>CBDBCE010000006.1:0-53622 GCA_965203315.1 Candidatus Nitrosopumilus sp. | reverse complement strand
AAAACCCCTAAAAAATGTCCTAGATGTCAGATTCCACTCTAGGCTTTTTTTTCTTTAAGGTTTATATATAACCATATATACTGTATAATATGGGAAATACTGATTTGAAGGCTTTTGAACAGGCAGAGAAATTGGACGAAGCCCAGATCCAGTTGGAGTTCGAGGGTGGACTAGACGCTTCATGTGTTCACACAATACAAGGACAAAAGCAACTATCTTATCGAGGTATCAAGACACTTGCACTAAAGATGAGTCAAGCAGGACAGCCTTTGATTATACTAGAAGACAAAGTCGAATTGACCAAATATGATGAAGAAGATAAAACTCAATGGCATTGGCAATCCTATGTAAAGATGAAGAATAATAATTCAGGGTACGAGACCATCGGTGCAAGTGAACAGCCGTTTTTGGCTAGTAATGGTTCTTATGATAATTTTGGTCGCAACAAGGCATTTAGTAAAGCTGAGCGAAACGCAATACGAAAGCAACTGCCAGAAGCAGAGATTGAAGCATTGATAAACTCTACACAGTCGAAAAAACCAACAGGCGATGAACCACCAACTCAAAAACAGATAGATTACATCAAAGCACTTGGTCATACAGGTATAATACCAGCCAGTAAACAAGGTGCAAATCTATTGATTGAGAAACTAAAGGGGGAAAAGAAATGAGTGAATGGAAGTGTCCTATATGCGAGAATCCAATGGAAATAGTAAACATAAACGAAAGAAATGTCAGATCATGTCTATATTGTGGAATGTCGTTTGTATCAACAGATTATCTAAAGAGGTTGAAAGAATAATGCGAAAAATAAAGAACAATTATGAACTGCATATATCACAATTATCCAATGACGAGGTGAGAAAAATCGAAACAGAACTATTACGTTTGATATGTGATCGTAAAGTTGATGAGTATAGGTGGGAGGGTATCAAATATAGCATTCTGAAATCAGTCAAGGAGTATGAACTAGAATGATTACGACATCAGCAGGAGTATATCACACTGGTACTCTGGTGTGTGCAGATTGTCATAAAGAATGCGAGTATGATACCTGTATAGAATTTGTCTGGGAAACGAGGAATGAAGATGATCAACATCAAATACTCTGTATGAACTGTGCAATCGGCATGATTGTAGCCTTTAGAAGAAAAGTAAAAGAAAAGATGGAAGCTCATACTAGAGAATTGAATAAAATGTTAGGGGGCGTTTATGATGAAGTGTCCTAGATGTAACAAAGAGTTTGACGGACTTGGTACTATATGTGATGGTTGTTTTAAGAAATATCAAAAGTCGTTTTGGGGTGTCGTAGGTGAGTGATCCTTACTATGTATGCAAAGTGCATTTACTACACATGTCAAAGCAGAATCATATTATGACCAGAGGTGCAGTTGGAATGGAAACCAGTCCATCAAAGATGCCTTGTGATGTATCAGATGATAAATGTGATGGTAAAGTGTACAAGGTGGTAGAATATGCAACAGGAGGTAATGGCGAGTGATCTGTCCAGAGTGCCACGAAAAGATGAAAGAGACAGAACGTGGCGGACATTATTGTGATTGTATCGCTTCAGGTGAGGGAAAGCCCAGCGAAGTATTTTTTGGCAGTCTAGATGAATGGATAGAAAGAATACAGCAGGGCATGATCAAGAATTTGAAAAAGCCCTATCCACTTGGCGGTAATAGACTAGATGACGATGTGAGGGAAGAGTTGAAATGAGATTTAGTGATTGGCAGGTATATTATGACGAGATGCAAAACCTCACTACCATTGTGTCTAGAATAATGTATTTTATTCCAGAGTCCAGAAATTTAACTCACGATCAATTCATAGCCCAGATGAGAAGACTTGGTTGTACTAAAGCAAGTGATAGCATATCTAGAGCTCGTAGGAAAGCGTGGGAAAAGAATCCCAGCATAAAACCAACTGACGAATCATACAAACAACACAAGACTGCTAAAAGAGTAGGTATTCAGGAGTGGGTAAAATGAGTAAAGCCGACATAATGTCCGAAATAGAAAAGGTATTGGCGTTAATAGTGGAAGAACATAGTAAAGGTGGCGTCAAAGTTGATGTTAATTTTGAAGATGAAGCAGACACAGATGACAAACAATTCATAGACCTTCAACTAAGGCTAGAGTGGAAAGGATGAAGTGTGCAAAGTGTGGAACTAGTGGACGGACATTCTTGACTGACACAACCCCCGCAGAGAGATGGTGTGGTGATTGTCTTGATAAATATACTATCTGTTATAGATGTAAAAAGATAGAGATTTGTGTATTTGTCGCCAAAGAAGACTGTATGTATAGACCTTTTTGTGAACGATGTTTTGAGCTAGTTCGTGCAGAATATCACCCGAGGTTAGGATCATGAGTGTTGAACGTTATGACTTAATTGCCCAGATATACAATAATCTAAAAGATTTAGGATTCTGTGATACACAAATAAAGCAATTAATGACAATAATCATGGATTTAGCGAGGCAGGTAAGATAATGTTCGGTGGTAAAAAGGTCTTAAACTGGGTGTCGGGTGAAATTCCTAAACTATACCAACACATAGAAAATAGATATTATAAGCAGATGGAAATAAACATGGAATTAAAAAACAAGAATGACGAACTAGAGAGACGCATACAAGAACTAGAGTTTATGGTGAGGGGATTAAAATGAGTGAAATAAGATATTACCATACATGTGATTGTGGAATGGGAGACCATGAGCTAGATTCATGTCATTTATGTGGTAAATTAGAAGATCCAAATTGGGTAATTGAGCCACCTGGTCCTTATGAAAATTTAATAGTTTGTAAGAAATGCAAAGATAGATTGGATAGATCATTTAGTATGAGAGAGGTGGACTTGAATGACTTGTAATAGCTGGTTTCATTTATACGAAAGAAATTCAGAGGATATCTGTAAATACTGCGGTATGCATGGGGATTTGAGAGAGGAGTTGAAAGAATGAACTTGAGAAAGGCGGCTGACTTTGCGACTTTGGGAATATTTGCGTGTTGGATCATATATCTGGTGGTGTATCTAAAATGAATTGTTCGTTTTGTGCACGTAAAACAGATCTGGGTCCTCAACTGATGTATGACATGCGTATTCCCATTTGCATGGAGTGTGCCAATAGATTAAGGATAGGGAAGAGGGTAGAATAATGAAAGATAGAGTTAGAATTAGTGCCAGACAAACATCGAAAGGACTATGGTACTTTGAGGCGACGCTCGAAAAAGACAGCGATACCATCAAGATAACCAACAACCCCGACGATTTGGGAGATGTAGAGCAAGTATCAATAGGCAAACAACTACTCAAGATAATCCAAGACACAGAAAGAGAGTTCAGAATAGAGGGGAAAAAGTGCGTCTAAATGCCAATGCCAGGTTACAAATCACTTACCATACGAGATAGCATATATGATGTGTTGTATTCATACTTTGAGGACAATAAATTTGAGCTGGAAAAGCAGGGAATCAACTCTTTCTCTGGGTTTATAGCGAAACTGTTAGTGGAGTGTCTAGATGGACTACGAAGAAAGAAAGAATAGGATAGCTCTAGAGCTGTTTGGTGCAGATAGGTGCTATGTTTGTGAACGTAAATTCACAAAGCGTAGAGCTTGTGTCTTCCACCATGTTTGGTATATCTCAAACGATGTAATACACTCGAACTATGAGAACCCCCACGAGTATCTGACTGATCTAATATACCTGATGAGACTAGAGAAAAAGAGATTTTGTTGTGTTTGTAATTCGTGCCATCAGAGTATAACAAGAATACAAAGGTGGCGTTCAGATAGAAGAGCTAGACTGCTCGAGGTGGCGAATCTTGAAGAAATGTGAGATGTGTGGTCAGTCAGGAGTTGTGTCGTTCTTGCCAGGTAAGAAGCGTATGTATTTGATATGTGATGGTTGTTTTCATAAATTCTGGGAGTCTCAAAATGATATGTAAAAGGTGTAAACAGATCATAAAGGGACCTGCATACGAGTGCGATGGGAACGATCTGTGCTTTATCTGTGCCTTAGACTCTGACTATACCTATTATCATTGAACAAACACTCTCTACAAAATGAGTGAATATGTATTCACTACCTTATACTACTACTATACTTGTACCTTTATATTATTATATATATAATATAATATAATATGTATTCATAGCTTTTAGATAGATAGATAGATAGATAGAGACTTGTAAGTAATTACTTAGGGTTTATATTAGGCTCGTTATATCAGTATAGTATGACACAAGAGGTCTTTGAGAAGCAACAAGGTCAGTTCGGAACGATCACTCTGAGCAAGTATGATCCTGAACTGTGGAACGAGTTAAAGGTTCTAGCCTTTAGAAACAACAGCAATCCGTCAAGTATAGTCCACAATCTTGTAGATAAATTCCTAAAGGAGTGTGGACAATGAATTTTTTTCAACATCATAAAGTAAGTAATCCTGTGCATAGAACCCTATCAATACGGGACATGGAAGTCTATAATGCACTGGCTGAAAAGGCTTATGGAAAGGGAATCACAATGTCCACTTTTATCTGTAATCTGATGGAAAATGCCTATGAGCAAATATACGAGAGACCCCCGACCAAAGAGGAGCGCAAAGCCCCAACTCTAGACGGTTCGATGGATAGCGAGAAGGACTTGGAAGAGTGGTTAAAGACCTGCACCGAAGCAGAATACAAGGAATGGGATAGAAATATAGTTCAAAGATACATGTACATTACGACAAAGTGTTTTAGTGAGGGGTGGTGTAGAGCATGAAACCAGACATTATAGCCGATAAGACACCGTCTGCTATGACAGATACATTGTATCAGTTCTTGAATCAATTTAGACCAATAAAGTCTAAAAAGAATCCCAGCGGTCAAATCAAATATCCCGACATAATAGACAACATGTATCCCAGACAATCCACATGGGTAGAGATTGATTTTAATGACTTTGTGGGTGAATCAAACCTAGAGGACTATTTCCTAGCAGATCCTGACTTTTTCATGGACGCTCTAAACGAGGCAGTATGGCAGACACTACACACCAGATTCGTTGATTATGCCAAAGACTTTAGAGACAAAATTCGTGCCAGAATATCAAACTATCCTAGTATGTGGGGTATCAGAGACATTGGAGCAGAGACAAGCGGTAAATTTGTATCTGTCAAGGCTATGATGATTCGTTCCAGTGCCATTGATAGTATTCCGATGAAGGCAGTTTATCGTTGTGAAAAAGGACATGAACGTGAGTTCCGTGCCAAAAGAGACTACTCCATAGAGATGCCTGTATTATGTGAGGCTGAAAAGTGTAACTCTAAGGAACTAGAGCTTGTGCCTAAAAAATGCGACTTTATCAATTACCAGATTATAGAACTACAAGAACTAACCTCTGACTTGCCTGAAGGTCAAACCCCCAAGAGCATTAGCGTGTTCGTGGCAGATGACTTGGTAGATGAGGCACGGCTGGGCGATATTGTAGAAGTTGCAGGTATGGTGCGAGTAGAAAAATCCAAAGAACTCAAACTAGCCAAAGAGATACAAACCTACCGACAGCGAATCTATGCCAATAATATCACACGTCTAACCCAAGACAAAGTTGAGAAAGAAATAACCATAGCAGAACGTAAACGCTTTGCTCAAATGGTAGCCAAAGAAAACGCCACTCGTAAGATAGTAAACAGTTTCGCTTCCCATGTGTATGGACATGATCTAGTCAAAGAGGCACTAATCCTTACAATGATTGGTGGCGATTCCAAGACTCTGCCCAACGGAAGTAAGGTGCGTGGCGACATTAACATTCTAATGGTTGGAGATCCAGGCGTAGCAAAGTCCGAGATGGGTAAAGCCATTCAGAGAATCGCCCCCAGAGCCTTTTACACAAGCGGTAAGGGTTCATCAGCTGCAGGTCTAACAGCAGCTGTCGTAAAGGACGATATAACAGGACGATACATGCTATCACCAGGCGTTACAGCTCTTGCAGATCAAGGGTTGGTCGTAATAGACGAGTTCGATAAAATGGACACCAGAGACCGTTCTGCACTCCACGAAGTCATGGAGCAACAAAGCGTCTCAATATCTAAAGCAGGAATCAATAGTACTTTGAACACTCGTTGCTCTGTAATAGCAATAGCTAACCCTGCTTTTGGAAAGTATGATCCATTCAAGAATCTAACCGAGAATGTGCCGTCTATACCCATACCATTACTTACTCGATTCGACTTGATCTTTGTTCTCAAAGATGTAGCTGACAATGACATGGACGATGTTATAGCAGATCATGTATTATCCATGTACACACAACAGGATTCAAAACCCGACCTACTCACCAATGAAGACTTTGCCAAGTATATTCGAGTAGCCAAGAGTATGCATCCCGTTCTATCTGAACAAGCCAGAGCCAAAATAAAAGAGTATTATCAAAAGATGAGAAAAACAGAGGAAGGCATGACTGTTACTGTCCGACAACTCGAAGGCATAACCCGTCTCACAGTTGCTCGTGCCAAAATGCTTCTCAAAGATACAGCTGACGAGTCGGACGCTGAACGAGCCATCTACATCATGGACGAGATGCTCAAGACTTCAGGAGTGGACGTTACGACAGGACAAGTCGATGTAGGAGTACTACACGGAATGCCCAAGAGTCAGGTATCCAAAATGCAACTATTCCAAGATATTTTCAAGAAACTCAAGAACGACAAAGGCATGGTCAATGAAAGAGAGTTGATTGAGAACTTGGTCAATAGCGAACAGTTTAACAGTACAGATGCTCATGGTATGATAGATAAAATGAGACAAGCCAGTATAATCTATGAACCGAAATCAGGGTGGTATGCCAATGTTTAACTATGTTATAGAAAATATCGAACACCTAGTTGGCATGGTGGAACGATCAGGGGATACTGAAACGCCAGAGTTTAACGAAATCAAACTAATGATGGAAAGCAATCCAGCTGAGACGGCAGTTACGATGTCTTATCTGGTTCGTATGGTGTTCATGCTCAAAACCTGGAGTCCAGAGGGATACAAAATGCTCTTAGATACCTATCAAAAATCATTCGAGGTGCTTGAAAGTGGACGTTGATCATCGCTCTGCCTCGCAGTATCAGATATACGACAGATGCCCCTTGCGGTACAAGTACAAGTATGTAGATGGACATGAAGAGAAAGAGACCATTCCCATGCAACTAGGTATAATGATCCATCAGGTATTAGAGGAATATCCCAATGATCCCACCAAACAAGAAGAACGACTAAAAGAAATCTGGCATGTAGATACTGATGATGAATCTCAAGACTATCCACTATTCAAAAAAGCAATGGCAATGTTGGAAAAGTACAACACTTGGAACGATAAAAACAAGAACAAGATAATAGCAGTCGAGAAAGAGTTTAGTTTGGATAACACACTTCCCATCGTGGGACGAATCGACAGAATAGAGCAGAATAATCAAGGCGAATACATTATAGTGGATTACAAGACAGGTAAAACTCCCATGTCCAAAGACGCTCTCACACGAGACCTACAAGCATCCGTCTATTGCAAAGCGGTGTACGAATTATATGGACAATATCCTATCCAAGTTACATTGTTTTATCTACAAACAGGCAGAGCCGTAACTGTAAACGTAAATCCAATTATGATAGAGAATGCCTTTAGAAGAATGTTTGATACTGATCTCAAGATAGAAGGGGGATTATTTCCAGCCAATAAGAGTTACGCATGTAATTTTTGTCCACACAAATCTTATTGTTTAGTATGGAATGAGAGAGGGGGATTTGGGGGGGTGATTAAATGAGATGTTTAGGTTGTAGAAAATGGTTCAAAGATGAAGATGAGACAATTTCATATCCAGGTACAGATGGGTTACTAAATCACCCCTACCATAAGAATTGTGTTCCATCTTATCTGAAAAATCATGGGATAGGTGAATATTGAATGAGATGTCCTTGTAGTTGCCATCTTTATTCAACTCCAAAAGGATCTGTTTGTTATACTTGTGAATGTCAAGAACAAGAACAGATAGAACATGCAAAGAGGGGATTAGATAAATGGGTATAAGAGTACTATCAATGGGAGCTGGAGTAAATACAGCTGCAATGCTAATCAAATATTGGAAGGAATACGACTGTGTGATATTTTCAGATACAGGTGATGAATTTCCTGAAACCTATGAGTATATTGAAAAGTATCTCAAGCCGTTTTGTAAAGAGAAAGAACTCAAGTGGATCACAGTAAAGCACAAGTCAGGTGATACGCTAAGAGAGTATTCCATAAAGAACCATACTGTGCCACTACGCATGACTCGAACCTGTACTAGACTATTCAAAGTCTATCCAATACGCAAAGCACTACGACAGCTAGGTGCTACCAAGAAAAACCCAGCCATTATGGATATTGGGTTTGCTATTGACGAAAGTCATAGGCTAAACCTTAATCCCAAACACGAGGTATTATACGCCAAAAAGAACTATCCACTACTAGACGATAAAATCACCAGAGAAGGCTGTGAGAAAATCATAAGAGATCAGGGTTGGGAATTACCAATCAAATCAGGGTGCTACTATTGTCCTTTCAAGAGCAAGAAAGAGATGAAGAAACTACGATATACACATCCAGACCTCTTTGACAAAGCCGTAGAGATGGAAATGAACGCTTACGACTATCCTAAAAATCCCATGTTTAAAACTCCATTAGTTACGATCAAATTAAGTCAAAACCTAGATCAATGGAATGATGATGAAGAAACTACATGTGATGAGGGGCATTGTATGACATGATCTATACTAACTTTGCAGAAATTCCCAAAAACAAGTATAATATCATATACGCTGATTGCCCCTGGGAATATGAAGACACACTCAAAGGTGCAGCCAATCACTATGATGTTATGACGATCCATGATATACGAGCCTTGCCCGTTCAATCAATAGCCAAAGACGATGCTTTGTTGTTTATGTGGTGTACCTTTCCCATGTTAGAAGAAGGACTAGACGTGATAAATGCTTGGGGATTTCAGTATGTAACCAATGGTTTTACATGGATCAAAAAGAACAAGTCGCATGGATACTTTATCGGTCTAGGACATTACACTCGTTCCAATGCAGAGGTGTGTCTTATTGGTAAGCGGGGCAAAGGACTCAAGGTGATAAATCATTCCATCAGTCAGATACATTCTAGTATAGTAAGAGAGCATAGCGTAAAACCCGATGCCATACGACAAAAGATAGTAAAGATGGTGGGGGATCAACCTAGAATAGAGCTCTTTGCCAGAATCCACGCACAAGGCTGGGACTCTTTTGGCAATGAGATCCGTGAAAGTTATTTTGAAGGGGGTGGTGATTAATGGTGGAATTGTTGCAAGGCGATTGTTTAGAAAAGATTCAAGAGATCGAATCAGAGACTATACAATGCGTGGTAACAAGTCCACCTTATCTAATTTGGCTTACGAGACTATGACGCAGGTTCAGCCGAAATTGGCTTGGAACAAACATTCCAGGAATATCTATCAAAATTAAGAGATTTAATGACACAGATTAGACGAGTGTTGAAACCAGACGGAACTGTATGGGTTAATCTGGGCGACACCTATTCCAAAAGTCCATCATTCCGCAAATCCCTCTACGGTGTGCCAGAACGATTTATGATTAATTGTATTGATGATGGTTGGCACATGCGGAATGATATTATTTGGAGCAAACTGTGTGCCTTACCTGATCCTGTCAAAGACCGTTTCACCCGCAACTATGAGCATATATTTTTCATGACCAAATCTGAAAAGTATTACTTTGACTTGGACGATGTTAGAGTAGAGCATCGTTCCAATGATCGAAGGAGTGTCAAAGCCAAAGCCCGTAAACAACTAGAACCATTTAGCACCCCTGACAAACACATGGCACGAGGCACGAAATACCGTCAGGAAGGGAACTATGCCAAAGTCAATGCCTCAAGATGTAAGGATTTATCTAAAAACTATTATCATGCAAACGGCAAGAATCCAGGCGATGTGTGGGAGTATGCTAGTAGCACCTATGAAGGCGGACACTATGCCACCTATCCCCCCAAGATGATTGAACGTATAATCAGATGTTCTACGAAAAAGGGGGATATTGTATTGGATCCATTCATGGGAGCAGGGACAACAGCGTGGGTGGCTCAAAAATTAGAGAGAGACTGGATCGGTTGTGAGTTAAACCCTGAATACTGTAAACTCATCAAGGAAAGGATAAATTTAGGCACAGGTATTGATAGTTATGAAACCTAAGTGTTGTGGTAGAAATATGGTATATGCAGAGACCTCACAAAAGAAAGTATGGGTTTGCCCAAGATGTTTAGCTGAGAAAGATGTTATCGTGTAAAAACAAGTGCAAAGACTATGTCAAGCATATACCAGGTTGGGTACAGGACAAGTACGTCGGCAATAGAAAGCGGTGTACTTTTTGCGAGGTCTTTATCGTCTATGAGGGAATGTGGTGTCCGTGTTGTGGTACCAAATTAAGAAATAAAAGAGGCAAGTGGCGAAAGGATGTGCCGAGAGTAAAATGATTCTATGTAAAGGCAAGTGCGTGGATTACAAAAAAACCGTAACAGATAAAGGACAATTCAAGTATCTAGAATACCGCAAATACTGTCGTGTGTGTACAAAGTTCATTTATTGGGAAGGAATCCATTGTCCATGTTGTAATATGAAATTACGAACAAAAGCTCGAAGAAAGGAATATAGAAAGGCGTATGAGGAAAGAAATAATGATTTCAAATAAGTATCTGCCCCCCATACAAGACGAAAACAAGGTTGTTAAAGTCCGTCAGATTCTAAAGTCTCTGGGCTATGATCCTGCCAACATTAAACACCAGATGTATTTGACCTTTGACAAAAACACAGGCGAACTAGAAGGCATATACTCACATATTACGGAATCTCAAGCCAAAACATACAGAATCCAACACCCAGATATTATCGTTCTAAAGCAGAACAAGATTCGATTTATTGTGGAAATAGATGGATCTATACATTCCAAACCAAGCGTTCAACGTAGAGATGCCAAGCGTAACGAAACCTATGCCATCGCAGGACTCCAATATATCATACTAAACGAAGCAGATCTGAAACTAATGAAGTGGGACTGGGACTTGTATATTACCCAAGCAACCCGTAAAATCGAGAGAGAACTAGCGGAAAGGTAATATTGAAGCTTTTCTACGCAATGTTATGAGTAAATGGAATAGTAGTCCTGAAGGCAAGTCGTGGTTTAAGGCATACCAAAAAAAGTATAATCAACGTCCTGAAAACAAAGAGAAGGCTAGAATTAGAGCAAGAGTTGATTATCATAAAAATATAGAGGAATCAAGAACAAAAGCTAGAGAAAGAGCAAGAAGATGGTTAGCCGATCCTGTAAAGAAGGCACACATCAACAAACTTAGAGTTGAACGAAATGAGCGACTAAGACTCCAAGCATTAGACCATTATGGTAATGAATGCGTTCATTGTGGATTGACCGATAAACGCTTCCTGGAGTTTGATCACATAGATAATGACGGACAGAATCAGAGAAAGGTACATGGAAGGCAATCTCAACTCTACCGATATCTAATCAACAACAAACCTGACGACATTCAGATACTATGCAGTAATTGTAACAAACGTAAGCGTAGACACAATTCTTCATGGAACGATGTACCACAACGACAACTCTTGCGAAGACATGCTAGGGATAGTTTGTATAAAGTTAAGGCAATACAACATTATGGCGGCAAATGTAATTTCTGTGGACTCGTGGATATTAGGTTTCTAGAGCTGGATCACATACATGGTGGTGGATACATAGATCGTGAACATATTGGTGGTGGAGAAAAGTTTTATCGCTGGTTAGTTAGACATGATTATCCTCGTGAACTTCAAGTATTGTGTGGGCATTGTAATCGAACCAAATCCACTCGCAAGATAGAAAAAGATTTATCGCTGTCGGTATAGTTTGGTTGCTTCATTGATGTGCTTGACAGCAGATTTGAGGTTGGGTATCACTCGACTATAAGATCGATTGGTTCGAGCATTATCAGCTTGTAGCAGGTCGATACACGCCTGTCGGAGCTCTTTAGAGATCTTATCACTCATACTTTTTGAACTCGTCTATGCATTTAAAAAGGTTGAGTTTCGCCTCGTCAAAGTTGGTATTGGCATCATAGTCCTTGTACAGATTGACATAGTTGAGTGCTTGAGTGATGTCTCGAATGGCACGAAGACCTAGAACATATATCTCTTCACGATCATCACGATTCACACACATTATCTACACACCGCCTTCAAACACTCTTTATGTTCTCGTGCTTTTCTAAGATTACATGCACAACAAAGTAGTTGATAGTTGTTGCGTATTTCTGATTCACTCAACTCTGGTATTTTTCGATATATTTTATATAGATTCTGATTCATCATTTCTCGTTCTTCCTCACCATCTTCATTGATGTGATCTATGTATATGTTTTTTGTACTATCACAGTGCATACATTGAATGGGATAGTTGTGTGCTTTGGCGATTACCTTATGTGCGTTAGATAACAACTCTTCTCTACGACCTCTTTGATATTTACTAGCCTTCTCTTTGTTTTCGGGACGATCTCTGAATCGTTTTTGGGATTCTCTGATTTTTGGTATATTTGCAGGGTCTGAACCCCATGCTTTTTTGTATAGTTTGATTCGTTCTTTGATCTCTGGGATTTGTTGATATTCTCTATCGTGATCTCTCTTTTTTTGTCTATTGATGGGATTTGCATAGTGTTTTTGTTTGTATATTTTGTCTCTGGCTCTGAACTCTGGAGTTTGCTTATGCTGTTTTATCATAATGCTTCGACAATCTGTACAATATTTCTGACGCCCACTTTTCACTTGCATGTTATTACCGCAGTTGAGACATGGCTTATCTTTAAATTCTTGTATAACTCCTTTCTGATAGACCATTACTTTACCACGCTCATATCTATCTGTGACGTACTATGTGTCTCTATAATAATTTTACTTACCAGTCCGATGATTTTGGAAGTGATTTCTGGGTCTGGACACTTTATTTTAATTTCCGCCATTTTGTCCTCTTGTCATAATATTTGATTAATTCTCTTATATTTAGAGTTTCTATTTCATTCATAACAACACCCTATCTCTATGCTCTTTACATTGATGACATGGACAACTGTCTCTGATACAAGCAATCTCTCGTACTAGACGCTCCTCAAACTGCACATCGCCATCTTTATCATAGTATGGCACTTTAACCAGTTTCTTCAAATTATCTCAAAACTCGTAGTCGCACTCTGCGTATATGATGTGCCACGTGTCATGGCGGTTATTATCATTCTATACTTGCCTCTCTTCATGGGGGTCTTTCTGTCTAGTCCAAACATCTCTAGTCGAGTGGTTTCTATGTCGTTGTCTTCATCATGTATTCCAGATTGATCTATTTGTAATAGTTTCTTGAACTCACCTGTATCATCATGTAGTTTACTCATTCTGACTGTAATGCCGTCCTTTGCACCTTTACACCTAATCCATAGGTATTTTCTGCCATACGGGTGGAATGCTCCCTTCCCTTCATACTGGTTTAAGTTAGTATCGAACCAACCTGCATTATTCCATTGTATGCCTTCGGTTTCTTTCAAAAATGGATTTACAACGCCACCTCGATTTACAAAGTCGTCCTTTTGTAATTCTGTTAGTTTGGCAAATTCCTCTGGTCTCATGTGTGTCATATCCATAGTGTAGTGTTCTGGTTTTGGTGGTTTTGAATATACTTTGGTGTCGTGAACAGTAACTCCCCCTATCTTTTCAACTCGTTCAATCGCTACCTTTTCTTTTTCGACCTCGACTTTCTTTAATTCGATCTCTTGTTTTCTTTTATCATTCTTTACTTTTGCCCCGACACCAGCACTAATCCCAAACATGGCTAGAAGTGAGAAAATCATCTCTGGAGTGATCCAGGCAAATTGTGGACTAGATTGAGCAATCATTCCTGCTATAGCCGTAACCATTGGTGTCAATGTGATCATCATCGACTTACTAAGCATGTATGTTTTACATTTTAGTCATTAATAAAGGATACTAAAGGGAGTGGATATGGTTTCAAGTGTCCCCTCTAGCACCGTATGGAGAAAACCGTAGTTTTCAACGCCCATTATACCTAGAGAGAATCATAATATAAATGAAGGTTATTGAGAGAGTTCGTCTTCTGATTCCAATCCTAATTTCTTGTCCATCAGATATTGAACCACTATGTCAGCATCTCTGTCAGTCCATTTTGTTTTTACAGTATCGAGTTCCATACTGGTCTACACAATTCGTTTTATATAAACGGAGTGGACAGAGCGAGGGGCTGTGTCCACTTCGCAGTTTGCTAGAGACGGTTTTTTGACGAGCTACCGACAAACTCCGCTTATGTTATTGCTGATTCATATTATAATATAAATGGTGTGAGGGTCATAACGCCTCACACCGAAGCATGGGAAAATACTTCGGTCTGGTAAAACCAACTACTCTAGAACATGGTTCTTAATAACAACTAATCTTCATCTACTTCTTTGATATAACGACACTTTTCATCTAGATCACAACTAAAGGGGGCAAAGTCGCCCAAAACTCTTAAAATCTTTTTAACGTCCATTGGCTAAATCCCTCTCATATCGATTCAAGGCATTGGCGAACTGAAGTCCAGACATGATTAATCCCGAGAATATTGCTACTATGAATGCATCTGCAAAAGAAGAATCCAACATTATTTTCGCACCCACAAAGGGTCCCAATGTGGTAGATATGAAGACTTTGAGCATACTCACTAGAGAAAGTTTGACATTGAAGACATTTTTTTTGACCATTCACTAAGACTTATAAAGTAGCCCCCCTTATAACAAGTAAATGGGCAAGGTAGAATCTGCTGGACTATTATTAAATTTATGGAGTGCTGAGAAGAGTATTCCAGATTTCGCACAAGATGTTCGTGCTGTCGAGAATAGTACTTCTATTACTAAAAACGATGGCAGTATAGACAGAGGTGCAGAGGGGGATCTCATAACTGTTCTAGACCACATGGAAATCGTCGCTCTATTTCTGACAGATGGGTTATTGGAGCAGAATCATTTTGACGCTATGTATGGTCAAGTATTCGTTGGCATAAAGAAAGCCAAGTATCTAGATCACTTTGACAAGAAAGACTATCCACATATCCGCAAGGTGATTAAATGAACGTACCCACACAAACAAAAAAATGTCATAAATGTGAACAGATGGTAGCACCATGTCCTGTTGTTTTTACAGATGGACGTCCAATGGAATGGGAATGGTTTTGTGATGATTGTGAGGTTGTGATCAAGTAATGTCGTATCAAAAGGATCTAATTGGAAGACAATTCATGGATGGTGAAGGCGAGTACTCTTTAAAGCGTAGAGGAGACGTAGGTACTTTTCATGCACATGGCACTATACTAGGACGGACAGCACAAGGCGGACAAAGAGAAAGAGATTTTTATCTACCTGTCGGAGCCCCAAAGGCAACATTCATTCACTTCCAAGTAGATAGTAGTAGTGAGTCTGCGGTTGGTTATAATCTGTGGGGAATTTTAGAAGATGTAAATTATGATACAGCCGTTAGGTATGGAAGAACAGGTGAATATAATTGGGATGTAGTTGGGTCTAGAGATGATGTTGGTACAACTTCTAATCGATATATCTATATCAGAGACATGTCTTTGGATTTACCCATTGAAACAAGATCGTGGAGGCTCAGTGGCACAAACACCATTGAAGGCGGTAGAGGTACATTTGCAGCAGGTCAAACAGATACTGCAACTCAACCGCCTCTGGTAAATTATCCAACAGGTGCAGAATTATCACCAAGTGAGACAAGGATATTTCATTGGATGCCACCATTCTTTTGGTTAAGATTTAGATTTCGTATATCAACAGCAAATCGTAATGCGGCTATACACTTGTCCGTTAGTTGTCGATACTAGAGTGGAGCTTTAATCTCACCGATATATTCAGTTGTGTGTAGTCTAGGAGTTCTATCACTTTCGTCATACAGAGACACCTGATATTTGCAAGATCCTACCATGTCAGCCGTGAAAAAGTCAGATGGTATTTCAAAGGTGATATCGACATCTTTGCCTTTTTGAGATACACGATCTGTGTCTAGAGACTTTCTTGTTATGCCATCTGTTTTGACTGTGGTGAACGTCCAGGTGGCTTTGGGAGTAGCATAGTTGTGTAAATCATAGTCCTTGACTCGAAACACTTTGGTAAAGGCACTCCCCTGATGAAACGTGGTATAGTCATTCATTAAAGAATTTCACCACCTTGTCTCTAATATATTTAAAGTCGATAATCTGTTTGGGCAGTATCTTTTGAATACTGTATATTATCTTGAGAGAGTTAAAGATCTCAATGTTGTCTATCTTGTATTGTATGGATAGTGATTTGCCCCGTACTATGGCGCCAATGCGATAACGTATATCGAGTGATTTCTTTGCAGGGATTCTAAATATCTCGTACATAATGCCTAGTTGTTTTCTGGGTCTAAGTCCCAGAATACCAAACGATATAGGCAACTGCCAATCCCGTCTGAAATAGTCAATCATGTACTCTATGAGCAGATCACCTTGAGCTCTATACTCGGCAATATTGTAGGATATGTTTAACGGCTTTGGATCTATGAAAGTATATGCTATGCGATAGAGAATCTGTAGTGGGTGAGTATTGGTATAATGTGCAATGTCGTATGATATGCCCAAGTCCCAAACTCGTCTAAAGAATGGAATCGCATAGGATATAACAAGAGCCTTTGGATCTATGTTGAACCCTGTGATACGATACGATATGTCTAGTTTCTTTTTAGGAATACCGATTACACGATATAGAATGTTTAGTGGCTTTTTGATAGTATAGGTGGGTATCGAATATACAATATCCAATACTTGTCGATACCAAGATAGTTCAGTATTGTATGCGTATAACATTCGTTCTGCAACAGCACCCCCTGTTCTGCGATTATTCTCTAGCACCCATACAACCTTGCCAAAGACATAGATTCCTCGAGGTCTCTGATTGTTTGTGTCCAGTGGAAAATTCTCTCTGGTAAAGTCGTCCTCTATGTTATAGCCTTGTGGATTGCGATACTCATCACCATCATCACCTTCACCATTACGTCTGTTATATGCGATAACTTGTTTACCTGTATTATCTACCATATAGAAATAGGATTCATCGGCAGTAAGTCCACGAGGATCAGTACCTGCCATATAGATATAGGCATCGCCGAACCATTGTAATTCTGAACCAACACGAGTAAAGAACTTGGTTTCTGGAGTGTCTTGTTCGTTTACTATTGCTACAAGTCCGTCTGTGCCGTCTTCCCCGCCAGGTGGTACAATTAGAATATCCACACAGTCGGTACGTCTTTGTTCAGGTTCACGATATGACAACTCGCCATCAAATATCCATCTAGTGCCGTTATACCTGAACAGGTTTACCTCACCATCATCATTTAGCACATACATTTCATTGCCTTCTATGTGAAGTCCTGCCTTGTTGGAATCAACTTCCACCCAATCCACATTTTCTGTTTCCCCTGTTGTGCCGTCTTCGTTTACAAAGTGGACAGCGTCATAATCAACAGGGTTTCTATCTGATGGTCTCTGTTGCTCACTATTACCAAGTATCGCCCATTGATCTCTAAACCTAGAGAGTGAGCGAACCTGTGTAATATCATCGGTATATGTAACATCGAATCTATTACCCAATCGGAGATCGAAATTAAGCATGTGATATATTACATCTAGACTCTTGCTCTTTCTGAACTCGTTAATTTTGTAGGATATGTTTATTGGCTTTGGTATTAGATTTTCTGCTATACTGTATAGTATTTGTAATGGCTTCTTTGCAGGGATTCGTAATATTCTGTATCGTATTCGTAATCGTTTACTAGCAGGGATTCTAAATATCTCGTATATGATGTTTAATGGCTTTGTGGCACGTCTTGAAATTTTATAAGAGATGTTTAGTATTTTTGGCACAAGATACTCGTTGATGTCATATACGATGTTTAACGCCTTTGGTGAGATACGATAGAATGGTATATCGTATATCATGGATAGAGGCTTCTTTGCAGGGATTCGAGATATACTGTATAGAATGTTTAACATCTTTGGCGAGATCAAAGAGCTAAGAATTTCAAAGGATATTGGTAAACCTCGAATCACAGGAGTTACGTATCTGAAAACATAGAGTCCGTTGTTTGAACCCGCAGTTACCCAATTAGCTATGATAACACGGTCTCCGTCCTTGACTATTCCAACAGGGTGAGTTATTGCTGTGGGCAAGTCGGTTTCAAACTCTAGTTTGTTTAGCTCTCTGTTTATTACCACGAGTTTGCTTCTGTTTGTGATGTTGTTGGATACTACACAGTAATAGTTTTGTTCGTCAAAGTCCATGCCATTGACGTGATCTGCACTGGCTAGACTACTAAACGCACCTGAACCGAAATTGATTGTTTGCGAATCAATAGCACCCAGAGAGGTATTACGTCTTTCAAACTTTTCACCCGCTTCGGTATCAACGACTATAATATGTTCGCCATTCCATGCCATTCCTTCCCACGATGTACGACTACCTGTAACTGACATATCGACTCTACCTAACACTTCACGACTATTAGCAGAATCATACGTTGGCTCATTGGATATTTTCCATAGACGATCATCATTATTACTTGCAAGAAATAGATTAGAGCCGTCCCATGTCATGTCTTGCACGTTTACTCCACTTGCACCAGAGGGCTTTGGAATGAAAGCATTTTCAGTTGAAACTCCTCCTGCCGTAAATCGTTCAGCTGCGAAAGTGTCCTTGTTGTATTTTTTCAGAGTAAGACCTGTTCCTGTGCCACCACTTGTAATGATATATAATGAATTACCAACGATTGTCATCGCACCAAGTCGATGAGTAATATCTGTATGAGGTGGACGTTGATAGTGCCAATACTGTGGTCTCTTAATCAGATATGATACGTTTAGTGCTTTTCGTAGATATGGCATGGCATAAGATATAACCAACTCTTTACTTGGAAATATCCCCGTAAGCCACGCAAATATCTTGTTGGCGTTGGTGGTTGGATTGTTTGGATCGTAATCATTCAGCACGTAGAGTTTATCGTTATACACATGTAATCCGTGTGGCGAACCAAGAGAAGTCTCTTCTGTAAAGTCTATGCCTCTAGCATCTATCTTGGCATGATCTTGAGCTCCCACGCCAGGATAAACGTATAGTTGCCTTCCATTACCATCTGCCACATACAGATAGGTATCATCTGACGCCAAGCCTTCTGGGTCTGAATTGGCAGTATCTAGAGTGATTGAATCGACTGCTTTGGCAGAGTCAGATACTTTGAGGGGTAACATCCTGAGTGTATTGTTTGTATTGTGTTGGAGTACACCATATATACGATCATTGGAATACATACAACCCGCCTCACGATAGACATTATCAATACCTGACGTACTCCAATTAGTTTGATTCCCGACAGATGTATCTGATATATCATACCTACTCCAACCATCGCCATAGAACATCCAAAAGCGATTATCATCAGTAGCAATACCACCAATATTGGCATCCGATACTCTAAAACCACCTGTTGTAGATTCTCTGGTGCTTGTATCATAGGCATGAACATAGTGAGAGTTTGTACCTGTGTCTATGACTGCAACCCATAGTTTGTTATTATAATAAGTGATTCCTAGTCTGCGAGTTGTTGGGATTGTCAGAGATGTTGAGAAAGGTATCTCTAGTCCCGATAGCGTATATTCTAGGATTCGAGTATCTGCCAGAATGTAAAATCTATCAGGTCCTTTGGTTATACCCCGTACGTTTTCAGTTGTATTTACTAGGAATGAGCCTGAATTGACAGTCGATATAGCAGGAGTTGATCCTGAATTGTCTATTGTATATTGATATACTCGCTTGGAGTTATTATCGAGTAGCCACATGGTAGTGTCATCAGAAGTTGCCCCCTGAATACTCGCACCTGGAGGAAGAACGATATTATCGATTACTGTCTCTGGTGTTGGATTTGGTGGATATGTTCTAGCCTGAGTTGCGGTAAATACAGGAGTTCTAGAGATAACCTCCTTGCCTGGAGTTTTATCAGATATTGCAATTAACTCGTCATTAAACACAGATAAACCTCGTGGATTATCCAGTCCAGAGAATACTGTGGGTCCCGTATGCGATTCTAAAGCTAGTTGTCTCTTGACTACATTGCCCGAATCGTAATGATACATGTCGTAATCATCAAATCCGAATCGTCCTGCTATGTTGGATATTGTAGTGCCGTGTTGTCCATTAACAAAGCCGTATGTCATTCCACCCTTACCACGCACTAGGAGTATATCGTTAAACCACGCAATATGATCATAGCCTGTGGAATCTTGAGTTAATGCAATGTCGTCCAGAGATAACCTACGAGCAAAGCCAGAGTGTAATCCTGTCAGAGATATGTTATAGACGTGAACTGACGGACTTGTGGCAGTATTGTTCAGAACATACAGTTTACCATCGTTGATTGTTATGGATTCAGGCTCTCTGGTATCAGAGTTTAGAGCGAAACTTTTGACTTCGTCCCACCACCCTGCGTCTAAATCATAAACATAGATGTGTCGCTTTACTCTATCCAGAACATACAAACTACCATAATTTTCTGCAACATTGGTAAACTGTGCAGCCACATCAAGAGGACTAGTATTTGCTAGAGCTAGGGGTATGGTACTATGTGATCCAACTGTTCTAGCATTGCCAAAACTATTACCAAGTATCTCTCTTTGTTCTACAAGCCATTCATTGTCTTTGCGTAGTTTAATGGGAAATACTCTAGCGTTGTTGTTTGTGCCCCCGTCCAGAATATACAAAAGCCCATTGGTGTGAGTTATACCCGATAGATTGCGAAGATCATTATCGCCAGAATACTCGTCTAGTTGGACGTCTCTGTGATGTATTCGAGTGCCGTTGCGGTCAAACACATGGACATCTTCAGATGACATCAACACATACACATAGTTATCATCATGGGTTATACAGTCAAAGTCGTTGGCGTCAGCAGTTAATGTGATGTGTGCCGCAGGTAATACAGTATGTGGAGTATCGCCAAACAGATAGATGTTGCGTCCTGCCACGACCCAATATAATCCATTGAACCAAGTTATCCCTCGCAAGTCCGTTATTGTAGGTGGTAGTCGTTTTATGTGTTGGACTTGTAGTGATTGTGTCGCCTGATGGTCGTTATACAGGAATATGTGCTTACTGTCTTTGTCCAATACGGCTATCTCGTTGCCATGAAGTGTAGCCCCAACGGGGTCTTGGTTTACCGTGCTACCTGTATTCCAAAGACCGATGGTTAGTTCAACTGCACCTGAATGAATCGATACCTTGTAGATGTTATTGGTATGATCTGACACAACAAAGAAATAGTTGTTGTTTGTGGTGATTGCTCCGTCCCGTATATCTTGCCCAACGTCTATGCGAGAAAAGTCTCGTTGTCGTAGATCATAGTATCGTAGTGCCTTGTTGTCAGAGGTATCTCGTCCTAGTAAGTATAGTCGATGGTCTCTGATTAATGCTTCATGGATTTCATCTGGACCTGTTGCGTCAAACTCTCTTTCAGGCTTTCGTCTCTTTGTGCCAATGTCATAGACATAGACGTGTTTATTCTCACCAACAATGTACAGTACACCTTCATAGGCGGCAATACCAAGTGGATCAGAAGCGACAGTATCGAATCGACCAAGATAACTCGCAGTCGTGCCATCAAAGGAAAACATGTACACGCCACGTCTTTGTGGAACGTAAAACACGTCTTCATAGAAAGTTATGGCATTGCTGGGATTAATCAATATGGGAGCATTGTCCCCAATGGGATTAGAAGACACCAATGTGCTTGTATTGATTGTACCCCAACCCCGTGTCGAAAAGTAAACCAATCGAGTACCTGTCCATACAATACCATAGATGTCTTGACTTGATGTACCGCCTACCCGTTGATTGCGAGGGGTTTGTAGAGCAAAGGAATCATTAAACTTGAATAGCTCTCTGTTGGAATCTTCCATTACATACCAATGTGTGCCGTCCCATGCAAAGGCGTCAGGTTGGGGAATAGAAGTCGCACCCATGTTTACCGACACAGGACTAGAAGCGACATAACTAAACTCGCCTGGATATCTAGGTATTGCCAGATAATCATGCTCTTTGTATTGTAGAGGATAAACGTAATCGGCTGTATTACTTGCTGTCGTGGTGGCGTGTAGGTACATTACATCGTCCCAAATCATTATTTGTTGCCACGAATATCCGCTAGGCAAGGACACATCCTTGATACTAATATCTCTGGCACTAACCCGCCCCGATTCATTATAACAATAAATGATATTGTCGTTGGCTAGAATATAGAAATAGTTTTCATCATTGGTAACTGAAATCCAAGTATGCTCGAATAGTTGAATTGGAGTCCCGCTGGGATTGGTTTCGTCATCGGTGTCATCATCGTAGGGTTGGAGTACGTTGTCGGTATTGTCTAGCACCCATACCTTGCCGTCATGTTTGGCTACGCCTTGTATTTTGTCTTGATCTACAAGGAGTGGGGTTTGTGTGGACATTGGGTATTGATCTATGCGCCTGCCCGTAGCACTTTCAGCCCATAACAGATAGAAAGTATTGTTGGCATAATCCATGCCTTCTAGTTCAAATCCATCTAGAGCAGGTGCGTGTTTGGTAACAGCTACGTCCTGTGTTGGAACTCTTGCTTTGGTGGTTGGATCAATCGCAATGAGTTTACCACCATCACGAAGATAAAGATATGTGCCATCATTAGTAATTGCTTTGGCAGCGGCTGTGATTAATGTATCTTCACTTGATTGATGTTGAAAACTCGAATTATAAACACGAATGCGTTTATTTCCACGATTATCAAATTGTACTACATAATACTTATCGCCAAGTAAAGTAATGCCTTCAGCTGTAGTACTTGTACCGATTAGCGTGTGTTGACTTACTAGATCGCCACTCGCATTAATTTCAAATGCACGATTAGTTGCAGTAACAATTACAAAATTACCTGAACTATTAACACACATACCTGCGTATGCACCTGTAACACCCGCAGGTAAACTAACACTTGTTGGATTACTTTGATTACTACCATCAAGTTCAAACTCATCAATACTTACATGCCCTGCACGACCATCAATGGAGTACAACTTGCCATTATGATGAGCTAGACTGTTATACTCCCCCGTAGTATCAATGATTTTAGTTCCCTTAGGTTCACGAATTGTAGGTTGTTGCCATGTATCTACTAAAGCGTTTTGTACATCATTCTTTTGTTGCATTATGTACATTTTATTACCAATTATTGTTGAACCCGTCCAACCATACCCTGTTTGTGGGTCATCAATGTCAAAGTCTAAGGCAGATATATGATTGCCTGATAAATCTAGAGCATACATCTCATTATCGGTTGTGTTTAAACACCAAAGATGTATTCCATCATTACATACAGAACCCCATGATTTATTGGGTAAACTGTATGATGTACTGTATGCAAGAGAGTCATTAGTTCCAGCTGTACTTCCAGCAGTTACATTATACACATCAATCTGATTGTTAGAATTATCCAGTACATACAATTTACCATTGTGAAATGTACCGCCTACTGGATTGGGAGTATTAGTTCCTATTGTGAGTCTTGTGGATAGGACTGACCCTGCATGAGTCATTTGTACTATACTGCTAGTTGCAGGAGCTAGGTCTTTATACAAAAAGATATAAAACTTGTTGGTTGTTCTAGCCACACCTGTTACGATTCCAAATGATTCAGTAAAACTACCAACCTGCCTACGATTAGTACCATCAGTATCATACTCGATTAAAGCTCTATCATGTGAACTGACTGTGAAAAGATGTGTGCCATCATTAGCCAAACCTGTCGCACTATCAGAGTTATCTCTTTTTGCGAATGCCGTTCTGGTCTCTAGTTTTTTCTCATCTGTACCTGTTATTGTACTCCCAAAACCATACAATTTATGAGAAGTAGCATAGTGAGTAGTTGAACTTGTTGTCGAGTTCCATGCCACCCAGAGTGTCCCGCCTTGTATGTCTAGTCCTTCGATACGATAACCTGCTACGGGTGGATCTATACTAAACTGTAATGCCTCTTGATTGTCTATGCCATCTGTAAACGTGCCTGTCTCTACTAGAATGCGGTTTGTTTGATAATCCCCACAATACCAATATCGTCCATCTGACGCTATGGCTTGTACTTGAGACGTCCATGAACGATCTGTACTTCTTATGGGGGTTAGACGACTGCCAAGATAATTGAAATTCTTGTCATAGAATACAATGTTGGAACGAGCTCCTGATCTGCTGTCTATTACAGCGAATACCCCGTCTTTGTAGGTTATGGCACGGGCTTCCCCTGAAATGTTGGTTAGATTGTGAACTCTATTCGGTGCTAGTATATCTGCTCCATCGTTTCCTGTCTCTCTTGGAGTATAGACGACTACTCTGTTATTCAGTCTATCTGTACAGTATAATTCGCCATCGTGGAAAGTCAGTCCCGTAAACTCGTAGGTTTGAGCATAGGTAAAGAATGGAAGATCTTTGCTATGTGTACCTGTGTGTACTCGATTGATGTGGTGCGATTCATCGTTATTCACATAGATGTAATCACCGTCTATCGCTATCGAATTAATAGAGGATTCCCCACCTAGATCGATTTGTTCAATCTTTGGTCGTATCGCACTCGTCTCATAGACTCGTTGGTATAATGTATCACGGGTTTTGAGATCTTTAACCGCATAGGGATTGTCCGTTACATCAGGGGTAAAGCGTAATAGTTTGTCATCAGTTGTGTTGGTTTTAGCAATCCAATAATCAGAGCCATCAAAGTAAACCCCCCGTGTGGTATATCCTGATATTTCGCTGGGTGGGTCTTGTAGTCGAATCTGTCCAAGTGGGCTTCCGCCATAGCGTTGATAGGCTACAAACTCATCAACCGTTCCTGGTAAATAGTTTACAAACTTTGTTCTATCGTGAGTCATGCCTTCAAAATGTACAGTAGCAGAGGGTCGGGTCAGAGTAAAACTGGTATTGGCGTCAGCGTCATCTACATAATCATATTCTATTAGGGTGGCGTCTCTTAGAGACACCTTGTTAGTGCCATTAGGAAATCCTAACCAGAGTGTGCCATTCTTAAAGTCTAGAGCAGTTGGATTTGGCATGTCGTGGGTTCGTACTGGTATGTCTCTTTCTGGCACGGCTTGTTTTGTGATAGGGTGATAGGCTCGTACTATATTGGATTGTATCGTGTATAGGTATGTGCCATCAGTAGTTAATCCTGTGGCTGATAAATTGGCAATGTCAAAGTCGGCAGAAGTGTCTCTAGTCCAATTTTCATTATATGCCATGAGCGACCACTTTGTAAGATTATTCACTAAAAGATAGAACTTGCCATGTAGTTTGGTCATGCCTTTTACAGTCATGCCATTCATTACTGATAGTCGTTGTTCAGATTGAGTCTTGGTTATAGTGGTACGCTCATTGGGAAACTTGTATCCGTATCTGTCGTATCGCCAATTAATTTGCTGATCTTCATCACCTGTACGAATGATTGTCCATAGTACAACACCATCAAAGTACATTGCAACAATGGTCTCGTTATTGTTTTCAGTATCAGAAAAGAGATTGACTCCTGTTTGTGGTGGCTCAAGACCTGCACTTGTAGCTCTGTAAAACTTTTCATTTGTTCCTGACGTACCTACTACAATGTCTTCGCCATTGAATACAAAGTCCTGGAACGTGCCACCAATAGATATATCGACATTATCTGCTGTAAAGAATCGGTTGATTCTATTTTTCATCATAAATGCCTTGCCACCCTGTACGTCAAAGCCAAACCTTGCACGTGCATCAAAGTTGCTCCAACTCGTGCTATCGTGCTTTAGCCTGTATCTAGTGATGGCATTACTCACATCTGACACAAGAAACTCGCCATGATAGTACGCCAGTCCAAGAGGATTATCACCTAGATTGACATCTAGTTGATCGAATCTATCGTTTACTCCGTTGGTTTTAGTATCTGATAAACAATGAATCTTGTTTGTGCCACCACGAACATTCTCTGCTATAAACCACTTTTTCCAAGCACGTGTTAATCCTCTGGGTCTTTGTATAGCTGTCGGATAGGTTATGTCAGAACTAGTATCTCTTTGAGGCATTCAACTTATGACCCTCTATACTGCTTTAAAACTTCATAGATTCGAGCCTTCATGGGATCATCACAGATAGCACATACTTCAGGGTCAAGACTTGGATAAACCCAATTACATGTGGTACACCTTACGGCATAGAAACCAGGTGCTTTCTTGCGTCTTAGATCATCACGCAGAATCCATCTATCGCATTCTGGAACTGGACATACATTGATTAGATCGTCTTCGGTTTGCATGAATACATTGTGAACACTACACTTTTTAGCAGAATATGAAGGACGTGGAGTTCGCCCAATATTTAGGCTCAATTCGCTGCGCCCTCGACATTAAGTGTAACAGATACGGTATCAGTTTGTGGTGCTTCTGTACCAATAACTCGTCTAAGCCAAATTGCTTTGTAATGTGTTGCAGGTAATGAGGTTGCCAGAGATATGCCTGTTGCATAAGAGATTGGTGCTGATCCGTTCCAGGTTAATCCTGTAACTGAAGCAGGTGCTACACTACCAAAGATTCCTTGTGTATTGCCTGATTGAGTTGGACTGGTTACGACTCTTGTAGTGGTGAGACTTGCCGCTGTAGGTTGTGGATCAATGGCAAATTCCATTCGTGCTTCAGATGGATTGCCAGATTGATCATTAGAGAAATACACCACAGGATTGGTTAGAGCGTCTCCATCTGCGTTGGCGTTATGAACTGCTATACAACGATAATCATTTATACCCTGTTCAGCCTGATGAGATGTAACTTCTTTGAATAGATAATGTTTAGTATCTGAGATTGTGTTTGCAGTATCGACAGCTCCACCTAGACTTGAATCGCCTCTAGTGGTACTACCAGCTCCGCTACCCCCTACATAGTGGTATCGAATGTCATTATCAGTAACTGCCATATTTTAGAGAGAATATACTTGTTTATAACAACTAAACGGCTCGGCTATTAAGCCTCACCCTCGAGGGTATTCAAATTGGGACAAACTTGCGTGAAACCCGTCAGTCTTTCGAGCTGAGTCTAGCCCCCTCACAGGTCATAAAATGATACATTATTTAATCTCTTCTAGACCTTACAGATATCTCATCATTTGTTGTACTAGACACCTCTCTTCTACTGCCGATTGGATCGTCTTGAGTTGTCTCTTGTTTTGAAGGGGTTTCCATTTTTATGTCTTTTGTTTATCAAGATTACATTTTCGACACAATACCTGTAAGTTAGAGGGAAAGTCATTCTCGATTAGATACTTGTAGAATGTGTCGCCTTGCCCATATTTCTCACGCTCTTCCTTGCCGTTGTCATCGATGTGGTCAAGGTGAAGGAATCTAGTATTTACTAATCCACATAACTTACAATGAGGGATAGAAGTTCCATAATGTTTTAGACACTTGAGACGTCTTTGCTGAGTTCTACTCCTTATGATTGCGATACCACGTTGTTTCCGAACACCCCAATCATATGTACCATGTCGCATCTTTCTACGATTACACCAACTACACAATATCTGAATATCATCAGGCTTGTTCTCTATAAGATAATTGTAAAACTTGTACTTCCAACCTAAGACCTTTCTCTGCTCTTTGCCATCATTGTCTATATGATCGAAATCTAGAAATCGATGGTCTTTGAAGCCACATCTAACACACTTGCCACCATAGAGATCAAGGGTTTTTGAACGTAATAAAGCATTGCTTTCACTTAAGTGTTTACGCCTCTCTGCACCATGTTCTAAATGGTATTGTTGTCGATAGGCTATTTGTTGTTCAGTATTATTTTTACGCCAACGTTTACATGCAAGTTTCATGGTTCTTTTATTCTTTGGATTTTTAACCCATTCCCTTTGCCAAAGTCTCTTATATTCTCGTTTACTTTGTGTCGTCATTATTATCGGGCTTTACTCGATTCATTTTAATATCCTTTGCTCCATCCATGCTAGATAACCAGTCTTGTAAGGCACTCTGCGTTTCTGGAAATGCCTCGAAAAGTCTCTTTAACATGAGATCTGTCTGATTCTTATAATTTCTCAATTGAATTAACTCGGTCAGAGTCTCTTGCAGATAGGTGCTATGATCCAACTTTTCCCCTCGTCTCTAACTTTTCTGCTTCGGCTACTTTGTCGATTATCTCTAGTTTGCCATTTATGATGGATATTGTATGACCATTTAGCTCAATCTTTTTAGCCTTTATTACATCAAATTTACAATAAGACCAATCACTCTTCTTTTCTGTGATGGGTTTAGTTGTTTTAGGCATGTCGTCTCTAGGGGATTCTGTATGTACCATCATGTTACGCCTCTACACTTTTTGCTGAGAGCGATGAGATTCGTCTTTAGAGTTTGCCTATCATCATCAGGGATTTCAGCCCCGTCCAAGCCAACGTTGGCTATTACGGCGCGAAGACCCTTGACTGCTGGTCGAGCTGTACGGATTTTATCATCACATTCATTGACAAAAGCCTCTAGTAGATCTAGTTCGGTTTGTAATGCTTCAGTATCGGTTGTCGCCCATGCCATGACTCTATGAAGAAAAAAGGGGTATATTAATCTTGATGTATCTGTACTCGTAGTTGTCGAATCTCTTTGATGAGTTCCTTGTTTTCGCTGGTTAGATTCTGTATTTTCAGTTGGAGTTGTCCTACCTCTGCGTTGAGTATCGTAGATTTCTTGTAGAGAGCAGTCATGTTGGCTAGTTGTTCTTTGGTGTCGTTGAGTTGTGCCTCTAGTTTCTGAGACCATTGCTTCTCTATCCATATCTCTAGTCGTAGTCCTTTTTCGGTTCTTTGGTTTGGAGTTAGTGCATCTACACAGGCTTGATAGTTTGCTTGTATTCTAGATACCGCTTCGGTTTCTGGTATTGTGCAGGTAGAGTTTTGTAGTGCAATATAGTTATCTTGACATATTTTTAGTTGTTGTTCTACATGTCTCTTTTCATTTAGAGCTACGCCCCAACTATGAATTACTGTCTCACCTGCATGATGTAGTCTATGTGCCTGTTTTTCTAACTCGCCAAGATACCATAGATGATCATCTGTACATGTTGCGTTATACGTACCATTGACTTTGGGAATGCAGTTGTTGTCTAGTTCAAAATCAACTTCGTTATGTGCATAAGCGATTCCTACTAGCAATAATATTGGAGCTAACAATAGTAGATGCATAAAGAGTATGAAACAAACCAATATTTAACTTAATGTACCTGATGATCTTGTCCCTCTAAAATTTTTAGCTCTATATGTTAGAACACCATCTACACTATATAATATAATTCCACCATTAGGCACATCATTCCAATCTGGTGTCCAATCAGAAGTTGTTTGTCTTATTAGTATGTTTTCAGTTTTCATGGTGTCGTCAATATCAATCGTTTCAGCGTAAATGTTTTCCCAATTTCTGGTAGTGCTTCCTAAATCTCTATTTCTTCTAGATGCTAACGAACTCGCTAAATTATATGGGATAATACTACTATCTATTCTTGAAGTAAAGTAAACTCTATCGCCTGGACTACTTCCAAATCTAACATCTTCATTGAATGTAACATCAGCACTAAACGTGGCCGTACCTCTTACAGTTCCGCCAGACCAAGTAGTAGATCCACCACCGCCAAAATTACCAGTAGCAGTCCCAGTAACTGTCAGATTTCTACAACGTACAGTATCAAAAGTCATGTCATCACCATTAATATCATCACATGAAATATCTTGACATGTGATACTATCTGAGGCGTAGATATTCTCAATATACAGATCGTCCCATCTTAATGCTCCAGTACTACCAATGTCATTACGATTAGAAGCGGGATACAATGAAGGAAGATTTGATCCTGTAAACTGTCCACCACCACTACCTGTAATCTGAGTTGTGCCAACCCATAGAGTATTAAAATTACCTGTGTCGCCATAAATCCACTTCCATCTAGCACTAGAAGTACCTAATTGTGAACTACTATCAGGAATTAGATTATCTTCTATTACTCCACTAAATCCTATCTGGTCAGTAGAAGATGCACCAATCTGTATATCCCCTGCCGTATTAGTGGTTGTCTTCTCACCTGCTATCAATCTAGTATAAACTGCTTTGAACTCGTTACTACGATCACCAATATTGATATTGCTGTTACTAGGATCAATGTCTTGAGATACAGTTCCGCCATTCCAAGAACCCCCTATCAAATTCTGCTCACCACCTGAACGTTTTTGATATTTTAGATTTCCTTCCATATCACAATAGATAGCCACACTATTTGCGTCTGGGGGTCTTGTGGTGCGACCACTAGCATAATCTAAGATCAGTACTCCGCCATAGATACCAGCCCACCAATTTCCATTTCTTCCCAAGTTTAGTGTATGATTTGTATTTGGATAGACATGATTTGTTACTGAACCGCCTGTCCAAGACGCCGCAAATCTAGTAGAACTGCTAGCTCCAGGTGTACGGTACCTAAACTCTGTACCTGTCCAGTATAATACAACTCGTTTACTATTAGATGGTGGACTTGCCACACTACTATCTGATATATCTGAAAACCAATGGTTCTGTGCAAAAACATTTCCCCAAAAGGCATCATGCCACCCAATATCGTGGTTTCCAATTTTTGTGCCTGTAAATGATTCTCCACTATATGTAAACGAACCTGAAACCAAAGTACTACCCGCCGAATCCACCACAGTTCTTTCATCTATATTGGATAGTGTAGCATCTGTGTTTGGTACTAGATTGGCAAAGACTTCAATGTGGGTGTGCTTATGTGTGCTAGAATTTGATGTGCCTATACGCCAATTCTTGAACTGATCATAGGGTCGTAGTTTGTTTGTGTTTGCCCAATACTGATAAACGTGGTTAAAGTGTTTATGTTGAATGCCTGAACCAGTTGCTCTATTTCTATGATCCCCTATACGACTATCTACACCTGAATCAGCTGCAGTGGCTTCTGGTTCAATATTCTCTCTAACATAAACATGCTCGATATACAAATTCCCCCAATATTTACTGGCTTTGCCTAGATGTCTATTTGGTGTTTGACTAGGAACAATAGCCGAATTGTCAGGGACTATATCTTGAGATACAGCAGATAAATCAACGCCTCCGAACGCAACAGGATCATCACTTCCAACTTTATACTTTAGAACATCACCATCATCATCATAAAAGAGCATAATACGATCTGTCGGTACGTTGCCAGAATCGTGAGATTTTGCAAGGTATAGACTTTCAGCATAAACTCCTTTCCAATGAGCGTCAGTCCACCCTAGATTGAATCCTGCCACTTTATCTGATCCTGTTATAGTACTTGGTGTAGCATCTGTCGTACTATCTGTATCAGGCACTAGATTAGCAAAGACTTCAATGTGAGTATGAGACCATCTAGTACTATCTGTTATCGATTTCGACCAATTTTTGCGAGTATCATAAGGTAATAGATTATTGGCATGTGTGTGGATTGTGTATATGTGGTTTAATGCACTCCACATAGTACTGCTGGTTACGACAGCTGATCTGCTAGTACCGATTCTTTGATCCCCTACACCCCGTGTCGGTTCAAGTTCTATATTTCCTGAAAAGTATATGTGTTCCCAATCTTTGTTAGCACTTCCAAGATTGGTTGTACTATCTTCTGGCAGTATTGTTGGCGATCTAGTCGGATCAAAACTACTAAATGACTGCGGATTATTATCGCCTCTTTTATATTGCCAACCTGTACCTGTTCTATAATATAGTACTACATTGGTACTACCAGGATCAGAAGGATTTGCTGATTGCTGTCTAAACACAAACTGATTAGAAAACATACGATTCCATTGTTGAGTTGTGCTACCAATGTCAAGATTTCTAGATTGATCAGAATCTGTAAGTCCTGGAATTAGATTCTGGGTAATGTCAGATGGATCAAAATCACTAGATGCACCACCTATTTCTTCAGCGGTTTGAGTACCATATCGTAATAGTTTGAGTTTATTGTTATCGCCACTATCTAGAAATAGCAACGCAGTATTAGGTATAATATGTCTAAAGTCATCTCTAACAGGTTGAGATATGTATGACAATCTTAGAGTTTCCGTGCCAACTGTTCTGAAACTAGCGAGTCCACTTGCCAGAGAATAGAGAGTAGATGTTGGACTAATACTTGCACTTAATGAAATATGTGTATCTGCCGTGTTTGATGTTTGTGCTACTTGAATTGAGTTTACTTTAAGAATATTGCCTATTATTTGATACCAACGTTTAGGTTCTGTACCATCAGGATTGGCAGTATATTCTTGACCAAGACTGATACCAGTACTTGAATCTGCACCATCATCAGCTGGAATCAAACTTCTAGTAATAGCGTCATAAGGAAATTCAACCTCTGATAGACTTCCACCCCCGCCTGTAATTCCAAGCCGTGAACCAAACCAAGCATTTCTATCCCATTCTATTGGCGGACTACCAATATCAGGTTCAATGGTTCTAGTCTCATCTAGATCAGATTCAGTCTGCTTTATGGCATTGGTTACTTTTTTTGCAAAGGTCATTTTCTAGGAATCACCTTCTTGTACAAGTCGATTGTTGTCTTCATACCACTATTTGTAGCACGATCCCCTACTGAATAAGTTACCTTTTTGACGATTAACTCTCTCTTGTTGGTATCTTCTGAATCAGGTATTAGACTTTCATCTTTTAGTTTGACTGTTCTTTCTGCCTTGATTCTGGCTTCGTCCATATATGTGGCAGTCCACTTGTCGTGTGAAAAGTTTTCAATGTCTAGTTCGGTATTGGCTATCTTTTGTAGTTGATTGATGTTTGAGATATTGGGGTATCGCTTGTGAGAGTCGGCTAGATGGTACTTTTTAATATCTGTGGCTTGAGCAGATTCGGTATAGGTGTCATCGGTTTTGTTTTGTGCCACAACTATGGCGTCTTTGGTAAAATGAAGATAGTCAATACGTCCATTAAACTTTAACTCATTATCTGGAAATGCCGCCAAAAACGTCCTGATAAATCCCCAAAAGTTCACAGGATCATATCTGCCTTGATCATCATAAGCCAACATGCATTGTAGTCCAATTCGCTTTACTTTTCTGCGTTCAAAGATTTCAGTTATGGACAGTTCGGGGTTTAAGACTCGTGATACTATATTTGCTCCCGTGAGAGATATTGGTATTCTGGCTCTATACTGTTTAAACTGTGTGATTGGAAAGTCCAATAACTGTGTAATTCCTTGAAATCGAATAGATTTATCACACACCAACAGATCGCCTCTTGTGGTCTCTATCCAGCACCTGAATGGTATATTTCCTCTAAAAGTTTCAATGTTTAGTCCGTATATGTTAAAGTTCATTAGCAATTTGATTCCACTAATCTGACCTAAATTCATAGCATCTTCAGCTGCATATCCTGTATTGCCCTTTGGAGTATAATTGAGGTTTCTCAGATCTAGAACAGGCACGGGGTTGTCGGCATTACCACCAAATAACGCACCAACACCTTCTGTGATACTATTATAGGTATTACGAGGGAATGGTGGAGCAAACAGTATAGCCCACCACCCTGCATTGTTCATGTGAGCTCCTCTAGACCAATTAAATAATGCATCATAGACTGTATCCCCTGCCCAACCAATAGCCTGTGATAATTTGTTTACCAGAGTTTTACCTAGATCAAACTTGCCATCTGTTGTGGCTTGATCAGTTGTAAGCCATCCCCAAAACTGCTCTAACTGTTCTACGATACCCGCCTTATCCTCAGCTGAAGTTTGAGTCTCATCTAGACGCTTGGGATTAACAGCATACTCTATTTCTATGCCAGAATCGGTAGGCAAAGAGCCTGTACTGATATTCTCATGTAGTTTGTATAACCCATCCTGCTGTTCTATCTTTACAGGATGGTGAAATGCATCATTGCCCAAGAACAAATCTACATCATCACGCCAAGCCAACGTACCCCCAGCTGACATATCTGGGACTTGGAAGTGATTTCCACTTTGAGTTTCAAGGTCTTCATTGGTGCTATCTTTATAATCCTTGTTGTATTGGAACGTTTTACCCTCATGGAGTACTATACATTCATCGAATCTCTGTGTTCTACGAAATACTATCCAATTCCCAGATTCGCCTAGTGTGGCAAAGTTATTCCCAAAAGACACTCCAAATTCATCTCTTTCCCAAGTTGTGCCATTGTGGAATTGTCTAGCAATTATACTATCTAACCCTGAAGGAGGCTCATCATCACAAAGTATTCTCATACCTTCGTATTGACGATTCTTTCTATTATTGACTTTGATCGTGGGACGACCATACAGGTATCTATCTAGTATAGTATTCGTTAGTTGAGATAACCTGAAATCAACAGAATCACGCCATAATCCAAGTTGTCCTGTTGTGCCTGGTATTGATTCCCGTATTACCATGTTGGAGTCAGGCATTACAGCTGTGTCATTTTGTCTAGTTGATGGACTTGTATTATAGAATACCGCATCAGGATTACCACAATAATTACGATACAAAGCGTGTTTATCTTTGGTCCATGGGGAATAGACAAAGTTTGTTTCGTATAGAGCGATGTATTGTTCCAAAGAGATACGAAACCAATACGGTGGGCTAGTACCTAGAATCGGTGGGTGATTGATATTATTATCTAATAGAGATCTCCACACATAGACTTCATTATCGGTATGAGCTCGTCTGACTAAAGCACCTTGCTTGTAGGTTATTCCACTCTTCCATGCAGGGATGTTGGCATATTCCTCAATGTATGAACGATATTTGGCAGGTTCAGGGGGAATAGAAGCAGAGCCAGGCTTTCCTTCAACCACCACAATACTAGCCTTGTTTGGTTCTTTTACCTCTGATAGTTGCATTGGTTTCTGCAAAGTAATGGGACTACCCGTAGGATGTCCTTGTGGTGCAATACGACAAACAAGAGCAGTAGATGTGTTGGTTTCACTAAACGTCATGCCATAGTATTCACCACCACCCCCAGCCGCAACAGGTAGTGTAAGTCGATTTACTACTTCCATCAAGGCGTCATAGCAAGATGTCTCTTTAGAAAAGTCAAAGATACCCCAAGTATAGTCAAAGTTTACAGGCATGGTTAAAGTAATTGTTGGTTGATTTGATCCTTTATTGTCATTGTAGAACTTGATTATTCTCTCTGCCATTTCCTTGAAAGAGATAAAGTAAAAGTGTCCTGGAAATAACATCTTTTGTAGATATCTCTCTCGACCAAATAGCTCTAAAATAAGAAACTGTCCTTGACTGTTTACTATTGGCTCAATATCATCTACGAATAATAGTCGTTGATAGGTATTATCTGCCGTATCTGTGGGAGTCTTTAATTCCGTTATGGTTAGTTGCATCAAATCATAGTGTTTGATGATTGGAGTTCTTTTTGGACCACCTGATTCTTGATTCTCTTCTGTGATGAAATCACCTAGTCTAGCGTCTAACATCAACTTGGCAGAGACTACTTCCCCTGATCCAACATCTGTGAACTTGTCTATGCTTACCACATACTTGGATATATCAATCGAGCTTGATGTGGTTGACCCAAAATGTTCTAGTTTATAGGGTAGAACCACTAGCTCACACCTGCTAGTTGTTCTGATTCACCTGATTGTATCAGTATGATTTCTGCCGTTCTGATTTGGTGGTATTCGCCATCGTGGGTAGAAGTAACACTTGCAATCTTGTACCCACTGGTATTATCTGGAACTAGATTAAATTCTGGCTGAAAGTCATTACGAATCCCAATTCGTCCATTGGCATATCGTCCTTTGATGAACTGATCTTCACCCTGCCATTTTACCAATCTCTCTATCGATTTTGCATAGTTGTTGTCTCTTTCATCAAACACAACATGAATGGTATATCTTACCCCTGAAAAGCCTGTGTCGGGGTGTCTGGATTCTTCTTGGAATGGTGCAGCGTTATCTGTTTGAGTTCTCATCATGGATATAGTAGTCGAGACTACTCCTGATCTAGCATCGGGGTGTTGAGCAGCTGGTCTAAGATCGCCTGAGTGATTTCTAAATTTAGTCGTTCCCAAGATTCTTGGATTATCAAATTCAATCTTTTCTGTCTCATCTACTGTGGCTTCCGATATGGCAGTTGAGCCTTGTAAAGAACCTACTGTCTCACCGCAACGATACAAACAAAGAATGCCTCGCAAGGTAGAATCTGCAGCCATTACTTCCACCCCTGATAGTCTATACCTACTGCTTTTTCAGCTAGACCGATCTTACTCAATATCACATCATCTCTGTTTTCTAGACTGTTATATGTAGTACTACCGCTTTGTGGCTCGTATCTATCAGTTTGAGTTACGATATACGCATCATACCCGAGTAAACGTCTCTTTTCTTCTTCCACACTCCAGAGTCCATATGTATGATCATCGACTGTTCTAAAGAAATCTCTGTTGAGAGGATACCCCTTTGTGCCTAGTTTTTGAATGAATACTTTTGCTGTTACATTACCAGATACAATTCCTGCAACAATCCCTGCAACTGCATATCCGATTGGACCCATTCTTGCTACGTTGCCCAAAACGTTACCAAAGACACCATACGGGTTTGTAGCGATTTGACCACCTTTTGATCCAAACTTGAGCAGATTTGTAATACTTTGACGATTGAGCTTAAACCTACCACGTTCATTGACACGTGCCTTGTTTCGTTCTCGATTTAACTGAAAGTTATTGACTAGATCTATTGGAGCTCCTGTACCTTCTATATGAAATTCTGGATTTGCTGGTTGTACATGAACTGCTCTAGAATGTTCTAGTCGATCAATCGTGTATTCATCTACATCTTTATCTGCTATTGCTCCTGTTTTGCGTCTAGTAGGATCAAAGATTGGCTTCTTTGCCTGTTGTGTATAAGCACTACCCTTGTTGTTTTCGTAGAATTTCTGAAGAAACTCATCTCTTGCTACATCACTCTGACTTTTAGCTGCATCTTGGTGAGTATAGGCAGATCCAGGTATTTCGCCTGTTGGTCTTTTCTGTGGTTTTTCTCTGGCAGCGATATTGATATATTCGCCTCTAACAACGCTTTTGAGATAATCTTCTCTACTGAGAAAGGAACGTATGGAGCCTGGTCTCATAAATGGATGTGCTTCGTTGATTTCTTGACTTGTGAAGGATTTTCTGCCTTTTACCCATTCTCTCAAAAGTCTAGTATTGCCTTTATTTCGAGGCATCTGTCGAGTAACTTCTTCCCTGACCTTTTTGGATAGTTTATCATCATCTACATCTTCATCTACACTAATTTTGATTACATCTTCAAACTCTGCCATTATTTCATCACCTTTCTAAAGTCATCGTTCATTTTGTCCAGTCCTTTTAGTTCTGCTTCTATCTTTGGATCAACATCAAACCTAGACAGGAAATAGTCAGATGACCAAAAGTCAGGTGGTTCATTACCAGTAGTCGGCTTTGGTATTGCTTTACGAAGTTTGTTTGCTCGTCTGGTCTTTCTTGTTTTTACCAGCCTAGTTACTCGTTTTTCAGCTTGTTTCTTGCCAACTAGGATTGGGTCTTCAGGTGGTGCTTTGACGCCTTTTACCACATGTCCACCTGAAAACTGTGGACCCCCTGCCCCAAAGTCATCACCAGGCCATTTTGGCTCTGAAAACCATCTTAGTGCCTTTGCCTTAACGGGACGAATCCAATGGTCTTTAGTGCCTTTTCTAAAGAATTGATTGGGATTGATCTTTCTATGACTGGTCCATTTAATAGCAACAATGGGATTCTTGCCTCGTACATATGTGTACAAGCCTTCTAGGAATCGGTCTTTGACTGAAGCCTGTGCATGATAGGTAGGAGTGTCGTATTCGCCAAAACCCCCTGCCTCAATGGCTGACCGTACTTCTTTTTTGTATATCTCTGCCACCTCTTCTTTTGTAATGAGTCGAGGAGTTCTAGCCCTTTTCATGGCTATCACGTCAATGTCTGCTGTTGGACTATAATATCACAGGTGATGTCGTAGGGATCGTCTTGAGATTCCAGTGGTTTCTCAAAGTTGATTGATTCTAATTGTCCACTAAAGCCACGATCCACATTAGTACCATCATTGGAAGTTGCTCTTACCCACCAATCATAGATGGGCAAACTGCCATTGATTCGCTTTACTCTAGCCTCTAGGAAACTTAATAATTCATCATCGCCAGAGACCACGAAGCTCATGGTAATATCAGGTGCGGCGTGGGTATAGAAACGTTGCATACCATGATTAATACGCCTTCGGGGGTGAGAAGCATTAATGTTTAGACCACGCATTGTCGCTAGTTGAGAGTTGCCTGAACCAGGTAATGACTTGGGTGGTTGAGCGTTGCCTTTGTTTAGATTAGCCGTAGTTAGAGTTGTTATATTTGTTTTAGGATTAACATACAACTGTACTCTCTGAGCTATCATTAAACTAGATAAATTATATTCCTCTTCATAAGACATTCCAACTCTATCTATATATTACCTTCCTTATAACAAGTAATTGCTTGGACAACAAACTAAAGATCGAATTGGAGTACATGTTAATACAGATAGAAACTCTGACTGAATCAGCCGATACAGCTCTCAGTTATGACAAATTTGATGATGTTCAGGGTTATGTAACAATGATACAACAACATCTGTCTGATGTGTTTAAAGTGTTAAAGGAATCTGGATACAGCAAGTAGCTATTTCAAATCAAAAGGCATAGTATAGTTGATGGTTCTAACCCTCACATTCATTGCCTCTGTTAGTTTACCACGTTGAGTCTCTAGACGTCTTTGTAGTATAGTACTGGACGTGTGGCATAATGGGTCTTCTCTGTCTTTATCCCGTAGTTGAACGTTCTGAGAGAGTATTATCTGTGCCTGATGTCCCAACTCGAACAGTAGTTTTTGAGTTGCTTCGGGGGTTGCTTGATATACAACAATGATAGCCCAGAACTCCATCTCCCATTTTTGACCTGGAACTGTATGAACTGAAGTCGCAGGGAAATAGTCGGTCTTGTACATGACAGGATCAGATGGAGCAGAGCTGTACACAAGGGGATAAGCGTTCCCATAGGTGTCATTATTGCCCAATGCCCCGAATCTGAACTGTCTGATGTGTTTAGCAAAGTCTTGTTCATTCCTCAAAATATCTAGGATTCTCTCTTGAAACTCGACAGAATTAGGGGGGTGATTAAGATACTTCAAAGTAATCCTCTATGAACGTGTCTCTGGCGGCGGGGGTAGGGATTCTATCTAATGTCGGGTCTCTGGCAATAACAACCCTTGCTGTACGAGTGGTACGATTAGCCACCAATGTATCTGTGAGAGTTTTTTGGACGGACATTATTTCGTCCTGCATCTCACCTGCACGGTCTATCTGTCCTAAATATCGATACCAACGCATGTGAGCATATAGCAAAGCGAGTTGTTTAGCGTGATTGAATAGATCAGTCCCCGCTTCAATAGGAGTCGTATCGGCAAAAGGTATCAAAATCTTATCGACTTCAACATTGGCATAGTTTACCATCATGTCTAGAACGGCGTCATTCTGTTCATCTGCCAAAGGGATTTGAAGTGAAATCTTGAGATAACTAGAGGTTATGTAATCAGAAGACATCTAGACTGACTCCCGAAATCGCCTCTCTACTTCATCCAGTAATCGATTTTCCCAGTATAGTATTACATCAACATCTACCTTTTCCCGCAGGTCAGAGTTGCTCATTGGGTCCATTCCTATTGCATAGCCAGTAAAGAGATTGGTTTTGAGGTCTTCCATTCGACCTCTTTTATGACCATAGTTGATACCCAACTATGTTTTCACCTCTAAGAGTATCCGTATCCGAATGTACACATAAAGCTGAACCAACGATTGCCGATTCTGTCGTGATATGGATCTTCTACCTCACCCTCTGAAGCATAGGTAGATAATTCGTAATCAACACACATGTGTTGGAAGAAGTCAGTCATTCGTATAATGTCAGCGTCTCTCTCTTCATCTCTATACTTGCGTGTTAGTTTTGGACCCTCACCAAGTCTTAGAGCATTTCTAGAATCTAGACAGTACATTCTGCCACTACCAGTATTATCACCAGCGCCGTCAGTATCAGTTACACTTGCTCCAATGTCTAGCATTGGGTCTATGATACATGTGATTCCCTCAAAGCCTGGCAATGTAGTAACAGCTCCTTTGGCGAATCTCATTGGTTGTAATCCTGTTGGACCACCCATTCTAGTCCAAGTGTTCTCATTCCATCTGGAATAAGCCTTGTTGGACATGACAATGGTATCAATGGACACATCATTCTTTAGCATAAAGTCAATCATAGCATCGTTGAGTTTGGTCGCAACATGTTCAGTAGAGTGGAATCCAGTACTGATTGCACCCAGTTGTCCTAGATCTACTGGTGCTGATTGACCTGTGTAGAGACCATTTGTTTGTGTATTACCACCTTGATCCTCAACTCGACCATTTACTCCCCAAGTGATTTTCTTGATTGCCTCTAGAGCTAGTCTATTTCTGCGGTACTCGAAAGCCCATTGAAGATTCTCAAAGTCAATGGTCATTGGATTGATGATTGTTCTGTACAAGTCTTCACGAGGTGTAACTACTTTACCCAGCAGTTTCTTTAGGTTATACTTTAACTCGGAATAGTAGTTGGATATCTTGTATGCTTCTGCCAATCTCTCTTGCTCAGTCATTACTAGAGAATCGACAGATTGGAAGGACTCTCTAAATTCAAGTTTCTCAATGTTTCTCTTGACGAAGGCACGTTCCAACATCCAGTATTTAGTGGGTTTGCCTTGCATCTGTGGAAAGAGACGAATGAGCTGAAGGTGAGTTAAATTCTGACTATTACCTTGACCAGCTGGTGCGGCTTGCAATGGAGTAAATGCAGGTCGTTCCAAGAGACTTGCATATTGAGAAGATAGACTTGCATTCAGAGTATAATCTAGTTTTAGTTTCTCATCTACTTTTGTTTGTGTTCCCAAGAATGAACCCTGCTTTTGTGGAATACCTGTTGCAGTATGATCACCCGCATAATACTGTTGAGTTGTAGTGTTGAATGTAACTCCACCCAAATATCTTTCATGTTGCTCTGCCACTAGTATCCACCTACCTCTATAACTGCGAGTTGTCCGTCTTCAGTAGCACTATATTGCTCACTTAGATCTGTGCTTCCACTTCTAACAAAGTTTCTTATCTCAATAACTGTACCAATGGTAAACTGAATACTTGTTCCACCAGGCAGATATGTATCACTTGCACCTGATCCAGCTGTTAGTGTTACTAGGTTTGGATTGATATCATAAGTACCAGAGGTTGCAGTTGCATTGCCATAGTTTTGACCAACAAGATCACCAACAGATACATTTTGTGAAACTGCATGTAGGATTCTTGAACCTCTACCAAAGAACTGTGCAGTTGGCTCACCAGTGGTTTTAGTATGAGTGTCTTGTGCTTGATAAATACCATGTCTAAAGTTTGCCCATGTATTCTCTGCCACTTGATTTGCTGTTCGAGTAGGAGAGGAACGAGCAGTAACTCCTGTGATTTGCTGTGTTACCTCTACAATCTGTCCACTTGTATTGGTTGTGTATAGAACGCCTTTTGTAACCGAAAGTCCGTCAGAGAGTTCTCTAGTAAATGTTCTAGAGTATTGCTGATAGGTTAGATCTCCAATTTTGGTTAGTCCGTTTAGTGCGGCTTCAGTCGGCATTAGTTGGAAACCTCCTGGTCTATTGCTTCAACCACATCTGCACCCGTCTCAACAGGTGGTTCGTAGGTTTGGAACTCTTCCAGTTTAGCAATCATAACTTGTTCATTCTGATATAATTTCTCAATCTCTAGGATATTCTTGTCCTTGAGAGAAGCCTGAAAAGTTGTTAATTGTTCTTCAGTTGCTCCAGCCAGTCTTCGTGCATTGACCATTTTCTCAATAACAGGAGCAGAATGCTTTTGTGTCAGATACTCCATTATCTCATCTTTTGGTTGTTCACTTGCCTGTTGAACAGTTGGAATCTCTGATAGAGCTTGTTTAGCGGCTACATCATCAGAAGCATTGATTTTGGAACGAAATCGTGCCTGACCCATCTCGTCCATATTAGATAGTGCAGTTTCAAAGGAAGCCTTTAGAACACCATGAGAAGGAACTTGATTCTTTAGTGTATCAATCTCTTTGTCTTTAGCCTCTAGGACTTTCATGATCCCATCGACTTTGTTTGTGAGTTCTACGATTGCCTCGTCTGACATTAGTTTCTTTAGAGGTAGAGTACTATATAACAAGTATCCATGATTTGTATGATATTACGATAATGTAGGTAATTTTTTGGCTAGATTTCTCAGGATTCGATCATCTACTTTTTTGCAGAGTTGAGAGATCTCGCACCCACTTGCTTGTAGAGTCGGCAGACATTCGTCCCCCTCGCATTGCTTCTCTACTTTGGCATCTTGCTTGGCATAAGCGGGGGTGCCGACCCATGCTAGATGGAGTCCTGTCCATTGATCGCTCATTATGTAGGGTTTATCCCCCATACCATCAAAGTGCATCTTGCCCGATATAGAGGGGGATACATACTTTATTTTGCCTTGTTTGACTGCATCACTAAACTGATCATTATGAACTTCATGGATTGCATAGGCGGTTTGAGTTGATTCGTCTAGTTTAATATCCACAATAGTGCTAACACGGTGTGGCTCTTGACTTGCCATCTGAGACTGATAATCCTTTTGTACGGGGGGATGATCTAGATCGCATCCCTTGTCATCACAGCCAACATAAGCGGTCCCTGGTTTCCCAATGAACGATTTGGCATTCTCTTTTATCGAATCCCATGTTACCCTCCAGCCATTTCCATTCCTGGAGGTATTGATTAGAAAAGATTTGACATAGTGTTTACCACCACTTGCCTCTAGGATTTCAACGTCAGCGTCCCACATCAACGATCACCTTCGCCTTTGCTCTTGTTCTTGTTCAGTTCACTAGAGCCTTTGATCTTGCCACCGCCCATTCCAACCGATCCACCAGGAGTCGTGGGTTTACTGGGATCAATCTTTAGCACATAATCGGCTATGCCAACGGTGTCGCCATAGGCTTTGTCTAGCAGTGGGTGTCGTGCATCTATCTCATTGGCGGCTGCAACCTTGTCATACCATTGATCAATATGCAAATCTTTAAAGATGAACTTTGGACGGACAACATTCCATTCTGGTTGATCTTTGAATATCATCTCAAAGTGTCTCATGTACCATTGTGCGTTTAACTGCTCTGCCAGAACCTGTCTCACGGGGTCAATCGCAGTACTTACGGCTAGTTGTATCTTGCCCAACATTGTATTGCCTTGTACAGTAACACACCCGTTCCTAGATGTAACAAACACATGATTCTTTACATTATAGCAGTATATCATACCGTCATAATCTTCTTCGGTTATATCGGTGCGTCTGATTCTACGCATGTGGGTTTTGTTTTTGTTGATGAAAACTCGGTATCCATCAGCACATTCACCCTTGCCGTTATATCGAGTTATTCCTTTGTATTGTAGTTTGATTGTTGCTCCATAACCTATTTTCATAGCTATTTCCTGAACATCTTGAGCTAGTTGATAGGATGTTGTATAATAGACTCGTGTGCCATGTTTAGATATGCTACCATCCCCTGCAATCAACGAGTCCAATAGAATTTGTAGTTTGTCGGGTTGCATGTCTTTCATCCATTTGGGGATTTGTTTGGTATCGTGGAGATCACCCGTGTCTCTTAGATTGTGGACGAGTTGTTTGGAAGAGATTCGCCATCTATTTGTGCCATCTGAATTGGTATTGGAATAGTGAAACGGCATTGCGTCCATGACCTCTTGCATTCTTGGACTATAAGGTGAGTCTATGTTTTGTGCAATACTAACGAAATAGGAATTGCCATGCTTTTCTGGTCTGGATTTTGTTCCCTCTGACAGATAATATCCAATGAATTCAATCCAAAGATCCGTTGGAATGGCATGAACTTGTTTGACTGCGTATTTGAGTTTGTGTTCTACTGTCTCTAGAGGATACATCTCTGGCACGGGGTTTCCTTCCCATTCACCGAAACCAAGCATATTCCATTCGGACTTTTCAGTTAATTTACCTGCCTTGACCTTTTCCCATCGAATGAATTGTGGATCATGGCTACGAGTAACCCACATGTCATGGTCTGGAGTTACCATGATATCTTGATTCTTTGTCTTGATGTGAATCATCTTGCCCTTGTAGTGTCCAATGTACACGCCGTCAGGGACGTGGAACTCGATCTTGTTCGTATCGGGGTTTAGGGTTGCTATCTTGTCTTTGGTGTAATCTATCTCTTGATAGCCTTTCCAACCCTCTTCTGTCAGGGTTAGAGTATCGGCAGAATAACAAGAACGATTTGAAGAAGATTCGTCAAAGAACATGGACACGGGGAGTTGCAGACATGCCACACAGTATCGGATCAAGTGTTCTGCTACGTCAGAGAACTCTTTGACCTTTGGCTCGTAATCGATTTTATCGAGTTTGGTGTCTTCTGGATCTTCCATCAGAATTGGAGTAGAGCCTGGCTTTTGGAGTGCAGAAGCAATTTGGGCGTACTCTTTCATCTTTGTCTCTTGAGTTTGACCCTGCGGTTTTACTGTGAGCAGGTATAGTCCTGCCCATGCAACTCGAGCCATTGTGGGCAGATCAACACCATGTATCTTTCTCATGGTTTGGAGTGCGTCCAACATTGGCAGTACCATCGAACCCCCGTACCATTTAGAATATTCGTATTTGGCTGAAATTAGGGGATTCCAGAGATATATCATCTCGTTGGCAGGAGTCATGTTAAAGTCAGAGTACATTGACACTCCCACGAGTCTTCCAATGTTGTCGGTTTCAATTAATCCCAATTCCTGTGGGTGGACATAATTCATTACGGTTGGAATCTTGGGATACTTTTTGCCAAGAATCTCGATGGGTTTATCACCATGTCGGAATACAAGTGCGGCTCGATTAAAGATGTTTGCCCCTGATATTAGTTGAGAGATAAGAGCTGTGAGCGACACGTCCAGATACCCTGATGAATTAAAGTCGAACTGTCGATCAATGCTTCGTAGTGCCTGTATAACGTGATCGTGTTCTTCCAAGATTCGTTTATTTTTGTCAGGATCATTGGTTGGCTCGACCAATTCCAATTCAGGATAAAAGCCAGTGCCGACTACAAATTTAGTAAACGAGTCCATGAGTGGACCTGCAAAACTATTCTTGGTTACCCCCTTGATCTTCATGTAATCGAGGTCTTGCATGGGATTCATGTACAGATGTCTTCCCTGATAGTCGCCTTGATTCCTCGCCGCTTGAAGTGTACCAATTTCGTGAGGATCGACAATGGGTCTCTCATCGTATGGTACCATCTTCATAAACGGCTCGTACTCTTCTGTATCATACAGAGAATAGTCAATGGAGCCATTCCAAGAGAAAGGTAGATCAAATTTAGGCGAAGCAATATTGGTTATACGTCCACCTGCATGGAACGGGTTGGGTTTTGGTGGCGGCGGGGGTCCATGTATCTGCTGAATAACGGGTGGGGGTTTACGCCAAAAGGCAAAGTTCATATAAGACCCTCTAGCTCTTGCTCCCTAATAACAATTAAATCGTCTTCCATAGGGGGAAGTCTTTGAATGCTACCACACACATGGGTACCGTCTGCCCCCATGATTAGTTTTCGACAACTAAAACAAACAATCAACAGAGCTCGTACCATGTCGTCTAGGGCTTCGCCCTCTGCTCTGTAATCCATCGACCCTTGTTCCGTCTTGAACTCTCTAAAGGTTTTCGACTGCTCCCAGAGTTCTCGTAGGTCTTCACTCATGTCTTCGGGGAATTTGATCTTGTGTTGGGTGTTTAGTTGAATCATAAACTGTATGTGTTCCTTGATGTCCATCACGTTTATTCTGTTCAACTCACGGGGGTCTTTGAGCTCTTTTTGTAGGGTTATGACTTTGAGTGGTACTTCCAAGAGTCTAATATCTTGAATGAGATGCTCCCCTGTTATCTGGTCTATGTACAGTACTTCCCATGCCAGTTGCTTGTAAAACCTCGATATGTCGTTGGCTATTGTATTGATATGGGTTCTAGACCATTGGGTTGTAGCCAAAACGGTCAAGTCCTTTGCATCGGTATCAACTTCGATATACACAAAGCCAAAACTATTTCTGTATTTTCGAGTGAGACAGGGCAGCCCGCTTCACGATCAAGAACTCACCCCCTTTAACTTTCTCTTGTGGTCGTGTCCTTTGATTCCATTACACCTGTTACAGAGTAATTGATAGGTTTCTCGAATCATTGTGGTCGCGCCCTGCTCGTGAAGATAAATTACATAGTCGAACAGCTGACTTGCAGGGATTATTTCACGTTCTTGACGTCCATCTTCCTTGATGTGATCAATATAACACTCGTCTTTGCCACATTCAAAGCATAATTCCTCTCTTTCGTGAGCCTCTGCGATGAATTTGATTGCCTTTGCCCGTTTTTTAGCCTTTTTTTGCTTGACTTGAGGGTACTTTGCGTTCTGTCGGGCTAGTTCCTCTTCTCTATTCTTCATGTAATGCTCGAATTTCTTGATGGTTTTTGGTTTATGAGCGTCCTGTGGAACAATCTTGGTCATGGGCTTGATTAATGGTTCAAACAATATCTATCCACTCCATGTAAGCACAATAACAACGCCGAGTACAAGTCATCGTGTCTCGATTTAATGGCTTTCCCATCACTTCCTATACTGTTCAACTGGTTTATTAATTCTCTTATTTCAGGGGTGTCGTCTGCAAATGTTATACGACTCGATTTAATCAACCTCATCATATGTCGTTTCGACATTACGTTGGGTTTAGGCTTTTTCAGCTCCCTAGAGCAGAATATTCCTGTGGCACAAACCCCTAATCCTCGTATTCTTTCCAAGAATGCGTCCCCTCGATTATTCGTCTCACAGTATATTATCTTGGGTTTTAACCGATAATCCAGTCCAATTATCGTCTCTTTCAGGTCCATATCAGAAGGACGAAACAATCTCTGAGCATATAGTACTGATATCGTCCCATCATATTCAACGGCTACAATTCCTGTCGGGTCGCCACCAATACCTGGATCCACGCCTACAAATCGCATGATTTCACCAATGAAATGGCTTTACGCTTGACAATATCGTTTTCGTCAAAGTGAAATACCCTGTCTTTAGCCCCTGCAAACTCACAAAAGTACTCTTGCTGTATGTCTTCAACTGAATTATCCAGGATCTCTTGCAGAGTCTCATTCGTATGTATGGACCCCAAAGCACGGGTAATCGGGTACTTGAACTTGTGGAATTGCTTGTCGTACTTCCAAATCTTCCAAAACATCTTTTCTGGACCCTTTGGCGTAGAAACCAGAAACAAATCAGAGGCATTGGTTCGGACAATGGGCATAATACTGTTGAATATGGCTGTATCGTCCTTCATGTCCCATTTAGCCGCCTCGTCTAGAAATATACAAGCATACTTTGTGTCCCCTGTCATTGCCTCTTCATCTGAGGCGAATGCTTCGACAGAAGTCCCATTTTTGAGGTGAATCATATTCTTGGACAATGGACCCATCAAAGTTTCCTTAATCGGCTTGTACAAGTCATATAATCTGCGAAGGTCTTTTTTAGCCAAATCCCCATTGGTACCAGTCATGATTCCTATTTTCTTTCCTGCATAGCGATTAAATGAGAAATACTGTATTAATCGTATAACTATCTCTGTGAACCCCATTTGGCGTCCCTTTAACAAATGTATCAAAAGGGGCAGATCAGAACTCTTTTTCCGTGCCAGGTCAAATATCGAAGAACAAAACTCCAACTGAAAGTCCGCTAGGGGCATTTTGGTATCTCTAATTTGGGGGAGTCCAACCCTGTGGGTAAGACAACAAGCCTGACCATCTACATTAACATCCTGATTATTACACCAAAAAGGCAATCCAGCAATATGTTCATCATTAGAATCATTAGGAGTAATAGCAAACCGTCCAATTTCATGTTGTAGTCTAGGATAGACGGAATAAGATTTCAACAACCGTAATAGATATATACTAGGTAATAAAAGTTGCCATTTTTTTTAAATTTTTTGTGAGGGACATTGCTCTCGGCTACCCCCTTATATATGTTTGGATCTTACGGACTTCGGAATTTCGGCAACTCATCCACTCAAGATCGCAACCAACAAAGGTTTATATACGTATTATATCCCAGAATAAGTAATGACATACACATTCCCAGCATATGTGAAATGTGCCTCATGTGGTGACACCCATGAAGCGCGAAAGATGACAGCCAGACATATCCAAGGAAAGACTCATCCCATATGTCCAGCATGCATCTCAGATGTTGACAGCATAATCGGCATCAACCAATAGCCAACATCGTGGTCAGAGACGGAATTTGCCTCTGGCAGAACAGATGACACCAAATTGTGATACTATGCACTCGGAAAATTATTATGTTCATGACTATATATCCTAATTATCGTAATTTTCGACCCCAGATGAAGCATCACCACCCAGACTAGATAGTATCTATATTATACATACTATTCATAATACGTCTAATATCCATAGTGTATATAGTATGTATTATATCCATACTATTCATACTGAATTACGGTACTGTACCGTCCCAGTACCGTACTTGTAAGTAATATGACGTACCCAGAATCAAGGTTCAAAAATCAAAATCGGTAAATCGAAAAATCGTTAAATCCACACCGCCACGCAAGGCAAGGCAAGGCAAGACTAATTATGCAACGTTTTAGGTATACATTATGTTAATATATACACAATATCCACTACTAGATAGAATGTATAAGATAGAATGCCCAGACACAGAATACAAGGAATACGTACAGACATTTAGTCAGGCCGTAGATATCATGAGATCCACAGACATGTACGGTACGATCCATGCTATATGGAAGTGTACACGGATCGCATCTGATGAAACCATACGTATATTGGCCCACGGTACATCCACCCCACAACACACACACATAGATCTATATGAAATAACAGACAACTGTTATTATCATATTTGATCCCTTTTTTCTATTTGGTCAGACTATATCCTAATTATCGTAATTTTCGACCCCAGATGAAACATATAATAACATACTATATCCATACAAGGTAATGAATACAAACACACGATACATAGCCGTAAACACACAAGGCTTAATCAATTACACAGACACACACAAGACTATTGAAGATCTCAATAGCCAAATCGAAGCCAACATCCATGAAGACATCCATGAAGATCTAATCACTATTGATGAAGATCTGATATATGGGTTTAGAGAATACACGCTAGAAATCTATCTAGTAAATTCCAACACAGACATAGACACACAAGTAGTAGAAAATGATCCAATAGAAACCAGACAATACACAGCCTCTATTGATCAATTTACAACCGAAATCAGATATAGTATAATGATCCCTGCTTAATCATTATACCTCTATCTTTTTTATTCATGCTAAAATACTGCATTGAAAAAAATTATCGTAAAATCGTTAATTTGGTCAGTATATATTATCGTAATAGTGATGAACATTATGTACAAAGTACGACACGATACATACGAAAGCCGCCCAGTCCATAGCATCGCCGAAACAATGCCCGATATATGTACACATGCCAATCAATGGTACGATCGAATGATGAAATTGACAAAAGCCAAACTTGTAAATCCGATCCCAATGGTATATTATATCATAGACACCCAGACAGATCTAGAAATCATCCAAGTGATCACACACACCAACGACGAAGGAACAATAATCAAAAAGAAACAAGAGATCCGCCCATGTATTTTATGATCTCTTATTCTCTATTTTTTTACTCTAAACATCGTAATTTTTGAACAAAGTGAAGCTTAATATACGTATTATATCCCAGAATAAGTAATGAACCAAACAATCACGTACAAAGGTACCGATCGGATCCAATGTACAGAATGCCACAAGACAGTACGACCTCTATTGACATCCAGCGGACCGCTAGATATCTGTAAAGAATGTTATAGACAAGGAATAGCCAATATGGAGATCAAACCACAAAGGTACACCTCTTATGACATATTGGATCATAGAGTACACGAGCCGATCACGACCACAGAATCACTGCTAGATAATGAACAAGCTATTAGTGATGAAGTAGAAATGATCCACAACAACAATTACAACAACGATCCACAACCAGGTAATAAGACAATACTAGATATTGTAATTTGCCAACACGATATTGACACCGACGATGATGAAGTACGATCAATGATCAAAGATGAACCACAAAGCCAAATCCAACGTAGATACATAGCCACCACAGATGCCAACAGTATAACACACATAGACACCCAAATACGATTAAGTCTATAACCACCACTCCTTTTTTTATTTTTTATTTGCACTCTTTTTGATCCAGCCCAGATGAAATATCATATTGGTCAGACAGCACAGCCACACACACCCCAAGATGAACCCGCTAGTAATTGCCAATATTACCATACTATTGATAGTATCTTTACAGTCCATACCATCTGAAATCCAAAATCGGAAAAACGTAAAATCCAGAATCCCACCACAGAAAGCGTAATTTCCAAATAACGTAAAAACCCACAGGCAAGGCAAGTCTTAATTGGCAAGATTTAATAATACGTTATATTTCCAATATAGTAATGTCAAAGTACGTAATGTATAGTGATCCTAGTCATGGATGGCTTAAAGTCCCAACAAAGGAACTAGACATACTAGGTATAAGGCGCCAAATATCCCAATATTCTTTTATTGGTAAAGAATATTCCTATTTGGAAGAAGATCTTGACATGGGTATATTTATCAAAGCCCATGAAAAAAGTGCAAACAAAAAATGGAACTGGAATGAGATCAAACAACTATTTTCTAATAACTATACGCATATTAGAAATTTCGATCACTTCCAATAACTCCTTTTTTATTCATTTATATTATCGTATAATATACTGTATGTATGCAACAACTCAAAAGTTTAGACAAAGTCATACAAGTACTAGACCTATTGATCAAAGCTTGTGATGAAGACGATTTTGAACTTGAATACGCAGTCAAAGAAGTTAAAGCTCTCTTGCAGAGCTATTAATTTTTTTCTTATCGTAAATTTTGGCAAGGCAAGTAGGCAAGGTATATATTATCGTAATATGTGTAATATAGTATGAAGAGATCGTTAGATCAACTACGTTTTGACATTGGTTGTACCATCGAAGGTATAACCGATATTGACAACCTGGCAAACCACGATCGAGACTACATCAACGAGGAGATCTACCAAATAGGACAGATGATTACTAGGCTATGTAATTACTATGTCCAAAAGCCCAAGCCAGAACGCAACCATTGTTGGATTTGCGGCGCACAAGCCGAACCCAATTCTGAAGTCTGCAACTCTAGAGATTGTTATGTAAAACATCTAGAGCGCGAGAACGAAGCGATGAGACAGTACTATGATACACATGAGGCAGAACAAAAAGGTAATTAACCCCCTTTTCTTTTTTTATACATGGCAAAACCAAAACGTACTAGTCTAGAGGACGAACAAGAGTATCGCAGGTTATACAGGCAAGAAAAGAGGCAAGTCCTAGATGGACTCCAAAAACAATACAGGCAAAGAAAAAAGGCATAGTATATATTATCGTAATATATTGTTCTATACATGCACATAATAGCCAAAGTCCTAATAGGATTCATCTTGTTCATTGTGCTTGGTTTCATTGTGATGGTAGGAATAATGTTCGCAACCTATTCCACTCCAGAGTATGACGGCATAATTGGAATCGACACATACAACGAAGATGTGGCAAGATACATGCACTATGAATCACAAGGATTGGAAGATCATTGTATTCATGGTTCAGGGTTTGCAGGTTGTGATATGTCAGGTATTGATCATTATGATTCGTACTATGGACATCACCCAGATGATGTAGCTCTGTCAAGAATTGGGCAATAGCCCCCTTTTTTTATTATACAAATAGGCTAGATTTTCAGAGCGTCTTTGTTAATTTGAATTGGTGGTCTATCTGACTTGCCTGGCAAGATAAATGGCGACATCTCTTGATAGGTGGATATCAACGGTTGCAGATTGACTATACGATCTCCTATTCGCAGTTTCACATTGATGTTTTCATCTGGAGTATTGATGTATAATCTCATAAGATCTCTTTGCATGTATTTTAAAATATGCATACGCTCTAGGTGATTGCCTACGGAGTCGGCTATGAATTTAGTTAGTTCTTCCTTGCTCTTTTTTTTCATGTTGGCAACTCGACCACGATACTCTGAGACTGTCATCGGAAAACCCTGAGACGTGAGGACTTGGACTGCCTCGTGAGCTGACAAACTGATAGCCATTGTGGTCATTATGATATCGTTGAGTTTGTCCGTGTCCACTACGTTTAGTTCTTTATTTTCGGTCATTTAATTTCCTCTTTAATTCTCTTATTTCCTTTTTCAAAGATATATTTTCTTTTTGGTACGATGATAATTGTATATGCTCCATGTCTATGTCAGTTAGATTTGGTGGACAGCCTTTGGTTCTGGATTTAATTGCCCCCTCAAATAGATCATGTAGATATACTCCACAAGCAGGGCAACGCTTGAACCAATCCAGTATTTGTAATATGTGCTTTTGTTTCCATTCAGGGACTATATTGAGTGCCATGTGTTGAGCCGAGATGCCCAAGAGTCGTGCTATCTCTGTCTGGGCATACCCCAAAGATACAGCTAGTAGCGCCAGTGCCTTTTCCCATTGGGTCGTTATGGATCGTTCATCTAGATACACTTCGGTTTGTTTTTGTTTTTGTTTTATCTGTGGTATGTTAATATCCCAAGTCATGGTTTTGAGTTTCTCTATTCTGTATTCTACGAGTTTGCGTTTATCCTCAATGAATTTCTCTTGTTCATCTGAGGTATAATTACGCTTGATATATCGCAGTCTCTTTTCACTAAAGGTGCATTGAGATATAATACGATTGATGTTGTTGATATTGTTATAACATATTTCACGGAGTTCCAATAACCTTCCCATGTCTTCCATGTGTTTTTAGTTTAAATAGCAACTATTTAACGTTAAGGTTTATCCATATTACGATAGTATTTATGATATATATTATCCATATTACGATAGTATAGTATGCAAGAAGTCATGGGAATAGGTTGTAGTTGTGGCAATAAATGGCTAGAGAGAAAGACTAGACGTGAATCATCAAGAACTAAACTGTGTCCCAAATGCTGGAAGCGTGGCAACCTAAAGCCGACAAAGATCAAAGCGATGGTGTGTGCCGAGTGTAATCATACTTGGTCGCCACGTTCAAA
>CBDBCE010000005.1:0-88659 GCA_965203315.1 Candidatus Nitrosopumilus sp. | reverse complement strand
ATTTCGATTTTTAGAATCCCTGTACAGATATTTTTATTTTACATAATTTGCATATTTTAGACAAATACTTGTAAAAATTGATCTATGAACGATTTTTCACAAGTGTGTGCGATCTAGATTCAGATCCAGATATCTAGATTAAATTGAGTGATTTATGAATGCGAGATTGTTACTCGATGTCCCATTATTTTGATCTTGTTTTTAGCAAACAACTCTACAGCCTTTGGATATATCTTGTGCTCCTTGCGAAGAATCTTAGCTGAGAGCGTCTTCTCGGTATCGGAATCATCAATCTTGACAACATCCTGAATAACTATAGGACCAGTATCAGTTCCAGCGTCAACGATATGAACCGTACATCCAGTATACTTTGCGCCATAATCTAGTGCTTGTCGTTGAGCTGCAATTCCAGGAAATGCTGGGAGTAGTGAGGGATGTATATTCAAGATTCGGTTCTTGTACTTTGATACAAAAGATGGACCTAAAATACGCATAAATCCTGCAAGACATACTAGTCCGTTTCTAGGAGTAACTTTGTTTTGTGTCAAGAGTTTGATTACTTGATCATCATACTCGGATCGACTGCCCATAAACCCTTTACTTGGTACAACAGCAGTCTTAACTCCCATCGAACTAGCAACATCTAGACCCTTAGCTGTAGGGTTGTTAGAGATTACAATAGATGGATTGATTTGGATATTCTGTTCGTTGATATGTCTTAGGATGGCAGACATGTTGCTACCGCGACCAGAGATCAATATTCCTAAATTCAACAACTAGTCAACAGATGTTCAATCTAGTAATTTATATCAAATTGATTTGTGGGCATGACATTGAACGAGATAGTCGTTACCGAGAATGGAATCTTGTGTAAGACAGAACAAGAGTCCATATATCTCGATCCATCTAGCGCAAACTCGAATCACACTATCTTTGTATCACATGCACATATGGATCACTTGCCCTCAAAAAACAATGGTGCAGCGCTAGCGTCAAATGAGACGATAGAGATTGCAAATCTACGAAATAAAAAGATCATAAACCATACCAAATCCAGAGAAGGATACATGCTGGTAGATGCCGGTCACATACTTGGATCTCGGGGCATACTGTTCAACGACATATTTTACACAGGAGATATTTGTACTAGAGACAGAGGATTTCTACGTGGCGCCAGAATTCCCAAATGCAAGACATTGATCACAGAATGCACGTTTGGTCTACCAGAATTTAAATTTCCAAAGATCAACGATATCAGAAAACAAGCAGATGAGTTGATATCAAAGCTCTATGATCAAGGAATTCCAGTAGTATTGATGGGGCATCAATTGGGCAAGGCACAAACAATAACACAGATGTTTGAACATTGGCAGCCACTATATCTACACGACTCTGTAAAAGAGATGAATGATCTACATAGATCACTTGGAGTACACCTACCAGAATGTATTGAATACACTAAAGCTCGAGATAAAGGATTGTTAGACAAGAAACCGTGGATAATGGTTGCTCCATTGTTATACCCAAAGAGTACATTTGTCAGAGAGATAAAGTCTAGATATGATGCAGTGACGATAGGTTTTACCGGATGGGCAAAGTCAACTAGATATCCTTATGGTAGAAACACTGACTATTCTTTTCCATTAAGTGATCACTGCGACTTTGATGAGCTTGTAGACATGGTAAAAAAATCACAAGCAGAACAAGTTTATGCTGTGCATGGATTTGTAGACGAGTTCACGGCACATCTACGTGCAATAGATATATCTGCAGAGCCACTAACATCAACTAGTGTCTTTTGCTAGAAATTTGTTACAGTCACATGTTGTGATTAGGCATGTTCCCGCATTCCTAATATGATCGTGTGACATATGACCACAAGATGGATTCTTACATGTGCGTCGTTCAATCTCTCTACGAAGGACAGTTTGTGCTATCGCGTTTGCTTTTTGTTTTGTGTATCCCTTTTTATCAATATAATAATGAACGATCTCGTTATACATCAGATCAGAGTTGAACTGTTTCTCAAGCATCAGATATAATATGATCGATCAGATATAAAAAACTGCATGTGTTGTCAAGCTTGCCTCAAAATACGACTCGGTATTTTTGTACGTATATCATGTTCAACTCAACATACGCTCAAAGAGACCATCTTCAGCACGTCTAGTTCTAGTAGAGATTACTACATCTTCGACCATATCGTATAGATGAGTCATAGACATGTTGGTCACGACTTTATCATCAGAGTCTAAATCACATAGTGTGTCTATACTCTCATCCAGGAGATGATTCAGTTCGTTGATGAATTCTGCCATAGGTTGTTCTGTGAGATCTGAAGACATTATTGTTTTGCCTTCTCCCGCAGTACTGGCATCACGTGACTTGCAAACTTGTCTATAGAGCCAAAATAGTTCTTGCCCCAAAATCTGATGACAAAGTGATTCACACCCGCATCCATGAATCTCTCGAATGTGGGAATTATATCCTCAGGAGTACCCACCGCAGTAGATGAGCGTGCGACGTGTTCTGGAATCTTTGTAGCAGCTTCACGCATCTTTACTATCCAGTCTTGATTCGACATTGAATACTCTGTGAAATACTTTCTAAAGTCAAAGCCTTCAATCTCTTTTAATTGATGAACGCGTAGAATCTCTGGCTTGAATAGACTAACCTTTACTGCTTCTTTCATTCTAGCCCATGACTCTTCTGCATCATCAGAAAAGTAGACGTCTATATCAAGTGCATACTCAAAGTTGTCCTTCTCTTCTTGTGTACGTTCATTTTTGTCCATAGATATCCGGATCTGTTTTGCGTGATCTTCAAATAATTCAGGAGTATATCCAATAGGTAACCAACCATCGCCGAGTTTACCGGTCAATGCAAGTGTTCTAGTACCGCCAGACGCCATGTATGTTGGTATACGAGGTTTTCGTATATATGGAGCTTGGAGACAAGCTGCTTCAAGTTTATAGTACTTGCCAGTATAGTTTACAGTATTGTCTGGATCTGATTTGTATAATGTATGAATCACTTGGATCTGTTCCTCCCATTTCGATACAGGTTTTTCAAACGGAATACAAAATTCTTTCAGATTCTGTGCTTCCCCTGCTCCAATGCCGAGTATTGCTCGCCCTTTTGATATCCGATCAAGAGTTATTGCAGCAAGAGCAATGTTTGATGGATGGCGACGGATTGCATCAGTCACACAAGTACCAAGTTCAACATTATTTGTAACAGCCGCAATTGCAGACAGCATCACCCATGGATCAAGAACCGTAGCATTCTTCCATTGAGGGACATTTGTGTGATCCATGTAAAATATAGAGTCATATCCAGTCTTGTCTGCAAGCATGCATGCAGTGAGTATCTGATCTTCGGTATACCCTGCTCTCGCTACATTGAGTCCGTTTTGAATACCAAATTTGAGTCCTTTACGTCCCATCATATCAACTCAACTATCTTAGAATAAATAAGCTTATGCTTGAATAGAGACGGAGAGGCACCATTATACGCGATCTAGAGCTATCTAGACGATCTATTTTGTAATGACCAAGCATGTTGAGGTCATGGTGTTGCATTATGCATATTAAAATAAAAATGCCACAGTATGACAGATATGGATCGATTATGACGACGGATCATAAACCAAACACACATATTGAGGAGATACTCATACATTGAATACGTCTAGTTTAGTCGAGTTGTCTCTAATCGACAAATGTAATAGTCCCACAGATGATCTTTTAGAATCGGCATGGTCACATATGATTTGAACAGATAGTGTTTCTTGATTAATATGACGAGTATTTTTGCGTTTCGTATCCAACTATTCCATTTTGTGTACAAACTCTAGGTACAAGACAAATTACAACTAGGCGACATAATTTTGATGATTGTGTTGAACCACGAATAGTCACCAAATAATTGTCATCTACAAATGTATCGCATTGAAACACGATATTACAAATCTATGCATGACTTGCAGAATATTCAACATGCATTCAAAACAAACGGTTCTCGTACAACTATGGATGACATAATTTAGATCATAATTATCAAATGGATGTTAGATGTACCATTCTATCTCTGTTTTGGTAGAAATGGAATTAATGCCTTTACAAACTCGGTAATATTTTTAGTTTGTAAGTATACTGTACCAGGACCTATAATCTCAATCAATAGAGCTTCACCACCAAACAGTGTTGTCTTTAGATTACCATGTTTGGTGACACGATATTGCGCGCTAGATGAAAGTGCTACTAGTTGATAGTTATCTACAAGTAACTTTTCGCCACTCTCTAGAGTATGTTTTAGAATTCCGCCCCACGCATTTACAAACAATTCTCCTTTACCTACGGTCTTGAGCATAAACAGATTACTACCAAATATACCTCTAGTAAATCCCTGCCATTTTGTATCAAGCGTTAGATCGCCAATAGAGGCTATGAACGCTCCACTTTGTACTATATATTCGCTATCTATTTGTATGACATCTATGTCACCAAGCATATTACCAGTAATTCCCAGTTTACCACTATCTTGTGCTACAAACTCGTTAACAAAGAATGTTTCACCACCAAATGTAGCAGTCTTTAGTGTCTGAAATAGACCACCCTTTCTCATTCTAGTATTTGTCTTGATATCACCAGAGATGTAGACCATGGCGCCAGATTCTGCGACCACGTGATCACCACGTTCCATTAAAAACTCTACAATTCCCATCGGATTCTTTTTTATTTCATACTTCATAATTAGTGAAATTGTTATCTTGTATTTAAATTTGATGATCAGGTACCCAGTAACTCTAGAAGAATTATGAGAGAATGTAATGAAAAGTAACTTTGGATTGAGTCACAGATATGTCAACGTTGAGATAATTGCCAAATAAAATCAAATTTCTCTAAAAATAATCAAGTTTTATAAAAACAACATTCAGTGTCTTGAAAAAAGCCGACTAGATTACAAATTCTGTAAAAAGAACTGTAGAATATTTACAAAACTAGTTACAAATCATGATTCCATATTCAATGAGTCATGATATGCCTTTGGAATGAGATCTCGATAGTTGGATACAAGACGATTTATACTAGAGTCCAAGACATACGTCTTTGCCCAATCTTTCTCGTTTCGTATGGATCTTCCAAACCCTTGCAACATTTTGGTCAAGGTTTGTGCCGGATACCACAACGGGTAACGCTCTTTCATAAGCCTTGTTCGTTTCTCAGCAAAGTTTGGATACGGTATCTTGGCCACTATTTGAAATCTAGATAGATCGTCTTTGAGATCAACACCTTCCCAAAGAGATGAGGACAACAGTACACTGTTTGGTGTCTTGCCATGTTCTCGTAGTACCTCATCTTGAGTTTTGCCATCAGGGTTGGTTGCGTGGCAGATTCGAACTCTGGATCTATTTTGTGGTGTCATTCCGTCAAGTATAGTCTCACACCATTTCTTTGACGATGTCAATATCAGACCACGATCATTAGGATGTTTGTTTGTCATGATACTATTGATAGCATCAAAGAGTCGCTTCTCTGTGTCAGGAGTTGTTTTATAGTTTAAACGCCCCACATCAGAGATCTCTATACTACGATGATCCAGATCAAATGGCGAATACGGAGCATCTACAAATGCAACTTCATCGTTTGGAATACCCATAGTCTGACAGAAAGAGTCACGACTGATGGTAGCTGACATGAATATTTGATGCGGCGTAACAAAAAACTGTTTGGCATATTTGGATATATCTAAAGGCGTAATAGATATCATAGAACCATAGTTGTTTTTATTTACATTTATGATAAAATTTTCAGGTTCATCTTCAATTTCATTTCTTGCATCAACCACCCTCTCAAACTTTTTTTCTAGCGGTTCGATCTTACTGTAGTCAGGTTTATTTTGATATGCTTTGCTCTCAACAACCAATTTAATCTCTTCTGCATAATATTTAGCCATTGTACGTAGTATAACAAGTATGTCTTCAATGTCATCTAGATTGTATCGACTATGTTCGATGCCACATCTCTCTAGCTGAGAGGTAGTTAGATCGAATCCAATGAAGCGCAGTATCTGATTCTCTATATTGTGTGCTTCATCAAATATCGATACGTCTTTGTTCAAATAGTCGCCATATGTCTTTAGATTAAATTTCATGATCTGAAAGTATGAGAAATAGTTCCAGATGGAGTATGGCGACATAAGAGCATCATACTTTTGTTGATAGTAGTGACATATAGTACCATCAAAACCATACTGATAATCTTGGATCGCTGGTCTGTATTTACAACTGACTGCCTTTTCCTTACCATCAACTAGTTTCTTTTCTACACATTCTCCTTTATCACATGTCATACCTAATCGTAGTGCCGTCTTTTGGCTTTTGACAGGATCAGATTTGCGTTCCATCTGTTTCAGGCATGCAAAGTTTGATTTGCCTTTGACCGATCTTAGATGTTTAAAGTCATGGACATATTGATCTTGGAGAGATTTAGATGCGGTAACTATGAACGAACTATGGAGAGAGTTTGCAAGAGCTATACCAATAGCAGACTTGCCAGAACCAGTAGGGGCAGAGATTACGATCTTTTTGTAGCCAGAGCGCATCTCTTGATCAATATCTTTGAGGATATCTCTTTGAATATCTCTTGGTGTAAGATTGTTTGGAAAGTTTGACAACATAGTGTCTGTTTGATTATGCTCCATCACATGTACTGTCAATCACTGCTTTTTTTAGATATGTATTTGATGAGTCAAGAGTCTTGTATTTAGAAGGCAGGACATATAGTTGCAGCGTATAGCAGTCAGTGTTGGCTATACCGTCAACAAATTTGAATAAACTACGTGTATTTAAAATCAGAAACACGTCACAAATACATTCTACAAAGATTGTGGACGAGTTGACACAGCATTCATGATGTGAATTATGGTCAGTGGAATACGATGGTCGAAATACAAGATCAAAAGAGTTAGATATTTTACGAGATGATCTTTGGATATTAATCAACACAAGACATTGAGAGTAATACTGTACAAAACTAGATATCTAGCCTCTAAGGTCGAGTTCCTTGTACTCACAGCCTTGAGGACCACAATATTTGCCCACATAGACTGCTTTGGGCCTATATAGTGCAGGTTTTGGTGCAGCTTCTGCAAACTTTTCTTCAATTATGTGAGCAGCCCATCCGGCTACGCGCGATATAGCAAATATTGGAGTGTTGAGATCCACAGGAATTCCCAACATATAGTATATCGATGCGCTGTATAGGTCTACATTAGGATAGATATCTCTATTCTTTTGAGATTTCATCTCAGATATGGTTACATGCTCTACTGCTTCAGTCATGGCAAACCATGGATCACCGGTCTTTGTGGCAAGTTGTTTTGACATGGATTTCAGAATCTCTGCTCTAGGATCGTACGTACGGTATACTGCATGACCCATACCCATTATTCTCTCACCTCTAGCCATACTAGCTTTGATCCAAGACTCTACTTTAGCGATCTCGCCAATCTCGAGTAACATCTTCATTACCTCGGTGTTTGCGCCACCGTGCAATTCGCCACTGAGTGCCCCAATAGCAGCACTAGATGCAGAGTACATGTGAGCTCGAGTGGATGCAACTTGTCTAGCTGTAAAGGTGGAAGCATTAAACGTATGATCAGCGTGCAATATAAGACAGATGTCAAAGATACGTTCAACATCAGAGTCAGGTTTTTTGCCAGACAACATATAGAGAAAGTTTGCAGCGTGTCCCAATGATGGATCTGGATCAACTATATCTAAATTGTTTCGAATACACTGCCAACTTGCAACGATCGTTGGGACTTTTGCGATCAGATTGATTGCTCGATCATAACTAGCATCTTTATTTGAAAACTCTTCATCATAGTATCCTGCTAGTGCAGCTACAAAGGCTTGTAGCATATCCATCGGATCAGCGTCCTTGCGCCAGTTTCCCATATTCTTTTGCATCTGTTTTGGAATATACCGTGCATCAATCAATTTTGAGTTAAATTCATCAAGTTGCTTCTTTGTTGGAAGACGATCATATAACAAGAGATATGCTGTCTCTTCAAATGAGGACTTTGCCGTAAGTTCCACAATATCATAGCCACGATAGATCAGCTTACCACGTTTGCCGTCGATGTTAGATATTCGTGTGTCAGCGACCTCTATTCCACGTAAACCGATATTCTTGGTCTCCATCAATGTACAATAAACTACTCTTTTATTATATTTTAGTATAGATGAGTCATTAGGACAAAATTAGAAACTGTCCTCATAACTCAGATCTCAATTGAAGCATAAACTGAGTTTTGAGTAGCGTTGAGTATGACTGCACGCCTACAAAAGGAAGAGACGAGACAGAGAGATTCAAGTATGCAAACATTATACAAAAAAGCGAACATGTACATTGCAACAAATGAAACAGCGAACAATAGATCGTAATCTAGTTTATTGCATCTCTACAGAACAGTTGAAACAAAACTCACAACACAATTTGTGGGGTCTAATTTTGCAAAGTTTTTAGAAACTTCTCTGAATTATTATCTCTAACTCCATTGATCTTGTTATTAATCGGTTTATGACTACGTCCGCTAAAATTAACAAATCATCTAATCTTTGCCATATGCAGATTTATGATCACATACACGATGTAGTGCTATTGTATTTTCAGTGTATTCGATTGTAAATATTATACGATATTTTCCTACATAATATGCATAAGCTTTCATGCTGGCTTTGAATCTACCCAAATCAGCGGCTCTGTAAAGTTGTAGGGACCTGCCAGATTCTAGGTTTGAAAAATCAAAGATCGAGAGATTAAGATTACACACCGAACATCCATGCATACGGCTTTATCCTATTATTAGACACAAAATGGTCAAACTATCTTGTGGATGACTAAATATCACAAAAATCTAAACGTAGTAATCTCTCAAAATAATCATCGGATGGAGTACAATATCTACCACAATATTGATCTGGGTGCTTGGAAACCTAGTCGTGTTGTGTAAGAGGATCAAAAACAGATGAAATTATGATGATCGCCAGGCGATCCTGGACGGAGACAGCTTGATAAAAACCTTAAAAAATATCTGTATGAAAGAGTACAACATGCATCCAGACGAGCCAATCGTTCTCACGGGAAAGGACGCAGAGAATTTTGACAAGTATCGAAAAAGCAAGCCTACACAGAAAGAACTAGATCGTGTAATAAAAGCAGACAGATTTTATCGCCTCATGTGTGAAAAATCAAAGTCTGAACAAAGCAAAAAATAATTACCAGTATACTTTGGTCACTGTGAATACTTCTCATAATGCAACATTTAATGAAAAAGATTTTGATTTTCTACAATTAAATTCAAAAAAACAAGCCGTGTCTTGACTGCACGGATGATGATGGCGAGGATTCCCAATCTTTACAAAAGTTTATCGAGAAAAGGGCAGTAAAAAACCAAGAGGCGCATCTGGGCGTAACATATCTGATTGGATATAAAGGCAAAACGATAGGCTATGTGACACTGGCCTCGGCAAACATTCACAAAGACGAGATTGCGCCAAAAAAGAGACCTCCGACCCGTGACGGTGCGTTCTTTCCTGCAATGATAATTCTTGATTTGTGCATTGACAAGGAATCACGAGGAAAGGGATTTGGAGAATATGTGTTATTGTGGTGTATTGGTATAGCTAGAGAAGTATCAGAAAAGATTGGTTGTAGATATATCATCTTGTATACCAAAGATGCAATCGGCTTCTACAAGAAAAACGATTACCAAGTTTCTGAAAAACCAACAAAGCGTGACTTTAAACTGATATATGTCGACATATTTCCAGAATTTAGAAGATAAAAGTGAGCCCTATCGGATCCTTGAAATTGGATTCGACGGGACAGCCCCAAGACAGATACAAACGGGTGAATTGACAGATAAAATACTAGGCGATTAGCCACCCGGGTTCTGTTCAATTCACGGGTGGTTGAAATCCTTATGACGTTATCTCGAATGCACACCATGAGACTTAAGACATCAGTAATTTACGATAGTCGATATGAGGCCGTTTCCACGTTTTGTGAAATTTTTCGGGAATTTTGTACAGAAAATGCCAACCCTCGTCAATTAAACAGAACCGGCTCTTTATACTGATCTAGAACAACATCCAAATGCGGTGTTCGTTGATGCGCCACTAGTTTGTGATACATAATGGTGACTTTGGTGTTCAAACAATGATGAATTAACGCTCACATGAACATGATACTGAAACGCACAGAGAATGACAAGAGAGATAACTCACATCGTGTGAGTGGCCAGACATTTACTATTTTTAGCCATTTTGTCTAATATGTCAACGTTGGAGCATTAAAACCGATCTTTGAATTAAATGTCAGTTGACACCCAAAGAACGGCAGAGTTTGCAGCATTTGGACGAGTTAGTTCTGGATGCCTCTCCAGAAGAGCTGGTACTGATTCAAGAGATCGACTCCGTAACACAGCTAAAAGGGCTATCACTATGTGACGTATACAAAGATCATGTCGGAAGATGAGTTTTAGTCCTTTGTTTGTTTTAACTGCGGATGATGGCGCCATTATAGCAAGATGAGAGGGCAAGGAAACATGTCAGGCATCTTGATAGCACTGACACGACATTGTTTTGTCAGTGTTGATACCTATGAAATCTATCAGTACTTGTCATATCTGTCGAAATAGTCCACTGCTGATTCTTAATTTAAATGAGGGAGAATAACATTTCAATGTAAATTGGTAAAATCTGAATCAAAGGTCATAAAACGAGACAGAATAATATGCATATCACATAAAGAAGATGTAGACGGAATAAGCTCAGCCGCTCTGATTCGACAAGCATTTGGTGGAGATACGGTTCTAGTCGATTACCCTGGTCAAATGGATGCGTTAAACGAACTCTTGACAGACACAAGGCTAAAGTCATTGTATATCTGTGATCTAGGGCTCAGTAAAAAAACACAAGACGAATTCGTAGAGATAATGGCAACACTACGTAAAAAGAGGGTATCAATCACATATGTAGATCATCACGATATTGATCCTAGTGTTGTTCGTGCATTAACGCGACTAAAGGTCAAGGTCATTCATGATATTAGAGAGTGTACTGCAGTTCAAGTATATACAAAATTTAAATCGAAATTACATGATCATGCGAAATTTATTGCAGCGTGTGCAGCCATAACAGACTATATGGAAGATAGGCCCATAGGCTCCAAACTTTTACAGATATATGATAGACAGTTTGCTTTGATTAACGCGACTGTACTAACATACAATATAGTTGGGCACCAGAAAGAACCAGATTATCTGTTATATCTAGTCGAAGAACTTGCAGATTCAAAGTTTCCACATGAACTGCCAAACGCTTTCGAGTTTGCTCAGATTCAAGTTGCTAAATTAGCTGAGATAATGACAAAAGTAAAAAGCAGCATGAAGACCAAAAAGAACTTGGGATACATGGAGATTCTTGACGCAGGAGCTAGTGGTGCAGTCAACTTTGTGATGGGGCTATCAGGAAAGAAGGTTGGTGTTGCATACAAAGAGCGAGTAGATCATGGAATTTATGCCGTCTCAATCAGAGGTTCAAAGGAGTGTAAAGTACATCTAGGCAAGATAGTCAACAAATTGGCAACAGAATTAGGTGGTTCTGGTGGAGGCCACGATAAAGCATGTGGTGCAGTAATTCCAAAACCAAAGATAAATAAATTCATCACAGAGTTAAACAAAAAGATAAAGTAGAATAATAGTTTCAGATTATAAATTGACAAATGATAAAAATACGTATCATGTATTGTACATAGACGGTACCCAGAAAAAGATCTCGTGGGTGATAAAAACAGACCAAACGTATGTAACGCAATCTCGAGATCATGTAGAGTTGTATCTAGACAAAATATCACACATACAATCTAGATACATTGCCCTTCATGTAGGGCTGTTTTGGTCAATTGGAACATTTCGCATACGAGATCTTGACACTGTCCACATTACGCTACAAGATGAGACCATGTTTGCCCAGATTACAACAGATGTAAAAGTAGAAGATGAGTTTATTCTAGATAGAACTAGATTCATAAATCAACTGATTGAACAACGCAGATTATCTGTACAATATATTTTAGACACGAACACAAATCCTGCCAAGATTTCTGACGCAGAATAAACATTTACACGTGAAAACGCAAGTGCTGTCTAATACGATCATAAGGGGCATGTGCATGATCATTGGATCAATTTGTGCGACAACCAAATATGGCCACTCGATCGAGTTTCATCTCTAGAAATCATATGCCATGTATTGTCTTTAGAATGCATAGATTATTTATTATCATCTCAGACATCTTTTCGTCTCAACATATAGTTCATACTTGGTTTCATGTACGGATAACTTGAGTGCTTGTTTAACAAAGACATAATAATAATCAAAAAATCTTCAAATCCATGGATACGTTACGAGTTCCCAAGCTCATAAATTTTGGCAATGATGCTCTAAGTACTACAGAGTATCCTAAAAATGCTTTGATCGTTACCACTGTTCCGCCAGAACTATCTGACAAATGGATTGCAAAGATGGGAATTACTGACTATATGTTATATGATAAAGTAACTCCAGAGCCATCTATAGACGACGTAAATACAGTGATCTCACAGTTCAAGGATAAAGATCCATCAGTCCTGATCGGACTAGGGGGCGGAAGCTCGATGGATGTTGTAAAGTATGCAGCGCCAGAAATGAAGAAAGAAAAGATCCTAATCCCAACCACATTTGGTACTGGAGCCGAGATGACCACATATTGTGTCTTAAAGTTTGATGGCAAGAAGAAGCTACTTCGAGAGGACAGATTCCTAGCAGATGTTGCTGTAATCGACTCGTACTTTATGGATGGTACTCCAGAGCAGGTTATTAAAAACTCGGTATGTGATGCGTGTGCACAAGCAACTGAAGGCTACGACAGCAAACTAGGAAATGATCTTACGAGAACGTTATGTAAAAAAGCATTCGATATATTGTACGAAGCAATAATGAACGACACGCCAGAAAAGTATCCATACGGATCAATGTTGTCTGGAATGGGGTTCGGTAACTGCTCTACAACACTAGGACATGCATTGTCTTATGTATTTTCAAATGAAGGCGTTCCTCACGGTTACTCTCTATCTTCGTGTACAACTGTTGCGCATAAACACAACAACTCGATATTTTATGATAGATTCAAACAAGCAATGGACAAGCTTGGATTCGACAAGCTCGATTTAAAGGCAGATGTCAATGATGCCGCAGATGTTGTGATGACAGATAGAGGTCACCTAGACCCGAATCCGATACCAATCTCTAAAGAAGACATTGTAAAGTGTCTCAACGATATCAAATCAGGAAATCTCTAACATTTGTATAAACGCCCTTTTGATGATTCTAATAATTTGTCGAGTTGTGTGTATCTTAGAAAAACTTTTAACAGATATTTTTAATGTGTCTTGCACTTGTGATAAATCACAACCATAAACGGTACTCATAAGTTTTGAATTATTTGCTTGGTTGAGAATGAGTTGAAAATTCTTAAAAATGTTCTCCAAAACGGTCATTTGGACAAGTCAACAGAACATATCTAGTAATTCTTAATAGTCTAGACGCAGTTGTACATCTAGTTGAACTTTAAGATCATTGGTGGGGTATCTGTCGGCATAGTAATTATCTTGATCATCATCGTACCAACGATGACATTGCCAAATAATGTCAACAGATCTGCATCTGTCATAGACAATATCACAGATTCAGAGACATACACTACGGATGGCATAAAGCATACCATCCCACTTGATCAGATACGAAGTGGAGGACCACCAAAAGATGGCATTCCATCCATAGATGAACCCATATTCTCTACAACAGATGGCCTCATCGCAGATAGTGATATTGTAATAGGCATAGCGACAGAGACCGAAGTAAAAGCATATCCTCTGTTCATTCTAGTCTGGCATGAGATAGTCAACGATGTAATAGACGATATTCCGGTGGCAGTAACATACTGTCCTTTGTGTTATACAAGTCAAGTCTTTATACGAAGTATAGATGACAAGACCGTTGAGTTTGGGACATCGGGCAAACTATACAACAGCAATCTACTAATGTACGATCGTCTTACCAACTCGTACTGGAGTCAAGCTACAGGTACTGCAGTAAAGGGGGATCTAGCAGGACAGAGCTTGAGTATTATACCATTTGATCTGATGCGGTGGAAAGATTGGAAGAACATGTATCCCGAGACTCTAGTACTTACGACAGATACCGGACATGTACGTGCATATGGTACTGATCCATATGGAAACTATTACACTGAACCCAACATAATATTTCCAGTAACACATCAAGATGATACGTTACATCCAAAGGAGATAATAGCAGGGCTACATCTAGATGCCACCTACAAGGCATATAGACAACACGATATTGAGACAGAGAGTCTAATTAACGACTCGGTCGGAGATGTACCAGTACTATTGTTATCATTGTTTGAGGAAAACTATCGTGTATTTGATCGACGAATATCAGACATGACACTCGATTTTGAAATAATAGACGGTACGATAATCGACACCCAGACAGGGTCCACATGGAATTATGAAGGCGTTGCAGTATCAGGTAGTCTTGAAGGAGAGAGTTTGGAACGTCTTGCATCATCACCAGGATTTTGGTTCGAATGGGTTGCGTTTCATCCAGAGACTCTACTGTATGGCGATACACAATGAGACCACACCACAAAGGAGTTATTGCGTGCACATCTACAATTCTAGTCTATCTAGGCATAGTAGTCATTACGACGCCAGCGCTTGCTCCAATAGACGCGATATCTGCGGCATTATGGATAAATCCCATCATAATATTTGGGATGGGTGTAGGGATAGGATTACAGGTAACTCTATCCGAGAAGAGAAGATTACGTGGTTGTAACATAGATACACAACGAAAGAGTATTGGTAGCAACTCTGGATGTGTCACTGCTACATCATTCTTTTCGTTCTTTTCACTAGTTCCATTAGGTTGCTGTGGTTGGTGGCTTTATGCATTATCATTACTACCCAGTGTTGTCGGAGCCGGAGCATCAGCTGTGCTGATCGAGTACAGCGATCTCTTATCATATATGGGACTGTCCGTGATCTTTGGATTTGTAGGCCTGTCTATGTATAGACTACGAAAGACCAAGATGGTGGTCAAATAACAACATGTAATGTCATCTGATAAATTCTCTAGATGCTCAACTAGTCTCGATCACCGAGTTCAACAAGAATCAAATCAGATGATCATATCTGGACGATTGCGTCTAGTTCGGTCATCGAGTTGGCAGGAAGACTAGATACACCCACAGCTATTCTAGTGTGTTTGCCTCGCTCACCCAATACATCTACCAATAGTCTCGAGGCTGCATCAATAACTTTTGGATGTTGAGTGAACTCTGGAACTGCATTTACAAATCCAGATACGCGCACGAATTGTATCTTGTCTAAACTTCCAAGTTTGGACTTTATCTGAGCGAGTAGATTGATAGCACATAGTTTTGCAGACTCTTGTGCCATAGCTAAATTTGCGTCAGATACTTTACCTGTATATACTATCGTGCCATCTCGGAGAGGAATCTGACCAGAGACGAATATCAGATTGGTGGTCTGCATTATAGGTTCATACGAACCCGCTACAGAGGGCGGGTCTGGAATATTCATGACTAGACAACAACTTTGTATAATTTTAACATTTACGAGATCTTACTAAACACCATGCAAATATCAAGTATGCATAGTACAAACGCTAGGATCATGTACACATATGCATACATCTTGATTTTGTCCAAACAGATAACAGTATCAAGCATATTGGATGGCTTTGATCTCTAGTTCGATAAAACATACAATCATGGTCTACGATCACGGTCTACGATCATAGCAGAAAAACAAAGTCGCGATTGATCATTCAGAGTCTTGAGATTGGAACCAGTACGATATAGTACAAGCTTGTTAAATAGTCAGTATTCCTATCAATAGTGAAGTGATTGACAGGATAGACGAGTACATCATATCTGCTCTCTCTCAGAATTCTAAACAGAGTGTCTTTGAGATCTGGGACTATCTTAGAGGATTCAACTATAATCTCACCGAAGAAGAGATCGAGTCAAGGATTGCAAAGATGGAAGATGACCAAGTCATCAAAGGATATACTATAACTGTGGACTCTAAAAAGATTCCTCACAAAGTGATCAGAGTTGATCTAGTTACGTTTCGTACATCGCAAGCTCTTCCCAAACGTCTAGAGGGACTCAAAAAATATCTCAATGATGCGCCGTTTGTACTATTTTCTGGACGTACACGTGGCGGATATGATTGGATCACGATAAAGTCATTCCTATCAAACCAAATGGCAGATGAAGAGAACGACATATACCGCAATCTGTTTGGAGATATCATCCAGGTTTATGAGGTGTATGACTTTGTACCTCAGACAGAAGCATCAATCTACGCATTGACATATACCGAAGCAGAGTACAAAAAGTTCCTAAAAGAATGGGCCCCACCATTTTTAGGTTCATGAATGTTGTTTTTTGAACTTTATTGTATCATCTATCATTGAGTGTGTTTGGAGTCGTAGAGACATTAGAAACTTTATGAGTTCTGCACGATCCTTTGGAGCTGCCTTGTGAGCATCTTCGATCAAACTATCTATCTGTGAGAGAGATACACGGAGAGAGAGTTGACTCTTTTTTAATATGTGAATCGATCTTTTAGTCTTTGGCTTCTCTTCTGTCTTGGATTGTCTCTTTATCACACGTATCTGTTTTACAGTGAGATTGTTGTCTATGATCTCGTTTACTAGCTTGGATCTCATCGAGTCATCTACAGTGGTTAGTTCAAATGCCTGACTAGGACTCAGTCTCTTATCAGATACATCCTCTAGAACCGGTTCTGGAAGTTTGAGTAATTGAATTCTATGCGATATGTACTCTTGACTCTTTCCAATCCTTCTTGCAAGCTCACTCACTCCGCCCCAACCATACTCACTCACATACTTTTGATATGCTTCCGCCTCTTCTATAGGATCCATAGATCTGCGTTGGATATTCTCTGTTAATTGTATCTCGTATGCTTGTCTGTCGGTCAGATCTCGTATCTTACATGTAATGAATCGCCAGTGCAATAGACGACATGCAGCAAATCTTCTATGACCAGCGACTATCTCAAATCCACGATCTACAGGTCGTATTACTATTGGTTGCAGTAGACCGTGTTCTCTTATACTAGTCTTTAGATCAGATATTTCTGTCTGATCTGCATGCCTTATAGGAAATTGTGATGGGCGAATCATTCGTATCTCGATCTGTTCTATTATAGAGTTGTCTACTGCATCCATGCCCCATTTTGTTGGTATGTCATAGTATTTAGCATTTAACTAGAAAGGTTTGTCTTGTCTGGATCTGGAAATAATGGCAGATCTGTCAAATGTCATGATCGGCAGACATACGTGAACTCTCAAATCCCACAACACATCAAGAATGCCACCAGCCTAGCGATTGTACACGGATATGTCAACCACGCAAAGGTTAAAACAACATGCTTACTATTAAAAATCATGAGTGAAACAGAACCAGATTACACTATACAAGAATACCGACAAGAATTACAAACCTACATGGATTGTATTAAAAAGCGAGACTTTGAATCGGCCAATGCCTTATCCAATAGAATAATGTCCAATGCGTGGGCCTTTGACAAAAAATCATTTGGAATTTTTGCTTTTTTTCAAAAGCAATTTGCAATGATTGCCATTAGCTCCCCCAATAAATCAAAAGATAGTGTGTCTAAAAGCATCATATCTTTCTCAAATCATATTTTAACTAGCTCATCAAACGAATCGTATCTAAAATACATTTGGAGTGATTTTTGTCTAACATTTGAAGAAATAAGAAGCTATATTTTATCAGAGCAAGAAATAAAATACTATGAGTTAAACCCAGCAATAACTTCCAACATACTCAAAAAATTAGTGAAAGTTCTTCTAGATGAAAAAGAAATTTTAAAATATAAACGAAACAAGCTGCTAGCATCGATTTTGAATGAAACTACTCGGAATGCAAGTTTATATGGAATTAAAGAGCATGATATTCGTATTTTCAGTTTATTACAAATGATATATTACATATACGAATATGTTGACGGAACATCAACTAATGATGATTTTAAAGATAGAATTGAAAACGAGTTGTTTCCATTAATCGTGGGATTTGAATCCACATTGAATAATTATTCTGATAACTCTGTTGACGATAGTTTGTGGAATATGATAAAGATATGGAGACTGTATTTTATAAAATTTATGGAATCTCAAGAGTCCACAAATAATTTAATTATTAATCCAAAAGAGGTAATGTTAAGTCAAGTATCTAACCGGGAGGTGATTAACTAATGAATTCGCAAAATACTTTGAAAAATGAATCAACAATGAATCATGTTTTTTCGAGAAATCATATACCTAGGCTAAGCAATAATGGAACAATAATCATGAATAATGAAAACAACAAATTAAATTATGATACTCAATGGAAAGAACTAATAGAAAGATATAAAAATGGTGACTTGGATCAAGTATCAAAAATCATTATTATAGTTCTAGGCCAAAACAACAATCAAACAACATCACTCACACATGTACCAATATACATATACCTGTTAAAATTTGTATTCAAAAATCTAGACATAGAATTAAATTACATAGACTTTAAGTTACATAGTATAAATATACAAAATAAGATAAATGATTTAATTAAATTGAAATTAGTTGCGCAACATGAAGCTAAATTAAATCTCACTAACAGAGGGTTACGTAACTACCACGCAATTAAGCAAGATCTAACAATGAGAGAGTTTGCAATTACGGAAGATTTTAAAGAATCGTTTAATAATTTAACTGTAGATGAGTTTTTAGCATTGGCATATTTTTCACATCAAGAAGAGATGAATGTGGAATCTGAATTATGTCACAGATTAATAACAAATCGTAGAAAACTAGCCATTTCTATGTATTCAAAAGAATGCATAAGCACATCAAAGGCTGCATCGATAGCAGGTGAAGATTTAGAGAAATTTTATGATAGATTATGTACGAGCCAAAAATAAAAATTTTTGATGCCATGGTATTAATAAAACTTTTAAGCAAAATGAAATGTAGAAACGGAATATTTAATTTGTCGCAATTTTACGATCTAGTTGTACCACAAGGTGTTGTTAATGAAGTTCAAAGCCAGCCCGGCAGAAAAATTCTCGATGATTTAATACTTCACAAAATAATACGAAAAGAAGATGTTGAACAAGATAAAGTAAAACAAATTAAAAACGACTATAAACTAGATCATGGGGAAAGCGAGTGTGTGGCATATGCTCAATCAAAGAGGAATCAATATGGAGAGATCTGTATAATATGTGACGAAAATCGTCCTAGAAAAAAATTTTGTGATGAATTATGTTTTGAAACAACGACAGATTTAATAAATATCATGAAAGAATTAGGAGCAATTAATGATTTTGAGCACAAAATAAAGACAATGGCAGTTCAAAAATTAGATTGTTTATCAAATCAATACAAGAATGATTTTTAGTGTGTGGCAAGTACCCTTTGGTCAATTACCTGCCTAAATACACTAGTTGAAATAAATTTTGGTATAAATAACATGATCAAAGCTTTTGTGTATTTTTAATGAAAAAAAGATGAGTAGATATAAGACATTATGCGTTAGTCGTTTTGACCGAAACACTTAGATCGTAGGTCTAAAAATAGCAATCATTGAGTCAAAAAACTAGTACGTCAAACGGACAAATACTGTGTCTCCAGCAAAGAGTAAAAGAGTTAGAGCAGACTGTTAGTGAACTAGAGCAACAACGAGATACTGTTGCAGAACAACTCGACCAAGAGGCGAACAATAAACCTAATTTTTACAGACAGAAAACAGAAAAGGTTGATGATTTTTGTAAGAGGATCCTCTCCAAACCAACTACTTTGTATAAATTCACAAAAATGACTCCCAATCTATTCGCGCTGTATGATAAAGAATACAAACAATACATCAAAGATGAATCAATTAGAGAGAGACGCAATGATCAACTCAACAAGAGACGTAAAGAGAAACTAGATGGTGAACCAAAGATACCACAATACTCTGGCGTTAATGTTGGACGAGGAAAGGTGTCAGTATTAAGCACAACAGCTGTCATGTTGATGGAGTTTATGTCTACTCGAGCTGGAATGACTCAAGATGTGATTGGGTCCATATTTGATATGAGTCAAAGCAATGTCTCTAGACATACTAGACATGTACGTAGATTCCTGAATCAATCTTGGACAAGACCAATAGATATAGCAGACCAGATCTCTAAATGTAAAACATTACAAGATCTACGAGAATGGATTCCTCGCTTAAAGACTGCAATTGATGGGACTCATTTCATAATCGATATACCATCAGATTCTCAGTTAGAAACGTGGTCAAGGTCTGGCAAACTAAAGAAACACACTTGTGTAATTCTAGTGATGGTGAACAAAGAAAAGCTGATCCTAACTATGAGTCCATTATACTATGGCAGTACGCACGAGATAACCATACTCAAAGAGTGGAAATTGGGATTTGGTAAATGGGAAGACAAGATGAGAGATCCATCAACTCCACGTAAAGAGAGAATAAAGATGCGTCAGGATTCTGCATACCAAGGTGGCGAGAGTATATTTCCAGGAACAAACTTTATCGTACCATTCAAAAAACCTCGTGGCGGCGAGCTCACCAAAGAGCAGAAAGAGTTTAACCGAGATCACAGCTCAGAACGCGTGGTGGTTGAAAATTCCATAGGAATGATCAAGCAGTATCGTCACATGCAACAACAAATTGAATGTGTTGAACCTGATTTAGAAAAAAGAATCGAAGAGGTAGCAGCACTTGTAAATGCAGGCATATTATGGGACAAAAGACGCGATCGGTCAACCAAGAGATTTGACAAGCTATTGCGTGCATATCATCGGCGTGCCAACAAATTGAGAAAGAGATACGGCTAAAACATCACAATGCAATACAGGATACCATTATCTGTTTATGATTTACTGTATTCCTGTACATTCATGTACATTAACGCAATATTTTGATTGTATTTGCAAAGTTGAATGAGATATTCTAATTTTAGACACTTGTGTAATGACGTTGACGCAATAACTTACGAATTTCAACTAGCTTTGGTATCGTTGAAAACGACTAACGCATAATGTCTATATATTGTATGCGTATTTCTTATGTCTTGTGCATATTTTGAGACACAATCAAACACACATGTGATTTCTAGAGGCAAATTGATTCATTGTGGTCATGTTTGATAGTTGGACATGGGCACTCTCAATAATACACATACAGTCTAGTATTATCTTTTCGATTTATAGTAGATAGTATTTTGCTAAACTTTTTCTAAAAACCCCCCATAAAATCTTGCAATATATTTTCTGTAAAAATTCTATTCTATCGAGATCTCCAATAGATTTAATCTGTTTTGTAACAAAATTATGATCTTTTATGCCTCAATTCCCAAGATCACAATAACTTTGGAATCTAGAAATTATATTTTATAGAACATGCAAATACAAAAAATAAATTCTCATTGAAAAAAGTGTGTCAACAACTTGATATCACGTTGTAGATTTATCAAACTTGGTAATACAGATCCATCGAGAGATATCCAAATGTACGAAATCATTCAACAGACAATCTAATCTTTTGACCATCTAGCTCATCGTCGGTGTACATTGTACACGACTCTACAAAGGTTATCTCTTTAACTCTAACCAAGAATGCGAGTTCATCTGTTAGAGGCTTTATCAGTTGTAATGACTCGGAATCTAAACCCAGTATCGAACCAACACTCAGTATCTCAGTAGGATTGTACCCGCGCTGCTTTCGTAGCGATTGGAGTCGTCTAGCAATATCTCGTATCAGACCTCTTGCCATCATGGTCTCGTTTCTAGTAGTAGATATAAACACGATACAGCCATCACGCTCAGCCATCTGATAGTTTTGTTTAGGGGCATATCCTACAACAAAGTCATCTGTGTCCAATGTGATTGTGCTACCAGATATGTCAAATGTGTATTGACCAGTCTCTTGAAGCGATTGTACTATATCGTTCTGATCAGTCTCTTCAAATCTTGTAACGACCTTGCTCATGTGCTCTCTGACCTTTGGTCCAATCTTTCCTCGTTGGATATCTATATGTGGAGTTATTGGTAGCCCCATCTCTTGCATACTGGTAAGAGTTGCGAGTCCTTGATCAGAATCCATCTCAACTATACGTATCTCTTCTATGTTTAGTTGTGTGTTCAAGATCGACTCTAGTGGCTCGAGTCTTGCCTTCTGTCCTTTGATCAAGCATATCTCTGCATTGTTTAGTGGCCATCGTCGCTTCAGCTTGCCCTTCATTCTAGCTGCAGCTGCAACCGACACAACAGTATTCAATATATCAAACGACTCTTCAAGTTTTTGATCAACTAGACTTGAGTCACTCTCTGGCCATCTCTTCAACATGATACTTGTATCGTCAAATATAGCATGCAGATACTCACTAGTAAATGGACATATTGGGTGTATCAGTATATCTATGGTCTCAAGTATTGTACCCAATACGGTATAGATTCCTATCCTTCTATTGCTGGTATCTTCATCCCAGATATCTCCTCGAGTCATCTGGATGTATGTCTGACTGAGATCTCTAATTACAAACTGCTCTATCGCTCTTGCAGATTCGTGAAATCTACATGTGTTGTTAGATATAGTAACTCTATCGATCAGTCTCTGTAGTTTGGATAGTATCCAGGTATCAACAGACTCGAGTACACCATCATCTCTAGTTTGTTGTATTGTAGTGGCTTTGTATTTATCGTATTTGCTATTCTGTTCAAAGAAGACATGGAGATTGAACAGAGTACTGATCACTTGGTATGGTCTTGACATCATCTCCTTTATGCTGAAACTCAGTGGCTCTATTGGACTAGACTTCCACATAAAATAGAATCGTATCAGATCTGCAGGATACTCTTCCAAGAGATTTACGCCATCTAGTACGTTTCCTTTAGATTTGGACATCTTGCCACCATTCTCATCTAGTACGTGTCCTTGAAATAGAAATGATCTGTACGGGGGTACTGCGGCGTTATTCAGTATAACGTTCTCGATCAATAATGTGTACGCCCACCCTCTAGTCTGATCTATTCCTTCAGTAAAGAATGGTGCCGGAATACCTTGAGAGTATGATGCATCATCTAGTGATGCAAATGGTGCAGCTCCACTATTGTGCCATGTGTCTAGAACATACTCTTCACGATGGGTATCTGTACCGTTACATGCCTTGCAGTGTACTGTTACTCGATCTATCCATGGTCGATGCAATTCAAAGTCGTTACCATCAGGTAGACTAGACGCAGCGCTCACTAGCTCATCTCGAGTAAAGAACCAACTCTTCTCTCCACAAGCGGTACAGTTCCAGACAGGTAGTGGACATCCCCAGACTCGTTCTCTCGATATACACCAAGGGTGTCGCTCGCGTATTATACCCAAGAAACGATTCTTGGGTTGATCAAAAAAGTACTCGACAGACTCTGCAGCAGATATCGCCTTGTCTTCGAGTCGGTCTAGTTTGTAAAACCAACCACTACGAGCAAGCCAGACAATAGGATGGTGTGATCTCCAACACAGAGGATACTTGTGCTTTATCTTGCCAATCTTTACTAGAGAGCCATTTGTTTTGAGATCTCTGACGATCATATCATCTGCGTCTCTAACAAACATTCCAGCGTACTTGCCTGCATGTACAGTAAACTTTACCTCGTCGTCTATTGGATTAAACACTTGAACTTGTCGTCTCTTTGCAATCTTGATGTCCTCTTCACCGTTTGCAGGAGATAGATGAACTAGCCCGCTACCAGTACTAGCATCAACAAAGTCTTCAGACACCACAACATGAAAGTTGGGCTCTTTGGAGTACTCGGCGAGTTTGGGAATTTCTACGAGTAGTGGATGGATGTATCGCTTGCCTTCCAGACTACTACCCTTGACAGTTCTCTGTATAGTGTACGGCTCTTTGATGTATTCCATGAACTCGCCTAACCGAGTCTTGCCTACCAACCATGTCTCGCCACGTACATTCAGATAGGCATAATCTTCTTCTGGATGTACGCCCACCATTGCATCTGTAACTAGAGTGAACGGCATGGTAGTCCAGACCACCAAGAATGTATCTTCGTCTTCGAGTTTCACCTTGTAGTATAATGATGGGTCCTGGACCTCTTCATATCCTTGATTTACCTCTGCATGACTCAACGATGTTTGACAGCTTGGGCAGTATGCGATTACGGTGTAATCTTTCTCTAGAATCTGATTCTGATGTGCGGCCTTTAGTATCTGCCATTCTCGTTCTATATACTCGTCTTTATAGGTCCAGTATGATCTCTTGTGATCTAGAGATATGCCCAAAAGTTGATCTACTTTGATCCATGTCTTGCTGTACTTTTCTACAAGCTGTTTACACTCAGATACTATTCGCTCTATGCCAAACTTGTCGATCGCCTCAGACTTGCCACCAGATATACCAAGTTCCCTCTCTACCTGCAGCTCTACCGGAAGCCCTTGTGTATCCCACCCACCAGTAAACTCTATCATATAACCACGAAGCGTGGTGAATCTATACCACAAGTCTTTGATTATTCTGCCACGGAGATGACCTGCGTGTGGTGTGCCGTTCATAGTGGGCGGTCCTTCTATAAACCAGATCTTGTCACGATCGGATGTACGAATCTTGGCCAAGATGTCATCTTGTTTTATTGCGGCCTTTACTTGAGATTCGATCTGTTTTGCATCAAACTTTGTTACAAACTCCATTCTATCTGTGTGATGTATTAGACATTATAAAGATAGACAGGCCGATTACACAACAATGCAATCTTGGGATCAAATCTTTTACCACACAACGAATAGTTTATTGAAAATGAGATAAACTGCCTGTGTCGGTTTGGCTTTTTACTATGGTTAACAGATCTTTGAGGCTTTTTAAGATCACTTCATTCTGACCTTCTATACTCGACACTCTAGCATTCAAACGACGTACAATGCTAAAAAGTTCAACGCTTCTCCAGTATGGAAGATGTGTTTTAAATTCTTCGATAATTAAATTTGTTTTGAAATCAGATACGTTACACTCTTTACATTTAGCGACTAGTCTCTTTTCTGTTATATGACCAGCAGACAGATTATTCATAGAACCTACAATAAATTCATAAAATAATGTTCTTTGGTCAGCCGTAATTTCATGTTCTTTGAGCACATCATTTTGTGGTTTGCGCTCAATTACCAAATCATTAACTAGTGCAGAAAATTTTATTTTAAAGTCATCATCACTAATCTCAGAGATACGACCTAGCAAGTATTTTATTGTGTGTACTTGTGCCAAATTGTCAACAAGCAAAGTCGCAAATGTTTTGTCTAACCCCAACTCATGCAACGTTGTCGATATAACATCCTTGTTATGATCTGAGACCTCTTCAAGTATAGCCAAGATAAGAGTGCCTAGCTTTGCATCACCTGCTTCTAAACTACTCGGATTACGTACAATCGCTACCTTTCTCTCGTCAGGTAGTGAATTAAAATAGTTTATAGATTCAACGATTTGTTCATTATCTTTGAGACTCATCTTTCTAGCACATCATCAATTTTTTTTATCATTAGATCGATTTTCTCTATATCTGATTTTGTTAAATTTGAGAAAAGTTTGGATTTATATTCTTTATAATATACATCATGTTCATCATAAGAACTCGGATTGTGTGAACCGTCATAATATTTCATAGCTTCATCATATTGGGACATTGCTGTTCATAATACGAACAAAGAGTATTTAACCTTTATTTTGCTAGGTTCTATGGCATCTTTAGGAGCACGTAATACACAGTACAGAAATATTGTAAATTTGGACTCAAAAACGCCTAAAAATACATGAAATCGACCAGAAAGATATGGAATTTACAAAGAATTTCTTCGGCTCCCGAAGACGCAACAGAACCTTTTGCTATTCTTGATTGTACTAGTTGGAGACAGCAATAAACTTTACAAAGTTTGTTCAATCTGTCGGAGATTTAAGATGAGCACGATATTAGCAAATTCACCCTACACTCATGTGTTACATTACGAATTTGTATGTATATCGAACTGATCCAATGTGCTGACATTGCGTCAGCTGTTAAGAATATCTGCTTTGTCGCAAGTCATGAAACTTTAGATGTCTAGGAACCATTACATTACATTACATTACAACACGACACATTACACGCATCATGAACTCAAGTCAAATTAACTACAACAAGTATAGCAGCGCATACACCAACTAGTGCAAACATTAGTTTGCGATATCTAGGATCATCCCTCATTTGTATCACTGGGCTATTTTGTGTCTTCCCAGAACAAGATTCCTAACCTTTACCATCTTGCGTGCAAGCATGAATCCAGCTCCAGACATGCAACTACCGATCACAACATGCAGTATTCCAGCATCTTGTTGTGGTGCAACCAATAAAACATAAGCAAAACCTGCAATCATCAAGAGTATACCAAATCCAGCAAATATCGCCATCATTGCAGGAACACGTGGCGGAACAGGAGGTAGACCACCAAAGTTCGATTCAACAAAGCCAGTCTCTTTACATATCTTGCAGCAGTGTTTCTGCTTCTTTTCATGCCAGACAGACTCTAAAAAGTATAGTTCGACATGGCAAGAGTCACATTGACGTTTGGGCATAGTGACATGACCGTGTGCGTCAAAGTCGCCACCGATCTTTGTCATGCAGTCTCGGCAAAAGTATCCAGGTATTCGCCACTGCTTTTGAAAGTTGTACTTTTTCCATCCAAGTGTCGCATTACAACCTGCACAAGATGTCATCAGTTTACCTCTGTTTTCTTATTACTTATTACTTGCGCTATACCATGTCTTGCTTCGATTATCGGCAAGAATATGATAAAGAATGATGCAATACTCACCCAGACCACAGATATGCCGACCCAGATACTATACGACATTATGTCAAATACGTATCCAGATGCGAACAATGGCATAGGCCAAGCGATTATCAATATCAGAGTCATCAGTCCGCCACCTTTGAGGCTGAACTTGAATGCTCTCTTTAGTGTCTCTTCGTTCTCGGTGACCTGAGCTGCTTCTGCCTCGCTGAGCTCTACAAGAGTTATCTTTTTGCGTAGATCGTTCCAATCAAAGTTCGTCTTGGTTGCAAGACTACCAAAGATAGCTATCGCACCACCAGTCAAGATTCCTGCAATATTACCAAACAGCATGGAATAGTTGTGTCCTAGACTAGCAAGTGTGATCTCACCACCATACTCTGGTAGAGATGCGGCTACTGCAAGCCATGTAGATACCGCTACGCCCAGACCTATTATTGCACCCAAAGTTGCGGCAACTCTGTTGGTTCGCCGCCACAGTATAGTCAGAGCGATTGGAATCACAGCAGCTCCTATGATTATTCCCATTGCCAAGTATACAAAGCCCAGACTGAGACCCATGTACAACAGTATCACGGCTAGACCACCCATTCCTAAACCAAAGCCTACAATAGTTATACGAGATATACGTACAAGCTGTTTTCCAGTAGCGTTTGGATTCTTGTATGTACGATAGATATCATATGTAATCAGCGACGATACCGCGATCAGTTCTGCTGAACCAGCAGACGTCACTGCCATGAACAACATCGTCAGTACCATTATTGCACCAACCTCACCCATCAGTGCAGTTGCAGCTGCTGGAACGACTAGACCGAGCTGTACTTGTTCAGGAGTGAGATCTACATCAAGCGCCACCGCAGTAAGCCCCATAGTAGTTGCAAGTGTAAACGGGATGGCAAACCAGCAAGCACCGCCCAACAGAAAGCCCTTTACTGTAGAAGAGGGTTTAGCCGCAATCGCTCTCTGCCAATATGCCTGATCTACAAAGACCGTACCAAAGTTTCCAACTATATTGATTATACCAAACATCAGACCACCTATAGATGCCATGGTAAGGAACGCTCCAGCTGCATTGCCTTCTACCGGTCTGATATCTGCAGCTGCAACAAGTTTCTCATACATGCCTTGAACGCCACCAGTGATATCAGAGTTCAAGTATACAGCTGCAACAAATGTGAGTATTACAACAAAGATGATTATAGTATGCATATAATCAGCAACAAACGTAGCTTTGAGTCCGCCAACCAAAGTATAAATCATGACGCCAATAGGGATTAGGAACGCAGCAAGTGATATGTCCATCCCCGTGAGTCCATTCACGACAGCTGATCCTCCTAGCAGTAGCATGGCAGTAACGATCATGTTTGTCATCAGAGCAAAGACCAAAAATACTCGGTGTGAGCCACTACCAAATCTCGCACGGATGATTTCTAGGAACGTGTGTGCGTTTGGTGCTTTGCGTTTTAGTTCGATCGCCAGTATTCCAAAGAGCAAGACTTGAATCGATGCACCAGCAGCGTACCAAAACGGACCGCTGATCCCATACTGATATGCTACTGTAGACGACTGCAAAAGAGTAGCAGCCCACGTCCATGCAGAGACTATTGCTGCAGCTGTGAGACCAGTCTTTATCGTTCTTCCTGCAGTGTTGAACATCTCAGAGGTCTGGTTCACTCCAAGATACTTTTCTTCGATCTTGACCTCAATCGATATGATAACAGCAAATACTGCGCCTAGACCTACAACGACTGCCCAGCCAATCCACTCAGGTAGAGCCTCACCTATTGCAAAACCTTGCGAGATCTCGCCTGCGGCAGATGCATATGGAATTGATCCCGATACGATTACAATACTGGCTATAATTATCATCGACATCAAGGGGATAGACTTTGGCGTGTACACAGTTTCTCTGAATCAATATTCTACTTAATAATTAAAGATACAATATTCTTTATCTACTCAATTTAGTAGACATCTACAGATTTGTATATCGCAGCAGGCACCTATAACGACATACTGTATATAATACCAGATATCTTAATGTATCATTTAGAGTCTAGATCTGACAAGTCGACATAACACCAGGCAGTGGGAATCTGTACAACATTGGACATTTTGTATCGACATAGATGATATCAGAGACTGTATGCGTATTTCTTATGTCTCATGTATATTTTGAGGCATTGTAAAGCGCACGTGTTATTTCTAGAGACAAATTGATTCATTGTTATCGTGTTTGATGGTTGACATGGGCACTCTCAATAATACGCATACAGTCTATTGTTCTAGGCATGTCAAGAACAGTGTCGTGTTGACGATCTAGTATCAAAAGAGATTGTAGAGTCGTGCCATCGATAGTCGATCTACTGGATCAACCGATGCAATCTTGCCGTCTATTCGTACCTCATACGTCTCGGGATTGACCTGGATATCTGGAGTTTGATCGTTGTACAACATGTCATGTTTACCTATACTTCTACAGTTCTGAACCGGTACTAGTCTTCTGTACGGAATATCTGATCTGATGCCCTTCTCGATTGCGGCTTTTGATGTAAATATGACTGATGTTGATTGAGTTGCCTTGCCATGTGCGCCAAACATTGGTCTATACATCACAGGCTCAGTAGTAGGAATAGATGCGTTTGGATCACCCATTAGCGAGTATGCAATGAACCCTCCCTTTATGATCATCTTTGGTTTGACCCCAAAGAACTGTGGTGACCACATCACAATATCTGCTATCTTGCCAGGTTGGAGTGAACCCACATAAGATGATATGCCATGAGTTATCGCAGGATTTATTGTGATCTTGGCCAGGTAGCGTTTGACTCTAAAGTTGTCGTTTCTTGTTGTGTCTTGTGGAAGTGGACCAGTCATCTTTTTCATCTTGTCAGCTGTCTGCCAATTTCGTGTAGTTACCTCACCTACACGTCCCATGGCTTGACTATCGGATGACATCATACTGAGTACACCAATATCGTGCAATACATCCTCAGCAGCAATGGTCTCTCCGCGAATCCTAGACTCAGCAAACGCAACATCTTCAGGTACACCAGGATTCAAGTGATGACACACCATCATCATATCCAGATGTTCGTCTAGCGTGTTTATAGTAAAAGGACGTGTCGGGTTTGTGGACGATGGTAATACATTCTGATGAGCTGCGATTCTCAGAATATCAGGAGCGTGTCCACCACCTGCACCTTCGGTATGATATGTATGAATGGTTCTGCCGTTTATAGCTGATATTGTATCGTCTACAAAACCACACTCGTTCAATGTATCTGTGTGTATCGCAACTTGTGTGTCTGTTTGATCGGCTATACGTAACGCCATATCGATGGTAGCAGGAGTCGTCCCCCAGTCTTCATGTAGTTTGAGTCCACATGCTCCAGACTCGATCTGTTCCATCAAAGATACACCTTGAGAGTCATTTCCCTTTGCAAGAAAGCCAAAGTTGAGCGGCATGTCATTTACCGCCTCAATCATTCTGTGAATATTCCATCTGCCTGGTGTACATGTCGTGGCGTTTGTACCATCTGCCGGGCCTGTTCCGCCACCGATCATACTAGTTGTACCGTTACATATTGCATGAATCGCTTGTTGTGGCGAGATAAAGTGTATGTGAGAGTCTATTGTACCTGGCGTGCATATAGTGTGTTCACCTGCAATGACCTCTGTATTTGACGATATGATCATGTCGATATCATCCATGATGTTTGGATTTCCCGCGTTCCCTACACCGACTATGACTCCGTTCTTTATGCCAATGTCTGCTTTTACTATACCTAGTATAGGATCAAGCACCAGAGCGTTTGTTATTACTAGATCCAGTCCCTTGTCATCAGATATGCCACTTGCTTGGCCGAGTCCATCGCGAATACTCTTTCCTCCACCAAATACCGCTTCATCACCATAACGTAAGAGATCTCGTTCTATCTCGATTATGAGATCTGTGTCAGCTAGTCGTACTCGATCGCCTACGGTTGGCCCATAGAGATCTGTATATCTGCTTCTAGGCATATGCAATGTCATGCTCCTTTAAACCCCCTCTCTGCGGCACGTTGTAGTGCTGTGTCATACATGGCATCTAGTTCACCGTTCACTAGACCAGAGAAACCATACACTATCCGCTTGCCACCAAACTCTACTAGTTGTACTCTCTTTGTACCACCTGGCTCGAATCGTACAGATGTCCCCGAAGGAATATTCAAGTGATACCCATACGCTTCTCTACGCACAAACTCTAGTGCTCTATTTGCTTCAAAAAAGTGAGTGTGAGAACCGACTTGGATAGGTCGATCACCGGTGTTTTGTACAGATATCTCTTTGGTGTTCCGGCCACGATTGGCTATTATCGGTTCATCAGAGATATAGTATTGGCCCGGAATCATAACGCATCACACAATTGGATCATGAACCGTCACTAGTTTGGTCCCGTCATTGAACGTTGCCTCGACTTGAATGCTATGAATCAGTTCTGGAACTCCTTCCAAGACATCATCTCTTGTCAAGACATGTCTTCCAGAACTCATCAGATCGGCAACTGTCTTGCCATCTCTAGCTCCTTCTAAAATATGATCAGCGAGTATCGATATCGCCTCTGGATGATTAAGTTTCAAACCACGACCCTGTCTTCTGCGAGCGAGTTCTGCAGTAACAAAGATTTGTAGTTTATCTATCTCTCGTGGTGTTAGCATCAATGTATAATGTATTAGATGTTGATGCTATTTAATAATTAAAAAGAATAACTAGATTTGTATACACATGATACGACCTAGACGCATAGGAAATGTATTTGTCGATGATATCAGTATTCACGAGCAAGTAAGTATCAGTAGAACAGAGATGCAGCGACGTGTGATGCGACTTCAAACCGATAAAGGTACAGATGTCGGTCTGAATCTAGATTCAGGGATCAGACTGAAACATGGTGATATCATGCAAGACAATGATACCAATATTGTGATATATCAGACTCCTGAAAAGGTTGCAGTTGTTAAACCACATGATCATAAACTACAGACACTGACGCTCTTGGGACACATCATTGGAAATCGACATAGACCGATAGCGATTCTAGATAACGAGATAATATTTCCGATACATGCAGACATAGAGTTAGAGTTGTTTACGAGATTACTTGGTGACACGATATGCAGCATAGAGATACGTAAACAAGTCTTTATTCCAGAAGAGGCAGCAGATGTCCATGAACACTAGTGAACAATTTCTAGGAATGTTACAGATATCAGACTCGTTATTTCCTATTGGTTCATTTACCTTCTCTAATGGATTAGAGTCTCTTGCACAAAAACATCTAGATCACAATGACATTTACGAGTTCGTCTGTACCTGTATAGCACAACAGATAGGTCCAACAGACTGCGTTGGATTTGGTAACGCATATGACGCTATGACACGCAGTGATCTAGACGAGATTGTACGGATCGATCATATCATACATGCAACAAAGACTGCCAAGACCATCAGAGATGCATCTACACGTTCAGGCTCTCAAATGATTCGTTGTGTATCAAGGTTTGTAGATAACGATAATGTACGACTATACCATACGCACATATCAGACAATACGACACGTGGAACTCTTGTTGTTGCGTCTGCTGTATCTGCATGTGCAATGGGCCTGACAAAACAGCAAGGTATGACGTGTATGGTGTATAGTGCAGTTACAGGAATGATATCAGCTGCACTACGACTAGGTCTGATTGATCACTTTAAAGGACAAGAGATGATCCACAGCGCCAAAGATATCATCATAGATGTCATAAATACATACATCGATACACCAATATCAGAGATGTGGCAGTTTGCTCCACAGTGTGATATAATTCAAATGTCGCATGAAGAGATAACATCAAAGATGTTCAACTCTTGATGTCTGGTTTGTCCAACAGATGAATTTGTTTATGATTTTGCAATCTTAGACTGTGTGCGTATTTCTTAGATCTTGTGCATGTTTTGAGACATAGTCAAACACACATGTGATTTCTAGAGGCAAATTGATTCGTTGTGGTCATGTTTGATGGTCGGACATGAGCACTCTTAATAATACGCACATAGTCTCTTGGTGTTGATTTTCAATTCGTTAAAAGATCTAGTTCCTATACGACATACTACAAATGTCAGAATATTCTACATCCAGACATCGCAAAAGTAACTATAATTTAACCAAAAGATCAAAAATATCGATCAAACAAAGTCAATAAGGATTGCATGTCTCAGGAATCTAATGCGCAAACAATCAGACTCGCTGAGACAAGCAGTATCTAGAAACCGTTCTACTTATAGATATATTTTCATAAACGCTATGGATCAGATACCATTCAAAGTATCTAATTATCACAATGCCAAATACACAAAATGGGACGGACTCAAGATCATCATAGATGCGGCAGTAGCAAACAAATCTCCTGCTGATCGTTCCAGATTGATCAGAGATAGTGATGGTTATGCACCTACAGGCGAATGGATTAGGAAGAGGATCGAAGAGACGTGTGAGAAACCGATAGATGAGATATTCAAGTATGCCGTGACGCAACACCTGTCAGAGCTAAAACGGCTTGGTCGCTTTCCTCGACATCCTATCATTGGAGTAGACAGAACGAGTTTTTCAAGATATGATAAAGATAATCCAGATCTGATTAAGGGTAGAGCGAAAGATGGTACGACTGTATTTGAGACACACATCTCTGCACAGCTGGTCAACCCCGGCACAAGACTTGTTTTATCTACATTTTCAGTCAAAAAAGGGGAAAAAAATGCTGATTTTATGCCTAAAATTGTAGATTTTTACGAAATAAACTCTACAAGACCAGCGCTGTTTGTTGCCGATCGTGGGTTTTATTCAGTTGCTATGATCAAATTCTTGAATGGAACTAGACACAAATATCTGATGCCATGCGTAAACACTTCTGGCATAAAAAAAGCAATAGAGGAATACAAACGAGGAGAATGAGTTAGAGTGTCAAAATATGTAATAAAGAACAACAAGGATCAAGCAGGATGTTACATCATAATAACTCGTGACAGAGATGACCCAGAAGAGTATAGAGCATTTGCAACAAATGATCCAAATATTGATCTAGAGAAATATCGCGATCGTTGGGAGATTGAGAATGGATTCAAATTTACTCGAAATATGCGTGTTAGAACTCACAGTAGATCAACACCGTGTAGAACATACATGTTCATGTCTGCACAAATGTTGCTAAACTTGTGGACTATATTCAATCTTGTATTGTTGGTTGAAGGTATCACATCTCACAAGATGTACCAAAGCTTGTTTCTTAAAACAGTGCAAACATTGATCGAGATCCCACCTGAGCCTCCGCCTGAGCCGATTGCACCCTAGATGCCAAAATTTACACGTACATTTGCGATGTCTGTACATCATATCTGAGTCCAATATCTTGTCTCTGATCTTGCTCCAAGAATTAAATAGCAAAATACAGACTGAGATACATGACAGGTACAAGGATGGATGGAGTAAAGGTTGCACAATCTGTAAAGGATAGAGTAAAGATGGCAGTGGTGGAACAGAGGAGACAAGGCATCATACCATGTCTTGCTACCATCCTAGTAGGAGACGATCAGGCTTCGGCCACATATGTCAGAAATAAACACAAGGCTTGTGCAGAGGTAGGCATAACAACCCAAGATCATACTCTAGCTGCAAATACAACTCAGAGTGAGATAGATGATCTGATCCAAGAACTGAACTCTAATACTCTGGTACATGGAATCTTGTTGCAGTTACCTCTACCGGATCACCTAGATGAATACAACACACTACTAAAGATATCACCGTTAAAGGATGTTGACGGACTGACTCCGTACAATGTAGGTCTGCTTGCAGCAGGAAAGGCAGCATTGATTGCGTGTACTCCACTAGCGGTGATCGAGATGTTAGACTATTATGGTATAGAGTTATCCGGCAGACATGTTGTACTCGTCAACAGAAGTCGGCTGGTAGGAATACCGCTATACCACTTACTAGTACAGAGAGATGCGACAGTTACTATTTGCCACTCCAAGACAAGGGACCTAGATATGATATGCAAGACAGCTGATATCATTATCACAGCTGTAGGCAATAGATCAAAGTTTGTTTTAAAATCAAACATGATACAAAAAGATGCAGTTGTAATAGATGTTGCAATATCAAGATACGATGGTAAACTGATAGGCGATATAGACTATGAAGAGATCATAACAAAAGCAAGATTCGTTACACCTGTTCCCGGCGGAGTTGGACCCATGACAGTTGCAATGTTGTTGAAAAATACAATAACAGCTGCATCACTAAATAGTCATATTGTACAATCATGAGAGAGAGTCGTTACGTAGACGTCTATTGAATCAACGAGACAATACATCAGGCGACATGTTAGAGATAGCGGCTAGAGAGATTCATAAACGACTATGCAAGATAGATAGTTTTGCATCTGCTAAAAAGATTGGACTGTACTATTCTATTGGAAGTGAGATTCCAACTAGGGATATCATCCAGAATATCTCTAGTTCTGAATCAAAAGTCTATCTACCAAAGATTGTATCAGACATGATAGAGTTTAGAGAGATTGATGGCGTTGCAAGTTTAGAGATGGGTCAATTTGGAATAATGGAACCAAAAGATAGTTGCTTGTCAGACAATAACCTAGATATCATACTAGTACCAACGGTTGCAGTATCTCCAAAAGGGATCAGACTAGGATACGGTCATGGATTTTATGATAGATATCTAGCTAAATACAACATAGAGACGATATCACTAGTACTTGAGAAACAGATCATTAGACACATACCAAAGAGAGCAGACGACATACCAGTAAGATGGATCGTAACACAAGATCGTACAATCAAAGTGCAAAACATATGATCCATATGACGTATATGATGTATATGATAATTATGTTAGATCAGTGACTAGTTGTTACTAGACACAACAACTAGACACAACAACTAGACACAACAACTAGACAACGTACTTTTCTCTAGAGAATATCAAAGTATCAAGATCAGTTTTGCAATAGGCTGCAACTAGTGAGATCAAAGAAAGTGATCCAAAAAGGTATAAATGTTGATTCTAGTAGAGTGTATGATTTACATATAATGCATAGCTTTTTGTCACTCAATAGGATGTCCAAACAATAACCAAATAGTTCAAGATGATATCTATTATTCAAGATGAACAAACAAACATTACATCTACGATGCCACAGCTTTAAAGCTTGGTCTTTTTTTGTCTAAACTTTGCAAAGAGTTGTTTTCTCAACTCGTCAGGATCACCTTGAATTCCAAAGTACTTTTGAAATTTGGGTGTCGTGGAGTATATCTTTAGTCGCCCAACGTTCTGATGTGAGATATAGTCTAGCTGTCGTAGCTCTTTGAGATGAGCATACACACCTGTACCACGTGTCTCGACCAATCGTTTTGATGATATTGGTTGTTCATATGCAATATACGATAGCGTCTTTTGTGTAGCCTTCGATAGAAGAGGCTTTGATGCATATCGCTTTATCGTATTGCTGTACTCGGGCTTTAACTGAAAGACGTACGAACCATCAGGAAGTGATACAATCTCTATTGCTTTGAAAGCAGTCTTGGTTCTCTTTATTACAGTATCGATCAGTTCGAGGGTCTTTGGACGTGACTCTGTCCCAGATGCCTTTATCAGATCTTGTATACTTAGTGGTCTTCCAGACGAGTATAGTGCAGCCTCTATCCTCCCTCTCGCATCTGCCATATCTTCAACTTTCTGTACCAAGTGCATCATCCTTTACCATAATGATCTTTATATCATCGCCATCCTGTTCTAGATCGACACGCTGATCCCTTGCAAGAAACAAGATTGCAAAGAAACAACGAATAGAGTCTATAGAATCGAGATCCTGAATGATCTCGTGCAGAGTTCCAGATCCCAACCTTTCAATCTTGCTCATGATCAGATCTTGATACTTTGCAATAAAATCCTCGACTTTGACAAAATACTCGTCAAAGTTTGGGCTCTCGACAGGCTCTATCATCGCCTTTCTGTGTGAACGTGGATTAGCCATCATGCCTATCAGGTCTTGCAGCATCTCCAACAGATCATCAAGCGATACAGGAAAGGTCGACTCGTGTCTATACGGCATGTCTATAATATCAATATCAACATCTACACGTTGTGGTATGGGTCTCTTTTCTGCCACGGCTCGTTGTAGTGCAAAGATGCTCTCAACCTTCATATGATATATCAACGAGGATGAGAGTGCAGCCATTCCTGCAACCTTTAGATCGGTATGTCCAGTCTTGGCCAATATGTCCATCAAGAGATCGAGTATCTTTATCAGATCTATACTCCAGACATCTCGTTTAGCAACTACAGATGTGTTGAATAGAATACTGACCGGCTCGTCAGATATTCTTGCAGATTCCATAGCTTTTGCTAGGACTCTACTCAATAATATCTAATAACTCTACTCTTTTTCGACTTTTAGTCAACTCTTATATTGTTAAATATGCAGAATCATTCCAAATGAGATCTGCGCAAATAGCAAATCCCAAAGAACCACTAGTCATACACGAAACACAGACTCCCAGTCCAGAGTCAACCCAAGTTCTCGTACAAGTAGAGTCTGTAGGAGTGTGTCATAGTGATCTACACCTCTGGGAGGGAGGCTATGACCTAGGCGATGGTCAATTCATGAAGGTTACAGATCGAGGGGTAAAGTATCCTATAACACCAGGACATGAGATAGTTGGAACAGTCTCAGCTGTGGGACCACTAGTATCAGATGTAAATATTGGAGACAAGATTCTAGTGTATCCATGGATAGGTTGTAGAGACTGTCCTGCATGTATATCAAATAATGAGAACCTGTGTGATTCTCCTCGTTCCATGGGCGTCTTTACAGATGGTGGATATTCAGATTACGTCATTATACCGGATTCAAGATATGTAGTAAAGCTAGATGGAATTGATCCAGATGCTGCAACATCGCTTGCTTGTTCTGGTCTTACTGCATATAACGCAATCAAGAGATCCATAAACAACAATCCAAGATACTTGATAATCATAGGTGCAGGAGGTCTTGGATTGATGGGAGTACAGATAGCACGAGCTATAACAGATGCCAAGATAGTATGTGTTGATCTAGACGACAAGAAACTAGACACAGCAAGAGAGATGGGAGCGGATCACACAGTAAACTCTAAACAAGATGACACAGCACAAAAGATCATAGATATTTGTGACGGAAAGGGTGCCGATAGTGTGGTCGACTTTGTCAATGCTCCGCCTACAGCCAAACTAGGTCTTGCCATACTGCGTAAGAGAGGAGTGCTAACGTTGGTTGGACTCTTTGGCGGCTCTCTAGATATATCATTGGTTACTATTCCGCTAAAGTCCCTAGTTGTACAAGGGGCATATACTGGAAGCTATGATGACATGGTAGAGTTGATGTCACTTGCAAGAAAAGGAACGATAAATCCCGTGATATCTAAACACTACTCGTTAGATGATGCAAATACTGCATTGAATGATCTCAAAGAGAGACGAATCATAGGTCGTGCGGTAATCAATCCCTAGTATCTAGGATCCAACCATGCTCAAAGTGGTCCCGATGCTTGTCCTCACCGATACCTGTAGCAAAACGCCATATGTATAGAGCATGAGTGTGCATCGCAGACTTGATCTTTAACAACGACTCGATCTCTGAATCTAGGTCTCTATCTGGAACACCACATTCTTTACAAAATTTGCACTCTCGGTCCAACTCTATCGGATCAGACTCTATCAACGGATATGCACGACATGCGAGTGGCCTGTCATTGTATATTGTACATGCGAACCCACCGTGTGGCGAACGCTTGTCTTTATCGAGAAATGGGCAGAGATCTCCATCCTTGTCTTTACCCATCAGTTGATATGCGAGAGTCTCAGGAGTCTTGTCGATATCATCAGATATACCGATCCTGGGCAAGATATTGACATCGATACCATGTTCTCTTGCAAGATGTTCTATCTTGATCTTCTCGTCACCTAGTAGGATCACACCTATCTTTCCAAACCTAATCTCTGGATAGTATCTCCTATCTATGCAACACTCGGCACACTCGTCAACACACTTAAACTTCATATGTCTTGTAACAAGATCGTTCTAAAATGTATTCTGCAAGTTCCAATATACAGCAGAGATGCATTCTTGTACAAATCCCAAAGGTGTGAGTACACCAAATTCAGAACAAGAAACCCACAAGTTATATGATAAAGCGTCTAACTGCCATCATGGGTAAACGTCAAGTCAAGAGTGAGAGTGCATTAAAAGAGATCAGATTACCAGAAGAGGGTGAACTGTTTGGTCGTGTCATAAAGATACTTGGGGGCGAGAATGTGCTGATAAAATGTGCAGACAACATCACACGTCGTGGTCGCATACGTGGCAAGTTGAAGCGTCGAGTATGGATCCGTGACAATGATATTGTCATAATAGCACCGTGGGACTTTAACGAGAAAGAGCAAGGCGATATAGTTTGGAGGTTTACGATACCTCAAGTCGAGTGGTTAAAAGAGAACAAACATATTCCAAAAGACTTTTGAGTTACACAATTATGATCTGTCATATACACAATATGTGCAAAGATATCTTCGATTTACGTGAGAGTAAATTTTTACAGAAAAATACCATGAGAATAACATTTTAGGAAAAACCTGTCGAAACACCATCACTGGTAAATCGAAAAACCCAATCAGCATATTTAAAAATGCAATATAATACAATTGTCATAATGGGCAAGATGGACGATAAATATATTTTAGATATATCAGACGTAGATGAAAAAATAGAGATCAGTGATAAAGGAGTCAAAGTATACAACTCTGAAAGAGTCTTGCACACCATACCTGTACATGATATTCTAGCAATTATGCCAATCGAGGAGACTAGTATATGCATATATTATATTACAGAGAAAGAGCCACATCCATTTACACCAAATAAACTAGTGTACAAACTAGACAGACTCAAGATGACACCTTTAAAGTTGTGCCACGCGCTAGTTGATAAATTTACAAATCTAGAGATATTACAAAGCAATATGGTAGGTCTAGCATATATCAGATCAGATGAAAGGATCGTAGAGGTACGTCACAACGTCTCTTTAAACGACAACAACGGAATACTGTACATAACAGATTTGAGAATCATTCACGAGACAGAGAACGGAATATCGATGAACATGTATCATGAACAGATACAACACGTCAAAGAGGTGGGTAGAAAAACCATCAGAATAATCTGGGAGCACGATGTGTCGTCGCTTTATGATCCGATATTCTCATCCGATCTAATTATGTCAGACCAAACGGAACAAGAGGATGGGCATCTAGAGATTACGATGGGATTTGCGAGATTGTATGACTTTGATGATAAATTCTTTAGTTTGAATGAAAGCCCAGTACAGTCAGTTGTTTCCGACATATTTCTCCAAGATGAATATCATGAGCAACTAGATTATCATCTTTCATGCATGTGTAAAATGGATTTTGGGCATTTGTGTCCAGAGTTTACAGGTAAAGAGAAAGGGTTGGAGCTAGCATGTGTATTAGAAGGAGACCATGATGCGGAATGGATTGCGTCCATGACAGATGAAGAGATTCAACAGAGGATATTTGCTACAAGATTTGGACGTTTGTACGATAATATCATACACGAGACTGGAATGCATAAACATTTACACATACCTATAGAACATCACAAGAAGGACACAAGAATCAAATTTCACAGACGGCAGAGTAGACAATCAGACAGAGATATTATCAGACACGTGAACAGGATTAGAGCTGAATCATTACGATATTATGATAAGCGAGTTATGATGGTGTACAAAAGATGGTGCGAGAAAAATCCTCTACAAGACTTTACTGACGAGTATAACGACGGATGGTTCAAATATCTCGTGAAAGAGTTGAATCCTTACTATTGCAAAGACTGTGGAGCCAGGTTTAGAAATCACAGTTCAAAATCAGATGTTTATACACCAGATTCTGACGCCAACAATAATAGAGAATACAAAATCATGTTAGAGACATTGGCAAACAGAGACAGAAATCATACAATAATTGCAAACTTTGTAGCACCAGATTACATAGAGCAGCAACATATCTATAACAACTGTTGGTACGATGCCAAACGCAAGATGTGGTATGTTCAGAACGATAATTTGATCGATATCTTGCAGAGTATTGCAGACTCGGATCAGGAACAATCAGAGTCTGTGATTGGAAGGCGTGTTTGGGGATTTAAAGAGGAACGAGTAGAGATGTTTTGTGGATTTCCAAGTATCAGATACAAGGGCATATACAGTACAACACCAGTTGAGATTACCACAAGTAGAGTTACAGGTCAAGTTATTCATAGAATGTCACCAGAGACCATCAACTACATACTACCAATATTAAGAGAGTCCGACATTACTTCAGAGATAGCGATTAGACGTAGTAGCACATATTATGATACCGATGCACTCAACTATGTCAGTGACTCTTCTGGCAGGACTATTATGACCACTCCAAAGATGGCAAAATTTAGGAATGAACGATATGAATATGCAGACATTCCACTGAATGAACGGATCAGGCGAGTCGTATTTACCGCAGAGACCGGCCTGACATTCAATCCTCAAGCACCTCAGGGACCATATACGATCCAAGTTCCAGAGACATATCCAGATACTTTGTATGACGAACGCTTTAAAGCTGCAAATGTATCATAAGCGCAGTCAATCGAATTTGTAGCTTGTATATGTCACAAATTTGGTTCTTTGAATCAAAGCCTACCACATGGTATCAAAAGATGTGTTTGAATCAAATTGTGTGAGAACGGTATAGAGATTCAGTAATTCATGAATGCTCACAATATTGACAACATTCAAAGATCAACCACGACTGTATCAGCATCCACATAATAGAGATTGGTGGACGGTGGCACTGTCTCACTAGCGGGTACAAAACTGCATCCGCCACCGATCCTGATCGAAACGAGTCTGCAACATAAATGAAATTGGGCAGAAACAGTCAAGAACTCTTTCTAGTTTTGTCAGATAGTATCAGACATGTAGACCCTTACTGTTGCGTTAATATAATCAATAATTTACACATAGAGTGCATGGAACAAGGCACTGTAAAGTGGTTCAATCGCATAAAGGGCTACGGTTTTATCGAACGTGAGTCAGGAGACGATCTGTTTGTTCACAAGACAGATGTTGAAGGACAGATCGGGGACGGAGATAAAGTCGAGTTCGAGGTAGGCGAGGGTCAAAAAGGACCTGCAGCCCAAAAAGTCAAAAAAATAGAATAGGCAGTATTTTTAATTAAAGATCTACATCTTGTTAAATCAGTCTATCTTTTTATTATTTTATACTTGTTAAAGATTCTACCTTATGGTTGGTAGATAGAATGGTTGTGCCAATTTGATGGTGGGTAAGATAGAGAGAATGTTATCACAAGAAACACACAGCATTCAATTCAAAACAGCAGAGATTTACAATATCCGATATGAGATCATTTCTGTATTTTGCAAAAGTTTTAGAGAGTCTTGTGCAGACAACGTCAACTCTCGCCAAATTAAAGGAACCCTCCTTCAGCTATGATTATTTTACAATATTGTGATAATTTAATTATGCCCTCTCGATAGTTCATAGTGCTTAGAAATTTTATTAATATTGTAGAATCTAAAACTTTAATTTCTGATTTATTTATGCTAACTCATTCATAACATCTTCCAAATACTTACCGGACATATAAGCTGTTTTCGAAATACTTAACTTGCCTTTCTTGTACATTGAATAAGCAAGGTCTTTACGATTTTTCATTATCTTGTTACGTATGTTTATATCAATATCTAGTTCAGGGTTAGAAAAATATGTAATTGCCCAGAGTTCGTCGATAGTCATATCATTAAACAAATCTTTAAAATCTTCTACAGCAGAAATTTCTTCGGTTGTTGAATTTGTTTTTGCTTGTTCATAGCATTCTCGACCTTGTTGTGTAAGTTTAAACGAATTATCATCATTTCTAACTAGTTTCATATTTATTAAATCCACTAGCGTCTCAGTAATTGTGTCGGTATACGGAGTATGATCAACATAGTCTAACTCGTTTGCTAATTTTTGAAACACATCTTTCAACATGTACATTTCTATATCCAAATATGGACTTGAAACTGGTTCATAATTTTTAGCTCCAAGCAATAACATCGTGAATTTGATTACTTGATTAGAATTAATGCTTTCACAACTAGTATCAGAATTAATATTTGTGTTAGAATTTCCTAAATAGTCAATTTTGTAACCATTTTGTGTTATGTCCTTTTTCAAAAAACTAAAAAGTGAGTCACTGCTAGACATATGACGTAGAGTTATGTCAGGAATAGTTGTAGACGAGCTGTTTCTTTTCGTGTCATTGTAAAGAAAACTCATTAATTAACTACCTCCTGTTCATCTATTTGATTTATGATTGACTTTTCCATGTCAACAGAGTTGTTTAAAATAATCGCCGTGAAAGAATCTATACAATCAACCATATTGGCTTTTTGTTGTGTATCTAGAACGTGATCATCAATCACAGCAAGTTGTTTTTGACAAAAACCCAAAATTCCTATTTTTTTCTTGTCAAAAACCCATTCAGTAGGCATTATTCTGTTAGCTAGTGTATTAGCTAACTTGAAATTCTGCTTGTCTATAGCACAAACATAAATTTGTAAGTCTTGCAGATATTCTTTTGAACCATATGCTACATGTGTGTTATCCATAACCAATATCTGTCAAGATTACTTATTAGGTTTGTCTTGAATTACTATAATACACATAATACACACAATCTCCAACAGAAACAAGTTCATATACACATTTGTCGATCAAGAATATTATTGAACAATAGATTTCTAACTCGTTAATGAGAGTAGTAAAGTTGTTAGACACAACAAGAAACCACAGATATGTACGAGCTTGCTTTTGACACGTTAGAGTTTGTACTATTCCTGTTTTGTCTCATACTGCAAGATATTTGTAATTATAATCACCTATTTCACATACAAGAAACAAAATACATCTAGAGAATAAAATGTTGATCGTAGGAGGGCCGGGCAACCATTAAAAAATCGAATCGGCCTAGCAAACAGATACTATTTTTAGTGTAGTCCCAAGCGAAGGAATTGAACCTTCGACAACCCGGTTTCTGTATGCCTGATATGCTGCTACTTCGTCAGCCATCTAAAGCCAACAACTACAGCCGGAAGCTCTACCAGGCTGAGCTAGCTTGGGACAGATAAATCTACAACAATACTATTAAAAAACCATGTTGTATTATGTATCACGGTGTACAGCAGCATGCCGGTCATAGTCACAATCTAGATACGTCTAGTATCTTGTGCCATAGTCACGAATGGAATTGTTTTCCTGTTTACTTCCGCACATGTGTGGTCAGAGACGGAATTTACCTCTGGCAGAACAGCTAACGCCAAATTGTGATACTACAGACTAGAAAAATTATTATGTTCGCGACTATAGAAGAGTAGGAATCCAGTATATCATCCTAGGCTAGTTATCAATGATACAATATCTCTCTTAATACCAACTATCATGGGTACGTCATTCTTTACGTATTTTGATACACGTGTCTCTCGTAGCTCCATTATCAGATCTTGGAAATCTCTAATGTCATCCACCTCAAATGCTAGCATAAAGTCTTGATCATGAATCCCAAAAGAGTATGTCGTGTTTAGTATGATTTGAGGATATTTTTTGCTGACTCTAATATGTTCATCCATTATATCTTGTCGCTGATCTTTAGACAATAGATACCACTCTCTAGTCTTTGTGAATGGATATACTATGACATACTTTTTTGGTTCTTCACCACTAACAAATCCTAGTGGTTTCTGTTCTTGTACGTATATGGATGGCCTCGTGCATGATAGATATGTAAGTGATGGAACAACATACTTGCCAAATACGCTCTGATACATCTTTTCATTGGCTAGCTGGATCTCGTCTATGGATTGGGATACAAACCATAGCATAAAATCCGCATCATCACGTAGACCCAAATTAGAGTATGCTCGATACTGTATCTTTAAGTTTCTCAGTATATTTGCAACCTCGTTTGCAGACTCGGTCTTTGCTAGATCGGCCATCCATCTCCATTTTGGATCCACCTTAAAGAATGCAAATACAAAATAGTACTGTTCGGACATATCTTGTCATATATCACTATCATATATTATATTTACAAATCATACAGTCTGTTCTATAACCCAGTCATAGCCTTCACTCTCAAGTTTGTCTGCAAGTGATGCATCACCAGTCTTGAGAATTCGACCATTTGCAAATACGTGGACATAGTCCAACTTGTCTAGAAACTTTAAGATTCGAGCATAGTGTGTTATCACAATAACAGTTGCATCTTTACTTGATACTTGACTTATCGCCTTTGCAACTGACTGAACAGCATCTATATCTAGTCCAGAGTCTGGTTCGTCCAATATGGATATCTTTGGTTTTAGAACAGCCATCTGTAACACCTCTGCGCGTTTCTTCTCACCCCCTGAGAATCCCTCGTTCAAATATCGAGACAAAAACTCTTCTTGTAAACCAACTTTCTCCAAGTTCTCCTTTAGATACTTTTGAAACTCACGAACAGTGATGAATACCTCCCTATCATCACCAGCTAGTGCTTTACTTAGTGAATTGTATGCTGTTCGTAAAAAGTGTGAAAAGCCAACACCAGCAACCTCGGTAGGGTACTGGAATCCTAAAAATAGTCCCTTCTTTGCGCGCTCATCTGCAGTCATCTCCAAGATGCTCTGACCATCCAACAAGATGTCACCTTTGGTTACTTCATACTTGGGGTGTGCCAACAGTGTGTATGCAAGTGTACTCTTGCCAGATCCGTTTGGTCCCATTATTGCATGAACTTGGCCTGGAGCAGTCTTTAGATTGACTCCTTTAAGGATCTCTTTGCCTTCTCGCACTACATGTAGATCTCGAATCTCCAAGACAGCCATATCACAACTTTCTCATCTCTCTATATAATACAAACGAATTTTAGTTAATCCTAATTAAAGAAAAAAAGATGTGGTTTGTCTAGTTGTTTCCCAAAGAAGGTCTTAGTTTAATTCGTAGTTTGTAGTTCGATAGAATCTCTTTGCATCGATTTCTGATCGTGACTTCTGACACGCCTGCCACGCTCGAGACATCTCGTTGCATGATACTCTGACCCAATAGGATCGATGCTACACACAAGTATGCTGCAGCAATACCATTAGGAGTCTTTCCGCCGGTCACGTTGTTGTTTTGAGTCTTTGCTGCAATCTCAAGCGCAAGTCTCTCAACTCTGACTTCTGTTTGAGTGATGTTTGCTATTTTGGATATGTACTTGTCCATAGTCACGACAGGTGGAGTGATATGACCAATCTCCATAACCATCGTTCTATAGTACTTTGCTGCAAGCTTTGTCTTTGATTTTACGTCTTTTGGTGGGCATATACTACGACATATCTCTTCAAGTGATCTTACTAGATCACATTGCTTGCATGCCATGTAGACTGTTGCAGTAGTCATACTGATTACTGATTTACCCTTTACATCGATACGTCCATCAATATCTCGATATATCATCGATGCAGTCTCTAAGACATTCTTTGAGAGATTAAGACTATCACAAACCTCGTTCATCTTTTTCAAGATACTTGTGAGGCGTCGATCTCGTGGTGTTGAAACTCTGACACGTTGTTGCCATCTGCGAAGATTATCCATTTGGTTTCGGACATCTCTATTAATGGCTCGACCGCTAAAGTCTCTTCCAGTTGCAGAAATATCGGTCGTTATCCCCAAGTCGTGTTGAGAATAAGTGGTTTCCCCCGTAGCTCTTGCTAGCTTCATCTTGTCTTCTAGATTAGAGCCCGATATCTCTGGTCCGTGATCGACTATCTGATCTGCAACTACTACGCCACAACCAGAACAAATTACCTCACCATTCTGCATGTCATCAATTAACGATGATTGACATTCAGGACAGTTTTGTGTTTCTAGTATATTCATTGTCTCTTTCTCCTATCTCTTGTAGCAGGTTTAGTTAGATACACTGCATTGCCTATGTACTTTTTGATGTTGTTTGTCAAGGGTAACGCCGAAGCAAATGGTCTCTTTACAGGACCTATCAGCTCGACGATTTTGACAAGTTTGGTCTGTTTTTTATCATATAGTATCTGCCCTTCTTCTAGTCGATCAGATAGCTGAATGATGACTCTGCCACTACCGGCCAAATGCATTATCTTACCTACTTGCTGCAATTATTGTTGATAACGTACTACTTACTAACATGTATGTATGTCAAAAATATTTCAGTAGATAGCTATATTTCAGTTAATTTTGACTCTAGATCCGCTTGATCGCCTCTCAGATCCACCAGAATGGCGTATAAAGCCAAGATATGAACCAAAACTAGCGGGGCGTACTATCGAGGTGACGTATATCTGAACCTTTCAACCCACATGGGATAAAATCTTACAGAAAGTGCCAGTACGACATTAGGTCGACATGTTGTTTATGCACGAAAAACAAACTTTTCACAAAGATCACACATGACATCTATGATAACATAACATCATACAAGTGCCACGAGTCATCATAGGGACATTTTTAGAAAAGATCTACATAAATGCATAAATTTACAGCATGTGACAGATTTACCTCCAAGATATCAAATGTGTTGTCAAAAACTTTAATCAATATTCAACTAGACGAGAGACAGGAATAATGGAAGAGTGTGTTTGATTTATGTGCAGAGTTTTCAATAGAGAGTATCAGAAAAGAATCAAATTGTGAATATAATATCTTATTTAATTTATTTATCTCCGTTCTAAGTTATATTGCTTTTTCAAGATTTCCAATATGTTTATTTAATTTTTTGTTTTATTTTTTAATTTATTACATTCTTTTGTCATTTTATTGTTTTGAGATTAAAGTTTTTTAATTGTTTGTAACATTTTGCGATGCGTTGAGACATTACGTTTTAAAATAGGTACATAAACTGAAGATTTCTGATCATAATCACAATTTGATAACGACTCATTTAGAAATACCGATATATACAAGGTGCAAAAGTATTTTCCAAGACAACGACAAAAGAACGTATATGTACTTTTTATGGACGTACTCATCTTGTAATGACAACAGTGTATGTGTTATTTCTATAGGCAAAATCGTTCAAATGAAGTCCATTTGATTTCCGCAAGATGGATTCATAATTACACATGTGCTATTCTATAATTTACTTGGAAAATACTTTTGCACTTTGGCATAGATTACATCATCAGTTTATTCTGATTTGCAGAATAATTCTAAACCAACATGTTTCTCAGAATACCTACTAGTCAATGATTTTTTTGTACGCAATTAACATGGTCTAGAACTACATACTACAGTTTACACGTCGGATGTTTTCGATTTACGTTGGATGGTTTTTTAGACGACTTTTTCCTAAAACTACCCAACACTTCAAAAATAAAACAATTGTGTGATATTTACTAGATTTCTATTTGTAATTTAGTATATGATAGAAAACTTTAAATGAATAAAATATTTTTAACTAAAAAATTAACTTTTTTTAAAAAAAGTGGTATATACTAGTATATTTCTACTACACATGTGAAGCAAAATCTAGAGCAAATCTGCATGTCTGATGCTACAAAAGAGTATTTGGAAATGTGCAAGTGTGTCAAAAAAGTACAAGATAACCACTACAAAGTCAAGATTCAAACAGGAGATGAAACATACGATGTTATGGGTGAACCAGGAAATTGGTTTTGCACTTGTAAAGGCTACAAGTTTGGAAAAAAGAGATGCAAACATGTCAAAATGGTTGATATCGTAGTGGAGGTTGGGACAAAAACAAAAGAAACTACGCTAGAGTCACTAAATGATGGCAAGATTTGTTGTAAACATTGTGGCACACTAGAGACTGTAAAAAATGGCATCAGACCTAACAAAAATTATGATAATCAAAAATATTACTGCAAGATATGCGAGGTATCGTTTTCTGGAAATGTGGGATTTGAGGGACTAGCCGCGTCACCAGAGCATGTAACTGATGCAATACATTTACATCTTACAGGATCTAGCTTGAGTGAAGTCGTACAATTTTTGGCAAAGAAAGGTGTCAAAGTTGGGTGTACCACCATTCACGACTGGACTGTAAGATACGTCAAATTGATGGATGAGTACATTTCAACACTCGCACCTCAAGTTGGTGAGATATATCATGCTGATGAAGTGTGGTTCGAGATCAATGGCAAACTGCATTATCTCTTTGCGATGCTGGATCGTAAAACAAGGTTTTGGCTAGGCAGTCAAGTTGGCAAGAAGAAAAATAAAGCACAAGTCAATAAATTATTTAAAGAAGCAGAAAAGATTGCGCAAAAAACACCATCTGTGCTGATAACTGATGGCGCAGCTTGTTATGAAGCATCGTTTAAGAAGATATTTGCAAAAGCAAAATCAGGCAAGTCATCTATTCACATTAGAGAAATTCACATGGCAGGTGATCATGTACACAACAATGAGATTGAGAGTTTTAATGGAAAGTTTAGACATGTTGAACAAAAAATCAAAGGCTTCAAAAATGCTTTTCTTATTCGTGGAATTAGAATACATTACAATTACATTAGACCACATATGGGTTTAAACAGTGACACACCAGCCGACAGAGCTGGAATTATCATAAAAGGAGCAAATAAATGGCGCACATTAATACTGAACGCAGTGAAAACTCTGTATAATTTTAAATTTGTCTAGTAAATTCTAACAGAATTAAATAACAAGTGTTTTTTTAATTGACATTTTAATACAAAGTTTGAATATTTCGCTTCAATAATTTCATCAAGTCTTGCAATGATGCGTCTGTAAAAAAATCCATCCAACGTAAATCGAAAAGATCCTACACGTCAATATAACTGATCTATGCAATACGCTATACAAAAAAACAAACTTCATATCAGATTATGTTCGTAGTAGCAACGTGATAAACAAATTATGGATACTAAAATGAGTTTGAACAATATAACGAGTATTTACTAGATATCATTTGGAGTGCTTGTGTCTCTTTGCAACAAGGCTTTTTGATATTTTAGTAAGGACTTTGGTCTTTGATAGTTGTTTTGGTAATACTACATAGCCAGATCTAACAAATGGTCTTCGCGGAAATCTAACTCTATCTGCCGATTCTGTGATCTCAAAACCAGCTGATTTTGTAGCATCCATAAGTTCTTTTAGTGTTGGATCATATATGCAATTTTCTAGACTCATTCGTCTACCTTTGGATCTCTTCAAATTTTTGTTAAAATAATCCAACCAAACTACAAAGTGTTCATAGTCTTTCATTGCTTGATCAGTACCGCATTGACTATTCCTTGCTGTCCGGGTTTGGATATCACTCTACATTTGCCTTCTTGAGTCTCCAGTATTGCGCCTTTAGTAATAATTCCACGCCTCTGATAATCGTTATTTGTTGCATTCTCTAAAACCTTGATGATCTTGGTCTTTGTTGTTTTTGAACCATCTGCAAGATTTACAAAATCGATCGACTTTAATGCAGTCTTTCGGTTGTTCCCCCTAACTCTTCTCGTTATTGTAACTTGGGCTCCGCTTGTAGCTTCATTTGGATATCGATCAGTCTCGTACTTGCGTCTAGTACGCAACGGGTGTCTTCGACCACCAGTCGTCTTACTCGTAGCTAAATTTTCTACTGATTTCCTCACAAAGTGGTTTACATACTACTCTAATTTATACAAAGCGTGAAATCTACGACCAAGATTGGCAGAACATCAATTTAACGACCAAGATCTACCAAAGACGATGTGATGAGTAGACTGACTTTGTGTTCAACATCCCAGATATCTTACAAACTTTGATCCACAACGCAACCGAGTTCAGATGTAGTATCAGTGTCTACGAGATGGGTTACAAAGTCAAGATCGTCAAATCATTCTAATCAATTGTAGATGCTCGATCGCTTCCTATCGATCTTTGCAGATAGACACCATTATCCAACATAACAGAATTAATTGTGACATGATTCAGTTCGACAAGAATACTCAAATATGAAAAACGAATTCCACAAATCATTCCTAACACAGCAACCACTGTAGAAGAGATTCATGTTGTGTTCTACCATACACATAGTAATAGAGATATCAAAGGCCAGATAGCTTGTGTTCTAATTCATGAATAAAATCTTGTTGTTTATCAGATGTCTGTTGTGCAAACTCGACATGTGATTTAACTATAGATTCAAGTGCAATCTGGTAATCTACATGGCCTTTTTTGAGTACGTCACAAAAATCAAGTTCAGTTATATGTCCAGCAACAGTTGCTGTCGCACCTTTTTTGTTAAATTTGACAATTCCCCCAAATGCATCCAGTAGTAGATACGCCGAGTCTGATCTACACTTGTACGTAATTCTGCCAGTATCAGTATTGAACAGTTGTGTTATATTTCCAGGCATGCGTGTGACTATAACTGTCATCATCACATCATACTAGGGCTGATCTGTAGAGGTAGATTCAATAGCCATAATTTTATCTATCTCATTTATTGCGAGTTTGTCTCGACCAATTAGATCAAACTTTTGCAATAGAGTTTCGAACTTTGTCTCTTCATGAAGTTGTTCAGTTACAAACCATTCTAGAAATACATATGTAGCATGATCACCCTCGCGTTGTGCAATCTCTACTATCTTGTTGATCGCTTGGGTCACATTTTGCTCACTCTTTAATGCGATCTTTATCGTCTCTTCAAGAGATTTGTAAGAAGACATAGGTGCAGATATTGCAGGAATTATAGCTGAAACTCCAATATCGTTTAGATAATGTACGATCTTTAGCATATGAGTACGCTCTTCATCAGACTGAGCATAAAAGTAAGCAGATCCACCACCATAGCCAGTAATTTCACACCAGGATGCCATTGAGAGATATTTGTTAGATGCGTCTGCTTCTAGTGCAATCTGATCGTTTAGTGCCTTTTTAATTTTGGCAGATATCTTCATCACTAGACAATACATCGCACATAATTTAAACCGTGTGTAAACTTTAGTAAACGAGCATTTTAGATATCGAGATCGAGACAAGTTAGAGATTCTGCATTTAGCATCTACTATGTCAATCCACGCATCATCAGATGTAAAACAGAGTGCTATAATTGACTTAGGCTTTTCTCATTGTCTAATGCAAACCGTTCTTCCTCTTTTTCTATAAGCATCTCGGCTGCCTCTCCACACGGGCCTCCCTCTCTCAAGAGATCTACGATCAGTTGGGGAATCGAGACAGTGTTGAGTCCTTCTCTTTCAAACATGTTGTAAAAGACATGGGTGTCACCAATCAACACTCGAACATTGCCTTTTCCGACAAGACCACTATTAGAGAGAATGTCATGCCACTTTGCTTTGTCTTTTGGATCTATGTAAAAATCAACACGGGAAGGGATGAGATATTTTTGCATTAAATTTTCTCCCACATATGTAGTAAGAGCATATTTTAGTGCATTGGATTTGAGGATCTTGAACGGATCTTGAATCATGTATTCTCTCTTCTCAGGAATAATCTGAAACTCCCTCCAAAGCGAGAAGAGGCCTTGATGGTTTGCAACACTGGTCTTTTTTATCAAACTGTTACTTTCTAAATTCTTGAGAAAGTCATGTACCCAAGAATATGCAGCGTCTGCTAATTTCGCCACCCTGTATTTTGTGAGATCGCCACTAGGATTGTTGAGTAATATTCGAATTATCCTCTCTCGGATGAGACCTCTCTTTTTGCGCATCTTTGATACATATATCGGTATGCCTTAAATAGTGTTGGTATTACCGATATATCGTTAATTTGACTAACATACAACATACATTATCTTAGAATTTTCAAATTTTTTGAAAAAATTAAAATCATGAATAATCTTACTATTTCACACAAATCGAATAATTTCCAATAGGATGACAAGTGATTCGACAGACTTGGTCATCGACATCTAAAACATGAGCGACGTTACAGGTATCTAAAAGACAGATACGAGACACAATTTGAGACGCTTATTAGACAGATGTCAAAAAAACAGCCGCCTAAGAGTCAATTAAAAATGAGCGTCACTTTATACGAGGAGTGAGTTATAGTTATCTCAAAGAAGAGTCATTGTGAACGCAGACTGAGTCACAGTCTTGTATCCGATCATATGACACATCAATATTAGAGCAGGTTAACATTCCAAGAGTCATCTACCCAGAGACCTATTACATTGACTCCAAGATCCCAAGATTTTATGATCGCTACTGCATTATTGATCTCAGACATATGTCTCTCAGCATCTACAGGATTGGCTGCACAGTCATAGTGTCCAGACACTGCAACTATTTGAGATTTATGAGCGTTGACCGATATCAAAACCTTGTCTCGAATAGTCTCGATGCCTACATCCTCAGACATTTTTTTGTCGACTCCCGGTTCTGTTATCACATCAACATAGTTGACTCGATATGTTGTCTTGATCCAATTGTATAGAGGAATCTGAATTCGTCCATCCATACAAGAGATCGATGTTGCAAATTTGTTTTGTTTCTCCAGGGGGTCACAAAACGGCGATTCTGCATTTGACATAACTAGTATCCGCAAGCCTTATGGATAACTGTTTCTTTCGTTAGATTTTATATGATCTCCGAGTCGCTAGAAAGGGAATAAAATCAAAATCCGAGGTCAAGACGTATTGTGTTTAGACAAGCTACGAGTTAAGACTCAACACCGCATATTCATAAGACAACTAACAAACCAGAGTCTTGCGAGTAGATTGAGGTGCTCTACTAGATCTTTTCGATTTGCATGGGATAGAAGGGCTATAGAAAACACTGCGAAATCCCATAAGGGAAAATTATGGAAAAGCCTTGCGAAATTTTATCCCACTTAAATCGAAAAGATCCTATTAACTTAATCATACATAATTGAGCATCATGTGAATTTATCGTGTAAGTAGAGTGGTAGTATGCTTTAGAAATTCAGGATTAGCATTAGCTTCAGACACACTTAATATGTTCAAGTCGATATATAGCTTGTGACGATCAACCTCAACACTCTGAACTATGTCAGAGATTATATCGTATGCGTGAGAACTATTCTTGTGATCATATATCACAATCAGATTCATGTAATCATGCGTTGAACTGTTGTCATAACATACATGCTTTACAATGTTAATATTTTTAAGCCCTCTAATAATTCTACTTTCCAGTTGTTTAGAAAACTTTTTGTACACAACTCTTTGATTAGCCTTCATATTTTCGACTACTATGTCTTTGATGTCAGACATTAAATAATCTGTAATAGATCTGATCTCCTTCGCATCAGTATCAACTATATAATATTTTAATACCTTTGCTATTTTTTCATCTATCTGTTTTAGTGTTTTGTTTAATTCGGCTTTATCTATTTTGACCGAGTCGTTTGTCACCATATGTTTTGCTTGAAATGTTGGTTGATTTTTTGTTTGTTCCAGCTGGTTCACATCACTTGCCTTTTTTAGCTTATCTTGTTCAATTTCGGCAGCTAACTCAGACAAGCTGTCAAGAAGTGATTTTTTTGGTCTGCCACGTGGTCGTTTAGTTGTTGTGCTGGTATCGGTTTTTCTAGGTCTGCCACGTGGTCGTTTAGTTGTTGTGCTGGTATCGGTTTTTCTAGGTCTGCCACGTGGTCGTTTAGTTGTTGTGCTGGTATCGGTTTTTCTAGGTCTGCCACGTGGTCGTTTAGTTGTTGTGCTGGTATCGGTTTTTCTAGGTCTGCCACGTGGTCGTTTAGTTGTTGTGCTGGTATCGGTTTTTCTAGGTCTGCCACGTGGTCGTTTAGTTGTTGTGCTGGTATCGGTTTTTCTAGGTCTGCCACGTGGTCGTTTAGTTGTTGTGCTGGTATCGGTTTTTCTAGGTCTGCCACGTGGTCGTTTAGTTGTTGTGCTGGTATCGGTTTTTCTAGGTCTGCCACGTGGTCGTTTAGTTGTTGTGCTGGTATCGGTTTTTCTAGGTCTGCCACGTGGTCGTTTAGTTGTTGTGCTGGTATCGGTTTTTCTAGGTCTGCCACGTGGTCGTTTAGTTGTTGTGCTGGTATCGGTTTTTCTAGGTCTGCCACGTGGTCGTTTAGTTGTTGTGCTGGTATCGGTTTTTCTAGGTCTGCCACGTGGTCGTTTAGTTGTTGTGCTGGTATCGGTTTTTCTAGGTCTGCCACGTGGTCGTTTAGTTGTTGTGCTGGTATCGGTTTTTCTAGGTCTGCCACGTGGTCGTTTGATCGTCCTCGTAGAGACATTTGTTGATTTTTTCACTAATATCATGTGAAACTTTACAACATATAATTTATTCAGACACCCTAATTTCTGTATGCTAGTAATGTCTAGTCTACAAATGTTTGATTAAAATCTAGGTGATTAAACATCCATTGCTCTAAATGACCCTTGGACTATACAAATTTAATGTCAGAAATCAATCAAAAAATGAAGAGACACATCAGAAACTGATTGAAAGTCAATCGACTCTATCTCAATATGTTCGAATTTCGTATCTATTTTACTGTGTTATCGATCAGTAGGTTTGGAGGCTCGATATCCCTAATCGCCAATTTAAAAAAAGTCTGACTCAATACACCAACGTGAAAGCACCAAGTCATCTGTCTGCGTCGATTAGAATCACCTTTTGTTCTATGAGATATTGTAATGCGTTCAACAGTTCATCCTCGGTTATCATATCGTCCAAATACGCAGCAAATATTTCCTTTACCCATTGAGGAATACGTGAATCAGCCAAACATGTGTTTGAATCATTTGTGCACTTGCTGTCCAAAGGCATTACTCGAAGTATTTGATCATCGTTTGGTGAAGGACTACCTCGGCCATCACGATTACTAGTCAACAAGTATAGATGACCGTCAGGACCTGTTTGTACGTCACGTAGACGTCCAAACTCATCCTGAAACAAAGATTGGTGAGACGAAAGAGTACCGTCAGTAGCATTGATATCAAACATGTGTAAGTTTTGGCTATACAATGCAGCTACAAAGTACTTTCCAGTCCATGCAGGTATAGTACCACCATCATAAAACTCTACACCAGATGGTGCCCACGTATCTTGACCAGTATGATAAAATGGAGTCGACATTCCAAAAGTAGACTCATCGCCAACTATATTTGGCCACCCATAATTTGTGCCAGATATGATTATATTGATTTCATCATGTCCAGATGAAAATCCTGATGGACCGTGTTCGGATGCGACCAAGTTTCCATATCTGTCCCAATCAATTCCTTGTGGATTTCTATGCCCCATAGTATACACAGGAGAGTTTGGCCACGGATTATCGCTAGGTATGGATCCGTCACGATTTATTCTGAGTATCTTGCCAGCTAGTGAGTCAACATCTTGAGCGAGGCTAGGTACACCAGCATCGCCAGTCGTGATGTATAGCTTTTCATCAGGTCCAAATTGTATTCGTCCACCGTCATGTACAGGACCACCAGGAATTCGATCTACAAGGGTTGTCTCACCATACACACTGCCGTCAACATACTGATATCGTACAACTTTGTTCATCAAAGTGAAAAAATCTGAATATGTATAGTACAGATAGATGTAGTTGTTAGATTCAAAGTCAGGATCGACAGCAAGACCTAACAGTCCTCCTTCAATTCCACCGGTATCTAGTGACAGGATCAGTCTTGGTGGTACATTGTCGGAAATCCAGAGATCGCCACCACGTTCAGTAAATATCATAGTTCCATCAGGTAACCAATCTACACTCCATGGAACAACTAGGTTTTGATGCACAGGCTCCACATATACGCCGAGATCAGGATACTCTTGAGCATATGCAGGTATGACACAGATCAGTAAAATTATGATCATTAACCGCATGATCATACATGAAACACTCAACGATAAAAGTTAGACGAATGGTCTCGAATCAGACACAGCATTCATTCTGACAGCAGGGGTTGTGTTTAGATAGAATGAGGTGACGTAACAAGTGGAAGGCAAAGGAAATAATTACTAGAATTTACCGGATTCAGAAACATTCTCCAAACAATACGTCAGTCTTGATTAATCATCAGCTCTCTTATAGAAAGGCAGTTGGAAATTAAGAGAGTTCTTGGAAATTTGCAGGCAGTGACAATCCTGTAAACAATTCACAAAAAATTTTACATGTTATTGAACAATACATCTTGAATTATGTAAATTTTTGATATTGGAATCATGAATCATGTAATTTTTTAGTTTTTTATCATGGTACTTTTACCACTAGTATAATTCCAAGAACTCCTAAATTCCAACTGTCCCAGATAAGTTAAGAGAATATTCTTGTGAATGATCAATATTGTATGATGCGAGAATAGAGAATGAGAGAGCAGGGATCATCTGGTCATAACGTGACGTAGGTACAGAATACTATCGTGTGCTGTAGCCGTTACTGTATACAGCTATCGCCATGCATAAGCTACATTGTGTATATTGTATATTGTATTATGTAAATATAAAAAAAGAAAAAAAGAGAAAGTTTGAACTAGTTTACAGTTATTGTTGTTGTCTGTTGTGGAGATAGTGCAGTTGGTATAGTCAACGACTCCCATGCAAATACGGTAATTGTGTATTCACCGGCTGCTGTTGGTATCCAAGACTGAGATGGACTAAACGACTGAGATGGTGTTAGTGAACCATCAATCCAAGACAGAGATACCGTTACGCCATCGCTATCTTGAATTTGTACCAAGTATGCAAATGGCTGGTCTTTGTCTTGTGTGTTTGTCAAATCTGCAGTGATCTGGACTTGTTGATCTATTGATACTGTACTGAGTGTTGTACCTGTAGAGTCTACTATTCTCAACGACTCGATCTTTACTCGTTCTAGAGGAGGTACTATTGTTCCTATTATGGTGGTTGCAGTGATCTCTTCAGAGTCGCCTTTACTGTATGGAGCAGGTAGAGTGTTGTCGCTGTACTTTGCAGTGACTGTGTCTCCTTCTTCTGTGGATAGTTTGTGACCACCTGATTGGACAGAGAGTCCAAAGAATACAGTACCTTCAAAGATACCACTTGCTGGTTGAGTCTCTGTTACTGTAAGGGTTATTCCACTAGGTGCACTAGAAGACCATACTTTGACCTCAAAGTTGTCTGCAGATTCTGGATTCAAGTTCATGTCGGGATCGATTACACGTAGTACGCCTGTAGCTGTAGCAGGATAACTTGCTTCTAGCCACTGAACTTCACCAATGTTCCAACGGATTAGAGCAGACTTGCGAACAGTCTCGTCGTCAGAGAACTCGAATGATACCTCGAGTCCGTCGTCGTTGTCTGTTGGTAATAGTCCATCGGTTGGTCCATTACATGTGTCACATGTACGACCTGTGACGTCTTTACCATCTTCGCCTGTATCTTGATCACCGTCTGCGTCGTACGAGAATCCTGTCAGTATTACTTCACCTGTAAAGATACCAGTGTTTGTACCTGTCTCTACGAGTTTGTAGTTTTTAATGTCGTCGGATCTTGTAGCAACACGCACTGGATATGGATTAGCACCAATCTCGTCTACTTGGTTTGTGTTTAGGTTGTGATCAGGAGCTGTTACAGTAATGAATACCTTGTCGGTCCAACTGTATACACTTTGATCTAGTTCTATTGTAGCACCAAAGTTTGATGTGAATACCGTTCTGTCGATATCTTCTGTGTTATCACCTACAAAGTCTGCACCTGATGGTCCATAGTCGGTGTATTCTAGCTTGATCTCTTCGCCTCGTTCTAGTCTGTCGTTGTCTATGGCCTTGGGAACAGATATGACCACTTGGAAGATACCTGTGCTAGGACCAGTCTCTCGTAGAGAGCCTGGTTCTGCATCGAATATACCTTCACTCAGATTCTTGGTACCTGCGTCCGAGTCCCACTTGATCAGATCAAGTGTGTATGTTTCGCGTGTACCGCTGTCTAGATCAAGGTCTGGATCGATGAGTGTTACGATCATGTCCGAGCCTATCACATATACAGACTTGTCTGTCTGTAGAGCACCGTTTCGTAGATCAAAGGTAGCAGAGTCTGTGACTGTACGTGGATTACCAGAAGCGTCTGTTGTGTCGTTGTACTGTACGGTGAGTATGTCACCTTGTAGGATACATGTACGGCTTGTTGTACCGTCGGCTATTGTTCTACTTGGACAGTCACTGCCACTTGGTCCATCTTTGGGATATAGATTAAAGCTCACCTCAAAGACTCCTGATTCAGGAGATGTCTCTGTTAGAGCACCTAACTCCCTTGGAGTACATGTACCAGTATCACTGGCAGCATCATACTTTAGTTGTGCCAAGAGATATGCTGTCTGTTTGTCGGTGTTTGTCTTGTCTAGATCATAGCTAGCTTTCTTTGTATTTCGATCTTGTAACAATCTACTGATCTCGTCGGTTGGAACTGATGTCGTACCGCCTGCATTACCTATTACACACTCGTCACCACTGCGAGAGACTATTACTTTGACTGGTCCGTTCCCTGACTCGTCTTCGATCTTGTCCTCACCTGTAGGATTCAAGTTGTAGTCTGGGTCGTTTACTTGAACATAGACTTTGACTGTACCACCTGCAAGATTTGCTCCGGCCATGTCTAGGGCTCTTGAAGAACCTGACTCTGTACCAGCACCATATGGAACTGGATATACAGTTCTATCTAGAGATACAGAGCCTGTACTTGCACCAATCGATGCAGAGTCACCAGCTGTGACTATTTGACCAGATGCATCTCTAAAGTCTAGATATGTTACACCAATGTCTTTGCCGCTTACAGTTATTTTAGATTCGTTCGTGTTTACGCTGCCATCATCATTAAAGTTGCATACCTCTTTTGGTATAGCAAAGGAACCTGTAAAGACTCCTGTACTGGATCCGGTCTCTTGTAGAGTGAATCCTGTTGCACCAAGTCCATTCTGAACTCCATCAGACAGAGTACAGCCAGATTGCCATCTCTTACCATCAAAGGTTACCTCTAGTAGCATTCCTAGTGATTTCTTACCTGGTAGTAGAGCCTCATACGTGGGCATGACATCAATACCCACCTGGTCCTTGTCCTTACCAGTGTTCGTGGTTCCGTCAGTCATGTTTCGTGTTACTACTGTATAGGTATCAGCACGATCAGGATCTGTATTCAGATCAGAGTCCTCTAGTGTGATTACGACATTACTACCTACACTGTATGTCTCTGCGTTCAGAGATACTACACCACTAGCGGTTGCAATATCTTGTTGATCAGAGACTGTAGCCATGTTGCCGTTCGAGTCTATGTCTGCATAGTTTACTCGCGCGTCAGAGCCGGTAAGATCCTCAAAGGCGATGAATTTTACTTCATTGCCTCTTGGCATGATATCAGTGTATGTCTTGGGATCGTTAACGTTGAGTTGGTTTATCATCACATACTCTAGTGTTCCTGTAAAGGTACTGGTGTTTTCACCTGTCTCTTCTACCTCGACTCGTATGATTTGATTTGCAATCCTCTCGGCTGCTTGTGCACCATCATCGTAGAATCCATATGAAAAAAAGTCTGCGACTAGTGAGAACTTTTTGTCTTTATCCATATCTACGATCGTGGGCTTTGTTAGATCGTCATTGCTAGTAAACTGTAGTACGAGGTTGACTTTACTACTTTTGGAGACATTTGCGACACTATATAGTGCTGTACGATCGGCCAATAGTTTTTTGTTTTTAAGGTCTTCATCCTCACCTAGCATGAAATCTGTGATGTCCATATATCCACTATTGCCCATACTCTTAGTTGAGACAAGTGTTCCCCAAAGAGCAACAACCGCCTTGCTCCCATTATCAGGCATTACAATAAGAGTAGCATTCATTTGGGTGTTTTTATCTTGATCTGTCCCAGTCGTAAAAGGGTCAGCAGGAACAGTAATGCCACTAACGACACTACTAAAGTCATAGTTGAATAGATTACGTCCTGTAAAGATTCCTTTATTGGTATCATTACCGTTGATCGACTCGTGAATATCTCCAAGTGTACCTAGTGGAATTACAAGCTTGTCATATCTTACGCTGCCACCACCACCTGTATGATCTATAGTAAATGTGCCCCTATAGCTATCATCAACTTCATACGATAATAGGCGGGATCTGCTGTCTATGTAAGTATCTTCATGAGGAAGAGGTGTGGGAAGATCGCGATATATACGTTTGATAGTATCGGTTTCACCATCCTTTAACGTATGTGGATCACCTGTAACGAATACGGGAATTCTTGCATTTGCACTAGATACCTTTTGATCATCCTCTGCATCACTGTTTAAATTTTGATCGGCATCTACTATTGTCAGATCAATCTTTTCGCCAGAGTTCCATGTGCCATCTTGTACGTCTAGGTTTACAGTAGCAGTAGTAAGTCGTGTGTTTACAGAGACAGTCTCGTCACTATACAGAATTTGTGTGTTTTGTCCACGGGGAGCCATAGATTCAATCCGGATCGGAGATTCGTTGTCATCGAGATCGTAGTTTTTATTGCTAGTAGGATAGGAGATTAGTTTAAAGACTCCAGTGTTTGGACCTGTCTCTTCAAACATATATCGAGGAGCAACAGTCTCTGGCATATGTAGATAAAGTATGTTATTTTCGTCTTTAATCCTGTTAACAGTATTAGTCGAATTGTCGCTAATACCATCTATGCTAAACATACACTTGTCATCTTGACAACCAAGATTAGTGGTTTTTGGTCTTTGTTGGGAGTCACTACTAGTATCATCATATAGATATCTTATCTGAGTGTCTGTAGTTTCTGTAGTGTCTGTATCGTATATCCAAACATCTTTGGTAGTTGGATCGAGATTTAGTATATGATCTGTTATCTCTACGTGTACGTGAGCATTTCTGGGATATGATGTCCTGTCTAGTTTGAGATCATTGTTTACAGAGTCGTCATATGTGAGAGATATTGTTTGTGGTGCTCCTGCCTTGTGATACACTATATCAAAGGTGTCGTCAGATTCAAGTAGTTTTAGTTCATTCTGAACATCCATGGTGATGCCTGGCTGCCTAACAAGTTTAGGTGATTAGCCGCGTACAGCCCCTAAATAATAGGGGGGTGTTTTTACCACATAGTTGATGGATCTGTGGTCATTATCCAAGATAACATGTGATGAGATATCCACAATACGATATCTGGAATCAGTATCGGCTAAAGAAATCAGATGCAAATTTTGTACAAGCAACCAATTCTATCCAATGAAGAATAAAAGTAGGTTACGCTGCAAATCGTGTAAGAGTGATTTTAGGCCGTTTAGAGATTCATTTTGCACTACTTTGCATACCGTATTCAAAGTGGCTTATTCTAATCAAGTTATTTGAGATATCCGCTTCTGCAAAGGTTGCGGCAGAACAGACACAGCTAAATTACAAGACAGTGCTACAAGCGTTTGACATATTTAGACGCCTCATACTGGAACACTCAAACAACGAATTTCGTATGTTTCGTGGCGAAATTGAGGTAGATGAGGCGTATTTTGGGGGTAAAAGGAAAGGAAATCGTGGTCGTGGTGCAGAAAACAAGATAATCGTTTTAGGTATGTTGAAGAGAGGTGGAAACGTACATGTTGAGATCATACCTGATGCTAGTGCAGACACTTTACTTGCCAGCATAACTGCGGTAGTAGAGAAAGGTAGCACCATATACACAGACAAGTGGGCTGGATACAACCCACTGACCACGCATGGTTACAAACACCAGTCAGTTGATCATAGCAAGACGTTTGGGCAAGATGAAGTGCATACCAACGGAATTGAAGGATTCTGGAGTTTTGCAAAACAAAAATTGTCTAAACATCATGGTGTAAGCCAAGACAAATTTCTACTATACATAAAAGAGATGGAATGGAGATATAATTTTAGGGTGTGTGACTTGTTCAACTTTTTGGTGAAATTGATGTTAGGGGCTGTACGCGGCTAATCACCCAAGTTTATTTATGCCAACGGCATCAGTCCACAAATTAGCAAGATCGTTAATAGTAGGTGTACTGCCATCAGGATCATCAACTATTGTAAAGTATACATACCAACTACCACTATGATATTTCATGGTTAATTCATCATCATTAATGGTTACACGAGGCGGTGCGTCATCAGCATCATCTCGTAGAGGATCACTCACAATTACTTGCACTATCTGTAGTCCACCAAAGGTGTTGTCGAATCTAGCTCCGTATCCATTTGGATCAGCAGCTGAGACGTATAGGTTTGGTGTCGACCGGGCGTATACTGGCTCCATGCTTGGTATAGCAAAGGTCAGTCCGCCTGCGACCATTATTGTCATTAGTATTAAACTAGTTGTTTTTCGTCCTATTTCGTTATTCATGTTATTAATTTATCCCCCCCCCCCGTGCCATATAAAGACCGCGAATGATTCGTTCATACCAAGATTGTAAGATGACAGAGTACGATCTAATCGATTGTTTAATTTTAGTATCTATGCTGTATCGACACGGTCTTAACCCTACACAGTATAGAATCAACACAGGATTCTTTTCGATTTACGTGTGAGGATATTTCGTAAAGTTTTTCCATAATTTTCCCTCAGAGAATCTTGTAGTGTTTCTATAAACGTCCACGTCCCCCATAAACCGAAAAGATCAAGTCAATACTTTTCATAGACGCTAAAAGCGAGGGTTCTATCAGGCACGTTCAATTATGAGAACAAACTAGCATCATGTTTCATCATAGGCAAATTAAATATATCGCATAAATATCGTTTAAGCAGATTCATACAGATAGCATTGGGCAGTGTGATCATTGACCATTCCAATAGCCTGCATCAGTGCGTAACAGATTGTTGGTCCTACAAAGCTAAACCCACGCTGTTTTAGATCACGGCCAATCTGTACAGAGAGAGGAGTTTGTGCCGGAATATCTTTATGACTTTTAAAATGATTCTTGATCGGTTTGTAATCAACAAACCCCCAAATATATTGATCAAAAGAACCAAATTCTCTTTGTATGTTTAGAAACTGTTTTGCGTTATTTATGGCAGACATGATCTTTAGTCGATTGCGAATTATTGTCTGATCTTTGAGTAGCCTAGACACATCACTTTTAGTATAACGCGAGACAATATTTGGATCAAAGTTGGTAAACGCTTTCTTGTATCCATTACGCCGCTTTAGAATTGTAGACCACGATAGTCCAGCTTGAGCACCCTCTAAAACCAGAAATTCATATAGACGTTGATCATTGTGTTCAGGTCTACCCCACTCATCATCGTGATATGTGATGTCCGGTTCATTCTTTGCCCACACACATCTTTTCATTACACATATCAGATATCTGATAAAATATTAGTCATCTGTATCAGAACATTGTGCCAAAAAGGTTACAATATCTGTAGATGTGACTATACCCACTATTGTACCATTTTGAGTTACAGCAAGTTTTCGAATCTTCTTTGCAGTCATAAGTTTGGCTGCAGCTAGAATAGACTCTGTTGCAGAGATGGTAATCAGAGGCGAGGACATGACTCTCTCTACAGAAGTATTATGTTCAAGGTTGTTGGCAACGATCTTTATCGCATAATCACGATCAGTGATGATTCCAACAGGGTTTTGATCTTTGACGATTATTGCACCTATTCCGCCCTGTTCCATCATCTTTGCGATTTGATGTACTGTTGTAGATCGGTTAACAGAGATCAAAGTCTTTGTCATAATAGTCTGAATTTGCTCTTCAAACATGTATTGATTTTATAGTCGACATATTTAATATGTTAGATAACTACAAGACACTAGACGATATCGGAATCATAGTAAAGTGATACGATGAATGGCTACATTAATTCGGAATGCAATGAAAACTCTATAATTTTAAATTTGTCTAGCAAATATCTAACAGAATTGTATCTCTTCGATTTACGTGAGATGGTGTTTCGCAAGGCTTTTTACTAATTGTCCCGCATAGAATCTCGTAGTGCTTTTTCTGTAACCATTCATCCCAGGTAAACCAAAAAGAACCCAGAGACACTCTAGGGAAAAATCTTGTAAAATACCATTCTGCTCAAATCCAAGAGTCTGTACAGCGAATCTATCTCACGTATTTGAGTCTAGTATAATGAATGACTCGGAACACCAAACTAGAGAAAAAATACAGGAATTTATCTAAAGGGTTATAGATTCGATATCATTCTTTGAGACACCCTTCCACAGACCAATCATACCCTCTGGTTCAACATCATCGATCTTTGTGATCTGTTGAAGTTTGATATGATCTGGATTTGGTGGCATCCACAACATGGCCATATAGTTACCGACCACACCAACTTCGTTGGGTTGTGCCATGACTATCTGATCCTCTTTGAATCCTTTGTTCACAAGTGCAACAACTGATCTCTCTTTTAGATCCATCCTACCATGTAAGAAGAGATAGATCTTTTGCGTAGTATCAATTTCTGTCATATATGTGAGTCTTTTAAGGAACTAAATCAATCTTTGTATTCTGTGAGAATCCCAGTTTGTGGGAGACTCGTGTGGAGAATATGACTGGAGAGAATCTAAGCAATTGATAGATTTGGCGCAGATAAAATGACGGATAATGTGACATAGTACTTTGCATATGCATTATACTATACCGCCACAAATAAGTTTTGGCACAAATAATGTGATCAAATTCATATGAATCGAAACGTTTAAGGATCAAACCTTTTTTTGTATTCTTGATGAAAAAAGCGACTAGAAGGCAAAAAAGAAATCTCCACATTTCACTAAGGAAAACTAAGTGCGTGCGTTTTCAAAAAAGAGCATATGCTGTATTACATGTAATAGAGGATGGATTGTCGGTAAAAGAGACAGCAAAACTTATGAAATGTTCAACAAGATCTGTGCATAGATGGGTAGGAGACTATTTGGACACATCTCGTGTTGATGTTTTAAAGGATAAACCAAGATCTGGTAGACCACGAAAGATAAAAGAAGAACAATTCTTTAAAGCTGCAGCAGAGTTAACTCAAGTAAAAGTAGAACAGCTGCAGCAAGTAATCTACAAAATGACAAATGTCAAATACACTGCAGCAGCAATTCGTATTTGGTTGCATAGATGTAAATTTGCTTGGAAGAAACCTAGGCCATACTACATACATCAAGCAAGTCGTAAAAAAGTCAAAGAGTGGCAAAGGAAAAATGTAAAACAACTAAAGGCACTGGCAAAGAGAGGTATACCGGTATTCGTAGCTGATGAGGTTCACGTCCATTTTGATGACAACTGTAGGGGCAAAGTATGGTATTACATAGGCAAGCCGGCACGTATTCCATACGAGAACAAATATTGGAGTTTCAGATACTTTGGTGCGTACAGTCTAGATGGAAAGATGTTTGTAAGAAAGTACTCCAAAGGATTCACAGCCAAAGTTTTTGTAAAATACTTGCAACAGATGTACGATCGCTATGGTAGGTTTGCTATAGTTCTAGACAATGCTAGACCACACACTGCAAAAATGGTCAAAGAGTTTTGTGACGAGATGGGAATACTTTTGATATTTCTACCCGTAGGCCGACCAGAGCTTAGTGTAATAGAGACTATCTGGCATCTATTAAAAAGTAAACACATACACGGTCAGTTTCACGAAGATGTCGTTAAACTGGAGAAAAAGATACGTAGCTTCCTTGGACAAAAATTTGACTTGGATATCTTTGAATACTTGCAAAGAAACGTACTAGATAATCAGTAAAAACAAATCGGTTCATAGAATTCGTATCCACCACATACAAATATCTGCACTTTGCTCGTACTCTATCAACAACTATCATGTTTCTCCTAAATTTACAAAGTCTTTGTGCAGACTTTGACAAAAAGCCATCTCTGGACACGTTTAATCAGTAAAACAGACGATCAAAGCGGTATCTGAGGGATTATTTGTGCCAAAACTTATTTTCGTCGGTATATGTTATAGTACAACATTTGAGAAAAGACCAGATATTCTGGATTGATCCTAGTCAACACCTAGTTCATATGTTATTGATGTTATCAATGGCTTATATTACTAAAAAAAATTTTAGAACACACATGGATACGAAAACTCCCGATCTGTTAGAGATTGTCCAAGAGATACTTAGTTTGGATGCAAGGATGAGATTTGCGGCGGTAATAGATCCCAAGGGAAATATTCGAGAGGGAATCATGAAGACAGGAAAGACTAGTCTAAAATCTCAGAAAGAGGAGGAACACTTTTGCAAGCAAGTTGCGCAGCGAAGGGCCATGAGGAAAGAGTTTGACAGATCGCTAGGTAAAGTCAGATATGTTCATGTAGAACGCGAAAAGGTATCTCAGATGGTCATATACACAAAGAGAAACATCATCTATTTTACAATGGAGCCAGAGATGCCGATCAATACAAAGCTAAGATTGATCACAAAGGTCAAAAAGATCACGATTAGTCTCTAGCTGTAATATTTTTTGTTGAGCAACACCGATACAATCGCCAATATTTTATATCTCAAGCGCGGAGGCAAAACATGACAGTAATAGTAGTTGTCGGAGGATTTTTTGGCGATGAAGGTAAAGGAAAGATCATATCATACCTTTCAATAAAGGATGATCCTAAAATAATAGTTCGTGGTGGCGCAGGTCCAAATGCAGGGCATACCATTACCGACGGTAACAGAACTTACAAGGTTCGAATGTTGCCTAGTGGATTCTTGAATAAAGATGCCAAAGTCATGATAGGGCCAGGCGTGGTCATCAATCCAGATATCTTGAAGGAAGAGATCAGAGACTTTGAAGCAGATGGCCGAGCCTTTATAGATAAAAACTGCGGAGTCATCACCGAGAGGCATATATCCATAGACTCCAAAGGGGAGTTGAGTGCAAAGATCGGTAGTACAGGATCAGGAACAGGACCTGCTAATGCTGACAGAGCAATGCGCAGTCTATCGATGGCCAAAGATATCGAATCCTTGAATTCTCTGGTAATAGATGTCCCAGCACAGCTAAATGAAGCGATCTCGAGTGGTTCGAATATTCTTGTCGAAGGAACACAAGGCACATTTCTCTCTCTATGGCATGGAACGTATCCCTTTGTAACCTCAAAGGATGTGACCGCATCAGGAATATGTGCAGATGTGGGACTTGGACCTACCAAGATCGATCAAGTCTTGATAGTATTCAAGGCATATGTAACACGAGTGGGTGAGGGACCTTTAGACAACGAGTTGTCGACAAAAGATATCGAAAGTCGTGGTTGGACAGAGTTTGGAACAGTTACAGGTCGTCCCAGGCGTGCTGCTGACTTTGACTACAATCTAGCCAGACGTGCAATCATGCTCAATGGAGCAACACAGATCGCAATAACGAAACTCGATGTACTGTTTACAGATTGTGCAGGAAAACAGACGTTTGAAGAGTTATCAAAAGACGCACAGGCGTTTATTGCCAATATAGAATCGAGACTAAATACGCCTGTTACGATCATAGGAACAGGACCAAACATCAATGACACAATAGATAGACGAACAACCGTCTAGTTTGTGATCTAAACAAATCTACATAGTCTAGATTTCATATTCAGATATCAGATCATATTTCAAATCTTGATCCTCCGTATCCAACTCCGACTAGTATGCATTTGATCTGAATATTTCTCTAGTCGTCTAATTTAGAGACATTCATTCAACATGGCCAATCCTAATCTTTTTTTGGCTTCATAGTTAAATCGTGATGTTCAACAGCATAGTTTGTTTCTACATGAACGGATCGGCAACAAACTAGTGAAGAGACAACGATATAGAAAATCGCAACTTCATGCACAATATCACAAGAACAGAGATTAGATGGTAAGCGTCAGTACCAGTGTTACAAATATCAAGAGGGGAACACATCATAGTGTCCAAATGATCTAAAATATCAGATCAGATAGAATGAGACTTTCAAACTAGATCAATTGAACCATAAAACAGTCACCTATATTCAATCGGATGATTTCCAAACATACCATTTGAGATGTGTTTTGTACGTATTGTCAAATAACACATGTTTAGAATATCGCAGATTTAATTTTGGATTATTTTCAACTTGTTATGTTTTATGGGTTTTGTACAATACAGTTTTGTACTAGAGACATACAACTCGACATCTAATCGAGTGTATTGTACAATAGCGTACGAGTACATAACATGCACATCAACACAAGCTAGTACAATATCTCAGGCACAAGTGTCTCATCTCTCGTGCCTATACATCATAGATACAGTCTAGAGCAAATGTTTAATTTAACATATCAATAATAAACCACGTGGATAAGGTACAAATGGTTGACAGACTGCCACGCTATATACAAGTCAGTTCTACTCTCGAGTTCTCTAGACTTGTATGTGCGTTAGAACGTGCTCCCAGAGTATCATTTCTACACGATCATGATGGTGAGAAGATACTATCAGTCCAAATGGACGTACTTCAAGAGAAACCAATAGTATACTATACGCCACTAGAGAACAAAGGAGACTATCTCTGTTATGGATTACGTGGAGACAAGGAAGAGTCGACAATAGTAAACTCTACATCAGACTCTAGCAAGCTCTATTCACCAATAGTTAGAATAAAGACACTTCCCAAGACGCTTAGACCAGGAAACGGCACGCTAGATAGATATCAACCCATCGAGCTTGAAGACATGTCCAGCCTCGTAAAACTCACGTGGGGATTTGACGATATACCATTTCCACTCTTTCTGTTTCCACACAAGCACAAGTGGCTGCTAGGTGTGTTCATGAACTTTCAGGAAGAAGGCACATCATACTTTTGTCATGTAACACTAGATGAACAACCAAACAAACCATTCCTAAAATTCTCTACGTCAAACAATACGGAACCAGTATTTGTAAACTGTCCAACTGAACATGGTTACTCTTATGTCAAGATTATAAAATTAAAAGACACACATCCTTTGATTGATTATGACCACCTTTAAGACTAGACTAGAAGAGATATCTAGAGTCAATGGAAGGACCATTCTTGCAAATGACTACAGCCACGATACAGACAACATAGAAACAAAGACCATACAGAACATAGAGCAGCTACATCGATTTATCTGTGGGATCAAACTAAACTTTCATCTGCTACTCCCATTAGGAAAGACGCAGATAACACGAATTACAGATACAGCACATCGATATGGACTAGAATGTATCGCCGATATCAAACTAAACGATATCGTTAATACAAATCAAGTTGCAGTTAACCATCTTTGGGAGATGGGCTTTGATGCTGTGATCGCAAATCCGATAATGGGTCCAGAGAGCCTGAAACGGCTGGTAGAGAACGCTCATCACAACAAGCGAGGTGTTATCACGTTATGTCATATGAGCTCACCAGAAGCTAGAATATCATATGACATGCAACTAGAGTCTACAAAACACATCTATCAGCTCTTTTTAGAGTGGGCTATTGCAGCAGATGTAGATGGCATAGTAGTGGGAGCAACGTTTCCAGATATCATAAAGTATTGTGCCACAAACTCCAAGATCGATATATTTACACCAGGAGTAGGAGTTCAGGGCGGCAGTGCAGCAGATGCAGTTGACTCTGGAGCACGCTATCTAATATCTGGACGAAGCATCTTAAACGCATCAAATCCCATAAACGTGGCCAAAGAGTTGTCATCTATATAGATCTGTGCAATACACCATATGCTTTGTCGAGTACGTCTCTTGCGTTATCAAAGGTTATAGTTTGTATAGCAGTCCCATAATCCAACCAAACAGAGTCCAAGTGCTCATGAGACAGTTGTATCTGTTCCGTCTTAGTCTCAGCAAGAAACAACACGACCTCTTTGTGTACAAGAGTGTCATCGTACTCGAACTCGTATCGTATACGTTCTTCAAAAGTATCGTAGAAGCGCATATCAAGTATGCCAGTCTCTTCTCTAGTCTCGCGTATTGCCGTCTCACGTAGTGTCTCGTTACCCTCGACCTTGCCTTTTACAAAGTCCCAGTGTCCAGCAGGATAACATAGTAACAAGAATAGACTTTTGTCTCCATCTCGTCTAAACAGTACAATACCAGCTGATATCTCGTTGATCATCTTCCTAATCGTCGCTTCCGTTCTTGAAATGTCCTAATGGCTCGCATCAAATCAATCTTTCTGAACTCTGGCCAAAAGACATCCATAAAGACAAGTTCGCTATAGACACTCTGCCACATCAGGAATCCACTAAGCCTCTGTTCACCAGATGTACGCAGAATCATATCGGGAGACGGTTGTGGTAAATGTGATGTGTACAGATTTGACTCGATCTCTCTCTTGTCGATATCTTTGATATCTATCTTGCCTTCTTTGATCTTTTCACATATCTGCTTTACAGCATCGACCATCTCGTATTGTCCCCCATACGCCAATGCGATGTTTAGATATCTGTTATCATAGTCTTTGGTGGCGACGTCTAATTTAGCAAGAATCGCTTTGATAGAGTCGGGCAAGAGATCGATGCTGCCTATCGCCTTTACTCGCATCTTGTTATGATGAATTCTTGGATCGTTGTACAGTTTCTCTAGTCGCATACGAATCAGATCATACAGGTGATCTAGTTCATCATCGTTGCGTTCTAGATTCTCCAGAGATAATACATACAGAGTGATTATTCTAATGTCAAATTCGTCACACCAATCTAGTAGATTCTCAACAGCATCTGCACCGCGCCAATGTCCATCGATAGGCATACTCAAATGTCGTTTTGCCCATCTTCTGTTACCATCCAAGATGAGAGCGATATGATTCGGTATTGCTCCTTCCTTTATCTCACCCTTTAGACGGTTACTGTATATCTTGTATAATCCCGATAGATGAAGAATAGTATCTTTGACTCTAGACATATGAAAGCACCCAAGCAACGTTAAACATTTTGAGGTTATAGATCATTATCCCACATATAGATTAATCAGATACCATCTCTTGATTCTTTCTTCGATATTTTTTGAACAAGATCGTAGCCGATATCAACGTGACTGCAAGACCAGCTATAAGTGGAGGAACTAGAGTAAAAGAACTCTCATCATGTATCATTATACGAGTGAATTGTGCAATAGTTGGATATAGGGCAGCAAGGACAATTATTCTCAAGATATCGCTTATCTGTCTCGGAACTCCACCGATCCAGTTACTCAACAATATACCTAGAAATATTGCAGCCATCCCTATCCACAAGATCGGTAGTGCTCCAGCGATGAACTGTCCGATTATCACTTGATCGGTTATCTTGGCAGTTATATCTACATCAGACTCGATGAGTTCAGAGTCGATCGAACTAATCCCAGCCGGCACTGATGATAAGAGTAACAAGACGCCAGTAACAGCGGTAAATAGCCTAATGAATCCCATCGGAGTTGGTTTTGACCAACTAGACCAAGCTTTGTCGATATCAAATGCCCTAACTACGAATGCTCCTCCAAGAATACTCACCAGTACGGCAAATATCTGAGCTGTATAGTCAAATATTGTAGCAATTCCACCGATCAACAACAGTATACCTGGAACACCTAGAAAGAATTTAGAGTATTTCGAGTCATACGCTATCATCTTTAGGTACTTGCCAAACACAGCATACGAGTACTCGACACTTCGACTCACTTTCATGACTACACGTTTTACCGATATTACAGGAACCACGTTTTGAATTACAGGTATTACACTTTCATCATCTTCGCCATCAGAGACTATTACAGCCCCAGTTGCAGAGAAGATACTCAAAATTTGCCTAGTCTCATTCAGAATCTTCTCGTCTGCCTCGACGCCACGTTCTTTGACACCTGCAACGGTTGCGACCTCGGCATGATACCCTTTGCTGATCAAATCCTCATAGGTTTTGATGGCAGAAAATATAGAGTTGGCATCAGCATCTTCTGGATCTTCAAGTGCCAGTCTTTGTGCTGCTTCGATACAGTTGTCTCTACCAATCACAGGGGTGGTTATTCCTGCCTTTTCCCCAACATCGTTGTCTCGATCAACACAGATTACGACAAGACGGTTGTCTTTAGTAGTAACCTTGCCTTCGAGCTCAGATGACTGATTTGACATACAATTGTTAGGATTGACATGTTTTTTAAGAATTTCCTAGTCAAGAGATCAAGATTGTACATGTCTCAGAACAGAGATCCATTTAACGCATGTTCAAAATGTACAATAGTGACAACCTAGAGTCAGAATCTCTCTGATTTTGTGGGACATGGTTTTAACAAAAGTGCTAGACTTTATAGGAGCATTTTTAGTAAAATCTTCTAAAATACCACACCCAGGTAAATCAAAGAGATCCTAGAACAGAGAAATCTGCTCGTATGTTCTACCAATGTTGGACATCTTGATTGAGTTCTAGACCAAATACTAGACTAAATACTAGACTAACCCAACTCTAGAATACCCGATCATGAAATATGTGGGTGCAGACTAGATGACTTTTTGTCAATTCAAGTTCGTTTATTCACGTCTAGTCTTGGCTCATGTTTTCTTATCATATCTTCTTCCCATCTCTTCTTCAAGAGTTCAAGTGCTAGTGATGGTTTGTCGTTTTTGTGATCCCAGAGTACATTATAGTTGTGTAGTGTAGCTTTAGCTTCCATCAAACGATTTTTATGCTTATTTGGACCTTTTGGAACCTCTGTGATTAATTTGCCTTTTACTTTTTCCAACAGTTCTCCCAATAGTTTATCTTCTTCGGCTCGGTCATTCATACTGTACAATGAGTGTCGTTAGTTTTATAATTTGTGGTGAAATGTGTATTCATGATTCCACTGCCAATGTAGTATTGATCTTTGTTTTACAAATCTACCAATAGCAGTTTGAGAGACATTAACCATATCCGATATTAGACTGTATGCGTATTTCTTACATCATACGCACATTTTAAGGTACAATAAAACACATTGTGTAATTTCTAGAGGCAAATTGATTCATTGTTATCGTTTTTGATGATTGGATATGGGCACTCTTAATAATACGCATACAGTCTATTGTAGAGTTAGCGATACCTGTATGCAAGATACAACACTCTGCTGCAAGATACAAAATCGTCCCAGGAATAGAAACACCATGCATTAGTGTAATGTTTGTATTGATCATACAGAGCAAATAGATTAGGCAACATTTTTGCAAATTGGTGTAAAGCAGATAGATTGGAGATATTCTACTTCAAAAATCATCAAGAACACGTGTACCAAGAAACGCATACTAGTCTCTGAACTACAAGATACATGTCACGCTGATCAGGGTCTAGCGGCATCTGACATTCTTGCAAGTTCTTTAGATTGTTCAAATAGAACATCGATTTGGTTTTTCAGATCTCTCTTCTCTTGTTCTGAACCATCCTCAATTATTGATGCAAATACTACAGTCTCTGTAATATATTCATCAAACTTTTTCATAGACTCCATATAGTTGATGTAACTAGATTGCCATGGCTCTGGAGGTTTTGATGTCACAAACTCGGCTATCTGTGATGTCAGCTGCGATGTTGTTATCTCTGAACTAGAGATATACTCGGATGGAGATATCTCACCGCGTAAGAGTTTGTTATATTCTAATTGAGTTGACTCTAGTAGAATCTCATTAATGCTCTTCACTCCATCAAGATACTGTTCATAATCCGACACAACAAATATCTGTTCAGCATCAGGAGGAATAAACCAAACCATAAAGCTTGCAAAAGTGATGGCAGCCAACACTACACCCGTTACCACCACACCTCGCTTAGAGACCATTGATGTTATCACATTATCGACTAGTTTATAATTTGAGATCAATGATCTAGTTCAGTACATCATACAAAAGATATTGTACATCCAGATACACGATCCAATCATAAACTTTAGTCCATTTTGGCCAACCCATGTATCTAGTGATCTGCCATGACAAACATCTAGACTCATATCAAGCGATCATTATTTTGTAGTGTAAGATTATACGATACATTACAAAGTCTGATCTAGATCATACCTTTGTGCATGTGTTATCAAAAGCCGATCGCTTATCAGATTACCAAAGAAAAATATCGTTAATTATCTAATTATCTTTACAAACTCTGTCTAAATATAGGCGTGTTTGAGCAGTTTCAGAATGGTTGAAGCGTATTGCGTAAAATGCCGAGCAAAGACAGAGATCAAAGATCCCAAAGAGACCGAACTGAAGAACGGGCGACCGGCAGTTAAAGGTACTTGTTCAAAGTGTGGTACCAACGTATTCCGTATAGGAAAGATGAACTAGATACACCTACAAAAACCAATATAAGGTTATTTTTTTATTATTTTTTATTGGCTTTATCGTACGAGAACTTACTAGAACGTATACATGACCAACTAGGACAATCCAAACTAGACACCACATCGAGGTTTGAGCTGCCAATAGTCGATGTGATGTGGGAAGGTCAAAAGACATTCTTGCGTAACTTTTCAGAATTTCCCAAGGTACTACGACGAGATTCAGACAAAGTTTTACAGTATCTATCAAAAGAGTTTGCAGTACCCGCAGAGAGACTAGGAGACAAGGCCATGTTTATCGGCAAGCGAGCGCCAGAAGACTTTGCCAGACTTTTTCAGATATATGTTAAAGATTATCTAGAGTGTCCTACATGTAAGAGTCCAGACACAAGAATTCAGAAAGAGAACAGAATATCATTTCTAGTCTGTGAAGCGTGTGGAGCCAAATCAACATTGAAAGGCAAGTATGCATGATGCAGTTTTCAGTCAAGACAACAAGATATCAAAAGAACTCAATGCTCAACATATGTGATGCTCAATTACTTGGGAGAGAGATAACAGAATCCGACTTAAAGATACACATAACAGAGATGTACTATGGCGAGAGATTTGTCCACAAAGAAGACGCGATAGAACTGTTGCAAGGTGCATCAATCATAAACATGGTAGGCAGAGATACAATATCGCTTGCACTAGATCTCAAGATAGGAAACGAGAAAGGAGTGAGAGAGATAGATGGAGTTCCGTTTCTCATAGTATTCAAGATGTAGATATGCAAGAGTCATTTCACAAACTGGAGATAATGCATGTCTGAAATTAGTAGAAAAATAGAGTCAGCCATAGACAAAAAGCTTGCTAAAAAACAATTTCAGATAGATGATGGATTCAAGAAGAACAAAGTAATCAACGAGGTTTTAGACAAGTCGACCGTCATGACGTTATACAATATGATCAAGAGACACGTCATAGCATATGTCAATGGAGTACAAAATGCAGGAAAAGAGTCGGTTCTCTTTTGGGGAGTAGACGATAATGGTTGTGATGTGGCACTAAAGATCTACCTAGTAACAACATCAAATTTTAAAAAGAGACAGTCGTACATATTAGGCGATCCGAGATTTAGACGGATAAAGAAAGGTACAAGAAATCTAGTCTACTTGTGGGCACAAAAAGAGTTTAGAAATTTGACTCAGTGTTATAATGCAGGCATTGCTGTTCCAAAACCACGTCACATATCAAACAACGTTCTTGCCATGGACTTTATCGGTGAACATGGAGTGCCAGCCAATCTACTGCTAGAGTCCGCGATAGAACAGCAGGATTATGAAGAGACGATCAAGATAATCAAAGACATGTACAAGAGAGCCAGATTGGTTCATGGAGATCTCTCAGAGTATAACATATTCAAGACAGATAGGGGTCTAGTTGTGTTTGATCTAGGATCGGCAGTAGATGTTTGTCATCCATGTGCAGACGAATTTCTAAAAAGAGATATTTATAATATTAATCGATTCTTTAGTAAGAGAGGAGTCTTGGTGGAAGAACCAAAAGTTTTGTTCAAGGTGATTACAGAATGAATTTTGTAAAGACGGTCAAGATACCAGAAGAGCGAGTAGCAGTTCTCATTGGTAGATCAGGTAGCATAAAGGCAGAGATCGAGAAGAGGTGTCACGTAGAGTTAGATATAGATGGCCAGACAGGCCAAGTCAAGATACGTGCAAAAGGCGATATAGATATAGTTCAACCATTCAAGGCAGTAGAGATAGTGACTGCTATTGGTAGAGGATTTTCACCAGAGAATGCACTAAGACTGCTAGAGGTAGATAATACATTACATATTGTAGATATTCGTGAGTTTGCAGGCAAGTCTAGCTCAAATATTGAAAGAATAAAGGGGAGGATAATAGGAGAGAAGGGCAGGTCTCGAAGAAATATGGAAAATTTGACCAACACACTCATCTCTGTATACGGCAAGACTGTATCGATAATAGGTGAACCAAGTCAGTTGCGAATGGCAATAGATGCAGTATCATCTATATCAAAGGGCAGCGTACATGGCGCAGTGTACAGCAAGCTAGAGGCAATAAATAGAAGACGGCGAGAAGAGAGAATGAAATTATGGGAAGAACGAGATGTCGTCAATTAAAGAGAGGTTCAATCAGATCTCACCCAGTGAGTTCTTTTATAGCAATCGCGATCTTGCAGGCTTTAGTAATCCAACTCGTTCTCTATACACAGCAGTTCGAGAGTTTGTAGAGAATGCACTAGATGCGTGTGACCAGAAAGGAATACTTCCAGACATACATCTGAGTATAAAACCAGTCGATCCAGAAAAGTCAGATCCGCGACATTATATCTTGACGGTCAAGGACAACGGACCAGGCGTATCTGCAAAGCATGTACCACTTGCATTTGGAACTGTACTGTATGGATCAAAGTTTGGCCTCAAACAAGCACGTGGAATGTTCGGTCTAGGTGCAACCATGGCCATACTGTACGGGCAGATCACTACCAATAGACCGGTAACGGTCAAGAGTTGTACTGATGCCAAGACTATGGATCAGTTTGAGATTCTGCTAGATATTCAAAAGAACAAACCCATAATTCAAAAACACAATACAAAGTCTGCAACCAAGACAGGTCTATCGGTAAGTATCTGTCTAGAAGGAGACTATTCCAAGGCAGGTACCAAGATTCGAAACTATGTATACGAGACGTCGCTGATTACACCGTATGCATCCATAACGTTTGATGATCCCAAAGGAGATAGATATACACATACAAGATTCGTCAAAGAGATTCCACCACCACCGACGATCATTAGACCGCATCCGCATGGAATTGATGTAGAGAGAATACGACGCATGATAGTCGAATCCCAGTTCGAGATACCAAACATAGACGATGCTATGATCGCAAAGATCAATCATGATCTCAAACTACCAAAGAAGAGTCTAACATACAGTGACATAATAAAGAGAGCCGACAAAAAGTGGAAGACGTTATCCAGACAAATCCGAGTAGTCATATCGATGATATCATTTCTCAAGATCGATATGGATCAGCTACGTAAGATCAAGATTGAAGATTTAGACATACGTAACAAAAAGTTGACTTATTGGGACTTTGGTGACTCACAGTCAAAGACGGTCGATATCGATCCAGAGAGTCCATACTATAAACAGCTTGCAAATACTGTACAGGGAGAACCGCTGAACACATTTCTTACAAAGAGATTCCAACGTATCGGGACATCTACTGCAACAAAGTTTGCCAAGTTTGCTGGATTTAAACCAGAGAAGCGAATGGGAACCATGACAAACCAAGAGTTAGTCAAACTCAGTGACTCGCTACAGAGATTTGAAGACTTTCTTGCGCCAGACTCGAGTTGTCTTGCCCCGTTAGGAGAGAGCCCACTGGAGAAAGGGATCAAGAAATTCTTCAACCCAGACTTTGTTGCTGTGGTACAACGACCAGCATCAGCGTACTCGGGATTTCCATTCATCGTAGAGATGGGTATAGCATACGGAGGAGATGTAAAGACTGGCGGTCCACACACATACAGATATGCAAACCGTATTCCGTTGTTATATGACGAAGGAAGCGATGTAGTACTAAAGGTTGTAAATGATATCGACTGGACCAGATACAAGGTAAAAGGTGAACCTCCATTCATAATAGTCTCCCACATCTGTTCTACCAGAATACCATACAAGACAGCAGGAAAAGAGAATGTAGCTGATCGTCCAGAGATAGAAAGGGAGTTACGTCTAGCATTGTTGTATCTAGCACGAAAACTTGCAGCATACATGTCAAAACGTGGCCAAGCAGAGATGGCAAAAAAACGTGCAAATCTGTACGCAAAGTATATTCCAATGGTTGCAGAGTTTTGTACAGAACTTGCAGGCAAGAACAAAGAACCTAGGTATCAAAAGATTTTAGATACGATGCCATCAGAGATAGAGGAGAAGCCTATTGAAAACAAGTAAGACAAAAGAGTTGCAACAGAAAGCAAAGAATAAGCAAAAGAATGTACTAGAGATACTAAAAAAGCAAGGTATGCAGATATATGAAGAACTCGACAAGGGCGAGTTCCCCAAGTTCTTAATTCCCAGTAGATCGGTAAACAATATCGTATACGACAAGAAACTGCGCCAATACATTCTAGGAGAGAATGCAGCTTTGAGGAGCTCTCGAAATTCGTCACAGTTACGATCTTTTACCCAATTGATGTGGCTTGCATTCTTTGCAAACAGACTGACGCAAGAGAAAAAGTCATCTACACTTCGAGATGTATACTACTCATCGCAGGCATTTGCGATCGAGTTTGAAGATCAGTCAGAATCTGACAACATAATAGTTGATCTAGAAGCAGTGACGTCTAGACCAAGAGAAGACTTTCACATATTTCCTGAAGAACGTAGTTCGATATTTGGCGACTTGAATATAGAATATACAATACCAGGATATGAAGGAAAGCCGATGAATCTATCGAACCATCCAGATGGTTACTCTATAGGTCCAAGCCTCACAACGGCAGAGTTCATTGATACTAGTGCCGAGATCGTAATCGCCATAGAGAAGGGTGGACTCTTTACAAGATTTGTAGAAGAGCAGGTGGACAAAAAGTTCAAATCGATAATCATCAATACAGGAGGTCAAGCGCCTCGTTCTACACGAACACTGCTCAAACGCCTTCATGACGAGATGGGTCTACCGGTGATCGTACTGACCGACGGCGACGTATATGGAGAACATATTGCAATGGTGATAAAGTCTGGTTCGGCCAACGCAGCTCATCTACGAGAGCTCACTGTCCCAGATGCAAAATGGGTAGGCGTGTGGGCAACAGACATTGAAAAGTATAAACTTCCAACTATACCCATGACTGAATCCGATATCAAGAGATGCCATGACTTGAAGAGAGATCCTCGATATGAAGATGGCATCTGGAAGAAAGAGCTGGATGTATTCTTGCGAATAAAACGCAAGGCCGAGCTAGAAGCATTCTCAAAGTATGGCCTAACAAACATTACAGAAAAGTATCTTCCACAAAAACTCGAGCTTGCAAAGAGTCTCTGATCACTTTATTCGTAGTGTCAATACGCCGTTCCTATACTTGAAGTCGAATATCTGCATATCGGTTGCGCCATCTATAGGAATCTCTTTTGAGAATCCAGACGTACCACGTATGTATAGGATTCCATCGATGAGACGTACAGCAATCTTGTCTTCAGGACCAGGAACTTCGGCCACAAAGACAAACTCTGTCTCCCCTTTGATCAGATCGTACACCCAATTCTTCTTCTCTTCACGTGCTTGAGTATATGTAGGAGCTCTATCCTTTGTCATATTCTTGAGTACTCGCACCCAATAAAACATTGCAACTGCAGCTGATCCAATCAAGATGAAACTAGCAAATCCAGAGTCGGTTCGTTGCGCCATCACATATATGATTCCTAGAAACAGTATCACGATTATCGGAACGACAAAGTTTAACGATTGTTCATTAGAGTATGCTCCCTTGTAGCTTGCCACGATCTTTGATTTGGCTTTGACCAATATAAAGCATCTTTGATTTTTATTACTGTTACAGCATTCAAGGTTGATGTCGGATAAGAGATCTAGACTGACAAAACGAGAGATAGCGTTACGTGGAACAATTATTGCTCTGATCGTCACTGTGCCGTCTCTTGTAATATTTGGTTTGATCTGGGTATTGATAGATGATCTAATAGTTGCAGCAGTAGCAGGTGCAATAGTTCATTTTATCGCGATGGGTTTTTCGCTAAAGATATCAAAGAGACTCAGCAAGACCTAACCATATGTGAAGAAGCCGATCAGAGTACATTCAGATGATAGAAGGTATGTGAGTCGATCCAAGCGATCACCTGTAAAGCGATCTAAAAGAGAAAATGCAAACGAACAGATTACCCATCTAAAAAAGAAAAACAAGATGATCTATATCGGAATAGATGCACACAAGAGGTTTCTGCAAATTGCAGCAATGGATCAGGATGGCAAGCGTATACTCAATGAGCGTGTTGCTACAGATCATGACAGTCTCAAAAAATTCTTTGCACAATTTACACCACTCAATACACGTTGTGTGATGGAGTCATCGTCAGTATGGTATTGGCTGTATAGATACTTGACAGATGAATTGGGATTTGATGTAGTACTATCGAATCCATATCAAACAAAGGCTATTGCCGAATCAAAGAAAAAGACAGACAAGGTGGATGCATGGACACTGGCAGATCTTTTAAGAGGAAATTATATCTCGCCTTGTTTTGTTCCTAGTGAATACACTGTTAAATTAAAACAGTTGGTTCGACATAGGGATGTAATTGTAAAGAGTAGAACAAAATACAAGAATCTCATACATGGGATATTACTGCAATATGGGATTAAAATACCTGGTTCAAGTTTTAGCAAGTCATTTAGAGAGGAATTGAAGAAACTTGAGGATTATAGAATAGACAACTATCTAGATATGATAACTTGCCATGAAGAAATGATTAGACAATTGGATATTAAAATGCGTGAGGAGGTAAAGAGATCACAAGATGCACAGTTGTTAAAGACGATTCCCGGAGTTGGAAACTTTGTTGCACTTGTTGTAATATCTAGTATTGGAGATGTCAAGAGATTCCCAACTGTTCGTAAGATATGTTCGTATGCAGGAATAGTACCATCTGTTCGTAATTCAGCTGGTAAACAAAATCATGGACATATAACGAGGAAAGGTGATAAAATGCTTAGATGGGCATTGACCGAAGCAGTTCATGTACACATAAAATGTGAGCCCCATAGTTACATTACAAAATTTCATAACAGAATTAAAAAGAGACGCGCGGTAAGCAAAGCAACTGTTGCAACTGCCTCCAAACTACTACGATTGATGTACCATATGCTTATAGATAGGGATGATTATGTCACACATTGTAGTCGAAATCATTAACGTACGGAAGATATTTGAGATATCACTCGGCGACCTAAATGTACAGATTTTGACGAATGGACGAAGAATGATAGTGAGTTAACCACTCGAATGGATATATGTTCGCAGTCCTTTACATGGGAACACATCCCTAGCGTATGCTATGCACAATAGTCGTGAATCAGAGTAAATCTTTATAAGCTATTCACATGGATAATATCACAGTCAAATTGATTCAGTGATTTATCTATTGTTACCAAATGGATCTTTTCGGCTTACGTGGAATATGGTTACAGAAAACACCACAAGATTCCACAAGAGACAATTAGCAAAAAGCTTTGTGAAATACAATTCCACATAAATCTAAAAGAACTGATCAAATTAGTCAATTAGATTTTCAAATATGTTGGCGTATACCTGTTCATTCATCTTGCCACGACCACCGCCTGAGACGGCAGTGATTCGACAAGTAGACATTTGGGAAGACTGACAATTGGGATAATCATCAATAAGCTTTGTGAACATTATACGATCAAGTGCTGTTCATAACAAGTATTGTTACAACAAACCAGAAAGATCGATAATGTTATCAGTCCTTTTACAAAACAGCCATTGTGATTTTATTATTCTGTATAGATCGCATTTGCGTTAACTGATCTATCTCGGTATGATTCACATCTTGATTCTTGGAAATCATACAAAATGAGACTAGGTCTATAATCTTCTTTAAATGTACAGAGAAGCCAATCTGGTATGTCTAGATCGACTAGATCAACAGAATATTTTATCACTTGTGGATAGTCACATGAGACGCTATCTCTGAGATATCCATCCACGTGGTGAAATACATAAACCTGCTCTCCACCAATCTCGCCTAGTCCCATATACTTTAAAATATTAACGAATGGTTTGTCATAAAACTCTTTATCAAGATACGGTCTCGTATCAACTCGGATCTCTGTCATAAAATTGGTTTTATTTGATTCAAGAAACATTGTGTAGAGCTCTTGACACACACGCACATCAAAATTATTTTGACATGTCTTAAAAAATTCATCATTTACATTTACTTTAACTCTTTGAAAAGTTTTATTCATCTGTTTTAACAATTCCTCATAACTAGTCGTTATCTGTATTCTGTCAGCATCATCATGTTGATTACACGATACAACAAAGGTTTGACCTATCTTGATGTTTTGAACATGTGTGAAATTTAATCCATCAGAGTTTATGTATCTGGAATCTGGACTAAACTCCACATCGATTGATTCATCATCCAAAAGTGTGATGCTTTTCATAGTAAGAAAGTTAGAATCAAGCGATTCAACACGAGGGTAATGAAAATCAGCTAAAACATAGTTGATTAGTGGATCTTTCATCGGAATAGTATATGTGTAATAGTTGTATACGGGCACAGTAATTACGCCGACAATAATCGGTGCGATGACTATTACAAGTATAGTGGCAATTCTATGCTTCATGATAAATCAATACATAAAGTTTCAATTGAAGCGTTTGCTGCCCCCAATATAGAATATGTTCCACCGCATCCACAAGGAGCATCTATAGGTTTGCTTCCTTGTAACAGTACACTACCAGTCCCCATTTTTGGTCCTATGGTTACCTTTTCATTACCAAGATATATGGTAACAGAAACCTCGCGAGATACAGTGTATGTGGCAATACACGCAGTTGTGAATCTAGACATAACTTGGTTCACATAGAGATACAATAAAAGTAGTCCGTGTCTATGGTACATGATTGTTTTATGTTAGTGTAAATTCAACTCAAATCTTTATGATTTATGTATAGTCAATTAGAAGGATCTTTTCGGTTTACATGGGATGTGAACCATTATAGAAAACACCAAGATTCTAAAATGGAAGATTATGGAAACCTTCTTGCGAAACGCTATCCCACATAAATCGAAAAGATTCTGACTTGGACACTACATAATCATTTGATCCTATCGTTTTAGTATAGTGACGGTGTTTTTCAAGTAGTCAGGATATTCTTCAACTAGACTAGCACTCACTACATCCAAATCTATACGCATGTTGCTAAAACTCAACTTTTCAACTACATCATAAATCTTATTATCCGCATAATATTCATTTTTGCTATCATATACCACAATTAGCATCATAAGATCTGGTTTTGATTGACTTTTATAACATACTTGCTTTACGATTTTAATATTTTGAAACGCTTCTGCAATCTTGTTAATTGTTGGCGTAGTGTATTTTCTGTATATGATCTTTTTATTCTCTTCCATATTCTCTGCCACTATATCTGCAATATCTTTCATCAAATACTTTGTAACAGATCTTACTTCTTTGTTGTCTGTATTTGGTATGTAATATTTTAATGTCGATGCTATTTTTTTCTCTATTCGTCTTAGTGTTTTGTCTAAGGCAGTATAGTTTATATTTCTTGTATGAGTGTTCGATTTGTCCATATGCACAACCAATGTTTTGGACAATATATTTTATATATAGTCGTGAACATAATGATTTTCCTAGTCGGTGGTATCACAATTTGGCGTTATCTGTTCTGCCAGAGGTAAATTCCGTCTCTGACCACACATATGTTCGAGTAAACGGAAAACAATTCCGTTCGTGACTATAGATAGAACAGATCAGTGTTTACGAGATAGCAATAGTCCTTATGTCGGTTCTGTTCAATCGACTGGGTTTGGGATCGTTATGACATTATCACAAAAAATGCACAACATGTGGCTCAAAACAGCAACAATTTACGATGGTCGATATGAGACCGTTTCCGTATTTTGCAAAATTTTTCGAGAATTTTGTGCAAAAGATGTCAACCTCCGTCAAGTGAACAGAACCCAACAAATAGATTAAAGAACACACGTCAAATAATGTATGAGCGTTGATCAGATTAGAGAACAATTGATAAGCGAGATCGAACTCGAACCGTTACAGGCACAGGCATATCTACTCATAGTATGTGGTGGCAGTATGTCCGTATCAGAGATTGCAGATAGATTAGACATTACAGTAAAAGATGCAAGAAGAGTTGCGCTTGATCTAGTTGATGCTGGTGCATTCATAGATATGCCAGAAGACAAGTTTGAGTCGATGCATCCTAGATTTACGGCAGTCAACATGTATCGAAGAATGTGTGAACGACGAGGAAGACCGTTTGGGCAAAACAAGATAGTAGACAACATCGGTACTGTTCTAGAACCACACTACGACGATGCAAGGACTAAATAATGTCACATCCAATGGATTCAATCATGGACTCGATCGCAGTGTGTAAACATCAACCAGTATATTTTGGGGTCGTAAACATCAACATAGATGAGCATACAATAGGGTCAGTAGACGTATGGAGGTGTGGAGTATGCAAGAAACGATTCTGTGAAGAGAAGCAACTTGGAATCGAAGAGCTTGCCGATTTGGTTGGAATGCCAGAGATATCTGAGGATGAGAGATGGGCAGTACTAGTCTGCAAGTTACAGCAAGGCAGATACAAGTGGCGACTAGTGAAGTTAAAGAAAGATTGTCAGATAAAACACGAATGTATTGATGAACGCGTAATAGAATTGAATGTAAACGACTTTGCAGTGTCAGATGATCAGCATTGGAGCTTTTTAATTGACGACAACATAAACAAAGCTGTAGAGATATGAAGATCAAAGTACATGTAGAGAATGTTGAAGGTACTCAGATGGCTGCAAAGATAACCGGCAAGTTTGATCTAGATGAGCACGAATTTGATTTTACAGCTATTGCATTTGGTAGAATCGGAGGTCAAAACATCGGAGTAAAACTTGACAATGCAATAGAACAAGAGATATCCAGTCTCGGATACGACACCGAACAAGTAATCTTGTTACTGCAAGACATACTACTTGAAGGCGATTTTACTATCCCATCAGGATTAAAGAGAGAATCTTTCATCGATGACTAGAACTCGGCATCTTTTAAAGCGCGTGAACAATTACACGTCCTATCTTTAGGAATGTCTGTGATAATATCCATCAATATCTTTTTTGTCTTTGTTACATTTTTTGCAAATGTGTCTAAAACCTCTTTGGCGGTAACAGGTTTTGCGGCCCATGCATCATAGTCAGTGATAGTAGAGATTGATGCGTAACATATTTGAGCTTCTCGAGCTAGTTGACACTCTGGAACTAGCGTCATCCCAATAATATGAGCGTTCATCTGTTTATACAGGATAGATTCTGCCTTTGTTGAGAATCTAGGACCTTCAATACACGCATATGTACAGTTTTGATGTAGTGGTATCTGATGTGTTTCTGCAACATCGGATATAGTACATTGGAGTTGTGGGCAGAACGGATCTGCCACAGATATGTGGATGACCCTACCTCGCTCAGAGAAGGATCCGTCTCTGCCTTTGGTAAAGTCTAGAAATTGAGACGGTAATGCAAAGTGACCTGGAGCTAGTTCTTCTTGGAGACTGCCAACTGCAGAAGGTGCTATAATTCTAGTGATGCCTAGCTCTTTAAACGCCCAGATATTTGCTTTATAGTTTATCATGTGAGGAGGAATTGTATGTTCTCGTCCATGGCGCGGAAGAAAAGCGATTCTACGGCCATTAAAGGTTCCGACAGTTATTGTGTCAGATGGGTCACCAAAAGGCGTATTGATATCAACGTCACATGTATCTTCAAGTAGTTCAGAGTCATAGATTCCAGTACCGCCAAATACTCCAATCTCTACAGTGTCCACTAGTATCTCACCAGAGACTTGCAATTGTATTTGGATATGCTCTTGAGTCCATCGAGTTCTGTCAGTTCGATTATGAATGCAAACCCAGTTACACTGCATCCAACTTTTTCTATGAGTTTTGCTGCTGCTTTTGCCGTCCCACCTGTTGCAAGTAGATCATCACATATCAGAATACGCTGATTCGGGTCTACATCTCTTTGAATCTCAAGGGTGTCTTTACCATACTCGGTCTTGTAAGATTCTTTGTATGTCTTTGATGGAAGTTTGCCAGTCTTGCGTATCATCAATATTCCTTTATTGTACCTTGAAGCAAGGATCGTTGCCAGTATGAATCCACGAGACTCGATTCCCGCAAAGATATCTATATCGTTGGGATGAAAGTGTCTTGAAAACTCGTCGGCCATGAAAGAGAGTGCAGATGGATCGAGCAAGATTGGAGTAAAGTCTCTAAAGAGAATACCTTTTTTAGGAAAGTTTGGATACTCTGCAATCTTGTCTCTTAGATTCAACACTCAACCATAGTTTGCACTAAAATAAAAATGAATCTTGATATCAACGTACTCTAGATATACTACATGCTATATGTTATACGCATGCTATATGTTATACACTACGTACAGGCAGATAAACTCGTCTCACATACAGAATAGATATCATGTATCTGCATGGCAGCATACAGAATACAAGAACATAACAAATAGAGTGTCAAGGTACATGTATGCAAATGTTCGAGTAGATTGATAGTGATAATAGATTAGATCGGCGTACCAGTGTATTCATCTGTGTTCATTACAAGATAATATCGATCTCAGTCAAATGTAGAACTGTATGTCCAACAGTCATGAACTAGCCAAAGAATCCAGAATCTAACTTTTCATATGTAGCAGATGCGGTATCAGAGCCGCTAGTTACTGTGATGGTGTACAATCCAACTTCGATCTCACCATCCACTCTCCAATGAACAGTACAACGCGACTCAACAGTAGCAGTGCACGATAGCGAATCATCAACTATTGTTCCATCAATATTTGTGATCACTACGCCAACCATTGTTTTTGGGGCCACTCCTTCGATATCGATATTCAAGAGTTTTCCGAACGAGTAAGACTCACTGCTCTCGTTGATCGAAACTCGAATGCCTTGTGGAATTATCGATACAACGTCTATGTCAACACTCTCAAAATTGGAGCCACTCGCAATCTTTACCTTCCATTGACCGACCATACCATGAGATGGGATTCGTAATCCCTCGCCACGAAAATTTCCTTCGCTATCAGAAGGCATGTGGATCTTTTTGATCTCTGTACCATTAGGATCAAATAGAGACGCGCTTAGCAGAATGTCAGGTTTCGAGTTGCCCAAGATTAGGATCGATTCGCCTGGTACGTACTGGAGTTTGGTGGGACTTGCAGATATCTGACCGGAGCCTATCTCTAAACCAACAGTAAATCTGGCAGTACTCTGAACGCCTCCTTTGTTGATCACTGCATTGTATATACCATCATCTAATTTGGAAATATCGATATCATGTGTTGTAGTTCCATCTGGACCAATCTGAATATTTATTGGATCACCTTCT
>CBDBCE010000004.1:0-341628 GCA_965203315.1 Candidatus Nitrosopumilus sp. | reverse complement strand
GTTCCACGAGCCAGAATCATCTACAGTGGTTGTTCGTGCATTAACTGTACGACCGTCATTATGAGTTATCTCTGCAACTATAGCGCCGTTCGGTTTTGCAGTACCAGATAACTCGAGTGAATCGCCACGTCTTACAGAGTCTTGGATATCATCAGACTCGAGTCTGTATTCGATCACTTGATTTTCCACAGGCTGACTGAGCCTAACACTAATAGATCTCTCTTCACCAATACTGTCAACAATCTTAAAGTCTACTCTGTCTGGGATCTGTTCAGACGGGATTTGTACGGTGGTTACAAAGGTGCCATCAGGCACCTACGCTTGGTCGATCAGGAATTATTCTAAATGTTGGTTCACTCTCAACAGGCAATACTGGTTCCAATATTGGCGGATCATCAGTAATAGATGGATCTGATGAATTACTTGGATCTGTATTAATTTGTGGATCGTTTGGAATAGATGGATCTGATGAATTACTTGGATCTGTATTAATTGGGGATGTGAACGATACGCTAGGAAGATCTTGAGGAACTACAACTCCAACCTCAATCTCAGTTGTACCGTCGAGGGCGCGCCAATTGATCGGAGGTTTTACAGTACTGGTCTTGAACCCAAACTTTACAGAATCGCCTGAAACCAGAGGTTCGTTTGTACGAAATATCAGAACGCCTTGTGGAGATGTTTCACCAATCCATCCACGCTCCCCCTTAAATGACTCGAATGTTGTTCCTGAACCCAACCACATTCTAAACGTATCAACAGACTCGTCATCAGTAGATACTGTCAGAATGGTTGTTGTACCAAAAGATACAGCATTGATCTCAAGTTCTGCATAGACGTTAGGTAGTGTAAACACTAGAGAGATAATCAAGATTGTAGAAAGGAAGACTCCTCTCATCGAGGACTTGGACATGAAATATGATTTGTTCATCTCTCAATTAAACCTTAAAGCCTCGTCAGGCTCATTTCTTTTTGAATTTGTCTTGGTTGGGCCGTATTGCAATATTTTGATACTGCCTGATCCTCTCTGCCATAAGTCTGTATAGAGATCTAAATTGGTCTCTCGTCTGATCTGACAAAAAGCTGGCGTCGTCTAGAGCAATCTTTTCACAGATGTATCTAGTTATCTCTTCATTGTCAAAAGTTCCCCAATCATCTTCACGATGCGTAGCCCAGATCGAATGCAGTTTATCTAATATACCGTTACCGTCACTGGTCAATACATCCTGCGTGGTTAGATTTGAGAATCCTTCGTATCGTAGCTTTATCTCATATGTCTGATTTACAGCGTGCAGATAGTCAGCAACTACAATATAGTCTTCGATCGATTCAAGTTTCTTCCCCTCACGTTCAAAGAATATTATTTGAACGTCATTAAACTCGTTCGATAATAGTTGAGATGATATCTGTTTAGACTCTTCAGAGTAGTCAAGTAAGATGAATGTACGATATCCATGATTTCGATAAAATATTGCAAGAGGTAGAACAGAATTTTTGTTATATGCGGCCACTATATTGAGTGGGTTCATGGATATGTTTGGGTCTTGGAGGAATTTGTCAAATGCGTTGAGATACATCGAGTCAGACATTGTTTCAACAATGATTACTGGACGTGAATTTGTACCAATCTCTCGATCTACAATGGATTCGATCTGCCCTCTAGATAATCCATACAAGATCGGAGTCAATGTTTTATCATCTGCGTTCCAATAATCGTAAAATATTCGACTCAGGTGTTTTCGTTTGTCTAGTTCCACTACAAGTAGATTTCCTGGAGTATAATCAAATATCATAAACGGAGAGTGTGTAGCATACAAGACTTGATTAGAACCAGCTAGATTCCTCAATAGATCAGAGATTCCCATTTGTTGAGTCGGGTGTAGATTTCGTGCAGGCTCGTCAAGTAACAGGATTGCTTCTTTAAGTTCAGCACGTTGCGTCTCAGCTGCAAAGTTGACTATAAACGAGAATGTCCATTTGAATCCCTCTGCACGTCGATTCAGTAATCCCGTATTTGTTATAGTGCCATCTTTGTGAACATCAGATATCACGACACTCATTATGTTTCCTGGATTATAGCGTAGATCAACATGGATTGGATCTCCTTTCCAGGCAGGATTTAATTTGTGTGAGAGTCTAGTACTTGCAGTGTTTAATAATTTAATACATTTTGAAGGACTCTCTTTTACCTCATTGAGTTCATGCATATTTAATTCCGCCAGATAAAAGAGATTTCGAACTGTCTCGGCTTTGTCAAACTCCTCAATAAACTCTATTGAGACAGGTCTCTCACCTTTCTCTTCCAACAGGTATTCGTTTAGGTTTATGTTGCCATAGATCTTTTTATAATCTGAAAAGTATACAAATCTCGGATGGAGTTCGTTTGAGATATAATTTTGCAATGCTGTCTTTTCACTCTGACCTGTAAGTAGATTAGAGAATTGGTTGTCAGGATTCTTGTAGATCTTGTCCCACTCTTCTAGAACTTTGGGTTCTTGAATTGCAATTACATGAAAAGTATTACTAAATTCTGCCATTCCACCATCAAACTCCTCTTGGTTTTTAGGAGGTGGACCTTCAAAGAACATTGTATCTATCTGTATTCTCAGATGGTTGGGAATAGTGTCCAAAAATCCGATAACTTGGTCTGTAAAGTTTTCCCAAGAGTTTAGACTTTGATCTACCTCATCTTTTGGAATAACATTATCAAAGTCATATTGAATATCTGGTTTTTGATTTGTCCTGTACATTTTGATCTTTCTTATCTCAGGCAATCTTGGAAATCTTGCTCTGATCAATTCTGTTTCATGTTCGCTTAGATCAAACTCGCCTTCAGCTAGTCTTACTTCGTTCTTTAGTTCATCTGTCATCTCATCACACAGATCCAAGTCAGATACCGATGCTTCCTTGTTAAGTAGTGTTAGTGCTTGAAGTATGGTAGTCTTGCCACTCTCATTTCGACCAACAAATGCTGCAAGATCTCCAACAGTGATCTCTCCCGAATCATGTATACATCGATATGCCCTAACCCTAAACTTTCGAAGTCTCATACAACAATATTCAAGTGGCTACGATTTAATTGATTCGTCAAAGCGATTTGAATCGATAGGCTCATCATCAAAATTACATACAATAATATCCAAATCGACGGACTTTTAGCAGATTATCACCGATCTACTGTAAATAGCAAGTGGACAGACTGACTTAAAATAGACATGTTGTGACGCATGATAGTTGATTTTGACATCCGTGTATGATCGACCCAACCACTTACGCTGTAGATATTAGTAAATAGATATAAGGGAATGTATCAATAATGGTTAGATGCCAACGTCAAAGATCTTTCTAGTGTTTGTATTACCTGCTATATTTTCAATGACCTTTGCCTCATTCGTCATGGCAGAGATATTACAAAATCCTGATCGAGAGGTAACAACGCCACATCAGGCAGATTCCCACACTCTTGAGATCATGGGTCTTGCTAGACAGTACACGGTATCAGAGCCGGTAAGTGTACAAGTACGTGTAAACGATAGAGCATTTGATTGTGGTGATCTGTATATTACAATTTATGAAGGAGAAAAGCCGGCCAGTCAACGTATATTTCTCAACCAATGTATAGTAGACAGTAATACCTTACCTGTAGATGATATGTTTTCTGAGCTCATCTCTACTCCTGGATCATATCGGTTAGTGGCTCAAGTAATCTCAACCAACTTAGACAGCGTGTCGGCAGAAGGAGTATTTATCGTTAGATAGAAATTAATGATGATGAGGAAGGGAATGAGACAAGTTGGGAGAGAATAATGAATTGAATTTAGACAAGAATATGCAAATAAAGAAAGAGATCGAAGAGTTGAAGCGTAAAGTAAAGATCTTGGAGACAGATACAAGAGGAGCAAAAACAACACATCCTAAAGAGAAGGAAAAAAGTGTAAAGACAGAAATGAAATCAAAGAGTGCTAAAGCTGAAAAAAGTGAAGAAAAAGCTGCAGTGAGTACAGAGAATGCAAAGGAGACCGTAAAGAAAGACAATGTGAAGAAAAAGGTTGGTACAAAGAAGAGTGCCAAAGCTGAAAAAAGTGAAGAAAAAGCTGCAGTGAGTACAGAGAATGCAAAGGAGACCGTAAAGAAAGACAATGTGAAGAAAAAGGTTGGTACAAAGAAGAGTGCCAAAGCTGAAAACGATTCCAAGGTTGTAAAGAGCACAGAAGATGTGAAGAAAAGGTTGGTACAAAGAAGAGTGCCAAAGCTGAAAACGATTCCAAGGTTGTAAAGAGCACAGAAGATGTGAAGAAAAAGGTTGGTACAAAGAAGAGTGCCAAAGCTGAAAAAAGTGAAGAAAAAGTTGCAGCGAGTACAGAGAATACAAAGGAGACCGTAAAGAAAGACAATGTGAAGAAAAAGGTTGGTACAAAACCAAAGATGACCAAGAAAGAGATCGCTGAAGCAAAAAAAGCTGCAGAACGAACACTAGAGGAAGAGTTAGAAGAACAACTGTCTCCAGCAGAGATCGAAAACTTTCAGATTGAAAAAGTCGATATGGATAGACTTACGAGCAGAGTCTACGATATCTTGGCAGAACGAGAATCTACTGGGATGCTACAAGGGGATTTGTGGAGAAGGCTCAAACTCAATAATCGTAACGGTTCACGCCTCGCATTAAAGTTAGAAAGACAAGGAATGATAACCAGAGTTAAACTTCTTGAGAAGGGACGTTGGACATACAGATTAATCCTAAAAAAGACCCCAATCAGCACACGCTCAATTGAAGGCGCGCCGTGCCTCACATGTCAAGTTGAACAAAAATGTACACTTGATGGCGAGATTAGTCCACGAACTTGCCAGTTGATCGAAGACTGGGTAATAGAAGCAGCAAAGAAACAGTCGAAGTCCAAATGAAGTTACAAGATGCACAGAGGGATCATTATCGAAGACTAGCTCACGAGCAAGGTTTTCGTAGTAGGGCAGCATACAAGCTCAAAGAGTTGAACCAATCATATAGAATCATTGGGCCAGGATTTCATGTTTTAGACCTAGGATGTGCTCCTGGCGGTTGGACGCAGGTAGCAGTAAAGTTGGCAGGAAATCAAGGTAAAGTTATGGGTGTCGATATGAATTATGTCGAAGATGTACCAGGAGCGTATCTTCTTCGAGCAGATATTCAAAATGAAGATATCGTCGACGAGATTAAAGAGTATTTCAATGGCAGAGTTAATGCCGTGATATGTGATCTATCTCCCAATATCAGTGGTAATTGGACAGTTGATCATACAAAACAGATATCATTGAATTATGATTGCGTAAAGATTATGGATAGAGTTTTAGTACATAAAGGCAATGCAGTGTTTAAGATCTTTGATGGTCAATATTCAATAGAGTTTAGAGATTATATAAAGAAGAAATTTGCAAAAGTTTACCTTACCAAACCCAAAGCAAGTAGAAAACAGAGCAGTGAGATATACTATGTATGTTTAGGATTCATCCGACAAGATCACAAGTGATAATGGGCAACATCAGAAATGTGACTGACGATATTGAGATCATATTGCAAAACGAGATAACTACACATTGTATTTTACAATAGATGCTATACATTACTAATAATTCATCGTGGCAACCGGACAGTTTTATTGAAAGGAACACATTTTATGATAGCCCAATAGCTAGAGTTACCAGAACAGTAAAGTTATGCACAACATTACCATGATTTGCAAAATAATAATCAATTTTTATATCCAATTGCGTTAATCAAATTTTCAGAGATTCAGTAACAAAGATGGAAGACATTTGTTTAACGTTGGCAGTAGTTCTAAATCCAGTAGGATCAAAGACAGTGGGACTCGCTTCAAAACATTCATGATTCAATACAGATATGAGTCTAGTCAGTTTCGGAGAAGAAACACCAGTCTTTGATGCGATCTCATCCAGAGTATAATATGTTGCAGGGAGTGTAGATTCTAGTGCAGCTATGCTAACAATCTTTTTGCAACGAGTGTCTACGTGTAATTTTGCTACGTTTGATATCATACTTTTCACAAACTCTTGATCAAATATAGTATCGATCCATAATGGACCGCCTATCTTAGTCTCAGAGCCACACAGCTTGCATACATGCTGTAATTTGGGTGAGAGACGTCGATCACCGCACTCGTCACAATGAATAACATATCCAATATTCTCAGATTGATCTCTCTTCTTGAAGACTTGAACATATAATCGATAAGGCGATTGCTCATTTCGAGCCCCTAAGCATGTATTGTACCAATAAATCAAACAGATCGCATTCTCGGTTATTGTATCGCCACTCCATCTCCTTGAGATACAGTAAGAATTTCTTTGAACTCACACCTCGATACTTTGCCAAGTTCAATTTAGCAAAGCCCCAGAACCCTTCCATTCCATTGATGTGAACATCGCCTTTTGCGAAGCTCTTTTGATGATTAACTGATTCTCGATCATATCCATGAAAGATCAAGGTGTCATACCCTTTCCACTTGTCCGTGTATATCATGCTGCCCTTCTTTACTTTCTTGATCGTTGATTCAAGCAGAGTTTTAGCTGTGACGTCTGGTACAATGTCAACACGTACCTTGCCACCTCTCTGCAATATGCCAAAAACGATAGTCTTATTTCCGGCGCCGCGGCCTCGTTTTCCTTTACGTTTACCCCCAAAATACGACTCATCTGCTTCGATTTTGCCCTTTAATGTTCGATATTCGTCATTTAGTTGCATTAGAATCACGCTCCTGAAAATATCAAAAGCTTTGAGTGCCGTATTGTAAGACAATCTTGCTTGTTTTGCAGCAACTCTTGCAGATACAGCTAGTTCAAACAATTTGACAAGTACCAGCCATTTTGAATATGAGATTTTGAGTGACGAAAATCTGGATTTGTTAAACGGTCTGAAATCTTTTTTGCATAATTTACAACGTAACCGATCTCTGTTTTTCATGTAATGGTATTGATCGCACTGACAAAATTTACAAACGATCTTGTCTGAACTATGAGATTCCAAATATTTCATTATTGCATACCCATCATTTCTCATCTCAAGAAGAGATATCAAATCCATCAAGACTTGCGTCTAAATTTAGTCATATTTAGTTAGGGGCTCGAAATGAGCAATCGCCTCGATAATAGTGCATGTTACTGTACACAAAGAGTGGGACGATCTTGAATCCCAATCGTCCAGCGACAATCCGAAGCGATCCCAATATCAAGCGAGTCGCAATCTCGTGGCCATATGTAGTACGTACAGGCATTCCGCCATACTTTAGTACACATGCTCTGTCAGCTAGCCCATGCAAAACTTGCAAGTCAGTAGCAGTTACAGACATCATGCCACCATGGATTGTAGCACGTAGTCCACAATCAAAAAATTCTACCGGCGAACCAAAAGGATCAATATCAACTATAGTTCCACGTTTACCATCTCGTGAACGCGCTGCAAAGAATCGACATACTTCATCATTAGAGAACTCTATACCATCGATGTTGTTCAGCATGGCAGAGTGTTCTGACATTGCGAGTGCCGTCGGATTCAAATCATTAATGACGCTGTAAACACCTAATTCGTTTGCAGCTCGTAACCCCCTAGCGCCCACTCCCGACATACCGTCAAGAAATATTCTCGGCTCATCGAATTGTTGTAAAAATGTAGAGTATACAAGAATAGATAGATCACGGCTAAGACGTGCTTTAGGATTAAAGAATGCAGGTTTGTTGGGAGGAACAGTATCAGTCAAAGATCTCTTTGGCACAAGCATGTATGTGTCGCCCTCGATAATCTCTTCAAAGTATTCCTTAGAAAACTTCAACGGTTTGTAAATGCTGTATGTTATTTATGAACTGAACATATTCTATCATTATTTCCATAGTTGTGCCAGGATTGTTTATCGACAATCGGTGGTATGCTAGGCATCAGTTAAGGCAGATATTGTAAATTGTATAGATCATATGCATATTTGTACATAATCCACACATATACAACTATTCAAAAAGATTTAAACCCATCAAATATGACCAACTTTTGATTGTCAGACAAAATTAAAGTCGGTTTGGTCGGTATTGGAAACTGTTTTTCTGGTCTAATTCAAGGAATTGAATACTATAGACAAAATCCATCACAGCAGGTAATCGGGATCATTCATGAGAGTCTTGCGGGATACACAATACATGATATCGACTTTGTATGTGGTTTCGATGTAGGAGAAAACAAGGTAGGTAAGATTCTCAACGATGCAATATACGAGTATCCAAACATGGTAGACTGGATTCCCAAGGACACTATGCCAAAGACAGATGCAAAGGTATATGAGAGTCCGGTGATGGATGGTGTAGGACTGTGGGTTCAGAATCGTGTAAAACCGATTCAGAGTACAAAGACCAATGAACAGATTGCCAAAGATATCAAGTCTACAATAAAAGACACAGGTACCGAGATAATTGTATCATACTTGCCAGTTGGTTCAGATAAGGCTACAGAATTTTGGGCTCAAATATGTCTAGACACGGGCACAGCTTTTGTCAATTGCATTCCATCATTTATTGCATCAGATCCAACATGGGCTCAAAAATTTAGTGCAAACAATATTCCCTGTATCGGTGATGATATCAAAGGTCAAGTAGGGGCAACCATAGTACACCGCACATTAGCAAAACTCTGTAACGATAGAGGAACAAAGATCAAAAAAACATATCAGATCAATGTTGGAGGCAATACTGACTTTTTAAACATGAAGGAACAAGAGAGACTAGTCTCAAAAAAGATCTCCAAGACCGAGAGTGTTCAGAGTCAATTAGACGAACGACTAGATGATGATCAAATATACGTTGGACCGTCTGACTTTATTCCATTCTTGGGAAATACCAAACTGATGTTTATGAGAATTGAAGGCAGGCAATGGGCAAATATCCCATACAACATGGAAGTTCGTCTAGAGGTGGACGATAAAGCAAATTCTGCCGGAATTGTTGTTGATGCAATACGTCTAGCAAAGATTGCGCTTGATCGGGGAATAGGTGGTCCGATAAAATCAGCTAGTGCATATCTGATGAAGCATCCCATTGAGCAAATGTCAGATGTTGCCGCTAAAGCGGCGTGTGAGTCATTTGTAACAAAAACAGAATAACCAGAGAATAGATAAGACGCGTAAATACAACTCGGCACAAATCAAACAAGACGTGTATATCGCACATGCCTCACAAGTGAGATTATTGTCCTTAACTCTGATAATCTATAACGCATATCATGTACAGAAATAACGGTGTACTTGATAACTATGGATCTGACGCAGGTTTCATCTAGACACCATAAATTAGATGAGTCGATTCATCATTTTTATAATGTTACACAGTAATAAGAATATGTGGTTTAAGCGTAGTAATAAAGAAACCCAGACAAAATGCGAGTTGTGTGGTACAGAACTACACATGCCTGAGCGACTAAAACGGCACATGAAAAAGGCACATGGTAATGTACCAGAGAAAAAGTTAGATCCCAATGCCGGTGAGAGAGGCACATGGTAATATGGAGTTGACTTCAGGTCAGCGGGGAGGACTAATCTTTGGTGGCGCGCTAGTAGTAGCAGGCATTGTCTTATCTACACTTGTATTTCCATTTTGGAACTTGATTCGTGAAGACGTATATGAGGATGTAACTATTTTGTCCAACATCAACGGAGTATGTTATGTAGAGACGAGTGACGATATTCCAAAGACGATACAAGATTGTACAAGCAATTCCGGCGATACAGTAACGATAAAATTTGGTAAAGGACTAGCATGGGCAACCATCGTATCACCATAGAAGTTTATAATTAACATTCGACATATCAGTCATCAGATATCACTCTTTTCGTCTCGCTGATCTATTTGGCAATAGCCACATAGTTTTCAAAGTACAGATGGCAAGATTGCGTATGTTCAGTTTACCCAAATGTACCTTTTTGAAAATACATTGCAATGTTTTGTTGAGATTATTGCCCAATACAGACATCGCAAGTGCTAGTGAAATTTAACCACCAGAACAACAATGTCAAACCTAAAAGGATCAATAGGGGATAGTCTGAGGAACTTTTGGTCTTACAACAAAGATCCTAAGACATGCAGTACTCAGAAACTATAATGAATATAATCGTATTTTGTCAGCAGATGTAGAAAAGATACCGCTTGCAGTATCAACCCACTGTAACGCAATATATGATGAGCGGACGGCACATCAAGTTTTGATTCATGCTACATGTTTGCATCATAGACCTGCAAGTTATGCCAGAGCACAGAGAGATAAGAATAAACTTGCACCCACGCCAGAATGGATGATACAAGTGGTTCGAAACACATGTGAAGGATCGCCAGAAAAGAGGCTCATAGACATAGCAAAGGATAACATAGTCGAACCAAGACAACAGAACCGCTTACGAATATAGTATGTGCTCATATAAGATATCACCATAATATCAGCATGGCACTAAAAGTGGAAACAGAGATAGTTAAAAACCTGAAATGTATCATGTGTGAAAAAGATGTGGAGTCGATAGCTTTTCCAGATGAAGAGGACACAGTGTGTGAGGATTGTATTGACGAATACCTGAGACAAGTCGCAGAATATGTTAATAAATACGTTTTGACTGACAAGAAAGAGTAATGTCAGAACGTGACCACGAATGAATCTATGTTAATTTTTATCAATCGGCGCAAAATCGAAACGTTCTTGAGACATAGCAAGGGTATTGAAGACAACTCGAGAGACATAGTCGAGGCAGAAAAAAAGTTTACGCCAATCTCTGATTTCCTATCGCACTCAATATTTTATCTCTCTCAACCATTAGTGAGACATATGTCCACTAATCAACAATATTCTTGATTGATGAATGTAACTGTAAACTTTTTGCTGTCCTCGACTATAGTTTAATCCCATAGACCAAGATGCCGATGACGATAACTCTCCCCAAAACCAAGAGAGTGGGCAGAACATTACATTTGAACCCCAGATACTATAGACGTAATTGTAGATGCTGGTTTTATGTCGACAATAGAACCGTTATCAGAGTGGATTTTTTTCTGTTTATGCGAGATTGGTGGTACAGAAAGAACCTTGCGAAAATCTACCTCACATAAACCGAAAAAATTTTACAGGAGGTGTTTATATATAACATATTACCATAATATCAACATGGCGCTGAAAGTAGAAACAGAGATAATTAAAAATTTGAAATGCATCATGTGTGAAAAAGAGATAGAATCGCTAGCTTTTCCATACGAAGAAGAGACGATATGTTTGAACTGTGTAGACGAATGTATGAGACAAGCTGAAAAATACAACGAATACCTTTTAAGCAAAGAGAAAGAGTAATACCAAAGCATGACCACTGACGAGTCCATACCAACATTCATCGATAAAGGCAGATTCGAAGTATTTTTGAGCTATAGTAGTGATAGTGAAAAGCAATTTGAAAGATATGTAGACGAGTTGAAAACACACCTTGGCCAACACAAAATAAATGTAGTTACAGCTCCTCACGATCAAGTTGGTGGTGATGATGGTAACGATTACATCATATCAAAGATACAAACTTGTGACGTACTGTTAGCATTACATACTAGAACCTGTAGATCATCAGATTACTTTGATCAAGAGATCGGTATCGCTCTTGCGTATAAAGTTCCAATAGTTCCAATTTGTGTTAAAGTGAAACCTTATGGATTCATCCACATGAAAAAATGCATATCCTGTGAGAACTCTATCATCGATAAGGCATCTCAGATAATATATGCAATAAAAAAACAATATTGGAATCAAATGAAAAATCAATCAAATATACTATTTAGGCTAAACATGATCAAAACAGACATTCAAGCAATAAAATTATTGTTTTTGTTGGCAGGCAAACACGTGCAGGAAGATGCGATCAACCAATTGGCGACTATATACTTGAGTGATAAATTTTTACAGAAAAAAACTACAGCCTTTATCATCGAGGTGTTGTTAACAAAAAATAGAGCTAATTTATCAGACAAGTTACGTTCTGCCTTACAAAATCTTACCAATGAAAATCTCAGAGTTTGATTTTATATCTCAATAAAAAATACAATATACCAGTAGACCGTATTCATAATTCAATTTTGGTCAATATCGGAGTTTGAGTATTTTTGTGCCACGTGGTATGATTTGGACTATTCCATTTATACCGAGTTTTAATATATATGCAGATCTATAAATTCACAACATATTGTAAATTTACCTCTAGGATATCAAATATTTCGTCAATAACTTTAATCAACATTCAACTAAACAAGGGATATGCATAATGATGAGAGTGTGTTTTGGTTTATGCTAAGATGATCGTGCTAAGTATCAAGAAAGAACCGAATTATGAATGGGGTCTAGTAAGCAATAATAGACTGTATGCGCATTATTAAGAGTGCCCATGTCCAATCATCAAACATGACAACAATGAATCAATTTGCCTCTAAAAATTACGCCTGTGTTTTATTGTACGTTAAAATGTGCGTAAGATACAAGAAATACGCATACAGTCCAAGGGTGGTTTCGTGATACTCGTTTGCGGTAGCATTTTTCCTACCAAAACTACCAACTTGGCTAGAACCATTAGCACTCTGCAGTCTCAGAATAGTCTGTTTGTGACTCTCTTTTAGAGAAGGATTGCATCAGATACAGTATAGATTGTTTTTGACCAAGTATGCATATTATGAATAATTAAGACTGTATGAGAACAAATCACGAATAGCTCCCAGATATTGATTGAGCAAGTGTTTTAAAACACGTAATATCGTATATAGATAATGAATAGATATCAGGCTCAACAGATATTGGGAGTTAATGGAAACTCTTCGGCTACTGAGATCAAGACGACGTATAGGAGACTGGTACTAGAGCTACATCCTGACAAAAATCTAGATAAAGATTGCAGTGAAGAGTTTAAAAATATAACAGAAGCATACAACCTTCTCAAGGATACAACTACAGAGAATGTTATCTCAGAGACTCGATCTAGTTCTCAATCAAACTTTAAGACACGACATCAGTGGGGTGTTCCAGAAGATCAAAAAACTCCAGAACAAGATTGGTCCAAATATACCAAAGAGTTCGAGTCTGAAGATCCAGATTTTTGGAGAGAGTATGAGAAAAAATTTTGGGAAGAGTACAATGCCAAGATACGAGCTGATGGAAAGAATGGCGAATTTGATAAAGCAGAAGAGCCTAAAAAACAGCCAAATCTATTTGTCAACGTAGACAAGAGTCTCTGCATCGGATGTTGTAGCTGTGAGACAATTGCTCCCCAAGTCTTTGAAATAGACAAGACACGAAACCTAAATCCAAAATCATCAGTGATCAACCAAAAAGGAGCAGGATTCAACAAGATAATGAATGCAGCCAAGACATGTCCTACAAAAGCAATAATCGTAGATGATCTAGACGCCAATGAGAGACTGTTTCCTTACTAGCCTTTTAGACGATCATATACATCAGAGTCTGTGATATCAGTTTTTTTAAACATGCTGTGTATAGATCCTGCACCATCGTCCAAACTGCGTGGGACGATATGAACATGAACATGGGGGATATCTTGCCCTGCTTGCTTGCCGTTGTGAATTGCAATCAATGTCGCTCCGGTGAGTAGATCCACTCTAGATGTCAATGTATTAACTAGATCAAATAGATCAGAGTTTTCCTCATTGCCCAAATCTTGGAGTTTTTCATAATGTTTCTTAGGAATCACAAGTACGTGCCCCCTAGCTAGTGGAAATGCATCAAGAAACGCCACAGAGTGCTTTGTGGTCTGTAAAACTTTGGCAGGGATCTCAGATGACACTATCCTACAGAATATACAATTCACTATAGACTATTTTACAAGTCATTAGATAAATGATTCCACAAGACTCCACAATACATGGCTAGAAAAAGATTGGCGATCATTTTGTATAATCTTTACATAAACTTGTGAATGATGATCAACATAAACAACTCGATGAATTTTGTAGACGGTATGCGCATTATTAAGAGTGCCCATGTCCCGTCATCAAACACGATAACAATGAATCGATTTGCCTCTAGAAATTACACCAGTGTGTTATTGTACCTTAAAACGTGAGTATGATGTAAGAAATACGCATACAGTATGGTGTGATAAACACCGTGGTAAGACCAGCGTAACTACAAAATCAATTATTCAATACAGCAATCTTGTGTCGAGAATTAGTTGTAGTACATGTTCAAAAATTTGGCAGTCTAACAAAATATTCAGCAGATATAGTCGAGTTTTGTAACATGTTCAAATTCATTGTTGTTAATGAATTTCAGTATCTCTGACTCTTGTCATTCTATTTTAAAATTTACACATAACGCAATAGACTAGGTTGATCATAAATTTGAGTGTAAAATCAACTGCACATACTAGGCGCGACTAGTTTGAACGTTGGTATGACCATTTACTAGTGTAGGATCGATATACTAGATCGCTATAGATACCATCAAGAGAATGTGATATACTACCCTTTCTAGTTGTGTTCGGTTTTTCGATTGGAGGATGCTCTACTAGCTTTAATGCGCTGTTGGTGCACTCGAGTGCTTCATCATGTCTGCCAAGTACTCGTAGTATCTTTGCCTTTGTGGCAAGATTTATCATCTTACGATCTGAATTTAGATATAATGCAGCGTTAATACAATCTAGAGCGTCATCGAGTCTGCCAAGAGAATACAGAATATCTGCCTTTACACCATAGTTGAACCACGTAGACGCATAAGAGTTGCTTATTGCCAGATTAATAGATCGAAGTGCTCTATCAAATTTGCCAAGAGAGTGTAGTGATACAGCATTTACGCTTTGTAATAGAGTTGCAGATTCTCGATCTGGGGAACGAGACAACACCTCTTTAACACATTCGATTGATTCTTCATATCTATCAAGCATTTGTAGAGTTATTGCCTTTTGTTCTAGACAAGGTATTGTAAGTTTAGGATGCAGTTTTATTGCCTTGTCATTGCATTTTAATGCTTCATTGTACCTAGAAAGAAAGTGTAGTACAATTGCCTTTACTCTGGTACATGACCCTTGTGCAATGGACGTTTTCGCAGACACGAGCGCTTTGTCGATCTGTGTGAGAGCTTTGTCATACATGTGGCAATTTAGATAAATTATTGCTTCCTTTTGGTGCTTGAACCATTTTTGTGCAACCAATCTATTGATAAAGCAATCATACCATTTTTTAAATCATAGCAATATACAGGATATCATGAATAATCATAAATAGCCACAAGATTCAATCTTTGACATCATAAGACTGTATGCGTATTTCTTACATCATATGCACATTTTGAGGTACAATAAAAAAAGTGTGATTTCTAGAGGCAAATTGATTCATTGTTACCATGTTTGATGATTGGACATGGGCACTCTTAATAATACGCATACAGTCTATAGTTGACGGTTTTTCTATACAAACCAAAAGCGTTGAACATTCAAAACTCATCTAGTAGAGTCACACATACGCAGAGATAGGTTTTCACTCATTTTTGTACCTGTGACCACGAGAAGGGATAGAAGATCAGGCTCTTTGCTACACGATGGACAACAGTACGGAATACGATTCTCAAATTATGTGATAACGTTGTAGGATCTCTTCGATTTATGCGAGATGTGATTTTGACAGAAAAAGTTACTATTAGACTTTTAGGAGCAGTTTTAGGAAAAAAATATTCCAAAAGGTCACCCCGTGTAAATCTAAAAGATCCGTGTAACCTATCAAGAGAATCATAAATCGATCAGACATATAATACAGAAATTAACCATTCTTGCGTATCAACTCAAGAGATCGTCAATAATCTTTGCTCTCGAATGTGGATATAGACGTGGCAGACAACTAGTTACATTACATTGAATCTTGCGTCATAAAGATTAGATTATTCCGACGACTTGGGTCTTTTCGTCAGATTCGTACCAGACTGTCTTGTATATTGCATTCTTGCGTGGCAGTACATTAAGAGCAATGTGAGAGAATGTTTCAGAGTCATCAATAGAACCGTGTGTGTGAAGTGTACCTGATGTAATGTGCACTATATCACCGGTCTTTAATTTGAGTCTCTTTGTACGTTTTATGGCGAATGATCTCTTGTCTGTTCCAATCTTGCTAAATATCTCCAAGCTACCAATACCTTTAGTTACGATCAAGACTTGATCCCCATTATGTTGATGGAGTTTTGTTCTAGAACCATTCTCAAAGTGTACATGATAGATGTCTTGCATAGTAGACCCTATCTTTTTAGACAGTACCTTCATCCACGTCTTGCCCGTAAACCAGCGTTGATCTACGTCTCGCTTATCGTTCTGCCCGTTGATGTTTGATTTCATGGTTATATTCTATCCAAGATCTTTTTCTTCTTTTCTTGAAACTCTTCTTCTGTAAGTATTCCGTCATTTCGCAGCTGTCCCAACTTTTCTAGAATTGTGAGTTGTTCTTCTTGATCCATAGACATCTTTTTTGCGCCATCTACCGCTTTTGCGATCTTTTCTGAACCACTCTTGGCAAGTTTGTCCTTCTCTTTCATCGCATAAGCGTGGACATCTTTACTCGTCTTTGCTGCTTGCTTTGCAGTTATTGTTCCAAACTCTACTGCATCTTCGAGAATATCATCTGCTTTCTGTATCCCTTCATCTATTGCTCTATTTGCTCGTTTTAGGAATTTTTGAATATATTTACCATCTTCACTCATACTTTTATTACATTGTTAAACCTATTATCTCTTTCTTTTATCTGAAATGGCACAAGATATCATCAGTCAGAGTTTAGTAGACACACTAGATTTATGATTTGATAGTGATCTCTTCACCATTTCCAACGTCGAGAGTAACTGTCCACAGTCCTAGATCGCGTATATGTCTAGCTAGTTGCTGCATCTCGTTGCGATACTTTTCTGGATACAACATATTGTCAGTGACTATGATGCCACCTTTGACAGTTAGTGGCAGTACTAGGTCAAAGTATGAAACAACGTTCTCTTTGTCCGCATCGATCAGTACTAGATCAAATGGATCTGGAGGATCTCTATTCAACTCTCCAAGAACTTGGGTGGCTGCACCTTGGCGAATCTCAACCAGATGAGATACTTTGGCTGCATCAAAGTTTCTCATTGCTCGTTCGATCTTGGATGGATTCTGTTCTATTGTCACTATATGTCCTTGTGGTAAGACTGCTTCAGCACACCATATAGCAGAATAGCCAACAGATGTTCCTATCTCTAGAACACGTTTTGCATTATTTATGCGCAGAATCATGTTTAACAATTGACCAGTCTCTCTAGTTATGGCCAACATTCTATCTTTTGATGGGACATCAACTTGGCGAGTCTTCTCTAGCATAGACTGTCGTTCTAAATCATCGATGACTTTGAGAATTGTAGGATCCATGTGTGTTGAATCAATGTAGGATATTTATCTCTGATTTAACATCACGGTAGAGCGGACCCGACCGGATTCGAACCGGCGACCTAACGCTCCGCAAGCGTTCGCACTATCCATGCTATGCAACGAGTCCAATAGAGACAACATTTAGCTCTTATTTCAATCATTAATCCCAGAGATCAAATAAGAGATCTTGCAAATACATATCGAGTCGAGTCCACATGTATGGTCCATGCAGTAGGCAGGTCAATAGTGTAGATGGTCTCCAAACTTTGTTGTTCAATAAATGTGCCCCACCCTGCATCGCCTTTTGGATCTATTGCATATTTGGGAGAGATAGTCCCAGCAAGTACCCAACACGTGTCAGGTATTGAGTCTACCAGAGAGATTACATTCGATGCCAATTCGAAACCTCCCATCTGCGCTAGACCGCCAATAAAGAATGCAGGACGACATAGTCCCAACGCGGAATAGTCAAACGAGGTCGCGTCGCTACAAAAAGGTACAAAATCACAGACACCAGTAAAGCTCTTTTGTAACTTGACCAAACTAGGAGTAATCTCTATACTGTATGATCTCATTCCGAGTAGAGACGCGCAGAATGCTATTCGGCCATCTCCAGAGCCGATATCTACTATCTCTTTGTATCCCAGATGTAGACAGAGTCTTGCCAACACATATGCTGATATGATCCAAGTAGGTGAGAATGGAGCATTACTCTCTTTATGTTGTATGCTAGCAAGCCAGTATCGATCGGTATCACCATCATAAACAGTACATTCGATGCCAGATATCGTCTCAGTGTGGTGTGTATGGTACAGTATATTACTGGTAGCAAACTTGTGTAGATGGTCCAGATGATCTACTGGTATCGAGTCCATGGACAACGGAATTGGTTCTTGTAGACTGTTACCAACATGTGTCTTTGTAAACTCGTCTTTGATACTTGCAAGAGATCTTGCTAGATGATCAAAGTCTTTGATATTGTGTGACAAATTCGCGTGTACTCATCATCGCTCGTAGATCATCAAATGAACCAGATTGAGGATCGTTCTCTAGAGCAGTAGTCATTGTTCGTATCGAGGTATCAAGGTTGGCAAGTATCTTGGGTTGAACATCACGAACAAAGTTTGTTATCATCTCTTCTGTTTGTGTGATCTTTAGATTATCAGTTTTATCTCGTAGAGCTGTGCACATGGAAGAGACATGAATAATCTGATGATATGTTGACACGATCTCTGCTATGGTAAGATCATGTGATGTTGCATGGGCTATGAGATCACTCAACTTACTATACTCTAGGTCAAATGTCTCATTCATGGTACTAGGCAATGTTATAATTTCTTTAAATGTTATGATTCGTCTTCATTTTTGACAAAGACATAGTTCATAATCAGACCTGCAATTATTCCACCCAAGATCGGTGCTACCCAATAAAGCCAGTGAAACTCCCAGAAACCAGATATCAGTGCAGGTCCAAAGGTTCGTGCAGGATTGACTGATGCGCCGGTAAGAGGAACAGCTATCAGATGTATCAAGAATACCATACCACCTATAGTAAATCCATGCCATCCAGGCGAAGCGCGCTTGTGTACTGCACTCATAAAGATTACCGTCACCAAAAAGAACGTCAGAATTGCTTCTATTGCAAAGCCAGAGCTAATACTGTTATCGATCAGCTCACTTGGACCACCCTGAGTTCCAAAGTTTACTCTAGCTCCAAGTTCAGGCAATATTGCTTTAAGAGTAGCAGCTGCTGCGACTGCACCTACAAGTTGTGATGCGATGTATCCAATACCATCGACAACACCAATCTTTTTTGTAATCATCATCGGTATAGTAACAGCAGGATTGATGTGAGCACCAGATATGTGACCAAAAGCATAGATCATTAAAGCTATAGCTCCACCATGTCCAAGAGAGATAAACAGAACAGATTGAGTACTAAGTTCTTCACCAAAAGATGCAATAGCCAGTATAACAGAAAGAGGACCAAAGAATACTAGACCGTATGTAGATATCGCTTCTGCCAGATATGCGCGGGTGTTAACCATCAGGATAACGCCTTGACAGTATCCATATAAAAGATTCGAAGTAAACTCGAGAATGAACAGCGATGACAAACCATACACCTATTCCACACATGTGTTACACACAAAGCGATTAAGTATAGTGAGATATAGTGAGATATAGTGAAAAATCACGGTTAGCGAAGGCGATCAAGTTCCCAAGTTTGAAGGAGTAGACACAGAAGGCCGAAAGGTTAGATCGTCAGACATGATAGGCAAGAGATATGTGCTCTACTTTTATCCGAAAGACTTTACACCAGGATGCACCACACAAGCAGACGAGTTTACTAAAAACCTAAAAAAGTTTCAAGATGCCAATATCGAGATAGTCGGAGTAAGCCCAGACGATGTTACATCGCATCAAAAATTTTGTAAAAAGATGAATATCGAGTATACACTACTTACAGATACTGACAAAAAGATTGCCAATGCATTTGGGGTATGGGGAAAGAAAAAGTTCATGGGGCGTGAGTACATGGGCGTGAATCGCAGTACATTTCTCATAGATGAGAAGGGTACAATATTCAAGACGTATTCAAAAGTAAAGCCTGCAGGACATGCAATGCAAGTGTTGAAAGATTTTATAAAATAAATAAGTTAGGGGATCAAAAACCTTTCGGCAATGTTCCTCTAGATTTTTTTGGAGATTCTGGTTTAGGTTTTGGTTCAAAGCCTTTGGGTAGAGTACCACGAATAGAGGGTTCTGGTTGTGTCTCTTCAGGAGCTGACTCTGTTATGGTTTGCTCTTCTAGCCTCTCTAGATAGCCTTTTTCGTACTCTGCTAGTTGTTCACTACGTGACTTTGTCGAAGTCTGTGGTGGAGGTGCATTTGTATCACTCTTTACATCAGGTTTTGGAGATTCAGTCTGTGGTGGAGGTGCATGTTGTGCTACACCTTCAACAGTCATAGCTACGCCACTAAATCCACCAAAGGTCTTATCAGGCGGATGATATGCTAGACGAGGGCGAGTTGCAAAGTATTGGTTTGACGGTTGTGTATATCCAGTAACGGTTGCCTTTTGTTCATTCCAGTTAGTTGTCGGAACTTTTCCCACAGGAGCTGTTCGTCTAACAAAGTAGCGGTTTGGTGCAGGAGAGTATCCTGTAACTTTTGCTCGATATTGATGAAAGTCTGTCTGTGGTGAGTTATAGTACGCGTCTTCTAGTGCTGCTTGATATGTCACTGGAGGTTGTGCAGTATCTTCTTTAGGAGTTGGCTTTGGTGGTTCAGCTTTGGCTTCAAATCCCTTTGGTAGTGTACCTTTGGGTTTTGTAGGTTCAGCTTTGGTTGGTTCTGGTTTTGGCTTTGGTGGTTCAGCTTTGGCTTCAAATCCCTTGGGTAGTGTACCTTTGGGTTTTGTAGGTTCAGCTTTAGTTGGTTCTGGTTTTGGTTTTGGTGGTTCAGCTTTGGCTTCAAATCCCTTGGGTAGTGTACCTTTGGGTTTTGTAGGTTCAGCTTTAGTTGGTTCTGGTTTCGTGCTAGTCTTAGGTTTCTCTTTTGCTGCCTCAGATGGCTTTTCAACAGTAGCCTCTAGTTTTGATAGCTGTGCTTCCAACTCTGCGATCTTGGCTTCTAGATCTTTCTTTGTGGTCTTTCGTTTTGCTGCCATATCATTTGTGTAATGTAGTATTGTTTATTTACATTTTGTTTAGTACTTGTACAACGTACAAACTTGTAATTGAAGGAGATGCATCTCTCTTGTCCACAGTTGAGTCGGATCGTAACAATGATTCATAATCAAACATGGGCTCTACTAAGAGGTTGAGATCGATGTGACTCAATCTCGAAGGTATACTGGATCGTATGCATTGTTACTGATCATGTATACATCGCAAATGTGGCAAAAATTATACATTTCTAGAGTCAAAATTAATCACATATGGTTATTTTTGACTACAGACAAATTCTCAATTACGCGCACCTATTATACAACTTGAAACGATGATGATTTACAATATGCAATACGCAACATCGCTTACATTTTGTAAAGTTTTAGAGAATATTTAGCAAAACTGTCAACCCAATCAAAGTAACAGAACCTAAATTTCTGCCGCACATAGAGATGGAAGGCATAATTTCAGTGTGTACGGTTTGCCCAATTTATTGATGTAATTTATGTTAGGGGTTGATGGTGAATCCATGGTTAAGTGGTGAAATTAGGTTGGAGATTCGAATTCTGTTCTTATTACTTTTCTAGTTTTTTCGATACCTGGAAGAGAAGGGTCTAGACGGTATGCTATGTTTACTGCATCTAATGCCTCATGGACTAGACCAAGACTAAAGAGTACGTAACAGAGTTTGTATTGTACACCAGCATCATTTGGTTCGAGTCGTACTAGATCCATGCAACACTCTGCTGCTTCTTCTGTTCTGTCGCCATGATAGAGTGCAACTGCCTTCTCTACCATGACTTGGCTATTTGTTGGATTAATTGATAGTGAACGATCAAAATATTTTACTGAGGTGTCATATCTTTTAATATTACTGAATAGTCTCCCCATATTATAGAAAATATCATGACGATCATGACCGGTTTTTAACGCTTCCTTGTAACAATGTAATATCTGCTTTGCAATAGTATAATCCATGATCATGGTGTACTTTCCGTGTAATGATAGACCCTTCAAGAATGCCAATTCTGAAGGCTCTACACCATCTTTTATCGCTTCATCTATTAGTGCTAACGATTCTTCAAATCTACCACAATTATACAATATCTCGATCTTTACGATTATGTGATCTAGTCTTAAATCAGGATCTCCATACTTTAACGCTAGTCCAATACTTTTGAGTCCTTTTTCGTATAGTCGTAATCTGCTATATATCGTAGTTTTAAAAACATGTGCATATTGATCTGTTGGATCTATACTCAGTACCTCATCACAAACTACTAGCGCTTCTTTATTTCTTCCCTTGGATAATAAAGCAGTCGCTTCGTCTAGTAGATTATCTATTCGTCTTTTATTCAACTCTGCATTGCTATGCATTCACTAGTTATCAGTCTTTTCAAATGCTATACCATCAGTCTTTGTAATTTGTAGTAGAATGCAAGATCGTACATAATTATCCAAAAATTTTGTTGATTGGTTGAGATGGCATTTTAAAAACTCTGTTTTGGTATTTGGATCTTGAAATAGGTAAATTTTCTAATTTTTTATCATTGCTTCATCCACCGCAGATCTTTTTGGTTTACGTATGATTAGATTTTATAAGACTGTCCTCACTAAATTTTCCTTATAGAATCCTAGTACTTTTTCTGTAAAATCATATCCGACACAAATCGAAGAGATCCTCAAGATAGAATATCACAAAGTTGTCCTTTTTGTGTACATTTCAACTCAACCCTAATAATCAACAGGAATTGAATATTATGCCAGATGAATGGTGTACTTGATACATCACATCCAGAATACAAACCTACTCGGTTAGCCAGCCTAGATTGATCAGTGTTCTAGTGCGAGAGTCCATGTCACCAAACTCGTATGTGAAGATGTTGTCGATCTCGGCGTATGCCTTTGTCTTGTATGCATCGTATAACGAGTCACGTAGTTCTATCATCTTTTGATTGTGCCAGTCGAGTTTAGCCTTGAATGGTGCACATATTCTGTCGTTGATGTCTGTACATACGGGAGTGGTACCTGCGTATGGTGCATATTGTACAATGACAAAGTTGCCAAACGAGTTGCGACTCCACGTGTTGCCAAATGCGTCTGCCCATAGATCAGAGACCTTGTCTGTACGGACTAGAATGAGATTTACTGGTCTACCATCGTCACTAGATAGTGTCAGTCCTGGTTGTACAGTTGGTGGTGCGTTTAGGGATGTACCAGTGACAAAGACACCTTCGTTCATGTAGTTTATGGATGTGAATCGTAGAGTATCAGTTACTTGTATTGCAAATGGTTCATGGTTCATCATATCACGGAACAGCACATCTGGGAGTGTTATTTGCGTACATTGTAGCTCGGTACCAGAACAAGATGCAGCAGATACTGTTGTGTTTTGTGTATTATAGGCTATGATGTTGTTTGGATCGTGTATAGTAACATCTGTGATATAGTGGTGTGATGGTTCACTATAGTTTATTCCAAGATGTACAGAAATGTATGCTTCTGCTGCACTCACTGGAGAGCCTACGTTTGGTACACTAAATGCCAGTATAACGTTGTGCAACATGTTTGGTGCTAGTGTCTTTATTGCAAATGTGTGTGTCGTGTTGGTTTGTATCGTGTCTCGTTCGTACTGGACATGATAGCCCGTAATATCACGGCAAGTGTCGTCCATTTTATAGCCACATGTTACCAGCTGTTCACCCGTGAGTTGTGAGATGCCAAAGGTTGGCGCATTTGCTAGATCTCTTGATGTGTCAGAGTCTTTGTCGTCTTGATCATCTCCAGTCGTAGGTTTTGTTGTACCTGGACCAGTCGAAGTACCAGGCTTTGGAATAGACTCTGTTGTCGCTCCAAAGATTGCAAGTATCTTGGATACGATGACGGTGTCTGTACCGTCTTTGCCGTAACATATTTCCGTACTGCCCCTTAGTGTATTGTTGGTAGAATTAAAGTTGGTACTGGTACACTTTGGTATCTGTACAATGTCGTTTGTACCGTTCACATGATAAAAGATGTTTTGACCGTCCGTGTTGTTTAGTCGTATATAGACCTCTTTGTTTAATACCAGTTTACCGTCAAATGATATATTGGGATAGTTGGTACATTTGGGAGTAAAGTCTGTGATCTCTAGTGCCAATGCCGTATAGTTGTTCAACTTTGGTATCGTAATATCATCACCAACTTGCAATTCGGCATTATAACAGAATGAATTTGATGTGACATTGAATGTTTTGCTGGTTATCTTTGTGTTATAATGGATGGTAATATCGGCCCTAGTATCATCAGAATCATCATCGTGGTGATGATATCTAGTACCGTTTCCTTGAGAGGTCTCTCTAGTGATGAACTTTATTTCGTTTGCTGTCTGAGTATTGAGACCAATAGTTGCAGTAGACGGAGTGGTATTTGGTATGGTTATCGTTAGTGTTTGGCCATGTGTTGTGGGCGTGGTTTGATTGGTCACAGGTGTGGGTACAGTTTGGTTGGTACCAGATGCAGCTGCAAACGTGTACGAACCGGCATGTGTACCTATTAGTGTACGTTCAGCATCAGAGCCGTATATCACTATATCATATGTACCGGATGTACTTTGAGGAATGACAAAGTTGTATGAATTGGTTATGGTACGAGTTGTATCACCGTTGACAGAGTTGCCGTCAGAGTCGGTTGCAATCCAAAAGAACTTTGTCGGTTTCTGTTCCTCTGCACCTTGATAGAACGTCTTTGATGTAAATTCATACTTGATCTCGAGACCGTTTGTTGCGTTATCTGCAGATATACCTAGATCAAATACCTGAGCTGATGGAGATGGTTGTATATGACCAAACTGGCACAGTATCTCTGCGGTTAGTGGTACAGTATCACCCTGTGGAACATGTACATTGCCACGGACACCTGGTACTTTACCAGGTACAAAGGTTACTGTATCTGCAGCATCTGGCAACTCCATGATAGCCTTTTTCTGGCTTTTATAGTATAGAGGTGAACCTGTAGAGCTGTTGCTGAATATGTTTTTGTTTGGTATGGTGTCATTGGTCACAAACAGTCTGGCGTTTATGCTGGTAAAGTTGCCAAACTGATCCAGTATACTCTTTGGAAGAGTACTGTTATAGTTGTACCAATGACCACGCTGTTGGACAAAGTTAGAGTCTAGCGATATGGTCTTTTTGGGAGTGTGATCTGTCAGAGTCAGGAATAGCCTGCCGTCAAATTGTACTCCATTTAGAGCATACTTGAACAAAATATCTCCTTTTGTTGTCATTTGTATTGTCTGATGTGTGCCACGAACAGAGTCCTCGCAAAGAGGTAATGTGTTGTACAAAAAGACAGGGTTGGGATATTCTATCAGAGATGTACTGTTTATCTTTTCAGTATAGTATTCGTGTGTTTGTATTTTACCGGTTACGGGATTGGTAAGAGATACAACAGGTATGGCGGCATTGAGATCTGTTGGATCTGCAGGTGTTGTAACGCTGTCTGCTACGCCATAAAACCCAGTCAGTCGTTTTGTTATAATGACTACGTCTGCGCCGTTTCTACCATAACATAGAGTATTGTCGCCTTTGAGAGCATTGTTGTTGCTTGTATCGATCATACCAGTTGTACATGCAGGTATGAGTTGAGCAGTAGTTATATTGTCACGTGGTGAAAAGTAGAATGGCCATTTGTCTGTCGCGTTGTATATGGTAATGCGTATCTCTTTGTCGGTTACTAGTGGTTGGCTATGTACAGCTTCTGGATCTGGTGAACATTTTGCTGTTTTGTTGCGAACGTCGGAAAAAAAGTCTAGTCCGTATGCTTGAGCGTTTGGAGAAGTGTTATTTGGCATCTCAAGCACTGAATCACCGTAATTACCGTATGTGTTTATACCTGAAACACGCTCAAATTGTGTCCAGCAAGAATAATCACCAGCACCCTTGAATAGATCGGTTACGAGTGTGAAAATATTGCCCTGGAGATGAATATCACCTGGAGAAATGTCACCTTGATAAGCGATGGCTACACCAGCTCGAGTATTAGGTAAGTGATATATCTGACCGTCAGTATTACTGTTTGAAAGAAATTGCATAGCAGCGCCAAGTGGTTTTGCGGTAGTTAGTGGTTGTATTGTTAGTAGAGATGAAAGGTCAGGTGGAGCAATAGGCGTGGGAGACGGAGTCTGTGATACAGGATTGAGGTCTACCGGATTTGTAGGTGTGGTGACGCTGTCGGCTGCACCGTAAAACCCAACCAGTCGTTTTGTAATGATGACCACGTCATTACCGTGTACACCATAACATACAGTATTGCCGCCTTTGAGAACATTGTTGTTGCTTGTGTCGATCATATCAGTTGTACATGCAGGAATTGGTTGTGCGTCGGTTATATTGTCACGTGGTGAAAAGTAGAATGGTTTTTTGTCTGTCGCGCTGTATATGGTAATGCGTATCTCTTTGTTGGTTATCAGTGGCTCAGTAGAGGTGGCTTCTGGATCTGGTGAGCACGGTGTTGTTTTACTAGTATCGTTGTAAAAGTCTAGCCCGTATGCAGCAGTTGTGTCTGGAGATGTGTTATTTGGCATTTCAATCCTTGAATCACCATAAGTACCACGTCCGTTTATAGATGAAACACTCTCAAAATGTGCACTGCAAGAATAGGCACCGGTACCCTTGAATAGATCGTTTACGAGTGTAAAAGTTTCACTCTGTATATGAATATCACCTGGAGAATTAGTTGGAAGAACATTGGATACTCTAGCTCGAGCATCATATGCAGCATATACCTGACCGTCATTATGGATGTCTGATCTAAATACCAAAGCAGTACCAGTCGGGTCCTTGTTGGTTAGTGGTGGTATGGATAGTGTACGAGCGTGTATATCTATAGGAGTACTAGGCGCATTCAGTGTGGTCGTTACGCCAAAGTGTCCAAGGCGTTTTGTGATTACAACAACATAGTCATTTAAAATGCCAAAACACATCTTGTAGTTATCTTTTAGAGTTTGAGCAGAGCTGTCAAAGTTGGTAGCACTACATTCAGGTATTGGATGCCCCTGAGTTATATTCTCAAAGGTAGAAAAGAAGAAGGGTTTGGGAGAAGAGATCCCTGTACTGTTGATCGAGACTCGCACCTCTTTATCAAGCAATAGAGGTGCAGTTCCAGTGTTACCACTAAGAATACGAGAGTAGGTGTGAGGTCCTGGAGGAGTAGTAACAGTGCTGTGAATTAGCAAAATGTTGTGATTACCAACCACATTACTAGGCTTTGTGATATTAGCAGGATTGTTAGTCAGAACATCGAATACAGAAATAAGACGTTCACCAGGTGTAAATTGTGGATGGGGCAGTACACGTGTGTTTGATTGTATGTATATCTCTCCCTTGTCATTGTTGTTTTCTGGACTAAAGAGTTCTGAATCTAAAATCGCGCTACGATTATTGTATATTTCATTGTAGCCAAAATAATCTAGGTTAGTAGTAGTAGGATAACCAGAGGGTTCAGGAATGGTAATGGGTGCTGCATATGCATCAGGTGCATAGAATATCAAAAACGGTACAACTGCTATCAAGGATAGCAGAAAGAACAGATGACACTTACTCAATAATTACTCCCCCCCCCCCATGTATCTTATAAAAGTATCTTGTAGGTTCTAGTACACTGTTCTGGTACGGCATCAATTCAAGAAACAAACACAAAAACGCTTTGAGAGAATCCCTTCGGTTTGAGATAGAATTTTAACAGAAAAAAAAAGTACAAGTCTTGATAGGGGCGGACAAGTCTTGTAAAATGCCACCCCATGTAAATCGGAGAGATCTGTACACCGCAAGTTAAAAAGACTCGCACTATACATTTGATCGTCTGCAAGACCTGCACCATGATTGCGGTCTGATGATTCCGTCAATGTTTCGAAATCCAAAATCTCGCTCGATATCTTGTCTAGACTCTGCTGATTTGTGACACTTTGGGCACCTAGTATACTCGTTTGCAGATACGCTAGACGAACTATGTTTGGCAATGATTCCACGAACCTCACCTGGACTAAACGCTACGTCCCACGACCATGTTCCATATACACCAGTTGCGTTTACAATATCGATCCACTCTGCAAGATACTTGCGTTTCTCTTTATTCTGTGCATCATCTTTTCCCTTTATCTCTAAAACTAGTGTAATGTTGTTCTTTAATCTGATCATGAAATCTGGATAATAGTCATGTGTTATGCCGTTGAAGAGATACTTTATGTTAAAGCCGATCCTAGCGTTTCGAACCCAAGATACCACACTCTTGTTTCTCTCTAGCTCTTGTCCTGTGCTCATCTCCCATGTAGAGTCGTATACTGCCATGTTGATGTGTGATTTTGTAGTATACTCGGCAGGCTTTTTTGTAGACCAAGGACGCATATCAGACGTAGATTTTATTGGTTTTTTGGAGTTCAAGTGAATACGTCTTGAATCGATGTTGTTGTCTTTGATGCTTTTGCATACATGTGACACTATCTTTTGCATATTGAATAGTATCGTCATCCTTTTACGTTTCTCATCGTGTATCACATCGGTCACGATGATCTTGTCTAGATGAATAAACTCTTCGACTAGCTTTACGATCTGAATCAAGAGTAGCTCTTTGTTACCTTTCCAGTTTGGTCTCATCTCTTCATAGACATGTTTTGCAGCTAGAAAGATGATCCTCTGCAATCGCTCTTGTTTATGTAGACTGATATTTGTCATCTTGTCTGTGTGAGGTTTTCCTTCTATCACATCTGCCACATCAACACTAGTAGCTGTACCACTACTGTATAGTTCGATGTTACTAGTCTTGCTCCAATCTACTTCAAGTTTGGTTGTGTAATCGATATCGATTCGTTCGATGTTAGGCCACGATATCTCGTGCTGTATCTTTTCTGGATCTGGAAATATAGATGTGGTTGGGGCGGTTGGAGGCGGAGGTGTACCGTCACCACCCTCGTGCGGCAGAAACGTAAATGGTACACCAAAGACGTTCACATACTCGGGTGAGAAGAGTTGAGTCTCTGGATCGATCTCGTATGACGTTCTCCTGAGACCTCGTCCCACCACCTGTTCACATAATAGTTGGCTAGAGAATGCTCGTAGACCCATGATATGTGTGACGTTTCGTGCATCCCAGCCTTCAGAGAGCATCTGTACAGCAACGATATTTCGTATCTGCTCACCTACCTCGCCCTCTTTACCAACTGTGTCGACCTTTACACGCAAGTTGTCTTCTAGTTTTGTGGAACTGATATCTATTGCACTCTTTGACTCGGCCTTGTCTATCGTTGTCGAGTCGATATGTAGCAGATACTCTGGCACAGATAGTTCTGGTAGATCAAAACGATTCTTCTCAAACGAGTATGTTACTCGCGCAGCTGCGTTTGTCTTGTTGCATACTGTGATCATTACAGGAGGAATCTTGGAGCCCTTTTCATCCCAGAGTTTTTTGGTCTCTATCCAGTCTTGACCCAGAATCTTGTAGGCGTTTGATACGAGATCTGGTAGCTCTTCGTGTGGCTTAGAGTTACGGTTGAGATCTGGTTTTACCTCGTCGTCTTTGTATATGTGATAGAATCTAGAACGATACTCTTTGGTAAATTTGCCACTGTCGTCACGAATCGCTATTCGCGGTGTCTTGGTAAGTCCTGACTCTATTGCATCGTTTAGTGAAAAGTCAGAGACTATCCATTCAAACAGAGTATCTTCACTGACATTCTTGCCTGACGGAATAAAAGGCGTTGCAGAGAAATCAAAACAGTGTACAATATTTCTTGCGTTGTGTATCTTGTCTAGACCTTCGATCCAACGTTTGTCTCGTTCTAGATCTCTGTTGGATATCTTTTTTGCTTGATCTGTACTTGCGCGATATGCATGGTGTGCCTCATCGTTGATAACTAGGATGTTCTTTAGATCGTGGTTCAGTATTCTTTTTGAAAATACAGTGTTACTCTCTTTGCCCAGCTTTACTACACTTCTAGGTGCGTCTGTCTCTGGCATCAATGTATGCCAGTTGTGGATAATGAGGTTTCCACGGTATAGTCTATCCAGTAGAGACTCTGGAACTAGGTTAAATTGTTCGTAAAAGTTGTTTGGATCTGTTGGATACAAGACTTGTAGTCGGGACTTTACAGTCAGACCTGGCGCCATGATCAATACATTCTTTGAGAATCTCGTATCTCTTGGATAGGTGATCTTGTTGAGTATCTGCCATGCAATCAACATTGCCATCACGATTGTTTTACCTGTACCAGTCGCCATCTTGCAACATAGTCTCTGAAATTCTCCTCCATCTGATGGAACGTCTATGCCTTGTTTGTCAGAGTCTGGACCTTCGACCAACCAGATCAGAGTCTCTATTGCTTCGAGTTGACAAAAGAATAGTCTATCTTCACGTTTTGTTTCATCGTTCCAAAACTCCAAGAGTTGTTTTGTGATACCGGTGATGTTTGGGTAGCCTCTCTCTCGCCACGAGTCTACTCTATCACGAATATTGTTTACTAGTCCCAGTTCTTTAAATTCACCAGGATCATCAAATGATTTACTGTCTTGGGATGCAATCAAAAATCCAGCTGGACGTCTGCCGGGTACTAGATCAAACTTGCGTTTTGTACGATCATATCTCCAGTGCTTTGATGGCACTTTATACGGATTGCAGATGATTAGATTGTCTATGCCGGTCATTATTCCAACTGTATGATCTTTAGTGACTCTATGCCTCGGTCGTCGATGATCTTGACGGCTGCTCTCTTGTTTGGTCCTGCTGTAAATGGAATCGATACAGTTCCATGATACTTTGAGATTAATTCATCGTCTATTTGTGCTTGTAGTGTCTTTGCTAGTTTGCTCCATCCTCCTTTATCTCCTTCCATTGGAAAGAATACTTGTTGCGGATATACACTGCGTCCATCATAGTCAGTATCGAGCATCCACATTGCAATCTTTGATGAATCCCCAGACTCTATTTCGTCTGTATTTGTATTGTAATAGTCAAAGCCATTAACACGAATTATGTATCTTTTTGATTCATCGTCATCTTTGTGGCTAGACTTGCTATTCGCTTTACCGTTTTTACTAGACTTTTTACTATCTTTTTTGCTACTGTTTTTACCACCATCATCTACATCATTGACTAGATCTAGTTCAACATCGGGTTGCCCCACTAACCAAAAGGATTCATTGGTGGAACGTTTCTTCTTTAGATCCTTAGTCAAGAGATCTTTATTCATCTCCACCTTGAGAACTGTGACTCCTGGCCATTTTAATTCGTCGATATCTTTTGCAGCTTCAGGATCAAACTGCATTGCGGCAAAGATTATCATCTTTGGTTTTGGGACTATGGATTGTGCTTCTTCGATAGCTGATGCGACCTGACGTTGTTCTAGTGGCGCATGTTCTGGTCCAAATGATATCATTACTCGTTTTGGTTTGTCTTCTTTTGTCTCTGCATCTGCGTGTAGCCATTTTGTTGCAGGATGAGATTCGACATGAGTAAATTCGATCTTTTGTTTATTCTTTCCTCTAATTCCTGTCTTGAGCAGTTCGTCTCGCCAATACTCTTGTGGTGAGTTGTTACTGTGTTGTACATTTTGTGAATTGCCATCATGTGATAAGACATCTAACGATTTGACAGTGGGTGATGGTACCGCCTCGACTGTAAATGGACCAGTTATTCGTACTTTTGATTTATCTATTTTTGGTTTGTCATAAAGAATTTCCTCAAGTGGTGGTTCATTATTTGCTATTGTTCCAAGTGTAATGTGTGGTGCCGTATCATATTTAAAACCGGAAGACACACCTTCTGTAGGTTCCATAATTTCATAATAGTCAAATTTTCCTGTCATTAGGCGTTGTTTAGCTAGTGTAATTGCAAGTCGTGAAGTATCACAGGTAATCCAACGCCTTCCTAATTTTTCTGACGTGTATGCTGTAGTTCCACTTCCACATGTAATGTCTAAAACTAAATCTCCAGGATCTGTAGTCATCAATATACATCGTGAAATAGTATTAGAAGATGTCTCAACAACATATATTTTGTTACCTGTTGTAGATATTTTATACCATAAATTATCTATCTCAACATATGGAAAATCATTCCAATACCCTACAAATCTTAGTGTATCTCCAGATGGCAATACTCTATCTTTCTTTATCAGTGCATCCATCCCTTCCTTGGTAGTTTTCCAGCATCTTCCCCCACCTGTGTATGGTGGTAAATATTTTTTGTCTTTATACATAACAGGAAATGTGTATTCCTGACTAAATGCAGATGGTGCTAATTTATACGACGTGAAAATTTTACTCATAGGTGGAATTGAATTTGGTTTTTCTATTTCTTCTTTTGTTAATTTCCTTCTTATACCATTAGATAGTTCTATAAAACTCCATGTTTTGCCTAATTCTGGATTACGGCTCTCAAACAGTTTATGTGATTTAATGTGTTTTTTATCCTTAGCATACCAAATTATATGGTCTGAAACTGAACCCATTATTTTTGCTCCCATTGAATTTGGTTTTCGTCTAAATGTGATCAAGCTTATAAAATTACTTCTACCAAATATTTCGTCCATTATCACTCTTACTAGATGTACATTTTCGTCCGAAATCTGAACAAAACAACTTCCAGAGTCAGTTAAGAGTTCTCTTACAAGCAAAAGTCTCTGTCTCAAATAGGATAGATAGGAATGTATGCCTAATTCCCATGTGTCTCTAAATGCTTTGAGTGTTTCAGGTTCTGAAGTCAAATCTTCATCTTTACCATCTTTGACATCATACTTGTTGACAAAGGGTTGAAAGTTAGAACCATATTTGATTCCATACGGTGGATCTATATAGATCATTTGAACTTTCCCCACCATTCCTTCTTTCTCTAGCAGAGAATTCATGACAATTAATGAGTCGCCTGCAATCAACCGATTAGCCCAACCATGCTCATGCTTGTAAAATTCAATGGCTTCCCGTAAAGGAGGATTATTTTCGGGTGTTTCAAAGTATGCAAATATGGACTGTTGTTGATGTGGTTCTTTCTTCAACACTTTTTCAAGAATTGTGATTGGATCGATTCTCTCATGAACATGTAATGAAACAGTATCCACGTCAAACTCGGAATTTTCTTGTTTTCCAGACCATTGTAGTTGTGGATCAATTCTAGGATCAAAGGAATATCTTTTGCGCGGCTGATCTGGATCAGTATCTGGAGTGACTAGTCCAACTTGGGGATTGTTTGGTCGTTTTTCATTTGGATGTGTATAGTGTTCGACTTTCTTTTTGGAAGGTTTTTTGCGTTCTGCCAATTAGAATCGCCCCCCCCCCCAGGAAAAGTTTCGAGTTAAAATAGCTAAGAATGGCATCCATCATTCTAGTTCTAGTACCATCCAGTTCTGTTGAGTGATCTAGATTAGTCTTCCTAGTCATGGTGATTCTAACTCTTCAATCTTTTTCTTTGCTTCATTCAGTTCTTGAGTAAGTTTCTCTATGGTAAGTTGTTGTTCAAATATGGTTTGTAGTTGTTCAGAAGATGTGGTGTTCTGTCTCCAAAACATTCTTTCTAAATAATCATACCTATCCTGCAGTTCATATAGATTAGTTGTTGTTCTGCAAAGGTCAGTATATCGTTCTAAATCAACTTCATAGTTTCCATCATCTAACATGATTTTAGAATCAGTCATATTTCCTTTCATACATGCTTCCAGATAAGATACTGTGAATTCTAACTCTTGTTTGTATAGTTCTTGTCTTGTATCAATTTCCAGTTCTCTATACAGATTGTTTTGAGATTCAGATAGTTCAGTTAAGGTGGTGTTGTGATTGGTTTCTAGTAGCTGGTATCTAGACTCAAGTTCCTTTCTATCATCTTTGCATTGCTTAAATTTCTCTTTCCATTGGTCTTTCTTGTCTTTGAGGTTATCTTTCTTGGTTTCTAGTTTATCTATCTGTTCATTGGCAAGTTCATAACCAGTCTTTGTAGTGTAATTATAATCATAATGTATAGTTCCGTTTGCATGTGTTCCGTTTGGAGTTCTTGTTTCTATAATCTGATGTTGATTCTGTGGTTGATTCAATAGTTCTTGGTATTGACTGTTAAGATTATTGTATTGTTGTTTATAGTCTTCTAATAGTTTGTATGAATTTCTAAGGTCATATAGTGTAGGGCATTTTATGAAGTATATGTTAGAACCAAAACTAGCAGGATATGTATCATTACTGGCAACGGCAAAATTAAACTCATAATTATCATCAAGAATTTTTCCTTTATACGACTTAGATCCTAGAAGCCATTCTTTACCTGATATGTCTATTGTGTTACGAAAATATGTTGAATTTATAAAATTCATTGGTTCGTAATACAAAATATTTCCATGACTAGTAATAAAGATCATTGTATAACTAGATACACTGCGATTTACTATTCCTTCAAATATCCATTGTTGAGATTCACAGTCAATAGTATGTTTTACTTTATGTTCACCAAAATCATGCCAATGAGGATCTCCGTATGAGCCTTTACCATTACTATGTGCATTGGAATAGTCTACTAACCCAAACAACATGATAATAGATACTGCAGTAAGACTCAAGATTAGAACCTTCATAGACTATACCCAGATTGGATAGTAATTAAGCCTTGTTTTTGATACCAAATTGCTACGTAGTACAAAAAGTTGGTGCTACATCAGCAGATTGTGAATCGGATCAATGAAATTAGATGTGTCTTATCATCTTGTAATTCGCCCCATACAAAATTTGTCATTGTTATTTTATGTTTCAGTTGCAGAATATAATCAAATGATCATTGGTATCGGAACTGATTAAATATCGCAATCAATGGCGAAGAGTCAAATATCTTCAATGTCCAAACCGAAGTAATCCTCTCTTGGCCAACTCATCCATTATTACGTGCTTGTGCATTCCGAGTAATTCCCCAGCTCTGCCAAAACTCATCTTTTCCTTTGTGTACATGGAAATTATATTTTCCTTGATATCTGGCTTGAGTTTTTTATAAGTTGCTGAACCTTTGGCCATATCTGGATAATCACAGTACATATACGACAACATCTCTGGGAGCGTTACATCGTTAAGCATTCTTTTATGATTACCAAACACCCATGTCATCGTTCGGTTAAACATATCTTGAATTTCCGGAAATCCACCTTTCTCTTCTCCAATGACTCTAGCATACTCTATGCTTTGATCGGTTAATTGAATGGTGTCGTCTTTTTCTTGTACTAGTTCCATTTGTACTAGACGCTCCAAAGCATTATCTAAAACTGCGCTGTATGGACCATCGTCTCTTATTGCATAGTTACACCAATCGTGTATCTCTGAATATGAGTCACCCAACATGTACATCAATAGCTGTAGTTTCTGTCTACCGTATATTGGCTCGTCGCCAACATATACAAGTAGAATAATATACTTTTCAAGCTCACTAATCTCTAGTGTTGTAGTATCTATTGCCATAATGTTTACTTTGTTTGTTATGCAATAAAAACATGTTGTGTCAACATAAAATGTGTCTTACATGAAATGTCCAAAATATCAAGGACAATGCAGATCTCTAGATCACAATTCTGTACAACAATCATCATCTAAAGAAGATGTGTACAAACTTTCTAAACTTGCCTACATTTTCAGGTATCGAAGGAGTGGGCTTTTCGACGAATATCCCTTGAGGACGATACAAGAGTATCAAGAGTAGGATCGAACCCAAGAGCAAAAAGTCAAGCCAGACTACATCAAATGGAACAAAGTCTTCAAACGAGTCTTTAAAGTATATGATGAGTTTACGAATCAAGACAAAGATTAGTGTTCCTGCCAGTACGCCACGATTATTAGCTAATCCGCCTATCAAGATCATCAAGAACGGCCAATACGTCCAGCTAATACTGTCATAGGCAAATGCAATGGTTCCAGCCACATAGAACGAATACAGTGCACCTCCGATTGCTGCAAGCCCAGCAGATACCATGATAACTTTGATACGCATATGGTTGATGTGCTTGCCAAGCGTGGCTGCAGCGACGTCATTATCGCGTATAGCTCGCAGTGTTCTTCCAAGAGGAGAACGAACCAACTTTTCACTATACAAAAATACAAAGAATGCGATCAGAACTAGGCCCAGAGTCGATACTGGAAAACGTAGTTCATCAGGTAGAAATGACAACGGATCAGGAACTTGAACGCCCAGAGTGCCACCCGCAATAGGAGAAAAGTTGTTTCCAATTATTCTAATGCTCTCACCAAATGCCAAGAGCGTCATCGCGAGATAGTCGCCACGTAATCTAACTACAGGATATGATGTGAGAATTCCAATTCCGCCACCAACAAGAGCTGCAACTCCAAGAGTTAAAAAGAATACAGCAAAGCCGATTCCAACATTATCTACAAGCCATACATTGATCTGGGATACGATCAACAGATTCTCTTCGATATAGTCACCTTCGATCCCTGCGAGACTAGCAAATATTCGTCCAGGTACAGACGCAGCGACGAATGCACCAGCACCAACTGCTAAAACTTTACCAAAGTTGGGAATTCCAGCATAACCAAACTCCAGATTCAACGATAGATTAACAATAAGATAGACTGCAAATATCGCAAGCAGATCAATAAAAAAGATAAACTCAGAGCCGAACATATCTCCTTATCCTACTCCAATCCAATCCAGCAAGACCCTTGGGCGCAAAGAACAGAGTGACGACTATAAAGATCAGTGGAATCAATGGTCTATACGAGATCACCCATGAACCAATCTCGCCTGCTAAAAATCTAGTTCCAAGAATCTCAGTCATACCAACCAAGACTGCGCCTATAACTGCACCATAAAGATTGAGAAAGCCACCAACGATAGACGCAGCAAATACACTCGTCAAGATAAATGTGCCCATTCCAGGATCACCCAAGAACCACAGAGATATCATTACGCCTGCAATACCAGCTAGTCCGCCTGCCACCATCCAGGATACCAAATATACTAGGTTCACATTTACACCAACAGTCTCTGCGAGATCTGGATTTACGGTTGATGCCTTCATCGCAATACCAAACTTGGTCTTCTTTAGTGCAAGATGTAAGACTAGAATCAAGAGTGTTATCGCAACGGGCGCAACTACAACCACCAGAGGTAGTCCCATAAAGGTACCGTCATAACTACGTAACGAAAATTCGCGTGCAGGTACATGATATGATCTAGTCAACAGATCAGCAAAGATGTTAAGAACTGCGATTATGATCAAGTCATATGCCAGAGTCGCAATCATTTGAATTGCATATGTTGCGCGTTTCTGAATGAGAGGCTTTAAGACAAACTGGTAAAGTGCTACTGCAACTAGTCCAGAGATTACAAATGCGATAGGCAATGCAACATATGGAGATACTTCCCATACGCGTGTTACTGTAAGAGAGACATATACGCCAATGGCTGCAAATGACCCATGTGCAAAGTTTGGTATCCGCGTTGTAAGATAGGTCAATGTTAGACCTATTGCTAAAAGAGATAAGAGACTAGCAAAGATTATTGCATCAGAGATTATTGGGTCTAGCGCCACACTAACTTGAACCCATAGTAAGACTTAATTAATTTTTATAATCACAAGAGATCGTGATAATTTTAAGAGTACAAGATGTTGTGAAGCGATTTGGCGGAAATACAGTACTAAAGGGTTGTTCGTTAGAGTTAGAGGAAGGCAAAATTTATCAGTTGATCGGTCCTAATGGATCTGGCAAGACTACACTGATCAACACCATAGCTGGAATGTATAAACCAAATAGTGGCAAGATCATGTTCAAAGATACTGACATTACGAACACAGATCCGTACAAGACGTTCATGGCAGGGCTAGTCAGAACATGGCAAATCCCTCAACCATTTATCGAACTCACCACAAGAGAGAACATGATGGTATCAAAGAATGCCAAGGGTGAGTCGTTCGGCACAGTGATGTTACCGACAAGATGGAGTGGGGAAGAGTCATCAAACAATATCAGTTCTACCAACGTATTAACAATGATAAATTTGATTAAAAAACAAGGAATACAAAGTAAGGGTTTGAGTGGCGGACAACAAAAGTTGTTAGAGTTGGGTCGGGCCATAATGACCAACGTGAAACTCATCCTCATGGACGAACCAATAGCAGGTGTAAACCCTACTCTCGCTCATGAGATATTTGAACAGATAGCAGACATGTGCAGTAAAGAGAATATTACTTTTCTAATAGTAGAGCACAGACTAGACATATCACTCCAGTATACCCATCATGTATTTGCGATGGATGGAGGTACAATAATTGCAGAAGGGGATTCAGAAGCGATTTTAAAGGATCCCAAAGTCATCGAGTCATACATAGGTAAATAAACAATGATTGAGATTAGAGGAATTCATGCCGGATACAATAAAAGCAAGATAATATTTGGCGTAAACTTTGATGCAAAAAAGAACGAGATCACGGCAATCATTGGACCAAATGGTTCAGGCAAGAGTACATTACTGAAGAGTATATTCGGGTTAACTACAGTATATTCGGGACAGATATTGTACAAAGACACCAACATCACAAATTTACAACCACATCAAGTCGCAAAGAGCATCGCGTACATGTCTCAAGTAAAGAATGTATTTACAAATCTCACAATAAAAGAGAATTTGATCATGGCAGGATATACACTAGACAGAAAGACTACCAGAGACAGAATGCCAGAGATATATGAGATATTCCCCATACTTAGAAAGTTTGAACATGCAAAAGCCGAGACGATGTCAGGTGGACAGCGTCAGATGTTAGGGATGGGGATGGCGTTGATCAGAAAACCAGAGATCATGCTATTTGATGAACCTACAGCTAGCTTGTCTCCAAAACTTGCAAATGAAGTACTAGACAAAGTGCGAGAGATGCGAGACGATTTTGGAATAACAGTCATCCTAGTAGAACAGAATATACAACGTGCTCTAACTATTGCCGATAAAGTGTACTTGTTGGCAAATGGAAAGAACATATTTGAAGGCAAACCAGAAGAGCTGTTACAACGAAAGGCATTAGGAAAGATGTATCTAGGATTGAACTAGACTCAATAGAAATTTACAGTGTCACTCTCGTACAAGTATTGACCATCTCGACTCCAGGTACCGTTGTGAACTACCCAGATATCATAGTTTGCTTGAGCGCGATCTCCAGCATCATTGAAGGTACCACTGCCGGTAGCTCCAACATGTGACGCCATAACGTCAGGAAGAACGTATCCCACCTCATCAGGATCAGTAGTCTGTGCAAATAGTATCGACAGACCAACAAGCCACGGAGCATCGTAGGATGTTTGGACAAAGGAACTAGGGGCACGTCCCAGTGTGTTAAATACGTGATCGTATACGCGATCAGAGATGATACTATCTGGTACGCCCATGGCTATCGCGGTAAAATTGGTACTAGATGTAAACCTAGATGCTATAGGATCGTCCACCAGATCATGATTCTTTGCAATCGATGCCGGCGCAAACCATCTCACATCATCTAGAACATCATGTTCTGATGCAGATTGTACAAGCTGTAATACTTCGTAAAACGAGAATGTCAATATCGCGACCTTGTCTTCACCGTACTCGTCAACATATCTCTTCACATGATCTGCTAGGAGAGAAGATGACGATGAAAAATCAGGAGTTGCGGGATTGTAGTGAATAGGCTCGTTTGAGATTCCACCATAGCTAGTAAACTTGGATACCGTAGCACTACCTAAACCATTACCCCACGGATCATCTCGCCAGATTGGAACTATAACTTTGATGCCAATCTGATCTAACAGTCGTGCTAGTGCAGTACTTTGATTGCTGTCATCAGGAACTAACCTAAAGATGAGATCGTTTGGTATCGATAGTGATGGAGCGCTAGAACAACACGAGATTGAGATCATGTGGTTTGAATCAACATAACCTTTGATATTTCGAAGACTACTACTAGATTCTGGACCTATGATTATGTCTATTCCTTTAGCTTTGAGTGCAGCTGTTTTTTCTAGAGCAACCACCGGATTTGTCTCGGTGTTTTCTACAACTAGATTCATTCGCCATGGTACTCCGTGTCTCTCCAGATATTCGTTAAAGTCATTTGTCCCAAGCCTAGTTCCTTCCAAGTTCTCTTCGCCATGTGCAGCAAGACTTCCTGTAAGAGGCAAGAGGACGCCTATAGATATATCATCTCTAAGACCAGAGTTAGGTTTAACAGTACTAGGTAATGCTCCTAGCCTCTCCCATACTTCTGATTGATTGGTCGTAGTTGATAACTTTGGGGCAGGCATCTCATCAGGCAAGAAGGCATAGTAAGCAACAACAAGCAACACCAGTACAGTAGAGACGATAGCAGTACTATAGTAACCCATTACCAAAAATTAACTGTCAACGTAAATAACTTTGGCGATTAGTGATATCAAGCCACCAAACCTGCTGATCGATAACATGGTAAAACAGATACGAAATTCGAGCATATTGAGATAGAATCGATTGACTTTCAATCAGTTTCTGATGTATCTCTTCATTTTTTGACTGATTTCGAACATTAAATTCGTACGTAGTTCAATGGTCATTTGGGAGCAATGGATGCCTAATCGCCGAAAATTAATAGCAAATGGAGTTAATTTGTTGTATTTTGTTTAAAAGATCATAAAATGCATAGATTTTATGAGATATTCATCGGACAACCTCACGTTATATCTGATTTGAGATACAACAAAACGTTGTTAATCTGATCATTATGCGGGAAATTCGTATTCATGTTTGATCATGTGACGTTATGTCAAGTTTGAAGGGGCATGAAGGATAGTGTTGATTGTGCCGATGAAATAAACCAACGCGATTATTGTCCACACCATTCTGATCCTCAATATTATCTCCATAGTTTGGTACACCAGGCGGAGTATCTCCTTCTTTGTCCCACAATTCGACACATAATACTCTATCAAAGAATAGATTAGTGTAAACAAACTCCATTCTCCAACTATACTTGATCACACATCTAGAAATACACTCATAATCTGTCTTATCAGTAAATGCCCAATTTACTACATGAAATGGAAAGAACAATATTAATAGTGCAAGACAAGTTAAAGGAATAAGAAAAACAGTGGATTCTGGCCTATTCATTTTAAACCAAGAAAGAAATCGACGTTTTCCCATGGGGTGAACACATTCATGTTTAAATGTTGTCGATCACAGTATGAGTCATGTGGAGCCTGATATTTTGTATGATGTGGATCATCCCCAAAACTAAAGGCACATAATTTGCCCACGTGTTGTCCAAATAGATTTGCAGTTCCATTTTGATGATAATGGATTATAGGCGCGCCACTATCACCATAAACCGAATTGTATGTAGCGATTGCATGTTCTATTAATATTCCATATGGATCGCGAGTAGTCACGTTTACATAAGATACGCTACCCTGGGAATTTGTTTGCGAACCTAAAATGTCAACAATCGGATATTGTCCATAATTGTACAATCCGCCTTTACCAATAATGTTTACTATAGTACCATTTTTAGTGATTACTTGATCCTTTTTAGCTTCAAATCCGTCTAACAACTTTACATATATTGCATCTGCACGATGAATAGTGCTTGGAGAAAAGCCTATATTTCTAAGTCCTGGATTGGTAATTTCGATATCACTTTGATTAACATGAATTTTCAATTTGGTTTTCGTATCGGGTGCAGGATTTGCTTGCTCAACCATATGTCCAACTCCGACCAATACCTGTGTGCCGTCTAAAAGTTCAGCACCAATAGTTGCTGTGGCCATAACGGTGTTGCCCTCGCGTTTGCCATCGATTAATTCTTCGTAGTGTACAATAACCAATTGTCCACCATAAATGTATGTCTGATTAAACGTAGTTGTGGTATAATCGAGGAGACATTGCGATCCAGATTCTCGAATAGTGTCAGAAGTACATATTTTGGAATACGCCAGAGTTATGGTAAATCTTGCAGTTGCGGTGTTTCCAGATTTGTCTGTTGCACTACATGTGACTCTAGTACTGCCTACAGGAAACTTTGTGCCTGGTTTAGGATTACACGATACATCAACAGTACCATCATTAGTATCTGTAGCAGTTATCGGATAGTATACTATTCCGCCGGTGGAGTTGGTAGTTGTGTATGATGCGGTACCTGGTGTTATGATTACTGGTGGCGTTCTGTCAGGTACAGGCACATTAATTGTATTGCTTGTAAAGTATTCTGTGTAAGTATTGTCACTCTTTTGTGCTCTAACCGACATTACATAGCTCTTTCCTTCTGTGGGGTTAGAGAATGTAAAACTAGTACTTGTTGTGGCGCCTTTGTATGTGTTGGAGCCACCATTCTCACTTGCATACACCTTGTACTGTTGTACTCCACTACATGAATTCCAAGTGGTACGAATAGAGCCATCACTCTGTAGTGCAGCAGATACTCGTAGTGTACACTGTGGTGATGATGTAGATGATGCTGTGATCTTTACATTATCTATTGCAACGTCTTCAAGACTGGAACTTTGTTCCGTTACAAATCGTACATTAAATCCTGAGCGAAGATAGCTACCCAGATCTACTGTCTCGTGGTGCCATCTGTCGTCATCGCCACTACCGTGTGTCCATCTTAAAACTTGAGTATATGCACCATTATTTCCTACTTGGACTGCCAGATACTCTCCAGCGTCTAATGAGGTGTCTACGAATCTATCAAACTCTAATTTTGCACTAGAGTATCTAGATAGATCAATTGATGATCTCATAGATAGTATGCATGCTTGATCGTCACAGTCATCTGCTTCTGCTACTTTGTTGCTTGTAGTGTATCCAGAGATAACAGCACTCTCGTCCAATGTTCCTGTCTGCCATTCTCGTTGTCCGCTTACAGTCCATTTGCCTAGTCCGTTCTCAAAGTTGTCTTGAAATATTACTCCTGAACGTGATGTAGATGATGCTGGAGGTGTATCTGGACATCCATCAGAATCTTGATAACCATTTTTGTTCTCGGCTCGAGTCGGGCATTGATCAACATTATCGTATATGCCATCTCGATCAGTATCTACAGGTCTAGAGTTCAATAATGTTGGAAGTGAATATCCAGAAACGGTGATGATTTGTCCATAGAGACTGCAGCTAGTATGAGTGTGAGTTGGAAGACATTGTTGTACGTATCTAGACCAATAGTAACACGCCAAGGATGTTGGAGATCCAGGGCACGAGGTAGCCTGAGAAGGTAATGCTTCGGATATGTAATATCCATATATTATCTCTACAGGTATAATTCCCAATCCTAACTCTTCTTGTAGATCGTCAGTATCAACTGGATCAAATGTATGAATTGGCTCTAACCAAATAACAAGAGTCTGTTTTTGTTCATCTACATAGACAGCTTCTAGATATAACTCTTCATCACCGTATCCTGTATGTTTTATTGCTTCAGAGTTGTCGATCATTCTCTCTGTTACTTTGCTCTGAGCTGCATACAACTCGTTTACTGTCGCAAGTGGACCAATTGTGTTATTGTTGGGAGTAATATCAGACACATCTAGTGAATCAGATTCTTCGTTTACCGTTTGAGAGATACCGATATTGACAGGAATGAGTAATGCTAGACTAAATAATAACACAAACGCTGATAATTGCATTAACGTTAAGCATAAACTTGGGCACGCATATTAACTTTGGCGATTAGGGATATCGAGCTGTGGGATATCGAGCCCCCAAACTTTTATTGAACAATTTGGCAGAAGCCGTGAATGGATCTGTCGTCGTTAATAGTCACTACGCATGATGAGATATCTGCGATAAAGTATCTCGAATCAAAGTCGGGAGCAAATATCGTCTGCAAGTTTTGTAAAAACAAGCAATTCTATGCTATGAAAAATAGAGGTCGCCTACGCTGTAGCTCCTGTAGGAGAGACTTTAATCCATTTTGAGATATCTGCTTTCTCATCGATCAAGATCTCATATTTGAAATGATTTAGCTTAATCGAGTTGTTCGAACCACCAGTATCTGCAAATGTTGCAGCAAAACAAACCGAGATATCGCACAAGACAGTACTCAAAGCGGTTCTGTTCAATTTACGGGGTTGAAATCGCTGTGACGTTATCCCAAAGAATGCACAATATGTGACTCAAAACAGTAGCAATTTACGATAGATAATATGAGACCTTTTCCATATTTGCAAAATTTTTCAAGAATTTTGTGCAGAGAATGCCCATCCCCGTCAATTGAATAGAATCCACAATAGATAACAGCCATAGAATGTCAGATGACATAAACAAAAATCATAGCTATTCGTAATTTCCCATTACGTCTAGTAATTTTATTCGGCGATTAATGAATCATGAATCTAGCAATCACAACATTTTTGAGATATGAATACGACTATGATCTTGTTTCTATTCTAGACTGAAGAGAAGATTAACTATCCCAATTTACAGACTGTTCGTCAGCGATATATTTACCAACTATGGCCCATTCGCCACCTGGTACTCCCCAAATGTCATAATCAGCAGATGCCAAATCACCTGCTTCGTTTAATCTGTTAGAACCAGATGCTCCAACTCGGTCTGCTGCAATTGACATAATAACTGATTTAAGTGCTGTAGGATCTGTGCTCTGAGTAGACTCTATAGAGAGTCCCGCAAGCCAAACAGCGTCATAAGACGTATATGCGTAAACAGATGGTGTCCGCCCAATATCCTCAGCAACTAGATCTTTAACTCTTGTAGTTATTTGGTTATCAGCTGTTGCAAATTGAACTGTAGTGAATTGGGTTGTTGTTGCAAAGCCGAGTCCAATTGGATCACCAGTTATCTTTGCATCATTTGTATTGGCATCTGTACCGAACCATCTCACTTGTTTTAGTATTTCATGTTCATTTGCAGCTTGCATTACTTGTAGAGATTCAGCAAAGCCAATTAGAACAACACCGACTTGATCTTCACCATTTTTATCTACGAGAGACTGTACTTGATTAGCCAACAGAGATATAGATGCAGAGAATTCACGAGTCATGGGATTGTAGCGTATAGGATCGCCCACGGTGCCACCTAGTGCGGTAAAGCTTTCAGATGTTGTCTTTTGTAGCCCATCACCCCATGCATCTCCTCTATACATAATTACAATTGCGCCTATTCCTTGATCGTTCATTACATGAGCAATAGCAGGTCCTTGCTTTTCATCGTCAGGCACAGTTCGATATATGTTGTCATCAGGCAGTGCAAGAGAAGGAGCTGTACTACCTGGACTTATTACCAGTATATCGTTAGCATCAACATATCCTCTAATATTTTGTAAATTAGCACTAGCAAAAGGACCAACAATTACGCTAATTCCTTTAGCATGTAATGATCCTGTCTTTTCTAACGAAATGACTGGATTTGTTTGAGTATCTTCAAGAACTAGATTCAGAGTCCAATCTTGGCCAGATTCTGCCAGGTATTCATTAAAGTCTGCTTCTGCCAATTTGAAAGCGCTGACTACCTCTTCTGCGATAGAGGATACAGCACCAGATATACCAACGATCGCACCTATGGAAACCTCTCCATTCAGTTCACCAGAGGTGTCCCAATTGACAGACTTTTCAGCTGCTACATATTTACCAACTATTGACCATTCGCCTCCAGGTACACCCCAAATGTCATAGTCTGCTGCATCTAGATCACCTGCTGCGTTTAGCTTGTTTGAGCCAGATGCTCCTATTCTGTCTGCTGCGACTGACATTATTACAGATTTGACATCAGCTGGATCTGTACTCTGTGCTTCTAGTATCGATAGACCTGCAAGCCATACGGCATCATATCCAGTGTATGCATATACAGCAGGTGTGCGTCCAATATCTTCTGCCACATAATCTCTGACCATTGCAGTTATCGGATTGTCTGCTGTTGCGAATTGTACAGTGGTAAATTGAGTTGCTGTTGCAAACTCTTTACCGATTGGATCATCGGTAATTTTAACATCATTGGTATTGGCATCAGTACCAAACCATCTTACATCATTTAAAACATCTTCATTTGCTGCAGACTGCATTATTTGTAGCGTCTCGGCAAAACCGATTATCGATACACCAACCTTGTCTTCGCCGTGTTCTTCAATCAGAGTTCTTACTTGTTCAGCTAGTAGAGATACAGAAGCTGAAAACTCACTAGTTGTTGGATTATATCTGATTGGCTCAGCTACAACACCACCTAGCGCTTGAAAACCCTCAGACGTGGTCTTTTGTAGACCATCACCCCATGCATCTGCTCGATATACAATTGCAACAGCACGAATTCCTTGATCATACAGTACATTTGCAATAGCAGGTCCTTGTTTCTCATCGTCAGGTACTGTTCTGTATACGCTGTCATCAGGCAGTGCAAGAGAAGGTGCGGTACTGCTATAACTTAGTAACAAGAGATTGTTTGCGTCAGCATATCCCTTGATATTCTTGACGCTCGCACTAGCACCTGGGCCAACTATGACACCAATACCTTTAGAGTTGAGTGATGTAGCTTTCTCTAGCGCGACGACGGGATTCGTTTGAGTGTCTTCTATGACTAGTTTCATAGTCCAGTCTTGACCAGATTCAGCAAGATAAGCATTAAAGTCAGATTGTGCAATTTTAGCAGCACTATGTACTTGTTCACCAGTAGATGATAGATCGCCAGATAATGCTACAAGAAATCCTACCTCAACCTCGCCACTAAGAGAACCAGAGACGGGTTCGATAGGTGTGTCAGCAACATCAGTAATGTCAGCAGGTTGTGGAGACATTGTAAGTGATACACTAATTACAATAGCAACGGCTACAGCAATGCCTATGCCAATACCGACATTTCTTGAAACCATAATGTTTAGATATACAGGGTATTAATAAACATTGAGATCTGATAGACAACTTTGTCTTAAATGAGAATTATTTCACACTTTCAGAAGTCTGGTCTGCTCATTAGAAGTCTTGTCAAATTTTAGCACTGGCTTGTTTTGTTGCTCTAAACGCTTTGAGAAGAGTCTAGGGTTCTGTTCAATTTACGGGGGGTTGAAATCGTTGTGACGCTATCTCAAAGAATGTACAATATGTGACTCAAAACAGTAGCAATTTACGATAGCAGATGAGACCTTTTCCACATTTGCGAAATTTTTCAAGAATTTTGTGCAGAAAATGCCCATCCCCGTCAATTGAACAGAACCACAAAATGCAATCTTTGCTCATTACAGTATCCAATACATTCATTCACTCAAGTGTAGTGTACAACATCATTTTCAAATGTTCCAAAGAATCTCTCTATCTTGTGATGAGTTTGTGACCGACCCAAAGTATGTAGATGATTTTATGTTTGTGGAGATCTATTGGAGGATCTCTTCGATTTACGTTAGGATAGAATTAGAAAACATTACAAGATTCTATAAGGGAAAATTATGGAAAAGTTGTGTAAAATTCAATCCCATGTAAATCGAAGACATCTAAACCGTCAATGCAATAAAAAATGTATCGAGCATTTAGGAAAGTGATAAATGCTGTTTGCTAATCAGGTTCCCAAAATTGCATAACATACATACAGTTATCACATCGCCAAATCTTGATGTTAATACCATTGTTGACGTCAACCACATATTTGCCATCACTTAGCTGTAGAGCACGAGGAAGATGATGTATGTATGGATTTTCGAGCCATTCTTTTTGCTGACAGTTAGGGCAACGAATTCTCGGAGACATACAATTATCAAAAACATCCAACAAAATAATATTACGGTGAAAATAAAAAAGAAATTATTTAGAATCCTTTCGGGAGTGTTCCTTTAGGTTTTGTAGATACAGTTTGTGGTTGGACATGTGCAATGTCTTCAACCATCATATTCACACCACTAAATCCACCAAAGGTCTTATCAGGTGGATGATATGCTAGACGAGGACGAGTTGCAAAGTATTGGTTTGATGATTGTGTGTATCCGGTAACGGTTGCCTTTTGTTCATTCCAGTTAGTTGTCGGAACTTTTCCCACAGGAGCTGTTCGTCTAACAAAGTAGCGGTTTGGTGCAGGAGAGTATCCTGTAACTTTTGCTCGGTATTGATGAAAGTCTGTCTGTGGCGAGTTATAGTACGCGTCTTCTAGTGCTGCTTGATATGTCACTGGAGGTTGTGCAGTATCTTCTTTAGGAGTTGGCTTTGGTGGTTCAGATTTGGCTTCAAACCCCTTTGGTAGTGTACCTTTGGGTTTTGTAGGTTCAGATTTGGTTGGTTCTGACTTTGGTTCAGATTTGGCTTCAAACCCCTTTGGTAGTGTACCTTTGGGTTTTGTAGGTTCAGATTTGGTTGGTTCTGACTTTGGTTCAGATTTGGCTTCAAACCCCTTTGGTAGTGTACCTTTGGGTTTTGTAGGTTCAGATTTGGTTGGTTCTGACTTTGGTTCAGATTTGGCTTCAAACCCCTTTGGTAGTGTACCTTTGGGTTTTGTAGGTTCAGATTTGGTTGGTTCTGACTTTGGTTCAGATTTGGCTTCAAACCCCTTTGGTAGTGTACCTTTGGGTTTTGTAGGTTCAGATTTGGTTGGTTCTGACTTTGGTTCAGATTTGGCTTCAAACCCCTTTGGTAGTGTACCTTTGGGTTTTGTGGATTGTTGTGTCTTATCTTGTGACGAATGTTTTTGTGTATGTTTGGATTCGTGTTGTGTCTGATTTGCAATTACGCTAAGCGTCTCTAATCGCGCCTCAAGTTCAGCAATTTTATCTTCTAGATCTTTCTTGGTTTGTCTCTTTGTCAATGTTCAAGGATTCATGATCTAGGGTTTATGTATATTGTGATTCATAATATTGAAACATGTACACTACAAGAAATAGCAGTATGAAAACAAGAACAGCGTGATGATAATTTGAAAGCATCAAATTAGTTTGAACTAGATACATACGAATGTTGGGTAACGGAGATGGTTATTGTAAATTGATGACATATACCACTAATAATCAAGTTTTATATTCAATGTAATTCTCCACAATACATGGACGAATTTGAGAGAGAGTATCCAGACTTTGATTGGAAGAATACACCAGCATACAAACATCCTGGTGGAAAGAACTGCCCATGTCCGAAACACGAGTATGTGAGAGAACAGATCAATATTACAAAGAGCATAGATTCAAGTGACAAGACAGCATGTATAACACTAAAGTTTTGTCCAGATCACTACAGAGTATACAAAGAAGAGGTCATTCCTTCAATGCCACTCAAACACAGATTTCTCACAAAGATTGCACTCAAGATGGGCGCGATCAAGATCGATGTAGTAAAGTACATGGAATCCGAATTATGTTTCTACTGCAAGTTTGGTTCTGGCGGATTTGATAAAAAAACAGAGTTGCCTCCACTGTAAAGTGTATTGATCAAGCTAGACTCGATGATGTAGATCTTTATGATCTTAGACATGTAAAGTATGAAATCTTGCAAGGATGACAATTAGGATCTAAAAGTCAGGATGTGATCAACGGGTTTTGTTCAGTTGACGGGGGTTGAGATCTTTATGACGTCATCTCAACGCACAACTTGAGACTCAAAACAGCAGTAATTTACTATAGTCGATATGATACCGCTTCCATATTTTGCAAAGTTTCGAGAATTTTGTGCAGAAAATGCAACTCTTTCAATTGAACAAAACCAACAATGAACATGGCAAGTGACAATTTGAAGTGTAACAGTATGAAGTGTATTCAAATAGATCATAATTTGTACCTTTGTCATCTTTATCCTGATAGCTTGCAGAGCCTTATACAGCTAAGACATAATACCTAAATCGCCACAACAGCCTTTATGCCAATAAACGACATACACGAACTTGTTACTAGATTAGAAGAGAGTAATGAATTGAGACGAGTGTCGGTTGAGGTAGACCCCGACTTGGAGATTGCAGAGATAATGAGAAGGAGCATGTATGCTAATGGTCCTGCATTACTCTTCGAGAAAGTAAAAGGTCACAACATACCAGTCTTGGGAAATGCCTTTGGATCTATGAGACGACTAGAGATAGGGTTAGAGATGACCGACTTTACAGATATTGGTCAAAGAATAGTAGAGATGACAAAGATGGAGATGCCTTCTGGAATACTAAGCAAGATAAAGAAACTTCCAGAGATCTCAAAGATGGGAGAAGCGTTTCCAAAAGAGTCATCAGGTCCGGTAACTCAAGCGGTATCAACCAAAGAGACGTTTAACGATCTACCGATACTGCGTTCATGGCCCAAGGACGCGGGGAGATTCATAACATTAGGAATGGTTGCGACCAGACATCCAGAGACCAAAGTAAGAAACCTAGGAGTGTATAGGATTCAGATCATCGATGAGACTCATGCGTTGATGCATTGGCAAAAGCACAAACGAGGTGCACAACACAGCGAGATAACTAAAGAGGCGGGAGAAAAGATACCCGTTGCCATAATACTAGGAGGCGAACCAGCCACCATATTCTCGTCGATTGCTCCCGTACCTGAAGGGCTAGACAAATATCTCTTTGCAGGAATCACACAGAGAACAGGGATCAAGACGGTTAGATGCAAGACTGTTGATCTAGATGTCCCAGCAAACGCCGAGATTGTATTAGAGGGATATGTAGATCCTAATGACTTGAGAGATGAGGGTCCCTTTGGAGATCATACAGGATATTACACTCCAGTAGAACCATACCCAACATTTACACTGACGGGGGTTATGCGACGGAGAGATCCTATATACATAACAACAATAGTAGGTAAACCCATTCTCGAAGATGCGTACATTGGCAAAGTCATCGAACGTTCATTTCTACCATTGATGAAGATGATTCATCCCGAAGTTGTTGACTTTTCGATGCCACCCGCAGGATGGTTTCAAGGATTTGCGATCATATCCATCAAGAAACGTTACCCTGGTCAGGCAAAAAAGGTCATGATGGGGGCATGGAGTATAGGACAGCTTGCGCTTACAAAGATCATAATAATAGTAGACGATGATATCAATGTACATGATATCAATGACGTGATATGGGCAGTTACAACTAGATCTGACGCAGCACGAGATACAATCATAATCAATCATACACCAACAGATACACTCGATCCCGCATCACCACTGGTCAATCTAGGTTCAAAGATGGGGATCGATGCGACGCAAAAGACGGCAGAAGAAGGATATACACGCGAGATTCAAGAGCAAGTATCTGTAGATATCAACACCAAGAATCTAGTAGACTCTAGATGGCAAGACTACAAGATCGATACAGGATTGTAAAAGTTGTCACGCTCTTGGATCGAATAACCCATTTGATGGACAGCATTTATGATTATCTTGTCTGTGAGTTCGGTAGAACGAGCACCCGTACATGATACAACCTCTTCCCCGATAAGGGTACCGCCAAAGTCATCTGCACCATATCGTAGTGCAAGCTGTGCCATACCAACACCATTGGTAAGCCACGAAGATTGAATATGTGAGATCAGTCCGTCAAAGACCAATCTAGATATTGCGATCATCTTTAAGAGAGTTGTACCTCCTGTGCCATACTGTACAGTCTTCTCTTTTTGTAGCAGAGTGTTATTAGGTTCAAAGTTCCACGGTATGAATGCCATGAATACAGGAGTGCGCTCTTGAAGATCTACTAGTTTGTACAAGTGATCAACAATATCGCGATTTGATTCAACGTGTCCATACATCATTGTGGCCGATGCAGAGAGACCGAGAGAGTAGGCTTCACGCATGATTTGTAACCATCGATCACTGGTTATCTTTTTAGGACTGATTACATCTTTTACAGAGTCGACTAGAATCTCGGCTCCCGCTCCAGGGATTGATTGCAAACCAGCAGCTGTGAGTCTTGACAAAACTTCGCGTGTTGATGACTTTTCAACTTTGGCAATCATATCAATCTCTGATGCGGACAATCCATGTACGCCAACTTTGGGAAATTTGTTACGGATCATAGAAAAGACATTTTCATAGTATTCTATTCCTAGATTTGGGCTATGTCCGCCTTGAAACAAGACTTGTCGTATCTTAAACATAGACCATGCTGCAGCCACTCTAGACTCTATCTGATCAAGAGTAAGTGTATAAGATTCGGGGGTACCAGGAGATCTATAAAACGCACAAAATTTGCAGTCGGTTATACAGACATTAGTATAATTGAGAATGATGTTATTTACAAATGATACTTTGCGGCCAAAGCGTCTTCGTGCCAGATGCCCAGAGACCAGACCCATAAGATGAACGTCATCGGATTCCAAGAGTCTCAGACATTCATCTGGTCCAGGCATCTTACCACTTAACGAGTCTTCTAGAATATCATCAATATCACTATGTATTTGTGTAATCGCTTGACTCAACTAGTACAAGTCTAGGTAAATTCTATTTAATTCTTGATAGAACTTTCAAAAGTTTGTATTTAAAGACTATGAACGATTTGTTCAGTTGTTGTAGAATATGAATAGCATTCCCAACATTCGACATGATATTCATCTCCTGATTACTCGTCGATAACTGCTCCTTTTAGAAGCTGTTTCTAGACAAATGTGTCTGTGATGCTTTCACGACAGCTCTTTAAAGACATGTGTGGTCATTTAGTTGTACCGCTCATGGAGATACAAGATGTATGATGTTCGGTTGTCATAGATGTCAGGCATGATCTTTTATTAAAGTTTGTTTTTCATGCCTAAACAACATGTTGACCTAACGTCATACTATGGATCGCTAGTTCTCTGACTGTTGCAAAAACAATCTGAGATGAGATTGTTGAATCGTCTCTTCACCATTGATCTGTAGATGATTTACATGTGTAAGATGTGTCTAATGTCTGATTCTATCTGTCTCATCTAAAATTTGGTTATGGTTTTTTTCTTGGTTTTTGACTCGCGTATGACTAGTCCATGATCTTTGTAATGTAGTGGATTTTCCCATAGTTTTTGATTGTCTCATCTAAAATCTCATTCTACCTTTATTGCCACCATCAGACACGAGATGTTATTTGCACAACACATCCTATTTGAAAGTGGTCTAAAGTCGTACACAAACTTGATATCCTCTGCAAGTTAAAAATGTCCGAATTTGTATCGTGTAAATAGCGACAAATCTGATATGATTTTGTATTAAGGTCAACTATTTGATGTTTGTTCATGTTTTTCTGACCGTATGCGGTCAAGAATTCATGCTCAAACACATAAAAGATGACCAGGCACCACATAACATGGCAAGCTTTAGATCAAAGTATGCATATCCTCTGATGTACTATATGCTGAGTCATAAATCATTCACACAGAGATCAATGGCAAGAGCGTTGGGTTATCAGCACGGAGGTAGTATCCATAACTTTGTAACATGGTTGCAACAACTAGGATATGTTGCTCGCTCTCGCAATCTAGTTGATAAAACTCACCAATACTATGTCTCGTCACCACCGAGTCTTGTAAAATTCTTTAGTAACTTTCGACATATGCGCGATTTACGACTTCAGATCGATGTAGGTGAAGATCGATCAAAGGTTTTAGAGTATCTTAAAAAGAAAGATTCTGTTTTTTGTTTAACCACCGCCTTGGAGTGATATTCTGACTATGTACGAGATCTTGCTATTCATGCTTATGTAGAACAAGATCTATGGGATTCGATGGCAAATAATATCAATGATGGACGAGTACGAGTATATCTATATCTCTTCAAACCAGATAGAAAAGACAACGTCAACAAGATTGACGATATTAAATTAACAACTCGACTGCGAACATTAATTGATCTCTACTGCGACGATAAAGCTTATTTCGCAGAACCGCTAATCAAACAACTATGGTAGAATCTGAGTATGAGCAACAAATAACATCCCACAGAATCCCTTCCGGTCCACGACCTTTAATTATGGTATATGTGTAGAATACATTGCTGACAACAAAGTTAGTTCTACCTTTGAGCTAGCCCTCTTTTTATTTTGATTTAGTTATGATGTGTTCTATGTCCTATTGAAAGTGTCCTAACTGTAGTTCTAGTACGAGGCGGATATTTCAGGAATAGATATTTTATAATGACGTTGAACGAAAACTAGTACCGGCAATCATCTAGGAGATGGAGTGGAAATACGATAACCAAGATCGTGCTCTGATTCGATGATCCAGTATCTGTTAGGGGTCCCAGGTAGCTAATCGCCTATTTTTAAATAGGATATATCAAATCAGAGTATTCATGGTGTCAGGGAATCAGATAAGACTTGATCGCATAATGCGGAGAGGAAAGATGCTCTGCATCCCTATGGATCACGGAATATCAAACGGTCCCATAAAAGGTCTTGAAGATCCTGTATCGATGATTCAGAGATGTGACGGACATGGACTATCTAGCATAATAATAAACAAAGGCGTGTTGAAAGCACTACCAAGACCCATACGTGCAGGAGTCTTGATCCATTTTTCTACTAGTACATCACTATCAGTATCACCCAATCGGAAGATGCTAACTGGAACTGTAAAAGAGGCAGTTGCGATGGGAGCAGATGGCGTATCACTCCACATCAATATAGGAGGCAAGGAAGAACCAGAGATGTTAGAACAGCTAGGAACAATATCAACACAGTGCCATCAGTGGGGAATGCCACTCTTGGCAATGATGTATCCTAGAGGCGAGAATGTCTCAAATCCACATGATCCAGACATAGTAGGTCATGTTGCACGCATAGGTGCAGAGTGTGGGGCAGACATTGTAAAGACGGTATACACAGGAGATATTGACTCGTTTACAAATATTGTAAAGAGTACACCCGTACCAATAGTTGTCGCGGGGGGACCAAAGACAGAGACAGATATGGATATTTTACAGATGACCGAAGATGTGATGGCAGCAGGTGCTAAAGGAGTTACTTATGGTCGAAACATATTTGCACACAAGAGACCAGAAAAGATGGTCGAAGCTCTATCCGAGATAGTATTTAGAAGACATTCAGCAAAGGAAGCAATGAAGAGATTTGAGTAAGACAAAAGAGTTGGTTATTGTACCCAAAGTACCTCAATCACAGTTGCCAAAGTTCCTTGCACAACTTGAATCAGAGGGAATAGAGATGATATATCTAGATCCCAAAAGACTCCAAAAGACCAAACTACAAACAATGTACACATCAAACAAAGCAGATATGATTGTACTAGATGGATCATCTAGATCAAAAAACAGAAACATCGGTAGACGGTTTTCGATATCATCAAATACAGACATTCAAGGACTGTACGATGCGGCAGAGAGCGGTCTCAGTTTTGTAATAGTAGATGTTAAAGATTGGAAGATAATCCCACTCGAGAATATCATTGCGAAACTACACAAGATTCACACCAAGATATTTGCCATAGCAGATACTCCAAAAGAGGTCAGAAAGATGTTCTCGATATTAGAGGTAGGAGTAGATGGGGTAATATTCACAGCAACATCCATAGATCAAGTTAGAGAAGCTATGACATACATGGGCAGTAGAGACTTTGAGATGACACCAGCAGAGATAACCGAGATAAAAGAGGTAGGTGACGGTGAGCGCGTATGTGTAGATACAGCTTCGATGTTACGTATAGGTGAAGGAATGCTTGTGGGCAGTAGATCAAACTTTATGTTCCTAGTACACAACGAAGCAGTCGGTTCATCATTTACATCACCGCGACCTTTTCGAGTGAATGCAGGTGCAGTTCACTGCTACACTCTACTACCAGATGGAACAACTAGTTATCTATCAGAGATAGAGACTGGATCCGAGGTATTGATCTTGAACGCAAAGGGTCAAGCACGGCGAGCAGCAGTAGGCAGATCAAAGATAGAACGTAGACCAATGTTGATGATCAAGGCAGTTGTAAAATCAGAGGTGGGGGGAATTATAGCACAAGATGCAGAGACGATACGTTTTGTGAGACCAGATGGCGATCTAGTCTCGGTAACACACCTAAAGAGAGGTGACATGGTAATGGTTCATGCAAAACCTGCTGCAGGAAGACATTTTGGAATGCAAGTATCAGACGAGTACATACTAGAGAAATGAGATACAAGACTTGTGTAACGATTGCAGAGACTAGTCCGTCTATAATTAGACAGATTGCATCCAAAGTACTGCAGAGATCAACATATGTTGAGGCGAGACTGGATTTCTTAAGACCAAAAGACATTCCGACAGCCTTGGAGATGATCAAAGAGTATCTACCTAGAACGGTTTGTACAGTCAGATCTAAATATGAAGGAGGAGAGTTTGCAGGCAGTGAGAGAGAACGCACATCCATATTGAAACTGGTGGCAGAGTATGAACCGTTTTTACTAGATATAGAATACAACACAATACGAAGAGACAAGAGTCTTGCAGATTACATAAAGACAACCAGAACAAACATGTTGATATCTTGGCACAACTTTAAATCTACACCCAGTATCAATATACTCAAAAGAAGATTGGAACAGATGAAACTATTCTCAAACTATGTAAAAATCGTATGCAATGCTAGAACCATACACGACGCAACAAAGATGCTATCTCTGTATAGAGACAACTCGATAAATCTCATATCATTTGCGATGGGGGATCAAGGTCGAATCACAAGGATCTTGAGTTTGTATTTGGGCAGCCCGTACACATATGTGTCACAAGGTAAACCAGTTGCACCAGGCCAGTTTAGTTTAGACGAGATGAACAAGATAATAACTCTTGATTTAAATCGCTAATCTCATAACATACGAGATGATGTCCAAGACATTTGCTGTGATTGGCGATCCGATAAATCACTCACTATCACCAAACATCCATAGTGCTGCATTTCGTGAATTGGATCTAGATTGCTCATATATTGCGTATAGGATTCCTCGAGGCGAACTCGCATTGGGAATAGAAGGACTAAAGAAGATCAGAATAAGTGGATTCAATGTTACCATCCCACACAAGATCGATATGATGCGATACATAGACATCACGGACGAGTCAGCGAGTCTCATCGGTGCGGTCAATACAGTTGTAAATCAAGATGGAATACTAAAAGGGTACAACACAGACATGGATGGTTTTTTGGCACCATTCAAGCAGAGAGAGATTGATCTAAAGAACAAGAGAGTGTTGATACTAGGTGCGGGTGGAGCGGCGCGAGCAATAGTTGCAGGACTAGCTATGGAGAACATATCTAGTATAACAATTGCAAATAAAACTCAACATAATGCAGATGTACTTGCAGAGTTTGCTACAAAGTTGGATCTAGATGCAACAGTATCAAACATATCTGATGTGTCAAATGTAAACGGATATGATATTGTAATCAATGCAACACCGCTTGGGCTACAAAACGAGCCCAGCCTAGTAAAGTTTGAGCACGCGTCAGGGATCATAGCGTATGATATTGTGTATATGCCGATGAACACCGACTTTGTACAGAAAGCAAAAGCAAACGGTGCCACAGTCATACTAGGATACGAGATGTTGTTGGGACAAGCTGTGCGGGCATTTGAGATATGGCACGGCATCAAAGCACCCTACAAAGCTATGAGACGTGCATTGTTGGGAGGAGTGTGAATGAAGGCGACCAGTACAGTACATGGGGCAATATCAATAGTAAATGCCATAGCTGCTAGACGAGGAGCAACTCTGGGCATAGATCTGACTGTGAGGGCAACAGTAACAAAGACCAGAGGGCACGGTATCACCATACAATCCGATGACAAGAGTACGAGTCTACGGTTGGTACAGAGTACAATATCAGAGATAGTTTCTAGTTCAGAGATAGAGTCAAACGAGATACTAGTTGAACTAGACTCAGAGATTCCAGCAGGATACGGTCTAAAGAGTTCTAGCGCGATATCATCGGCAATTGCAATGGCGACAGCCAAGATCTTTAAACCAAATATGACAGATCAAGAGATACTCGTTGCCGGTGTCAGAGCGTCAATATCAGCTGGCGTCAGCATTACAGGAGCATATGATGATGCTTGTTCTTGTTATTACGGAGGATTCAACGTAACAGATAACGAAAGATGTGAGAGAGTCAGACAGGAGCCTGGACCAACAGATATGCTTTCGGTAATATTTCTGCCAAGGAACAGGAGACGTGGAAAGGTCAAAGAGTTAGAGGTACTGAGACCGGCGTTTGAAAGTGCGTGGCATCTAGCACGAGATCAAAGATACTGGAAGGCGATGAACATAAACGGCCTTGCAGCTGCTAAAATACTAGGCTCTGAGCCAAAGATAGTAACTGATCTCCTAGAGGCAGGAGCAATAGCTGCGTCGGTATCCGGTAACGGTCCCGCATTAGCTGCAATTGTAAAACAACATGACACTAGTGCAGTAGAGAGTGTATTTCGTGAGATGGATGGGAGAATAATCGTATCAAAGATCAACAATCAAAAGGCAGTTGTTCAGATCGACGACTAGTCGGTTACATTAATCTGATGAAAAGTGAGATTTAGATGATATCTGAGTGTATACAATCTGATTCAAAACAACAAACTAGATCGCCTGTAATCATTTTACATTTTGCAAAATCAAGAATTTTGTAAAGGAGAAAAACTGTAAACCGTACGACATTGACAGAATCTACGAAATAATGAGGAATTATAAACGTGATCATACACGAGACATAATGTTGTTTGGTAGTTCTATTGGTCAACGACTGGTCTTGACAAGTTTCGGTGAGAGTCATGGTATAGCTATAGGTGCGGTACTAGATGGGTGTCCTGCAGGATTGAGTATTGACGAACACGACATACAACCAATGTTGGATCAGCGTAGACCTGGTCAGAGCATCATCTCAACACAGAGGAGAGAGGGGGATACAGTAGAGATAGTATCAGGTACGTTTCGTGGACATACAACTGGAGCTCCAATAACGATGATGATACGCAACAGTGATCATAGATCAAAAGATTATGATGCCCTTAGAACAAAACTCAGACCCGGACATGCTGATTATACTGCAATGATAAAATACAATTATCAAAATGACTATCGTGGAGGAGGACGATTCTCCGGTAGATTAACTGCAACTCATGTATTGGGTGGAGCAATAGCACGCAAGCTTGTCAAACAAGTTCTCAACATGGAAACTCATGCGTATACGATACAGATCGGCAAGACCAAGATGTTACAAAGTTTTGATGATACAATGATAGATAGAATATACAATAGTGATACACGATGTCCAGATACCAAGACGGCAAAAGTTATGCATGACGATATTCTTGCTGCAAAGAAGGCAGGAGATTCTCTAGGTGGAATAATCGAGTCTACCACAACCAACGTTCCAGTAGGACTTGGCGAACCGATATTTAACTCGCTAGAGTCTGATCTGAGTAGAGCAATATTTTCTATACCTTCTGTCAAAGGAGTCGAGTTTGGATCCGGATTTCGTGGTTCAGAGTTGTTTGGATCAGAGAACAACGATCTATACACAATAGAACAAGACAAGATCATAACTAAAACAAACAACGCAGGAGGAATACTAGGAGGCATATCAAATGGAATGCCCATAGTTATGCGAGTTGCATTCAAACCGGTATCATCAATACCACAGAGTCAGAGTACTGTAGATATAAAAACAAGAGAGATCACCACGCTAGAGGTCAAAGGAAGACATGATCCATGTGTCGTCCCTAGAGCGCCACCGGTGGTTGACGCTCTTGTATCTCTAACACTAGCAGACCACGCATTAATGGCAGGAGTTATCAAGCCAGTACTATAATGTCAGATATCAGAGATCTCAGAGACAAGATGGATCAGACTACACTCAGTATGATCCGATTACTCAAGACTCGTAATACTTTGGCCGCAGACATTGGCAAGGTAAAAGAGCACATAGGTAAAGGAGTGACAGACGAGTCAAGAGAGCATAGTTTACGCAGCAAAGTCTTAGCATTGTGTAAAGAGATAGATATGGACGAGTCGACTGCAACAAGATTCCTAAATATTCTTCTAAACGAGTCAATAAAGATCCAATCTGCCAATAAACAGACGCACCTCGGAATATTTCTCAAAGCAAAAGAGCTTGAGCAACAAGGCAGAGAGATAATACACATGGAAGTAGGCGAGCCTGACTTTGCCCCACCTAGTGTAGTACAACAAGGACTGTCATCAGCCGTAGACCTGGGACATGTAAAGTATGGATCACCCACAGGTACGAAAGAGTTTCGAGAGAGCGTTGCAACAAAGTTGGGATACGACACAACAGCAGATAACATCATGGCAAGTCCAGGAGCTAGGTTTGCAGTATTCTCTGCAATAAAGACACTACTCAATCCTGGCGACGAGATGATCGTGATCGAACCTGCATGGCCTGCGTACAAGAGCTGTGCATTTGAGTCAGGAGTCAAGGTACGTATAGTTCACACAACACTTGAGGACGGATGGGAACCGTCACTAGATCAGATACAGAGTCTGATAAACCAACATACAAAGATGATCGTGCTAAACTATCCAAACAACCCTACAGGAAAAGTCTTGCCCATAGAGACACAAGACGGAATAGCAGACATTGCAAGAGACAACCAACTGTATCTTCTCAGTGATGAGATATACTCTACATATACGTCGGTCAGACACAAGAGTATCTTGAGTTATGGATATCCAAAGAGTATCATAACCCAGTCATTCTCCAAATCTCATGCGATGACCGGACTTCGTATAGGATATGCGGTGTCCAGTCCCGATATCATACAACGTATGTCAAAACTTGCAGCGCTATGTCTGACAAGCGTCTCGTCGCCGATCCAATATGCAGCAGTTAAAGCACTAGATGTAAATGTAGACTATGCCAACATAATCAAGAGGAGATTGGATCTATTAACCAAGATGGCAACAGATATGAAGCTAGAGTTTGTTCCACCAAGTGGTGCCATGTATCTATTTGTACGAACCAAAGACAGTGGTACAAAGATTGCCAAAGATGCACTTGAACATGGACTAGCGGTTGCGCCAGGCGAAGGATTTGGAGATTATGATAAATTTGTCAGATTATCAGCTTGTCAGAATGAAAAGACACTAATTGAGGGAATGAATATACTAGAGAGTATAATGGAGAGTACAGTATGAAAAAAGTAACCGTAATAGGAGCCGGTGGTCAGATGGGCCAATGGTTTGCAAGATACTTTGCAAACAAAGGATATGAGGTTACTGGCTACGACTCTGAGAACAAGGTACCTGGAAGAAACATCATCGTATCAGAGTCACTGGTAGGTTCGATCCTCAAAGCAGACTATGTGGTGTTGTGTACGCCAACTAGACGAACACCCGAGATAATCAGACTCATTGCAAAAGAGATGAAACGAGGCACACATCTGATCGAGATATCATCTGAGAAATCCAAAGTTTCGACATCACTATCAAAGATGCCTGCAAAGATCAACCCAATATGTATACATCCAATGTTTGGACCAGGTATCAAGACGATCAAAGGTCAGAACATAATATCAGTTCCAATAAAGGACGCAAAGAAAGAGCTTGCCACCACAAAGTCGCTCTTTGAAGGTGCAAACTTTGTGACTATTGATTCAGCAGAACATGACAAAAAGATTGCAGTGATACTTGGACTAGTACATTTGATGAACCTAGTATTTGCAAATATTATATCAAAAGATGAAAAGGTGTTACTCACTGAAAAGATGTCTGGAACGACATTCAAGATTCAAAAGACGCTTGCCGAGAGCATAATGACGGAATCACCAGAGTTGATCGAGACAATCATAGCAAATCCCGAGATACGAAAGGTTGCAGAAGAGTTGTGGAAAGATATCGGCAGACTACTCACTGCGGTCCAAGAGTCCAAGACAGAAGAGGTGACAAGTTATATCAAAGAGTGCCAAGAACGATTGGGTGAACATGCAGACCTTGATCGTTCATACAAGAATATGACTCGAATGTTCAAAGTTATTGAAAAGTAAATGCAACACAGAGTAGCTACATCGTTTTTGAGATACAAAAGAGACATCTTGATACTCAAGCGTAGTGCTAGTGTCAAAACGATGAGAGGTTTGTGGTCAGCTGTTAGTGGTACGATCGAGCCTGGCGAGTCCCCACTAGAACGAGCCATGATCGAGATATACGAAGAGACCAAAGTTAGTTCAAAAGAGATAACTTTGGCAGGTTCAGGTCAGATCACTCTAGCCGATACCCCAGATTACGGAGATACGTGGATGATACATCCCTTTCTGTTCAATGTAAGACACAAAAATATACGCCTCAACTGGGAGAATGATGAGTATAGGTGGGTACCTGCAAGAGATATCATCAAATATGACACAGTACCCAAACTCTATGAGATACTAGACAGTATGCTCTAGTTGATAGTTCTTTTGTTGTGGAAATACCATATACACACACGCGCCACCACACATTGTACATGGAACGTTATTTCCAGGATGTTGACCAGTTCGGCTATGAATTAGAGCAGCCCGTTCTGGATCTATAGACAGTGCAAGTTGGCGTTCCCAATCCAGAGTGCGTCTAGCTTCACTCATCTCAGCATCCCATTTTATTGCCTTGTCTCTGATCTTTACAAGATCTGCAGCATGTGCTGCAATCCTATACGCGATCAATCCATCTTTGACCTCTTCGGCGTTAGGAAGCGCGAGGTGTTCAGCAGGAGTCAGATAGCACAAGAGGTCTACGCCCTCACTTGCAGAGACTGCAGCACCTATTGCACTTGCGATATGATCATGACCAGATGCAACATCAGTTACTAGTGGACCCAAGACATAGTAAGGAACATCACCTATGAGTGACTTTGCCAAGCGAACATTTGCGGCAACCTCGTTTAATGGAACATGTCCAGGACCCTCTACCATCACCTGAATATCTTGCTCATGTGCACGTTTTGTTAATTGAGCAACGTTGATCATCTCTTGTACCTGGAGTTCATCGTGTGAGTCGAGTATAGAGCCTGGTCGCAGTGCATCACCTAGACTGAACGTTACATCGTATTTCTTGGCAATCTCTACAAGATAGTCATAGTGTGTGAGATACGGGTTCTCTTTATCATGTTTCAACATCCACGCGGCAGTGATCGTTCCACCTTTGCTTACGATTCCGCCATGACGACGAACTTTTAAGATTCGTTTTGCGATATCTTTGGTTATTCCACAGTGAATTGTAGTATAATCAACACCATCTTTGGCATTGTTCTCAAATGCGTCAAGATAGTCGTCTTCAGTAAGGTCTAGAGGATTGGTTCTAGGTGGCGTGGTCGCATAGTTGTATGCTTCGTATATCGGAACCGTTCCAAAGGTTATTGGCGCAGTAGCAAGTAGTGTGCGACGTATATGTTTAACGTCACCACCATCACTCAGATCCATTATAGTGTCAGCATCATACTTTACAGCAACCTTTGCTTTCTCTATCTCAGCATCCAGATCTATGTTGTTAGTAGATGTACCAATGTTGACGTTTACCTTTGTCTTTAGTCCTTTGCCTATACCTACATTGTGGATCTCTTGAGGCCTAGAGTTGTTACTAGGAATTATTATCGAACCGTTAGCAATCTTTGGGATCAACCAATCTAATGAGACATCTTCATCTCTCGCAACTTGACGCATCTCATCGGTTGCCACACCCCTACGTGCTGCACTCATCTGTGTTGCCATAATATATACAACAACTTGCCTGATTTAAATATCATCACCGGAGGATCTTTTTGGTTTACGTGGGATGGTATTTTACAAGACTTGTCACTAAATTTTCCCTACAGAATTCCATAGTATTTTTTTCTGTAAAGTTTTATCCCACGTACACCGAAGAGACACTAGATAGAATATCAAAGTCGTCCTTTTTGGATCTGTTCAATTAATGGTGGTTGGCATTTTCTGCATAAAATTCTCGAAAAATTTTGCAAAATATGGAAACGGCCTCATATGGGCTATCGCAAATTGTTGCTGTTTTGAGTCTCATATTGTACGTTCTTTGAGATAACGTCATCACGATCTCAACCCCCGTCAATTGAACAGAACCAAAAAAAGCATCTACATGTAGTGGATCCGAGCCGTCTACTGTGAAGTCCAAACTTGAGATTTTGTCATCGGGTTTGTACGCTCTTATGTCAGCGCGTTTTTGAAATCGTATTAATCGTTTCCATCTACGTTGCACATAGAAGCATATATTCTATCTGCTTCTACTAACAATGCCTTTTCATGTTCTGTCCTAGGCCTCTTGTTATATTCATCAAAAAATTTTGCATCTTCACCTTCAAATATTATTGCAGGTAATGCTAATTCTTGATCGGTTGAACACTCCATGTTTTTTATCATAATATCAGTAATACATGCCATCAATTTATTCTGATTTGCAGAATAATTAAACCCAATACGTTTCTCAGAATACCTCCCGGTCAACGATTTTTTGTACATAATTAGCACAGTCTACGGATCTTTCCGGTTTACATGAGATACGAATTGTTGCAGAAAAAGCACTACGAGATTCTATAATGAAAGATTAGACTATATGCGTATTTCTTATCATATGCACATTTTAAGGTACAATAAAACACAGGCATGATTTCTAGAGGCGAATTGATTCATTGTTGTCATATTTGATGATTGGTATGGGTACTCTTAATAATACGCATACAGTCTATTATAAAAAACCTTACAAAACGCCACTCCACATAAATCGAAAAGATCCGCTGAGACGTTATCTAAAAATGCCAAAAGAAGCAAATTGAATAGTCAATACAAAGTAAATGTCACGTCAGATGAATGATGAACAATTTTTGATATCACATATCTCGAATACAAACCTACTCTGTTAGCCAGCCTAGATTGATCAGTGTTCTAGTGCGAGAGTCTACATCACCAAACTCGTAGGTAAAGATATTGTCGATCTCGGCGTATGCTTTTGTCTTGTATGCATCGTATAGCGAGTCACGTAGTTCGATCATCTTTTGATTGTGCCAATCGAGTTTAGCCTTGAATGGTGCACATATTCTATCGTTGATGTCTGTACATACGGGAGTAGTACCTGCGTATGGTGCATACTGTACTATTATGAAATGACCAAACGAGTTGCGACTCCACGTATTGCCGAATGCGTCTGCCCATAGATCAGAGACCTTGTCTGTACGGACCAACACCAAGTTTATTGGTCGACCATCGTCACCAGATAGTGTGAGTCCTGGCTGTGCAGTTGGTGGTGCGTTTAGTGATGTACCTTTAACAAAGACACCTTCGTTCATGTAGTTTATGGATGTGAATCGTAGAGTATCAGTTACTTGTATTGCAAATGGTTCATGGTTCATTACATCACGGAATAGTACGTCTGGGAGTGTTATTTGCGTACATTGTAGCTCGGTACCAGAACAAGATGCAGCAGATACTGTTGTGTTTTGTGTGTCATAGTCGATGATGTTGTTTGGGTCATGTATAGTAACATCTGTGATATAGTGGTGTGACGGTTCGCTATAGTTTATTCCAAGATGTACAGAGATGTATGCTTCTGCTGTACTCACTGGAGCGCCCACATTTGGTACACTAAATGCCAGTATAACATTGTGCAACATGTTTGGTGCCAGTGTCTTTATTGCAAATGTGTGTGTCGTGTTAGTTTGTATCGTGTCGCGTTCGTACTGGACATGATATGCAGTGATATCACGGCAAGTGTCGTCCATTTTATAACCACATGTTACCAGCTGTTCACCTGTGAGTTGTGAGACGCCAAAGGTTGGTGCAGTGGCCAGATAATCATCGCTGTCTTTAGGGTCACCGCTTCCACACATGTTGTTAGGATTTACAGATCTTGTAGGTACAAAGAGTGTATCAGTTGTACCATAAAATCCAGTCAGACACTTTGTGATTACAACAAAAGATTGCGGACCTGTGGTTACATTTACGCCGTAACACATTGTATTGCCATCTTTGAGAGCATTGTTGTTGTCTGTATCGATTATATCAGATGTACATGCAGGAATTGGTTGAGCCTCGGTTATTCCGTCACGTGGTGAGAAATAGTAGAGACTGTTGCCGGTGTCAGGAAGGGTGATTCGCATATCCTTGTCGAGTACTAGCGGTTGTTTAGAAGGAGTCTCTATATTTGGTAAACATGATGATGAACCAGTAGCGTTGTAAAAGTCTAGTCCAACTGCATCTAGACTGCTAACAAGTCTAGGTTGTATGTTGGAAGGAGCTGCAAGATTTGGAACCTTGTTGTCAGTGATCAAGCCTGGAATATGAGTAAGCATTGCAAGGCAACTAAGATCATCAACACCTGTGAATAGATCGGTTACGAGTGTACGCGCATTCTGTTCCATATAGATATCATATTTTTTATCAGAATTGAAGTATCTAGCGGTGGGCTGCGCCTGATATATCTGACCGTCATTACTAGTGTCTGATCTAAATTGCATAGTACCAAATTTGGGTGTCAAGCTGCTTATTGGCGGTATTGATACCAGTGTACTTTTATCTACAGGAGGTACAGTTGCTCCGCCATACTGAAATTTCATAGGATTTGTTGGGGGAGTGATAGAGTCTGCAACGCCATAAAATCCAGTCAAATGTTTTGTAACTATAACAATAGATGCAGTATTTCCAGTTCCATTTACGCCATAACACATTGAATTGTTACTTTTGAGGGCATGGTTGTTGTTTATATCTACTATATCAGTTGTACATGCAGGAATTGGTTGTGCCTCTAGTATTCCGTCACGTGGTGAGAAATAGTATGGCTTTTTGTCTATATTGTTGTATATGGTGATTCTCATATCCTTGTCGGTTATTAGCGGTTGGTCAGAAGTAGCCTCTATATCTGGTGAACATGATGATGTCCTATCAGAGCCGTTGTAAAAGTCCAATCCAACTGTAACTATACTTTCAGCAGTATTGGGGTTAATGTTATTTGGTATTGCAAGATTTGGAACACGGTTGTCATTGATCAAAGTGGGGACATTATCAACTCCTGCACTACAACTATAATCACCAACACCGGTGAATAGCTTGGTTACGAGTGTACGAGTATCCTGTTTTATGTATAGATCACCTGTACTGTCAGCATCTCTGTATCGATTATCAGGATGTGAACTAAATAGACGACCGTCATTAGCGCTGTCTGAATTAAAGTTCAGAGCACCAAAAACTACAGAGTTGTCTAGTGGTGGTATTGTTAGTAGAGTTGGATCTATAACCTTGGTCGGAGTTGAGTCCCGTGGTACACCCGCGACTGCATAGAATGCAACTCTCTTTGTTATAATTACGATATCGTCACCGTTCTTGCCATAACACATCTTTGTGTCACCTTTGAGAGATTGGTTGTTCAGATGGATCATATCGGTGGTACATGCAGGTATCTGGACAGCTGTGGTGATATCGTCACGAGGTGAGAAATAGTACGGTTGTTTGGTTGTGTCGTATATTGTGAATCTCATCTCTTTCTCTGTGAATATAGGATTTGGTGATTTGACGTCCATATCTACAGCACAACTACCGCCAACAGGACCAAAGTCGAGTGCCAGTCCGATTATACCGTTTGGACTAGTTGTGTTTATGTTGTTTGGTATGGTAAACGATGGAACGTTAGTAGTCTTGGCCAGCTCTGTTATAGACCAGACATCTACATCACAGTCAGTATTAGCATAAGAGTTGGTTACAGAGTTGAAAAATATTGGGTTGGACTCTGTACGTGTAGGAGTGGGTATGTACACATCACCTACCTTGCCATTAGGTTCGTTCTCAAATGCCACAGGAGTAAATACATACTTTTCATTGGCTTCATCTCGGACCATGAACGTAGTCTGCCGATCACCATTAGTAGTGGTTATGGTCTGTAGATCATAATCAGTAGATATCTCAAGGTTGTCAGGCTTGGGTATCGTTAGTATACCAGATGTTGATGGAGGGTTGGTCACTGGTGCAGATGCAGCTGCAAACGTGTACGAACCTGCATGTGTACCTATTAGTGTACGTTCAGCATCAGAGCCGTATATCACTATATCATATGTACCAGATGTACTTTGAGGAATGACAAAGTTGTATGAATTGGTTATGGTACGAGTTGTATCACCGTTGACAGAGTTGCCGTCAGAGTCGGTTGCAATCCAAAAGAACTTTGTCGGTTTCTGTTCCTTTGCACCTTGATAGAACGTCTTTGATGTAAATTCATACTTTATCTCGAGACCGTTTGTTGCGTTATCTGCAGATATACCTAGATCAAATACCTGAGCTGATGGGGATGGTTGTATATGACCAAACTGGCACAGTATCTCTGCGGTTAGTGGTACGGTATCACCTTGTGGAACATGTACATTACCACGGACACCTGGTACTTTACCAGGTACAAAGGTTACTGTATCTGCAGCATCTGGCAACTCCATGATAGCCTTTTTCTGGCTTTTATAGTATAGAGGTGAACCTGTAGAGCTGTTGCTGAATATGTTTTTGTTTGGTATGGTGTCATTGGTCACAAACAGTCTGGCGTTTATGCTGGTAAAGTTGCCAAACTGATCCAGTATACTCTTTGGAAGAGTACTGTTATAGTTGTACCAATTACCACGCTGTTGGACAAAGTTAGAGTCTAGCGATATGGTCTTTTTGGGAGTATGATCTGTCAGAGTCAGGAATAGCCTGCCGTCAAACTGTACTCCGTTTAGAGCATACTTGAACAAAATATCTCCTTTTGTTGTCATTTGTATTGTCTGATGTGTGCCATGAACAGAGTCCTCGCAAAGAGGTAATGTGTTGTACAAAAAGACAGGGTTGGGATATTCTATCAGAGATGTACTGTTTATCTTTTCAGTATAGTATTCGTGTGTTTGTATTTTACCGGTTATGGAATTGGTAAGAGATACAACAGGTATAGCGGCATTGAGATCTGTTGGATCTGTAGGTGTTGTAACGCTGTCTGCTACGCCATAAAACCCAGTCAGTCGTTTTGTGATAATGACCATATCTGTGCCGTTTCTACCAAAACATACAGTATTGTTACCCTTGAGAGCATTATTGCTTGTGTCGATCATATCGGTGGTACACATTGGAATTGGTTGAGCCTCTGTTATTCCGTCACGTGGAGAAAAGTAGTAGGGTTTTTTGTCTGCCTTGCCATATATCGTATATCGCATCTCTTTGTCGGTTACTAGTGGTTGGCTATGTACAGCCTCGGGATCGGGTGAACATTTTGCTGTTTTATTACTAATGCTGTTAAAAAAGTCTAGTCCGTATGCATATACACTACGCAGAGGTGTCTTAGGAACGATATTATCTGGCAGGGCAAAGCCTGGGACCATGGTTGTGTTGAGAGTTACAACATGTGCTAAACTTGCAAAACATCTATAGTCGCCGGCGCCTCTGAACAGCGGATGTACGAGTGTTGTAGTATCTTGTACGAGATAGATATCACCAGTTGGTTTTGTACCATGATCGGTGAGTCTAGAAGAGGGTCCGGCATAGAATATCTTGCCGTCATTAGCTGAATTTGACTCAAAAGTCGCTTGACCAGCACGTTTCGTTTCGATTATTGATGGTATAGACAATATGTTTGGATCGATATTAATGACTGTAGTTGGATTGAGGTCTATCGGATTTGCGGGTGTTGTAACGCTGTCTGCTGCACCATAAAACCCAGTCAGTCGTTTTGTAACGATGACCATGTCATTACCGTGTACGCCATAACATACAGTATTGTTACCCTTGAGAGCATTGTTGTTGCTCGTGTCGATCATATCAGTTGTACACATTGGAATTGGTTGAGCCTTGAGTATTCCGTCACGCGGTGAAAAGTAGATAGGCTTTTTGTCTGCCTTGCCATATATGGTGATTCGCAGTGCAGTGTCGGTTATCAGTGTTTGATCAGAGACGGCTTCAGGATTTGGTGAGCACGATATTGTTGAACTCTTGTTGTAAAAATCTAGTCCATATGCAGCTAGTTTACCCTTTTTAGTAGGAGTTACATTATCTGGGATAGCAAAGCCTGGAACACGTTTTTTGTCGAGGAATTTAACACGTTCAAAATTTCCAGTACACTGATAATCACCAGTGCCTTCAAACATAGCACGTGGTAGTGTTTCAGTACCTCGTGCCAGATAGAGATCAGCAGTGGCGTCGTTGCCACTGTCGTCTGTGTATCTCCTAGTGTCGCCATCATAGTATATCGAACCATCGTGTTCTGTGTCTGAATCAAAATTCATTCCAGCAGAACTGCTCGAATTGGTTAGTGGCGGTATTGTTAATAGATTATTAGGAATTGTGATTGGGGGCGGAGTCACATGGGGAGTTGGAGTGGTCACAGCTGCAGCGATACTAGCTGTATCACTAGCTGTGACGATACTACCGGTAGCATTTCTAAAGTCTAGATATGTTACACCGATATTTGTACCGTTTGTATATACGGTATCAGCACCATCACAAAACTGGGCCGGTACATAGAATGTACCCGTAAAGGTACCTGTATTGGGGCCAGTCTCTTGTAATGCAAAGGTTGTACCGCCTAGTCCGTTTGGTGTACCACCAGATAAAGTACACGTACCAGACTGCCATTTTGTGCCATTTAGTGTTACCTCGAGTAACATTCCCAACGATCTGCCAGACAGTAGAGTCTCTTGTGAACCCTGTGCGTTCTTGCCTACTAGATCTCTATCGGGATCTGTACTATCCTGAAATACATTATAGACGTCAGCTGTGCTAGTATCTCTGTCTAGATCGGGATCGACGAGTGTTATAGTTACTGCATCGCCTGTATCATAGCTTGTATTATTGAGAGATACCGTACCTGTGTTTGTAATGATATCTTGCTGAGCAGACAGTACGGTATCGACACCGTTAGAGTTGATATCTGTATAGTTTACTTGAGCTGTCATGCCTTCAAATGCGATAAATGTTGCATCCTTGCCTGTTGGTGTGATTGTTTCATAGATGTAAGGAGTCTCTAGTATCTGAGTCTGTCCTGAATTCCAGTAAATGTCATCGTGTACTATAGTGTCTAGTTGATTTATCAGGATATATGATATCGTACCTGTAAATGTACCAGTGTTTACACCGGTCTCTTCTGCTTGTATTCGTATTATCTGGTTGGCTATACGCTCATCTGTACTGTCACCATCACCATAGAATCCGTACGAGATAAAGTCCAGTACGATTGGATATTCTATACCTTCTGTAAGCACTAGACTCTCGCTGAACTCTATTATCCATAAAACTTGACTGTTGTCGTTTACATTAGGTTGAGATAATAGATCAGGGCCTGTCAGTACATAGTCGGTACCAGTCTGATGCGCAACTGTAAAACCGGTAATATCTAGTATGTCAGATTTAGCATTATGGTTTGGGAATCTCGTATCATCACTTGCAAATACGCCACTGTACAAATAAGTTCCAGCACTATTCACTATGGTAAGTTGACTCTTTCGGATGTTTGGGGTCAGTGAACCAAAGTCATAGTTTATCAGGTTTCGTCCTGTAAAGTTGCCTGTACCGTTGAGGTCGTCGTCGTTTATGGAGTCGCGGAGATCACCTAGCGTACCCAGAGGTATCGCAAGCATTGGTCCTACTCCAGCACCTCCAAGTGATAGAGTCTCTGCGTTGTTTGATAGATCACCACCAGTCCACGATATTATACCACGATGACTGTCATCTGTTTTATAGTTTAATTGATGTATGTAGCTTTGACTGGGATCTTGAAGGAATGGTATCCATGTGCTGCCTCGTCCCGTATATGCGTATATTTGATCTGTATCGCCATCTTTTAGCGTATGTGGATCACCTGTTATCAGTGTTGGAATTCTAGATTTTGCATTCGATATAGTTTGATCGTCGTCTGCTGCACTGTTCTTGTTTTGATCTGCATCAGATATTGATACTGTAGCTTGCTCACCTGGTGTCCATGCGCCTGATACTGTGAACGATATTGTACCGTTGACCGTATTTACTGGTGTAGATACAGGATCTGGAACAATAGTTCCTGTTGGTGCATTTGCACTGTATATGCCAATGCGCTTTGATATGATTATGGTGTTGTTGTCGTGTGTGCCATAGCACATCTCTGTGTCGCCTATCAGAGTCTGGTTGGCGTGCATGTTCGTACTAGTACACAGAGGTATCGGCTTGGTGGCAGAGTTACCTTGTTCTTGTGAGAAAAAGTGCGGCGCTATTGTATCGGTGGTTGCGTTTGGATATAGTGTTATACGCAGCTCTTTGTCTGTTAATAGAGTTCCGTTGAATGCTGTAGGATTTATCGTACATACAGGAGTCAGACCAGTAGATGTTGACAAGTCAAATCCCATTGCATCTGCACCTCGTAGAACAGTAGGAGGAGTTATCAAGATTGCGGGATCTCTAAAGTTGACGCTGATGCAAGGTCTTCCGACGTCAGTGTCAAATAGAGCTGCAGGCTTTATCTTTGTATTGGCCTGTATCACCACGTCACCTTTGCTGTTTGGTGGACCAAATCGAGTATCAGTGTTCACGTTGATATCGCCACCTATGCTTGCGCCACGTGGGATGATCCCAAATGCCGTAAACTGTGGCGACAGACTTGCAAAGTTTTGTGGAGGAGCTAGTGATGTAGTGGATGGAGGCATAGTTTGCATAGGTTTGTCTGAATCAAGATCTACCGGATTCTGTGGAGTTGTGATTGTGTCAGCAGATCCATATTGTCCAAAGAATCTCTTTGTGATAATTATTAAATGATCACTATACACACCATAACACATCTTTGTGTTGCCTTTGAGGGTACCATTGTTCAGATATATCATATCTGTAGTACACGCAGGAATTGGTTGCGCTTCGGTTATACCCTGACGAGGTGATGCATACCATGCCTTACTGCCCGTTTTATTGGTTAGAGTGATTCGCATCTCTTTGTCTGTTATCATTGGATGTGTAGGAGACCAGTTTGCACAACTGGATTGTCCACGAAATGTCATCGAAGCCGGATTGGTTGCGTTGCCTGCCGGTTGTGCGTTGGTCGGAAAAGCAGTACTTAGAGTAGGAAGTGACATTATATTAAAAGCGCATGTTGTTGAGAGACCTAAGAGTATCGGATTTGAGAGTATCGTTGTCGTACCTTGTATATGGATATCACCTGCCTTAACCAGTGCACCGGCCTGAGTACCGTCTATCTGATATCGATTGCCACTGGTAGCACCAATTGTTCCATTGTCTATATTAGGACTGCTTTTCAGGTATGGGACGTCATTAGTAATGAGTGAAGTAGGAAAACCACTAGGCGGTAGTATAGGCAGTGTATCTGGTGGAAGAATTGTACTAGTAGCACCATACTCTCCAATCTGTGTTGTTATTATAATCAGATGATTACCACGCTTATAAGGTAAGATAGAATTATTAGTAGTACTATCAACATAGGTACCATAACACATACGAGTTTGTCCTTTGAGTTGCTTGGTAGTGTTGTCAAAGTTTGCACTAGTACATTCTGGGATCAGTTGAGCCGTGGTGATATTTTCAAAGTGTGAGGTAAAGAACGCCTTTTTGCCAGCCTGACCATAAAGGGTAACTCTCATCGATTTGTCTGTGAGTAGTGGTTCATTGGTAGAGTTTTTAGTGGTAAGAGCAGAGACGTCACAAGTACTAGAGGTGTATTCTTTAAAGTCTACACCTATTACTTTAACATCACTGCCAGGTAAATTAGTCCAGATGTTGCTATATACGTTAGTAGGTAGAGTAGCATAGTCATGAAGGGAATCATCATTAGATGGATTGGAACCAACGTTGGTCACTGCAAACTGGACTGTACAACCAATTGATGCAAATACAGAGTTTGGTAGTATCTTTGTTCCTTTATCTATGGTGATGTCTCCTTCAGGTTGATAGGCGGCGCCATGTCTAATGTGATTAAAACTAGTACTAATAACAAGAGTTGCACTATTGTTGTCATGTATGGTAAGAGGAGATGAAAAGCTCGCCGTATCAGTACGCCAACCTGTTGAGGGATTTAAACCAGGATTCAAATAGTTGTATGGAGGTATAACCGCCCCAAACGCATCATCTAGATCAACTAGTAAGAATGGTACAATTATTGCCAAAGCTAGAACAGGGATCAGATGACGCTTATACAATAATTACTCCCCCCCCCCCCGTATCTTATAAAAGTATCTTGTAGGTTCTAGTACGGCACCAGTTCAAGTAACAAGCATGAGAGCATTTTGAGAGAATCTCTTCGGTTTACTTGAGATAGAATTTTGACAGAAAAAAAGTACAAGACTTCATAGGAACGGACAAGTCTTGTAAAATGCATTCCACATAAATCGAAGAGAACATCACCAGAGGTTTGTTACATTCTATGTTGACAAGTGTTCACACAATTCTCATTGCAGATCGCAAAGCATGTGTCAAAATTGATGTTTAGATAAAGTCATCAATCTTTCATCATGGTTGGTTCTGCAATGCACAGCCGGGGACATGACAGTACATAACTCTCAAAATCGCGTAATAACGTTGCGGAGAGGCGCACAGATCAGATACCACATACTTGGTATCAGGTTTGAGAGACAGCATTGATCTTATATGCTATCGTGATTATATTATAGTATGAGAACTGTGAGAGAGTGTAAACATTGTGGTCGAGAGTTTCATAGTGACATAGATAATTTCTGTTCATTTGATTGTGCAAAACAAGCATCATGAGTCCAACTAGAAAGGCAGATTAATACAGAGATCATGATTTGATCTATGAACCTCCTAACTATAGGCGGATCTGATCCAACATCTGGTGCAGGAGTACAGGCAGACATTAAAGCGACATCAGATATAGGAGTACATTGTCTTTGCATAGTTACTGCAATAACTGGACAGAACACAAGACAGTTTGCGACGATCGAGACAGTATCACCAAGAATGATCAAGAGTCAACTCGATGCAGTAACAGATGATTTTGAGATCGATGCGATAAAGATAGGAATGGTATACAATACAGAGACGATCGATATCATACGACACTACATAGCAGAGATTGATGTACCAATAATAGTTGATCCAGTAATCAGATCAACCACAGGGGGCATGTTGATAACAGAGTCTGCAATCAAGGATCTCAGACGGCTCGTAGCAGATAGTACAATAGTGACGCCAAACATAACTGAAGCTGAGATACTTGCAGGGATGAAACTCGATCACAGTACACCAGAAGAGATTGCAACGTCAATACTAGACACCAGAGTGCCAAACGTCATCATTACTGGTATTCACATTAGAGACGAGATTGTAGATCTGATTGCAGAACGAGATCAGATCAGATACATCACAGGGGTACAGGTTCCTGGTGAGAATCATGGTAGCGGTTGTAACTTTGCGACAGCAATAGCAGTCGGTCTCGGATCAAAGATGACAGTATATGATGCAGCTCTTTATGCAAAAAAGATGACGCTGGAAGGAATAAAGTCTGCAGTACATCTAGGTCAAGGAATACCCATAACAAATACTCGTCTAGTAGATGATATCACAAGAGATATCACATACAATATACTAGAGCTTGTCAAGATGGATCATGTATCAAACCATATTCCAGAATGTCAGACAAACTTTGTATATGCAAGAAAGAGACCTCAGAGTCTAAATGATGTTGTAGGAGTCCGAGGCAGAATAGTAAAGTCTGGAAAGAGAGTTGTAATTGCAGGCGATATCGTATATGGAGGATCAAAACATGTTGCAACAGCGATAGTTACTGTCAATAAGAGATTTCCAGATATTCGATCTGCAATAAACATCATGTATAATATAGATATCATAAAGAGAGCAGCAAGTAGCGGCATGGTTGTACTAGAGTACGATCGACAGTCAGAGCCTACAGATATCAGAGTCGGAGGCTCTAGCATCAGTTGGGGCGTACAAGAAGCAATTCGCGATGCAACCGAATCTCCAGATATCATATACCATACAGGAGACTTGGGAAAAGAGCCCATGATCATAATATTTGGGACTAGACCAGACAATGTTCTACAAAAACTATCAAAGCTGATTACAGAGACATGATCAACATCGAACATAAATAATAACACACCGGTCAGTTTTACATGAAAGCGGTAATTCTAGCAGGAGGATTAGGAACCAGACTACAGCCATATACGACGTTTCTTCCAAAGCCCATGTTGCCGTTGGGCGAGAAGCCCATTCTAGAGCACTTGATTGATTGGACCAGAAAGAATGGAATCCGTTCAATAGTCTTGTGTGTGAGTTATCTACGAAAGACAATAGAAGACTATTTCGAAGACGGGAGTAGATTTGGGGTAGAGATAGAGTATGCTGCATCAAACAAGCCACTAGCAACAGCTGGCCAGTTAAAGTCAGCTGAACGGATGCTTGACGAGTCTTTTGTTTGTATGTATGGAGACTCGATATACAACTTTAAACTTCGTGAGATGGTAGAGCAACACATCAAACAACGCTCGTTTGCAACAATGAGTCTTTACGAGTATAAATCAAATCTACAATATGGAGTGATCGAGACATCAAAGTCAGGACGAGTTATAGGCTGGAATGAAAAGCCAGAGATCAAGGCGATGATCAATACAGGCTGTTATGTAATGGAACCAAACATTTTAGGATATATCCCAGCGAATAAACCATATGGAATGGACAATGTCATCAAACAAGCAATAAAGAACAAGATGCGTGTAGATAGTTTTGTCGTCAAGACAGGATTCATGGATATCGGCAACAAGGCAGCATACAAGCAAGCACATGAAAAGTACGTTAGAAGACTGGGCAAGATCTAGTATGATAGTCCGAGAGTTACAACTAGGAGATCTCTGGAATGGATTTCTAAGTTCGCTAGATACGTTACGAACTACAAGCAATATCAGCAGAGAGTTGGCTAAAGAGATCTTTGAGGATATTGATGTAAACAAGAATCACATCATAGCCGTTGCCGAAGTAGATGGTAGAGTTGTTGGAGCTGCGACACTACTCATAGAACCAAAGTTCATTCATGGTGGAGGAATAGCCGGCCACATAGAAGATGTCGTAGTTGATCAAGACTATCAAGGAAAGAGAATTGGAAGAGAGATCATAGAGTATCTGTTAAACAAGGCAGCAGATAGAGGATGTTACAAGACCATTCTCGATTGCAGCAGTGACGTGAAACCGTTTTATGAAAAGATTGGATTTGTGGAACATGGGACAGAGATGCGGTTTGACCACAACTAAAAGTACTCCTTTATTGGACGTCTCTTTCGCTGTCGCAAGAGGTACGAACCAACTCCAATTACAGTAAAAGACAAGCCAGCAAACAAGAGAGGAATATTCTGTACAGTAAATGATACATAATCTGATGGAATATCAGATACCAGTGTATAACAGTAAGACATACCGACAAGTAGGATGATTCCACCAACTATTATCAGAGTACCAACCACTTTAGAGCCATATCTCTTTGACATGATGAATGCGATGGCAGATAGTACTCCAGCAGGTGCAACACCTATCGAGATAAACTGTAGTATCTTGGGTTCTGGGGCGAACGCCTGTGCATAATCAAAGTCATCAGGAACAGACGTCATGAAAAAATATACAGACAACATCTCACCGACAAACATTCCAAACAGAGCTATGCCACCAATAGCAAGCCAAAACTCTAGCCTCACAGTCTATACCGTGTGCTGTTTATAATTAAATCTTCAAGGTTTTGCAAGATACAAACTCGGTAAATGCTTGAGATGATACCAGGGATCTCTTCGATTTGCGTGGGATGGTGTTTCGCAAGGCTTTTTCTGTAATTTTCACTTATAGAATCTCGTAGTGCTTTTTCTGTAACCGCCCACATACCACGTAAATTAAAAAGATCTACAAGGACAATCGTTTACCTTTAATCATCTAATGTTTACAAAAGTTATTGATAATTAGACACATCAAGATCAATCAAGTGGACTGAATCGGCTCGTCTAGGGCACATATAAAAACATTACGTATCATAGATACGTATCATAGATACGACTTCCACATATAGTAAAAAAGTTATGCAACAATTAATAACATGAATAAGATACAAATTGCCACATCATGTCTGGTCACTATACTCTTAGTTCCAGGCATAGTATTGGCGCAAAACACCGACACAAATATGTTAAATAAACTCGAATCAGAGATTGAACCAAAAGATGGCTCTATTGGACCAGTGGGAAATACAGGAGGCATAGAACTTATGGAATCAGTAATTAAAGACTATAAAGAATACCTAGAACTTGAAGCTGATTCTGACGACATAGATTACTTGGAAAATGTAGTTGAGAGATTAGAGATTGCCAAGGCAATACTTTTAGTTTCAAGAAACTCGTCTGACATTGAAGAGCAATATCGAGAAAAAACTATTGAAGAGTTGTTTGATCTTCTTGATGCAACATATGAATCAGAAGATCTTGATAGTTCTGTAGACAATTCAAGACCTATTAAAGTAAATTATGTTGCCACAAGTAATCAAGTAAATGAAGTAAATACAATGAGCAACAGCGTATCCATAAATGTGTACAAAACTCATAACGGCCAGCAACAGCAATGGGATTGTAAACATAAGAAAGTAGTTAGCGGTTCTGCATCATCTACACTCATATCATATACAAACGGTAAAGCAAAGATTACTGGAACTTTTACGTACCCGGCAGAAATTAATGAGAAAATTGTTGATCGGAGAAACCACCAATGCGTCGAGTTTGAGCACAGTAAGACTATCAAACGACATGATGTATTGGCGAATATTATTCCAGGATCAGGTCAGGTAAAGGCTCAGGCATGTACTCTTACAGGAACAACTCCGCATGACACAGATGAAGTACAATGTAACGCATTTGGTCCAAGTCGAGTCACGCTGATTACAATAATGAATACATACACTTCATCTACAGACCAAAGAACATCACAATTGGGAACTATTTGGGTTGAGCCATTTGGCTCATAATCCTTATTTTTTCAATACCATGAATCTATTAAAAATCATAGGCAGTGGCCTGATAGTTTTATCGTGTTATTTTTTATGGGTGCATGTTTTAATCGCTCTTGTTTTATTGCATAATATTTTATTTAGAGCTAGTATAAAACACAGCATAGATTTTGAACAAACTGATATCTTTAGTTTTTTGGTTAGACCTCTAGTAGGTATTCCAATATTACTTGCTGGCATATACATTCTTAGAAAACAGAGATCAGATCGTGTCTAACTAGTTGTTTTGATAATTTGTTGCGCGTAAATCAAAGATCTCGACAGGTTGACATCATACAGAAATAATTATGTGAGTCCAACTAGATTTGCAAATTCACGTCTACATGCAGAGCCTAGTTTTTTTGCAGCTTGTTCAGGTGAGATAGAGTTGAGGTAGATTCCATAGCCACGTTCAAGGCCTGACCAAGACTGAGTAACAGGATACACCTCAACGTGCCAATGAATTTGACGTGTGTTCTTTTTTTCAGGAGACAGATGGAATGCAAAGCTGTACGAGACGTTCTTTATTGTGTGTTCTAGCCCGCCAAGAGTAGATCTGAGGATCATTGCTAGATCGTTGATCTCTTTCTGACTACTCTTTGCGAAGCTAGTAGTATGTCTCTTTGGTACTATCCAAAACTCGTATTGATATGTTGGAGACCATGGACAAAATGCAATAAAACTCTCTGTTTGTAAAATCTCTCTAGGACCTCTAGTCTCATCAGTTACAATCTGACACATGGGACACAAACCTCTCTCGTTAAGTATCTTGTTTGAAGCGTTTGCTTCTCCCTCGATTGTGGGAGGGACTACAGAGAGAGCTATCATATTGATGTTTGGGTGGAGATGGTTGTGCTCGTCAGCATTATGATCTGCATATATGGATACATATTTGACTCCTCTTTGTGTGTAGAGCCATCGATATCTATCTTGAATCGCAACTAGAATATTTGACCACTGTTCAGTATCGATGCTTGCAAACGTATCGTCGATGTTGGTGGATGTAACTACAATATAGTGATAACCATAAGCTGGCTCACTGTAAAACGGTTTATCGTCGTACAAGTTTTCTGCTTCCACAGACACAATCGGATCGTTTCTCTCAAAGACACGGATTGACCAATCCTTCACATATGCGTCTTCATTATCTTGAAGTCGTTTCAGTATACCATCTTTTGCTACAAGAGACAGTACAGAAGGATTTGTCATGGATTCGTGTCCTGGTGCAAAAGGAGATAGTTTTGCATCATAGATAGCATCACTCTTGGATACAATCATAAAACGTTCTGAAACATAATCCTTACGAATATTCCCCATCAAGATTAAATTTTGTACAACCTGTTAAAATGTTTACTAGATGTGAATCACATTGCAGATACAAAGACAAGTAAGCAGAATTTGATCAAAGATTTATACAATTCAGATCAGGACAACAGCTATGAGTAATCAAGACATCCACATGATCTATGTTCTGCTAGATGGAGTGGGTGATCTTGCTCATCCAGATCTAGATGGCAAGACTCCACTAGCTGCCGCTACGACTCCAACGCTAGATAGGATTGCAAACAATGGTGTCATAGGCCAAGTCATATCGGTTGGAAGAGGAATAGCTCCTGAATCAGATATTGCTGTGTTTAACATGTTGGGATACAAGTTTAATCATGCAGAATATTCAGGTCGTGGAGTCATCGAGGCAGTAGGGATTGGAATAGACTTTAAAGATGGTGATCTTGCGCTTCGAGGAAACTTTGCAACGCTAGATGATCAAAATATAATCACAGATAGAAGAGCAGGAAGACATATTGAACGAGATGATGCGCATAGTGTTGCCACAGAGATTGAGTCAGAGATCAAATTCTCAGACGATACAACTCGGGTGGCGGTTGCTCCAACGATAGGTCATAGAGTAACAGTTAGAATTAGAAATAAGAATCGTCTCTCTTCCAAGATCACAAACACCGATCCCGCATATAGTAACATTGGCGGAATGGGAGTCGCAAAGGCAGTAGGCGACTTTTTAAAGATTGAGAGATGTCTCCCCCTAGAAGACTCTGTTCAAGCAAAACAGACATCTGATCTAGTAAACGAGTTTGCAGATCACTCAAAGGCCATACTACAGAACAGCAAGATAAATGAGAGGCGTAGATTACAAGGAAAGAAAGAACTGAGCTGCATACTACTCAGAGATGCAGGAAACAGTTATCCAAGAGTTACTCCAATCAATGAAAAGTACGGTATGGAATTTTCATGCATAGTGGATATGCCAGTAGAGATCGGAATAGCAAAGATCCTAAAGATGAAGACGTTTCAAGCAGGAGGCCTTACAGACTATGAGACGAAGGCCAAGGTTGCAGCAGATGCCATGCAGACTCAGAATGCAATATATGTGCATCTAAAAGGTCCTGATGAATTTGGACATGACGGCGATGCAGTAGGCAAGATGCGAAACATAGAAGAGATCGATAAGAGATTCTTTAAGACACTTGTTGACAATATTGACACAGACAAGGTTGCCATCGTTGTATCAGCAGATCACTCTACACCATGTATAAACAAAGGACACAGTGATGATCCAGTACCGATCCTAGTATCAATTGATCATATCAAGAATGACGGAACAACAAGAATGACGGAACAACAAGCAAAACGTGGTAGTATTGGGCTCTTGGAGGGTTCTCAGGTCTTGTCGACTAGTTTAGATTTGATCAGATCTCAAAGATAGCTAGATTGTTGGATTGCTGCATGTGACGCGTCTTGGTTCGTATACGATCTACATCGATACTATGATATACGGCAGGAGAGTTACCTAACTTTTCTAATGCACGCCTCAACACACCCATACCAATATCCGGTTCGTCTTTCTGCGCATGAGCAAATGCCACAGCTAGTAGAATTATTCCTTGAACCAACTCTTTCTCACGTCCAAAACACTTTTTCCAAACTCCTTCAAAAGACTCGTGACTCTCCCAGAAACGCTCGTTGTTAAAGTAATAGACGCCATCTTTGATCCCTTGCTCCTTGTCAATCTCTTCTTCCATTACATGTCGCACATTATCGACAGAACCTATAGGCAAGAGATGTTCCAATAGATCATCCAAGTCTGTAGCTGCAACAGACACATCTAGTTCTACAAACGTTGTAGCAATGCGAGCAACTCTAATGGTTGCAGACATACCAGACACAAGATCCCTTGCCTTGTACACTATCTTACGAGAATCAGATGGTAGATAGCTAGTATTATTCAAATGGACCATATATCGCTCCATATCTCTAGTTCAATGTACAGTTCTTAAATCTCTTCGTCAGATTGGAGTATTGTCTTAGACGGAAATCATTTCATATATAAGTCAAGATCTGCCCATTTTGGGTTTTTTCTAATCTCAGCACTAGCTTGTTTTGCTCTAAAAGCAATAAGCGGTGTTTCTCCGTTATCGATATCTAGAGCAAAGTGTGGTCTTTTTTCATTGTAATGACTAATGTATTCATCAATTCTGGCATGATGTTCAACCTCATTTTCAAATGTTCCAAAGAATCTCTCTATCTTACCATTGGTTTGTGGACGACCCACTCCTGCAAGTATGTGAGTAATTTTACGCTTTTGTAAAGCTCTTTCAAAGTGCGTAGGTTTCTTTTTACCTTTCTTTGGTTCTTTGTTAGATGTAAACTGGGGGCCATGATCAGATAGTATCTGTGCAGGTCTTCCAAACGTCTTAATTGCTTTGTCTAATACAAGTAGTGCATTCTCTGTTGTGGGATGTTGAAAGACTCCAAAGCCCGTAATACATCTGGATGCATCATCTAGGTAGCAAATTAGGTATAGATTTTGCCATCTGGAGTCTTTTATGACATGCCAGTCTACATGCCACATTGCGTTAGAGTACTTTCGTTCAAAGCGAATCCATTTGTGACGCGTTCGGTTTGTAGATGCTGGAGATGCTAAACCTTTTGCTTTCATGATCTTCTTTACAGTGTTGTAGCTTATTTGTATGCGGGCAGAGCGCAGATGTTTTGCAATAAAAATAGCACCTCGAGGATCATCATTGTATGCTGCAGTTACAATTTGAATCTGTTTTGGTGTTGGTTCTATCTTTGGTCTTCCTGCATTGAGCTGTTTTGGAACTGAACCTGTCTGAATATAATATTCATAAATTTGATACACACGTCTGGGAGTTACCTTCATTCTCTCTGCTATGATGGATGAGCTTGTGCCTTTACGCATTTCTCTAATTATATACGCTATTTGTTTTTCATTCAGCATCCTTTACCAATGGTTTTATTTCGAGTTTATATATGAAATGATTTCCGTCTAAGACAGTCAGATTGGAGTATAACACGTTCATACAAGACAAATGCAATCAATACAAATCATAAAGTTTCAAAACTGACTTTTAGACACACTAGCACATCAACGTCAATATGCGATTTAGACATTCATGGATTGTACAAGATTATGGATTGTATAGTCGTGAACATAATAATTTTCCTAGTGTTGTATCACAATTTGGTGTCATCTTCTGCCAGAGGCAAATTCCGTCTCTGACCACACATATGCAGGAGTAAACAAGAAAACAATTCCGTTCGTGACTATATAAAATAGTTGTTCCATATTGTAAGATGAACGTCTAAACTAGAGATGTGTAAGTCCTATGATCTAGTGCGTCAGATCACGTTAGAATCATCAATCAAGATTTATATAAAATATCTAAAAAATTTGAGTACATGTCAATGATTGAGACCATAACGGATGTAAACAATACCTTTCTCTCAAGGAGAGAGATTGTGTGCAACTTTGCTGGTCTAGGTGGACAACTCGGAAAGCTAGATGCCATAAGCATGATTGTAAAAGAGTTTGATCTGGCTAGCAAGTTTGTGATTCCTATAAACCTACGAACTCGTGTAGGACAACAAGGTGTTACTGGAACGTTTTATGTATATGATGACGAGGCTTTGGCAAAACGTCATGTCAATCCAACCGTATTTACAAGACTAGAAAGATCCAAAGCAAAACTAGCAGAGTCCAAAGAGACGCCTCAAACAGAGGAGGCCAAATGATGGCAGGTAGAAAGGGATACAGTCCAAAGATCCACACGTATTACAAAGTTGAAGGAGAGACGACCACACATCAAAGAAAGATATGCTCGCGTTGTGGAAAGGGAGTATTCATGTCAAACCACAAGGACAGACACACTTGTGGGAGATGTGGACTGACGGAATTTAACTGAGTCTTCTCCTACGAATCTTTATGCTCTTTTGCTCTAGTTCGTCGATCTTGGCAACCATCTCTGGCTTGAACCTTATCTTGGATATCGAGTCAGCAGATATCCTAGTGGTATTTGTATCAAGAGCGATATCTGTTCGTGGAAGACCTCGATCGTACCAAAGCTTTATGACCTTGTCTTCAAGTTTATGATCTCTAAATCCAGCAGGAAATCGTCTAGTTATATGTGACAGCAGAGTCTGATCCGAGAATACTGCTCTGGGTTCAAAGAGCCTTGTCTCGTCAGCATATACATTCTCAAAGATATTTCCAGATATCTCATCAGAGAGTATATCCATCTTTACAATCTTGCGTACAAGTTCAAGATAGTGAAGAAACTCGTGAGCAAGAATTGCATGGATCGTTCCTTTGAGACCACACAAGACGAGAGGAGCAGATACTTGTACTACAACATTAAACCTTTCATCGAGGATGATAGGAATGGTTCGTGCAAAAAAGATTGCAGAACCATACGAGTTAGGATTTGGAGTAGACATGATAAGTGATGGTTCTACGTATGCTATCGGGTATGCCATCTTGGCAGCCTTTTCAATTCTATCGATACCGCCAACCATTATAGAGAAACGTTCTGTAATGGTATCATAGATAGTATTAGGTATGACTCCCTTTGTATGAGCATCTTTGAGTCGAGCTAGAGGATCCAGTATCATCACCAGAGTTGGAGATTATGAACGTGGTTTGCCAGTCTTTTTTACTCTTCGCGTCTTTGCACGTTGATCGGCGCGTCTTTGATGTTTACCTTTCTTTCTCAATGGCATAGTGTATTTTACTTGAGATTAGTTAAAATTGTTATTATCTATTATATTCGTGCCAATGATATCAATGTGTTTTACATGACATGACATGCCCAAGATAGAACTAACGCTAGGCGAGACATCATCACCTGTGATGAGTCGTTTGATTGATAGTCCACCATCTATGTCGATTGTGAGTAGAAACTCTCTATCAGATCTACGTCTGTAACGTAACGAGTGAATGGTCTTTGTTTTACGCTTGCCAGATCTTGAATATACGATGATCTGTTGCTTGGTCAAGGTAGTGAGTCTTTGCAGTACTGTAGAGTCGATGATGTCATTTGTACATACAAGAGCACGACAAGTTGATCGAAACTGTATCGGTTGTTTTGGGAGAGATGGTATAGTACGTAGATTATAGACATGAATAGAGTCGGTGATCATATCGATTGACTCGAGAGTCCGTCTCTGAGGATTACATAATTTGATATAGAATGGACGTCTTGCAAGTACGAGACTAGTCCTATCTTCGCCCCCAACCCAAATAAACTTGGCCACAGTTCCACCGAGTCGCTCAAAGACGAGTCTAGATATAAAACCCTCAACGCTATCAAACTTGTTGATTCCATGATTGTTACATGTACGGCATCCCTTTCGAGAACAGTTTGGACATGGACTTTGACGTTGAGGTATATTACGTTCTAGTTTAAGGTACTCGCCCCCAAGTACAACATACTTGGAGCGGACGTCACAACTGGTTGTTTTGAGGTTGATCGTGATCGTGATATCCGGGTCCAAGAGATCTAGACATTTTCTTGTACGTCTTGCAAAGAACTTTGCAAGGGTCGCAGTGATATCAGACTTGAGACTATCTATCCCTTGTAGATGATACTTGGAACGTACTTGATCGTCACGATCAGCAAATGATGGTTTGATTATTGTACCTATACTAAATGTTGAGAACGATATTGATTGCAAAGATCGTATCATCATGTCTAGATAGTAGTTCAGATTATCAAAGGTGTCTCTACATATGTAGCAACGCTCGTGTCGTGTACGCAATCTTTGACCCAAGAGACGATTAGACTTGCGGTGCAGTTTCTTTGCAAACAGGCGACCCAAACATTGATCACAGAGAGGATATCTATCTTGGATATCTTTTGCTAAAGAGACTATATCATTGGGTATAGTCATCCCAGACCCATTCGTTTGAGTGCTCCTTGCATCTGACGTCCTTTGGCAGACTTCATTATCTTTTTGGAAGACTTGTATCTCTGTAGCAGAGTCTTGACATCACTCTCAGACCATCCGGATCCTCGTGCGATACGTTTCACTCTAGATGCATTGATGATATCAGGGTTGGCCTTTTCGTCATTGTTCATGCTTTGAATTATGTATCGCCACTTTGATATGTTATCTTCCATCTGTTCTGTTTGATCTGCTTTTACCATACCAGAGAGACCAGGCATACTCTCAAGAATAGACTGGAGCGATCCAGACTTTGTGATCTCTTCAATCTGATACAAAAAGTCATCCATGTTCATCTTGCCATGCATGATGCGTTTCATCCTTACATCATCACTCTCATCTTCGAGTCGCTTCGCTAGATCTAGAATCGCTTGAACATCACCCATCCCAAGTAGTCTACCTACAAATCTAGTAGGAGAGAACTTTTCTAGATCGTCTATTCGTTCACCAGTTCCAATATACATGACGCGAGCTCCGGTCGCAGCAGATGCAGCAAGAGCACCTCCACCGTTGGCAGAACTATCTAGCTTTGTAACGACTATGCCACCAACACGTATCGTCTTGTGAAATGCTTCAGCTTGTTTAAAACATGTTTGGCCTATCGTTCCATCTATGACAAGCAGGGCCAGATCTGGATCAGCTACAGCATCGATCTTTTGCATCTCGTCAAGCAAGTCTTGCTCTTGTTTGTGCCTCCCAGCTGTATCGATCAAGATTACGTCTAGTGGCTCATCTGCAAAGTGAGCGAGACCATTCTTTACTATTCCAGGTGAATCTTTACTGTTCGGCTCACCATATACCTCAACCTTTGCTCTCTCGCACATTGTCTGTAGTTGAACTAGAGCTCCAGGCCTATACGTATCAGCGCCGATCACCCCAACAGCGTAACCCTGCCTAGTCAGAAACTTTGCAAGTTTGGATGCAACAGTGGTCTTGCCACTTCCTTGAATTCCGAGTAGGACTATCTTGTTCTGCTTGCCTGGCTTGAACTCAAAGTTGGACTCTGTACCCAAGAGCTTTGTGAGTTCGTCGTATAGGATCTTGACTATGTGATCCTTTCTAGACAAGCCTGGAGGAAGTTTCTCGTTTAGGGCTCTATGTGTCAGATTCTTTGATATCGTTGACACCAACATCACATCTACATCAGAACGTAACAATGCCGACTGGACATCATGTGCTAGATCTTTTACGAGTTCTTCATCAACGCCGGAAGACTTTACAACACGTTTGATTGCAGCACTCAGATTGTTCTTTAGTTGATCAAGCATCATACGTTGTGTACGCGTCCAATATTTCAAACCTTCCTATGTATCCATCCCAGTATATCTGAGAGTGAGATACTCTGATACTACCATTAAACAGAGGACATGAGAGCACTAGTGTCTCTGCCTCACCACCCTCAAAGTTTAGATTGAACCCAAACTTTTTGGACAATACTGCTAGATCATCAAGTTCGTCTAATGTTATTGCCCGACCTAACCATCGTTGATCTAGGCCGTCAGCAGATACAGATGTTATGATATACACAAAACCTCCAGTGATCAGATCGTGCATGTATTGATATGCATCTAGTCCCCATAGAGGAGATAGTACCTCTAGTCCAATCTTAGAGCAGACCGACTCAAAGTTACATAGTTGAAATCTGCTTGCTATTCCTCCATGGACTAGACCTTTAACATCATAGTCTCTCTTGGCTTGGAGTAGTAGTGATTCTAGAGATGCGATCTGTTCATCTGTATCATCAGAGTCAGATGACGCATACAGATGAGGTATATTCAAGAGTTTCGCCTGCATAGATGTCAGATCTATGTTAGGATAGTGAAGTAGCATGCTAGAGTCAGACTTGGGAGATATGCTCAATAGACACTTTACTTGATGTCCAAGACTATTAGATACATGTAATGCATATGTACTGTCTTTACCGCCTGAAAAGAGGGCTGCCAACTTCATAGCAGAACAGACTCTGGTTGGGATGCTTCATTACTCATAATCTTCATCAAAACTCAGACGGCTTTTCCAGTCATCATCAGCATCCGCATCTAGTTCTTTATACGCATAATTTTAGTCTTATCCATGACCAGCCAATATTCGACATTTTGACCGTTCTCTAGCTTGCCTTGTACATCATCATCAATTAATGTTATATCAATAGTCTCAAAGGTCTCAGAGTCCATTACCTGAACTATGTCACCGTTGATAGAGATGATCTGACCCATCTTTTTGTTGATCATCGGAACATGAACTTGCATACTTACAGGACCTACATGAGGACGTTTCTGTTTATCAAAGATTCCTTCTGCAACAATTCTAGCTTTTGCAGCACCGTGCTTGCCTGGTTTTGATGTATCATATTCAACTATACGACAAGGTTCGCCACTAGGTTGATCAGAGTGAGGTAATAGTATGTATGAACCAATCTTTAATGAACCTAGATCAGAGGGCTTGCTCATGTCAAGTCAGACTCTAGTGGAATATTTAACCCTTTGAAAGATGACGCAGACACTCCAACAGAATAGATCATTTTAGATGATCCAAGAGTGACAAGCTCAACATATTTGTCATGGTTAGTCCCTTTCGATTTGCATCTCTGCGAGTCTGTTCACAGTACTTGTTGACACTAGGATAGCCCTTCTCTCCAACGACCTCTATTACAACCACATTGTCAGTATAAGGAAATGTGAATTTAGAAGGAACAGTACAAAATGTACTCAGGCTACCAAATCCCGCCCTAGCTATCTTTTCTCGTTTTAGTAAGAGGTTGGCAATCTCATTTAGATCATCATCTTTTGTCCCATAATCCAAATAGTACATAGAGATAAGATTGGCATTGCCTTGTACTTGACGCTCAAAGAGTTCATCACGTATATCAAATACAAACGTCATCTTGCTTTGATTGTATCTGTCTAGATCTTTGACAATCTTGGCATTGTCTTTAAATTTTGCAAGGAGATAGTGATTAGCAGACGCAGTAAAGAACGGCTTGCTCTCATTAGAGAATGTTCCCGTCACAAAGAACAGTTTTTTTATATTTGTAGACTTGAGCCATGTCTCCTTTAACTCAACAGAGTCATGGTTATGCAGATATGGTGCACAGACATATCCCGGATACGACATTACGAGTTTTGACATAGATCACAATCAACGGTGAGTGGTATTTATGCTTACAGATCAGGACAGGCTAGTTTAAAAGACAGAGGTGAGATAGTCACCAATCCACAGATTAACTTGGTCAAATATCGGATCAGTAGATATGTGGTCAAATTTTCATCAAACATGCTAAACATACCACAACGTGTAGTTGTAGACATGAGTTAGAGACAGGTATTGACTCAACAGTTGTGAAATTGGAAGATTTTTGATTTAATGGTATTATTAATTAGCACAAATCTTGGCCTCATATTAAATTGATTATATCTGCGAGATTGTCATATTGACCAAGTCCACCCACCGAATAGCTAAAAGTATTTTCTAGATCATAAATGTATGTTTTTTGGGTTTATTGTTAGTTTCCAGAGTTTGTGTAATTGTCACAATATCCACTAGAATAGTGACGAAATACTAATAATGTGTATAGTACCAAGTCTAGCCTAGAGTGAAACCTTGTAAACATGAAGACGACGAGAGTTGTTCGTACACTGAACTGCGTAAAGAAGACCCCAACAAGATTGCTAAAAGATTGAGTGAATATGTTGATGAGCGCAATGTTAATGCAAATGAATATGACCTTGAACATGCAGAAGACTATTGGACTGACGATGAAGGACTAGCATGGGATTCTCATCATCATTTTAGATATAGAATAGTAGAGATCGCGACAGATATGCGTACAAAGCCAGAGATAGAAATGATAAAAGTATTCACTCAAAAATACTTTAGTTGGTTAGAGGAATGTGGTCGAAGGGTTGTTAGCGATGACACACTTTTACGAGCATGTATTTCGGACTCTGGCTTGTGCCTACATGATAAAACAATAAAGATGTTGAAAAAGAACATAGACGAAATAGTTAAATCAGATACTAGACCCCCTACTGGAAACATGAAAGGGATCTTTTCGATTTACGTTGGATGGATTTTTTTACAGACTCATCATTGCAAGACTTGATGGAATTATTGAAGCGAAATATTCAAACTTTGTATTAAAATGTCAATTAAAAAAACACTTGTTATTTAATTCTGTTAGAATTTACTAGACAAATTTAAAATTATACAGAGTTTTCACTGCGTTCAGTATTAATGTGCGCCATTTATTTGCTCCTTTTATGATAATTCCAGCTCTGTCGGCTGGTGTGTCACTGTTTAAACCCATATGTGGTCTAATGTAATTGTAATGTATTCTAATTCCACTAATAAGAAAAGCATTTTTGAAGCCTTTGATTTTTTGTTCAACATGTCTAAACTTTCCATTAAAACTCTCAATCTCATTGTTGTGTACATGATCACCTGCCATGTGAATTTCTCTAATGTGAATAGATGACTTGCCTGATTTTGCTTTTGCAAATATCTTCTTAAACGATGCTTCATAACAAGCTGCGCCATCAGTTATCAGCACAGATGGTGTTTTTTGTGCAATCTTTTCTGCTTCTTTAAATAATTTATTGACTTGTGCTTTATTTTTCTTCTTGCCAACTTGACTGCCTAGCCAAAACCTTGTTTTACGATCCAGCATCGCAAAGAGATAATGCAGTTTGCCATTGATCTCGAACCACACTTCATCAGCATGATATATCTCACCAATTTGAGGTGCGAGTGTTGAAATGTACTCATCCATCAATTTGACGTATCTTACAGTCCAGTCGTGAATGGTGGTACACCCAACTTTGACACCTTTCTTTGCCAAAAATTGTACGACTTCACTCAAGCTAGATCCTGTAAGATGTAAATGTATTGCATCAGTTACATGCTCTGGTGACGCGGCTAGTCCCTCAAATCCCACATTTCCAGAAAACGATACCTCGCATATCTTGCAGTAATATTTTTGATTATCATAATTTTTGTTAGGTCTGATGCCATTTTTTACAGTCTCTAGTGTGCCACAATGTTTACAACAAATCTTGCCATCATTTAGTGACTCTAGAGCCCTGTCGGATAATAAAATCACTAAAAGTGGCAAATTTACTGGATATTGGACGTCAAGATCGGACTACGAGACCTCATCTCAAGCCGATCGTATATTTGCATGCAGTGATAGTCGTTTTAGCTATGTCATGATTTGATGATTCACAAACAACAATTCATGCAAGATAACAGAGTTGTAAATCAATACTTTGTTGAAGTATTAATTTCTAGTTATGCAGCTAAATCTATCAAATGATTATACGTTGCAACTCGCAAACGTAACTCTTGAACAATATTTTCCCATTTTCTTGATCGAACATGTTCACCAAACAGATTTTTGAACATCGAAAATACTGTTTCTACTAGCGAACGTTTACCGTATCCTACTCGTTTCTTCCATTTTGCACGATTTTCGAGTTTTTGTTCTTTAGTTAATTCACTCAAATCCATGTTTTTGTTATTTAAGAGCTGTGCAATAACCGCCTTGTTTCTTTCTTCACAATCACCAATAACCGAACTTATTCTTACTTTGATTTTATTTATGATGTTATTTTCCTTGCAAAATACATGATTATCATTTGCGTCATACGCACCATCTGCCAAGAGCTCTGCTAAAAGCTCTTCAATATCATTATAATCTTTGATCTGTGCTATTGAATCACCTACCAGTTTTTGTAGCTGTGAATTGTCATGAACTTCATCTGTAGTTACTGAAAACTCTAGAATTTTTAGCGTTTTTACGTCTATACAAATGTGTAATTTTACAAATCCTTTCTTCTCAACATGGTGTTTATGTTCAATCCAAAATCCACCTGCATGTTGTACCAGGCCTGAACTGTCGATTGCTAGTGTAATTTTCGCAGATTCAAGTTTAATATGTTTTCTTGTATCTACTTTCATATTAGAAATTCTTGCTTGTAGCGTATCATGATCTGGAGCAAATTCTTTTCCATAACATTCTAACGCAAATCCTTCCAAGTCTCTATATGTCAAATCAAAATACTCTTGTACCATTGCCAATTTCTCAAACAATGATTCAGGATATTTGTGAGGTCTACCCCTACCCTTTTTCTTGTTCTCTTTTTTCAAATCTTTACGCCATTTCTCTGGATCTGCACTCATAACGTACATAATTTGTTTTGTAGCTTTGGTGAGCTTTCGTCCTATTCCAGAACAGCCTAATTTCTTTTCAATTTTCTTGGCACGTTTTTTCGTCGCTTTCTTTGCTGCCTTGACCACTTGATTAACAAGTACCATCGAATGAATCGTCATTGTCAACTGTTGACAGTTTTATTTTATAACTATGGTAATCAAGTAACATTAATAATTTGCGTAAATAAATTAGATCTAATGAGTAGATTGTTTGGGCAAAATTTTCTTATCAAGGCAAACACACATCCATAATTCAGCCAATCTGACTCAAATTGAGCCCGATCTCTACAACATTGGGGGTGATATCGTCTCCATGATGCCACTTTTCTCCATTTTACGCCTATTTATCCGACAGGGCTGACTCTAGCGTAGTTTCTTTTGTTTTTGTCCCAACCTCCACTACGATATCAACCATTTTGACATGTTTGCATCTCTTTTTTCCAAACTTGTAGCCTTTACAAGTGCAAAACCAATTTCCTGGTTCACCCATAACATCGTATGTTTCATCTCCTGTTTGAATCTTGACTTTGTAGTGGTTATCTTGTACTTTTTTGACACACTTGCACATTTCCAAATACTCTTTTGTAGCATCAGACATGCAGATTTGCTCTAGATTTTGCTTCACATGTGTAGTAGAAATATACTAGTATATACCACTTTTTTTAAAAAAAGTTAATTTTTTAGTTAAAAATATTTTATTCATTTAAAGTTTTCTATCATATACTAAATTACAAATAGAAATCTAGTAAATATCACACAATTGTTTTATTTTTGAAGTGTTGGGTAGTTTTAGGAAAAAGTCGTCTAAAAAACCATCCAACGTAAATCGAAAACATCCCATGAAAGTTATAGAACGTAAAATAAAAAAATTCATTTTGGAAAATCCGCGACAGCGTAGCATCACAGGTACACGAGAGATAGACTCAGGAAACATGAAAGATTATCACAAGAAAGAGAAATTCGGTTATGAATATATATAAATTCTAATAATCGGTTCTGTTCAATTGACAGTGGTCAAGATCGTGATGACGTTATCTCAAAGAACGCACAACATGAGACTCACAATAGTAATTTACGATAGCCGATATGGTGTCGTTTCTATATTTTGCAAAATTTTTCGAAAATTTTGTGCAGAAAATGCCAACCGCCGTCATGTTAACAGAACCCTTGACATCATACTGTAATGTGTAGAATTGAATTTAAAGCGAAATAATAGTACAAAGGGATCTTTTCGATTTACGTGGGATGGTATTTCGCAAGGCTTTTTCTGTACCGATTCACTCCACGTAAACCGAAAAGATCCACTACAAGATCTATAAAGGAAAATTAGAAAACCTTGCAAAGTGCCATTCCACCGGAATCAAAAAGATCCTGCGACTTGGAACTAGGCATACTATCTAATTTTTGATTCTAAGGTTAAGAAAGCATTTAATGCTATATCTCTACGCTTTTCAGTTATTTTGAATCGGTTATATCGTGCATGTCTACCTAGTAAGTATAGAGTATAATATTCATCTGTTATATCTGAAAGATGTTGCTTTATCATTATATTTCTAGTGCTGTGATTTATAGGAACGTTAGGTCCATTTTTTGTAAAGTAGTCGTTGATTAGATGCAACGCTGAATAAAACAATGTAATTACTTCCCAGTCACAAAAATTCGATGTATTTTTGTGTAGATAATCAAATAATTTCTTGTTGTGTCTATATTTTTTGTAGTGCCATGTCATGAGTACTAGTCTCTCTTAAAAATCATAGTGGTGTTATTTAGATCACTAGATTTAATTTCAGATGTGTTATACCAAGCCATCTCTATATTCAAGTCTAGGAATTGTTTATTTAATTTATGAAATTGATCAAATATTGCATCTACAGCAATCTCGTCATCATCATGTTCGTAAATTACAAGCAGTTTTATAGTATCATAATTGACATTATTTTCATAACATACTTGTTTTATGAAGTCAAGATCAAACGCTTCGATAACTTTTGGTTTTATTTTATCCATGTTTGGTTTTCGGCTTTGATCTACTCCCACTGTAATTTGTATTTTATTCGTTGTGTCTAGTAGATGTTTGTTGTTGGCCAACACCTCACTTATTTCTGATTTTTCAGGCTTTTTTAGCTCAACACTAGTCATTTTCTAATTGCACCAAAGACATTTACCGCATAATACATAAATACTTTATGTATGACATCCATGCCGTTTTTAGCCCAGAAACAGCACAACATAGATATTCTGCGATATAGATAACGTTCATACACTAGCTCGAATTTTCAATATATTGATCTAGACTGGATCTTTTCGGTTTACGTGGAGTGAATCGGTACAGAAAACCTTGCGAGATGCCATCTCATGTAAATTGAAAAGATCTTCGAATACCCCTAATACTAACAAATCGCCAATCGAGTTCTGTTGTGTGTCGTGTGAGTTGATTCATGGCGAGAGAAAGTGTCCTGACTGTGGGTCGAGTTTGAGGCGAATATTTCACTCGTAGATCCTTGTCTCCCTTAACTAAAACGAATGCAGATCACAGTTGTTTTGTAGAAGGATTAGTAGCATATGATCTTTGTGGTTTGTTGTGGCAATACATGTTACGATCAGACCTTGAGTCGTCTAATGTTTACGAAATTTATTGATAATTGGTAGATATATCAAGATTAGTAAGCGGACAGAATCGACTCTTCTAGGGCACATATAAAAACATTACGTATCATAGATACGACTTCCATATATAGTAAAAAAGTTATGCAACAATTAATAACATGAACAAGGTACAAATTACTACATCACGTCTGTTCGCCATACTCTTAGTGCCCGGCACAGTATTGGCACAAAACATCGATACGGGCGTATCTAATCAAACACAAACAGAGGAATTAGACGATATACTGCAAGATTATACATTACAAGAGATCAATCATGCATTCAGAGTCATGGAACCTTTTGTCATATATGAAGAAAATAAGAACATCGAATTTGACACATCTGCAATAAAAGATCCTAAAATAACACAAAAAGACATTGACGTTGCGTTAGATTTTGCAATACATAATAATGCAATAATGAACGCAACAGTTGGTTCAGTGGGTAAGGTAAATGAATTAGGAACAAGCAACGTAGAACTCGAACGTGCTTTACAAGAGTTTCAGTCTGGAAAGTTTAAGGCACTATTTACCAATTTTGCAATCGGTTCTACAAACGATATAACTCCAGCGTACTATGACTATTTACAAACACCAATTGTGACTGTTTTTGGTATAGATAGTATTGTTCCTATACATCACGGTGCACCAGATACTGCATGCGGTGGAGGATTCAATGATCCTCATACATCCCCTCCCATAGTTGCTAGTATCGATTACACTTCACTAGTTAAAGTAAAATCATTACTAGTCTCTAATGGATACCACGTAGTTGCATTATATGCTACATTTTCATACGGTATGGATTATGCTAAAGGTACGACATATCATGGTTGTAGCAATAATGAGATGCGAAGTCAAGCTTTTATATATAAAGGCGAAAACGGATATTATTATAACTCACAAAGCCCAGAACCTAATCCTGAAGTGCTAATTTATTCTTGGCCTGCATATTGGTGGGGTCCTTACGTTGCGTTGTGGCATGCCAAATACTAGTTCTATTTTTTCTCATCTGCGTAAAATGAATGGGGTTGGTCTTTGTGTTATTTTATCCAATGTTGTTCTTCTCAATTCTTTTTATTTGTTTGCTTCAGGTGATGTACTTTCTGGGATGTCTGATCTTAGATTTATCGTGTTTCTTGTTAGTTTTCCAGCATGGATTCCTATAATCCTGGGACAATTTTCTAACAACAAAACTAGTGATATAGCATCACTGTCTTGCTATGTCTCTTTTGCCATATTGGTGTATTGGAGTATTTATGCTTGTTATGGGCAAGCCTGTAGATTGGACATATAATATTGATAGAATCTGTATTGAAGAGAGATAGGAAATTAACATCATATCAATTGAAAGGAGCTTTTCGGTTTACGTGTGATGAAGGGTTATGGAAAAAGCATTACATCACCATAATGGAAAATTGCAGAAAAAGTTTTGTGAAACACTATCTCTAGTAAATCGAAAAGATCCGTAATCTCGGCTAGATAAAATAAACAGTGTGGCATCTGATAAGATCTAGTTGTCGCACACTATCTTGAATCAGTATACTGATCAGAACAAATTATGCATACTTGAGACAAGACAGACACTATCCAATTTTTGATTCTAAAATTGATGAAGCAGTCAGTGCTTTATCTCTGTCTTTTACAGTTATCTCCAATTCTTCATATTGAGCAAGTATACTTAGATCAAATAAAAAATTATAGCTATTCTTCAAATATGAGAGATGTTTTTTATTATCTTTTTTCGTAGTTTACGATTATCAGGTGATATGTATCCATTTCGTTCAAAAAAGTCATTAACCAAATGTAATGCCGCATAAAATAGTATTGTTACTTGCCAGTCATAACAGTTTAATTCGTTCTTACGTAACTGTTCAAATAGTTCCTTATTACGTTTATACCTTTTGTAATGCCATGACATGAATTACTCTTCTTTCTTAAAAACAGTGGTTGTGTTATCTAAGCGACTTGGTTTAATTTTAGATACATCAAAAAATAACATTTGTAGATCCAAGTCTGGAAATTGATCTTCCAATTTGCCAAATCTTTCAAATATTGTATCAATTACAAAGTCATAATCGTCGTGCTTATAAATCACAATCAATTTTATTACATTACAATCAAAGTTATTCTCATAACATACCTGTTTTACAAAATCGACATCAAGTGCATCGACAATCTTTGGTTTTATGCTCTTCATGTCTATGTTTTGTTGAGCGAGTCTATCTATGCTAGTTTGTAGTTGGGTCATACTAGTTTGCAATTGCTTGATATGAGATAGAACTCTATCAATATCTGATTTTTCTTTAATCTTTACTTGAACAGTAGCCAATTCTGATCTAATATCTATTATTTAAGACATAAATTCTTTGTGTATTAGGATCTTTTCGACTTACGTGAGATAGAAGAGGTATAGAAAAATCACTACAAGAATCCATAAAGGAAGATTATGAAAAAATCCTTGCAAAAAATCATCCTACGTAAATAGAAAAGATCCACGGTGTCCGGACTACGGTCATAGCGGGGCGAATATTTCACTTATAGGTCTAATGCAGTGTGAGATAACAAGTTATTCAAACACCACATCGATAGTTCAACCTCTTAATTTTGATTGATAGTTTTTAGAGTTGGTGTATCTATCTAGACCAGAGGGTTTCGGTTTCCACGCTTTCGGTTCAAACTCTTCTTCGGATAGTTCTTTGATGATCTTGTCAGATTCGACACTTACGTGTACGAGTCGTTGAATCATTGCTATTGTCTTTTCTTCAGTCATTGTTTCAGTTGGATCATTTACTATGCCACTGTCTTTATCTACGGTTCTGCGGTATCGGTCTATGATCCATTCGATTGGGGTTCTGCCGTTTACTGTGTATTTTATTTCAGGTAGGTCAAAGACTTCGATGCCGTTTATGAATAGTCGTGTCTTGTCTGGAATCTTTTTACCGTTTTTTGTTACTTTGGGGAATGCCATCTTTACTAGCTTGCCAAATTTGGCTTTAGGTTTGAGTGGGTACTTTTTGCAGGTCTCGTAGTTTAGATGTAGATCTGCTAGTTTGCGTCCAGCTGTGACAAATGCTTGAAAGTTTGGAGCCATTGGAATTCTTGGTAGTTCTTTGGACAGATTGCTTGCAAACTTCTTTTTGTATTTTTCATGGTGTAATAGACCATACGTATAGTAAAAGATGTCCTCTTTGGTTATTGCCTTGTCGTTGTAGTGATCTTGGTATTGTGTTAATATGTAATCTGTAATGTTGATTGTTTTCTTATCATTCTCGTATGTGTACAAAGGAAAGCATTGATCATTTTGAATGGTCTGTAAATCTGGAACTACATTAGTTATGAATGTAGAGGGTAATCCTCCGTGTCGATATGGTACAATAATTACTAGATTTTTAGATGTTTTGTCTGGGAAGAATTTTGGAGTGAGTGATAGTACTTCAATGAATGTTTTATCGAAATATACATATTGTTTAAAAAATGGCCTGTATGCTAAAAGTCGAATTTGTGAATTATCAAACTTTGGTTTAGTTTTATTTAATCTATCTGTGAGTCCTGGACTCCATTTTACAAATTTGGGATCAAGTATGGGATTTGACAAATCTTGTTTGTTGCAGTAATCAATGGTTCGTTTCATATTTTTTGATAAAATTTCTTTGGATGAATTGTAAACCCATACGTCGCGATGTGTTTTTACACCACTCGAATATAACTTGAACATTGCAGTGACCTCTTTACCAGCCTTGGTCTCTTTGTTGCCCATTGCTGTGTACTGTTCAAACTCGTCGGAGCGTTGACCAACCCAGTCGTGGTGCTTGTCGGGTGTGATGGTATCCCAGTCTTTGATATGTTGGATGGATTTGTATTTTGATATTGTGTCTAGTTTTTCTTCTCTGGATAGATAGTCGCCGATATCTTTGTAATGTATGGTGTGTTTTTTCTTGTTTGGGTTTTTGACTAGTATTGTGATGGCGACTGGTGCGCGCGAGCCTGAACCGAATATTTTTCCTCCTTCTTTCTTTGATATTTCTCCCTGCGTTCGTTGATTTCCACGCAGGTCAAAGCAGTAAATGTCTGTGAATTCTTCGTGGAGAGAGGCGCGGACGCCTGCACCAGCGTCAGATCTGATAAATCCTGCGTTTGTTACAAAGCCAATTATGCCTGATTCGCCGATTCTATCTGATGCCCAACGGAGTGAACGAAGATAAGAATCTCGTAGTGATGTCGTTAGTCCAATGTTTGGGTTGATCTCTTTGACTCTTTTGAGATATGTATCTCCAATTCTTTTGTCGAGATCAGGATACTGTATGTTTTGGTTTTGATCATTGTAGTTGCTTTGTTTGGCAGAATAAGGTGGATTCCCCATTATCACGTGTAAATGAGACCACCGTTGTGCATGTACGCGTTCGTGTGCCTGTTTGAACTGACCTGTGAATGGTTTGAGTTGTATTCTATGTCTCTCGTCTGTGCGATATAGTGGATTTATCTTTAGAGTATCTGTGTAACTGATACCGTCAAACGGAACATGTCTGTGTCCGTTTCGTACACTGGAATATACCGTCTCGATGTTTACGGTTGCAACATAATACGCTAGTAGGATCAGTTCATTTGCGTACAGGTCGTGTTTGTATTTTTCATAAATGTTCTCACCCAGATATCCCGAGTTTATCAGTTGTGCAAGGAACGTTCCTGTGCCTGTGAATGGGTCTAGAACTTTGACTTGTCGGTCTGCAAATTCGGTGTTGAATTCCTTCTTGAGAATATACTGTACACTATGTATTATAAAATCGACGATCTGTACAGGTGTGTATACGATACCGTGTTGTTCAGTTCCTTTTTTATCAGCAGATTCAAAGAAATTTCCATATATTCTCTTGATGAACTCTTGTCTTGCTGTACCGGTATTGATGTTCTTGATCTCTTGCTGTACCTCATCATAAAATTCCTCCAAGATCTCGAGCTCTTCGCGTAGTCCCATGGTACGTATGATATCTTCAAATGCTCTAGATATCGGATTGTATGATGTGAACTGTCCTGTAAATAGCCCATCAAATACAGGAGCAAGTACCATGTGGTGTGCTAGGGCCTGTACAGTATCATATTCAGATATGGTATCGTTTATCAGATCTTGTAGTGATTTATGAAATTTAGATACCTCGTGTTGTATGGTATCATTTGTCTTTAGCAGATTTTCGATTCTAGACTGTATCGTACTAGCTGCAGAACCAATCTTTTCACCATACTTGTCATAATAGTCTACATCTCCTACCTTTTTGACCAGTTGAGACTTTACATGATCAAAGAACTTTGTAATCGGTTCACTCTCGACAAATGTATCATCTAAAACAGATACACTGATTCTAGGAGTGGGACTCGTATTCTCTGTGTTTTTGTCCAGTATCAGACTGTTGATCTCGGCACCAAACGACTCGTCATGTGATCGTAGTGCGTTCAGTACCTGCCATACGACAGCAAAGGTCTTGTTGTTGTCTAGTGCCTTGTGGTATTCTACACCAGCTGGGATCGCAACCGGCAATATCACATAGCCATATTTCTTACCAGCTGATCTACGCATGACTCGACCTACAGACTGGACTACATCGACTCGAGACTTGCGCGGATTTAAAAAGATTACACCGTCCAGAGCAGGTACGTCTATACCCTCAGATAGACATCGGGCATTAGAGACTATTCTACAAGTGTTGGGATCATCAGTACTCTCGTCTAACCAACGTAGTTTGTCTCTGCGTTCTATTGCCCTAGTCTTGCCGTCCATGTGTTTGACTTGGACTTTATGTCCTGTGTTCTTTTTTTCTTCATACTGTGATACGATACTTGCAAAACTACGATCAATGTTGTTTCCGTCTGTTATCTCGCCTGCAAACATTTGAGAACGGTCTATACGATTTGCAAATGCAATAACACGTTGTAACAGTTTTGGTGTTTTATTATCATCTGGATACTGTATGCCGTGCCATACAGCTGCAAGTAACGTACGTTCGTCTAACGGTATGGAGTGGTCCTCGTCTGTTACCGATTGCTGAAACTGTGCGTCTATCTTATCAGCTGGTACGATTGCAATCTTGACTCTAAAGTCAGAGAGCACCTTTTGTTGTACTGCAGCTGTAAAACTCAGTCTATGGAATGTTGGTCCATATCTCTCTTCATCATCCATAGAATAGATTACCTTGCCCATCTTGGCTTGTATAATATCGCTGTACACACGAGGTGTAGCAGTCATGTAGAGTCGTTTCTTGCCGTGTATGTTTGTGTCCTTGTGTACAGCTGTAAAGAACGACTTGTCTTCTACTCCTGTTGTACGATGAGCTTCGTCACATAGTATCAGATCAAACTGTATATTTTTTGCAGCTTGTTTTATAACGTCTATAGAATGATACGTAGAGAATATTACCGTCATTGCATCTTTTGGTCGTGATACAATGTATGGTCGCAAGGTAGTATGATCTGTAGATACAGGTGACTCTAGTTCTGTTATGGAACCATCCTCGCCTGTTGATTTATCTGAACATACAGCCATGTAACTATGTTGTATGGTACCGTTGTCGGACCACTCTCGCATACTCTGTAGTATCAGAGAGATAGAAGGTACAACATACAGTACGATACCGCCTGTACCGACCTGTTCTTCTGCAATGTGCAGTGCTGTTAGAGTCTTGCCTGTACCACACGCCATGATCAGTTTACCACGATCATATTTTTGAAATCCATGTATCACGTCTTTTAGTGCAGATACCTGATGAGGTCTGAGCTGTTTTTGATCTTTGACTCGTACAAGTTTTGGATAATCACTCCAATCGATACTAGAACTACGAAAGTGTTCTTGATCTATTATGGAACACTTGGAATCAAGCAATAACTTTTGTGCATGACTAGTAAATGTATCGCCTGTATACACTAGAATCTTGTTCTCTATACCAAGCGAGTTTGCTTTGGCCAGAAACTTGGCAACCGACTTCATGTCTAGACCGGCATAGTCATCATAGCACTTGCACTGTACAGCACAGAGTGTACCATCAAACTGTTCTGCCACAATATCGATTCCCGTGTCTGTGCCGTCTCGTTTGGGCCACTCTGACCACAGATAGACGCGTCTGAATCGTCTACTATACATTGAATCTATCTTGAAAAAGTCTTTGGTCAGTCTCTCGAACCGTTTACCGAGATCAGAGGTACTAGTCGCAGATGCTCGTATTATACATAGCACATCATCAAAGATTGATGCCTTTGAGGTGCCCATCTAGAGGCACCCCTCAAACTTTGTGTCATCATATAATGGATAATGGATAATGGATAATGGATAATGGATAATGGATAATGGATAATGGATAATGGATAATGGATAATGGATAATGGATAATGGATAATGGATAATGGATAATGGATAATGGATAATGGATAATGGATAATGGATAATGGATAATGGATAGCGAATCGCGTCATCTGTAGGCAACTAGTTTCTTTCACATATTGTTCTAACTCTATGCAGATACTCATTGCATGTATCGTCAGATTAGGGGATTATGTATTTTACTAATAGACTGTATGCATATTATTAAGAATGCCCACACCAACATCAAAGATGACAGCAATGAATCAATTTGACTCTAGAAATTACGCTTGTGTTTTATTGTACCTTAAAACGTGAGTATGATGTAAGAAATACGCATACAGTCTTGAGACGTCTGAACGTGAATCAGAATATTTGGTGGGCATGGTGGGATTCGAACCCACGAAGTACTTAACAACTTGTTGGCGACAAGTCCCATTTAACCGTGCTCTGGCACATGCCCAAAAATTAATATAACTACATCTATTAGTATCTATTGGCGACAAGTTGTACTTAACAACTTAGTAGAAGGTGTTCTAGACCCTTCTACACCCTTTGTGTTATACATGTTACGTACTAAAGATCGCTTTTTCCTGCGTTTCATACGGATCTTTTCGATTTACGTTGGATGGATTTTTTGTATGAGGTTAGGTCTCATGCACAACTTTTAGGAGTGTATCATAGACGTTGAGACCTTGTTGCTCCCATGTTGTTACACATGTAAAGATATTGCCAACTCGTCTTTTACTCTCCTCAGATACGATACGTTGAGTTACCTTGCGGAATAGTACCATTGGTCGTATAGCGCGCTCTGCTCTGTTGTTTGTGTATTCCATACCATAGTATAGCACAAACGTGTATAGATCATCTGCAGCATTAGCTAAATGAACTCCGAATTTACGACAAGCTTCGTTGGGTTCTTTTATCCATGTGAATAGCTTATAAAGATTTACTCTGATTCACGACTATTGTGTATAGCTTACGCTAGGGATGTGTTCCCATGTAAAGGACTGCGAACATATATCCATTCGAGTGGTTAACTCAGTATCATTCTTCGTCCATTCGTCAAAATCTGTACATTTAACTTGCCGAGTGATATCTCAAACAGAACCCGTACGTTAATGATTTCGACTACAATGTGTGACATAATCATCCCTATCTATAAGCATATGGTACATCAATCGGAGTAGCTTGGAGGCAGTTGCAACAGTTGCCTTGCTTGTCACGCGTCTCTTTTTAATTCTAGTATAAAATTTTGTAATGTAGCTATGGGGTTCACATTTTATGTGTACATGAACTGCTTCGGTCAATGCCCATCTAAGTATTTTATCACCTTTCCTCGTTATACGTCCGTGATTTTGTTTACCAGCTGAATTGCGAACAGACGGCACTATTCCTGCATACGAACACATTTTGCGTACATTTGGGAATCTCTTGACATCTCCAATGCTGGATATTACAACAAGTGCAACAAAGTTTCCAACTCCCGGAATTGTCTTTAACAACTGCGCATCATGTGATCTCTTTACTTCTTTATGCATTTTAATATCCAACTGTCGAATCTTTTCGTCAGAGAGGTTTATCATGTCCAAATAGTTATCTATTCTATAATCCTCGAGTTTCTTCAATTCCTCTCTAAATGACTTGCTAAAACTTGAACCAGGTATTTTAATTCCATATTGCAGTAATATCCCATGTATAAGATTCTTGTATCGCGTTCTTCCTTTTACAATTATATCTCTATGTCGAACCAACTGTTTCAATTTAACAATGTATTCACTAGGAACAAAACAAGGCGAGATATAATTTCCTCTTAAAAGATCTGCCAGTGTCCATGCATCCACCTTGTCTGTCTTTTTCTTTGATTCTGCAATAGCCTTTGTTTGATATGGATTCGATAACACTACACCAAATCCCAATTCATCTGTCAAGTATCTATACAACCAATACCATACTGACGATGACTCCATCACACAACGTGTATTGAGTGGTGTAAACTGCGCAAAGAATTTTTTTAGACTGTCATGATCTGTGGCAACACGCTCATTGAGTAGACGCTTGCCATCCTGATCCATTGCTGCAATTTGCAGAAATCTCTTATGTGCATCTATTCCGATATAGATCATCTTGTTTTTACTTTTTGGATGGGTAATCTGTTTGTTTGCATTTCCTCTTTTAGATCGCTTTACAGATGATCGCTTGGATCGACCTGCATGCTTTGTATCATCTGAATGTACTCTGATCGACTTCTTCACATATGGTTAACTTAACGGGGGGGTCGATAGTTTTCACGCAACATTCTCTCAAAATTTTACAAGTCATGAAAAATGGTTAGATCACCCATTGTAGATTATTGCTGTTTTAAGTTGCATACCGTGCGTTTCTCGAAATACCTACAACTTAATCTTAACCCCCCATTAAGTTAAAAGAACCCCACAAGATCGTTGTCAGGCTAACCGCTTACAGAAATTACACTTGTGTTTTATTATACCTTAAACGTGAGTATGATGTAAGAAATACGCATATAGTCTACAATACAAGTGACTGTTTACTAGATCAACCTAGTCGACATATTCATGAACACTTTACGCACCATACAGAGTCTAAAACACGATCATTCAACAATATAGAAACTGTCTAATATTATCACAATGACACAAATCTAGATTGGGCATAAAACGATATGTAGCAACTCGCTCAGCAACAATGTTTGTTGTGTTGATAGCGACACTCCTAATCACAATATCACTGATCGGTTCCAACATGGATACAATTCTAAAACAGAGTATCGTATTTCAGGTTCGTGCCGAGATGGCCCAAGATCCATCCATTGCAGAGAGCTTTAATACGGTTGAAGAGTTTGAGACATTCGTTCAATCTATAATCGATCAACGCTCAAGCGATCTAGGTCTTGATGAACCTTGGTATGCACCACAACGTATAGGTGTCACCATGTACAAGATACTGATATTAGATTTTGGACATGCAACGTTTCTTACAAGTGATACAGGCTCTACGGATGTAAAAGATATCATATTTGAAAAGATGCCACGAACCATACTGTTGTTTACAACTGCAACGATAATCATATCGATAATTGGAATATTTCTTGGTGCACTTGCAAGTAGTAAAGCAGGCTCAGCACTAGATAGAGTGGTATCATCGTTTGCCGTAATCAGTTCTAGTTTTCCAGTATGGTGGATAGGAATGTTGATGATCTTTGTATTTGCATTTATGTACCAGATATTTCCGGCAAGAGCCACACCAGATATTCCACCATCAGATCCAGAATACTATCTGTCGTTACTATACCACATGACACTGCCGCTGATCACAATAGTAATGATCGGATTCGGTTCGTGGGCATACTTGGTAAGAAACTTTATGATAGGAATAATGAGTGAAGATTACATTGCTGCAAAGAGAACGATCGGCATCAAACAACGCAGAATAATTTACACACATGCACTAAAGAATGCAGCGCCGCCAATAGTAACGATTCTAGCGCTAAGCCTATCAGGTTCACTAGGAGGCGCAATAATCACAGAAGCAGTATTTGATTGGCCAGGAATGGGAAGACTCTACTTTGAAGCAATATCTGTACTAGACTTGCCAGTAATAATTGGGGCAACGTACATTCTTACGGTCTTTTTTCTGATCAGTGTATTTATCGCAGATATATTGTACGGCTACTTTGATCCAAGAGTAAGAACAGGATAGTGATCTTTTGAGTAATGTTGGATTTAGTGACATAAAGCGTGAGTTTCTCAAGAGCAAGACGGGAATGGCAGGCGTACTGATTCTTGCCGGACTAGTCCTAGTATCGATAGTATCGGTCATCGTAATTCCACTAGAGACGTTTCAACAGTGGAACAATCCCGAGAACTGGATATCATATCCAAAGGCAGCTCCACCAATTTGGATAAATTATATCACAACGTTTAGAATTCCAGAGCATCAGATCATACAAGACTATCAGATAGGTGCAGATACATATCAGGATACACATCTCACCTCACAGCGATACACAATAGATTACACATATGATGGATTTCCAAATGACTTTATCTACGAGTTTACAGCAAGTTATGTAGGTACGCCCCTGATTCAGATAACAGTTGATCGTCCAGACGATACTCAGATGACCATACTTGCGACGTCAATTCCATATTCATCAGAATATACCAAACATCAATCGCGCATATTCTCAACAGATCAACACATAGTGAAGAATCTCAAGCTAAACTCTGATATCTTTGACTTTGATATCAGTCAGCTATCATCGGAGAACATAATATTCTCGCAGCTAGACACAAACATGCCACTCAAAGGCCAGTATGTATTTACTGTTGACATATATGCACAAAACGAGGTTACGCTCTCTGACTCGAGACTGTTGATTGGAGGCAAAGTTTTTGGCATAATGGGTACAGACGAGTTGCGACGCGATCTAGCAGTTGGATTGTTGTGGGGAACACCACTAGCTCTCTTTATTGGATTGGTGGTTGCAATTGCGTCGGTTGTGATGGGCCTGATATATGGAGTATATGCAGGATATCGAGGTAAAAAAACCGACGAGGTCATGATGAGATTCAACGACGTAATCTATGCGCTGCCAGCTCTACCATTTCTGATAATACTGTCGGTTACTATCAGCAACAGCATATTTGTCATGATCGGATTCTTGATGATCTTTGGATGGGTAGGTGTCGCCAAAGTATCTAGAAGCATGTCATTGCAGATCAAGACTAGTGGGTATGTAGATGCAGCAAAGATAATGGGTCAGAGAGATAGAAAGATCATACTAAGACACATACTACCACAGCTCTTGCCGTATGCGTTTGCGAGTATCGCAATCTCTGTTCCAGCAGCTATAACGACAGAAGCTGGTCTGAGTTTTCTTGGCTTAGGCGATCCGTCATTTCCAACATGGGGTCAAATATTACATGATGCAGACTCGTTTGGTGCAGCTTCGAGAGGACTTTGGTGGTGGATAGTTCCGCCAGGTATCATGATTGCAATAGCTGGATTGGGTTTTGTGTTTATAGGAAACGCTCTAGACAAGATAGTCAATCCAAAACTAGCTAGATGACCAAAATTTACGAATCGTATCGATGGTGTCATCTATGAGTTTTACTGTATAGGTCTGCGAGTTTGGTTCGTCTTTGATCTCTGCCAAGAGTTCTGCAAACTTTGTCTTCTCTTCTTCTGTAGCACCTGCTTCGTGCGAACAGAGATTGAATGATTTTAGATTTATCTTGTTGTCTAACAGATATGAGATAAATCTACGATACTCTGATGTGTCGTTCCACACCAGTCCTCTCTCTTGGCATGCAGCTATCCACACATCTATTGAATTGTGAAATATCACCTTGGCTTTGAGAGAGTCTAGTTGCATGTCTAAAAGTCAGCTCTTTGCATCTTGGAGCCACAACGTGGACATGTTCCACCCTTGTGCTTGTTGTTACATACAAGGCAGACATATCGTACGCTACGTGAACCGCTAGGGTTTCCCATCCCAAAGAACCCACCAGAATCACTACCACCATATCCGCTTCTCATCCTACTCATGTAACGGCGTCTCAAGAATAGTGGAAACAGGACAAAGAGCGATATTGCGATGATCAAACCGTATGGAAAGGGCAAGATCATTTGAATAGCAAGACTGATTGCCAGAGTTGCAAATAGAATTATCATGTAAGACTTGGTAAACAACAATAATCGTAGCACAAATTATATTATAAAGTTTTGTTGTTTAACGTCATGTTGTGGGATAACAAGGGGTGGATTCTCGGGTTGACGAGTCCATAGAATGTACATTTCGGAATCAAATGATAGAGCCACCAGCATAAAGGAATCTTGGCATCTTGAAGAGTTCAAAGGTAACCATTCGATCCCATGTAACCGAAGAGATCCACTAGGAAAGGAGACATATTTGCGTTAACTGACAATCAATGATCTGTGCATTTCTTGTAGATTGGTTCAAAAAACGCCTCTGGTAGTCTCATTGCGTAAAGATATCTTTGTATTTGAAACGGTTGGTATGAGTTCCTTTTTTGAATTCCGATCCTACCCATTGTCAAATGTTCAAAATATATTATGCCAGGCAAACCATCTGGACGTTCGACATACCCAAGAGTTAAGAGTACTTGTTTAAAGTGGTGCCAGTTTATCTTCAAAACTCAACTTCACCATCTTGTCATTTTTAAAAAATTTATGTTTTTCGTCTGGGAATGCTTGTGCATAGCCATGGATAAACTGTTTTAATTCAGATTTGACCTCTGCCTTGGTTTCGCCACCTACAATAATTCCACGATTGTTTGGACATTGGGCAACATATCCCTCAGGAGTCTTGTACATGATTACACGAAGCGTTTTCATACCATTTGTTGGTTTTTGTATCATATAATCTTTGTATTGAGTTCTGTGTAACCGGTTACGTTCAAAGATATACATGAACAACTCTAGTCAAATTAAGAGAATCAAGATTTGTATATAATAAGAGATGGGTTTGTATCCAGTCTACGATATCTAGTGGAACTTATCAACGTCCACCCAATACGGATATCACTCATCAACGGTGGAATTGTATCTAGTCTACGATATCTAGTGGAACGGTATTGCCACTACTATCCCATGCAAATATACAGTCGTTCTTGTATGGTGCCTGCACTATGATAGACACTAGACCAAAAAAGTTGTGAAGATCAGTAACAGATGGTCTAGCTGAACCACTAGGATGAGAGTGAACTAGACCAACATAGCTTAGATCAAACGGAAGAAAAGAGTGCGGAAATCCAGCAAACGTGGGACCGGTATAACTGAACGGTGGAATGACCAATCCATCTACATGGATCTGTCCTTGTTTAGATTTACCCTTTAGGATCAGTATTCCTTCATTGGGATGCTTCATCTGACAGAAAGAGAGTATACTGTCTAGTACGTCGCGTTTTAAAAAGACCCTACGCTCTAACTTTTTAACCTTGAATATCACGTCATGTCTCCACTACATACTGTGTATTTGAAAAATGTCGAAGAGAAGATTCTAGATCAGATATGAGATCCTTACGTAGAGGGCGATTGATCTCCAACTCTTCATTATATGATGTCAATGTATGGTTTAGAGAAGTTATAGATGACTTGGACTGTGCTAGATCAGACTCTAGTCTGCGTAGTGTATCAAGATTACATGATCTTATGCTTTGATCTACTTTATCGTATCTATTTTCAAGTTCATCAACTTGTGAGATGAATTCATCGAGTAGTGAAAAAGTCTCGCCCATATGCGACAGAGACTTTGTGATATCTTTGACAGATATAGAACCAGACTCGATCCCCTTTTTAACATTCTCTAAAATTGTAGTGATATCGCTTCTATTATTTTGTGTCATAACAACAAACGGATCATGAATTAATTGTTCTAGTATTGGACGCTGCGACTTTTCTAGTGATGAGCCATACTCATATCTTCCAAGAGGACGGGATATTTTTGTAAATTGTGAGTTTATCGTATTGCGAAGATCTGACTTTTGAGAGTCAAGCGAGTCACGGGATTTAGATAGAGATAGATATTCAGCATACTTGACAGACTCTCTCTCTCTTTGAATATCTGCCTCTAGATCATTAATTTTAGCAACAAGTTGTTTTATCTCTAAATGAATCGCAGATATTCTATCACTAGTCTTTGTGATAAGAGTCTCTTTATCCTTGATCTTGTCGAGTAGATCAAAGATACGTTCTGCGCCATCTCTAGTCGCGGTATAATTGTTCAAGATACTTTCTAGTTCTGCATGATGTAATTTGAGATCTTCGAGATTGTGTTTTAGTTGATTTGCATACTTTTTAGCAAAGAGATGAATTACACGAGTCTGCCTACCTAGGACATCACCCAACTTTTTGAGAATTGATCCCAGAGTTCGAGCTACATCAAATGCGTCATCAATGGTGATGATATCATCCATAACCGACACCTCTTTACGTATTACATAGATGACTTGCTTTTTACCACGTTTGATAAGAACTCCCACATTCTTGTCGACGTCGTCTACGTTGAGACTATCTCGATCTAGATGTGCAGCTATATCGATCAGTTGTTTAAGCAGCGGTCTCGTCATATCTCCAATACGTTGCGCATCGGCAATAGTCTGTGAGGCACGGCGAGACTTGAGATCAGATACCATATCTCTGATATCATGTATAGAGATCTCTTTCTGTGTCGGAGCTTCAGCTTGATGTTTCTTACCCCAACCAAATACCATTGCGATAAATGATCATAAAGGGGATTAAAAATGATACCTCAAATAGAGATAAAACGACACAGATACGAACTCTACAGATCGGTAATCTCGATGCAGCATATGCTATACATCCAAGATACAAACATGATTGGATATCTTTTGTATTGTTTAAACGGATCTTTTCGATTTACGTGGGATGGAATTTCTTAAGGCTTTTTCCACAATTTTCCTTGTAGAATCTTGTAGTGCTTTTTCTGTAGACGGTATGCGTATTATTAAGAGTGTCCACGTTCAATCATCAAACATGACAGCAATGAATCAATTTGCCTCCGGAAATTACACCTACGTTTTATTGTACCTTAAAATGTGTGTATGGTGTAAGAAATACGCATACAGTCTAAAGTCTTGAATTAATCCAACTAGGGTTCTGCTTTGTCTGGTTCTGATCCTTGTGACGTATTATTTAGAGTGCTTGTGTTATCGTCAGCTGCAATCGAGGCATTGAGTGGAACATTAATGACATTCGTTCATGGCATCTGTCGTAACTGCTACAAGTTATTTGGTTCATGTATAGCTAGTTGTTTATATTAAGAATAACTAGTCAAGAGAATAGTGTTTTGTTCAAAAAGTGCTATCTGGGATATCTGCGAACATGTTTAAAATCTTTAGGCATGTGGAATTTTGAATTATACAGTAGGGTTAGAATCTCATCAGCCTCGTCAAAGCTTTTAATTCCTTTATCTTCCAACATTATGATCAATCCAATTAATCCTCTATGTTTTATTTTTGATCTTGAGGCTACTTTTCGTGCATTACCATCATCCAATACACAATAGACGTTATTTTTGTATCCGCCCAGTTTCAGATAGGTCAAGATTACATCTATCTCACCAAATTTTAAATTTTGTGCATCTTGGTTAAATACATTAATCTCTACCAATGAATTTTTTTCTGAACTGGTGAGTTTGCCTTGTTTGATTAATTCTTGTACATCTATATTTGATGGCTTAGCCTCTAACTCTTTTTGAACATATTTTGGTACCACTAGACCGTATTCATAATTCAATTTTGGCCAATATTGGAGTTTGAATATTTTTGTGCCACGTGTGTGATTTGGACTATTCCATTTATGTCAAGTTTTAATATGTATGCAGATCTATAAATTCACAACATATTGTAAATTTACCTCTAGGATATCAAACATTTCGTCGATAACTTTAATCAATATTCAACTAAACAAGAGATATGCATAATGATGAGGGTGTGTTTTGGTTTATGCTTGGGATGATCGTGCTAAGTGTCAAGAAAGAACCGAATTATGAATAGGGTCTACTAGTTCATGTCCCAACTTTAAAATATCATCAAAGACATCCGGTCTATGGATAAGATCAAATATTCCAATCAACACAGACGCGTCTAATATCTTCATAACTCTAGTTTCAGCAATCCTCTGTCAAGCAACTTATGTTGCATATCGTATGCAGTTTCGCCCAACAACTCTCCTCCTCGTCCACCACTAATCTTTTCTTTTGCAATGATTGAAAATATATGTTCTTCAATATCTGGCTTGAGTTTCTCGTATGTTGTAGAGTTTTTGGTCATATCTGGATACTCACAATACATGAAGGATAACATCTCTGGAATAGTTACGTCATTTAGAATATCTTTATAGTTGTGAAATACCCATGACATCTTTCGGTCAAGTAGGTCTGGAATTTCTGGGAAACCGCCCTTCTCTTCTCCAATCATTCTGGCATACTCTATGCTATGCTTGGTTAATTGAATAGTGTTGTTTTTTTCGACTAGTATATCCATGTCTACAAGACGCTCCAAAGTATCGTCTAAAACTGCACTGTATGGACCATCATCCTTTATTGTAAAATCACACCACTCTCTGATCTCTGGATATGGAGCACCTAGCATGTACATCAAGACTTGGAGCTTTTGCCTACCGTATATGGGCTCGTTATCCACATATACGAGTAAAAGTATGTACTTTTCGAGTTCACTGATCTCTAGAGTTGCAGTATCTATTGCCGTGTTATTTCATCTGTATAACGACATAAAAACATTCTGAAATCGTAGTCATGGTACCAGTGCTGACCTGAAAGCATTTTGTAGATCTGAAACAAAAGACTGTATGTGTATTATTAAGAGTGCCCACGTTCAATCATCAAACATGACAGCAATAAATCAATTTGCCTCTGGAAATTACACCTGTGTTTTATTGTACCTTAAAATGTGCGTATGGTGTAAGAAATACGCATACAGTCTTGTACCCGTTCTATTCCACACAAACCGAAAAGATCCGTTTAAACAATCTTGCTGTACAATGTATTGCACAACGTGTCGTACAATGTGTAGATTTAGATCATGTGTCAAACATGCAATCAGAGTGCATCAATCAACTTAGAATCATATTGTAGATCAGATATACGATAAATGATGGGATCACATACAGATAGAATATCACATGATATAACTATCAATGCAGAGTCAAACATAGTCTGGCAGAGACTGAGAGATATCAGATCGATGAAGGATTGGGCAGTAGGTGTGACAGACGTCAAATATACAACAACAAAGAGATTTGGTGTAGGAGCAGGTAGAGTAATAGTATTTGAGAATGCTGACGATGTCGAAGAATACATGATACAGTGGTCTAGGTTCAGTTTTACCTATATTGCAACTAGAGGATTACCGCTCTGCGCATATATGGCTAGCATCAACGTTATAGACGAATCAGATCACACGAGAGTCAATTGGCAATCATTCCTAAAGAGTGAAGACACGACTAGATCAAAGTTTGACAAGACGGTAAAAGACATGAAGATGTTTTATCAAGACTCGCTTGCTAAATTAAAGTCCGAGTTGGAGAGATACATCAAATAGTATCTATGCGAGCACCAATCTGTCGCATATCACGAATATAGTCAGGGTATGATATCGCAATCTTGTCTGCATCAGATATTAGAACTGGACCATCTCGTATACCTATCAGAGATAGTGCCATTGCTATTCGGTGATCAGTTACGCCCTTTGCGCCCTTGGCATCAAACACGTGATCTCTCACATTCATGTCAGTATGGTGAATGGTCATCTCGTCAGATTTAGATTCTACTATTACACCACAGTTGCTCAACTCACGCATCATTACCGAGATTCGATCAGTCTCTTTGCTACGGATCTGTGGCATGTTGTATAGCCTAGTGGTACCACGAGCATATACACCAAGAACCGCCAATACGGGAAAGAGATCTGGTGTGTCCACCAGGTCTATTTGTACTCCATCTAGATCAAATGGACCTCGTATCACCAGATCAGAACCGTCTTGATCTATTACAGCTCCCATCTCTCTTAGGATATCAACTATACGTTTATCCCCCTGTTGATCTTGAGCATCTAGTCCTTTGATACGAAGATCAGACTCTACTAGACATGCAGCTGCTAAAAAGAATGCAGATTGAGAATAGTCGCCAGGTACAACATATGTAGATGGACAAGTATACGACTGCCTAGCAGGTATTGTATACAGCATGTCATCTAGTACATTGAACTTGATTCCAAAGTTACGTAACACCTCCAGAGTCATACGAATGTATGGTTTTGATACCAGTCTATCAGTAACATGAATTGTGACATCTCTGTTTGCAAAGTTTGCGACAAGTAGTAACGATGTCAGATACTGTGAGCTCTCGGCACAAGAGATATGTGTCTCACCACCATCTAGATTGCCGTCGGATTTGATGTAGATTGGCGCACATGTGATACCATTACGATCTGTTCCACGGATATCTGCGCCCAGCATTACAAGTGCATTCAAGAGTGGCCCTGCAGGTCTACTCTGAAGTGAGGGATCACCTGTTATGATAGAGTCTGCGTCAGCAAGGATAGCTAGAGAGATAGATATTCTAAATGCAGTGCCAGAGTTGCCAACATTTATTGTGCCACCACCGGTAGGTCGCCCTGCAACTCCATCTACGTAGAGATCAGAGTTGTCCCATCTTATCTTGGCGCCAAACTGTTGACAGAGTTTTATCATTGCCTTGTTTGCATCAGAGTTGGATGGATTCTTGATCTTGATATTGCCACCATATAGAGATGCAGCCATCACAACTCTATGTGTATATGACTTGGAACCTGGCACATGTACACTACCACATAATTTAGACGGATAGAATCGCGCATCCATGACAGATCAACAACTCTAGTTACATGTATATTTACATGTGCAAGTTGGTATGAGTACAGTAATTCTATTTCACATACTAGATTGAGATAAAGATGCTTTATGGACAATAGTGCCAATACAATGCTGTGCGACTAAAACGTAAATAGAATATCAACACAATACTCAACATGAGTGATATGCGATTTGTATTGATTGGTGTTGGTATGATCTTTGCAGGGTTTGGTGTACTGGGAGTCTTTGGTGGTCAGTATCAAGCAGCAACTCTAGAGGCAGATGAGTTTGGAACATGTTTTGAATATTCAGATACTAGCCCTCCACTTGAGATCGAATGTTCATACAAAGTTTTAGATCAGACTGTCTTCTTTGCACTGGTGATTGGTCTCATAGGCGCAGGAGTGATATCACTAGTAAAAGGTGCCAGAGGAGATTGGGATAATCGAATCAAACCAGAGGACGTGGTAGGTCCTGGCAGACGTAATGACTAGCTCTCAGATAAGAGTTGGTCATACTCTTCGGGATCGTCTTCACGTAACCTCTGAATGTATACTTCTTCATATGGCATGATATGTAATTACAAAGTTTACTTAAAAGGTGCTATATTTGTCCATGTGAGTGATCTCTGATTTACATGGGATGATATTTCATCAGGTCAAGTCGATTATGAAGTCATTAATCTGATTGTTCTGTTTATGAAATGGTCAACTATGATCGACTATGCATGTCTCTAAAAGACGATAATAGTGATCTCTTGGATTTACATGAGATGGTTTTTCGTAAGGCGTTTTCCATAATTTTCACTTGTAGAGTCTTGTCGTGCTTTTTCTGTAACCGTATCTCACGTAAACAGAAGAGATCCACTAGAATTACATGTCATGAATCATTGCGGATACAAAATTTACAAACTCTTCATCTGCAAAATGTATTGTATCAACATGGTCATGACGTTCTGCCAACTGTATCAGATCCAAATGATAACATCGATTCTTTCCACCAAGTTTTGCAAAATAAAAGCCACTACATGAACAGTACGAGATGGTAGGATCTGCCCAGTGTTCTCTGTTGGTACCTACAACCGTCCATATCTTTCTCATACTTGGTTCAAATATGTGTAGTTTTACACGCCCCTCGATCAGCATATCATCCAATCTACTCGATCCGTATCGCACAAGGATTTAATGTCACAACCATACTATAATCTTGATGTTACGTGCAAAGATCATTCCATCAAAACCAGCTCTGCTACTAGAGGGTGAGCAACGTAGTCTAGTAGTAACTGACATACATATAGGATTTGAGAGTACGATGACAACCAACGAGATCCATGTAAACTCGACTACAGATGAGACCATTACAGAGTTGAGCGATATCATATCAGCACATAGACCAGACATGGTTGTTCTGTTAGGAGATATCAAGTCGAGTGTAACTCACATCACAGAGTTTGAGTGGAGAGAGGTACCCAAATTTTTATCTGCAATATCAGAGATGTGTGATGTAGTCATAGTTCCTGGAAATCACGACACAGGCATAGATAGATTGATCCCTAGAGAGGTTACGATGATCAGTACGACAGGGATGGTACTTGAGAATGTACTATTGACACATGGACATGCAATGCCACAAGATAGCCTAGGCTATGTCGACAAGATTGTAATGGGTCATCTGCATCCAGTATTCTTTCAAGAGAACTCGGTAATGAATGGACAGCGAGTATGGGTATCATTTCAGACCAACAGATCAAACATATTCTCAAGCAGGAGTGGCCATATAGAACTCACAATAGTTCCGTCGTTTAATCGATACTTTTATGCGTCACACAAGACCAATCATAAACGATCGATATCACCCATAATAAACAGAGTATCAGAGATGTCAAGAGGAAGGATCATGACACTAGATGGAATCATAATCGGAGACGAGGCAGTCATTAGTAAAGTCATCTAAGATCAACATCATCGTATGGCTCTATAGCATCTTTTGTTGTATTGTTGTTTCTCAGCCACTCGAGGGTCTTTACAAAAGAGTCTGCGAGTTCGAGTGTAGTCAGTACCGGGATACCCAACTCCAGAGACTTGCGTCGTATCTGATACTCGTCGTATAGCATTCCCACATATTTTTCCAGAGTTGACGTGCTTGGTATATTGATGATAAAGTCTATCTTGCGCTCGTACAAGAGATCTGCAATGTTTGGCTTTCGATCCGGCTCTGATATCTTGTGAACGATCTCTACTGAACCTATCTTTGACTCTAAAAATTCTGCAGTGTGTTCAGTCGCCAAGATCTTGAATCCTAAATCTCGAAGCTTGGCGATCGATGCGACTAGCTTTTCCTTGTTCTGTGCACCGCCGACGGTAACTAGCGCTGTACCCTTCTCTGGCAAATTATACCCTACAGAGGTCAGTCCTTTTGATAGAGCATCATAAAAGCTAGTACCAAAGCATGCAGCCTCACCAGTAGACTGCATCTCAACGCCCAATGCAATATCTGCGCCATCTAGTTGCATAAACGAGAACTGTGGAACTTTGATTCCAAAGTTGTTGATCTTTTGCCAATGATTCTTAGGTATCGCTGGAAGGGGTTTATTCAAGATCGCTCGTGATGCCAATGATATGAGATTTGTCTTTACAAGTTTTGATACAAAAGGCATGGAACGTGATGCACGTATATTCAGTTCTATTACATATACATGATCATCGTGTATCAAAAACTGTAGATTAAATGGACCACGCACATTAAACGTCAACGCAATCTTTTCCGTATACTCGTTGATGGTCTCGATGATCTTGTTGCCAAGTCGCCATGGTGGAATACACATCATTGCATCACCAGAATGAACTCCAGCACTATCGATATGTTCAACGATTGCACCGATTATAACATGGGTACCGTCAGAGACTCCATCTACATCAACCTCTAGTGAGTTGAGCATAAACTTTGATATCACTACCGGATGATCTGGAGATACGTCTGTGGCCTCTTTGACGTATCTCTTGAGCTCATCTGACGACCATACAACCTTCATCGCTGCGCCAGACAACACATACGATGGTCTGACGATCACGGGAAACTCTACTCTTTGAGCAAACTCTCTTGCTGCACCAATATTTGAAAACGCTTGCCACTTTGGCTGCTGTATGTGTAATTTGTCTAATTCAGCACTAAACTTGGATCTATCTTCAGCCCTATCAACATCGGCTGCAGATGTACCCATTATGTTGATCCCATGTTGTGCCAGTCCAAGAGTCAGATTGTTTGCAGTCTGACCACCAACACATGTCACTACACCGTGTGGAGATTCAAAGTCTGCAATGTCTAGCAATCTCTCAAGAGTCAACTCTTCAAAGTATAGTCTAGTACAGATATCATAATCTGTAGACACAGTCTCTGGATTACAGTTCACTACAGAGACGTTCTTTTGTCCATTCTGTTGTAGTCCCCAGACCATATTTACCGTTCCCCAATCAAACTCTACACTGCTTCCTATTCTGTATGGTCCTGCACCTACAACTATTACGCCTTGCTCATCAGGCTTTGTCTCAATATCACTTGTGACACCGCCATACGTCAGATAGAGATAGTTTGTAACTGCTGGCCACTCGGCAGCCAGAGTATCGATCTGTTTGACAACAGGTATGACACCCATCTCTTTACGCACATCTCGAATCTGATCTGAGGTCTGATTTGTACTACGTGCTATTTGACGGTCAGAGAATCCGATCTGTTTTGCAGATCTCATCAGACTTGAATTCAGCTCTCGATTCTTTAATTTGGATTCCATGTCTACGATATTTTGTATCTTTTCGATAAACCACGGATCTATAGAAGATAGTTGATATATCTTTTCTACGGATATTCCCATCTTTAGTGCCAGTGCAACATTGTACAGTATCTTGTCATCGTGATGTGCTAGACGATCTTCGATCTCTTCCTCGTTGTATTGTATGTCTCGATTACGGTTTAGCACCAGGCCGTCATTTCCGATACCGAGCATCCTTATCGCCTTTTGTAACGACTCTTCAAATGTACGACCGATCGCCATGACCTCGCCGACAGACTTCATAGTTGGTCCAAGTCTAGGATTTACCAACTCAAACTTTGCAAAATCCCATCGTGGGTGTTTACATACAATATAGTCAAGAGAGGGTTCAAAGCATGCAGTAGTACTCTTTGTTATTCGATTTACAAGTTCAGATAGATTGTAACCTAGACCTATCTTGGCCGACATGTACGCTAGTGGATAACCGGTTGCTTTGCTTGCTAGTGCCGAAGAACGAGAGAGTCTTGGATTTATCTCGATTGCAACAAATCTGTCAGAGTCTGAATCGAGAGCGTATTGAATATTACATTCTCCAACAATTCCAACGTGTTTTGTTGCGCAAAGCCCCGCAGTGCGCAGCATGTGATACTCGTGATTGTTTATCGTCTGTGATGGAGCCACCACAATATTATCGCCAGTATGAACCTTCATGGACAGTACGTTCTCCATGTTACATACAATGACATTATTGCCATCATAGTCTTGCATTATCTCATACTCGATCTGCTTCCAATGTCCGATGTACTCTTCAACTAAAACTTGGCCAACTAGAGATGCCTTGATACCTCGTTCAACTATCTCGTGTAGTTCAATCTCATTGTGTGCAACACCTCCACCTCTACCACCTAGCGTATATGCAACTCGAATTATCACAGGATAGTTCAGTTCTTTAGCTACCTCTTTTGCATCTTCAAAGTTTGTCACGGTTTTACTATTCAGTACAGGTACACCTGCTTCACGCATTGCGTCTTTGAACAACTGTCTATCTTCTGTACGTTGAATTCCCGGTACCTGAGTACCAAGAACGTTGATCCCATACTTTTGAAATACTCCAGATTCGTGTAATCGCACGCCACAGTTTAGTGCTGTCTGTCCACCATAGGCAAGCATTATTCCATCTGGTCGTTCTTTCTCGATTATCGATTCAACATACTCTGGATTTACCGGTAACAAATAGACATTATCTGCAAACCGCGTATCAGTCTGTATAGTTGCAATGTTGGGATTTATCAGAACGCTCTTTAACCCATCCTCGCGTATCGCTTTGAGGCATTGGCTCCCGGAGTAGTCAAATTGACGGTCGTTTTAGCGACTTTCGCCGGCTTCTCCGATCTTTATTGCCCCACTGCCCAACACGAGGATCTTTGATAGTGTCTCACGCTTTGGCAGGTACTTCCTCCTCCATAAGGGATCGTAGCTCTTCAAAGACGAACTTGCAGTCGTATGGACCCGGCGATGCTTCTGGATGGAACTGTACGGCTATACAGCTCTTTGTTTTATGTCGTATTCCTTCAACTGTCTTGTCGTCTGCGTTTGTAAACCATAAATCAAATTCAGATCGGGTTAACGATTCAGGAGTTATACCATAACCATGATTCTGACTAGTAACATACACTTGATTGTTTAAGAGATTGATACAAGGCTTGTTTTGTCCACGATGTCCATACTTTAACTTGTATGTCTCTGTATTTCCTGCAATTCCAATGATCTGAGCTCCCAAACATATTCCCAAAGTTGGAACGTTATTTTTAATCAAACTCTTTGCAGTCTCGATTGTGTTGGGACATTTTTGTGGATCGCCAGGCCCACTGCTAAGAACCACACCTTTTGGATTGTGTGACATGATATCTTTAAACGTAGAGTCCCATGGAAGCAACACAGCTTTGTACCCCATATCTAGAATATTTCGTAGTATCGCATATTTTGTACCTGTATCAATCACAACTACAACATTAGAACTATTCCCATACCTTTTAACCTCATTTGTAGATACCTGACTCATAAACTGCTCCGAGTTGTATGGTGTTGCTGTCTTTAGTTGATCTTGGACAACAGATGTATCGATATAGTCATCAGAGACTGCGAGTGCTGCCATCATCACACCACCTGTTCTCAGTTTCTTTGTAAGCTCTCGTGTATCGATCCCAGATATTCCTGGAATCTTGTGTTTATACATCCACTCATCAAGAGTCATTGCTATGTTCCAATGACTCGCGGTAAGAGATAGCTCGTGAACTACCAAACCCCTAGGTTGGATCACATCAGACTCGAAGAACTTTGGTATCCCATACCTGTCTTTGATCGATGGATCTGGAACGCCATAATTACCAACTAGAGGATACGTCAATGTCAAGATCTGACCTCTGTACGATGGATCAGTTAGTGCTTCAGTATAACCAACCATCCCAGTATTGAATACGATCTCACCAAAGGAGATAGTAGAGTATCCAAAACCTTGACCCTCAAGTACGGTTCCGTCACTGAGGATCAGTTTTGCAAACTTTTTCACATGGACTGATTTTTTTGTTTTAATTCTTAACCCTAATTGAGTCGATAATAAAGTGAATTTAAGCTTTTTTGATCTCTCCCAACAGATCTCTTCCCACAAGAATGCCCAGAACCATGTCTCATTGAGGGACTAAAACCAAACATTTCATTAAAAATTACCAAGTTTGATAGCAGTTGAGATATACTAAACCATATGAATAGCAATGCATCGTATGATCAACATGATCGTCGGCAAGGCGTGGTTTCATGGCTATTCACTAGATCAATTTGACAGATAATCACGATTGTTTCGATCACACAAAACATGTCGATTCTTTGGTTTCGCACACGCATATGAGACCGATCTACAATCATGGATCAATACATTCAAAACATAAATTCTATCCGTTTAATTAGAAGTTTAGATCAAAGATCATCTACATCCATATTGAGACAAGGTCATCATTGCGACTAGGAATTTGATTGTGGCTTGATCTTTATACACGAGGGTTATACGAGTAACGGATATTTTTGATTCACGCGAGATAGAACGATTATAGAAAAAGTACGACGAGATTCTACAAGTGAAAATTATGGAAAAAGCCTTGTGAATATCTATTCCACGTAAATCGAAGAGAAAGCGGTATATACATAAAGAATTTATGTCTTAAATAGCAGATATCACAGTGACTGAAAAATGGCTAGTGTTCAGGTAAAGCGTGCAGAGAAATCAGAGATGAGTGAAATGTTGACTCGAATCAAACAATTGCAAACTAGTATGGATCAGCTGCAAACTAGCGTAAATAGACTCTCCCAACAAGAGATAGACATGGATAGCATAAAGCCCAAAATTGTTGAGGCGTTTGATCTTGATTTCATAAAACAGGTATGTTACGAAAACAATTTTCATTGTAATGTAATCAAACTAATTGTAATTTATGAACATGATGACTTTAGCTTTGCAGTCAAGACGATATTTAAAAAATTTGGTAAACTGGAAGATCAATTTCCCGACTCTGATATGGAGATGTTATTTTTCAAGGCATCTGAAATTAAATCAAAGCGCCTAGACAACACAACCACTGTTTTTAAGAGAGAATAGCACTCATGACGTGGCACTACGAGAGATACAAGCACAACAAGGAGATATTTGAGCAGCTACGTAAGAGTGAATCAAATTCTTATGACTGACAAGTAACCATATTATTTTATGCTACATTGCATTTGGTTGATGACTATTTTGAAAGAAATGAATATGCATCGACCGACAATCACACCTCACGAAAAAAGATGGTAAAGAAACACATCCCACATGTAAAAGATGAATATAATTTTTTGTTTGAAGCGAGCATGAGTGCCAGATACGAAGAGTCGGAAATAACTCTAGAATATAGAGATGAGGCACTGAGTGCTTTATCGAATTTAGAATTAAAACTTCTATAACTATTGACTAGATACAGTGATAATAGTACTATTGGCGGATCTTTTCGGTTTACTGGATAGAATAATTACAGAAAACACTACAAGATTCTATCAAAGACTGTATGTGTATTTCTTACATCATACTCACGTTTTAAGGTACAATAAAACACATGTGTAATTTCTAGAGGCAAATTGATTCATTGTTGTCATGTTTGATGATTGGCATGGAACACCCCCAATAATACGCATACTGCCTAAAGAAAAATTATGGAAAACCTTGTGAAACGCTATCCCACGTAAATCGAAAAGATCCATTGGCATCATCTGATCGCTTTCTTTTCGACTCCACATACGGTTACCTATATTCAACAGCTACGTACATTCTCAATTGCATTAATATAGTATTTTTTGAAAAGTAAAAAAGATGGTTATGATAATTGCAGGAATGGATGTTTCCGGTCGTCCAAATATAGGTAATCACACATATATGTCAATCGTGATTGGTACTGAGGATATTATCAAACAGACTGTAAACAGCATAGGACATGACAATATTCATATGAGCAGAATTAAAAAAAGAAAGAGACAAGAAGACATCATATCGAAAATACATTTTGACAGAAAAAATTCTCTAGGACTATGCATTAGAATAGATAGAGACACCATAATTAACGAATTTTATAATTTAATGAAAAACAAGATTCGTAAAGCCGAACTTGTTTGTATTTTTAACAAGGTACTCTTTGAACTAGTACAAAAACGTATTGATCAGTACTTCCAACTGTCTGCTTATTAACAAGCTGCAGCGGCAATCTTTGGTGGAGGCCATTTTTCTCGATAGAGTTCAATGTAATCTAGCACAAGATCTCTGAACGTAAGTTGAGGAATGTGCCACCAACCAACATTCAATGGATCATTTTCATCATCTATGTTACGTGCTATGATCCAAGCATTATAAAACAAAAGAGAAAAAGAAAACAACAAATCTCTTACTGATTCATTTTTAGTTGTAGTTGGTAATCTCATCTTATCGACTACCCTATATCCAGTTTCAATAACCCATCGCTTTGCGTATTTTTTTGTATCAATTCTTGGATTGTTTGTTGCAAATGGAATGTAGTCTATTTTACCATCCTTTTCAATTTCTTCTATGATCATGTAATAGTCCATTGACAAGCCTTTGCCATTAGAGATCGTACGTTTTGATACTCGTTTACGTTTTCCTTGTTTGTACTCTTCTAGATATCGCCTTGTCTTGGCGTTATTTTGACAGATGGTGAGAAATGTGTAACCTCGACCTTGCAGCAGCTGCAAGATCTGTGTAGTAAGAAACTCACGATCCATCAACCAGTTACCAATGTCCAGACGCAGATCTTCACAATCTTTGATGATTTTACGCACAAAATTGGGGTTTTGGTCTCCTTTGTACATGGCATGTTTTGACACAACTAGTGTTTCGCCTTCGTTTATGACTTGTGCTGTCATGTACTTTTCATGTAATGCATATCTGTCGTCAACCGGACCATAGCATAGTTTAGTATCTGTTTTGTCATCATATCGTGCATATTTGTGCAGATCAATTGCTATATCTTTTGGCTCTTTAGACCAACGACCCATATCTTGTAATGCTGCGATGTTGCTTTTTACTGACCTTTTAAATTTAAAGTTGTCAAAATCAGCTGCTGCCTTTTTGAATAATAGTCTAAAATATTCTGGAGATGGAGCACGCTTTTTCCTCATTTTCATTGAAGTTGAATGTCCAGTTATTGTACTTTTAGACATGGCTGTTTTAAACATAATGGATAAAACATCTTCTTTACCAAACTTTGCATTATTTTTTTTAGACACAGGAATATCTAAATCATTTAAAAATGCAGTATATCGAGAATATTCTAAATGTCTTCTAAATCGCTGTCCATTTAATTCATTTTTGTTTTTCAACAAAAGTTATTTTTAGAAACCCTTTATAGATCTTTCTATTTCTATATAATTTTCGTTATTTAAAGAGACATTTGGAAGTACTGTTGATTGTTTTTTACAGCTTCACGGCGTATGTAAAGTTTGCTTTGAATGTGATTCGGATTGCCGAGGTTTTGCAAAAGATAATGACTTAGATCATTCATACAAAGGAGATGCTCACACTATAGCTGATATTGTTGCATGGGGAAATAATAAAGAGAAAGAGCCAAAAAGGACAATCACGTTAGATTGTAGGGGCGAGATTCGTGAAGGTATTAACGTACACGTCATGAAATTGTAAGTCTGTCTACATCGCTTACAGCACCACCTGGTCTTACCCCGATCGCCTATGAGTTTCAGACGCGACTTACATGTAATAGTAAAACGAATGACTATTTAAAATTTAGTAATTGAGGTTCTGTGTAATCTTAGAGATGAGAATCGGGTTCTTTTAACTTATCGGAGGATATTTGGAATTTGGGAGCGTTCATGAAATTATACTCCTAGTAAAATTATCATGATAAAAACTAAAAAATACATGATTTATGCTCCAAATATCGAAAATTTACATAATTCAAGATGAATTGTTTAATAATATGTAATTTTTTGTGAATCGTTTATGAGATTGCCATCGACAGTAAATTTCCAAGAGATCTCCTAAATTTCAAATACCCCCAACAAGTTAAAAGAACCAATAACAGAACTCGGTAACCAGCATACACTAGTTTGCTTTAAAGTTCCTATTCCATTCTTCGTATGCACGAATCATCTCATGAGATACACTAGGCTTTCGGCTACCCATGATATTTTTAAAATCAGTAGGAGTGATCTCTCTTGGTAATGCCAACTCTTCGCCCTCAACAGGTTCATGATAGTCTGGAGAGTTAAAGAGCTCATCGGCGACTTGATTCTGTGCAGAGATGCAGACACTTCGAATATCGCTTGCACTGTACCCCTTGAAGAGTTTCGCAAGGTTGGCGCAATTAACTTGAGGAGTCGTTCTGAGACGTGAAGTGTACTGTTCAAATAATTTCTGTCTAGCCGCTTCGTCCGGTAGAGGTACATAGATTCTTGCTTCAAACCTTCTCAAAAATGCTTCATCAAGACTCCACGGTTTATTTGTTGCTCCAATTACATAAAGCATCAAACTCTTTCCTTTATCCAAGACACCATCCATCTCTGTAAGAAACTGTTTCTTTGTTCTGACCTCACCACCAACCTCACTGGTTCGATCTGCTAACAACGAGTCGACCTCATCAATGAACAATATTACAGGTTTGCCCTCCTTTTCTGCATACGTTCTAGCCATAGTGAATATTTTAGAGACGTTCTTCTCTGCTTCTCCAAGCCACTTACTCATAATCGATGCGCCGTCTATATTGATAAAGTAGCCATCAACCTCGTTTGCAGTAGCAGCTGCAAGCATAGTCTTGCCGGTGCCAGGTGGCCCATGTAACAACATTCCTCGTTGTACTCCAATCGGATATACATCTGGTCGTGTACTGGGGCGAACTATGGAGTTCAGTAGTGATTTTTTCACATCTTCTAGACCAATAACTTGGTTCCACGTAATATCGGGCTTTTCTTTCATAACCAAATCTTCAAAATCGTTCTCAGCCTCTTGTCTCTGAACCGATCTCCGTTGCTCTTCAAGGGTTGCGTTGGGATCGATTGCAGGTTCGATATTGTGAGCCTTTTGTAGTGTCTCGATTCTGTTTTGATATGTCTTGTAACGTTTTACATAGACATCATTTATCTTGTTGCTAGGATACAACTTCATCAACTTGTCCAATCCATCTACAGCGTGTTGATAGTATGTTATCGCCATGCCACGTGCTCCTTCTGAATCACATTTTATTGCCATCGTGGCACACTTGATGACAGTGTTCTCCAACTCTTGTGGTGCTACGCTCATTTATACTACCTAAGCATATCTGTAAAACGTTATAGCTATTCTGATGTGTTAATCTCTGTTGTAAGATTAGTTAAATTATTTGCACTTGTTTGAGATCGGTTATACTCTGGTCCGTCTGCATACTGTTCTTTGAGATCAGAGTTGGCAGATATGTTGACATACATGGCCTTGACTCTACCGATCGAGTCCTCAGCTGACATAATCATCTCCGTTATCTCATCATCGATCTGTTCTAATGACTGAGCGGCTTGTGTTATGATATCAGCAAAGTCCTTGACTATATGATATACGTCTCTCTTGTCAGCATACTTTGTAACCATAAAGTTGGCAATGCCCACTAGCTTTGACAGATCTTGGATCTCTTCAAGAGTCAACTGCTCGACCTTTATATCATCTGATCCGAGTTTGGTCAGCTGTTGCTCTAGTTTGACAGATATGTTCTTTATACGATCTAGCTCTTTGATGATCTCACGCTTTGGTATCTTCAACTATTATCACTATACACAAACGAACATCAATGTGTAACTTTTTTTATTTAGAGCAATTAATCAAATTTTGTTATGAATGATCGTTCAAGATAGCGCGTATCTTGTGGACAATATGTCGCTTCTCTGGTTGAGTAAGCAGAAAGTTGAGATCCTGACGAGTGTCAACATCCAACATGATACGTCTAACAAAGATCATTGCCACATTACGTGTATGTTGTTTTGCAATACTCATGTGATTCTTGTAACTGTTTTGATCATATGAGGTATTCATCAGATCTATTGGCATGCGTATCAGTGCGTTTGTACCATCAAAGTGTCTAGAAGGAACTATGACTGCAAAGTTGGGATGCATCTTGTAGTTTAACATAAAATCAATGTCCTGTGTTTTGATGTATGGAATGTCCTGAGGGAGTACCAATGACGCATCAAAACCAGCATTCAATAGGTATTGATCAGCAAGCATTACTGCATTGTTTACACCAGACTCTGTATCTGAGATTACAGTAGCTCCATACTTATCTGCGATCTCTTGAACTTGGCGCTCTCTAGTAACGATGACGATCTCATCTACATGAGACGATATGCTTGTAGTTAGAATAACTTCTTCTAGCATCAATTTGCACAAGAGTTCTCGCTGATGCTGTGATACATCTAGTCTAGTCTTTGCTTTTGCAAAGGTCTTTACTGGAATGATTGCTGCTAGTTTCAAGTTATAGGCGTACTTGTTTTACGATAAAGTTTGCGAGAGCATCTTCGGCTTTTTTGTTCTTCATGAGTATCTTCGTCTCATACACCTTCATGTCTAGCTCTTGAATCTTCTTTCCAAGAGCCTTGTCTTTTGTATCGATTATAATATTTGAGCATACATCTGAATACATCTTTGCGAGTCCATAGACATTGGACTCGATTCCAGCTGCTTGCATATACTTTGCTGCTGGTCCGCTTATTGAGTCATTGCCAATCAATGGACTGACTGCAACCACTTTTTGTTTTATCTTTGAGAGTTCTTTTCTGATTCCTTTTATCTGCAACATCGGTCCAATTGACGTTAGTGGGTTACCTGGAGCTAAAACAACAATCTGAGCATCATGGATTGCGTTTATTACCTCTGGGTTTGGTCTTGCCTTCTCAGCTCCTATATACTGTATCCCTTCAACCTTATCTTTGCCTCTATGTTTTACCCAATACTCTTGAAGATGCATCTCTCCCTTTTCTGTAGTTATTCTTGTCTCAACACTATTGTCGGTGATCGGGATTATGTTTGTACTGACTGCAAACTTTTCACACATCCACTTTGTGATATCGGTAAGATTGTATCCGTTCTTTAACATGTTTGTTCGGATCAGATGTGTTGCAGAATCACGATCACCTATACGAAACCATGTCTCTTCACCAAAGACCTCCATCTGTCGTAAAAAGTTGAATGTGTCTTTCTTGATCCCCCAACCACGATCAACGTCCAACAGATCAGCGAGTCCATATACAATTGTATCAATGTCTGGACAAACATACAGTCCATACAGCCAATAGTTGTCACCGACATTACTTACTACATTAACTTTGGATTTGAGTGAGGCAAGTCCCCTAACCAACTTTACCGAGCCTGTTCCTCCTGCCAATATCGTAATCACCTCAATCTCACCTGAAAACTATCAAACCTCAGATACTACTCTTTATTACTTTTTCAAATTATCCAAAATGACGTAATTTGGACACATTTGGACATCATATTGTTCGCAACACAGCAAATTGCATCATATTGAACTGTACAATATCATCAGACATGAGTGGTGAAGATCGTCTTTATATCTATGTCATCAGTCTAACATGTCAGATGGCAGAGAATGTAAAATATGACATACTCTAACTAGTACGATACCCGCACATCACGTTATGTCTAGATAATCTTGGTTTAGATTTGTGCCTACATGAATGGGTTTGACGTATCATGATTCTGTGATCACTCCGATATCAGACAAAAAACTACAAAAATGATAAGTTTATTACTATAAATGAACAGATAACACATTAATGTATAAACTCATAATTTTCACGGCACTAGTTACAAGTATGATATCAATCGGAATGTCTACAGACGCGTGGGCTGCCGGTTTTGAGTCTGTGATCAATCCCAAGGTAAGTGACTCGCACTTTGAGGTAGGTTATCAAAAGACCATCTTTATCGATTATCCAAATGGGGGCATAATGTATGACGAATTAAGTGGTAAAGAGTGGCGTGTCCAAGATACAGCAGATATTACCAATACAGGAGTTCAAGATCTAGTACAACAGCTCAACAGAAAGATTGCAAGTGATGGTTCACATGCTAGAGTAACAGACCTAGATGTATCTTACAACTTTCATCTACAAGGACGAGAGTTGGGAGCATCGATAGATTACGAGATAACCATAGAGGGCATAATCTCAGACTATGTCATCACAACAATCGACTCTGATGATGGCCCAAAGACCATAATCGATATTGGGTGGCGGGGCCTAACTGTCAATGATCCCGTAACGATCAATGATGTAGAGATCAACACGCCAATAAACGTAATTCGCATACAAGAACCAATAGTGTATGATATCATCAGAGGTACATCAGCAGAGACAGAAATACTAGCATTGCCCATAATAAATGCCGATGGTGTTTTAAATCAGCCTTTAAGCAACTGGCACTTTTTGTTTGATCCTACAGGAATAAATGTAGATGCAGGTCAGTTTGGTCTAGACGAATCGATCGCAGGTTTTGTAGTAGCTAGCTGGACCATGGGCGAAAGCAGTTTCCGTGAAGGAATACAAGTTCCAAGATTCCATGACTCTACAATTCAAGCAGATGCAGAATATACCATACGTAGTGTTAGAGCACCAGATGACGCCACATTGAGAGTCATAGGTTTTGGTTCAGCAGATAGGCTAGACGGAATAGAGATCATAGGTACTACTGATAAAGTACCAACAGGCTATGCAGACACCAGTACTGGTGACTTTCCAATCGTTATCATATATGGCATGGCAGGCATGGCCGCAGTTGCAGGAATTGCATTCTTCTTTGTAAGCAATCGTGCACTAAAGAATGAAAAACAGGGACAACAAGGCATAGATCCATCACACCTAGTAGGATATCAGACTAGTGCGTCTGCAGGAGGATATCAGACAAATCGAGGCGAAGCACAGTTGCGAGACTTTTCAGATCATGCGCAGACACGAAACGTCTACGAAGCCAGCACGGCACCCGAGATCACCCAGGCTAAACCTGCACCATCAATAGATGCAGCATGTGGTTGTGCAGCGTCAGCTGAGATGGGTTCTGAATGTGACTGCGAGATGCAAGGATCTTGTTTGTGTGACGCAACTTGTGGTTGTAGCGGACAAACCTGTAAAGAATACACTCAGTCAATGAATTAAATGTGTGCTGGGAGTAACCCTCCTTTTGTTTTCACGATATTTCGCTATGCAGCCTACCTGAACCTAGTACAGACACTAGTGTGGTTCTGTTTGGCCTTACTCCATGTGGGACGGCATCTCTCATTTCGTTTCTGGAAACCTCAGATTTTGTCATCATCGTACGCCATAACGAATCACTCTCTGCTCCGTAGCCAACCATCTCTGATTATTTATCTCCAAATCACATCGTCTGTATGGAGGGAGGAGTTTCCTCTGCCGTAGCAGCGTTTCGTGCTCCAGCTCACACCACAACAGACATAGTTTACAAATAAATACGTACTAGCGCGAATGTTGAATGTTTCAACAGATATGCATATCATGCTAAAGTATAATCGATCAAATGTATGTACTCGTACGAAGACGAATTCATAGTATGTACATCTCTGCATAAATCTATAGATCGTATTCTAATCTCAAGTATTTAGGAGCAACAGAATCACTCTGGTTTGTAACCAGTAATAAAGAGTGTACCAAATTCACGCCGCCACTTTTTTGAGTGTTGAGGATCTTTAATGTGCCTAGTTTTAGTATCAAATCCAGCTTTGGAGAATAATTGTTTCCATTCTAACTTTGAGTATAGATGCATCTTGATCTTTATCATGTTTGACCATCTTTGTGTAGCCTTGTTCTCTGCGTAAAAATCCGTACCACAAAAGAAACGTCCTCCAGGTTTTAACATTTGAAATATCTTTGCCAGAGATACATCAATCATATCAACATAATACAACGACTCCATTGAAAAGATATAGTCAAATTTAGTCTTACTCGTCCACGACAGAATATCAGTGCAGACAAATTTAGTCTTGGATGCAGGAACAGAGTTTGCTCTATGTATCATCACATCACTCTTGTCGATTCCCACAGATCTCTTACAGTATGGTTCCAGTGCAATCTTTCGTACTAGCCAACCGTTTCCGCAACCAACGTCCAAGAATGTGAAGGGGCTATCAAATCTGATCGTTCTCAAAAACTTTGATACACTCTTGCCATGTTCCTTTTCCATCTTTATATCTCGATTATCTTTTGCCCATGCATCAAAAGTGGCTTTAACCTCATCCATCAACAGCATCAGATCAGCCATCTATTATAATTTTGAGATCATTGTACACGAGATCGAATACAAGATAAAAGTATTCATAGTGAATGCGATGACGTCGCTTCAATATATCACATGTGTTGAGATAATCTAGTTTCGTATAAGACTAAACAGCTGTCTGACGATCATCTTGGGATGGCGTGTTGCCATCTTTGCGATACTCGTCAATCCAAAGTCAGCACGTATAAAGTCTAGAAACTCATCTATATTCAGATGACTGATTATCTCCAATTCACGATCCCATTGTTCATTATCAAGTTTTAGCCATCGATCCTGAACTCGTTTGGCAGATCTGATCTTTGCATCTATTTGGCGGCGCCACTCGTCTTCGTATATTTGTAGATCTCGTTGCATAGTACTAGATGCATGAATACATGTAGCGGCAGTCTTGCCAGCAAGTTTACCAAATCTTATAGCATATCTTATTCCTTCTAGTACTAGTGGATTGGATTGTCCCGCAGCATCACCAACTAGTATCAAATTGTTAAATACCGTCTTGCGAGTTGTTCCATCGTTTGGAATCATTCCATAGTGAAACTCGATCGGTTCTATCTCACCTAGATCAGATATAGGACCAGGTCTCGTCTTGATAAGATTGTCAAGTAGTATTTTGGGATCGGCGACAGACTCTGGTCTCCCAACTCCGACTCCAATTCGGACCATCTTGTTATTTAATGGAAATATCCATGCATATCCGGCAGGAGAATAGATATCACCTACCATCAGCCACCATCGATCTGCATCTACATCTTCGACTCTAGCCTCGATCTCAGCACCTACACCAAATCGTTTCCACGGTGGAGCGATATTCAAGAGCTTGCAGAGTATAGACGTAAACCCACTTGCATCGATGACAACTTTGGCTTTAAAGTTTACACGATTACCAGATGTTATTGCACCGACTCCAGCGATATCTGATCTATCATTACGTATTACATCGGTTACAGTATGTGATGTATATAGATCAGATCCCGCAACAACAGCTTGTTCAGATAACCAGCGATATGTTCTTCGTACATCTAGCACGGCTGCTTTGAATTGTTTACTAGATATAGCAACTGATGTGTTTGGAGTACAAAATGAAAAGTCTTTGATCGGATTGTAACAGTTGTCAGGTATCCCAAACTCATCAATACTATCCATCCATGTTACACCACTGGTTCGTACCGTCTCGGCAATAGTTGCTTCTCGTTCTAGTAATGCAACTCGTAGTCCAGCATCGGCAGCGCTCTTGGCTGCAGACGATCCTGCAGGACCGGCACCGACCACCACTAGATCATACTCGTACTCTTTAACCAATTACAACACTATCCATAAGTGATATTTTGAGCTTTGTAATCACTTTTTGAGGATCGGTGTACCAGCAGAGTCGTTTGCTCGCTCTGAGTCAAATGTATCCATGTGTGCCAAGTCTCTGTGCATAAAGCTATGTGTCTCACCAAGAGTCTTTCTACAAAACTTTGAGTGAATTGTCACCAGTACCTTTAGCGTTGTCTCATTCTCATGGAATATACGCTTGTGACACTCTGGACATACATATTCTGGCATATATCATCGAATATATCAAATCTATTTAGGTGTTTTTTGGGATCTCTTCGGTTTACGTGGGATGGTATTTCATAAGGCTTTTTTCTAATTTTTCTTTATAGAATCTTGTAGTGATTTTTTGTAACCATTCTATCCCATGTAGACCGAAAAGATTTTTTTTTTGTTCTACTAACTTTACATGTCGAGAATTAGATGACGAGATCACGATTAATGCATATTATGTGATTTGGCATAGTAACGACAATTCACAATAGTCGATATACAACCATGCTCATCTTTTTGATTTGAGATTGTACAAAACTGTCAATCTCGGTCAATAGAATTAAGTCGACATAATGACAGACACGTTAGTCGTAAGACTAGGTCTGGTTACTGCACCTACTCGGTTAGCCAGCCCAGATTGATCAGTGTTCTAGTGCGAGAGTCTACATCACCAAACTCGTAGGTGAAGATGTTGTCGATCTCGGCGTATGCTTTTGTCTTGTATGCGTCGTATAACGAGTCACGTAGTTCTATCATCCTTTGATTGTGCCAGTCGAGTTTAGCTTTGAATGGTGCACATATTCTGTCGTTGATGTCTGTACATACGGGAGTGGTACCTGCATATGGTGCATACTCTACTATGACAAAGTTGCCAAACGAGTTGCGACTCCAAGTGTTGCCGAATGCGTCTGCCCATAGATCAGAGACCTTGTCCGTACGGACTAGAATGAGAGTTACTGGTCTACCATCGTCACTAGATAGTGTGAGTCCTGGCTGTGCAGTTGGTGGTGCGTTTAGTGATGTACCTTCAACAAAGACACCTTCGTTCATGTAGTTTATGGATGTGAATCGTAGAGTATCAGTTACTTGTATTGCAAATGGTTCATGGTTCATCACCTCACGGAACAACACATCTGGGAGTGTTATTTGCGTACATTGTAGCTCGGTACCAGAACAAGATGCAGCAGATACTGTTGTGTTTTGTGTGTCATAGTCGATGATGTTGTTTGGGTCATGTATAGTAACATCTGTGATATAGTGGTGTGACGGTTCGCTATAGTTTATTCCAAGATGTACAGAGATGTATGCTTCTGCTGTACTCACTGGAGCGCCCACATTTGGTACACTAAATGCCAGTATAACATTGTGCAACATGTTTGGTGCCAGTGTCTTTATTGCAAATGTGTGTGTCGTGTTAGTTTGGATTGTGTCTCGCTCGTACTGGACATGATAGCCCGTAATATCACGGCAAGTGTCGTCCATTTTATAGCCACATGTTACCAGCTGTTCACCTGTGAGTTGTGAGACGCCAAAGGTTGGTGCAGTGGCCAGATAATCATCGCTGTCTTTAGGGTCACCGCTTCCACACATGTTGTTAGGATTTACAGATCTTGTAGGTACAAAGAGTGTATCAGTTGTACCATAAAATCCAGTCAGACACTTTGTGATTACAACAAAAGATTGCGGACCTGTGGTTGCATTTACGCCGTAACACATTGTATTGCCATCTTTGAGAGCATTGTTGTTGTCTGTATCGATTATATCAGATGTACATGCAGGAATTGGTTGAGCCTCGGTTATTCCGTCACGTGGTGAGAAATAGTAGAGATTGTTGCCGGTGTCAGGAAGGGTGATTCGCATATCCTTGTCGAGTACTAGCGGTTGTTTAGAAGGAGTCTCTATATTTGGTAAACATGATGATGAACCAGTAGCGTTGTAAAAGTCTAGTCCAACTGCATCTAGACTGCTAACAAGTCTAGGTTGTATGTTGGCAGGAGCTGCAAGATTTGGAACACGGTTGTCAGTGATCAAACCTGGAATATGAGAAACCCTTGCGCTGCAACTAAAATCATCGACACCAGTGAATAGAGAGGTTACGAGTGTACGAGCGTTCTGTTCCATATAGATATCATACTTTTTGTCAGAATTTGAGTATCTAGCAGTATCTTGCTCGTGATATATTTGACCGTCATTGTTAGGATCTGATTTAAATTCCATGATCTTAAAACTTGGTGTCGAGCTGCCTATTGATGGTATTGATAATAGAGTACTTTTATCTACAAGAGGTACAGTTGCTCCACCATACTGAAATTTCATAGGATTTGTTGGTTCATCGATAGAGGTTGCCACACCGTAAAATCCAGTTAGACGTTTTGTAACTATAACAATAGATGCCGTATCGCCAGTTCCATTTACGCCGTAACACATTACATTGTTTCTTTTGAGGGCATGGTTGTTGTTTATATCGACTATATCAGATGTACATTTTGGAATTGGTTGAGCCTCTGTTATTCCGTCACGCGGTGAGAAATAGTACGGCTTTTTGTCTATATTGTTGTATATGGTGATTCGCATATCCTTGTCGGTTATTAGTGGTTGATCATTCTTTTCCTCTATATCTGGTGAAGGACATGGTGACTTTTGGTCATCGATGTAAAAGTCCAGTCCAGCTGCAACCACACTGTCAGGATCTTTGGGACTAATGTTATTTGGTATTGCAAGATTTGGAACATGGTTGTTATCGATCAGACGCGGGACATTATCGACTCTTGCACTACAACTATAATCATCAACACCAGTGAATAGACGGGTTACGAGTGTACGAGTATCCAGTTGCATATAGATATCATATTTTTGATCAGAATCAGAGGATCTAACTGTGGCAGATTGATATAGCTGGCCGTCATTAGCAGGATCTGATTTAAATTCTATAGTACCAAAGGTGGGTGTCAAGCTGCCTAGTGGCGGTATTGTTAGTAGAGTTGGATCTATAACCTTGGTCGGAGTTGAGTCCCGTGGTACACCTGCGACTGCATAAAATGCAATCCTCTTTGTTATAATTACGATATCGTCACCGTTCTTGCCATAACACATCTTTGTGTCACCTTTGAGAGACTGGTCGTTCAGATTTATCATATCGGTGGTACAAGCAGGTATCTGGACAGCTGTGGTGATATCGTCACGGGGTGAGAAATAGTACGGTTGGTTGGTTGTATCATATATTGTGAATCTCATCTCTTTCTCTGTGAATATAGGATTTGGAGATTTGGCGTCCATGTCTACTGCACAACTACCGCCAACAGGACCAAAGTCGAGTGCCAGTCCGACTATACTGTTTGGATTAGTTGTGTTTATGTTGGCTGGTATAGTAAACGATGGAATGTTATTGGTCTTGGCCAGTTCCGTTATAGACCAGACATCTACATCACAGTCAGTATTTGCGTAAGAGTTGGTTACAGAGTTGAAAAATATTGGGTTGGACTCTGTAAGTGTACGAGCGGGTATGTACACATCACCTACCTTGCCATTAAGTTCGTTCTCAAATGCCACAGGAGTGAATACATACTTTTCATTGGCTTCATCTCGGACCATGAACGTAGTCTGCCGATCACCATTAGTAGTGGTTATGGTCTGTAGATCATAATCAGTAGATATCTCAAGGTTGTCAGGCTTGGGTATCGTTAGTATACCAGATGTTGATGGAGGGTTGGTCACTGGTGCAGATGCAGCTGCAAACGTGTACGAACCTGCATGTGTACCTATTAGTGTACGTTCAGCATCAGAGCCGTATATCACTATATCATATGTACCAGATGTACTTTGAGGAATGACAAAGTTGTATGAATTGGTTATGGTACGAGTTGTATCACCGTTGACAGAGTTGCCGTCAGAGTCGGTTGCAATCCAAAAGAACTTTGTCGGTTTCTGTTCCTCTGCACCTTGATAGAACGTCTTTGATGTAAATTCATACTTGATCTCGAGACCGTTTGTTGCGTTATCTGCAGATATACCTAGATCAAATACCTGAGCTGATGGAGATGGTTGTATATGACCAAACTGGCACAGTATCTCTGCGGTTAGTGGTACGGTATCACCTTGTGGAACATGTACATTGCCACGGACACCTGGTACTTTACCAGGTACAAAGGTTACTGTATCTGCAGCATCTGGCAACTCCATGATAGCCTTTTTCTGGCTTTTGTAGTATAGAGGTGAACCTGTAGAGCTGTTGCTGAATATGTTTTTGTTTGGTATGGTGTCATTGGTCACAAACAGTCTGGCGTTTATGCTGGTAAAGTTGCCAAACTGATCCAGTATACTCTTTGGAAGAGTACTGTTATAGTTGTACCAATTACCACGCTGTTGGACAAAGTTAGAGTCTAGTGATATGGTCTTTTTGGGAGTATGATCTGTCAGAGTCAGGAATAGCCTGCCGTCAAACTGTACTCCGTTTAGAGCATACTTGAACAAAATATCTCCTTTTGTTGTCATTTGTATTGTATGATATGTGCCACGAACAGAGTCCTCGCAAAGAGGTAACGTGTTGTACAAAAAGACAGGGTTGGGATATTCTATCAGAGATGTACTGTTTATCTTTTCAGTATAGTATTCGTGTGTTTGTATTTTACCGGTTACGGGATTGGTAAGAGATGCAACAGGTATAGCGGCATTGAGATCTGTTGGATCTGTAGGTGTTGTAACGCTGTCTGCTGCGCCATAAAACCCAGTCAGTCGTTTTGTAACGATGACCATGTCATTACCGTGTACGCCATAACATACAGTATTGTTACCCTTGAGAGCATTGTTGTTGCTTGTGTCGATCATATCAGTTGTACACATTGGAATTGGTTGAGCCTTGAGTATTCCGTCACGGGGTGAAAAGTAGATAGGCTTTTTGTCTGCCTTACCGTATATGGTGATTCGCAGTGCAGTGTCGGTTATCAGTGTTTGATCAGAGACGGCTTCAGGATTTGGTCTGCATGATATTGTTGTGCTCTTGTTGTAAAAGTCTAGTCCATATGCAGCTAGTCTACCCTTTCTATCAGGAGTTACATTATCCGGTATGGCAAAGCTTGGAACACGTTGTTTGCCGAGGAATTTAACACGTTCAAAATTTCCAGTACACTGATAATCACCAGTGCCTTCAAATAGAGCACGCGGTAGTGTTTCAGTACCTCGTGCCACATAGAGATCAGCGGTAGCATCGTTGCCACTGTCGTCTGTGTATCTTTTAGAGTCGCCATCATAGTATATCGAACCATCGTGTTCTGTGTCTGAATCAAAATTCATCCCAGCAGAACTGCTCGAATTGGTTAGTGGCGGTATTGTTAATAGATTATTAGGAATTGTGATTGGGGGCGGAGTCACGGGGGGAGTTGGAGTGGTCACAGCTGCAGCGATACTAGCTGTATCACTAGCTGTGACGATACTACCGGTAGCATTTCTAAAGTCTAGATATGTTACACCGATATTTGTACCGTTTGTATATACGGTATCAGCACCATCACAAAACTGGGCCGGTACATCAAATGTACCTGTAAATGTGCCTGTATTGGGTCCAGTCTCTTGTAATGCAAAGGTTGTACCGCCTAGTCCGTTTGGTGTACCACTAGATAAAGTACACGTACCAGACTGCCATCTCGTATTGTTTAGTGTTACCTCGAGTAACATTCCCAACGATCTGCCAGACAGTAGAGTCTCTTGTGAACCCTGTGCGTTCTTGCCTACTAGATCTCTATCGGGATCTGTACTATCCTGAAATACATTATAGACGTCAGCTGTGCTAGTATCTCTGTCTAGATCGGGATCGACGAGTGTTATAGTTACTGCATCACCTGTATCATAGCTTGTATTATTGAGAGATACTGTACCTGTGTTTGTAATGATATCTTGCTGAGCAGACAGTACTGTATCGACACCGTTAGAGTTGATATCTGTATAGTTTACTTGAGCTGTCATGCCTTCAAATGCGATAAATGTTGCATCCTTGCCTGTTGGTGTGATTGTTTCATAGATGTAAGGAGTCTCTAGTATCTGAGTCTGTCCCGAATTCCAGTAAATGTCATCGTGGACTATAGTGTCTAGTTGGTTTATCAGGATATATGATATCAGTCATCCCAAATGTGCTGCCTCTTAGACTCATTTCGTGGGTGGTGGCCAACAAGCCATTAGCTCTCGAAAACGCAGCTGTAAAAATGTCTTAAAGTATACTTTGGTGACTTTCTTGCCCATCTCTGAGAATCCTTTTGTTTCAGATGGCATGTGTCGTGCTAGGATCCATGCGTTGTAAAATAACATACTAAACAAAAACAACATAAATCTTACAGATTCGCTTTTACTCTGCATCTTTAATCTCATCTGTTCTAGATCACGATATCCAGATTCTATGATCCATCGACTTGCATATATCGATACGTCGATGCTGGGATCATTTGTTGCATATGCCATCAACTTTCCTTTTCTGTTCTTGGTTATTATCATGGTAAATGGTACGGTCAATCCTTTTCCGTTGGTGATTTTCGCTTGTGATATTCTACCACGTAGTCCTTGCTGGTACTCTTGTATGCAGTGTTTAACATATGCGGTGTTTTTACATGGGGTAAGAAACTTGTATGCAGTGTTTTGAAATTTAGCAAATATCTCTGCAGCATAAAATTCACGATCAAACAAGAATACACCGATCTTGAACTTGTATGACGCACAGATATCGATGATTTTACCTATAGAAACTACGTTATTATCAGCTGCAGACATGAGAATACCTGCCAGATTTAGTTTTGCTATTGGATGAGCAACTTGGGCAGTCATGTAGGTCTCTACCTTGTCTGTTCCCTTTTCTGGTTTGCAGCGTTTCAGTTTTTTATTTTGTTTGTCGTATCGCATGATTTTGTGTTTGTCTATTGCAATGTTGACTACATCTGGCCAAATATCTGCATCCTGTAAAGATTTGATCTGTTGTTTGACAATAGTTTTGAATTGTCTTTGGAAATTAAGTTTAGACATTTTTGCAAATAATACTCTAAACCATTCACTTGTTGGCGATAGTTCGAATATCTGTCTTACAGATATTGCACAGCTTGTAATCGTTGCACCATTTATCATGGTCACCATCATCACGTAAAAGACATTGTACTCGTCGTACAATCTGTTGTATCGATTTGATACCGATATTTCGAGAGAGAACAGCCACATGATGATGGCATTGTATGTTGTTCTTTTTGAGCGCACATCACGTTGCATCCTGGTTTTTTGAACCATAAAGAGTATCCAAAAACTTGCCCGATCTAAATGTTTCGATCGACTCCCATCTCAGCCCAATCTGAGCACATTTGGGATCACTGGATATCGTACCTGTAAATGTACCAGTGTTTACACCAGTCTCTTCTGCTGCTATACGTATTATCTGGTGGCGATTGCTCATTTCGAGCCCCTAACTAAATATGACTAAATTTAGACGCAAGTCTTGATGGATTTGATATCTCTTCTTGAGATGAGAAATGATGGGTATGCAATAATGAAATATTTGGAATCTCATAGTTCAGACAAGATCGTTTGTAAATTTTGTCAGTGCGATCAATACCATTACATGAAAAACAGAGATCGGTTACGTTGTAAATTATGCAAAAAAGATTTCAGACCGTTTAACAAATCCAGATTTTCGTCACTCAAAATCTCATATTCAAAATGGCTGGTACTTGTCAAATTGTTTGAACTAGCTGTATCTGCAAGAGTTGCTGCAAAACAAGCAAGATTGTCTTACAATACGGCACTCAAAGCTTTTGATATTTTCAGGAGCGTGATTCTAATGCAACTAAATGACGAATATCGAACATTAAAGGGCAAAATCGAAGCAGATGAGTCGTATTTTGGGGGTAAACGTAAAGGAAAACGAGGCCGCGGCGCCGGAAATAAGACTATCGTTTTTGGCATATTGCAGAGAGGTGGCAAGGTACGTGTTGACATTGTACCAGACGTCACAGCTAAAACTCTGCTTGAATCAACGATCAAGAAAGTAAAGAAGGGCAGCATGATATACACGGACAAGTGGAAAGGGTATGACACCTTGATCTTTCATGGATATGATCGAGAATCAGTTAATCATCAAAAGAGCTTCGCAAAAGGCGATGTTCACATCAATGGAATGGAAGGGTTCTGGGGCTTTGCTAAATTGAACTTGGCAAAGTATCGAGGTGTGAGTTCAAAGAAATTCTTACTGTATCTCAAGGAGATGGAGTGGCGATACAATAACCGAGAATGCGATCTGTTTGATTTATTGGTACAATACATGCTTAGGGGCTCGAAATGAGCAATCGCCATCTGGTTTGCTATACGCTCATCTGTACTGTCACCATCACCATAGAATCCGTACGAGATAAAGTCCAGTACGATTGGATATTCTATACCTTCTGTAAGCACTAGACTCTCGCTGAACTCTATTATCCATAAAACTTGACTGTTGTCGTTTACATTAGTTTGAGATAATAGATCAGGGCCTGTCAGTACATAGTCGGTACCAGTCTGATGTGCAACTGTAAAACCGGTAATATCTAGTATGTCAGATTTAGCATTATGGTTTGGGAATCTCGTATCATCACTTGCAAATACGCCACTGTACAAATAAGTTCCAGCACTATTCACTATGGTAAGCTGACTCTTTCGGATGTTTGGGGTCAGTGAACCAAAGTCATAGTTTATCAGGTTTCGTCCTGTAAAGTTGCCTGTACCGTTGAGGTCGTCGTCGTTTATGGAATCACGGAGATCACCTAGCGTACCCAGAGGTATCGCAAGCATTGGTCCTACTCCAGCACCTCCAAGTGATAGAGTCTCTGCGTTGTTTGATAGATCACCACCAGTCCACGATATTATACCACGATGACTGTCATCTGTTTTATAGTTTAATCGATGTATGTAAGATTGACTGGGATCTTGAAGGAATGATATCCATGTGCTGCCTCGTCCCGTATATGCGTATATTTGATCTGTATCGCCATCTTTTAGCGTATGTGGATCACCTGTTATCAGTGTTGGAATTCTAGATTTTGCATTCGATATAGTTTGATCGTCGTCTGCTGCACTGTTGGTGTTTTGATCTGCATCAGATATTGATACTGTAGCTTGCTCACCTGGTGTCCATGCGCCTGATACTGTGAACGATATTGTACCGTTGACCGTATTTACAGGTGTAGATACAGGATCTGGAACAATAGTTCCTGTTGGTGCATTTGCACTGTATATGCCAATGCGCTTTGATATGATTATGGTGTTGTTGTCGTGTGTGCCATAGCACATCTCTGTGTCGCCTATCAGAGTCTGGTTGGCGTGCATGTTTGTACTAGTACACAGAGGTATCGGCTTAGTAGCTGAATTTCCTTGTTCTTGTGAGAAAAAGTGCGGCGCTATTGTATCGGTGGTTGCGTTTGGATATAGCGTTATGCGCAGCTCTTTGTCTGTTAATAGAGTTCCGTTGAATGTTGTAGGGTCTATCGTACATACAGGAGTCAGACCAGTAGATGTTGACAAGTCAAATCCCATTGCATCTGCACCTCGTAGAACAGTAGGAGGGGTCACCAAGATTGCGGGATCTCTAAAGTTGACGCTGATGCAAGGTCTTCCGATGTCAGTGTCAAATAGAGCAGCAGGCTTTACCTTTGTATTGGCCTGTATTACCACGTCACCTTTGCTGTTTGGTGGACCAAATCGAGTATCAGTGTTCACGTTGATATCGCCACCTATGCTTGCGCCACGTGGGATGATCCCAAATGCCGTAAACTGGGGCGACAGACTTGCAAAGTTTTGTGGTGGAACTAGTGATGTTGTGGATGAACTGCCTGGATCTGGCGGCGGGGGTGGATTGAGATCGACTGGTGTCTGTGGTGGATTTATGACGTTGGCAGATCCATGAGATCCTTGGAATCTCTTGGTCACTATTATCATGTCTGTACCATTTACCCCATAGCACATCGTCGTACCGTCTTTGAGGGTATTGTTGTTTGGATATATCATGTCTGTGGTACATGCTGGGATCGGTTGTGCTTCGTGTATACCCTCACGAGGTGCAGAGAACCACGCTTTCTGGGCCATCTTGTTGTATAGTGATATCTGCATCTCTTTGTCGGCTATCAGTGGTGTCGGAGGACTCCAGTTTGCGCAGTTGGATACTCCCCGATAGGTTAGTCCAGATGGATTACCTGCTGTAACTGTAGGAAATACATTAGAGGGTAAACCTGGACCACCTTGAGTACTTGTATAATAGATAGAGTATGTGCCAAAGAAACAACTACCACGGCTATTACCTGGACTAAAAAAGTCATTCTTGATTTTTGTACCTGTAGAGATATAGATATCACCAATAGGCTTGTTGACATGTGCTAATGTGGGCCCACCGCCAAAATCTATCTGATATCTTTTATTGCTGCCAAAGGTTATAGTACTTGCACTACTATCCTGACTAATCCACAGAGAATGATCTCTGTGTGGACCAGGAGGTTTCTGTAACGACAAGACACCGTCTAGTTTTGTAAATCCACTCGTTGCACCATAGAATCCTATCTGCTTTGTTGCAATGATCAGATCTCCACCATAGCTGATATGACACATTAGAGCTTGGCCTTTGAGTTGTTTGGTAGAGTTGTCAAAGTTTGTGGCGGTACATGCTGCGATCGGTTGAGCAAGAGTTATGTTTTGAAAGTTTGAGATAAAGAATGCTTTTTGGTCGGCCTGACCATCTAGTGTGATTATCATATCATTGTTTGTGATGAGTGGTGCATTGGTATAGTTTGGAGTGATGAGACGATCTATCAAACACTGTTCAGCATCAGTCTCTACACGAGTAGAGTTTGCAGCATGTAACCCAAAGTCGAGTCCTATCGTCTTTGCACCGGACTCTACATTTGTCGGTAGTGATACATCAAGAACTGGATCGCTAGTAGAGCTCTTTTGGCCAATACTATATCCTTGAACAGTGATGCTAGTTCCAACTGTACAGTCTCCTGATGCTGCAAATATAGGATGAGATATGCTTGTGTCGTTGTATAGTAGGATACTGCCGTGAGACTGATGATAAGCATTCAGTGTGTGGTTGTCATTATTACCAAGATTGAAACGTGCCGAACCGTCGCTATGGATATAGAGTTCGACCGAGACCGGCTCAGATGGATCTGGTGTACCAGCACCCGCGATTGCATAAAATGCAATCCTCTTTGTTATTATTACGATATCGTCACCGTTCGTACCATAACACATCTTTGTAGTGCCTTTGAGAGTCTGATTGTTCAGATGTATTGTATCAGTAGTACAAGCAGGTACTTGTACGGCACTAGTCGTACTGTCACGAGGCGAGAAATAGTAAGGTTGGTTGATTGTATTGTATATTGTAAATCTCATCTCTTTCTCGGTTAATAGAGGATTTGGTGATTTGGCGTCCATATCTACAGCACAACTACTAGTAACATTAGCAAAGTCGAGTGCCAGTCCGACTATATTGTTTGGATTAGTTGGGTTTATGTTGTTTGGTATAGTAAACGATGGAACGTTATTGGTCTTGGCCAGTTCCGTTATAGACCAGACATCTACATTACAGTCAGTATTCTGATAAGAGAATGGTGGAGAGGCATCAAATATTGGATTTGCTACTGTACGCGTAAAGATTGGTATGTATACATCGCCCACTTGACCATTGGGTTTGTTCTTGAATGCCACAGGGGATCGAACAAATTCGTTGTTGGTATCTCGGACAACAAATGAAGTCTGATTGGTACTTTGATCAACGGTATTGGTTCTTAGAGTATGGTTAGTAGATATCTCGAGGTTGTCAGGCTTGGGTATTGATAGTGTACGAGCGTGTATATCTATAGGAGTACTAGGCGCATTCAGTGTGGTCGTTACGCCAAAATGTCCAAGTCGTTTTGTGATTATAACGATATAGTCATTTAAAATACCATAACACATCTTGTAATTACCTTTTAGAGTTTGAGTAGAGCTGTCAAAGTTGGTAGCACTACATTCAGGTATTGGATGTCCCTGAGTTATATTCTCAAAAGTAGAAAAGAAGAAGGGTTTGGGAGAAGAGATCGCCGTACTGTTGATCGAGACTCGCACCTCTTTATCGATTAATAGAGGTGCAGTTCCAGTGTTGCCACTAAGAACATGAGAGTAGGTACGTCCTGGAGGAAAGCTACCACTACTATGAATTATCAGAATATTATGATCACCAACTACATTACTAGGCTTTGTAATACTAGCAGGATTGTTGGTCAGATGATCGAATACAAAAGTAAGCCATTGACCAGGTACAAGTTCTGGATGAGGTAGTATCTTTGTGTTTCTTTGTGTATAGAGCTCTCCCTTGTCAGCATTGTTCGCTGGAACAAGGAGGCGTGGATCTAAATGTAAAGATATATCCGCACTACGATTATCATATATTAGAGAGGTAAAGCCATCCCCAAATGTAGTAGGATAACCAGTGGGCTCAGGAATGGTTATAGGTGCGGCATATGCATCAGGCGCATAGACTATCAAAAACGGTACAACTGCTATCAAGACTAGCAGAAGGGTCAAATGGCTCTTGAGCAATATGCACCCCCCCCCCCCCCCAGCAAGTTATAAATCTATCTTGTGTATCTACATGCCAGTACACATGTAGAATGTGAACATATGCAAAATACAGCAGTTCTGTTATTCATGCAAGATACAACCATTACCGATCACACATGTCTCTAAAAGAGGATAGACCAACAGTTGTATTTGTCAAGAAACAACCTTCAAAATGAGTAGATATTGATGAGTGGTAAGTAGATGAATGTCGTGTTAAATGTACATGTTACTTTTCATATCCCACATTGTGGAGTTCATGCGAAAGTCGTTTTGAAGACTCTGGACACCTAGCAACAAAGACATTCCAAATTATAAAGTGATCTCAGGCTTGTGATCTGTAGAATTGTACATGTACGCAGTGAGTAAAACAATGAATCGTACCTTGATATCTTACAATATCATTCTATAAATCACAATGTTGGTGCGTATTATTTACGCAACTATGCGGTGAGATAATTTCATCTTTTTTAGTTTAGCCTGTTTTTTACGGTTTATCTTTACTCTCCATGCTGCAACAAGCTCTTCTAATCTAGGACTAGGTCTGCCGTGTTCATGATCCCAAAGAACGTGATAGTTGACCAGTGTAGATGCCATCTTGAAGGCATCGTTGTATTGGTCGTCATCTCCTCGGAACATGTTGAACAAGAGTTTAAACTGCTTTACACATCCAACTACGTGTTCTACTGTGGCGCGTTCACTGTCTATCTTTTTGTTGTATATCTCTTGTTCTTTTGTGAGTTGCCCACCTTTGGGTTTCTTGTATTTTATGCCTATCTTGGCACCTACAAAGATATCTCGAATCCCTAGGAATCCTAGATCTACTAGAATGTACAGTCTTTGGCGAAGTGGAGTGTTTGGATCTGTTAACGACATGGACCACTTGCCAAGATTCAGTTTGAGCTCTTTGAATATGCTGAAATCGTGTGTCTTACCAGGAAACGTAGGAGACACATGTACTATCAGTCTCTCTTTTGTACACATCAATAGCGTATTTACCGTATGCATCTTTTTTTTGCCTGATTTGTAGTCATTGCGTATCTCGCTATCTACGGGCGTCGGAACACGAGTGTGTGATCCATCGAACAAGAATGTATGATCCTTTACCCATTTTGCAAGCTCTTTCTTTGTCTTGCATTTACTTATCGCATTTGCCAACTCGTCTGGCGAAAAACCCAAACTTTGAAAAAACTGATTCATGTATGTACAGTACCGGGACACATTACTCTGATCTATGCCAAATCTACTGGCAAGATGGCACTGACTGTGACCACTTACCAGTCTCAGAATTGCCAAGAGCATGGCATACTCGGGAGTTAGTTTGGATATTCTTCCACGCACTATGAGAACATTACGAAACTGTCTGTGAACATCTGCTGCCGGTATCCATTCTATAAACAGGCCGAGCAAAAAGTTAAACATGTCAAAATCCAGCTTTGTATGCTCCCATAGAGTCTTTTCATTGCTAAGGATATTCTTACATGGAGGGAGCTCGAGTTCTTTTTTTGCTGCTTTGAGCTGTTCTTCTGCTATATCTGCACGCTCTTCTGCTGCTTTGAGTCGTTGTTCAAGCACCAGTTCCTCGCTCGAATTAGCCATACTCTTGTTTATTCAAATTGGTATTTACCATAGAGTGTCTTAAAAAATGGTCTTGTTGCGTATTCTATTTTTGGTTAATTTTTTACTCCTCCTCACATACACGAAACCCGCAATAACTCGGAGAATTTAGTCAGATTTGACCCATCACGCATCATATGTGCCTGAAAATGACTTTCGCATGAACTCCTGTGTTATCTAGTGTAAATTACAGAGTCGCATCGTAGATAAAGATAGCATCGTCTTATCTCAACTCCCATCAACTTGACGGAACTGACCTTTCTGACGATCTGCATTTGAGGACAAATACTAGCGACCCAAAAATTTAGATTAATCCCACATCAATCACACACATGGATGAATCGACCATGTCTTCTATTGCATTGTGGTCAATAGTAACATGTATTGCAATGTTGGTCACTGGTCTGAGTTATCGTGAATTTACAAAATGTCACTAGTGTTGTTCAATATATCTAATAATTCCAGTATAGTCTAGATCACCTAATCCGCCAGCGATAGCTGCAGAGTATATCTCACCTGCTCGCTGAATCATAGGTAGATCAAGCCCTAACGAGTTGGCAGTATTTTGCATTATACGAATATCTTTTCCCAGATTTGCAAGTGTGAATGTAGGATCTGGCGAGTCAGTGATCATCTTGTACGCCTTTCTCTTACTCATTCCAGTTCCAAAGTATGTCGAGTTTAGTACTTTGAGGAACAGATTTGGATCAACACCGTCTCTTCTAGTTAGCGCTATCCCTTCAGATAGTCCAAGTGCAATTGCGGTTATCTGCATATTCATTGCAAGCTTTATCGTCTGTGCATTACCGTCATCACCTACAAAGAAATGATTATCAGCGATAACCTTCAACACATCTTCAATTTGGTGATATGCAACATTGCTACCAGATATCATCATGGTTAGTTTGCCATCTATTGCAACATTTGGTCCGCCCATAACAGGGATATCAATCTTTGTTATGTCAGATCTATGAAATTTCTTTGTGAATTGCCTTGCGTCTAGTGGTCCAATTGTACTCATATCTGCAATTATCATATCTTTGTGGGCTCCATGGATTAGCCCACATTCACCAAACGCGATATCGTTGACTGCACTAGCATCACTTACAATGATTATAACTATATCACAAATGCGAGCCAGTTCTGCTGGTGTGTCTACAACTCTTGCTCCCATCTCACCAATTTTTATAGTCTTGTCTCGTGTTCTGTTATACACGACAACATCATACCCCGAATCTACAAGATGTAGAGCTACTGCCGTACCCAACAATCCAGTACCTGCGATACCAATTGTATGTCTAGTGGCGCTCTTCATCTTTAACCTTCCACTGATAGTTACCAAATCTTGGTGCATAAAGTTCTAGTATTCCAATAGTCTTATCACCACGCTTAACTTTGGCGTAGTCTACTTTGTTTAGTTTAAAGATCTTCTCCTTTGGTTTGTATCCACCCTCAATGATATTTACTCGAAAGCGTTTGCTTGCTTTAATTACTAGTCGTCTTGCAATTTGTGGATCGCCTATCCACGAAAACATTTCAAAAGTTCCAAAGTTTTTTGTAACCAACTTGTAACCATACAATCTAAACTCAAGTTTTGTCTTTTGTGATCTAGCTTGTGTATTGAGCCATTCAATAACCTCATCTCCACATCCTTCCGCAACGCCAAAGGTCTCAGAGTCTTTCATCGATTCATATTGCGTAATAATCTATAAATCGCTTTGTAGAGTATTCATGTGCATACATGTCAATACATCACGTATCAGCACAAGTACTATTAACATAGAACAAATCGTTCCAGATATCACATCGCATGTTAGACTAAAATACAATGTACCACAGCATAACAATCGTGGTGAATCTATGATCCAAGTTGACTGCAAGGATGTCTTGTCGATCAGAGACGAACTGTTAGTTTACGTGTCAGACAATTTGGCAGCGATTCCAACACTCAAGAACAACCAGTTCACACTCTCAAAATTAGATGATGAACCAATCAATGTACATGAAGTGATATCACTCATCAAAGAGTTTTTGGACTCGATAGACGAAGGTCGTAACTTTATGGTAGTTACTGAAGGTGAACTGATCATTATACAATCTATCTCTGGCAAGACTATATATCGTGAACCTACTCCCACACCAGAGATCATATCATGTACTCATTGTGGATTCGTGACCAGATACAAGGTAGAGATGGACGTGCATATGCGTATACATTATATCTAAACAGCAGACATGTGGTTCAATCGTCGATGTACAACTCGGCATAAGTTTTTTAATTGTATAGACTATACTAAATTATTGAACAAGATAGTCATAGGGTTAATTGTAATTGCCATCATAGTCAGTATTGTATTAACAGTAACAAATACAGGAGATTTGTCAAACACACAAGGTGAACAAACTGGACAGATGCATGGGACAGTCTCGACCATACACGCATCACCGATCTTGGGTAATCCCACTGCACCAGTCACTATAATCGAGTTTGGTGATTATCAGTGCCATCAGTGTTACAACTGGTTTCACAGCACAAAACCGCAGATAACTAGGGACTATATCGATACAGGCAAAGCAAATCTCATATTTGTGGATCTGGCATTCCTAGGACGTGACTCTCCAACTGCAGCTCAAGCTACTTACTGCGCCGGCGAGCAAGGAAGATACTGGGAGTATCATGACATATTGTATATATCTCAGGAACCAAAGATCGACAACGGTTGGGCAAGTTCTGAGAGACTAAAGGCATTTGCGTTTTCGATGAATCTAGACACGGACATGTTTAATTCTTGTTTGGATTCAAAAAAGTATCTAAAGGATGTCAGATACAATAGTCAGCAAGCAAAGAAACACGGCATAAGTGGTACACCAGGATTCATAATTGTTGGACCAAATAGTCAAGAACAGATCTCTGGTGCACAACCATTCCAGGTCTTTAAGCAGATAGTGGACGACATGATCTAAATGACCATGATCATACATCTAGTGTTCTCCAACTTTACATATCTAACTCTAGCTGTGACGATATTTGTTAGCATGACAGTAACGTTGCTTTTATTATCAGAGTACATATTCATAGAACCATTCTTGATAGGTCATGTACCACCAGGCTCTGAGATTGGTTTCATATTAATAATAACACTAGGAGTACTAGCGGGTCTAGTCATTCCTATGAACATATACAGAATCAAGACTATGCGTACATCCAAACAAAAGATGAGTGGCGGAATACTAGGATCAACTATAGGAGCGGTTGCTGGATTGTGTAGTTGCGGACCTGTCGGTTTTACAATAATCTCGACCTTTGGTTCTATAGGAGCTACAGCGACTGCGCTTTTAACATTTTATGAGATTCCAATCAGAGTAGCGTCGATCATAATCTTGATCATATCATACTTTACCACAGTTCGCTCCATTCAAAGCCAATGTCAGATTCACCAATAAACAGTTACAGATTGAATGCATTTCATTCATAGGGACATTCATAGGGACATTAATGTGACACCAATCCCACCAACCAAGATCAAAAAAGTGTTGGACTAAACTTGATCTATTTATTTGTCCATCATATTGACAAACACATGCATCCGAGTCTCATACTAGGTATCATTTTAGCTTCTACTCCAATCACATACGCAATTGTTGCATTCCCAGAGTCCATTGCATGGAGTTGGAATGAGGGTCGAGGAGGCTATCTCTTTGGACTTGTCTTTTTGATAGCAGAGATGGTTGGACTCCGACTTGTAATATCCAAACAGCGTCTAGTGTACATTATACCGTTTGTGCTTGGTACCATCGCATATCTAACAACACTAGAGTATGGTCTGCGCGACTATATCGTATCTAGTGCAGTAAACTTTGATGTTCAATTGATTGATTCATGGACATGGATGTGGGACTATGTAATAATGTCAATCTTTGTGGTCTCTGCGCTAACCATACTCTTTGGTAGACGTTGGATACGGATTGCTCCGGCAGCTCCGATATTCTTGTCAGGAACTGCAATAATATTATCTCTGGATGCATTCTTTCCATACGATACACTTGGACCACTACAATACGTTGTACCATACTTTGTACAAACAAATGTCTGGGTCATTACAACACTAGATCTTGGAACCGCCATTGCACGAGATAACATAATGTTCCTACGTGGTGAACATGGTTCTATGGCACTTCAAGTATTTTGGCCATCAGCAGGAGTACATAGCATCATAATATTCTCACTAGTTATAGGAGCATTTATGCTAAAGATGAACATACAGAGACGTCGCAAGATCATTTACTTTCTGATCGGCATTGTTGGAACCGTCATTGTGAATCTAATCAGAATATTTTCACTATCATGGTATGCACTCAAAGTTACAACAGATCCTGTTGCGTGGGAAGAGTATCACAAAATTGCAGGAGAGATAATGTTTTTGCCATGGCTCTTTGGGTTTATTCTAGTTGTGATAGTTATAGAATCTAGACGGCTCAAACGACTTGAAAATGAGACTAAAAATATCTAGTAATATCTTGTTGTCCTGCCGCATCACTCAAATCAGATATCCTTACTCCTAGCCTACGTATAGGAGTCTTTTGATCTACGAGTGCAGCTTTAAGTAGATCATCAGCTGCTCGTTTCAGTTCACTCTTGCTACAAGTAGGATTCTTTAGCGTCTTGGATTTTGTTCTAGATGTCATATCTGATTGGATAAAATGGATTCCTATTGCTTTGAAGACCTTGCTATTGTCTAGTATAATCTGATATAGTTTATCGCAGATATCACTCATAACATCACATAGTGTATCATAGTCGACTGTATCTGATTTCAGAGTTGTGATCTTACTATATTGAATGCGTGGGGCGCGTGGTTTAACTGGTTCATCGTCAATACCCTTTGCTGCATTGTATATGTACGTGCCAGTCTTGCGACCAAGCTGCTTGTACAATTCAAATACACTAATTCTGGATAAATCTTTAATGGTCTTCAAATTCATGCCAGCAAGCAGACTTTCAGTCTTTCTGCCGATACCAGGAATCTTTCGTATCGTTAAAGGATCAAGAAAGGATCGAACAATGGCCGGTGTAACAATCGTGAGACCATCTGGTTTTTGATAGTCGGATGCTATCTTTGAGAGCAACTTGTTTGGAGATATACCAATTGAGCTGCATAGTCCAATGTTTGTACGTAGTTCATTTTTTATCTGTTGTGCTAGATGTGCAGCCCGTTTAAAGCTAAACTCGGTACTCTGTGAAACATCAAGATATGCTTCATCCCTTCCAACATACTCAAATATATCAGCGTGTTGTTGAATTAGAGTCATAGCATTCTGCGACATGTTGTCGTAATAATCAAAATCAACTGGAAGAAATACTGCATCATGACCTTCAAGTCTCTTCTTTGCAGCAGATATTGATATGCCTGACTTTACTCCAAACTTGCGTGCTATATAATTTGCAGTAGCAATTGCGCCGGTATCTGTACCTCTATCAGAAAAGACGCATACGCATACAGGTTTGGTTTTCAGACCATGTCCACGTATCTCTTCGCACTGAGCGTAAAAGTAATCAAAGTCAATGTGTAGTATGATCCTATTCATTGTATTATAGATGGTTTACTCTAAATAATAAGCAAACTTGATGATGTCATGGTATATCCAGTATCTGCTGATGATAATGGAGTACATATACAGCCCGAACTCTTAAAGATAGAGCAGATCTATTATTGTATCTTCAAGTCCAAGGCATATCTAGTATACAAGGATGCACAATCTATGCTGAACTGTTACGAGATAGAAGAGCAGTCACTAGTATCGCAGTTACAGACATGCAAGGATGACAACGAGTTGGATAATATATTCGAAGAGTATCTCAGGACTAGTGAATCAGATCAGAGCCATTGATCAAGATTTTGACTCTTTCTAGCTTGTGCTTTTTGTAACCGACTTAACGTAATCTCGACTCGATCTTTGGAGAAACCATACTCTATTAGATATGACATGATAGAGTCATAATCTATCTCATCAAATACAATCTCGCCTATATCTGCGACATCTGGATCGAGGAATATCTTACGTATCTCATCATATTTGATATCTGATAGTTGTTCTTGAATTTGTGGAATGTCTTCTAGCCGTTTATGTTGTCTGATTAGCTTGAGGGCAGTTTTGGGGCCTATCCGATCAAATCCGTTGGGATTAAAGTCAGTTCCGATCAATATTCCAACATCTACCAACTCTTCACGTGAGAGTTGTAGAGAGTCAAGTACCTTTTGAGTCTCAATGATCTCAGGTGTGACATCAATGTATGAATTTCTATTTGGGATCTTGCGTCTGCCACTATTTGTAAAGTTTCGTACCAGCTTTACCGCACCACAGAGTACAGAATCAAAGTCTTGACTTGCAGATGCATGCGCTAACCCCATCTTTGTTAAATGTGCAGATGTTGCTTCACCTTCTGATGGTGCATCGATGTACGGAATTCCAAAATATTTTAGTATGGTCTTTGACTCTTCGATCATTCCATCTTGCATCTTTGTAGTCTGTTGTGCATATTTGAATGCGTCAGTCATGTTTCCTTCAGATATGGCTTTTGCGTATTTTATAGCAGCGTCGTTCTTGATCTTGCGTCTGCGTTCAATCTCTGCCGCTTTAAGTGATGGAGGCTTTCCGTCAAATACATACACCGGTTTGATTCCAAGTGAGAGAAAGTTGACGTTTCTATACAACAGACCGCTCAGATGACTAGTAGTCCGTCCTTGTTCGTCAGATAGTAACAGACCGTCAGGACCTCTGATACTCGCCAAAAACTGATATATCGCATTATATGCATCAATTGCTACCACTCTGTTGGTAAATGCATCTAGGGTTGTCTTTTCCCGTACCACTAGATCTTTTAGATTTAATCCCATTGATCTGTAGTTGATCTTTGTGTTATTATATTGTATTTGTATAGACAAAGATGCCGGGGTAGCCAAGTGGTTAAGGCGGCCGTCTCGAAAACGGCTACGTGAAAGCGTGCAGGGGTTCGAATCCCTTTCCCGGCGTTGCAATATACAAGAGATATATCTAACACGAACAACAAGAATACATTACTAGCATTTATGGTAACTCGTACTGTTCATCTATCAAATAATTTGTCGTTGTGTAGAATAACCTCTATGCGTACATAATGCCACTCCATTGGCATACTGATTTTTTAACTTGGCGTGAATCGATAACATTGTAAATCCTTGAAAAAATTTATCCGTGTGAATTGTTCATAAACTGAAAATAATGTAATCTCATGTAGATCATTAGATCGTTTGGTTTGCGAATACGTGTTTTGTAGATGTGTTGTAGAGCCTCAGCCCTAGTTAAAAGAATCGCATCTAACGCTTAAAAATACGTCAGTCATTACATCACATATGACTCAAGATATTGAATCCAAACTTCGATTTGCAGATATTGCATTATCGGATATCATTGCACATTTTAGGATAAAATGTAAGACTTGTGGACATCATCGCATAATGCATGATGCTAAAGGAGTTTGTGAGGGTGTGATGAATAAACCATGCATGTCTGGTTGTGACTCTTTTATCGCCGAGTAAACCATTCATAGCAGAAATATCAAAAATGAACGGTGAAATTGGACAAATCTATTATACTATGTGTGTGAATTACTATCATGGTTGAAGAAAAGATATATCCGCTCGGATATACACCAACGACTGTACCAAAGTCTGAAGATCCAGATATTCGTAATCAGTTATTGAACTTTATATTAAAATCTGCGCCAACCGAGACGGTCGATACAGATCTCTTTGCAGTCATGGCAAAGCGCAGATCAACAAGAAAGTTTTCTACCAAACCAGTAGAAACAGCAAAGATCGATAAAATAATTGCAGCAGCAGATACAGCCCCAACAGCAGGTAATTTTCAAGGTTTTGAGATATTTTATGTAAAAGATGTAGAAAAAAAGAAACAGCTTGTAGCTGCATGTAACAATCAACCGTACGTCAATGCGCCAGTGGTGTTTGTATTTTGTAAAAACCCTTCACGAGTAAAGTTTGATTTTGATAAATACATACTAGCTAAATTTGCAATTCAGGATGCAACGCTAGCTGCCGGCTATTCTCAATTAGCAGCTCAAGCATTAGGTCTCAGCTCCATATGGATAGGCATGTTTGATGAACGTAAAGTCATGGATGTGTTAAACACGGAACTCATTCCTTCATCGGTTCTATGTATAGGATATCCAGAGCAAACAAAATTTCCCAAACCAAGACGTAACCTAAAGGATCTAGTACATGTAGTCTGGTAAGTCATAAACAATTAAACGATTATACTGTAGAGACAGACAGGATTCACCGTTCAACGTATGACGAGTAGAGATAACTAGCATCTAGTTTATTATGTTCTAAATTTTATTGGTTGTGTCATGATGAGTTATTCATGCCTGATTGTCTGAGATGATTTTACGAGTACAGACTTGCAGTATTTGTGATTTGTCTAAATGCATACAAGGAATATTATATAATAGTACATACAATAACAGAGATGAGACCTGTTGCTATCACTTTTGTCTCATTCATGTATCTGTGTAGTCTAGGCTTCTTTTTAGCGGAGGTACTAGTTTTGGCTCCAATAGGAATGGTTCCTACAGGACTGCAAGGAGAGACTTTTTCCCCAAGCGAGTTTATTGCCGAGAATGCAGACGACTTTCGTAATGCAGGCAACATTACATTTGACAATAATGATGGCAACATACTAGAACAAATCAGTGGTTTTACACAGACAAGCTATGATGCAGTCTTGAAACTCTTATCGTTGTTAAGCGGAACGTACTTTTTCTCGTTTCTAACTTTGTTAGGTATTCCAGATGTATTCATTCTAGCTTTACAACTGATCTTTGGGGTACTAGTCGTATCGACTGTCGTTTATTATCTTACAGGACGTGGATGACATACAGTGAATGGTAATATCTCATACCAACTCACAATACACAATCAATAACTCTAGTACGTTCAAATTCAGATTACGTTGATCGAGAGACTGTTTGTGAGATGACATAAACGAGTGTCATGCTGTCTTGACAAACTAGATTCCTCGCCATTCACTCAAAGTTATCAGATCTATAAACTAGAGATGAGAATGCGAGTACATATCATGTTGAATCGTAGTGAGCTATACCTAAATTTATCCATATTTAAATAATCATTTACGTACAACTCTAACATGACTGATGCATATGTCATGTTGAATTGTGAGTTAGGTGCCGAAGAAGAGATAATCACCCAACTTCAAGATATGGAGAATGTGGTCGATGTCTTTGAGACTATTGGAACACATGATATGCTAGTCAAACTTCAAGCTGAAAACTTTGAAAAGATACGTGAGATCGTCTCATGGAATATCCAGAAACTAAAGAACGTGCGTTCAACGTCCACACTGATCAGAAAGGGCGATTAGGGCTACTCTGGTAACAAGGCTACTAGAACTTTAAGCACGACTGTGTTGTAGTTTTTGAATTTTTTTTAAGCAAATGTGTAAAGGAATTTGGCTATCCGTATTACTTAGAACCATGTCAAATGTCATTATATGGCAGATGAGAATGCACTAGCAGTCAGCTTGGAGGAGTTTGGGCTTGGCAAATATGAGGCACAGGCATATGTATCGTTGGTCACAAATGGCACAATCTCTGCAAGTGAGCTTGCATACTATTCGAATATACCTAGACCAAAGGCATACTCGACAATAAAAAAGCTAGTAGCAAAGAATCTAATCGTAATCTCGCAAAGTAAACCGATCATGTGTACAGCAGTTGCTCCAGAAAATGCATTTGATAAAACCATTCATGAGCAGATCAACAAAGTAAACGCAATGAACTCTCTTGTTTCTGATCTAAAGAAAGCGAGTGAAAAGAGTAGGAGATCTAAAGGCTCCGAGGAGAAGAGGTATTTTCACATATCAGCCAACAACATACTAGTTCAACTCCAAACAATGATCGAAGGCACAAAGAGATCGATCAAGATAATTGTAGATCAGTTTGGTCTTGGACTGATCGCAGAGTGTAGAACAACCATACTAGCAACCCTACGTAGAGATCTCGACATAAAAGTAATTATTCCTTCATCATCGATTGGTTCTGAAGCATTTAAGAAGATTCCAAGTGCTGTCGATGTGCGTGGTTCAGATATTGTACAAAACTGCTTTATCTTTGATGAGACAGAGGTTTTACTAATAAACAGTGATGATGGTAAAGGGGCAATATTTCCATCAACAGATATCTTGGGAACGACACAATCCCACATGTTTACGAGTATCTGGGAGAGTGCGATAGAGACCAGAGCGTTAGTCGATATGACGGAGAGTGATGTTCAAGAGATCTGCAAGATAATCAAGATTGTAACAGAGTCAGGTCTGCCATTTATGTTGGATACGACAAAGAGCGAGACAAATATGATTGATCTACTTGCAGCAAATGGAATAACACTGAGTTCTAGAACGCTAGACGAGATATTTGATATTGTCGATGCATTACTTCAAATCACATGTTCTGGTCATATTCATCTCGAGTCAAAGAATAACATTACAGCAGAGTCAAGGCTCAATAGCAGACACTCGATGCCGTGGATATCGATATTGAATGGATATCTCTATCAACACGGTTACAAGACAAAGACCATATACCAAGACTTGGTGAGGGGTGAAAAGATTCACATTAGAGTAGAGCACGCTTGACTCTACACACATAACAATCTAGATCGCATCAAAAATAAAAAGAAGAGAGGAAACTCAAGAAGTGAGCATTTCAGCAACACCAGGAATTACTTCCCATAGTGCAACATAATCTCCACTTGCTTGCATTTCGGAAACTACTTCATCAGTATACAATCCATGTATGTTGATTGCAGGATGTTTGATACTGTTCATACCCATAGGTGGAACTGCGTCACTTGGATTTCCTAGTACATATGCATATGATGCTACTGGAGATTCAATGATTCCTAGATCCACTAAAGTGGGATTCAGGTTGAATGGATCACCTGCTACAAATACGGTAGCGGCCCCACTGTATATTGCTGCATAGTCGTGATTGACTGCGGCATATGTTCCGGGCTCATCAAACACAAGATCGACTATCATTCCTTGCGAACCACCAAGCATCCATGTCTCGGTTGCGGCAGATTGAATTCTATTGCCTTGTACAACTCTATCTAGTATCTCACCTACAATGTGGAAGTATACTGGTTCGTTGGCTTGATTCTCAATAAAGAGTCTCACATGTTGATCGTTCTCAACAAACAAGAGTTGTGATTGGTACTGTTTCAGTTCGAGTCCATTCCATGGTTGTGCAACAAAGATATTCTTGTTTGCGTCACCGTTGATGAGGAGGTTGTGTGCCATGTTTGGTACATAGCTGAACGCCATTCCATTGACAGTAGTTTGTTCGTTGTGATGCATAGCCATTTTGACTGCGTTATAGTTACCGTTATCGTCTAGGTATAGTTGACTGTACTGGAGTTGGAACTCTAGTGCATCAGGATCGTAAAACTTTCGATCCAAGACGACATTGCCATCACGCATAGCGGTCTTTTCAACCATCAGTTTCTTGTAACCACCGAGTGGATCGACTATAGCCATTCCATGCATCCCAGATAAGACATGTTGGTCCATTGCTGCAAGGTCAATGCCAGAACAATGATACTTGAATGTTCCAGCAGACTCTGCAATGTAACAGTACATAGCTGATTCACCTGGAAATACTGCACCAAAGTTTGCAGATGACATTTGTGATGCATGCATGTCATTTCCGTGTGCCGTAAGTTCAGTCTCTGGAATTGTCAGAGTCATCTTTATGACGTCACCTTGTGTTACTCTAATGGTTGGTCCTGGGACCTGACCACTAAAGGTCATAGCATTGTACGTCTTGCCTCCCATTATTGGAAGTTCAACGGTCTCACCAGTTAACTGAAAGTCATGTACGGTTCTACCGGATGACTCTAGTGCTCCACAATCTGTTTCCGCAAAGGCTTCAGGCATTACAAGTTTTAGACCACCCATCTGATGAATCTGATCAGCGATCTCTGCATCCAATTTATTGATGTCAAATGTCTGAGTGCTTAGTTGTGTTTGTGTGTATGTGCTTCCGAATAAGGTTGCTCCCATTACAGTTACAGCTGCAATTGTAAGAAGCATACTAACACGCTTATTCATTAACGACACAAGTATTGACTCATATATATAATAATTGATCTATAGAGGATTTATTTTTGACATGAATAGTTAGAGAGCAGTATCAATTACTTTTCTCCGAATCTCAAAGCAACAAGATATAGAAACAAGTGTACAAAAGGGTTGAAAAAGAATGAATAAAAGGAAAGAGTTTTCTCAATGCTATATGAGATTTCGTAGAGACGAAGACTCGCTTGGTGTAGTAGAGATACCACATAATGCATACTATGGAGCTTTCACAGGTAGAGCGATCAAACAGTATTGTGTAACAGGTCGTATGGCACATCCAAATCTGATAAAGTCTTTTGTGATGATAAAGCGTTCTGCTGCAGTTGCCAACATGAAGACCAAAACGATCGACTCAGAACAAGGGGGCGCAATCATCGCTGCATGCGATATGATTCTAGATGGTAAACATGTTGATCAGTTTGTGGTAGACATGATAAACTCGGGAGCAGGTACTGCGTTTAATATGAATGCCAATGAAGTTGTCGCAAATCTGGCTCTAGAAATAATGCACAAAAAGAAGGGTCAGTATCAATTTCTTCATCCAAATGATCATGTAAACATGTCCCAGTCAAGCAACGATACCTATCCTACCGCAATGCATGTTGCTATTCTCTTGAGTTTGAATGTGATGATTCCCATCATCAACGAGTTGATACAATCGCTGGTAAAGAAATCAAAACAATTTGCAGAGTTCAAAAAGATCGGTCGTACTCATTTGATGGATGCACTTCCAGTAACACTTGGTAGTGAATTCCACGCATTTGCCACATCTATGACCAAAGCACGTGACGACATCACCTCAGCTCAACAGATGTTAAACTATGTATCGTTGGGAGGAACAGCTGTAGGCACAGGAGCCAACACACCAAAAGGATATCGCAAGATTGTCATAACAGAACTTGCAAAGATCTCAAAACTCTCACTACGTCCAGAGTCCGACATGCAGCATGGACTACAAAGTAGATATGCAATAACAAAGACATCAAGTGCACTTCGAAACCTTGCACTAGAACTTGGCAAGATCGCAAATGATATTAGACTGATGGCATCAGGTCCAATTGCAGGATTGGCAGAGTTAGAGATACCTGCAGTCCATGCAGGGTCGTCGATAATGCCAGGTAAAGTAAATCCATCTTTAGCTGAATGTATGAACATGATATGTTTCAACATAATCGGTAACGATACTTCAGTATCTTTTGCTGCTCAGAGTGGTCAATTTGAGCTAAACGTAATGTTGCCTGGAATGCTCAAATGTGTCCTAGAATCCACAGACATGCTCACAAACTTTTTGCCCATATTTACTAAAAATCTTATTGACGGTCTAGACGCGAACGAATCCAAACTAAAAGCAGATATCGAGAATAGTCCCGTGATAGTCACACTCTTGACACCCAAGATAGGATATCTAAAATCAGCGGAACTTTTCAAAGAGTCATTAAAGACAGGTAAGACTATCAGAGAGATCGTGACATCGAGTGGCATAATGACCAACAGAGAGATCGACTCATTGTTCAGATAGATATGGCCAAGATCTTTGTCGAAGCATATGGCTGCGCGGCAAGTTTTGCAGACTCGGAGATGATATCTGGACTTGCACAGAATGGTGGACACACTCTAGTCGATAACGATTCAGAGTCTGATCTGAATATCATCGTGACGTGCTCTGTCAAAGATGCGACAGCAAACAAAATGATCCACCGAATCAAATCTCTCGGATCAAAGCCACTGGTTGTTGCAGGATGCCTACCAAAAGCAGAGCAAGATACCGTGGAAAAGTTCACTAAAGACGCAAGCATGTTGGGTCCAAGCTCTCTTGGAAAGACGCTCCAAGTGATCAACTCAACTCTAGATGGTCGTAGAGAGATATTGCTTGCAGATTCGGATGTAACTAAAATCGGTCTACCAAAGATCAGACTCAATCCAGCAATTGGAATAATAGAGATTGCAAGTGGGTGTATGAGCGAGTGTACATTCTGTCAAACAAAGATTGCAAAGGGAGATCTTGTCAGCTATCGACAAGGTGATATTGTAAGACAAGTACAAGAAGAGTTGAAACAAGGTTGTCGAGAGATCTGGCTCTCATCTACAGATAATGGTTGTTATGGATTTGATATTGGCACTGATCTACCATCGCTCATAAATGATGTTGTATCAATACCTAGAGATTTTGTGCTCCGCATCGGAATGATGAATCCAATGTATATGCCACGAATCAAGGGACGACTATTGGACTCGTTTACGAATAATAAAGTATTCAAGTTTCTACACATACCAGTTCAGAGTGGTAGTGATAGAGTCTTGCACGATATGAAACGTGGACATACAGCAGAGACATATCGTAAAGTTGTACGAGATATTCGATCTAGATTTGAACAGTTTACCATCTCTACCGATATCATAGTTGGATTTCCATCAGAGACGATTGATGACTTTGAGGCAACGCTCCACCTATTAGATGAGACTAGACCGGATGTAGTCAACCTTTCAAGATACAGTGCTAGACCAGGTACAGAAGCAGCGACATGGTCGCAATTAGATACGAGAGAGGTCAAACGTAGAAGTAAGATACTATATGACAAGATTACTGAGATCAGTCTTGCAAGTAACAAGAGATGGATTGGGTGGACAGGCAAAGTCATCTTTGATGAACATGCAGAACAGGGAATCAAGGGACGGAACTATGCGTACAAGCCCATATTCGTGAGAGAGGGCACAGAGATAGGTGAATCTCGTAACATTAAGATCACAGATGCGACTGTCAATGGACTGATCGGCGAAATAACAAGTTAAATTTTTTAGATCTAAAGGAGGATTAAATGAACGTAGGAAGGTTTTTTATCTACATCATAATAAGAAATTGAAATGAGTATTCAAATCAAAGAACCAGTCTTGATAGTTGGATTAGGTGGCGTAGGATCAAGATTGGCACTCGAGACAAAAGATGTTTTGAATACAGATTGCCTACTGATAAGCAATGATGACAGAGATCTAGTTACAGACTCGTCTATCCATGTATCTACTAAAGGAGTCATAAATCCCTCGATCTCAATGATTCGTGGTGTGGCATATGATAATAGCAATGTAATTCGTACCAAGATTTCACATTATGGCACAGTAATAATGATGGGAAATCTTGCGGGTAGAGCAGGTGCTGCGATCGCACCAATTGTATCTGCAATCTGTAAAGAGACAAGTACTTCTCTAATCTCGTTCGTAGTCATGCCTTTTAGATATGAGAAGAATAGAATATTTAGTTCAGGTCTTGCACTAAAACACGTTCGTAATAACTCGATGTTTACAATATTGTTAGATAATGACTCCTTACTAGAATGTAATCCTAGTCTAACTCCAAACGAGTGCTATAAAATCGGTAATGCTGCAATCAAACATGTTGTAAAGTCACTAGCACTATCAGATATTCATGAGAGTATGGGAATTGTCACTACGAGTAAAGGTGGACAACAGATCGAAGAATCACTTCGTGATTCACTCAAGATGCTTTATGCAAATACGTCACCAAAAACAGTAAAACAATCCATACTGTATATGACAGGTAACATCCCAGTAGGCACGATAGACATGGTGTCAGAGATGACACAAGGAATAGTTGGCAACACCGTAGCGCAGATAGACGTAACTAGCGATGAATCCAATGTAGTGATGTTGTCTACGACGTCAGAAATGACAAAGTTTGACAGATATGATCCACTAAATATCATTCCTCAAGAAAAATGCGTCGAGGAATCCATGCCAGAATGTAGTATTAATTTGAACATAGATCTATATCAGATGGAATAATTTAGAGTCACAATACTAAGAACTAGATTTGGTCTCAGACGTGTCTGGTTCTGACTTTGATTTATCACTCTCATAAGTAGAGGATTCTGATTCAGTATGCGAATTATCTTTATTTGATTCCATAGTATCGTTGGATAGCTTTTCTGGTGACTCGTCTGTTTCAATAGCAAGGGTATCGTTGGATAGCTTTTCTGGTGACTCGTCTGTTCCAATAGCAAGGGTATCGTTGGATAGCTTTTCTGGTGACTCGTCTGTTTCAATAGCAAGGGTATCGTTGGATAGCTTTTCTGGTGACTCGTCTGTTCCAATAGCAAGGGTATCGTTGGATAGCTTTTCTGGTGACTCGTCTGTTCCAATAGCAAGGGTATCGTTGGATAGCTTTTCTGGTGACTCGTCTGTTTCAATAGCAAGGGTATCGTTGGATAGCTTTTCTGGTGACTCGTCTGTTTCAATAGCAAGGGTATCGTTGGATAGCTTTTCTGGTGACTCGTCTAGTGCAGCATAAGAGGCTTGTTCTTTGACGGTTGGTTGCGATGTAAGATTGGTTGTATCCATCTCAGCAGAATCGTCTTTAGTGGTTTCACTCAAAGAACCGGTATCTGATCCCACTAGTCCATCATAAGACGAAACAAGGATGTGGTCATCGACTTTACTCATTCTAACTCTAATCTTTCTTGGAGGCCGTCGTACACCTCTCGCCCATATTTGCTGTGCAAGTGATTCATCAATTTTGATGTCTTTGACTTTCATATGATGACGAGCAAACTCGCGAATCATATTGATCGCCCTGACAGATCGGTGCTGTGATTGGGAGAGTAAAACTTTACCTAAATTAATAACATATATCCGCTCAGATTCAAGAGACAACTATCCAACCTCCACGTCCGTAGATCTCCATGCTCTTCGTTTAGGATTCGTCCTGACGCGACGGTTAGTCTTTGCAATAATCCATGCCGGTACAGGTGATGTCTGTCTTGTTTTTTTCAATAAGCGAATCTTTCTAGACGAAGATTTACGTGTAGCCATACAACTCGTCATGTATTAGGGTTCTTTTAAATGAATCCCAGTAAAGTTTGTGAATATCAAATCTTCCACTAGTCTTGACACACATCTCTAGATCATCCTTTTGGCTCTACAAAACGAGTACTAGGGAATAGCGCAGTACGACATTTGAATCCTCTTCTGTAGCGAGTAACAAAATCCATAATTAACACTCATTTTGGAGAATATGGATCAAATGTTGAAACATCATCTAGTTTTGACTAGAAAATTTGTATTTAGAATTTCTTATGATTGCCCCAACCTACACCAAGATTACAAAATTGACTAAATACAATGGCAGATTCGTGTATCATCACAAGATATATCACAACGACGGGTAGTAATAACATTAGATCACATACCACTTGTGGCAGTTGTAACAGAAAGTATTTATAATACGCTTTACTAGTCATTTTTATATATAACTGATAAAAGGGTTTGGGAATTAAGTATGGTAAAGACTATCAATATAAAGGATAAATGTCCAAGATGCGGACAAGGCATGCTTGTTACAGATGCCAACTCTGGTGAGAACTTTTGTAACAAGTGTGGGTTTGTGATCACAGACAAGGTCGAAGAGACAGGACCAGAATGGCGTTCATTCTCAAATGAAGGTGAAAATAAGAGTAGAGCAGGTGTACCTACCTCGTTAGCTATGCACGACATGGGTCTTGCAACAGTAATCAATCCACAGAATCGAGATGCGACAGGTAAGCCACTGACTGCGTCCATGAAGAGTACAATTGAACGACTTCGCACATGGGATAATAGAAGTCAAGTTCATGAACCAGTGGATCGAAACTTTAGACAGGCGTTTAGTGAACTAGATAGATTGAAAGACAAACTTGCTGTTGGAGATGCCGTGATCGAAAAGGCAGCATACATTTATCGTAAAGCACTAGAAAAAGGACTGGTGCGTGGCAGATCAATATCAGCACTGATAGCATCGGCACTATATGCAGCATGTCGCGATACCGAGACTCCGAGAACACTAAAAGATATTGGTAATGCCAGTAACATCAAACGAAAAGATATTGCGAGATGTTATCGACTGCTACTCCGAGAATTAAATCTAAAGATGCCCGTAGTTGATCCTGTAAAATGTATTTCAAGGATTGCTAGCAAGGCAGGATTAACTGAAAAAACAAAACGCAAGGCGACGAACATCTTAAAGACAGCAGAAGAGAACAAAATATCTGCGGGTAAGGATCCGATGGGCCTAGCTGCAGCTGCTCTTTATGTAGCATGTGTCACAAATGGCGAAAACAAGACACAGCGCGATGTTGCCGAAGCGGCTGGCGTAACAGAAGTGACCATCAGAAATCGATACAAGGGTCTCAAAGTTGCTCTAGATCTCTAGATCGATACAGTCTAGTTGTTATGATCAACAAGACAGATAGACAGCCAGAGACTAACAGTAGTGTCTCCAATGTAGATAACAATGGATGATCATATACATTTGAGAGCAAGAGATCGTTTGATTGAGAGATAAAATGCAGATACGTATAGACAAAATAGTTTGTACCCCAATGAACAAGTAACGAGACCGCAAAACCATATCTCAGATATACCCAACCCAGAATGATTCCACCTAGCATAGCTTGTAGGAATTTGCCGTCGCTCCATGAATCAGCAAAACCAATATGTGCAAACCCAAAGAATACTCCGACAGATATGATCAACGCAATTGCCCATCGATACTGTACAATATCTAGGGATGCCGGACGCCATAGACATTTGAGAAAGAAACGTATCGATGATCGTCCAGAGTATATCAAGAAAAGTGGAATACCGATCAAAATCATGCGAAAGCCGATCTCTTCTATCAACGGAGCAAGACTAACAAAAAAGAACTGAATTAGATCATTCTCAACTGTTGGCGATTCAATAGTTATACCAAATTCGTTTTGGATGAGGAATGAGATCGATGATATTAAGACTAGAATAGAGAACCACTTTATGATCTCAAGCATATAGTTGGTGTCACGTGAGTAACCAAAGGAGATGATATGCGATATTGATCGCATAAGATCAGATCTAGGACCCAATATAGCAACGACAAATACCACCAGATAGATAACCCACAATACGGCAAAAGCGTCACCGATACTAGGATCTGACCACGTTTGGTAAAAGCTAGTATCAGCAAATATCTCAAGATGAGATATAGGGAATTCATCATTTATCGAATCACCAATATCAGTATCATATACAACATAGAGTCCAAGTGGCAACGATATCAAAAAAAGCCCAAACAGGACAGAGATTACAGCAACAAATGGGATAGCGACCAGTTGGAGTTTATGTCGTAATTTCAATTTACACTAGTGTAGTTCAATGCTCTCTTCAGGAAACCCAAGACCGATGAGCGTATCTCGAATAGTATCACGATGATCGCCTTGTAGGAAGATGTATCCATCTTTGGCAGTTCCGCCACATGCATACTTGTTCTTGAGTTCCTTTGCAACACTCTCCATATCGTTTAGTTTTGGATCCAAACCCTCTATCATAGTTCCCTTTTTCTTAAAACGTCTCGTCTCCAATCTTATGATTATTTTAGTACTATCTTTGGCAAGTTCGCCACAAGCGCACAAGTCTTCTGGAAGACCGCAAGTATTACAAATTACTGCCATACGTTCAAATATGTTTCAACCATTCACACTATTAAGCCTTATTTTAAAAGGTTCTGCGAAGTTATCGGGAGCTGGAAATCTAAACACGAAAGATCACAAAGATCGTTCAATCACGAGGCGTAATACGATAAACAAAAAAGAGGAAAGTTACAGCGATCTCTTGTACAGACTCGCGCATTCTGGATGATTGTTTTCCACTTGTTGGGTCCATCGATCAAGATCAAGGCTTCTTCAGCTGATGTCTTGCCTCCCAACGCTTCATGTTTCTTTGTACAATTGTAGAATGTACGGAAGCCACAGATGAGACTTGGATCATCTTTCTTGAGACCACGATATACTACACGATCTCTAATCATACCATTCAAGCATTCCACCTTGTTATTGTTGTCCCTTGATCTCTTACCAGTTAGATGAAATGTCATAATATGAGTTGCTGTCGCGTCCAAATGCGATAAGCAACGTAAACGTGATGGTGATTACAAGACCATTGTTTAGGTTATTTTTACGCCAGTCATGTTCTTACATATTGATATCCACAGTATCTTTTAGTTATTACACACCTATGATCCACACTTGTAAAAATTGACAAACTCTATTTTGTCATCCAACAGTTCATAAATAATGACCCAACCGGTAGTAAACTTTAGTTTTTTAAACTTGACACCAGGGCACGTTACAACACCACCAATTTTGTCAGATGATGGATTGTTTGCGATCTTTACTGTGTAATTAAATATGATGTCCTTGTCGATTTTTGACTTTAGGAGAATATGTTTTGCATAAAACCTTGCAGAATACTTTCTTGTGAACTGGTTTTAGGGTCGGGATAAGACATTCCTATTGAGAGAGTTCATCCACAGATTCCAGGTTCAGTTTCTTGTCTATCTGATATTGGACCACTATGTCAGAATCTCTGTCCTCCCATACTGTATCCACAGTCAAGTCCTCAAGACTATCTTCTTGGCTTGCCATACTAATGTATGTCCAAAGTACCATAATAAAGGTTATTTAATTTGTTTTGTGAGCAGATTGATATTCATGTACTCATTCTTGGTATTGATTCTTTTAGGTTGATACGAGTTCCTGACTTTTAATTCTGAAGAAATTTGCATGATAGAAAAAGATAGACCACACTACTCAGCCCAAAGCACGATATTCGAATTAGGTTCTAGTCTCACTCTAAGTTGCCACCATAGCAGATCGTCAATCAAAAATAAAGGTAAAACGTATTAACATACAACAACAGAGCAGATCATTGGCATTAAAAGCAATAATGATTGGCGGGGGCATAGCTGTCATTCTAATCGTCATCGGCATTTGGATTGGAACTTCATCAGATATAGATATGCGTGACAGAGTATCTAACAAGAATATAGTAACTATTGGTGCACTTGTGCCAGAAGAGTCCACTAACAAATCCATAGAGAGTGTACAGTTAGGCATAGATGACTTTAATGAGCACCTAAAGGAGCTGGAGCAAGATTGGCAACTAGATGTGGTCATAGAGACTACAGATACAAACTCAGACAACATAATAGACAAGATAACCACACTAGATGAGCAGGGAATCGACATCGTCATAGGTCCCGATACAAGTGCTGGGATTCAAAAGATCAAACCATATATCGAATCAAACGATATCGTTCTGATAAGCTGTTGTAGTAGTGCACCTTCACTTGCAATCAGAGATGATTCCGTATATCGCGTGTATCCTAGTGATAGTACTGAAGGACGTGTTATTGCAAATATCATGTATGACAAAGGAGTCAAGGCACTAGTTTCGTTATATCGAGGAGATCTGTGGGGCGATGAACTTTATTCTAGTACTAGAGATTCATTTATCTCACTTGGTGGCACCGTAGGCAAAGGAGTACGATATGAACCAGGTACACAAGAGTTTTCAACCAACATCGAAACAATATCAGCTCAAATAGAATCACTGTCTCAAGAGTATGGAATAGACAGCGTCGGTATCTTGTTGATAGGATTTTCAGAAAAGATGGAATTCTTGAAGGCTGCTACAAACTATGAGACACTAAAGAATGTCAGGTGGTTTGGATCAGATATCAATCTCGACTTGATTGATGATGATATTGGTTTAGAATTTGCTGAGGAGACTCAATATACTACAATTCAGTTTGCAATAGACAACAACCCCATATCAGAGAGATTGAGTACACATGTCTTAGATGCAGTTGGTCAGGAGCCATCAATTTATGAGTATACCACATATGATGCAGTATGGTTGGCAGGACTTGCAATGCTCGAGTCTAAAGAGTATGACGCTAATGCAGTAAGACAAAATATAATCAAAGTATCACAAGACTATCAAGGTGCCATAGGTTCAGCAGCATTGAACGCAGAGGGAGATTTGATTGCAAGTAATTATGAGATATTTCAGATAATAGATTCTCAATGGAGTCCAATAGGCAAATATACTTTAGAGAATGATTCGATATTGTGGAATCTAGACGATTCTTTGTCTGGTTTGGTAACCATCGGCATACTCTTGCCACTTGATGGTGATCTAGCATCAATAGGTAGAGAAGCAAATCAAGGAGCGTTATTTGCAGTTGATGATCTCAACCGATATCTAAAAGAACAGAATCAAGACTGGAAGATAGATCTAGTAATCGAAGATACAGAGACCAAACCAGCAGTAGCTCTTGAACGCCTAGAGTACCTACACTCAATAGGAATCCACACAATAATCGGTCCTGGAACTAGTGGAAGTGTATCACACATCAAAGAGTATGCAAATACAAACGATATGATCTTGATCAGTTGTTGCAGTACAGCGCCGGTACTGGCCATTCCCAACGACAGTGTCTACAGAATCATTCCCGATGACAGCAAACAAGGTCCAGCAATCTCAAGTATAATGATCGATCAAGGCATTCAAGCATATGTTCCACTGTATCGTGACGATACGTGGGGTCAAGGACTATACAAGACTGCTGCAGAGTCGTTTGTGTCCATGGGTGGTATCGTTGACGAACCAGTTGTTTATCCAGCTGACATGCATGATATCGAAGAGACTACAAAACAGTTATCAAAACAGATCCAGGTATTGGTTGACAAGTATGGTACAGACAGAGTAGGAGTGTTGTTTATAGGATTTGGTGAAGGTGTTGAATTCATGCAAGAGTCAACCAAATACAACACACTACTGGATGTACAATGGTTTGGTACTAGTGCAAGCGCAAAGGAACAAGAGATTCTCGACGATGTGACGAGTAGAGAGTTTGCAGTACATACAGAGTTTACAACAGTTCAGTTTTCAATAGAACAGAATTTGATCGCTCAACGGGTTACAGATCACATAGACGACATACTAGGTCACACTCCTTCCATATACGCGTATACAGCATATGATGCAGTATGGTTGGCTGGACTTGCAATGATCGAGTCCGATAGCAGTAACGCAATGGATGTCAGAGATTCTATAGTATCTGTGTCTAGAGATCACATAGGTGCATTAGGATCTATTAGATTAAACGATGCAGGTGATCTAGCAATAGCAGATTATACGATATGGGGAATAAGAGATGATCAGTGGTCAGATATGGGCAAGTACATATCAGCCAATCAAAGTATATTGTGGAACTAGTAATCTCATCTTGGCGCTTCGAATATGAATTTAGAGACAGCACGGAATGAGTTGTGTTGTAGTGTCAAACATACCGCCAATAACACGCCAATCTTGAGTACAATCTTTCTGATGGTCATTCTACACTCACAAGATGAGAGTCACAAAGAATAATCTATCAGCCATATTGATAAAGATGAGTCACTTTTGAATACAAAAATGGACCATAGATGCGTGATAGTTAAAAGATATTATGGATCTCAAGTTGTAAGAACATGACTGACGTAAAAATAACCTCAACAATAATGCTTGCAATCACTATCATATTTGCATTGCCTATCGCGTTTGGGCATGACTGCAACTCATATCATGACATTTAATCCATATGGTGTAAACGAGTCAGAGACAATTTGGTATGATATCAATAGTCTCAATAAAGTATCTCTAGATAACGAAGTCAATGGTGTTGGGATTCGACTAACTGCCGAAGTATCACGAAATGTAATTCATAATACTGATTTTGATCTAGTTGAAACTAGTACATATTCATGGCCACATGCCAGCAAAGTTGACGCAACAAAGTTTAGTGATACACGCATATATGGTGTGACCACAATCCATAAAGGTACTTTTGAGGGTAACCCATATTTCTACAAAGTAATTTGGCTAAATACCCATGAACATCTGAACTACAACACACGTGGTGGTTGCAATATATTTGCTAGTGATGTACCAGCACAGTACATCCTCAATCATGAGTTTGGACATCTTGCAGGTTTGAATCACCATCACTATTTTACGTGGACCTCTGACCATACCGCAATGAAGCCTGGCTGTGATTCAGGAATGGCGCAACTGAGAGCCGAAGACATCAATGACATCAATGACTACTATTCATAGGAGAAGAGATGAACAAAAAACTATTAGCAACTAGTGTTTTGATCATAGTGGCTATTTCGGTAGTTTCTATTGCTACGTCGATGTCTCCTAGTGAGTACGTGTATGTACAGTCAAACATTACCAAAGCAAATCCAAATCTCAAGGTAATTCCTACTGAATTTTCTGTGATGACAGAAGATATTTCTAAAATAAAAGAGGAAGTTGTTTTGACATTATCTGGAACTGTGACATCAGTTGGTGATCCTATAGTTTGGAAATATGAAGGCGATACGCATGGTGCTGTACCGGTAACCATAGACGTTAGTAAGAAAACAAAGGATAAAGAAACCGAACTTGTACATAATGGCGATTCATTCACATTCTATCTAGCAGGTCTCTATGAGCATGGCGAACACTTCATATTTGGTTTTGAGCCTCAATTTGAGTTGGGTGAACATGTCATAGTTCACATAGGAAAGTCTGATCAAGGCCCTGATGGAGAGAATGGTAATAACTACTTTGTCAAACTAGGCAAATATGGCAAGTACAAAATTGTTGGAGATAAAGCATACAATGAAAAGTATGATCAAGGCAGATCTCTTGATCCTATATTTAAAGAAGCCATAGAAAAAGAGTTAAAAGATCTCAAATAACTCTTTTTTATTTTCTCTTACCGGTCATATTGTATTGACTCGCTTTGAATAATATGTGTCGCCTCATGTTTTTGGTGAGTGGTGTACAAAATACTATCAATCAATGGTTTGATCTGATCTTTTCGATTTACGCAAAGTAGAATTTTTATAGAAAAAATACTACAAGATTTCGTATGGGTACTTTAGGAGACTGTATGCATATTTCTTATATCACACGCACATTTTAAGGTACAATAAAATACCGGTGTACTTTCTAGAGGCAGATTGATTCATTGTTATCGTGTTTGATGATTGGCATGGGCACTCTTAATAATACGCATGCAGTCTAGGGGAAAAGTCTTGTAAAATGCCACCCCATGTAAATCAAAAAGATCCGTGTCGGATTATGTGCTTGACCTAGACACTGGGTTAGAGACGAATGAATTTGTAATGTGGCTAATCGTTATATTGCCGTAAATATACAGTACAATATGGACACGGATGAGGTCAAAGCAGATAACACTTTTGCATTACTTGGAATGCCAGTGCTGACTGGTGATGACGCAAAGCGATTTCTGGAGCATGATCGTAGGCCACTCACTCAAAGCGAAATAAAGTGGTTGGAAGAGGCGGATGAATTTTATGCTGAGATGTGTGCAAAAACAAATTCATCATGACGTTAAATACGAATTCCATACTCATAAGAGAATATAATCATGGCGATGATATCGCTAAATTGGATTTTACAGAAGATGATGGATCAGATCCCTTAAATGTAGATAATTTTTTCAAGACCAAAGTAAAGCATTTTTTAGACAGTGACTTGTGCTCTCTCTTTGTTGTACTATACGAAAATAATTTGGTTGGGTGTTTCACATTATTTATGAATGGAATATCAACAAAGCATTTGAGTGAAAGATAGTTAGTAAAATATCGATTACTACATACACTTGCATATTGTTGGGGTAGATGGGTATTGATAAACCGTTTAGACATAAAGGTCTCGGAAGAATGATAGTTAAATTTATTGTAGGACTAGCTAGAAGAACTAGTCATAAAATTGGATGTAGGTATATCATCCTACATACAAACCAAGACAAAGTTATATGAGAATCTTAAATTTACAAAATCGATCAAATCTGGAACAAAGTTAATTTGGATGTTTAAAAGAATAAAGAAAAGTCAACCAACAATACTCTGAGATGATGTCAAGTAAAAGTTCTCACAGATGCCACATACTAAACTGCACATGTACGAGTTTAGGCTCTAACGTTTAAATCACAGGACGGTAGAGCAATATCGACATCGGAATTCAAACCGTTGGGGTACAAAGCTGGCAGTCCGTGCGTTGGGCTGTCAGCCCCTTAATGATTCTAGTTCATGTATCTGTGAATCTATATAGTCAAAACCCTGTTGCCAAAACTTTGAAGAGCGTATATCAAATCCATATTTGTCAAGCAGAGTTTCTGGTTTTTGCGTTCCACCGGCAGTGAGGATCTCGATATACGAAGGTACAAAGTCTTTGCCTTCTTTTAGATATCGTTGAAATAGAGATAGAGTCAAGAGGTTGCCAAACGAGTAGGCATAACAATAGAACGGCGTATGAAAAAAGTGTGGGATACACGACCACTCTACTGCAAAATCATCAGATACCTCAACAGCAGTTCCAAACTGAGATTTTATATTCTCAAGATATGTATTCGAGATCTGTTCAATTGTGCTTCCTTTATCTATCTGCTCGTGTGCAGTTACCTCAAATATAGTAAAGAATGATTGGCGCATTATCGTAGCGTATAGATCATCGATCTTTTCAGCTAGCATGATCATCTTTTGTTTGTTAGATACTTGTTCTGACATGTTATGATACAGTAACAATTCACCAAAAGTTGACGCAGTCTCTGATATGGGCAATGGTGCATCTTGAACTAGAATAGAGTGTTTTTCAGCTGCTTGACTATGTACAGCATGACCAATCTCGTGTGCGAGTGTAAAGACATCTCTAGTTTGACCAGTAAAGTTCAGTAGTACAAACGGTGTGACATCAGGTGCAAGCGTACTACAAAAGGCGCCATCACGCTTGCCGAGTCTTATCTCAGAGTCTACATGATTCTGTTCAAAGACTCTCTCTGCATAATCTTTTAACGTATCACTGAACTTTCCAAACGACTCTAAAACCAGCTTGACGGCTGCGTCATACGAGTATTGATGTTTATAAGATTTGGATATTGGAGCGTATATGTCGTATCGTCGTAGACGTTTCATCTTTAGCATCTTGGCTTTTTGGACAAAGAATCTTTGAAACACAGATCTGTTTCGTTCACAGGTCTCTAAAAGAGACTTGATGGTCTCATCATCGATATTGTTTGCAATGTTTCGCATCGATATTGGTGAGTCATATCCACGAATCCTGAGTCCTTCATCTCGCCAATTTAAGACGAGGTTTTGATAAATTTCGCCCAAAACACCACGGCTTTGATCATACTTTGTAAGAATTGTTTTGTACGCAGTACGACGTGTATTGGCATTATTACTACGTACATAGTTTGTTAGTTCTTCTCGAGTCATCTTTCGAATCTTGGATTTTATCTTCATTTGGTACTCAAAGACGTTGGTTATCTTGTCATACAATTTTACGAGGGCAGATGCTCCAGTCACATCCAAAGTGTTGATTATCTTTTCTTCTGGTTCACTTAGAGTGTACTTTGCGATCATTCGTTTGTGTTTAAGATACTCTTGCAGATTACCAGCACTCTTTGTGAGACGATTCGCGTTTCGTTTATCAAGACGCTTCCACCACAAATCAAAGAACAGCGTCTGATTTGCAATCTCAGAGTTTAAGACAGACATTCGAGTCAACAGTGTTGTCGCTTCATCAGACTGGGTATTGGCAGCATGTGACAAATGTGCATAACCGACTAGCTTGCTTCTCTGAGACGAGATATTTTCTATATCATTTAATATTTTGACGAACTTTTTTGATGAGATATTTGATGATAGTGTAGTCTTTTTAAATTTAGATACGTCTCGTTGCATGTCTTTAATCTTTTGTTGAAATTCATCACTGTTAGGATCAATAGTAATCTCATCTAGACTCCACGGTCCTGATTTATACATAAGATAGTGTGTAATATGACCATTAAAAAATCAATTGGAACTTGACCATGACGATGAACTATTGATGAATTAACAGGCAGTAAACAGCTAATACTCAAATGTAGAAGTTACATCTACACATACTTTAATCCAAATCATAGATCAATACATCATGCTACTTGATTTTTACAGAACTCAAACGCTGGATTATACATGGTTGCAATACTAGAATTTTTTTAACGTGTTCTTGTAGCGCTTTATCGACTCGATCACAACTAGTTTTGCTTCTTTAGCAGACTTCCAGCCCAAGATATCAACTTTCTTCCCCTCCAGATCTTTATACACTTGAAAAAAGTGGGCAGTCTCAGAACGATAGTGATCTTCAATGTCAGAGATATCATTTGTGTGTAGATATCTAGGGTCATTTATTGAAACACATACTATCTTATCATCCAATTTACCGTCATCACGCATCTGCAACAGACCTATTGGTCTCGCCTCTATCAATATTCCAGGATATGTTGGATTTGTAACTAGCACTAGAGCGTCTAGAGGATCACCGTCCTCAGAGAGTGTTTGTGGAACTATTCCATAGTCACCAGGGTAATGAAATGGAGAAAAAAGGACACGATCTAGTTTTATCATGTTGTGCGTCTTGTCGTACTCGTATTTGTTCATAGAACCTTTTGGTATCTCAACTATAACGTTGATTATCTCTGGTACATCTGTTCCAGATTCAATGTCATGCCAAAAGTTCTTACTCATACAACGATGCAGAATATTCGATATAAGAGTTCAGCGGAGTAGATATTGTATCACGTTGTATAATAGTTAAAAAAATTAGACAGTTTGAGTAGTATTTGGAACTACACGAAATATCTTTACTGTATAGTCACCACTAAAAAAGTTCACAAACTTGCCTGTTTCAGAATCTAGCATCCCAGCTCGAAATCGATACTCGTAAGAACCGTCTCCTTTTACGCCAACCTGCGCAACATGTACAGGCTCTTCATCTTTATAGAACTGTATGATTATTGGATAACGTTCCACGTACTCGGATGGTCCACCTTTAACTGTACCCCAAGGAAATGTATTATCGACAGGGACACTCATCGTCAGTTCGATCTCTTTGATGCTGATCTCATCATTTAATGGAGTTATTGTCACTGCGTTTGATTGGTCTTGAGCAGATGCGATTTGAGGTACAACTGCTGCGATCATCATCACTGCTGCGATAGTCATAATGAGAGTTTTTGTCTTCAACAACATTACATGAATACGATTAACTTAAAAAATTTACGCATGAATGTTTCATATTAGACTCTCATTTTGGTTCACCAGAACTAGCTGACAATACTGTCTGACAATACGCAAGATGTTGGATCGTTATAACATTTGATATGATATGAATCTGTACTGTATCTGTACTGTATCGACTGTACAGAAAGCACGTACCGTACAGTATGCGATACAGATGAGATCAGAGATCTCTGGCCACATCTAGCAGTTTTGCAATATTCTCAGATGAACCAATATCTCTACGGTACTCCAATTTACCAACAATATGAGAGTCGATCGCATCGTTGATCAGTCTAGATGCCTCTTCGATCTTGTCGGCAGTGGCAACAAGCCCAACAACACGAGAGCTCTTGAGAGTCTGATATTGATGGTCACCAGTCTTTATACACGATGCAAAGAGTATCTCTATTCCCATCGCTTTGATTGCAGTTTCGTTTACAGTAAATGACAGTGGCTCTTCACTAGAAGAAGGATATTCTGTGGCTACCAGATACTTGCTAACGCTAGACTTTTCTGTAAATGATACAATGTCATCAGATAGTGTTTGATTACAGATATGGATCAGTAGATCAGAGAAAGAACTGTTCAAGACACTTAGAATGTTCAAAACCTCTGGATCACCAAAGCGACTGTTGAACTCCATGAATCGTATACCCTGTCTTGTCTTAAAGAATCCACCATTGAGTACGCCATTGAATAATAGACCTTGATCTCTCAGCTCGTCAATCACTCGTTGCATTATTGTTTTACAATCAACAAGATCTCTATCAGTCATAAACGGCAGTATCTTTGGACTAGTGAAACAGCCCATTCCTCCAGTTCCTGGTCCGAGATCACCATCATATCGAAATGGATAATCATAACTTGCAGGAGATAACACTAGACTTTGACCATCAGTGATTCCCATAATGGTAAACTCGATACCGTTCAACTTTTCAACTAACAAGACTTTACCATCACTTGCCAATAGTTTTGCAGCATAGTCTTTACAGTCATCATATGTCTCTAGATGCTCAGGCATAACCTTAACACCCTTGCCACCTGTAAGTCCTTGCGGTTTTACAACAACGGGTATTCCTCTTGATTCAAACTCATATAATGCATCAGTCAGATCATCACGACTAGATACGATCTTGTAAAACGGCGTAAACTCTGGGCATATGCGTTGCATCAGTTCGATAGAGTATATCTTGTCCCACTCGATTCTGGTTGCAGCCTTTGTTCCTCCAATAGTTTTAAAATTATTATCCAACAAGAGATCTACTACACCGTTGGCTAGAGGTTGATCTGCATTCACAAATACATAATCTACATCAAACTCTTTTGCAAACGTCAAAACAGTCTCGGGATCGTTTGGATCAGATACTATGTATTGTCCTCCAGTCTCCAACACACAATCTATGATCGATGGATTTTTGTGAGACATTACAGCATATAGTTGTGCGTCTCTAACCAAATGTATTGCAAATGCACTCTCACGGCCTCCACTTCCAACGATCAGAAACTTTTCCATCATGTCGAGTGTCGATCTAGTCACATTAAAAATATTTACAAGATCAAATGATCGAAAATCGTACACTTTATGCGATCATGGTAGTTCATCTTCAATATCAGAACAAGCTTTGTGTACCCATTGTTCTTTAGAATTTTTAGCGATCTCTTTTCCAACTTTGATCGCTTCACCACACTCCACACATTTGCCGTTAAATCTAGCCTTCACATAACAAGGTTAGATTCAGTTGCATTTTAATTAGATCATATAGGGCTATTTCGCTTTCCAATCAATATTATACAAAGTAGCTATAGTATTCACGATATGCATACTATTGCCTTGTTCTATAATAGAATCAAAGATGTTGATTCATACATGAAGCGAATCACAAATAACGCAAAAAGAGTGATGTTCCCACGCATAATTCGTGAGTTCAATGATGGACCTGACGAAGAGCCAATGACAAGGCGATAGGCAGATAATTCATTCATAGATCAATTATGGTGGAACCTCTCACCATCATTTGAATTACAGTTGTAATTTATGATAGCACAATGCAAAAGTCAATCTCGCAATAACCACAAGATCCGATTTTATGTAATGGACCGGATGGGATTTGAACCCACGACCTTTGCGGGAATCATCCTTACGCAGTGTGAGTGCGTCATCCAAACCAAACTAGACGACCGGTCCAAATTTGATCCATTTTATGATTCATTTGTGTCTTTAGAATAAAGGGTTGTCTCAGACAACACAGCATAGATCATGTGATAACTTTCATACTCTAGACACATTGATGAAATATTTTGTGAAGTGTACATGTTCTAGAACAGAAAAATATCCATACAGCAGGGCTCTGTGAAGTTATAGGGACCTGAGAACATAGCCACGAAAGATCGCAAATTACAATATTGAATGCATAATCTTGTATACTTGACATTATTCATATTGATATGTTTATTATGCAAATAAATAAAATGTATAAAATTGTTTAAAATTTACCTTTAGAAAACATGATTGTACAATATTACAAGTTATTAATTTCGCTACAAACCTCAATATGAAATGTCAACTGTTCTGAATCAATCTAGATCGTCTATCTAGGGGGCTCATCTTTGAATAGACGTAGATCATCAACAATTGACTCGAGCATATGCCATTTTGGTGCTAATGTAGTTTGGTACCATTATCTGTATCGGCGATATCATAGGAATCTTTAATATATAGAACTATGTTATATTATATATGGATCGAACACAAGAGCCCAAAACAGTCAAGACCACTTGGACTGACAGGGATGCGGAAATAGTTGTCCAGTTTGAAATGGATAAACAAGTAGGCTTAGAAAAAAGCACATCCAATTAATTTTTTTTGGTGAATGTTAGATGTGGAATATACATGATTATTGCACCAGACGTTTTAAGAGTAAGCTTGAATATGCTCAAAATCAGGATGTCAAAGAAACAATTCTCTATTGTGCTGAATGGATGTACGGTAGAGATGACTTACTGTCTTTAACTGATTGTGAAACATGTCCACAACAGCGTCATCATAAACTCGAATTTACAAATCATTTGTGCATAATTTTTGAAATAAGAAACGGCAAGCCATATTTTATAAACTTTTACCAAACCTAATTTTTTGTATCAAATAGACTGGTATTTTAATTTATTTTACATGAGATGATGATCTTGAGATTTCACGCTTAAATTTTCATGTCCCTATAACTTCACAGAACCTACAACAGCGGGATTTTTTAGCAAGACATATCCAATAACAAGAGATGTCGGATAATCTAATAAAACGTGCTGCAAAGCTGCTCTTAAATGGTGCAACACTACTAAGCCAACCTTGTCCATATTGCCAAGGCGTTAGAGTCATGAAAGATGGCAATGCTTTGTGCATATGTTGTGGTAGAGAGCCTGAAGAGCGTAAGATTCAAGAGAATGTTGAACCACAGACGGATGATGTTTTGAGAGAGCAACTTGTCGCACTCTCTAATGATCTTAAAGAGGAGACAGACCCCAAAAGACAACAAGATATCATGTCAAAGATAAACTCGATCTTACTTGCTCTACAAAACACAAGTAGGGATGAAAATCAAGACGCGTGAGACAATGGTTATGGATCTATTTACAGATGTACAAATAGTACTAGATCCACAAGACAGCGTTAGGTTATTGTAGAATGATACACAGAGACTGTATGCGTATTGTTGAGAGTGTTCTATGCCCAATCATAAAACATGACAACAATAAACCAATTTGCCTTTAGAAATCACACAGGTGTGTTTCATTGTACCTCAATTTGTACGAGGTAAAAGAAATACGTATACAGTCTACATGAACGATTGCCAGATGAGAGTCACATCGTTATTGAATAGAATATATCACAAATGAACAAGATCATTAGTTTGAGTAATGTTTGTGATATCAGAGTATGAAGCAGAGATCATGTGAATTTAGATTTACAATTGTTACAGTATCCAAATAGTTCGATGTTGCCCCGTACAATATGATAACGTGATCTCTCAGTCACTCTTTGCCGAATCTCTTTTAGAGAGTCGTCGTCAACATCTTCAATCTTGGAACAGTTCATACAGATCAGATTGATATGTTCGTCCGTATGTGCATCAAATCTTGTTTCGCCACCCACTTCTAGCTCGTTTACTAGATGTCTATCCTTCAATAGATCGAGTGTCTTGTATATCGTGGAGAGGCTAACCATAGGGTGTTTACGTCTAACAATCTTGTGAATTCGTTCAGCAGTTGGATGTTCGGTGGTCTTGAGAATGCAGTCTACAATTGCTATCCTCTGAGGCGTTATCCTAAAGCCTTCTTTTTTGAGAGCCGATATGGCATTATCCATGCCCATACATATGGTAAAGATCACGGGTATTTAATATTTAGTATCATATAGAAATCACACTCATAAAATAATTATTACTAAATAATAATAACATTTAAATAATAATCAATCCTAATTAGATTATGAAACCAGACATAAGTATCGATGAACAAAATCGAGAAAAGATATCTGCAATCCTAACAGATCTACTTGCAGACGAGTTTGTTCTGTACACCAAGACTCGTAGGTATCATTGGAACGTGACAGGACCACATTTTAACGACTATCACAAGGTCTTTGAAGAACAATATGATGAATTGGCTACAGACATGGATGACATTGCAGAGCGCATAAGAGCACTAGGAGTAAAAGTAGATGCGTCACTAGATGAGTTTCAGAGAAAGACTCGCCTCAAGGAACATCCAGGTACGTATCCTGATGCAAAGACGATGACTGCGAATTTGCTTGCAGATCACGAGACGATCATCAAGAGTATCAGAGCAGATATACCAAAGATAGGTGACGAGTATGGCGATGTTGGTACAGAAGACTTTATGACCGGCCTACTTGAGAAACATGAAAAGACAGCTTGGATGTTACGTGCTACATTAGAAGACTAGTACGAAATCATCACTCCCTTTTTTATCAAGAGCATCAAGTTTATAGAACCAATACAAAAGTGAATAGTTTGTTAGTTTGAATAAAGAGAAAGTCGGAATTACGGTTGCAAAAGAGGACGATTTTAGTGAGTGGTATACACAGCTAGTAATCAAGGCAGAGTTGGCCGATTATGCTCCAGTCAAAGGATTGATAGTTTTAAGACCTGATGGGTACTCGATATGGGAGTCTCTACGTAATACATTTGATTACAGATTTGCAAAGAATGGTATACGTAACGGTTTTCTACCAACATTGATACCAGAGTCACTTCTCAGCAAAGAGAAGACACACTTTGCCGGGTTCAATCCCGAAGTCTTTTGGGTGACTCATTCAGGTACAAACAAGATGGGTGATCGACTTGCGCTCCGACCAACATCTGAGACTCTTGCGTATACGTTGTACTCTAAATGGATTCAAAGTTGGCGCGATCTACCACTCAAGATCAACTTTTGGAACACAGCTCTTCGCGCCGAGATCAAGGCAACAAAACCTTTTCTTCGTACATCAGAGTTTTTGTGGCAAGAGGGTCACACCGTACACGCAACACAAGCAGAAGCGGAAGAAGAGGTCTTAAAGATCTTGATGATCTATAAGAGTATCGTTGAAGAAGAGTTGGCAATACCTGTCATTCCAGGAAAAAAGAGTGAACAAGAAAAGTTTGTTGGTTCAATATATACAACAACGATAGAGGCAATCTTGCCCGATGGTAAGGCGTTACAGATGGGTACTTCGCATCATCTAGGTCAGAACTTTTCTATACCATTTGATGTAAAGTTTGCAGACAAGGACAATGTAGAACACTTTGCATGGCAGACATCTTGGGGAGTGTCATGGCGACTCATAGGTGCGATGATAATGGTACATGGCGATGATCAGGGACTGGTTCTTCCGCCCAGAGTTGCTCCAATTCAAGTGGTCATTGTACCGATAACACGTGGTGACTCTGCAGATGTACACTCAAAGGCAGAGGAGATTAGGCTTAAACTTGCAAGTATGGGACTACGTGTTCACATAGATGAACGTGATGGTTTATCACCAGGGTTCAAATTTAATGACTGGGAGATGAAAGGTGTGCCCATTCGACTAGAGATTGGTCCCAAAGATATAGCAAAGAGCAGTGTTGTTGTTGCAACTAGGTATAATAACCAAAAGTTTGCACTCGAGTTTACAAAACTAGACAAGATTCCATCCATATTATCTGAGATTCAAACGCAGATGTTACATAACGCAGAGAACCAAGCCGAGAAAAACACTAGTCGTGTTACAAATTATGATGAATTTAGATTAAAAGTAAAAAAAGGCGGGTTTCTCATCGCGCCTTGGTGCGGTAACGATATCTGTGAAGAAAAGATCAAGGAAGAGACTGGAGTAGATATCCGAGTCATTCCGTTTAATGATGACAACCCACAGAGACCGTGCATCTATTGTACAAAGCTCAGTGTGTCACATCCGATCTTTGCTCGCGGATACTGATCTCGATCTTTGCATGTTATGTCTCTTGACGTATATCACAGTACCAAGTATAATTACTACTAGAATAATGATTGGCCAATACTCTTGATCACTACCAGTATTGTATTCATTGTACTCTATATCAAACTCGGGTCGTTCTTCTAGAACGATGAAACTCTTTTCATACATATCTGGTTTGAATACTGTATCAGATAGTGCAAAGATCTTGATGCTGTTGGCATCTCTGTCCAGCATCGACAGTCTTTGTGGCGAGAGTACGATCTCGATCACATCATCTGCGCTTACTGTATCCGAATAGATCACATCTCCTTTACTATCTGTAAGAAAGTATAGGATCGAGTCTGCAGCTCTCGTCTCAACTTTTATCGTAGAGCCCACCTCTTGGAGTATAGGCTCCTCTATCTCTACTCGCAATATTGATGGAAATGTAGTAGACTCAAACTTGGTCCATTTGCCTACTTGAAATGGATATACACCTTCGAATGATCGAGCAGATATCGTTCTAGACTCTGGAGAGTACGACTCTATGTAAAATGGTCCATTGCTGATTACTGCATGATTGTTCTCTTCGATCCATCTTGTTGATGATTCATATCTAGATTTATGGTTGGTAGATTCGACTATACCATCTAATCCATATGGTACAAAATCTTGTACAATAAAGTCATCCAGATAACTTTTGATCATGTTGGCGTCATTGGGAATAAGGAGCGACAACCAACTGATATTCTTACTTGTTGCTCCCGATCTCGAAAATGAGGCTTTGCTATCCAAGACAGCTTGCTCCATTGCATATGTTATCTCCCATGGAGTAGAACTCCAGATCACTGCCCATTCTGCAATCTCACCTTCATCAAAGTGCCAATAATCTACATAGACTTCTAGTGTATTCGCATCTATCTGTCTAGCGCCGATTATCGTCTCGATACTTTGAGTAGCCCTTGGAGTAAACTCTGTATCAAATGTCTTGTCATCGTCATCTGTTTGAGCTCCCCATTCTGATGTAAAGTATAATGAATACCAAATGTCGCTCATATCCATCATTATGCCATTATGCCATTCTCCAAACTCATAGTTGTATGTGACTTTGCTGATCGATGTAACATTTTCACCTACTCTTTCCCACACACCCTCGACCGGATTCCAACGCATTGCGTCAGAGGGAACGTTTATTGTACTGTTTAGACCATCTGTTTCAACATTCCATTCGGCTCGTATTGGAATAGTCTTGCCAGAATAGGGATGCTTGAATGTTGCAGGGTCTGATACAATTTCCCAGATATATCGACTATAGAGATCTGTTAGTCCCATAATAGGATTCCATGCTCCTTGATAGATCTGTTTTACGCCAATGGCAAGTGTCTCACCTGTTCCGCGTGCGTTGATTGGAGTGAATCTGCTCGTTATTCCAGATCCAAAGTCGTTGATCACACCGCTGATATCACTGTTTACAACATACTGATCTATCTTACTTGCGAGAAATACTCGAACCGACTCGTCTATTCCTATACCTATTGCGATGTTGATCAGATCAGCTCGTTCTATATCAGACTCAAATTCGCCACCATAGATCTTTTGTGTAACGTTATCGATTCGTTCATTCTCATAGTTCCAGTAAGATGGATCGTTAAAGCCAGGCATGTTAGAGAACCATGGAGCATACATCTGACTCAAACCTATTGCATCATATCGAACAAACGCCGATCTGCTCCATCCTTCAGTGTAGAGATGCCACGATAGATCGGCAGGATTTGATCCATATACAACAACAAATGCTTTGTTTAGATCGCCGAAACTCTTTGTTACTATAAAACCAACCTTTTCAAGTTCAGTTGCCAGTAACTCTCCTATCGACTTTCTCACTGGATCGTCACTTCGAATGAATATCACAATATTGATGGGTTTGGAGTCCATATGCCATATACCATCGTGTTGCACTGCTCCAACATTCTTTAGATTATCTGAGATGATCTCATTGGCCAATGCTGGATTGTATCTAAAATTAAAGCTCTCTAACGTCTCGATCGCAGTAAGAAATTCAGGATCAGTTGGGCCATAATACGATACAATAGGCGCGCCATATCCTCCCATCAACTCATTTACGATCAACTGTCTATCAACTAGATAGTTTAGAGCAAATCTTATCTCGCGTATAGAGAAAGGATTAAACTCTTCAGACTCTGCAGGATTTGCAAGAATGCTATATGATCCACCGGTAGACTCGAATATCTTGAGATTCTCTCTTGACGAAATATCTTCTAGTCTGTCTGATGGCATTCTAAAGTAATACATGTCTAGATTACCACTACGAACCTCTTCTAATGCGGTGTTCTCATCAAGATATTGAATAAACTTTATGGACTCTACAAATGCACTAGCCTGTACTAGCTTGAATTCTATTCCCAACGATATTACGCATAATGATATTGTGCACAATAACACTATCTTCAGCATAGATACAGTATACACAAATGCCTTGAGATATCACTTGTAATAAAAATTGGCTGATCGAATATTAGATATGGTTTGTTATTCACCCCCACATTTGTGGAATATGAATAGACCTCATCATTTCACACTGAGTGATATAAAGAGTTGTTCATCACGTCATTTGATTGTAGGATCCGGAAAGTGGTTGCCCCGGGTTATGTGGTATTTTTCTTACTGGTCATCGATTTCTACTCATTTTGGAGGTTGTTTGTTGATAAACGCTTTGTATGGTGTATCTGATGTCGATATTGAGAGACATGTGGAGGCGTTCATAGTTGTACTATTTCATGAACATATCTACTGGATCACTTGTTCGTTGCATGTATCCTGCAAATACTGGAAATTCGAGATCTACCTCTCCAAATAGTTGTTCCACTTTACCATTGGTCTCCGGACGATTTACTTGTCCAAGAATGTGTTGTATCCCTACTTTTGCCAATCTCATCTCAAACTTGATTGTTCCTTTCTTCTTGTTCTTATCTGGGATCTTTTCGATTTATGTGGGATAGAATGGTATAGAAACAGCACTATGAGGTATAGGAAAAAATTAGTAAAAACAGCCTTGTAAAATGCCATCCCACGTAAATCGAAAAGATTCATAATACATCCAAATACACTTAAATTTCAAATAATTAAGGTATTGATTTCAAGTTCAAGTTCTTTGATATTTGATCCCATGGAAAGCCAAAAGTAAATTGTGGGATATGAAAAGTCGTTCACCCCTTCATTTGACATGGTGTTCATCTCCTGACGACTCGTCAATAACTGTTCCTTCTTTTGGCATTTTTCGATTAAATGCTTCATGTGGCGTCTCGTACCCACCTTTTCCAAGAGACATGTGTGGTCGGTCATAGTTGTACCATTTCATGAATAGATCGACAGGATCACTCACTCTTTGCATAATTGCCTCAAACGCTGGTAGCTTGCGCTGTACTTCACTGAATAGTCTAGCTAGTCTGTTATTAGTATACGATTGATTTGCTCGCGCGAAGATTTGTTTGATGCCCAGCTCTACCAATCTCATCTCAAATTGGGATGCGACATTTTTCTCGGCTTCAGACTCGCTTGCATAGAACTGTTTTTTATGACTAGTCAGTATTGACGCAGGTCGTCCGTGATCTTTGATGGCCTTGTCTAGCACCAGTAGTGTATTCTCTACTGTAGTGTGTTCAAAGGTATCATAACCTGTTACAAATCTAGAAGCATTGTCCATATAGCAGATTAACCATCTACCATCATCGATGCGTTTCCACCCCACATGCCATAAGGAATTAGAGAATTCGCGTTCGGGCACATTCATGTATTTCAATATTCTATATATAACTTGAAAACAAAATCAATTTTGTAGAGTCACTATCACATACAATTTAGATACAAAGAGATAATCTTTCCATTATGTTTTAAATAGTACAACATGGTTGAAGTTTGCGTAAATATTCAAGATAAATATTCAAAGTGCAAGGTGTTTGTACTCGTGCTGATTATATGCACCAATACATACATCAGCAATTTAAAAAAATGATATCACAGTAGTGTTACTAGAAGAGAACAATACGCAGAATAAATCGTTTTTATCTATAGATTGATGAGTCCAGATATGACTAGATTTCATCCAAAGATGATCGAGGGTCTACGAGGTATAGCTGTAGGAGGTGTATCTGTTCAAGATTTTATAACCACCACAGGGATAAGTGAGAACGACTCAACAAAGATACTTGATTCGTTGGTGTCGGCCAGTTTTGCTGTATATGAAAATGGTGCATATCAATTTACAGCAGGAGCAAAGATCGATATTGCGCTAGATATGTTGAATTCTGGATTTGACATAGGCGACATATCCGAAGCAATTGACTGGCGAGACTTTGAGGGATTTACAGCTGAGATCCTTGCGTCACATAACTTTGTTGTATCTAAAAATCTGTTTCTAACCAAACCCAAGATGGAGATCGATGTAGTTGGTACTCGTTTAGGTATATCGATCTTGATCGATTGTAAACACTGGAGTCGCAGCCGCATACCAACACAGATTATTAAAAAACAGATCGAACGTGCACGTCAATACATCACAAAGACAACCCAACCATCAGCTGTGCCAGTCATAGTCACACTATACCAAGATTGTGTCAGTTTTGTCGACAAGGTTCCAATTGTACCTATACATCAATTCGAGTCATTCCTCGATGAGTTTTATGGTAACATAGACATGATGCACATCATAGAAAGAGACTAGTTAGAAAGAAGATTATTCCACCAATCAAGAATCCTTTCGTGATTTTTAGAGAGTTGTCAAGAGCTTTGGAATAGTCTTTAAAGATTCCTTGTCCCATCACTCTTACATCTGTCTTGTTCTCCAGTATCTCAAATTTTGCGGCATGTGTCGACTTTTCTGCACGCTTTGCAATATCTAATAGCCATTCAGTGATCTTGTCTGCGCTGGTTATCAATCCTAGTTGATAATATCCATTCTTGTTTCTAGCCTTTACCGGAGCATAATGAGTATCAGACGTGCACATCTCTAGTAGGTTGAGACCACGACTAGCAAAGTTTGACACAATCTTTTCACGGATACCGTTCTCCATGTTGTTGGCATCGGCCCATCCTAGAAAGTATCTCTTACCATTGATCTTTAGACACACAATGCCTAATCCTCCCATTCCCAAGTCCTCTGTCCAGACATTCATGCTGTCAGAGTTTGCATATCCAAACTCTAACTCAAAACTCTTTCTTGTACCTAGTGTATCCAAGCATGACTTTGCTGCCTTGAACATATCTTCTCCATCTTCATTCGAGATCTCTTGTCCCATTGCATTGTGACAGTCTACGATCATTGTTCTAGCATAGTCTTTTGTCTTTGCGTATTCCTCTATATTGATCTTCATGTAATTTGGAATATCTTCCATTCCATGCGGCGATAATGACAAAAACAAGAGAGGACTATTTCCAAACAACAGACCAGTGACTCGTGCTTTGTTTATCTGAACCATTACCGGCTCTGTGCAATACATACCTGTCTCTCGTACTTTGCTGTATGCTAGACTTTGGAGATAGTTCTTGACCTCATTTCGTGATGGAAGATTTAATGCATGATCAGATATGCTATGCATCACCATTGCAGAAGAGTTCAAGTTTTTGTATATCAGGTATGGTATGTTACTCCCTCCAACAGGATGATATGGTCCAGGATGTATCTCTGGCAAGACCATACGAAATTCGTTCTTACCGTCTGAAGATTCAAATCGTATCTGAGAGGTAGATACTTGGGTCTCGCTTGAGCGCTGCTCCATTATCTTCTCGGCATCTGTAAAGTCATTACCCTGTGATGCAAGATATGCTTGGATCGTCTTGTGCGTGCTGTCCATTCCTGGTCGTCCAGCTCTGTCTGTCATTACCGACCAGACACTTGCAATTACCATGAATGATACACCATATACAAGAGACAGTGGATCTGTCAACATAGGTACCCAAAGATCTGTTGGAATTAGTACTAGAAACATTGCTAACGGTTGTATAAAGCATGTAGCCCATGCCTTTGTAAGATTGATTCCTAGCGTTGCAGTATAGATACCAATTCTAAAACTTGCAAAGAGAAACATTCCAAGAGTTATAAAAAACAATGTGATCTCTTTTTCCAAGATTGTACTTGCTGCTAGACCAACTAGCATGGTTACGATCCACAACATGTTTGCAAATAACGAGGAATGTAGAGACTTGGAGTATTCTTTTTTCTTGGTATATCTAGTATCCAAAATTTGAGCTAATGCAAGTACTCCGACAATTGCAGGAACCCTATACCATATCTGAGACTCGTCGACATGTGGAATATATGCAAAGTATGTAGTGATCGCTATTACTGCCGCAATACCTAGTGATGCAACTAGAGAAAAGTAATGTGATGCGGGGTTTATCAAGGTGAGAGAGAATCTATTATGTATGTTTGAGACCCCATCTGTCTCGCTAGCCATTATCACATCACGGAGATACTAGAAATAGATCTAATGCCCATGAGATCGCAATCAAGCCTATTGGAATCGATACTACTATTCTAGGATCTATTTTAAAGCCCTTTGTTTCATCTTCAAAGAATCTCATCAGACCTCCACTTGACGCCGGTAGTGGAGCTGACTTCTTTTTACTACTCATGTACTAGAGCACAAAGACTTTACCATAAAAACTTTAGTAATTTACTCTGCGTTTTGGAATAACAGATATGCCTGCACATCCATACGGTATCAAATCGCCACCTCAGGCGTGGTGGATGACATCTCTGGCGTGTATGTGAGGTATCGAAGCACCATCTTTCCCCCAAATGCGTTCTACAGAGAGCCAAAATGGAATGTTAGACGAAAGATTTAGATCAAGTTTTAACGACACAATCAAATGCTACACGGTGTGTACTCGAAATGAACAGTACAACATCATCATATGATTGTTCTCAAGATTCTAGTATCAGTATAATGATCGGATCTCCTCGGTTTATGTGAAATGAACGGTTACAGAAAACACCAATATCCTATATAGAAAAATTATGGAAACGCCTTGCGAAATTCCATCTCATGTAAACCGAAGAGATCCTGATATACAAATATAATAAATGTCAATAGATGTAAAATATGTCTACAAGTTCAGAGGTTGAGATTTCGCTAATTCAATCATTTATAGACACACGAGACAAAACTTTGGAGATAGTTAAGACGCTAGAGTCTGACGATTATACTATTCAAACTGAACATTTTACTAGTCCTCCAAAATGGCACATGGGTCACGTAAGTTGGATATATGAAGCGATAATGGACAAGATAGATTCAAACTATGAGTATTATTCAAGAGAGTTTGTAACATATCTCAACTCATATTATCAGCAGTTTGGTACACCGCACGATAAAGGGCGACGTGGCATAGTCTCAAGACCCACCACATCACAGATTCTAGAATACTTTGAGATAATAACACAACGAACCAAAGAGTTCATCAAGGAACATACTCTTACGAGTGAACAGATGAGACTTTTGATGATGGGATGTCATCACGAATGTCAGCATCAGGAACTTTTGATATATGATCTACAACACATGCTAGGATCCAATTACAGACCAGTAAAGATCAATAACACTTCACATAATGACAGTGTCGTACATAAACAGATTGCAATAAAAGGTGGTATGTATACAATGGGATATAGTGGTAAAGACTATTGTTATGATATCGAACTCCCAGAGCACAAGGTCTTTCTAAATGACTATACCATAGATGCATATCCTGTTACAAACGGCTCATATATGCAATTTATGAGAGATGGCGGATATGAGACTTACAAGTACTGGTTGGCTGATGGATGGGAGAAGGTCAAAACAAACAACTGGAAAGCTCCAATGTATTGGGAGATGAAGGATGACAAGTGGTACATTAACGATTTTGCAGGACCGCGAGAGATCGATCTGGACGAACCCGTATGTCATGTAAGCTATTATGAAGCAGATGCATACGCAAAGTGGGCAAAAAGACGACTTCCGACCGAAGCAGAATGGGAAAAGGCGGCATGTTGGAACGATATCATGCAAGAGAAGACAATATTTCCATGGGGCAATGACCCACCAGACGAGTCTAGATGTAATTTATTAGAGTCGCATAATTGGCGCTGTACCAAAGTAGGTTCATTTCCGGATGGAGTCAGTCCGTCTGGATGCCATCAGATGATAGGCGATGTGTGGGAATGGACATCGTCAGAGTTTATGGGATATCCAGGATTCAAGTCAGGGTTTGATGAATATAATGACAAGTGGTTTACAAATCAAAAAGTATTACGGGGTGGATCATTTGCCACTCCCTCCATGTCAATAAGAGCAAGTTATAGAAACTTTTTCCGATTAGATGAGAGATGGATGTTTGCAGGGTTTAGATGTGCAGATTAGGTTTAGAAGCCAGAGTCAATGAGAATAGATTATCTTTGTCAGTCCACATCTGTTTTACATCAAACCCTACATCAGATAAAAGCGTATGAATTTGGGATTGTTTATACTTGTATGAAAATTCTGTATGAATCAATTCGTTATTTTTTAGTAATAACTTCATATTGGTTTTTGTCGCTATAACCGATTGGTTTGTTAATGAACGTATATACATCTCAACTCGTTGAAGGTCAGGATTATAAAATGCATAATGTTCAAAGTTGTCTAGAACAAAGTCAGCATCGAGTTCATTATTAATTCTAGACAGGACATTTAGATTAAATTTTGCTGTGACGCCTTGTAGATCGTTATAAGCCGCTTCAATAATATTTACGTCTTTTACTAGATCTAGTCCAATCAAAAATAGATCTCCTGGCTTTATGATGTCATAGATCTTTTGTAAAAAAGCACGGCCCTGCTCAGGAGCAAAGTTTCCAAAGCTCGAGCCGAGAAAGATCAAGAGATTTCTTTTTTTATCAAAAGTCTGTAAAAATTCTAGCCCGCCATCAAAAGTATCAATTATGCCAGTTACACGTAGCTGTGGATAATCACGTAACAAAAGCTCCGAGCTCTCTGTCAGAATATCAGAGATATCTATTGGAAAGTACTCTACATCTAAAGTAATATCAAACAGTATGTCCAAAAGAAGACGAGTTTTGGTAGATGTTCCACTACCTAGTTCTACCAATCTAGTATCACTATCTAGAAAGAGACCAAGTTTTGTGCGTATGTCACGCAGTATAGAGATCTCGGCTCGAGTCAAGTAATATTCCGGTAAAGAACATATCTCATCAAAGAGTTTTGAGCCATATGAGTCATAGAAAAATTTTGGTAGAATGAAACGAGGTACGGATGTCAGGCCAAAAGTAACCTCGTCAGCAAAGTTTTCGTCAATTGTAGCAGTATGAGGTTTAAAGTAACGTAGTCTTGGATCCACAACGTATCTCTTGTATGTACTGTTTGAGACATCGCTCACATAGGCATGCACATAATAGCATCACATAAATGAATAGTTCAGATCTAACCATAATCTGTTGCTTGATGCAGGTTCTTGTAACTCATCGAGGGTATTTAGAATTTAGGAGAGTTCGTGGAATTATACTCATAGTAAAATTATCATGAGACTGTATGTGTATTTCTTACATCATATGCACATTTTAAGGTACAGTAAAACACATGTGTAATTTCCAAAGGCAAATTGATTCATTGTTACCATGTTTGATGATTGGACATGAGCACTCAATAATACGCAGACAGTCTAGTATGATAGTATGATATAGTATGCGAACTAGTGCTCAAGATTGGATTTTAATCAATCTAGTGATTCTTTGGATCCCAGATTTTGCGATCTCTAGTCCTCAAATTTCAATCTCCCGAACTACAGAATCGATCTAGAACGATCAAATGGAATATAACATCGTACCATTATCACATTATTGCGATCTGGTTTTATACCTAAATTCTCAGGTCTCGAAGATGTAACAGACCCCCCCCCCCCCAACAACTATTATAAACAAGATTCAATATATGATCTACATGTCTGATGATATTATAGTGAATATGCATTTATCGAAACCAAATCATCAAGATAAAGCACCTATTTCTCATGTCGTAATATGCAATTTAGATTCAGAACAAAGAGCTATGTTAAATTCTATTTTAGATGATATTATGTCAAAGAATTCTGTCAACCATAGTTTCTGCCATTACAAAGCTATAAGGACATTCAAGAAGAAAGGTATGTTGGAGGTATTGTTTCAGTTCCTTGCTCATTTATACACAAATAGAAGTGGATTCAAATTAGGCGACTCTATGAAAGTTAAAACTAGATTACAAGATGAAAATGTGACTTGATTATTGGTATTCCAGTTCTTCAATTTTCTTTATTGCGTTGTTCAACTGTTCAGTAGACTGTATGCGTATTATTGAGAGTGTCATACCCAATCATCAAACATGGTAACAATGAACCAATTTGCCTTTAGAAATCACACATGTGTGTTTCATTGTACCTCAAAACATATACGAGACATAAGAAATATGCATACAGTCTACAGAAAAAGTACTACATGATTCTATAGAGAAAATTCAGTGAGAACAGTCTTGTACAATATCATCCCACATAAACCGAAGAGATCCATATCGGTAACCAAAGGTCATTGCAAGATCATTCCAATCAACACACATTGTTTGACACGACATTCATAACACTCCATAGTCACTCCGCCCTCCTCCCCATGAGTTAAAAGGAACCAATCAAATGCAGACTCTCTAATAAAGAGATGAATGATATACTAGTGAGTCTAATGCACACCAGTGATATCAAATAACACCACTGAGATACTTCGAGTAGAACATTTAACAAAACATTTTGTCAAGAAGGGATTTTTAGGACCAGAGATTAGAGTTCGGGCAGTAGATGATGCATCTTTCTCAATTAAACAGAATGAAGTGTTTGTAATAGCAGGAGAGTCAGGTTCTGGTAAATCTACCATAGCAAGATTGATTCTAAGAGCAATAGAACCAGATTCGGGTAAGATATACTTTGATGGTGTACATAGTGACGAATCAAATCTAGAAGAGATTAGAGCAAACTGCCAGATGGTACAACAAGATCCATACGACTCGATCAATCCGAGAATGAAAGTAAAAGATATCATATCTGAGCCATTAGAGATTCACAGTACTAAAAATACCAAAGAACGAAGAGGACGGTTACTAGAGGTTCTGAGTGAAGTAAAGCTTGAATCAGTAAAAGATATCCTCAATAGATATCCACATATGCTCTCAGGAGGACAGAGACAACGCGTTGTACTAGCAAGAGCATTGATATTGAAGCCGAGAATAATTATAGCAGATGAACCAGTATCTATGCTAGATGTCTCAATAAGAGCAGAGATTTTAGAGTTGATGAAAGATCTGCAAACCAAAAACAACATAACATTCATCTACATCACACATGATCTTGCAACTGCCAGACATTTTGGAGACAATATTGCAGTGATGTATCAAGGAAGCATAGTTGAGATAGGACCGATACAAAAAGTATTAGATAATCCAAAACATCCATACACGCAAGCCTTGATAAGCGCAATATCAGAACCTGATCCAGAAAATCTATCAAAGACCAAAGAGATCAAAATCATAGAGTCATCACAGATACTAGAGGGATGTAAATTTAGAGCAAGATGTCCGCATGCAATAAAAGAGTGTGAGGTCGAACCAAAGTTACGTCAGATCACAGATACGCATCACATATCGTGTCATATTGATCTCGATTAGAGATATAGATTCGTCTTTAGACATTATCGCTAGACGATCACAGCTGTGGTATCTTTTTGTCTTTGTATACGATCACGTTAGACACACCATTCTTTGGAAATACACCATAGATCTTTTGTGCCTTTTCGACAACAGAGTCTTTTAGAGACACCATCAGAAATTGGCTCTGTTTTGATCTTTCTGCAAGAATATTTGATAAGCGTTCAGCGTTTGGACCATCAAGATGTGCATCCACTTCATCAAATAGATAAAATGGAGATGGTTGTAATCTCTGAAGCGCGAGGACGAATACTATGGCCGCTAGCGTCTTTTCACCACCGCTTATTGATGTAGATTCACGTTTTGGTTTATTTGGAAATTGAATCAGATACGATATACCAGAGTTGAATATATCAACCTCATCTTGTAGTTCCAACCATGCTTCACCACCGGTCATCGTATTAAATATAAGACGAATCTCTTTGTCTACTAGCTCAAACGCACTAAAAAACTTTTGGCGCTTATCTTTTTCAATATCATTAATAAAGTTCACTATACGATCTCGTTCTCCTTCGAGGATATTCTTTCTGCTAGACATCGAACGATAACCAGATGATATTTCAAGATATGATTCTGGAGCCTTAGCATTGAGTTGACCAATAGTATTAATCTCAGATTGCAGTTCTTGAATTATTGTTGCAACATCAAATGTTGCTACAGATGCTTTAAAACCAGACACAGTGAGTATCTTTTGGAGATCATTCTGTTTAGAGTGCAGTTCTCGCAGATCTCTAGAGATAGAAGTCTCTGCTTTATCTAAAGAGTGAATATCTTTGTAAAGTACATCTTTATGATTACGTTTTATGGAGAGCTGTCTATCATATCTTTCTATATCAGCAGATACACCTTGTGTTGCAATAAACTCTTGCTCTCTATCTCTTAAATCAGATAAAACTTTTTGTTGAGAGGCATGTTGTGCAGTGACAGTTTCAATCTGTTCAGATAATGACGTCTTTTCAGAAGTTATATCACGTATCTCTTTATGAAGCATGTTTATATCAGATTGGTACTGATTGTCTTTGGACTCGAGTCGGACCAAGTCATTAGATACATTACGATAATTCTGTTCTAATTTGTTGTATTCATCATCAATCTCTTGGAGTCTAGTGTTTATTTCACGTAGTTCTGTATCAATTTGACTATTTTGTCCTATAGAATAGTTCTTTTTAACTAGAGCAATATCTTGGTCGATCGATTCAATGAGTGGAATACTTTTCTGTATGTCAGATTCATGTATAGCCTTTTGTGCGCTCTGTTTGTCGATCTCTGCAGAGAGTTTCATTTTAATTTGTTCTTTTGATGAGATTGTGTTTTGTAGTTGATTGTATGTAAACTGGGCATTAGTTAGAGTTGATCTAGTAAGAGCTAGTCGATCATAGTCAGATTTTATGTGTTTGTCGATCTTTTGTATACCACGTATCTTTTTTTGTTGTGCTCTTTTAAGGGCTCTAATGTATTTGGTGAGTTCGTCGATGCTACTTCCAGCTGAGATGAGTTTAGTCAGTTTTGATATCTTTGAGTTAATATCAATTATAATTGGTCCCCCTCTAGCTTCAAAGAATTCTCCACTAGTAGTCACTGTTTTGTATCCTCGTTTAGATAACCCAAGTGCTGACTCGCGAGTATCGGTAAGGATTATTCCACCAAAGAGGAATGTCTTAAGTGCAACATATGTATCATCGCATTGTACATAGTCAGATAGAGAACCCAAAATACCATGTCCCTTGGGGATCGATATTTTAAGAGGCGGTATAGTGTCTAGAGGAATGATCTTTATCTTTGGAAGATTTTTGAGACGTACTGCTTCACCGATACCAAGCATCGTTGTAAAATCTCTAACAATTATTGCTTTTATCCAATCAGAACTAGCTGCGATGATTGCACGCTCATACTCTTGATTCCACGATATTACCTCATAGACTAGACCGAGAATTCCAAGGGTATCTGCATTCTCTTTTAGTTTTGCGATGGAATAATCTTCATGCATAAGTTTTTTTACCATATTTAATTTTGATTCATGTTTAGTTACAGCGTGACTAGATGTATCTAAGATGGTATCCAGTTTTTTAACAGAACTCTCTAGTTTGTTCTTTTTTGCAGTATGTTTTGCAATCCTAGAATTTAATGTAATAACAGTGCTATCGTGATTCTCAATGCTGGACTTGAGTCTTTTACTTTGAATATTAAGCAGTTCAATTCCATTAGTTAGAGCTAGATGTTTTGCAGTATTTTTTGCTATGAGATCATTGTAATGTTTTAATGCAGTCTCTGATTCTCCACGCTTTTGAACGATATCATTACGTTGTGATTGCAAACTACGAATCTTTTCATTTAGCTCGTCCCTTTTTGCTGCTATGTCTGCTTCTTGAGCATAGAGTTTATTTTTATCTAATGTTGTAGTAATCTTTCTTTGATCAATTTTAGATATCTCAACGCTAAGAGTTTCAACTAGTTTTCTAGTGTCATCTAAACTTTGCTGCAACATGTCACGATCGGATTGTCTTTGTTTTATCTCTAGATCGATCTCTGGAAGCCTAGTATCGATTGACGACATGCGTTTCTTTATTGACTCGATCCTGCTCTCATACTCTCTAGATCCATAAACAGCAGAACTGATCTCACGTTCTAGTGCAGCTTTTTCTCGTTCATGAGATTTAGTCTTTTCAAGTAGTTTTGATCTAGCATCTTCGATCTGTAAAATATCATAATCTATCGCATTCTGTCTAGATTGAAGATCATTTATGACAAGTTTGATATCAGACAGTTTTGAGTTCTTGTCTGATACATGCAATGATATCTTGTACATGCTATCAGCCGCAGCAACAGCTTTGTATCGTTCTAGTTCACATACCAGTAGATCATAACGAAGTTTTTGATTACGATCCTCATCGAGTTGATCAATATTGTGCTTGATCTCATCCATCTTTGCAAAAGATATTTGTAGTTTTTGATCTGCATCATGTAACTTTTTTTCAGCAGCAATCTTTTGTTCGTCAAAATAAGATAGACCGATCATGTCCTCAATGGTCTTGCGTCGTTCATCAGATGTAAACTCGGATATTCTAGTTACAGTTCCTTGTTGTACAGCATTGAGTTGGCCAATACCAGCATTTGCCATATCAAGCAGGCTCAAGATTCTATTTCTAGCCTCTTTTTTACCGTTCAGAAAGTATGTACTCTCACCACCCTCATCCATCTCACGGGTTATTACGACAGTGTCGAGAGATAATGGGATCTTTCTATCATGATTGTCAAAGTGCACGCTAGATCTAGCTAGCAACGGACCACGTTTATTGCCTGGAATATCATGGATTAGTGCGCGAAGCCGATCAACCCTCATCATCCTTGGCTTGTTCTCACCCATCGCAAAGATTATTGCGTCCAAGATGTTGCTCTTGCCAGATCCGTTTGGGCCAGAGATCGACATGAGACCAGGCTCAAACGTCACTTCAGTCTTTTTAAAACCGAACGATTTGAACCCAAAGATCTCAACCTTTTTCACATGAACCATGAGAAAGGTTAGAATTAACTACAAAATAATCATTTTGGTGTAGTTCGTATTACAAAAGAATTACGACGTTTGCGCATACAAATCAGTTACAGAGATGTACGAAAGATAATGTACGAAAGATAATGTACGAAAAGGGTCTAATCACTCCATCACCTACAAAGCGAAAACGTCGGAGCTAGATTCGTTTTGAGAGGAAATACTCTAACGCCATGTGGCATGTAGACTGGCACGCAATAGATGACCCAAGATGGGGGAACTCTATACCTGATTTGCTACCTAGACGATGCTTCTAGATGCATCACAGGTTTTGGGGTCTTTAAACATGCAACGTCAGCAAATGTGGTCAGTGTGTTGAGAAAAGCTATCAAAAAGTTTGGCGTACCGGCACAGATACTATCTGATCGTGGAACGCAATTTACATCTGCTAAAAAACCAAAGAACGGGCGTAAAAAACTTACATTATTTGAAGCAGAATTAAGCAAACGAAAAATAAAACAAATACTTGCAAGAGCAAATCATCCTCAGACTAATGGCAAATTGGAGAGATTCTTTGGAACATTTGAATCAGAAATTAAACATTCCAAGAGCATAAGAGTATACATCAATTACTATAACAAAGACAGACTTTATTTCTCACTATATATTGATAACGGCGAAACACCTCTGAAGGCATTTAAAAATAAACGTGCCAGTGCCAAAATTAGAAAGAATCCCAACTGGGCAAACGAAAACTCTGAATTTAAATAATTTCAGTACAAGACAGTACATAAAACACAAGTGTGATTTCTAGAGGCAAATTGGTTCATGTTATCATGTTTGATGATTGGACATGGTCATTCTTAATAATACGCATACAGTCTACTATACTCTAGATAAGTTAACGGAACCCATAATTAAATAAATACCAATAATAAGAAATGGTAATCCATAACTTCCTGTTACAAGTAAACTAACAATAAAATACATATCAGGTTTTTGGACATCTGTAATGTCATTTGAATTTTTTATATCATCATATAACCTAGCCCCGCCAAATTCTATTAAGACTACAGAAATAAAATAACTTGATAATAATCCAGATATAAAAACTAATACAATGCCAATAATGACTTTAGTTTTAGGTGTCAAAATTAAAAAAGGAATGGTTAACCAGTAACAGAAATGTTACTAAGAGAAGTAGTTAGGTCTGCACGACTTCCAGCATTGACAGATTTGTGTATCGTTGTATCATCACATTGGACACTATCAGCATCAAGACTTTCGATGGTTGTACGATCATAATCATACAATGAAGTTCCAAAGATACTGGTAATATCACGTTCTATTCGCACGCTGTAATGAATTTTATCATGTCCAATATTTTTGTCATTACATATCTGACTTCCAAAACTCATAGCGCCATCAGTTGGAATGAACCAAAATGCAGTTGTAGTACTGCCAGTATTCCACCCCCAATTAAGATTAGGACAGCTTACTTGAAAATTATTATTCCAGCAAGGAACCCAGATAATAGAAGTTCGTGTTAGGGCAGAATTAGTTGCATGGACATAGGTTATTGTAGAGTCATTATATTCTCCAGAAATTTTTTGCGTGTCATTATTTTCAACGAAATTTTTTGCAGCAATAGCTTTTTTCATCCAATAGTCAGGATTAGCATTTAGTCTATCGGTCGTAGGAACACCAAGATCCTCCAACTCAAAAATTCTCAAGGCCTTCAGAGATTCATATTTTTGTATTGTTTTTTCATCTTTATTTGATTCTTTTGCATCTTTTAGTTCAGATTCAGCAATAGCTAAATCTTCCAACTTGTCCATTATATTAGCTTCATAACCAGATAAACTTGTTCTGAATTCTTTAAATTTTTGAAGATAATTGTCTTTTTGCTCTTTAGAAACATTTTGTAAACTGGGCGTATTTTCTAACATAAACTTTTCATATTGTGTCAAGCCAACATTACCAGTTGATCCAACTGCATCATCTTCTGGTTCAATCTCAGATTTGGATTGGTTTGTGTCCGTGTTTTGTGCCAATACTATGCCGGGCACTAAGAGTATAGCAACCAAGCGTGATGTGGCGATTTGTACCTTATTCATGTTATTAATTGTTGTATAACTTTTTTACTATATATGAGAGTCGTATCTATGATACGTAATGTTTTTATATGTGCCCTAGACGAGTCGATTCTGTCCACTTGACTGATCTTGACATGTCTACCAATTATCAATAAGTTTTGTAAACATTAGACGATTAAATGTTTGATCACAATACGTATTGTCACAACAAACCATAGAGATCATATGCTGGTAATCCCTCTACAAAACAACCGTGATTTGTATTCGTTTTAGTTAACGGAGATATGGATCTAGGAGTGAAATATCCGCCTCAGACTAGACCCACAGTCAGGACACTTTCTCGGATCTTTTCGATTTACGTGGGATAGAATGGTTATGGAGACAGCACTATGAGATTCTATGGGGAAAATTTAGCAAGGGCTGTCTTGTAAAATGCTACCCCACATAAATCGAAAAGATCCCAAACTGTACCCGCATAATTCTGATCGGGATGTCTAGACAAAGTCTGAATCACTAATTGATCAAAACATTCATCGGAGGGTCGATCTAGCACGATAACAAAATAACATGCGAGAATTGAGATGTGTTCGTGTCATCTGTCCAAGCTTAAAGATTTTTGTTCATGTTAAAGTAGAAATTTTGCAGCATTTTGTCCGTGTTCTGTAACTTGAATCCATCTGTTTCGCCCAATCTTTTCTACCTTGATAAATTTCCACTGATCTTCCAATGGACGAATTATATTCTTGTCGAGACTGGCAAAGGTAGCTTGACTTTCGTTTGTGGCATTAACTGTAATGAGTCTTCTCTCCTTTGCAATACGAGCCATCTCCTTCTTCGATAGTCGACCTTCACTCTCTACAACTATTTGGAGAGCATCTATATGTCGCTGAGCCGGCTTTCGTATCTCATATGTAGGAACAGATTGGATCTCTTTTATTCCAGAAGATATCGGCTTTTCAGAAGATATTGCTTTGTCAGAAAATCCCACATACTTTTCTGCTTCTACATAAAATGGATGTATGTTAGCATCATCATTGAACATCATAGATGCAATCATAGATGCAATAGATTGAATCTTGGAGCCGGATGCCAGATTGATGTAGATTGTGTTTCCCTTCTCTTTTTCAGCGATTGTTTTTACTGACTTTATAATCTTGAACATATCTAGACGATCATGACTCTCCCGTACAGTCTCAATATTTGCCTCTTTCAGGCTTTTTTCAATTCTATCATAGAACTTTGTTGCCTTGTCGAGACTAGGATTGTCATGTACGAGTAGATATACTCGATCTGCCTTCATATTCTTTGCAGGCAGGACTATTCTATCGATCTCAAAGCCAACAGGTGCTACATGTACACGTAAATTCTCAATTATTTTCATAGTATGTCTAGTATGTATAGTATGTGTGTAGTATATAATAATTTTGTATGTATCAAGAAGTCTATGAACATAAGAAAAGTCATGCTTGATTCGTGTGTCGTGATAGCCATCATGGACGAACCAAAGAAAGCATCGGGGCTGAAAGCCCAACTAAGAGGCAAATCGATAAAGATCGTCTTGTGCGATGTAGTCTTGAAAGAAGTAAGACGTGTACGTGGATACATGTCTGAAAACATAATCTCAAAGGTTGAGAAACTTTTAGGACGAGAGATAGAGGTGCAAAAGGTCAATACAGACAACATCGTAGATGCGAAAAAGATGTCAGAACAGTTTCATCTATGTCACAATGGAGACAACAAGATACTAAGTCTATGCAAAGCAAAGAACCTAACTCTCATAACATCAGATAGAGCACTCAAAAGTGTATCAGAATGGGTCGGCGTCATCGTATTTCATCCATCAGAAGCATCTGGAATATAGTCGACGACTCCCATTCATCTATTTTTTTTAGATTCCGTCTAGATTGTGAGGCGTAGAAACAAGATGGACAAACGGTCATCCATGTACATGTAAGTATCTTTTCGATTTACGTGAGATACATTGCGTGTTCAGAGAGGAGAAAAAGTTTGTTGTACAATTATAGTCAAAACCCATAGTCCGTAAAAACGATGAGGGAGAATCTCGGTGAGACAAATGGACAGATTTTGACAAAGGATAAGATGGTGTTGAGCTTTGAGCGCAGATGGACAGATATCCGAAATCCTGTGATTGTGAGGAATACATTACTAGTGTAAACTATACCAAAGACAGGAAATCTGAAAACTTGTAAACATTTCACAGTGATTGCATTTCCTCTTTTAGATCGCTTTGTGGATGATCATTTAGATCGACTCATATGCTAGGCATCATCTGAATCTACTTTAGACTGTATGCGTATTATTGAAAGTGCCCATGCCCAATCATCAAACACGATAACAATGAATCAATTTGCCTCTAGAAATTACACCTGTGTTTTATTGTACCTTAAATGTGCGTATGATGTAAGAAATACACATACAGTCTTTTGAACGGTTTCACGCAGGATTAGAATCGATGACGATGAGTCGTCATAGCGATCAAATGTGGTTTTTAAAGAAGCGTTCAGTATGTGTGTCCAAACAATGTATCAATCTATTGAGCATCACAATTATATAAGGTAGGCTTATATAATATCAATTTCACTAATTAAACATGGAACAAATGTCTGTTGATTTATTCAAAATTCCCGAAGGGTATTTGGCTCAGTGCCCCAACCATCCTGAAATTCTTGTTACAGGCAAGACAAAGTCTGAGATCAAAGATAATCTAAAACGACTCTTAAATGGCTATGTAGAAGCATTTCCGGAAACAAAACATAAATTCTTTCCAAAAAACGATCAAATGGTGAAGTTTAAATTTGAAAAATAAATTGGCATCATTTTAAAAAAGTATTGTCAATACTAGGGTACAAGCAGATACCTACTATGGAACAAGGTAATTTGTACTTTAAACACCCAGAGATGGGGTCATTTACGCTAGAGAAACATAACTCTTATCCAGAACTTTCAATTAAGAAATATCTTAACACCATGAAGTTGCCCGCTCCATTCTTTGAACCGATCTACAGAAAATGCAAAGACAACTAAAACAAAAGATCAAAGATGTACATAGAACAAGATATTCAATGACAGGGTAACAATTCGTCAGAGCTAGTGGGGGACGATTTCCACGTAATCCCATTACTTGACAATACCCACATAATCCCGAAGAATATGATGTTTACAAGTGTCCCAATGTCAAGAGGATTCATGATCGAGATAAGAGTCAGATGATCTAATCATCCTAAAGTGGACATAATGTATAGTACGATAGACTGTATGCGTATTTCTTACATCATACGCACATTTAAGGTACAGTAAAACACAGGTGTAATTTCTAGAGGCAAATTGATTCATTGTTGTCATGTTTGATGATTGTGCATGGGCACTCTTAATAATACGCATACAGTCTGATATTGTTTTTGTCATCAAATCAAGTGTGTGGTTTTTCGTGACAACTCTAGCTTTTGGATAGATGATATATCGACATAATACAGTCAAGTTATGCAATGACGATAGATACAGTTCATAAAATTGTCCCAGTCTTAACACACTTGCGAAGGCTGATTACGATACTCAATATTAGTAGATATGTCCAAGATGTGATGATTAAAATTGTAGCACAGATACACTAGGCATAATGATAAAAAACATCACGGTTTTAGGATCAGGCGTCATGGGGCATGGGATTGCACAGATATCAGCTATGGCAGAATACAATATAGTTCTAAGAGACATTGCACAAGAGTATCTAGACAAAGCTATCTCAAAGATAAGCTGGAGTCTAGACAAGATGGTGACAAAATCAAAGATCACAGATGAACAGCGTAAAGATATCCTATCTAGAATCAAACCAATAGTTGATCTCGAGGACGCAATAAAAGATGCAGACATGGTAATAGAAGTTGTGCCTGAGAATATGGATCTAAAGAAGAAGGTATACGCGGAACTAGATGCAATCGCATCGTCAAATGTAATCTTTGCGTCAAATACCAGTACACTTCCAATAACAGAGATTGCAAATACAACATCACGTCCAGACAAGTTTATCGGAATTCATTTTTTCAATCCACCACAATTGATGAAGTTGGTAGAGATAATACCTGGTAAAGAGACATCTGCACAAGTTGTAGACATTACAAAACAGTATGTGAGATCGATCAATAAACAAGAGGTAATATGCAAAAAAGATGTTCCAGGATTTATTATAAATCGTCTCTTTATTCCCATGGTTCACGAAGCATGTTTTGTTAAAGATCGAACATCTGCAACACTAGAAGAGATCGATTCTGCTGTAAAGTTCAATATGGGTTTCCCAATGGGAATATTCGAGCTTGCTGACTTTACTGGAATGGATGTAATACACAAAGCGACTGTCGAGATGTATTCTAGAGATAATAAAGTGATCAGACCTCATCCGCTAGTTGAGCAAATGTTCAAAGATGGTAAACTAGGACAAAAATCTGGAGAAGGGTTTTACAAGTATTCTGATGACAAGTATGAACGAGTTGTACTCGACAGTGAAATGGCCACTCGGCACAATCCAATACAACTAGTTGCAAATATACTAAACAATGCAGGATGGTTGATAACTAATGAGGTAAGCGATATCGAAGAGATTGAACGTGCTGCTAGTCTAGGACTTGGACTTAAAAAACCGCTATTTGATACAGCAAGAGAGATTGGCATGAACAAGATAGTATCAGAGTTGGAAGAGCTTGCAAAAAAGTATGGTAACTTTTACACCCCAGATCAGCTACTAGTGTCAATGAGTTAAGATAAAAAATATCAATCGAGAAGGCGCTCAAGTGCTTGGCTTGCATTTAGCATTCCACTACGTTTTGCATACTCCTCGATCATTGCGTACTGTTTTTTTGTAAAACATACAGGCATGTTGCGTCGTACCATGACATAACGTATAGGGCTGTCCTAATATCTTTTTGCATCGCTTTGTGATAGTTGTAAAGTTTTGATAGTACAAATGCTTGACCTCTCAAAGTAATTTATAGAATAAAGATCCAAGATGATATTATGAGATTTTGGAATAGAGAACCATCGTACTGTATCATATGCAGCCAAGAGTTGAAACACAAATACAAACCAAAACGAGAATGGAATATCAAGGGTCCATTGTGTGGTAACTGTCATTTTGAAAAGTCAAAAGAGTACTATGAGGGCAAAGTCAGACAACCGTGCGTGGTGTGCAAGGCCACATACAAGATTACTGATCTATGGGAGCCTAGGTGGCAATGGGATATGGATGGATTATTATGTAAACGATGTTTTGATGAGAAAGAATCGAATCATGCAAAACAGAAGAATTTTTGTTCAGTATGCGGTACAAAGATGGGCTTGATCAGATACAATCCAAAAAGCAAATGGAAGATCGATGGTCAGATGTGTCGAGGGTGTTGGGATCAAAAAAAGGCAGAGTTTGGATGAACCTATTCAAGAGAGTAATATGCAATATTTGTGAACGTCGTTTCTCGAGTGATGAAGAGTTGATGAGTCATAAAGAGATTTTTCATGGAGAACAACAATATGACTGTAAACAATGCAATCAGTACTTTGCAAGTATGGATGAGATGCGGACTCATCTACAGCGAGAACATAGCTACAAAAACTAGACTGCCTTTATGGTCTTGACCATAGGTGGTCTAATCTTTACAAATACACGAAAACCACAGATGCATTTTATCTCAGGTAATCTATTCAGTTCTTCATTGGACACATGTGTACCACATCTCAAACACGAATAGTTTACTTCAAAGGTATCGGTATCTGAGGGTATGATTTCGTCTGACATGTATCTCACCAAACATTTAACATAATTTTAATGATTACTATGTAAGAGATAGTTCGATATATACGTCATCAGGGATCTTTAGACGTACCAGCTGTTGTATAGCTCTATCGTCAGCACGCATGTTGATTATTCGTCGGTGCATCTTCATCTCCCATTTTTCATACGTCTCGGTGCCATTCCCGCAAGGAGACTTGCGTGTAGCCACATGTAGACGCTTTACTGGAAGTGGTGTTGGACCTTTAACTTTGACACCAGTTCTTTTACCAATCCCCATTATCTCATTACATACACCAACAAGTTTTGGAAGACTAGTTGAAGTGAGTTTGACACGAGCGGGTTGTACCATGCAAACATCAAACCTATGGTTTGTACTCTTCGGTAATCTCTTTTACAATTCCAGCTGCAATGGTTGCGCCCATATCTCGTAGTGCAAATCTTCCCATCTCTGGAAACTCTTGAAATGTCTCAATACATGTTGGTCTGACTGGTCGGATCTTGACTATTGCAGAGTCACCAACTTTAAGGAACTTGGGATTCTCCTCCTCGATTGCTCCACTTGCAGGATTGATCTTTTGTAGAAACTCTGTCACAGTTGCAGCCACCTGAGCTGTATGTGCGTGCATGACCGGAGTATAACCAGGAGCAATTGCGGTTGGATGGTGTATGACGATTATTTGTGCCTTGAACTCTTTAGCAACGGTCGGAGGTGAGTCTGGAGTGCCTAAAACATCACCACGTTTGATATCTTTCTTTTCTACACCACGTAAATTAAATCCAATATTGTCACCAGCTTCAGCAGAAGGCATCATCTGATGATGAGTCTCTATCGATTTTATCTCGCCTGGTGCACCAGATGGCATCACAACGATCTTGTCACCTGGCTTCATAGTTCCAGTCTCGACTCGACCAACAGGAACGGTACCAACACCTGTAATTGTATATACGTCTTGAATCGGAACACGTAGTGGTTTACCTACCGGTTTCTCAGATATAGTAAAATCATCAAATGCTTCTAATAGAGTCTTGCCGGTATACCACGACATATTTTCAGATTTTTTAACCAGATTGTCACCTTTCCAACCAGATACAGGAATAAAGGGGACTTGGTCTAGTTTATAGCCAACAGATCTTACGAGTTTTTCACCTTTCTCCTTTGCGGCTTTGAATGCAGCTTCAGAGTAGTTACTATCGTCCATCTTGTTGATTGCAACGATCAGTTGGTTGACACCCAGCGTCTTTAATAGAAATGCGTGCTCACGTGCTTGACCGCCAGCAGCGACTGCAGTATCGGTCTCACCCTCTTTTGCAGATAGCACCAGTATTGCAGCATCTGCTTCAGATGCTCCTGTGATCATATTTTTGATAAAGTCTCGATGACCTGGTGCGTCTATTAGAGTAAAGAAGTATTTTGAAGACTCGAATTTTTGAAATGCGAGGTCTATTGTGATTCCACGTTCTCGCTCATCTTTGATATTATCCATAACCCAAGCATACTTGAAAGTATCACCTTTGCCAGTCTTTTCAGACTCTGTTGCGTGTGCAGCTATGGTTCGCTCATCTACAACTCCCAGATCCATCAAAAAGTGACCCATCGTTGTCGATTTGCCATTGTCAATGTGACCTGTAACGATCAAGTTCAGGTGGGGTTTTTCTGCCATATGAACTCACTATTTCTGGGTATTTATTATTGTTATGATTTGTGCGAGATGATCGGTGTGGTGAGTGGTCGTAAGAAAAACACTAAGACCCAACCAACAAGTCCAAATATCCATACGAAAACTACACATAAATCAAAGTAGATAGCATGTCCACCATATGAAGATAACATTATCGGTTATCAAGGCTGACGTGGGAGGTATAGGAGGACATACCAAACCAAGTAAAGGCTTACTGCAAGCTATTAGAGATACGATCACACATAGTTCAGATCTATTCTTGGATCACTATATCGGATATTGTGGAGATGACACACATATCGTAATGTCTCATGTACATGGTACCAACAACGAGTCGATCCACAAGCTTGCATGGGATGCATTCATGGAAGGGACAAAAATTGCAAAAGAAGAAGGACTGTACGGTGCAGGTCAAGATCTGCTTCGAGACTCTTTCTCTGGAAATGTAAAAGGCATGGGACCTGGTGTTGCAGAGATGGAGTTTGAAGAGAGAGCAAACGAGGCATTTACTGTCTTTGCAGCTGACAAGACAGAACCTGGCGCATTCAACTATCCGATATATCGAATGTTTGTAGATTCTTTGAGCAATACAGGATTAATAGTAAACAAGAGTCTAGCACAAGGAGTAAAGATCAACATAATGGATGTCGAAAAGGCACAGATCGCAGAGTTAGAGTTATGGCAAGACAAACCGACTATTGAAGCTGCGCTCATGTATCCTGGTAGATATGTAGTCGACACCGTGACGACAAAGGACGGAGAGCCGATACTTGCTGCGTCTACTGATCGATTACACAATATCGCTGGAACGTATGTAGGAAAAGATGATCCGATATGCATAGTTCGAACGCAGAAGAGATTTCCAGCGACAGAAGAAGTTGGAAGTGTCTTTAATAATCCGCATCTAGTTGCAGGCAATACACGAGGAAGTCACAATATGCCATTGATGCCGGTCAAATTAAACTCGGCTGCAACGATCAACTTTTGCATTCCCATAGTAGAAGCACTAGTATTTAGTATGCATAATGGAAAATTCACTGGACCTTTTGATGGATTCTCAACTCCCGATTGGGATCTGATTAGAATGAATGCAACAAAAAAGGCCATGAATATTCGTAGTCAAGGATTTATCCATCCAGCCACACTTGTTCCTTCAGAGCTCGAGTATGCCGAAGGATATCGAGCAAGAATGGAGATTCTAGAAGGCAAGATGCGCCCCATGTCAGATACGACAAGCGGTCAGAGAAGGATAGAGTACGAAGATCCCGACTAGATAACCAACTAGTCACGATTAGAGACGAGTGATATTTTAGACGATATCTAGTGTAAATATTCTAGATACCCTTATAGTGCAACCTGAACCACCTATGAGAAATAGTTAAAAGAAAACAACACATACAAAAATCGAATTGAAATTTCAAAAGATCTTTGATTGGAAGACATACATATTTACGGCATTGGCTGTGATCTCTTTCTCCAACTTTGTTGCAGTGTTATTTGGTCAAACCATTCCCAGCATAGTTTTAGACTTTTTCAGAGTTGCAGGAGAGTATGTCGTATTGGCCACAGTCTTTGTATTTGCATTAGCGTGGCTACTCAGAGCAAAACCACACAATCGCCCAAAACAGTACAACGTAATAGTCTTTGACACATATGGGAAATTTACCATACTAGATGGCATTAGAACAGAGTTCAAGACACATGACGTTGCATGGAGTTTTATGAAACAGTACAAAAGAGATTACCCGTTGTATAATTTTGCCCTAGTATCCGACATGTCAAACAGAGATAAACCAACGATCTTCAAATACATCTAAAGGATAAGAGATGGAGTTTTCCATAATAGCAGATTCATTTAGCAAGATGGAGTCAACTAGAAAGAGACTCGAGTTGACACAACATTTGGTACAGCTCTTCAAGAGTACTCCCCAAAACAATATTGCAAAGATAGTTTATCTGATACAAGGAAAGATACGACCAGACTTTGAAGGGATAGAGTTGGGGGTTGCTGAAAAGATTGCAATAAAAGCAATCGCAAAGTCGTCAGGCACCTCAATATCTGAGATCGAATCTAAATATCGAGATACTGGAGATCTAGGTCATGCGGCTGCTATGATCCTGGAACAAAAGACACAGACGACATTTCTAGCACAAGATATTACAGTAGAGCGAGTATACGAAACACTATTCAAGATTGCGAGATTGGAAGGAACACGCTCGCAAGATATGAAGTTAAAGTACATCACTAGTCTACTAAACGATGCAACGCCACTTGAGGCCAGTTTCATTCTAAAGTTGCTTTTAGGGACGCTACGACTCGGGATTGCTGAAAACACAGTCATGGATGCACTTGCGATCGCATTCTCAGACGACAAGAGTAATCGAGATGCACTAGAGCATGCATATAACGTATCGAGTGATCTTGGGCATGTTGCACAGATTATTGCAGAACACGGAATATCCAAGATCGAGTCTTTTGAGATATCACTGTTTAATCCAATAAGACCAATGCTTGCAGACAGAGTCAAGAACGAACATGAAGCAATCGAGAGATTGGGTGAGTCTTTTGCTGCAGAATACAAACTAGATGGTGAACGAGTACAAATTCACATAAAGGGAGACAAGGCAGTCGTCTTTTCACGTAGCCTAGAGAACATATCAAGATACTATCCAGACATTATTGAAAAGATTCCACAAGTGATCAACGCAGATGATGTAATTCTCGAAGCAGAGGCTGTTGCCATAAATGAGGACACGGGCGAGTTTCTACCATTTCAAGAGTTGATGCATAGAAAACGTAAATACAAGATAGAGAAAGCTGTAACCCAATATCCAATCAGTGTCAACTTTTTTGATATTCTTTATTGCAATGGCAAGAGCTGTCTAGATATGAGTTATGATCAGAGACGTGCAAAGTTGACAAAAGTGGTAAGAGAAGACAGATATGCAAGACACATGTCCATGACGACAGTACATAGCAAGAGCGAGATTGAAGAGGTTATGGAGAATGGGATCAATGCAGGCAGTGAAGGATTGATGCTCAAGAGACCAGATAGTCCGTACAAGGCTGGTTCTCGAGGCAGTTACTGGCTAAAATTAAAACGAGAGTATCGAAACGAGTTGGGCGATAGTTTAGATCTTGTAGTAATTGGAGGATTTTTTGGCAAAGGCAGGCGCACAGGAATTTATGGAACGTTACTCCTTGCAACGTACGATGATGACTCGGATACTTTTACCAGCATATGCAAAGTGGGAACCGGATTCTCAGACGAGAGTTTGGATCAGATATATCAAGTACTGCAACCAAAAGTAACCATCAAACGTAGTCCACGCATAGATAGCCAGATGCCAGCCGATGTCTGGTTCGAGCCTTCGACTATAATCGAGATAGTGGCATCAGAGATAACACTTAGTCCCATACACCAGGCAGCTAAAGACAAGATACGAAGAGGTGCTGGTCTAGCACTACGGTTTCCAAAGTTTACCGGAAAGATACGCCAAGATAAAGTAGCAGAAGATGCATCCACGAATCAAGAAGTCATTGCACTGTATAGTGGTCAAACCAAGATCAAGAACAAAGATTCCCAAGATCAGAGATGAGAATATATTTAAATTACCAAAGGGTTGTTGAACTCTTATATTATGTATAGTGGCGAGCTCGAGGTTCAAGCAAAACGAAAGGCGATAGCAGTTCTACAAGACGAGATTCACAGAATACTAAATGCGGCAAGGGAGCTTGGGACACTACCAGAGCTGATGATGAAACGCGACAAACCTGGCATAAAGAACGTACTAAAAGAGATATCTACGATTGAAGATGAAGTAGAGACATTGCGTCGCAAGATCACACGCGAGGTGGCCGATGTCGGAGGATTGATCATGAATCGTGAGAACCTATTAAACACGGCATATACCATGGATGAGATTGCAGGTTACATTACCGGAATATCGTTCAAATTATCTAACATAAAACCAACAACGCTAAAGAATGCGGGAATAGACCAGGATGTAACAAAGCTCATCGAACTAGTCGTAGATGAAGTATACAAGCTAAATGAGATCATTCGTAGCCTCAATACAAATACTGAAAATGCAATAAAGATTGCACAAGAGACACAGACGATTGAGCGCGAGATCGATATAAAATATCGCGCCGTAACATTAAAGATCCTAACCGAAGTAACAAATACCAAAGAACTGATGTTGATCAAAGACGTGGTCGAAGGGATCGAAGAGATGGCAGACAAGTGTCAACGTGTGTCAGACTCGTTTATCTTACTAGCACTAAGTCTCTGATCTCGATCGTTCATATACATATTGTGATATGATTGATCTGTGAAAGGAGAGATTATACAGAATCGCATAGTTGTGTGGAACATAAAAGATGCAAAAGAATTGTTCGTCAATGGATATTATGGTAAACCGATTGGCATGCCAAAACCAAAACCTGACGAGATTGACGTTCCTCTAGTATTAGATTTAATCGAGGGACTATACCTACTAGAAAACAATAGACTGAACATAACTAGTTCAAGAAAAAAGGTCAGCATATCAGAGATGACCGACAGGTGTAAGGAAGAGTATCACGACTTTGAGAGAAAGTATCAAGTTTATAAAAAATTTAGAGATATGGGATATATTGTAAATCCAGGAATAAAGTTTGGTTGTGATTTTGCAATATACGAGAGAGGACCAGGAATAGATCACGCGCCTTATCTAGTCCAAGTTTATAGTAGAAGAGATCAGATCACATCTACGGAGATAGTTTTGGCAGGAAGACTTGCGACAACAGTAAGAAAGCAGTTCATACTTGCGATACCTCGAACAAATGATGTTGATCTTGTGGCACTAGACTGGTGGAAGGCCTAGATTGACTTTATGTGACCGGCTATACGATCATAAATCTCATAGAGCTCACGAGAGATACCAAAAGCAAGATGGTTACTCCATGTGCCATGAATGCGTATCACATTATCAGTGGGTTCTATGTACATCTTTGCAGCATCTAGAGATTGCTGTAGGATCATATCACAGAGTTGAGTGTCATCGTTGAGACGCGATGCGAGTTTGCCACCACCACTCCATCTAACTGAGAGCAGTTGTTTTGAGCCAAAGTGACCTTGCGTTGTCAGTTCAGTCTTTGTGAGAAAGGTAGTGTGATCATTACCTGGATCTCGTCTTACAATAAAGTGTGCCTGATATCTATCCAGAGCGCCCCAAGGAAGTGGATCTATCTGCTGCATATCATTACCCCTTTTGTATGATCTGAACCGCGTCTATATTGGTGCCCTTAATATCAAGACAGCCCTTGTTTGTGACCATTCTAGGTGTCTGTGCAAAATATCTAGAATAATATTCACCACGCTCTATATCAGAGCCGATCTCCATAGGAGTAGACTCCACTCCAATATCATCAAGCATTGTAGCAAACTTTTCTGGCCATGTCTGATATACAAAAGTATCAGATTCAGAATCATGCATCAATGGTATTATAATCACCCCACAAATAAAGATAAGTGTAAGATAAATATCACAAGGATCAGGACAAGATATCGATGTTAAAATTCCAAGGCAAGACTGCACTGATTACAGGAAGTGGAACTGGAATAGGTCAGGCCATTGCAAAAAAGTTTGCCGAAAATGGGGCAAACATAATAATTTTGGGTCGACGTCGTGAGCCATTACAAGATACTGCAGCGATACTAGAACAGATAATAAGAGATGTAAAGAGTAATGCCAGTGTACAAATATTTGCCAATGTCGATGTGAGTGACGAGTCAGCAATGAGTGCAATGTTTGATAAACTCAAACAAGACAATACTCGAGTAAACTATATGATAAATAATGCAGGAGTCTCAGGACCTGTTACGTGTTTTCCAAATGCAGATCTCTCAGAGTTTAAGAGTACGATAGGAATACATCTGACTGGAACATTTTGGGGATCTGTTCAAGCGCTACGAGTCATGGAACGAGGAGACAAGATAATCACAATATCGACCTTTTTTACTGAAGAGAGACCACTAGAACAGAGACCGTATCGATTTCGTAGTCCATATACAGCTGCACAAGGCGCAAAGAATAGACTTGCAGAAGCAATGTCATGGGAGTTGGTAGATCGAGGAGTTGTATCGATTGCAACAAATCCAGGTCCTGTCCACTCTGATCGTATATACAAGACGGTGTATCCCAAGGCAGCAGCAGAGTTTATGCGAGTTAGTGGATTCGAATATCTGTCGCCGTCAACGGTAGAAAAGGCGAGCAAACAGCTGTTAGAGTTATTAGGTGAAGATGAACAAGTCATATCTAGAGGCATATCTGAAATAACAAAAGATCTTGGGGGCGAGTACGAACAGACAAAGTTTGCAGAGACCCTACAAAACCTACTTGCAAAGATTCAGACCATTGCTGCAAAGATTCAAAAGAACACATCACACATGATTGCAAATCGTGAATTTCTTTCACAGGACCAAGTTGCAGAATCCATTCTAAACCTTTGTGACGAAGAGATTGCAACTATACTCAACGGAAAGGTCATTCCAGGTGATCGAGTATTCTATCCAGTGAAACCACATGTTGGAACTATACCAACTTCACGTAAACCAGAACTTGGAGGTGACTTAATAGTTCTAGTTGTGGATCCTACAGACATGTCAGATGTTTATAGAGTTGTAGAGTTGGCGACTCACATTAAAGAGTGTGGTGGGGAGATTGTATTCTTTGTATCCAAACTTGCTCCAGATGAGGCTAGAGCATACATCAGTGAGAGATTTCATTGCCATGAGGTCGATACTGGTGATCCAAAAGAGATGCAGAGATGGCTAAACACAGCAAGTACAAAGATAGGTAAGATCAGATGTGTCATATACGATACAGGCAAGATGCCCGACATTGCATCGATCACATCTCAGAGTAGAGCAGAATGGGATAGACTAGTAGAAAAGTTCATCACAAAGCCAGCGACACTACTTCAATCGGCATTAGAGCAGTTTGTACCAGGAGGCGGCATAGATCCTAGACTATACAAAGAGACGACTGGGAGAGTCTTGATAATTGGTCCTGAACTACCAGCTGGAAAGGTTACAGGAACACGAAGAGCACAGATCGAGATCTTTAGAGGAGCAATACGACCATTCACTACAACGATAAATCAAGAGTTGAGTGACGTTCTAGGATCAAAGATCAGAGTATTTACACTTCTTCAAGGATCGGTCACTGGTGCCGAAATAGACAACAAACGAGTTGCAGCTGCGTTCGATTACATCGTATCAGATAGATCGACAAACTCGTCTGAGGTAATACTCGTCGATGAGTCGAGATGAAACGATTTGATGAATTTAAGATAGGCGAATCATTTCACTCTACATGTAGTATATCAGAGAACGAACTAGAGACATATCTGAATTTTTCAAGAATAAAGAATACATTTCTGGACAACCATGTAGATGGACGTATAGTGCCAGGCAGAGCGATATTAGCAAGAATTGAAGGTGAGTTCACCAGACTGAGTCAGATATATGGAAACCAGATAGTTCTAGTAGGAGTTGATGGGGATCAAGCATGGAGTAACAGATCAGTCAGATTTCTCAACCCTCTATACACAGACGAGGTGTTAAAGATAAAGTTCACAGTATCAGACAAGATCAACGTCGATGATACATTTGGCAATATCGTACTAGACTATGAGGGCACTAGAGACGATACCACAATAGTCATATCAAGAAAGAACATCTATCGGCTCAAGAGATAGCAATATGTCAAATATTGTCATTTATTGTTGTTTATTGTTCCAGTACCCATGCGCGCAAGAGATCAGAGACATGAATAGTCGCATCAAACATCAACTCAATTGCAGATACGATGAGTACGATTGCAAACATTATTCGAAGGTATCGCTCTTTGATATTTAGTGACAGTCTTGACCCCATTATTCCACCTGCAATAGAACCAGCCATCAAAAACCCTGCTTGGAATAGATCTGGATGATCTAAAAGAAGATGAGTCAGAAATCCCGCAGTAGAGGTAAATAAAAGAATCAGTTGAGATGTAGGTGCAGCTCGTTTTATTCCTAGACCCAGTCCAATTATCATCAAAGGTACAAAGATTATTCCACCACCAATTCCAAAGAATGCTGCAATCATTCCAGCACCAAAACTCGCAATCGGAATGATTATGATCAATGCCAGAGATTCTGACTTTTGTCTAGAATGCATCTCTCGTTGCAATACAACATACAATGCAGACAAGATTAGCACTATAGCAAAGAGTATCTCAAATACTTGATAATGTGTATTAGCTAGAATCAGTGGACCTACTATTGTACCAGGTACTGCCAGCAAACCCATCTTTATGCCAAGTTTAAACTCTACTCGCTTCTGCTTTGCGTATGATACAGTTGATGATGTTGCGTTTCCGAGAATTGCAAAGAGACTACTACTCGTAGCAGTAGTTGGTGGGACACCTAACAAGGTAAGAAGCATCACATTGATTGATCCTCCACCTAGACCCAGCATGGAACCAAATATACCAGAAACAAATCCAATCAAGATAAGCAGATATGGATCTGTCATAGATCGCTACTCATATTATCCAATATATAGCAGAGTATAAAGTTCTAGCAGATCGACACAAGAGAGATGTAATTACTGTCGTTTGTGTAGACGCACACTAGATCGATATAATCTCCAATACAGAATCATGGGTTATGTTGTTTGTTTTGACAAAACCGGCTGTGACTTCTAGAATATATTTTGCATCAGAGTTTGGTGCAAGACTCGTACATGATGCTATCTCTACTACCGTAATACATGGAGGAATATCTTGCTCAATATGGACCACTCTTCCAGCCTCATCAAACCAGATCATATCTAATGGAAATTGCATGTTTAACATCCATAGCGAATATTTACTGGGTTCGTCAAAGACAAAGATCATTCCTTGATCTAGAGGCAGTTCATCTTGAAACATCAATCCACGGACTCGACGTGGTTCGGTGTCTGCTATCTGAACCTCCAAAGTTATGTCATCAACTTGGATCGTCCCTCGCGGAAATTCTACAGACTCTAGTTTGGTATCACTCGGAATAGAGTACAAGCCAACTATACCAATTATCACGGCAGCAATGATTATCGGAATCAATGTTTGAGATCTAGTAGCCAATATTACAATAGAGAGAGTTCTGTTTAAAAAATCATGATGGAATACTAGTCTAGTGTACCTTAGGGTCTGAACTTGGCAAGAGATTGGGATCGTGATGATTCTATCTCAAGCAACATACATCATGCAATTCAACAGTAATTCATAATAATTGATACACGACCATTTTATATATTGCATAACTTTGAGTCTTGTGCAAAACTGTCAATCCCCACCAATAATTTATGATCACAATTGTAGTTATTGAGAATCTAACTCTTGCATTCGATCCCTAAGTTCATTCAGTTCATTCAAGGTTGAGTTGTGTATGGATTGTAAATCATAGTATTGTGAGTATAGACCAGATATGGTATTTTTAGCTTCATCTAGTTCTTGTTTTACTCTATCATGTTCTAAATCTAAATCTGTGTATAGTCTCTCAAGTTCTGATCGTTGCGTTTCTGTTGTGTTGTATAGAGATTCTATTGTGTTGAATTTAGACTTGTATGATTCAACTTCAGTTCTTAGATCCTTTCTATCATCTTTGCATTGCTTAAATTTCTCTTTCCAGTTGTCCTTTAAGCCTTTGAGTTTATCTTTCTTGGTTTCAAATTTATCTATCTGGGTTTCAAGATTTGTGATATTCTCGTTAGCTATCTGCAGTTTGGTCTTTGGTGCAGTTGGTTCTTGTATAGATGGTGTGTTTTCAACTTCTGTATAATCATCTGGATAATTACAGTATTTGTAAGGGCAAGTAATCTTATAGAAACATAATTGATTTGTATCTGTGTTGTTTCTAACATTTATTTTTGTACTATTACCAATAACATCAAATATAGTATTATCAACTACAAAATCTGATCTATGTGGTTTGTAATGACTTTGACTAAAGTATAAGTCTACATGTCCTTGATAAAGTTTTGATAGTGTAATGTCATATGTATTTGTAGAAACCCAATTACCTGTACGTTCATTGAAACCATAATTCTTTACAGTCTTTGTCATGGGTACTGATACTGTAAACTCAAAACTTCCATCTTTGTTAGGAAAAAATGAATGTGACCAGTTAGAAAGTTCTTCATAGCTAATAAAATGAGGCTGGTTGTTGTCATCTTTACCAAGATATTCATAAAACTCATATCCAAAACGGAAAGGGTGGTTTGGTTCATCTGTATTTCCGAATACGGTAAAACTAGTACAGTTGTTAATTCTAACATCTAATGTTCCATGTGATTGATAGTTAAGTGAATGATCTGCATATACATCAGATATGCCAAATAGCATGATAGTAAATACTGTAGTAAGACTCAAAATTAGAACCTTCATGGCGATTCTAACTCCTCTATCTTTTTCTTGGCTTCATTCAGTTGAGTTGTAAGTTTCTCTATTGTGAATAAGGCTTCATTCAGTTGAGATTGAGTTTGATTAGAGTTTGTTTCCAGTATAGTAAATCTAGACTGCAGTTCAGATAGTTCAGATACTACTCTATCTTTATCATTATTACAAGCTTGGTGTTTGTTCTTGAGTTCCTTGTTCTTGTCTTTGAGTTTCTGGATCTGTTCATTAGATACTGTTTCTGTTCTATCTGGTTGGTTATCTGGTGTCAAGTTGAAAGTTTTTGCTATCAGGTTTATGATATACTCATCATTAATTTTGTTCCGTTTTTGTATTTGAGGTTCATCTGATAAGTTCCATGTTATAGGTTTTAGTAATCCGCTTATTTCATAATCTCCATAATATTCATAATGTTCTTTAGTTTGATTCCCTAAATTTCCAAATTTGTCATAATAAGTTCTTTCACAATACGAATGTCTGTAATTACTATCATTATGATAATATCCAATATCCCAATAAACAGCTTCTTCAGAAATTATTATTATTATCCTTTCACTATCACGCCAATGTTGATTTGGTCTTTCCGTTTGTATGTTTTTTAGTCCTTCAGTTTCCTTTCCTTCATAGTGATTTCTAAGAAAACTATGAGAATTTAGATTACTAATGTATATGTCAGTATGATTTGTTAAGTGAATGAACTTTGAAGTTAGTTCTATTGGTTTTGTATTACAAGTAGACAATATCAATCCTAAATCTACTTCTTGATATGATTCTGCTTCAGCGTTATCGACTAGACCTATAACTCCAATAAGAGATACTGTAACAAGGATACCAATGAGAAATTTCACAAAAGAACTCCCCCCCCCCCTTATAACAATTACCAAAACAGAACAGTAAACAGTCAAGTTCGTTTGTGTCTCGATAGTTTATGGGTGTCTCTTGTCTTAGACATCAGCGAGTCCTCAAGTTCTGTCCAGTTTCAGTCCCTCAACTTGTGATTTGAAGCCCATCCCTCATAGCAACAAATCCACAAAACATGCGTTTGTGAATCAAACGATCAAATAGTGTATACGAGAACATGCTTACATTGACTCGGAGAGAGTCCTCCGAGAATTTAGGAACAATGTTACAAACTCTGACAAGTTAATAGAAGTCTTGGATATCTCACTTTTGTCACCAGTACATGGATGTGCTCTATGATATAGACTGTTTAAAGTCGCTAATCGTAGATATCGTATTCTTGGTCTCGTGACCGATATCATTGATTGTGGCGCCATTGTACTTTTTGTCCAGATAACGCCCAGCCACTATTAATGGTCCACCAACCGCGCAGGTCACTCCAGTCGGTTCAGGAATCCAGAGCATCAAGAATCCGATCTTTTGGAGCTTTTTACCAGGCGCAGGTGCCTTTCGTAATGCCCCAAGCGAACTAGCCGTACTCTTGTCGTCAAACTTTGCGATGTCATTATACAGTTCGGCTCGTCTATTCACAGAGTCTGAGAATTGACGTAGTTTCGTCAGACGCTCCTTTAACGGGTCCTCCATAACAGACATACATCAAATACCATATAATTAAGGCACAAGGATCAACAACTATAACTTTGTAGTCAATAAAGAGTAACCTAATCTAAAACTAGGCGGTGTCATGAAGGGGATCAGTAGACACTCGTGCCTGAGAACATCGCCCAACGTCATACCAACAGTCAATTATACTAGAATCGACCCATATAGTCATATGAAGAGCTCAAAGAGGCTTGATTCGATAAAGGCTGCCCATCGTTCAGAAAAGACAAGATCCAGCTCACGAGTAGAAGACTATTTGGAGATAATATCAGAGTTGGTTGATCTGAAAGGATATGCGACCACATTAGATATCTCAAAGTACATGAATGTGAGTGCTCCTAGCGTCACAAAGATGTTACAAAAGCTAGATGATGGAGGATTTTTAGAGTATGAAAAGTATCATGGCATAAATCTCACACAAAAGGGGATTCAAGTGGCAGAAGGAATAAGACAGAGGCATGGAATATTATTAGAATTCTTTGATATACTTGGGATCGAGTTCAATACCGCAAATGAAGATATTGAGGGGATCGAACACCACCTCAACCCAAAGACCATAAAACAACTACGAAAGTTCATCGCATTTCTCAAAGCAAATCCAGATATCATATCAAAATTTAAGAGTCTCTGAGAAGAACTTTGAGACTATCAGGCATATAGGTAATCTTGCGTGCGGTCTCTGAACGCTTTGGGATCTTTATCCTTCCACGTCGTCCAATCTTGACAGATGTCAACAACGTATCATCAAGGTATAGTAGTGCACGCATTGACGAGTATTGTCTTGAAACAGTCAACATCAACATAGTCTTGGACTCGGTGAGTTGAAAAGGAATATCAGTGTCGTGTGTGGGCGAGTCTTGTCTTGAAACGACGTCTATGCGAATATGAAGTTGTTTCTCGAGATCGGTTATGTTCGATCCACCTCTGCCAATTATACTTGGAATGTATTGTTCATCTACTACAACTTGAGCACGATTCTTGGATCTGATGTGAACTTTGACGTGTGGATCATATCTAGCAAAGACCTCACGAATCTTCTCTTCGGTAATTCCTTCAATCCCAAAACGTTCTTCATCGTATACAGGAACGATCACATTCTCTTCACCAAACGTATAGATCTCGTACTCTAGTTTACCACTCTCAAAGTCTTGAATCTCAATTACAGGACGAGCTAGATCAGATTCGGTCATTCCTGATGGAACCTTTACCTTTAGAGCCAACTCGTATACCTTGTCGATCATACCATTCTTGACAAAGATGACAGTGTCCAAGATGCTAGGGATCATACCGAGTTCTATCTTTCCAATGAATCGTTGTATTGCATCAAGAGGCGAGTTTGCATGAACCACGCCGACCATCCCAACTCCAGTTAGACGTAGATCAGCAAACGTTCTAAAATCTTCTCTCCTACGTACCTCATCAAATATTGTATAATCTGGTCTAACAAGAAGTAACATGTCAGCAGTATTGTCAAAGCTGCCATCGAGTTTACCATATTGCGTAATCCCAGAATCTACCTGAAGATCTCTAGGTGATTCGAATGTTTTCACGATCTTGCCTTGCCGATGATAAAAGTTGGCAATCCCTGACGCAAGTGTACTCTTGCCAGAACCTGGAGCTCCAGAGATCACTACTCCTTCAGCACGATCAGTTAGACGTTCAAGCATCTTTTCACTAAGAGAATAGTCATCTAGTGAGAGCTGAACAGTAGGATGAACTATTGTTATCTCTAAAGATTCTGATAGAGGCGGTCTGGTTATTGCAATTCGATAGTTATCATGTTGAACGACTGATGCTCCAAGTTTAGATATCTCGATCGTGTTACTGTCAGAGTGTGCCACATCGAGTATCTGCGATACGATCATCTCCAAATACTCTTTGGAGTGAGGTTCATCTTGGATGATATCAAGGGATGAACTACCTGGTCTACCGCGCTTTGCTAGAGGTCGTTGACCTTGCTTGAGATGAACGCTCATCGTATTTGAATCAAAGAACTTTACGAATTCCAGATCACCTTGAGGTTTTGGAGCAACAAAGATCGTTTTAACACCCTGTGCTTGAGCGACAAGACTTTGAACAGTATCAGATGTGTAAAGTGTTGCATTCTCTTTTTTTGCTAGATCGACTATAATCCCATCGAGCCTACCCATATCTGCAAGTCTGATCTCTTCAGATGATGGATGGTTCCCAGATATCACTATATCAATACCACATTTAGTTGCCAGAGTATGGATATGTTTTAGATTCTCTAGTCCTACAAATCCCTGTGCCTTTTTAGAGATAGCTTGGGATTGGAGTTCATCAATGACAACCTGAGGTATGATCAGTTGAGATCCTGAGAGAGTGTCAGAGATATAGGGTATGATCTCACCGTTAATTATAATGCTCGTATCAACAACTATGGTCAACTCAATCATAGATTCATAGTATCTATCCTAATTAGCTTTCCAAAGAGAGAAAAAAGATGCGCCACGCAGGCACATAAGTTATCATCAAAAACTACGCCCAGCATAGATATCAACTCAACATAGTGTACTGATGAATACAGATCATGTCATTTAGAGGCGAATACATCAACTACGCGATATTGCAGGCAGAGTAAAATAGTATTCATCTTCAAACCCAAAGTCTGTATCACCCTTGCCTCGCAGATGCTCAAAGTATTTTGTGCAGTTGCTGTAAAACTCGTCATTTCTTGTACTCTTCATAACTCTCACTATCTATGAATACATAATAGAATCGTTGTGAGAATTTTTAGTGTAGAGAGTCTGTTTTGTTTGAGCTAGTGTGGCTATCATCTCACTAGATATCTAGTTGTCTAGTAACTTGATCGAATTCACGGTCATGTTGATATTTGAATACCAATGTTACGCAATTATAAGGCAGGTAACAACAACATACATGACAAATCTATTAGAGATAAAACAGTCAGTCACGATATGTACAAAGTGCGATCTATACAAGACTCGAACTTGTGCGGTTCCCGGTCAGGGCTCCAAGTCAGATATCATGTTTGTTGGAGAAGCGCCAGGGCGGAACGAAGATGCACAAGGTGTCCCGTTTGTTGGTGCGGCAGGAAAGAGACTAGATGAAGCACTAGCCAATGCTGGAATACAACGCGACTCTATATACATCACAAATGTCGTAAAGTGTAGACCGCCAAACAATAGAGTCCCAAACACAACAGAACGAGATATGTGCTCAGCATACTTGAATGACGAGATCGCAATAGTTGAACCAAAGATAATATGCATTCTAGGGAATACAGCGTTTGGTTCGATCTTGGGCGGATCTGAGATTACAAAGTATCGTGGCAAGATAGTAAAGAGTAGAGAACAGTTATACTTTCTGACCATCCATCCTGCAGCTACAATATACAATCAATCTCTAATTGATGTACTCAACAGCGATATCACAAAGTTGGTCAACATAGTAGCACGGTTAAAAAAAGGCAACAAGATCAAACCAGATATTGATCTCTAGGAGATTTTATCACAGAGATACTGTAACGGTAGCAAAGAGCCTACTAGGAAAACGACTAGTCAGAGTGATAAAAGACAAGACGCTATCAGGAATAATAACAGAGACTGAGGCATATGGACATGTCAATGATTCTGTAAGTCACGCTTTTCGTGGCATGACAGAGAGGAATAAGGCGATGTTTGGAACGGTAGGAACCGCGTATGTCTATTTTACATATGGAATGCATTTTTGTTTCAATGTTGTTGCAAGAGATAGAGACTCCATAGCTGGAGCAGTCTTGATTCGCTCGATCAAACCAGAATCTGGAGTAGATATGATGATGAAGAATCGAGGATTTGAAGATCAAACAAATCTTACAAACGGCCCTGCAAAACTTGCAAAGGCTCTATCCATTACCAAACTACAGTATGGAGTTGATCTCACATCAGATCCGACATTATACATCACACATGGTCGCATCAAGGGCGAGATAACCGCATCGCATCGAATTGGAGTTAAAGAGTCGGTACCAAAGAGGTGGAACTTTACCATAAACTAGTCGTCACGTTCATCTAGAGTCCAAGGAGCAAATCTGCCTAGAATTCGCGCCCAGTCAAGTCGCAGTAACAATATCACAACAGCTGTCATCGACGCGCCAAATACAATAATTCCAACATATATCGGCGTCGCGCTATCAAGATCTTTTATGAACGGCTCTACCAGAGATATTCCCAGATAGTTGGATACGAAGACAATAGTATAACTGAGAACTAGTTTGCCGGCAAATGTCGCTATAAAGAATCGTTTCGGATTATATTTTGCTAGTCCAAGTGGAACATAAACTAGATCGTCAGGAATTGGAGTCGCAGCTGCAGAGAATGCAGCGGCTGCACCATAACGTTTTACTAGACGCTCAAATGGACGCATCCTTGCTCTAGTCGTCTCGCTGAGTATGTTACTGCCACCATAACTTACAAGAAATATTATCTGTTTGGCAATCGTTGCAGTGACGGCAGACACGAGTGCTAGTACGTGTAGATCAAATTTGTCTCCCACAGACATTGTGGCCAAGAGTAGAAATCCAGGTAGTGGAACAAAAGGTACCAATGAACCAACAAAGTTTACCAACCCGAGACTGAGATAACCTATCTCAGGAGCAAATGGAAATAGGTCTGCCAGATCCACAGATTGATCTGAACTAGTGCTTTATTTAATAGGAATGATCAGTTTGGGGTGATATCAGATTCGTCTCTGATCGGACATGATATCCTGATTGCGCACCAATAACTCCATGAATCGCCAGACAACACAAAAAGGCATCTATAGACACGAGGTATGATTGCAAGAGATAGTTTCATGACTGGTACAAGTCTTCATTTTGGATAACCTGACGTCTAGACCATCCATGTGATGTACGGATTAAATAGTAAATGTTCCAGACATTATTACTCATACCTATAATTAAAATATGATCACTATTTACTATTAGTGATGAGTAACGAAGAGTTTCAAAAGATATGTGATGATATTATGTCCATTAGTCCATATATTCGATTTGTAGGGGTAATCAACGAAGATGGAGAACTGGTGAAATACACAAGAAGAAAGGATTTGGTGCCTCTACTAGATGCCAAGAATACAAAGTATCAATTTTCACACATCTCGCTCAGAACAGATATGGAGAGTTACTTTGACAAGAGTCTAGGTACGATTGACTTTGTTTGGGAGGAACGCAAAAAGGTTCAGACCATATCGTTTGCAATCAGGTCAGACAGGGTTTGGGTCTCGATAGACAAAGATGTGATTAGAAGTGAGGTGCTTCGAGTAATCGATGCATGTATGCCTATTGTTCAAGGCTTGTTAAAATCTACTCATACAGCCAACACCGAACATAACCAGTCTTAGTCTTAAATTTAGGTGGATTCTGTTTACACTTTTCAACAGCTTGTGGACATCGGTCTAGAAATCTGCATTGTGTTGGCGGAGCAGACAAGCTCGGGGGCATACCACCAATATAGGATGGTCGCTCACCATGCAAAGTTGGAATTGATTTGAGTAAGGCTTGAGTATAGGGATGTTTTGGAGAGTTGTATATCTCTAAAGAACTACCAAATTCGACCATCTGACCTCCATACATGATTCCGATCACATCTGATATCTCAGAGAGAACTGCAAGATCATGAGTTATGAGCATGAATGCCATTCCTTCCTTTTTGAGATCTTTGAGTAGATTTACTATCTGAGCTTGAATTAATACGTCTAGTGCAGTAGTAGGTTCATCTGCAATCACAAACTTTGGTTTTAGTAATAGTGCCATTGCGATGATGACTCGTTGTTTCATTCCGCCACTAAGTTCGTGTGGATATCGTGACAGCACAGTATCATCAAGACCGACTGATCTAACTGCATCCAAGACTACTTGATCATAGTTTCCTGCAAAATCATGCTCTTCCAAGATCTCAACAAACTGATCTTTTATAGTAAACACAGGATCAAGAGAGTTCATTGCTCCTTGAAAGATCATAGATATCTGTCGCCATCGGTACTTTGAATTAAACTCAGATTCATCCATATCGAGAATAGAAACGTCATCTATAGTTATCTGACCGTCAACTTGCGCCGAGTCCAATACTCGAATTATAGATAGACCAAGTGTGCTCTTTCCACATGCACTCTCACCAGCAATCCCTATAGACTGACCGTCAAAGATATCAAAGTCAACGTCGTCCACTGCATATATCTCTCCCCTAGTCGATTCATATGTGGCATTTAGATTGTGTACTCGCAGATCCATATTAGTATCAGATATGCCTAGAATTTTTGTTTTGTGGCTTACATAGAATATACGATCTATATCTTTACAGGTCTAGTCAACTAGACGGTAAGTGCACAGACAAGTATACAGACAACTAGACAACCAGCAATACGATATAGAGATAAATAGCAACGAGTACAAGTCAGTTTATGGCGACAGCCGAGATAAAAGAAAAGATCTTCAATGATGCAGTATTCATGGGTGTGAGAGCATCGATCGGAGTGATATTCATTTTGCATGGAATGCAAAAGCTCAATCCAGGGTTTGCTGAATTTTTACCCAGATTGGGTCTGCCTCCAGAGATGCAGATGTTGATCGTGTTAGCAGAAGTAGTTCCCGGAATATTATTGATCATAGGAGTCTTGAGTAGATTCTCTGGTGCATTGTTGTCGATAATTATGTTAGGAGCAATATTTCATGTAAAGGGAGCAGGCAGTATTGTTGGAGATAGAGGGGTAGAGTTAGATCTGATCCTTCTTGCAGCATCTCTATTGATAATGGTTGCAGGTCCAGGAAGAATATCGCTAGTACAAGGGATCAAAAAGATTCCACGTATACTACACTAGTTCGACTAGTTTGCACATACACTTTGTAGTTTTTTTAAGTAGATCAACTCTAGCAAACTCGTTTGGAGAATGGATTCGCGCAAACAGGTATGTGCTACCGATAGACACACAGGGCACTTGTAATATATCAACAAATGCAGACATGGGACCAGTTCCTGCATTGGATATGTTGATTATTGAACTACCAAAGGCATAATCAGCAGCTCTCTGGACATGACCAACTAGAGGATGAGTAGGACTGGTTCGCGCAGCTGCCTCGGCATTGAGAACTCGTACTTTGATATCATTGAACCCTTTGGATTTGAGATGGTAACGTAGTCTAGATATCTGCTTTGTTGGATCCATGTTCGGTACCAATCTGAAATCGATCTTGGCAGTTGCCATAGAAGGTAAGACAGTCTTTGCGCCTTTGCCGGCATATCCAGATATCAGACCAGCTATATTACATGTAGAGTTACCAACTAGTGCCTTTTTTGCAGCAAGACCATGCATGTTGCCAACAAAAGAATCTATACCAAACTCTCGACTAAATGCTTCTGCATCAAATGGTTCACGTCTTATCAGATCTAATTCTAGAGCAGAGAATGGTTTAACATCAGCATACCAATCTCGGATGAGAATTCTACCACTAGAGCTATAGAGTGTCTTTAATGCTTCAATCAATCGCCATGCAGGATTCTTTACTAGAACAGCTAGGCTAGAGTGAACATCTCGTTTTGGGCCCTGACACACTAGTTCGACGTAGAGTAATCCCTTCATGCCCAAACCAATTATTGGACGGTTCTTTACGTCTACATATCCAAACTCCCAGATTACACCACCACATGAGAATCTCTTACGATATCTCTTCAGATATTTGGCAATGTTTACACTACCAGTCTCTTCTTCTCCCTCTATTACGAATTTGATGTTACATGGTACATCACCGGTGGTCTTGAGCCAAGCAGATACCGCGTTAATTCTAGTTACAAGTTCGCCCTTGTCATCAGTGGCGCCACGACCATAGATCTTGTTACCACATCTAGTTCCACTGAATGGAGGATGCTGCCAGAGTTCAAGCGGTTCAGCAGGTTGGACATCATAGTGATTGTAAAATAGAATCGTCTTGGATGGATTCTGTTTCGATTCGACATGACCGTACACGAGTGGCGGTGCTTTGCCCAAACGTAGTATCTCAGTAGAGATACCATGTCTCTCAAGCATCTCTTTTACAAGCAATGCACACTCTTCTATTCCCTCACCTGTCGCAGAGATGCTAGGTTGTCGTATCAGCTCTTGGAGATCAGATATCATGTTAGGCATATTTCTGTCGACGTATTGAAAGGGAGTCATTCTGAAATCATCCTATCAAATGGTTTCATTGCATTTGGAATCTCGGTCAAGAGATCAGACGATGTGATGTGAAGACCCAGCCTATCTTGTGCTGCTCTGCCTGCTATAGTATTTACAAACGCAGCCGCGACTGCAGACTCGAGTGCATCTCGGTTCTTCGATAACATTCCAGAGACCAGTCCAGAGAGAACGTCTCCTGTACCACCAACAGTCATTGCAGGTGTCTCTTTTACATTCAAGTATGTCATAGTACCATTAGAGATGATATCGGTTCTAGATTTGAACAGTATTGTTATACCATACTTTTCAGCACAACTCTCTACCAGTTTGATCTGTTCGTCTCTAGACTTTGGCATCTCTCTACCAAAGAGTCGTCTAAACTCACCTGCATGTGGTGTAACTACAACACCCTTGTCTTGAATTATAGGAAGAATCTCTGGGACAAGGGCTGATGCGTCTAGAGATATACGAATATCTCTATTCAGCAGTGACTCTATTAGACGTAATAGTGCTGTACGTTCCTGTACCGCAAGACCCATCCCTATTGTAGCAGAATCCAGACGAGGTAGTACACCAACTAGTTTGTTTACTGCTCCACGCGTAAGCTTTTGATCAGCTAGAGGTATCACTATCAGATCTGGCATCATTGCACGAGTTGGTGTTACATTGATCTTTGGAACACAAGTATACACTAGATCTGTTCCGCAACGAAGTGCTGCTATCGATGAGAGTATTGGTGCGCCGTGATACATATAACTACCACCAACAACTAGGACTGAACCGTTCTCGCCCTTGCGAGAAGATAGCCTTCGTGGCGGTATGAAATTTTTAACCGTCTCTAGATCAATATCATGAATCAACATATAGACATGTCATATGACGAATAAATCTGTTTTACAAGTGTCAATAGAAAGATCGTCTAACAGATATCTAGGTATAATCCAAGCCGATTTGATCTCATAGTATGTGATTCTAGTCGCTCGAGATAGTCTTACCCATAGATGACTAGGAGATGATAGATTACGTTCTAAATCACATAAAACATGGATCTGGTGTGAACAAGACATTACATATCCATTCTGAGTTATAAACGGGGATTTACTATACGTATCATGGATGAAACATCATATGTGGTAGTATTTCCAACCATGTTTGCAAAGAAAAAGATTCCACTTCTCATATCAAACATTAAAGAGATCCTTAAACTAAAGAATCAAAAGTTTCAGACAGTAAAGCGTGATGGAGACATAATTATTGTTCGCGCAAATGATCCCGTCTTTGCGTCGTCTGCCATAAACCTCTTGTTTGGCATACAAAAGATTGCCATTACAAGAAAGACCAACAACAACTTTGACGACATAGTATCTACAATAACATCGTTAGGCGGTAACTTGTTGTTACGTGGCGAAAGATTTGTTGTACAAGTAGAAGGAGTATCTAAAGGATTCCTGACAAAAGATGTAGAGATGGCGGCAACATCTAGTATTATTGAAAAGAGATCAAATCTCGGAGCTCGACCAGGAACTATTCATGATCATGACAAGCGACTATACACATACTTGACAAAGACTAGTGCATATGTCTGTATCTATATAGATGATGGAAACGGAGGTGTTCCGTTTGGAGATAAAAGAGATACTGTTTGTGCGGTATATGATGATCTATCTGCAATAGCATGTTATGAAACAATAAGACAAGGATACAACACAGAGATAATAATCTGTTATCGACTCAAATCTGAATTGATGACTCTGGTAAAGATGATAAACAGAATAATTCCCAGAATGATTCAAGATTCTATTGATCTCAACTTCTTTTGTATGGATAACCGTAACTATAATCTGATCCTAATGACGCTGCTATCACAAGAATCAGAACGAGTATCTCTCGCATTGTCACCTCTACTACATCAACACACAGATATCGATGATGCGATAAAATGTGTTTTATCTGCAAAAAAGACCCTTGCGTTACCTCTTTCAGGAGCAGAGAGTGATCTATCTGCGGATGCTACACAGATCGGTGCCAATATTGATCGAGTTATCAAGACCACAACCAAACGCAGCACTACATCATCAGAGAATATAGCAGATATACTCGAAACTAAAAAGACGGTGTCTGTAAAAGTCGGTCCAAATAACATACACGATATTTTAGATTCACTTGATTTGTGATGTTTACCATTTAGTAATGATTAAAACTTTAATAATTTCAAATGTAATGCAATGACAATGATCATCTCAAAATATCGCCTCATCAGATTTTCCCAATAAAGACTAGGTCATGTGCAGAAATAACTTCACTATTTCATAATTTCTTACAATACTGAATATTTTTTACGACTCTAATCTAGGAAGGTAGTGATCTGCTAATCAAGAAACGTCTTAATCTGCAGATACAGAATAGACAAAAGAGATCATTTGTTGTTAAACTGTGATCATTTGATCTCTGCAACAAGTTTGTTTTCGTGCGATGTATGGATCGAGTAACCAAGTTTTGTAGCAAGCTTGCCTATGTGTACACGCTTTAACAGATCTCTAGTGATTGGTCGTTTGTTCGACCACAGTATCATTGATTCGAGAAAAGCTTTGGATGTAGTCGAGTTGAGTAGTGCAGATATAGACTCTGCATCGAGCTCTGTATTCAGACTAAGAAAGTAGACAGTATCGTCAAAGACAACAGGGCTATGATCGATTGGCCCAACTATACGAAAGTTCAATTTCTTGTAAAATCCAGATATTGCAACCTTCCAATTAGAAAACGTATAATCACCAACTCCAAATATTGAAAAGGGTGGTTTATTTCGATAAATACTACTACCTCTACTCTCAAAATATTTCAAATGCTTCACAAGATACTCCCACGTCTTGGGATATGTACGTTGAATGTGGTTAGTATCTTGACCTACTCGACGTTGCGGTACAATTACTACTTTGTCGGTATTTATGGTACGACCATTTCCTATGTCGCTTCCTTTTAAAAGTGGGAACAAGAGATCTCTTTCAATATCTACGGTATCGCCAAAACCATTGAACAACACTCCATCGTTTATAGTCAGTTCCATTACTTTAGAACAATCATGTTTTATTCCTGATCTCCAAACAAAGTTTGGATCCACGCCTAAGATATCTCTATTTTCGTGAAAACCAGATGCGTCTGATAACAAGATATCATTGTATAGTCCAATAGTTTGGATTGACGCCTTGTCTGTAAAATTAGCAAACACATTACATATCTGCTTATCCACACATGACATAGGTTGAATAATAAACAGACATGCATCTACAGCTGCTCTAAAATGTTTCATAGCATCGATATGAACTATTCTGCATTTTATTGGAATTTTAGATCGCCATGCATTGTACAGAATCTTTCTAGCTACAGATATTTTACACAAGACAGTGATACAGATTGCATATCTAGTGACCCATCCTAACTGTCTCATCAACATATATTCAGAAATATCAAAGTTTGATCTTCCAGTAATCGCATCTATGCCATCATATTTTTGAAAATTTGATTTAGTGGGAAGATTAAATCCACCAACCTTACCAAGGTCAGAGTTGGTAACCCATGGAGGATTTCCAACCAAGAGAATTGGTTTAGGTAGTGAACAGAGCAGTACGTCCCAGTCAACCTTGAAAAAGTCTCTATTTTGTAGAATAAACTTGTCCGAATCAGATCTACTATGAACTATTGTGTATAGTTTTGTCAAGTACTCATTGTTAATATCAAGACCGAGAAGTTTGTCCACAGTTGTAAAATTATCCGCCGCCGATAGTAAGAAATTTCCAACACCACATGTTGGTTCAACTATGCTTTTAGGATGAATATCAATAACACCTTTAAGATATTTTAGAGATTCATCTGCCAGATCTCGTGGGGTTTGATAGTCACCAAACTGCCATCTTTTTATGTTCTTCACGATCTCTAGTACCTCCAAATTCCAGAGATTGTATCTGTATTGTTAATGATTCTACCATATTGAAGTCTCCACTGCAATGCGCTTGATATTGTCAAGTACCCTTGATTTGGTGGTTTTTCCAATATCTCTTCTGCTAATTTTTTGGCCATAATATCATCTACATCATGATCAAGTATATCCAAGATCCCTCTGGTTGTTTGATAATCGGCAGTACGTTCTCTATCCATATTGATCATTGTACATGTTTAGTTTAGTATCTTTAGTTGTATGATCGTCAAAGGATCTCTTCGATCTACATGGAATAGAATGGTTACAAAAAGCACTACAAGATTCCATAACGGCATCGCAAGTGTTAGTAAAATTTAACCGCTAGGACAATATCAAACCGAAAAGGATCAATAGAGGATAATCTCAGAAACTTTATTGGGTTCTGTTCAATTGACGGGGGGTTGAGAGGATGATGACGTTATCTTAAAGAACGCCCAATATGAGACTCAAAACAGTAGCAATTTACGATAGCCGACATGATGTCGTTTCTATATTTTGCAAAATTTTTCAAGAATTTTGTGCAAAAAATGGCAACACCCGTCAATTGAACAGAACCTCATGTAACTCGTTATCAGTATGCGATACTAGGAAATTTGGTATCTAGTTGTCTTTATCAGTCTTCTCTGATTCCTCTTTTTTATTAAGTGATTTCTTCAAGTAACCACCAACACTTGTTGGTTTGATTTTAGACAAATCTACTTTACCCATAATACTATATTCATTACTAAACTTATCAATGTTTGTACTTGCTCCTAGTTCTATGGGCAAGACATTTCTAGAGGAGTTAAGACTACAGCTTGATCGACACAACATATCATCCGAATATTTGACAAAAAAGCAACAAATGTGATGACAATTGCCGGAATTATCTTGCCATATTTCTTCGATTCTCCATACCGACACTAGACCAAGAGGGTGTTTTCACATACTGGCATGTAGGCATTTTAGTCAGTACCGTATTACTATTAACAACTATTTTGTCATGCATAAGATTAAACAGTCCTGAATCACAGAGTTCCTTTCTTGGGCGAAAAACTAGCTGAAATAAAAAAAGAGACAGAATTTCAGGGATGGTTAGAGATGCCTGACAACTATTATGAATTTTTATATGACGAGTACATCAACTGTTTGAAGGATGCAGAAGACTGTATGCGTATTTCTTATGTCTTGTGCATATTTTGAGACACAATCAAACACACATGTGATTTCTAGAGGCAAATTGATTCGTTGTGGTCATGTTTGATGGTCGGACATGAGCACTCTTAATAATACGCATATAGTCTAGAGTCAAAGATTGATTCCAAGTCAAAGCAGTTAAAGATATCCATAGGATTTTTGTGATTGGAATCGTCGCCCTCCCTGCATCTATTGCGTTAGAGTATACATTGAGTCGATGAATATGCACAAATCGTAGGATGTTAGATCGTCATAAGGATCTTTTCGGTGTACATGAGAGAGAACGGGTATAGAAAAAGCACTGCACTAGCCTATAGAGAAAAATTATGTAAAAAAAGCCTTGTGAAACGTCATTTCACATAAATCGAAGAGATCCGGCAAGATAACACTACTCATCAAGAGTAATTACAAGATAGCAAAGGTGCATCAGAGTCAAACTTGGCATCATGTCGGTAGAAAATCTATCATAATTTTTAAAAATAACAAAAGATCAACACAGATACGATGATCTGTGCAGCGTGTGAGTCTAGAAGACACTACGAGTGTATCGATTGTTTGAACAATCACAAGACATACCTATGCTCATGTGATTGCCACGACGAGAACACAAAACCACACCCAATAGGCGACAAACACTAGTTGACATGTAAACTGTATCTAAATATATCTAGACGGCATTCGCCAAGTAATGGTTCAGACCAGAGCTAGAAGAACATTAAAAGATGCGCCAGTGATGTGGCGAAGAATAAACTCTATTGGAATAATTTTGGACTGTAACTCGACGTATGCGGCACACCTCAAATATGCCAAATCGGAGATTCTCGGAAGAACCATATTCGAACACGTTCCAAAAGAGTCATGGGAATCCATGAACAGATCTCTACAAGCATGGTTTGAGACAGGCAAGGTTATAGATCGTAGAATAACATTTCAACGATCTGACGGAACAACATTTCCAGGTTTACTTGAAGCGACTAGTTTGTATGACGAAGGCGGGGATTTGCTTGGCAGTAATACAATAATCTTTGATCTACAAGCAATGTCCGATGACGAGATTACAAAATATGAGATATTCTTTAACAAGTCTAGTAAAGAGTTAGAACACGTACGAGATGTCGAGTATGCAGATTTAGATGAAGAGTCTAGATCAGAGTATAACGGCCTACAAAAGATGTTCGATGTATTGTGTGGAGTTGATCTCCGAAAGATAAGAGATTCAGCATTGTCCAAGTGATTGTTTCATATTATCAAAGACCTTTTGGACCTCATCTATTGCCATACCATCCTCAAGTGTACTTGTATCACCAATCGTTTCACCACTAGCAATTGCTTTTAGTAGTCTTCTCATGATCTTTCCACTACGCGTCTTTGGAAGAGTGTCTACAAAGTAGATCTGTTTTAGAGTTGCAATCGCACCTACAGCGGTACGAACATCTGTAGCTAGTTCTGACTCTAGTGCAGTAGTTTTAGATATACCATGTTTTAGGACCACAAATGCAATTATTGCTTCACCTTTGATCTCATCAGATATACCACATACTGCTGCTTCTGCAACAGCATCATTGGACACCAGACAACTTTCAATCTCTGCTGTACCTATACGGTGACCTGCAACTTTGAGCACGTCATCTGAGCGTCCAAGCAACCACAAGTATCCATCATCGTCCCGTAGTGCATAGTCACCAGGATAGTAACAGTCTTCATATTTAGTCCAGTATACATCGCGATACTTTTGGTCATCATTCCATAGTGTCAAGAGCATGCCTGGCCATGGATTTTTTATAACTAGTGAGCCTTTTGTGTTAGGAGGAACTTGTCTTCCGTCATCATCGACTATATCGACATCTATGCCAGGAATCGGCAATGTACCAGATCCAGGCTTTAGTGGAATTGTCTCCAGACCCGGTAGTGGTGATATAATTATACCACCTGTTTCTGTCTGCCACCATGTATCGACTATAGGACATCGATTTTTACCCACAACATCATAGTACCATCTCCAGACCTCAGGATTGATGTGTTCACCAACTGTTCCTAGTAGACGCAACGAGTCGAGATTAAAGGATCTCGGGATATCATCACCAAACTTCATAAACATTCGTAGTGTTGTTGGCGTAGTGTAAAAGATTGTAACTCTGTGTCTCTCTAGTATCTCCCAAATTCTCTTCTCGTCTGGAAAGTCGGGTGCACCTTCATACATCAGTGTGGTTCCGCCACATAATAACGGAGCATAAAGTATATAGCTGTGCCCTGCAACCCATCCAAGATCAGCTGTACAGAAAAAGATATCAGAGTCTTGGATATCAAATGTCCAATGCATTGTAGAGCATAGATGTACAAGATATCCTCCAGTTCCGTGTAGTACACCTTTTGGTTTGCCTGTAGTTCCTGATGTATACAACAAGAACAATGGATGGTTGCTATCTAGTTCTTCAGCAGGGCAGATATCCGACACGTCAGACTCTAGTTCTGACCAGAGTTTATCTCGCAGAGTCATGGTAATTGGCGTTCCAGTATACTCTAGTACCACTACACATCTAACCGAGTCCAAGTCTTTGATCGCCGTATCAACTGTATCTTTGAGATTTACTATCTTGCCTCTGCGGTATCCACCGTCAGATGTGATGATGATCTCAGAACCAGAGTCATGAACTCTATCTCTTATAGATGTAGCACTAAATCCAGAGAATATGACCGTATGAACTGCACCTATTCTTGCACATGCCAACATTGCAATTGCAAGCTCTGGTACCATCGGCATATAGATCGTTACACGATCTCCTCTAGTCACTCCCAATGATTTAAGCACATTTGCAAATCGTTTGACCCGTGTAAACAACTCAGAATACAATAGTATGCGAGACTGTCCACCTTCGGTCTCCCATATGATAGCGGGTTTGTCAGGTATTGTACTCTGATGAATATCAAGTGTGTTGTATGCTGCATTTGTGGTTCCGCCAACAAACCATCTTGCAAATGGAAGTTGCCAATCAAGTGTCTTGTCCCAATCTTTAAACCATCGAATCCCTTTTGCCTCTCTATTCCAAAAAGATATGTAATCTTTATCTGCCCGTCTGCGTGTATCTGTATCGTTGTTTCCTAATCCAATTAGATAACCATCAGACATTAGGAAGAATGTTCAACAATACTATCTAAATGTTAAAAAAAAGATTATTGTGCTTCCATTCTTTTAAGCCAATCACTGCTGCCATCATTCTTTGCTACTTCCTGTTTTGGTGGTTCAGGAAACGGTATAGCATATTCTGTAGGTGGCTCAGGTATCTTTGATTCACTCATTGCGAGTGTCTCTGCCTCAGTGGGTGCTTCTGGAAGTACAGTTTGTCGTGGATCTGTTTCGATGTGTTGTGTAGATTCTACACTAGGTGTCAATTCTTGTGCCTCGAGTTCGAGATCTGCAATCCTCTGTTTCACGTTTTTGATCTCAGCAATCTCGTGATCTATGTGTTCGATGATCTCGTTTGTACAAGAACTCACAGTCTCAAATACAGTATCAGAGATCTCGTTGCTCTTGAACTGAACTCGTGCGTCAAAGACCAACATCTTTGCAGACTTTATCTGTTCGTCTAACTCGGCTAGTCTCACATCGAGTTTATCTTTGATCGATCTCTCGGTCTCATTCAAAGTAGCAAGTTTGGATCTGTACTTTTCATGGATGATCTCTGCGTCTGACTTTATGTCATCGTTCTCAGAGACAATCTCTAGCAATGCTTTGAGACGACGCAGTGTTAGTTGTTTCTCGTGGATGAGTCGTTGTGAATCGAGTCTCCACTTTGGAATAAAGATAACGACTTCTTGTTGTACTACGAGTTGCTCAAATGGGATCTGCTGTAATCCCATAGAACCTGTATCGATTCCGACAGTTTGAATGCTGCCATCAATGTCCGTTATCGTTCCTGCAACCTTGCCCATGAATGTTCCATACATGTCTTTGACTTTTTTACCGATTACATCGATATCGTCTTTGGTCATGTATCATACTCTCGAGCTCCCATATAACCAAGATAAAGTAAGAAATGTTTCTGGTTTTGGTAAGATAATTTTTACCACCATGATAACGAGTAGAAATTTTAAAATTTAGAGACGTTCTACATCACATCTATGATTCAGAGGGAAGAGATGGAGCAGATACTCAACTTTGTTGGTCAACGATGGATAGATGAGACCAAAGATCCCAAGAGTAGAGTCTTACAAGGACTTCCAGATGACTTTTGGATGAACTCTGTTGGCGGAAGAACCGCAAAGAAAGGGTTTTGGGTAACTACACTAATGTACACAGAAAACGAGGCAGACGCTGCTGCATTTCGTGAGGTATTACTGCGATGGCAGACAAAGGGCAATGAGAGAGACAAGGGACCTGATCTAATTCAGATCAAGAGAAAGAAATAGTTTAATGATGAATAGTCTTATCTGGTGTTATTGCCAGAGTTTACAGCAGATGAAAAAGAGATACTCTCAAAACACTTTTCCAATACAGATCGTAACGTCTTTGCTATAATCACCCCCAGACAAGTAGATCGTGGGGCACTCATGTCCAGATACAGTAGAACAGACAAGAGTATGAGACGTGTATTTCTTGACGAGTTTTTAAGAGATCGAGATAGAGGAGATGTGTTTTACAATAGAGTTCTCTTAGAGTACGGAGATGACTCTGTAGCAGAGTTGGGTGAAGCACAGATAGCAATAGAAGGTCTATCAAACATTGCAGTAAAGAAGATACAAGATCGTCGTATCGGTCTATCTTTTTTAGAAAAGTCTTCCAGATATGTCAAACTAGACAAGAAGGTACATGGCAAGTATAGATTCTATCGTGATCCAGTAATAATGGAATCAAAATTTGCAGACATGTACGAAGATACATGTAACGAGTCATTTGAGACATATTCAAAAAATATCAAACCCATGATCGAGTACATACGAGAACGATATCCTATCGAGATGTACAAGTTTGTGGATTCTAGTACCAAACTTGAAGAGTCATTCTCTAGACTTGCTGGTGACGATGTCGAGTCTGCAGTACGAATCTACAATGGATCAACTAGAGCAAAAGCACTCGATATCCTTCGAGGTCTATTACCTGCAGCAACGCTCACAAATGTGGGCATAACTGGAAATGGACGTGCGTTCGAATATCTCTTAACTATTCTCATGTCGTCAGAGTTGGACGAAGAACGTCGATTATCTCAACAGATAAAACGAGAGCTCGATATGACGATAAAGGCTTTCGTAAGACGCGTTGAAGATAGATATGGACTAGAGCTTGTGCAATATATCAAGAATGTTCGATCTGAATCCAAGCGTACAATAAAAAGTATAGATTCAAGACTCGGTCCCCTGGTAGATTTGGTAGAATGGATCCCAGAGAGTGAAGCGATGAATAGATTGGTGGCAGGGATAGTGTACGACAATGCTACCCAGAGATACAGAGATATCAAGGATCGAGTAAGCTCAATGCCACCAAAAGACAAGACATCGATAATATGCAGTATTGCTGCACAGCGAGGAAACAGAAGACATAGACTACCACGTGCTTTTGAGGGAATATACTATACGTTTGATCTATGTAACAACTTTGGTATGTTTCGCGATCTGCATCGCCATCGACTCTTAACACTACAGAGACAACTACTTACAACAGATCTTGGATATGCTGTGCCAAAAGAGATCAAGATCTTGGGACTAGATCGTTCCTATGAACAATGTATGAGAGATACAAAGAAGACGTTTACGGAGATTCGAACAAAGTATCCAGAACAAGCACAGTATGTTGTAAACTTTGCGTTCAATTACCAGTACATGTTACGACTGAATCTAAGAGAGGCCTGTCACCTCATCGAATTGCGTACAATACCACAAGGCCATGCGGACTATAGACGAGTGGCACAAACGATGTTTGCAGAGATCAAAAAAGTACATCCAAATATATGTCAAGTTATCAAATTTGTTGATCTAAAAGACTATGATCTCGAGAGATTCGAAGCAGAGAAACGAACCGAGATGAAACGAAAGCAAGAAGAGATATAGCATGTTGTACTAAAACTGTGCCATGGAAAAGATTGTAAAGACACCACAAGAGTGGCGAGAAGAGTTAACAGATATACAATATGAAATATGCATAAATCATGGAACAGAACCTCCCTTTTCTGGCGAATATAACACGAGTAAAGAACCAGGCACATATCGATGTGTGTGCTGTGGCCAAGATCTCTTTGAATCCACATCCAAATTTGATTCCGGTTCTGGATGGCCTAGTTTTACAAAACCTATCGACAAAACAAAGATACAATACATATCTGATACATCATATGGGATGGTACGAGTAGAAGTCAATTGTGCACGATGCGGATCCCATCTAGGCCATGTATTTGATGATGGTCCAGCACCTACAAACCAGAGATATTGCATCAACTCTATCTCACTGATACATGAGAATGATGCTAAGAGATGATTTATCAAAAAATAATAATACAGATCTATACAATGAATAGAGGAGGCAAATATTGAGAATAATACTCTGCGGATTTGGTGTCGTAGGACAGAGTCTAGTACGACTATTTGAGTCTAGAATGGATGATCTATATGCAAAGTATGGACTCAAACCAAGAGTTGTTGCGGTATTTGATAGCAAGGGTAGTGCAGTTGACTCGCTAGGATTGGAGTTGAATAAACTTGTCGACGTAAAGAGACAAGCAGGAACAGTAGGAGGATATAACTTCAAGAGTAGGATTTCTGGCCCAGATATCATCAAGAATGTAGATGCAGATGTCCTAATCGAGACTACTGCAAGTAACTATCACGATGCAGAACCAGGCATGTCTCATATCATAACTGCGATGAAGCGTGGACTGCATGTTATCACTGTAAACAAGGGTCCACTCGCTCTTGCGTTTCCATCACTACTAGAGCTTGCAACATACAATCAAGTGATCCTCAAGTTTAGTGGGACAGTCGGTGGCGGAACTCCGATACTCGACTATGCCAAGAATAGTCTCAGAGGCGAACGTATAGTATCATTTGCCGGGATACTCAATGGAACTACAAACTATATTCTCTCAAATATGGCTACAGGACTATCTTTCAAGGCTGCATTGTTGGATGCAAAAGAACGAGGTTATGTAGAGGCAGATGAATCTCTAGATCTGGACGGTTTAGATGCAGCTGCAAAACTCGTCATACTAGCAAACTGGGTAATGGACATGAAGGTCACTCTACCAAATATTTGTCGTACTGGAATACGCAATATATCTAGCACAGATATCAAGAATGCCGCAAAGAATAATTGTGTGGTAAAACTTGTTGCATCTTGTAACAAAGAATTGACTGTACAACCCAGGGAGATCCAAAAAGATGATCCATTATGCGTCAACGGTACACTCAATGCAATCTCTTTTACTTCAGAGCATTCTGGAATACAAACCATCATCGGACGAGGTGCAGGAGGTATAGAGACTGCAAGTTCCATCTTGCGAGATCTTTTAGACATCAGAAAAGAGATAGTACAGACTTGAAATCAAATCTAATATCAAAGCGAGAGACTGTCAAGATAATCAATGACGTCACAGAGCAATGGGCGATCGATATTCCAAAGATCAAAAACTTTAATGTCTATCACATATCAGCTAGTGAGCAGATTATTACTGCAAGCGAACTCAAGATCCTAAAGATAGATCAAACCTATATTCCATTTTTGACAGAGGTTGAGACTCTAAAGAGATTTCCAAGAATCACGATAGACATGGGAGCAGTCAAGTTCATGTGCAAAGGGGCAAACTTGATGCGACCTGGCATCACAGAGTTTGATGAATTTGAACTAGATAGATTGGTCTGCATAGTAGAAGAAAAGCATGGCAAGTTCTTAGCAGTTGGAAAGACACTGGTATCTAGTGTGGAACTCGACACAATGGTAAAGGGAGAGGTACTGAAAAACTTGCATTACATATCGGATAAATTTTGGGAGATTGGAAAGAGTTTACGACTAGGATAGATCTTCACTAAACTCTTCGATTCCTTGATCAGTAATGACCAATATATCTAGACCATCGCCACTTGATGCATCGCGAAGAGTTGCAACTCTCACCGATTCACGTACGAGATCTATTGCCTGATCTCGTTTCATATTTTTATCAAATTTTGGATCCAGTACACCTAGTGCTATCTCTGCACCGGTACCTACTGCTGCATACGGTTCAGGAAGAAGTGAACCTATTGGATCAAGAGTATACAGAGTTGGTTTATCGATCAGACCGCCAACGATCACTTGAGTTAGGATAGGAAAGTATCTACGTTCATAGAGCATATTTGATATCATCTTTGCTATAGTATTTGGTGGAACATCTCGCTTCAACTCCATCTTTCGAATCTTTGCCATAGCTGATATCTGGAGAGTCAAGATCTGCATGTCAGCGACTAGACCAGCACAAGTAGCTCCTACCTTGGGAGTTATTGGAAAGGTCTTCTTGGTAGACTTGCTCGTCAAAAAAGTTCCCATGGCGATCCTTCTCTCACTTGCAAAGACTACACCGGTATCGAATGTTACACCTACTGCTGTTGCGCCAGGCATATACATCATTGACATAAACAAGGTAATTTTTGTGCATAATTAAAGGGTTTACAAGCGACTAGGTCGATCATACGCTTGAGTGCCAAGATCAATTATTCTGTATTTCAGTAACTTGTTGCTAGTGACAGCCTAACTACTCACTACACACAAGAATAAAAATTTAAGTAAATGATATTTGGTCTGTTGTGCAAGTTGAATGTTGATCAGATCATATGTGGTGACAATAGCACCATACTTGCGGAGCTGGAACCAGAGACCATCGATATTACAATTACATCTCCACCATATCGAAATGCTATCGACTATTCTATGCATACCAAATATGGTAACGATCCAGACAAGAACTATAGAGGCAAACTTGCGATCACAGTACAGGAATATATGGACGACATGGTCCAGACATTTGATAAAGTGTACAAGGCAACAAAGTACGGAGGATACTGTTGCATAGTTATTGGAAACGAGATAAACAAAGGGACACTTGAACCACTCCCTGCACTTCTCGTATCAAAAATGTATGAGCGAGGTTGGTCTCTGCATGAAGAGATCATATGGCATAAAGTTACTGGAGGTGCAAACAGAGCAGGTAGTTTTGTAAAATATCCATACCCGTCATATTTTCGTGCAAATATAATGCACGAAGTGATTCTAGTGATGAGAAAAGGTGACAACAGACTACGAAAGATAAAACACGCATTTACTAACATAAACCAAGATATCACATGGAAAGAGATAGCAAATTCTGTTTGGCATATAGCGCCTGTACCTCCAGGTTTTTTACAGCATCCGTGTCCCTATCCAGAAGAGATTCCATATAGGTTACTGAGCCTGTACTCTAATGAAGGCGATCTAGTGCTAGATCCTTTTAATGGCGCAGGTCAAACAACAAAGGTTGCCAGATATCTAAAACGTCGATTCTATGGAATAGATATTCAGCAATCATATGTTGATTATGCCAATATGCGTCTCGATGAACCACCACATATACGAGATGAGTCGATCACACTCGAGTTCGAGAGGGAGGACAGTGCGATTCCCAAATGGAGAAAGATTCCAACACAAAAGATATAGAGAATAGATATTCTACTCAAGATCGATGCGACTTTACATGAGTACTGTTTTAAATCTGACTAGTATACAATGACGGACATGAATAGATTAAGACAGGATGGTTTTTACGCATCTAATCATTTAGAACAGATTGTGAGCAAATGTATAGTACGGAATGAATTTAGAGATAGAGCAGTTATGACAACATCATTTGTTATGCTGATATTCACAGTCATACTAAGCACAGATGAGTTTATCACTCCAATATACGGTCAGAGTCCAGATAACACACAATCTAGATCTTACACATACTATATAGATCCATCACCCACATCAAGCAGTATAACAGATGCAGTACATAAAGCATTTGTATCATGGCAAGAACTAAACCCATCGCTAACCTTTACTCATTTAGCATCAGATGATGCAGATATCATAGTATCAGGGATCAAGTCTACAGATCGAGAATATTCAAACATCGAATGTGATTATAGCAAATGTAAGATAATAGTATTGTTAGGTACAACTGACTGTAATGGAAGATATGTACATCGAAGCTCGGATAGTATTACTACAGAGATCATGCAGGATATCGGACATCTTTTAGGTATCAGTAACACCGATGACAAATCTCATCTAATGTATGGCACAAATACCAAAGATACACTAAATACTTTATACACAATACCAAAGCCACTCGACTCTGCATACTATACAGAGCAAGAACCCATACTAGATGATATCAATGCATTGGATGAGCAGCGGACGCAATTACAACAAAAACGTAAAGATTTAGAACAACAATACAACAAGATACTAGCAGAGTATGGAGTGACTCTTAAAGATATCAAAGATAGTATCTACAATTATCCCTCTAGTATGGTACATCGACTAAATCCCATTCAAGACAAGATCGACGAGATAAACGTACAGATGAATATTCTAGACAGCAAGCGATCTATTTTGGTAGAACGGGCAGAGTGTTTTCTCAACATACGCGCAACGAATAGTACCATAACAGTCGTACCGGTAGATTCCGAATACAGTCCAATCACATACTATATCAATTCATCAATTCCTGTAACAAATAAAACAATACCAATTGTTGCCACACATCAAGCATTTGCAATCTGGCAGTCGCTAAATCCCACGTTAACCTTTATTCAAATAAAACATCCTGATGCAGATATCATAGTATCGTGGGATAGATTTGTACAAGATGAACACGTTGGATTGGCAATCTGCGAATATGCCTACTGTGAACTTTTAATCTCGCTAGGCAATCGAGATTGTACAGGATCATATATTCAGCTTGATACAAACAGTGTGTCCGATACAATAATGCACGAGATTGGTCATGCTCTAGGTCTTGCTCATCACTCATCTGAATCACATTTGATGTACGGATCTGACGAGTTCACACAAATATCATTTGATGATATGGGATACGAGATACCACCAATTTCAAGCAAATATGATCACTATATAGGTCAAAAAGCGAATCAGGATAAGATCGATAGGTTGGATCAACGATTGGAACTACTCAATGACGAGTACAACATGTTGTTCCAAGAATATATCGACGTGTTGGCCAAGTATGGATTAACACCAGAGGATATTGAACGAGACCCCAGTGTAGACTATAGGGGACTAGTAGCCAAATCTAACCCCCTAGTAGACAAGATCAATAATATCGTAGATGAGATAAATCCACTAGTTGGTGAATATAATATCCTAATAGACAAGGCAAATTGCTTCCCAAACGTAGAGTCATAGGGATTATACTCGATTGAGTGTTTTTGCATGCATGTTAGACATTCATGTATAGTTTAGAATACCAATTCATGATTCGTCAAAATACTATCTTGACAGCGCCCAATCATTTCAATAAATACTAGATGAGATAATTTTATCGTCGTGTATATGAAAAAATACCAGTTATACAAATATGTTAAAATGCATATTTATGCAAAAACAAGATACTTATCGTCAGACGACAATCTTGTCTAATAAAGTCAACAATACATCCCATCAAAAATCAATATGACGACAATTATTAGTGATCAGATGTTTGATTCTTTCCAATCTTGTCGAGTCACAAATAGCATTGTAGGGACTAGAATTATCAACATCCAGTATAGATACGTAAAATGCAGCTGTCAAAGACGGATATCATGTCCAGTAGACCAAAGCGTAAAATCAACCATTTACAACGCCATCATTTTACGACAACGAGGTACAAAATGATATTGATATTGATATAATTAAGATGTTTGGTCTAGTCTAACAATTAGTTACAAAAGTCAGTACGACAACAATCATAACCAAGAGTGATAATAACAAAAAGATACATGCAACTGTGTACCGATTGAATGAAATTCTTATTAATAGTAGAGTAATTCATACAATATCATGGCAGAGGCAGAAGAGCTTATTGAGATACTTTGTAATCAGAAACCAGATCTTACAAAAGAGTACATCAACGAACAGATAAAAATAAAGAAAGACAAGATTGGTGCCGGATATCTGACCGATAGTGGCGCGGTACACTTGATTGCTGGAGACTATGGCATAAAATTGGAGAAACCGCTCAAGACAGAGATGAAGATAAAGGATCTGTATGGCGGAGCAAAGGAGGTATCCATAGAGGCCAGAGTAATGAATCTATCAGGTCCCAAAGAGTTTTCTAGAAAAGATGGTTCGCCTACAACCCTACGAACAATGACCGTATACGATACAGACGCAACGGCAAGCGTAAGGTTGTGGAACGACCAAGCAAAACTTGCTGTAATTGATAACCTAAAGCCAGGCGATCTTGTCAAGATAATAAAGGCATATGTTAAAGCTGATATCGACGGATCGCCTACAATAAACATGGGAGATGGATCTAGTATAGAACTCGTCAACTCTGAGAGCGATATTCAGAGCATCGACAAGATTGTAAAAGATATCAGTGATGTAAAAGAAGGGGACAAGAACATCGCCATATTTGGAACAAACGACGGAGAGATCAAAGGAATAAAGTTTACTACGACAAAAGGTAGACAAGGCAAGGCATTAAAGATGAAACTAAAGGGCGGACAAGGCAACACCACGGGCGTAGTAATCTGGGGAAAGGACGAGTCTGATATTCCAAACATAGTCGCAAAAGATGCAAGAGTAGAATTGTTTGGAGTTCGTGTAAAACAGGGAAATATGGGATTGGAGGTTCATGGCGATGATGCAACCATAATTAATGTCGAGGGATCCAAAGACTCGGAACCAATAACAGTACGAGTCTTAACTATTGTACAGCGAGATGACAGAGACGTGATCCTCGCTGTGGACAAAAATGAGAGTCTATACAACATTACTGATTATGCAAGACAGGCAAGTTTTGAAGAAGGAGACATCATAGATTGTATGCCATCGAAAGCATATGGTAGTGCCATAACTATTGATGTCGACTCGTTGGTAAGAAAACTAGATGACGACGGTTCTATTCCAAATATCGACAAGCTGCGAACTAGGATCCAAGATGTAAAGATCAACGGCACATACTGCGTCGAAGGAATAATCTTAAAACCGCCCGAGATGCGAGAGATTCAGACAAAGAATGGTGAGACCGTCTCATTAGCAGAAGCTTTCATAGAAGATGAGTCCAAGAGCATATGGATAAAAGGATGGCGTGATGTGGCAAGAGAGATAACAAAGTTTGAGAGCGGTGATATCGTACAGATTATTGGTGCCAATGCAAAGGCCGGACCTGATGGAAGTTTAGAGTTAATGTTGAATCATTTCTCCAAGATCATGAAGAAATCTACGAGTCCCAAAAGCCTCGATTCATGACATACTTGCGCTCTGCTTCGTATATCTGTCGAAAGAGATACTCTTCATCTACCATATTCCGAAGAATTCGAGCTGCAGTGTCAGCACCTATACCATATCCTGACATGACGATTATTGCAGTTTTGCCAAAACTCTCTACAAGTGATGCAACCTTCCATGCACGAGCAAGTCGGTGTGATTCATCTGCAGATACTTTAGAACCATCATATCTCTTTCTGATTATCTTTGATAGATCATGATCAGAGTAGAATGTGGCAGTGATCTGTCTACCTTTACAGTACGGACATGCAAGTGTGCCAACAACTTGACGCGTCTCTAGAATAGACTCCCATCTACCACACCTTGCACATATCAGACGATGTTTGGTGGAGTATAGTCGTTCTTTGACTAGATTCAAGATTCCTTGATCTAGGTTTGTAGGTGAAGAGTAGTATTTAGCTGTGTGATCTAGTATCGGTTCAGCAAGTCTAGTAAATTTGTCAACCTCGATCCACTCTATCTTGATCAGACTGTGACGTATGTCATCTAGTATCTTGGTACAACTTGGCACATCATATTTATCATGAAAGAGTTCACGAAGGGCTTCGTCAACTAGAGGAGTCTTTACATATCGCTCATACAAGAATCGAGCCGATCTCTTGTCATATATGGCACCACGTCCCACTATACCAAACTTTTTTGCTACACACCATGTACGCCAATTGACGTTATGTGTTCCTACAAGAGATGCTTGAATTATTGCATAGAGATCATACTCATCTACAATTACGTTTAGAAATAACTGTCTAGATATACGAGAGTTAGATGAAAGTACGATCCTATACGCATCAGAGCGAGAGACCACAGTCGAGCCCAATATGGATGACAACATCGATGACAAGAGTGCTGCCAGTGTTGTATTGATCTTGGTACCAAAGCAAGCGTGTATTACAATCGAACCTTCAGAACGATTTGACTCTACAACCATGCAAGTTTGGTCTGGAACCGTGATGTCGAGATTTGAGATGATATCGTTATGTATCTTGAATTTAGGATCGTGTCCAGTTCGAAACTGTCCAACCTTTCTTGCAGTATTGTAATCTATTGGAATACTCTCTCCTTCCCAGTAAGGGACGGTAATTCCACCACCTCGAAATGGTTCAACGTTGACCGTAAATGACTTTTCATCTACACTCAGAATCCTCCATTTCATTCCACGCAGTACAAAGATATTGCCAGAGTCACCATAATCGCCTACAAATCGTTGATCTAGCGAGCCGATGATCTTCTTACCTACACTATCAAAGACCTTGAATCGCAGTATGTCAGGAATCGTAGATAGGTTCTCAAAGTGATACTTGAAAGAGTAGCCTCTCTTCTTGAAGGTCATCGTACCTTGATCAAAGTATATCAAGTTGTTAGAATCAAGTAGACTCAAAACATCGACTAGTTCTTTATACGTCAGATCACGAAATGGGTAAGCTCGAGTCAGTATATCGAGGGTGGTACCGACGGTCATCTCTCCCATCTGCATTACCAACCCAACTAGATGGTGAGCAAGCACGTCGAGTGATTTGTGGTGTATCTTTTGATCTTCTATCGATCCCAGTCGAATTCTTGCTAGAATCGCATTTGCTTCAAACTCATCATCGGCGCTATTTGTTACGATCAATCCACGTGCTGACGAGTGACGATTATGTCTGCTGCGACCTATGCGTTGTACAAACTTTGATACTTGTCTGGGTGAACCATAATGAATAACAAGTTCGATTGAACCAAGATCCAGTCCCAACTCTAGAGACGAGGTACATACAACAATACCTTTGTTGCCAAGTCGAAGCGATGACTCGGTCTCTTCTCGTACCTCTTTGGATAGTGATCCATGATGCATCTCGATCGGAATCTCTGCACGTTCGCGTAACACAGATGCCAAAAACTCTGCCTCACCTCGTGTATTCGTAAAGAGTAAAACAGGTGAGTCTAAATTCATCTCAGATACATAGTCAAGGATCTTTTGAGCAACATCAGATATTGTACCGTCAACATATCTAATATCGACATCATATTTACGAACAGAGGTATCACGAATGATCTCGCAACGTCTTTTAGTGCCCACTACAAACTTGGCCGCTTCTTCAAAGTTGCCAACGGTTGCAGAGAGTCCGACTCTGGTCAATGGATACTTGGAATTTATCTCGAGTCGTTCAATGGTCAACGACAACTGAGAACCTCGCTCGCTAGACAGTAACTCGTGCACTTCATCTATTATAACCCATTCAAGGGCAGCAAGAGCAGCAAGCATCTTTGGTTGAGTGAGTAGTATAACCAAAGTCTCAGGAGTGGTTATCAAGACATCTGGAGGGTTGTCACTTATTCGTTTGCGATCTCGTTGTGATGTATCTCCATGTCGAATATCAATTGCAAGACTGTTTCCTTGTGCATACTTTGTTATACGGCGAAAGACGTCTCGGTTAAGAGCACGGAGCGGAGTAATGTAAAGTGCCTTTATCTTTCCTAGCTCCGAGACGCGTGACAGCATTTCAAAGATCGGTATCACAGAGCATTCGGTTTTGCCTGAACCAGTGGGTGCAACAATTAACGAGTCTCGTTTCTGGAGAATCTTTGGTACTGCTCTCTTTTGAATCTCGGTGAGTTGTGAAAAACCAAAGCGCGTAAACAATTCAAGAGTTGGATTTGTCTGGCTCGTTTGATCGTGTTCGTTCATAAACAATTACACCAACCATACCAATTACAAACATAGCAACAGTGATTACTGGAATCGAGTCAAAAATTCCTGCCATTGTTCAACTTTGGTTCAGATAGTTAAATATCTTGAGCATCAACTAGTCCACACTCTTTAATGTGATAATCAAATGTGTGACTGCCCAATGCCCAATATACATGACATTGATAGCGTTTATGTAATTTTGAGAGATGAATCTTTATGTGTGTGAATGGGCTTATTGCATTACGCATATTTTCAATGTCATTTACATTTATGGTTCGTATCATATTGGATATAACAACTGTACTGTTTGTATCAAGAATAGCATGTGATAGATCATACATGTATCTCATGAACAGTGAGTTGCGTTCTAACAGATGAGTATCTCCAGGATACTCGTATGAAAAGAGATCGGTAATGTTGTCCACTGCGATCAATGCATATCGATCATCTATACTAGATATACTCTGGATCTGCTCAAACGTGTTTCTTACTCTAGAGACGGTTATTCTCTGAAGAATGGTTGGATCATTACTATCGCACATCTCTAGGACACGTTCAGGTCGAAAGTTGCCTGTTGTATCTATGTATAATGCAGTCTTGTCATCTTGGATAGTCTTTGCCAAGAGTTGGAGTAACAACTGAGTCTTACCTGTACCACTAGCTCCAAACACATCTAAAATTATGCCAACAGATATGCCACCACCTAAAAAGTCGTCTAGATCTCTTATGCCAGTTGGGATCATTTGTGTTGTATACCAAGAGTGAAAAATTTAAAGAGTTTTGAATAAGGGGTTAATAGGTAAGGCTTTTATTCAAGGGAACAGCCAAACCAAGATAAGTGAATAATTAGTGTCTCAAACGAACAGCGCAAAAAGACCTCTAACTATGCTTCAAAAGAGTACCAAAAAGGGAGTCACGGTCAGACTAAAGAATGAGGTAGAATACAAGGGAAAGATGGATAATGTTGACTCTTATATGAATCTAATAATGACCGATGCAGAAGAGATTCATGATGGCAAGGTAGTTGCAAATTATGGACGAGTTATAGTTCGAGGAAATAATGTCTTGTTTATCAAACTCGAAAATGAACTCTAGTGATGTTAGCTTGGCAGGTAATTTTCTCTTTACATCAGAGTCTGTTACTGAAGGTCATCCCGATAAGATTTGTGATGCCATATCGGATGCGTTCTTGGATGCGTTCTTGACTCAAGATCCAGACTCGAGAGTTGCAGTCGAGACGATGGTAACTACAGACTTTGTTGCAGTGTCCGGAGAGGTGACATCAAATGCAATACTGGATAAACAGTCACAAGAACAGCTAGTCCGAGATACTATACGAGATATAGGATATAATGACAAGGCACTGATGTTCGATGCAGATACGTGCAAAGTAGAGATGAGACTTCATTCACAGAGTCCGGATATTAGTCAAGGTGTTACAGCAACTCAAGCAAAGGAACAAGGTGCAGGAGATCAAGGACTGATGTTCGGATATGCAACAAATGAGACTGTTGAACTGATGCCTATGCCGATCTTGATTGCACACAAGATTACCCAAAGATTATCGAGAGCTAGACGGGATGGATTGATAAAATGGGCAAGACCAGACGGCAAGTCGCAAGTATCTATACGATACGAGAATGACAAGCCCGTAAAAGTCGAGACCATAGTTGTATCGACTCAACATATACCAGACATATCACAAGAAGAGATTACCAAAGATGTAATGTCAGAGATCATCATGCCGGTCTTGAGTGATCTATGGCACGACGATATCAAGGTTCACATCAACCCAACCGGCAAGTTTGTGATTGGCGGACCACATGGAGATGCTGGACTCACAGGACGAAAGATTATCGTAGATACCTACGGAGGATTTGGAAGGCACGGAGGAGGTGCATTTTCAGGCAAAGACCCATCAAAGGTAGATAGATCAGCATGCTACATGTGTAGATATATCGCAAAGAATCTAGTCGCAGCAGGACTGGCAGATCGATGTGAGGTACAGCTTGCATATGCCATAGGTGTTGCAGAACCAGTTTCTCTACATGTAAACACATTTGGAACAAACAAGATTCCAGAAGATAAAATTGAAGAGTTGGTTCGAATAAACTTTGATACTAGACCAACTGGAATTATCAAAGAGTTGGATCTAAAGAGGCCGATCTACAAAAAGACGACAGCGTATGGTCATTTTGGAAGAGACGAACCAGAGTTTACATGGGAAAAGTTGGACAAGGTATCAGTCCTAAAACAGAGTGCCGGACTCTAAGAGATGAGTAACTTTATGAAATTGCATACCAGTAAGTTTAGTTAGTCTATTGTGATCACCAACAAAGTTGCCAACAAGAATAGTTAGATCATCTACCCCAAAGTCAGAGTCAATATCATTTATCGATGTACTGTATACACGATCTAGATCAATATGAGATACTCGAGTTTTAGTATTATTTATGAATAGTTTTACATACTCTATAAACTCGAGAGTCTCAGGTCCGACTAGATCAATTATACTATCTTTGAGAGTATTGTATTTAATACAAGAGTAGAAGAGCTTGGTCACATCGTTGATGTATACAGGTTGTATCATGTATCTACCCGAACCCGGAATCTGGACAACTTTACGTTTGATGGACTGTTTGAGATATTTTGTAAACGAGTCATCTCTACCTATAATATATGATGGTCGGAGTATTGTATAAGGAATCTTTGATCTTGCTATACATCGTTCTGCTTTGTACTTTGATATAAAATAGCCAACCGTGGAAGACGAAGATACGCCAAGTCCACTAGTATAGACAAACCTCTTGACGTTAGCTGTTTTGGCAATATTGACTAGATGGTTGGTAAGCTCAAAGTTTACTGCATTATAGTCATGTGTAACAGACTGGCGTCCTATACCGGCAAGATGATACAGTGCATCAGCATTGTGAATCTTTGGTAGAATTAATCTTGATTCGTATGTATCAGTTACTATTGCTGTCTCATTATGTAGTGATCTAAACTTGTGACGAGATATAGAGACTACATCGACGTTGTTCTTTACCAGATATCTTCGGAGGTTTTTTGCTACAAATCCACTAGCTCCAGTAACTACGACCTTGTGCCTTGTCATCTAATATACACACCAGATAACAGATACACTATACAAAAAGATTCTTCAATCTGTAAAGTTGTTTGTGTGATATGATATAACATTAGACAAAAACCAAACATATCAAAAATCATACTCGAATGTAATGACAATTTAAAATGTAGAGACCCCAGATATTCATGTATCAGGTCTATCAAAATTGTACATATATTCAATGACTCGTCTAAGGCCTGAAGATTTTGATAATAGATGTACAATATCACGACACAATGCTCGGCATAATCCACAGATAACAAAGATCACTATTTGTTTTTCTTATATCATGATAAAACTACCAGACCACATTCATGGAACTATGTCGGCTCTGCTAGACACAGGTTGAGATCTAGACGGCGCCATCACAGTTAATGCATATTATGTGACTTGGCACAATTATAGTAAACGACAGTCTACAATGGCCAATACATGACAATTTTCATCTTTTGGATTTGAGATTGTACAAAACTGTCGATCTCGGTTAATAGAATTTAAAGTCGACATAATGACCAGACATCGCAAAAGTAACTATAATTTAACCAAAAGATCAAAAATATCGATCAAACAAAGTCAATAAGGATTGCATGTCTCAGGAATCTAATGCGCAAACAATCAGACTCGCTGAGACAAGCAGTATCTAGAAACCGTTCTACTTATAGATATATTTTCATAAACGCTATGGATCAGATACCATTCAAAGTATCTAATTATCACAATGCCAAATACACAAAATGGGACGGACTCAAGATCATCATAGATGCGGCAGTAGCAAACAAATCTCCTGCTGATCGTTCCAGATTGATCAGAGATAGTGATGGTTATGCACCTACAGGCGAATGGATTAGGAAGAGGATCGAAGAGACGTGTGAGAAACCGATAGATGAGATATTCAAGTATGCCGTGACGCAACACCTGTCAGAGCTAAAACGGCTTGGTCGCTTTCCTCGACATCCTATCATTGGAGTAGACAGAACGAGTTTTTCAAGATATGATAAAGATAATCCAGATCTGATTAAGGGTAGAGCGAAAGATGGTACGACTGTATTTGAGACACACATCTCTGCACAGCTGGTCAACCCCGGCACAAGACTTGTTTTATCTACATTTTCAGTCAAAAAAGGGGAAAAAAATGCTGATTTTATGCCTAAAATTGTAGATTTTTACGAAATAAACTCTACAAGACCAGCGCTGTTTGTTGCCGATCGTGGGTTTTATTCAGTTGCTATGATCAAATTCTTGAATGGAACTAGACACAAATATCTGATGCCATGCGTAAACACTTCTGGCATAAAAAAAGCAATAGAGGAATACAAACGAGGAGAACGAGTTAGAGTGTCAAAATATGTAATAAAGAACAACAAGGATCAAGCAGGATGTTACATCATAATAACTCGTGACAGAGATGACCCAGAAGAGTATAGAGCATTTGCAACAAATGATCCAAATATTGATCTAGAGAAATATCGCGATCGTTGGGAGATTGAGAATGGATTCAAATTTACTCGAAATATGCGTGTTAGAACTCACAGTAGATCAACACCGTGTAGAACATACATGTTCATGTCTGCACAAATGTTGCTAAACTTGTGGACTATATTCAATCTTGTATTGTTGGTTGAAGGTATCACATCTCACAAGATGTACCAAAGCTTGTTTCTTAAAACAGTGCAAACATTGATCGAGATCCCACCTGAGCCTCCGCCTGAGCCGATTGCACCCTAGATGCCAAAATTTACACGTACATTTGCGATGTCTGAATGACATTTATGCTAGTCGTAAGACTAGGTCTGGTTACTGCATTTATTCGGTCAGCCAGCCTAGGTTGATCAGTGTTCTAGTGCGAGAGTCTACATCACCAAACTCGTATGTGAATATGTTGTCGATCTCGGCGTATGCCTTTGTCTTGTATGCATCGTATAGCGAGTCACGTAGTTCGATCATCTTTTGATTGTGCCAGTCGAGTTTAGCTTTGAATGGTGCACATATTCTGTCGTTGATGTCTGTACATACTGGAGTAGTACCTGCGTATGGTGCATATTGTACAATGACAAAGTTGCCAAACGAGTTGCGACTCCAAGTGTTGCCGAATGCATCTGCCCACAGATCAGAGACCTTGTCTGTACGGACTAGAACGAGATTTACTGGTCTACCATCGTCACCCGATAGTGTGAGTCCTGGTTGTACAGTTGGTGGTGCGTTTAGGGATGTACCAGTAACAAAGACACCTTCGTTCATGTAGTTTATGGATGTGAATCGTAGAGTATCAGTTACTTGTATTGCAAATGGTTCATGGTTCATCATATCACGGAACAGCACATCTGGGAATGTCACTTGTGTACACTGTAGATCGTCACCTGAACATGACACCCTAGATACTGTTGTGTTTTGTGTGTCATAGTCGATGATGTTGTTTGGATCGTGTACTAGTACATTCTCGATGTAATAGTGCGATGGTTCACTATAGTTTATTCCAAGATGTACAGAAATGTATGCTTCTGCTGCACTCACCGGAGAGCCTACTGTAGGTACACTAAATGCCAGTATAACATTGTGTAACATGTTTGGTGCCAGTGTCTTTATTGCAAATGTGTGCGTTGTGTTGGTTTGGATTGTGTCTCGTTCGTACTGGACGTGATATGCAGTAATATCACGACATGTGTCGTCCATTTTATAACCACATGTTACCAACTGTTCACCGGTAAGCTGTGAGACACCAAAGGTTGGCGCATTTGCTAGATCTCTTGATGTATCAGAGTCTTTGTCGTCTTGATCATCTCCAGTCGTAGGTTTTGTTGTACCTGGACCAGTCGAAGTACCAGGCTTTGGAATAGACTCTGTTGTCGCTCCAAAGATTGCAAGTATCTTGGATACGATGACGGTGTCTGTACCGTCTTTGCCGTAACATATTTCCGTACTGCCCTTTAGGGTATTGTCGGCGGAATTAAAGTTGGTACTGGTACACTTTGGTATCTGTACAATGTCGTTTGTGCCGTTCACATGATAAAAGATGTTTTGACCGTCTGTGCCATTTAATCGTATATAGACCTCTTTGTTTAATACCAGTTTACCGTCAAATGATATATTGGGATAGTTGGTACATTTGGGAGTAAAGTCGGTGATCTCTAGTGCCAATGCCGTATAGTTGTTCAACTTTGGTATCGTAATATCATCGCCAACTTTTACTTCAGCATTATAACAGAATGAATTTGATGTGACACTGAATGTTTTGCTGGTTATCTTTGTGTTATAATGGATGGTAATGTCGGCCCTAGTATCATCAGAATCATCATCATGGTGATGATATCTAGTACCGCTGCCTTGAGAGGTCTCTCTAGTGATGAACTTTATCTCGTTTGCTGTCTGAGTATTGAGACCAATAGTTGCAGTAGACGGAGTGGTATTTGGTATGGTTATCGTTAGTGTTTGGCTAGGTGTTGATGTACTAGCTGCAAACGTGTACGAACCGGCATGTGTACCTATGAGTGTACGTTCAGCATCAGAGCCATACATCACTATATCATATGTACCAGATGAATTTAGAGGAATGACAAAGTTGTATGAATTGGTTATGGTACGAGTTGTATCGCCGTTGACAGAGTTGCCGTCAGAGTCGGTTGCAATCCAAAAGAACTTTGTGGGTTTCTGTTCCTTTGCACCTTGATAGAACGTCTTTGATGTAAATTCATACTTTATCTCGAGACCGTTTGTTGCGTTATCTGCAGATATATCTAGATCAAATACCTGAGCTGAGGGAGATGGTTGTATATGACCAAACTGGCACAGTATCTCTGCGGTTAGTGGTACGGTATCACCCTGTGGAACATGTACATTGCCACGGACACCTGGTACTTTACCAGGTACAAAGGTCACTGTATCTGCAGCATTTGGCAACTCCATGATAGCCTTTTTCTGGCTTTTATAGTATAGAGGCGAACCTGTAGAGCTGTTGCTGAAAATATTCTGGTCTGGTATGGTGTCATTGGTCACAAACAGTCTGGCGTTTATGCTGGTAAAGTTGCCAAACTGATCCAGTATACTCTTTGGAAGAGTACTGTTATAGTTGTACCAATTACCACGCTGTTGGACAAAGTTAGAGTCTAGCGATATGGTCTTTTTGGGAGTGTGATCTGTCAGAGTCAGGAATAGCCTGCCATCAAACTGTACTCCGTTTAGAGCATACTTGAACAAAATATCTCCTTTTGTTGTCATTTGTATTGTCTGATGTGTGCCATGAACAGAGTCCTCGCAAAGAGGTAACGTGTTGTACAAAAAGACAGGGTTGGGATATTCTATCAGAGATGTACTGTTTATCTTTTCAGTATAGTATTCGTGTGTTTGTATTTTACCGGTTATGGGATTGGTAAGAGATGCAACAGGTATAGCGGCATTGAGATCTGTTGGATCTGCAGGTGTTGTAACGCTGTCTGCTACGCCATAAAACCCAGTCAGTCGTTTTGTTATAATGACCATATCTGTGCCGTTTCTACCAAAACACACAGTATTGTTACCCTTGAGAGCATTGTTGCTTGTGTCGATCATGTCGGTGGTACACATTGGAATTGGTTGAGCCTCTGTTATTCCGTCACGTGGAGAAAAGTAGTAGGGTGTTTTCTCTGCCTTGCCATATATCGTATATCGCATCTCTTTGTCGGTTACTAGTGGTTGGCTATGTACAGCTTCGGGATCTGGTGAACATTTTGTTGTTGTATTAGTATTGTCGTTAAAAAAGTCTAGTCCGTATGCATATACACTACGCAGAGGTGTTTTAGGAACTATATTATCTGGTAGGGCAAAGCTTGGTACCATGGTTGTGTTAAGAGTTACAACATGTGCTAAACCTGCAAAACATCTATAGTCGCCGGCGCCGCTGAACAGTGGATGTACGAGTGTTGTAGTATCTTGTACGAGATAGATATCACCAGTTGGTTTTGTACCATGATCGGTGAATCTAGAAGAGGGTCCGGCATAGAATATCTTGCTGTCATTAGCTGAATTTGACTGAAAAGTCGCTTGACTATAACGTTTCGTTTCGGTTACCGATGGTATAGACAATATCTTTGGATCGATATTAATGACTGTAGCTGGATTGAGGTCTATAGGATTTGCGGGTGTTGTAACGCTGTCTGCAGCACCATAAAACCCAGTCAGTCGTTTTGTTATGATTACCATGTCATTACCGTGTACGCCATAACATACAGTATTGCCGCCTTTGAGAGCATTGTTGTTACTTGTGTCGATCATGTCAGTTGTACATGCAGGTATTGGTTGAGCTTTGAGTATTCCGTCACGTGGTGAAAAGTAGATAGGCTTTTTGTCTGCCTTGCCGTATATGGTGATTCGCAGTGCAGTGTCGGTTATCAGTGTTTGATCAGAGACGGCTTCAGGATTTGGTCTGCATGATGTTGTTGATGATACTGTATTGTTGTAAAAGTCTAGTCCATATGCAGCTAGTTGCTTCTTTTTATCAGGAGTTACATTATCTGGTATGGCAAAGCCTGGAACACGCTTTTTGCCGAGGAATTCAACACGTTCAAAATTTCCAGTACACTGATAATCACCAGTGCCTTCAAATAGAGCGCGTGGGAGTGTCTCAGTACCTCGTGCCACATAGAGATCAGCGGTAGCATCGTTGCCACTTTCGTCTGTGTATCTTTTAGAGTCGCCATCATAGTATATCGAACCATCGTGTTCTGTGTCTGAATCAAAATTCATTGCAGAAGAACTGCTCGAATTGGTTAGTGGTGGTATTGTTAATGTGCCTGAACTGCCTGGATCTGGTGTTGTGGGTGCAAGCGTAGGTCTGTCGGAATCGAGGTCAACTGGATTCTGTGGTGTCGTGATTGTATCAGCAGATCCATAGTATCCCAAGAATCTCTTGGTTATGATGATCAGTTCACCTTCGTATACACCATAACACATCTTTGTGTTGCCCTTGAGTTTACCGGTACTGACATTTATTGTATCGGTAGTACATGCAGGAATTGGTTGCGCTTCTGTTATGTTTTGACGAGGTGACGCATACCAAGCTTTACTGCCTGTTTTATTGTCTAGAGTGATTCGCATCTCTTTGTCTGTGATCATTGGATGTGTTGGAGACCAGTTTGCACAAGTAGAGTCTCCATGAAATGTCAGTGATGCAGGATTGGTTGCATTACCTGTCGGTTGTACATTGGTCGGATAAGCAAAACCACCTCCGTGAAAAGTGCGTTCAGTATGGAGTGAGAATATATTAAAAGGACATGTGTAACCCTTTCCTACAAAGAATGGATTTGAGAGTATCGTTGTGGTACCCTGTATGTAGATATCGCCTGCCCTGACCGGTACGTTTTGATTACCATCTATCTGATATCGTTTGGGGCTGGTAGCACCAATTGTTCCATTGTCGCTAGCTAGTTGAGCTGACATGTATGGAGCATCACTACTAGTAAGGGAAGTAGGAAAACCACTAGGTGGTGGTATGGACAGTGTACCTGGAGGGATTGGGTATACTAGATCAAGATCTACGGGATTCTGTGGTGGTGTGATCGTAGTAGCAGATCCATAAGCTCCAATGAATCTCTTTGTAACAATTATCAAATGATCACTATACACACCATAACACATCTTTGTGTTGCCTTTGAGAGTATTGTCGCTTGTGTCAAGTGTCTCGGTTGTACATGCAGGAATTGGTTGCGCTTGTGTTATGTTCTGACTAGGGGATAGATACCATGCTTTACTGCCTGACTTGTCGTATATGGTGATTCGCATCTCTTTGTCTGTTATCATCGAGTGTGTAGGAGACCAAAATGCACAATTACCAAGTCCATTAAATGACAGCGATGCAGGATTGTTTGCGTTACCTTTTGGTTGTATATTAGCAGGGTAATCAAAATTACCTCCTCGCCACGCACCTTGAGCATGGATCGAGAGTGCCTCGAAATTACAAGAGTAACTCTTTCCGGTAAAGAATGGATTTGAGAGTATCGTTGTTGTACCTTGCATATAGATATCACCGGCCTTGACCTGTGCTTGAGTAAGAGTACCATCTATCTGATATCGAGTGTTATTGGTACTGCCAATTGTTGCATTGTCGCTGCTAGCTGCACTTGACAACGGTATACGAGATGTAGTAACTGTGGTAGGGAAACTGCTAGGCGGTATTATAGGCAGTGTATCGGGCGGAAGAATTGTACTAGTAGCACCATACTCTCCTATTTGCGTTGTTATTATGACTAGATCATTGTTATACGTACCAGAACACATACGAGTTTGTCCTTTGAGTTGTTTGGTACTGTTGTCAAAGTTTGCACTAGTACACTCTGGGATCAGTTGAGCCTTGGTGATATTTTCAAAGTGTGAGGAAAAGAACGCCTTTTTGCCAGCCTGACCATAAATGGTAACTCTCATAGATTTGTCTGTGAGTAGTGGTTCATTTGTAGAGTTTGCAGTGGTAAGAGTAGAGACGTCGCAGCCAGAGGAATAGTCTTTAAAGTCTACACCGATTACTTTAACATCGCTTTCAGCTAAATTGGTATAGATGCTACCATCGACATTAGTAGGTAGTTTAGCATACTCGTGAATTGCATTAGATGGATTGGCACCAACGTTGTTTACTCCAAACTTGACTGTACAGCCAATTGATGTCAATTTAGGGTTTGGTAGTATCATTGTGACCTTGTCTATTGTAATATCTCCTTCAGGTTGATAGACAGGGTCAATTCTATAGTGATCATAAGATGTGTCAAGATTAATAGTTGCGCTATTGTTGCTATGTTTGACAAGTGGGATTCCGCTAGAGTGAATATCAGAACGTAAACCTCCTGGATGACCTAAACTCGATATGGCAGGATAATCAAGTGGAGGTATAACCGCCCCAAACGCATCGTCTAGATCAACCACCAGAAACGGTACAACTGTTATCAAAGCTAGAATAGGCATTAGACGACGTTTACTCAATAATTATCCCCCCCCCCCCCGTATCTTATAAAAGTATCTTGTATGCTATTCAACTTGTGGCAAGTACTCGCAAGTACGATATCGAGTCGACACGACATGTACATAAAAAAAAGGCGATGTGGGATATCAAGCCCCCAAACCTGCTGATCGATAACACGGTAAAACAGATACGAAATTCGAACATGTTGAGATAGAATCGATTGACTTTCAATCAGTTACTGACGCATCTCTTCATTTTTTGACGGATTTCGGACATTAAATTCGTACGTAGTTCAAGGGTCATTTGGGGGCAATTGATAACTAATCGCCTATATCAAACACGTTTAGATCATCAAAGCATGATGTCGATTGAATCACACAGATAAAAGATCATCAATTCCCGCAATAGAGAGATAATCTGAAGGATCTCTTCGATTTATGCGGAATAGAATTTTCACAGAAAAAGCACGCAAAATTCTGTATGGAAGATTTAGGAAAAGTCTTGTAAAATGCATCCCACATAAATCGAAGAGAACCAATCTGAAACCTTTTTAAATAAAACTGGCAAAGTAAGATGTAGATGTCATTATTACTCAAAGATCGAGTCTGGTCTATGGAGGCACCGACAGCAAAACGTGGCGTATATCCATTACATGGATTCAAGCTCGGACTATACAGACTGCCGGTAAAGCTTGATGAACCAAACGAACTTAGATCAGTTCATGATGGTCTAAAAAAGACATTTGAGATGGATATGTATGCAGATCGAATTTTTGCCACATATCGTTGGACAGAACAAAAGACAGATGATCCTTATGAGAAAGGATATGAAAAAGTCGAGCTCTCCGTTACGGTTGAGATCGTTACAGGCGAAGTGGTTGACATAATATATCAAATATTTCCAATAGAAAAGTTTGGAGATCCCAACTGGGTCAAAGACTATCGGAAAAAAGCCGATCACTTTGCAAAGATGGTAATCGACACTATCTTGAGAAATACGATACTTGCCGACAAGATGATCTCGTATTTAGTAAAGGCAGAAAAGATATCAGAGGTTGCAGCAATTCAGAGGCTTGAAGAGCTTACACCACTAGCAAAGATTGTTCTCGGTGCAAAGCCAAAACCGATAGAGGCCAGTGAAGAAGATATCGAGGAAGACGAAGGAGAGATTGAGATTCCAGATGGTGCAAAGCCAGGTCCAATAGATGTAGATTACAAGTCAAAGATGAAACCGTCTGCATCATACGAAGCTCCAGAACACACTATCAAGACGTGGGGACGAAAGGGAACCAACAACGGAATAATGGGAGTCTGGGGAGAGTTTGTCTCGGTAGATTATGATATTTGTGTGGCAGATGGAGGTTGTATAGAAGCATGTCCAGTAAGCGTATACGAATGGTTTGATACGCCAGGTAATCCTGCATCAGAAAAGAAACCACTAATGTCTAAAGAACCTGACTGTATCTTTTGTCTTGCGTGTGAAGGAGTATGTCCACCTCAAGCAATTAAGATATTTGAGCAAAAATAGTATTTCAAATATAAATAGCAAAGAATAGTGTCAAGAGAACGTGGAGCCAGTAGTTAGTCCTTTGATGCAGTTTGTTCTTAGTCTCTTTCTATTCTCAGCTATAATCATAACCGCATATACGTGCAACTTTTACTATCTTGCATATCTATCAGGGAAACGAATGGTCAAACTCAGTACCACAGAGTTAGGCGATCCATCAATTACAATACAGCTACCAGTATACAATGAAAAATACGTAGCAAAGAGACTAGTTGATGCCGTATGTAATTTAGACTATCCTAAAGAGAAGATGATGATAATGGTACTAGACGACTCTGACGACGAGACAGTCCAAATCTTATCTGATGCAGTAACAGACTACAAGCAACAAGGATTCAACATAGAACATATTAGACGCGGGACCAGAACAGGATACAAGGCAGGTGCATTAAAGTATGCAATGCAGACAACAGATACGGAACTTGTCGCAATCTTTGACGCAGACTTTATTCCACCAAGATGGTTCCTAAAACGATCTATACCATACTTTGCAAAACCAAAGATTGGTCTAGTTCAATGCAGATGGGGCCATGTAAACGAAAACTATTCCGCAATAACACAAGCACAAGCACTAAGCCTAGACTTTCATTTTCTAATAGAACAGAAAGCAAAGAGCAATTCGCATCTATTTATGAACTTTAATGGAACAGCAGGTGTATGGAGACGTGACTGTATCGAAGACTCGGGCGGTTGGCACACAGCAACTCTAGTTGAAGATCTAGATCTAAGTTATCGAGCGCAGATGAGAGGTTGGCAGTGTGTATTTGTACCAGATATTGTAGTAGATGCAGAGTTGCCAGTTCAGATCAATGCAGCAAAGAGGCAACAGTTTCGATGGGCAAAGGGATCTATCCAATGTGCAATAAAGCTACTCTCAGATATCATCGTAAAACGTAATCTTGCGGTAGATACAAAGATACAGGCATTTGTTCAAACTACACGCCATGTTGTGTATCCATTAATGTTAATTCAATTCTTGGCGCTACCGATTCTACTTGCAGGAGACATAAACGTATATCTATTAAGTTTCATACCGGCACTTACAGTCTGCATATATCTTGCTATGGGACCCGGCGCATACATCATGATCATACAACAGATGTATCAAAAGTCATGGAAGTCTAGAATAAAGATACTACCAGCTCTACTGATATACAATGCTGGTCTATCTGTAAACAACACAGTTGCGGTATTTGATGCCGTATTAGGAAAGAGAAATGAGTTTCTTCGCACACCCAAATACGGCATACTAAGGACAAAGAACGACTGGAAAGAAAACGCGTATAATCTACCTTTTACCCAAGTGACACTTTTAGAGATCTTTTTTGGAATCTATGGCATAGTTGGAATATTTATCGCGATCGTCACAAGAAATCCTGTCTTTGTACCAATAATAGGACTACAGACTGTGGGATTTTTGTATATTGCATTGATGAGTTTTAGTCATACTCGATTTAAAAGAAATAAATCAAGTACAAAAACAGTAATGACCAAGAAGGAAAAGATGGCAAACAATATCTACAAACTTGCGATGATCGGAATAATCGGAATCATCATATTTGGTGTATACATGGTCATATCTGGGTACAATGCCGATATCTATCCACTAGACAGAATACGTGGACATTTAGACGGAATAGTCGCATCGTCTGATCCAGTTGCGATTAGCATGCATCTAGCCGCGATCCAAAAAGATATGGACATTGTTTTGGAGAAACTTCCACAAACGACCAACTCTGAAGGTCAACTGTCTCAGAATCCGGTCTGGATCTTTTCTACAGAGTCAACCAACTTTGTTCGCATACAGAAAGATATAGAGACTATGGTTGTCAGCGTTGCTAGAATATCAAATGTTGGAGAAGAGAGTTCAGACTTTCATACTGGAATGTTAGATATCAGTTCTAGAGCGATACTGATTCGCGAGAATATACTAGATGCAACTCCTTACATGTATATCAGTATTGCAAATATGATATTTGGAACGATCTGGTTGGTTGGGATAATTGGCATATTTGTTGCGTTAAAGAAGAAACGCGAACAATTTCAGCAAGAACACTAGGGCATGTTTAGGTCTTGCCTTAGCTCATCTAGTGCACGAATTCCATAGATGTCTCGAACTTGAGATATTCGTATTACATCTTTTAACATGTCACGTCCGAGTGTGTTTGCAAGTATATTATACACATCACTAAATCGAACATCCCATTTGTCAGCACAATCTAGAATCTTCGATACTGCCCACCGTTGTACCTCATCTGGAAGTGGTAATTGTTGATTAGACTCTTCAGATACCTTGTCGAAGAGAGTTGCTATCGCAACTGTCTGTTTTGCCATATTTTCAAGATCAGATGTATTACCATACTTTGATTCTCCATTCATCCGCATCGATGATTGATACTCGGCTAGTCGTAGGAGCGCCATCATCTCCTTTGAAGAGGTGTCGGATGACTTTGATGTTACGTTATGTAATATTTTGATATCCTCTTTTAGTTGGTTTGAGATATTGTGAAATTCTGTGACTGACTCGTCTTGTTTTTTGAGTGTGCTAGATACTGTACTTATGTCGGATTCGATCTTGTCTATCTTGCTGCCTAGCTCGTCTATTGCGTTAGAGTTTTGGTTCTTGGCAGAGATGGCATCAGATGATATCGTAGCAAACTCTTGCTTTAATGAGTCCATTACAAGACCAACCGAATCGATCTTTGATGCTTTCGACGCTAGCGAATCTATCATCACTTTGATAGCAGTTAGATCAGATACAAGATTGTCATGTGCAGTTATCTTTGATGCAATATCTCCCAGCTCTTGTCGCAAGCTCTCAACCACTTGACTAGTAGCATCCATCTTTGATGTCTTTGATGCAATCTCGTTTATTGAGGAGCGAAGATTGTCTAGATCAGATTTTGTTTCAAGAACTTGATCTGTCTTTTTAGTTACAGTGCGCAAGTTGTCTCTAATCTCATCGACGTACTGTCCAACCTTGATTATCATTTGAGAGTTATTTTTAATCGAGTTTGTACTCTCTTCTACTCGTGATACTAGTTTGGATGATTTGATAGCTCGCTGTTCCTCGGTTATCTTTTGTAAGTCATTTTGTAGTTTTGCAGTCTGGGTGTTGAGTTTGGCGATGATATTGGATTGAGCTCTAACTTGGTTTAAATCAGAATACATCTTTTGTGTGTCAATCTCGATATTATTGATCTGCCTTGACTGTTTTTGGATCTCTTCAAGGGTTGATACGAGGGTATCGATCATTCCTTTCATTGCGACTAGAACTTTTTGATTCTCACCAAAGATCTTTGTCATAGACTTGATCTCTTTTTGAAGAGTTTTGTTCGAGTCAGATATTGTAGCTACTTTTTTTAATATAGCAGCAGGAGTTGGCTCACGTTTCGTACTAGTTGTTTTAGCAGATTTGGTAGTAGATTTAGATCTTGTATTGGGTTTGGTAGATTTGGTCTTTGTGCTCTTGGCTACCATACAAGTATATGATATACCTGATGATAAAAAAGTTAGGTTGAGATCATTTGTTTACGACTTTAGCACCATGTAGTAATTCATGGATCGTCTTCTCGATCAAGAGATTTGTTGTCTTGACAAACCTCTTGTTACAGTAGCCACATTTGATCATATACTACAGTATATTACCGTACTATTAAGTTGTAGGTTATTGTGAAATAATTCAAAAATGCAGTCAGATACCCCAGGTCATATATCCACATAGCATATTCAGTAGACCTATTCATCACTCTGCAGTAATTCATGTACAAGATGTCAATAATAGGCTAGTCATTAGATCACTACTAGTAATTGTTTTAAGTTGAGTTGACAAATCAAAGTATGCAAGATTTATCGTTGCAACTTAGTTCGGATGGAATTCAGAGTTCATTAAACAATACAGTAAATACCATCATAGATCAGATAACACCCGAACTTCGACACACCAGCTTTGTTACAGATCTTGCGTTTATCATGATCATCGGCGCAGTCGTCACACTAGCATTCTTTAAGATACGACAGCCACTCATCATAGGATATCTATTTGCAGGTATGTTGATTGGTCCTCTCTCACCTTTTTGGTCATGGATTTTACCAGACAATCCAGCGATAGATAGTTTGGGAGTTGGCATACTATCTGATATCTCTAGTCTAAATCTCTTTGCAGAGATTGGTGTAATATTGTTATTATTTGTGATCGGGATAGAATTTCCGTATGCAAAGATTCGTAGCATTGGTCGTGTCGCAGTAGGAATAGGAACCGTTGGGCTCGTTACAACACTGGGAGCGGTATTTTATGTCGCAAGTGCACTTGGGATGGGATTTATGGATTCGTTGTTTATTGGTGCAGCACTGTCCATAACAAGTACAGCAATAATTGTAAAGTTGTTAGAAGAGATGGGAAGAATCAAACACGAGTCTTCTATTCTCATACTAGGAATCCTCATAGTTGAAGACGTCATAGCGGTAATCTTGTTGTCGTCACTACAATCTGTAGCTCTAGTTGAGACAGTATCGATAGAGTCTATCGTTGTTGTAATTTTAGTCGCAATTGGACTTATCGCAGGAACGTTTACGATTGGAACTAAAACTATTCCCAAATTGATAGATAAAGCTGCAGCATCTGAGCACCGTGAGATTTTATTACTCAGTGTTTTAGGAGTCTGTTTTGGATATGCGTTTCTCTCAAATATTGTAGGACTCTCGGTGGCCATAGGAGCATTTCTAGCAGGCGTACTAGTAGCAGAGTCCAAATCAGCAGAAGTTGCCAAACTGATATCTAGTCCTATAAAGGACATGTTTGTTGCAATATTCTTCATATCAACAGGGGCATTGATGGATATATCATTTCTAGAAAATTATATTGTTATTGCCATCATACTCATAGCTGTCGCGACCGGCGTCAAGTTTGGTGGAAGTATTCTAGGAGGTATTCTATTTAGGCAACAAAAGTCAAAGTCATTACGTCCTGCGTTTGCACTAGCTGCACCACGCGGAGAGTTTTCAATCATAATAGTAAAGCTTGGAGTGGATATTGGAGTAGTGAGCGCGTTTCTATTTCCATTGATTGGAGTCATATGTATAATTACTGCATTTTTGTCCCCGTTTTTGATGAAAGCTGGTAGCAAGATCATTCCAGCATTGGAGAATAGAGATGTCAAATGAGCTAGAGAGAATGCGTGAGCGCGTACATGACGATCTTGCCATACATGATCAAGATGGAATAGATATCCCATGCATAATTGTAGATCCAAGTACATTGAATGAGATAGTATCACAATGCAAACACAAGATGACCAAAGTTGATGGCAAGATGAATGTAATGTATGATAAAGAAGGGCATGTGTTTGTCGATCTACAATTTACTGTTCCAGAGTTTGATATTATCGAAGAGTTTTTGATAGATGCAAGTCAGCATTTGGATTTTTTTGCCGCCTTTGCAAAGTCTGGAATGCTTGGAATAGCCTCATCAAATTCCGAACACGACACATCGGATATATTTACAATCCAGATGCCACGAATCGATAACATTAGAAGATCGTTTGATATCATATGCCGTGAGCTAGAACAGAGATAGAATGCAGTTACCGGGATTTGAACCCGGGTCGCGAACTTGGCAAGCTCGCATATTAACCAAACTATACTATAACTGCAATAACAATAGATACTAGCCTTTGATATTAAACTGTTTTTTAGGTTCTTTCAACTTGACAAGAGGTAGCATTTTCTGCACAAAATTCTCGAAAAGTTTTGCAAAATATGGAAACGGTCCCATACTGGCTATCGTAAATTCTGCTGTTGAGTCTCATATTGTGCGTTCTTTGAGATAACGTCATCACGATCTCAACCCCCCATCAATTGAACAGAACCGTATCCCACGATCCACAAGTATTGCAACTGGTTTTCCGTATCTCTATTATTGCACATATTACTATCGCATTCGCTATTGTAGCATCTCGCGTCTGTACGCGTGAACCATATGTCTCAACACCTCTTACCCACACACCTTTATTTCCACTGCAACTCGAATTGTCTGCTTGACCTAGCCATTTGGCTAGAGGTGAACAACTTTTTGTACAACATACGACTTTTTGTATTACTCAATCTTCGTTTAAGACGATCTACATTTGACAGCCAATAGTTTTTAAATGAGCGTACATAATCAGTATATGAGCGAGTGGCTAACTTGTGCGCACAATTAGTCACGCTAGGAGGGCTATGTGGTATTACCACTAGTCTCCTTGTTGTGGAATAATCTTCAATCCACATCCGTAGTATTTTCCATATTTGCTGTCAAATTTTGTTTCGATCATATCATAGTACCGAGCCCAATTAGCTGTATGTGTTGATGGTGTATTTACTCGATATTTCTTTCTGATACAATAAGCAACACAATCAACTATTTGTATTAGATTTCTCCATTTAGAATCTGTGAAGAATGGATCCTCTATTAAGCAATCCAATTTTGAATAAGGAGTTCCCTCTTTAAGTATGGTTAATAGTTTGTCACGAAGTTTTTGATCTTCTTTTTTGTTTCCCTCAGTATCAAACACCATAATTCCGTATTCAGAAAGTTCAGCATTTATAGAATTTTTGTTTTGTTTCTGTATGTATAGATTTAGTCTTTCAAACAAATATGCGTGACTAATCTTTTCTAAATCTGTCCTCTTCGTCATCTTGGATTTCTGTACGAGTACTGCAATTATAGTGATATCTGTATCTTTATCTGAAATGATAGTGAATATGTCATCTAAAATCGAAAAAATCTTTTCTTCAGACATGTCCTCATATATTCCATGTTTATTAGTCATATCCTTTGCATGAAACTCAATTTGATCGAGATTAGTATTTGGGAAATATTTTAGTTGCAGATCTTCAACTTTCTTATTTATCGAATACCATGATTGTTCATGAATTGTAACTGATGCAAGAACATAGTTCTCTGCTTTGCTAAATGAGGTTGTTCCTGTTGAATCTATATAAGAAATAAACATAAATTTGACTGATGTTGTATAAATTTATGTTTTTTGGATCTTTTCGGCTTATGTGGGATGACGTTTCGCAAGGCTTTTTTCTAATTTTCTCTCATAGAATCTTGTAATGCTTTTTCTGTAATCATTCATCCCACACAAATCGAAGAGATCCGTAGCGCCTACTGTAAACTATTGCCACCACAACTATTGTCTCAAGTTGCGCAGTAGTGATTACTTGTGAGAACGCCATCTAGAACAACTTTGCCGAATTAGTTGACAACCATACATTCATACCGTAAGCGTAACAAAAGCGTCAAATACAAGTCGTTAACTCAGGCTACATAAACATCAGAATTAGATGTCATGTGTCATGTAGTATCCAAGTCGCCAGTACTCAGAAAACAGGATTGTTGTTAGGCTAACTGATCATAGACGAAATACACATTTGGGAAAACTGAATTTAAAATAGATTAAAATTCAAGTCATATGTATCAAGTATCGGTGGGGTCGTAGCCTAGCCTGGTAGGGCGACAGTGACTACGAATAGATTCACCGCAAAGGGCTCCAGAGGTTAAACTATGCTAAACTGACTCTTGGATGATGTAAGTTTGGAGCTGTAGTGACCCGTAGGTCGCCGGTTCAATTCCGGTCGGCCCCACGTATATCAATTTTGTAGAATGTTTAGTGCAGAACCTGCTCGAAACCATGCTATCTGCGATGTATTGTACGAGTGATTCAGTACAATAGTATCTCGAGTATTGTCAGCATGATACAATATACAACGGATAGGTTCTTGTGGCTTCATTGAAGAGAGATCAATCAGACTTAGTTTATCGTCTTCACATATCTTGTCATAGTCGTCTGGATTGGCAAATGTCAATGCGAGTATTCCTTGCTTTTTTAGATTGGTCTCGTGTATTCGCGCCATGCTCTTTGCAATAACTGCAGCACAACCAAGATATCTTGGGGTCATTGCAGCATGTTCACGACTACTGCCCTCACCATAGTTGTGATCACCGATGATAACCCAACGAATCTGCTCCTTTTTGTAGTGTCGAGCAATCTTTGCAAAAGGCTCAATCTCTCCCGACAAGACATTCTTACCAGAACCAACTCTGTCATCAAATGCGTTGACAGCTCCCAAGAGCATGTTATCGCTAAGATTATCGAGATGCCCACGTAAAGACAACCATGCGCCGGCAGGCGAGATATGATCGGTAGTACATTTACCTTTTGCTTTTACCAGTATAGGCAGCCTCTCAAAGTCTTTGCCATTCCATGGATCAAATGGTTCTAGACGTTGGAGTCTATTGCTATTCGGATCCAAGATAACATCTACGTCAGATGTACTTGGTGGCGCAACATATACGCCAATAGGTCTTACAAATCCATTTGGAGGAACTTCTGGTGCAGGTTTTGGTGGTTCAAGTTTGAACTTTGTGCCATCATCTGCTACAAGTTCGTCATCCAAGGGATTGAATGATAGTCTACCACCAAGCGATAGAGCAACTATCATCTCAGGACTGGCAATAAAGTTTAATGTGCTACGATGACCGTCATTTCGTCCAGGAAAGTTTCTGTTAAAGCTGGTAATGATTGTGTTAGCTTCACGCTCACCAAGTTCTGGTCTACTCCACTGTCCAATACATGGACCACATGCGTTTGCAAGAACTGTTGCACCGATCTCTTTGAGGCTATCCATCTGACCATCACGCTCGATGGTTCCACGAATCTGCTCTGAGCCAGGTGTAACCAGTAATGGAATCTTTGACGATACTCCATGTAGTTTTGCTTGAATAGCTATGCTAGCAGCTCTTGACATATCTTCATAGGAAGAGTTTGTACAGCTGCCAACTAGTGCAACAGATATTTGATCAATGTACTCATGTTTAGCAACATCACTAGCAAGATCAGATATAGGTCTTGCAAGATCTGGAGTGTGTGGTCCAACAACGTGTGGTTCAAGTTTGTCTAGATCGATCTCTATAACTTGATCATAGAAGCGTTCTGGATCATCATTGATCTCTGGATCAGGCGTCAAGAGAGATATGTTCTTGTCTGCAATATCTGCAATAGATGAGCGATTGGTGTATCTGAGATATGTAGCCATCCGTTCGTCATATGGAAAGATCGAGCATGTAGCCCCAATCTCTGCGCCCATATTTGTTATAGTAGCTTTTCCTGTACAGCTGATAGAGCTGGTACCAGGACCAAAGTACTCAACAATAGCATTTGTTCCTCCAGATACGGTCAATATTTCTGCGATCTTTAAGATGATATCTTTTGGTGCAGTCCATCCTCCAAGTTTGCCTACGAGTTTAACACCAATTCGTTTCGGATACAATAGTTCAAACGGCATTCCAGCCATCGCCTCTGCAGCGTCTAGACCACCAACTCCGATGGCAATCATTCCTAATCCACCAGCATTTGGAGTATGTGAGTCTGTTCCAATCATCAATCCACCTGGAAATGCATAATTTTCTAAAACTACCTGGTGTATTATTCCAGCACCAGGTTTCCAAAATCCACAGCCATACTTTGCTGCAGCAGACTGTAAAAATTCAAAGACCTCATTGTTCTCATTTAATGACACCTTCATGTCAACGTCTCCTTGAACCTCAGCTCTGATCAGATGATCGCAGTGGACAGTCGTAGGCAATCTAACTCGTTCTATACCAGCTTGCATAAACTGCAGCATTACCATCTGTCCGGTAACGTCTTGTAATGCAACTCGATCTGATTTGAGAGATACATAGTCTTTGCCAGATGTAGGTACGTCAGTGATATTATACATGTGACCAACAAGGATCTTTTCAGTTAGAGTTAGTGGACGTTTGACAATATTACGAAATTGAGCAATGTTATTCTTCATAGTATCATATATGGATGACACATCTTGCAGGGTGGTCTCAATCTCCATGGTATAACTCTAAATTGTCTTGAATTTTAACCATTCTTAACAATTATAAGCTAATAGAGTCATATTATAGACTGTTGAATAGTTTGATGGGGTTTTGTGATGGTCAATAAAGGGTTCCCAAAATTTGGTATGTCTCAAGCGGGTGCTTTTGTTGCTACACTCAAAAACTATAACCTACCAGAATTTATCTTAGAACTGATAGCAAAGGAGTGTAAATCAAATCTATTGGAACGTGGTAGAATCGATGATCGTCTACAAAGCATGAATGATGAAGCACTCGAACTATTGCACAAAGTATTTGTCGATTGTGAAGAGGATGCTGCAGGCAAGTATGCACAGTATCGATTTTTTGTGTACATATCTAGTATGTACCACAAGTGTGAGATCTTGGTAGACGAGACTATTCCAGGTAAGAGTAAAAAAGATCACAAAATTCAGGTAGCAGTAAAGAGTAATGGAATGTATATCGCGGTTGCAGTCAATAAACCTACAGGTCGTCCTGTAAACAAGAACCAGATCACACAGTTTTACGAGATAGCTAACGATATCAAACAAGGCGATCATGGTACAATGCTATTCGATGCAATCTATGCATCATCGGTAGGTTTCAAAGGAGATGCTTTGGTAGAGTTGGAGAACCTTAGCAAAGAGAGGTCTGGAGACTCGGAGAATAAACTAGAGTTCAAGATAGCCAACTTTAAGAACAAGATCTACGATAGTAAACGACTAGGTTGAACATACCTAGTTACGAGATACAAATGATGATGTGTCCATTGTAAGAAACATTGGTTTTTCGAGTGTGGTATTGTGATGCACATCGTACTGTTCAAACTCCAACTTGTCATAAAAATGTCTAGTCCATACATCATGAACATCTTGAATATATCGTTTCGTTCCAGATATCCGCAAGACTTCGTGTAATAGTTCGTGTGATACGACAGTACAATTCTTTTCTGCAAGAAAGAGAGTATCGTTAGGCTCTTTAGGTCTCTGCCAATAGATCATCGCAAAGTTTGGTGCGTGATACCCTTCACATGTACAATCAGTCCAGAGAGGTCTAAAGTGTGTCAGATAAAAATGAAATGTACCAGAACCACGTAGTTTATGATCACTCAAGAGAGTATGAGTGTCTAGACGTTGTAGTATACTCTGTGGCCTAGTAAGCATCGTATCACACTTGACGTCACATTTGATCTTAAATTTGTTAAATAGCCAGGATCTGTAAAATCTAGCCATGTCTTTAATATAGTTGAACTCGAAATTACGTCTACCATAATCTTCTTCCTGTATTACGAAAATAAAATAGAGGAGCATGATGCTCTCAAGTTTGACCTTCGATGCCCATTAGCGTTAGCGTTGAACGTATCTTTTCGATCTTTCTGATCTTCCAAGTTATTGTCTCTCTAAGTTTCTCAACTGTATCTGATTCGATCTTGGCCAGAATATCGTAAGCGCCAAATGTTCCATGAACCTCTCTGACACCATCAAGACCCTTGAGTTGGTGAATGATCGCCTCCTCAGAGCCTAGTTCACAGTTTATCAAGACATAAGCTGTTGCCATATCAAAATCTAAAAGAATCACCTATATCAATAAATCTAATCGAGTCTTACTAATCGACACCACATATCAGATATCAAAACTGATGCCAACTTTATGTCAATTATACGCTTTGTCAAAACCAACTATTCTATATTTCGCGCTTGTTGCCAGTCATAGCTAGACACTTGTAGAAAAAGTACTATGCGTTTTTAGAGTATGACATTAGGTCGACATGTTGTTTATGCACGAAAAACAAACTTTTCAAAGATCATACCTGACATCTATGACAACATAACATCATACTATATAGAAAAAATCTTGTAAAATGCTACACATAAACTGGCAAGATACCACCGTCCTCTACAATTTGTACAGTTGAACGTATTACAATGTGTAGTGATACGTCTGACGCTCTTGATTGCACACTATGTGTATATCATGATCAAGTCTCAGAGATATCCAATACAGCATCCCAGATATCTTTGGGGACAGGCATCACTGAGAGTCGAGATATCTTTACTAGCTCCCAATCTCGAAATCTTTTATCCGCTTTTATCTCATCAAGTGTCACAGGTCTCTTTAATTGTCGTTTATATTTCACGTCAATCACAACAAACCTTGGATTAGTCTCTTCGGGATTTGGATATGGTTTGGATTTGACTTGCATTACTCCAACTATCTGTCTTTGATCTCCGGTATGATAATACAACACTAGATCATTTGGACTCATCTCCCTAATGTGCTTGAGTGCAAGATTGTTATGGACTCCATCCCACACAGTACTCTTGTCTGCTTTGAGTTGATCAAAACTGTATCCTCGAGGGCCACTAGGCTCTTGTTTTGCAAGCCAGTACTTCATAGATCGTGTATGAGATTTGGCTCTTTAATGGTTTTTGTTCCCCGGCTCTGACTCGCACAGGATCATCGGATAGCCTAAGACCTCACTCGGGATCTTTTAACCGGGGGTTTGCCCATGGTGTACCGTATCTGGGTGAATTAGAAATCATTGGCATCGTTACGATCTACATCATCCTAATCCGTCTACACGGCTGCTCTTGGGCATTGAATATAGAATATGTCTCACTAAAAACCATTTTTGGTACGACGCTAGGATATCATCGTGATCGGCATAATCTTCGATATCATGATACAAAGCATACGAGAATGAGATGGTTGTTAAAAGAGAACTTGTTGAAAACAACGGTCACAACACAAAGACGACGTCTATTGTACCGAGAAATCTCATCTTTCACCTAGAAGATAACTCGATAAATAACAACTAATCCATTCTGTAAATATAACAATCAGAATATCGACAACCATCATAATATGACTAGACGTGGTTTTGATTGAGATTCTTGTGCTCAAGTCTCACATCACATAACATATTACGAATCTAGTCTCATCCCTAATCCGAATATGAGATATGCCTTCAAACATTGAGAGGCCTTCGAGGGGAATCGAACCCCTGTCCAAGGATCCACAATCCTCTATACTAACCACTGTACGACAAAGGCCACAAACTAGAGAGCATACAAGTCTAGTAATAATCTTTAAGATTTATTATTGAGCATATTTGCCGATTCATATATGAGATTGTGGTGGATTGCAATGGCAATAGCATCAGGCATAACGTGGGTAGGCATGAACTATCTATTACCTTTCAAGCCATAAGAATAGATAGACATCTAGACGATTTGTAGAATATTTAATCTATATTCGATCGTTTTAAATTTGTTAAAAAATTTCTTGATTCAGATGAGACGAGGATTTATTTCAAACAGGCTACGTTCAGGAAAGCGAGCTCCAGAGAGCAATATAGAACGCAAGATTCAGGAGATAAATGGAGATCGCTTTGTATGGATAGATATGCAAAATCCAGATCGAAATGACGTAGAACTTTTGGCAGAAAAGTACCATTTTCATTCACTCAACATCGAAGACTGTATGACAAAGTTCGAGTTACCAAAGCTCGATAAATATGAAGAGCATTTTTTCGCCATATTACATTTTCCGCCACTATCACAACGAGCAGTAATCAAGAATAGCCAGCTCTCAGTATTTATCGGCAAAGACTTTCTAGTTACAGTACATCAAGGCGATCTGACACCACTAATCGAATTGATCAACACATGTAAGACTGGATCAGATGAACAGCGAAGAGATCGACTTTTAAATATGTCACCAGGATTTCTTTTACACGAGATCATTGATGTCCTAGTCGATGACCTATCCCACACAGCAAGACGAATAATAGCAAATCTAGACGAGATGGAAGACAGTGTATTTGATGAGACAAAATCAGTATCACGAAGTATTGCAATACTTCGACGAGAGATCAATCGACTTCGGAGGATAGCCAATCCATTGAAGAAGCTTGTAGTAGAGATTGCAAAGAATCTCAAAGAGTTTTCAGATAGTCATGAACGACTTGTGTTATACTTTGATGATGTAATCGATCATATTGATAAAGTGATTGAGACTTTAGAAGAGTCTAGAGAGACGATGGAGATCTATAAAGATACAGATTATGTACTCAGCACAGAAAAGACAAACAAGGTTTTAGCTATACTAACGATAATCTTTACGCTCGCGATTCCAGCAACAGTTATCGGAACATTCTACGGGATGAACGTAGCACTACCAGGAGGCATAGGCCATGACTGGAGTATACTAGGTCCATTTACTGCGTTTATTTTGATAATTCTAGCTTCAATCATACCAGCAACAGCCATGTTTGTCTATTTTAGACGATGGGGTTGGATAAGTTAATGTATAAATGTCTAGGCACTGTCGATTACCAAGATCGACATAACCGATGTAGTGTCTGAGAGAGATGAGGCAGGTTGTGATCAAGAGCAACTTGCATTATGCATATTTTATCTCTCATACACTAACGATTACAAGCATCTAGTGATACTACTCAATAACTTGTACATATTGATCAAGAGACTATTGCTCATGAATACTAACTTTGATCTTTGTGAGCGACTGTTTAAGAGAGTCTGGTAAAACTATCATCAGACCAGAGTCTTTGCCAACATTGGTGCATCTTCCACTATAACTATGAAAGCCCATAGCGGTACAGCCATCATAATAATCGATCATACCAGACTCTAGATACTGATCAACTATATCCGATGATGGAACAAAGTAGACATCAAATGATATTGAAGGATCATTTAGAGATACAGCATAATCATATGTCGTAGTATCATGTACGGTACATACTGGAATAAACTGCACATAACCAGAGTTTATGGACGAGTTAGTAGATATGTTTGGAAACTTTGACACATATGGATCATCTCCGAGTTCTCTGCCTTGTATTACATCGATTCTGTTTCTGAGAATATCTATAGCATAACGGTACAAGATTGGTTTCCAATTTGTCTCGCAGTTACTAAACTCGTGTTTGAGTTCAACATATGGCTTGCCATGTTGATGTTGAAGTTGGTTGAGATTATAATCTGTCAGCGACGATATATCAGATGGGTTGATTGCGTAACCTTTCATATCAGATGTTGGATCAGGATTTGACCATACGTTGGTTACATCAAAGAGTATATTGTTTGGATAACTGTACCATTCTGGTTGTAGATGTACATAGGAGTTCATGCGAAAGTCGTTTTGAAGACTCTGGACACCTAGCAACCAAGACATTCCAAATTATAAAGTGATCTCAGGCTTGTGATCTGTGGAATTGTACATGTACGCAGTGAGTAAAACAATGAATCGTACCTTGATATCTTACAATATCATTCTATAAATCACAATGTTGGTGCGTATTATTTACGCAACTATGCGGTGAGATAATTTCATCTTTTTTAGTTTAGTTTGTTTTTTACGGTTTATCTTTACTCTCCATGCTGCAACAAGCTCTTCTAATCTAGGACTAGGTCTGCCGTGTTCATGATCCCAAAGAATGTGATAGTTGACCAGTGTAGATGCCATCTTGAAGGCATCGTTGTATTGGTCGTCATCTCCTCGGAACATGTTGAACAAGAGTTTAAACTGCTTTACACATCCAACTACGTGTTCTACTGTAGCGCGTTCACTGTCTATCTTTTTGTTGTATATCTCTTGTTCTTTTGTGAGTTGCCCACCTTTGGGTTTCTTGTATTTTATGCCTATCTTTGCACCTACAAAGATATCTCGAATCCCTAGGAATCCCAGATCTACTAGAATGTATAATCTTTGGCGAAGTGGAGTGTTTGGATCTGTTAACGACATGGACCACTTGCCAAGATTCAGTTTGAGCTCTTTGAATATGCTGAAATCATGTGTCTTACCAGGAAACGTAGAAGACACATGTACTATCAGTCTCTCTTTTGTACACATCAATAGAGTATTTACCGTATGCATCTTTTTTTTGCCTGATTTGTAGTCATTGCGTATCTCTCTATCTACGGGCGTCGGAACACGAGTGTGTGATCCATCGAACAAGAATGTGTGATCCTTTACCCATTTTGCAAGCTCTTTCTTTGTCTTGCATTTACTTATCGCATTTGCCAACTCGTCTGGCGAAAAACCCAAACTCTGAAAAAACTGATTCATGTATGTACAGTACCGGGATACATTACTCTGATCTATACCAAATCTACTGGCAAGATGGCACTGACTGTGACCACTTACCAGTCTCAGAATTGCCAAGAGCATGGCATACTCGGGAGTTAGTTTGGATATTCTTCCACGTACTATGAGAACATTACGAAACTGTCTGTGAACATCTGCTGCCGGTATCCATTCTATAAACAGGCCGAGCAAAAAGTTAAACATGTCAAAATCCAGCTTTGTATGCTCCCATAGAGTCTTTTCATTGCTAAGAATATTCTTGCATGGAGGGAGCTCGAGTTCTTTTTTTGCTGCTTTGAGCTGTTCTTCTGCTATATCTGCACGTTCTTCTGCTGCTTTGAGTCGTTGTTCAAGCACCAGTTCCTCGCTCGAATTAGCCATACTCTTGTTTATTCAAATTGGTATTTACCATAGAGTGTCTTAAAAAATTGTCTTGTTGCGTATTCTATTTTTGGTTAATTTTTTACTCCTCAGATACACGAAACCCGCAATAACTCGGAGAATTTAGTCAGATTTGACCCATCACACATCATATGTGCCTGAAAATGACTTTCGCATGAACTCCATATATCGAATACTTGTTGATGTCTTGGTCGTATGGAGAGCCATATAGCAGATGTCCAAAGAATGCATTAACTAGTATCAACGCAAAAGCGACCACAGGGGCAATATAGAGAATACTTTTCACAAGATAGGTAGAGACGGTTGTTAATTTAATCCATATATTGCAAAACCAGTTTTGTGATCATTCAACTAGTATTGACAACTAGTGAGATTTAGATACATTCAACAGATCTCTTCACGAGGTATCGGTTTACTAAAGCGTGATCATGTAAACATCTCTCATCATTCACGATAATATGATACGTTGCAAAACTTATGTACATGTAAAATAGATATGCGTTAGAAGACATTGTTTGGTTTTAGTAGATTACAAGATACATCTATTGTTTGATCATCGATAATATCTCTCGACAATATCATAAAAAATAGCCAAACAAGCTTAGATAAATACAAGACATTCTACAATATATCCAATGGGTAAGATAAAGATCAGAACTGGAAGAGGCACAGGAACTATCGAAGTTGATGACGATGCTACAAAGTGGTCAGGTGAAGAATTTAAAAAAATCCAAGAGGCGCGCAAAAAAGTAGCAGGTAAGAGAACTGTAACGTCTAGTCGAGGAACAGGTTCTAGAAAGTTGAGTGACACACCAGAGCCAAAAACTAGACCAGAGTATAAAGGAAGAATAAGTTCTAGTCGAGGAACAGGTTCTAGAAAGACAAAGTAACAACAACTCATTCTTTTTTTATATAAATCTAGATCTGAGTATTGGACGTGTCGGATTTTTTCTTCCAATCTGCAAGAAAGTTTGCTAGACCAATATCAGTTAATGGGTGATGTATCATCTTTTCAAGTACTGCAGGTGGAAGTGTGACTACATCAGCACCGAGTTTAGCGGCATCAACAACATGTAGTGGATGACGAATACTTGCAACCAAGACTTGGGTGTCATATTCATATCCAGCAAAGATCTCTAATATCTCGGATATCAGATTCATTCCATCATGTCCGATATCATCGAGTCTACCAATGAATGGACTGACATACTTTGCTCCAGACTTTGCAGCGAGTATTGCTTGGTTGGGCGAGAATATCAATGTGACGTTTACAGGAATTCCTTCTGACGAGAGAGTCTTGCATGCACAAAGTCCATCTACAGTCATTGGAACTTTGATGACTACGTTGTTACCGTAATTGAATAGTCTTCGACCTTCTTGTAACATTTTATCATATTCGGTGCTGACAACCTCTAAACTTACATCACCGCGGACTAGAGATGTAATCTCAGACATGACATCTTTTGGATCACCGCCTTCCTTTGATAGTAATGTAGGGTTTGTTGTTATTCCATCGACTAGACCCATATCATTGAATTTTTTAATCGATTCAAGATTTGCCGTATCTAAAAATATCTTCATATCTTCTCCCGTATACGCTTGACTTGATTGACAATATTAAGTGATGTTATTCCATGTTTACCAAGTAAGAGAGATATCTCATCATCACGTGCAGACTCGCCAAATGTATCTTGGACTCCAATGCGATATACTGGAACTGGATATGTCTCAGATATTGACTCGGCTACTGCAGACCCAAGTCCACCAAAGATGTTGTGCTCTTCACTAGTTACAACATATCCTGTCTCACGTGCTGCACGTTCGAGCAATCTGTTATCGATAGGCTTGATGCAAAACATATCGATGACACGGCATGATATTTGATCTCTGGATAAAATCTCTGCAGCCTCTAGTGCTAGTGGAACTGTGATTCCGCAGGATACAATAGTACAGTCTGTACCATCACGCAGTACAATACCTTTGCCTGATTCGAATTGTTGTGATGTATCATGTACTAGACTAGTTTTAGGACGAGCCATTCGCATGTAGAATGGTCCATATTGCTCTGCCATCATGCGTGTTAGTGCTGCAACAGATATCGTATCAGAAGGGATCATCACTTGCATATGAGGAATAGCACGCATTATTGCAATATCTTCTATTTGCTGATGTGAACCACCATCAGGACCAACAGAGAGTCCCCCATGAGATACCACAAGTTTTACGTTCAGTCCCTTTCTTCCATTTGGACATGGATAAGCTACGTTGTTACGTATCTGATCTACGGCACGGCCTGGAAGAAAGATTGCATATGTACTAGCAAAGGGAGTCTTGCCCGAAGCTGCGAGTCCAGCTGAGATACTTACAAGATTTGCCTCTGCAATTCCAACATTAAAGAATCTATCAGGAAATCGCTTACCAAACTCTGAGGTTTTAAGCGAATCTGTTGTGTCGGCACCAAGAACTACAATGCTGGAATTCTGTTCTCCAATCGACACAAGCGATCTAGCATACTCTGATCGCATATCTGTCATCTCACCCAATATATCCCACCTCTTGTGCAATGTCATCTAGACGCTGAGATGTATCACCAACTGTATGTAGTTTGATCCAACGTTTTACCATAGACTGACCACCTAGCTGGTAGACTCGATCAAGTAAGAGTCGTCGTCTAGAACGAATCAACTCTTGACGAAATTCTTGAATAGCTAGACTCAGATCTGTTTGGCCAACTATTGCGCCACCACCGACAAATATTCGAGCGCCATCTGCAAATACTTGTCCCACATTATCAAGATTGACACCCCCATCTGCTTCGATATATCCAGTAAACTTTTGATCAGATAATATCGTATTCAAATGCGCCATCTTTGCATGAGTTGCATCAATATACTTTTGACCAGATTTACCAGGTACCACCGACATTACAATGAGTTGATCGAGAATTGGAAGAAATTGATACGACCACTCGGGAAGTACAGTATCAGGATTTATTGCAAGACCTATACCAACGCCTGCACTACACAACACATCACATATCTCACCAAAGCTAAACTCGTCGGTTACTTCAGCATGAACAGTAATTATATCACTTCCTGCAGCGATATAGTCACGTACATGAGAGACCGGATCATTGATCATCAGATGTGTGTCAAATGGAATTGTAGTTAGTGGTCGCAGTTCACGAATCTTTGTGTGATCAAACGTATAGTTTGGTACAAACTTGCCATCCATGACATCTAGATGAATATAATCTGCTTGACCATCTTCGCAACGACTGATCTCTCTCGAGAGATTGGTCATATCTCCTGCAATTATCGAAGGTGCAATCATAAACTGTGAGTCGATCTCTTCATTTATTATAGGAACAAGATCTTTAGATGGAGCTTTTCCATGCCATTGAGGATTATTCTCCATATGTTCAACTGATTTGCCCTTTATGGTTCGAGAGATTATGATCGTTGGCGCGCCTACAAGAGTTTTAGATTTGGTGATAGCAGAATCGATCTGTTCGATCCGATGACCGTCTATCTCGATGACATTCCATCCAAAGGAACGCCACTTTTCACTAGTCTTCCATCTCAAGTCTGTGTGTGTGGTAGATGTATTGTCTGTGGCCAGTACATCTAGTGGCATGATCTCTTCTGTATACGAGTCTTGTTGGATAAAGTTCCGATCCAAAAATACAGTTAGATTATCTACGTGGTACTTTGCTGCAGTCATCGCAGCTTCCCATATCTGTCCCTCATCAGACTCACCGTCACCAATTATTGTATATACACGATATCTCTTACCATCCATCTTTGCGGCAAGAGCAACACCGATCGAATAGGATAATCCTGTACCTAATGAACCGCCACAAAACTCTACTCCAGGACATTTGAGATCTGGGTGTCCCTGTAATCTACTACCAAATGTACGTAGAGTGTCAATCTCGGACTCTGCAAAGTATCCAGCTACTGCCATATTTGCAAAGAGACCTGGTGATGCATGTCCTTTGGACAGTATCAGTCGATCCCGATCATTCCACAATGGATTTGTAGAGTCATACTTGAGATGTTTGAAGAATAGAGATCCCAGGATCTCTGCCATCGAGAATGAACCACCCGGATGACCAGAGCCTGCCAAACTAGTACCACGAATCACCAGTTTACGGGCTCGTCGAATATTTCTCTTTATAGTATAATAATCGAGCCCCATCTGAATCGTTTTCTCTATAAATTGAATAAAAATCTACTTGTATGAATGACGTAATAATTGTAATTCTCGATCTAGACAACAACATAAAGACTAGATGATCAATGATTCATCATAATAATTTATGCGTGACTTGTATGTTTTAACTAATTGTAAAACGAGGGTCGGTTAATCTAGTAGATATTGAGATCTAGACGATCCTATTTCAGTGGATCTCTTCGATTTACGCGGGATGGTTTAAAATTTTTCTAAAAAGTGCTCCCAGTCCATGGTACTTTTTCTGTAAAAATGCTATCCTGCATAAATTAAAGAGAACCCAGTTTGGAAGAGTTGATAAGAGACATCATTTTAGAACTAGCTAGTTTGGATCCGTGTGAAGATGAGGATGAAGCATGCACATTTGTTAAATTGTCCAAACAAGATCCTATAAAGATCGCTAAAAGACTAAATAAATTCGTCGATAAGCGTCGAATCAATTCAGATGAAGATGATCTACTAGACGCAGATGAGTTTTGGAACGAACATGAAGGATTGGCGTATGATACTCACTTTGAATTTAGACACAAGATAACAGATATTGCATTAAAGATGCGTCTAGATCCAGAGACGGATATGATACCGGTGCTCACCCAACATTACTTTAATTGGTTAAAGAGACATAATCTCAAAGGCGTCAAATCTGACATGTACTTGTATTTTTGCATCGAAGACTGTGGTATACATTTACATCAAAAAACAGCAGACAGACTAGCTAGAAATATCAGAGCAATATATCGTAAATCAGAAACAATACCTGCTGCACGAAACACAAAAAAGATAGAACGGCAGATAAGAGAGTTCATTCTAGAAAATCCTCGACAACGTAGTATTACCGGAACAAAGAGAATCAAGTCTGGGACACTCGGAGATCTTTTTAGTAGATGAACTTGTGCTATATCCATAGTATTCAGGTTTCATATACTAAAGTTTTGAATCAAACCTAGACTTTCAATAATCAAATGTGTGTGACGAAATCTTTACGTTTAGTCATTTTAGAACGAATATGGTAAAACTTGCACTAGACGTAATGACAAACGAGTGAAAATACATCACCATAAACCACTTGTTATATTTGCCACCGGATTCTCGAATTATAAAGACTCGTCAACATACTAGACGTCTAGTATTCATTACCGAATCAATACACCGTCTGATCAAAGATTGTTTTGCCACAACAATGTGGATTACATCACAAGGGTGAGAGTATTGTGAGAGCAAATAACCGATGCGTGGCGGTCATCATTTCATTGAATCTTCAGCTGTGTTTCTCTAGGTCTACAATTTTCTAACAACATCTACAAAGGTTACATTTCATCATACTCGATGATACGATTGTAACAGTGCAAGTAACCGCTTACAAAGGCTTAAACTTTGTAGCTACGTATCATATATTGTTGGCAACCATGATATTTGATAATAGATGTTATCTGTGTACAAAATTTGCCAAAATAGTACATCACATATCACGAGGTAGGCTAGAGTGCATAGGACATTATACCAAAGATGGGGTCGAGATGCGTAAAAAATTAGGCGAATCAGCAGTAGAGATGTTTTGGTTTATCAAAGAGAGAGATGCCTTTGGTGGTAGAGCAGCTCTGATTCCATTGATACGGTTTTTGTGCAGTGTACAGCCAAGAGGGTCTACGCAGTTTGAAAGTCATGAACCGCAAGGCTGCAAGACTACAAGTGCTGTATTTCTTAGATCTGCTAGTCTCATAACACATAGTCGCAAGATCAATATCTAAATAACACTGAACAACTAGTCACAACATATGATAAAGCCCAGATTAGAGCATGCTCCAAAGAAGACCCAACTCTTGTGTGCGTTTGTGGTTAAAGGATCAAAGAAGGTTATGGGCATGGAAGAGTTTGAAGAGCCCATAGAGCAGACTTTAAAAGATATGGATGGTTGCCTAGGCAAATTGGCCATAGTTCCCGGAGTTGGTCCTGCTAAACGACTCTTGTTTGCAGGATTAGGCGAGCGAGATAACATCACAAATGATACCATTAGACATGTATCTGGATTGGTAGCACAAAAGGCTCGCGAGTTAAAACTAGACGAGTATTCCATAATGATTCCGTCTAGTTCTATATACGATCCAATATCTGCAATCGAACAGGTTGTAGAAGGAACAAGCATGGCATTATACAAATTTGATAAATTTAAAGACAAGAAAGAAAAGATATTTCCCAAACTAGCAATAGTTACTAAAGTAGCAGGCGCGTTAAGTGTGATACGTAAGGCCCATGCAGTATCAGAAGGAGTCATACTTGCAAAGAGTATCGCAAACATGCCACCGAATCAATGTAGTCCAGCAACACTCGGCGAGTATGCAAAAGAGATAGCAAAGTCAGGCAAGATGCGCTGCCACATACTGTCAAAACAAGATCTGCAGAGACAAGGATTTGGTGGAATAATAGCAGTAGGTCAAGGTAGTGAGAATGAGCCCAAGTTGATTATACTAGAGTATATTGGAGCTACATCGTCAAAACGACCCACAGTGCTGGTCGGCAAGGCAGTAACCTTTGATACAGGAGGCATCTCGCTCAAGCCCGGCGAAAAGATGGATGAGATGAAGTTTGACAAATGTGGCGGATGTACAGTTCTCGGCATAATGAAGGCAGTATCATCCATGAAGCTACGAGCTAATGTGATAGGCATCATCCCTTCGGTTGAGAATATGCCCAGTGGCAAATCGTATAGACCAGGCGACATCATAAAGTTGTACAGTGGCAAGACCGCAGAGATAATAAATACAGATGCCGAGGGAAGACTGATTTTAGCTGATGCCTTGACGTATGGTGAACAGCACTATAAACCAGAGGCCATGATTGACTTTGCTACACTTACCGGTGCATGTATAGTTGCTCTTGGAACAAACGTTGCAGGAATGATCTCAAATAACGACATATTATCTACAAAGATGATCGAATCGTCACAGCATACCGCTGAAGAGATTTGGAGACTGCCACTAAATCAAGACTATATGGACATGATAAAATCGGAGGTAGCAGATATGAAGAATATGGGCATTGGACGATCTGCTGGGACGATTGCAGCCGCTGCGTTTTTACGAAATGCAATAAAAGATACTCCATGGGTTCATCTAGATATTGCAGGAGTCGCTTGGACTCAGACATCGACCAAAGAAAAGTCGTACAATCCCAAAGGTGCAACCGGTTTTGGAGTAAGGCTTGTAATAGACTATCTACAAAACTAGTAACCACGACTGTTTCTGTCTGGCGTACCAACATTTGGGTTGCGCCATCCATGCTTCTCCATCATGTGATTCAATAGTCGTATATCATTATCACATTTGGTTCCACATACCGAACATACTGACATACATTCAATCATGTACACGACATTAAAAACGATGATGATATCTAGACAAGATAAGAGATGCCAGCACTGTTGCTTCCCAAGAGCTCTCGCATCTTAGTAACACAACAGCGACGCTGGGTTTGACTTCCAAGTTCGGAAAGGGATTGGGTCGCACCCCAACGCTATGGCCGGCTTGATTATCACTCAAGTGATGTTATCTATTAATCTAACTAAAGAGGCAAACTTGCTAGCTCACGTCTGATCTTTATCGATCAACACTAGACTTTTCTAGACATAATTAATCAATGTAGATATAGACAACTAGGAGAATATTAGATGTCTCTGCAATATTGTGGTGGTTGGCAAGACATCACATAATTCTCAAAAAGAGTGTAACGTTGTAAAACGTTTGGATCTTTTTGACTTGTGTGGGCAATGTGTTTCAGAAGACTTTTTTCCTAAAAATGCAAGCCGGATAGTAATTTTTCTGTTAACATCCCATCCTACATAAATCAAAAAGATCAGAACGTGTATTGAATCTTGAAATTTTTGATGTTCATGGAAATGCATATTTTCTCTAGTTTTACCATGGTGTTTCTCCTCTCTCTTCCAATATTACAAAGACCTTCGAAATAAGCAATCGCCTCCAATTTGCAAACTATTGATGGTAATATCAATAACATGTATAATTGTACAGGTTGTACAAGTGCTTGTAAAGTTATCTGACATGACCTTTTACAGTCTATTAGTCTACGTACCTACTTCACATCTCTTGTATCAAGTATCTTGTGAATGAGTAATATTGTATAATGCAAGAGTCGAGGATGAAGGAGTAGAGATCATCGTATATTGTCATTGACACTGTATGTAGATATCACTATGCATAGTTGTATCATATAAAAAAAGAAAAAGAAAAGTTTGAACTAGTTTACAGTTATTGTTGTTGTCTGTTGTGGAGATAGTGCAGTTGGTATAGTCAACGACTCCCATGCAAATACGGTAATTGTGTATTCACCGGATGCTGTTGGTATCCAAGACTGAGATGGACTAAACGACTGAGATGGTGTTAGTGAACCATCAATCCAAGACAGAGATACTGTAACACCATCGCTATCTTGAATTTGTACCAAGTATGCAAATGGCTGGTCTTTGTCTTGCGTGTTTGTCAAATCTGCAGTGATCTGGACTTGTTGATCTATTGATACTGTACTGAGTGTTGTACCTGTAGAGTCTACTATTCTCAATGACTCGATCTTTACTCGTTCTAGAGGAGGTACTATTGTTCCTATTATAGTGGTTGCAGTGATGTCTTCAGAGTCGCCTGTATTGTACGGAGCAGGTAGAGTGTTGTCACTGTACTTTGCAGTGACTGTGTCTCCTTCTTCTGTGGATAGTTTGTGACCACCTGATTGGACAGAGAGTCCAAAGAATACAGTACCTTCAAAGATACCACTTGCTGGCTGAGTCTCTGTTACTGTAAGTGTTATTCCACTAGGTGCACTAGAAGACCATACTTTGACCTCAAAGTTGTCTGCAGATTCTGGATTCAAGTTCATGTCTGGATCGATTACACGTAGTACGCCTGTAGCGGTAGCAGGATAACTTGCCTCTAGCCACTGAACCTCACCAATGTTCCAACGGATTAGAGCAGACTTGCGAACAGTCTCATCGTCAGAGAACTCGAATGATACCTCGAGTCCGTCGTCGTTATCTGTTGGTAATAGTCCATCGGTTGGTCCGTTACATCTATCACATGTACGACCTGTGACGTCTTTACCGTTTTCTCCTGTGGAATCATCACCGTCTGCGTCGTACGAGAATCCTGTCAGTATTACTTCACCTGTAAAGATACCAGTGTTTGTACCTGTCTCTACGAGTTTGTAGTTTTTAATGTCGTCGGATCTTGTAGCAACACGCACTGGATATGGATCCGCACCAATCTCGTCTACTTGGTTTGTGTTTAGGTTGTGATCAGGAGCTGTTACAGTGATGAATACCTTGTCGGTCCAACTGTATACGCTCTGATCTAGTTCTATTGTAGCACCAAAGTTTGATGTGAATACTGTTCTGTCGATATCTTCTGTATTATCACCTACATAGTCTGCACCTGATGGTCCATAGTCGGTGTATTCTAGCTTGATCTCTTCACCACGTTCTAGTCTGTCGTTGTCTATGGCCTTGGGAACAGATATGACCACTTGGAATATGCCTGTGCTAGGACCAGTCTCTCGTAGAGAGCCTGGTTCTGCATCGAATATACCTTCACTCAGATTCTTGGTACCTGCGTCCGAGTCCCACTTGATCAGATCAAGTGTGTATGTTTCGCGTGTACCGCTGTCTAGATCAAGGTCTGGATCGATGAGTGTTACGATCATGTCCGAGCCTATAACATATACAGACTTGTCTGTCTGTAGAGCGCCGTTTCGTAGATCAAAGGTAGCAGAGTCTGTGACTGTGCGTTGGTTACCAGAAGCATCTGTTGTGTCGTTGTACTGTACGGTGAGTATGTCACCTTGTAGGATACAGTTACCATCATTTGGACAGTCAGTACTGCTTGGTCCTATACTGTGAGACAAATCAAAGCTTACTTCGAACACTCCTGATTCAGGAGATGTCTCTGTTAGAGCACCAAACGGTTCTGGCTCTGGACATGCACCGCCGGTACTTCTAGCATTATCATACTTTAGTTGTGCCAAGAGATATGCTGTCTGTTTGTCGGTGTTTGTCTTGTCTGCATTATAGAGATCTCTCTTTGTATCTCGATCTTGCATCAATCTACTGATCTCATCGGTTGCAACTGATCTAGTACCGCCTGCATTACCTATTAGACACTCGTCACCACTGCGTGAGATCGTGACCTTTACTGGACCATTTCCGTCCTCGTCTTCGATCTTGTCCTCGCCTGTAGGATTCAAGTTGTAGTCTGGATCGTTTACTTGAACATAGACTTTGACTGTACCGCCTGCAAGATTTGCTCCGGCCATGTCTAGGGCTCTAGAAGAACCTGCTGTACCCTGACCATATGGGACTGGATATACAGTTCTATCTAGAGATACAGAGCCTGTACTTGCACCAATCGATGCAGAGTCGCCCGCTGTAACTATCTGACCAGATGCATCTCTAAAGTCTAGATATGTTACACCAATGTCTTTGCCGCTTACAGATAGTTTGTCAGATCCCATGCATACCTCTTTTGGTACAGAAAATGAACCTGTAAAGACTCCTGTACTGGATCCGGTCTCTTGTAGAGTGAATCCTGTTTCGCCGAGTCCGTTCTGAACTCCGTCAGACAGAGTACAGCCAGATTGCCATCTCTTACCATCAAAGGTTACTTCGAGTAGCATTCCTAGTGATTTCTTACCTGGTAGTAGAGTCTCATACTTGGACATGACATCGATACCCACTTGGTCCATGTCCTTACCAATGTTCGTGGTTCCACCAGTCATGTTTCGTGTTACGACAGTATAGGTATCTGCTCGATCAGGATCTGTATTTAGATCAGAGTCTTCTAGTGTGATTACGACATTGCTGCCTACACTGTATGTCTCTGCGTTTAGAGATACCACACCACTAGAGGTTGCGATATCTTGTTGGTCGGAGACTGTAGCATTGTTGCCGTTCGAGTTAATGTCGGCATAGTTTACTCGCGCGTCAGAGCCTGTCATATCCTCAAAGGCGATGAATTTGACTTCGTTGCCTATTGGAGTGATGTCTTTGTATGTATCTGCATTGTTTACGTTTAGTTGGTTTATCATGATGTACTCTAGTGTTCCTGTAAAGGTGCTGGTGTTGTCACCGGTCTCTTCTACCTCGATTCGTATTATCTGATTGTTGATACGTTCAGAGGCCTGTGCGCCGTCACCCGTGAATCCAATGCTAAAGATATCTACAGCTATTGGATATGTCTTGCTTACATCAAATGTACTTGTAAATTCTGCAAGGATTGCCATTTCGAAACGCACGGGTAGATTTGCATTTGTTGCTGTCACCTTGGTATTGTTGTTGGCTGCAAAGTGCGTCATATCGGTTGACAGATCAAATACACCTCTTCCATCAGCTTCCAACTCTGCATAATATCTCTCAGCGTAGTAAGGGAGATTGGTGCCAGTAGGAACAGCATAGTTAGGATATATTGCGAGCCAGTACTTGTTAGCACCGACACTACTAAGGTCATAGTTTAGTAGATTTACACCTACAAAGTCATCCTGTAGACTCATTGCTGCTTGATGGTCAGAAAGGGATCCAAGAGACAACCACATGTTGGCAGTTATGCCATTAGACGGAGTTGTCAAGTCAGGTACTGTATTGTTGGCCGGTATTTGACCCAGTCGATGATCATTATCTATCGTCAAAGATGTTTCGATGGGTGACTTGCCACCAGTGATTGTCGTAAATGTTTCAACAATATAAGCGGTGGGTCGATCCAAGAAGAATGTAGGGTATGTGTTGCCACGATGTGGAGTACGCTCATCGGCTAGTGTGTATGGATCACCTATGATCATTGTTGGAATTCTTGCATTTGGGTTCTTGATCATTTGATCGTCTTCTGCATCACTGTCTTTGTTTTGATCTGCATCGACTATGGTTAGATCGATCTTTTCGCCAGAGTTCCATGTGCCGTCCGATACATCTAGATCTACAGTAGCTGTAGTTAGTCGTACGTTTACGGCTACATTGTTACCAGAATAAGTGATAACACTATTTTGTCCCCTCGGCGCATTGTCGTCAACCATTATTGATGTATCGCCATCATCGTCTCTTATCTCAAATACACCGGTATTTGGTCCAGTTTCTTCAAAGGTAATATTGTTGGGATTGTTTGTAGCGTCATCATCATCGTCTAGTCGAAGTATGCTATCATTTGGTATCGATAACACACAATCGTTATCGTCACAACCAAGTTGAGCATGGGTGAAACCATTAACAGCAGCATTTAGATTGCTAGTTGCTAATACTACTCTATCATCTGGAAAAAGCTGATGTGCCGGTGCAGAAGGCGAATTTTCATCAAGAAAGAACTGCCAAAAGTCTTTAGATGTTGGGTCTACGTTTAGTACGTGATCTGTGAGAGTAATGTACACATTTGCGTCTCTTGCGTACGAGTTTCTGTCAAGTTCAATTCCATTGTTCTTTGATTTGTCATATGTCAAGGTTACAGTTTGTGGGTTTCCTGCCTTTTGGTATACGATCTTTACATCGTCACCATCATCAAGATCAAGATACTTTATTTGATTACCATCATCAGATAGTATTTTAGCTGTTGAACCTCGCTTTGAGGGAGAATTATTGACCAAGTTATCGTCTGTGAAACCACCCACACCTGTGAACCGCGCAGAGTCTTCACTGCTACCATATAGGCCATCATAATTAAGTTCGCCATCTAGTGCTAGTTGTACAGTTGCGGTATTGAGGAAATATCCGGTAATGTCTGTGTCATCATCATCACCGTTACCATCACGCCCTTTATCTGCAAAGTATCCATACCAAGATCCATCACCAGCTTGTGTCATGTTGAGCTTTATGTCATCGTTTATTGTAACACGAGGCATGGCATCATTTGAATCAGTTAGTAATGGATCATTTACAATGACTTCGACAACTTGTAGTCCACCAAAGGTGTTGTCGAATCTAGCTCCGTATCCATTTGGATCAGCAGCTGAGACGTATAGGTTTGGTGTCGACTGGGCATAGACTGGCTCCATGCTTGGTATAGCAAAGGTCAGTCCGCCTGCGACCATTATCGTCATTAGTATTAAACTAGTTGTTTTTCGTCCTATTTCGTTATTCATGTTATTGATATTCCCATCAAGAGTTTGTATTTAAGCCTAATGAACAATTTGTTCATTTGTGGGATCATCTAGCACAAAATATGTTAGATTCCTAGTTCGAATCTATAGTCGTGGACATAATAATTTTCCTAGTGTTGTGTCACAATTTGGTGTCATCTGTTCTGCCAGAGGCAAATTCCGTCTCTGACCACACATATGCAGGAGTAAACAAGAAAACAATTCCGTTCGTGACTATAGTCTCAAATCTGGATTTTATCCCATTAATAGGCACAAAACTGATCATACATCAATCCAAGCTCTTCAATGTACTCAATTTATCGAAACGTTTGTATACTGAGAATAGGTATTAAAGCAATCAGAATTTTCTAAACACCATGACACACAGAGTAGCAGTACTAGACCGAGATGTCTGTCAGCCTAGAAAATGTGGTCTAGAATGTATAAAGTACTGTCCAGTAAACAAGTCAGGAGCAGATTGTATCGTTCTAGATGAAGAATCTGGCAAGGCACAGATAGATGAAGATATCTGTAATGGTTGTGGAATCTGTGTTAAAGTGTGCCCGTTTGATGCAATAACCATAGTAAATCTAGCAAGTGAAATAGCAAGTGAAAAGATTCACCAGTATGGTCCAAACTCATTTAGGCTATACAAACTACCAACCCCTAAACATGGAGAGGTAGTAGGATTGCTAGGACGAAACGGGATGGGTAAGAGTACTGTGGTAAACATACTATCAGGGAGCCTAAAACCAAACCTAGGCAGATACGAGTCGCCACCTAGTTGGGACGAGATTTTAAAGTATTATAGCGGAACGGAACTAAAACAACACTTTGCAAAGATAGAACAAGGAGAGATTCACGCATCTATAAAACCACAGCAAGTTCATCACATTGCTCAAGCTTTTGACGGTACAGGTTCAGAATTACTAGATCGATACGATCAACGAGGCGTTGCGAATCACCTAGTAAAAGAGTTAGGACTAGAGAGATCCCTCGAACAAAATCTCAAAGAGTTGAGTGGTGGAGAGCTACAAAGACTCGCAGTGGCAGTAGCAGCGTCTAAAGATACAGAGTTTTATTTTTTTGATGAGCCATCTTCATACAATGATGTCTTTCAGAGAACAGGTGTTGCACGAGTGATACAGAGTTTAGCAAAGGAAGGCAAGAGTGTCATGGTCGTAGAACATGACATAACCTTACTAGATTTTCTCAGTGACTATATCGAAGTTTTGTACGGCGAACCAGCAGCATACGGAATAGTATCAAACATCTTATCAACAAAGGTTGGGATAAACGTATTTCTAGAAGGATACCTGCCAAACGAGAATGTTAGGTTTAGAGAGAAAAAGTTCTCATTTGATGTGTCAACATCTACAGACGAGTTTGCCGAAGGAACAGAGCTCGTCTCATATCCCAAGCTAGTAAAAGAATATCCATCATTCACAGTATCGATTGAGCCTGGACAGATACATAGAGGTGAGGTATTAGGAGTTATTGGCGCAAATGCATTAGGAAAGACCACAATGATGAAGATGGTAGCAGGAAGAATAGAACCAGACTCGGGAGTCATTGATAAAAAGATAAAGATAGCCTACAAACCACAGTACTTGCAAAACAGCACAGATATCGATGTGATAACATTATTGAATAGAGCAAACGGTTCTGATATCGAAGGTAGTGCTGAAGAAGAACAGATAATCGCACCACTAAAAATAAAAAAACTATACACAAAGTCGATCAAAAACCTATCTGGTGGCGAACTTCAAAAGGTTGCGATATCTACATGTCTATTACAAAGGGTTGATCTATATGCACTAGACGAGCCATCTGCATTCTTGGATGTTGAAGATAGAATTGCTACTGCAAAGTTTCTGCAAAAGTTTGTACGTTCGTTCGGTAAATCTGTTATAGTTGTAGATCACGATTTACAGTTGATGGACCTAATATCAGACAAGATGGTGATCTTTGAGGGACAGTCCAGTGTATCAGGATTTGCGACCTCACCACTTGCCAAAAGTGATGCCATGAATAGATTCTTGAGATCACTCGGCATGTCATTCAGACGCGATGAAAAGAGTCGCAGGCCCCGAGTAAACAAGATAGATAGCAGACTAGACAAGAATCAAAAGTCATCTGGAGACTTTTACTATAAAAAATGACCCGAATGCTAAAACGCGCATTATCCGATATACTAACTCCAGATGAATTGGACCAGTTGATATCTGCATTTGATCAGATAGGTGAGATAATCATAGTTAGAATTCCAGACTCGTTGTATTCCAAACGGCATCTGATAGGTGATACCCTACTCAAGAATGTAAAGATAACAAAGAGTATATTCTATCAAGCATCAGCCGTACAAGGTGAATATCGGACACGCAATCTCGAGTTGTTAGCAGGAATAGACAACACCGAGACAGAATATAGAGAGTTAGGGTGTAGATTCAAGATTGATGTTCAAAATGCATTCTTTTCTCCTAGGCTATCAAACGAGCGAGAGCGAATAGCAGGTCTAGTTCAAGATGGAGAGATACTATTAAACATGTTTGGCGGTGTGGGAATGTTTTCAATAATTGCAGCAAAGTACAAGAGATGTACTGCATACAATATTGACATTAATCCGATCGCTACAAGACTATGTCAAATCAACACAAGATACAACAAGTTACTAGGTAATGTAATATCTGTAAATAGAGACGCAACACAGATAGCATCAGATATACCCAAAGCAGATAGAACTCTAATGCTACTTCCGGAGAGATCATCTGAGTTTCTAAGCATAGCAGTACATGCTACAAAATCTAGAGGTATAATTCACTATTATCTACACACATATGCAAAATCTAGATCAGATGTACCAAGATTAGCAATAGAAGAATATACAAAGCATGCTAGTGTTCCTTCAGAGATACTAGGATCCAAGATTGTTAGAGCAGTAGGTCCAAGATGGTATCAAGCGGTTGTCGATGTCAGAATCAATCATCAGAAGTGATCGTGGCAGAAGATGGTTTAGTAGTAGCCATAACATAGCCTATCCACGCGACCACACCTAGTATTCCACCAACTATCATTAGTATCGATAGTTGTAAAACTATTGGACTCCACTCTGACAACATCAAAAGATACGCATATAGAAAAAAGCCACCAATGCAGAGTATAAAGATGACAACGCCCACACTCTTGCGTCTGTTCATGACGGATGGCATTCTTATGACGTATTTATTGTTTTGAGAGATTGTATGTAAAATATTACATGCATCTAGATTGAGTCTAGAAGACAGAATAGTAAACAAATATCAATAGATACTTTGTAGACCGTATGCGTATTATTGAGTGCCCATGTCCAATCATCAAACATGACAACAATGAATCGATTTGCCTCTAGAAATTACACCTACGTTTTATTGTACTTGAAAATGTGCGTATGGTGTAAGAAATACGCATACAGTCTTGTATAGGAATAAGAGGATATCTTTGAGCAACTAGTTATTCAAAGCATCTTCATTATAATCTCGCATATTGAAACAGTTGTCGGAATAGTTGAGAACAACGAGTACTAGTTAACTTACATCCAAAGAACAAAGATGTTGAGTCGATAAGATGCTCATATCTCGATCGACATCAGATAAGCATCCTCACCATCTTTGTAATATGTAGCAAGTCGATGACGAATGCTAAATCCTAAACGTTCATAGAGGCGTACAGCATCAGTGTTGCTACAACGCACTTCAAGATAAAACTCGTCACAGTTTTTAGATTGTACTCCCTTGATCGATTCTTCTATTAAAACTCTACCTAATCCTCTCTTTCGATATTCGCGTAATACAGCAATCGATACGACATGTCCTTTTTTTACAAAACCCAGTCGCTTAAAGTTTGAGAAACCATACTCTAGCTTGCACATGACATACCCAACTATCTTGTTATCCAGTTCTGCTACAAGAAATGCTTCTGGAAGTTCTGCAAGAAGACTTTCATAGAAATAGTCCGAGTAGTGTTCTGGGAGTGTCTTCAAGTTTATCTCCATTATTGGAATAAGATCGCTAGGTCTAGCTTGTCGTATATTACACTCACCAAATTGACGTGAAATGACTTGCATGACAAGATAGTCCAAAACAGGGTATTTAATTTTGGCTCTAGCCGATAAATATTTTACGAGATTATACTGTCTTGGAGAGTATAAGAATGATGAGTTTATGTCAGATATGGAAAATTTTTCGCTAGTGCAATATCTAAAAATTAAATTTCATTATGCAATGTAAAGTTTTTTGATTGAAAATACCACAAGTATACCTACATACAAATCATACACCGTGTAAGTGTAGCCATAGTCATGTTCTTTCATTTCATTGTTACAACATCATAAAATATGCTCTGTTACAAGACGTCTAATATTATTTGTATGCGATTAGGGATGTGTGGCCCCTAACGACAGTTTCGCCAAAAAATTGAACAAATCGTACACCCTGAAATTATATAGACGTTCCATCTCCTTTATGTACACTAGAAATTTGTCATGGTGTACATAATGATGCTTGACCCAGTTCTGTTTTGTAAATCTCCAAAATCCTTCGATCTTGTGGGTACGCGTCTTGCCTTCTCCAAATGTCTGTCGTTCATCAAAAGTTCGCAAGTCACTTTAACTTGCGATGTTGTTAAATTCACCCATATTCCAAAAACTTCACTAATCTTCATATTTCATATTGAATGTTGTAATTTTTTGATGTTTAGGTGATAGAATATGTAAATTTCCTAGGTTTTCGATGATCATACGACTCATAGATTTAACTATCTCCAACTGATCAATAGCATCTTGTAGACGTGCAGTGTCAGTATTTTCATTCCTCATCGAATGGAACTGATTGTACAAAATTTGTGTGTGCTTTCTTTAGACGACATTAATTCCAGATATTGAGTCATAGAGATCTCAGCATATGTTATTTTTGGTAACGACCGTAGATTCATCAAGTTGTTTGCTAAAACACCCCCTATTATTTTAGGGGCCACACATCCCTAATCGCCATTTGTATTCATATCCTTTTATCCAATATGAGCTGATCCTCTCTTTAGAATCTTGAATAGATCTCTACATCCGGATACTAGTATAGTACCATGCAATACAGCTTGTCTGATCGGAGATAGAAATTTATTGAAAAAGAAATGAATAATGTCCTATGGGTAGTGCAATCTATTTGAACGTACAAGAAATAGCCAAGCATCGATAAAATAGATCCAGACGCGTCTTTTGTTCAGGAATAAACTCGTGGGTATCAGTATGTCCAACAAAATCACTTCAATCAAGATCGTTTTGATAAATGATCTCACGGATATCTAGCACATAAAAATGATCAATATGTAGATGTGTTATCAAGTCATCGATGGCATAATCTCGACTAGACATGATTAGAATAGATACGCATAGCATCTTACCTGCCAGATATGTTTTGCAACATACTAGATTCTATTCATACAAGTGCCAACATGAGTACCGATAGATTGAAAAGTTTCTAGAACCAAGCAAAAGATCATTAATGGAGTATTTCTAGTGAGATATCATGGAAGATGTTCAAGAGCAGATAACTAGAATCGTGAGCTCTAAATTCGATATTATTGGATTCGAAAAGAGCGAGTTTGCGCTAGAGTACATGATAAGTGATCGAGACATCGAACGCAACTTTGAGGAACTAGTACGAGAGCTCGAAGAGATAAAATTTATGGCCAACATTGCAGAGATGAACGGACAACTATATGTGATAGTCCAAAAGTTTACGACTAGGCGACATCGCATACTAAACTCTGCATGGGCTCCTAGAATTCTATTTGCGGTTGTGGTTGGATTTGTGATGGTTGATGGATACTACAAGACAGTAGGTCTAAATTCACTCATTCAGATTGGTGATCCGATCGAGATGGCCATAATATACACAATATCACTACTCGGAATACTTGGAGTTCACGAGTTGGGCCACATGATTGCTGCCAAGATTCATAGACTAAAGACGACGTGGCCGTTCTTTATTCCAGGAATTCCAATATTTGGCATTCCAACCTTTGGTGCCCTTATACAGTCAAAAGGTCTCACAGCAAATCGTAGGATCTTGTTTGATGTAGCAGTTGCAGGACCCATTGCAGGATTGATAATTGCGATGATTGTAGCAGTATATGGTGCGTATACCGCACCAACCATAGACGTTGTAATCGCCGAGTCGATGTTTGAGGAGGGTAGATTGTCAGAGTTTAGTTTCGGTGAACCAATACTTCTCAGTGCAGCACTAGATCTCTTTGGAAAAGATGGTCAAGATAACAAAGCTATACTCACTCCAGTTCTATGGGCTGCATGGATTGGATTCTTTATTACATTTCTAAATTTGATGCCAGCGTGGCAACTAGATGGAGGACATATGGCACGAACTGTTCTAGGTGCAAAGATTCACAAGTATACAACATATTCAAGTTTTCTAGTTCTTGCTGTGATAGGTTTCGAGGTCGCGGCACTAATCTTTTATTTTTGGAGCAGGAATAGTCTTAGTGCACAACCCCTAGATGACATAACACCACTCTCAAATACGCGCAAATTATCGTATATTGGCATAATTGTTATTGCGGTACTATGTGTGCCAATACCAGAGAATATCTGTATCCCACTAGTACGAACCGCATGTATATTTTAGACAAAAACTAGTCTTGCGGCGTCTGGTACGACAACAACTTTGTGTTTTTTGTAACTAGATAGATATTGCATGACGTGTTTAGCACTTTGTAGTGGTACAATATCTAGTCGTTTGACATAAAACTCTGGTAAAACTGACAACATGGCAATCTTTAGATCCTTTTTGATGTTTGATAAGAATAGTAGATCTTCTAGTCCAGATAGATATTCAGAAGGATTCGATATCTGATCGATATCTATTCTGCCTTCGACATATTGTTGCAAGGCAGGAGAACCTAATCCTTCACTACATTCGGCAATCATTACAACAAGTCCACCTCTGTTTACTGCGTGAGTACAGTTCCACAAGGATGCAAGTGATCTGCATAATGTGTTGTTGCTGGTATACTTGCCTGTACTTGCCACCACGACAGGATGTTGACCCATACTCTTTGTATGATTTAATTGCATCAAATCGAGACTACTTGGATGACCCACCACAATATCAGAGATGCCATCAGAGTTTGTGACTAGTTCGATTCCTTGGATCTCAAAGTTATTAGCAAAGTCTTTTGCTACTTGGATACTAGATGTTGTTTGACCAGGTAATGGTACATCTGATGATCGTCTATTGTATGCAGTAAGCATCAGATCATCACCAAACCTCTTGAGGAGTCTAGTTGCAATCGTCTCAAACCCAAATAGACCATCAAACTCGATCTCTGATACAAAGACTAGATCAGAGTTGACCTGATCTGTTTTAAATTGTTCTACCTTACTGCCTTGTGGAAGACCAGCTCGTATCATATTTGATATTGAGGCATCTGCAAAGATGTGTGGGAATGGTTTAGATTCTGTTTCACATAGATTAAAGATCGAGGTTATGACGTGCTGAATAAAAGTAGAGTTATTGAGTACGACTAGATTCAACTCTTTAGATATATCTAGAGAAGCAAGCCTTTCTACAATACCTTGATCGTCAAGTGTACCACCAAATGTATCACCATCTGCACGAACTTGATCTTTAATGATCTCTGATCTCAAATCGAGGACAACATCAGTTATACCATAGTTGAGCCAGATCTCGGGCATCGTATATTACCACTTTTGTTCCAAAATAAATCAAGCGTGATATGAATGGAGGCAGCTCAGACAAATGCCTTTACATCATACGGTCAGATATAACTCTGATTCTTCATCGCAGCCATCGTACAACGATACGTTATAGTTTTAAAACTAATTGAAAGTGGGCCCGAAGGGCTTCGATCCCTTGGCTTGCCGGTTATGAGCCGGCCACTCTACCAAGCTGAGTTACGGGCCCCACAACAATTCAAAACCGTCTTTAGGTATAAAATGTTATGAGCAATAGTTTTTGTAACATCCATCTAAAAGCAAATTCTGAGCTATCAATGACTCTTCTGCCGAACGTACATCATCATTAGGGATCTCTTCGATTATCTGTTGCCATGAACGAGCGTGTCGTACGTCAGCTTCTGTATGTAACTCAAAGTAACGAGTTGCTGCCTTGTCAGTGATATTATAGAATGTACCTAGTCCGTCAAGTTTGGTTTGGCTGATCTTTGGAATCTCTTTCTCAAATGCATACATTGCAATAGCACCTGACTCAAAAGTCTGCATCAGCGTATTCATATCAGATATAGCTTGTCTAGTCTCAGTTGTGCCTGTATATGACAACAACTCATCTTCAGATATGCCCAAGTGTGTTGCAAAAGATATCCAAGGCGTAATATGATCTTGTTCTTCTTGCTGATTTGCAACTAATTCGTCAACCCAATGTTTTGGTGCTTTTGACACTATAGGATCCATAAACACTGGAACAGATTTTACTAGTTGAAAGTATTCTTTAGAGTATCCTGATAGAGATTCGAGTGTGAGCTTGCCATCTGACCACATTTGGTAAAATGGGTGTTTTAGCAGACTATATTGTTCCACTAGTCTATTTATCTGTGTGATATCCATACGAACTCTACAGAAAAGGTAGTAAAAAATCTTTGTTATAAAAGATGGCGATCAGGCGGACAACAAAATAGAAGGTTATACGAAATACCTGATTTTTTTGATATTCGTTATATGATCTATCTAATCGCGTACACACATTCCCAATTAGCTAAACTCTTGATGAGATTATCAATAACATGAATAATTGGTACAGGCTGTGCAATGTGCCTGTGCAAAGTTTAGCATGATGTTTATAGTCTATTGACCACACACCAAGTTCAGATCTCTCATATCAAGTATCTTGTGAATGAGCAGTATTGTATAATGTAAGAGTAGAGATCATTGTATTATAACGTGATGTATGTAGTACTATCACATACGGTTACTGTTATCTTTACCATATGCAGCTATTACTGTGCATTATTATATCATATAAAAAAAGAAAAAAAGAAGGTTTGAACTAGTTTACAGTTATTGTTGTTGTCTGTTGTGGAGATAGTGCAGTTGGTATAGTCAACGACTCCCATGCAAATACGGTGATTGTGTATTCGCCTGGCGCTGTTGGTATCCAAGACTGAGATGGACTAAACGATTGAGATGGTGTCAATGAACCATCAATCCAAGACAGAGATACAGTTACGCCATCGCTATCTTGAATTTGTACCAAGTATGCAAATGGCTGGTCTTTGTCTTGTGTGTTTGTCAAATCTGCAGTGATCTGGACTTGTTGATCTATTGATACCGTACTGAGTGTTGTACCTGTAGAGTCTACTATTCTCAACGACTCGATCTTTACTCGTTCTAGAGGAGGTACTATTGTTCCTATTATGGTGGTTGCAGTGATGTCTTCAGAGTCGCCTTTACTGTATGGAGCAGGTAGAGTGTTGTCGCTGTACTTTGCAGTGACTGTGTCTCCTTCTTCTGTGGATAGTTTGTGACCGCCTGATTGGACAGAGAGTCCAAAGAATACAGTACCTTCAAAGATACCACTTGCTGGTTGAGTCTCTGTTACTGTAAGGGTTATTCCACTAGGTGCACTAGAAGACCATACTTTGACCTCAAAGTTGTCTGCAGATTCTGGATTCAAGTTCATGTCGGGATCGATTACACGTAGTACGCCTGTAGCTGTAGCAGGATAACTTGCTTCTAGCCACTGAACTTCACCAATGTTCCAACGGATTAGAGCAGACTTGCGTACAGTCTCGTCGTCAGAGAACTCGAATGATACCTCGAGTCCGTCGTCGTTGTCTGTTGGTAATAGTCCATCGGTTGGTCCATTACATCTATCACATGTACGACCTGTGACGTCTTTACCGTTTTCTCCTGTGGAATCATCACCGTCTGCGTCGTACGAGAATCCTGTCAGTATTACTTCACCTGTAAAGATACCAGTGTTTGTACCTGTCTCTACGAGTTTGTAGTTTTTAATGTCGTCGGATCTTGTAGCAACACGCACTGGATATGGATCAGCACCAATCTCGTCTACTTGGTTTGTGTTTAGGTTGTGATCAGGAGCTGTTACAGTGATGAATACCTTGTCGGTCCAACTGTATACACTTTGATCTAGTTCTATTGTAGCACCAAAGTTTGATGTGAATACCGTTCTGTCGATATCTTCTGTATTATCACCTACATAGTCTGCACCTGATGGTCCATAGTCGGTGTATTCTAGCTTGATCTCTTCGCCTCGTTCTAGTCTGTCGTTGTCTATGGCCTTGGGAACAGATATGACCACTTGGAATATGCCTGTGCTAGGACCAGTCTCTCGTAGAGAACCTGGTTCTGCATCGAATATACCTTCACTCAGATTCTTGGTACCTGCGTCCGAGTCCCACTTTATTAGATCAAGTGTGTATGTTTCGCGTGTACCGCTGTCTAGATCAAGGTCTGGATCGATGAGTGTTACGATCATGTCCGAGCCTATAACGTATACAGACTTGTCTGTCTGTAGAGCACCGTTTCGTAGATCAAAGGTAGCAGAGTCTGTGACTGTACGTGGATTACCAGAAGCATCTGTAGTGTCGTTGTACTGTACGGTGAGGATATCCCCCTGTAGGATACATGTACGGCTATCTCCAGTAGCTGGACAGTCGGTACTGCTTGGTCCTATCTTGTAAGATAGATCAAAGCTTACTTCGAACACTCCTGATTCAGGAGATGTCTCCGTTAGAGCACCAAACGGTTCTGGAACCGGACATGCACCACCTGTACTTCTAGCATCATCATACTTTAGTTGTGCCAAGAGATATGCTGTCTGTTTGTCAGTGTTTGTCTTGTCTGCATCATAGCTAGCTTTCTTTGTATTTCGATCTTCTAACAATCTACTGATCTCGTCGGTTGCGATTGATGTCTCACCGCCTGCGTGACCTATTAGACACTCGTCACCACTGCGGGAGATCGTGACCTTTACTGGACCATTTCCGTCCTCGTCTTCGATCTTGTCCTCACCTGTAGGATTCAAGTTGTAATCTGGATCGTTTACTTGAACATAGACTTTGACTGTACCGCCTGCAAGATTTGCTCCGGCCATGTCTAGGGCTCTTGAACCAGTTGTTGTACCCTGACCATACGGAACTGGATATACAGTTCTATCTAGAGATACAGAGCCTGTACTTGCACCAATCGATGCAGAGTCACCAGCAGTGACTATCTGACCAGATGCATCTCTAAAGTCTAGATATGTTACACCAATGTCTTTGCCGCTTACGCCTACTTTCTTGTTATCCATGCATACATCTTTTGGTATAGCAAATGAACCTGTAAAGACTCCTGTGCTGGATCCTGTCTCTTGTAGAGTAAATCCTGTTGCACCAAGTCCACTAATACTAGGTGTACATCCGGATTTCCATCTCTCGCCACCAATGGTCACCTCTAGGAGCATTCCTAGTGATTTGTCGCCTGGCAGTAGAGATTCGTACTCGATGCCAGATACATTGGTTACATTCATGCCTACTTGATCTCTATCTGGATCCATGTTGGTACTGTCCATCACTACGGTATAGGTATCTGCACGATCAGGATCTGTATTCAAGTCTGCGTCTTCTAGTGTTATTACGACATTGCTGCCTACACTGTATGTCTCTGCATTCAGAGATACCACACCACTAGAGGTTGCGATATCTTGTTGGTCAGAGACCACAGCCATGTTGCCGTTCGAGTCTATGTCTGCATAGTTTACTCGCGCGTCAGAGCCTGTGATGTCTTCAAAGGCGATGAATTTTACTTCGTTGCCTATTGGTGTAATGCTGTCGAATATGTAATCTGTTCTTGGATATGATGGTAATTGATTGCCATTTACAGTCACATTAGCACCAGTTACTAGAGTATCAGTCACTATCATATCAAGCTGGTTTATCATGATGTACTCTAGTGTTCCTGTAAAGGTACTAGTGTTGTCACCGGTCTCTTCTACCTCGACTCGTATGATTTGGTTTGCAACTCTCTCGCCTGCTTGTGCGCCATCGTCATAGAATCCATATGAGAAGAAATCTGCGACTATGGGATATTCTTTGCCTTCGGTGATAGTAAATGCTGGTGTGGTGTAGGCATTTCCGTCTTTGAGTATTATTTCCAGTGTGACTTGAGCGTCAGTACCGACCTTTGATAGAAATTCAGAACTAGATAGTGAATATGTCAGAGTCTCGTTGTTTCTATCTTTGACCATAAAGCCGGTTATATCTCTAATACCAGAGGTGACATCATACGCGGAGAGTCTACTGTCGCTATTATCTAGCAGCGTTTCAAAGTAAACTACATCTCCTGTACTGTTGTGTATGTTTAGATCAACACGTATGTTGTTTGTATCGAAGACGCTAAAGTCATAGTTGAATAGATTCCGTCCTGTAAAATCTCCCCTAGTGGTGTGATCATCATGGATTGATTCACGTAGTTCACCTAGCGTACCTAAAGGAATAGTAAACAACCCTCCAACAAAGCTGCTATGTACTCCTGCAAGTGCAAGCGGTTCTTTATCGCGAACATTATTTGAACCATTCCACGACAGTATTCCCCTATGACTATCATCGACTCTAAAATCTAAGTCACGTACGTATATCCGATCATTTGGATCTATTGGATATTTCTGCCAAGTGGAACCTGCCTGCGTATATGTATGTGCAGACTTGTCTTTACTGTCCATTAGTGTATGCGGATCGCCGGTGATGAATGTAGGAATTCTTGACATGGGATCAGATACCTTTTGATCGTCTTCTGCATCACTGTCTTTGTTTTGATCTGCATCGACTACGGTTAGGTCTATCTTTTCGCCAGAGTTCCACGTGCCGTCCTCGATATCTAGGTTTACTGTAGCAGCAGTTAGTCGTACGTTTACGGCTACGTTATCCTGATCGTATATAATCTGCGTATTGGTGTTTCGTGGTGCATCTGATTTGATCATTATCTTATTAGCTGGATTGTCGTTCGCGTCCTTGCGATCACTAATCAACTCAAAGACACCAGTGTTTGGTCCAGTTTCGATGAATAGAACCGCATTTGTGAAATAATTCTCGGCTACAGTATAAGATGATGGTACAAACGTTATTACATTCTCTGTAGTACCTACCGGAATTCTAAGAGCACAATCATCGTCACAACCGAGTTGTGTTGCATACATGCCAACATAATTTGTCTCTGGATTTAGTTTCAATCTTCCCATGGCTTCACCTACTTTCATCCAAGGGTATGTACTACTAGTGCTGTCGATCGTAGGAAACTGCCAGACATCTTTGCTAGTTGGATCTATATTGAGTACATGGTCAGTAATTGTAACATGTACCTCTGCGCCAGGTGTGTAAAAGTCCCGATCAAGTTCGATAGAGTTGTTTTTAGATTTGTCGTATGTGAGTGTTACCGTTTGAGGGTTTCCAGCTTTGTTATACACTACGTCGATCTCTTCACCATAGTCAAGATCAAGGTATAGAAATTCTGGTGCTATCTTTGCTGTATTGCCTCTATTTTCTGGGAAATTAAGTTGTTTAAACTCGGATAATTTATTTGCATAGTCATAATCTCCCTCAACTATATCGAGAACGTCGCCATCATCATTGGCGTCTCTGTCTTTATCCATAAACCAACCATACCACGAGCCGTCTCCAGCATGATGCATTGGGAGATCTTCGTCATCAACAGTAACTCTGGGAGCTGCATCTCCCTCATCAGTTATTAGCGGATCAGATACAACGACCTCTATAATTTGGAGTCCGCCAAAGGTGTTGTCAAACTTTTCACTAACAGCTGACACGTACAAGTTTGGTGTCGACTGGGCATAGACTGGCTCCATGCTTGGTATAGCAAAGGTCAGTCCGCCTGCGACCATTATTGTCATTAGTATTAAACTAGTTGTTTTTCGTCCTATTTCGTTATTCATGTTATTGATAATCTCATCAAGAGTTTGTATTTAACCCTAATGAACAATTTGTTCATGAACTTCACACAGCATCGACATATATCAATTTCAAAAGATCTGCATATTACATCTCAGGAAACTTGCTTCGCAATAGATACTCAGAGGCATGTTTTGACAGAGTGGTCACGCACACGACAGTATTTTCTTGACGGTGCTTGAAAGGATGATATCTAAAGATCTGCAAAACCATTCCTAACTGATAACAGGGGGGAAATTGTAGAGACGTAAAGCAACTCACATCGATGACATCACACTACAAAAGATTTTATGGTTAAGAGATAAACTTTGACTGGGTTCCAGTGGTGTAGACCGGTCAAGCATACTGCCCTTTCAAGGCAGTGATCCCGGGTTCAAAATCAAGTGATGAAAGTCCCGGCTGGAGCACCAAGATTTAATTACTAATGAGTAAGGTTTTTGATCAATTGGATCGAAAGAACATTGAGATCAATCCATTACATGAGTCTTGTGACAAGTATATTCAAAAGATCAACGATGCTCTAGAGTCGGAGTTACGTCTATACTCCGAATCAGAGTTCATAGATCCACTAAGATACTCACTGGAAGGAGGAAAACGAATCAGACCTCTGATATTGATCTTGTCTGCCGAGTCAGTTGGTAACGTAGACGATAATACGTTGGCAGCAGCATGTGCAGTTGAGTTTCTACACATGGAGTCGATAATACATGATGATATCATAGATAACGAGACGGTGCGTAGACAAAAAGATCCCTTTCACATAAAATATGGATACAATACCAGTATTCTTACAGGAGACTTTGTTCTGGGGTTGATCCTTGCAATCTCATCTAGACTTGACAATCCAAGAATAACGAAGGACTTGGCTACGACTGCCATGCTAATGAGTGAAGGTGAGATGATCGAGAACAGGTTAGAGACTAGTGAGGATCTAACATTTGATGACTATCTCAAAGTTATAGAGTACAAGACTGCTACTGCATTCGAGGTTGCCGCAAGGACGGGTGCAATAATTGCGGGAGGAAGAGAGGATCAGATTGCATCATTAACAGAGTACGGTAAGAACATAGGAATAGCATATCAGATCCGAGACGATCTGTTAGACTGGAAGAACGAAGACAAGTTGTTCAATCTATTGATCAAGAAAAGTTCAGATCCAAGAGACGTATTTGACATGATGGAAGAGCTCTTAAAGAAATATACAGACAGAGCACGTTCTGGACTACGATCTATTTCAGACTGTAAAGCAAAGAACGATCTAGATAATCTGATCCAGTTTACATCATTTAAGGGATAGATTTGAATCGCATAGGTGAATGTTTTAGTATCTCAAGAACTGAATCTGCCAACGTGACATAATCACTATCAAAGGATCTCTTTGATTTACACCTGATGGAATTTTTACAGAAAAAGTACTATGAGAATTTAGTAGTGAAAAAGTCTTGTGAAGTGTAATTACAGATGAATCAAAAAATTGTATCCATTTACGACTTTCAAATTACTCAACAATAGTTTGGAGGCGCGATAATCCCACCCACCCCCCCCAATCGCTTTGTTTAACTATAAACATGCCATATGAGAATTGTGCATAATACCCATCAAACAACAAATATTGCAAACTCGAGAGTGCATTTGCGTCCAGCAGACTATGGAAGCTGTGAGATATCAATGACAGGTGCTGCAAACTCGACTAACTGCAATATTGGTTCCGGATATACACCAAATGCGACTAGAAATATAGTAGCAGAGATCATAACACCCATTACAGAACGTGGCTCTCTTGTGCGCTTTTCTGTCTCACCTTCAAAGTACATCTTGCGAGTTAACCAACCATAATACGCAAGAGATAGTGCAGAGTTGAGAACACCAGCTATTGCAAGCCATGCAGCCCAAGATATTGCACTAGTGGCATCAAGTGCTGCTCCAAATAGCATCAACTTACTCCAAAATCCAGCAAGCGGAGGAACACCAGCCAGAGCAAACAGAGACACAACTAGACCCAATGACGTCACAGGCATTCTACGTCCTAGTCCACGTAGTTTGTCGATGTGTGTTACAGCAAGAGTTGTGACGATACCAGCTATTGCAATAAATGCAGCTCCCTTCATCACAGCATGATTCAATATCTGATACAACGAACCTTGTAGACCTAGTGCAGTATGTGGTGCAACTGCAAGTCCGATCAGTATGTATCCAGCATGAGCAATACTAGAGTATGCAAGCATTCGTGTAATACTCTTTTGCATTATTGCTGCTACATTGCCAACGGTCATGGTCATAACTGCAAGTACACCAAGAGCAAGTGTCCAGTCAAAGTTGAGTACAACCATCCCCAATACAACGATTCGGATTGTTGCTGCAAATCCTGCCTTTTTTGTAGCAGCAGCCAAGAGTGCGGTGATCGGAGCTGGAGCGCCCTCATACGTATCTGGTAACCACTGATGAAATGGAACGAGACCCATCTTGAAACCAAATCCTGCAATAAACATTCCAACAGAGAGTAGAGCTAGTGGCAGTAGTGATGGATCTAGTGCTGCAAATCCGACTAGAACGTCTCCAATGTTAGTAGATCCAGTAAGACCATATGCAAGAGATATACCGTATACGATTATTGCAGAGGATAATGCTCCAAACAGAAAGTATTTGAGGGCTGCTTCGTTTGAGCTGGGGTTACGTTTTGCAAATCCGACTAGAACATATGTTGGAATGCTCATCAACTCCCATGCAACAAAGAGCATTACGAGATCAGTAGAGTATGCAACAAGAACCATGCCAACTGTAGATAACAATATGAGAGAATAGTATACAGCAGGCGAGTTGTGTTTACGCATATAATTAAATGATCCAACAGTAGTAAACAATGCGACAATCAACATTGCGATAGCAAAGAACCCACCAAATGCGTCATCGACTAGAACATCTTCAGAAAAGAGAGCGCTAGGCACTACATGTTCTGTGATCATCTGATAACCAACATGGCCCATAGATAGGATCAGTGCCGCAAATGCAATTACGGCATAGAACGAGTTGGAGCCACTCTCTCGCCTTGCGATGCTGATTATAGGTAGGATTATACCGACAGTTCCCAGTATTGCAATAATTACTAGTGGGGTAGAGGTTGGTTCAATCATCATACTCACCTATATCATCAATATCAAGACTACAAAGAGCAGTCCTGCTCCAAAGACAAAGAGATATGACTGTGATACTCCTGTTTGTGTTCCTTGGACGACTTTGGCACCCCAGCCAACCGCTTTTTGGAACCCATTATTCATACCATAGTCCATCGCTGTACGTTCAAAGTATCTAAACACAGCACGTGCTAACCAAAGAGGCGCAACTACAAAGCACCAATAGATTATTGCGTTGAGATACCATCTGTTCAGCATAGTCTTGTGTAATGCATAAAAAAAGATGTTCGAGTTTACAAACTTTACAGGATCTGCCCATCTACCAATGTAGAATATGTATCCAAGACCAATTCCGATCGCAAATGCAACCAACGACGATCCTAACGCAACCGGATTGAGTCCTTGAAGAAACTCGGGCAGTATCGTAGATGTACTGTCATAATGTTCTGTATGTATCGCAAACGAGTGATCTAGATACTCTTCAAAGAGATGATGTAGTCCCTCTTCGGCAGAGAGCCCAATCAGTCCGATACCAATAGTCAATACAGCTAGTATTCCATAAGGAACCCACATGGATAGTGATGCTTCATGGATGTGGTGACCACCTTGCTCCATCTTTTCTATGTGTCTACTCTTTTTGCCGTAAAAGACCATGCCAATCATACGTGTGGTATAGAATGCTGTAATTATTGCGGTAATAACTGCAATAGCATATAGAGGAATTGCCCACTCACTACCAGACTCGTATACTGCTGCAAAGATTGCATCTTTGCTCCAAAAGCCAGTTGTGATAAACGGAGCTCCCATCAGTCCCAATCCAGCAGCCCACATGAATGCAAACGTCTTCTTCATGTGTTTACGAAGACCGCCCATATCTGTCATGAATCTAGATCCTACTACATGTAATAGCGAGCCAGCTGCCATAAACAGTGATGCCTTGAACATTGCGTGTGATATCAGATGGAAAAAGCCAGCTGTGTATCCATCAACATACTGGTGTGATAGACCAGCAACGCCGAGTGCCATCATCATGTATCCTATCTGAGAACCAGTAGAGTAAGCAAGAACCTTCTTGATCTCAGGATTTACCATTCCTTGAGTAGCAAGAAGGAGAGCAGTAATTGCACCAACCCATGCAACAATCTCAAAGAACTGCTCAGCAAGTATTCCTGCAGCAGCTAGAGCAAATACTATTGGACCCAGTCGTGCGACTAGAAAGACGCCAGCCTTGACCATCGTAGCAGCATGAATCAATGCAGATACAGCAGTTGGACCGGTCATCGCTTCGAGCAACCATTCGTTTAGTGGGAACTGGGCCGACTTGCCTATAGCACCACCAAAGAGAAGAACGAATGCAGGAACCAATAGACCTTGTGCGGACATTGTAGCTGCCCACGCAGTATCTTGTACCAGTTCACGAAATCCAAACGTACCTGCAAAGAGAAATATCAAGAACATGCCAGCTAGCATCATAATATCACCAATCTTTGTCATAATGAACGCCTTCATGCCGGCGTGTGTCGGCGCATAATAGTCCAAGAGCCCCAGAACCGTTCTTCCCTCGACGCCAACATGATCCTTCTTTTTGTCTCGGTACCAGAAACTGATCAGCGCGTATGATGCGAGTCCCACTCCCTCCCAACCAAAGAAGACTTGGAGTAGATTATCAGACAGTACGATGATCTGCATAGAGCCTATAAAGAACATCATCCAGAACCAAAAACGAGTGATGTTCGGATCACCCTTCATGTATCCTGTACTATATATCATAATCAGAAATGATATCCAGCCAACTACATTTGCCATGATTATGGATAACGGATCTGCCAAGACCCCTGCTTTTAGACCGATAGACTCGATCCACATTATCTGATCGTGTATCTCGTGTGCCTCAAGAGCTACTGGAATGAGTGAAGCAGCAGAGAGTGCGCTCATCAATGCGAATCCGACTGCAACATATCCTGTCGCCTGTTTTGAGAGCTTGCCGATTCCTGGCATTATCAGTGCAGCAATAAAGGGCAAGATCCATACTAGCCATGCACTAGCAGAACCTATCTCAAATCCAAGAATCTCTGTAGCCATTATACACCAAGCACCCCACTCATGTACGGAATAATGGACTCCAAAAAGATGTCAGGATATATTCCAAGAACTATTGTAAAGCCAGCAAGAACCATCATTGGTGCAGTCATGTGCCATCCACCATCTTTAACCTCTTTGAGGTGTTCAGGGGTCTTGCCAAAGAATACTCGTTTCAACATCCACAACATGTATGACATCGTGAGAGCAGTTGCTACTAGACCTAGAGCAAACGTTACAGCACGAAGTGTAGAGCCATCTTGCACTGCGGTCTCTAGTGCGCCATAGAATAGGATCCACTCACCCATGAATCCACTAGTTGGTGGAACGCCCATTATGGTTAATGCTCCGATCACAGCACAGACGGCAGTTATCGGCATCTTACTTGCAAGACCACCAAGTTTGGAGATACTCCTAGTTCCAACCTTGACTATGATTATCCCAGCCATCATGAAGAGTAGTCCTTTACCTAGTCCGTGTGTAACGTACATCATCTCAGCTCCTGCAAGACCTAGAACCGATGCCGATCCTATACCAAACAGCAGATATCCCATCTGACTGATACTAGAGTATGCCAAGAGACGTTTGATATCATCTTGCATGAGTGCCATAGCACCTCCATAGATCATCGTAACCAACCCCCAGATGTGAAACCATATAGATAGATCAGCAAACGTGGATGGAAGAAACTCTACGATCAACCTAAAGATTCCATATGCGCCGATTCCGATCATTGCAGGTGACAATAGTGCACTGATGGGGGTAGGTGCCGAGCCATGTACATACGGCAACCATATATGAAACATAAAGACGGCGAGTTTTACTCCCAGACCTATAGATATAGCAACTGCAGATACCAGAACAATATCAGAAGGGATCTCTGACTCGGCGATATCGGCAAAGTCGAAACTACCTATGGTCAATCCGATCATCAGAAAGCCAAGTAACAGTACAACAGCACCTGCATGTGTCCAAAAGAGGAACATCAGTCCGATCTTTCGTCGTGGACCATCGCCCCAGAGAGCAACTAGAAAGAAACCTGGAATCAGCATCACTTCAAAGAATATGTAAAACTCGATCAGATTTGTAGCAAGGACTGTTCCAAGCATTCCCATTGCAAAGACCAGATATAATGCAAAGTAGAGTCCCGACTTTGCGTTTACATACTCGGGTAATGATGAACCAACTATTGATGCTTGACCGCTAGTTGAAGAGTTGATCTTTTTCTCTTCCTCGTATTGTTCGTGAAACTTGTGTATCATGTAGGGCTTGGAGTATATTACAAGTATTGTAGATAGTACATAGATTATAATCGCAAATGGAGATGCGAGACCGTCTAATAGTAGACCAAACTCGCCAAACTGTTCAGTCCATGGATAGTGCTCTTGTACCGTTCCAGACATGGCTGCATTGATGACGAGAACTGTACTGTACAACAAGATTCCAAATGTCAGCCACATTGCAGGTGTAGGACCTGCTTTGCGGCCTACGATATATGCCACTGGAGATAACAGCAGAGGCAGAAATACTGCCTGCAATAATGCATACTCCATTATCCCTTCAAGCTCCTAAAGTCTGCAATATCGATCTTTTGATACATACGATACGCGACGATTATCAGAGATAGTCCGACACCTACCTCTGCTGCCGCTATTGCGATAGAAAAGAGAGCAAATGACTGACCTGCTGCATCTGGCAAGAATCTGCCAAAGGCGATGATGTTCAGGTTTGCTGCGTTAATGATTATCTCGATCGCAAATAGCATACGGATAAAGTTGCGCTTTACAGCTAGTCCGTATATGCCAATCCCCAGTAATGCTACAGAGACCAGAGCAAAGTCAACTAACTCGTTGGCCATCCTCCAAATCCTCCCGTTTAGCTAGAACCAACGCACCTATGACTGAACCTGCAAGAATTAGTGCCATCAGTATTAGTGCAGGCCAATAATATGTTACAAAGCTTGTCCCAATATCACGAAACTCTGCAGCAGGTTCATCTGTATCGATAGACTTTATTCCAGAGTCCAAAAAGACTGCTCCTAGTCCAACCATGACGACGAACATCAGCCCAACACCGGCAAACTTGCGTCTACGATCCTCTATGCTCTTGAATATCAACTCTCGTTTTACCAACATTACTGTAAACAGTATGAGAACGGCTATAGAGCCAACGTAAACAGCTAGTTGAAAGAGAGCTACAAATGGTGAGTCGAGTAGAAAGAAGAATCCAGCGATTCCTCCAAGAGTTCCCATCAGAGCTATTGAACCATATATCAACGAGCGCAACTCTAGGGCTGCGATCGCAGAACCGATAGTAATTACAGAGAGTGCTAGAAACAACGCATCAGCCATGAGTTGCACCTCTGTCGGTAATCTTGATCTCACTGTCTTGAACAACATATGGCTTGACCGCGAGTTGAGCAGGAGTATAGATGAGTCCCTCCTTTGTAAATGATGAGAGCTCGTAGTCATTGGTCATGTATAGTGCGTAAAACGGACATGCGTCAACACATAGTCCACAAAAGACGCATTTGCCATAGTCGATCTGTGGCATTATCGATTTCTTGTTCTGTTTATGCTCCTCTGGAACTTTGACCATTGCAATGGCCTCAGCTACACCCTCACATGCTATAGAACAGAGTTGACATCCAGTGCAGTGATCATGAAATAACATATGTCTGCCTTTGATTCCAGCTATTCCTACGCCTGTTGATGGATCAAACTGGTAGCCATCGCCCACAAACTTTAGTTTCTGTTCTGGATAGCGAAGTGTAAATCGTTTTACAGCGATGTGTTTTACTCCAGAGTTTAGCGCCTTAATTATTCCTGTTGCAGTCTTCATTGTAGTCCTCCAGGTCCTAGTACTCCAGCATAAAGCAATCCTAGTGCAATAAAGATGTTAACGAATGAGAGGCCGATGAGTTTGGTCCAGCCGAGACTCAAGAGTAGATCGATACGGATTCGTGGAAATACGCCACGAGGTAAGAGTATGAAGAATATTACGCCGACCGTCTTTAGTACAAACCAGATCGTTCCATTTAGCATCTCTTGAGTGAATAGTGGTAGTCCAGGAATCTTTGCGGTTACAGGACCGAGATGGATTCCTTCTGTAATTATCTCGGATGGGAATGGTGGTACGATCATTGGACCGTTCCATCCACCTAGAAATATTACAACAAAGAGAGCTGCAAATGCATACAGTTTGAGATATGTTCCTAGTTGAACCAGCCCATACATCATTCCAGAAAACTCTGTCAGCCAGCCTGCAACGATCTCACTCTCTGCTTCAGGTAGATCAAATGGAATCCTTTCTAGTTCTGCTAGCATTGTAATAAAGAAGACTATTGCGCCAATTGGTAGGAATATTATCCATGGAAAGAACGACTGGCTAGCGGATATCTCAGACAAATTAAGAGTTCCAGTTACTATCACAACACCAAGTAATGAGAGTATCAGTGGAATCTCAAAAGAGACCATCTGAAATAGAGCGCGTATACCACCAATGAATGGAAACTTGCTGTTTGCAGACCATGCAGATAGAATCGTAATTATAGGAAAGAATCCAATCACTGCAAATACGGCAAGTAGTCCCATGTCAATATCAGCTACCACCCATCCAGGAGCTACCGGGATCAATGAGACGAATGCAGCAGCTGTTCCTACAAACAGTACAGGAGCTGCCCAAAAAAGTGGCTTGTCTGCTTTTGCTGGAATTATTATCTCCTTTGAGATAAGTTTGAGTCCATCACCTGCAAGTTGTAGAATTCCTTCTATCTTGCCACAGTAGAATGGTCCTACACGTAGTTGAAGTTTTGCAAGCATCTTGCGTTCAACAAAGATCGTACCTGCGGCCAAGAGTGCTGCAAATCCAAACCCTGGAAATGCAGCAATACGAAATAGATCAGTTGCCATAAACGCATGAACTATAGGAAGAATTCTAGATGGATCCGACAACCAAGTGAATGCTAGAAATGGTGTTAATAGTTCGCCATCGATAACGGGCATCTCGACATAAAACAGGACTATCTGAACAGCTGGAATGCCTACTAGAGACATCAGTACCAATATCCAAAAGAGATTATCTAGAATAGATTTGATAAACTCGCTCAGTTTAAAGTTTGGCGCAATAACAGACATTATCTATCTGCCTCCACAGGCCAATAATTCAAGCTCCAGTATACAGAAGGCATATTTCCAAGTTTCTCGCCCTTTAGAAGATATGGTAACGCAATTAGATTTCGAAAAGAACCAACACTCATCTTGACTCGATATGGTTCAGGCTTGCCATCAGATATAATATAACAGCCAAGAGAGCCACGACCTGACTCGACTCGCTTGTATACTGTAGCAGGTCCCTTTGTCTTGGGATTTGGTTTTAGTTTTGTACGAACAGATCCTGACTTTGGTAGCTTTTCTAATGCCTGCCGAATGATATTACAACTCTCAAGCATATCTAGCCATGGAACTTTAGAACGTGAATAAGAGTCACCTTCGTTCATGACGTTGGTATGAACATCAAGCTCTTCGTATACATCATATGGTTCTTTCACTCGAAGATCATAGTCAACGCCACTAGCTCTAAGAACCGAGCCCGTAGTTCCAAGTCTAATGGCATCTTGCCTCGAGAGAACTCCTGTATCCCGAGTACGAGACTGGAGTATAGGATTGTCGTAAAAGATATCAGCATACTCTCGAATACGCTTCTCAAAATAGTTTACTTGACGTAGACAGATATCTTCAAAGTTTGGAGGTAGATCATTTCGAACACCGCCTGGTACAAAGTGGGCATGAGTAACTCTAGCTCCGGTCATCTTTTCCATCAGATCTATCAACAGCTCACGATCGCCAGAAGGCCACATAAACATCGTAGAGTGTCCTAAAAAGATCCCATAGATGGCAAGCCAATACATGGTGTATATGCAACGATTCAGCTCGGATGCTATAACTCGAACGTATTTTGCTCGCTCTGGTACCTCAATTCCAAGGATCTCTTCTGCGCCCAACACATAGGGATACAATATATTGCAAGAGTCATGTATCACTGGTCGTTCCAAGTGGGGGATATTTGTTATATAGTTACGATATTCAGCCATCTTTTCTTCACCACGATGAACATAACCAGGGTCTGGATCACATGCTACAATATAGTCACCATCAATCTGAACCACTATTCTCATATGACCTGAACCTGGATGTTGTGGACCAACGTTGAGTGTCATGATTCGTTCATCGACTTTTTGGAGTGCTAGTCCTGGTGGCAGTTCTGCGGTCATCTATCTTCCCTTTATGGCAAAGTCCTTTCGAAGTGGTGGCAGATCTGCCCAATCTTCAGGCAACAATAGCCGTCGATTATCTGGATGTCCTTCAAAGAAAACTCCCAACATCTCAAAGACCTCTCTCTCGTGAAATTCTACACTGTAAAATATATCTCTAAGGCTAGGTAGTCTAGTTGCGTCATTTCCAGGTATCGGATTCTCTTCACGTTGTGCTCTAGTTACGAGTACTAGTAGTTGTCTTGCAAGTGACGGATCCGTATACGAACCGATATGATATACAACCTCGATTGCTTTCTCTTTAGGCAGATCAACACCGGTTACAGACTCGACATGATCGTAGTTTAAAGCGTCACGAATAAACTCTGCGACAGTGTGAATATTTGATCGATCTACATTTACACGGATTCGATCCGGTTTAACAAATGCAATCTCGATCTTGTCTCCAAACTTGGCTACCAACTTGTCAGAGATTCCTTTCTCAAATGCCGGTAGTTCAGGCTCTGATGTGGGTTTTGCGACTGTCGTGGGTTTGGGTGGTGTAGCTGGTTTAGGAGGTTCTGCTTTATCAGATCTAGCAGAGTTGTCACTTGATTGTTTTGATGGATCGGTACTCATCATCTAGTTCCTAGCCATGAGGCAATCTGAACGTTATTTAGGATTTTTGGACAACGATCTGATATGGTTTTTGTACGATCAAGGTAAAGATTGTTACAAGTCATGACTTTAATGGCAGGTATGAGCGAGGTTATTTAATACATTTCTCATTCACGTACGGTGTCATATCGACTTGTACAAAACAGGCCATTCTATCAAAGATCAGTCCCAAACATGCCACAATGGCTTAACATATCTAGATCATAGTCAAAATCTCGATAATTGAACATTTGCCATCTCCTCACGGCACAGATTTTGCTGACAGATCTAATAGAGCATGGTTTACCGGTGTATCGATCTAGGTAATAAGACATTGGATCTCTTCGATTTATGCAAGATTGTATTTCGCAAGGCTTTTTCTGTAATTTCCCCCACAGAATCTTGCGGTGCTTTTTCTGTAACCATTCCATCTCACATAAATCGTAGATCCTCTTGACATGTATCTTTGAGAATCGCATCAAATCTTGCCAAGCCACATAAGACATAAAGAGCCGATCAGATATTGCATCATGTTTCATTGTTAACGATCGATAGCGATCATAAATTCAACTATTGTTAGACTAGATTGTTTGGAAATAAAGAAAAAGAGGTTAGAGTTCACCATTGTCAAACTTTTTTTGAAGTTTTGACAATTGTTCGTCCAAGTCCTCAATTTGAGATGGTGTAAGCAAGGGTACACATTCAATGTCGCCACATAGTTTGCGAACTGTAGGAAGATACTCGGATGAGAGAATCTCATATGATCCAGTCTTGTTCTTACTAGCATACGGATCGCCTATCAAGTTTAGGTGATCAGCATACTTTGTATCAATATCCTCAATGCCACGCCAAAAACTAGATGGCAGAGTCTCGAGTTTATCAAAGTCGATGAATCCAAATGAGGAGAATATAGCTCTCATCTGTTTCTCATACTCTATCTCAGCAGAAGTGAGGTCTACAGATATAGTCCCATTTAAACCAGTACTTGCAGCTCCAAACGTTTGTTCTACATCAAATTTGGCAAGAAGAGCAGATAGTTCTCGATCATATGCTTCCCAGTCATCGGGAGATAGAACAAAGTGATCTATTCCAAACTCTTTATCAAGTGCTAAAAACTTGGCATCGATCTCTTCATAGACATCTTCATACTCGGCATATACTGCTTGTACACGTTTGTCGTACTCGGCCCATTGTTCGTCAGTCAGTGTAGGGGTTGATGGCATGCCGTACTTTTTGTCGATCTCTTTGAGTTGTGCAACGAGTTCTGGATCCATGTCATAGTCAGACGCTGCTCCAAATGGATTCAGTTTGTCATGCAATACAGACATCTCTTTGTCAAATGCATTCCGCTGCTCTTCGGTCAATTCAGGATAACGAACTATTCCAAACTCTTTATCAAGTGCTAAAAACTTGGCATCGATCTCTTCATAGACATCTTCATACTCTGCATATACTGCTTGTACACGTTTGTCGTACTCGGCCCATTGTTCGTCAGTTAGTGTAGGGGTTGATGGCATGCCGTACTTTTTGTCGATCTCTGCAACTTTACTGTTAAACTCTGAGACCTCGTCAGATACATCTGTGCCATTATTGCCGACTCCAGCGGGATAGTATTTTTCAAATACTGCGTCGATCTCTCGATGATATGCATCCCATTGTTCGTCAGTGAGTTCAGGCCAGGGTTGAATACCAAACTCAACATCTATAGCTGCAATCTTTTTTGACAACTCGTCGTATATGTCAGAGTATTCTTTATTGATCGCTTGTACACGTTTGTCGTACTCGGCCCGTTGTTCATCAGTCAGTGTAGGAGTTTCTGATACGCCGTACTTTTTGTTGAGTTCTGCAACTTTACTGTTAAACTCTGAGACCTCGTCAGATACATCTGTGCCATTATTGCCGACTCCAGCGGGATAGTATTTTTCAAATACTGCGTCGATCTCTCGATGATATGCATCCCATTGTTCGTCAGTGAGTTCAGGCCAGGGTTGAATACCAAACTCAACATCTATAGCTGCAATCTTTTTTGACAACTCGTCGTATATGTCAGAGTATTCTTTATTGATCGCTTGTACACGTTTGTCGTACTCGGCCCGTTGTTCATCAGTCAGTGTAGGAGTTTCTGATACGCCGTACTTTTTGTTGAGTTCTGCTATTGCTTGCTCCAAGTCTTCTATGTTCTCAGCTACTGCTGTGGAAATCAGCATTGTGCCCACAAGGCAGACTGTAAGAACAGTCAGTGTAGTTATTCCATTCATTATCTAATAGATTTTAGAATATATATTTAATAATCTCTACTCTTTGATCCGTATCTTTGATACGAATGAATTATACGAAATGTGTTTGGTCACGGTCAATGCTCTCTATATCAGATATGATCTTTATGCCATGAATATTCAGAATGCTTTGGCCGTAAAGCACAAAACTGTATGCGGTGACTCTAATCCACATGTTTTCGTGCAAATCCTAACTGTCAATTCACCAAAAATTCATCTAAAAGAGCCATCCAGAATGCTAAAGCTAACAACTCGAGCAGTAACCTAGACGCTGGGATCAGTTAAAAATGATACGAATATGGTAAAGTGGTGACGTTGGCATGCAACAGACATCTCGGAATACAGAAGAAGTGATTTTTGACGTTCAAGTATATGGGATGTCTAACCACTTAATTTTATGACTAGAAAACAATGGAACCTTGTAATATACCAAAGTGTGAAAGTATTTTCCAAATAGATTGTAGAATAGTATGTGTGTAATTATGGTACGAGGTTAGGTCTAAAAGATCTACCCAAAGGGACAACTTTTCTAGATAATCTAGGCTAAATCCAAATACTACCAATTATGACAATGTCTAGACAGATCGCGAGACAAAAGACTACCAAGAAAGATAGGGAGACATCTGCCAAGATAGCAGATCTAGAGGATACTGTCAAGCAGCAAAATGATACCATCGAACAACAACAAGAGACCATTACGAGTCTACAAAAACAAGTTGCAAAGCAGAAGAGAATGAATATGAAACTGTACGAGATTTTACTTGCTACAATTATGGGACTCCAAGTATCTCCAAATTCAATCAATGATTGTTTTAATGTATTCCAAAGGATGATCAAAATTATAGAACGTGGTCAACAACTATCACAGACCAAGATTCGTAACACCAGAAAAAAGATAGAGGGTAAAAAAGAAAAGATAGAGGTACAAACAGCACAGGCCAAGAACAAAGAAACGAGACGCAAGCAGCTCGACAATTCTAACGTACCCTCATCAAAACAACCAGATCATGTAAAAAAGGGTACAAGAAAATCTAAAAGCGAATGGAAAAAAGCAGGACAAGACAAGGGTCACAAAGGAGTTTCCGACAACATAAAAACAGACAAGACAAGACATCATAAAAAAGAAAAGTGTGATGGATGTGGCAGTAAGCATGTTGACAACAAGAGGTCTAGACAAAAGAGAACGATTGACATACAGATCATAATATTGCACATACTCCATATCGGATACTTTTACAACTGTAGAGATTGTGGCGCATCAGGCGATACATTCGACAGCATCCCAGACATACTACACAACACAATGTTGTGCCCAATTCTAGGCGTGATTGCAACCATAATGAGAAAGAATGGCTGTAGTATCAGAACAATAACTAGTACTCTTCAATGCCTAGACCCGTGTATATCTAAAAAGATGGTAACGGGGGCAATAGACACGATTGCCGATAAATTAGACAAATATGTCAAAAAAATAGAGAGAATGAACCTAAAATCCAAGGTAATCTACATGGATGAGACGTCGATGTCCCTTGCTGCGAAATTGGGATGGGTCTGGGTTCTTGTCGGCGATTATGGTACGCAATTCATCATATCGCCAGAGCGTACAAAAGATTTTCTAGAAAAAACGTTCAAAAAGTATATTCTGATACCACTCGTGTCGGATGGATATGTCGTGTACAAACTATTCAATGTACGGCAACGTTGTTGGGCGCACATACTGCGAAATGCAAAAGATACAATGTGTGACGTACATACTGTACTAATGTACAAAAGATTACAGAAACTACTTGAAATTGCAAAAGCACTACAGGTGGACAATCCCAATCATGTGGACATATACCTAAAATACAGAGTAGATGATCTAGTGCAAAAGACATTATCACTTGCAGCAGAGTACAAGAAACTAGACAACGAAGCTTGTCGCAAATTTGGAGTTCATTTAGCTAATGCTGCAGATGATCTATACACATTTGTGCTATACTATGGTATGGAATACACAAACAACAGAGCAGAGCGAGCTATACGATCAATGGTGCTATTCCGCAAGGTAACTCAACGTATCGTATCTGAGGAGAGTAAACGACGAGTTGGCAATATCTTTACATGTGTAACAACATGGGAGCAACAAGGTCTCAACGTCTATGATACACTCCTAAAAGTTGTGCGTGAGACCTAACCTCATACTAATTATGAATACATCTTTACGGAAATCAAAAGGACATCATTCGAACGATTTTACCTAAAGAAATGACATATACGCTGTCGTTATTACAAGAGGAACACGTTCATAAAAGTACATATGCGTTCTTTTGTTGTCGCCTTGGAAAATACTTTTGCACTTTGGTATAATTTTGGTTTAATTTGACCATTTGGAGTCTATAGAGGTCTAAAACATCTTGTGTTGTATATTCGATCAACATGTAGTGCAGAATATGTACAGACTCGATGCAAAGTATTAAGATTCGAAGAGGGAAAACCAGATGCCAAGTAGAATAAATGTGTACACATGATCAACGATAAATATTCCTTGTCACAATATTTGTGATATGTATCTGTCATATATTGACTCATCTGGAGGACCAGAGTATAGCGATCCTGAAAATTTTGTACTAGCAGCAATAATCATTCACGACCACTCTTGGCGCCACATAAAAAGAGAAATCAGGAATATCAAATCTAAACACTTTCCAGATATTCATCCAGATAATGTAGAACTTCACGTAAAAGACATACTTAATCGTAGTGGCATATACAAAAAAATATCTCTAAACGCCACATATTCAATATTTGATGATCTCTTTGAATTCATAACTGCTAAAGAGACTGATCTAGATATTATTGGAGTTATTGTTGATAAAAAAAGAAAATATCTAGACAATGAAGTGTTTGGATACATACCTGTACTTGAGCGGTTTAACCGTTATTTGGCACAAAGAAACAATATGTTTCAAAAGGCTAATGAATCTCTAGAATATGGGATGACGATCATAGATTCTGCTGGAATGAAAGATCAAAAACTTCAATCCAAACTAGAACCAATACTAAATAAAGGTACAATACATTCAAACTTTAATTATTTGATGAGTGGAGTGTTGTTTACTAATTCTAGATGGAATGAATTAGTGCAGATTGCAGACTGTGTAGCATACTGTATGCGTAAACATCATCGAGTAAATAGCTCAAGCGATGTACATGTGCAATATTGGAATAGATACTATTCTATGCTTAAGGATAAATTCTATTCTAGAGATGGACAGTATGTTGGTTACGGTTTGAAGATAATTTAACAGGAGGGGGGGAGAACGCTCCCCCTTATCCTCCCCGTAGTCATTACTAGACGCAACAACCACTCTCACCGATACCTGTGGGGTACCAGAGTACTAGTATTACTATATCACAACATAAAAACATATTGAGCCTCGCGTTATTTTATCTTAGTAACTCTCTAGCCAAGATATGAGACTAGCATGTGAGCTAGATGATTATATTCTAATACGTAAGCGGTTACGCCAACGCCAAACAGACATGTCGGAATACAGAATAAGTGATTTTGACATTCTAGTACATGATCGACTTGGTGGATTACAGCCGAAATCATGATCGGCACCAGATTTGATTCAAAATAATTCGGATTGTATAGCATTTTGTAATGTGCGGACTAGTCTAAATTGAGACATCGCATATGCAATAGCCTAAAAAACTAGTACAGGAAAACAACCATCATATTCTGTAACTTGTCAGGGAACAATACACGATAAATTCAAAATACGTGTTTTTGGGTCAAGCATCTAAAGTTTACGATATTTGACAGATTCGCATCATGTTCAAAATTTGTCAAAATTAGTGTTGTGATATTTACCATTTGACTAGAATTCGAGATCGGTAAGATTAATCATATGTCTTATTATCATGTCTAGCGCGCTTTGAGTCGTTTGATCTTTTCTTGTAATAACATGCAACCTTGTATCAGTGTCTCGGGTCTTGGAGGACAACCTGGCACATACACATCTACTGGAATCACACCGTCAATTCCTGGAAGTACATTATACGAGTCAAAGTATAGTCCACCAGTAATTGCACATGCGCCCATTGCAATAACATACTTTGGTTCCGGCATCTGATCATATACTAGTCTCAATCGAGGAGCCATCTTTCTTGTAATAGTTCCTTGGACTACAACTAGATCACATTGACGTAGTGAACCAAATGCTTCGATTATACCAAATCGTTCAACATCATATCTAGGACTTGATGCTGCTCCAAACTCCACACTACAACACGCAGTCTCTATATGAACTGGCCATAATGACCATATTCGACCCCAATTGATCGCATATCCAAGTGGTTTGTCAATAGCTTTTACTAAAATATCGCCTAGTTTACCTACGAAGACATTTGCGTTCTCTGGAGTTACCAAATCTTTGAGCATTTTTATCTCCTATTACCATACGAGTTCTTTGTATAAATAACTACCATATTCGTCGCTTTCCAGATTGATATAATGCAAATGCCATGGCTCCAAACATTATTGCCAAGAAACCCATCATTGGGAGTGTAGCTGCCTTTGGTATCTCAAAGAGTGCCGTACCCCATGCATATAGAAAGATCGCCATTACGTCAAATATTACAAACATCAAGATATAGGGATAATATTGCATCATAAAGTGAGTACGTCCTGCACCACTAGGCACTTGACCACATTCCATTGGAAGAAACTTTACAGGGTTACTATGTTTTCTGGGAGAGATCATTCTAGATACGAGTAAAGCAGGAGCCATGGCTGCACATGCAAAACCAAACATTAACACTATAACACTATAGTTGCCTGCCAGCTCGCCTACCAAGTTAGCTTTTGATCACCGATTTTTGTATATAATTCAACCGTTCTAATGTATGCAACGTACTAGGCTCCATCCTATGAAAAGACATGAAACTTTGTAACAGGCATATCCTAATGCAATGTTTCTGTACTGATCCTCCAAACTACTAATTCGTCAAAGCGTTGGTCTGACAAATATTGTGGATGTTGTGAAGATGTTACATCTAAGACTTGAATTAATAGAGATCAGAATTATATAGTAAAATATTGCGTAATTCAAAGTTTCTGCCATATTTCAAGACAAGATGACAATGCAATAGTCGAGACTGAAATCTGTTTGATTTGTTGCTTCAACACATATCGTTAGATGTGTATCTTTCAATCATTTGCAAATTATTGATTGGAATATCAATAACATGAATAACGAAATAGGACGAAAAACAACTAGTTTAATACTAATGACAATAATGGTCGCAGGCGGACTGACCTTTGCTATGCCGAGCATGGAGCCAGTTTACGCCCAGTCGACACCAAACCTATACGTCTCAGCTGCTGATCCAAATGGATATGGCTCTAGGTTCGAGAACACCTTTGGTGGACTACAGATAGTGCAAGTAATTGTAAATGATCCGTTGATCCGTGATGCAGACGATGCTGAGCCTCGTGTAACTGTTGATGACACAACGCTAAAGATGCATAGACACACTGATGGCAATTGGTATGGGTACTTTAGAGCGGTTGATGATCCTGATGGCAATACTCCTTCATTTGACGATGCCCAGAATTTGTGGCATTCTACTGATGATGGTCAGCCTAAAGTGAAAAATATCGTTAGGCAAGCAGGCATTACTATTGGCGAGAAGACTGGAAACGCCACTGATATAGTAAAGTCTTTTGAACTCGATGATACCTTTAACATAGTGTATCACAAGGCTGGATCGCCACAAACAATATCGATCACATATGATGACTCTGTAAACAATGATCTTACACTAGACAGAACATCATATCCGAGAAACTCTCACGTACACGTAAAGATAACTGACCATATACTAAACATAGATCCGACAACTAAAGATGTCTGGAGATATGCAGTAGATGGTGGTGTTCCAACATACATGTACGATAATAATTCTAGCAAGATTCGTGAATCTGAAAAGCGACCGATCATGCCAACTAGTACCAATCTTGGTTGTAAAGATGACAAGTGTAGCTTTAGCATAGATGACATAGGATCTAGTGACACTAATGATCTACTACAACTAGAATCGGGTACTACAAATTACATCTTTGAAGAGACTGGTCCGAACACGGGCGTATTTACCATCACCAACGATGACAAGTCTCCCATAATGGTTCAAGATAATGCACCACGCGGTCAAAATACTCAAATCACGTATAGTGATGAAACTGTATCTGTAAACGTACGACTCACAACTGCTACAGTAGACCTCGATATCAAGGACGGTACATGGAACTCTGGTGAAAAGATAGACCTAACCATAGTCGATGCAGATCAAAACCTCAACAGTGATGCAGAAGACGATCAAACGATAACCAATCCAGACGCAAGAATTCCAATATTCATGACGGGTGATCCACATACACTAAAGGACGGTGTCAGTTCTACTGATACAATTACAATCTATGGATACAATACTGGATCGATTAACACTCCAACATATTCGACAGATTCCAGTCAAAGTGGCATATACGTACTAAATTACACCGTCGATGATAGTCACCGAGGTATCATATCAGTCGCTACTAATACTACTGTCAACACGGTTGCTATTCCATTCGGTACTTTTGGAGATCTTCGTAAATCAATCAATGACGATGGGCTTAACGGCGTTGGTAACTTTACAGGTCGCAATCTATTCAACTATGATTATAGTATCTTTGGTATAGATGGCATAGATGGCACTCTTGTCTTACTCGACAATGACAGGAATGTGATTTATGGTGCATCTCTTAAGGGCTCTACTAATAATGATTTCCCATACTCTCTTACTAATGACCTCAGAGACATGACATCGTGGGGTGTCCAAGCTGCTCATTCCGCTGGTGGTGGTGGGTATATGGGTGCATACTTTTCAATATCCGGTGCAGAACTATCAAATAAAGTCAACGTAGACGATAATACACCACTTCTACTATCACTACACTTCCCAAGTCCCTTTAAATTTGTAGGAGGCGAGGAATATCCAATAGTTTCAGATTTCTTCTCCTATGGGTTCTATAATGATGGTGCACAAGCAGATGAGAGAGTTGCAAACCAGATTATACGAGTCGAGGTAGAAGAGACTGGCGAGAACACCAGCACCTTTACAGGAACGCTAGAGTACGTTATGGTAAACCAACTTGATGTTATGGTACATGACCAATTCGTTGAAAATGAAGCTAAGCAATTAATCAAAACTGGTTTCATATACGAAAGCATCACCCCAATAGGCAACGAAGTCAAATTCATCGCCTTTGAGGACATTACAGGCTCTGATGCTCGAGTAAACTATGCAGACATAGACTCGAACGGCAACATGGCTGTGGTCTCTGATCAACAAGATATCGCAACCTCTAGTGGTGTGGTATCTCTGAACGCAGAGACATACAGTGTAGGCAGCAATGTCGTAATCACACTAGAGGACTCTGATCTGAATACAGATCCTGATCGTGCTGATACCTATACGGTAGTGATGGACAGTAACCACAATGACACAGATAGAGATCAAGTAGGCATGAGTGTAACCAATGTAGCTGGTATCAAGTACAAGTCTCTACTACCAGGTGGCAAATCACTAGGAATGCTACTCGAAGTAACCATTGGTGGTGAGAGATGGAAATCTGGCGCATGTGACCTAGATAATAACATTCAGAACGGACTCGCTAAAACCGGATTCACTCTACAAGAGACCGGATCCAGTACAGGAGTCTTTACAGGTTCATTTTCTATACCAAAACAAGTATGCAACTTTAATGACGACGATACAGTAAACACGAGAAACCCTAACACACCTACAAGCGGCAAAGATATTGGCGTAACATATCTAGACTTTAGAGATGCATCTGGTCAGATAGTCACAGCTGGTGACTCTGCATCGATTGGTGCAAGTACAGGCTCTGTATCGCTAGATAGAACTGTATATCCAGTTCCATACGGCACTGATACAGACCCAGGCTCTTCAGGATTCTTGGACATGAAGAATCCTCCTGAACCTCTTCCACTAGGTACAGTCAAAGTCTATGTTCAAGTAAACGACCCAGATTACAACTTGAATCCTACAGGTGAGGACAAGATCGAAGACGAGGACGGAAATGGTCCAGTAAAGGTCACGATCTCTCGCAGTGGTGACGAGTGTGCAATAGGTCATGCTGGTGGCGAAGATTCAAACGCAAGCGATGCAATCAGCAAGTTAAAACAGATACGAGATGATGCACTACAGGCATATACTGATGCTACAGACGCTGAAAAGACAACGAAACAGACAGCATATCTCTTGGCAGAGTTAAAGTACACTAATGCACGAGATAGTGGTGGTGAATGTCCAGAGCCAGCAAAGTTTGGTGCTCTAACAGAGACATCTCCTGAATCTGGAGTGTTCGAAGTAAGCTTTGATCTATCTTACATAGATGGGCCAAGTGGCAGTGACTGTCCAAGTAGAACAATAGCTGACGGTACAACAAGCCGTACATGCATCCTACAAGGTGATATCCTTACCGTACAGTACAACGATACAACAGATGCTTCTGGTAACCCACGTACAGTCACAGACTCTGCTACCTTTGATCTACGAAACGGTGCTCTACAGACAGACAAGTCTGTATATGTGATAGGCTCGGACATGATCGTAACACTCATCGATCCAGACCTTGATCTAGACAGCGGTACACGCGAAACATACACACTTGATCTGATAAAGTGGGACTCGGACGCAGGTACCAAGAATCTGAGTGAAGGTATATTCGATGCAGAACCAGGTTCTCTACGAGAGACTGGTCCTAGCACAGGTATCTTCCAAGTGGTCATATCTGTTCCCAAGGCCATAGACAACGACAGACTAGAGCGTGGTGAAGAGATCAAGCTAGAATACACCGACTATGGACCATCAGGTGCAGACTTTGTAGGTGATAATACAGAAGATATCGACAGAACGGTATTCACATCAAACTTTGGTGCTACAATAGAACTAGATCAAAGCGTATACAGTTGGACCGACAAGGTATTCATTACTGTAACAGCTCCTGATCACAACCTAAACACAAACCAAGTAGACGAGATTGGTGCGGATCCATATCCAGTGCGTGTTGCTACAAGATCCGACGACATTAAAAACTACAAACTCGTAGAGACAGGTACAAACACTGGTATCTTTACAGGTGAAGTAATACTGACAGGATTCTCGTACGACGCAGACGGTGATGATTCCACAGGAGAGAACGGTAAAGACGTCACAGGTCGTACATGTGATAGCTGTAAAGGACCAACCGATGGACTATTACCAACAGACAACGACGACGGACTCGAGGTATCATTCGAGTTCTCTGACGAAGAGACTGTTCGCAAGTCTGCTCTAATCCGTTGGAACATTGGTGAGGTTCAGTGGCTAGAAGCAAGTTATCCTGCTACAGCTACAGGCGTACTACGTGTAATCGATCCCGACATGAACTTGAATCCAGAATCTGCAGACAACTTTGAGGTCAAAGTATGGTCTTCTAGTGCACCTAGTGGAATAACCCTTACAGTAACAGAGACTCAACCAGCAAGTGGTATCTTTGAAGGTACTGTATTCTTTGGACTCTCTGTCCAATCAGGCGGTCACAAACTATCCACAGAAGAAGGAGACACAGTCACTGCAAAGTACAGCGACAACACTCTACCTGCTCCATACAATACAGGCGACTCTGAAGACATCACTGCAACCACCATAATAGGAACAATAGTACCTCCTCTAGAACGAGTAAAGATCGAGTCGTTGAGAATAGTAGACTCTACAGGTACAACACTCAGTACAGTATCAATAGATCAACAAGTCCAGATCACTGCAGATTTGACAAACACACAAGACAAAGACCAGCCATTTGCATACTTGGTACAAATTCAAGATAGCGATGGCGTTACAGTATCTCTGTCTTGGATTGATGGTTCACTAACACCATCTCAGTCGTTTAGTCCATCTCAGTCTTGGATACCAACAGCATCCGGTGAATACACAATTACCGTATTTGCATGGGAGTCGTTGACTATACCAACTGCACTATCTCCACAACAGACAACAACAATAACTGTAAACTAGTTCAAACCTTTTTTTTCTTTTTTTATATGATACAACTATGCATAGTGATATCTACATACAGTGTCAATGACAATATACGATGATCTCTACTCCTTCATTCTTGACTCTTGCATTATACAATATTACTCATTCACAAGATACTTGATACAAGAGATGTGAAGTAGGTACGTAGACTAATAGACTGTAAAAGGTCATGTCAGATAACTTTACAAGCACTTGTACAACCTGTACAATTATACATGTTATTGATATTCACATCAATAGTTTGTATTTAAGCCTAATGAACAATTTGTTCACGTAGACGTTTCTTTTCTAGCACATTGCATCGTATTTTTGATTCGTCCAACCTTCACACGAATTCACATTCTACACGTATATCGTCAATTGATGTAAACTCGTACACTATCATTGTTATTGCATGTCAAACTGTGGGTATCTATCCTAACTCTTTGAATATCAGATAAGTGACTCTCCGCATTACATAAGAACTGGTCATGCGATCAAGATTTTGTGTCAAGATGATATCAGATGGGTGATTTGCCATAGATTTAACTTTCAAGATAACTCTTGTTTATGGTCTGATTATTATCTTGCCAAATACGCCTTTACCTCTTAGCATCCTCGTATGAGCTAGAGCAGCTTGATCTAGTGTATATTCAGAGTCGATAACAGATCGTATCTTTCCTTGAGACATCCAGTAGAGACCTTGCTCCAATTCAGCACGTGTCCCTTGAGTGGATCCAAAGATATTGATTCCTTTGAAGAATATATGACGTAGATCAGTGTATGCATCATATCCAGTTGTGGCACCTGTCGTAACTATGGTTCCGCCATAGTTGAGTAGTGTAAGCCCTTTGTTCCAATGTGAACCACCAATATGCTCAAAGATGACGTCAACTCCACGTACGCCTCCATATGGTTTCGGAATATTCTTTGCAATACTGCGTACAGCACTGTGCCAGTCATCCTTTCTATGATCCACAGCATAGTCTGCCCCAAGATGCATACATTGATCTAGTTTGTCAGAGCTGGCAGTAGCAATAACAGTACAACCAAAGAGTTTGGCTATCTGTATTCCATAATTGCCCACTCCAGAGCCACCACCCATTATCAAGATGACTTGACCAGGCCGTATCTCTGCTCGACCAACCAGCATGTGCCATGAAGTCAATAAAGTCATAGATGCCGCAGCAGCTGACTCGTAGGATATATTGTCCGGAATCTTGACTACGTTTACTTCAGGTAGATGAGTCTTTTCACAGTATCCGCCCCAGAGAGGACCGGTCTCAAATCCCCAGATCATTCTAGATCTACAGTCAAACTCACGTCCAGACGTACAATTTCTACATATTCGACAAGAGATGTTTCCATGAGATACTACTCGATCTCCCACTTTGATATTTTGGACATCACTGCCCACTGCAGTGACCTCACCTGCAGCATCTGTCCCAGAGATATGTGGTAACGGTACAGCAAGAGGCTTGCCACGCATTCCCCATATATCGTCATAATTGAGAGCAGCTGCGCGTACGGTAAAGACTACCTCTCCAGGACCTGGTTCCGGTTCGGGAATATCAACTACATTTAGAATCTTGGCATAGTCATCATCAAAACTATACTTATCATAAACTAGGGCACGCATCTACTTATCTCGGATGTTTTGTAGATATATCGTTTACTTGATTATTTGGATCTCGTGTAGTACAAAAAATCGTTTGGATCTTTTGGTTTACGTGGGATAGAAAGGTTACAGAAAACACTACAAGATCCCATAATGGAAATACAGAAAGAGTCTTGTGAAATACCACACCACGTAAACCTAAGAGATTCGTTTAAACAACTTTGGGAGATCGATCAAGATTTTTCATCCTGTATTGTAAACCATCTCCATGATAGTCTACCCTGTCTCTTTTTTTTTTTGACTATGTTTTTCATCTCTAACGGAAATATAGGTTTTTGTTCATCCATCAACTTTTCGAGTATTTCATCTGATACTTTTGGTGGTCTTTCAGAACGAGGTTGGTCTTTTAGACCCATAATTCCATATTTGTCGTACTTGTTGATCCAAGTGTAAATTGTTAGTTCGTTAACCTCAAAGATTTCTGCCGCATGTACTTTTGTGTGTTTGTGAATCAAAACCATCTTTATATCTATGATCTTATCACGTATCTGTTTGCGTTCACTGCTTCTGTAGGCCTGAAAGAGATCTTCGTATTTTTGAACCATGGTATTCTGTATAGAAATTGAGCAATACAATGCAGTGTTAAGAAAATTTGACCAGAGTTATTTTTCTGAGCACCACGGCGGAGACATGTACGTAATCGCCTAACTAAATTATTCTTTTTGTTTAATTTGTATAAGTGGGTGTAAATTCACTTTATAAATTGGCTCTCCCCGTAAATTGGTTTGATTTGTTTTAACAACTTGACTCACTAATGTTTTAACATTAATTGTAAAGTCGGCGTTTATGTCATAGACATTAAACTCTTCTTTTATTGGGACATGTGTAACATCTTTACTAATAATATTGTCGGGGTTTTTTGACATTTTGTTAGGTACTATCCGTTTTTCAGGAGGCACGAAGACATGAACCTCATCATTAATTATTAAATTCATATGTTTTGTACCAGTACTGGCTTTTAGTATGTGAGTGAGTTTACATAATACGCTTATAATTGTACCGTCTTCAAGTTTGTAAAAACTAGGGATTATTGGTTTAAGAGGAATAGTTTCAATATACCCCATATTTGTAATTTGATTAGTTGGTTCATCAAGCGCTAACATTATTTTTCACCTTCAATTCACGACGAGTAGGTTTTCCATTTTTGCCCATATGAATTATATAGATGATAGAATCACGAAGTAGTCTCTTCTCTTCATATAAAATACCCCGACATGGTCGAAACTCATGAATAGTGTTTTTGTCTGTTTCGAGTTCCATAGAAAGATCCCGCAATGATGCTTTAAATTTCATGCTTAGGCCCCACAGGATTATTTCTGTATCCTTCTAAACCAGACTCGGTTTTCATAAACCAAAAGTCCCTCCCATTCCAAACTACATGATACGGTTTATTTAAAATCATATAATTTGAGTCATACATTACCTGTTCTTCATCATCATCAAGTTTTTCTACATACACAGGATTAAACACTGCATAATCTATCTGAATGTCTTGGACACAAGGATCAGATGATTCAATGGTCTAGATTCTAATTTAATTTCTTTGTACTTGACAAGTTCGATCAAATACCCATTTATATGATCTAGATTAGTACGTCGGGGTGACGGATATTCGTATTGATCATTTTGACCGGTCATGATAACAGCAGACATAATAATAATAATGTTGAATCATTATATATACTTTTTGTATTATACATACTGTGATTTGTAAGATGCTAGCTCAAAAGATGAAACACCACAAGGATTGGTATGATGTTAGATTGTCATAGATGTCATGCATGATCTTTGATAAAAAGTTTATCTTTCGTGCCTAAACGATATGTTGACCTAACGTCATACCATTGTGTAATTTGATCTTATTTCTGTACAGATTATCTATTAATTCAATATACTCTGCACCTAATTCCATCTCATTTTGTTTTTTGATCTTGTTTAATACATTACTGTAGTATTGAATTAACATGTTTGTGTTCACTGCTGCAACAAGGTCTTTCCATTACAATCGATAAAGTGTGTTTTTGAATCTTTGATATGCAACTATGTTGTTTCCATTTTTTAAAAATATTTTTCAAATCTAAAAATTAAAATATGAATTAAATTTTCAATTGCTACATCATCTATACAAAATAACCAAAAACCTAGGGTTGTGGGCACGAACATTTATGCTAAATTACACTTTAATTGCTAAATATTATGCAAAATACAAAAATACTTCTAAACCAAACATAAATAGCTATATTATATCCAATACACACATCACAAGACATGATACAAAGGTCTAAGATCAGAGACATCTTGTCGAAATATAATGATCTTAGAATAGGTGTTCTCGGAAGTCACTCTGCACTGGAAGTTATGGATGGCGCCAAAGATGAGAACTTTGAAACTACAGTAATCTGTCAAAGAGGAAGAGAGACACCATATCAGAGGTTTGATAGAATTGCAGACAAGATACTGATCTTGGATAAATTTCGAGATATTGCATCACAAAAGATCCAAAAGCAATTGCGTGAATCAAGCACTGTAATCATTCCACATCGTGCACTTACTGCATATGTAGGGTACAAGACTATCGAAGACTCGTTTCAAGTTCCAATTTTTGGTAACAGAAGACTCTTTCAGGCCGAAGAGAGAACAGCAGAAAAGGGACAGTACTATCTATTAAAGAAGGCAAAGATAAAGTATCCAAAGATCTTAAAAGATCCAAAGAGGATCAACAAACCATGCATAGTTAAAGTCCAAGAGAAGAACAGACCACTAGAACGTGCATTCTTTACAGTCTCATCATACAAGGAATACAAGGAACAATCAGAGATGAAGATAAAGAGCGGTACAATATCACGTAGTGATCTAGATAATTCAAGCATTGAAGAACTCGCAATAGGTACATACATGAACTTTAACTTTTTTCATACGCCAATATCTGATCATGTAGATTTTATTGGCATAGAACGTAGACTACAGACAAATATTCATGATTATAATGCACTACCAGCAAGACAACAAGAGCAGATAGACATAGATATACAAAATATAGAAGTAGGGCACACTCCGGCTAGTATTAGAGAGTCACTTTTAGAAAAAGTCTTCAAGATGGGAGAAAAGTTTGTAGACGCCGTGAGACGAGAGTATCCACCAGGCATAATTGGACCATTCTCACTACAGAGTGTGATAACCAAAGATCTAGATCTAGTAGTGTATGATGTATCATTACGTGTTCCCGGAAATCCCATAGTAGGTACTACAACTCCATATACAAAGTACCAGTACGGAACAACATTTGGCGTGGGAAGGCGCATAGCAATGGAGATACGTCGCGCACAAAATGAGGATAGACTAGAAGATATTTTCACATAGTCTCACGTCAGATATCAATTATACGTACTTTCCCAGTTCGATTTTTTATTAGACTTTTGTATGACTGTTTTAATTACGCTCATGGTTAACTTTACGTTTGTCTATAATTTCTCGCTAGGCATAATAGATACATTACTCTCAACTGTAGAAATTTATGGATCTGAACAATAACGTTTGTGAGCTGTAAATGTGCACATAACAGTATTATGTTTGTAATCACGAATGAAACACACCACTAGTGTGATTGAGAGATGTTTATGTACAAATCCCAAACCACTAACTCAAAATATTCATCGGATAAAGTATAATATCCATAAATTGCCAAAACTAAAAAAAGAGAATGGTTAAAAAATTATGGACAACCTTCCATCTTTTGTATAAAGTAGCCGTCTCTCTTGATCGACTCTTCAACTGGAGCTGGGGCACCTTGTGAGTGACAGAATTGGCATTCATTCTGGGTTATTGTAGCATTCTCTTCACCAATGGACTTTAGCCATTCTTTACCGTATTGGATGGCTTTTTCATGGTCTTTTTCACCGGTGATTACATCAAAATGCATCGTATGGCCGTCAGCTGCCTTGACGTATGTATCATATACATGAATCTCCATGATAACCCTAATTCCATGGCATAAATAAACTGTATCCGCCACTATAGCGCTGTAGAATCTCAGACTTTGAAAAAATTGAAATGTTGACAGAGTTGATGATTTTGAGCAAAAAGAGTAGAACATGTAATCTGCATTCCAGATGATCGGTTTCCGCTTTGAAGTAGTCTACCAGAATCTTGAACTCTAGCTTACATTGCCAACTAGAATACAGCCTGCCCCCAAAATCTATTCCAAAACTACGCAAATTAGGTGAAATAGAGAGATCTAAAGGATTTCCAAAATGAGAGATCTAGAGATAAAAGAGTAAAGGAAAACTAGAACGAGTTGAAAAGTTGTGAAAATTACGTCTACATAAAATGGTTATTGGGTTAGATAATTCCATTATCAGAGAATTATAGTGAGTGTGGTAAAATCTCAGTTCTGTATACTTTATATCGATTATTGTAACTGCAATGAACAGATCTGGAATTGCTAGAGTTACTTACGCTAAAAGATGTGTCAAAAAATATATCGCCAAAAACGAGTCCTGACACAAACAATGAATCAGTATGATCAACTGTGATATAGATTAATTAAAAACTCCATCTTGAAATATAAAAAAAGTTTGATCCTTACATTTTGATTCATAAAGATTTGATCATGTTATTTATGTCGAAACTTATTTTTCGTTGATATGTTGTACTAGAACTCAAGAGTACACAAATCACACTTGTACGCTATAATACAACAAGTGGAATCTCCAATACGTCAACATCTAGAATAAATGCCTTGAACTTGCAAGTAACACCAGAGTATATCAACCACGGAACAGGATTGACGTACATAAACTGTTCGTCAGTCTTTGACGGATACGCGATAGAGTTTGGATGAGAGTGAAATATTGCAACCGTATCAAAACTTTGTGTCTCTGCAATTTTGTATGCTAGACGTAACTGCTCTAGAGATATACTGAATCTAGTCGACGAGTTCAACACATTCTCTGTTAGAAATATATCATGTATGATATCACCGCGACAAAACAAAAGAGCACATGATTCGTTTGGTGCTTGGGACATGGCATGCTGCTTTAACTGTTCACACTGTTTGGGAGATATTACTAGTTGCAATACTATTCGATCGTTATAGTTCCTCGCATCCATGGATGAACGCTACAAAAGTAATCGTACGTGATAGGATCCATCTCAGTAGTTACTAGTGTATATGTCCCGCCTGCATCAAACAGACCAGAGTCAAATGTCTCACCAAAGTCCTCAAAGCTAGTCACAGTGTGAGCCAGTGTATCATTGTTGAACCACTCGATCCCATCTCCTTGTACAACGGTAATATCTTCGGGATCATATCCAGGGTTACCACTGATCGACGATTCGGGGAGCACCTCAACTGTAAAGAGTTCACCGATTATCTCTACCTCTATCTCTTGTGGTTCTTCAGGAACTACTATAGCTTGTGGAATCATATATGTATCTGGACTCACAAATCCAAACGCAACCCACACTATTATGCCAGTAGCGCCTGCAATGCCTGCAATAGATCCCACAGGTTTGAGAAACTTTGGATGTTTCATCGCAACGTATGCGATCAGTATGGATGGAAATGCAATAGCCATCAATATTCCAGCTAGTGTTACTGTATAGTTGGATGTATTCATCGTAAACGCAAACATTCCAAATCCTAATGCGATCGATAGTATCACCAATGTTGTGGCTTTGGCTCTATTGCTAGTCGAGATACCACCGTCCAAGATTCCGACGGACAAAAAAATCAGCCCTATAAACATGGTCAAGCCCGTCAAGGCATGCATTCCATCAATAAAGGTGTGTGCAATATCTGCATATGATATAGTGAGACCAGCCAAACCGATGGCAGTGAGTCCCATACCTGGCATCATGAGATCCCAATTACTCATACAACTGTAGCGATAGTAGCGATATACTTATTCCTTTGGAAATTTGGTGCCAAAGACACATGATTCTAGATAGTGAAACAAATTAAATGCCTCCAAGAGAGACGATATCAGATTGGGAGTCCAAGAACTGATCGAGATATCAAAGCCACGCATAGTAGTTCTGTTGGTCATAACAGCAGTTACTTCTATGTTTGCTGCAAGTATGTTGGTACCAAATGTACCACCGTTAGACTATTGGGCATATCTGCACATAGTTGTAGCAGGCGCACTCGCATCAGCAGGTTCTAGCGCACTCAATCACTACTATGACAGAGACATCGATCCAAAGATGAGTAGAACCAGTACTAGACCGATTCCTTCTGGACGAATATCTGCAACGCATGTACTGCTGTACGGTATGATACTGAGTTGCATATCTGTCGTATACGGCTTTGTTGCACTAAATCCAGTATCGGCATTCTTTATAGCGGTAGGCATATTCTCGTATGTTGTAATTTATACGATATGGTTAAAACGACTAAACACATCCAATATCGTAATTGGTGGAATTGCAGGCAGTGCTGCTGCGTGGGCCGGTTGGTCAGCAGCTACGGCAAGCATGGATCTATTAGGGTTTCTTGTAGGCTTTTTGGTCTTTGTGTGGACGCCATCTCACTTTTGGTGCCTTGCAATGAAGATCAAGGACGAGTATGCGCAAGCAAATGTCCCAATGCTGCCAGTGGTGGTTGGTATGGACAAGACGTCAAAGTATATACTCGCAAATACAATAATACTGCTGCCATATTCGCTGATATTGGGACTCATTCCAGATGGTATGGGACTAGTGTATACAATAATTGCAGCAGCGTCGGGTTCACTAATGCTCGTATACCATTACAAACTCACAAACAATCCTACGTCCGAGTTTGCTTGGAAGGCATACAAGGTTACTGCACCATATCTGACGATAATATTTGTAGCAGTAGCGCTAGATGCAGCATTTCATTATAATCTATACTAACTATCCTTCAAATCCAGGAAAACTAGACTCGTAGTCTCTCTCTAGCATCTTTTTGTTCTCCATCTCAACATCATCTACCCTACTATCCACCACAGCTATCTCTACTCGCTTTTCGTCCTTGGTCATCCATGTAACGTTGATCAGTCCCAAGATCTCCAAATCTAAAAGCATCTTGTTAAATTTTGCACTAGATACCACTAGATCGTCTTTTGTGATCATCTTAAAGAGCTCAGCATCGGTGAGAGATCCTGCCTCTTTGATCTTGTCAAGTATTATGTTTCGTAGTGGTATAGCCATCTTTATCCGTAAAACGTCCTATCTGTTGAGTTTGGTACGACATTAGATATACTTTCCTTTACCGATGTGTACCACTGATCGATCTCTTTTGTGATAGATGGTTTTATCAAAGTCAGACTATTTGCAAAGTCTTGACTAGTGATCTTTGTAGAGTTACTCTTCATTGCGTGGACAGCAGCCTCACGACATAACGCAGCTAGATCGGCGCCCGTATAATTTTGAGTTGCGAATGCGATCTCTTGTAGTTTGATATCTTTGGCAAGCGGCATCTTTCTTGTCAAGATCTCAATGATCTCCAATCTACCTCGTTCATCTGGAGGTGGAACATACAAGGTAAGATCAAGTCGACCGGTCCTAAGGAGTGAGTTGTCCAAGATATCAGGCCTATTCGTGATTCCTACAACAACCACACGAGATGTTATTCCTTCCTCGATCTCGGTCAAGAGTTGACTCAGAACAGTCTCACCTACACCTCCTTCACCAGATTTGTTTCGAGCTAGGGAGTCTAGTTCGTCAAAGACTACGATACATGGAGAAGATGATTTGGCCTTGCGAAAGATCTCACGTACTGCCTTCTCTGACTCGCCGATCCATTTTGACAATATCTCTGGACCTCGAACTAGAATCATGTTTGCTCCGGTCTCGGTTGCGAGAGCTCTTGCAAGCAGTGTCTTTCCACAGCCAGGTGGTCCATATATTAGAGCTCCACGAGGGGGCTTGATTCCCATCTTTGTAAATCGACTCGGTTCTTTGATCGCAGCGATCAGATTATCGGTGAGTGCATCTTTTACATCGCATAGTCCACCAACATCTCTCCACCATATCTTGGGACGTTCTACATAAAACTCACGCATTGCTGTAGGAACTACTTCATGCATAGCATCATAAAAGTCCACTAACCTGATCTGCATAGACTGAAGTACGTTGGATGAGATCTTTTCTGTCTCTAGATCAATCTCTGGAAGATATCGCCGTATCGACTTCATGGCCGCTTCACGACATAATGACTTGATATCAGCGCCAGTATACCCATGTAGATCAGATGCGAGATCCTTTAGATCGATCTCATCACTCACAGGCATTCCTCGTGTATGAATCAACAAGATATCCAATCTGCCGTCTTCGTTTGGGACAGATATCTCGAACTCTCGATCAAATCTACCTGGTCTCCTGAGTGCAGGATCAACGCTATCAGGTCTATTTGTAGCACCCAGTACGATGACGTTGCCCCTATCGGTCAATCCGTCCATCAGTGCGAGTAATTGAGCTACAACACGTTTCTCTACGTCTCCATATGCCTCTTCACGTTTTGGTGCTATTGCATCGATCTCATCAATGAATATTATACTAGGGGAGTGATCTTTAGCTTCTTTGAACATATCGCGCAGTTTGGCTTCTGTCTCTCCATAATACTTGTTCATTATCTCTGGCCCATTTATCGAGAACATGTTTGCTTCAGACTCGCTTGCCAAGACCTTTGCAAGTAGCGTCTTTCCACAACCAGGTGGCCCATACAACAAGATGCCACTATGCGGTTCGATGCCAAGTCTTGCAAATAGCTCTGGGTGTTTGAGAGGTAGCTCGACTATTTCACGCATCGCCTTGACCTCTACACCTAGTCCTCCAACCTCCTCATATGTGACTCTATGAACCTTGCGATCGATCTCGGCATCAGCAGATATGTTTAACGTGGTGGAACGATCTATCTTTACGACACCTTTGGGTGAAGACTTTATGATCTTAAAGTCCATAGAGTTTCCCAGAATCATAACCGATATCTCATCTCCCTCCATTATCGGCAATCCCTTGAGCCTGTTCTTTACAAAGTCTGTAAACTCTTTATCTACTGCGACAGAGTCGTGTACTGGAACGAGGGATATCGATTTGGCCATCTTTGATGTTACACATCTAACTTGGACCTTGTCGTTCAGTGCTGCACGGATATTTTTTCTAGTCTGACCATCGATTCTAATTATATCCTGAAACTTTTCATCTTCATCAACCGGCCATACTACAGCACAGCTTGAACTCAATCCATTTATCTCAATGATGTCTCCTGGAGTCGCCTTTAGAAAGTCCATCGCGTCAGGTCCAATTCTTGCGCGTTTCTTACCAACGTCGCGCTGTTTTGCTTCGCCTACACGCATCTGCAAAGATCCTTCTTTGCGTACCAACGAATCACCTACTTCATATCTACAGACATTCGGCTCATGTTCAAGACTTCAAACTCGCTGACGCCAGGCGTTGAACGTACCGACTCTTCTAGTAGATCCATCTGACCTTCTTTGTCATCTAGAATAAACTCTGCCTTTAGAAACTCTAATCCAAAAGCAAGTGGCTCTTTAACATGTCGCTTCATGACTATTCCCTCTTTGAGATTGGTCTTTATGGCACCGGCTACAGCATCTAGATCGATCTCAATTCCTTGCGGAAGAATCTTTGTGATTAACAATAGTTGTGCCATGTTTACTCAAGGTCCATGAAAGTTACATAAAGTGCAGACATATGATCGAACTGACTCTCGACAACTCTGACATCTCCAGATGAGCTTTTTGCCACAGTCAGGACAATTAAACTTGACACATTTGTCGTTTGGCATAATGTGTCGATTACAACAATCACATGTGGGTAGTGAAATAGTAGACGACATGACTGGAATTTTGGCAAACATCATTTATATCTTGCTTGACTAGTTTGCAGACACTAGCGATTAAAGTAGAATAGTCGAGACAGACTTATGAATATGAATATCTATTCCGATGCACCACCAACAGATTCGTTTAGGTGCGTAAACTCCAATTTAGTAGTCTCACACATATTCAAAGAGAGATGATTGCGACAAATGCAGATACAAATACTATTGCAATAGTATTGAGTAGTTTGATCACAGTGTTTAGTGCAGGGCCTGCTGTATCTTTGTAAGGATCGCCAATTATATCACCCACTACAGCAACCTTGTGTTCTTGAGATCCTTTCAAGCCTTTCATCTCGACTAACTTTTTTGCGTTGTCCCATGCTCCGCCAGTATTTGCTAGATGGTATGCAAGAAAGATGCCGGTAACCACTGATCCCATCAAGAGTCCAGCGACAGCAGTTGGACCTAAAAGTATGCCCAATATTATAGGAGCGATGATCGCTATGATTGCTGGCTTCCATAGTTCTTTAATAGACGCAACTGTTGCGATATCAACACATTTTGCATAGTCTGGTTTTGATTTACCTTCGAGTATGTTTGGATCTGCTTTGAATTGTCGTCTTACTTCGTCAACCATCTTGCCAGCTGCACGCGATACTCCGTTGATCAATTGTCCAGTAATAATAAATGGAATTAGACCGCCTACCAGTAATCCAACTATTACAGCAGGATTTGTCAAACCATAGTCTAGATCTAGTACACCTTCAAAGATGTGTGCAGCCTCGTATTGGAATGCTTGAATCATGGCCAATGCAGCTAGAGCTGCACTAGCTATTGCAAATCCTTTCGTCACAGCCTTTGTGGTGTTTCCCACCGCATCGATCTCGTCAGTGATTCGACGATTTTCTTCACCCATCTTTGTCATTTCAACTATACCGCCTGCATTATCTGCAATTGGTCCAAATGCATCTATACTTAGAACAATTCCTGCAAGACTCAACATCGCCATTGCTGTAAGCGAGGTGCCAAAGATGCCATAGAGTACTGGATCGGCGCCTACAGGAGCAGCTGCTGATGCTATACTGTATGACACTATTATTGCGACTACGAGTGCGATCATGAATGGGCCTGTAGACTGGAGCCCTTTGATTATCCCCATAAGAGTCAATGATGCATATCCCCACTTGGCCGAGTCAGCGATCTCGTTTACGGGTTTATACTTGTAGTTTGTGTATCGATCTGTAATCTTTTGTATTATTGGAACTAGCATTATACCAATAACTGTTGTACCAAATAGTGCATAGGATGTATCAGAGTCGTCTAAAAAGTAGTACATAAATACAAAGTTTAGTCCGATAG
>CBDBCE010000003.1:0-6718 GCA_965203315.1 Candidatus Nitrosopumilus sp. | reverse complement strand
CTATACCAAGCATGGAGCCAGTCTATGCCCAGTCGACACCAAATCTATACGTCTCAGCTGCTGATCCAAATGGATACGGAGCTAGATTCGACAACACCTTTGGCGGTCTACAGATAGTGCAAGTAATTGTAAATGATCCGTTGATCCGTGATGCAGACGATGCTGAGCCTCGTGTAACTGTTGATGACACAACGCTAAAGATGAACCGACACACTGATGGTAATTGGTATGGCTACTTTAGAGCGGTTGATGATCCTGATGGCAATACTCCTTCATTTGCCGATGCCCAGAATTTGTGGCATTCTACTGATGGTGGTCAGCCTAAAGTGAAAAATATCGTTAGGCAAGCAGGCATTACTATTGGCGAGAATACTGGAAACGCCACCGATATAGTAAAGTCTTTTGAACTCGATGATACCTTTAACATAGTGTATCACAAGGCTGGATCGCCACAAACAATATCGATCACATATGATGACTCTGTAAACAATGATCTTACACTAGACAGAACATCATATCCAAGAAACTCTCACGTACACGTAAAGATAACTGATCATATACTAAACATAGATCCGACAACTAAAGATGTTTGGAGATATGCAGTAGATGGTGGTGTTCCAACATACATGTACGATAATAATTCTAGCAAGATTCGTGAATCTGAAAAGCAACCGATCATGCCAACTAGTACCAATCTTGGTTGTAAAGATGACAAGTGTAGCTTTAGCATAGATGACATAGGATCTAGTGACACTAATGATCTACTACAACTAGAATCGGGTACTACAAATTACATATTTGAAGAGACTGGTCCGAACACGGGCGTCTTTACCATCACCAACGATGACAAGTCTCCCATAATGGTTCAAGATAATGCACCACGCGGTCAAAATACTCAAATCATGTATAGTGATGAAACTGTATCTGTAAACGTACGACTCACAACTGCTACAGTAGACCTCGATATCAAGGACGGTACATGGAACTCGGGCGAAAAGATAGACCTAACCGTAGTCGATGCAGATCAAAACCTCAACAGTGATGCAGAAGACGATCAAACGATAACCAATCCAGACGCAAGAATTCCAATATTCATGACGGGTGATCCACATACATTGATGGATGGTAAAACTGACATGATCTATGTATACGGTCAAGTTGATGGCACTGGCAAGAGTGATAATTCGTTGGTATACACGACCACAGGTCCAAATGCACATGCACTCAATTACACCGTTGATGATAGTCACAGAGGTATCGTATGGTGGTCTGGTACAGATTCAAACATTGACAATGAGGTACTCCAAGTTGATGGCACTGGTGCCGGACCACGACTTGCGATTCCTCTAGGTACACTAGGAGATCTCCAAGAATCGATACATGGTGATGACTCCAATAAAGGCGACTTTATAGGACGTAATCTACTCAACTATGACTGGAGTTCCATTAATGGGACTGCTGGTGACGGCTATCTGTTAATGGTTGACAAGGATGGACGCTTTATACGTGATGGTTGGTACACTAGTGCCAGCAGTTGGCACCCACATCATCCTGCCGATAATGCATTGCTCGACATAACCAGCTACACTATGGGCACGGTTGCTGGTCGATCTTCTGGTGATAATATACAGCTGTCTAGCCCCAAACTATTGGAACAAGATAATATCGATAGAGACACTAGGATATTCTATTTGGCAGAATTTAGTTCTACTCTCTACTTTGAAGAAGGTAAAAAATACCCAATAATTGTAGACTTTTTCTCATATGGATTCTATGGTGATGGTTCACAAGCAGCTGATAGAGTTGCAAATCAGATTATACGAATCGAGGTAGAAGAGACCGGCGAGAACACTAGTACCTTTACAGGAACGTTAGAGTACATCATGGTAAACCAACTCAACGTTATAGTGGATAATAAAACTGGTCTTAGAGGTAGTATTATAGATCGAACAGACTTTATTTACGACAGCATCACACCAATAGGCAACGAAGTCAAATTCATCGCCTTTGAAGACATTACAGGCTCTGATGCTCGAGTAAACTATGCAGACATGGACTCTAATGGCAACATGGCTGTGGTCTCTGACCAACAAGATATCGCAACCTCTAGTGGTGTGGTATCTCTGAACGCAGAGACATACAGTGTAGGCAGCAATGTCGTAATCACTCTAGAGGACTCTGATCTAAATACAGATCCTGATCGTGCTGATACCTATACTGTCGTAACACGAAACGCGACTGACGGAACTGAAGTTGGCATGGATCGAGACCAAGTTGGTGAGGATGTAGTGTCAACGTACGAGGATAAACTACCTGGTGGTAAATCACTAGGAATGCTCCTAGAGGTAACCTTTGATGGTAAAAGATGGCAATCTGGTTGTACTCTGTCTGATGGTGTTCAGAACGGACTCGGTGCAACAGGATTCACTCTACAAGAGACCGGATCCAGTACAGGAGTCTTTACAGGTTCATTTTCTGTACCAAAAGAGGTATGCAACTTTAATGATGATGGCAGTGTAAACACGAACGAATCTAAAATAACTGTAAGCGGCAAAGACATTGGTGTAACATATCTAGACTTTAGAGATGCATCTGGTCAAATAGTCACTGCTGGTGACTCTGCATCGATTGGTGCAAGTACAGGCTCTGTATCTCTAGATAGAACTGTATATCCAGTTCCGTATGGTCAGGGTACAACAACTGGTTCAAGAGCTCTAGACATGGCCGGAGCAAATCTTGCAGGCGGTACAGTCAAAGTCTACATTCAAGTAAACGATCCAGACTACAACTTGAATCCTACAGGTGAAGACAAGATCGAAGACGAGGACGGAAATGGTCCAGTAAAGGTCACGATCTCTCGCAGTGGTGACGAATGTGCAATAGGTCATGCTGGTGGCAAAGATTCAAACGCAAGCGATGCAATCAGCAAGTTAAAACAGATACGAGATGATGCACTACAGGCATATACTGATGCTACAGACGCTGAAAAGACAACAAAACAGACAGCATATCTCTTGGCAGGTACGAGGTTAGGTCTAAAAGATCTACCCAAAGGGACAACTTTTCTAGATAATCTAGGCTAAATCCAAACATTACCAATTATGACAATGTCTAGACAGATCACGAGACAAAAGGCCAAGAAAGATAGTGAGACGGCTACCAAGATAGCAGATCTAGAGGATACTGTCAAGCAGCAAAATGATACCATCGAACAACAACAAGAGACCATTACGAGTCTACAAAAACAAGTTGCAAAGCAGAAGAGAATGAATATGAAACTGTACGAGATTTTACTTGCTACAATTATGGGACTTCAAGTATCTCCAAATTCAATCAATGATTGTTTTAATGTATTTCAAAGTATGATCAAGATAATAGAACGTGGTCAACAACTATCACAGACCAAGATTCGTAACACCAGAAAAAAGATAGAGGGTAAAAAAGAAAAGATAGAGGTACAAACAGCACAGGCCAAGAACAAAGAAACGAGACGCAAGCAGCTCGACAATTCTAACGTACCGTCATCAAAACAACCAGATCATGTAAAAAAGAGTACAAGAAAATCTAAAAGCGAATGGAAAAAAGCAGGACAAGACAAGGGTCACAAAGGAGTTTCCGACAACATAAAAACAGACAAGACAAAACATCATAAAAAAGAAAAGTGTGACGGATGTGGCAGTAAGCATGTTGACAACAAGAGGTCTAGACAAAAGAGAACGATTGACATACAGATCATAATATTGCACATACTCCATATAGGATACTTTTACAACTGTAGAGATTGTGGCGCATCAGGCGATACATTCGACAGCATCCCAGACATACTACACAACACAATGTTGTGCCCAATTCTAGGCGTGATTGCAACCATAATGAGAAAGAATGGCTGTAGTATCAGAACAATAACCAGTACTCTTCAATGCCTAGACCCGTGTATATCTAAAAAGATGGTAACGGGTGCAATAGACACGATTGCCGATAAATTAGACAAATATGTCAAAAAAATAGAGAGAATGAACCTAAAATCCAAGGTAATCTACATGGATGAGACGTCGATGTCCCTTGCTGCGAAATTGGGATGGGTCTGGGTTCTTGTCGGCGATTATGGTACGCAATTTATCATATCGCCAGATCGTACAAAAAAGTTTCTTGAAAAAACGTTCAAAAAGTATATTCTGATACCACTCGTGTCGGATGGATATGTCGTGTACAAACTATTCAATGTACGGCAACGTTGTTGGGCGCACATACTGCGAAATGCAAAAGATACAATGTGTGACGTACATACTGTACTAATGTACAAAAGATTACAGAAACTACTTGAAATTGCAAAAGCACTACAGGTGGACAATCCCAATCATGTGGACATGTACCTAAAATACAGAGTAGATGATCTAGTGCAAAAGACATTATCACTTGCAGCAGAGTACAAGAAACTAGACAACGAAGCTTGTCGCAAATTTGGAGTTCATTTAGCTAATGCTGCAGATGATCTATACACATTTGTGCTATACTATGGTATGGAATACACAAACAACAGAGCAGAGCGAGCTATACGATCAATGGTGCTATTCCGCAAGGTAACTCAACGTATTGTATCTGAGGAGAGTAAACGACGAGTTGGCAATATCTTTACATGTGTAACAACATGGGAGCAACAAGGTCTCAACGTCTATGATACACTCCTAAAAGTTGTGCGTGAGACCTAACCTCATACCTTGGCAGAGTTAAAGTACACTAATGCACGAGATAGTGGTGGTGAATGTCCAGAGCCAACAAAGTTTGGTGCTCTAACAGAGACATCTCCTGAATCTGGAGTCTTTGAAGTAAGCTTTGATCTATCTTACATAGATGGACCAAGTGGCAGTGACTGTCCAAGCAGAACAATATCTGACGGTACGACAAGCCGTACATGCATCCTACAAGGTGATATCATTACAGTACAGTACAACGACACAACAGACGCTTCGGGTAATCCACGTACAGTCACAGACTCTGCTACCTTTGATCTACGAAACGGTGCTCTACAGACAGACAAGTCTGTATATGTGATAGGCTCGGACATGATCGTAACACTCATCGATCCAGACCTTGATCTAGACAGCGGTACACGCGAAACATACACACTTGATCTGATAAAGTGGGACTCGGACGCAGGTACCAAGAATCTGAGTGAAGGTATATTCGATGCAGAACCAGGCTCTCTACGAGAGACTGGTCCTAGCACAGGCATATTCCAAGTGGTCATATCTGTTCCCAAGGCCATAGACAACGACAGACTAGAACGAGGCGAAGAGATCAAGCTAGAATACACCGACTATGGACCATCAGGTGCAGACTTTGTAGGTGATAATACAGAAGATATCGACAGAACTGTATTCACATCAAACTTTGGTGCTACAATAGAACTAGATCAAAGCGTATACAGTTGGACCGACAAGGTATTCATCACTGTAACAGCTCCTGATCACAACCTAAACACAAACCAAGTAGACGAGATTGGTGCGGATCCATATCCGGTACGTGTTGCTACGAGATCCGACGACATTAAAAACTACAAACTCGTAGAGACAGGTACAAACACTGGTATCTTTACAGGTGAAGTAATACTGACAGGATTCTCGTACGACGCAGACGGTGATGATTCCACAGGAGAAAACGGTAAAGACGTCACAGGTCGTACATGTGATAGATGTAATGGACCAACCGATGGACTATTACCAACAGACAACGACGACGGACTCGAGGTATCATTCGAGTTCTCTGACGAAGAGACTGTACGCAAGTCTGCTCTAATCCGTTGGAACATTGGTGAGGTTCAGTGGCTAGAAGCAAGTTATCCTGCTACAGCTACAGGCGTACTACGTGTAATCGATCCCGACATGAACTTGAATCCAGAATCTGCAGACAACTTTGAGGTCAAAGTATGGTCTTCTAGTGCACCTAGTGGAATAACCCTTACAGTAACAGAGACTCAACCAGCAAGTGGTATCTTTGAAGGTACTGTATTCTTTGGACTCTCTGTCCAATCAGGTGGTCACAAACTATCCACAGAAGAAGGAGACACAGTCACTGCAAAGTACAGCGACAACACTCTACCTGCTCCGTACAGTAAAGGCGACTCTGAAGACATCACTGCAACCACCATAATAGGAACAATAGTACCTCCTCTAGAACGAGTAAAGATCGAGTCGTTGAGAATAGTAGACTCTACAGGTACAACACTCAGTACGGTATCAATAGATCAACAGGTCCAGATCACTGCAGATTTGACAAACACACAAGACAAAGACCAACCATTTGCATACTTGGTACAAATTCAAGATAGCGATGGTGTTACAGTATCTCTGTCTTGGATTGATGGTTCACTAACACCATCTCAGTCGTTTAGTCCATCTCAGTCGTGGATACCAACTGCATCCGGTGAATACACAATTACCGTATTTGCATGGGAGTCGTTGACTATACCAACTGCACTATCTCCACAACAGACAACAACAATAACTGTAAACTAGTTCAAACCTTCTTTTTTTCTTTTTTTATATTTACATAATACAATATACAATATACACAATGTAGCTTGTGCATAGTATAGCTGTACATGATAATGATAACAGCATACGATCGTATTCTATATCATACACCGCGTTATAACATGATGAACCTACTCTCTCGTTTTACTCACGTTATACAATATTGCTCATTCACAAGATACTTG
>CBDBCE010000002.1:0-29234 GCA_965203315.1 Candidatus Nitrosopumilus sp. | reverse complement strand
AGCACTGTTATTCGCAAGGTATATTATTATTAAGGCCTATAATTATTATTAATTGTCTCAATTGATAATATATTTATGCTATACTGCCTGCATGTGGCAGTATAATCACTTCTCTCACATGCGCAGGTTCCCTTGCACACACACACACACACACACACACACACACACACACACACACACACACACACACACACACACATGCACGCACGCACATGCACTCACATATACACAGTGTCATTTTTTATATACAGGGAAAATCCTTGCTGGCATCATTCAGTCCAATAACATGAACTACCCTGCTATCATGGTTTGGGATCCACTAACTGCAGATGCAAGGCCCCTATAGTGCCCACTGTGCCAAGTGAGCAGCACACTGGATGTCACCATTCAATCCAATCTATTTCAGCTGGATTATTTAAACAGTGAAGCTGTAAAAGTAGAGTTTCAATATAATAAAAAGGCATTCCTTGATTTACAAGGCCAAATATTAGATTAACTAACTCCCTTGTAAAGCCATACCTGTGCATCAAAACGAAAGGAATGGCATGAAAACTTTGGACTTCTTCGAGAATTCTGGGATCGTGGCTGAGATACTGCTGGTTGCATTTGTTACAGTTGTACGCTCGACTTAACAGCAATACTGAACAACTAGAAGCATATAATTTCCGTGGTTGCAAATGTGCTGACCTCCCATGCAGTGAATGGTGACATCCAGTGTGCTGCTCACTTGGCACAGTGAGCACTTTTGGGGCCTTGCATCTGCAGTTAGTTGATCCCAAACCATGACAGCAGGGAGCTAGTTATTGGACTGAATGATGCCAGCAAGGGTTTTCCCTGTATATATAGTTACGTAAAAAATGACACTGTGCATCTGAGTGCATGTGCGTGCATGCATGCGTGTGTGTATGTGTGTGTGTGTGTGTGTGTGTGTGTGTGTGTGTGTGTGTGTGTGTGTGTGTGTGTGTATGTGTGTGTCTGTGTGTGTGTGTATACAGGGGAACCTGCATGTGAGAGAAGTGATTATACTGTCACATGCAGGCAGTATAGCATATAAATATATTATCAATTGAGGCAATATAGGCCTTAATAAATTAAATATATACATTGCGAATAACAGTACTCTGCTTCCACTTCTTGAAGATAAGATTTTACTTCTTAATTCTGAGAGCTTATGCTTCCCAGTGGAAGCACAAGTGGTCTATATAGCAATCACAATGAAGATAATTATCCACATGTCTTGGAACACTCTTACTTTACTGGAATACAAGTATAAACAAGACTGCTTGGTCGAAGTAAAGGAGAAAACTGATCCACACACTGCCTGCCACAAGATGTGCTCAGGGTACAGACACAGGAAATTGATCCATAATGTGAGGATTTGCCCCTTCACAAACATGGCTGAGCTCTAGGGCACACTAGATACAGTAGACACACTAGACACACTAGACACACTAGACACACTAGACTCACACTAGACACACTAGACTCACACTAGACACACTAGACACAGCAGACACAACAGACACACTAGACACAGCAGACACACTAGACACAGCAGACACAGCAGACACAGCAGACACTACACTGTAGACACTGAGGACACTGTAGACACTGTGGACACTGTGGACACTAGTACTGCAGACACTGTAGACACTGGGGACACTTAGGACACTTGGGACACTGGGGACACTGTAGACACTGTAGACATGTGGACACTGTGGACACTCCAGACACAGTAGAAACTGTAGTCACTGGAGACACTGTAGACACAAGGGACACTGTAGACACTGGAGACACAGGGGACACTATAGACACTGTGGGCACTGTGGACACTGTAGACACTGGGGACACTGGGGACACTGTAGACACTGGAGACACAAGGGACACTGTAGACACTGTGGGCACTGTAGACACTGGGGACACTGTAGACACTGGGGACACTGTAGACACTGTAGACACAAGGGACACTGTAGACACTTAGGACGCTGTAGACACTATAGACACTGGGGACACTGGGGACACTGTAGACACTGGGGACACTGTAGACACTGGGGACACTGTAGACACTGTAGACACAAGGGACACTGTAGACACTGGGGACACTGTAGACACTGGGGACACTGTAGACACTGGGGACACTGTAGACACTGTAGACACATGCAAGGGACACTGTAGACACTGTGGGCACTGTGGACACTGTAGACACTATAGACACTGTAGACACTGCATATACATACAAGACACACAGGGAAAACGTGCGTTGTGCACGGTCCCGTTTACACGTCGAAACCGTTCCCGTAAACACGTATAGGACGAGAATTACACGGGTTTCCGTACGGTGTATTCACGGGTCCGTGTATTATCGTATTTGCATATTATGTCACGGTATGTACCGTGAATATGGCCGTCGATTGACTCGGAAATAAACCGTTCGCTCGATATACACGGTAGTCTCCTTGTCCGTGAATACAGATGACAAAGACCGACCAGAATCGTGGGATGGATGCTCTTCTAGCGCATTCGAATTGATACTTCATTGTTTCGTACGAGTGTATTGGCGATATCAGAAGAAACAGGTATGTACGTGGTTCAAATCAAATAAAAATTATACTTAGCATGCCGAAACATTTGAATTGTCCCGTAAAGTTGTTACATAATGTTTATAAACTGCCGTTCGTTCTTCTTATTGGTCTTGAAGTTCATCCCTTGTTCTGTCTGTCTCTTCAAATGGTGGTGGCAAGCGTTCTACTAGTGTCGGTGTTGATTCAGCACCTAAAAATTTAAGAACAAGTTTAACAGTTACAGTTCAAACACTAAGACAGCTAATTATAATTAAGTTGAATCCATATTAAATTTACTTGTGCACAAACTTGTCACAAAACAAACAGGTACACTATATTAGCTCCCTGCCGAAAGATGACTCATCTTGACAGGTGTATTGCCGAAAGATGACACATCTTGACAATACATAAAGAGCAGACAGTGTACACTTTCAACCACGTCACACAACAAACAGGTACACTATGTTAGCTCCCTGCCGAAAGATGACACATCTTGACAGGTGTATTGCCGAAAGATGACACATCTTGACAATACATAAAGAGCAGAGAGTGTACACTTTCAACCATGTCACACAACAAACAGGTACACTATGTTAGCTCCCTGCCGAAAGATGACACATCTTGACAGGTGTATTGCCGAAAGATGACACATCTTGACAATACATAAAGAGCAGAGAGTGTACACTTTCAACCATGTCACACAACAAACAGGTACACTATGTTAGCTCCCTGCCGAAAGATGACACATCTTGACAGGTGTATTGCCGAAAGATGACACATCTTGACAATACATAAAGAGCAGAGAGTGTACACTTTCAACCATGTCACACAACAAACAGGTACACTATGTTAGCTCCCTGCCGAAAGATGACACATCTTGACAGGTGTATTGCCGAAAGATGACACATCTTGACAATACATAAAGAGCAGACAGTGTACACTTTCAACCACGTCACACAACAAACAGGTACACTATGTTAGCTCCCTGCCGAAAGATGACACATCTTGACAGGTGTATTGCCGAAAGATGACACATCTTGACAATACATAAAGAGCAGACAGTGTACACTTCCAACCACGTCACACAACAAACAGGTACACTATGTTAGCTCCCTGCCGAAAGATGACACATCTTGACAGGTGAATTGCCAAAAGATGACACATATTGACAATACATAAAGAGCAGACAGTGCAAACACACACACACACACACACACACACACACACACACACACACACACACACACACACACACTTGGACTTTTAACTCAGCATTACCTAGTGACATAAAGAGTGTGTAAACTCACATCTTAGCAGATACTGCTCCACGTTGTGGTTTGAGATCAGTCTTTTGAAAAGCCTTCATTTGAATTTGGGACGAAGAAGCAAATGTCTATAGCACACAAACACATCTTAGAGACAAGTGAAAGATAACTATAATATTTGATGGAAAAATTACCTCAAGGAAGCTTCGAACCGATGTTCAGCAGTAGAGTTTGTAAGGCTTCACACAATTGATGCCTAGATGCATGAACAATACAGTATACACACCAGTTAAAAATAATAGTTGCATAAAATCATCTAAACCTGCCTTTTGGTCAACGCAATTAGCAGAAATCTGTAGATTTCCTGATGGAGCTGTCCATTGGACTAAAGAACTCGGATCCCAGTCGAAGAATAGTACTGGAGTCGGAGGCGCACTGAGACAAGATTGATTTCGAATGTTGAGAGCGGAACTAGCGTTCAAAATATCCTTTCTTGAGGAGCGTGAGTTCTTCTTCGAGGTTGCCGATACTTCAAATCCCGCCAAAAACAGCCACAGACCAGTATGATTTCATCCTTTTGACTTGACAATATTGGATAAAACGCCTCAACTATGAGATAATTATGTAAACAACCCGTTGGCTACGATATCACCGAACCCGTTACTTCCCGAGCAATACGGGAAGCCATGCATAATCCGTATTATGATTGTGTCACGGGATCCGTGTTGCACCGTATTTGTTATCCATTTTCGCTGTGACAATGAATATTATTATATTTCGTGACTTGGTATATGAAGAAATAACCTTTTTCTGTAAGCGCATGCAACTTTGTAAGCCTATGCAACTTTGTAAGCCTAGGCAACTTTGTAAGCGTATGCAACTTTGTAAGCGTAGGTAACTTTGTAAGCGCATGCAACTTTGTAAGCGCATGCAACTTTGTAAGCGCAGGCAACTTTGTAAGCGTATGCAACTTTCAAATTGTAAGTGTATGCAACTTTGTAAGCGTAGGTAACTTTGTAAGCGCAGGCAACTTTGTAAGCGTATGCAACTTTGCAACTTTGAAAGCGTATGCAACTTTGTAAGCCTAGGCAACTTTGTAAGCGTATGCAACTTTGTAAGCGTTGGTAACTTTGAAAGCGTATGCGACTTTGTAAGCGCATGCAACTTTGTAAGCGCAGGCAACTTTGTAAGCGTTGGTAACTTTGTAAGCGCATGCAACTTTGTAAGCGCATGCAACTTTGTAAGCGCAGGCAACTTTGTAAGCGTATGCAACTTTGTAAGCCTAGAACAGCTTATTGGAATGACTGTCCAATTCTTGGAATGAGTGTTTCACAAATATTGCGAGGCTTTGCTTGCTTTTTTGCAAATTTTTGCAAACATTCCCAGATCGCTAAATGAAACTTTTAGAAGAATAATATAAAATGAATATTGTTGGATAATTTTGTAAATTACCATTTCAAAAATCAGCTTACAATCATACATTTACTGATAAGATATGTGTACAGGTAGGAATATTACATGTTAAGATTGTCATACATAGTTTTTAGACAAGTAACAGTCTCTTTCTTTAAATGTTGTGTTTTTGTTAAATGAAAATCAAAAAGTAAAATAGAGTTTCTGGACACCCAGTCAGTCCATGGCACTTTTTTTTCCTTTTATCTTGAGGGTCCTCCATCATCCATGGCTGCCAAGCTTTGTTGTAGGCACCTTTGAGCCATGCAACTTCGATTTGACTACCTTTAATCTCTTTCACCCTTCCTATAGATGGTGGAGGACAATCTGCCACGTGTACAGCCACTAGGGATTCAACTTCAAGAGAAGTCGTGTCCTCAACTCCCACGATGTCTTTTTTACCTATGGACACCTACAGCAAAATTTAAGAATTATTATTATGTTAGATGATATTAGCTATGTGTAATTATTAATATGTTGAACAATGGGAATATGGAAACAAATTTGTGTTCTGAGATTTCAAACACGGTTCACAAATTTGTGTTCTGAGATTTCAAACACAGTGCACAAATTTGTGTTCTGAGATTTCAAACACGGTGCACAAATTTGTGTTCTGAGATCTCAAACACGGTGCACAAATTTGTGTTCTGAAGACTCTACACAGTGGATATATAATGTTCAGAATCACTAAAGAATGTAATGTGCAGGACTTGAAAGAAACTCATTTTTCAGGAGAATTAAGTGGATAAACAGATAAATTAAGTAGTACGTAGAATTAAACGGTGTGAATATATATTCATTAATTTTTATAGGTATAATACATGCGTGTCTACGTTGTTGTTCCATACTGAAATAATGTGTATACTATACATATATATTTCATATAATATTGAAAACATCATACACGATTATCAAGGCCGGCTGCAGCTGTTCAATAGTCTCGTACCCAGACCCACCTCCGCCGTTCGGCCATTTATAATTAGAAAGAGGGGGCCCCCTCTTTCTAATTATAAATGGCCGAACGGCGGAGGTGGGTCTGGGTACGAGACTAGCTGTTCAACTGATCACAAAGACTCGATCATAGACGATCGAAGAAGAGGACCTATCTCGAGTGGAAGATGTCCATTAGGTACAGGATCGTGACGGATATTATTTGTTTACGTAAGTATTCTGTGCAGTGATGACAATTTGAAGAATTATTACGCTTTGGTAGAGGTAACAATGAAAAAATCGAAGGTGGCCAATTTCGTTCAAACTTGGATCGAAGATGTCATTTAACTAGCTCTACCTAACGGTACATTTTGGTTTCAATTCCGTTACATTTACGCCGAGTTATGGCTCAAAAACTGCCATTTTCGCCGTTAATTTTGGGTTATTGGCCTAGCACAGATTGGCGACGAAAGAGACTCCTCTCGAAACTTGTCCACTATGAGAATACTTTGATATCTACTAAATCGTGATAGAAATAGCCCGAAAGAAAACGATCTGTTGGAGTAACCGTTCACTTTCTGCACCTTTGTAGCCAACAGTCCATATATCAAACGTCGCTGCAACCGATCGCGAGCGCCGATGAAAATGCTCCTAACACCGGGAGATGTCTCACATATCAAGCTAGCCATGAGCCTTATACGAGAAGCTGGAAGCATTTTAAACCATTTGAACAGCAGGCATATATTTATGAGATAATACGCAAAATCGGATTCGACCTATAACAAAGAGAGCTATCATTTTAAATCACTCTGTAGGGTAGTAGAGACACGTGCATTATGATATTGCAGATCAAGAAATGCTTAAACAAGAAGGAATCACAATCGTATCGCTCAACCGACATTTTAACAGATTGCGCAATAAAACGGTGCACGTGCAAGCATAGACTCTATACCCTCTGGACTGGAAACTGATATACGTGCCCTGTTCCTATGCTCGTGACTCGCTTCCGGTTTACTTTGCACGTAACCGCCCACTTACCCGCAAAAATTTGACACCAACGATATTCATATCCACCTTTAACAAGTGTGAAAGGATAAACCCTGAAGTTGCGAGCCTCGAGAATGGAGAGCATCTGCGTTGAATTTTTGACTGTTTTGGAACGTCTCCAAGCGAAAGATTGCTATTTGGTGGTATCATCTCAGCAAGCAATGGTTCTCCAGCAAATCTCTGTTCTGAAGGGACATTTGAAGAACGTTGTTTCTCGCCAGAGGGTATCGAGACATTTGATGAACATTCGTGAGGTCTTGGAAAAGGTTGTACAGGACTGCGCACCCACCAAGTACAAGACATTTTGGGCTAAGTTTCACGTTGCTAGTACGACCGAGCTTCCGACTTTGTGGGAAAAAGTCCGGGCTTCTATCGAGACACCGATCGACCCGCTTACGTACCAAGCTGTGTCTCGACAATGGGTGGAAATGCTGTTGTCTCGGATCACCAGGAGCACCCACGACAGTGGAGAGATAAGCGAACGTATTTTCACTCCAGAGGAAGAGAAGGCTATTATGTATGCGAGCGGTTTCGTAGTGAGAAGATTGCAGCGTAAGTACGTGAAGATCGACACACCTTCAGCAGCCGAAGTTACAGAGACGCTGATCAACCTCCTGAGCGGTGGGAAGTATGAGGATGACGACAGTCGCTTTGAAGATTTCTTGGAAGAATGGTTTCAAGACGTTGACAGAGGAGGACTATCACTTGTGAACCCCAGCGCTTTTACCTTGTTTAAGTGCATCGAGAGCGTCACATACATGCACTTACAGCCAATACTAGAAGGTGATCAGCCTAAAGACAATACAGTCATTGCTGCTGCAGTTTGTAGTAATGAACATTTGCAGTTTCTATGGGCCACAATCTCTCTTGACATAACCACTGAAAGGGATAGTCAAGCTCTACTAAAGGAGATGGTAGACCTTTGGATTAAAATGCGAGGCCATGCAATAACTAGTATGATTGTTGAACTGTACAAGCGCCAAAAGGCAAAGAACACAAAAGGAGCAAAAGGAATACGGAAGCAACTCAAATTAAGTGAGTCATATTATTGTAGTTCTTCATGTACGTATTACAAACTGTTCCTGTGTCTCCTTTGTCGTCTTCGTCTCAGTGGCACTGTTGCCATTGTCTTGTCAGAGTCCTGTAGCTGTGTGTTGATACGTTTCCCCTCCAATGATAATGCAACCATCAACCTAAGGCTGTTGCAGTTGTCAAGATATTGAGCAACTGTTGGGTTGTCATTGTACCGTCCACGCGATCTTTGGTGGCCGAAGAAGGTTTCCAAGCCATCTTGGTTGAGCCGACAGCTAAAGAAGTATTGAACCCCTTCTTCCTGCAGTATTAGTTTCCCAAGCTCCACAAATGACATTGCTGTATACAAAAATTATCAGGATCATTAAACAGTCGACCTTCAACTATAGTATTTTATATCTACATACTTGTGATCTTGAGACCTTCCCTTGTCTCCCTGCTCAAAAGCATTCTCTCCTTTTGTGCATTTGTGTAACCTGGTAGTGCCTTAACGTTGTCCTCCCAGTCCAATAGATATTTGATAAATGTTTCCTCCAACCACTATTTTGATGATAAAATGTAATGTAACTGTCATAGTAATGCATATTAATGTCCTTGTATGTATGTATGCATATGCATTAGTACCTGAAACCGTGAATCCTGTACAGATTTGTACGCATCAATGTCTGGCTTCCTCCTTCTTTGGGCCTCATCTAATGATCTCGAGTTGAGGCAGTCAAAAAAGCGATCGAACATTTGGCAGAATTCAATGGTGGCAGTCATGTTGTTATATGTCGATCCACTTCTGCTGTCGATGGACTTCATGGCATGTGCAACCGATGAGCTGAGTGCCTAGGAAATTTTTCATAGTATATAGTGTGATAATTCACATGTATTTACCATACGTACCTGTGCTGCTAGGTTAACCCTCATCTTTGAGAAGGAGGTTAGGTGTATGTGTTCATGTTTCAGTTTTGTTGTGAAAAGTCCTGAGGCAGTTCTGGTTTCTTCATAGACTTTGACAAGATGGCTCCACATAATGTAAAATCCGTTGTTCTATAGTGGAGATTTTATATAACATAATGGTGGATGCTTTTGTGTGATATATATATACGTATATTTTTATGCACAAACGCTGAGACATGAAACATTGTACATTGTATCAGCTCACCAGGAGAATGCGATGTTTGTCCCATCCTGACTGGTGCCAACAGTTGCGAACTGTTTTGATCAGATGTGGCACATCCGAAATGAAATAGATAAAGCGGTCAGGAGCAAACTTGTTTCTTGTCCTGTATGTCACACCAAATTTGGTCCCCTCCTCACTGACATGTATGCGGAAAAATTGCCGATTTGTTGACGCACCATCTCCAGTAATGCACATAACCTGTATAGAGTACGTACGTACGTATATGTACTGGCTCGGTAGATTCTATGTATTTTGGGTGATGTTATTATTTGTAATTACTCACCTTGAAACCTGCCACTTCTAGGGCTTCTACAACTTCCCACACCATACCATAGAGTTGATCTCCAGTTAGGTCCTTGGTTGGGTAATGGGCGAGGGGAAACTTCAGGGAACTGCAAATACCCTGAACCATGAATGCCATTACATGTGTGGCAATTGTTGTAACAGCAGACCTAGGGCTGCTGGATGTGGTGGCCATAGCACGAGTGATGCCCATGATCTCATTGTTGGCCTCGCCTATATTCGTGAAACCAACAATTTGTCCGGAATTGTGGTTGTACACAACGTCCTCTTTTATTTTCATCTCGTCCATCACCAATGCTATCAAGCGGTTCCTGTGTGGTCCATCTTCAATCCCAGATACCTCCTTCAGTTGCTGCAAGGTTTCCTTCTGGATACCTGTTTCATGCATAATAATTTAGAATCAATATGACAATTGTATCATCATTTTAAATAATAATAGCTATAGGCAGACCTGGGGTACTCTTGAACCAGTGTGTGTAGTCCCTCAAGGTCCGTGTTGATGGAAGTTTAACTACCTTGCGAAGCATTTCGTAGCCAGTGGGAGAGTAATGCCTCAGTTGTAAGCACATTCTCAGCATAATGGGATTCCACCGCATGCCCTGTGGTCCCTTTGTGGACACAGCTTTCATTTGTCTATGCAGAGACAAGTTTAGGTCTAAATATCTTTTTGGTCTATTTACACAAATGCATCATTTTGTTTTGTGAACTCACTGTTCCCAAAATATCCTCTTAATATCTGTTGTTGGCAACTTCTGCATGGCATTGTGGTAATCTTGAAGGGCAGGACTGAGACTTGCATCGAGTTCGTTATCAACGATAACCTCCCTTTCCATCATAATCGCAGTCACCCTTTTCTCCAAGTTAGTAGCCTTTCTTTTCCATTTTCGGGCTGCCTTTACCTTTCGTTCATGTTGCAGACGTTTCTGTGGGGTGGTCAAGTGTTTCCAATTGGTTGTCTCCCCAAACTGTCTCGCAATTCTCGCTACAGTAATGTAAGTACATATGTAAATACATAAGCTAAGCAGCAAGTATGTTAGCATGGGCTGACCTTTTGCTCTGGCAACTCTCATCTGCATCATCTTTTTACTAAGTCTACACTGTAGACATTGGGCTTCATTAGCTTTTATGAGCATATGGCAATTTGTGTGTCTGACAGTCTGCATATGGCTCTTTGAATCAATCTCCACTGTCTTTTCTCCCAAGGGGTTTACTAGCATGCCATGTTTCCTTTTGACAAGATCTATGTATGTAGGCTTGGTATTTCCTGGACATATCGTTAGGGCACCAATTTCTTCCAAGAAAGTCTTGGCAGAATCGCAATCCAACTGTGGTTGTAGTGCATTCAGTGCTGGGCAGGTTCCCTGTGTCACATACTTCCCAAGCACATACAGATGCCATTCCCGACCTACGTTGACTGTCAATGTCATGGTTTTAGAAATTGGGTCAACTGTACTAGGCAGGTCATCCTTAATTTCAAGTTGTATCAACTGGATTCCAGTGCTAGCATCCACAGTCACATCAGTCCACTGTGCCATGTACGAAAAATAACAGAACTCATTGCTGTTGCTGAAGTTTCTAATGCACATGCAGCTGAAGTAACCTATAGAATCCGCAGTGTTGTGCACTTACTTTGTTGTAGCCAGGTGATTCTTGGAGAACAGCATACACATCAGATATTGTGCACTGTGGTGCCTGCACAAGTATAAATTAATAGTAAGGTACTACAACTAATTTCTACATTGTAGGAGCTCACCTGTTTTCTCTTTTTGGGGACTGGTGCCAACCGCTTGCTACTTCTCGGCCCCCTCTTCTTGTACATTTTTGTTGAGGACATGCTCACTAAGACTTGTTAGAGCTAACTAACTTCACTGAACTGTTCCTTTTTATTCTTACAGGAAGTTCATTGTCAAGTACTGGTACTGAACAAAGGCAGCAGGGGCCTGATCAGGATGATTGTAACTAGTTTCATTGTTGTCTTCTGTTACTTTTGTTGAACAAAGGCAGCTGGTGCATTATCAGTAGATGTAACTACATCCTTGTATGGCTGCTGCTATGTAAACAATCAATTGCATTTTTGCACCCTCTACCTTTCTTACCCGTAATTTTTTTGAGCTCGCCCGTTGAGGATCACATGGACAAGCCGTTATAAAAGCTGTGCTTTTTAGTTGTTATAGGGACTATGAAAGCTCGTGACCACCCCTATTTGGTAGAATGGCACGTAACACGTCATTTGAAATGTCACTTGCCTTGCTCTACCCGGTAGGAGCCGTAAAAATTTGTAAACAGTGCAGGGTACGTACTAACACGCGAGGTTTCACACTTTGATCAATAACTTTTCTAGTGTACAGTTTGAGCAATAACTACCTTCCCAGTGGAATAGAACCAAGCTTAGTCTATCCTTCGATAGCTGTTTAGTCCTGGCGAAACCTTATGTTCGTCCCGAAAATTTGCACACAAATTCGCAACCAAGGGCAAGCTAACTTGACGGCGAACGAAATCTTATGCTTACTTACTCCTGCAGGTTTTTAGGTGATAAAGGTTCAATTGCCTTGTAAGGGACCTATTCAGAGGCTTAAATCTCCTTCGCCGACTAGCTATCGAAAGTTTCTTGCGATTTTCCTATTTTCTACTCTGCGCGGAAAGGCACGAGCATGGGTACACTTCCGCTTTTGCGGTCGAAATAATTTATACAAAAGAACGTGTGATAATCTATTGAATTTATATGTAATATAAATTGTTTCCAGTCCAGAGGGTATAGAGTCTATGGTGCAAGTATTTGGATAGTGCGAAATTGGAGAACAGATCTACGTACGTAGGCAGGGTTCAATTTTTATGATCATTAATACCTAATAGTATTTTAGAATTGAACTTCGGTTGTCAATGAGCGATACGATTGTGATTCCTTCTTGTTTAAGTATTTCTTGATCTGCAATATCATAATGCACGTGTCTCTACTACCCTACAGAGTGATTTAAAATGATAGCTCTCTTTGTTATAGGTCGAATCCGATTTTGCGTATTATCTCATAAATATATGCCTGCTGTTCAAATGGTTTAAAATGCTTCCAGCTTCTCGTATAAGGCTCATGGCTAGCTTGATATGTGAGACATCTCCCGGTGTTAGGAGCATTTTCATCGGCGCTCGCGATCGGTTGCAGCGACGTTTGATATATGGACTGTTGGCTACAAAGGTGCAGAAAGTGAACGGTTACTCCAACAGATCGTTTTCTTTCGGGCTATTTCTATCACGATTTAGTAGATATCAAAGTATTCTCATAGTGGACAAGTTTCGAGAGGAGTCTCTTTCGTCGCCAATCTGTGCTAGGCCAATAACCCAAAATTAACGGCGAAAATGGCAGTTTTTGAGTCATAACTCGACGTAAATGTAACGGAATTGAAACCAAAATGTACCGTTAGGTAGAGCTAGTTAAATGACATCTTCGATCCAAGTTTGAACGAAATTGGCCACCTTCGATTTTTTCATTGTTACCCCTAGCTTTGGTATGAACAGAAACGCTGACAAACGCCGAACGCAATGGAAGGAGGTGCTGGAGTTGAGCTGGCCGAGGTATACCGAAGAATTTCCGAATTCCAACTTCGCGGCCACCATAGCTACTACAATATTACCTTGTTAGTGTCAATGTGTTTGTGTGTGTGTGTGTGTGTGTGTGTGTGTGTGTGTGTGTGTGTATGTGTGTGTGTGTGTGTGTGTGTGTTTGTGTGTGTGTGAGTGTGTGTGTGTGTGTGTGTGTGTGTGTGTGTGTTTGTGTGTGTGTGTGTTTGTGTGTGTGTGTGTGTGTGTGTGTGTGTGTGTGTGTGTGTGTGTGTGTGTGTGTGGGAGTGTGTGTGTGTGTGTGTGTGTGTGTGTGTGTGTGTGTGTGTGTGTGTGTGTATGGTACACAAACACATACAACACACACACACACACACACACACACACACACACACACACACACACACACACACACACAAGATAAAGTAACATAATATGCATGTTGGTTGAAATTTAGGATTTGGAGTTCAGAGTTCTCAATTTGTTGGTACCTCTTGGCCACCATAGAGCTTAGCTCAACTGTTGCATCTACTTGCATTGCGAATTCGTTGTGCCATTGTTGCGATTGCATAACGTCTCGGTATGAATATGCCTTTAGTATCCCAACCTTTAGCTGAGCTTTATTTTAGTTACCTCAGTATCCCTTAGACACTCTAAACTAGGGACATGGTTTAAAGTGTCTAAGGGATGATGATGTGGTATGACAGTGCATTCATGGTGAGTTTTAATTTGTAAATTCACACTGCTCACTGAGGATGTAGGAGTGATCATGGGTAGGATAGTCTCTGCCCTGGGCTCTTTAGTGACGGTAGCATGGCTATTGGCCAAAAGTATGGGTAGCATCCAATGTCTCGAGGGGGGTGGCAATGGCTCCTTCAGGAACATGTCCCATTCTTCCACTGAGTCTTCCTGTAGCCACCTGCCCCACTTGGGGATGTCTCGCTGAAGGTATGGTAAATCCATTTTATCCATGGATGGATCAACAGTGGCCGGCTGTGTCCTTACTACTGGAAGTGACTGTATGGTAGATACAAACCTGTGCATAATAATAATTATTATTCATTTTCTGGGCACACTTTACATTTACGTACATGTTACCCCACTTATAATGCATATGAATCACACTTTGTACTCTGGAGATAGCAAATTCATAATTCAGGAAGTTTACTACTTATTGTAAACTTTATCTTCCCCCTAACTGTATACAGCAGCAAAATTCTCACCTCAAAATTATGAGATTTACATGACTATTTCTTTGATAGTGGATAAAGGGTCTGCTATGACAGACTAACTGTGGTGTTTTAAATTTGTGATAATTGTACTATACTTTTCAATTACAGCATTATATGGCTGGCAACTATGTATGCAACCCACAGCACCAGCATGCAGTGAAGAATGAACATGATCATGAGGTACTATAAGTGTAGCATATCAATGGTTGATTACTTCGGTTCCTGAATCAATGTCACATGTTTGTCTTAAAATGTGTTTGAACATGAAACATGAATAGTGTAATATGCTACTACATAATAGTTATACCTGAAGTAACGGGTTTGGTATTCTCTTCCATGTGCCTCTATTGGTATCCCTGTAATCCAGCAATGCTTTGCCCTTTTCATCAAGCTGGAACTTAAAGCACAGGGGCTTCGAATGGCCACTGATGGTGGTTGCATGGGGTTCTAAATAATCTTTGTAATTGAAGATGGTGTCCAGTTGGATGACCTCCGGTGTAGGTGTGTATGCACCTTGAATTTTGTTTGATAAATCTACGTACATTCATATTAATGTGAAGGAAATAAGACTGTGAGTGATGGTGGTAGAAACTGCTTTAAATTGAATTTATAATACACAAGTACTCCACAACACAACACTACATATTAATGTGCATGTATGCGCTATGTAATAAAATATTTCCAGGCTCTTTTTAGTTAAATGTTCAACACACACACACACACACACACACACACACACACACACACACACACACACACACACACACACACACACACACACACACACATCCTGCATTAGTGTTGCTTTTAGAAATTTATTGAAGAGGAGACAAAATCTAAGGGATGAGGCATTCAGGAATCTCATCTTAATAGTCCCAATTATTTCTGGTTCATGGTAATCAGTGTTTTATGCAAGAGAGGTCTCTTATCCATTGTTACAATTATCAGTACAGAAACTAAACTTGTTTATTCTTGGGGTGATGGAGACTTTATTGATTCTTAAATGTATATAGACAGACTTTTTGAGTGATGATGTTAGTACGTATGTATGTAATTTATGTCTTTCCTAGGTGTATCGTAGAGCGGAAAATTTTCATAAGGTTTATATTTCGCGTTCTTTGCAATTTGACCGAATTCGCAAAAGTTTATCCCGCGAATTTGTTAATATTGCAATACGAATGCATAATACCAGCACGCAAATTGCAAAATTAATACCACGAAAATGTTTGTTCGAGCGTGAAATCGTGAAATTTTATGCCACGATTTTTTTCCGCTCTATGGTATGGCTACAATGAGCATTAGGTACTTCATAGCAGAGGTCATTTAATATTATTGTATTGTTTAGCTCTTAAATATTAATATTTCTGATTCGATTGTTAAGAGGTATGTATGTTGTCAAGATGTAACACTGTATTGGAGATTCAAGGACAAAAAGTTTCTACCTACCTTGCAAACTTTCAACACCATGTTTGTGAATATGTTGAGAGATTTTGCTGAACAGCTGGTCGCAATCGGCATGGGTGTGCCCTACTTGCAAGAAGTTAATTCTGATCTGCATATGTTGGGAACATATGTAAATAACTTAAAAATAAGGCATGCGGAAAACACAATGCGTCCTTACTTTTCTGAAGATTTTCAATTCTACCAGTAAGGCGCAGTACGCCAAGATGTACCTGTTCTTGTTTTTTTCTATAACAGTTGTCCATTTGCATGTAGAGAACTTCCGGGAGAATTCCGCTCTTGGTATGAAGCTTGGCAATTACCTCCTCCAACACATTAATGGTTAAGTTCGAATCATGGGGCCACTGCAGCGTGTCCACAAATGCATACACCTTTTTTCCATAACAATCTCCAGTGTGGACAATAACACCGGTTATATGTGTCCTCAATCTCCATAACCCCTGAAATATCAAAAAGGATAATCAATGCCTAGATGAGTTTGTTACTTCACATTTCCACATCTTACTTGTGCAGACTTGCTCTCTTGTGGAAGAAACGGCACAGAAGTCTTCTGCTGATCCATTCCATCAATTGCTATAGTTACGTACTTCTCAGAATTGGATCTTGACTTTTGAATGTGTTTGTGGTACACTGTTCTTTCAATCCTTCCAGTGAAAAAAAATAGTTGAGTAAAAGGATATACACACCATGTGCCATTAGTGTGTTGTGTATCAATGAAAATCTAAAATATGCAGTGCCTCATTTGGGGGGAAGGAGCTTGCCCCTCCCTCTTCCAACATAATCTTGCCCCCATTTGGAATTGAGGGACAATAATACTTGTGCATGCACATACATAAACATAAAACAGTATAGCATCTCTGGTACGGTAATGTTTAATTCCATGTAATTTACTGTGTCTATGATGTAAATGTGCAAGGTTTTATTTGTAGATTTGCTTTCTTTGGAGGTGGGTCACTTTTGATGTACCAGCTTCCTGTGCATGTTTTCTCTAAATTTCGGCAACTACGTACTTTTCTACAGCCTCAATACATGTAGTAGCCCAGGTACATGTACATGTATGAAGACATATACCTAATTGCTTCCAAATGGTTCTTGTAAGTTTGATCCAAACGTGCAAGTCTTTCTTTGTTTCCACTCAGTTTTTGTTTTTCATTTTTGTACAGCACACACGTGTCACACTTGGCAAACCTGTTAGTCTGGTAGATAGTAGGACATGCAGCAAGTACATCAAGTATATTTGTTCAGCCTAGTAAGCAATGTACATGTATGATATTCATCAGGACCAGCTACATTAGTAGGCCAGATAGGCTAAAAATAAGTGCAAACTTTAACTGCTGTACAGTATGTTAGTATTGTTTGGTTAGCATTTTTAACAATTAAAAGAGTGACTACTGACCCTGAAAAGCATACCGAAGTGCATGTGAATGTTTAAGAGCTATGCTCATGGGTGTGCCAGACTGCTATTGTGTTAGGCTGCCATATCCATTCATGTGCCTAATTATATTCATGTTACGTATGCACTATCCATTAAATATGCTCCCTAGTTGCATCATGGTATGGAATATATATCTGTGGATGCATACTTACACGAGGAATGGTAACATGGGGAAAATTTTTAGTCCACACCATGTAAAATCTAGACAGCGAAATGATGTCATGTGATTCCAGTCCCTTGCTTCTGTAGTCTTCCACAAGCTCTTTATGCACAGCCTCCCGAGACAAGAAATGAGGAAGATGTATCATTTTGTTATCGGGCATTTTGTCTCCATAGAGCTCAAACCACTTTCTCATCCAAGCTATTGCCATTTCAACTCTATGGATGGATATGTAAGTACATGTTCATAAGAATGAATGCATGCATACATACTCGCAGTCCAAAATCCCTATTCGAATGCATACATACATCTGTACCTCTCTGATGTCTTTCTACCAGTTGGCTTTATTGTAGTAATGGTAGTCACTCCAGCTTTGTATAGGTCTCTTATGCGTTTGATGCGGCGACGTGTAGTATGTAATATTGCAGCCATACCAGAATCACACAAGTGTTTTCCTTGGACTATTGTCTGTAAAAAGTATTGTGCACTATTTTAGTGATGTTATGTAGTCACACACACACACACATTCGTACATGCACACACACGTACACTACACACACACACACACACACACACACACACACACACACACACACACACACACACACACACACACACACACACACACACACATACACACACACACACACACACACACACACACACACACACACACACACACACACACACGTTTGCATGCACACATACACACGTATGCATGCACACACACACACACACATGCACACGCACATGCACACACACGCACATACGTAAGTACACTTTGTCTAGCACACTAGCACACTGTGTACTAGCCTCAAGGTTTCGAGCATCATGTGGCCCTGAGGCTACCAAAAGGTCCAGTATGAACTGTCTTTGTTGCTGTACTGTCTTACTCCTGTGTATATCCCAGCACGTTGATTTCTCCTCTTCTGTAAACTTTGCCAGACAGTTATTAGTGCAGCAATGGCCTAAAAGTACAAAAATATAATACTGGACGGAACTGAATGTAGATATTAAATTTTATGCTTATTCATATTATTATTGTCAGTTCTTCAACACCCCTCCTCTTTCTGCAGGTTCACGAGTAATAAAGAAATCCACCGGTGGAAGACACATGCATCTTCAACTCTAAACTGCATTAATTTTTTTGTCTAACACATTGCAAATTATATCTACTACCACTGTATTGTAATTGTACTGTCTTTAATTATGTATAATTATGTAGGTTTACAGTTTGCGCAAATGTGTCCACATATACATACGTAAACACTTGTTTGGATTGTGTCCATGGTTATCTGGCTGTGATGATACCAATATGTTCAGTAGGAATTGTTGGTGCTGGTGTACAGACCTTTTCGCAGGCATTACTGCACGTTGATCTTCTTCATCTTCTGAATTACCCAGTAGGCAGTTTGGGATATAATACTGTAATGCTGTATATATTCTTCATAATGTAATTTTACATGTACACATTTTACATGTACACCGGTAGTTGTATACTATCTAGTTATATGATAATATAAGAACACAGGATTCATGTCTTGTCGCTTCGAGGTGCATATAATGGCTTCCTATGTACTTATGTACAAATGTAAGTGGGAGGAGGTGTTTGTATGTGTATGTTATGTATGTATGCATGTTTAGGGAGCTGGGATGTGTGTGTGTTCTTATGCAGTTACTAAGGACTGATGTGTTCTTTGAAATTCCATGTACAAGCATGTTCACTCGACTAAGTGACATTTCACAGTACACCATGGACATGTGTGTGGTTATATTCTCTTCTACCTAAATTATTATACTTTTTTCTTTCTAATTTTGTAGCACATGTACAGGGTTCGTGAATTAAGGCAAATTTCTGGACATTTTTGAACTCCATTATTTAATAAAATTAACATTTATACGAACAAGAAAGGTATAATTTCTTTTATAACAACTACTGTGTTATTATTTTACATTGTAAGACTTTTTATACTCAAAGTAATAATGTTATGGTTCAAAACTTGACAGTTTCGTATCGCATGCAATACGGATGCATATAATACATACCTGCTTCCGGCAATAATATGGCCTCTTTCCTCTTCTTCGCAGGAGGTGACGAATCAACTACATATTCGAACTCGCTATCGCTTTCGAACGAAATATCAATGTCTAACTGCAAAGCCATCCTAAGAATTTGTAGTTGCTCACGATGAAGTACGTACGTACGTATATCATTGGACGAAATACTACCAGCTGAGTTAGCTCGCCAACGGCGCCGGCCGTTTATTGTGCGCGCGTTTAAAGCAGACTGAAATAGCAGAGGAGGGGAAATATGCCTTCAAAACGATGGTACCTTTTTAACGACCGCAATATTGGCAGAATTGCTTTGATGGATGACGTAGAAGGCCAAATGATGAAGAGGCAAGACGGCGGCGACCTTGGATATGTCAGCGATATCAAATTAGCGGTAATTAGTTCCGACGACGTAGTACAGCAGAAACTTCGGAAGTTCAAAGTAGCAAAGGAGACTGTTCTGGAGGTAATTAAAGACTTAGTATACGTAATATTATTATAGTAAGTAATATATATCCGGTTACATATTGTTTAGAGCGTATATATAATATTGCATTTTATTTATAATGCAATGTACATATCCCATTGTACGAGTTGATATTGAGGGCCTTTAATTATACATAGTCCATGTAGGTAAAGTCACACAATGATTTTGAGTGATACAATAATAATAATAATAAGGATACAATTGGTAATTTTAAAGTAATAATAAAATAAACTTCATTGTAATAATAATAATAATAATAATTATGAAAAGTGCTATTAGTGTAAGAGAGTAAAGTGTCAAAATGTTCGGTAGTGTCATTCCCTAGCATTCATAGTTACATCACTCTATTGAAATGTTTGATCCTCCCAATCTGGAAAAAACACAATTACACACTGATATGTAACATTCTGCATTTACTATGAAAATTAAACACAAACATCTAGTACCAGACTGTATTATGTGCATTGTGAATTAGTGGATCATATTAATAATCTCATTGACGAAATAAACAAATATAGAACTTAAGAATATTACTAAACGTACATTCAATATTTCCCTGTAGTTTGTCTGTGATGAAGGACGTAAACTTCTAAGTGTGGACTATTTCGTCCACAACAGAAATCCTTTTTCCAAGCAATTCCAAAAATGTGTAACAGGACGAGATTTTGTGAAGACAATGACCACAGTGACTGACTTTCGAAGCAATGAACTTAGTGATTCTGATGGGGACAGTGGTGAGCATGTGCTAATATCCACTAGTCATGACATAATATTAAAGCTTTAGTTCAACCGAAATTTACATAACACAATTTGTAATAACAGAAATATATATGTATCAACTCAACTTTAGATGATGATAGTCTTCCAATAAGTACCAGCTCAGGTGAACTGCTTGTCAGTATAGGTAAGCGAAGTGCTTCAATGAATCACTCTGGGAATCCATCTAAGAAAAGCAAACAATCATCATCAAAGCAGTTATCCACGGATTTGGATAGCCGAATTGACCGAAAAAAAATTGGTTGGTAGATAAACCACAAGATTAACAAAGTAATCTGTCAAGAATTGTTGTTTATTTTCAGGTGATATGACAGTGCCAGTAAACCAGTGTTTGGAACCTCCAAAAGAGCGGCTGTTTCAAGGAATAGATGAGATATTTTTAGAAATTCTGAAGAAAAATATGAAAGCTGATCCTTACGGACCTGGTATACCATCTGTAGCTCTACTGTGTGCAGACGTCAGAAGTACCGAAGATTTTGAGGTATTAAATGTATTACACCAGACATACGTATGTGGGTATGTACATCATATTATATTAAATATAATATGACAAAACAGTGAGCCTAATAAGCACATGCTATAGCAAATTTGGAATTATGTACCTTCCCTGAAATACGTATGTCTGTTTTTTTCTAGATGTTGCTACAAAAACACATATCTGTATGTGCATTTGATCAGTAAATATAGCTGCAGAACACACATACTAACATTCACTTTCTTCCATCATTTATCGTAATATACAGTAAGTTGGTATTAAGTCAGAACATTATACGGCATATGGTGCAAAAAGGTGGACGTTTTACAGGCGTCCTACAGTTCTACGTATGGATCGAATACGGATACAGATACAGGCGTTCTTGTAAAAACGTACCAATACAGATACAGGACTTTTTATGATAACATACAAATACGAATACATGGGTTTTCGTGGAAATGTACAGCTATAGAAATAGGCATAGATTATAGACAGGCATAGTTTATAGACAATGTACAGGTCTTATTCAACATTCGAATCTGCTGTTTTCTTCTAAGGATTTGCACATGTAGCTATAATGTAAGCATTTGACTTTTAAATTCACGTTCTCTTCTTGCTTAAAGTGATCAGTTTCGACAGTTACTGTCTTGCGTATGTACTTGTAGGGTTGTAAGTATGGGGTTTTCCCTAGAAACGTATGGCTACAAGTACAGGTGTTTTGCAAGAAACATATGGCTGCAAGTATGGACATTTTTCTAAAAACCTATGGTTAGAAAACGAATGCGCCTACAGGCATTGGTACGGGTGTATAACATTTACTGTCACTGTGTATAACATTTACGAAGATTCTGATTTCTAAGATGTCTAGGAATATCGCTCTTGCTCTTAAGTTATTCATTGTTATGTTCATAAATTATTGATTACTCCTCCTTAAAAGGGGATTGTTATTATAAACTCTACCTTAAAATGGGATGGTTATTATAAACTCTCCCTTAAAAGGATTTGTTATTATAAACTGGGCGCTTAGCCAACTCACTACCTAAAGGATTTTTACTCCCCAGAGTGGTCTCTTTGATGTATGACGTCTGCTGGTGATAATACATTTTACATAAAACTGTAATATATCTTTCTAGTGACATTGATGTGACCTGTACTGAGGGATCTGATTTCTGTAGTGACCAATTTCCTTCGTACACTTTTAACCTACATCTAAAATCAGCCTTTCAATGTTATAGTAAACTTTTTATAGGTGGAGGTGAACAACAAATTTATCCTGCAAAATTTTAAAAAATAATATACAAAAAGATCATCTTGATATCAAATAAAGCATGTAAAAGACAGTTTCTATTGTTTCACTTGAAGTTGGGTTAGAAATTCATTTCAATCTCGGCTGCCATTTTTGTTACCGCTCAAATGTGCATGTCATACGTACCTCTGAAGTACGTATCATAATCAGGGTTCTATAAATTATACTAACCCAGTAGATGTCACACACAATATTGGGTACATAAATATGTATGTTTACAATGACCTCTACTAAGATACTATATATTAATGCACTTAGCAGTGGAGGTGTGCACAAAGGTTTGGTCGGTAAATTACTAATCAAAATAGGAAGTTATGTATGTATCAGCTGCAATAGTAATAACTGAACTTTACTAAATTACATACTACAGGAGAGATTCAAGGACCAGTACAAATATGAAGTCATTGGTGGTTTACACTCTGTAACAGCAAGACAACAGCTGACGAGTGTAAATCACACCTTCGCAAATGTGAAAGCAAGTGTTTATGCTGGCCTGACAGATGATGAAGCTTTACATCTGGCAAAACGACATAACATCAATAGTCATCTGTCACATGAGGTCACTCACAGGGACTATGTAAGTACACATACTGCTTGTAGTAGAATATACTCACTTAGCATTAGTACTGTTCAGTCAGATCACTCCTCTTGAAATCTATTGCCATAGATCCATGCTTGTCGGATTCAGTTGTTCAGAGTTGCAAACAAAATGGGTGACTTGGAATCCACACATAAAACCCCTCAAGGAACAACACAGTGGCGAGATGAATGCGGGGAATACATCCTTCCTAAAGTAAATGACAATATCAAAAACTAACAAGTCAAAATTACACAATGTCGTACATATGTAAACACCATTAATATTATCCTAATTTGCTTGCTTGACTATGTCATCTACAAACAAATGAAACATATTGAATGTGGCTAGCATGCCTACAGAAGTGTGGAGATTGACAAGAGAAGTGATGGAGGCATATGGAGAAGGACTTACAAAGGTGATGTTATTAATACATTTGCACCTAATATGATACAATAATATTTTACATATTGCACTACTGTAACAGTAGTGATTACTCAGAATACACCTTGCTGGAAATATGCCTTGTTTAAACGATTAGGTTTCAATGTATACAACATACCATACCATTTTCAAAATGTACTCACAATATTTGTTAGTACATTTGGATATTATACTCCTATTCATTCCCAAGTTAAGTGCTGCTGTACAACAGGATATGACGTCTAATACATATCATACCTTAGAGGTTAAAAGTAATTTGAAGAGTTCTAATTTGTGACTGTATGATCAGCTTGTAGTGATTAGCCAAATCAATTTACGTGGTTCGTTTGAAAATTAAAATAGGCAATAATAATTATTTTTCAATTTATATTTACTTAGTGTATCATCTCTCCACAATTGTACGTACGTATGTATTTTTTCAATTAAATCACAACTATTACTTAAATCTATTAAAACTGAAATGGATTTTCATTATAGGGCCAAAGATTAGCACAGCCAAACTGAAGGAAGGCAAGAGACCAGAGGTCAAAGCCCATATGTTTGCCCCTCTCTGCAATCTACCCAGCGGGTTTCAACTTGAGGTGCTCCAATCTGTTCTTGATGGTAAGACACACATTGTACATATAAGCTACAGAAAATTAAATCCAACATCTACCAATACCTGCATGTTGACACATTTCAGGTAGCCACAGGGTCAATGAAGTTAAAACTGCTGCAGAAGACTATCGAGCCTTAGAAAAGACCAAAAGGGCTTTCATGAGAACAGTAAAATGTGAATCATGGGAAGAAGCTACCCACACATTTCCAATCCACACACAGGAAAATAGATTACGAGAGTTCTTAAAGTTAAAGTTTGATGGCACTAGCCTTCCGTCATCATTCATTGCATACTGCCAATCAGCAATTGATGGAGTAAATGTGCCTAGTACTTCCACCACCGTGATGTTTGGTTCGTTCAGGTATGTTTTGCATGTTATTATTATAATATTCTATTGCCCTGAATGTCTGGCATCTCAAACCACTACTACAATGCTCCTCTGATCGATGTATGCCAACACAATACAACAGAATCATTGAGCATATCTGATATTAATCAATTTGAGACCTATGCCTATACTAGGGACATTACAGGACAGAAGATCCGTCAAGAGCAAGAAAATTATTCCGGAAGCACATTGGTTATTGCTGTAAGCGTAGGCAACTTTGTAAGCGCAGGCAACTTTATAAGCCTATGCAACTTTGTTAGCCTAGGCAACTTTGTAAGCGTAGGTAACTTTGAAAGTGCAGGTAACTTTGTAAGCGCAGGCAACTTTGTAAGCGTAGGCAACTTTGTAAGCGTAGGTAACTTCGTAAGCTTATGCAACTTTGTAAGCGTATGCAACTTTGTAAGCGTAGGTAACTTTGTAAGCGCATGCAACTTTGTAAGCGTATGCAACTTTGTAAGCGTAGGTAACTTTTTAAGCGTAGGCAACTTTGTAAGCGTATGCAACTTTGTAAGCACATGCAACTTTGTAAGCGTAGGTAACTTTGTAAGCGTATGCGACTTTGTAAGCGCAGGCAACTTTGCAAGCCTATGCAACTTTGTAAGCGTATGCAACTTAAAGCGTATGCAACTTTGTAAACGTAGGCAACTTTGTAAGCGTAGGCAACTTTGTAAGCGTAGGTAACTTGGTAAGCCTATGCAACTTTGTAAGCGTATGCAACTTTGTAAGCGTAGGTAACTTTGAAAGCGTATGCGACTTTGTAAGCGCAGGCAACTTTGTAAGCGTAGGTAACTTGGTAAACCTATGCAACTTTGTAAGCGTATGCAACTTTGTAAGCGTAGGCAACTTTGTAAGCGTAGGTAACTTTGAAAGCGTATGCGACTTTGTAAGCGCAGGCAACTTTGTAAGCGTAGGTAACTTGGTAAGCCTATGCAACTTTGTAAGCGCATGCAACTTTGTAAGCCTAGGCAACTTTGTAAGCATATGTAACTTTGTAAGCCTAGGCAACTTTGTAAGCGCAGGCAACTTTGCAAGCCTATGCAACTTTGTAAGCGTATGCAACTTTGTAAGCGTATGCAACTTTGTAAACGTAGGCAACTTTGTAAGCGTAGGCAACTTTGTAAGCGCAGGCAACTTTATAAGCCTATGCGACTTTGTAAGCGCATGCAACTTTGTAGAGTAAAACATCATAATTCGGACACATCAGAATTCGGACACGCATTTCTCGACAACCGCCTGGTGCACATCAATAAAGTTGATACCAAATGATAGCTCTTCAAAAGCTTTGTTTGCTGACGTGACACGACCTGCGTCCGTCAAAGTACCACAGAGCTATCACCGATTTTAGACGGTGTCCGAATTCTCAATAATTCGGTCACTTTCATCAAAATTCGGACATTTGTTCGCAATTTTTTGGTTTGCCAAGGAAACTAGCTAGGATACGTTTAGATATTAGGTACATACTTCAGTTCTGACATACCAAAGATTCGTGCAAAAGCGCTCTTCATGCGCTGAGAACACATCGCGTGTTTCCTGTCTCTTGAAGAACATCAAAATTCGGACACGCACTAAGTTATCAAAATTCGGACAAACTGCAGCGACTCGGCCGTTTGGACGTACGTTCGTGTGATCAGTCAACTGCCACACAGAATCAACCATGACTTAGTTTATTTCTCCCCGCATGAGCGGTTTCTTCAGTGCACGCACGTGCTAGCTAATACGTGTCACGTGAAGTGAAGCGGCATAATTGCTTGATTCGAAAATCGCAAAGCAATCGTCTTATTGACTACGTATTCTAAGGGCACAGGACGTCGATTTATTCTTCAAGGCAAGATTTTCAAGGTACATCCATTGGATAAAAGGTAGGTGATTCTTAAATCAAAATAAAACCAATCAGACAGACTCTAATTAATAGATAATATTATTGCCATATTGCTCTTTTCTTGAACCTTTTCCGCACTTTGAACCTAATAAAAGGAGAAGATAAATGTAAATCACCCAATTATAATTTTTACTTATAATACAGATGTACCATCATGCACCACTGAAGCAACGAATAGTGTCTTCAAGAAGGGAACCACTAAGGTGTGTCAGCAATATTAGAGAAACATATAAACAGTGGAATGAAGACAGCATGAAGAAAGCAATTGAAGCTGTGGGAAAAGGTGAATCCATCCGGGCAACAGCCATCATGTATAATGTGCCTCGCTCTACCCTTTCCGATTACACTGCTGGCAAATTGAAGGTAGGATCTGGGAGATCTGGGGGTGCCTATCTAACCGTGGAGGAGGAACATGAATTGGTTGCCTTTATTCTAAAATGTGCTTCACTTGGGTTCCCTAAAACAAGGAAAGATGTTCTAGCAATTGTGCAGAACATCCTCGACAGCAAGGGAAGTACAATAATTGTCAGCAATGGATGGATGGATAGATTTCAGAAGCGTTACCCACAGCTTACACTGAGGAATGCTGTTCAACTCTCGCGTACAAGAGCAATGGCATCAGACCCAGATACCATAAGAAGATATTTCACGATGCTGGAGACCTGTTTGAAAGAGAATGGTATTGAGGGACCAGATCAATTCTACAACTGTGACGAAACAGGGTTACCCCTGAATCCACCAATTCAAAAGGTGATTATGGGCAAAGGTACAAAACATGCTTCCCACATAACTGGTGGTGATAAATCCCAAATATCAGTTCTAGCTTGCACATGCGCTACAGGTATAGCTCTACCACCATTTGTTTTGATGGATCGTAAGTCCCTAAATCCAGCATGTACACAAGGAGAAGTTCCGGGTACACTCTATGGATTGTCTGCAAATGGTTGGATGAATCAGGAGCTTTTTCAATCCTGGTTTTCCAATCATTTCCTCCAGTACATTCCACCAAAGCGCCCAATTATCCTACTACTGGATGGTCATGCGTCTCACTATTGTCCTGAGACCATACGTCTAGCTGCAAAGAATAAGGTCATCTTATTTGCTTTACCACCAAATACAACGCACCTGACTCAACCTTTAGACAGGGCCTGCTTTGCACCACTGAAAACAGCTTGGAAGGAAGAATGCCATCACTTTCTTACAAGGAATCCAGGGAAAGTAGTGAACCGCCTTGAATTCTCCAGCGTATTTTCGCAGGCATGGTACAAGGCCATGAAAATGGAAAACATCATTGCCGGATTCAAGGTCACGGGCATCTACCCTCTAGATCCTAGCATCCTCCTGAAAGATTCACGTTTGCATGATTCGTCATCTCTAGCAGAGAGAACAGGATTGTCCTACATTCCTTTGTTTTCTTCACCACCAGCTTGCAGAGACCAAGGGGATCCTCCCAAAGCAACAACCAAGATACAGCATGAAGAAGTTTGGCCTGCTGTGGAAAATGAAGATGCTCACAGCTTTCACCATGCAGAGGAAGAAAGCCAGGCCCTAAATCCTACGTCTACTGTTAGTTATCGCTACAGGACCACAATCAGCGAGATTTTGGGGCCTACACCAAATCTTGCCAGCAATGATCAACAATTATTGATGAAAAGTTCAAAGTGTGCGGGAAAGGTACTTACAAGCCATGAGAATTTGAAAATGCTTCAAAAGAAGGAAGAGATGAAGGTTGCAAAGGAAAGGGAAAAAATGAAAAGGCAAAAGGCTAGAATGGAGAAGCAACAAGCTAAGCTGGAGTCAAAGAAAGGAAAATCCATTGATTCAGAAAATTATCACCAATCGAAATTGAGTATGAACCAAGAAGAAGCAGCCCAAGGTAAGCATTAGTTCTTAAGTCTTCAAAATCTAACATGGCCATGTACATAGGGTTAATTTGTATATGCTCCTAGCTGAAACACTGAAGGTAGACAGAAGTAGAAGAAAAGTGCCATCTAAGGTGAAATCAAGAAAGAAGGATAATGGTAAGACACAGTCAATGCAGTATATGATGAAGGTGCATAATATTATTATAGTCCACAGCTGCTGTAAAGCGTGTACATGTGTGTATGATGTTATTATAATACGTATAATGCATATTACACTATATATACTTTTCCAACAGGATCAAACAGCACCATGGTACATCTCAGTCCAACCCCTATAAACACCACAGGCACAGATGATTGGTGGATAAATTACACTCCACACTACAGCCCAGCCTGTCCATCCAAGCAGGCTCTTTCTACAACCAAGTGTAGTGGCATCACACTTAGCAACAATCAAGACAGTGTCACTGATTCATTTGTCAGCCCACGACCCTCTTTAAAACCTGAGCTGGACTTGATTTCTCCCAATTCCACCTATAATCATCCACCAGTTCCTCAGCGACATAGTACATCAATTAGTAAGTTTTTGAAAAGACCTTCAACGAACAAAGTGAATTCAAAAAAGACACCATCTGCTGGATCAGTTCTAACAAGCCGAGAAAATCTTCAGAAACTTCAAGACAAAAAGAGAAATCAAGAAAAAAAGGACAGAGAGAAACAAGAACATCAGAGGGCCAGAGCAGAAAAAGCCGCATTGAAAATCAAAAGTACGTCAAATATCAACTCAC
>CBDBCE010000001.1:0-7434 GCA_965203315.1 Candidatus Nitrosopumilus sp. | reverse complement strand
TTAATGTAAGGTATAGGATGAAATAACGCTAAGCACCAATTTGCGTAGCTCATGGGAGAGGGGGCGTGGCAACATGATATACTCAGGGAACCTAGCTGGGGACATTAACTAACGTGTGAAACAATTGTCACCTCCGTAGGTGGTCCCTAACCCTAGCTACATCCATTGGTGCTTAATATTTTTTTAATGTATGGGAAGGTAAAGGATGAAATAACGCTAAGCACCAATTTGCGTAGCTCATGGGAGAGGGGGTGTGGCAACATGATATTTTCAGAGGACCTAGCTGTGGACGTGAATTAACTTATGAAATAATTTTCACCTCCGTAGGTGGTCCCTAACCCTAGCTACATCCGTTGGTGCTTAATATTTTTTTAATGTATGGGAAGGTATAGGATCAAATAACGCTAAGCACCAATTTGCGTAGCTCATGGGAGAGGGGGCGTGGCAACATGATAATTTCAGAGGACCTTGCTGGGGACGTTAGCTAACTTATGAAACAATTTCCACCTCCGTAGGTAGTCGCTAACCCTAGCTACATCCGTTGGTGCTTAATATTTTTTTAATGTATGGTAATTAAGGTATAGGATCAAATAACGCTAAGCACCAATTTGCGTAGCTCATGGGAGAGGGGGCATGGCAACATGATATTTTTAGAGGAACTAGCTGTGGACATGAACTAACTTATGAAGCAATTTCTACCTCCGTAGGTGGTCCCTATCCCTAGCTACATCCGTTGGTGCTTAATATTTTTTTAATGTATGGGAAGGTATAGGATGAAATAACGCTAAGCACCAATTTGCATAGCTCATGGGAGAGGGGTAGTGGCAACATGATATTTTCAGAGGACCTATCTGGGGACGTTAGTTAATTTATGAAACAATGTCCACCTCCGTAGGTGGTCCCTATCCCTAGCTACATCCGTTGGTGCTTAATATTTTTTTAATGTATGGGAAGATATAGGATCAAATAACGCTAAGCACCAATTTGCGTAGCTCAGTGCAGAGGGGGTATGGCAACATGATATTTACAGAGGACCTAGCTGGGGATGTTAGCTAACTTATGAAACAATTTCCAGCCCGTAGGTAGTCACTAACCCTAGCTACATCCGTTGGTGCTTAATATTTTTTTAATGTATGGTAATTAAGGTATAGGATCAAATAACGCTAAGTACCAATTTGCGTAGCTTATGGGAGAGGGGGTGTGGCAACATGATATTTTCAGAGGACCTAGCTGTGAACATGAACTAACCTATGAAGCAATGTCTACCTCAGTAGGTGGTCCCTATCCCTAGCTACATCCGTTGGTGCTTAATATTATTTTAATGTATAGGAAGGTATAGGATGAAATAACGCTAAGCACCAATTTGCGTAGCTCATGGGAGAGGGGTAGTGGCAACATGATATTTTCTGAGGACCTAGCTGGGGACGTTTGCTAACTTATGAAACAATTTTCACCTCCGTAGGTGGTCCCTAACCCTAGCTACATCCGTTGGTGCTTAATATTTTTTTAATGTATGGGAAGATATAGGATCAAATAACGCTAAGCACCAATTTGCGTAGCTCAGTGCAGAGGGGGCGTGGCAACATGATATTTTCAGAGGTCCTAGCTGGGGACGTTAGCTAACTTATGAAACAATTTCCACCTCCGTAGGTAGTCGCTAACCCTAGCTACATCCGTTGGTGCTTAATATTTTTTTAATGTATGGTAATTAAGGTATAGGATCAAATAACGCTAAGCACCAATTTGTGTAGCTCATGGGAGTGGGGGTGTGGCAACATGATATTTTCAGAGGAACTAGCTGTGGACATGAACTAACTTATGAAGCAATTTCTACCTCAGTAGGTGGTCCCTATCCCTAGCTACATCCGTTGGTGCTTAATATTTTTTTAATGTATAGGAAGGTATAGGATGAAATAACGTTAAGCACCAATTTGCGTAGCTCATGGGAGAGGGGTAGTGGCAACATGATATTTTCAGAGGACCTAGCTGGGGACGGTAGCTAATTTATGAAACAATTTCCACCTCCGTAGGTGGTCCCTAACACTAGCTACATCTGTTGGTGCTTAATATTTTTTTTAATGTATGGGAAGGTATAGGATCAAATAACGCTAAGCACCAATTTGCGTAGCTCATGGGAGAGGGGGCGTGGCAACATGATATACTCAGAGAACCTAGCTGGGGACGTTAACTAACGTGTGAAACAATTGTCACCTCCGTAGGTGGTCTCTAACCCTAGCTACATCCGTTGGTGCTTAATATTTTTTTAATGTATGGGAAGGTAAAGGATGAAATAACGCTAAGCACCAATTTGCGTAGCTCATGGGAGAGGGGGTGTGGCAACATGATATTTTCAGAGGACCTAGCTGTGGACGTGAATTAACTTATGAAATAATTTTCACCTCCGTAGGTGGTCCCTAACCCTAGCTACATCCGTTGGTGCTTAATATTTTTTTAATGTATGGGAAGGTATAGGATCAAATAACGCTAAGCACCAATTTGCATAGCTCATGGGAGAGGCGGCGTGGCAACATGATATTTTCAGTGAAACTAGCTGTGGACATGAACTAACTTATGAAGCAGTTTCTACCTCCGTAGGTGGTCCCTATCCCTAGCTACATACGTTGGTGCTTAATATTTTTTTAACGTATGGGAAGGTATAGGATGAAATAACGCTAAGCACCAATTTGCGTAGCTCATGGAAGAGGGGGTGTGGCAACATGATATTTTCAGAGGACCTAGCTGTGGACATGAATTAACTTATGAAACAATTTTTACCTCCGTAGGTGGTCCCTAACACTAGCTACATCCGTTGGTGCTTAATATTCTTTTAATGTATGGGAAGGTGTAGGATCAAATAACGCTAAGCACCAATTTGCGTAGCTCATGGGAGAGGCGGCGTGGCAACATGATATTTTCATAGGACCTAGCTGGGGACGTTAGCTAACTTATGAAACAATTTCCACCTCCGTAGGTGGTCCCTAACCCTAACTACATCCAGTGGTGCTAAACATCATGTTACCACGCCCCCTCTCCTATGAGCTACGCAAGATAGTGCTTAGTGTTATTTGATCCTATACCTTCCCATACATTAAAAAAATATTAAGCACCACTGGATGTAGTTAGGGTTAGGGACCACCTACGGAGATAAAAATTGTTTCATATGTTAGTTTACATCTGCAGGTAGGTGCCCTAAAAATATCATGTTGACACGCCCCCTCTCCCATGAGTTACGTAAGATGGTGCTTAACGTTATTTGCTCCTATATACCTTCCAATACATTGAAAAAATATTAAGCACCACTGAATGTAGCTAAGGTTACAGATCACATAGTGACATGGGAATTGTTTGAGAATTTAGTTCATGCCATAAGCTAGGTCTGGTAGAAATATTGGGTTGCCACGCCCCTATCCCTATGAGTTATAGAAGCAGGTGCTTAGCAATTATTTCTCCTATTCTCCAACGGTTACCATACATTAGAAAATATTAAGCACCACCGAATATTATAGCTGAGGTTACAGATCACATAGTGACATTGGAATTAATATTGTTTGAGAATTTACGTAGTTCATGCCATAAGCTAGGTCTGGTAGAATTATCATGTTGACATGCCCCCTTTCCTATACATGAGTTATTGAAGAACGTGCTTAGCGATTATTTATCCTATTTGTTCCGCCGAGTGTGAATTTAAAAATTTTGCATGATGTTAGAGAGCAGAATTTGAGCCCATAGCACCACGGACACTTCCAAGTGGACACAGCCTATGCTAAGGAGTTTCGACCCGTTTTTGTATGTTTGGAAAGTGTGGTGTTGTGACCAGAATTTGGCCCCATATTATGACAAACTTGAATAACTATGGTTATATGCCATAGGGGATGGAAAGAGATTAGAATTTATAATATTATTATAATATTATTGCATTTAAAGCCCAGTAAGTACATAGACCTATGTTTGATTCTATCGAAATAATATTATGATTCCTGTAACTTAACCCTCTGACCCGCGCGAGTGGCAGGATATTACAACACAGGAAGTTTTTGGTGGGCGCTTACAGATAGGTCTAACCTCGCAACCGTACAAATTGGGTATCATTTTGTAGGGCATACATAGAGCTACAAACTAGTACTAAATACATATGTGTAGCTAACAACATAGACCATGTGCGAGCCCAAAATGTCGATACGCAACGATTTTTAGCTCTTCACGAATATTTTCCAGACATCTCATAAGAGGGATCAAGTCAATTGTGGTATCATTGAATAGAGTATGTTGCTGGCTATCGTTTGATAGGAGGCTTGGAAAGTTACGCGGTTCTCTTCCTCGGAAATTGGACAATTTTAAAGGTGCCTTTTCGTTGCGCACGCCCAACTTGTGTTCCACTTGATTATGGTAAAGGGTTCATGCTAGTTCTACACAAATCGACTCTAGAACTGATTGTACAGGGAATAAAAAGAACATCTAGTACAACTATACACTTAGTTTAGCCTCTACCATACCAAAATAAGATAATACTGAAACAAAAATTCGTGTTGTACGTACATGAATGTGAATGTCAACACCTCTGATTCTTTCTAGCTTACCTTCATCGCTCGTACTTGCAATATGAAGGTAAGCTAGAACTTCTGTTGAGTAAAATCGCTGGCGTTTATCTTGCTTGGCAGCCATTTTACAAAAAATTATGTATACGTACATATACAAATATATCCGCTATTCACGAAAGGTTTTTCGAAGACGCTTATCTCAGCTTCTGAGCAACGAAATCATTTAGAACATCAATCAAAGACAAGTTTCGTTATGCTACTTATACAATATATATACGATTTGAAGCCAAACATGTCCTTAACTTCCAAAAATATTCTTGAAGTTGGGACACTGTAGTGTACTATATACATACGGCGCGGGTCAGAGGGTTAACAATGGCATAAAAAGGTAGTTAGAGAATAGGAAGAAAAATCCCGAATAGCATGTATCAGAAGGGTCTATACTAGTATATATAGTATGGTCAGGTTTTTAAAAAATTAACGCCCTGGGCGAGGAAAAGGGACGTTTTTCACGCCGGAGGCGTTTAAAAAGAGCGACGTCCCGAAAGTAGTAGAAGACCAGACTAAAAGGGAGTCCCTTCCCCCGGGTCGGGGGAAGGGACTGAAGACATCACCGTCTACCGGTATACGAGTATCAATTTTAGTCGAACTGGTTAGACTTAACGAGTATTGTACCCTAACCGCATTTCAATATTTTTGTCCAGACCTTCAAGTGTAGAGAACGATATCAGTGTTGTAGTGAGGCGCTATCCAGGGCAGACTATGAGCGGATACGGTGGTGGAGCGAAGTGTCCCAAATGCAACAAGACCGTCTACTTCAACGAGGAAGTGTTGGCCGCAGGGAAGAAATGGCACAAGGCCTGTTTCAAGTGCTTCCAGTGTAACAAGGCTCTTGATTCAATGACCATGGCCGATCGCGGGGGTGAACTTTACTGTAAAGTTTGCCACAAAAAGAACTTCGCCAACTACGAGATGGTCAAAGAGGTACAAGTAGGTACGTTCTAACACAGACCGATCGGTATAGATTTTATAGCCTAGGTCACCACTAGATGGGCGATTTAGTACACTTTCATGGCTAATATCGACAAAGGGATCACTAGGGCGCCAAGTTGCCCCGTTTAACAGGACAATTCACCCAAATGTCTCCTGTATACGTACGTTGTAGGGTAGCGCGCGGTTGGAATGTACGTTTGAAGTCTTCAAACGCACTTAATCTTTAACTATGGTTATGTGAATTCAGACATTGAATCTCCAATCTATGGAGATAGAACTGATATGAATTTGTATCACTATGGGTCAGTGTTGAGGGAGTGTTTGAAGCTACGTATATTGATTACAAGGACCCTTACTAGCAGAGCTGGTGTTCTATATCATTGTACCTGTGGGGATACATTGATGTGTGTGGATACACACACACACACACACACACACACACACACACACACACACACACACACACACACCTCAAACCTAGAATACAAACATACTTAGGTATATGTAATGTCTATAACTTTTGCAGGAGCTACTAGTGGTAAGTTAGGCTCAGGCACTGGGTGCGGTGCCTGCGGGAAGCCAGTGTTCTTCAACGAGAAGATCCTCAGTGCCGGCAAGGAGTTCCACAAGCAGTGCTTCAAGTGCTCCGAGTGCAACAAGATGCTTGAATCAACCACGGTGGCCGACCACCACGGCACCTTGTTCTGTAAGGCTTGTCACAAGAAGAAGTACGGGTTGAAGGGCTACGGCTACGGGCAAGGAGCAGGAACACTGGCCATGGATGGGAGTATTGAATCAAGACCGCCAAATATGCCTCCAGCAGCAGGTGTGTGTGTGTGTGTGTGTGTGTGTGTGTGTGTGTGTGTGTGTGTGTGTGTGTGTGTGCGTGTGTGCGTGTGTGTGTCTGGGTGTGTGCACATGCATGCATACGTACGTACATACGTGTGTGTGGGGTTCTCTCACTCTCTCATTGTGTGTGTGTGTGTGTGTGTGTGTGTGTGTGTGCGTGTGTGTGTGTGTGCGCGCGCGCGTGTGTGTGTGTGCGTGCATGCATGTGGTGTGTGGGTGTGGAGGGATGGATGTGTGGGTGGGTGTGCCTGTGTACATTTGTCTGTCTGTCTGTATATACGTACTTATACATGTATGTACATTGTGTTCAGTTGTGTACTTAAAGACATACCCACATCCTTGTGTATTCAAATCAGTGTACTTATGGTTGAGTACTCTTGTGGGTGCGATGACCCAGCCGGGTCACTCGAGGCTATGATCTCATTCGGCCTAAACTCTTCAAATTGATCTCCCACTCATAAATTTCTGTCCTGTAATGTAATGGATGATAGCATCCCATAATGGACACGACTCGTTAGGCGGGAGTTATGCTGTCAGCCTGTGTGTCTATGTCCTTATATGGGCATGGACACACACACACACACACACACACACACACACACACACACACACACACACACACACACACACACACACACACACACACACACACACACACACACACACACACACACACACAATCTACCCACATGTTGAGATCTTCCCATCATTGTAGACTGTACTGAGTGAACCTCTATAATCTACCCACATGTTGAGATCCCCCCATCATTGTAGACTGTACTGAGTGGACCTCTATAATCTACCCATATGTTGAGATCCCCCCATCATTGTAGACTGTACTGAGTGGACCTCTATAGCTACCCACATGTTGAGATCTCCCCATCTTATCCTCACATACATAGACCCAACTCCTTCATCTGGTCAAGGAGATAAGTGTGGGCGGTGTGGGAAAACCGTCTACCATGCTGAGAAGGTCATTGGAGCTGGTCGGACGTATCACAAGTTGTGCTTCAAGTGCAAGTCTTGTGGGAAGGGTCTGGATTCTACCACAGTT
>OZ241857.1:0-1940504 GCA_965203315.1 Candidatus Nitrosopumilus sp. | reverse complement strand
AGAACGAACGATTTAATGGCTTCATGACATCTTTGATATTTTTTGAACTCACTATCACGACACCGATTATCGATGCAACCATTCCAGATGCACCAATTAGTATTGGATATAGTAGTAGATCTGGAGCGTTGATCAGTGCAGCGATCAGTATTGCGGCAAGGATTGTGACGATGTAAGACTCGTATACATCTGAGCCCATTCCAGCTGCGTCACCTACATTGTCTCCAACATTGTCGGCAATCGTTGCAGGGTTTCGTGGATCATCTTCAGGAATGTTTGCCTCCACCTTTCCTACTAGGTCTGCCCCCATATCTGCAGCCTTTGTGAATATTCCACCACCAATTCTAATAAACAATGCAATAAGACTAGCTCCAATACCTACGCCTGCGATGGTGATAGGATCTGGATATGCCATATAGAGACCGGTTATCGCCATAAGTGCCATTGCAGGCACAGCAAGACCGACAGTTGCACCGCCCCTAAATGCCATCGCAAACGTCTTTCCCAATCCATGGCTACTCAAATTTGCAGCTCTAACTGCTGCCTTTACAGTGATCTTTAGTGATATGAGCCCCGCAACAGCAGATAGCGTTGCGCCTACAGCAAAAGCTATGCCGTTTGTATACGATAGAAAGACTCCGATTATCAGCGATAATGCTATAGCGACAGGTACAATTATCATCATCTCTCGTTTGAGAAATGCAGCAGCCCCAATCTTTACTGCATTTGAGATATCTGTCATCTCTTTGGTACCAGGAGGTTGTCTTGTTATCCATACTACTAGACCGCCAGCAACCAAAAATGATGCAATGCATGCAACAAACGTCAGAATCTCTTGTTCCATGTGTATACGAGCTTGCCCACATATTGTAAATATAAATCAAATAGAGATCAGGATCAAACTTTTTGATATCAAGACGAGATTAATTCTAGGTGATTCAATAGACATGTATCTCCAACTTAACATATACAAACATGAAAGTTCCAAGTATATGTTAATCTGACTTGTATTGAGACGATGTTATCAAGGAACACAGTATGTGATTTAAAACAGCAACGGTTTATGATAGATGGTCTGAGGCATTTCATATTTTGTAAAATTTTAAGAGTTTAGTGCAGAGAACTATAACCCTTGCCAAATTGACAGAACCGAAAATGCCATATATATATGAGAGTGGTACATATGATTAGTATGAGTACAGTAGAAGAGATGACTGTGTCTTTGTTTGTTAATCCTAAAAATCATAAATCAATAAATATTGACGATCTCACCAAATCTTATAGATACAAGGTACACTTGAAAGAAGATGAAGATGGGCGCTATGTTGCCACAATACCACAATTACCAGGAGCAGTAACAGATGGTGCGACTAAACAAGAAGCGATGAAAAACATACGTGAAGCAGCTCTAGGCATATTAGACTGCCTTAGTTGCATGGAAAAAGATTAAAGACGAAATGACGAAAACACTGCTAGTCTCGTCAAACGTTTTCAGCAAGTTTATATTCGAGTTAGGTTATACATACCACCATCAATCAGGCAGTCACATGATTTTTCGTAAAGAGGGTAAGAGATCATTATCTGTGCCGGTTAGGAAAGAGATTGGTAAGGGATTGTTGTTAAGTCTATTAGATCAAGTAGGAAGTACGAAAGACGACTTTCAGCAGTGGTATAGTAAACGGTTCTCTTAACTTATCGGAGGCAGTTGAAATTTAAGAGATCTCGAAAATTTGTGTGTACTGACAATCCTGTAAACAATCCATAAAAAATTTGGCGATTAGCTACCTGGGCCCCTAGAACAATTATAGAGTAATTTGCGTAGTACGTAACATCCGGCATGAAATCTTAGTGGATGTAGGCAATGGTTAACTAACCATAATCACGTGTCTGGAATCATGTTATTCTAAAAGAATGACCTGCAAGTTTTTCAAGAATGACGAATATTGTGCTGCGAAGGATAGTTGAGTGATTGCACTACGCAACCTGCAAATAGTTTAATTCTACAATGGCAACAGGAATGTCGAGTTCAAAATTGTGTAATAATATGTGAAACATACGTTGAATATTGTAAATCTCTGATGTTTAGGAGATAAAATGTGTAAATTTTCTAGTTTTTTGTTATGCCGTTTTAGTACCACATGTGACAAGGATCATCAGAATATCTTTGGAGATAAAGTGCACTTAATAGAATGGAATGGTTCAAGGGATGTGCGAAACCGCATCTGACAAAGTATGTAGTGTGAGTTCAAAGATTTCACTCCTCTGGAGATGGGACGGCAATACCATGACCAAGATTGTGCTCCTTGATTTTATGGTTCAGTATATGTTAGGGCCCCAGGTAGCTAATCGCCAAAAATTTTACATATTATTGAATAACAATCTTGAATCATGTAATTTTTTAGTTTTTTATTATGGTAATTTTATCACGAACATAATTCCAAGAACCGCCCTAAATCCCAACCGCCTCCGATAAGTTAAGAGAGCCGACCTCCCACTTGCCCTTTTCCGTGAACACTTGCGATGTCTACTAGACAACTAGAGCTATTGTACAGATGTCTTGCGTTTCCTGTATGGTAAAAAGGTCTTCCCACGCAGTCCTTGCCTAACAAGTTTGTTAAACCGCTTGCCATGAGACATGTAAGGAAATCTGAGGTGTATGAGTTCATGTACTATTGTATTATCCAGAGTCTTTAGATCAGGTATCTTTCTGACATTGATAAAGATCATGTTGTGTAATAGATATGAGACGCCATAGTATTTGTATGCGGATGTCCTCCTCCCTCGAGTCATCTCTTTTGGTGCTAAAAGGACCTCCCTCGTACTCAACAATACGGTGGGTTCAGGAATAGAGAATCGTCTCGAATATATGCCGACTTTTTCTAGAATCTCTAGTCGGAGATCAGGGTCTAGTCTCACATGTAATGTTTGTACAAGATACGTTTATGTTAAAATGTCAATACTTGTACAAGATTTGGTTATTATGTTTGAACCACCAGTTGTGACAGATCGTATTCCAGATATTATTACTGAATATATCATTAGGTGAATTAGTGAACGGGGTCAGAGATTTAGTAGTGTAATCATCGATCATACAGCCACCGTCTCATCATACCCTGTCTGAAGATTATTCCATCATATCAAAAAATGCTTTTGTTTTATGTTTAATATCAGGCGTAATGCGTACTAGAACTAGACCTTTATCAGGTTGGCCATACGCCACAGTTGCATCATTGGGAGCATGAATACATACAGGAATGACCAAGAGATCCTCTTCACCATTTACATATAGCTGTACAGGCTCTGTCATCCCTAACGCATGTAGTATAGCATCGACACTAGCTTTTGTGATGTGACCTGGAGGATTATCTACTTGAATGATATGCATATTGAGTATATTGTCAAAAGTCCGCTTTTGCCTCTTCTCAACTCCGTCCACAATACATAGAGATGGCACGATATCCATAGATAAGAGATTTGTTGTAGTTCTGTCACCAACAGATATCAGACACGAATTACTGTCCAAGTGTTCCAGTATATCTTCTCGTGTTGGCGTACCAGGCAATAAAATCCCTAACGGAACCTTTAGCTGATCACGTAAAGAGTCAGGTAATTTAACCAAATCTATTCTGAAGATTGTATAGTCTGAGATAACGTCTCTTGAAGTTTTGCAGCTAGTATACTACATTGTGCTGCAATATTTTTGGCAGTAGACTTGAATGCAATAGCGCTCGGTGACTCGGGATTTGTAAACATTATAGGTTTACCTAGATCAGAACCAGTCATGATTCCAGAGTTGAGTGGGATCTCGCCCAAGAATGGCATCTTGAACTGCTCACTGATCTTTCTAGCTCCACCTTCGCCAAAAATGTAGTGTTTCTCATTGCAATTAGGACATATAAAATGACTCATGTTTTCGACTACACCAATTATAGGTACGTTGAGTTTCTCAAACATTCCGATCGCCTTTACGGCCACATTGCTTGCTACATCTTGAGGTGTAGTTACAACTAGAATTCCAGTAATCGGAATAGTCTGTGCCAGCGTTAGAGGAATATCTCCTGTGCCAGGAGGTAGGTCTACAATGAGATAGTCTAGATCAGACCAGTTTGTGTCAACTAGAAATTGTTTTAGTATTCCAGAGATTATTGGACCTCGATATATAGCAGCTTGATGTGATTGCTCTGCAAAGAACCCAAATGAAACGACCTTTAACCCATTGGATTCAGCTGGTTGTAGTTTGTTATCTTCAACCTCCATGTAACCATCCTTCATTCCAAGCATCAACGGAATACTTGGACCATAAATATCAGCGTCAAGTAGACCAACCTTTGCGCCCGTCTGAGATAGTGCAAGTGCAAGATTTAGTGATACAGTTGATTTGCCAACTCCACCTTTGCCACTTGCAACACCGATAATATTTTTGACACTAGCCATTCCTGTATCCTCATCAAGGGAACGTCCTTCCATCACTTTGGCCGTAACGTTCATATCAAAACTCTTCAGTTCACTTATCTCACCTATTACTCGTCGTACATCGTCCTCGATCTCTACATTGAACGGACATGCAGGCGTAGTAAGCTCCAGAGTAAACTTGAGGTTGCCGTCATCAAGTTCTAGATCTTTTATCATTCCCATCGACACGATATCTTTATTGAGATCTGGATCAATCACGGTGCTAAGCTTGGATAGTACTTGATCTATTCCAACCATTGTTTGAAAAAATCTTGATACGTTATTTAAACATGATCTGTGGTGAATCTTTACGATTTACGTGTGATGATATTTTACAAGACTTTTTCCATAATTTTCTTTGGTGATTAGTTACCTGGCCCCTAACATGTACTGAACCAACAAATCAAACAGATCGCAATCTAGGTTATTGTATCGCCAATGGTTCTGTTCAATTGACGGGGGTTGAGATCGTTACGATGTTATCTCAAAGAACGTATAATATTCGACTCAAAACAGCAACAATTTACGATAGTCCATATGATGCCGTTTCGATGTTTTGCAAAATTTTTCGAGAATTTTGCGCAGAGAATGCCAACCCCCATCAATTGAACAGAACCGTTGATCTACTCATTATGCGGGAAATTCGTATTCATGTTTGATCATACGATGTTAGATCAAGTTTGAATAGACATGGAGGATAGTGTTGATTGTGTGCATGGAATAAACCAATGCCACTACTATACCTGCCATTTTGATCCTCAACATTATCTCGAGATTTTGACATATGGTCAGGTGGGGTATCCCCTCTGTCCCACAATTCTACGCACAATACCCTATCAAAGAATAGAGTGGTGTAAACAAACTTCATTGTCCAACTATACTCGAGTACATCTCTGAAACCCTCATAATCTGTGTCATCACTAAATACCCAATTTACTACATGAAACGGAAAGAATAGTACAAGCAGCATTAGAGACACTATAGGAATAAGAAAAATCTTTGATTCGGGTTTTTTCATTTCAACGTCAGAAAGAATTTTATGTTCTCCCATGGACTAAACACTTTCATGTTTAAATGCGAATAATTGCATTCCCTATCATTTAAAACTACACGATCCATATGATGCGGATCGCTCTTAAGACTAAATGAGCATAATTTACCATTATGTGACCCAAATAGATTTGCGGTTCCATTTTGGTGATAATAAATAATAGGCGCACCACTATCACCACCAATAGAATTGTATGTGGCAATTGCATGATCTGTTAATATTCCATTAGGATCGCGAACAGTAACATTCACATAAGCTACCGGATCAAATGTATGAATTGGCTCTAACCAAATAACAAGAGTCTGTTTTTGTTCATCTACATAGACAGCTTCTAGATATAACTCTTCATCACCGTATCCTGTATGCGTTTAAGTCCCTTTTAAAGACTAGTTTGGAGAGATCTTGTTCTTTAAAGTGTCAAAGTATCTGTGGTGATGCTGTGTTGTATCAAAAGTATATCTAGTATATATGGTGTATTCAAATAATTTGCATAAAATATTGATCGGAATATTTTATCAACGTGTCATGGAACGTTGACTGTGTATGTCAATATACTAGTTGGGATCTTTTCGGCTTACGTGGGATGACATTTCGCAAGGCTTTTTTCTAATTTTCCCTCATAGAATCTTGTAGTGCTTTTTCTGTAATCCTCATCCCACATAAATCAAAAAGATCCCTAATTAGGTGCTTAAAAGGGACTTAAACGCATACCGCATACATATACAAAGATTCATAAATTGATACTTGAGAGAGACAACAGTTGTTTTCCATATTGACGCTAGAGGACAGTGTAAGGATTCCTCCCAAGCTGTTTGGAACCACGCTCAAGCAGGCGGCCAAAGACATACTTAAAGAAAAGTACGAGAGCATGATAGACGCCAAGCTAGGTTACATAATCATGATTCTAGACGCCAAGGTTGCAGAGATGGGCAAGATAACCCCAGGAGACGGAGGAACACATCACAGGGTTGAGTTTAAGGCTCTAACGTTTTATCCAAAGATGCAAGAGATAGTTCACGGAGAGATAGTGGATATCACAGACTTTGGAGCATTTGTCAGAATTGGTCCTACTGATGCACTATTACATCTATCACAAGTATTGGACGACTATCTAAAGAGTGATGTCAAATCAGGAATGATTATAGCAAAACAGAGCAGTAAGACACTCAAAGTCAACTCTACAGTTAGAGCAAGGATTACCGCAGTATCTTTGGGCAAAACTGCATCGATGGGCAAGATCGGCATAACATGTAGACAACCATTCCTAGGCGCAGATGCATGGATTGCAGATGAGATCAAGAGATCTAGTGGTGAAGAGTTGGTACAAGAGGCCAAACCAGAGTCAAGTTAAGATGGAATGGGTAACTCATGTTTTTATATTTATAGAGGGATAAAAGAGTCAAGTTAAGATGGCAAGAGAGATGGCATGTAGAAAATGCAAGTATGTGACTACAGGCAAGGTCTGTCCTTTATGCAAATCATCAGACATGACTCCAGATTGGAGTGGAATAGTTTTAGTTGTAGATCCTACAAACTCAAAGATATCGAAGACGATGGGGTTTACAGAGAAAGGCAAGTATGCGATAAACGTAACATAGAGATCAACAGATGACGTTGAACAAGTTTAATCCAAAGAGACAACTAGAAGAGTTTCTAGCAGAAGATATCGGCAGACGAGACATAACATCGAGTCTACTAACACAGAGAGATATCACAGCACACATAATTACACGAGAACCAGCAGTCATTGCAGGCACAATCCATGCAAAGACGATATTTGGAATGTACGACATACATACCAAAATCCAGATACGTGATGGATCAAAAGCAAAGCAATGTCAGAGGATCATGACAATGAAAGGAGATGCTACAAAGATCTTGATGTGTGAGCGAACTGTCTTGAACATACTTGCTCGAATGAGTGGAATTGCGACACAGACAGCAAATCTTGTATCCAAAGTCCCAAAGAGAGTTGACATATACGCAACACGAAAGACAGCACCTGGTCTACGATATTTTGACAAGGAAGCAGTAGAGATCGGTGGTGGCAACCGACACAGAATGCGACTTGACGAGATGGTACTCATAAAGGATAACCACATAGCTGTCGAAGGGTCTATGATCAGTTTGATTCAAAGAGCAAAAAAGAGATACAAGTTATTCGAGGTAGAGGTAGACACGATACGAGCAGCAGTTCTTGCAGCAGAAAATGGTGCAGAGAGAATACTCTTGGATAACTTTACTCCCATCAGAATAAGAGCTACGATCAATGCCTTGAAGCGAATTGGTCTTAGGAGAAAGGTCCGATTGGAGGCATCAGGCGGAATAACGGACAAAAATATTACCAAATATGCAGATACAGGAGTAGATATGATCTCTGTCGGAAGTATAACAAATTCAGTACATAGTATAGATATGAGTCTAGAGATCTAGTTGTGAACATAGTCTAGTAACATCTTGATTCTTTGGATCGATCTCTTGTACCTTTAAACAACACTCTAGTGCGATCTTGTCTTGTTTTAGATCATGATGAACGTATGCTTTGAGTAGCAACATATCAATATCATATGTCGCTATATCTAATGCGCGGTTAATGTATCTCAACGTAGATTTTAGATCCTTATTCATATAGTATACTCCAGCTAGTATAAACAACGCATCAGGGTTGTTTGGGACTGCCTTGATGTACTCGTTTCCACACTCTATAGCTTCTGTAAATCTCTTCTTCTTTACAAGATCTCGGAGTTGTTTGAGTTTCTCAGAGTTTTGTCTTTTCTTTGGATCTCTGTTAAACAATCCACATAACTCCATCTAGCTGATTGCCAACATTCGATCTATTGCCAGACGTGCCTTCTTGGCTATATGATCTGGAACTGTAACTACATGTCTGTCGTTTATCAGCGAGTCATAAACTTTATCCAAAGTGATCATCTTCATGTATTGACATTCTGCTTTGGTAGATGCAGGAACAAAGACCTTGTCTGGGTTTTGTTGTCTCATTCTGTACAGTATTCCAGTCTCTGTAGCTACGACAAAGTTTTTTGATTTTGATTGCGATACATGATTCATCATACCTTCAGTGGATAGTATTGAGACCTTGTCGCCATCATAACGACCGTCTGCAACATCATAGATCATTGGTGTAGTACAACTACACTCTGGATGTATTACGAGTTCTGCATCCATCGAGTCTAGTTTATCTTTAACATCTTTTGCAGTAATACCTGCATGAACATGACACTCACCTGCCCATATGTGCATGTTTGTGCGTTTTGTCACTTTGGCCACATATGAGCCAAGAAACATGTCTGGAAGAAAGAGTATCTCCCTATCTGGAGGAATTGCGTTTACGACATTTACAGCATTTGATGATGTACAGCAATAATCAAGTTCTGCCTTGATCTCTGCTGTCGTATTTACATAACCGATCGATATAGCTTTGGGATGTTGCTTCTTCCATTGACGTAATTCATCGACGGTGATTGAATCAGATAATGAACAACCTGCAGCCATATCTGGAAGTAGAACTCGCTTGGTGGGGCTGATGATTGCAGCGGTCTCGGCCATAAAATTTACGCCACAAAAGAGTATTGTTGATTGATCAACTGTTGCTGCCTTTCTTGATAGACCCAACGAGTCACCTACAAAATCTGCGATGTCCTGCACATCTGGGATCTGATAGTTGTGTGCGAGGATTACTATGTCTCTCTCTTTTTTAAGACAAAGTATCTCCTCTTTGAGTCTCAAGGATTGTTGCAACAACATAGACTAACAAAGTTGAGATTTAAGGGATAGGAAGTTGTCTATAATTTTCAACAAAAACAGCACACATGGCAATTATTGCCGAGATGGCAACAACATAGCTGTGCGTCAAGTTGCCAAAATAGTTATCTGTCAAATCGATGAATATAGACGATATAGAATGTATTATGTACCTACTCTGAGACCATCTGTACAGTATGCTCGAAGTGTCTCAATTGCCGACAAGACTGCCAGTTTACTAGTCTTGGGATTAGATGGATCAGGTGCATTCTCTAACATAAACGACATCTTGCCAAATGCACCCTCTGCGACTATCTGATGAGTATTGTGTGTTGTGTGAGGATCTGCAACTATCTTGACACGAACATCATGTTCTGTTGCTAGATATAGTAGAGCAGCGACATTTATGTTGGCAGGAAACAACTCTACTGCCGATTCTACAGAACCTTCGAATATTGTTCTAGAAGACACAAGTGTGTCTAGATTCATGTTGTTGTGATCGAAAAATTTAGCTCCCTTGAATGATCTGGGATGTTTTGTTGTTATCAGAGATATTGACTCTAGTTCGCTTTTTATAGAACGCAATGCGTCCAGCCCAGCTATTGCTCCAGATGGAAGATATACTCGTCGATTATAGTCTTTACATGCTGCAATCAAGATATCACGTATGGACTCATCAGCTAGTGCACCTACGCTCATGATCATGATATCTCGTCTATTCTGTAATACTCCTAATGCAACATCACGTACAGCAGACTGTGATGCAGCTTCAACAACGATATCTACAGGATAGGACGACAGCAGATGAGAGTTTGTTACGATTACAGGTTTTGTGTTCAACTTGTCAACTAACTCTCGAGTAGCAATTTGGGATTGATCATACACATGAGTCAATAAACCTGGAATTACTTTAGAATCGATCGCCATTGCGATCTGTGTTCCAATTGCGCCACATCCAAGTAATCCAATCTTCTTCAATCATAGAGCAAATGATCTGCTAGTAATTATCTGTATTTTTATGCGACCAAAGACGCCGATACATTGCATTGATAATCTGTACTGGTTTCCAAATACTCGACACATTAAGTCAATGCACTACTCGAACGCAAAAAATTAAACGCGCCGTCAACATAATGTGTGATGACGATCGTGTACAACTTTTATAGAAAATCAGATATTATACAATATGAGACACACGTCTGCAATACTTTGCGTGACGATATTTGTCATAATGTTTGGCATAGAGTTTAGTAGCACATATGGTACAAGCAGTACAAATGGTACTACATACGACAAGATAGATTCACCTAGGTTGCAGTTAGAACAAGGTGTTCTTTCAGATGAGATTGTATGCAAGGAAGGTTTAGAGTTAGTAATTAGAACCATACTAGAGCCTGCATGTCTCACTCCAGAGACCGTCATAATTATGAGTGACAGAGGTATGATTTTAGAGCATATTGGAGTAACCTTTGTTCCACAGAACAACATCGATACCGTAGTGTCAGACATACAAGCATCAAATAAGGTTCAGAGAGACAATGAGACATCTCAACCACCTACATCTTTTGATATGTCAGACATACAAGCATCAAATAAGGTTCAGAGAGAGGACAAATCCGAGCCTGCCAGTACAGTACCGCATAGTCAAAACATAGTACCAGTCACATCTATTGTTGATTTTTACATCAGTGATCAAGATCTCAACATATCGCGTAGTGGTGTCGACATAGTGGATACTAGAGATCTAGTAGAGATCACGATAGACGGAATCGTCATAGAGCCACCAAAGTCATTAACTGAGACCGGTGCCAATACAGGAATATTTCATGGACGACTGACTCTACCAGATACAGTCAACGGAATGTCATTAAAGACAAACGACGTTGTTGTGATACGATACTTTGATGAATCAGATTATTCTGGAAATTCTAGAATACAGACACAGTGGTTAGTATTGAGAGATACATTTGCACAGATGGAGACCAGAGGAGACGACTCTAGACTAGGTCACAAATTTACACTACGTCTGTATGATCCTGATTCCAACTTTGATTCTAGAGAACGAGATCGAATATCGCTTGTTCAACTAGAGTTTAGGACAGAGCGAGGAATTCGAACAACGTTAGATAATACTGCCTTTTCAGCAGAACCACATGCTATGCTAGAGACTGATCTCAGCACCGGTATCTTTGAAGTAAGCATAAAAATTCCGAGATATATAGACAACGAGATTGTTCATATCGGAGACAAATATGAGATACGATACATAGATCTTAATACACCTTCAAAGATGGCAGAGACCATAGTCTTCAAAGGCAAGATTGGTTAAGGCTCTTCAATTGACAAGAGTTAGCATCTTCTGCACAAAATTCTCGAAACTTTGCAAAATATGGAAACGATCTCATATCGGCTATCGTAAATCGTTGCGGTTTTGAATCTCATACTGTACGTTCTTTGAGATAACGTCATCATCAGTACTTCCAACTGTCTGCTTATTAACAAGCTGCAGCGGCAATCTTTGGCGGAGGCCATTTTTCTCGATAGAGTTCAATGTAATCTAGCACAAGATCTCTGAACGTAAGTTGAGGAATGTGCCACCAACCAACATTCAATGGATCATTTTCATCATCTATGTTACGTGCTATGATCCAAGCATTATAAAACAAAAGAGAAAAAGAAAACAACAAATCTCTTACTGATTCATTTTTAGTTGTAGTTGGTAATCTCATCTTATCGACTACCCTATATCCAGTTTCAATAACCCATCGCTTTGCGTATTTTTTTGTATCAATTCTTGGATTGTTTGTTGCAAATGGAATGTAGTCTATTTTACCATCCTTTTCAATTTCTTCTATGATCATGTAATAGTCCATTGACAAGCCTTTGCCATTAGAGATCGTACGTTTTGATACTCGTTTACGTTTTCCTTGTTTGTACTCTTCTAGATATCGCCTTGTCTTGGCGTTATTTTGACAGATGGTGAGAAATGTGTAACCTCGACCTTGCAGCAGCTGCAAGATCTGTGTAGTAAGAAACTCACGATCCATCAACCAGTTACCAATGTCCAGACGCAGATCTTCACAATCTTTGATGATTTTACGCACAAAATTGGGGTTTTGGTCTCCTTTGTACATGGCATGTTTTGACACAACTAGTGTTTCGCCTTCGTTTATGACTTGTGCTGTCATGTACTTTTCATGTAATGCATATCTGTCGTCAACCGGACCATAGCATAGTTTAGTATCTGTTTTGTCATCATATCGTGCATATTTGTGCAGATCAATTGCTATATCTTTTGGCTCTTTAGACCAACGACCCATATCTTGTAATGCTGCGATGTTGCTTTTTACTGACCTTTTAAATTTAAAGTTGTCAAAATCAGCTGCTGCCTTTTTGAATAATAGTCTAAAATATTCTGGAGATGGAGCACGCTTTTTCCTCATTTTCATTGAAGTTGAATGTCCAGTTATTGTACTTTTAGACATGGCTGTTTTAAACATAATGGATAAAACATCTTCTTTACCAAACTTTGCATTATTTTTTTTAGACACAGGAATATCTAAATCATTTAAAAATGCAGTATATCGAGAATATTCTAAATGTCTTCTAAATCGCTGTCCATTTAATTCATTTTTGTTTTTCAACAAAAGTTATTTTTAGAAACCCTTTATAGATCTTTCTATTTCTATATAATTTTCGTTATTTAAAGAGACATTTGGAAGTACTGATCATGATCTCAACCCCCGTCAATTGAACAGAACCGACTACACTAACATCACAAGACACAACGACTAAATATTAGTTAAAGTATCTATAAACATGCTATATCCAATTCCTTTAAAGCAGCGATCCAATTATTATTTCAAAAGCCAACGAGAACAGATACTTGTATCTGATCAATATACTACGGTAGAGTGTGTCGAAGGCAAGGAGATCAAGTTGGATTTTCTGTCTCTTTCATCCACAGATGTAGATACAATACCAATAGATGAACCAGTATATGTTATCAAAACAGATAGTGGAGAAAAGATAGTATACAAGTCAGACCTGATGGAATTAGACAAACCATATCCTATAATTTGGGACGGAGAGTATTTTTGTTTAGTTAAAACTGAATCAGACATAGAACTATACAAACGGGATTTAGATGAGAAATGAGTAGAGATCAAAATATCTGGACTGTCTTTCAGTGGAACATACAAAAAAAGTAATAAATTTCCTACAACACTTAAACCGTGCGAACACTTGATAGATAAAATAGAGAAACCGTTACGGCATTAGACAATAATTAGGATTCATGGAAACTCTGATGGAAGCGCAACAATTGAAAAAACTCAGGTAAAGTAACATGTCAATAACACTTGAAGAAATTAATCAGGATATTCAAGATAGAGATTACATCCTAGCGACTCCGCAAAATAAGATTATACCCAGTTTTTACAAATTAGAGGATGATACAATTTTGAGTGTGGTGTATAAAATTAATCATGTATTAAAAATTGCTCTGTTCAATGAATAGGCACAAAACTGCAAAATTTCTCATTAGTTAATACTCAACTGCGTCAAATTCGGAGCTGATTAGAGATTATGAAATTAAATTGCACGTTAGTTTGCTTTTAATTATGATTTCGTTTTTTGTGACGTAATTTTAAAATTAAATGAAAAGATCTATATAGGGTATCTATTTTCTACAAGATATTGAAACGTAAAAACAAGTCAACATTCAAAATTTTAAAAGATAAAAAAGTTCAAAATAAAGAAAGAAATAAAATAAGAAGAATAGCAAAGCAACTTAGTAAAGGTTCAACGGTCAGATATGTTTTGTTATTATTTGAATTTGGAGTAATCGATACTGAGGAATTTGCAGAACTGTTTAGGAAAGAATTAAAAAAGATGAACGTAAAGAAACGTGGCGGTCAATACGCCTATTCGGAATCTTTTTTGAGATGTGCTGCAATGATAAGAGCTAAGCGAGGATTATCATATAGAGAATTAGAAGACGAATTAAAACGATTTTTTCCTGATTTCGATATACCAGCTTATACTACATTATTTACTAGAATAAATGACAAGGAGGTAGACATTTTAAATGATATCGCAGTTGCAGATCATTTTAAAGAAGTCATTCTTTCCCTGGATGCCTCTGGATTTACACAACACGCAGGCGGTAGATGGATCGAGTTTAGGATCTTTTCGATTTACGTTGGATGGATTTTTTTTTACAGACACATCATTGCAAGACTTTATGGAATTATTGAAACGAAATATTCAAACTTTGTATTAAAATGTCAATTAAAAAAACACTTGTTATTTAATTCTGTTAGAATTTACTAGACAAATTTAAAATTATACAGAGTTTTCACTGCGTTCAGTATTAATGTGCGCCATTTATTTGCTCCTTTTATGATAATTCCAGCTCTGTCGGCTGGTGTGTCACTGTTTAAACCCATATGTGGTCTAATGTAATTGTAATGTATTCTAATTCCACGAATAAGAAAAGCATTTTTGAAGCCTTTGATTTTTTGTTCAACATGTCTAAACTTTCCATTAAAACTCTCCATCTCATTGTTGTGTACATGATCACCTGCCATGTGAATTTCTCTAATGTGAATAGATGACTTGCCTGATTTTGCTTTTGCAAATATCTTCTTAAACGATGCTTCATAACAAGCTGCGCCATCAGTTATCAGCACAGATGGTGTTTTTTGTGCAATCTTTTCTGCTTCTTTAAATAATTTATTGACTTGTGCTTTATTTTTCTTCTTGCCAACTTGACTGCCCAGCCAAAACCTTGTTTTACGATCCAGCATCGCAAAGAGATAATGCAGTTTGCCATTGATCTCGAACCACACTTCATCAGCATGATATATCTCACCAATTTGAGGTGCGAGTGTTGAAATGTACTCATCCATCAATTTGACGTATCTTACAGTCCAGTCGTGAATGGTGGTACACCCAACTTTGACACCTTTCTTTGCCAAAAATTGTACGACTTCACTCAAGCTAGATCCTGTAAGATGTAAATGTATTGCATCAGTTACATGCTCTGGTGACGCGGCTAGTCCCTCAAATCCTACATTTCCAGAAAACGATACCTCGCATATCTTGCAGTAATATTTTTGATTATCATAATTTTTGTTAGGTCTGATGCCATTTTTTACAGTCTCTAGTGTGCCACAATGTTTACAACAAATCTTGCCATCATTTAGTGACTCTAGCGTAGTTTCTTTTGTTTTTGTCCCAACCTCCACTACGATATCAACCATTTTGACATGTTTGCATCTCTTTTTTCCAAACTTGTAGCCTTTACAAGTGCAAAACCAATTTCCTGGTTCACCCATAACATCGTATGTTTCATCTCCTGTTTGAATCTTGACTTTGTAGTGGTTATCTTGTACTTTTTTGACACACTTGCACATTTCCAAATATTCTTTTGTAGCATCAGACATGCAGATTTGCTCTAGATTTTGCTTCACATGTGTAGTAGAAATATACTAGTATATACCACTTTTTTTAAAAAAAGTTAATTTTTTAGTTAAAAAAATTTTATTCATTTAAAGTTTTCTATCATATACTAAATTACAAATAGAAATCTAGTAAATATGACGCAATCGCTTTATTTTTGAAGTGTTGGGTAGTTTTAGGAAAAAGTCGTCTAAAAAACCATCCAACGTAAATCGAAAACATCCATACGTACGATCTGAGCAATGGTTGGACAATTAGTATTAAAGCAGTAGTTGGTCAAATCAGAAAAACAGGCATGGTTAACAGAATCGGAGAAACAATTTATAATTTAGAATCACAACCAGTGTTCAAATTTACAAGAAAATAAAATCTACGAAAAGACAAATACATGATATCAGATTTTATACTTAACAGATATCAGACATGGTTAGTACTCACTACATGCCGTACTGCTTTAAATTCAATTCTACACGGATCTTTTCGGTTTACGTGGGATAAAATAGTTACAGAAAAACACTACAAGATTCTATAATCGTGAACATAATAATTTTCCTAGTCTGTAGTATCACAATTTGGTGTTAGCTGTTCTGCCAGAGGTAAATTCCGTCTTTGATCTCACATATGCTGGAGTAAACAAGAAAACAATTCCGTTCGTGACCATATAAGGGAGAATTATGTGAAAAGCCTTGTGAAAAACCAACCCATGCAAATCGAAAAGATCCATGCAAGTTACAGAATTTGAGACAGTAATGCAATCAAGTGATCCAGCAATTCATGGACATCTACAGTCATGAACAACCACACATGTATCTAAAAGATGGTAAAGAGATACCATCTGAGACGTTATCCAAAAAATGTCAAAAGAAGCAAATTGAATAATCAATACAAAGTAAATGTCATGTCAGATGAATGATGAACAATTTTTGATATCATATATCTCGAATACAAACCTACTCGGTTAGCCAGCCCAGATTCATCAGTGTTCTAGTGCGAGAGTCCATGTCACCAAACTCGTAGGTGAATATGTTGTCGATCTCTGCGTATGGTTCTGTCTTGTATGCATTGTATAGCGAGTCACGTAGTTCTATCATCTTTTGATTGTGCCAGTCGAGTTTGATCTTGAATGGCGTACATATTCTGTCGTTGATGTCTGTACATACTGGAGTGGTACCTGCGTATGGTGCATATTGTACAATGACAAAGTTGCCAAACGAGTTGCGACTCCACGTGTTGCCAAATGCGTCTGCCCATAGATCAGAGACCTTGTCTGTACGGACCAACACCAAGTTTACTGGTCTGCCATCGTCACTAGACAGTGTTAGTCCTGGCCGTACAGTCGGTGGTGCGTTTAGTGATGTACCTTCAACAAAGACGCCTTCGTTCATGTAGTTTATTGCGTTCAGTGATAACGTGTCTGTTACTTGTATTGCAAACGGTTCGTGATTCATTACATCACGGAATAGTACATCTGGGAGGATTACTTGGATACACTCTAGTGTACCGCCAGAACAAGATACCTTGGATACGGTTGTACCTTGTATGTCATAGTCGATGATATTGTTTGGGTCATGTATAGTAACATCTGTGATGTAATGGTATGATGGTTCGCTATAGTTTATACCAAGATTTACAGAAATGTGTGCTTCTGCTGCACTCAGTGGAGCACCAACTGTAGGTACACTGAATGCCAGCATTACATTGTTTAACAGATTTGGCGCATGTGCCTTGAGAGCAAATGTGTGTGTTGTGTTTGTCTGGATTGTATCTCGTTCGTACCGGACATGATATGCAGTAACATCACGGCAAGTGTCGTCCATTGTATAGCCACAGGTTACCAACTGTTCACCCGTAAACTGTGATCTGCCAAATGTTGGTGCAAGGGACAGAAAAGTATCGCTTTTATCCGATTTAGCCGTTTTATTCATAGATTTACTGGGGTCATCTGCAGCACCATACCACTCTAGTATCTTTGTAAATATGATTATGTCACGATTGTTGTCATAATAGCAGTCTTTGGTGTCGCCTTTTAGTAATAGAGTGGTAAAGTCAAAGTTAGATGCAGTACATTTTGACATGAAATCTGGTGTAAACGTCTTTGCTGGTCCTAATGGATAGTAAGAGAATCCAGCCTTGCCGGTCTGGTTGTACAGTACGACACGTATAGTAGAGTTGGTTTCGTGCGGTTTGAACATTGTAGCCTTGTCATCAGATTCGAGATAATCGGCTCCCGGCTCGTAAAAGAATCCAAATGCTGGTACACCTAACGTGTTGGAATCAGTGAACAAGGTTTGTTTAATATAGGTAGGTAAGAGATTTGCGTCAAAAGTGTTCTTGCCAACAGCTGCAAATGATGGATTTGGATCTAGTTTTGTATTTGGTGGAAGGTAAACATAACCAACATGTATGGGCCCGGTATAGCCCGACTCGATGCCAGAATCACCTAGATCCAAGTATCCGTGTCTAAAGGTGCCGTTCTCAGTTAAGAGACCACCAACATCTGCACCCAGTGATCTTATTGGTATATCCATACGTGTGTGAGACTTGGGGTCAGTAACTAGTGGAAAAGCTGTCTCAATAGTAACAGGTACAGTAACGGGAACTGTGCCGCTAGGTGGGACTGGTGTACTAGGCGTAACTGGATTGATGGGTGCACGAGTTGTAGGTTCGAGTATCAGAGCAGCTGCTCCATAAAATCCACTAAGCCGTTTTGTTATAATGACGATATCGTTGTCGTTGGTATGTTTAGCAAAGCACATAATAGTATCACCCTTGAGGGTATTGTCGCTTTTGTCAAGTGTCTCGGTTGTACACGCAGGAATTGGTTGAGCATCTGTTATGTTTTCACGAGGCGAGAAATAGTATGGGTGTTCATTTACCTTGTTGTATAGAGTAAACCACAACTCTTTGTCTGTTAGGAGAGGTTTGGCAGAGTTTTTGGTAAGATCAATCTTACATGTATCGCTTGCAAGAAAGTTTGGTCCAAACGAACCCGAGTCTGCTATTAAATTGGTAGGTACTTTAAGAGTGAGATTTCCATAATTGTCATCGGCAATCAGAACGTTGACGGTTCTGAATTGAGCTCTACACGTACTCGTCTCTGGAAACTCGTTGGGGAGTATCTTTGTATCGTTTTTTATATGCATGTCGCCTATTCTAGTGTTTTGATGACCAGTGTATCGCTCACGATCATTGCCTGCCAAGTATGCGCCAGGAGCAGTAGTCGGATCAGATGTCACCGACAGAGATCTGCCATCTGTATTCAGTGCAGGAAAGTTTGCAGGAGGTGACAGTCGTAAAAGATCGGTCTCACGAGGTACCTTGGGAGAGGGATATGGAGGATCTGCATTGAGGTTTACCGGATTTGTAGGTGTGGTGACTTTGTTGGCTGCACCATAAAATCCAGCCAGTCGTTTTGTTATGATGACCATATCATCACCATGTTTACCATAACAGATGGTATTGTCGCCTCGTAGAGTATTGTTGCTTGTGTGGATGATATCACTGGTACATGCGGGTATGGGTTGAGCTTGCAGTATGCCGTCACGTGGAGAGAAATAGTAAGGCTTTTTGTCTGCCTTGCCATATAGAGTGACTCGCATCTCTTTGTCGGTGAATATGGTTTGGTTAGATGGAGTTTCTGGACTTGGTGTGGAACATGGAGATTCAAAGTCTAAACCGAATCCAAATAGTCTGTTATTTTTAGGGGATACATTGTCTGGTCTGACAAAATTTGGAACCTGTTTTTCCTTGAGACTTTTAATAGGATCAAGTGTTGCATCACATGCGTAATCGTCAGTAATCACAAATAGAGAGTTCGGGAGTGTTTCAGTATTTGATTCTATATAGATATCACCTGTAGGGTTTGGTTTGTCTAGGAATCTCATAGGAGAGCCACTATAGAATATCTTGCCGCTATTAAATTTGTCCGAGTTAAATTGTACTGCACCGTCAACTGTAGAGTTGGTCTTTGGCGGTATGGTCAATAGGTCTTGACTGCCTGGATCTGGTGTACTAGACTTGGGAATATCTTCGGTTGTTGCTCCAAAGCGTGCAAGTATCTTGGATACGATGACTGTATCTGTGCCGTCTTTGCCGTAACATACCTCTGTATTGCCCTTTAGTGTATTGTCGCTAGAATCAAAGTTGGTACTGGTACACTTTGGTATCTCTACTGGCGTGTCCGTACCACTCACATGATAAAAGATATTTTGGCCGTCTGTCCCAGTCAGTTTTATGTAGACCTCTTTGTCTAGTGTTAATTTACCGTCAAATGATATATCAGGAACACTACTAGTACATCTTGGTAGAGTGCTTTTTGAGATATCTAGGTATGTTATGACGGTATAGGAGTTTATCTTTGGCACAGAGAATGTGAATTGTCCCACCTTTGCCTGGGCAGTATAACAGTAATTAACAGGATTTGAGGGTACAGTAAACGTTTGGCTAGTGATATTTGTGTTGTAATGGATCGTAATGTTGCCCAAGTGTCCACCAATCAAATCATGATACCTAGTGCCAGATCCTGGTGAAACTTCATTATTGATGAATCGTGCCTTGTTGGGCGTATTGTGGTCGAGACTGAGGGGCGCACTGGTAATGTTACCATCATTGGGTACAGGTATGGTTATCGTCAGGGTCTGTCCGGGTGTGGGCGGAGGGGTCGCAGATGTGGGCTTGTCGGAATCGAGATCAACTGGATTCTGTGGTGTTGTGATCGTGTCAGCAGATCCATAGTATCCCAAGAATCTCTTTGTGATGATTATCAGATCGCCGTCGTATACACCATAACACATCTTTGTGTTGCCCTTGAGTTTACCTGTACTGACATTTATGGTATCTGTAGTACATGCAGGAATTGGTTGCGCTTCTGTTATGTTTTGACGAGGTGATGCATACCAAGCTTTACTGCCTGTTTTATTGTCTAGGGTGATTCGCATCTCTTTGTCTGTTATCATTGGATGTGTAGGAGACCAGTTTTCACAAGTAGAGTCTCCATGAAATGTCATCGATGCCGGATTGGTTGCATTACCTGTCGGTTGTACGTTGGTCGGATAAGCAAAACCACCCCCGTGATAAGTGCGTTCAGTATGGAGTGAGAATATATTAAAAGGACAAGTGTAACCCTTTCCTACAAAGAATGGATTTGAGAGTATCGTTGTTGTACCTTGTATGTAGATATCGCCTGCCCTGACCGGTACGTTTTGATTACCGTCTATCTGATATCGTTTGGCGCTGGTAGCACCAATTGTTCCATTATCGCTAGATCGTTGAGCTGATATGTATGGAGCATCACTACTAGTAAGGGAAGTAGGAAAACCACTAGGTGGAGGTATGGACAGCGTACCTGGAGGGATTGCATAGCTTGAATCAAGATCCACAGAATTCTGTGGCGGTGTAATGGTGTCAGCAGATCCATATTGTCCAAAGAATCTCTTGGTGACGATTATTAGATCATCACTGTACACACCATAACACATCTTTGTCCTGCCTTTGAGAGTTTGATTCTTGTGTATCATATCATCTGTACATGCTGGGATCGGCTGAGCTTCTGTTATACCCTCACTAGGCGATGCATACCATGCCTTACTGCCTGTTTTATTGGTCAGAGTAATTCGCATCTCTTTGTCGGTTATCATTGGATGTGTAGGAGACCAGTTTGCACAAGTAGATTGTCCACTAAATGCAATCGAGGCGGGATTGCTTGCATTACCTGCTGGTTGTACGTTGGTGGGGAAAGCAGTACTTAGAGCAGGAAGTGATACGATATTAAAAGCACATGTTGTTGAGAGATCTAAGAGTATCGGATTTGAGAGTATCGTTGTCGTACCTTGTATATGGATATCACCTGCCTTGACCAACGAACCAGGTTGGGTACCATCTATCTGATATCTCTTTGCACTTGTACCAAGTGTTCCATTGTCGATATTAAGACTACTTTTCAGGTATGGAACATCACTCGTAGTAAGTGTAGTAGGAAAACCACTAGGCGGTGGTATAGGTAGTGTATCTGGTGGAAGAATCGTACTAGTGGAACCATACTCTCCAATCTGCTTTGTTATGATAACTAGATCGCCACCATAGGTACCGTGACACATCCTTGTATCTCCTTTGAGTTTTTTGGGATTGGTACTGTTGTCAAAGTTTGCGCTAGTACACTCTGGGATCAGTTGAGCCGTGGTGATATTTTCAAAGTGTGAAGAAAAGAATGCCTTTTTGCCAGCCTGACCATAAATCGTAACTCTCATCTCTTTGTCTGTGATGAGTGGTGAGTTGGTAGAGTTTGGAGTGGTAAGAGCAGAGACGTCACAGCCAGAATATTGTTTAAAGTCTACACCTAGTGCTCTTACATCACCGCCTATACTAGGATTCGTATAGGTGCGACTATCGACATCAGTGGGTAGTTTAGCATAATTGTGATCGTCAGCATTAGCTGGATTGGAACCTACGTTTTGTACTCCAAACCTGACTGTACAACTACTAAATGATGCCAATACAGAGTTTGGTAGTATCTTTGTGCCTCTATCTATGGTAATGTCTCCTTGTTGGTAATTGATGGGATTATTTCTATAGTGATCATAACTTGTTACATGAGGATTAATCTGAAGAGTTGCGCTGTTGTTGTTAGTATGTATGACAAGTGGGACTCCGTTGGAACCTTTACCATCACGCCAGCTTGTTGATGGATCGGAATATGTGTTTGGAGGTATAGGTGCTGCAAATACATCATCTAGATCAACTAGTAAGAGTGGTACAACTGCTGCCAAAGCTAGAATAGGGATCAGACGACGCTTACTCAATAATTACTCCCTCCCCCCCCCCCCCCGTATCTTATAAAAGTATCTTGTAGACTTGCAGCAAGTACTCACAAGTACACGATCAGATCGATACAACACATGCACAAAAATCGGATCTTTTCTATGTACATCAGACATCGCAAATGTACGTGTAAATTTTGGCATCTAGGGTGCAATCGGCTCAGGTAGGATCTCGATCAATGTTTGCACCGTTTTAAGAAACAAGCTTTGGTACATCTTGTGAGATGTGATACCTTCAACCAACAATACAAGATTGAATATAGTCCACAAGTTTAGCAACATTTGTGCAGACATGAACATGTATGTTCTACACGGTGTTGATCTACTGTGAGTTCTAACACGCATATTTCGAGTAAATTTGAATCCATTCTCAATCTCCCAACGATCGCGATATTTCTCTAGATCAATATTTGGATCATTTGTTGCAAATGCTCTATACTCTTCTGGGTCATCTCTGTCACGAGTTATTATGATGTAACATCCTGCTTGATCCTTGTTGTTCTTTATTACATATTTTGACACTCTAACTCGTTCTCCTCGTTTGTATTCCTCTATTGCTTTTTTTATGCCAGAAGTGTTTACGCATGGCATCAAATATTTGTGTCTAGTTCCATTCAAGAATTTGATCATAGCAACTGAATAAAACCCACGATCGGCAACAAACAGCGCTGGTCTTGTAGAGTTTATTTCGTAAAAATCTACAATTTTAGGCATAAAATCAGCATTTTTTCCCCTTTTTTGACTGAAAATGTAGATTAAACAAGTCTTGTGCCGGGGTTGACCAGCTGTGCAGAGATGTGTGTCTCAAATACAGTCGTACCATCTTTCGCTCTACCCTTAATCAGATCTGGATTATCTTTATCATATCTTGAAAAACTCGTTCTGTCTACTCCAATGATAGGATGTCGAGGAAAGCGACCAAGCCGTTTTAGCTCTGACAGGTGTTGCGTCACGGCATACTTGAATATCTCATCTATCGGTTTCTCACACGTCTCTTCGATCCTCTTCCTAATCCATTCGCCTGTAGGTGCATAACCATCACTATCTCTGATCAATCTGGAACGATCAGCAGGAGATTTGTTTGCTACTGCCGCATCTATGATGATCTTGAGTCCGTCCCATTTTGTGTATTTGGCATTGTGATAATTAGATACTTTGAATGGTATCTGATCCATAGCGTTTATGAAAATATATCTACAAGTAGAACGGTTTCTAGATACTGCTTGTCTCAGCGAGTCTGATTGTTTGCGCATTAGATTCCTGAGACATGCAATCCTTATTGACTTTGTTTGATCGATATTTTTGATCTTTTGGTTAAATTATAGTTACTTTTGCGATGTCTGGTACATGAGATGGTTTTTCGCAAGGCTTTTCCCACATTCCCTCAATAGAATCTTGTAGTGTTTTCTGTGAGAATTCTATCCCACGTAAACCAAAGAGATCTATACTGTCACTAGCAACAAGTATTGAAATACAGAATAATTGATCTTGGCACTCAAGAGTATGATCGACATAGTTGTTTGCTAATCCCTAATCGATACCCTGATATATGGGACTTTAAAACCAATTATATGATAATTAAGGAGATGATTAGTTTATGCCTCAATCAGGAATTGTCAAGTATCACGTTAAGCTTTCCTACGAAGTTGATGGGCTCGTTGAACGGACAGATATAATTGGAGCGATCTTTGGTCAAACCGAAGGTCTTCTAGGTCCGGAGATGAATCTGAACGAGTTACAACGAGTCTCAAAAGTCGGTCGAATAGAGGTAACTGCCAAATCGACAACAAACACCACCTCAGGTTCAGTGATAATTCCCATGAGTACAGACATCGACACGTGTGCGTTAATTGCAGCAGGAATAGAGAGCATAGACAAGGTTGGACCATTTGACTGCACATTCAAACTAGACACCATAGATGATGTACGAGCTGCAAAGAAAGAGGATATTGTAAGACGTGCAAAAGAGATCAAACGAAAATGGGCAACAAAGACAGTCAGTGAAGGAGAGATCATGCTAAATGATGTACACCAGGGAGATGTGAAAAAGCTGTCTACTTATGGTCCATCAAAACTTACATGTAGTCCAGGAATGTTAGATTCAGATTGGATCATACTAGTAGAAGGAAGAGCAGATGTCATCAACCTATTACGTGCAGGATATGATAATGCAATTGCTATTGAGGGGGCCAAGATCGACGAGTCCATCAAAGAGTTGTGTAAGACAAAAGATATCATAGTTGCATTTCTAGATGGAGATAGAGCAGGCGGTTTTATTCTGAAAGAGTTAAAGTCAGTCGTAACTATAGACTACGAGGTACGAGCAGATAATGGAGTAGAGGTTGAAGAACTAACTCCTCAACGAATAGATGAGATACTAAGACCCATAGCAGATGAGATCAAAGAAGAGAAGCAGTCTCCAAAACTCAAAGATGATGCAGATAAACCGATTGCAGACATCACCGCTAAAATATATCCTGATCTAAACCAAACACTAGAGGCAGTAGCTCTAGATGAAAGTCATTCAGAGATCTTTAAAGTTCCAATAAGTGAAGTCGTGGCCAAGCTGTCAACTCAGTCAGGAATAAAATATCTATTACTAGATGGAATCATAACGCAACGTCTCCTAGATAGCGCCAAAGATGTAGGAGTCGAATATATTGTAAGTCACAGAATAGCCAACCTTACCAACTCTACTGGAATAGTACTCAAGACGTTCAAAGATCTTGGTGTCAGTTAGGCATATTGGAATCATGGCAGAATAATGATTCAAGTTAGTGTGAGAATATCAAATTTGTACAGTTTATACAATATCAAATACATGGTGATCAAAAGCCACCATATGGAATACGGTTCTTTTATCCATGTGAATAGCTTATAAAGATTTACTCTGATTCACGACTATTGTGTATAGCTTACGCTAGGGATGTGTTCCCATGTAAAGGACTGCGAACATATATCCATTCGAGTGGTTAACTCAGTATCATTCTTCGTCCATTCGTCAAAATCTGTACATTTAACTTGCCGAGTGATATCTCAAACAGAACCCGTACGTTAATGATTTCGACTACAATGTGTGACATAATCATCCCTATCTATAAGCATATGGTACATCAATCGGAGTAGCTTGGAGGCAGTTGCAACAGTTGCCTTGCTTGTCACGCGTCTCTTTTTAATTCTAGTATAAAATTTTGTAATGTAGCTATGGGGTTCACATTTTATGTGTACATGAACTGCTTCGGTCAATGCCCATCTAAGTATTTTATCACCTTTCCTCGTTATACGTCCGTGATTTTGTTTACCAGCTGAATTGCGAACAGACGGCACTATTCCTGCATACGAACACATTTTGCGTACATTTGGGAATCTCTTGACATCTCCAATGCTGGATATTACAACAAGTGCAACAAAGTTTCCAACTCCCGGAATTGTCTTTAACAACTGCGCATCATGTGATCTCTTTACTTCTTTATGCATTTTAATATCCAACTGTCGAATCTTTTCGTCAGAGAGGTTTATCATGTCCAAATAGTTATCTATTCTATAATCCTCGAGTTTCTTCAATTCCTCTCTAAATGACTTGCTAAAACTTGAACCAGGTATTTTAATTCCATATTGCAGTAATATCCCATGTATAAGATTCTTGTATCGCGTTCTTCCTTTTACAATTATATCTCTATGTCGAACCAACTGTTTCAATTTAACAATGTATTCACTAGGAACAAAACAAGGCGAGATATAATTTCCTCTTAAAAGATCTGCCAGTGTCCATGCATCCACCTTGTCTGTCTTTTTCTTTGATTCTGCAATAGCCTTTGTTTGATATGGATTCGATAACACTACACCAAATCCCAATTCATCTGTCAAGTATCTATACAACCAATACCATACTGACGATGACTCCATCACACAACGTGTATTGAGTGGTGTAAACTGCGCAAAGAATTTTTTTAGACTGTCATGATCTGTGGCAACACGCTCATTGAGTAGACGCTTGCCATCCTGATCCATTGCTGCAATTTGCAGAAATCTCTTATGTGCATCTATTCCGATATAGATCATCTTGTTTTTACTTTTTGGATGGGTAATCTGTTTGTTTGCATTTCCTCTTTTAGATCGCTTTACAGATGATCGCTTGGATCGACCTGCATGCTTTGTATCATCTGAATGTACTCTGATCGACTTCTTCACATATGGTTAACTTAACGGGGGGTTAAGATTAAGTTGTAGGTATTTCAAGAAACGCACTGTATGCAACTTAAAACAGCAAAATCTACAATGGGTGTTCTAACCATTTTTCATGACTTGTAAAATTTTTAGAGAATGTTGCGTGAAAACTATCGACCCCCCGTTAAGTTAAAAGAACCTGGAATAGATCACACATGCATTAAAAATGAAAAAAAGTGACTAGTGGATTTACTCTGTACTAAAAGAGTGACCACAAGAACAAGACTTTGTTACATTTGGATTGTTGATCTTGAAGCCAGATCCCATCAGACTCTCAATATAGTCAACATTTGCACCCTTGAGATGATCAACACTATAGTTGTCGACAAGGAGTTTTATTCCATTCTCTTCCATAACCAGGTCGTCTTCTTCTGGTGCTTTCTCAAAGCCCATTCCATAAGATAGACCAGAACAACCACCACCTTGAACATAGACACGTAGATATTCTGGTTTCTCTGCTTCTTCGTTCATAAACTCTTTGATCTTTTCAGCTGCTTTTGCAGTAACTGTGATCATCTTTTGAGTTTGTTCTGTTTCCATTGTACAGAGTATGATAACAAATTATAATAACCTTTGGCACTCTGGGCATCATCGAGACGGAGTGAGTAGATCTATCAAGACGCAGTAATCATAATGTTCAAGATACTAGCTACGCATACGAGCAAAGTGTTGTCTCAAGCAGAGATTTGCTTACAACAGTCTGATAGTACATCACAAGACGGTATGCGTATTTCTTACATCATACTCACGTTTAAGGTACAATAAAACACAAGCGTGATTTATAGAGGCAAATCGATTCATTGTTATCGTGTTTGATGACTGGACATGGGCACTCTTAATAATACGCATACAGTCTACTATATCGCACCACATTACACTACATGTAATGCAAATGAACTTGATTGGTGTCAGACTTGTCAGAACAGTTACGATATTACTTTTTGTTGAGAAAGTCAGTCATACGAGATTGACGGTCAGGGTGCGTAAAGCAGTTACGCCATGCAAGCAGTTCGATTCCAAGTCCAGTGTCCAGATCAGCGTTACGTCCTTTGTTTATTGCAACTTTGGACATTTGAACTCCCATGGCAGAGTTTTTTGCGATATCTTTTGCCATACGCATAGCTTCGTCTCGTAGCGAATCTAGAGGCACCACGTGATTTACTAATCCGATCTCTTTTGCAACATCTGCCTTTATCATCTTGCCGGTGTATACCAACTCTTTTGCTTTTGCAATACCAACTATTCGCATCAATCGTTGTGTACCTCCCCAACCAGGCGGAATTCCAATTGTTACCTCTGGTTGACCCAATTTTGCAGTATCGGCTGCAATTCTAATATCACACGACATTGCGAGTTCACAACCGCCACCCAAAGCAAATCCGTTGATTGCCGCAATGGTTGGTTGTCGTACTAGTTCGACTGTCTGAGTTACCAGTTGACCGATCTTTGCATACTCGACTGATTCGTCAGGCGATATCTTGGACATGTATTCAATATCTGCTCCTGCAGAGAATGCTTTTTGACCTTCTCCCGTAAGAATGATGACGTGGACATTATCATCATGGTTTAGCAACTCAAAAGTTTTGATGATATCTCTAGCAACATCAATATTCATCGCGTTTAGTTTATCAGGGCGATTTATCGTGACGGTGCATATTCCTTCTGACGTGGATGCAGTTACTAGTGTCATGTTTATGTTCGCCAACATGTATGAATTAAATGTTATTGATGCTTGCCCCACTTGACCAATGCTGAAGCAGCAGCGACCCAATCTCGAAGATCATCATAGACTGGAACTTTATTATCTTCGATCATCTTGCTGACCTTTTTCGTGTACGGTCCGCCGTTTCCACCAACCAGTAGAGGTTTTTGTTGTTTTTTGGAGATCGCTGTTAGATACTTTACTATAATCTCATCTAGTGGATCATCTTGAAATACAAACCACGGCATAATGATGTCAACGTTTGAATCACTTGCAAAAGTCTTCATTACAAAGTCATAATCCTCAGCGCTTGCGCCACCGGTCACATCAGCTGGATTACCGCTGCCTATCACGTATGTAGGTGGAAAGTGAGATAGCATCTTTTTTAGAGACTCGGGGCTAACTTTGGCAAGCTGTAACCCTAGTCGTTCAAAGTGATCCATTGCGCCTATCATGGGCCCTGCTCCATTGCTAGCCATTGCGGCACGATTACCTTTGGCAGCTGGTTGCCACGCAAGTGCTTTGGATACTGCAACCAACTCTTGATAACTATCTACAGAGATTATTCCAGCTTGTTTAAAAGCACCCATAATTATTGCATTAGATCCTCCTAGCGAGCCTGTATGAGATTGGGCTTGCTTTGCTCCAAGTTCTGTTCTGCCACTCTTCCATATTACAACCGGCTTTTTATTCTCCTTCATCACTCTCTTTGCAGTATTAATGAACTTGCGTCCGTCGCCAAATCCTTCGACATATAGTGCTATTACCTTTGTCTGTGGATCGTTTGCAAGATACCAGATCATGTCTGCTTCATCAACATCAGAGCGATTTCCATAGCTTATCATCTTGGATAATCCAAATGTATCGGCGCTCTCCAAAAAACTGATACCCATAGTTCCACTCTGCGACAACAGTGCAACAGGCCCTAGTCTTGCTCTGATCATCCTTGCTTGACCTTGAAATGCACAATCTAGTCTATTTGCTGCATTGAACATTCCAATACAGTTGGGTCCTATTATCCTAATCTTGTGTTGTTCAGAGAGTTGTTTTATCTCTGCCTCATATTGAGCTCGTTCACCACCAAGCTCCTTTCCACCACCAGATACAATGACAACACTATGGACACCTTTCTTTGCACAGTCTTTAAGAATTGGCGGAGTTACCGATAGATCTACTGATATGACGACTAGATCTACTTTGCCAGGTATCTCAGTTATGGAGGAATAGCATTTTTTACCAAATATTTTATCAGATTTGGGATTTATTGGATATACATTACCTTTAAAATCATAGTTTACTAGACTATCTAGAATAGAGTTGCCGATCTTACCTCTAGTAGCAGATGCTCCAACTAGTGCTACTGACTTTGGAGTGAAAAATGTCTCCATGTTGTCTCGGTTTGGTTTTGCCTTTGATATTGAATTGTACTTTACAGTGTCGTTTAGTATGATCTTTGCGTCTACAACATAGTGTGACTTGGGGTACACTACGACTGGATTAAAGTCTATACTGTTTATGTAATCTGCATTATCTACGCCAAGTTTACTTATCTGAACCAACATCTTTGCAACTTGGTCGATATCAATAGGTTCGCTACCACGAAAGCCACGTAAGAGTTTGTACCCTTTTAATTCAGCAAGCATCGATCTTGCGTCGGTCTTTGTGATCGGTAACATCCTAAATGATACATCTTTCATAATCTCAGTCATGGTTCCACCTAGCCCAACCATCATTACCGGACCAAACTGTGGATCGTTTTGAATACCAACGATCAACTCTACGCCTTTTGGAACCATCTTTTCAAGCAAGATACCTTTTATCTCTACATCTTTTTTATTTGAGAGTCTGTTATACATGTCATCAAATGTAGATCGAACTTCTGATATGCTATTAACGCCAACCTTTACGCCACCAACATCGGTCTTGTGTAATATCTGAGGAGAGACGACCTTCATAACTAGTGGAAAGCCTATCTTTTTTGCCTGCTTTACTGCATCAGTAGATGATTTAACTAGAGCAAAAGGAGGTACATTTACAGCATACTCTTCCAAGATAGATTTAGATGCCTCTTCTGTTATGACTTTATGGTCAGTATTGATAGTCTCGTCAAAGATTGTTTTTACATCCATATCTTGATCGCTCAAAGCATAAATCGGTATATTAAGTTAATTGATCAGCCTATCACCCTACAGAGAAAATAGAGGCAATACGCACGCATGTGATCATGTTATAGTTCAAATTCTTGACGACATTTTTCACATTTGCAGCGTTCTTTACCAGGTGGTCCAATCAGAAATACCTTACCAATAGTCATACATAGAGGACACATGCCAGTCGTTGCATTCTTTTGTCTGCTACGAATCACTTTCTGAGTCTTTCTTCGTCCCATGAGTAAAAATGGTTTTGGTAGATTATTAAGGTTTCATAGCACAGGTCTGCCAAGTTATTGAGGCATTAGAAAGATGTCCAAGTGATCAGTATTATGTCGCAAGTAGGTCATGATGAGAGATGAGACGCAAGCCTTTGATGACTCACTAAGACACTACCAGTATAGATTCACACCGATGACGTACAATCAGATTTTGTATTGTGTGAGACTAGATTTCATCATCTTTTTCGCACAAATGATCGATAGACGTTGTGTGTTCATTTTTCAAATCATAAACCAAGGGCAATACCACACAGAGATTACAATCACATCCAACCACAAAAACTTGATTCGTTTTTATCTCTAGTAGCAAATATCTCCTTATCGTGTTTGTATCTTGTAATATTACCACGGCATGAATTACTCTTCTCTCTTAAAAATAACATCATGTCAGATGGCTTGATTCAATCTGATATCGCGCATTATAATTATGGCCAAGTCTGTAATCTGATCTTCTAGTTTGCCAAATCTGTAAAATATTGTATCAATAAAAGCCGCAATCACCATTCCATAAATTACTTGTTTTATCCACACCTGTTTTTATCTTTGAGACAGTTCTCTCATAGTGGCTTATATCGGTCTGTGGACACCCAGAGTTAGGGGCATCTCGTGGGAAATTTTTCCAAAATGACTAATTTTTGATTGGAGTTTATTGTGTATAGTAAATCATAGTTACAAGCCATGCTCGTGCAAGATTAGTTTGACTCGTTTCTTGACTGAGAATAAGAAAATTTAAGTTGAAATTTTGAGTAATGTTTTCCATAGTTGTGAGCATAATTGTTTTCCTAGTATTTGTTAGTGTAATCTAGTTTATCTATATCCGAGATGTAAACTATGTCCGTAACCACACATACGCAAAAGAGAATAGGAAAATAATTTCGGCTGTGACGACACAGCTGCTACTGATCTACAAGTCAGTAAAATCTAGTTCTGACATTCTAGATCTAAGACTGGTTTGTAGGTGTACAAGATTCATGGCGCGGAGAGGGGGATTTGAACCCCCGTGTCCTTGCGGACATGGGATTAGCAATCCCACGCCCTACCAGGCTAGGCGATCTCCGCACATGTAGCCCTACAATCAGTCTGTAAATAAAGCAGACGTTTCAGCTCTTAATTTCACAATAGATGATTTCATAATAGATGATATGCCAGAATAGCAGTGTGTAGACATTACTGGCGTTTCCAGGAAAAAAGGTTGATCAAAGATTTTCGTTCAGAGAAATCTAACTCTAATTCAGATAAAATCTAGACAATCAGTGACCAAAACAAAGATGAACATCTAGAGTCAGTTCGCCAACTCGATCTGATAGAACAGACACGAATAGAAATGAGCTCATGCTTACCCATGATGCGCTAGTACGTTTAACAATTCTGTCGCTCCTAACTCGGTTAGAAATCTATTGATCAGTAACAGTCTTGATCGACAAATGTGTACTTGTTTCTATCTGATCATATTTTTATGCAAATAATCTATACGCTATCAATAACAACACATTTAGATGTCGGAATTGGAATTTGTGACGATATCTTCGAGTGGCTGTGTATCCCCGCCAACTATCTTGAGATCTATATGAACATTAGAATCTGTGACGGTGAGTATATTGTATGTGTTCTCAAAAAAACCCCTAACTCGTTCAGATGTGGCTGTTCCAGCATTTACAACATTAAGATCACCTAACCTCCATAACCACGGTCTATGTTTGTGTCCGCACAATACTACATTGACATCTGTTGCCAGAATAGTTCGTAGTACATCACCTGCGTCGATTACAGTTAGTTGATCAGCGCCGGTATCAGGTATTGCGATAAGATGGTGATGCATTGCAACTATCTTTACATGATCTTTGTATTTTTTCATGGTTCGTTCAAGCCAGAGATTTTGTCTATAACCAACCTCTCCCTCATCCCTATCAGGTCTAGCAGTTCCCACAGTAACCAGTACAACATTATCATTTAACTCGTTTATGGTATCAAATGGAAAATATCTCTTGAATAACAGATAACCGGTATTGCGATAGTCATGATTTCCACTGATTGTGACTATTCTCTCAGTGTTAAAGCTAGACAATAGTTGCTTGCATCGTTCATATTCTTTTTGTAGTCCTTGATTTGTTAGATCACCAGTAACTATAATCACGTCAGGTTGTAGAGCATTTACTTCTTCAACTAGTATGTCAAATTTGGATTGTATGAATTGTGAACCAACGTGTAGATCTGAGATCTGAACAATCTTCATAAATTTGATTACATGTTGTCAATATTAAATCATCACATATGTGTATACAAGTGTATACAAGAGTATACAAGCGTATACAAGAAGATGTAAGAAGATGTAAGAGGGTATCAAAGTATGCTGTGATGTAGATATTTGTAGATAGATTCAATTACATAGCAAAACGTAAGACTGTACACTTATTTCCAAGACACGACAAATCATCGAATATTGGTTAGAATTAAATAATTAGATTATACTAGATAAACAGTTTTGGGTAAAAAAGCAGCTGTAATGAGAGGAGACGGAATCGGTCCCGAAGTTGTTGATTCTATGTTACGAGTCATCAGGGAATGTAATAGTCAAGTTGAGATCATTCCATGTGTTGCAGGCTCTGAGCAATGGGAACAGAACGGTAGACGAGATGCAACATATATCCCAAACGATACAATCAAGATATTAGAAGAGGCAGATGCCTGTTTCAAGGGTCCAACTACAACAATTCCGATACCACATGCACCCAAAAGTGTTGCAGTAACATTGCGACAAAAATTTGAACTATATGCAAATATCCGTCCGACAAAGACATATCCCAGATTATCCCCAAATACAAATCTTGATTGTGTATGTTTTCGTGAAGCAACCGAAGGCCTGTACACTGGAATCGAGACACGAGTTACAGGCGATGCCGCTATTGCAATCAGAAAGATATCCAAACCCAACTGTGACAGATTTATGAGATCAGCTGTAAGATGGGCCCAAGAGCACAATATGAAAAAGTTGGTGGCAATAACAAAACGGAATATCCTCAAAGAGACTGACGGAATATTTTGGAGTTCTGCTCAAGAAGCAGTACAAGGTACAGACATCAAACTCTCTGAGATATATATCGACAATATGGCACAACAGCTAGTTGTAGCTCCTGAACAGTTTAATGGTGCAGTACTTGCTAGTACAAACCTCTTTATGGACATCATATCAGAACTTGCGTCTGGTTTGGTAGGATCAATAGGTCTAATATATTCAGCAAATATGGGAGACAGTTATGCAATGTTTGAAGCTGCGCATGGCAGTGCACCACAGTTTGCAGGGCAGAATAAAGTAAATCCCACCGCAACTATACTTTCAGGTGCATGGATGATAGAGTATCTAGGTGAACGAGAGATCAGTCATGCAATATTTTCGGCAACAGAAAAGGTCATCAACGAAGGCAAGACAGTTACATGGGATATTGGTGGCAGTGCATCTACATCACAGATGACAGATGCGATAATCGATTATACCAGATTAAACCTCAGACGTTGACTTGACAGCAGATATCAAAATCAACTCCTCAAAGAATAGTTTTTTTGTTGCAACTGCCTTTGCATCGAATCCTAATTGTTTTGCATATCTGATCAAACATTGATAAGATGATAGAGATGATGTCACAAACATAAATTTGCCACCTAGTCGAACTTGAGGGTATACAGAATCGAGTATCTTTGTAGGTACGTCTAATCCTCTGTAGCCACCATCTGTTGCAACGTCTTGTATTGTATCTGTAGCAAGATAGGGCATATTGCATATCACTAAATCAAACATTGCATGTAATGCATCTGCAGCGTTGCAGCATATGAGGTTGGTAGTCTTGTATGTTTGATCACGGAGAACATCAAATACAATATCTGTTCCGACTACATACTCAAAGTTTTTGGCAAGTATGTTAGTCAAGTATCCAGATCCGCTTCCAACATCTAGAGCCATATCCCCTTGTTCCGAACAGATATTGTCAGCGATAAAGAATGTGTCTTCTGCCGGAGTATATTCACTTGACGATCTGTCGTGCAATATCTATGATCTCCTCCACACTTAGATTATCTATACGACACTGCATATCACTAGAGATACCAAATTGACGCATTATGTTCTTTACTGTCTTGCGACGATATGCAAAGATGTGGTTTATGGCTTTGATCATAGATATTCCTAGCCTACGTTTCTGTCGTATACATATAACAACAGAGTCAACTTTGGGAGGTGGTAAAAAGTTGTTACTAGACACATGCATGCATGTACTCATCTCAAAGCAATAGTTGGCAATGACACTTACTGCACGACTAGTCGGAACAGCTAGTTTCTTGGCAAACTCATCTTGGATCATTATTGTCCCACGTACAAAGTCTTGTTGAGACAACCACTCTATTGCGGCTCGACTCTGAGAATATGGTAAATTTGAGACAAATACTGTAAAGTTCCGCGTACCTGTAAAACCATCACCGCACTCTAGTGTAAGATTCTCGATATGAGCGAATTTGATTCTAGCGTCATCGATCAATCTTTTATCGATATCCACAGATATGACCTCTCTTGCCATATCACATAAGAGAGCCGTTAAAATTCCATAGCCGGTCCCTACCTCAAAGACAGCATCATGTTTTGATATCTTGGCATTTGTTGCTATGTCTCGAGCAATTGTATCTGAGTTGAGAAAGTGTTGGCCCAACCGCTTCTTTTTAATCATCGGCGAACAAAGAGTTTAACATTGCCCTTACCTGCAAGTTCATCCACAATTCTTTCAGTGATATGCTTAACAGGATCGTAAAGCCCTACACGTTCCTGTATATCTTTATAGCTCTCAAATTTTTTTATCTCTCGTTCTTCAAGCATCATCTTCATGTATGCTTTACCAATACCGGGAATTAATTCGAGTGAGTGAATTCTAGGAGTGAGTGATCTAGATGTGTTTATGTATTCTATAAATCTCGTCTCGTATGTCTCTACAATATTTGTGACCACGTTGGGAATATTGGATATAGCTGTTGCAGATATCTGAGTATACTCTAGTTCGCCTAAAACCATGACTATTTGTTTATTTTTTTCTAAACTAATCAGATTACCAATATCAAACTTTGAGTCTTCTCTTCCAAGTATCTCTAATAATCTAAAGTTGTTTCCCTCAAGTGCAGTAATGATTGTTCCTTCCTTTCGTTTATTGTTTACAGATCTGGTTCTAGGTCTAAAGTCAAGTATGTATGCTTTATCAAATTTCCGTGTTTTATACATCAGACAATATTCACTCCAAAGAGCTATGTATACTCCTTGATTATCTTGAGCATCTTTTCTAGTGTCTCTGCTAGAATTAGCTTCTTCCAGCCAAATGTAAACGAACGAAGTTCTGCAAGACTGGTTGGTCGAATATTTACAATTTCTACTGCTTCCTCGATAGTCAAAGTAGAACACTTGCTCAAGTATTTTGAGCCAGTTCCATGTTTCATTATATCAGACACTTCTTTCTCTGTCAAGTTATTACACTCTTTTAGGAGCTGCTTCTTCATCTCTTTGGCATTTGCTGGTTCTGTTGTTGCAAACTTGGATACATAGTCATATGTCCATCGCTGGATCTGATCCATATTCTCTAGATCTACATCACCTAGAATCTCTTTAACCTCTGCAAGCGAAATAGCAATTTGTTCTTGTTCTTCCATACCTACACACCAAACGGTTTTATATGATCTAGCCTAGTAATTAAGGTCTTCGTTTTATTACCTAATTTCACATTCAAGGTCACAGCACGTCTGCCGATCGCAGTTATTACGCCTACTTTACCATGATAACGCCTGTGGGGCAGTCCCTTGTGTTGTCTTGGATCGATTATCACCAAGGCTTGTTGACCCTCTTCGTAGTGTTGGAGTAGAAAAGAGACTCCCCTAGGGGACTTTTTCTTCATTACAGATCTAGACTTGTGCTTGAAGCCATGTGAACGTCCATGTGACTTTTTCGTTGCCAACTGATCTCAAGTCTATCTATAGCCTATTTTAATACTTAATGTAAAGTCCGTACACACGTGCAAAAATGTAAAGACAGATATATGTAGAAAAGGACAAACATCAGATTCATTGTTATTCATTGTTTTGACACCCACAAAAGATCAGCAACACATCATGACATTGATGCATAATAAAAAAATAAAAAAAGGAAAAAGATTACTCGTTAGTGTTATCTTCATCCATGTCGGATGTCACATTCTCAACACCAGTATCGGTGTCAATATCATCAGTGTGCGATTCATCCGAGTCGGAATCGGCGTCTGCTTTTAGATCTTTGTCTGCTTTAGCTTTGGTCTTGGTCTTTTTTGCCTTCTCTCGTGCTTTCTTTGCCTGTTCTGCGTCTTCTAGGTCCATTACTCCTGCTTCACCCAGACTAAAGATTACCTCTTCCTCTGGATGATGTGGACTATCAACCATTCTAGCAATACGCTTCTTACCAGATTTCTTGAAGTAGATTCGATATGTACTAGTGTGTGCAACAACATTTCCTCCAATCGGACGTGTTGGATCGCCAAAAAAGACATCAGGTGATGCCATGACTTGGTTTGTTGCAATTGCAGCACAATTGTATGTCTCTGCAATTCTAGACAACATGTGAACAAAGTGATTCAGTCTTTGTTGTCTGTTAGACAATGTGCCACGTCCAAGATACTCAGAACGGAATAGTCCCACAGCAGAGTCTGCAACGATTAATTTGATGTTGTTCTCTTTGATCACTGTGCTCGCCTCTTCAAGGATCAGTATTTGATGCGCGCTATTGTATGCACGTGCAACAATGATGTTATCTAGAGTCTTTTCTGGATCCATGTTGTGTGCTTTTGCTATTGCAACTATCCTCTCAGGTCTAAAGGTATTCTCTGTGTCAATATACAGTACACCACCTTCTAGACCACCATCGTTCTTTGGTCGTTGAACCATCACAGACATGGTATGAGCAAATTGTGTCTTGCCACAACCAAATTCGCCATATACTTCAGTGATTGCTTGTGTCTCAACTCCTCCATCAAAGAGAGAATCTAGACATTGTGTTCCAGTCGTAATCTTGCCTATACTTTGACGATGCTCATAGATCTCTTTTGCGCTTGTAAAGTGATTTGCAAGCATACCACCATCAACGAGATGCTGTCTAGCCTTGTTGACGATCTTTTCACTAGCTTCTTTCTCCATCCCTGTGATCTCTGCGATCTCTACAGGACCGCGAACTATTAGATCCATGATGTTATGAATGCCAGCGTCTGATAGCTTTTTGGTAGTTACTGGACCTACGCCAGCCAAACTATCTAATCTTAGTTCTTCCACCATAAAATATCGTAAATTACAGTAAGATATAAATGTTTATACATAATACGTACGCAGGATATAGATAGTCACGCTAGACGTATCTTTATCATATCTCTTACTAGTGACAGAGTTAAGCACCTAGTACAAACCACACAATACCAATGTACTTTTTGAACCAGAGTCAACATTGTCGTCAAATATGACAATCAAGATTTACTAGGCACGTAGATAAAATTGATCAATAGCTTTTTTTAATACAGGTTTACTGTACAAGTCATGGGTTCAGAGGCAGAGACCATCTATGAGCGAGTAGCGAAACTCGAGGACGAGATAGCACTGTTGAAGACAGAGCATGAGATATTAAAGCGCGCGTTGCGAAACAAGCTTGCCCGTTATGAGATATCCATGATCAAGAAAGGCGACGATATCTCTTCTATCATCGATTGATCTTTTGTCGTATATCTTGAATCAGATCTAAAACAAAGTCTGCGTCATCTGCGTCCGGTTCGATCTCTAGATATTTCTCTAAATACGATAATGCAGATGCAAAATTCAATAATCGATCTTCAAGTATGCCTTTGTCTCGGATATCTTCTGCGAGATATGGTGCGATACCAAGGATCATATTAACACACAACATAGATTTATCATAAGAGTAGAATTCAGCATATGATCTCTTTAGATTATGTAATAGATGAATCAGTATCTTATTTGTATCGTAGATACCAACGATAGACTCGTATCCAATATCATCTCGCGTATAGTATTTTACGACATCTGTTGTGTCACTCGTGACATCATTTGCGATATCATCCATAAGCAGACTAGGACAAGATTGTAAAACATCAAATAATATCTCGTCATGTTGAATCAAGATATTTGAGCCATATTGTACTATGTCTAGATCTAATTTTGTGTACTTTGCTGTATTTGTGTATATTATTGCCAATGTTATGGGTGTCCCGATCTTTATGTCGAGTACTCGATTCAACATGTTACCGTCAATATTGCGTATATTTTGTTGGTTTGTGAATCCCAGATTTGTAAATAGATGTTTATTCAATAGAGAGATTTTTTGAGATGTATCGCGTATAGTAATTGTTGACTCTTTGAACGATGCGCCAATTCTAGATACTTCCAAGACATACTTGTTTATGTCTAGATCAGGATATTCAAGAGTCTGTGCTGTCTTTAATAATTTTTCGATCAAAGTAAAACTAGGGCTCTTTACAAATGTAGTCCATTCAGATACAAATGGATCAAACATGGTACCAACTGTTACCTCAGTCTTTGAATATACAGTTGTGGCTCTTTGAGTTCAAGGGTGCTAGGAGGCATTTTAATAATCTTTGAGAAAGACTCTGATCCAAACTCGGAATACACTAGAGCAGTAAAGTCTTTTCCAATGTTCTTTCGTACTTGATATGATGTAAAGTCAGTTCCCATAAATGTTCCAAGATAACGTGTAAAGTCTGAATCGTTGTACAGTATTCGTTCTACTGCAAATGCCGCCATACCTTCCATAGATGTAAACGCTGCGTGGTGTTGTTGGATTGGTCCAAGCCACCTCTTGTATATATCAAGCAGTTGTGGAATAGCAGTGCCTATCTTGGGATCTATCTCCACATGAGTAAACGTCAAAACATCAGGTCCGATCTGTTCGATAAGAAAGTGATCTGGGTTCAAAAAGAAGAACAAGTTTGCTCTCTTGGCAAAAGGAAAGTCGTCAGGGACAGCTTGTAGTTGACAGTACTCTGTCAACATGTCGATCGTTGACGAGTCTAGTGTTAGAATTATCTCTGCCAACTCTTCATTGATCTTGTTCACTTGCATTGCGGCATTCTTGTTCAGTAAATGCAAGTTTCCCTGTGTTGAATGAATCAACTCTTCTAGTACTGTCATCTTTACGGCACCAACATATCCTGAGTTAACGTCGTCAAATCTTGTACTGTATGGTTCACCTTGCTTGTAGAGAATTATCTGTGGGTAACGCGATAGAATAAACTCGTTTAGGTATATCACAGAGTCTAGATAGTCACCATAAGTAGTTGTGAGTTTCGATATGTACTGGATTGCATATGTCGAGTATACTAGATATTTTGCAGTATCTTCTTGCATAAGAGTTGCAATTGCTCTAGAATCTTGAGATATTACTGCAGCAAACAATCTAGCCACAAACTCGCTAGCGGCAGGATCTGCAAAGACCTTGCTGCATTTTAGTCGTTTTAGTGCATCTAGTTCTAGATACTCGACACGCAGATCTTGTGGTGTCTGAACTCCAAAGATACCATCAATCTCTGTCTTGAATTGATCCACTATATTCGATGTGATATCTCGCAGATCTCGAAACTTGACCTTTCCTGCTAATTCTTCATCTGCTTTTATGGCCATCTCCACTATATCTCGTTCTTCATCAAGCTCAACTGAGAGTTGACCAAATAATGCTTCTGCAAACTCTTCAAACTCACTCAAGTTGTACACAGCTAGTCTAAACTACATTTAACACTATCTTGGTATATTCAATTGAGATAATACTGGAATGTGCCGAAACAGTACAAAGCGATTATTAGCATGACGCATATTACATAAATGATGTTAGAGTCTAGTCTAGATATCTTACAATGTATGATATGTAAAGAGAGACTAAAAGTTGAGGTATTGATTAAAGATCTAGAGATTGTTGAAGGGATACTAGAATGTAACTGCTGTGGTTTAAAGTTCCCCATAATAGATCGAGTGCCGATACTATGGAATGACATTACAACATATCTAGCAGAACGCAGATCACTAGTTGGTAAACTCTATCAGATATCTAAAAGCAAAGTCATGAGAGACTATCTAAAGAATGCAATAACAGGCATACAGTATAAAGAAGATCGAGGCGTGATTGAAGATAGATGGACCAGAATATATCAAAACAGTGTAAAAAGCAAGTTCTACCATGTGATTAGATCCAAATTGTCACTGATTCCAAGATCTAATATTGTATTAGAACATGGTTGCTCCATAGGTACAATTGCAGCTCATCTTGCCAAAAGTCATGACACAGTACTGGGAATAGACAGATCATTTAGCGCAATCTGGCAAGCAAAACGAAACCATCGGGCAAATCTAGACTATTTTGTGGCAGATTCGCTATCTGAGATATTTAGTAAACAATTTGATATCGTCATCGCATTAAACATTCTTGAGATAATTGAACCGCATAGATTGCTAGAGTGTATCTCGCGTCAGATCTCAAATGGTTATGTCGTGATAACAGATCCCTATGACTTTGAACGACAGCACGTAGTGAAGAGGCTAGAACCTGGCTCATTACGCATAGCTATGCAGCAACTTGGATTTGATATCATTTATGGTACGTCAGATCCTTCACATATAGCATGGAATCTAAATCTATATGATCGCGCCAGACTTTGCTACAAAGTTGATCTGATAATATGTAAAACACGTTAAATGAACATCATAGTTTTAACGGTTGTGTAATGCACAGATCAGCTGCGTATATCTATTGCAGTGTTGTACCATTATGAATGAATCTGATAATCAAGGCTGCGACCGAACAGAGTATAGACGACATACTTGAAATGCTATACGAACTTGGGCGTCCAAGACCTGACGGTAATATAGATGGGTTTAGAGATATCATTGAACAATACATAATAGATCAGGACAAGATGATATTGGTAGCCATACATGATGACAGAATCGTAGGCATGATCAGCATCATGTTTCTGTCTAGATTAAATCGCATTACAAAAGAGATGTATATACCAGAGTTGATCGTTACTCATGATTTGAGGTCTTGTGGCATAGGAACAAGACTAGTCAATGAATGCATATCACTGGCAAGACAATATGGATGTCATCGAATCAGATTAGAGACAGGAAATCAGAGACAACGATCTCATCAATTTTACAAACGTCTGGGATTCAAACAGACATCACTCTCATTTGTGTTTGACATGCAATTATCTTGGCACTAGATCAGATCATACAGCATGTCATATTTACAAGATCATCAGAGTACAGATCGATATCAGATGAGAATATGGGACATAGATCCATCCAGACTCTGTCGTAATCATCTTCTTGGCGAACATCGAGAATTACATGCAATGTGGACAATAATCACATTAAACAAGAGAGGATATGCAAACCATCCAGAGACGCTTAGATGGCGTGGTAAACTGTCTGCCATGTATCTGCGACATGAACTTCTCGTAGAAGAGATGTCCAAACGAGGGTACAAACATTCTAGTCCATTAGACAAGCGAAGAGCAATAGGATCGAGTGTTCAGACAGAGTATGTCAACTCTATCTCAGAGCAGATACATATCCTCAAAAAGAAGGGTTGTAAGTGTACAGTATAACAGTATTTTGTGTGCCGGGGGCGAGTTTCGAACTCGCGACCTCCAGATTATGAGTATTGCCTTTGTTGGAGAACCTTAGAGAGAATTACCAAGTAAACTGGCACTCTAACCAGGCTGAGCTACCCCGGCATGCTTGTACTCAATAAATTTAAGAACTTAAATCATTCTAATAGGTCTAGTGAGATCATGATTTATCTCAGACGGTTTGTACGATTACAAGATATTGAACATACAATTTCATCATATATGATACAAGCAACTAGAGACATTTCGATTGAGATACAGTTGCTGTCGACTCGACCACATTTAGAACTAGGTGACTAGGACGTTGGAGATATGCACGTTGGAGATATTTGTATATCACGCATAACATATTGCAAAGTTAGAACGTGGTCGACCACAGATATCGTTGATCTTGGAGCCGATCAAACATTACCTGATTTTTCAAGGTATGAGACTGAACCTTCGAACATAGTTGTGGCTAGTTCACTCTTCATTACTGTGTATGGTTGAGTATCTTCCCATCCAAATAGCCTGCTGTGCATATAAATCATAGATCTAGGAAACATCCATTCTGGAATTGATTTACGTTTAAGCTTGGTAAATCGTCCACCACCCATCACTACAAGGGGCATAGCCGTAAATTTGTACGGGTATTTTTGTTCTGTATGGCAATTTTGACACATAGTTAGCAATACATATGTCTTGTCTGTACTACACAACCAAATATGATCTTCAGCAACTATATCTGCTTTACATGATTTACACTTAAAAATACATCTCTCATCGTCATCTCTCTGTTCAAGTTTTATGCCACGCTTGAGTGAGTGATGTCCACGCCATCCGAGGGACAGATGATTTTTGCAAAGCGGACATAGTCCCACATATTGAAATTCATAATATCCGAATACCAGACAAGGATATTCTGTAAAATTATCTATTGTTTTCTTTAGGGAGGCATCTAGATTGTTGCGGAGTTGTCTAGTTACAGTCAATACGTTGATCTTGTATTTTTTACTAGATTCATTTTCAGGGCTAGCATCGATCTGTTTTATAAGATCATTGATTATGCGATCATGATTGTAACTACGTAATCGCTTTTGTAGAATCTGCATCTCTCTTTTCTTCTTTTTTATCGCCATCACATATTCTCGAGACTCTTCACGCTTCAAGAGTTCAATATTGTCATCGTCAAAGAATTCTATAGGTAGAGGAAACCATTTAGTGTCTTTGTACTGAAATATTTCTTTACAATGATGACATTTGATACACTCTTTATCATTGCTCAGAGATGGCACAACATATACACGATGCGAGAATATAAAAAACTTACTGTTTGACCATAAGACGATATCAGAAAAACAGACACATTCTTGTATCTTCCACGCCAAGACAAATGTTGATCTATGCAAGTATAAATGTACAATATGCGCATCACTCAGACAGGGAGATTTGGGATCAGATATCTCGACTCTAGACACGATACAAGATACATCACACATCAGACACAGATTCTTTAGACTTTATGTCGCTCCACTTTACATCCTCGTTCTTGACCCACAGAAACTTTTTTTGTAGTGCAGCGGTGTATAGACGCTCCCATTCTGCGCCTACTTCAGATGTCCATGCCACGAATACTCGTGGATCTATATAATTTCGTAGTGATGTACCTAAATTATAGTCCCGAGTCTTTTTAACAAGATCTAGTTGTAATCCAAGCTTTTCAGTTCGATCTTTGTGACGTCTCTTTTGTTCTCTAATCTGCTTTCTCTTGGCTCTAAGTCTTTTATTCTTGCTCTTTGTCTGTTTATCAGTCTTGGGCTTTATCTCTAGTATATCTTTTAGATCATCTTCTGCTTTAGACCACGGTTTCTGTTTACGAATCTCTTCGAGTTTATTACTACGTTCTTTTAATTTTTCATCAAAGGTTTTAGGTATAGTTCGTTTGTGGTTGCACATTATAGCAGCTTCCAAGTTTGCTAGTTTTGCATGATATAGTTTCTCATGATTTGACTTTTTATGAACATCGTCGTGATCTATGAGGTATTTTTTAACTACATCTGTTGCAAGATATGTGCGAAATACTTTGGCCGTTAATCCTTTTACTATACCAGAATAGTATGCATTTACATGTCTAGAAGATATATTATCAAATATCTGATCGTGGGGTTTCTTGTTTTTCATTAACTCTTTTAGATTTTTTTGGAATTGTTTGTCATGCTCTTGCACATTTAGTGTCTCTCGCCATGGTATACTATCTTTGCCCAAAAAATTAAACTTTATTGTATTACTAGTTATCGTTATGTGTTCTTTGCGCAGTGTCGTAGCCCCAACTGTATCTGCTTCTTCAGGGTCTTTCTCGTCGCCGACTCTCATCGCTGTTCTATATATTAAATAACACACAGTCGCAATCTTTGTCTTGTCACCTTTACTCATGTCCTTGACTAGATGATCTTTGATCTTTTCGATCTCTGTTTCAAGTTTTTTTGCTTTCTCGTACTTTTCTTTATCACGCTCTTGTTTTAATCCAGCTGTATCTGCAAGCCAGATATACTTGGTCTTTCCTGTAAGAAAGTCAGTCCAGCTTGCCAACCATGTTGCATCTTGATTATGAACTATTGCTTTCCATTTTCCGTGAGGATCTTTGACCGTGTCTAGTTCTAGCATCACATCCGGAACATTTGCTTCTTTGCCCAGGTTTAGAATTATATCATTGCTTGTGATTCTCGGCTTCCATTTACCTCGTAGTGGATGATTGCCTCGTCCTATGAATATTCCAGGAGGTTCTGCGATATAGCTAGCGACATCTACCTGCTGACCATCCACAAATGCTATGCCGTATTTGCTTTTTAGTTTCTCACGATGTTTGTTCTTTTCTGCACGGTCTCTTTTGCGTTTCTCTGCTGATTTCTCTCTTTCAGGTTTTCGTTCCTCAGGCGGTAAAGAGTTTATCCTTTCTCTCTCTTGCTTGTTTCTCTCTCTCTCTTTGTTCTTTTCGGCTTCTTTTTGTCCTTTTCACTTTGGACTAGATTGTACGCATCGGTAAAGTCAATGTCCTGATATGCTATCCCTTGTTTCACTATATCATTATTTGCCGTTTTAGGATCAGATCGTAGCTCTTTTACAAGATCATCTGTAAAGTTGTCTTGAAAGACTTCATCTTGTACATAATGAGTGTCCTTCTTTTTGGCCCATTGGTATACCATCTCTTCTGAAAGAATACCTAACGGTATGGACTTGCCTTTGATCTTTATATTTACGCCTTTTTTTGTTTGATACTGTTCTGGAAATGTTATTCCATTATGTTCAAGTGTCTTCCACCTCATCACGCATCACCACAAGACATTAAGTAGATGATCAACAATTTGTATATCAATTTATCTTAACTGGCAGTTAATTGCTTGTTCATAAATCGTTCGAACTCGATGTCTGTCTTGTTATGTTTGGCTTCAAGAAACATTGCTGCATCTGAGCCTACCACATATCTAGGAAGTAGTTCATCGTCGTGTATTGCAGAGATTATTGTGTCTGCCACCTGAGACGGGTGTGTTCCCATCTCAACCATCATCTTTAGACCAGACAGAATACTTTCAGTGAGTTGTTTATATTTAGGATCGATCTTTGACTCTGGAATTCGTAAAGAGTCAAAAAAGTTTGTCTTGATAACTCCAGGTTCGATGAGAGTGGTCTTTATTCCAAATTGATCGAGTTCGTATCTAAGAGATTCGCATAGCCCTTCTAGCGCAAACTTGGAGCTGATATATGCAGGCGATCCTGGAAACCCAATTCTACCTGCAACTGAACTCATGTTGACGATTATTCCAGAGCCTTGTGCCCTCATGATTGGAGCTACCTGTTGAATTATTCTTACGACACTGAAAAAATTTGTCTCAAACTGCTTTCTAAAACTATCTACAGACACATCCTCTGTGCATCCAAATTGACCATACCCAGCATTATTCACCAATACGTCAATTCTTCCAGTCTTGTCATATACATGACGAATTGCAGATATAATAGACTCTTCGCGGTCAACATCTAGTTCGATTATCTCAATTGCTAGATCTTCTTTTTTAGCAGCTTGTTCCAATTCGGTTGATCGTGATACGTCACGCATGCTAGCAAAGGTTTGATAGTCGTCACGAGCAAGAGCTAGTGCAGTTTGTAATCCTATACCAGATGAACTTCCTGTGACTAGTGCCGTCTTCATTGTTTGGTTTGTAGTACACTAGTATTTATTCCATTTTGACACCACCACAATATTCTTTGGTCATACATCAAATAATATGCAGTAAAATCTCAACTATTTAGAACAGCATCTATGTGCCAATACACTCATGAATCTAGAATAGTCGCTTACCTAGTTGAACATTACAAGATACACCAAATATTTGGATGTAAAATCATGCATTTAGAGAAGATTTAATAGATCTCTCAAAGTTGAGTTTGGACACTCTAGACCATCCTTTAGAGTTAGGAGTTGCCTGAGAACCGTCTTGTAGTACACAACCTCTGTAATCCAGCCATATATCACATGTTCTTACTTGCTCCACTTCCACCTATTGCTCCATCATAGACGTATATCATTCCAGATGTGCCCATCGATATGCCGCCTAGATCTTGGGAGACACCACCGGTTATCATATTGGAACCTTCGATTATAACATGTTCGGTAGCGTGATAGCCACTTAGTTCTGTACGCTCTTTGTCTTCAGATGTATCGATTGTGTTTACTGGGGTTGGTGCGCAAAACACAATACCTTTTGTTATAAAATCATATTCTAGATTTGCATCTAGCAACACTCGCTCACCTTCGTGTAGAGGTTGACCAATCTTTAGTCTCACATATCCACATACAGTCTTTTTTATGTGTAATTTACAGAATGCGATCTCAACGCCATTTGCTATTCGTGTCTCGTATGTTGTCTCAACCGTAGGCCACTCTTCGGTGAGTGCCTTTGTATAATATTGATGATCTTTTGGCATCTTGATCAGTTGTGCAACATTCTCTTTAGGATAATCAAACTCTTGTACTCTGTATTTTGTACCTGCTAGAAAATATATTGCGTCTTTGTGAAGTTCTTCTAGAGCAATAGGCAATATACGATCACCTATCTTTTTATCATCCAGTTTAATATCAACTGACTGTCCTATGCCTCTAATGCTGTACTCATCTAGAAGAGGTTTAATTTTTTTTAAATTTGGATATACTAGTCTGCCATCTCTTTTGAGATTATTTTGTGTTATGTGATACTCTACTGTGTCATGATCTAGTTCGTCATACAAGAGTGGTTTGTCACATGCGGCTGCCAATATCTGATACTCTTTAACAAAAGGGTTTTCTGGATCGATATAGTTATGTTCCATATCTTCAAAGTAGTCGTCAGGGTGATGTCCATAGTATTGTGAGATCGGATCGTTACCTAATGCCAAGAATGCATATCCTGTCTGGCCTCTCCTTCCTGCACGACCGATCCGCTGCGTGAGTCGATTTATTGGTACAGTAGACGAGAGGTTGTCCGGTGAATAGGAATAGGGCAGCTGCAAATCCACTCATCGGGGATACAAATCGCTCGATTTTGAACACATGAGAAATATTTTCTCTAATTGCATCGTTTCTAGTGTTGTTTTTTCAACTGCTGCATAGAATTAGTAACAAGTTCTAGTTTACAATTAATTTTAAAACACAAAATAGATATCAAAATGAAAAGATCTATAAAGGGGAACTATTTTTAGAAATGTCATGGCGAGTGATTTCCCTTATTGGTTCAAGTTTCTAAAAGATGAGGACATGAATCGTAAAGAAAAACGTGAGAAAGCAAGAAATTTAAGTAGAATTATGAAATCATTAAAACATAAACCAAGATTAAGACTTTTATTTTTTATGCTTGTTTTAAGATTGGAAGACGAGGATAAATTTAAAGAAGAATTCGAAAAAGAGTTAACTCTTATGAATAAAAATAAACGTGGTGGACAATTCCTTTATTCAGAAGCTCTTATAATGTACGCAGGCATTACAAAATCTAGAAACAACTATTCATATAGACGACTCATAAAAGAGTTAGAGAAATCTTTTCCTAATTTCAAGATACCACGTAGATCTCAGTTACACGCTAGAATAAAAGCACAGGAAGTCGATATTTTAAACGATCTCTTAATTATAAAGTCTAAAATGCCACATACTCTAGCTATTGATGCTTCTGGCTTTAGACAACATGCAGGTGGTCGATGGATTGAAGCCCATTACAAAGTAGAACGAGATGGATTTGTAAAAATGCACATTTGTATAGACGTGAATTCAAAGATTATAAGGTCATACAGCATTACGACTGACAAGAAATCAGATTCGTCACAGTTTAAGCAACTATTAAAAGATGCAACAGAGATAGTTGATGAATGTAATCGTACCGGTAAACCAATCACAAAGAAAATTCTCGCCGACAAAGGTTATGATACAAAAAAGATTCACGAGTTTTGTATGATGTATAATCTCATCAATGGAATATTGATAAAACGTAATGCAGTATCACATGGAGATGATCCCAGAAGTAAATTAGCCGAGTTTCAATTTGGTGCTTTAGATGGTAAAGATCTAAATTCCATGCCAACAGACGAACGCGAAGAAAATCAAGATGATTGGAAGATAATTCTAGGATATGGAGACCGTGCAAATGTTGAAGGCGTATTTTCAACAATGAAACTCCTATTTGGTGAAGACATTAAAGCAATAAAATGGGAAAACATGGTTCAAGAGTTAAAGTTCAAGATTGCTGCACATAATTCAAAAGTAATTTTAGCACAAGTGGGTATTGAGTGGTAACCAAATACTGTTTTTTGGTAAATGCATGCTTGTCGAGCATTAATTTGTGGCGTTTTAATTAATCAAACTTGATTATTGAAGTGCAAAACGGTACACTTTGCACCAAAGTTTAACTTTTAATAGAAAAATAACGGCAAATAGAGTTAATTTGTTGTATTTTGTTTAAGAGATCATAAAATGCATAGATTTTACGAGATATTCACCGGACAACCCCGTAGACGATATTATTCCATCTACGTTTCCAATGTCTATTCCTAGCTCCAATGTAGGAGTACATGATATCGCCTCGATCTTGCCTGCTCGAAACTGTTGTTCAACTGACTGTCTGTATTTGGCCATCAGCCCAGCTCTATGTACCTTGACGTTGATCTTTTGCTTTTTTGCTTGGATAACAAATAGTTCTGAGTTGAGATGAGAGTTGTTAAAGATCATGGTCTTGTGTCTCTTTTTAGTTAGTTGCTTTGCGATATCGATCATCAATGCGCGCTGTGATCGAAGTGTTGGAAATAACATAGTAAATTCGATCTTGCCTTTTCTTCCAGAACCTTTTATCAACTTCATCTCTTCACCAAAGAGATCGCAAGTAAACTGTTTTGCATCATGTATGGTAGCTGATGCGGCAACAAACTGGAGATCCTTACATAATCGTTTGAGGCGTTTTATAATATAGTGTACATTGGTACCAAATATGCCAGAGTATGTATGAACTTCATCTACTATCAAAACTCTAGTTGTAGACAACAGAGAACCAAATCTAGTTCGGTGCCACATATGATAATGGATTACGTCAAAGTTTGTGACTATGATCTGTGGAGGATCTACAATTATGGATCTTCTTTTTTCTAGTTCTGTGTCTCCATCAAACACCTCTGCACGCATGCTCAATAGTGATGCAAAGTGTTTAATCTTCAAGTATTGGTCTCTAGCCAATGCCTTTGTAGGATATACAAATACAGCATAAACGCTGCCAGATATACCTCTTTTGTGCATGCGCTGAATTATAGGAATCAGAAATGCTTCTGTCTTACCACTAGCTGTTGGAGCTTCAATAACAACATTGCTACCATTTGTGATCTCTACGAAAGAGTCTTCTTGAAATTTGTATAGATTTGATATGCCAATCTCCGTCAGATATTTGAGCAACGAGTCGTTCAGATCTAGATCTGATGGGGCACAGCCAATCTCTGGTTCGATACTATCTAAGACTCGATACTCCGATACATAGTCTTTTTTGGTGCGCAAAATACCGTTAGTTATGTCGGATGGTTCTTTCCCAGATATCATTGCGTCAATCTCAGAGTCGGAACGCACTATAGACTCTGCAATTAGATTTGAACGTATGTCTCTTATTATTCCCGCATCATATCTAGCACAAAATTCCAAGAATGCCTCATCAGGATTTTTTATAAATCCTATAATATCCTCTACTTCACATTTTGTACATGATACGTGTATCTTTTTGTTAAATGTTCGTTGAAGTTCTATTCTAGATTTACATTTTGGACAGCGAAACTTCAAGATTTAGGTATGATTAATCTAGGATTTATTGTTTAGGGTGTTTGTCAGGTGTGTGGGATAGGTGCGTGTCAAGTATGTGGTACCTAATAGCGTCCCAACAGCATCCAATTAGTAGGACACATCTACTAGTCTACAATTCAATGCAGTCTAGGCAAAGTTTTACATGCATTACAAAGTCTTTCGGTATTTTATCTACGTTTTTTTGTGACCTTGTTATACATTTGATCGATTATGTCTTTTCGAGTCATTTAAGATGCCATTTAGCACGGCGTTTTCCATAATTGTCACTTATGACATCTAGTGGTGCTTTTTCTGTAACTAGTAATCTGATGTAAACCTAAAAGATCCTGTACGTAAACAACAAACAGACATTTGTAAAATTCATAAACATTTAATTTTTTACTCTTCATTTTTCCATAAACATTTCTATGCAGTACAGTCTTGAGACATTGCTGTTTAACATACATGTATAAAAACTCATTTCTGGTTTAGAATAACGCATAATGAACTACAAATTCTAACGACATTTGTACTATGTGGATTCGCCACCATCCTGCTTTGTGTCTTTACCGATCTTTGCAGAGATTGCATCTCGTAGCTGTTCATCAGACTTGCCCGCAGGATTAATTCCGATTGATCTTGCAATGGCGTCAAGTTTCTCACGTTCGTTTTCCACTGGACCCAGTATCTTTGGAGCCTCACTTGTAACTTTGACTTGATCACTGATCTCCATCTTTGCGCGATTGTATTCATTTACTGCTTTGCCAAGCTTTCTTGCAGCTGCCGGGAGTTTACCTGTCCCTAGTATCAAGATCAACGCAACAAAGATTATGATCATCCATTCGCTACCGCCAACATTTAGAGCAGTATGTATCATGCATACACTAGAATACAATTTTAAATTAAACTTAATGTTATCGTTCAGGCTGTAGCACTTTATATCGGATTATAGACAGGACAAAGATTCCAAGACCGATCATACAAAATACGACATACGGCATAGTAGTTGAAAACAGCTGCGCCAAAGGTCCGCCCAAAGTGGGACCGATTACCCACCCTATACCAAAGACAGTCTCATATGTGCCTATTATACTACCAGACATGTTTCTCTTTGTCTTGCTCAGTATGATCTCTAGAGTTAGTGGAGAGAATATGGCAAAACCGAATCCCATCAGACCAAGTGCGATTGCAAATTCTACAAAAGATACAGAGATTATAGATATGCCTAGTCCCACAGATATAGACATCACAGCTGCAATCAACGTATGACTAGTACGTTTAGCAAATCTGCCACCAAATACAAGTGATATGACTCTAGATATTCCAAAGATAAAGTACAGGTATAGTATATCTGTGTCAGTCATTCCACGATCGTTTAGAAATGCAGGATAGATGGTCAAGATTATTCCAAAGGTAGATGTAAAAAAGATCAACAGCATAATCACTTCTGGAAATCTTTTCATCATAAAGATCGATGAAAGAGAGAATCGTACGTGTTTGGCCTGTCTCTTCTTTGATGTAAATAACGCGGTGATGATCGCAGCTGCTAGTACAAATGCAGTGATCTGAAAGAGTACTCTATACGATACGTCAAATCCATCTAGAAAGATATTTCCGATTAGTGGACCTACCATAAACCCTATCACAAAGAACATTGTAAATAACGAGATATTTTGGACACGGTTCTCATTATTACTCACAGCAGTTATTATTGACTCACATGGTGGCCAAAAGAATGCGTGTGCCACCCCGGTCAAGACTCTAGCCCCCATCACCTCTGGGACAGATTGGACAATCGATAATAGATAGATTGAGATGGTGTTTATTGCAACCCCCACAGATAGTAGATAACCATTGTTGAATCGATCTAATAGTATCCCAACAAAGAATGGAATAAACATATAGGGAACAAAATTTGTTAATCCGATGAATCCCAACTCGGAATAATTGGCATTCAAGGCATTCTTTGCAAATACAGGCAAGATGGGAGCATGCATTCCATACGATATGCCAATTATTAGCCCAGTCAGATATACTAACAATAGTGTACGATTCATATCATATTGTGATATACGGCATGAAATTAACCCTGCTAGAAGCAGTCAAACTAACACCCGTACCATCACGAGTGTAACTTTGCAATCAATCTAGTCTTGATTCCATATCCAAAGTATTTACAAAGATCGAATAGGATTAGTAAACTAACCAAAATTTAAAAAATACGACAATACTATTTTATTATGCAAAAGATCAACAACGTCTCATTATTATTACGCGATGCAAGACATGATGATTTTTGTATGACTCTGGATACAAACATACTATTAAACTATTGTTCTAAGCATCTGAAAATGATAGTACCAAACTTTAGCATGAAAAAGATGAATCAAGAGCATGTATATGCGATCAATACCACATACAATAATAAAAAGATCAAATTATGTAGAATCGTACATAACGAATTTCATGGTGTATTGTATTACTGGATTTGCAATCAAAATTATACATGCTACAAAAAGATACTAGCGCAGATATCTGATAAATATGCAGAGACTGTACTTGGTGACATAAAACTACATGATGGTGATAACAACATATCCAAAGATTCACTGAACAGAGTAGATCAACTCAGAACATACATCAAAGAGTTCAATCCAAACGTCTATAGATATCACATCATACGTAAAGAAGCAAGCACATCTGCAAATGGAGGTAGAGTTAGAGCCAGTGTGTGGCGTATTCCAAAAAGACCTCAACATAACCAGACGCAAACTTTTAATTCATACGAGATATACGTAGATAACGACAGAGAGATCTTGGCATATTGCATATCTCAACCAAAACGCATTGTACTGTATACCAACGACACAGACTTTACTAGATTCAAACAAGAGATCGAAGCAGAGATCAAGAATCTTAGAATCTTTAGCGATCTAGACGGATTTGAATATAGTCCATTTTGAATTTTACTTGTATGCTGCGACCATTATTGCCCCACCCAAGAGATCTTGTTCAAACTCTACTTTTGTAAACTTGTCAAGTAACATAGATCTCAATTTGCTGTTATGTGGCCACCTCTGAAATGTTCCATATAATGTTCCAAACTTGAGTCCTAATCTTCCTCCAACTGCAAATGCGAGTATAGGAAGAATACATCGTAGATAGAATGCAACACCCGTACGAATTATCCGGTTATCTGGTTTGCCCAGATCAACTATCACAAATCTACCTCCATCTTTGAGCACTCTATGAATCTCAGATATTGCTATTCGTAGATTAATTGCATCTCGTAAAGAGTATCCACAGAGTACAGCATCAAACTCATCATCTCTAAAAGGAATGTGCTCAAATACGCCGTTTGTCATATCAGGAATTTCATCAAAATGTGAACCGGTATTCTTGAGCATCGGTACGAGTGGATCATATAGTGTTACTGATACATTAGCAATCTCTAATGCAGTCTTGGACATGTTTCCAAAACCAGAACCTGCATCGAGGATACGATCTCCAGATGATATTCTACCCGATATTCCACGTCTTCTGTGTTCAACGTCTTTGCCTAATGAGATTATCGAGTTTACTTTATCGTATATGGGAATGATCTCGCTTAAAACTTTGATAACATCAGCCCAATAGCTACCAAGACCCATCTACACATCACAGGTTAAAGTTCCTACTGCTCAAACTTGATAGTACTTGCTGCATACTTTTGTAGATCTGGCTCGGGTACCCGTTCAAATATCTTGTTGGTTGTGGTAATTTTGGCCATCTTTATGTGATCTGTATCGTCTTTCTTCTCTACTTTGAGATTCAATGATGCAATGGCTAGCGCTGCAATATCATCTAAACTCATCTCAGGATCATAATTTTTCTCAAGAAATGTATTCACATCGTCTGAACCCGCGCCTATAGCAACTGCAGAGTATTGGACAAACGTACCACTTGGATCAGTGACGTATATAGACTCGCCTTTTTGATCAATTCCTGCAATTATCAGTGATACTCCGTTTGGTCTTACACCAGAATATTGAGTAAATTGGTGTGACATATCTGCAAGGTGTTTGGCAACTGTTATGACCTCAACTGACTCGTTGTACGTAATACGATTTCCTTGTGAGAATAATCTAGCGTTATCAACTTGAACACGTGCATCTGGAATATAGCCTGCTGCTGCTACGCCTATGTGATAGTCTACTTGAAAGATCTTTTGAGTGATATCTGTTGATTGGAGTGATCTAGGCTGTTCTTCTACTGCAACAATTATCCCATCTTTGGATATGATTCCAATCGCCAAAGTACCGCGCTTTACAGTCTCTAACGCATACTCTACTTGATAGATCCTTCCATCAGGTGAGTACATTGTGGGCGTCATATCGTACCCACGCGATGCCATCATAATACAGGCAGTTAGTTTCAAGTTAATTTAAGGGTATATAGTATGACTCTACACCGTGTTAGAATCAACGTACATTGACATCGCATGTTCTTGATCTTGTGCGATTATCGACAATCTAGTTAGCAGATCATATAGCGATCAAAATATGATTGGTGGAAGAACGTAGATGGTATTTTTCCAAGACTTTTCTAAAAATGTTCCCATAAAGTCCAACAGTACTTTTTCTGTTAAAATCATATCCCAGATAAATCGAAGAGATCTGTAAAACCAAACTTAAATAGTCCAATATATTAGACATAATAGTTTGGTAGAATCAGATCCGTTTGCAAACGCCACTAAACAGGTAAACGATGCATGTGACATATTAGGGATTGAGGATCAAGAGATACGCAACTATCTTGCGATGCCAAACAAAGTTTTGAGAGTAAAGATTCCAGTAAAGATGGATGATGGAAGCATACGAATATTCACAGGTTTTCGTAGTCAACATAATAACGATCGGGGTCCGTACAAGGGAGGTATTCGTTACTTTAATCCAAAAGGTGGAGTCGAGTACATGGAACGCGAAGTCATGGCACTATCTTCATGGATGACGTGGAAGTGTGCAATAGTTGATATTCCATTAGGAGGAGGTAAGGGAGCAATATACGTCAATCCCAAGACTGAGAATCTCAGTGACGGCGAATTGGAGCGACTAACTCGCGGATTTGCATACAAGATATCAGAGATCATAGGTCCAGAGAAAGACATTCCTGCTCCAGACGTGTACACTACAGGTCGTGAGATGACCCAGATAATGGATACATTTAGTAAACTAAATGGAAATAGATATTCGCCTGGCGTAATCACAGGCAAACCAATATCCATGGGAGGATCACTTGCGCGAAACGTTGCGACCGGACTCGGTGCAGCGTATACAGTAAGAGAGGCCGCAAAGAAACTAAAATTAAATCTAAAAGGTGCCAAAGTAGTTTTGCAGGGGTTTGGCAATGCTGCAACCTTTGCAGGAGAGTCTCTTGAAAAGATGGGGGTGATTGTAATTGGTGTTAGCGACTCCAAGGGATCAATATCCATTCCAAAAGGGGCCAAAGTTGACAAGATTCTAAATTACAAGCAAGAGACAGGATCTGTTGTAGGGTTTCCAGGCAGTAAAGAGATTACTACAGAACAATTGTTGACAACAAAATGCGATATTTTGATTCCTGCTGCTTTGGAGAATCAGATAACAGAGGATATTGCAAAGAATCTAAAATGCAAGATACTTGCAGAGGCCGCAAATGGTCCAACACTACCAGAAGCAGATCCAATCATATACAAAAAGAAGATATTGGTGATTCCAGATATCTTGGCCAACTCGGGTGGTGTATGTATATCGTATTTAGAGTGGGTACAAAACAACATGGGGTATTATTGGACGTTTGACGAAGTTGCAAAAAAGATGGAAAGTAACATTACAAAGGGATTCAAAGACGCATATGCGAAATCAAAGGAGCACAAGATCGACATGAGAAAAGCTACGATGGTCCTAGCAGTACAACGAGTTTTAGAAGCTTTTGAACAGAAAGGCGTCTGGCCCTAGTTGGATTAATGTCTAGTGTTCTTTTAATACAAAATACAAAGATAGAGGGGTCTGGATATCTAGGTCATCTATTGAAACAAGATGGTTTCAACATAACATCGATCAATGCAAAGTATACCAGTATCCCTGATAAACAGTTCTCACTGATCATAATACTCGGCGCTCCAAATAGTGCAAATGATGATCTGCCACATCTACGAGCCGAAGAAGAGTTGGTGAAACGCTGCATACATGACGGAACACCACTGCTAGGAATTTGCCTGGGATCACAGCTGGCTGCAAGAGCACTCGGTAGTCGCGTATACAAGGGATCAAGAAGAGAGATCGGATTCTATGATGATCTATACATCGAGTGTGATTCAGAGATATTTGCAGGATTTGAACGACGGTTCACGGTATTTCATTGGCACGGAGATACATTTGACTTACCAGACGGTGCAACAAGACTTGCATCATCCACACATTACAAGAATCAAGCCTTTCGATACAAGAGTGTAATAGGACTCCAATTTCATATGGAGATAGATCGCAACATGGTGAATCTCTGGCTAGATAACACATACGAAAAGATCCAAAATACTCCAGACATTAATCCAGATAAGATTCGCTCAGATATCGATACACTACTACCCAAAGTGAACGACAATATGGTGAAATTTTACACCAACTTGAAATCAGAGTTTGGTTTGTAGGTTTGAATGCTCTAACGCTTTCTTCGTTTTTGACCGGGCTTGTTCTGACCTGGTACTCGACCTAAAACAAACCGCTTCACAAAGTTGCGTTTGTTACGCAGACTAGAGTTTGTTCCAACTATCTTTCTACCCTCAACCTTGGGGGTCTGACCTCTAACCTTTCCTGCTTTAGTAAGCGAGCCGTGTGTTGCCATGAATAGACTACAACTCTTATGAATTTATAGATTAGGGTCTAGACGATCATGTCGAATAGTATCAGATAATGAGATCAGATAAGGATATGACTGCTAGTTCACAGATGTGTCACATACAAGACAAGAGATCTATGAACGATGATAGAGTACTAGATAGTTTTCCGGATCCCACACTACCGAACTCACAACACATTACTTATATTATACAAGGTTCAAGTATTAACATGGTGAATAAAGTAACAATAAACATCAGATTTGTTCCCGCAGATAGTTTTACTTATACATATGAAAATACTAGGCAGCGCCCACTAATCACCAGAACAAACATAAAGAGAGAAGGTACGTGGCCAGAAGGGAAATTTATACTAGCTTGATCCAATCATGATTAAGATACCAATTCATCTTGCTAAAGTCTACATCATATGCTAGTACATAGGATTGCTTGACGATCTCTTCATAAACTATCTTTTGTACATATTCACGTAATTTTAGTAGTTGATCAAAATCTAATTTATCATTGTTTGAAGGTAATGGGAAATTTATGTTCATCGTTTGTGGTATTGCCCTTTTTGTAATGAATTCTATATTCCCCCTATAAACATGAGAGTGTTTTTCAGATTCTATATACGCTCCAGGTACTCCATCCATTACAAAACGATCTGCTTTTCTCTCTTCTAGAATGTCTTTTGGGTTTAAAGGTTGTGTAAGTTGGAGATCATTCTCATACTCTAAATATAATTTCCACATCAATTCTTCTAATTTTTGATCAGGACGAATTATTTTCAGTCCGATATCTTTTGCTTCCATTCTAGCTATACCATGACCGTGAAAATAGATTTCTTCGATCAACTGTTTTACAATGTGACTAATTTTTTGATCGTTAAGTGGCTTCTTTTGAGATTTTAAAAGTTTTGTAGCAGTCATTCTAATGAATGAGTAATGTCTATTGATATATCCCAAAGCTATTGGATTGACAGCATCTGCAAGTTTTGCAAAACTTTGTCCAATTTGTTTCTGTCCAGTTATGCCGAATTTCTTCATCAAATCAATATAGCTTGAAATATCTTCCACATTAATCGGCAATGAACGATTTTGTACAATAGGATCTATGGGATTGAAATTACTGTTTACAGTGGGATCAATAGGACCCAGCTCTCCTTTTTTACCCATGATTATGTTATCCATTCCGATCGCCACAAGGGTAGCTGCGCTTAATGCTTTATATGGAATCAAAATGTTAATCTCTTCAGCAAATTCTCTAAACAGAGAAACAATCCTCCATGGTGTACTTGTGTCACCACCCACACTATACATGAACAGATCAAGTCTAGGTATTTTTTTATGATAATCTTCTAAATGTTCATAAAAAATTCGTACTGCATCTGACGCAATAGATGTTTGATAACCGTCCCGATCACTCAAGACATAAGTAATAACATAAGAATTTCGCGTCTCTTGTATCTTTTTGATTAAATCCAGTCTTTCTCTTTCACCCATTACTGTAAAATAAAGTATTTACCATATATATAAGGATAATGCAATATGCCATGTCTTGTACGATATCAAGTTGTCACAACACGGCATGGTTGAATATCATGCCCAGAACCCAAAGTACGTCTAGACGGATCACATAATAGATCTGCTTTCATTTATTAGCGTCAGACACATCTTTGGATATACCACAATTGATCATAACGATCTTTGGATTGTTGCTTGTAAATAACTAAACCATTACAAATGCTCAAGTTCGGTCAACACAGCAGATGTTGACAATTTTTGTACAAAATTCTCAGTTTATAAACAGACATCCCAAATGTGCTCCGATTGGGCTGAGATGAGGGTCGATCTAAACATTTAGATCGGGCAAGTTTTTGGATACTCTTTATGGTTCAAAAAACCCTGATGCAACGTGACGTGCGCTCAAAAAGAACAACACATAATGCCATCATCATGTGGCTATTCTCTCTTGAGATACCAGTATCAAATCGATACAATAGATTGTACGACGAGTACAATGTCTTTTACGTGATGATAGCGACCATGATAAATAGTGCAACGATTACAAGCTGTGCAATATCTGTAAGACAGATATTCGAACTATCGCCAACGAGTGAATGGTTTAGAGTATTATTTGTAAAAATTTCTAAACTTAATTTCCAAAGGCAATTCAAAACGATTGTCAAACAGCAGATCAAAGCTTTACAGGATGCAGATATTTGGCCAGATGTAGTCAACATTGCAATAGACAAACACAAAATCATGCGATACGACAAACAAAATAAAAAACTGAAACGCTGCAAACCAGACAAGGGAACAGACAAGGTAACCTACATGACTGCTCAAGTTGCTCATCCAATAGCAAAACTAAATCTTGCAGGTATTCTCATGTCTGCAGCTGATAATAACATAGTTTCTATAGATAAAATCATCGATATTTGTGTGTCATACAAGTTCAAGATCGGTGTATTCTTGTTTGATCGTGAATTTTATGTTGCAGAGATATTTGCTAAATTTCAAAATACCACGTACAAGTTTCTTACCCCATGTAAAAACACGGCATATGTTAAGAACTGCATACGAGAGTATCAGCAAGGATTACGTAGCAGAATATCGCAAGCGAAAATCACCAACGGAAAAGGATTGACCGTACCTTTTACCATGATAATAACCAAGAACAGAAAAGGAAAGTTGATGGCATATGCAACAAATGATCCCGACATCGACATATCGATATATGCAAGTCGATGGATCATAGAGTCTGGATATCGTGATCTAGAACAGATGAGATTAAAGATGCAGAGTAAGAGTGAATCTGTAAGATTTATGCTGTTTTTGTTTAGTATGTTATTTTACAACGCATGGATCCTAGCACGACACATGCCATCTGAAACAAAAGGATTCTCAGAGATGGGCAAGAAAGTCACCAAGGTGTACTTTAAGACATTTTTACAGCTGCGTTTTCGAGAGATAATGGCTCGTTGGCCACCACCCACGAAATGAGTCTACGAGGCAGCACATTTGGGATGACTGATAAAATATAGAGACTGTCGTGTATCGACTATTGTAAACTAGTGTTAGTCACACAATCAGTCCTCAAAACATCGTCATCTAGATCTCAGCCCACACCAAATTAGCAGAACCTACACGATATACAAACCAAGCACTCCAAACCCCGACTAGATGTGCAGTAATCTAGCATATTACATTACTAGCAAGGTTTAAAATAAATCACACAATGATCTCGTTGAAGAACATGGGTACTCCAAAGATAGTGTTAACTGCCGATAGAACGTTAATGTCACCATATCGGGGATTGTCACTTGCTACATTCTTTGGTTGCGCACCTGCCATCGATCCAAATCGAGATAAGAGTAGCGTATGGTACAAGATTTTAGGTAAACAGGTTACGCCCAAGATTCTCTTTGACTTTATATGCAATTATATTCCACACACCAATGGCATTGCAAACTATGCTCCATATGGACTACGTAAACTCGAAGCAGGCCTATTACGAGACGGGTTCGGTAGACAAGAGGTTGTTGTAGCGCATCCAGATCACATAGAGAAGTTTATAGGTCCAGAGACAGAGGTTGTTGGCACATATGAGATGGATCCACTAGGCATGGGTCCTGTAACCATGACGTTTACTTATGGACGAAAACAGATATCATATGACGAATATTACAACACAGAGCTGCATCACAGAATAAAGGCGGCAAAGAAGAAGAATGGAAGTCATGCAAAAGTCATATCTGGTGCTTCGGGTACATGGCAGTACAACTATGATCCAGAAAAGATCGAAGAGTTTGGAATATATGCAATATTAGAAGGCGAGTTAGGCGGTATTGCGCCAGAGATTGACGGCCATGCAGGTCGTTTCTTCAACTATTTGATCAATGGCGACTTTGAGAACATGGATCCGTTTAGAAAGCGAAGTGACTTTAAAGTAAACATAAAAGAGTTCGAGAGAAATGGGCGCAAGATGCATGGAAGATTTGTCAACTTTTGGGATAGACCAGAGTTAGAAGAGATTCCAAACATCGTAGAGCCCAGCATGCATGGAATGATAGAAGTGATGCGCGGATGTGGACGTGGCTGTAAGTTTTGTGACGTAACGCTACGTTCACTACGATACTATCCGCCTGAAAAAGTCAAAAAAGAGATCGAGATCAATCTAAAGAAAGGCGGTTCAAAGTCTGCTTGGGTTCATAGCGATGATATCTTTGTCTATGGAATGGATCCTAGAACCGCAAAAGGAATGGAGCCTAATCGTGAAGCGCTAGAGGAGCTATTCACTGCGATCATGTCTACTGGAATCGAGCATACCAATCCAACACACGGAACACTAGCAGGAGCTATTGCAGACGAGAGACTCATTCCAAATCTATCTAGAATCATTCGTGCAGGTCCCGATAACATGATTGGCGTACAGGCAGGATTTGAGACAGGTAGCCTTCGATTGATCGACAAGTATGCAGATCGCAAACTTGCGCCATATGCACCAGAAGAATGGCACTGGGTAGTAAAGGAAGGAGTAAAGACACTTAACGAGAACTATTGGATTCCTGCATTCACGCTTATTATGGGATTAGACAATGATGAAACACCCGAAGATTCATGGGAGACGATACGCCTCATCAATGAATTAGAGCAAGAACAACCAGGATCAATGTTTACAGCTACTGCACTCACATTTGTTCCTATTGGTTTGCTTGAAAAGTCTGACTTTTTCAACATTGGTAATGAGATGACACCAGCACAACTTGGAGTACTATACAAGACATGGCAGCACAACTTTAAGTACGGCATTCAAAAATTTATGACAAAGACTGGTTCCAAGGGACCGCAACGATACTTTTTCAATGCCATTGCTCGATCACTCGGAGGTGTTCCGCTAGGAGCTATGGAACGATATGCGCGTAAAAAGAGTCACGAACATGAGCAAGTTATAGAAAAGGTCAAGGCAAAGTATTGGTAGTGCATAGAGTACAGACCATACAAAACTAGTACAGTATACAAGAATGTTATGCAAAGGCACATATCTAAATCCGAGCATATCTAAATTTGAGATATAGTTGACAGAATTAAATTCGAGATATTCTTGTACATTTACCATCACTAATATCTAATCTGAATTCCGGATTTACTTTTGTATATGTGTCCAAATTCGTTGTTCTGTTCTAAATGTATACCATCAAATACTGTTCCATCTCGACATACAAGATCTCTGCCCATGCAACAACTGCCACAGATACCTACGCCACACTTCATAACTCTCTCAAGACTGGCTTGGACAAAGACTCCATGCGTGTTTGCTGATTTAACAGTCTTGTACATCATCATCTCTGGTCCACATGTATATACACCATCAAAAGTCTCTTTACTGATTAATTGATCTACGATATCGGTTACCAGTCCGGATTGGCCATAGCTACCATCATCAGTAGATACTAGAATTCTATGAGGGTTTGTAGACAGTAACGATTCTGCAAGATCTTCAAAAAAGACCTCAGACTTGGTCTTTGCGCCCATGACGAGAGTTACATCATCATCTCTTTTTACTTGTGTTAATAGTCGCATCATAGGTACAAGACCAGTACCACCGCCAACCATCAGCACCTTACCATGTTTTAGATCAAATGTATTTCCATATGGACCACGTACACCAATAGAATCACCCACATGAAGATCAAACAGTCCTGTTGACGATACACCGTGTCTCCTAACAGTAAATGCGGCTCTGTCAGGTTCTGGATCTATCATTATACTCATCGGCAGCTCACCTATGTCAGGTATCCAAACCATTGCAAATTGGCCTGGTAGTGCAGAAGACATTACCTCATCGGTATAGATCAACGTCTTGACAGTGGGTGTCTCTTGAATGATATCTTGAATAGTTACAATAGTCGGGTGATTGTTATCTCGTTGCAAGTCCAACCATCTCCTGTATTGTATTGTATCCCTTCTTCTTCATGTATTGGATTATTCCTTGATTGATAACATCAAATGTATTCATCCAACTAGATCCTATCGCACTACCTACTTGAAGTGCAGATGCGCCAGCAAGAATAAACTCCACAGCATCTTCCCATGTCGAGATTCCACCACAGCCAATTATAGGAATCTTGTGTTTAGTCGCAATCTCAAAGACACATCTCTGTGCAATGTGTTTTATGGGCGAACCAGATAATCCACCAAACTTGTTAGACAGTATAGGTCGTTGTGTCTCTGCATCTATTGCAATTGCGCGAATTGTATTTATGGCAGTTATCGCGTCAACTCCAGAATCTATAGCTGCATTTACTGTATGATGATAGTTTGTATTGCCTAATCCAATCTTTGCAATTATCGGAATGTTGGTAGTGTCTTTTATTGTATTGATTATCTCTTTAACTAGTTTTAGATCGTCGCCAACCTCTAATCCAACTTTTGCCACATGGGGGCAGGAGAGATTCAACTCGTATGCCATAACTCGACATCCGTTAAACTGCTCCACCATAAACTCAAAGTCCTCAGGTATAGAGCCCACCAGACTAGGAATTATAGGAGTATCGACATTATTGCGAATCATTGTTGCAAAGTTTGTAGCCCCCGGATTTGAGAGACCGACTGCATTTATCCAACCGCCATTCCCTGTGCTGAATACAGTTGGATTACTGTACCCCTCCCATGGCTCACGACTTAGAGACTTTGTAACTATTGCACCAGCTCCTGATTTGTACAGCCTATCAAAGACATCTAGAGAGATTCCCAAGATTCCCGACGCCAGCATTACCGGTCTCGAGAGATTTAATTTACCAATAGATGTTTCAAGACTGGGCTCCATATTTTCAGAGGTGTACAATTTGGAATATAATAGTTGATTATCTTACCATCAGTACTACAAACATGAGATGGTGATTATGCAAATCTACTTGACTTGCCACGATTGATCAATATTCTAACTCGATATCAAACTTAGATACCATCGAGTACATATGCCATAGTCTCGCGTTTAGTGAATCATGTAAACGTTGCATGTCGATCTAGTCTGATCTTGAGCAATCCAACACTCTAGATATTCATCACAATATATGCCACTCTAGATTGCAATGTACATAAAACTAGATTGGTGTACGAGGTTAGGTTTAAAAGATCTACCAAAAGGGACAACTTTTCTAGATAATCTAGGCTAAATCCAAACATTACCAATTATGACAATGTCTAGACAGATCGCGAGACAAAAGACTACCAAAAAAGATAGGGAGACATCTGCCAAGATAGCAGATCTAGAGGATACTGTCAAGCAGCAAAATGATACCATCGAACAACAACAAGAGACCATTACGAGTCTACAAAAACAAGTTGCAAAGCAGAAGAGAATGAATATGAAACTGTACGAGATTTTACTTGCTACAATTATGGGACTCCAAGTATCTCCAAATTCAATCAATGATTGTTTTAATGTATTCCAAAGGATGATCAAAATTATAGAACGTGGTCAACAACTATCACAGACCAAGATTCGTAACACCAGAAAAAAGATAGAGGGTAAAAAAGAAAAGATAGAGGTACAAACAGCACAGGCCAAGAACAAAGAAACGAGACGCAAGCAGCTCGACAATTCTAACGTACCCTCATCAAAACAACCAGATCATGTAAAAAAGGGTACAAGAAAATCTAAAAGCGAATGGAAAAAAGCAGGACAAGACAAGGGTCACAAAGGAGTTTCCGACAACATAAAAACAGACAAGACAAGACATCATAAAAAAGAAAAGTGTGATGGATGTGGCAGTAAGCATGTTGACAACAAGAGGTCTAGACAAAAGAGAACGATTGACATACAGATCATAATATTGCACATACTCCATATCGGATACTTTTACAACTGTAGAGATTGTGGCGCATCAGGCGATACATTCGACAGCATCCCAGACATACTACACAACACAATGTTGTGCCCAATTCTAGGCGTGATTGCAACCATAATGAGAAAGAATGGCTGTAGTATCAGAACAATAACTAGTACTCTTCAATGCCTAGACCCGTGTATATCTAAAAAGATGGTAACGGGTGCAATAGACACGATTGCCGATAAACTAGACAAATATGTCAAAAAAATAGAGAGAATGAACCTAAAATCCAAGGTAATCTACATGGATGAGACGTCGATGTCCCTTGCTGCGAAATTGGGATGGGTCTGGGTTCTTGTCGGCGATTATGGTACGCAATTCATCATATCGCCAGATCGTACAAAAAAGTTTCTTGAAAAAACATTCAAAAAGTATATTCTGATACCACTCGTGTCGGATGGATATGTCGTGTACAAGCTATTCAATGTACGGCAACGTTGTTGGGCGCACATACTGCGAAATGCAAAAGATACAATGTGTGACGTACATACTGTACTAATGTACAAAAGATTGCAGAAACTACTTGAAATTGCAAAAGCACTACAGGTGGACAATCCCAATCATGTGGACATGTACCTAAAATACAGAGTAGATGATCTAGTGCAAAAGACATTATCACTTGCAGCAGAGTACAAGAAACTAGACAACGAAGCTTGTCGCAAATTTGGAGTTCATTTAGCTAATGCTGCAGATGATCTATACACATTTGTGCTATACTATGGTATGGAATACACAAACAACAGAGCAGAGCGAGCTATACGATCAATGGTGCTATTCCGCAAGGTAACTCAACGTATCGTATCTGAGGAGAGTAAACGACGAGTTGGCAATATCTTTACATGTGTAACAACATGGGAGCAACAAGGTCTCAACGTCTATGATACACTCCTAAAAGTTGTGCGTGAGACCTAACCTCATACAGATTGGTAAGATGTACATGTATATCTGATATCATGCATGTGTACCTCAGACATCGCAAAAGTAACTATAATTTAACCAAAAGATCAAAAATATCGATCAAACAAAGTCAATAAGGATTGCATGTCTCAGGAATCTAATGCGCAAACAATCAGACTCGCTGAGACAAGCAGTATCTAGAAACCGTTCTACTTGTAGATATATTTTCATAAACGCTATGGATCAGATACCATTCAAAGTATCTAATTATCACAATGCCAAATACACAAAATGGGACGGACTCAAGATCATCATAGATGCGGCAGTAGCAAACAAATCTCCTGCTGATCGTTCCAGATTGATCAGAGATAGTGATGGTTATGCACCTACAGGCGAATGGATTAGGAAGAGGATCGAAGAGACGTGTGAGAAACCGATAGATGAGATATTCAAGTATGCCGTGACGCAACACCTGTCAGAGCTAAAACGGCTTGGTCGCTTTCCTCGACATCCTATCATTGGAGTAGACAGAACGAGTTTTTCAAGATATGATAAAGATAATCCAGATCTGATTAAGGGTAGAGCGAAAGATGGTACGACTGTATTTGAGACACACATCTCTGCACAGCTGGTCAACCCCGGCACAAGACTTGTTTTATCTACATTTTCAGTCAAAAAAGGGGAAAAAAATGCTGATTTTATGCCTAAAATTGTAGATTTTTACGAAATAAACTCTACAAGACCAGCGCTGTTTGTTGCCGATCGTGGGTTTTATTCAGTCGCTATGATCAAATTCTTGAATGGAACTAGACACAAATATCTGATGCCATGCGTAAACACTTCTGGCATAAAAAAAGCAATAGAGGAATACAAACGAGGAGAACGAGTTAGAGTGTCAAAATATGTAATAAAGAACAACAAGGATCAAGCAGGATGTTACATCATAATAACTCGTGACAGAGATGACCCAGAAGAGTATAGAGCATTTGCAACAAATGATCCAAATATTGATCTAGAGAAATATCGCGATCGTTGGGAGATTGAGAATGGATTCAAATTTACTCGAAATATGCGTGTTAGAACTCACAGTAGATCAACACCGTGTAGAACATACATGTTCATGTCTGCACAAATGTTGCTAAACTTGTGGACTATATTCAATCTTGTATTGTTGGTTGAAGGTATCACATCTCATAAGATGTACCAAAGCTTGTTTCTTAAAACAGTGCAAACATTGATCGAGATCCCACCTGAGCCTCCGCCTGAGCCGATTGCACCCTAGATGCCAAAATTTACACGTACATTTGCGATGTCTGGTACCTGGAATATCGAGTATCACATATACTACAAATCAATACTAGAGATATCACAGTTCAAGTTGGTATCTTTTTTAAAGGCGAGTTTGATTTAGAGAACCATGTATTCTGTGATTCTAACAGAACTTGGCATATCTGTATTCCAAGATGACATGCTCGTGAAAGCGTTTCGTTTCACGGATCCGATTAAAGAGTATCTAGACATAAAGGCAAAAAAAGCAAAATTAGAGAATGTTGTAGCTTTTTTGGCGGCTGGTTCTAGTGGATCAGCAGTTAGCGACGAGTCACTACTATCAATACTCAAACAGAACTCTATAGATTCGCACATTATGGAGGCTTTTGAGATCGAACGAATACAACAGAATAAACCACAGATAATAGTAAACTCTGAATTTGCAAATAGTGAATATGAGGCTCTAGGAAGACTACGTGACTTTGCAATAGAATTGTCATCGGCGACAGTTACGCAAGTATCTGAGAGTCCGGACATGCACGTAGGTCAAGCTGTAGGTACACTCGATGAGATCGACAAGATGATCAATGTTCTTGGTGCCCGAGTACGTGAATGGTACGGACTACACTTTCCAGAGTTAGAGAACATAATAGATGGTATTAGTGGTTATGCACAGCTAGTAGTTGCAGGGAGTCGAGACACACTTACAAAGCAAAAGATATGTGACGCAGGTTTTCCTGAATCAAAGGCAGAAGTCATCTACATTGTAGCAAAACAGAGCAAAGGTGGTAAAATATCTGATACCAATCTTGTTATAGTTCAGTCTATTGCTAGACAGATACTAGAGTTCAACAAAACCCGTCACAAGCTAGAAGAACACATAGAGTCTGAGTTTAAAATTATTGCACCAAACTTGTCAGCAATAGTAGGTACTGCATTAGGTGCAAGATTGCTGTCGAGAGCAGGTAGTATCAAAAAATTAGCATCAATGCCTGCAAGTACGATCCAAGTTCTTGGTGCTGAGAAGGCATTATTTCGTTCACTCAAGACAGGTTCGCGACCACCAAAACACGGATTGTTATTTCAGCATCCTATGGTTCATTCAGCACCGCGCTGGCAGCGAGGAAAGATCGCACGGGCAATTGCTGCAAAAGCTGTAATAGCTGCGCGTGTTGACACCTATGGCGAAGGCATAAACAACACACTCTTGGATAAACTCAATATTCGTGTTAAGGAGATTGGTGAAAAGTACGTTGAACCTACAGAAAGGAATAGTAAAGAAAGGACATTTGATCGTCGCGGTAACTTTGGACAAGGTAAGAGAGTCAAACAAGGTAGACGTAACAGACCAGATTCAAAAGGTAGAAAGAGAAAGTTTGGACGAAGATAAATCGTTCTTTTGGATTAGATCGGAAGGAGAGATCAGAATTGCGACCATAAACTTGGTTCCAGGAAATAATGTGTACGGAGAGCGACTGGTATTAAAAAAGGGGATCGAGTATCGCATATGGGATCCGTTTCGCAGTAAACTTGCGGCAGCGATAATGCAAAAATTAGAATTCTTTCCATTTGAGAACAAGACTCGTGTTCTATACCTAGGAGCATCTACAGGCACCACAGTAAGTCACATATCAGATATCGTAGGCGCGAGTGGTATTGTATTCAGTGTTGATCATGCTAGTCGAGTTGCTCGGGACTTTTTAGATCGAGTTGCAGCTCATAGAGCAAATATTATTCCCATACTTCAAGATGCACGCAAACCATCAGAGTACTTTTCAGTATTTGGCAAGGTTGATGTAGCATATGTCGACATTGCGCAACCCGATCAAACAGAGATCGCCATAAACAACTGTAAGAGATTCTTAAAGTCTCGCGGATTCTTATTTCTTGTGGTAAAGATCCACAGCATCAACTCTGCAAAACCATCGAGACAGGTTGTGTCAGAAGAGACTGCCAAACTCTACTCAAAGTTCGAGATACTTCAATCCATAGATCTATACCCGTATGACCGTGGTCATGTATTGATCATCGCGCAGAGTTTGGATTAGTCTCTTAACAGGCTTCCAACTTTTCCGTACAAATGTGGGAAATGTCTTGTCTTGTGTATAACATGTTGTCAGAAATCTCTTTGTCTTTGGGTCTGCAGGATATCCACTTCCTAGATCGTTGTACTTTTGTAGTCTAGTAATCGATCTATCACGCGTAACCTTGGCGAGTATAGATGCTGCAGAGACTATGACAAATCTACTATCCGCATGATGAGATGAGATTATCGAATGATTCTCAGACAACAATGAGATAGCCTTACCAAATCTATTAGGATCGACATCACATGAGTCAACGTAGGATCTATCAGCACCTAGATGTTTGATCACTCGTGCCATGTACTTTGCTTCCAATAGATTTAGTTTGTGATTCTTTACACTAGCGTCTATAGATCTTGGATGGATCTTTAAAATATAATACGAGTCAACCACCTCAATAATCTCAGAGTAGAGCTTGGTACGTCTCTGAGGAGAGAGTTTTTTAGAATCACGAACTCCGATCTTTTTCAGCACGGATATCTTGTTTTGATTCATTACGACTCCTGCTATAACAAGTGGTCCTATAACAGAACCACGTCCCGCGTCATCTACTCCACAGACTTGCACAAAAATCCTTTCAATAATCCATATATTAAATCAGACACAAATGGATATCAGACACGTACCTACAATACGCTAAAGCAAAACAATACTCAGAGTTTTATATGATAATTTAGCAGAGTAGAATAATGTCAGATTTTGAAGAACCACTCAAAGATATACAGATCAGTACCAATATGAACATCAATGATATCTTTGCACAGATCTCCGAATCCGGAGGTTTTGAATCAACAAATCTTAGTCAAGGGTTAGATATCTTGACAGATATGATCTCAGACAAGAGTTGTTTAAGATTCATATCTTTTGTAGGAGCAGTTGTGTCCACCGGACTTCGTGGAGTAATCAAAGACATGGTCAAGAATAAGTGGTTTGATGTCTGCATAACAACATGTGGCGCACTAGATCATGATATTGCCAAACACTTTTCCCATTACAACAAGGGTTCATTTACAATAGACGATGCACAACTTGCTGAACAAGACATCCATAGACTAGGTAATGTTTTAATCCCAATGAATAATTATGGACCGCTTATCGAGTCCAAGATGCAAGAGTTTCTAGAAGAAGAGTATCAAAAAGGTACTCGAGAGATGACGACGTCTCAAATCTGTAAGATGATAGGACGACATCTTGGCGAAGATTCGATCCTGTATTGGGCACACAAGAACGATATCGACATAATAGTTCCAGGAATTGTTGATGGTGCTGCAGGTAGTCAGATATGGATGTTCTCACAGAAACATAGAGACTTTAAATTGAATCTGATCGGTGATGCCGATCTACTAGCGGGATTGATCTTCAAGGCAACAAAATCCGGAGCGTTTATGATTGGTGGAGGAATATCAAAACATCACACCATGTGGTGGAATCAATACAGAGATGGACTAGATTATGCATTTTATATTACAACGGCTCAAGAGTTTGATGGGAGTCTAAGTGGGGCGCTAGTAAGAGAGGCAATATCATGGGGCAAGGTCACACGACATGCAAATCAAACAACATTGCATGCCGAAGCAACCACAATACTACCATTCATCTATGCAGCACTCTCGTCACGCCTAGATAATACATGACATTGCTGACAAGGGATATAATTGATATCGAGTAGATAGTTTTAGATAATCTCCAAGATACAAGGTATGGTTTGCTGACCCAAACACAAGACAAGAGTACATGTACACGAGTCAGTGTGATAAACTAACATGTATTTACATGCATGTATTTGATGCAAGAATATAGAATTAACAAAATTTTCTAGATTTACCTAGATGGCAAGAGTCGTACTGAAAGTGGACGGACATGACTTGACATCTGATATCCAATAACACATCTCTCACGGTACAATTAGGTATCAGGTATAAGGGTATACCAGTATAATGGTATAAGGGATACCAGTAGAACAATCCATTTGAGCGTGTACCTAAAAACTATTAATGTTGTTGTGATCAAAATAACATGTTGTATCCCAAACTGCGAATACGAGAGTACAAAATAATAAATTTAGAGGACGGCTATCTTGTTGATGGTTTTCCATCGGTAGGGTTTAGTAGTGCTATTGCGACTGAGTCAATGATCAACACATCTCAATTTGAGGCAGTAGGCGTGATAGACTCTGATATCTTTCCCCCAATTAGTGTAATCAAAGATGGCAAGCCAACATTTCCGACAAGAATATTCGTGAATAAAGAGTTCAAGATCAGTATCTTTTTATCATATCTTACACTTGACCAATCTCTCCACAGAACGACTGCAAAAACCATGTTGCGATGGGCAAAGAGACATCAAATAAAATTGATCATCAGTAGTGTTGCTATCAAATCGCCAAACAAAGACGAATCCATAATGGGCATAGGAAGTACTGATGCAGCTCGGAAACAGATTGAGCGTGCAGGACTAGAGATTTTAAAGAATGGTACAATTCCAGGTATACCAGGAGTACTCTTAAACGAAGCAAGCATCTCAAACCAAGATGTAATTGTAATCGTATTTTATACAAATGGAGTAGGACCTGATTTTAAATCTAGTGCTGATCTCTGTCTTGCAATATCTAAAATTATTCCTAGCGCATCGTGCAATATCGAGTTATTGCAGCAAGAAGCAAAAAAGGCAGAAGAGATGATAAAATCAGCAGAGAATGAGTCCAAACATATCAAAGACACCATATATGGATAAAGCACTTGTGACACACTTTGGTTCAGATCTTTGAATTTGCTTTGATTGTGATAGCAAGTTCAGTTTCAGGCGTCATGGCACCAGGTCCTCTCTTTGCAGCTAGTGTCACATATGGACTCAAGCAGGGGGTTCGCGCAGGCACAAAGATGGCAATAGGACATACAATCATTGAGTTGCCTCTTGTTATTTTGTTGGGAATAGGAGCGCTCTCGCTAGATATACTTCCAGAGTTTCGTCTAATAATTACAATATTTGGTGCGTTGGCGCTATTTGTTTTTGCGGCAATTCAGATAATTACAGTTGTACGAGACAACTCTGGAACATATGGTTCAAAATATGGACCACTGTATGCAGGGATTGTATTTAGTGCACTAAACCCATTCTTCATTATTTGGTGGTTGACCATAGGACTCAAATTGATCACAGATGCAATGTTGATCTGGTCTTTTATAGGAGTGTTTGTGATGTTTGGTATTCACATATGGATGGATTTTGCGTGGCTAGGACTAGTGTCGTTTTTGTCATCAAAGAGTCTAAAATTCATATCTAGTAGGAATTACAAGCTAGTCATTATAGGTCTGAGTATGATAATGGTGTATATCGGCATACTGTTCTTGGCGGAAATAGCATAAACCAGTACACATCAGTCCACAATGTTGATCATAATACAAACATCACATGTAAACATGGGTTTTGTCTAAGAAGTAGACACAAAACTGTATTTGGTACATCTGACCATGATGTTTTTGTACAAAACTTAAAACATACCAACAGACCAAAATATTCACGAGTTACACATGAGGATTTGTTGAGAATCGATTCAATTTATGTGGGATGATATTTAGTAGAACTTTTTTCTAAAAAAAGTCCCAATAAAACCTTGTAATGCTTTTTCTGTAAAAACTCTATCCCTCGTAAATCGAAAATATCTTCTATTGATATCTAGACAAAACATTATCAAAATATACTGTCAAAAATAAGTCAGACATAAAAAATACATCAACATAATCAACCGCCATGTTGATTAATTAAAAACACATCTTCATATGGTAAAAAAAGTGTTTGATTCTCATATTTTGATTCATAGAGATTTGATCATGTTATTTGTGTTAAAACTTTTTTTGTTGGTATTATCCAAGCATAAATACTACAAGACCTAACTCTTTGATATATCAATCTCTATTGTAGAGACGTTGCGATTCTTTCCATCTTGAGAAGTCACTTGCATGGATGATATTCTTACATCACTTATTACATATCCCACAGTGTTCATACGTTTTAGGATCATTTGAGAGACGTCGACAGCTTGTGTAATTCGTTTTCCTCTTGCTTTTATGATCACTGTTGGACGAGTTGATAGTTGAGTTAGGGTTGCAGACACATACACCATAATCGGTTTGCTTCCAACAAATACGACATTACGATCCTCGTCGGCGGTATTCTGTTCCAGAGTTGGTTCAGTGGATTGTGAGTCTTTTGTATCCGTAGATGGTTCAGGAGATTGCGCAGGATCAGCAGATTCTGATTCATTCATAGATGTTGATTCTGAGCCCTCAGTTGATGGTGATGTATATTCATCTGTCAGAGTCGACTGTGTAGATTGATTTAGAGAGTCAGATGTGGATATCTCGACCCCAGATGGTTCGTCTCGAGTCTCCGCTGAAGATTTGGTTCTAGAGTCAAACTCTGAGAGTATGTCTTCAGCGTCTTTGGGTCTATCTTGCTCACTCATATCTTGCTCCACCCATAGTAGAATAGCTTTTTAGTCTATTATTTATTTTTAGCGTATATCCTCCAAAATGGAACAGATAGTTCACCACACTCGTAGTAAAGAGTCGATCTTAAATTTTTATACATATGTAAAATCTTTAGGACTATGAAACTCGTCGGCATACTAGAGATCAAATCGTATGCAAAGATCAGAGAATTTCTAAATGCCGAACATGTTGGACGACTAGCAAGTATTGACAAGAATGGATTTCCACAGATAATTCCAATGAATTTTGTATTCCTAAACGATGTAATCTATATGCATTCACATACTCGTGGCGAAAAATTAGACAATATTATTCGAAATAGTAAAGTTGGTTTCGAGTCTGATCGAGAACTAGAGTTTCTCCCATCGTACTTTGAGGATCCCAACGATGCGTCACTTGCAGATACGTTATACATCAGTGTTGTGATCAAAGGCATCGGAATCATAGTAAACGACAAACAAGAAAAGGCATCTGCGTTAAATGGATTAATGTCAAAGTATCAGCCCGAAGGGAGATACAGTCCCATTGAATCAAATATGAGAGTACTTGATGCAGTATCCATAATCAAAGTTGTACCGCAAACATTACATGGCAAATACAAGATAGGACAACATCTCGATCCAAAATCTAGAACGACTCTTGCTCAAAAGATTCTACAAAGAGGAAGTCCTAGCGCAAAACAGACTTTGGCCATAATGGGGTTTGAGATTACCAGTGACGGTTTGATAATGATAGATGAACCCGTTTGGTAAGATAGTTGTCAGTCACAGTACAAACATAATGATTACAATAGATTTAGTATGAGATATAAGGTGAATTCATAAAAGAATGGTATTGAATAGTTTAAAATTTAAACTTGCATCAGAGTTCAAGCCTACAGGAGATCAACCTAAAGCAATTAGCACATTGACAAAAGGAGTAAAGAGAGAGTCGGTTCAGACGTTGCTTGGTGTAACCGGCAGCGGTAAAACATTTTCGGTGGCAAATGTGATTGCAAATACAAATAAAAACACACTAATCATATCACACAACAAGACGCTGGCTGCACAGCTATATGCAGAGTTGAAACAGTTTTTCCCAGAGAACAACGTTGGATATTTTGTCTCATATTATGACTATTACCAACCCGAGAGTTATCTGCCACAGACAGATACCTATATCGAGAAGGACACTCAGATAAACGAAACGATCGAAAAACTGCGTCTAGAAGCAACAGCCATGTTACTATCAGGCAAGCCCACAGTAATCGTATCCACAGTATCTTGCATCTATTCACTAGGCAATCCAGATGACTGGGATGAATTATCCACCACTATATCGGTAGGAGATACAATAAAACGCAATGAGTTGATCAAACGGTTCATCGATGCCAGATATGAACGAAATGACACAGAGGTTGCTCCGGGAAACTTTAGAGTGAAAGGCGATACGATCGATATTACCCCCGCATACTCGGATGAGATGATACGAATATCTATGTTTGGTGACGAGATCGAAAGTATCGCCATCACTGATCATGTATCATTAAAGACAAAACAAAAGATTCCACAGATCAGAGTATTTCCTGCAAAGCACTACTTGATCTCAAAAGATGTACGGGATCGTGCAGTCTTGTCCATCAAGAAAGAGTTGGCAGGACGTCTCTTAGAGTTGAACGAGTTAGAAGCTCAGAGATTAGAGATGAGAACAAATTACGACTTGGAGATGATTGAAGAACTAGGATACTGCTCTGGAATTGAAAACTATTCACGACACTTTGATGGTCGAAAACCCGGTCAACAGGCATTCTGTTTGATGGACTTTTTTGGCGGTGACTATCTACTAGTGATCGACGAGTCACATGTGACACTACCACAGTTACACGGAATGTACAAAGGGGATCACTCTAGAAAACGCGAGTTAGTTACGTATGGTTTTAGATTACCTAGCGCGTATGACAATAGACCATTAAAGTTTGAAGAGTTTGAAAAATATATCAAAAATACCATATTTGTGTCTGCCACACCCGGTGAATACGAGAAGAAACTTTCATCAACCATAGTAGAGCAACTAGTAAGACCAACAGGCCTTTTAGATCCCAAGATTCATGTTCGTCCCACAAAGGGTCAGATGGATGATCTAGTAAACGAGATAAGCAAACGTGCGGAAAAGTTGGAACGCGTATTGGTTACGACCCTTACCAAACGCATGGCCGAAGACCTTGCAGAGTATTTAGCAAAACGAGATATCCGAGTCAGATATATGCATTCTGAGATCGAGGGATTGCAACGAACCGAGTTGATAAGACAGCTTCGAGCAGGTGAGTTTGATGTTCTTGTCGGGATCAACTTACTCAGAGAGGGTCTCGACATACCAGAGGTATCACTAGTCGCGATATTGGATGCAGACAAGGAAGGATTTTTACGAAACGACACTAGTTTGATTCAGACGTTTGGACGTGCAGCGAGAAACAAGAACGGCACTGTGATAATGTATGCAGACAAGATGACCAAGTCGATGAACAATGCAATGGATGAAACAAAACGACGTAGAGCGAAACAGGCCACATATAACAAAAAACATAAAATTACACCCACAACAATCATAAAGCCGATCCCACCTCAAGCGACTACATTTGACGACTCTAAATCAAAGTCAGCACATGACATGGCTAACGAGTTAGCAGATCTCGAAGAGCAGATGGTAAAATATTCTAACGATCTAGATTTTGAACGAGCTATAGAGTGTAGAGATAAATTAAAAAGACTGAAGGATGGACTCAAATTAAAGAATGAGCGTTCCAAAACTAAGGATCAGAGGGGCAAGACACCACAACCTCAAAAACATCAATATCGACATGCCAAAAAACCGCATAGTCGTAATTAGCGGAATATCTGGTTCAGGAAAGTCAACCCTCGCATTTGATACCATATATGCTGAAGGTCAGCGAAGATACGTAGAGTCATTATCCACATATGCGCGGCAGTTTCTCGAGATGATGGACAAGCCCGATGTCGACTCGATCGACGGACTATCACCCGCAATATCGATTCAACAAAAAACTACAAGCAAGAACCCACGATCAACTGTCGGCACTACAACAGAGATATATGACTATATGAGACTGCTCTTTGCTAGGATTGGCGTCCCACACTGTTCAAACTGTGGCAACCTGATATCTACACAATCGATCGAGACCATATGTGACACGGTACTCAAAGAGTTTGATGAAAAGCAGATTCTTGTACTTGCTCCAATGATTCAAAGAAAGAAGGGAACGCATGAAAAGCTCTTTGAAAAGATAAAACGTGATGGTTACTCTAGGGTGCAGGTAGACGGAAAGACGTATGTACTTGATGATGGAATTCCTAAAATAGATAAAAAACGATGGCACGATGTCGAGATCATTGTCGATAGGATCACGGTCAATAAATCAGAACGCTCTAGACTCTTTGAATCTATTCAAACTGCAATAAAAGCATCCGCAGGTAATGTGATGATCGGAGGGGACAAGACAAAGATCTTTTCGCAAAACAACGCATGTCCCTACTGCGGAACGTCTATTGGAGAACTAGAACCACGAATGTTCTCGTTCAACTCTCCTTTTGGCATGTGTAATACATGTAACGGTCTAGGAATGAAACGCGAGTTTGATCCAGACCTGATAATTCCAAATAGAAAACTGTCCATAATTGATGGTGGAATTGCACCATGGGAAGAACAGAGGAATGTGTTTCAACAACAGACTCTACGTGCAGTGGGTAAAAAGATGGGATTTAACCTAACGACACCAATCGATCAACTGCGTAAAAAAGACATAGATGTCATTCTGTATGGTTCAGAGGAGACGATCCTGTTCAAATACTCTTCAGGTACGGGAGCAATGTGGGAGAACTATGGAACCTTTGAAGGCATAATCCCTAGCTTGCAAAGAGCATATCAAGAGACTACATCCGAGACTAAACGTGAATTTTTAAAGAAATTCATGCAAGACATACCATGTAAAGATTGTAAAGGCAAGAAATTAAAGCCAGAAGCACGTGCAGTAACGATTGCAGATAAAAGTATAATGGATATCTGTGATCTATCAATAGAACATTGTTATGACTTTTTCTCTACACTCAAACTTACCTCAACACAACAATACATTGCACGCGATATACTCAAAGAGATAAGATCCAGATTAGAGTTTCTAATGAATGTCGGTCTAAGCTATCTCACATTGAATCGATCCAGTGCAACTCTATCGGGTGGTGAGTCACAAAGGATCAGACTAGCTACTCAGATCGGATCCAACTTGACAGGAGTCTTGTATGTATTAGACGAGCCCACGATTGGCCTTCACCAACGGGACAATGAACGACTGATCGGTACGCTCACCAAGTTACGAGACTTGGGAAACACCGTGATCGTAGTCGAGCATGACGAAGAGATGATCCGTAATGGAGATTGGATAATAGACATGGGTCCTGGTGCAGGAATTCATGGCGGCGATGTTGTCTTTGAAGGAACGCTAGACATGATCCTGAAAAGTAGAGACTCCATCACAGGCAAGTATCTAAACAACAACAAGATGATCAATCTTGCCGAAAAGAAGCGTGATCGTTATGGAGAACTAGTAATCAAAGGCGCAACAGCTAACAATCTAAAGAACATCGATGTCTCGATTCCTCTAGGTCTGTTTGTAGCAGTTACGGGCGTCTCAGGCTCTGGCAAGTCTAGTCTCATAAATGATATTCTCAGAAAGGCATTACAACAATCCTTTTACAGATCAGCTGTAAAACCAGGCAGCCATGACGAGATCTTGGGCATCGAGAATATTGACAAGTTTATTGCTATTGATCAGTCACCCATAGGTCGTACACCTCGTTCCAATCCTGCAACATACATTGGTGCATTTACACCGATACGAGAGTTATTTGCGAGTACAGAACTTGCAGAACAACGTGGTTATAGTCCTGGCCAATTCTCATTTAATGTACCTGATGGAAGATGCTTTGCGTGTAATGGTGACGGCGTAAAAAAGATCGAGATGCAGTTTCTGTCCGATGTCTATGTAAAGTGTGACGAATGTAAAGGACATAGATACAACTCTGAAACACTCTCCGTATATTACAAAGGCAAAAACATCTCGGACGTACTAGACATGACGGTCTATGAAGCTCTAAAGTTTTTTGAGAATATTCCAAACATAAAGCGCAAGCTTCAAACCATATATGATGTTGGATTAGGATACATAAAACTAGGTCAATCATCCACCACTCTCTCGGGCGGAGAAGCTCAAAGAGTAAAACTTGCAGAAGAGTTGGCAAAACGCGAGACAGGTCACACGTTGTATCTACTAGATGAGCCCACCACAGGACTTCATTTTGCAGACGTACAAAAATTACTAGACGTGCTTAACCGTCTAGCAAACATGGGCAATACAATAGTCATAATCGAACACAACATGGACGTAATTAGAAACTCAGACTGGATAATTGATCTAGGTCCGGAAGGAGGAGACGAGGGAGGAAATGTCGTCGCAGCAGGAACGCCCGCAGAGATAAGCCGTGCAGCAGGTAGCTATACTGGACGATATCTCAAAAAGTTGTTAAAATAATGGTATTTGATATAAACAAAACAAGTATTCCAACAGAACCTGGAATATACATGATGAAAGACAACGAGGAACAGATAATATACATCGGCAAAGCAAAGAATCTCCGAAATAGAGTTAGAACATACTTTACAAAGAATCAAAATTACAAGACACAAAAGCTTGTTGAGAATACTACAGACATTGAATTTGTTTTAACCGATAATGAGAGTGAGGCATTTTTGCTTGAATCAAACATGATAAAACGATATCGACCGAGATTCAACATAGAACTAAAAGATCAACAACGTTATACATATCTTAGAATATCTGACGAGATGTATCCCAGACTAGTCGTTGCGAGACGAACTCGAGACGGTAAATTTTTAGGTAAAGGAAGAACTTTTGGTCCGTTTATGCAAGGTAGCTCAAAACTTCTTACAATAGGAACACTACGCAAGTCATTTCAGATCCGAATATGTAAGACATTACCCAAAAAAGTATGTCTCGAATATCATCTAGGCAACTGTGAGGGACCATGTGAGTTTAAGTCAGCGCAAGAACGATACGCTCAACACATATCTGATCTAGAACAAGTTTTAAAAAATAAAGACCATACCAAAGTGTTTGCCGAAAAGTTACGCAAAGAGATGCAAGATGCTGCTGATCATCTACAGTTTGAGCGCGCAAAAGATATCAGAGATACACTGATCAGACTAGATAGTTTGCAGATCAAACAAAATATGGAATATGTAAGAAACTCTGACGAAGAGTATTTTGGAATCGAGATACGAGATCATAGAGCTGTTGTGATGAGTTTTAGAATGGTTAATGGAGTAATGAGAGATAGTGACAAGTTCTTCTTTGATATGGTGGGTGACAACTCTTTTGGGAATTTTATTTATCAGTATTATACAACACACAAGGTTCCCAAATTTATAATCGTAAATGATCTACCAGACAACCACAGACTCTTAGAGTCGCTATTGTCTGAAAAGGCAGGATTTACGGTAAACATTATAGTTCCATCAAGAGGAAAACGAAATGATGTCATAGAGTTGATACTACGCAACATCAGTTTGATCTACGCAAAAGGTGGTGATCCTGGACTCGTGGAACTACGAGATATTCTAGGTCTGAATAGTATTCCAAACGTGATCGAATGTTTCGATATATCGAATCATGGAGATGACTTTGCAGTAGGATCTATGTCAAGATTTGTCGGTGCACAACCAGATAGATCTGGATATAGGCGATTCAAGATAAAGACCATACAAGGAAGAGATGATTTTGCAATGATCGGCGAAGTTGTAAAGAGACGGTATCAGAGACTGATCAAAGAAGATAGAGAACTGCCAGATCTCGTTGTGATCGATGGCGGAAAGGGACAGCTCGGTGCCGCAGTGGATTCGCTCTCTCAACTAGAGGCCGATATCTCTTGTATATCACTTGCAAAAGAGAATGAAGAAGTATTTGTACCAGATAAACAGAGACCCATAATCATTCCAAAGACTAGACAGTCACTACACATACTACAACACATACGTGATGAGGCACATAGATTTGGTGTACGGTATAATCGAGCAATACAAAAGAGCAAGATCAAGTGAAAAAGTCAGTCTAGTTTACTGTAATAGAACCGACCATCCATGGATGTATCAAGCAAAAGTAGTCATAATTTCCAGGCTCATCTATTTGAACCTCAAAAAGTGCATCCGGTATAACGAGACTGCTGTCAAATATTCCATCTGGTCCATTAGATGGACTGCCTGACGTGACTGTATGTGCTGCAATATCAGAGTTTATCCACTGTACTGTGTCGCCGGTATTGATAGATATAGATGCAGGAATATAACACTCATCAGTCTCCTGACATCCTATAAACGAAGTTCCTTCAGGAATGTTAACCGCGTAAATCAAAGATAACTGGATAGGTTCAGATACTGGTTGTGGTTGTACTGACGTAGGCTCAGAGTAGGAGATATCAGACACAGGTAATGGATTCTGTGTTGTGGTTGTACTATTGTCAGCTAGTCCAACAAGTCCAATACCAGCGCCAATAGCAGTAATCGCAATTGAGAATAGAATTGCAGCTTTGTCTATACTCGCCATAATTATTCAATCACACCTAGAGAGGTTAAATAAATCTAATTTATATCGGAACACATTATAGTCATGAACATAATAATTTTCCGAGTGTATGAGACTGTATGCGTATTTCTTACATCATACTCACGTTAAGGTACAATAAAACACAAGTGTGATTTCTAGAGGCAAATTGATTCATTGTTGTCGTGTTTGATGATTGGACATGGGCACTCAATAATACGCATACAGTCTATGGTATCACAATTTGGTATTATCCGTTCCGCCAGAGGTAAATTTCACCTCTGATCTCACATATGCAAAAGTAAACAAGAAAACAATTCCGTTCGTGACTATAGATCAGTAGAATCTTTTTGGTTTACGCGGGATAGAATGGTTACAGAAAACACTACAAGATCCTATAAGGAAAAATTACAAAGCCATGTGAAATATCACATACATAAATCGAAAGGATCCATTCTAGAATGTTTTTATGTTGTTATAAAGATTAAATAACATGGCAACAGATACCGCAACATTAGAGATCAGTGAATTAGAAAAGTACATTATTCTGCTTGTATATGTAGATGATGAACCGATACACGGTAGACAGAAATTACAACTCTTGATGTACATGTTGGGAGACCCGTATCCAGAAATAAGAGAGTGGTGTGATTTTGTAATACAGGATGATGGTCCATACAGTACTGTTCTAGATACCACTTTGGGGCGTCTCGTACAAATGAAACTGTTAGTTGAAAAAGATGACACCGTTCAATTAACCAACCAGCATGTAGAATGTGCTAAAGTTATTGCGAGTGAAAAAAACAAGATACTAGAGTTTCCAGGGCTATTTAACACGACGATGGCGGATGTGTTTGATAATTATAAGAGTATCATAAATGACGTAACCATTCCAGAAGCATTGTCATTTTTGTACTGTTTGTATCCAGACATGACTAAAGATTCTGCGACGTACAAAAAACTCAAACCAGATATTAAAGAACATGTGATTTCCATGTATGTAAAGAAAAAGATTACTTTGGGTAGAACTGGAGAACTGCTCGGTATACCTAAACATATAATGATGAATGAGATGGCCAAAAGAAAATTACTCTGGATCTGACATTGAAGGTATTTGACTCTTCGCCATTGATTGCGATACTTGATCAGTTCCAATACCCACAAGCATTTGATTACATTCTGCAATTAGGACACAAGCTAACCATAACAAATTTTGTATGGAACGAATTACGAGATGAGAAGACGCGTACAAATGTGCAGAGATTAATCGATGAAGGCAAACTCGTACGATTAGAAAAGAATACACAAAAAGATATGAGATTTCAGACGAAGATATACGCAGATAGAAGTAGGCGAGACGGATGTAATCCTGACATGTCAAAAATTAGGCGGATATCAAAGCAATGTTTACTGCATCTTTGATGACAAGAAGGCACAAAAAGTAGCATCAAGATTAGAACTAAAATATACCGACTTACAAGGACTATTAGAGATGCTAGTTAGTAAAGAAATCAAGTATCCAAAAGAGATTGATGAAATTATTGAATTGCTCAAGAGATCTGAATTTAGATCACTTAGTGGTTTCAAATCGTAGACTGTCATTTTTAGTATCAGACGTACTTGACCAATATACTATCAAAAACAAGTTCTAACACAAACAACGCGTCAATATGATCTGATGTCTGCATAACAAATCAGATTTGTATCAAAAGATTGAATGATATTTGGTAATGCTCAACTTAACGACTAGGTTATATCCGTCATTCCACTAGTACATACAGCATTGATCCAAAACTTTACAGATCTTGCCACCAATAGTAAAAAGAGAGATTGTCTTGAGATCTTGAATGCTGGTCTCAAAGCAGCAGATCCGCAAAACTTTATGGCAAAATATGTTAGTACAGATGGGATTAAACTAGAAGACAGATTTGTAGAGTTTGCCAAATATTCTGCAATATACTCGATAGCATTCGGTAAAGCAGCAGATACAATGACTAGCGCTCTAAATGCACTAGTTCCAATAAGCCGCGGTCTAGTCGTAATTCCGCAAGGTAACAGATCAAAGATTCATGGAAAGAGATTTCAAATATTCAATTCTAGACATCCACTCCCAGATCAAAATAGCGTCAAGGCGGCAAAACAGGTACTAAAGTTTGTTCAGAATCGACAGCGTGACGAACTAGTAGTATTTCTAATATCCGGAGGAGGATCATCACTACTTGCTCTCCCTGACGGCATATCTCTTGACGACAAGATTCGAGTCAATGATGTACTGTTAAAGTCTGGTTGTACTATTCAAGAGTTAAACTGTATTCGAAAACAGATCTCAAAGATCAAAGGTGGTCGCCTTGCAGCTCAGATGCGGTGTCATGGAGTATCCCTAATCATGTCAGATATTGAAGGCGATGATCCTTCATCTATAGCATCTGGTCCCACACACATGAACAACACAACACACAATGATGCTCTAGATATCATGTACAAATATGATATCACAAACAAGATGCCTAATAGTGTCATAGACATCTTGAAGAGTAGAGACAACTACAAGATATCAGAGAGCATACCTTGTAGAATTATTGCGAGAAATGCAGATTGTATAAACGAGATGCACAAAAGAGCTACAGACAAAGGCTACAGAACAAGTTCGATTCAGATATTTGGAAATATCAAGGATGCGGTACCAAAGATCATCGACAACATTCCAGCAGATACAAACGAGTGTCTGCTGTTTGGAGGCGAGACGACGGTTAGAGTTTTAGGTAAAGGATCAGGAGGACGAAATCAAGAGTTGGTGCTACGCCTACTAAAGAATACTCAAAGTCTACGACGTCTAGTTATTGCGGCAATGGGTACAGATGGAATAGATGGTAACTCGACCTTTGCAGGCGCAATAACACAGAACATTCCAACAGATCGTGATATCATAAAAGAGCATATACGAAACAGTGACTCTGCGCGATTCTTTCAAAAGCGTAAAGAGAACATAATCACTGGTCCCACACATACAAATCTGATGGATATCGGATTGGTACTGGGTTGAGTCTAAAGATCACGTAATTCATGTACCACATGTGATGTAAACTCTGTTGTCGTTTTGTCGCCACCGATATCTTTGGTCTTGATACCAATCTTTACTAGATCATATATGCTAGCCTCTAATAATGAGCCAACTTGAATTGCTCGTTGATCGTCATATCGCTCGCCTAGCCAATCAAGCATCATCTTTATGGATAGTAGAAATGATGATGGGTTTGCGATATTCAATCCTGCAATATCAAAAGCAGCTCCATGTACTGGCTCAAATAGAGCAAAATCGTCACCTATATTTGCAGCAGGAGCCATACCCAATCCTCCAACAACTTGAGATGATTCATCAGAGAGGATATCTCCAAAGAGGTTGGTGGTAACTAGTACGTCGAATCTTTGAGGTTGCCTAATCAGATTCATTGCACACGCATCTACATACATTTGTTCAAACGATATGTCAGGATACTCTTGTGAGACATCAACGCATGCCTTTACAAACAGCCCATCAGTTTTATGCATAACATTTGCCTTGTGTACACATGTAACTCGTCGTTTTGATCTATCTTGAGCCATCTCAAATGCACGCCGTGCTATTCGAGTAGATGCAGCTTTGGAGATTATTCTCAGAGCAACTGCAGAGTCGTCCAAATCAAACTCTTTTCCCATATAGAGATCTTCTGTATTTTCACGTACTATGACCATATCGATGTCATTGTACAATGCAGGCATGTTTGGATATGACTTTGCAGGACGAATATTTGCATATAGATCAAACATACGACGTAGTACTACAATGACGTCAGCTGCACTCTCCCCCACAGGAGCTTTGAGACAAGCAGATGACTCTTTTATCTGATGTATGGTATCATCATCTAGTGCTTTACCTGTCTTGGCAAGTGCTGCATCACCTGCAGACAACTCTATTACATCAAACTTTACATCTAGGTGATCATGGATTGTATCTAGTATGGTATGAGCAGATTGGGCAAGTTCAGGACCTATTCCGTCTCCGGTGATCAATGATATCTTGTACATGATGTATCAGCTAGCTGAGCTGTCTCTCTTGGATTACCTTTTTGAGCATTATTCGATTCATGGCGTCTATGACCGCTTGGACGCTAGTGGTTACGATATCTTCACCTATGGACTTGGCAGAGATTGTGTCGCCGTGTACATCTTCGACAGTTACAGTGACCTCACATAGTGCCGAAGATCCTCCACTGATCGATGCTAACCCATAGTCTTTGATTCGTATCTCTGATATTTTACCAGTGATCTCTTCGATTGCGTTTAGTGCTGCATCAACTGGTCCCACTCCATAGTCTGTCCCAACAAAGTCTTGACCATCTATATTCAGTTTTACAAATGCATAAGGCATAGTTCCAATTCCAGTTGATACCGAGAAACCTGTCAGTTGGACTATACGTCGTATCCCAGTATCACCTAGTATCTTACTTGCAATAGATATCAACTCTACGTCTGTTGGTGGTTTGCCTTGATCACCTAGCTCTTTAACTTGTTCCAAGATTGCATTAGACTGTTCAAGAGTGGGTTTGATTCCAAACTCATCTAGCATTGCGTTCATTCCATGAATTCCAGCATGTTTTCCCACGCGTAGCCATCTCTTCCTACCTACAAGTTCTGGACTGATCGGCTCATAGGTGAGAGGGTTGTTGAGAATACCATGTGTGTGAATTCCAGACTCGTGGCCAAATGCATTGTTTCCCACTATAGCTTTGTTTGGTTGAACTTGGATTCCAACCAACTTTGATACAAATCTAGATGTGTCATAGATCAGTCTAGTGTTTATGTTAGTCTCGTACTTTTGTTCGTATGGGAGAGAATTCAGAGCCATTACGAGCTCTTCAAGAGATGCGTTACCTGCGCGCTCGCCTATGCCGTTTATAGTAACATGAGCGCATGTTGCTCCAGCATGTATGCCAGACAATGCATTTGCGACAGCCAGACCAAAGTCGTTATGACAATGAACACTAACAGGAAGATTTGTGGCTTGGATTGCATCTCGCGTGATCTCTGCCATATACTCTGGTGTCGAGTATCCGACTGTATCAGGAATATCTATTCGATCAGCTCCAGCTTTTGCAATCTCACTAAATACTGTCTTTAGAAATTCACGATCTGTTCTCGTCGCATCTTCTGCAGAAAACTCTACTCGTAGTCCATGCGACTTGGCATACTCGACAGCTGTAATTGCTTTCTCTACAGCTTGCTCTCGACTCATCTTGAGTTTGTGTTTGAGGTGAATATCAGATGTTGCAATAAATGTGTGAATATAGTCTAGATTTCCGTCTATTGCTGCATCAATGTCCTTTTTGTTGGTTCTAGCTAGTCCTGCAATCTCACAGCTTAGTCCTTCTGATGTTATCATCTTTACTGCACGTAGTTCTCCTTCAGATATTACAGGAAAGCCAGCCTCGATTGCGTCTACACCTAGTGCATCAAGTCTTTGTGCAATCTCGAGTTTCTGATCAGGCGTTAGTGATACACCTGGTGTCTGTTCACCATCTCGTAGGGTAGTATCAAATATTCGAATCTTCATGCCCCACTCCTCTCTAGCGCTGCAACCCCAGTTCTAGCAACCTCGATGATACCAAAAGGAGATACTAGTTCTTCAAATGCCTTTATCTGATCTGGAGTAGTAGTGAGTTCTACCATCACAGAGTCTCTCTTTGCATCATGAACTTTGCCACCATATGCGTTTGCTATCTTGTTTATCTCCATACTATCATTAGCATTACGCACTCTTATCTTAAAAATGCTCAGCTCTCGAAATACGGTCTTGTGTTCGTCTAAATGTTTGACAGATACAGTGTCGATCATCTTGTCTAGCTGTTTTACAATCTGCTCGATATGATGCTTGTCTCCATATGTGGTGATGGTCATTCTAGAGTATGCAGGATTCTCGGTTACGCCTACAGATATACTGTCGATGTTAAAGTTTCGTGAGCGAAATAGATGAGTAATCTTGAAGAGTATTCCAGGCTTGTTCCCAACCACAATTGATAGTATGGCCCAAGTTGCATTCATGATGGTAGGATCATCTCCGATAGTGATGTACCAGGAGCCACAAATGGCAATACGTCTTCTTCTGGATCTATTGGAATGTCAATTACGGTAGCAACATTATTCCCAAGCGCAGTCTTGATGGCACTTTCAAGTTCGTTCATAGACTCGGCGCGTATCCCTTCTGCACCATACGATTGGGCTAGTTTCACATAGTCGGGACACTTGCCTTGATCTACACCAATCATTCTTCGCTCATAAAAGGTTCGTTGCCATTGTGCAACCATACCTAACGTAAAATTGTTCATCAGAAATACGATCACGGGAATATCTTCCAGTACTGCAGTTGCAAGCGAGTTCTCTGTCATGTTAAAGCTACCGTCACCCGCAATATCGATCACAGGTACATCATATCTTGCTACCTTGGCGCCTATTGCTGCCGGAAATCCCCAACCCATAGTTCCAAGCCCTGTTGAACTAAAGAACGTACCAGGCTCAATAACATCATAGAATAGCGATGCCCACATCTGATGTTGACCAACTTCTGTTGTGATGATCGATTTACTAGGGAGTATCTCTCGCAGTTTTCGTAAAACCTTTGCTGCCCCCATCTCTCCTGGATGAATCTTTAGATTATCTTTCCAGTAGGATTTTGTCTCTTTGACATGTTTGATCCACGTCGATTCCTGAGAACGTTTTATAGATCTCTGTAAGAGTAGTTTGACCATTATTCTCAGTGATGCTCTAACATCTCCCACTACTGCCAAGTGTGCGGTTTGATTCTTGCCAATCTCTGCTGGATCGACGTCCATGTGTATTATCTTGAGTCGTTTCTCAAACGCTGCAAATGTGCCAACAGATCTATCAGAGAATCTAGTACCGATAGCTAAAACACAGTCTGCTTCTGTCATCATACGGTTAGCTTCTGCGTGACCATGCATTCCAATTGGTCCAAGGGATAGTGGATGGGTCTCTGGAAATGAACCCTTGCCTTTGAATGTAGTTACAACCGGCAACATCAGCGTCTCTGCGACCGCTTGTAGTTCTGCAAATGCAGAAGAGATTATTGCACCGCCACCTGCTAATATGATTGGCTTTTCTGCGTGCATCAAGATATCGATTGCACGCTCTACTGCAGTAATATCAGGATCGGTCCATGGATGATATCCTTCTATGCGAAACTCGTATGGAAATACCATCTCGGCTTCGTTCTGTTGTACGTCTTTTGGTATATCGATCAGTACAGGGCCAGGTCTTCCTGTCTCTGCGATATAGAATCCTTGTCGAATCGTCTCCGGTATCTCTTCAGGAGTTCTTGGTTGATATGCGTATTTTACTACAGGATTTGCCATGCCGATGATATCGCTCTCTTGAAATGCATCCCTGCCGATCATAGCCACGGGGACTTGACCCGTAACTGCGATCATTGGTGCCGAGTCGGCTTGTGCAGTTGCAAGTCCAGTAAGAATATTAGTTGCGCCAGGTCCAGAGGTTGCAAAGCACACACCTGGTTTTCTGCTAACGCGACCAAAGCCATCTGCCATATGAGCTGCAGACTGTTCATGTCGCACCAAGATATGTCTAATGTTACATCGTGCAAACTCGTCATACATGGGAAGATTTGCGCCTCCAGGTAAGCCAAAGACCTGTTTGACACCCTCATTCTCCATCGCGCTCATCAATGCTTTTGCGCCAGTCATTGTTGCCATATTAGACATAAAATAAACTACTATAATTTTAATTAAAGTGATCGTTATGGTATCAGATCATATCATCATTTGAGATAATATTCAGTCGTTCATTAACGATTGTAACTTTTGATATCTTGTGATTGTTCAGCAGAATATCACTGATGCTTTTGTATTTGGTTTGATGTTTTATGAATACCAGTGTCGATATAGTCGATATATTCGAGTACGCAAGTTAGACTAAATTTGATTGTGGAATACTCTGATATCAACAGGAATGTCGTGTACATCTATCGCCATGCATAAGCTGCATTGTGTATATTGTATTATGTAAATATAAAAAAAGAAAAAGAAAAAGTTTGAACTAGTTTACAGTTATTGTTGTTGTCTGTTGTGGAGATAGTGCAGTTGGTATAGTCAACGACTCCCACGCAAATACGGTAATTGTGTATTCACCGGATGCAGTTGGTATCCAAGACTGAGATGGACTAAGCGATTGAGATGGTGTCAATGAACCATCAATCCAAGACAGAGATACTGTAACGCCATCGCTATCTTGAATTTGTACCAAGTATGCAAATGGTTGGTCTTTGTCTTGTGTGTTTGTCAAATCTGCAGTGATCTGGACTTGTTGATCTATTGATACCGTACTGAGTGTTGTACCTGTAGAGTCTACTATTCTCAACGACTCGATCTTTACTCGTTCTAGAGGAGGTACTATTGTTCCTATTATGGTGGTTGCAGTGATGTCTTCAGAGTCGCCTGTATTGTACGGAGCAGGTAGAGTGTTGTCGCTGTACTTTGCAGTGACTGTGTCTCCTTCTTCTGTGGATAGTTTGTGACCGCCTGATTGGACAGAGAGTCCAAAGAATACAGTACCTTCAAAGATACCACTTGCTGGTTGAGTCTCTGTTACTGTAAGGGTTATTCCACTAGGTGCACTAGAAGACCATACTTTGACCTCAAAGTTGTCTGCAGATTCTGGATTCAAGTTCATGTCGGGATCGATTACACGTAGTACGCCTGTAGCTGTAGCAGGATAACTTGCTTCTAGCCACTGAACTTCACCAATGTTCCAACGGATTAGAGCAGACTTGCGTACAGTCTCGTCGTCAGAGAACTCGAATGATACCTCGAGTCCGTCGTCGTTGTCTGTTGGTAATAGTCCATCGGTTGGTCCGTTACATCTATCACATGTACGACCTGTGACGTCTTTACCGTTTTCTCCTGTGGAATCATCACCGTCTGCGTCGTACGAGAATCCTGTCAGTATTACTTCACCTGTAAAGATACCAGTGTTTGTACCTGTCTCTACGAGTTTGTAGTTTTTAATGTCGTCGGATCTTGTAGCAACACGTACCGGATATGGATCAGCACCAATCTCGTCTACTTGGTTTGTGTTTAGGTTGTGATCAGGAGCTGTTACAGTAATGAATACCTTGTCGGTCCAACTGTATACGCTTTGATCTAGTTCTATTGTAGCACCAAAGTTTGATGTGAATACCGTTCTGTCGATATCTTCTGTATTATCACCTACATAGTCTGCACCTGATGGTCCATAGTCTGTGTATTCTAGCTTGATCTCTTCGCCTCGTTCTAGTCTGTCGTTGTCTATGGCCTTGGGAACAGATATGACCACTTGGAAGATACCTGTGCTAGGACCAGTCTCTCGTAGAGAGCCTGGTTCTGCATCGAATATACCTTCACTCAGATTCTTGGTACCTGCGTCCGAGTCCCATTTGATCAGATCAAGTGTATATGTTTCACGTGTACCGCTGTCTAGATCAAGGTCTGGATCGATGAGTGTTACGATCATGTCCGAGCCTATAACGTATACAGACTTGTCTGTCTGTAGAGCACCGTTTCGTAGATCAAAGGTAGCAGAGTCTGTGACTGTGCGTGGGTTACCAGAAGCATCTGTTGTGTCGTTGTACTGTACGGTGAGGATATCACCTTGTAGGATGCATGTACGGCTTGTCGTACCGTCAGATATTGTTCTACTTGGACAGTCACTACCACTTGGTCCATCTATGTAAGATAGATCAAAGCTTACTTCAAAGACTCCAGATTCAGGAGATGTCTCTGTTAGAGCACCCAAATTCTTTGGATCACATGTACCAGTATCTCGAGCATTAGTGTACCTTAACTCTGCCAAGAGATATTCGGTATATTTTGTAGCCTTTTCAGTAGGATCTGTAGCATCAGCATGTGCCTTTTTTGCGGCATCTCGCTTTCGTTCCAACTGACTAACCTCGTCGTTTGCCTCTGATGTAGTGCCACCTGCATGACCTATTAAACACTCATCACCACTGCGAGAGACTGTTATCTTGACTGGTCCGTTTCCAGACATGCCTTCGATCTTGTCCTCGCCTGTAGGATTCAAGTTGTAGTCTGGGTCGTTTACTTGAACATAGATTTTAACTGTACCAAGTGGAAGATTCGTTCCGGCCATGTCTAGGGCTCTTGAACCAGTTGTTGTACCCTGACCATACGGAACTGGATATACAGTTCTATCTAGCGATACAGAGCCTGTACTTGCACCAATCGATGCAGAGTCACCAGCTGTGACTATCTGACCAGATGCATCTCTAAAGTCTAGATATGTTACGCCAATATCTTTGCCGCTTGTAGGTGTGTTAGGGTTTCTCGTGTTTACTGTATCGTCGTCATTAAAGTTGCATACTTGTTTTGGTATAGAAAATGAACCTGTAAAGACTCCTGTACTGGATCCGGTCTCTTGTAGAGTGAATCCGGTTTTAGCGAGTCCGTTCTGAATGTTATTATCTAGGTCACATGCGCCAGATTTCCATCTCTCACCACCAATGGTTACTTCGAGTAGCATTCCTAGTGATTTGCCACCTGGTAGTAGAGACTTGTACTTGATACCAGCTACATTGGTTACACTCATGCCTACTTGATCTCTATCTGTGTCATTGTGGTTACTGTCCATTACTACTGTATAGGTATCAGCACGATCAGGATCTGTATTCAGATCAGAGTCCTCTAGTGTTATTACGACATTGCTGCCTACACTGTATGTCTCTGCATTCAGAGATACCACACCACTAGAGGTTGCGATATCTTGTTGATCAGAGACCACAGCCATGTTGCCGTTCGAGTCTATGTCTGCATAGTTTACTCGCGCGTCAGAGCCTGTAATGTCCTCAAAGGCGATGAATTTGACTTCATTGCCTGTTGGTGTGATACTATCGAATATGTATGGAGTCTTTGGGTAGTTGTTGCCTTCCATATACGAACGATCATTCACTATCATATCGAGTTGGTTTATCATGATGTACTCTAGTGTTCCTGTAAAGGTACTAGTGTTCTCACCAGTCTCTTCTACCTCGACTCGTATAATCTGATTTGCAACTCTCTCACTTGCTTGTGCACCATCGTCATAGAATCCATACGAGAAGAAATCTGCGACTATGGGATATTCTTTGCCTTCAGTGATAGTAAATGATGGTGTGGCGTGGCCATTTCCGTCTTTGATTATTATTCCCAGTGTGACTTGAGCGCTAGTACCGACCTTTGATAGAAATTCAGAACTAGATAGTGAATATTTTAGTTCATTGTTATTTCTATCTTCGACCATAAAGCCGGTTATGTCTCTAAGGCCGGAACGAGTATCATATGCTGAGAGTTCACTTTTGCTATTGTCTAACAGTGTTCCAAAGTAAACAACATCTCCTGTACTGTTGTGTATGTTTAGATCAACACGCATGTTGTTTGTATCAAAGACGCCAAAGTCATAGTTGAATAGATTTCGCCCCGTAAAGTTGCCTTTATTTGAACGGTCATCGTTAATCGATCCATGTAGATCTTCTAGCGTACCTAGAGGAATAGCAATCATCCCTCCAATGAAGAAGCCAGATGCTGGTCCCGCAAGTGAAAGTGGTTCGGTATCGCGAACATCATTTGAACCATTCCATGACAGTATGCCTCTATGACTATCATCGACTCTAAAATCTAAGTCACGTATGTATGTCCTATCATCTGGATCTATCGGATATTTCTGCCAAGAAGTACCTGGTTGTGTATATGCATATGCAGAATTGTCTTTACTGTCCATTAGTGTACGTGGGTCACCTGTCATAAATGTCGGAATTCTTGACATTGGGTCAGATACCTTTTGATCGTCTTCTGCATCACTGTCTTTGTTTTGATCTGCATCGACTACTGCCAGATCTATCTTTTCACCCGAGTTCCATGTACCGTCGGATACATCTAGATCTACAGTAGCAGTAGTTAGTCGTAGGTTTACGGCTACATTGTTACCAGAATAAGTGATAAGACTATTTTGTCCTCTTGGTGCATTATCATCAGTCATTATTGATGTATCGCCATCATTGTCTCTTATCTCAAATACACCAGTGTTTGGTCCAGTTTCTTCAAAGGTAATATTATTGGGATTGTTTGTAGCGTCATCGTCATTGTCTAGTCGGAGTATGCTATCATTTGGTATCGACAACATACAGTCGTTATCATCACAACCAAGTTGAGCATGTGTCCAACCATTAGTACCGCCACTTAGATTACGAGTTGCCAATATTACTCTGTCATCTGGAAAAGTACCAGCTCCGGGTGCAGAAGGCGAATTTACATCAAGAAAGAACTGCCAAACGTCTTTAGAGGTTGGGTCTACGTTTAGTACGTGATCTATGAGAGTAATGTACACATTTGCGTCTCTTGCGTACGAGTTTCTGTCAAGTTCAATTCCATTGTTCTTTGATTTGTCATATGTCAAGGTTACAGTTTGTGGGTTTCCTGCCTTTTGGTATACGATCTTTACATCATCACCATCATCAAGATCAAGATACTTTATTTGATTACCATCATCAGATAGTATTTTAGCTGTTGAACCTCGCTTTGAGGGAGAATTATTGACCAAGTTATCGTCTGTGAAACCACCCACACCTGTGTAACGCGCAGAGTCTTCACTGCTACCATATAGGCCATCATAATTAACTTCACCATCTAGTGCTAGTTGTACAGTTGCGGCAGTGATGAAATATCCGCTAGTAAGGTCCGTGTCATCGCCATCACCGTTACCATCACGTCCTTTATCTGCAAAGTATCCATACCAAGCGCCATCACCAGCTTGTGTCATGTTGAGTTTTACGTCATCGTTTATTGTGACACGAGGCATAGCATCATTCTCATCAGTTAGTAACGGATCATTTACAATGACTTCGACAACTTGTAGACCACCAAAGGTGTTGTCGAATCTAGTTCCGTATCCGTTTGGATCAGCAGCTGAGACGTATAAGTTTGGTGTCGACTGGGCATAGACTGGTTCCATGCTTGGTATAGCAAAGGTCAGTCCACCTGCGACCATTATTGTCATTAGTATTAAACTAGTTGTTTTTCGTCCTATTTCGTTATTCATGTTATTGATATTATCATCAAAAGTTTGTATTTTGGAGTTAATTGCTTTGAGCCTCTAAACATGATATCTGACATGATCCCTTTGATCATTGCGATCGAATTACCACAATTGTTTTTCTAGAAATTATACTAGAATACATTAAAAATCGTTAGGCGAGCCAGAGCCACCACCAAAAGAAGATATGATAGCCTGCTGAAATAGACATTTGGGCAAACTGTAGTGATTGTTTGTTTTATTTATCTCAGTTAGTGACTAGTGGGAACCGTCTAATCAATGGTTTCTAGTTCTCTTGTATTTTACGAGAATGACCTCTCTACACTAATATTAAATTAGACTGCAAGTATATCCCAAACACAATGTCTTCTGAAGCCGATTCTAACGTGCCAATCTCTATCATACCAAATACTGTAGATGATGCCTCAAATGATATACAGGATGGTTCATTGTGTGACGCTGTTGGTGATACCTCTAGTGAAACAAACGCAATCAATGACACCCCAGATGACACTGCAATCGATGTCTCGAGCACAAAAGATACAGATGAACGTTTAGACCCATCCGTCTCTAATATCGAATCTATCTCTGAACATGTGCCTAGCTATGATGAACTAGCTGCTCAACTCGAGTCTCAAATAATAAAGACCAATGACTATGAGGTAAAACTTCAACATGTTCTAGCTGATTATGAAAACTTGTCAAAAAAGACCCAAGCTGATATAAAAAATGGCATTAATGCACAAATTGATAAATTTATTTTAGATTTTCTGGGTGTTTATGATGATTTTATACGAGCAAAGGATGCCTTTGCCCAAAATCAAGTTGACACACACGGTCTCGATGCCATACTCAAGAATATGGACGCACTGCTTAAAAGATACGACACCTCTCCGATCGATGCACTAGGTGAGATCTTTGATCCTACATATCATGAGGCTATATCTAGTATAATTAACCCAAGTCTAGATGATGGTACCATAGTCGAAGAGGTTCGAAAGGGATATATTTCACAGTCTAGAGTTATAAGACCGACACTAGTCAAAATATCAAAAAAGGAGTAAATGAGAATGAGTAAAGTCATTGGTATTGACCTAGGAACGAGTAACTCTGCAGCTGCTGTAGTTGTGGGTGGCAAGCCTACCATCATTCCAGCAGCAGAGGGCGCTACTGTAGGTGGAAAAGCATTTCCGTCGGTCGTCGCATTCTCTAAAGATGGCGATCTACTTGTAGGTGAACCTGCACGAAGACAGGCAGTCACTAATCCTACCAATACTATAATCGAAGCAAAACGAAAGATGGGCACAGATCATGTATTTAATATTCAAGGTAAAGAGTACAAACCACAACAGATCTCAGCGTATATACTACAAAAGATAAAGAAAGACGCTGAAGCCTTTACGGGTGAGTCGATCGAAAAGGCTGTGATTACAGTTCCTGCATACTTTGATGATAACCAACGACAAGCAACAAAAGATGCTGGAACAATAGCTGGTCTAGATGTTGTTCGTATAATCAACGAACCTACAGCTGCATCTCTAGCATTTGGTCTAGATAAAGCAAAGGAGGACATGAAGATTCTGGTATTTGACTTTGGTGGTGGCACTCTTGATGTTACGATAATGGAGATGGGCGGTGGCGTCTTTGAGGTGATGAGTACCTCTGGTGATACTCATCTGGGCGGTGCTGATATGGACAAAGTTGTTGTTGATTATCTTGTAGATGAGTTTAAGAAAAAGGAGGGTATTGATCTCACATCTGATCCAACAGCTATGACTAGAGTGAGAGAGTCTGCAGAGAAGGCCAAGATTGAACTCTCTACTGTAATGGAGACAGATGTAAATCTACCGTTTATCGCACATGATCAATCGACAGGAGCTAAAAACTTGGAGGTTCGTGTAACCCGAGCAAAACTAGACGAGCTCATTGGACCCATAGTCGAGCGTTGCAAACCATCGATTCTAAAGGCATTAGAAGACGCCAAGCTATCTCCTGCTGACGTAAACAAGATTGTGATGGTTGGCGGTCCGACTAGAATTCCTATGGTTAAAAAGTTTGTCAGTGATGTAGTTGGACGTCAAGCCGAGTCTGGAGTAGATCCTATGGAAGCTGTCGCAATGGGCGCTGCTATTCAAGCTGGAATCATTGCAGGAGATGTTACGAGTGATATTGTACTGTTGGACGTTACACCTCTGACTCTGGGAATCGAGACATTGGGTGGCGTACGTGAACCACTAATAGAGAGAAATACAACTATTCCTACATCGAAGGGTAAGGTCTTTACGACTGCAGCTGACAATCAAACAGCTGTAACTATCCATGTAGTTCAGGGTGAACGACCCATGGCAACAGACAACGTCTCTCTGGGTAGCTTTAACTTGACTGATATACCACCGGCACCACGTGGCGTTCCTCAAATAGAAGTAAAGTTTGATATCGATGCAAACGGAATCATAAATGTCACTGCCAAAGATCTAGGCACACAAAAAGAGGCCAAGATTACAATAGAGTCTTCCACAAAACTATCCAAAGATGAGATCGAGAAACTGAAACAAGATGCAGAAAAGTTTTCAGAAGAAGACAAAAAGAAAAAGGAAGCAATAGATCTCAGAAACGAGGCCGAGAGTTTCATATACACATCAGAAAAGCTCATCAATCATGATCTCAAAGACAAGATAACACAAGAGCAGGGAATCAAAGTCACTGACGCAATAAAGTCCGTCAGAGAAGTTTTAGACAAAGAATCAGATGTACTAAAACCCAAACTCGAAGAGCTACAAAATGTCGTAAACGAGGTATCTACACAACTCTATCAGAGTACTCCTCCAGGTGCCGAAGGTGCAACAGGTGCTCAAGATCAGACCAATAATGGCACTGATCAAACTAGTGATCAAACCACCCATGATACAACTAGTCAAACCGATGATAAAGACACGACTGCTGATCAAACGTCTGATCAAGATCAATCTCAAACAGACACTGAACAGAAACCAAACTAACTCTAATACCATTTATACCCGTATAATTAATCGATGAATCATGTCTGCAAAACGAGACTATTATGAGGTTCTTGGTGTATCCAAGGACTCGTCTACGGATGAGATAAAACGCCAATATCGTAAACTCGCATTAAAGTTTCATCCTGATCGTAACAAAACCACAGAAGCTGCAGAGCACTTTAAAGAGGTAACAGAGGCATATGCTGTCTTATCCGATAATGAAAAGCGAGGCATCTATGACAAGTATGGTCACGAAGGTGTTGATGGACGATATAGCCGTGATGATATCTTTAGTGGTGCTAGAGGAGACTTTGGTGATATATTTGGTCGCGGTGGTGGAGGATTCGAATCTATATTCGAGAGTATATTTGGTCGCGGTGGTGGAGGATTCTCTGGATTTACAGAATCACGAGGCTCTGATCTGCTATACGAGACTACACTAACACTCGAAGATGTCTTGCATGGTAAAGATATCAACATCGATCTACAAAAGCAGATCATCTGTAATACTTGTAATGGCTCTAGATGTAAACCAGGAACAGATCTAAAGGCTTGTGATACTTGTCACGGTCGAGGTCAGATACGCCAGACCAAAAATGTGGGATTTGCATCATTTGTAACCGCAACCACTTGCTCGGTTTGTAGTGGTAGCGGTTCGATCGTTACTAACCCGTGTAAAGATTGTAAAGGAAGAGGAGTAAAGAGAGGACGTAAGCAGATAAATGTTCCAATTCCGCCAGGAGTAGACTCGGACGACTATTTGGTATCTGGCGAAGGAAACGAGGTTCCAGATGGCTCAAACGGTAATCTTGTGGTTCGAATACATGTCAAACAACACAACAAATTCAAACGAGATGGACGGGATATATTTTATGATCACAACATCTCTATAGTTGATGCTGCTCTTGGCTGTGAGGTCGTCGTTCCTACACTGGAAGGAGACGAAAAGATAAAGGTAGATTCAGGCAGTCAACCAAACACAATAATCAAACTAAAGGGCAAAGGCGTACCTAACGTCAAGTATGGTAGAGGCAGAGGAGATCAATATGTTAGAGTTGTTGTAAATGTACCCAAAAAACTCAACGATGAGCAAAAGGCTTTACTATCTGAACTCCAGAGATCGTTTAGTCGATGAAGATTGCTCTAGATGTGGATGGTGTATTGGCAGATGTCATTACATCTTGGATACGTACTAGTAAAACTGACATTCATGTACAAGATATCAAATCGTGGGACTTTTGGAAGGATCTCGAAATACCTAGAGATACATTTCACACACAACTAGATTCTTGTTGGAATAATTGGAGTGGTATTCCACCAACTGAAAGTGATCTTGGAGACAAAACGTCTCGTTTGTCAGATCTTGGAGATGTTGATATCGTTACTGCACGCAGTCCTGATACAGATACATCCGTCAAAGCGTGGTTGAGATATCACGGTATCGTATATCGTAATTATGTGTCTGTTGCAGCAGGAGTGATGAAAGCAGATCTAGACTATGATGTTTTTATCGATGACTCGCCGATCACTGCCACAAAGATGATCACAGAGAACAAGCAGATGATACTGTATACACAACCTTGGAACCTACACGTTACAGGACTGATGCGGATCAAGTCTCTGTCTGACGTGACGCAACTGTTGTGATTCGTTTCTGTTACATTTCGATTCTTTTATTTGGATAGTACTTACAACGTTATGATCTCTGCAATATGATGGCGGTGACAGGTGGCACATAATTCTCACAAAACTATGCAATGACACTTTGGGTTATGTATCGAATATTGTAAATTCTTAATGTTTGGGAAACGAATGTCTAGTTTTCATATTGTTTTACCATCCACATGTTGAGAAGAGTCTGTTTTGATCTTTATATACTACTTATTTAACTAAATTATATGAATCCGAAGGATGAATTTTTATTAAAGATATTACCAAACAATCAATTTATCACGCCTTACTATCAGCGTCAATATACGTGGGAGGCTAAACACTGCAAACAATTATTTGACGATATTGTTGCGATTGGAAAAAATAAAGATAGAAAATCTCATTTCACTGGTTCTATCATAATTATTGAAAAACCTAGACAGCCAGGTGATGATATTTCGAAATACTATATTATTGATGGTCAACAACGAATCGTTAGTGTAATTCTACTTTTGAAAGCAATTCATAATATACTTGATACAAAATCTGCTAAAAATTGCACAAAAAGTAAAGTTGAAGAGCGGTTATTCAATAGTAACGTAAAAGGTGACGATAAGTATAAAATTTTGTTATCAGATAACAAACCTCTGAGAGATATTCTAGATCACAATAGTCTCAAATCTGATCGACTGAGCAAAAATTTTAAATTTTTTACTAGTCAATTAGAAAAGGAAGATTTAGATATAGATGTGTTGTGGGATGGTATTAACAAACTGAAATTAATAACTATAACAGTGGAGAAAGATGAAGATCCTCAAGCCATATTTATGAGTATTAACTCCACAGGAAAAGTATTATCGCAAACAGATTTGATAAAAAGTTATATCATGATACAATACGATGATGATACACAAAAAGAACTATATGAAAAATATTGGTATTCTATGGAAAAACCCCTTACTGAAAACAAAGTAAATCACTTTGAAGATTTCATACGCTTTTATTTAATTATACATCATTCAAACACAAACATAAATCAGAATGCTATTTATGAAGAATTCAAAAAGTACATAGAAGAAAAAGAATTAGACAGAAAAGAAGAACTAAAAAACATATATGAATATTCAAAATACTATCGCATAATATTGGGCTTTAAAGATGTTGATAATAGCACACTAGATATAGCAGTAAAAGAATTTGAAGAGATAAATAATGCTTTGAAATATATGCGTGATCAAAAAACAAGTATACCTAATTTTATATTTTTAAAAGTTTTAGCAGATCTTCATCAAAAAATCATTAATGTAGAAACAACTAAAAAAATAATTCGATTGATTGACTCATATATGTTTAGACAGTTTATATGCGATGGCGTTGCAGGTTTGAATAAAGAACTACCAAAAATAGTACCCAAAATTACAAACAAAAAATATTTTGAAAGTCTAGAAGAACAATTGTTATCTCTTGACGGCATGCATAAATTTCAAAGTGATACCAGATTTAAAGAGAGTTTGAGAAACATACCCATATATGAAAAACAAAATATTTGCAAGTATGCACTAATGAGATTGGAAAATTACAACAATGAAGAACAGGTCAATATGAATACCATCGAAATTGAACATATCATGCCACAAACATTAACTGAACCGTGGAAAAAGTATCTAGGTATAGATCATAAAGAAATTCATGATAAATATCTTCACACAATCGGCAACCTTACATTAACTGGCAAAAATCCTGCTTTGAGTAACAAACAATTTGATATTAAGTTAGACACATACAAAGACTCTAGCTTTAAACTTTCTAGAGATCTAGTTCAATATACAAAATGGGATCAAAATAGTATAAAGCGAAGAGCTAACGATCTAATTGATCTTGCATTGAATGTATGGCCACGTCCAATTAGAACTGTGGATAAAACATTTGACGACACTTATGCGTCAATTGAAGAAAAACACTTAGAAAAAACTGAAGTTAAGCTCTTATGGAATACAATTAAAAGTAGAATTAAAACCAAATATTATAATTATGATATAGAATTTGAAATGAGGAAGGTATATGGAAAATTTATCATATTTGTCAACGGCCAAAGACACGCAATTTGTAGTATGACCGCTAGAAAAAATTACATAATAGTTGGTTATAACGTTAAAAAGAATGACAATATTCTTGAGACGGAGAATTTAGAAGATGTTTCAAATGTAGGTACAAATTCTATTGGTGACTATAAGCAAAATATTAAATCTGACTACGAAATTGATGAAATATTACGTCACTTGGATAAGATTGTTGACTTTATAGAAAATACTATGCGTAATTAGAAAATACATACATTGAACAATCGTGTATTTGGAATCAATTTCTAGTATGATCTACCAGACTCTGCATGGGGAGAGAGATACTAGATCTCTAGCTCGGCTTGTATCTACGGATGTTTATGTGGTGCCCACTACGGATGTGATCGGAGTGAGTAGTGTTTAGTATCTCTCGTATCTTATCTTCCTTGTAAAATTTTGTATTGTATCTGCCTAGAATCTTTTTACAGTTTGTACAGTATATCTCTTTAAACTCCAATATCTCTGGTCTATCTGCCAATCTAATAAAGAAACTTATTCTTGGTTTATGATACATAGACTGCGGGAGTCGCCCAGCCCGGTCAACGGCGTAAGGTTCAGGTCCTTATCTCTTAGGAGTTCGTGGGTTCAAATCCCACTTCCCGCATTATTGTGACTATATGTTCTACTGTGCTAATTTAACAACTTAGCAAACGTTATTTTAGGGGTAAATTGAGTTTGTTGATAAGTGGAGAAGTATCATAGATGAAGAATATTTGGGAGACTTGCAAGTTTAGTGATGAGATTGAGACAGGAAACCTAGATCTACACAAATTTGCTGTCGAGATGCATGATCTGACCTCTGGGAGTGCAGATCCGGTATATCAAGATCCCGAAAAGTTTCTCGACAATACATTTCTTACAATACAGATGAAGTCAATTCTTAAAGATGTATTGCATAGAGTCACTAGATCTCTGGGCAAACCTGCAATTGTTGTCGACACCGGCTTTGGTGGAGGCAAGACACATACTTTGATGTTGCTGTATCACGTTCTATCAAATCCTAAAATTGGTTTTGAGTATAGCAAAAAATACGATCTCGATAAAGATCTTGGAATCGATTCAATACCAAACATTCGTGTTGTAGCAATTGATGGTAGAGATGTTAAAAGAAATACATTGTGGGGGGAGATTGCCGACAAGCTTGGTAAATATGATCTAGTTAAAGAGTATGATGAATCTACAAAACCAATATCTGATCTTAATATTATCAAATCGTTCTTTGATGAACCCACTCTACTCATGATCGATGAACTACCTCACTACCTCACTGAGACTCTTGCAGAAAAGGTTGGAGACACAAACAAATCCAAGATTACCGAGTCGTTTATTTACAAATTAATCAGTGCAGTATCTTCTAGCAAAAATAGTATGTTCATAATGACGCTTACTGATAAGCAACCATTATTCAAAGAAACCACAGATCGTATTAAAGGAAATATTACAAAAACAGATAAAGTTGTAGAGGGATTGAAAGAATCACTTGCTCGCCAAACTAGCATAATCAATCCTGTACTAAAAAACGAGATTTATGATGTCATAAGGCATAGACTGATCAAAGATATTGACCAAAACGAAAAAAAGTTAGTAATAAAAGAGTATTTAGATTATTATTCCGATCAGGGTTTGACAATTGACTCGGATTTCCAAAATAAACTGGAGAGATCATACCCATTTCATCCGAAGATCATTGAGATACTGTATGAGCGAGTTTCAACCATTTCTAAATTTAATCAAACAAGAGGGACGTTACGGTTCCTTGCACTGTTACTACATGACATATATAAAAGCAAGAAAGACTGTCTCCTGTTATCTACCGAACACATCAATCTAGAAGATCAATCAATACTAGATGAGATTACCTCAAAGATTGACAGAAATGAGTTTGGTAAAATTGTAAATACCGACTGTCTAGTACATGCCAAAAATTTAGATCAAAATAGACACGTCAAGATTGTGGAATCCATCTCAAGAACAATTTATCTCTATTCATTACATCAGATACCTAACAAAAAATCTGGAATAACATCTGAACAGATCAAGTTATCTATAGGCAAGCCTGGATTTGACTCATCACTAGTCGATAATGCATTGAGTGAAGATATCCGAAAATATTTTTGGTATGTCAAAGAGAATGCAGGTCAGTATTATTTTGTTGATGTAGCAAATGAGAATGCCATAATTGCAGAACACGCAAAAAATATCACTCAGTCAGAGATTGATTATGAAATACATCACGAGCTCGTAAATTCTCCAAAAGGAATATTCAAACTTGTAGTCTGGAGTGAGAATGTTCCCGATGATGAGAATCTAAAATTATATTTTTTTCATTACGAGACAAATAACAACATGAAGACACGAATATCTGATATTATTGCACATACTAGTGATAATTCGCCGCGAAGACACCAAAATACGATCGTATTTTTATATGCTGATGAAGATAGAGTGGATGAAATTAGAGACTGTGCCAAAGAAGTGGTTGCCATAAAAAAAGCAGAGAAAGATGAATAGATCCGAGCTGATAAAACATTTCATAAGAATATAACAATAAAAAAGGAAGAAGCAAAAGGTAACCTCACTCGCGCATGTATTGTAGGGTATAATCAAATAGGTTATCCTGACAGTCCTGAACCAAGACTCTCTGACATGCCACACTCTGATCTACATCATAAAACCATTACAGATATGGTGAAAGAGTTTTTGAAGAGTAAGGGCAAGATGGTATCTGAACTCAGTCAAGACGCTATATCTGTGGACTCGCACAAAAAGGTGGAAGACATTTACAATAGTTTTCTATATGACAAAAGACAAAGAATTGTTGAAAACATGAGTTCGATCAAACAAGCAATATCTGATGGAGTTAAAAATGGAGCGTTTGGATATGCTAGTGAATTAGAAGAATATGTCGAGGGGGGGGGTATCTTGGTACCATCTCTCGAGATACGCAAGTAGAATTTTCTGGCTATTTAATACACAAAAATCTTGTAAAAACTTTTATCAAACAAAAAACTACAACAAAGTCAGAGAATTCTACATCGGAACCATTACTGCCAAATGATGAAATCGAAAGAGAACATCCATTCAAGTATACAGTAGATTTAGGATCGTTTAGCGATGTCTTTGACGCCTTAAATAAATTACTTTTTATTGATTGCACACATAGAAAAATACGTGTTGATATACATCTAGAAGATAACACACTTGCTACTATAACAAGTGAACTTAAAGACATTACTTTGGCCAAACGTCTACTAAAATGTTTAGAATCCTGTTCTATTGCATCATGTACTGCTATACTAGATCTAGAATCGTCTGTAGACATATCTGACAAATTACGAGAAAATAATTTGGTGAAAAAATGAGAACTTATCATCATACAATTGAAAAAAGTAAAAGTAAGAAATCAATAAACCTCCAGGTATATGTAGATGATGTATTTGGTAAGAAGAAGATAAAATATGCTTCAGTGTCTGGGTGGAGAGCAAAGATTGCAGAAAAACATTTGATCCTAAATAAAGATGATTGGGACGACGATGTTGCACGAAAGTTTGTCGGTATGATGGTACTAAAGAGTGCACAAAACGAATATCAGGGAATACAATTTCTTAATCATATTAAAAGTGAGAGTAGTTTAGAGATCCATTTTTGGTCATATCAATTTTTGACCAATAAGAAAGCGCCTAATGCATGGAAGATACTTAATAGTGATGTGGCTTGAAGCATGCAGTAATCGAAGACGCAAACATAAACGTACTAGAGTTTTTCAATCGTGTTGGCAATGCATCAAAAAAAGAGAAACAAACTGCACCTAGCATTACTCAGATGATGGCATGGTGGACTAAAAAGCCATTAATAGTTGGTAGGGCAATTATGCTTTCTTGTTGTTTTAATAATATTTCCGATGTTGAGCAGTTTTTAGGTTTAGATCAGGAGAAACCATTTGATTACAATCCAAATATTTCTGATTTTAAGCAAAAGCTTAACATTGATCCTAAATCTATCAAAGTTTTAGATCCATTTGGAGGATCTGGAAATCTAATGTTCCCTGCTGTACAATTGGGGTTTGATGTCACAGTGTCTGATTATAACCCACTTGCATCTCAAATAGAAAAAGCTATTCTTGTATATCCTGAACAGTATGAATCAAATCTTTGCGATGACTTTAAGAAATATGCAAATATTGTACTTGATGATACAAAAGAATCTTTAAGTAGGTTTTTTAGAAAATCGTCAACTGTATATCTTTGGTCGTGGTGTATACGTTGCCCTTATTGCCAACAAAGATTTCCACTCACAAATCATATGTATATTGTTAAAAAACCAAAAAAGACACTTGGAATAAAAATAATTCCTAAAAATAAAGATTTCAAAATAGAATTAGTTGATAATATTTCTGAACATGATGGCAAGAGTTACACACAAAAACTAGGAAAGGCAGTTTGCATCTCATGTACAAACACAATATTGTATGATGCAGTCGTAAGTGACATTCAAAAATATAAAGATCGTGAAATGATCGCAATACAGATTCAGATTGGAAAAAACAAAGAATATATTCTGCCTACAAGTGAAGATAAACAGCAATACAAAGATGCTAAAAAAATGTTTGAGCGAAAACGTAAAGAATTTGAAATGAACAATATTATTCCTAATGAAGATATTTTAGCTAATTATAGCAGAAATAACGCTTTATGGAACTATGGTATAACTACCTGGGATCAATATTTTGATCCACGTCAAATGTTGGTACTTTGTACCATGCTCCAAAATATTAAAAACGTTTGCTCCAAAATATCTAAAAAATCAGATCGTGAAATAATTGCAACATATTTGTCATTTCTTCTTGCAAAAAGAGTAGATCAATCTGGATTTGGAGTTCATTGGACGATTGTAGCAGAATTACAAAGAGGTGTTTTAAGTATGAGACAACCACGAATTGTATATAATTTTGCTGAATCGAATCCATTTGAAAAAATTAGTGGTAGCATTCCAAATATTATTAATTCTATATATAAATCCATTAGATTTGTATCAAAGCTAAACTACACAGCAAATTGTAAAAATGAATCTGTCACACAAATATCTAATGAAAAATACGATTTAATAATTACTGATCCTCCGTATGGTAATGACGTTCAATATGGAGAAATATCAGAATTTTTTTATGTATGGGTTTATAGGATTCTTTCTGAATATCACAAACTCCCATCTAGAGTTCCACTCGATGAAGATTATTGTGAAAGCCCAGGTCGATTTAATAATAGACATTATGCGTTAGTCGTTTTCAACGATACCAAAGCTGGTTGAAATTCGTAAGTTATTGCGTCAACGTCATTACACAAGTGTCTAAAATTAGAATATCTCATTCAACTTTGCAAATACAGTCAAAATGTTGCGTTATTGTACACGAATGTACAGGAATACAGTAAATCATAAACAGATAATGGTATCCTGTATTGCATTTATGATGTTTTAGCCGTATCTCTTTCTCAATTTGTTGGCACGCCGATGATATGCACGCAACAGCTTGTCAAATCTCTTGGTCGGTCGATCGCGTCTTTTGTCCCATAATATGCCTGCATTTACAAGTGCTGCTACCTCTTCGATTCTTTTTTCTAAATCAGGTTCAACACATTCAATTTGTTGTTGCATGTGACGATACTGCTTGATCATTCCTATGGAATTTTCAACCACTACACGTTCTGAGCTGTGATCTCGGTTAAACTCTTTCTGCTCTTTGGTGAGCTCGCCGCCACGAGGTTTTTTGAATGGTACGATAAAGTTTGTTCCTGGAAATACACTCTCGCCACCTTGGTATGCAGAATCCTGACGCATCTTTATTCTCTCTTTACGTGGAGTTGATGGATCTCTCATCTTGTCTTCCCATTTACCAAATCCCAATTTCCACTCTTTGAGTATGGTTATCTCGTGCGTACTGCCATAGTATAATGGACTCATAGTTAGGATCAGCTTTTCTTTGTTCACCATCACTAGAATTACACAAGTGTGTTTCTTTAGTTTGCCAGACCTTGACCACGTTTCTAACTGAGAATCTGATGGTATATCGATTATGAAATGAGTCCCATCAATTGCAGTCTTTAAGCGAGGAATCCATTCTCGTAGATCTTGTAATGTTTTACATTTAGAGATCTGGTCTGCTATATCTATTGGTCTTGTCCAAGATTGATTCAGGAATCTACGTACATGTCTAGTATGTCTAGAGACATTGCTTTGACTCATATCAAATATGGACCCAATCACATCTTGAGTCATTCCAGCTCGAGTAGACATAAACTCCATCAACATGACAGCTGTTGTGCTTAATACTGACACCTTTCCTCGTCCAACATTAACGCCAGAGTATTGTGGTATCTTTGGTTCACCATCTAGTTTCTCTTTACGTCTCTTGTTGAGTTGATCATTGCGTCTCTCTCTAATTGATTCATCTTTGATGTATTGTTTGTATTCTTTTTCATACAGCGCGAATAGATTGGGCGTCATTTTTGTGAATTTATACAAAGTAGTTGGTTTGGAGAGGATCCTCTTACAAAAATCATCAACCTTTTCTGTTTTCTGTCTGTAAAAATTAGGTTTATTGTTCGCCTCTTGGTCGAGTTGTTCTGCAACAGTATCTCGTTGTTGCTCTAGTTCACTAACAGTCTGCTCTAACTCTTTTACTCTTTGCTGGAGACACAGTATTTGTCCGTTTGACGTACTAGTTTTTTGACTCAATGATTGCTATTTTTAGACCTACGATCTAAGTGTTTCGGTCAAAACGACTAACGCATAATGTCTAATGTACAGGACGCGAAGATGTTTTTTGGTAATGGGCTAAAAAAGTCATTCAAGGCCATAGCAAGTAAACTCAAAGATGATGGATTAGCGGTAATTCTTTTTTCACATTCTAGTACTGATGTATGGAATCAATTTCTTATAGCAATTCAAGAGGCTAAACTACAAATTGTTTCAAGCTATGCAATACATACAGAAATGGCCACAAATGTTCTTGCACGAGACAAGGCTTCCTTTATGTCTTCGATAGTTATTAGTTGCAGAAAGATATTGAATGACTCTGTGAGATATTTTGAAGATCTAATTCCTGCCATAGATGATAGCATAGTAAAAATTCTTGACGATATCCCAGAAAAAAGACTCTTGGAAACATCTATCACTGATCTATTGATTATGGTTTATGGCAAAGTGTTGGAGATTTCTACCCAACATACAATACTTAAAAGCTATGCAAAAGACTTTACGCCGAATTTTGAGACACTTATAAAGGATGCTCGGGAATCTATAATAAAGCAATTAATCGTAAAATTATTAAAAAAACAGTCTGATATAATAGGTCCAAAAATGTCTTTTTATGTTTTATGTAAAATATTTAGTAATGGTCAAATGCCGGTAGATAATGCATTAATGTTTGTTAGAGCATATAATACAAATCTAGAAGTATTAATCAACAGTGACATAATTGACCAAAATGGTAATAATATCTATCTAAAAAAACTAAAAAAAAATATTGAGTACGGCCCTGAGGATATTGATCCAAAAAATTTGTATCAACAATTGAGCTATGTTGTATCTAATGAATCAAATATTACTCAACTATTACATCATGATAATATTAAAGAACTAGATTTAAAACCGATAGTGAATCTACTAATTAAAAATCATGATTTAAAAAAGAATCAAAACTATGCTTTTACACCACAAGATAATGAGGACTACAGAATCTTAAAAATGATTGCTGATCACATGGGATTAAGTGTTGGTGTTGTGCAACAGTCTAACGGGCGATTGTCTAAAGATCGTAAAAAAAGAACCAAGAAACTCATGGGGGACGAGAATCAATCTCGTATGGATAAATGGAAGTAGGCGATAGAGTATCCACACCTGATGGTGATGGAATGATCAAGAATATTCAAGGTAAATCAATACAGGTATTTATGAATCTCGGAACAAAATGGTATGACTATAACAGAGTTAGCATGATGTATGATCCAATATCAAAGTTAACTAAAAACATAACCAGTTCTCACTTGGACTTTGTTTTAGGGATGGATGCTCAAAGACTATATTCGGAATACAGGTTCAATCCATATGTACTCGCAACATCAACCAAGATTCAGATATTTCCACATCAGATAAACGAAGTGATCTGGGGACTAGACAACTCGAGAATACTAATCGCAGACGAGGTAGGACTAGGAAAGACAATAATTGCCGCACTGATTGTATCAGAGTTACGTGCGCGTGGACTAGCAAAACGACTCTTATTTGTGGTACCAAAGTCTCTGCAAATAAAATGGAAGAATGAATTACAAGAGCGATTTGACATTCCAACAACAATTCTCAATAGTGAATATGTTAGATACAATCCAGAGCTATTTACAGATGAATTCTCTTTTGTAACCTCTATAGATTACCTAAAACAAGAGCACGTAATTGATAGACTAACCGAAGAGTTTGATATTGTTGTCATCGATGAAGCACACAAGATGAGAAGAAAGACTGCTAGACTTGCTCTTGGGAAACATCTAGCAGCAAAGACAAATCATTTGATGTTACTTACTGCAACTCCACACGATGGAGACGATGATGACTTTATTGAGCGATTAAAGTTATTGGACAACTTTGTCACCGATATCAGTACCGCCTCACATCTTTGGACACGTACAATCAAAGAAGAGGTCATAGATATTGAAGGAAAATCTATATTTCCAAGCAGAACCAGCAAAACAGTAAACATTCCTCTCAAAGACAAGGAACTCCATATAATGCAACTATTGGAAAATTACTTTAATTTTCTAGCATCAAAAGTAAAGACTCCTCAGGAAGCAAATATGATAAGATTCTTACAACACATATACAGAAAGAGAGCTAGTTCTTCACTAGCCGCGCTAGAGATATCTCTAAAGCGTAGAATATACAAACTTGGAACAGAAGACTTTGATGTCTCCAAAATACAATCTAAAATGTTCGAAGATGATTTCGAGTTCGAAGACGTACAAGGATATGATGGCTTTACAATATCTGATATCAGAGAAGAAAAGATCGTCCTGAATGAGATCATCTCTTGTCTAGAGTCACTTGACTATGATTCTAAATTATCTAGACTGCAAGAGTTTATCAGACAACTCAAGACTGATATGCCTAGCGCCAAACTAGTGGTCTTTACAGAATATCGAGATACACTAAACCATCTGACAGAGTCTCTCGATTACAAAGTTGGCAAGATAGATGGTACCATGAAGATTACAGAACGCCAAGAAGCACTAGAAAAATTCAAAGATCCCAAAGGATACGAGATCATACTATGTACAGATGCAGCTGGGGAAGGAATCGACATGCAGTTCTGCAATGTCGAGATAAACTATGATATACCATGGAACCCCAACAAATTAGAACAGCGAATGGGCAGAATACACAGAATTGGCCAAGACCAAAATGTATTTTATCATAATTTTGTAGTAGATTCGGAATCGACAATCGACGGTTACATCATGAATAAACTACTTGAAAAGATTGAACAGATAAAGAACGCCATTGGCGATAAAGTCTATGATATCATAGGAATGTTAATAGGTCCAGATGATCTAGGACGATACTATGACGAATTGAGAGAGATACCAAAGGATGAATGGGAGCCAAAGATCAATGCAGAATTATCTACAATCGAGTCCAACCGTACAGAGATATTAAGAAAGAGAGACACACTGCTAGAAGGAAATCGACTAGATGCAACAAAGATTGATGATATTCACAAGATAAGGGAGTCAGCTGTGACCATAGATGAAGTAAAACGATTCGTACAAACGTTTGTCGAGATGACCGGTGGTAAGATGGACACCATTAGCAGTACTAGTAACGGTACTGACAACAAATACAAGATTCGTCTCTCTGAACGACTAGCTAGAGAACTTGATATCGGTGAAATAATAGGCACCTTTGATGCTAATACCTCAGAGAAAGAGTCAATACAGTATCTAGCACTTGGAAATAAAGATATCGAAAAGATGCTTTGGAATGCATCATCAGACCATGTTGCAGCACTATCTCATGAGACTCAAGATGGAATATTATGTATCTACAAGGTTACCGTCACTGACTCTCAACTACAACAGCGCTCTACCAAAATCATATCTTTGTTTGAACAGTCTGATGGTGAGATATATCAAGTTGATAGTAGAAGTATATGGGATTATGACGAATCTGATAAGAAAATAAACATCGATTTTGTCACAAGTGCAATTCAGAGAATTACTCCTACCATAAATGATCTTGCAGAAGAAGAGCGAAAAAAAACTAGTGACACTCTAGATAAAATCAAAGAAAAGACTGTATCGATCTGTCGAGATCACTATGTCCAAAAGATAGAAGATCATGAATCTAGAATACGTGAACTAGAACCAGAGAACACTAGTCCACATGTCGAAAAGATCATAAAATCCAAGAGAGCCAAGATCCAAGACCTAATCAAGAAAGCCGATATCGATAAAAAGAGAATTCAAGAGCAATTTCAAACTAGTGTAAAGATTGATCTAATAGGCATCGCTCAAGTCACTTCCAAGTCTGGAGCAGATATTAGAATACGCATTGATGAAGCAGGAATGAAGGCAGTACTCCAGTATGAGCGAGATAGAGCAACAGACGATACACTATCTAAACAAGTTGTAGATTGTTCTAAAAAGAATTGTGGATATGATGTCGAGTCTTTTGACAGAAAGATTGAAGTTAAATCACACAAAAGATCTGGTAGTATAATGTTGACGGATCATGAATGGCAGACTGCATTGCGATTGCAAGAAGAGTATTGGCTTTATATCGTCGAAGATGTATTTGATGATCCAAAGATAACGTGCAAGCAAAACCCTGCAAAACTTTACAGCAACTCTATAGAAAAGATTCCTCAAGAACAGTTTCGATGGATAGTCTACGATTGGAAGTAATTACGTCCATGTCGTGCGCCAACTTGTTCTAGTTTTGCATTGATCCTTTTTTGTAGAATCTCGTTTATTGTTTGACCTGATGCTTTACCACGTAGTTGTTTCATAACTATGCCCATAAGTGGTCCCATGGCACGTCCTTGCATCTTTTGAACCAATTGTTCGTTATTGTCTACAATATCTGCAATGATCTGTTCAATCTCATTCTCAGATATCGTCTCTAGTGTTGTATTCTTTATTGCAGATTCTATACTGTCTGATTTGTTGGACATGATATCACGAAAGATGATATCTATGGACTCTTTTGCAATTGTACCAAGCTCTAGAAACTCAAAGGCTTTGACTATCTCTGTATCTGTTAAAAGACTCGAGTCCAATCCTTCTCGTTCTAGATTTGTTATTGTCGAACACAATATTGACGCAACAAACGTTGGGCTGATCTTGGTCTTTTGTATGATTGTATCAAATAATTCAATATATCTAGAGTCAAATATCTGAGATGCAAGCTGCAGATTGAGTCCATGTCTTGTTTGAATGTCTTTTATAGACTCGTCCCACGATTTGGGGATCGATCGAGTTGCCATCTCTCTATCCTCATCCGATATTGTCCACGGCGGTACATCTGTCTCTGGATACATTCTGGCTGATCCCGGTCTTGGTCGTAAGAATCTGGTCTCTCCGTCCAGAGTTGCCATCCTTGTATCTGCGGGTATACCGTGTAATCGAATATAGTCGATTCGTCTGATGATCTGCTGTACTAGTATCTGCATCTTTTGTTCCGGAGTTGCCAAGATTAGAAAACCGTCTGCATCTTGTATCTCCAAGATATCCTTTACCTTGTCTAGATCGCTCTGAGTTATGCCATAGTTTGGTAGCTCATCAGAGTGGAATATACCACCAATCCCAAATACTCGTACCAACTCGGCAATCTCTCTTCCTAGTCGTATATTGGCATGTGGCTCAAACCCAAATATTTTACTCATATTCTTAAACGATATACCTACTATTCTCTGCTTGTTGTCTAGTGCCTTTTGTACTATCTTGGATTTGCAATCTAGTAGAGTCTCGGTAATGTCTATTGCTGATGGTGCTGTCCACTCTATCTGTCTCAACCTATCTGATATCTGTAACAATCCGTCTTGTCTCTTTGCTTCATATTCGATTACTCGTCGTAGCTGATCCAACTGTTGCACTCCTTTGACCTCGATCACAACTTTGCCATCACGTATGGATACATTGACGTCCTGTCGTATAGATCCTAAACCACGTCTCACCTTTTTCGTACTACGTAGTATTCTTCCTAGACCTAGTGCAATATCCTTGATGGTATCCATGTTTGCGTCAAAGGGTTCGGTCGCAATCTCTACCAAAGGTATACCCAGCCGACCTAAACCAAACTCTCTAGATTCATCTCTCTCTCCTAGATTCTTTGCTGCATCCTCTTCTAGACATATGGATTGGATACCGATCCTCACATCTCCAACATCATAGTATCCTCCTTGTGAGATCAACATCGTGCGCTGAAAACCACTAGTATTTGAGCCGTCTACTACAGTCTTTCTCATAGGATATATCTCGTCAAAGATCTTTGAGTGTAGTGTGGCAGATATCATCAATGATATCTCTTTTGCATCAGAGTCTAGTTCATGAGGTGGTTCTTCGTCATACTCTACTAGACAACTGCTCTGACTGTTTGCATAGTATGTTATACGTCGTGATCTCGAACTCTCAAAGAGTGCAGCAGGATCATACTCGCCCAACTCACTCTTTGTAATTCGTAACCTTCGATGGAATGATATGTCATACTCTTCATTCTCGGCTGGTCTGCAATTACAAAAGAGTTTCTTGCCTGTTGCAAGCTGTTGATGTATCTCTAGTCCTACCTTTACTCCAATATCGTTTATGGTAAATGTCAATGTCTCATCTCCGACGCAATCTCTCTCAACATGATATCTCTGATATCATTATTATCATGATATCCCATGGCCCACATTGCCTTTACTAGTGCAACCTCTGGAATCATGTTGGCTAGCGGTACTATGCCTAGGTCTAACAGATCTCGACCACTCTCATATACTGTCATACATGTACGTCCATCGATACACTGTGATGTCATGCCAAAAAACACACCTCTCTCTCTTGCTCGCCTTATAGAATCATATAGTGTATCGCCTACATGGCCCAATCCTGTGCCTTCGAATATTACTCCACGATATCCGATATCTACTAGACTGTCGATGATCTTGGGATCATAACCAGGATGATACTTTACTAGTGCAACCCTGTCATCTATACAGATCTCTGGCTTGAACGATGTTGAGTAAAAGTCAGTTGTCATGTTTTTTTGTATGGTATCATCTGTTACAACAAATGCAGGTTCATCACCTATAGTTTGAAAAGCTCCCCGTCTGCTAGTATGACTCTTTCTAACTCGTGTCCCTATATGACATGCTATGTTGTTGTCATTCTCGTCTTGATGCATTGCGATATAGACGCCTTGTACGTGTGACTTTACAATAAACCTAACAGCTCCTATCAGATTTAGTGCTGCATCAGACGATGCACGATCCGATGATCGTTGTGATCCGACTAGAACTATTGGGATTGGAAATCCTGCTAGAGCAAATGAGAGAAATGCTGATGTATAATGCATGGTATCTGTTCCATGTGTTACTATGACTCCATCATAGTCAGACTCTGCATAACTGTTTATCTCTGTCGCAATCTCTATCCAATCACGTGTCGTCATATTTTCAGAGTATTTAGCTAGTACACTCTCTGTGTGGATATCTGCCATCTCTGTCAACTCGGGGACAGAAGAGTTTAGTTGCTGAGCTGTTAGTAGTGGCGTTACTGCGCCTGTACGATAGTCGATCTTGCTTGCAATTGTTCCCCCAGTCGACAACAACAGAATCTTTGGTAATACCTTTGTATCTTTTGTCTTGTTTATACTATCTTTTGTAGTATCGACTGTTCTAGCATCTGATACGACCTTGGTAACGTTTTGCAGCTCTGATATGTCTATGCCAACGTTGTATCCACTCTTTAATTTTAAAACCAGATGACATTCATCTCCTTTTTCATATCTGGGCATCACTATTCCATAATATGTGATATCTGAGACAATCTTGACAGTGTCTCCAATCGATATGTTGTTATCTGCTAGAAACTCTGACGCTCGTCCCTTGTAACTCTGTGACATGTGTACAAGATACGATTGATATTTTATTAAAACTGTTCTTGTATTATCCAGACTGAACATTTGTTCAAAATCAACGTGTTTGAATCTAGTTTGTAGATTCTATCTATAATATGATGCTACTAGTTTTTCGCCTATCTTTAGATCTTTTTGTTCTCTTACCTTCTTTATTGCTTCTTCAAAGTGTTTCATTGCAACCTTGGCATCGATACTCTTCTTTTCTACATCTTTGACGTCTGGATGTGTATCTAAAAATTCGTGTATGATGAGTGATACAGCTGTATTTGCAATGGATGCGGTATCTGCACCACTAAGACCGTCTGTGATCTCGGCTAATTTATCAAAGTCGACACGCTGTGGATCATCTCTCTCTGTAATTGCGGGAATTCGTTTTGCATTGATCTCTAGTATGCTCTTTCTACTAGCCTTGTCTGGTAGTGGGATCTGAATTATCTTGTCGAATCGACCAGGTCTTAGTAGAGCTGGATCTATCATATCTGCCCTATTTGTGGCGGCTAGTACGACTACGCCGTGCATGTTCTCCATACCGTCTAGTTCTGTCAATAACTGACTCACAACTCGTTCAGCTACAGCGGTCTCTCCTCCTGCACCTCTTATGGGTGCAATAGAGTCTATCTCGTCAAAGAATACTACACATGGTGCAGACTGTCTTGCTCTTTTGAATATCTCGCGTATTCCGCGCTCTGACTCGCCGACCCACTTTGAGAGTAGTTCTGGTCCTCGTACCGATACAAAGTTTGCCTCGCTCTGTGTAGCTACTGCCTTTGCAAGCAACGTCTTGCCGGTTCCACTTGGACCGTGTAATAATATGCCACGTGGCATGTTGTGTCCTAGTTTGTCGTATAGTCCTGGATACTTCATTGGCCACTCTACTGCTTCTTGCAGTTCTCTTTTGACGTCCTCTAGTCCGCCAACCTCTTCCCACTTTACATCTGGATTCTCTATAAAGACCTCTCTCATCCCGGAGGGAGTTACCTCGATGAGTGCTTTAGTAAAGTCTTCGTGATTTACGATCAACTTGTCCAGAGTCTCTGGTGGAATCTTTTCTTCTTCTAGGTTTAGAATAGGTAATAGTCTTCTGAGACACTTCATTGCAGCCTCTTTACACAGGTACTCTAGATCTGCACCAACATACCCATGACTCACTCCTGATATCTTGTCTACATTGACGTCATCGGATAGTGGCATATTTCTACTGTGAATCGCTAGTATGTCTTTTCTCCCTTTTTTGTCTGGAACTTTGATCTCGATCTCACGATCAAATCTACCTGGTCTACGTAGAGCTGGGTCTATGGCATTTGGTCTATTCGTTGCTGATATTACTATTACCTTACCTCTTGCTTCTAGACCGTCCATCAGCGATAACATTTGAGATACAACACGACGTTCAACCTCACCGGTCACCTCTTCACGTTTTGGAGCAATCGAGTCGATCTCGTCCACGAATATTATGGACGGGGCTTTCTCTCGTGCTTCTTTGAATATCTCACGTAGTCTAGCTTCACTCTCACCATAAAATTTGCTCATTATCTCAGGACCTGATATACTGATAAAATGTGCATTACTCTCATTTGCCACTGCTTTTGCGAGCAAGGTCTTACCTGTACCTGGCGGACCATACAACAAGACTCCTTTTGGCGCCTCGATTCCTAGTTTCTCAAATATCTCTGGATGTCGTAATGGCAACTCGATCATCTCTCTGACCTTTTTTATCTCATCTGTTAATCCTCCAATATCCTCATATGTAACTTGAGGAACACCTCGTAAAGTCTCGCCCTTTTCTGCTATGTGGAATACCGTCTTTTGTATCACTAGAACGGCATCAGCGTTTGGAGAGACTCCTATAACTTGAAACGTTAAACGTCCACCAAAGTATGGAACCATTACATTATCTCCTTTGATCAAAGGAACACTATCTAGAGCATCTGCCAAGTATCGTTCATCGATTGGAGGAATCGCTTCTAATGGTGCAACAACGATCTTTTCTGCCGAGACAGCTTTGATCTTTCTGACCAATATTGTATCTCCTATTGCAATACCCGAGTTGTTTCTTCCCAAACCATCGATTCTGATAATCCCTTTACCTTCATCTGATGGATACAGTGGAAGACACTTTGCAACAGTTCGTCGTTTACCTTTTATCTCTATAACATCACCTGTAGATGCTCCTAGCGCATCCATCGAATCATAGTCTATTCGTGCTACTCCTCTTCCAACATCTCTTGTATATGCTTCTAGTACCTTTAGTGAGAGAGGTTTATGACTCATATACATCGAAGCAACTTGCCTATTTTTTATATCTTTGTAGCAATATGCTCCATGATATCGATCTATGCGACTTAGTGTGTGGTATGGTGTTGGTCTAGATATTTCAGTTGTTCATTGATCTATATCTCAATAACCTCCGACTAGTCTATTCTAGTCAATGATTACAGGTGTGTTGATGTAGAGTTGTATCTGTTGACACTACACATCAGATACAAGCGAATATAACAAACTTAAAATTCAATATATGCTGAAGGCGATTAACTTGGGTAAGAGACCGCTAGTTAGAAGACGTGGCCGTGGAGGCAATCAGTTCAGATCTACATCTACTGGCAAGATCGGTACTAGAGCGATCTATCCGCGTTTTGCATTATCTGAACAGCATGATGGTACGGTAATAGATCTAGTCCATGAACGTGGACGAGATGTTCCTCTGGCAAAGATACAGTTTCCTAATGGTTCTATATCGTATGTTCCATCTGTACTGGGAACTCGAGTTGGCTCTAAATTACAATTTGGTTTAAAATCAAAACTTGAGAAAGGAAACGTGATCAGTATTCAAAATATTCCTGACGGTACAGTCGTATGTAATATAGAGAGACACTTTGGAGACGGTGGTGCTATCGTAAAGTCAGCAGGCACCAATGCAACGATATTCTCACATGGTGATGATGGCGTTACAGTAAAACTTCCTTCGGGTCGATTTGCTACATTAAATCCAAAGAACCGTGCAATGATCGGAACTCTTGCGGGTGGTGGTGTAGGAGAACGACCATACATGAGCGCAGGTGGCAAGTGGCGCAGATTTCGTTCAAAAGGTAAAAAGTATCCGATCGTTCGAGGTGTTGCACAAGCAGCATTTGTTCACCCACACGGTGGTGGTCGTCACCAACATGTGGGACAGAGCTCTACTGTGTCTCGAGATGCTCCGCCTGGTGCAAAGGTGGGAAGTATCGCTGCTAGAAAGACAGGCCGAGCTAGAATTAAAGAGCGAAGGTAATCTACAACCGAAGACTGATTAAGGTTTGCGCATGTCTGGATTTAATGTCTGTGTGTAAGCGGATACTTGTTACTGGTAAAGTACAAGGAGTGTTCTTTAGACAAACACTAAAGGTTACTGCAAAGAAGAACAATGTTTACGGCTGGGTCAAAAATCTTGATGACGGTCGTGTAGAGGCTGTTTTGGAAGGTAAAACCAAAGATGTTGCAGCAGTGATAGATTGGGCACGTGTTGGTCCTGCAAACTCGAGAGTTACAAATATCGATATCCAAGACATGATATTTACTAACAAGTTTTCCAAATTTGACGTCTTGTATTGATGACTTGTTTGATACAATCATATCTTGAAAAACCACAACACATGTTTGTATTAGATATCTAGTATGAAAAACTAGTTGCTGACTTATTGTACTCGTATTCGTCTATGTCTTGATAAGGATCTCTTTGATTTGTGTGGGGTGACATTTTACAAGGCTTTTTCTGTGACCATTCTACACGTAAACCAAAGAGATCCGGTGTTGTTGCCGTGACTACAATTTCCGAGTATTTTTATCTCGTTATGAGAATGAAACAGTATGGCAACTGAGAACAGGATATTGGAACTCGACGAGATTGAAGAGTATATTCTCTTATTGGTAAATGTAGACGCTCAGCCTATACAAGGTAGACAGAAACTCCAAGTCTTGATGTACATGTTGGGAGATCCATACGAAGAGATTAGAGAGATGTGTAACTTTACAATAAACGATAATGGTCCATACAGTACAGTATTGGATGATTCTCTAGATCATCTTGTACAGACTGGCATGCTAGCTGAGAGTGATGACGCCATACAATTGACTGAAAAGAGCGTGGCATACGCCAAAGAGATCGTAGATAAAAAAGACAAGATTCTAAAGTTTCCTGGTATGTTTAACATAACAATGCCAGATGTGTTTATTGAGCACAAGAGTGGCATAAACGATATCACAGTTCCAGAGATGCTATCTTTCATGTACTGTCTGTATCCTGATATGCGAAAAGGTTCTGCAACATATGAAAAAATAAAACCAGATATTAAGGAGCATTTATTCTCTTTACTTGCAAAAGAAAAGTTGAGTCTTGCAAGATTTGCAGGATTTCTTGACATGCCAATACACCTAGCGATGAAAGAGGCTGGTAAACGAGGTTTACTCAGATTAGATCTTTGAAAATATTCGATATATTTGCAATGGTTGTAATATTCCGTGAGGATCTCTTCGGTTTGCGTGAGGTAGAATGGTTATGACGGAAGCACTACAAGATTCTCTAACCGAAGATTGGAAAAAAGCCTTGTGAAATATCATCTCACATAAATCGAAGAGATCCAAGTGACTAGTCTCATAACTGGCAAGTGGACTAAATTATAGGCCACGCGAATACCCCACACGCAAATCAACTCTTGTGATCTAATTGAATGCTTGATGGACTTGAGCATACTTTTCAGCGTCGCTTTGTTATGAATAATACTCCGACTATTACTCCAATACCAGCTGCTACATAAAATGGAAATAGTGCAAAAACATTCTCTGATGGATCACCAGAGAGAAACTCGACTATCATTACGCCCGAGTTGACTGCAGGGGGATCGGTTGATCCTTCCATGCCGTATGTTGAATAGGCATCTATTCCAAATACGCCGATATCTAGATTTGTCACTACTATTCGAGCACCATTGTTTACGGTAAGTCCAGCTCGATCTGTATATGACACGATGGTCTTACTCTGTGGACTCCAACCGCGTTCTAGATCACGCCAGATCACCACATATCCTTCTTCTGGAGTCTGAACTGCAACCCAAAACTTGTGATCGGGTTGGGCACCCATTCCGACTTCAATAAATTCGTCATGTGTCGCAACATCATATATGCGCAAGACTGCGTTTCCATTTGGATTTGCATACATTAGATTATTGTCTATGGTGACTTGCCAACTTACTGCATGGATATCATCTAGTTTGATGATCTCTGCTGTTCTTACAATGTTGTTAAACTCTACTGCTTGAATCTCAATCGTGTCAATTATTAGTGATGGGTTCTTCATATCTTGTGCAAATACTGACGTTGCTATATCAGGTACAGCCAGTATGGCTAACGCGATTATTATGCCACAGTACATTGATGAATGTAAATCGCATTGTAAATTATGCTGTAAATTATGTTGAAACTTGTTGTGTAACCTGTTATGTAATCTATACCATGTACCACGCAAAGACATATCTACTCCACAAATGGTTTTGGATGTTCTAGAATTATCTTTGCCACCTCGGGACGAAGAATGAACTTTGATGGCGCTTTACCTTCTTGGATCATGGCGCGTAGTTTTGTTCCACTGATCTGTTCCTTTACTGTGTCATCGTGCGGGCATGCTTTTGGGTTTGTATATGTGATACATGAATTACAATAAAAGAATGCAGGAAAGAATACTGGTGCTATCTCTATCTCTGGATAATCTTTAAAGATCTCTTGTGCTGCAAACGGTTCATAAAAGTTACCTACTCCAGCATGATCACGTCCTATGATGATGTGCGTACATCCATAATTCTGTCTCATTATTGCGTGATGAATGGCCTCTTTAGGTCCAGCATACTTCATCTCTGTATGCAACGTTCCAAGTATACAACGATTATTTGGATAGTACAGTTCGATCATGGTCTTGTAACATTGTACAATTACATCGTCTACAAAGTCACCTGACTTCTTCTTGCCTATGATCGGATTTACAAAGACACCATCACGAGTTGTAATGGATGTCTTTTGTAGCATCTCGTGGGCAACATGTGGTGGATTTCTAGTCTGAAATGCACATATGGTCTTCCATTTGGCATCTGTGAATGCTTGACGTGTTTGAGTAGCTGTCATTCTATTTGCACGAACTGTAGTCTCTGTTGGTCTGTTTACCAGCTCAATTGTACCTCCTACTAGAACATCTTTCATCGATAGTGTCTTTGCAACTCCTGGATGTGTGGGGTCTGTTGTTCCGTATACTCCTTTGGACATCTCTGTCTTGTCAAATGTATAATGCTCTTTTACATCGAGTATGGCAATGTCTCTGCTATCTGGTGTCTGTAGTAGAACTGTCTTGGCATCGTGCATTTGAGTAGCAGTTTGAGCATCAACATCTAAGACTATTGGAATGGTCCATGCTAAGTCATTGTAGAGTCTGCCACTTGATATAACTGATTCAAAGTCATCGCGTCCTAAAAAACCATCTAACGGACTGAATATGCCGTCTGCGATATTCTCAACATCGTTCGCTAGATCGTACGATATCGTAAACGCCGAGATATCGCCTGTATCTCCTTTAAAGTATCGATTTACCAATTTACCGCCATGTGGTTTAATCATGTTGTACCTCTCATCTTGACTCTATATGAAGTCCACACTCTTTATGTTGATCTTGTTCCCACCACCAACGACCTGCCCTTAAATCCTCACCTGGCTTGATCGCGCGTGTACATGGCTCACAGCCAATACTTGGGTATCCTTTGTCAAGTAGTGAGTTGTATGGTAGATCATACTGTTTGATGTATCTCTGAATCTCTTCCCATGTCCAATTGATGATCGGGTTGATCTTTAGTATCATGTTGTGTGCTTTGTCTAGTTGAAATATGGTCGCATCCTTTCGAATATCTGTCTGATCTCGTCTCAAGCCAGTAATCCATCCATCAAGATTGGACAGCATATTGTTCATGGGGTGAACCTTTCGTATCTCACAGCACATCTTTCGATTCTCAACACTTTTGTAAAAGAGATTCATGCCATGCTCTCTGACCATCGTCTCAACTTCTCTTGCATCTGGAAAGAGTACTTCGATCTCTATGTTGTACCTCTTTCTACATATGTCGATAATATCATACGTCTCTTGAGGGAGTCTTCCAGTATCTAGTGTAAAGAATCGAAATTTGGGATTGATCTCTATCATCATGTGCATGAGAACTGCATCTTCAGCTCCAAAACTTGATGCCTTTGCAACTCTTGGATGTAGATTATCTGATGCCCATCTTAGTGCAGATTCTGCTGTTGTTATTATGTTGTTTAGATGTTCAACTTGATCTTGAGTAAATTTTGTCATATACAATGTATGTTATATTTGTCTTATATTGATTGCTAAGATCTTGTGATATGTAAATTGATCAGCATATGCAATGTTTGACAAGTCAACCTCAAACAAACAGTCTCACTCATCATGTGTTATTTTCAAATAAAAAACTACTAAACATTACACAATCAAAATGTTGTATTAAAAGATCTTTTTTGGAAAGACTCTTAGCAAGTTATATTTATATCGAAGAATCAACTTTTGATATGACAGTCAACTATCTTGCAATGTTTGATCAAATGTTCGATAAAGGATACATGGCTAGTACCTACAAACCAGTATTTTTAAGATCACTGTTAGATATTGGAGATCTTGTTGATAAAAAATATTTGGTAGGTCAAAGATGGCTTGAACAAAATAATGGTAATCTCTATGTTGATCTAAATTTTATTGCAGTTAGATTTGCAAAATTCTATTGGGATATGGAATATGGATTTCATTTAAAACAAGCCCAAGATCCACACGATGCTAGAATTGTAAAGATTATCCACATGTATCATAATCTTCATAAAAACCCCCAACCATACAAGAACTTGCAGAAGATCATATGCAAGATTTCAGAAAAGAGGTAATAACAAAAAGTATAAAACCTGAAGTGTTGTTTCATATAAAAACAGATATGATCAATCTCTTTCAAAAACATAATTCAAATACAATATATTTTGATGAATCGTTTATCAATTTTTTACACAAGTACAAAACTATGTTAAAGCAAGGCTTAAATAATAAAATTGCTACGTATTTAGAAAGACTAAATAAGCTGACTCCACAAATTGCAACCAAAGTTAATACTCTAACTAGTCCACCAAAAATGTTGAAGAAGGATATACAAGTACGATTTAAAAAAGCGCAAGACTCTAAATGTTTCTATTGTTTAGAAAAATTTTCCAAGCCGTTTGTCGATCATGTAATACCTTATAATTATATATTTTCTACGGTGCCATACAATTGCGTACTAGTCTGTCAACGATGTAATAAGCAAAAAATAAACATGTTGCCTAGTAGACTCTACTTTGATAATGTGTTATACAGGAATAAAGAACTTGTTGGATGTATGAACGATCTAAAACATCAATACCATGAAGATAAGTATAGATTATTGTTTGAGATGTGTGTTGTTGACTATAACAGAAATAGATTGTTTGAGCCCAAATACTAAACACTAACCCAACAAATATGGATTATGCAGATTTCTATCTGGTATTGTAATACAAAATATTTTTCAATAAATCTATGTGGTAAAGAAACAATTTGCGTAAATGGTATTATGTTGTATCAAATGGAGATCAAAATCAGTACTATACATGATTTTATAATAATAAAGAAATTCAAATGAAAAATTAACATTGTAATAAATTAAGGAGATGCAGATCTGCGTCTTGGTTTGAGATCAAAGAACGCCTTTCTTGCGAAACACAAGTATGTTGTATGACCTATTCCTTGAAAAGAGTGTCTAGTCTTGCCCTCACGTGCTTCAATATTTCGTATAATGTGTTCAGTCGATTCAATGTCGGTAAACTCATTTTCAACTAGAGCTGTAGTGAGTCGTTCAAGTTGGTTCATTGTGGGACATACTGCAAAGAGTGAACCACTACCTTGTAGCATTGCACGAACTTTTGGAATTATTGTCCACGGATCACCTAAATCAATTAGCGCAACATCCATATCTTGCAGAGGCATCTCTTTAATTTTCTTGATATCTTTGTTGTGTAGAGTTACATACTTTGAGACACCAGCTCGTGCGATATTCTTTTCTGCAATCTGGATAAATTTTTCATCTACATCAAACGTATACACATGACCTCGTGGTCGTACAACTCCCGCAACGAACGATGTCAGTGAGCCACTGCCAGTCCCAATCTCTAATATCTTTTGACCACTCTGAATTCCTGCACGGGCAATAATATATCCAATATCTTTGGGATAGACTATCTGTGTTCCATGTTGAATCTTCATCGTATAATCGTACATGGTTGGTTTGAGTAGATACACATACTTGTCTTTGTTGGTAACTAGTCTGGATCCGTACTCTTTACCTATCGCATCTGCATGTGGTATTACACCAATATGCGTGTGGAGTGACTCTCTCTTTGTAATTCGTACAAGCCATTTTTTTGAGCTGTTGAAATAAAACAACACATCAGAGTTTTGTTTGATCTTGACCATTTGTTATCTTTTCAAGACAATTGGATAATAACTTAGTGATTCATAATCTGTGATAGTATCTGTGTCATATATATTGGACACACGATACCAGATACATCAAACTATTCAGAGGCTCTGTTAGAATGATATTTTAATACCGTTAAAGAGCTTTATGTGATGACCGAGTCCAAACTGCAAGGTTCTGGTGGATATATTGTTGCAGATATTAGTGACGTTCAAGCCAAAAAGGCTGATCTTGGTGTTGGCAAGTTGTTTCTTGCTCCTATCGGTAAACTAGAGCAGGGCAATATGCTCAAATACTATTGTAACAACTGCGATACCGAATTCTCAGAATCGCCAAATATACGTCTAGAAGAGAGCGGGAATGAAGAGGTAGCTGATAATCTAATTCTAGTCGAACGAGGTCAATACACATGCAAAAAATGTGATTCTGTTATTGGTGAATATAGAGTATTTGAACAAAAAGATGATGGTGTAGATGTAGGCAAGGCACGTCCTTTATGATAATGATAACATGTACCCATTCCATATTCGTAAATGACTAAAAGGTTAAATTACAACTTTTTACATCTGTTTATGTGAAGATCTTTACTGTGGGCACAAAGTCATTTGTAACAAGTTTTCAACTAGCTGGAGTTCCTGGTATTATATCTGATACCCCACAAAAAGCACTAGATGAGATCAAACAGTTATCTGACGACTCTGATGTAGGTCTAGTTCTTGTAAGTGATGATATTACCGAAGCATTAGGTGATGAACTAACAGAGCTTCGTACGAAAAACTCGACACTTGTATTCGGACTACCTGCTGCAGGTAGTTCAAAGGTTGACGTAGATTATAGGGCAATGCTCAAAAAGATTCTAGGTGTGTGACGTTTACATCTTTATATCATGTTTCAAATTTTTCTATATGATGAAGACAGCATTTGTAAGAGAACCATCAATAGTATCGATCAGAGAGGCGCAACGACCCAGTCTCAATCCAGGTGAGATATTGGTAGAGATGCACGCATGTGGAATATGTGGTTCAGATCTAGAAAAAGTGTTTGGTCAATATGGTCAACCATCCATGAGATTGGGGCACGAACCATCTGGAGTAATTGTGGGTGTAGGTTCAAACGTAAAAAAGTTTAGACTTGGAGATCGAGTATTTACACATCATCATGTTCCGTGCTATGACTGTCATCTGTGTGAACATGGCTGTGAGACCATGTGTCCAAAGTATTATGAGACCAATCTCACGCCCTGTGGTCTATCCGAAGAGTATGTTGTACCTGCATGGAACGTAGAACATGGAGGCGTCTTGAAGATTCCTGACACTATCTCATTTGAGGAAGCAGCGATGATCGAACCGTTGGCATGCTGTCTTAGATCTTGGCATAAACTAGATTACAGACACGGTGATTCAGTTGCGATATTTGGAATGGGCTCGACAGGAATATTACACGCAATGATATCTCGTATGAATGGATTTGATAGAATATTTGGTTTGGACGTAAACCAATTTCGTTTAGACTTTGCATCTCGATTTGGCATAGACGTAATATCGGCAACAGAAGAGTCTCGTCACACAAAGATTCGTACCGCGACAGTACATGGTGTCGATGTTGCCATAGTCTCAACTAGTAGTATATCTGCACTGGATGATGCACTACAAGTGGTGCGACCTGGCGGCACAGTGATGATGTTTGGTGTTCCATCAAAGGGTACAATACTAGAGGCAGAGATGGACAAGATATACTCTAAAGAGATTACGCTGATGACCAGCTATGCAGCATCAGACAAGGACACACAAGAGGCACTCGATCTCATACGTACTCGTCGTATCGACGCAAGTTCACTCATAACTCACAGGTATAGTATCGATGACTCGATGCAGGCGTTCAATCATGCAAGACGTGGCAACGATGCGATAAAGATCGTTATAGTTGGAAAGGCTTAAGACGTATATGTCGGGTTGATACGGTGATCTCTTGATGGACTGGGGATTAGCAAACAGAATATCACGTATAATACGACGTAACAATCGTGCTCTAATGCTTGCTGTAGATCATGGTTATTTTCTTGGTCCTACAGAACGTCTAGAGAATCCAAGCAAAGTTATTGCGCCACTCTTAAAGTACTGTGACTCGTTGATGCTTACGCGTGGAATCATGCGAACGTCAGTTGTACCTACCACAGACACGCCGATGGTCTTGCGTGTGTCTGGAGGATCTAGTATAATAGGTGAAGACCTCTCAAAAGAAGACATTACAGTATCGATCCACGATGCAATACGCCTAAACGCCACAGCACTTGCAATGTCAATATTCGTTGGCTCAAAGTACGAGTATCAGACTATCAGCAATCTAGGAAAACTCGTAAGTGAGGCACAACAATATGGGCTACCGGTTCTTGCAGTTACTGCAGTTGGCAAAGAGTTGGGCAAGGATGCTAGATATCTCTCATTGGCATGCCGCATAGCTGCAGAACAAGGCGCACATATCGTAAAAACTTACTATTGTGAAGACTTTGAGCGAGTCGTCCGGTCGTGCCCGGTACCGATCATCGTTGCTGGTGGAAAAAAGATTCCAGAGCGAGATGCCATGACACTCACATATAGTGCGATTCGTGGTGGTGCCGTGGGCGTAGATATGGGCCGTAACATTTGGCAGTCAGACCATCCTGTAGCGATGATTCGAGCCATTAGGGGAATTGTTCACGGAAACCTTGATGTAGACTCTGCATGGAAACTGTATGAAAACTTGTCAAAGTGATCTAGTCTATCTGAGACAGGTGAATATGAGCGATCTTCCATGTGTTCTGTCTGACCAAGACAAATGTTGCTCGTCCGTTTATGATCAATTGCCTCCCTGTGTATGCCTTATTGTCTACTAGCATTCCATGTTGTGTTAGTTCGATGGCGACAACAGCTGCATCTCCCCAGATACTGATCTTGGAGCTTTTAATATCATATGTATAATCTGAGATACTAACAAAACGTAACTCTTCTAGTTCGATAGTGGTTGCATAGTCTTTACAGTCGTATGGTGGCAGATCGCTAAAACTTGAGAATCTAGGATCATTCACATGTATCTCTCGAAGTCTTGAGAGATCTTTTGTTTTACCTGCATCAAAGAGTGTCTCGATAACATTCATGATCATCTCTGTATCTGATGACATGATAATTGATATCTAGTCATTAGTTTAAAGTCTTGAGATATAACGAGTAATATCTAGAGACATGTATTTTTGTAAAGGACTGTTTGTGATTCAGATATCGTGTATGTTGACTGGTATTTATCGAACGTACATCTATTTTGATGTGTGTACAACTAAATCTATTGATTTAGAGTTCGTAAATTATCTCTCAATTGGAACTAGACGAAATACACACAATAGCAAAATAAATAACTTGATCAACGATATGTTCAAATTCAATTCTGACACTCTGTATTGCGTAAAAATACATCAATCGCAAATGAACTATCATACCAAAGATTGCTGTTCTCTTTACCGGCCAAGAATTCCAACGACAGGTATTCAGAAAAGAGATATCTGGGGGGATTATACAAAAAAGTTGTATGGTTGATAGATTACACATCTTTGCGAATACGATGCTTGTGGATTAGATACTCTACTCTATGGACATTTGGTAAATTGATTCGTTTAGGATTTGTCCAGAAACATCTCGAGTTACCGAATACAGTTTTGTATCTACATCTGATGAAACTGTCTAGGACACAATACGTGGGAACAATCTACACAACGAGATCTGTGTACATGTAAATCAAACCAATATCTGTAGATAATTGGATACTCGCAACCTGTGACTGAGATGAATATGTGTGATGTGTACAACTCTTACAAGCAGACGGTTTTCAATACCGGTCACTACGCAGTATATGATGTATTGAAAATCGGAAAATCGATCGTGTCATACACCACATCAAAACAACATGCACAGATGTGATTCGAACTCGAGTCTTCTAACGTAATGTGAAACGTTGATTGAGATGAAATGAGAGACGCACTGAGTGGTGAACCAAATGGACAGTGAATAATTCTGTTCTGTTCAATTGACGGGAGTTGGCATTCTCTGCACAAAATTCTCGAAAAATTTTGCAAAATATGGAAACGGGTTTGTACCGTCTATCGTAAATTGCTACTGTTTTGAGTCTCATATTGTACGTTCTTTGAGATAACCTCATCACGATCTCAACTCACGTAAACTGAACAGAGCCAATAATTCTCACGTAAACGTCAGTGAACGAATTGTTCATAGTCTTTATATGGCACGGGGGGGGGATAAATTAATAACATGAATAACGAAATAGGACGAAAAACAACTAGTTTAATACTAATGATGATAATGGTCGCAGGCGGACTGACCTTTGCTATACCCAGCATGGAGCCAGTATATGCCCAGTCGACACCAAACCTATACGTCTCAGCTGCTGATCCAAACGGATACGGATCTAGATTCGACAATACCTTTGGCGGTATCCAGTATGTGGAGGTTATTGTAAGTGATCCATTACGGACAGATATGGGTGACGGAATGCCTAGAGTCACAGTTGATGGTAAAGATCTCAAAATGCAACATGCAGGAGATGGTTCTTGGTATGGCTATTTTGCAGATATTGGAAAAGATGGTAACGGTGATGGTGATATAACTGATGGCAGCGCTGTGGGCGATATTAATAATAGGCGATTGCTCATTTCGAGCCCCTAAGCGTGTATTGCATCAATAAATCAAACAGATCGCACTCTCGGTTCTTGCATCACCACTCCCTCTCTTTGAGATACAGTAAGAATTTCTTTGAGCTCACCCCACGATGCTTCACCATGTTTAATTTTGTAAAGCCCCAGAACCCTTCCATTCCGTTGATGTGCACTTCGTCCCTAGCAAAGATATTCTGGTGATCAACTGATTCTCGCTGGTATCCATCAAAGACCCGTGCATCATACACGTCATTTCCCACCTTAAGAAGAGATATCAAATATATCAAAACTTACATCTAAATTTGATCATATTTGGTTAGGGGCTCGAAATGAGCAATCGCCTAATAATAATCAAACTCACTATCGGGATAGATATCTGAGTGAATTGCCCCTTACAAGAGCTGACAATGACAACGATACAAAGATATCTGAAGATATGGTCAAATATCTTGATCTCGATGATGGGGATGAGGTAGAAGTTGTCTATTACAAGCCTGGAAATCCACAAACTGTAACCGTGAGATACGACCAATCTACAAATCACTCACTTGAGCTAGATCGTGACTATTATCCACGAGGCGCCAACATATATCCAACGATCACGGACCATGTGCTGAATATCGATCCTACTGCTAAAGATATAATGCATTTTATGGTGAATGACACCACTAGAGACGATGAGCATATTAGAATTTATGTTGAATATAGTGATGACGAGTTTACTAAATTTGTAACAACTACTAGTGCATTAGGTTGTGATAATGATTGTCTCCTAAAGATTACTGATGATCCAGTAGTAGAATTTACTAGACCAACTCATGTGTTTGCCACTTCTGGTACAATACAATCACTCAAATTCGAAGAGACAGGACCAAACACTGGCGTCTTTGAATTTGCCGATGATGGTGGTTCAATAATGACAAAGTCTGATGCGCCACGAAACACCAACGCACAGATTACATACGGTGATGATAATGTGCCAGTAAACCTACGACTCACCTCTGCTACAGTAAACCTCGATATCGCAGACGGCACATGGAACTCTGGCGAAAAGATCGACCTAACCATAGTCGATGCAGATCAAAACAAAGACAGTGATGCAGAAGACGATCAAAAGGTATCTGACCCAATGTCAAGAATTCCGACATTTATGACAGGTGACCCACGTACACTAATGGACAGTAAAGACAATTCTGCATATGCATATACACAACCAGGTACTTCTTGGCAGAAATATCCGATAGATCCAGATGATAGGACATACATACGTGACTTAGATTTTAGAGTCGATGATAGTCATAGAGGCATACTGTCATGGAATGGTTCAAATGATGTTCGCGATACCGAACCACTTTCACTTGCGGGACCAGCATCTGGCTTCTTCATTGGAGGGATGATTGCTATTCCTCTAGGTACGCTAGAAGATCTACATGGATCGATTAACGATGACCGTTCAAATAAAGGCAACTTTACGGGGCGAAATCTATTCAACTATGACTTTGGCGTCTTTGATACAAACAACATGCGTGTTGATCTAAACATACACAACAGTACAGGAGATGTTGTTTACTTTGGAACACTGTTAGACAATAGCAAAAGTGAACTCTCAGCATATGATACTCGTTCCGGCCTTAGAGACATAACCGGCTTTATGGTCGAAGATAGAAATAACAATGAACTAAAATATTCACTATCTAGTTCTGAATTTCTATCAAAGGTCGGTACTAGCGCTCAAGTCACACTGGGAATAATAATCAAAGACGGAAATGGCCACGCCACACCATCATTTACTATCACTGAAGGCAAAGAATATCCCATAGTCGCAGATTTCTTCTCGTATGGATTCTATGACGATGGTGCACAAGCAAGTGAGAGAGTTGCAAATCAGATTATACGAGTCGAGGTAGAAGAGACTGGTGAGAACACTAGTACCTTTACAGGAACACTAGAGTACATCATGATAAACCAACTCGATATGATAGTGAATGATCGTTCGTATATGGAAGGCAACAACTACCCAAAGACTCCATACATATTCGATAGTATCACACCAACAGGCAATGAAGTCAAATTCATCGCCTTTGAGGACATTACAGGCTCTGACGCGCGAGTAAACTATGCAGACATAGACTCGAACGGCAACATGGCTGTGGTCTCTGATCAACAAGATATCGCAACCTCTAGTGGTGTGGTATCTCTGAATGCAGAGACATACAGTGTAGGCAGCAATGTCGTAATAACACTAGAGGACTCTGATCTGAATACAGATCCTGATCGTGCTGATACCTATACAGTAGTAATGGACAGTAACCACAATGACACAGATAGAGATCAAGTAGGCATGAGTGTAACCAATGTAGCTGGTATCAAGTACAAGTCTCTACTACCAGGTGGCAAATCACTAGGAATGCTACTCGAAGTAACCATTGGTGGTGAGAGATGGAAATCTGGCGCATGTGACCTAGATAATAACATTCAGAACGGACTCGCTAAAACCGGATTCACTCTACAAGAGACCGGATCCAGTACAGGAGTCTTTACAGGTTCATTTTCTATACCAAAACAAGTATGCAACTTTAATGACGACGATACAGTAAACACGAGAAACCCTAACACACCTACAAGCGGCAAAGATATTGGCGTAACATATCTAGACTTTAGAGATGCATCTGGTCAGATAGTCACAGCTGGTGACTCTGCATCGATTGGTGCAAGTACAGGCTCTGTATCGCTAGATAGAACTGTATATCCAGTTCCGTATGGTCAGGGTACAACAACTGGTTCAAGAGCCCTAGACATGGCCGGAACGAATCTTCCACTTGGTACAGTTAAAGTCTATGTTCAAGTAAACGACCCAGACTACAACTTGAATCCTACAGGCGAGGACAAGATCGAAGGCATGTCTGGAAACGGACCAGTCAAGATAACAGTCTCTCGCAGTGGTGATGAGTGTTTAATAGGTCATGCAGGTGGCACTACATCAGAGGCAAACGACGAGGTTAGTCAGTTGGAACGAAAGCGAGATGCCGCAAAAAAGGCACATGCTGATGCTACAGATCCTACTGAAAAGGCTACAAAATATACCGAATATCTCTTGGCAGAGTTAAGGTACACTAATGCTCGAGATACTGGTACATGTGATCCAAAGAATTTGGGTGCTCTAACAGAGACATCTCCTGAATCTGGAGTCTTTGAAGTAAGCTTTGATCTATCTTACATAGATGGACCAAGTGGTAGTGACTGTCCAAGTAGAACAATATCTGACGGTACGACAAGCCGTACATGCATCCTACAAGGTGATATCCTCACCGTACAGTACAACGACACAACAGATGCTTCTGGTAACCCACGCACAGTCACAGACTCTGCTACCTTTGATCTACGAAACGGTGCTCTACAGACAGACAAGTCTGTATACGTTATAGGCTCGGACATGATCGTAACACTCATCGATCCAGACCTTGATCTAGACAGCGGTACACGTGAAACATATACACTTGATCTGATCAAATGGGACTCGGACGCAGGTACCAAGAATCTGAGTGAAGGTATATTCGATGCAGAACCAGGCTCTCTACGAGAGACTGGTCCTAGCACAGGTATCTTCCAAGTGGTCATATCTGTTCCCAAGGCCATAGACAACGACAGACTAGAACGAGGCGAAGAGATCAAGCTAGAATACACAGACTATGGACCATCAGGTGCAGACTATGTAGGTGATAATACAGAAGATATCGACAGAACGGTATTCACATCAAACTTTGGTGCTACAATAGAACTAGATCAAAGCGTATACAGTTGGACCGACAAGGTATTCATTACTGTAACAGCTCCTGATCACAACCTAAACACAAACCAAGTAGACGAGATTGGTGCTGATCCATATCCGGTACGTGTTGCTACAAGATCCGACGACATTAAAAACTACAAACTCGTAGAGACAGGTACAAACACTGGTATCTTTACAGGTGAAGTAATACTGACAGGATTCTCATATGACGTAGATGATGATAACTCTACAGGCTATAATGGTAAAGACGTCACAGGTCGTACATGTGATAGATGTAACGGACCAACCGATGGACTATTACCAACAGACAACGACGACGGACTCGAGGTATCATTCGAGTTCTCTGACGACGAGACTGTACGCAAGTCTGCTCTAATCCGTTGGAACATTGGTGAAGTTCAGTGGCTAGAAGCAAGTTATCCTGCTACAGCTACAGGCGTACTACGTGTAATCGATCCCGACATGAACTTGAATCCAGAATCTGCAGACAACTTTGAGGTCAAAGTATGGTCTTCTAGTGCACCTAGTGGAATAACCCTTACAGTAACAGAGACTCAACCAGCAAGTGGTATCTTTGAAGGTACTGTATTCTTTGGACTCTCTGTCCAATCAGGCGGTCACAAACTATCCACAGAAGAAGGAGACACAGTCACTGCAAAGTACAGCGACAACACTCTACCTGCTCCGTACAATACAGGCGACTCTGAAGACATCACTGCAACCACCATAATAGGAACAATAGTACCTCCTCTAGAACGAGTAAAGATCGAGTCGTTGAGAATAGTAGACTCTACAGGTACAACACTCAGTACGGTATCAATAGATCAACAAGTCCAGATCACTGCAGATTTGACAAACACACAAGACAAAGACCAACCATTTGCATACTTGGTACAAATTCAAGATAGCGATGGTGTTACAGTATCTCTGTCTTGGATTGATGGTTCACTAACACCATCTCAGTCGTTTAGTCCATCTCAGTCGTGGATACCAACTGCATCCGGTGAATACACAATCACCGTATTTGCATGGGAGTCGTTGACTATACCAACTGCACTATCTCCACAACAGACAACAACAATAACTGTAAACTAGTTCAAACCTTTTTTTTTTCTTTTTTTATATGATATAATAATGCATAGTGATATCTACATACAGTGTCAATGACAACATACGCTGATCTCTACTCCTTCATTCTCGACTCTTGCATTATACAATATTACTCATTCACAAGATACTTGATACAAGAGATGTGAAGTAGGTACGTAGACCAATAGACTGTAAAAGGTCATGTCGGATAACTTTACAAGCACTTGTACAACCTGTACAATTATACATGTTATTGATATTATCATCAAAAGTTTGTATTTAACCCTAGTGAACAACTTGTTCATTTGTAGAATATCTATCGTGCAAGAATATGTTAGGTCTAGTCTGCCAATCTAGCCTCAAATTCGGGCTTCCAATTTTATGTACCTCTTGTAGATCTTTCTATTTTTGTCTAGTTAAGACCAGATTTGCGTTGACATCGATAATTCTATGTGTATATTTGAATCATCATCGTATGTGTGTACAAGATAGATTAACGGACGACTTGACAGAATGGATTTGCTTTGATGATTATAATATCATAGTCTTCACGTACCTTCATCATATAATCAAAATCTGCATTAGAGCAAGTAACGACCATGGTTGTCTTGTCCATATGAAACGGATCAAAGTCTAGACGTTCACGTATCTCGACGTCTCCTATATAGTCGCGAAGTTTAGTCCTTAACGAATGTAACATCATAGTTTTATTGTTACGTATAGAATACTGATCTATATTCCACAACAGTACAAGTTTGGTACGACTAGCTTTGAGTTTATAATCTTTGAGTGTAGAGCGAATTTGATCGATGAGCAGTTTGATATAATAGTCTAGAGATTTGTTGATGCCACTAAATAGAAATGTCATGGTATTTTGTCCTTCAAATGAAGATTGTAACAACCGTAGATCAAACAATCCATCCAACATATCATCTAAAAAGACATTACCTAGATCATCAGACACAAAGTCTGATATATGAGCGTCTTCACGTACATGTTTTGTTATTTCAAGCATGCTAGAAAGATTTAGGAATTTAGACAAAACATTCATGCCATGAAAATATTCAGATGATGGAATTGTGACAAATTTTTTGGATTGATCATTAATTGAGAGTAAGTTATTGAGTGTAGGATCTGGATTAGCGTTAAATGAGCCAATAACATGTGGTTGTTGGTCAATATCCTCTAGAGGGTAATAAAAGTATGATATCTGGTTTCCAACCTCAAATCCCGTAATGTGCTCTAACAAAGTGATAGTCTCAACGCTACCACCAAAACAAGTAGGTAGTCCAAAGACGACAGCACTATCCTTCTTTAGTGCAGATACAGCATCTTTGAACTTAGAATTGATCTCAGTCTTGGTGTCATCACCACTCTTTCGTACACGTGGCGTAAAGAAGAGATATTTTGCGTCAGATACTACAATGTCGATCGGAATTACGTCAAGCAAGAGATCATCCTCTTTAATTGAAGAGACAGAGTATTTTTTGGCTATCTCAACATTAAGTGAGAATGCTGATGATGCGGATTCGTCGATGACATAGACATCAGCTCCGCCTATTGCCAACTGTGCAGCTAGTCCATATCCCTCGGTACTGAGACCATAAATGACAACCTTTGTTCCGACCATCATCTACACTCACGATATAGAGTAAGAAAAACTTATTGAACAATCACAATAGTCAAAAATCGAAAACTACAAGAAATCCGGATGCAGGTGTTAAACTTGGGATCTCTTGTAGAATAAAGCAATCACAAGATAACGAGATTGTGTTAATGGATCTATGAAAAACAATGGTTATGACAATGATCATACTTTTGCAGTGACAATCAGATCGTACTAGCAGATCACAATTGTGGTTGACATGTGGTAATCATCTAAGATACAAAATGTGAATCAATATGGATTTGTATATCAAGATCCAATATAGACGCTAAACTCCAACTCTAGATTTGTAGATCTCGAAGAGATGTAAAATAGACGAATTTAGATCAAACTAGTTCTTTAAAGTTCATTAAGGGAGATACAGTATTTGATCTTGTTAGCCCGGTAGTGTAGCGGTCAAGCATGAGGGCCTTTGGAGCCCTAGACTTCAGTTCGAATCTGAACCGGGCTATCTAGCATAATCAGATTGAGACAGTCTTAGTTTGTGATATCTTGATTCTGTACGTGTATTTGTACCATCATTCTCTAAAAGTCGAGTCTTGTCAGTAACTTTGACGCAATCACGAAAAATATAGTTGCGAGACTAGCTAGGATCACTAGTTCGTACAAGACAAACTCTGTTATTACTCCAAAGATTCCAGCTCTAATAATATCAACCAAATATGTGAGCGGATTTAGATAGAATATGGTACGGAGTGGTTCAGGAGCGCTCTCTGCAGGATAAAATGCGCTACTGAGAAATGCAAAAAAGAGAAAGACGGTGTTTATTATAACATTAAAGCCTTCACTAGATTTCAGTCTAGTAGATATTATCGACGCTAATGAACCAAACAACACTGAACCTACAACTGAACCAAATATGATCATCGGTATGGTAACAAATGAAAAAGAAACAGAATCAAAGAATACAGGATAACCAACAGCTGTAATAAGAGATGCGCTTATCAGTCCAATGATTCCGATTGTACAGATATTACTAAGAATATAGTGGCTACGAGTAAATGGACCAGACATTATCTGTTCAAACATTCCATGTCTACGATCATTCCAGATTATTATTCCAGATATCAGTGTACTGTTCATTATGTTAAATCCGATCATTCCTGAAGCCAAAAATGCAGGATAGTCTAGATCTCTTGTACCTAAAGGAATGTCTTGAATCAGCGGTGCATAAGCAAATCCAGCAACAAATATGTAGATCAATGGGAAGATCACTTGCCAGATCAGAAATCCCGGATTTAGAGAGATTGTGAGATTTCTATCAACCAGTCTAATTATTGGATGCGTTATTCCTCACCATCTTTAGAAATACATCTTCTAGGTTTGTAGGTACGGCAGAGAGATCTTCGATCTCAATTTTATGTTCATTTAATATCTGCAAAGTTTGAAGTAGAACCATCTCTGACTGGTTTGATCTTATAACTAGTTCAGTCTCATCGTCAGGGTCAACTGTGCAATCAGATATACTAGACAACAGCTCAACAATACCACGGGGTCTAGAAACCAGATGAATCTTTATTGTCTTCTCTTTGCCAAACTTGGACTTTAATGCATCAGGCGTATTGACTGTCAAGAGTCTCCCCTTGTCAATTATTGCAATCTCGTCACACATGTATTCGGCTTCAGTTAGTATGTGTGTTGTATAAAAGATAGATAGTCCAGAGCGGACCTTGTTCTTTAGATAATCGAGAAGATTTCGTCTAGCATTAGGATCAAGTCCCACAGTGGGTTCATCCAGAAACAAGAGATCCATATCATGCATAAACTCACGTGCAACTTGGACACGTCTACGTTGGCCTATAGAGAGATCTTCGTTTCGTTTCTTACGTATCTCAACTAGATCAAAATCGATCAATAACTGTTCGAGTCGCTGTTGACGTTGTTCCTTGGGTACATTCCACATGATACCATATTTGTTGAGAGCTTTTTCAACAGAGAGAGTTGGCTCGTAGCTAGGTTGTTGTAACACGACTCCGATCTTGTGACGAACATCAAGTGGATTATTGATGGCATCAATGCCTAAAATCTCAAGCGAACCGCTAGTTGGAGGCACAAGTGTGGTGAGTAGTTTGATCGTAGTAGATTTACCAGCGCCGTTTGGACCCAAGAATCCAAAGACTTGACCAGGTTTAACCAAGAGGTTTAGATCATCGACTGCCAGCAATGAGCCATATGTCTTTGATATATGACTAGCTTGTATACAAGACACCATCAAACATTCCCAATCACCCATTAATTTATGTAATCGAGTTGAATTTCGTGATGGTCAGAACTGCGTACTCAATTTTATAGATGGATCTCTTCGATTTACGTGGGATCAAGTTTCGCAAGGTTTTTCTGTAATTTTGTTATGTAATCGCATAGTGCTTTTTTTGTAACCATTCATTCCAGAGACCATATGCGTATTTCTTACATCATACTCACGTTTTAAGATACAATAAAACACAAGTGTAATTTCTAGAGACAGATTGATTCATTGTTACCATGTTTGATGATTGGGCATGGGTACTCTTAATAATACGCACATAGTCTCAGGTAAATCGAAAAGATCCTAAATGTGTTGGCACACATCGTTTTTTAATAAACAGTTCTGTTCAATTGACGGCAGTTGAGATCGTGATGACGTTATCTCAAAAGACACACAGTGTGTGACTCAAAACAGCAGCGATTTACGATAGCAGATATGAGGCCGTTTCCATATTTTATAAAATTTTTCGAGAATTTTGTGCAGAAAATGCCAACCCCCATCAATTGAATAGAACCTTTAGTCTATTCAGTCAGCCAGCCCAGATTCATCAGTGTTCTAGTGCGAGAGTCCATGTCACCAAACTCGTATGTGAATATATTGTCGATCTCTGCGTACGGTTCTGTCTTGTATGCATTGTATAGCGAGTCACGTAGTTCTATCATCTTTTGATTGTGCCAGTCGAGTTTGACCTTGAATGGCGGACAGATTCTGTCATTGATGTCTGTACACACTGGAGTGGTACCTGCGTATGGTGCATATTGTACAATGACAAAGTTGCCAAACGAGTTGCGACTCCACGTGTTTCCAAATGCATCAGCCCACAGATCAGAGACCTTGTCTGTACGGACCAGTACCAAGTTTATCGGTCTACCATCGTCACCAGATAGTGTTAGTCCTGGTCGTACAGTCGGTGGTGCGTTTAGTGATGTACCTTCAACAAAGACGCCTTCGTTCATGTAGTTTATTGCGTTCAGTGATAACGTGTCTGTTACTTGTATTGCAAACGGTTCGTGATTCATTACATCACGGAATAGTACATCTGGGAGGATTACTTGGATACACTCTAGTGTACCGCCAGAACAAGATACCTTGGATACGGTTGTACCTTGTATATCATAGTCGATGATATTGTTTGGGTCATGTATAATAACATCTGTGATGTAATGGTATGATGGTTCGCTATAGTTTATTCCAAGATTTACGGAAATGTATGCTTCTGCTGCACTCAGTGGAGCACCAACTGTAGGTACACTGAATGCCAGCATTACATTGTTTAACAGATTTGGCGCATGTGCCTTGAGAGCAAATGTGTGTGTTGTGTTTGTCTGGATTGTATCTCGTTCGTACCGGACATGGTATGCAGTAACATCACGGCAAGTGTCGTCCATTTTATAGCCACAGGTTACCAACTGTTCACCCGTGAATTGTGATCTGCCAAATGTTGGTGCAAGGGACAGAAAAGTATCGCTTTTATCCGATTTAGTCGTTTTATTCATAGATTTACTGGGGGCATCTCCAGCACCATACCACTCTAGTATCTTTGTAAATATGATTATGTCACGATTGTTGTCATAATAGCAGTCTTTGGTGTCGCCTTTTAGTAATAGAGTAGTAAAGTCAAAGTTAGATGCAGTACATTTTGACATGAAATCTGGTGTAAACGTCTTTGCTGGTCCTAATGGATAGTAAGAGAATCCAGCCTTGCCGGTCTGGTTGTACAGTACGACACGTATAGTAGAGTTGGTTTCGTGCGGTTTGAACATTGTAGCCTTGTCATCAGATTCGAGATAATCGGCTCCCGGCTCGTAAAAGAATCCAAATGCGGGTACACCTAACGTGTTGGAATCAGTGAATAAGGTTTGTTTAATATAGGTAGGTAAGAGATTTGCGTCAAAAGTGTTCTTGCCAACAGCTGCAAATGACGGATTTGGACCTAGTTTTGTGTTTGGTGGAAGGTAAACGTAACCAACATGTATGGGTCCGGTATAGCCCGACTCGATGCCAGAATCACCTAGATCCAAGTATCCGTGTCTAAAGGTGCCGTTCTCAGTTAAGAGACCACCAACATCTGCACCCAGTGATCTTATTGGTATATCCATACGTGTGTGAGACTTGGGGTCAGTAACTAGTGGAAAAGCTGTCTCAATAGTAACAGGTACAGTAACAGGTACAGTAACTGGAACTGTGCCGCTAGGTGGGACTGGTGTGCTGGGTGTAACTGGATTGAGTGTTGCACGAGTTGCAGGTTCGAGTATCAGAGCAGCTGCTCCATAAAATCCACTAAGCCGTTTTGTTATAATGACGATATCGTTGTCGTTGGTATGTTTAGCAAAGCACATAATAGTATCACCCTTGAGGGTATTGTCGCTTTTGTCAAGTGTCTCGGTTGTACACGCAGGAATTGGTTGAGCATCTGTTATGTTTTCACGAGGCGAGAAATAGTATGGGTGTTCATTTACCTTGTTGTATAGAGTAAACCACAACTCTTTGTCTGTTAGGAGAGGTTTGGCAGAGTTTTTGGTAAGATCAATCTTACATGTATCGCTTGCAAGAAAGTTTGGTCCAAACGAACCCGAGTCTGCTACTAGATTGGCAGGTACTTTAAGAGTGAGATTTCCATAATTGTCATCGGCAATCAGAACGTTGACGGTTCTGAATTGAGCTCTACACGTACTCGTCTCTGGAAACTCGTTGGGGAGTATCTTTGTATCGTTTTTTATATGCATGTCGCCTATTCTAGTGTTTTGATGACCAGTGTATCGCTCACGATCATTGCCTGCCAAGTATGCGCCAGGAGCAGTAGTCGGATCAGATGTCACCGACAGAGATCTGCCATCTGTATTCAGTGCAGGAAAGTTTGCAGGAGGTGACAGTCGTAAAAGATCGGTCTCACGAGGTACCTTGGGAGAGGGATATGGAGGATCTGCATTGAGGTTTACCGGATTTGTAGGTGTGGTGACTTTGTTGGCCGCACCATAAAATCCAGCCAATCGTTTTGTTATAATGACTAGATCATCTCCGTGTTTACCATAACAGATGGTATTGTCGCCTCGTAAAGTATAGTTGCTTGTGTGGATGATATCACTGGTACATGCGGGTATGGGTTGTGCTTCTAGTATTCCGTCACGTGGTGAGAAATAGTAGGGCTTTTTGTCTGCCTTGCCGTATAGAGTAACTCGCATCTCTTTGTCGGTGAATATGGTTTGGTTAGATGGAGTTTCTGGACTTGGTGTGGAACATGGAGCTTCAAAGTCTAGACCGAATCCAAATAGTTTATTCTTTTGTTTAGGAGATATATTGTCTGGTATGGCAAAATTTGGAACCTGTTTTTTCTTGAGACTTTTAATAGGATCAAGTGTTGCATCACATGCGTAATCATCAGTAATCACAAATAGAGAGTTCGGGAGTGTTTCAGTATTTGATTCTATATAGATATCACCTGTAGGGTTTGGCTTGTCCAGAAATCTCATATCGGAGCCACTATAGAATATCTTGCCGCTATTAAATTTGTCCGAGTTAAATTGTACTGCACCGTCAACTGTAGAGTTGGTCTTTGGCGGTATGGTCAACAGTTCTTGGCTGCTTGGATCTGGTGTACTAGACTTTGGAATAGACTCCGTTGTGGCTCCAAAGCGTGCAAGTATCTTGGATACGATGACAGTATCTGCACCGTCTTTGCCGTAACATACCTCTGTATTGCCCTTTAGTGTATTGTCTGTAGAATCAAAGTTGGTACTGGTACACTTTGGTATCTCTACTGGCGTATCTGTACCGCTCACATGATAAAAGATATTTTGTCCGTCTGTCCCAGTCAGTTTTATGTAGACCTCTTTGTCTAGCGTTAATTTACCGTTAAATGATATGTCAGGAGCATCACTACAGCGTTGTTCAGTGTTTTTTGAGATATCTAGGTATACTAGGACGATATAGGAGTTTATCTTTGGCACAGAGAATGTGAATTGCCCCACCTTTGCCTGGGCAGTATAACAGTAATTAACAGGATTTGAGGGTACAGTAAACGTTTGGCTAGTGATATTTGTGTTGTAATGAATCGTAATGTTGCCTAATTGTCCATCAATTAAATCATGATACCTAGTGCCAGATCCTGGTGAAACTTCATTATTGATGAATCGTGCCTTGTTGGGCGTATTGTGGTCGAGACTGAGGGGCGCACTGGTAATGTTACCATCATTGGGTACAGGTATGGTTATCGTCAGGGTCTGTCCGGGTGTGGGCGGAGGGGTCGTAGGTACAGGGGTCGCAGATGTGGGCTTGTCTGAATCGAGATCAACTGGATTCTGTGGTGGTGTAATGGTGTCAGCAGATCCATATTGTCCAAAGAATCTCTTGGTTATGATGATCAGTTCACCGTCATATACACCATAACACATCTTTGTGTTGCCCTTGAGTTTACCGGTACTGACATTTATGGTATCGGCAGTACACGCAGGGATCGGCTGAGCTTCGGTTATGTTTTGACGAGGTGATGCATACCAAGCTTTACTGCCTGTTTTATTGGTCAGAGTAATTCGCATCTCTTTGTCTGTTATCATTGGATGTGTAGGAGACAAGCTTGCACAAGAAGATTGTCCACTAAATGCAATCGATGCCGGATTGGTTGCATTACCTGCTGGTTGTACATTGGTTGGAAAAGCAGTACTTAGAGCAGGAAGTGATACGATATTAAAAGCACATGTTGTTGAGAGATCAAAGAGTACCGGATTTGAGAGTATTGTTGTCGTACCTTGTATATGGATATCACCTGCCTTGACCGGTGAACCAGGTTGGGTACCATCTATCTGATATCTCTTTGCACTTGTACCAAGTGTTCCAGTGTCGATATTAAGACTAGTTGTCAGGTATGGAACATCACTTGTAGTAAGTGTAGGAGGAAAACCACTAGGTGGTGGTATGGACAGTGTACCTGAAGGAATTGAATATCCATCAGAATCAAGGTCTACCGGATTCTGTGGTGTCGTAATTGTATCCGCAGATCCATAGTATCCCAAGAATCTCTTGGTTACGATGATCAGATCGTCCTGGTATACACCATAACACATCTTTGTGTTGCCCTTGAGTTTACCGGTACTGATATTTATGGTATCGGCAGTACATGCAGGAATTGGCTGAGCTTCGGTTATGTTTTGACGAGGTGATGCATACCAAGCTTTACTGCCTGTTTTATTGTCTAGAGTGATTCGCATCTCTTTGTCTGTTATCATTGGATGTGTAGGAGACCAGTTTGCACAAGTAGAGTCTCCATGAAATGTCAGTGATGCGGGATTGGTTGCATTACCTGTCGGCTGTACATTGGTCGGATAAGCAAAACCACCTCCATGAAAAGTGCGTTCAGTAGGGAGTGAGAATACATTAAAAGGACATGTGTAACCCTTTCCTACAAAGAATGGATTGGATATTATCGTTGTAGTACCCTGTATGTAGATATCGCCTGCCTTGACCGGTACGTTTTGATTACCGTCTATCTGATATCGTTTGGCGCTGGTAGCACCAATTGTTCCACTGTCGCTAGCTAGTTGAGCTGACATGTATGGAGCTTCACTTGTAGTAAGAGAAGTAGGAAAACCACTAGGTGGTGGTATGGACAGTGTACCTGAAGGAATTGAATATCCATCAGAATCAAGGTCTACCGGATTCTGTGGTGTCGTAATTGTATCCGCAGATCCATAGTATCCCAAGAATCTCTTGGTTACGATGATCAGATCGTCCTGGTATACACCATAACACATCTTTGTGTTGCCCTTGAGTTTACCGGTACTGATATTTATGGTATCGGCAGTACATGCAGGAATTGGCTGAGCTTCGGTTATGTTTTGACGAGGTGATGCATACCAAGCTTTACTGCCTGTTTTATTGTCTAGAGTGATTCGCATCTCTTTGTCTGTTATCATTGGATGTGTAGGAGACCAGTTTGCACAAGTAGAGTCTCCATGAAATGTCAGTGATGCGGGATTGGTTGCATTACCTGTCGGCTGTACATTGGTCGGATAAGCAAAACCACCTCCATGAAAAGTGCGTTCAGTAGGGAGTGAGAATACATTAAAAGGACATGTGTAACCCTTTCCTACAAAGAATGGATTGGATATTATCGTTGTAGTACCCTGTATGTAGATATCGCCTGCCTTGACCGGTACGTTTTGATTACCGTCTATCTGATATCGTTTGGCGCTGGTAGCACCAATTGTTCCACTGTCGCTAGCTAGTTGAGCTGACATGTATGGAGCTTCACTTGTAGTAAGAGAAGTAGGAAAACCACTAGGTGGTGGTATGGACAGTGTACCTGAAGGAATTGAATATCCATCAGAATCAAGGTCTACCGGATTCTGTGGTGTCGTAATTGTATCCGCAGATCCATAGTATCCCAAGAATCTCTTGGTTACGATGATCAGATCGTCCTGGTATACACCATAACACATCTTTGTGTTGCCCTTGAGTTTACCGGTACTGATATTTATGGTATCGGCAGTACATGCAGGAATTGGCTGAGCTTCGGTTATGTTTTGACGAGGTGATGCATACCAAGCTTTACTGCCTGTTTTATTGTCTAGAGTGATTCGCATCTCTTTGTCTGTTATCATTGGATGTGTAGGAGACCAGTTTGCACAAGTAGAGTCTCCATGAAATGTCAGTGATGCGGGATTGGTTGCATTACCTGTCGGCTGTACATTGGTCGGATAAGCAAAACCACCTCCATGAAAAGTGCGTTCAGTAGGGAGTGAGAATACATTAAAAGGACATGTGTAACCCTTTCCTACAAAGAATGGATTGGATATTATCGTTGTAGTACCCTGTATGTAGATATCGCCTGCCTTGACCGGTACGTTTTGATTACCGTCTATCTGATATCGTTTGGCGCTGGTAGCACCAATTGTTCCACTGTCGCTAGCTAGTTGAGCTGACATGTATGGAGCTTCACTTGTAGTAAGAGAAGTAGGAAAACCACTAGGTGGTGGTATGGACAGTGTACCTGAAGGAATTGAATATCCATCAGAATCAAGGTCTACCGGATTCTGTGGTGTCGTAATTGTATCCGCAGATCCATAGTATCCCAAGAATCTCTTGGTTACGATGATCAGATCGTCCTGGTATACACCATAACACATCTTTGTGTTGCCCTTGAGTTTACCGGTACTGATATTTATGGTATCGGCAGTACATGCAGGAATTGGCTGAGCTTCGGTTATGTTTTGACGAGGTGATGCATACCAAGCTTTACTGCCTGTTTTATTGTCTAGAGTGATTCGCATCTCTTTGTCTGTTATCATTGGATGTGTAGGAGACCAGTTTGCACAAGTAGAGTCTCCATGAAATGTCAGTGATGCGGGATTGGTTGCATTACCTGTCGGCTGTACATTGGTCGGATAAGCAAAACCACCTCCATGAAAAGTGCGTTCAGTAGGGAGTGAGAATACATTAAAAGGACATGTGTAACCCTTTCCTACAAAGAATGGATTGGATATTATCGTTGTAGTACCCTGTATGTAGATATCGCCTGCCTTGACCGGTACGTTTTGATTACCGTCTATCTGATATCGTTTGGCGCTGGTAGCACCAATTGTTCCACTGTCGCTAGCTAGTTGAGCTGACATGTATGGAGCTTCACTTGTAGTAAGAGAAGTAGGAAAACCACTAGGTGGTGGTAGGTACAGCGGGGTCGCATATGCATCAGGCGTATAGACTATTAAAAATGGGACAACTGCTAACAAGACTATCAGAAAGATCAAACGACGCTTGAGCAATAAGCACTCCCCCCCCCCCCCGTATCTTATAAAAGTATCTTGCAGGTTCTAGCAAGGTGTGGAATCGGTAGACTATCACATTACTATTACGAGATAGAGTTGACAAGTTACATCAAGATGACTAGATCCTTTGAGTCATTAATTGGAGAGATTTCACCAAAACCACCGCTATTAGAACCACTAGAACCGATCCACGAACAAAGACCTTCTACCTACCTTTTCCTGTGAACATTTGCAACACCTGCACATGTTAAATAGTGTAAATTTTCTAGTCTTTGATTAGACCGTTCAATACTGCTCAGGAGGTGTTATAACCAACACAGAGATGATCGCTCCCAGCAACTGATAACAGTATGTATAATATGTGTAGTATCCATAGTATACATTGTATATATCGTATATACAGTATATGATGGATGATTAAAAGACAGATGTGTTCAAAGAGATATAATTTGACAGACATATCTGATATCAAAGCATATGAACAAGAAGATAGCAACCAGATCGTCAATGCGTCACAAGAACTCATTCAAGCGCTAGTGTATGTGAACAAAAGAGGAAACCGCGAGTTATCATATACAGGCATACAATGGATCGCACAGAGAATGGGAGAGAACGGTCAACCACTAGAGGTAGTAGAGTCAAATATTGAACTTATCAAACACGATCCAGATGACAAGTCTCAATGGATATGGTACAGTAAGGCAACAGTTAGAAATGCGGGGACAGGAGCAGTCGTAATCGGAGTCTCCGAGTCACCCTTTTTGGCATGGTATTATGAAAAGAGTACCGGACAGAGAGTGTATACACATTATGATGAGTTTGGTCGAACCAAGGCACATGGTAAAGCAGTTCGTAATGCAATGCGACAGCTCATCCCAGCACTAGAGGTCGATAGTATGATCAAAAACTGTGCAGAAGAACAGATGCAACGTCTAGACACAGAGTATACAGACTCAGATCCGCCAACTGCTAGACAGTTGGCATATCTCAAGGCATTAGGTTATACTGGCTCAAAACCAACCTCCAAAGAGAGAGCATCATTATTGATCGAAGAGATAAAAGACGATCTAGTTGCAAAATAAGATGACGCGTACTGTCATCTATTTTATTTAACACAAACAAGAAATGCCAATATGCATAGATCAATACGGCAGTTAGATAAAGTCTCGACAATCTTTTTTTATTGCAATACAGGATAAAGTACATGCCAGATTTTGAAGTACTAGAACGTATGGTTACAGCATACGACGGTGCAGTAAACATGAGACAGTACGAGTCTGCAGCAAATCTACTATACCAGATAAACGAAGAACTGCCAGAGGATCTACAACTAGAACTAGAAGAGATCGATGATCCCAAAGATGCTGAAAAGCTGAGCAGATATCAGAATCGCATAAGATATGCAATAAAGCAGTATAAAGACAGGCTACTTTTTGACGCCTAGATTACGGTTCTTGATTCGAAGGTATGGATTCTTACACTTTCGACAACGTGTAGCATCAATGTCGTTTCTACACCCACAGTTAAAGCAGATGCGCATAACCAATCTAGCCTTTTGAGCTATTCGTTTCTTTTCTGGATCCGTAATTGGCATTGCAGAATCTCAATTGGCCTCTCTTTTATTCTAATCGGATCGCATCTTGCCTGCAAGAAGTACAGGTACTTCAGACGGTCGTTTGGCAACTGGAATGTTTGCCTTGTTGAACATGGATATCTTGGACTCGGCTGATCCATATGTTCCCATTACAATTGCGCCTGCATGTCCCATGCGCTTCTCTTTTGGTGCTGCACGTCCAGCAATGTACGCCACAGTAGGTTTAGTAAATTCAGAGTCGATTATTCTTTGTGCAAGTATCTCTTCAGAGTCGCCACCGATCTCACCCACAACAACAAGTCCGTCGAGGTCTGGAGTGTCTTTTATCATCTCAAACGCGTCTACTAGTCTAGTACCGTTTATCGGATCACCTCCAATACCGATGGTGATAGATTGACCAAAACCTGCACTAGTCAAAGCGTCTGATATCTCATAGAGAAGCGTTCCACTCTTTGAGAGAACGGCTATCTTGCCTGCTTTGAATGGAGTTGGAGGCATTATTCCTAATTTTATGATCTCTGGAATTATTATACCTGGGGTATTGGGACCTATTATTACAGCACCGTGTCTTTGGGCAACCTGTAGGGCTATCATTGTATCGCGTACTGGAACATGTTCAGGAATCGCGATCAAGAGTTTGATTCCTGATTCTAATGCTTCACGAGCAGCTGAGAGAAAGAACTTTGCGGGAACAAAGACTATCGATATCTTTGATCCGGTCGCATCTACTGCCGATTTGACATCATCGTATATAGGAATTCCATCAAAGCTCTGTCCACCTTTGCCTGGTGTAACACCGGCCACAATATTTGTACCATATTGGATCATATTTCGTGTGTGTAATGAACCATATGCGCCGGTAATGCCTTGGACGATAACGCCCTTGTGTTTATAGTCTGGCTGATCTGGATTACCTCTCAAGGTCTCAAATATATCGATCATTTCGTCTCCATTACAGCTGCGTTTATCGCATCTTCAACAGTTCCAAATATCTTTGTTCTAGAGTCTTGTAACATATCTCGTGCCTTCTCAGACTCGGTACCCTTGAGTCGTGCAAAGACTGGCAGGTCTATCAGATTATCCTCATATGCCTTTAGAAACGCTTGCGCAACCACAGTTGTCTTTACTATTCCGCCGTAGAGGTTTACCAAGATTCCCCTTACACCATCTATCTTGCTCAATAGATCTAGAGCTTCATATACAGACTCGATAGTTGCGCCACCGCCAACATCTAGAAAACATGCAGGTTTGCCACCATTATCAGACAACATGTCTAGGGTAGACATTACTAGACCAGCGCCGTTTCCCACTACAGCAATATCTCCATCTAGCTCAACCAATGAAAACCCACTCTTCTCTGCACGTTCTTCAATAGCCGACTTTTCTTGATACTTTTGTAGTTCGGCATGTCGAAAGTTACTGTTGTCATCAGTTACAAACTTGCCATCTAGTGCTATTATCTCATCATGTGTAGTTATTGCAAGTGGGTTTATCTCAGCAAGTTCTGCCTCTCGTTCTACTGTAAGTTTAGATAGTTTCGACAATGTATCCACAAAACCATCAGCTATCTTGCCCTCTAGACCCATCTTGGTTGCAATCTCACAAGCAGTCTCGATCGGTACATCGCCCAAGCCAACTTCAACTATTATCTGATCTTTAACCGACTCGATCTCAACACCACCTTCGGATGAAGCGATCACTGTATAGCAACGTTTGGAGCGATTCAAGAACAGAGATACATAAAGTTCTTTTTTGATATCTGCCATCTTTTCTAGCAAGATTGCTCTTGCTCGTTCTCCCTTTATGACAAGATCCATCACTTGAGGGTACCATAGTTCAAATTCGTCTTCGTTGTGACATATCTTGATCCCGCCAGCCTTACCACGTCCACCAACTGGAACTTGAATCTTGATGACAAAGGGATAGCCGAGTTCTTTGGCATGCATCCTTGCTGTTTCTATACTAGTAGATGATCTGCCGTCAAGAAGATTTATGCCATACTCTCGAAACAATTCTTTAGCTTGAAACTCTAATAAACGCAATCTAGTTGTATGCATTCTACGGTATTTATTAACCATGTTGTAGGTTGTAAGATTTTACAGTATTGTACAGCTCTTCCAAACGCTTGAGAATAGCGTCCTTTGTGGTTGCAGGGATAGACACAGTATCAAACAGCCCCTCTCTTGTGTTGTCTTTTACAAACTCTAGATCGACTGTACATAGACATCCCTCTTCGCCAGTGATCAATCTATTATCATCTATAAGAACAGGTTCCATCTGATATGCTTCGATCAATAATGAATCTAATTCTGCAAAGAGTTTGGATTTCTTTTCTTCTAGCTGTTTAAAGTCAACGTCTTGAGACTCTTCGATCTCTGCATATATAGATGAACATAGTTTATCATCTTTGTATAATATCTCAAAGAGATTTTGGTGATCAAGGTTTTTGTATCCTCGCGCCTTTAGTCTGTCTAGAACAAGATCGTCACTGTCATCAGCTAACCGTTCTTCCTTACCCTTTGTTTGATCGATGATCTCTGCAATCTCTTTTTGGCAATCGAGTACACGTTGAGTTGGTTTATAGTACAACAATACATGAAATTGTATAGACATATGACCTGATATCATATAGTTGTCGTGCGTGATCTCAAACTTTGCAAATATTCGTCTAATATCACCGACGCTAGATGTCGTCACGCCTTGCACAGACCAGTCACCTAGGCTCCTGATTACATGTTGAATAAAGTCGGCAATTCTTTTGGGATCAAAAGTAAGGGGTTCTGTTACGGTCGAGTCGCCCATCATAGCCTTGATCGTTACTGTACTAGACAGATGCTGTACCTTTACTAGAAACTCGTTTTGGATCTCTAGATAACGTCGGTTCAACAGTTCGATAAACTCATCTTGGGTTTGAATTCCTAGTCTCATAAAACATAGTATGTCTAGTCCCTCCTTAAATCTTCATCAATATCTAAATAGTTTGTATTCTAAAACTATGTGTGGGTAGAACATTTGTCTGTGAACTATGTAAAACAAAGATAGTCATATACTATCATAGAACGTATCGAGGAGATAGAGGTAAATGTGAGCGATGTGGAATAGATTTTCCATTAGAGTAGGAGATATACATGGATCAAGATCAATCAAAAAATACAGATAACAATACAATAGACATGTTGTTAGGTACAAGTACGGAAAAGACACTAGACACTGAGACCATGATTCTAGAGACTCAAAAGCGAGTCTGGGCTGCATTGAAACGAGGATATGAATATTCTGGCGTAACCAACGAGTCCGACAGATTTCTACGCAAGAATGTCTTTACAAAGATGGACATGGTTGTCCTCTATGTCGATCTAGTAGGATCAACTACAATGACCCTAGAGATGCCAGGAGAAAAAATTGCAATAATCATCAGTTCTTTTACACAAGAGATGGCATCCGTGATACAACAGCATCATGGATATGTCTTAAAGTTTGTCGGCGATGCTGTGATCGGTTACTTTGTGGGAGAATATAACGGTCTACTTGCAGTAGAGAATGCAATAAACTGTGCAAAGTCAATGATCACCATAATAAAGAAGGGAATCAATCCGATCCTAAACCAGTACGACTATCCAGATCTCAGGATAAAGATCGGTATAGATTATGGTGAGAACATGGTTGTAAGATATGGCGCAGATGTACAATACTCTCAAGTCGATCTGATTGGACCAGTAATGAATATTGCAGCAAAGATCCAATCGATGGCAAAACCTAATCAGATATTGATTGGAGGAGATGTCTTTAAACGACTACATCCCAACTCTCAAAGAAACTTTTCAGAAATAATATGGAAGAATAATGAATGGAAGTACAGATCTAGACGAACCGGCGAGACATACAGAGTTTACGAATGCGTGGATTAAACTATACAGTGAATCGATCTGGACACTCAACATGCTCGTAGTGGTGCTCGGTAAACTTTTCTCGAATCACATACATTACTATCTTGTGTAGATCTTTGGATCTTATCTCTTGATTGCATTTCATACATCTCTTTTCGGTCATTATACTAATAATATCAAGCAGTATTCTATAAAGATCGTCGATCAATTTGATTTGAGTAAAGACGTTCAACTTTTTACCAAGTTGTATCAATCGATTACGCCCAGTACGTGACCTCGATTGTGCCTGAGCACTATGTCTAATATCAATCCAACAACATACAAGAAAAGCAGAAATATACCATCTATTCTAGGCATAGTGAATGGATTCGATATTGATGCAGCACTTGCAACGGCTCTATGGACTAGATCCTTTTATACCACATATGGCATTTCAGTTTCCGAGACTACCTCCTAGCCAGTCACGACCAATGACATTTGATCATATACGTGAACAGTTTCTAAAGCAACTAGATACCATCGGAGGACTGGACAGATTTACGTATGCTTCCAAGCAGCAATCAGAAGATCTCTTGTCAGGAACCAATACAAATCATCCCAATCATCCATTATACACAGAACAAGACTCGATTCGAACTCTGCGTGCAAAGAACGACAAGCTCGCCAAAGAGAACACAGAGTTAAGGAAGAAGATAGACGAGATCAGTTCAAACCACTAACATTAATTACCTAGTCACATTTAGGCTACTTGTGGTAACTCCAGCAGACAAATGGAAGAAGGTTATTGTCCAATACAGAAAACAGTGTCAGAAGATACTAGATGTGTCTGATAATATTCGATACGTTGGTGTGGTCAACGAGTACGGTAGAACATTGACAGGTCTATTTAGTCCAGGAATGAAACCTTTGCTAAAACCAGATGCTCTCAAGAATGAGTTCTTTATCACATCTGTACTAATATCTATGCGCACCAATACTATGAAGGAGATTGGTAAACTAGAACACGTCATACTAGAGCATCAAAAGATTACCATCTTGATCTTGCATAAAGGTGGCATCACATTTTGGATCTCGATCGATAAAAAAGAGAGCGACGTTTCAAAAATTATCGACTCTATAAAAAAGATCATCTAAGATATCATGTACTTGTCAACGTACTCATAAAAATGCCATACAGTTGAGTGTATTACAGTTGAGCGGTAAAGATATCGAGGGCATCTAGACAGACAAACTCGTAATTATGCATATAGTATAATTTTGGAACAGCCTAGCCTTTGTGTCCAATGTGTGATCAATTAACGCATTAAACTGGAGTAAATCCGTGATAGCCACTAGTCTGTTCTACTTTGTCATTAAAGTTTGGTTCAAACAGTGAGATCAGATATTCGTCTGGATCTTGAATCACCGCGTTCTTGCCAGCATCTTTTTCGATGATATCACGATAGATCGTGACGCCCTTGGAGCGCAATTCTTCAACAGCTGATTTTACATCACCGACGATAAACCCAATAGTTATTCCATTCTCTATAGAACTACCGATATGTTTAGCAGTTAGTGATGCTGGATGGAGACTAAGTAGTGCACCTGATGTACCTAGGTCTACCCACGATCGGCGTTGGTGTTTGATTGGCAGACCTATAATATTTTGATAAAAGTCAATAGACTTTTCTAGATCTTTTACTGCCAAGATCACATTCCCAACTTTCTTAATGTTCATAGATACTCTACTGTACGGTTCTTTAAATCAGTTTACAATAGTGCCATCATCCAAAGAAATACAAGATCGATCACTAGTCATCGGTTGTGCTTAAACACCCCAACAATTTTAGATGTTAGATAGTCAATTGGACAGGTGTCACAGTTTGCTCCACATGTGTGGCGCTCAAATTCACGTTTAGAGAAGATTCGATCACATCGAGTACAATAAAACTTGTTCATCTTCACCACGTTGATATATGGATTCACTATTTAATAAAGTCTTGAACGGATCAGTGTAAAGATCGATTAGACGTTCAGGTGGAATTAAGATAATAATCTGATCTAATTCCAATGCCATACCAGTCTCAACAATGCGAAAGATTGCAAATTAGCATCAACATGGATTATTTGATATCTTGGGATATGTCGCTAGTCGAAGTATAGTTACAAGATGAACAAAGGTTGTCAAGGTTTCAAACCTCAGACTACTTCGACCATGGTCTCAGTTCGTTCTACACCGTTGATCTTTTGGATCTGATCTACTACAGTCTTTATCTCAACTAGATCTCCGACATCAATTATTGCAACTGCGTCAAACTGTCCACTAGTTGGAAACGAGTCAGACACTAATTTGATCTTGCGGAGTTTGGCTGCGATCAGTTTCTTTGGTGATTTTACTAAAACTATTGCTCTCACCATCCCAGATTTACCTCCACCTCAATAAGCGTTTCAGTTGTCACAATCTCCTTGATCCTCTTAAAATCTATGACCATGTTGTTTATCTCATTGATATTGCCTTGCAACAATACACAAATGTCAGCTCTGCCAGTGACCATCATTATCTGTTTGACTATTTTGCGTTTCTTTCGTAGAATTTGAACTACCACATCGACCTTGCCGGACTTGACGGCAATTAGGCACAAAGCACGCATGTATATCCTACATCATACAAATTGATAAAGATTTAGTCTGACGCTTCTTGGGAACGTGCTTCCTCAAGATATGCGCGTCTCTCTTCATTGATCTTGTCTTGATCTATCTCGAGATCGTCTTCCACTATTATCAATCCTATATCGTCTGCAGGTGCGTCATGTGATCTTTTGGTTGATTTTGACTTTTTTGGTTTGGTCTCTTTCTTTGTTGGTTTTGCAGTAGATTTAGTCTCTTTGGGTTTCTTTGTGGTCTTTGGTTTGGTCTCTTTCTTTGTTGGTTTTGCTAGATTTAGTCTCTTTGGGTTTCTTTGTGGTCTTTGGTTTGGTCTCTTTCTTTGTTGGTTTTGCAGTAGATTTAGTCTCTTTGGGTTTCTTTGTGGTCTTTGGTTTGGTCTCTTTCTTTGTTGGTTTTGCAGCAGATTTAGTCTCTTTGGGTTTCTTTGTGGTCTTTGGTTTGGTCTCTTTCTTTGTTGGTTTTGCAGTAGATTTAGTCTCTTTGGGTTTCTTTGTGGTCTTTGGTTTGGTCTCTTTCTTTGTTGGTTTTGCAGTAGATTTAGTCTCTTTGGGTTTCTTTGTGGTCTTTGGTTTGGTCTCTTTCTTTGTTGGTTTTGCAGCAGATTTAGTCTCTTTGGGTTTCTTTGTGGTCTTTGGTTTGGTCTCTTTCTTTGTTGGTTTTGCAGTAGATTTAGTCTCTTTGGGTTTCTTTGTGGTCTTTGGTTTGGTCTCTTTCTTTGTTGGTTTTGCAGTAGATTTAGTCTCTTTGGGTTTCTTTGTGGTCTTTGGTTTGGTCTCTTTCTTTGTTGGTTTTGCAGTAGATTTAGTCTCTTTGGGTTTCTTTGCCAATTTGGATTTCATATCCTTCTTTTTTTCAGCCATGAATATTGAAAGTAGAGAGATCACCTTGTTTTTAAATATTTTGTATTGGTAGCCATGATGCGAATTCCACATCAAATACACGAGATTGTCTCCTTTTGAGGCTCAATGAATGACCACATCGGTTAATCTGATCGCATAATAACAAAAAGAGTGCCGCGGGCGGGATTTGAACGCGCGACGGCTCGGTCTTCAGCCGAGTGCTCTCCCGGGCTGAGCTACCACGGCACTTAGAAGAGAAAAATCCTATAAAGGAATTAAAGTTTGTCTTTTGTATGCACGACTAGGCAGTAGTTTCAGACCTTCCAGACAATATCTTCTCGCTTTGATCTCTTGTTGAGTAGTCTACTCAGAACGAACAAGAGATCAGAGAGTCTGTTAAGATATACAATACATCTTGCATTAATCTCATCTCGCTCGGTTAATGCAACAACAAGTGTCTCGGCCCTACGGGTTATTGTTCTTGCGTGGTGGAGTTGAGCTGCTGACAAGACACCGCCAGGAAATATAAAGTTAGTAAGAGGATCAAGTTCGATATCAAATGTGTCGATCCATTGCTCAAGCTGATTTGTCATCTCGATTGAGGTACGATTTTTGGTATCGTTGAGATTTGGATTCGATAGATCGGCGCCAACTATGAATAGATCATGTTGAATTTGACTCAAAATTTTGGATATTTGTTGATCATTAAGGGTCGCGATAACTATACCTAACGCGGAACTGATCTCATCTACTGCTCCATATGCCATTATCCTTGGATGCGATTTTGCTATCCTCAACTTGCCTTGAATATCAGTGTCACCAGTGTCACCAGTCTTTGTGTATATTTTCAACTATTATCACAGGTAGGAATTACTATTATGTTGTTCGAAACAATCTATCATTCATACGATCTGATATGCACGAGTATATGCAACGAGGGTACGGCATTAGTTACTAGTTACAACCCTTTATCTGATAGTAATCAAACATCATTACAATGCTAGAGTTCTTCAAGTCTGCAGTTAAATTAAAAGAGATCATGAGACAAGGATGGATTCAAAAATCATCTATCAGATATCCCGAATCAGTAGCTGATCATACATATGTAATGTCAGTCATGGGAATGGTTTTAGCAGATGTACAAGGATATGATACGACAAAAGTGATCAAGATGTCGCTCTTGCATGATTTGGCAGAAGCTGAGATAGGCGATCTAGTTCCAGATCAGATCCCCCCAGAAGAGAAACTAGAGTTGGAGAATAAAGCATTTCATAATATAACAAGTGATCTACCTTTTGAGATTGAACAAGATTATCGGCGTTTATGGGACGAGTACTGTAGTTGTAGAACCCCAGAAGCTAGACTTGTACATCAGCTTGACAAATTGGAGATGGCACTACAAGCAAGGCAGTATCAATTAGCAGGATATGATGTTAGTGTATTGATCGATTCAGCACAAAAGTCTATCACAGATCCTAAATTAAAAGAGTTATTTGAAATGATATTCGTCAAGTATGACGATGGATGATAGAGATGAGCTGATTGAGGCACAAAAACAGGTAATTGGAATACTATTCGAGATAGTCAAAAGGTTCCAAGCAAATAGCGAGCTTGACTCGGAATACTTTGAGATCATAACAAACCAAGAAGATAAGAGTAAGCTCGACTCGATATTAAAAGAGCGAGAGAATAATGCAGAGACAATTACAAGACTCTTAGCGCAGTTAGACGACTAAACATAGATGACAAGTCTAGAAACGAGACATCGTTTATGTTTGAAATCTAGTTGGTCATAACGCACCGTCGATTCCTCGTTTTGAAACCAAGATTTGATCTCATTTTGTACTCGTGTAAATTACTAGATCATTTGGTTTGCAATACACGAGTTTGTTTTTGTAGAATCTCAAATCACACATACACTATTCTCTTACACTATCAAGTGAAGGAAAACGATAATGAGCCCATGTTCGCATTTATCGATCAATACCAGCGAACAATGGATATCAAAGGGGAATGATAAGACCATTCAACACAGCAAGAGACAACAAACACCGGTAAACTTTTTTTCTATAGTCGACTTGCTACATGTCTGAAATGTAGATTTTTGATGATTTTTATATAAACAACACAGTATGAGATTTGTGCAATATTTTCAAGCTCTAAAGATGGGACAGAAACGAGTTGCCAAAGCACGAGAGTATCTAAACAGTCTTACAGATGGTAAAGCCATGCCTGCTCTTGCATTAAAGGATACTCAATCGAGTGTTTGGGAACCAGTGGGAGAAGAAAACCTATATGCATTTGTAGACGAGTCAGCAGGATTTGTACTTACAGATACCAGCGGATACATACTTGCCCTAGTTGACGAAACAGGAACGTCCAAGACTATAGTTCAAGGAGTTACGCCGGAACAAAAGACATCTCTAGAGGCGGCGTTTCATGCAGCAGATATTCCTAAATTTTCAGGCAAGGTTATACTACCAGTGTAACTAGAGTTTTTGTGACGCATGTAATACCGTAAATTGTGAGCTAGTGTAAATAACCGATCCTATAATCTCAACCACGATACATCTAAATCTCAGAGGCTCGCAAAGGAATTCCTACGTCAAGTCCAAAACAGCCAAAGACGTCAACTGGACACAAATCTAGTATTCATAGTAAAACCTTTTAGTTATCATCTGATATCAAACTAATCGATGAACAAATTTGTACAAGAGGTTGAAGTTCGCGGACATTTGATCGACTCTATGATCTTACCAAAGATCTTTGACAAGATAATAGATCTAGACGGCGAGTTTCAAATTAAAGAGATCGATGTTGGGAAACGAAAGCGAGATCCATCATATGTACTAATGTTGATCATAGGCAAGAATCAAAAGCATCTAGATGATCTACTAAAGATAATATATCGCGAAGGAGCTACAGCAAAGACTCAGAAAGAGATTATGTTAAAAAAGGCAACTAAAAACTCGGTGATGCCAGACAACTTTTACAGCACAACTAACAACCAGACTGAAATATTCTATAAACATCAATGGGTAAGAGTCGAGAATACCATGATGGACAAATGCATTGTAGTAAAAGGAGACAGAGCAAGATGCGTTCCGATCAGGGACGTAAAGCGCGGTGATCAGATAATAGTTGGTGAGCAAGGAGTACGAGTAATACCTCCAGAACGACCACGAGAAGGGACAAACGTATTTGAGTTTATGGCAAGCTCGAGCTCTAGTGAACGACCTACAATGCATATCGCAAAAAAGGTGGCCGAAGACATTTACAAGACAAAAAAACATGGAGGAAAGATAATCATAGTAGGAGGCCCAGCAATAGTGCATACTGGAGCGGCAGATTCTGTGGCAGAGTTGATACGAACTGGATACATTGATGGAGTTTTAGCAGGAAACGCTCTAGCAGTTCACGATATTGAGTATGCGACAGTTGGAACATCACTTGGTATGAACGTTCATGACGCTACACTTGCAAATCACGGACACCGAAATCATATGGATGCCGTAAATGCTGTATTCAAGTCAGGATCTATACCAAATATGGTTCGAGATAAAAAACTTACGAGAGGCATAATGTACGAGTGTGTTAAAAATAATGTTCCTTTTGTACTTGCAGGCTCAATTCGAGATGATGGTCCATTACCTGACGTAATAACAGATGTTGTCCAGGCTCAACGTGAATACAAACGAGTTCTACGCGATGCAGAGATGGTGATAATGATCTCGACAATGCTACATTCCATCGCAACAGGAAATATGTTGCCAGCTGATGTCAAAGTGATCGTAGTCGATATCAATCAACCAACAGTTACAAAGCTCATGGATCGTGGCACATGGCAGGCGTTAGGAATAGTATCAGATGTGGGCGCATTTCTGCCAATGGTTACCCAACATATACGAAAGCGACGTATATCTAAAAGAAAATCGTAAATTGTGCATATCGATCAAATATATCTAGTTCAACGATTCTGACATCTAGAGAACATGAGATCACACACATTAGTGACCAACTAGGACTCGAGTCGAGTATGCAGTCAACATTTATGAATCAATCTTTGAGCGAAGTAGCTCAAGAGTCATCTTTGGATCAGCTTTACCTTTTGTCTTACGCATGATCAGACCCAAGAGATAGTTGATAGTCTTGGGGTTTGTCTTTGCCTGTTCAACAACAGATGGTTCTTCTGCTATCACTTGTGATACAATACGATCGAGCTCGTTCTGATCTACAATACTTGCAAGATCCAATCTCGACACAATCTCCGAGAGATTCTGACCAGTATTTACCATCTCGTACAATGCACTCTTTGCGGCATTGCGTGATATCGCGCCAGACAGTATAGCATGTGCCAGATCCTTGAGATGTTTTGGTGTGATCTTTGAGTCGTTACGTCTTTGGCGCGTATCTACCAGACCCATCAGATCGGTTGTTATGATATTTGCAATCTCTATTGCGTCAGAGTCTGGACATGTTGCTTCAAACATACTGGAATAAAATCTATCTGCCACAAGAACGTCTGCCACTTGACGTTGTAGTCCATACTCTGCAATATAGCGATCTCGTTTAGAGTTTATACTCTCAGGCATGTTATGCTCTAGTTCACCGAGTATAGAGGATATCTTTATCCACGGTATATCAGATTCAAGAATATAGTGATAGTCCAATGACTCTTCCTTTGCCCTAGAAGGATTCGTGACTCTTCGACGATCATCCCAATGACGAGTCTCTTGTAAGATATCAATTCCACGAGAGTGTAAACTAGTCTGACGTGTCAACTCGTACTGTATTGCTTTTTCTAGATCATGAAATGAGTTAATATTCTTTATCTCAACTTTGTTACCGCCTTGTATAGACACATTAGCATCAGCACGCATTGCTCCATCTAGATGAGGATCTGCCACATCTAGATTCTCAAGCAGATCTGCAAGCATGTTGACAAATACACGTACTTGCTTTGGACTTTTAAAATCAGGTTCTGTTACAATCTCAACTAGTGGTACACCGGCACGATTATAATCTATCAAGACGGTCTTGGTGTTTGATTGTTCATCGTATATCAATCTACCAGGATCTTCTTCTATCTGTACTCGAGCTATGTGTATTGTTGCATCACCTAGTACCATTGTACCGCTAGTTCCAATACAGGTATCACCATAGATGTTGAGCTGAGTGATTTGAAAGTTTTTTGGTAGATCTGGATAAAAGTAATTTTTGCGAAAGAATGCGATGCGTTCTGGAACTTTACAACCAAGCGACATTGCAATCATGGCTGCTTTTTTTACAGCTGCTTGATTCAGTCTAGGAAGACTACCAGGAATGCCAACACAGATAGGACAGATATTTTCATTTACCTCAAAGCTACGATAATCTGCTTTGCATGGACAGAATAGCTTACTGTTGAGGTTTGTGAGTTGGCAGTGAATCTCTAGTCCTATCTTTATCATATGGGTACCTCCTGTAGATTTGTGGTTTTTTCAAGCGTGCGAGCAGCACGCAATAAAAGTTTGTCTTGTAGAGAGTCGGCCATGAGTTGTATTCCAACAGGAAGTCCATCACAGATAGCACAAGGCACAGATATAGCAGGCCTATTAGTGAGGTTAGCAGTTACTGTATTGATATCTATTTTGAACAACTCTACAGGGTCATCAATTTTGGATCCTATAGGGAATGGCAGCATTGGTACAGTTGGACCAAGCAATAGATCATAATGTTTAAAGATATCACTTACCTCTTGTTCAAGTCTCTTCTTTATCTTGAGTGCCTTTAGAAGATACTTGCCTTTATAACCAACAGACGGAACAAATCCTCCAAGTATCATCCTGCGTGTGACTTCTGGTCCAAATCTTCGTCTCGCCTGTTTGATATACGAGTTAAACTCGTATCCTTCAACTCCAAAATCATATCCATAACGAATGTTGTCATATCGTGCTAGATTGCTTCCAGCCTCCGCAGCAGTTAGGACATAGTATGCAGCAACCGAGTAACGAACCATATCTAATGATACATATTCACATATAGCTCCACAAGACTGCAGCTTTGCGATTGCAATGTCTATCGTTTGAGACACACGAGGATCGCATCCATCGCACATCTCTTTCACGATACCAATCTTTCTACCTTTTATGCCCTGATCAATATCTTCCAAATAATCTTGAGTGTGATTAATTGTAGTGTTGTCATTGATGTCATAACCTGCAATGATATTGAGTAGAAATGCAGCATCTTTTACAGTTCTAGTGATAGGACCTATCTGTTCTATACTATTAGCATAAGATATCAAACCGTACCGACTCAACAGTCCATAGGTAGGTTTGTACCCAACCACAGAACAGAAACTAGCTGGATTTCTAACAGAGCCACCGGTGTCAGAACCAAGTGATGCAATACACTCAAATGCACAAACTGCTGCTGCGCTACCTCCAGATGAACCGCCGGGAACATAATCGACATGCCACGGGTTTTTGGTCGGACCAAACGCACTAAACTCTGTAGTCAATCCCATTGCAAACTCGTCTAGATTTGTCTTTCCAACAAATATTGCATCTTGTTCTCTAAGTCTAGACACAACAGTAGCATCGTATGGTGCAACAAAGTCTTTCAACATCATAGAAGCACATGTTGTAGGACTATCTTTGACACATATGTTGTCTTTTATTGATATTGGGAGACCAAGACATGCACCTACATCTTCACCCGTCTTTATCTTTTTATCTATCTCTCTAGCTTTGGATATCGCTGTATCGTTTATAGACAACATTGCATGTATATCACCATCCTTTGCTTGTATGTGATAAATTGTTTCAGATATGAAATCTTCTACGGTAAATTCACCTTGTTGTATACAATGTATGTAGTCCAGAGCTGAGATTTTGAGGTTCATTAGGACATCGACGGCGCCCGTATATAATTTCCTTTATAGTTTTTTAATTTGGTAATCAATTTTGTCTCGTATGGTATGTACACATCAGTACGTAACTCTTCTACAGGCATCTCATGCATTACAAGCTCATCACTTTCAACCCCAGCCGAGTCAAGAATATCAAAATAGTTCATCATTGCATAGACCTTGTCTACATGTTCTTTGTGATCATCAATCTCAATCCGCATCAGATTGGCTATACTAATTATCTCTTCTTCACTAACCATACCACATCTCCATATCTAAAGAGCGAGTGTTGCTCCTCATATATTCCATACAGATTACATCGTGCAATTGTGAAATGTTTCCACACTAGAGAAATAAATAACAATGGCTTAGAGTATGTACATGATTACAGAAGAAGATAAGGAACGAGTAGAGTTACTTGAGCAGATATCAGATTCAAAGGACGGATTCAAACGCCTCTCACTTGATCAATTGTATAGACTACAAGTATTAATCGAGAAGAAAGATTATTCTCACAATAAAAAAGCCCACAAATCCAAAGTGAAATTATTGACAAAGATCAATGTACGAATATACGAGCTAGAAGAAGGAAAGGGTATCTGGAGCTAAGATGTGCACATTCAGGTTTGAGACCCAATGATGCCCAGTAGAGTTGAGACCATACAACAATAGATCTCCAAAACATGTGTTTACAGATCAAACGATAGTAGATTACACGAGTACACTACTCGGATATTTCAGTAAATTTTTCAAGGGTTAACAACGTTATCAATCCAAGCTAAAAGAATTACTCGCGAAACTCCTCAAGTGTACACTATTACTAACTGTCTTGCTTATTTTTAAGAATGTTTACTTCTTTCTTTAACAGCGCAACATCTTTAGGAAGACTCATTATTGGTTCGAGCATCACAAATAATTCCTTTTTAAATGCTTTAAATTCATCTTTGAGTTCTTGTCGTAGCTCTTGTTTCAAAAGTTTAGAGTTTTCAGCAAGAGTGTCTTTGAGTTCTTGTCGTAGCTCTTGTTTCAAAAGTTTAGAGTTTTCAGCAAGAGTGTCTTTGAGTTCTTGTCGTAGCTCTTGTTTCAAAAGTTTAGAGTTTTCAGCAAGAGTGTCTTTGAATTCTTGTCGTAGCTCTTGTTTCAAAAGTTTAGAGTTTTCAGCAAGAGTGTCTTTGAATTCTTGTCGTAGCTCTTGTTTCAAAAGTTTAGAGTTTTCAGCAATTTTATTATTGATGTCTTTTTTCCAAATTCCGAGATCTTCATAAAGTTTTTTATTATTTGCTTTTATTAGTTCTTCTAACAATATCACACTTTGATTATATTGTTGCTTCAACGAGTCAGCATATAGGTTAAGTTCATGCCTATATAGATCAATTTGCTTTTCTAGTGATCTCATGTAAGTACGACTTTCCTTATTCAATTGCTCAAACTGTTCTTTTAACGATCCTATAACTTCACTGTACTGTAGTCTCATTGTATCAATAGAGTTACGAAGTTCTTGTCCAGAGACATCGATCTGTCTTTCTAGTGATATTGTGCGTGTATTAGTTTTATCGTTCAGGTGCTCAAGCTGTTCTTTTAACGATGCTATAACTTCACTGTACTGTAGTTTCATTGCATCAATAGAGTTACGAAGTTCTTGTCCAGAGACATCGATCTGTCTTTCTAGTGACAGACTTAACGCGGATAAATTATCTGTCACAAATTTCTTGGTTTCTTCATCTAACACCATAATCATTATTGAATAAATTAGTATTTAAGGGATCGGTTTTGGATCTTTTAGGTCCACGTGGGACAGAGCGGTTAAAAAAAGCACTACAAGATTCTATGAGTGAAAATTATGGAAAAAGTCTTGCGAAATACTAATCCCACATAAATCGAAAAGATCCTCGGTTTTTTGAGACGACACATCAATACAACACAGGCATGGATGCTAGAGTATCATCAAAAACCATCTTGATGCATGATGTAAGCATTTGATTTGCCTTCAGAGTGTGTAACCGAGATGTCTGTTACCAGAGTGACAGATGGCAGAGTTACAAATCGATTTTAAACTAGTGCTGATAAGAGACAGTGAAGCATTATGATCAAGTCTTGGAATAAGGAAGAGAGTAGCATAACCGACAAGATGAGAGGCATGCTAAAACCTGATGCGCCACTCAAGAACAAGATTCATGTTGCCCAGACAGAGTTAGATGGCAAGATAAACAAACTAGATGAGATCAGAATAAAACTAAAGAAGAAAGAAGAACTATACTTTGCAAAGATTGTGGAAGCACGAAAGAACGACAATACAGCAACTGCTCAGGCATATGCTAACGAGTTGGCGCATGTTCGAAAGGTAGCCAATATGATGAGTACTGCTAAAACCGCACTAGAACGAGTGAAGGTAAGACTAGAGACGATATCGGAGTTTGGCGATCTTGTAGTAACACTTAGTCCATGCATGGCAGTTATCAAGAATTTAGGACCATCGTTGAACGGAATAGTACCATCAGCTACTGCATCGATGCAAGACTTGTCCAACATGTTAGGCGATATTATGGATAGCTCTTCTGTACAAGGTCAAACGATATCAATGGATAGTGGCATGAATTCCGAGACACGTGCCATACTAGATGAAGCTCAGAATGTTATCGCAAACAAAACTAAATCAACCATACCTGATCTACCAGATAGTTTGAAACATCAGATTGTTTCAGAAAAGAGAGATATTCTAATTTAGTGATTATTGTTTTAGGCGATTAACTACCTGGGGCCCTAGAATAATATGATGGAATTTAGTGTCAAGTAACGTTGGATTTAGAGTCGCTTGTGAATATGAGAAACGATGAGACAACGATCATTAGATATTTGGAATCACATGGATCTTTTCGATTTACGTGAGATAACATTTCACAAGGCTTTTTTCTAATTTCCACTTGTAGGGTCGGGTAGCGCTTTTTCTTCAATTATTCATCACACGTGAACCGTAAAGATCCGTAGAGACTCCTTATAAGATGCAAGACATGAACATTAGATTTATCTACTATGGAATCAAAGTATATGTATGCAAGCATACATACTAGTCAACTGTAACGCAGGAACAGAGACAAGGCTGATCGATGAGTTGAAGAGCGTCAAAGACATAGTTGAGATAAATGGGATCTGGGGCAAGTACGACATTTTTCTCAAAATCTCAACAATAGATCCAAATGGAGTAGAGCAGATGGTAAAGAGACTACGTCGTCACCCCGATATCATAAAGACATACACAATGCATGTGTTGTATGGTCAAGGCGGAACAATAGATACAGAATAACTCTAATACCTAGATACAAATATTCAACCAATATGCTTTTCATATATGACAAACCATCTCGCAAATGAGACAAGCCCTTACCTATTACAACATGCAGAAAATCCAGTAGACTGGCATCCATGGTCTGATAAAGCACTACAAAGAGCTAGAGATGAGAACAAGCCAATCTTTCTAAGTATAGGATATAGTTCATGTCATTGGTGTCACGTTATGGCACATGAGTCGTTTGAGAATAATACGATTGCAGAATTTATGAATGGAAACTTTGTAAATATCAAAGTCGATAGAGAAGAACGACCAGACATAGACGATATTTATCAAAAAGTATGTCAGATGGCAACTGGTCAAGGAGGTTGGCCATTAAGCATATTTCTAACCCCAGATCAAGCACCGTTTTATGTTGGAACATATTTTCCAGTCATGGATACATATGGACGACCTGGATTTGAGAGTGTCTGTAGACAAGTATCTCAAGCATGGAAAGAAAATCCAAGTGACGTACAGCGCGCCGCAAAAAACTTTGTAGATAAACTATACAATAAAGAACCCAACAAGAAATCAAAGATAGAACCGATACTATTAGACGAAGCTGCAATGAATCTGTTTCAGTTGGGCGATCATGTTTACGGCGGTTTTGGTTCTGCTCCCAAGTTTCCCAGTACAGCAAATGTGTCGTTTCTACTACGATATGGACACATGACTGGCCATACTAGATTTACAGAGTTTGCATTAAAGACACTAACCAAGATGGCCAAAGGAGGAATATTTGATCAAATAGGAGGGGGATTTCACAGATACTCAACAGATGCAAAATGGTTAGTACCTCACTTTGAAAAGATGTTGTACGATAATGCATTAATTCCAATAAACTATATCGAGGCATATCAAATAACAAAAGATCCATTTTATCTAGATATTGCTCAACGTACGTTAGACTTTGTTCAAAACGAGATGACGTCGCAAGAAGGAAGTTTCTACTCTGCATATGATGCAGACTCGGAAGGCATAGAGGGCAAATTTTATGTTTGGACCAAGTCAGAGATCAAAGAGATTCTAGGCAATGATGCAGATCTATTTTGTATGTATTATGATGTAAGCGATGGAGGAAATTGGGAATCGACTAACATATTATGTAACAATATCGATATCGCGTCAGTCGCGTTCAACTTTGGCTTTACTGTAGATGATGTTAGAGCAAAGATTGCGACATGTTCAAAGCTGTTACTCGCAACTAGGGCCAAACGTCCGATGCCAGGGCTTGATGACAAAACACTGGTTTCATGGAATGCGCTGATGATCAGTGCCTTCGTCAAAGGATATCGTGTATCACAGCAGACATCATACTTGACAACAGCTATCAAGTGTGTCGAGTTTATCACAACTAAAATGTTGTACAATCACAGACTAGTACGTACATACAAAAACGGTACTGCAAAGATCGACGCATATCTTGAAGATTATGCATATTTTGCCAATGCTCTATTAGACTTGTTTGAAGTCAAAGCAGATCCAAAATATCTCGAATTGTCCCAATTACTTGTCAATACACTGGTAAAAGATTTCTGGGATCCGACTAGTTGTACCTTTTTTATGACATCAAAGAATCATGAGCAGTTGATAATACGCCCAAAAAATGATCATGATTTATCACTGCCTTCTGGGAATTCGGTGGCAACATATGTCTTGTTACGACTAGCGCATATTTTACAGAGAGATGATTATAAAGATATAGTGACAAATGTGATCGAGGCGCAAGGAGAATCAGCTGCCGAGAATCCGTTCGCTTTTGGATATTTACTAAACGTAATTGGAATGTATCTTCAAGGATTTACAGAGATTACTGTAATTAATCCAGACAAGTCTGATATGTATACAACACTCTGTAAGCGTTATCTTCCAAACTCATTAATGGTTGCAGTATCAGACGAGGCTTGGTTGGGGCAACTCTCAAGATATCCATTCTTTGCTGGGAAAGAGTTTAGTTTAGAAACTACCACCTTTGTATGTAAAAATTTTACATGTTCTCTTCCATTACATACAATATCAGAGATTGAAGAGAATCTTTAGTTAATGTTAATTTGTATCGTTTGACCAACTTGTGGGCGTCCCATCCTATCATATCTTCCTTTGGGAGTAGTTATCACGATTTGAGTCTGTTGATATGATTTTACGTTAACTGTTGGCTGTGACTGAAGGAGTGCCTCCAACAAAGGCATGACGTGTTCTTTTGTATCCTCATCAAGCCTCTTGGAAACGTTATCGATCATCAACTGCTTTTGTGATATTGGTTCAGTAGACACATTCTCTACAAGAGTTAGCTGTACGATCTGTCCATTATCAACGATCTGTGTTATCTTGAACTCGTTTGTATCAGACATCATTTGTGTGACAAGCGATATATGATTTATCTCTAACGGATTGCAAAATACAGTGCTATTACGGCAGTTGCAACAGCAGATGCCACGCCCAGACCAAATATCACCTTGCTACCGTCCACATTCATGATATATTGTACGATACATCACGGATTAAATTGTATCTGATACAATATCGAGACTTTTTTTGCAAGTCAGATATGTAGAGAGAGTTCTTTTGATTCGATGATGATGAGCAATAATCATACTCTAGGATTTGTAGATGAGTTTGCGGGCCATACATGGATATTCTGAAACACATTCTACATCAGTTTAATCTAATGATCAGGGCATAAATTCGATAAATCTATTTCGTCATCGATTAGTCTTTGCTGATGTTTCTAGTTTAATTACTATCAAATGGATCAGATAGAACACCAATCAACAATCGATCTTTTTTATCCATTCACCTGTAGGATCTTTTCAGTTCACATTGGATAGGATGGTTACAGAAAACACTACAATATTCTACAAGGGAAAGTTATGGGAAAACATTGTGAAATGTTATCCCATGTAAATCGAAAATATTCCATCTGTAGATTCGATGTCTTTGTATTAAACATTCACAATCCTCAATATCACATCAGACAGATTGTTTGGTTTTGTTGTCTGATGATATGGCGTCATCTAGTTCAATATGATTACTAGGATCACCGGCGGTGGGTTCGGCATCGACTGATTCTGCATCTATGGCTCGTCTGATAAGTGTTGCACGCTCTTGAATCATATTGTTGAATTCTCTAATATCTTCGAGTCCAGGTGAGAGTTGTTGACTCTGATATGCTTGGAGAAATCCTGAATAGACACATCCTATAATTATTCCAAATGCAGTGTCAGAGATGGATTCAATCTCTGAAAAGTTGCCAGCAATCTGTCTATACGACTCAGCCTCTTCGACATAATAATCGATCAAACTAGAGATAAACTCACGAGTCTCTTTTGAGATTGTCATTACATTGTACCAAATAATTTCAGTTTATTTAACTGTCATCAATTGATCTATTTTAGATATATCAAGATGCGTATCAAATAAATTCAAACTACATGAACATACAAGAGATTATGTCTTGGAAGCTAGATCTCGACGAAGATGTCTTTAGAATATATGATTCAAAAAAGAGGATTGCAGGATACTTTGAACCAGATTATGGGGACATCATTGCAAATGAAGACTATGAAGAGATGATTGCCAAGATGATAAAGAATCAAGACAAAGTTTCAGGAGGATTGATAATGGTTCCGCTAGTGAAATTTAAACTATTTGATACCGATCTTGAAGCATCACTAGATTATGTAAGAGAGAATACTGAACGAGTACAGTTACATATCAAGAGATGGATGGAACTCTTTACCAATATCAAACAAGAACAGCACATAGTTAGAATATCGCATACTGATCAAGACATGTTAACCATAACATTCCCAGTTAGATTTACCCAACCTACGCCATTAGATCGGGATCAATTGATAAATCAACTTGAATCTTTGATGAATCAATTACAAGAATCTGGCCTGTTGTAATTATCCAATGTGTATATCTCTCCATCTCTCCGCATCCATAATGCAAGTATCTCTATCAAATTCAGATGAGATTAGATCACAGTTGAGTACCATCTCGTCATATACTTGAGTTGCTTTCTCTCGAATCTCAGATAACACATCAGACTGTGGTGCCGTAACGCCTGTCTTTGCTGCATAAAACTCGACTAGGCCCATCAGTTCGTAGTTTAGAGACTGTTGGAGTTTGGTATCTGAACGTATCTTGGCCGCGACATCATCTGTCTTGATCCATTCCGCAAACTCGAGATCGCTATTCAATTGCGTCTCTGATGAGAGTTTGAGTAGATCGACTGAAGATTCAAATGTTGGAGGAGGATCGAGATCATTGTATCTAGATATTATTGATTGAAATTCGATCAAATGTGTGTCATAATAGCCTAATAGATCTGCTTTTGTAATACCGCCTTCTTCCCACTTTGTCTTTTCAGAGTAGAATCTTATCTGGAGATCTTTAATGTCATTTTGGATCTGATCTAGTTCAATTCCAAATTGTAGGCCACGCTGTTTTGTCTGCTCAACCGAATAGTTGTATGATATAATCGCAACAACTATTGCTATCGCAATACCGCCAATTAGCAAATTTTGAATCTTACGCTTCAAAGGTAATCAACATAGTTTCCATTCTCATCTAGTCTTAACTCTATCGTAAATTCGGTTCCACTTATGAAAGAATCATTACGTACAGAACGAACTCTGCCAACAACCAGCTCGTATGGCCAGATCTCAACTACGATTGCCCCTACCTTGGTAATCGGCGTCTCTGTAATCTCCATATCCTCACGCTTTACACCATGCCGCTCTAGCATATGTATAGCATGATCTAGGAGGGGAGCAGGATTGTTATAGTTTAAAACCCAAACTGGCGCATCATATTCAATCTTTTGCAACAATAAATTTTAGATCTCTCAATATAACAACTATTCCATAGAGCGCATGGTGAGAGATTATGAGTTCATAGCGAAGGTGATCATATTGATCGATTGTATACTTAGAATTGTTATGCATTTTTGATTGTCTTATTATATATGTATATTAAACAAGAACTACGTATGTGTTCTTAATCACTTTACATCTCAGCATATGAATTATTACTTAGAATTCATGGATAAACTTTTCAATTTCTAACCGCCGCCAAATTAAAAGAACCCATAATGTAACAAGAACGTCATCAGTCTGATCGATCATATTGGCTATGTTTGAATATGTATAGGCCAGCAAACAATATAGGAATTCCAATCAAGAGTCCAAACAAATTATCAAAAATGGAAATACCGCCAATAAACTCTATACTGAGATTCACATCACCGATAAAGAGATTTAAAACATCATATAGCAAGAAGAACAAGATTAGCACATACTGCCATAGAAAATAGATTGATAAAGATACTAGTCCACAACCTATTATTCGAAATAGATTCATAGTAAAAATAATGACTGGTTACTAATAATAGAGTACCTCCTAATTACAATGTCCTTGTTGCATCTGCTACATACGTGTTCATTGTTGTAACCAATGTGACTCCAGATGTGGATCACGGCACATCACAAACCACGAGTTAAGACTATGATTTGTTCATGCCAGATTCCACTATATTGAGAGTTACAGTACTTACAACTTGAGATAGTTTACGGATCTCTGCTATGGTTCTCTCAAAGCTGATCTGATCGTCTGCACAGACATTGGCGATTACATCATATGCGCCAAACGTCAAATATGCGTTAGCAATATTTGAGATCTTTTTCAACTCATCAACTACACACTCTTCGGCACCCAAATCACAGTTTAACAAAATGAATCCTTTGCGAGTCAACACCACACATAGATTGTTCTTTGCTTTTTAACTTTTAGAAATCTAGAACCGGATTGATGCTGACATGATGTTGTACATCACATAGATACAAGTCTACAAATCAGAGATGCAGATAGCTGATGAATTATAACACTAGGATGTATTTACTAGAACGCGTCATCGACTAAATCACTCTGTACTTTGGACTGTAGTGTTAGATCTGATCTCAATTAGTGTAGATCGATACTTGTGTTTTGATAGTTTATCTTTACAGTGAGAGGGTTCTGTTCAGTTGACGGGGGGAGATCGTTATGACGTCATCTCAAAGAACGCACAATATCTGACTCAAAACAGCAACAATTTACGATAGATGGTATGAGGCCGTTTCCATATTTTGCAAAATTTTTCGAGAATTTTGTGCAAAAGATGCCAACCCAGACAATTGAACAAAACCGACAATCAATGATCCGTGCATTTCTTTTAGATTGGTTCAAAAAACGCCTTGGGTGGTCTCGTCGCGCAAAGATATCTTTGTATTTGAAACGTTTGATACGAGTTTCTTTTTTGAATCCCGATCCTACCCATTGTCGAATGTTCAAAATATATTATTCCATGCAAACCATCTGGGCGTTCGACATATCCAAGAGTTAAGAGTATTTTTTTAAAGTGGTGCCAGTTTATCTTCAAAGCTCAATTTTACCATCTTGTCATTTTTAAAAAATTTATGTTTTTCATCTGGGAATGTTTGTGCATAACCATGGATAAACTGTTTTAATTCAGATTTGACCTCTGCCTTGATATCTCCACCTACAATAATTCCACGATTGTTTGTACATTGGGCTACATATCCCTCAGAGGTCTTGTACATTATTACATGAAGCGTATTCGTACCATTTGTTGTTTTTGATAATTTCTAATCTTTGTGTGTATCATCTAACACTTGTCTTAGATGGAAGTCATGAGGGATTTAATGGCCTTGTCTGTTAGGGCCCCATGTAGATGATCTCCAATAGAAGATCAAAATGTCTACCATCTGTTACGATTTCTGTATCGACCTCGATTATTGCCACCACGACCATATCGCTTACCTCGATTGTCTCTCGAGTCGTGATCTCGTCGGCCATATTTACTAGAACGGCCACCTCGTGAACTTGTGTTGCCACCATATCGACGTGATGGTACTTCGCGTTTTAGTGGATCAGGGATCGATATCTTGATCCCCATCTCTTCATTGAGATCTTGTATCGGAACTTTGATCTGTCGTTTGATCAGATTCCAGTCACCTACTGACGAGTAGGATACAAAGGTTATCGCTCGACCTTTGGCTCCTGCACGTGCAGTTCTACCTATGCGATGAAAATATGCTAGATCTTGATTGGGAACATCATAGTTGATTACTAGGCTGACTCTAGGAACGTCTATCCCTCGCGACGCAACATCTGTCGCAACGAGGATTTTAGCTTTGCCACTACGAAACTTGGACATAGATTGTTCCCTACGATGCTGCGACATATCTCCCTCGATTGCAACTGCGTCAAACTTTGCTCTGTGTAGGTACTTGGCAACATCACGAGTTCGATACTTTGTGGAACAGAATACTATACATTGACCACTAGTTTGTTTTATAAAATCGATCAAATATTTCATCTTGTCTCGATCTTTGATTACCAGATACGACTGATCGATGCCCTCGCCACTTAGGTCGTCGGCGTCAAGCAAAAACTGTTTTGGGTTATTCAGGTACTCTTCAGAGAGTCTCAAAATCTCAATAGGCATCGTAGCAGAGAACAGCGACATAATTCGCTCCTCTGGAGCTAGATCTAGAATAAACTGAATATCATCTATAAATCCCATATCCAACATAGTATCTGCTTCGTCCAGAACGATGTGAGTTACATCTTGTAGTTCGATAGAACCGCGTTTTAGATGATCGATGAGTCTACCAGGAGTTGCAACGACGATCTCTACACCACGTTCTAATGCATCAAGTTGTGTACCCATCCCTTGACCACCATAAACTGAAGCGACGCGAATATCAGTATACTTGGCAAACTTTTTAATCTCAGTTGTGATCTGCATAGCGAGTTCTCTTGTAGGCACCATTACAAGTCCTTGAATACCATTCTTTGGTCGTATCTTGTCTAACATCGATAACGAGAATGCAGCTGTCTTACCCGATCCAGTATGAGCCTGTCCCACCACATCGCGTCCTGTGAGTAAGACTGGGATTACTGCTTCCTGAATTGGAAACGCATCTGTAAATCCCAAGTCATCTATTCCCTTTAGGATTGCATCACCTAGTCCGAGTTGTTTAAATTTTGTCATTTCTTTCTCTTGAGCAATGACGAGAAAGCTCATCGCCCACCGTCATTATTTCGATATTTGAGATGGCGTCTTTTAGGTCTAATAAACGCTTGTCTCTGATGTTACATTGCACAGTATAAAAGATCGTTTGTTATCTAGAAGGGCTGTGACGGACATTATCTAGATAGACATACAGATGATGCAGTGGGGTTTGCTCAAAAATTGTCGATAGGTCAGCAGATTGCAAATTGTAATTGGTAGTATTTTAAATAGAGGCCGTCGAGTCGTTATCACATGGAGTATCAGACTACGTATCCCAAGACTATCTCGTTTCTAGATGGTCGACCACATAAGATCGATATAGACAAAGACGGAGTAGAACAGCTACATGTTGTCGTAAAGAAGAGTTTCGATGATCTTATGAAGATCTTTGTCAAGGAAGGATTCACAAAAGTAAAGTTTGAGCACAAGCAACCAGATCAAATTGGTAGTGGCATAAACTTGAAACTGCGAAAGCCGTGGGAGATGCACATAAGAATGGTTGATCTCAAACGTGGCCTGATCGGTATCCATGCCGAAGTAGAGGTATCACGTGACTATCTACAACATCTCTTCTCACAGCGAACACCAGTAGTATATGAAGTAGAGGAGATTCTAAAAAAGTATCAGATCGAGTACAAGATATGGCACAGTGAGATTAAAAAGAGCATTCATAGAATAGTTGACAACTATAAAGTAAAGTTGACCACACCGAGTCTACCAGTGTTTGCATGGAAGCCAATGCTGTTTGTTATTGGAACAATAGGCGCATTGTATGGATGGAAGTACATCAACACAATATAGGCTAGACGCCTAACGACTCTACCTTTGTCATCTCTAAAGATACCTTGTCACCTACTGCAATTCCCATCTTTTTGTACTCGTACATGTCTAGTTTGAGTTGAGTGACTTGTCCTTGCATTCCCATCATACCTGATCCACCCATTCCAGATAGCATCTTGTTGATATCTTTCATCATATCATTAATGTTGGTGAATCCTCGCATCTGAGATCCCATAGGTGGCGCAGAGTCATTACCTTCTTGAATATCTTTGAGTGTGGAAAGTGAGACTACTACATATGGTGCACCATCTGGCGCCGAGTCAATACTACGTACCACGAATTCTTTCTTCATATGTATAGTATGTGAACTAGTAATATAATTTTAATTTATGCCAAAAGACCAAGTCATCAAAAGTTGGAATTTATACGAACCAGATGATCACGGTTTGAGATCGTAACGTAACAGACACGATGCGATATGCCTCTAGAGACTCGAGCCAGATATCGGTTTTGAATCACTTTACAAAAATCGTCTTTCAGAAATATTAACATCTAATTCTATTGGATCTGAAAAGTTGATCTGGACGTTAAAGCGATATTCACAAATCCTTTAGAAATCACACATTATGAATGACAGGCACATAGTTCGTTTGACTTTGGTTGACAACACAGGAACAACAGAAACGCTTGTGTAGATTTAGGTCACATGGTAGATCTTTTGAAGATTCATTGTCGCAGCCTCAAGTTAATTTAAGATTTAATATGTTATCCTTGGATAGAGAGTCATGTCAGAGCCACTAGTCACAACACTTCAATACTATGGCATCTCACCATGGGAGATCGAAGTCTTGTATGGGTTTCTAAACTCACATTTCAAGATAGTTCAAGAAGAGATTCAAGCTGACGATCCAAACTATGTAAGCTCACTCAACATGTACGTCCCGTTAGCATTTAATGAAGAGTTTTTCCAATGGTTCGACTTTAAGAGATGGGAGAAGGTAAAAGCAGTTCTAAAGGAGATGAAGAGACGTAGAGGAAATAGCAATGCGATAAAGATCAGGATCAGTTTTACAGGGAATCCAACTATTGTCTTCACAATAGATAGTCAAGACAAGCAGTGGTTCGATAACGCTATAGAAAAGATAGACTTTGTCTTAGAGTTGTTGCCATATCACCTCGATCCAGAAAAGATTCCATCAGACATAACAGAGATAACATACAAATTCGATACTAGTTCGGCGCGATGGCGTTTAGGAGTAGCAACGTCGAGTACAGCACAGTACATGTTTCGCGGAGACTCGTGGCATACAGTTACATGAGATCTTTACCCAACGGCTCGATCAGTTTGTACAACAGAGAATACTTGGACTCGATAAACTCTAACGAGTCATCAAGCTTTTTTGACTTACCATACTTGTAGCGTACAAGCTCACGGTGATGCCAGAACGTCTCTTCATTATTATGTATGGTAGTAAAAAAATCAGTCCCCTTGAGCGAGTCTGGTAGCTGAACCATATATGGAAAGAGTAGATCAATTATAAACCATTCGTCACCGTCAGGATAATCTGAACCTGTCTCGACATCAAAGAAGATGTGTAGTAGAGGAGACCTCATAAGGCCATCACTATTAATTAAAGGGTGACGCACATGTGACTTTGCAAAATCTAACTTTAAGAGTTCTGGTTCAAAGAATCCACGAATTATCGATTGTCTAAATATCGTATTTGCCTGAGTGATATTCAACAGTAGTATATCTACAAACTAGTCTATAACTTGTTGGTTAGTATCATGGTAAGCGGTTAGGCTGACAACGATCTTGTGGTGTTTTGAGCAAGATAACGTATGCAATTCATGTCGATCTGCATGATTAGAAAAAATTAGTGTTTAGTTTGGCTTACCATTGTGTCAACTTTATTTTTTGATCTGTGTAAATACTAGTACATAACTATGAATGTCATGCCTCAATCAGAGATGAAGATACTTCGAGAGGAGATCGCAATGTTGCATACACAACTCGATGACAAAGACGAGATAATTCGCATTGCACTAGATATGATTGAATGGCAGGGAGGCGTCATATTACGAGGAGAACTGCGAACTGCAGAACTGGAACGTAAACTTGAACAACAACTAGGTGGTCATTCAGATCAATGTGAACCAGAGACATGTACACACGCAAAAGAGAATCAAGAGTTACAACAAAAGATGCCATACTATGAGAGTCCGTTTAATCCATCATCCAAGAACAGCATACCTACAATGCAAGAAAGAATAGCAGCGTATATAGATCCAAAGGATTACAATAAAGTAGGCCAAAAAGAGAATCACGTAGGAGTATCGCAGACGGACAAATCAGCAGGTACTGTCCCGTACATAGATTCAGCGTGTCCAGGCTGCCATGGCATAGATATCACGTACAACAAATCATATCAGTGTAGGATTCGTGATGTACCTCTGCCAAAAACCGAGATAAATACGCATGTTGGATATAAACATACGTGTAATGGTTGCGGATACGAGTGGGATACTAGTAAAAAGATTCCCAAGATCAAGGGTACAGAGATGAGCATAAACATGCTAGTCCATCATGGAATTTCACTATTCAACAACATGTCACAAGGAATGATTCAAAAACAATTAGAGTTTTTTGATTACCGTCCATCTAAAGCAACCATAAACAACGCTACATTTGCACTCGTTAACGCAATAGAAGACGATGTTTCAGGCATCTGGAAAGCAGCTGAAAGTTCTGAAAATGTCAAATTTGACGAAACGCCACATAAAGTACCAGGCAAACGTGGATATGTGTGGACATGTGTCACAGATGATGCAGTTCTCGTTCGTGTAACAGATACACGAGGATCGAGGGTTTTAGATGAATATTTCAAACCGTTTAAAAACAAATGCAAGACTGTTGATGGATATTGCGGTTACGAGACGGATGATGACACGCAGAGATGTTGGTCACACATATTGATCGATTCAAAACATGCAATGAAGACTGCCCTATATTGCCATGAAACTACAATATTGCACGAAAGACTACAAAAGATATTTCACATAGCCAAGGGACGACCACCGGGAGATGTGTCTGATTTAATAGCACAGGTATTAGATGTTGTAGATCAGCACGAAAAGCTCGGCAACAAGAAATTTGCGACGACGCTGCGTAATGCTGCTCCCAATCTCTTTACATTCGTGAACCATCCTGGAATGGATCCCACGAACAACGAGACAGAACTGTACATGCGGCCAATTGCAATACATCGCAACATTTCGCTGCACTTTACATCGCAGCGCGGCATGGATGCGTGGTCTATCTTGTTTACGTTCTTCTTTACATGTCGTAAACGTGGGCTGAGCATTAGAGACGAATTGTTGAGAATTCTCACGGCAAAGGCTGCTGAAGAGACGTACTAGATAGTAAGTTCGTATGTCATGTAAATAATCCATCAATATCCTAAATGCTCAACACACAGCAAGAATCGTTGTCAGCCTAACCGCTTACGTATCATGCAACACGGCGCATCATACGCCAAGTGAGTCGAGGATAGCAGATACGTCTGTAGTAGGAAGTCCATCCTCGTCTATAACTTGCTTGTTTGGTGGGTTCTCTAGATAGTTGTGTATCTTTGTCTGTATTCTTGAAGCATATGACGATATGTGTTCATTTTGGTAAAAGATACCAGTGGGTATCTTTGTATCCCATTCCAGTGACTTTATCAAGGCTTGAGAGAGTTTCTCATTTACTTCTGCTTCATCACCATATCTAACTGTTGGACGATAATGAGAGTCTTCTAGTTTGTATATACGAGAGTGACGTTTGATAGATTCATCTGCCATGTCAGATCCTGCATACCAATCTCGTGTGTTGATATCGTTGTATGTAGGACAGGGTTGTAAGACGTCAAGAAACGAGAGTCCTTTGTGTTTAACAGCTGCGACTATCAAGTCCTTGAGATGGCGCACATCATACGAGTAACCACGAGCAACAAAGGTAAAACCACTAGCAACTGCAAGCCCAATAGGATTTACATTATAGTTGGTGTTTGGGGATGGGAGTGACTTGGTCTTTTCACCGAGTTTGAGTGTAGGTGATGCCTGACCCTTGGTAAGTCCATACACACCGTTATCAAATATGATATACGTCATGTCGACGTTTCGCCTGCCAGCTGCAACAAAGTGACCAGCTCCTATACCTAGACCATCTCCGTCACCGCCAACAGCGACTATTGTTAGTTCGGGGCTTGCGAGTTTTGCACCTTGAGCAAACGTCAAGACTCGACCGTGTAGTGTGTGAACCCCATATGTGTTGATATAGTGCGAAGTCTTGCCAGAGCAACCAATTCCAGAAAAGATCGCAGCTTTATCTCGCTGTATATTCATCTCAGCTAGCGCCATCTGAATTGCGTTAACGATCCCAAAGTCTCCGCACCCAGGACACCAGTCGTTGTGCACACCAGTCTTGTAGTCAGCAAGCTTAAGCGCCATGTGTTAGAATCTCCCGCTTCTTGGCCTTGTTCTGTATGATCTTCTTTAACGAGTCATATACCTCAGTACTGGTCATTCCTCGACCAGTATACTTTAAGATGTAATAGTCTATATCACGACGTATATTCTGCATAAAGATCTTTCCTAACTGGCCAGAATAGTTGGCCTCTATATCAATTATAATATCAGCGGCACGCAGTAACGGATCAAGAGTCTCTGCAGGAAATGGATGTATTAATTTTATCTGGATAAATCCTACATCAATTCCTTCTTTCTTTAGTAAGGCAATTGCGTCGAGTATGGGACCCTTGGTAGAACCCCACGAGATTATCGTATACTTTGATACACCAAATGAGACTAGCTGTTCATCCTTTGGAATATCTTTTAACATCAGATCCAGTCTAGACATCCGTTTGTCCATCATTTTGATACGTAGTTGAGGATCTTCTGTGATGTGTCCGTACTCGTCTGACTCGTCTCCAGTATTCCAGAATATACCATCATCTAGTCCCAGATACGAACGTGGTGAGATATTGTCATCAGTAAACGCAAAGCGCTCATAGTGACCAGACATCTCTGTAAGTAGTTTGCCGCGATTGATCGGAATCTTTGTGGGATCGAATCTATTGCAAGTTACGACAGAGCTGGATAGAAACTTGTCCATCATGTGAACCACAGGAACTTGGTATACATCAGCATAGTTGAAGCAACGTCCCGTATCATAAAAGCTCTCTTCGATATCACCAGATGCATAGACGAGTTTGGGAAAGTCACCATGCCCTGCAAATACAGCAAACAATAGATCGTCTTGGCCATGTCGAGTTGGCAGGCCTGTCGAGGGACCGCTACGCTGGTAGAGTGTTATCACTATAGGAACTTCGTTTATACCAGCCCAACCCAGAGCTTCGGACATCAATGCAAATCCAGGACCTGATGTAGATGTGGATGAACGTGTACCGGTCAATGCAGCACCGATCAACATTCCGATCGCCGAGATCTCGTCTTCAGCTTGAATCACAACAGTAGAGCCAGGTCGATTGTGTCGTACATGTAGTATCTCGTTTGATTCTAGATAGACGCTCTCATCTGATGCAGGTGTTATTGGATAGTATGATTGGAATCGACAGCCAGAGACCATCTTTCCTATAGACGTCCCATAATGTCCTTGAACTAGAATCGTATTAGGACGCTTTGTTGTTCCTGCCAGTCTTTTATCAAACTCAAATTTTGTAGATGCGTAATTGTATGCAAATGTAGCAACTTGTTTGTTCAGTTCAGCAATCTTTGGTTTTTTAGCAAATATAGATTCTATCGAGTCGAGTAGAGATACAGTCGACATCTTTACTAAACCGAGTGACAGAGAGACGCCGATCACATTGTACATTCGTACAAGGCCACGTAATTTTGGGTTGTTAACTTCATCTGCAAACGAACCAAGTAGTTCTTTGAACGAGACAGGAAAGAGTTGTACGCCTCGTTCTTTTGCGAGCTCCAAGACCCCGGATATTGTAAAAGGTTTGTTTGCAGACTCTAGTGTTTGATGTAGTCGTTGCCGAAATGGATCATCTAGTGTATTTACACTAGTTGTATCGGTATCATCTAGTTCTGAGTCATATATGATACCGCCACCTTGACCCAACTCGTCATAGTGTCGAAAGATCGTCTCTGCATCAAAGGAGACCATCAGATCTACTGGATCGACGTTAGAATGTATCTCCGAGTCCGATATACGTACTGTAAAGTAGCTGTGTTCACCCTTGATGTTTGAGTAAAACTCACGTTTGCCAAAGATGTGATATCCCATCTCGGCGCATACCTTGGAGAATATGTTTGCTCCAGACTCAACGCCACTACCTTGAGGTCCACCGATCAACCATGTAAAGTCTGTACTCAAGCCTCATCCCCCAGTTGCTGCATCAAATAGAGCACATTCACATTTATCACGCTCTCCACAATAGGGACAGACACATACACATTTCTCGATAGAGTTGCCACATTCAACACACACTGCAAATTCGTCATCTTTTGGCGACATGATTTGTTTTGAAAAGAGATCTTATAAATGGTTTCAGTATTATCTCAGATGTGATGAAAGTCTTGTTGACTAGAGCGATACACGACTTTGCGCTAAAACACCTAACAAGACGATACGATGTAGAGGTACACTCGGGCAAGATTCCAATGCCAAGATCACGCATGATGAAATCTATAAGTGATGCCGATGGACTGATCTGTTTTCCATACGATATGATTGATCGCAAGATCCTTACTGCTGCCAAGAGTCTCAAAGTGATCAGCACATTTAGTGTAGGATTCGATCACATCGATTTACAGTGTGCGATAGAGCAGAGAATTCGTGTAGGATATACCCCAGACGTACTGACTGCAGCTACTGCCGATCTAACTTTTGGCATAATGCTTGATCTATTACGAAGAATAACAGAAGGAGATCGAGTTATTCGAAATGGGTCATGGAAGAGGATATACGGACCAGATGAATTTCTTGGTCAAGATCTACAATCAAAGACGCTTGGAATACTAGGACTAGGTAGGATCGGATCAGCTCTCGCCATTAGAGCAAAGGCGTTTGGAATGAATACAATATACCACAACCGAACCCGACTAAAACAAAGTAAAGAGAAGCGATATGGTGTAAGATATGTATCATTCCCAAAGTTACTCAAAGAGAGTGATATCATATCGGTTCATGTACCTCATACAACAGATACGGATCGCATCTTTAACATGCAATCATTCAAAGAGATGAAGCCCAGTGCATATCTAATAAACACATCAAGAGGTAGAGTTGTAGACGAACATGATCTTGTATCCGCACTAGAACAAGGTACAATTGCAGGAGCCGGTTTAGACGTATTTGAGAGAGAACCCACAAGATCGAATAGTCTAACCAAGATGAATAACGTAGTACTTACGCCACACATAGGTAGCTCAACTATAGATACTAGAGTCAAGATGGCCGAGATCGTATTACATAATCTAGATCTCGGCATCCAAGGCAAGAAACCGATCTATTCTGTCGGTTATTAGAACAAACATGTGCGTTTTTATACTTTGATGAGATAATGATGTTGTTGAAAAAGTTCAAGCATACAAATGAAGAATTAGAGTTAGCCAAGATACAGACTGAAAAGACAAAAAAGAAAGATCAATAGTCTTTTTCTATTTTTTATTTTTCAAGATTATGCACCGTATAAATCGGGTTTGATTTGGATTAAACATCTTTTGCATAAAGTATCGATAAGATGACATTTGTAACTAGATCATTGTAGATCGTCTATCTGGACAATATCTGGATCGCAACGTATACAGTCAGTTCCTACTGCTTTGATCTTTTCAAATGATACTTTACCTGAACTGATCTTGCCTTCATCTTGGAGCAGAATGACTTTTGCGGCAACTAGATCCTTGTGTTTAGAACATGTCACACAGATCATATACTGTCCGGCATCATTTATGATAGAGACGATAAACTCGGGCGGGTTTACACACCGGTTACTGTTCTCGGTTACTGAACATCTGTCAGGTAGCATAAAGAGATGAACGTACACTAGATATTAATCTGTTCAGATGTTTAGATGTGATCTTGTCTAGACGATAGAATTTTAATTCATAAACGAAATCTACAAACACATTCTAGTGTATCTGTCGCACCAGTACAAGAGTTGTTATTTTGGAAAGCAATAGATGAATTTCTAGATCTTTATCTAAAAATGAACTTATCATTCAACACGTCGCAATTTTTGGTTATATTTTATCAGATAACATCCAGTAAGACTCGTACTAGTAAATGTTGAATGATGCATTTATTGTAAGTGCAATGTACATCATTATAAGATATTTAGATGTGGTCCAATATACCTTCTATGCAGATTTGTGTGTGGAGATTTTACAAGCCCATAATGCATTATGAACATTGTTGAGATCATTGGATACTATGAATTTAATATCAACCAGAGCGACAATAGATCGATGGTAAGAGAGTACGACATAGTAATAATTGGAGGAGGGATTTTGGGTGTGTCGATAGCATATTTTCTATCAAGCCTATACAAATCACGATCTATATGCATAGTTGAACAATCGTCAAAAGTTGCAACACATACAAGTGGGCGAAATACAGGCAAGATACATGCGCCATACCTATATGATCCTATAAAGAAGACCCTGTTTGCAAAGACTGCATTTTATGGCTACACGATGTGGAAAGAGTATGCCGGAATAAAGGATCTGCCATTTCAAAGTGATGGAGTGATCGAAGTATCTGTTGATCAAAGAGGGATCAAGACGCTTGAAAAGTATCTCAAATGGGGAATAGAGAACGGATTAGATGAAACAGAGATCAAACTATTTACAGAATCAGAGATCAGCAAGATTGAGCCAGAACTATGCTGTACAGCAGCCCTGTGTGTGTATCGTGATGGTTCTGCAGACTATGCAGCATATACTAGATCTCTGGCACAAGATAGCATAGATAATGGAGTAGACATACTAGTAGGTACAAAGATCACCGATATCAAATCAGATGGTACAAGATTCAAGTTAACCACAAACTATACCGGTACAATATCAGCAAAATTTGTAATCAATGCGGCAGGAGGCAACGCAATAGATGTTGCACATATGATGGGGATGAGAACGGATCTCACTGATGTTCACTTTCGTGGAGAGTATTGGAAGGCACCAAAAGAGTACAGACACTTAACAAAGATGAGTGTATATAGTGTACCAGATTTTCCAGAATATCCCTTTTTAGATCCACATTGGATAATCAGAGTAGACCATAGTTGCGAGATAGGTCCTAACGCTGTACCTGTATTTAGTCCATATGGATATGACATGTCAACTAACATCAAAGAGTTTGTACCAAAGATATTAGAGATGTTGGGATCTGGTGCAAGAAGAGTGATCTTGGACAAACAGTTCCAAGAACTTGCAATAAGTGAGATTAAATCGTCGATATCAAAGCATGCAATGATAGATCGAGTGAGACGGTTCCTACCAAAGATCGAACCAGATAAATTCACAGAGAGAGGAACAGCAGGGATTAGATCATCGGTGATCGATAATAGAGGCAAATTTGTTCCAGACATAATACTAGAAGAGAGCGAGTCGTCGTTACACATACTAAACTACAACTCACCTGGAGCAACCGGTGCGCTTGCATTTGCTGCACATATCATCTCAAAGCTACAAAACTCTGGATATATTCCAACAACAACAAATGATCATTGTGGACCATGGAGGTTTACAGAGATCATGGACCAAATAGAGATATAGGCGCCGGGAGGGAGATTTGAACTCCCGTTCCCTTGCGAGAACGCGCTATATGGTAAAGTTATTTCCAGGCGCGCGCCCTACCAGGCTAGGCGACCCCGGCACAAAGTCTCGCGACATAGATGCTTGAGATTTTCATTATATATTGTTGGTTCTTTGGTGATGTTGTCATAGATGGATCTCTTCGATTTATGCGGGATAGCATCTTGCAAGACTGTTCTTGCTAAATTTTCCCCATAGAATCTCAGTGCTGTTTCTGTAACCATTCTATTCCACATAAACCAAAAAGATCCTAATCTACTAAGAGTCATTTTCATATGGGTCTGAACTCGGAGCTATCAAGTAACGCTATAATTTCATCAATCTCTTTTGGATACTTGACTCCTTTACTGCCCAGTAGCTTTAACAATCCTTTCAAGTCAGTATGCCTTATTCCTAATCTTGATGCTACTCGTTGTGCATCTTTATCGTCCAGTATACAGTAGACATTATTTTTGTATCCTCCCAGTTTTAAATATGTCGGCATTACATCTTTCTCGCCAATTTTCAAGGTAGGTCTAGGTTTAAACTCGTCGATCTCTTTTAGTGTATTTTTTCTAATTTTGTGAGTTTGCCTTCATCAACTAATCTCTGCACATTTGTATGTGTTCTATCATCCTTTAATTCTTCCCACACAAAACTAGGTACTGCCAACTCGTGACCTAATTGTAAAATAACATCAAACGCTTGTGGGTATTGAAATTGGTTAAATATGGCAATAAATTGCGAAGCATCAAATATCTTCAATTTCCAAACCGAAGTAATCCTCTTTCTGCTAATTCGTCCATCATTATGTGTAGCGGTATACCAAGTAATTCTGCTGCTCTACCAAAACTCATCTTTTCCTTTGTATACATGGAAATTATGTTTTCTTTGATATCTGGTTTGAGTTTTTCGTACGTTGCAGAACCTTTAGCCATGTCTGGATAATCACAGTACATATAAGACAGAACCTCAGGAATGGTTACGTCATTAAACATTCTTTTATACTCACTAAATATCCATGTCATCGCAGGATTAAATGCATCTTGAATTTTCGGAAATCCACCTTTCTCTTCTCCAATCATTCTGGCGTACTCTATACTATGTTTGGTTAATTGGATGGCATCATTTTTTTCGACTAGCAGATCCATTTGTACAAGATGCTCCAAAGTATCGTTCAAAACCGCACCGTATGGACCATCATCTTTTATTGTAAAATCACACCAATCGCTGATCTCTGTATATGGATCACCCAACATGTACATCATTAATTGAAGTTTCTGCCTACCATGTATGGGCTCGCCGTCCACATATACGAGCAATAGTATGTACTTTTCTAGTTCACTGATCTCCAGAGTTGCAGTATCGATTGCCATCCATCTAGTATAGTGAATATCCTATAAAAACTATGAGTGATGAGTTCAAATCCCATCGCGCCTGTCAACATAGTCCTACACACATATGCTAAATCTAGTGGATCTTTTCGGTGTACGTGAGATAGAATGGTTACAGAAAACACTACAAGAGCCCATAAGGGAAAATTATGGAACAAGCCTCGCGAAAATCCATCCCATGTAAATCGTAAAGAGCACATTCAACTATATACACTAAAACATAATACACGATTACATTCTAATTTAATTTTGTGTTATCAGAATACGTCAGAATTGTAAGATAGTTGTTAATTTTTGTTCGTCCTCGCCATAAACAGGTGTATTCATGGGTCTGGTCTTTAGTTTATTGGTAGCCAATAGATTCAGTCTATTGCACATTATATCCACATATTTTGGTTCTCGCTCTGCACCAATACAGCTTCGACCATGTTTTAATGCAGCTATTGCTGTACTACCAGATCCAATGTACGGATCGAATACACAATCGCCTTTGTTTGTAAGTGCCAGGACAAATCGCTCTACTAGTTCTACCGGAAATTGTGCAGGATGATCAGTCTTTTCTACATGATTGTGTTTGACGTTTGGGATATTCCACACATCACTAGGATTTTTGCCCAATGGGTTACAACTTGGTTTACCCTTGTTTTTACCCGTAAAATATTTCTTGTTAGGATATTTTTGTGGTACTCGTATTGGATCAAGATTGAATGTATATTCATCAGATTTTGTAAACCACAATATAGTCTCATATCTGCCAGAGAGCCTCTTGGAACAGTGCAACCCGTGGCCAAAATGCCAAATAATTCTGTTTCGTAGTTTCAGGTTTAATTTTTGAAATATAGGATATAGTAGTATGTCCAAGGGCACTATGGTACCATTCTCTACATAGCTACCGACCTGCCAGCAGATCGAACCACTATCTTTTAGTTTTTTGTGACATAGTGTGATCACCTTCTCTTGATTGGCAACATATTCGTTAATGCTCTGTCTTTTTTCATACTCTTTCCCCAAATTGTACGGCGGAGAAGTCACGATCAGTTGTATTGTACTGTCAGGTATATCTGGCAGATACTCTAAACAATCGCCTTGGAATATTGTATTTGATATCTGATCTGTTATCTGTCTCGTTATAACTTGTGACATTGTACAAGAATAATATGTTATCTATATATATTCAAATGTCGTTCATGTTAAAATTATCTTTGATTCTTTGAACATGATCTAGATTGTTTTTGTACTAGTTTCTACAAGCATTGCACAGATTCGCACCATATTGAGATGATCTCTTTTTGTAGAGTAGACCAAAAGCGGTTTTGATGATTAATTGTATTGTCACAAAATATCATAAAATATTTCTAATTAAATAATCGATAAAGTGCATCGTATTGAAAGTGATTCTATACATTCTCCCAAGATCACGAGATTTACATGTATAATTCACAAAACACATAATCAATAGTAATTACTATACAACAAATAGATCAAGATAGCGGAAACCAAGCATGGCTTTATCTAATTGTAAATGTTGCAGACCCAAGTACGGTCTCCCCAGTAGACTCACCACGAACATTGATCTTGTATAAACCATCGAGTGCGACATCACCATTGTTCTTTATTTGATCCCAAGAGAGTACAATAGATTCACCCGGAGCGAGTACAGACGATATTGGTTGGGATACGGGTGAGAATATAATGACACCTGCAAGTCCGGTAATCTCTAATCCATATGACGTATCATTAAATGAGATTGGAACAGTCCCAGAGTTGACTATATGTAACTGGACAACTTGACCCGACACAAACTCTGTAGCCGATGGAATAACAGATAACGATGGGCCATCAACAGAGATAGACTCGGTGATATCTCTAAGATCTGCGAGATAGATTCCAAATCCAAATCCGGCAACAATACCTACCCCCACAAACACGATCAAACTCTTTGCTAACAAAACTATTCCTCCTTTGAACTGTGTCTAGTGTGCCACTTTTTGGGATATGTGTTAGGAGCCATGATTATTCGTTTTGTCTCAAATGCATATCCCTTTGTTGCGTCGCGTATCTCAGATTCAGACATGACACATATAGCAAGAGCAACTATCTCGCCCTTTTGAGTATAGACACCAACAGTATCGCCTCGTTTGAGATCATGAGACATTTGCAGTATGCCAGGTACCGCAAGTTGAGCTCCATGACAGAGTGCATCTACAGCAGAGTCACGTATGACAACAGAAGGTATCTGACTCAGTGCAACCTCGACCGGTTTTATGATCTTGTATAGTTTAGAGTCATCTTGCTCTTCTTTGTATAGTGCAAACGCAGCTGCAAGTTCGTGCATCGTTACCAAGCCATCTTGCTCGGTAAATTGATCTACGCGTGTACGACGCAACTCTATCATCGTAGCACCAGGACCTAAAACTTCACCGATATCATAGTACAACTTTCTGATATAGGTACCAGATTCACACAAGATACGAGTTAGAATCAGTCGCTCCTTTTGTTCTAGTATCTCTAACTCGTAAATATTTCGCACTCGCGTCTTTCGTAGAACAGCAGAACGTTGTGGTGGTTTTTGATATATTGGACCATGAAATGATGCAATCACATCTGTTAATCGTTCATGCGAAGGTAATGAGTGAACTCTACCCAAAGCATGATACTCTTTAGGACCATACAAGAGTACACCAAGTGACTTGGTTGCAGCACCCAATCCCAGTGGCAGTACGCCAGAGACTTGAGGATCTAGTGTTCCACTATGTCCAATCTTTGAGATATCTGTTATTCGCTTTGTCCACGCGACAACTTCGTGACTTGTAGGACCAGGCGGTTTATCAAGTATGATTATTCCATAATTGAAGAGTTGTTCTATGGTCCGTTTATCATAGTATGTACCAAAAGAGTCGTCAGTAATATCTTGATCTAGCTCGAGTAGACCTTGTAGTTGCTTTAGTGTCATAATAGTTTCCGTACAGACTCTTTGGCTTTATTGATTACTTGTTCTGCAGTTAGATCATTAGTATCAATGAATATATCAAATATCGATTTATCGTAACCAAAGTCATAATCATATAGCTGCTTGTATAGTTTCTTGTTCTCATTAAATCGAAGTTTTGTAATAGCATATGCATCTTGATGACTCATGTTATCTCGTGACTGCATCCTTTTAGCACTGCTAGTATGAGATCCTTCAAGCCATATCTTGATGCCGCCTTTGACCAACCACGGTAAAGTATAGCTAGTGATCACAAAATCATCTTCAAGAAAGAGACGAGTTAACCGTTGATCTAATTGACGATCATACTCGGGATTGTTTTTTCGCTGCTCAAGAAACTCTAGCCCTTGTACAGTATCCCACCAATCGTCTCCGTTAGATTCAAACCCAGACTCTGCTGCCATAGTCTTGAGAACATCACCTCCGCTGACGCACTTGAAATTAAACTCTGCTGCAAGACCATTCGCGACTGTAGTCTTGCCCACTGCAGGCGGTCCAGAGATCACTATCGATTTAGTCAACTAAGATCCATCGATGTTTTTGTTAGTTTCATGATTATGCCGCTAAATGCTATAGATGATAAAAAGTACCATGCCCATAGGAACAGTGAATTCTCTCCGTCACAGACATGTTCTGGATCGGCAGCTTGCTCTGCAGTACAGGTGAGTTGGAACCAATCACCAGGAATTACATTGAGTGGAATCGGCGAGATTGCAACAGTATAAGAGAAGAGTTCTGGCAGTACGAAATAAAAGATCAGTATAAGAGGTACAAACGTTATCATCATGGGTCGCATATTCATCTGCATCATCTCCATAGACATCTTGTTCATATAGGCAGATTTTTTACCAAGTTCGTTTATCTTTGCTTGATCTTTAGCACGTATTGCAGCCATGCGTTCTTTTTGATATGCGCGAGTCTCTTTCATGATTCGCTTAAACTTTATTTGATCGATCATCTTCTTTCGAACACCTGCATTAAAGATATTCAACAAGATGCCAAAACCAGCCACTGCAAACATTGACAGTATTATTCCTTGTATGATCGGATCATCACTGCCCAATGCGCCTCGCTCGTCTCCAAAGAAATCAAACTGTAACAATAGTATATCAATAAACAAGAGTATCTGTTCCATGACTACAACCCAATCGACTCTATGATCTCAGCTGCGACATCATCTATAGCCCCCTCACTATTTAGAATGTGTTTTACTGGCGAACCGGTAAGAATTACACATGTAGAGATCATACCAGACTGTACATCTAGTTCTTTTTTAATATTGTCTATGGTAACCTGATCACGATCTCGGCTAGTATCATGTAGTCGCCTACTAAAGATCTCTTCAGGTTTAGCAGAGATCGAGATAAAGTTGGATGGAGATATAATATCCAAGACATGTTTTGGTAGACCAGGATAGTATCCCTCTGGAGAGTTGATGAATGCGTGTGTGTCAATGATAACGATATCTTCAGTCTTTTTAGCAATCTTTTGTGCAGCGATCATTTGGAGTTCGTGTTGTTTAGATACAGCCAGTCTACGTAGATCATCTCGATCTCTTAATCCGTTTTCACGTACCACATCAAACATCAACGTGCCAAAACTTACAAAACTGACATTCCTGTCAGAGTGTGATAACAACTCTTTTATCTTGGTCAGCAATGTAGTCTTGCCCACACCTGGAATTCCAACCACTATTATCTTTCTACTTTCGACCAAGCAGAGCACCCAACCTTGGCATCACTACTTCTACCTGTTCTCGTACTAGCTGTGTATAGTAGTTTATCAAGATATCTACCATCAACAAGACTCCGATTCCAGAGCCAAATACGCCCAGTACATCAGATACGCCTGCCAAGAGTCCCAAGATCACAGAGCCGATTATTGTAACTGATGGAATGTACTTGTTTAACAGTGCCTCTACTGGTTTGTTTGAACGTCTAAATCCAGGAATCTGAACGTCAGCATCAAGCAGATTTTGAGCTGCGCTCTTTGGAGACAGACCACCAAGTTCTACCCACAATCGGCCAAATAGCACTACGATACCAATCATAAACAAGACATATCCAACTGCACGTCCTGGATCAAGTGCTGCAACATCTAGACCTCGTGGAGGCGTAACATAGTATATGATACCACCGATTGGTGTAGACGGACTGGTAGGATCAAATTGCGCTATAATATTCATGAAAAAATCATTGTTGCGTGGGTTAAAGTTTGCCCAGAGCATCTGAAATACAAATATCGCGTTTGCCGTAAGAGCTGATGCCAAGATTACAGGAATATTAGAGACATACATCAGTTTGATAGGATATACTGCTGAGAATCCACGATATTTTGTTGATACAATAGGAATCTCGATCTTCATTCCCTGAGTAAATACCAAGATCAACAGCACACCAGCAGTAAGACATAGTCCAAAGATGCTAGGCAGTTGGTTCGATCTAAACAAGATATTAGATACATCTCCATTTATTATCGATTCACCAATGTATGGTATGATTCCTATCGTTCCTCCGTCACCAGCGGGTAACGGACTGAACAGACTCCAAAGTATCTGTTGAGCAACACCAGCCATAATGAAGAGACTGATTCCACTTCCGAGTCCCCAACCCTTTTGGATAAGCTCGTCAAGGAACATGATGATAACCGACGCTGCCATCAGCTGTCCCACTAGGATGTACATTACACTGGGATCGGTGATGTTTGGACCATATACTGCAATACCATATACTATAGACTCTACGACTACAACGATATAGGTGACCATCTTTGTAGCAGTCTGAAAGATGCCACGTTCCTCAGGTTTTTTAAAGTCAAACTTTAGGATCTCAGAGCCACGCAATAGCTGCATCAAGAGACCGGCAGTTACTATCGGACCTATACCCAACTCGACTAGTGTTCCTTGTTGAGATGCAAAGATTACACGTGCAAACGCAAGAAAGTCAAACTCGGGAGTCGTTGCCCCAAACAGCGGAGTCTGACCCATGACCATATAGATCAACAGTGCCACACCACACCAGAGTAGTCTAGTGGGTAGTGGAATCTTTTTCTTTGGTTTTGGTACTTGTGGTAGGTATGGCTCGGCCTTGGCCACCATGGATCTTACCATAGTGGTTAGCGTGCCCTCAGCCATCTTTAGACGACACCTCGCCTCCAACTGCCTTTAACTTTGTCGCTGCTGACGCAGTGAACCGTCCAACTTGGACATAGTATGCACAGGTCAGAGTTCCACCACCTAGTAGTTTCTCATAACCTGCACTCTGTAGATCGATGTATTTTTTTCCCTCTTCTTCCTTGCCGATCTTTAGAAAGAGATCATCGAGGTCACGTATGTTAGCCCAACGCTTTGTAATGTTCGGGCGTGGTGGTCTAGTCGAGTTGTGGCCATAGTGATCAGGATCGTATTTGAGTAGACTACTATAGTGATGTTTCATCATGCCGGTAACGCCAAGACCGCCCTTGTGCCCACTTGCGCGATGTTGACCCACTTGGCCCCATCCCATATGTCTGCCACCTCGAAGTCTCCTAGTCTTCCGTAGTCTCGTTGCCATATTACATCATATTCCTTACCAATTTATCTAGATCTCTGTTTTGACCCAATATGCCTCTCTGTCCATATAGTCGTTTGGTACTACGCTTAAACCCAAACCTAGGAGGCGATAGAGCAAACCATGGTTTGAGCGGTTTTAATTTAGATAGTACTGCTCTGCCTTCAGACAAGGCAGTTGCTAGGTCATCTATACTTGAAAAACCAAGAGATTGAATATCGTCGAGGGTTATCTTTTTGTAGCCAGATTTACGTGCCTTTTTGTCCAAGAGTTCTTTTGCCAATGATGTATCCAACTCGAACCAAGAGACGTAGTGTTGAACCTTTTTGAGCATTCCAAGAGTATTCTCACGTGCAGGAAGGATGGTTGCTCTGTACTTTTTATCTAATTTTAATAGAGACATTGTATAAGTCGCCCAGTAAGGAACATCAGCTTGACCTCGAATACGAACAACCAGATATGCTTTTGTCATTGTATCAACCTTGACTAAATGTCTGTCGAAGACAGTCCAATATGGCTTTTGATGTAGAGTTCATTGTTGGTGTAGAGCCTTTTGCAGTAGTCCATGCATCCTTTAATCCAGCAAGTTCCAAGAGGCGCTTTATCTTGCCACCCGCAACCAGACCTAGCCCTCTCGGAGCTGGAATGATCTCGATTGTAACACTACCGCCCTTGCCACGAACTTTGAATGGTACAGAGTGCTTTTGATCGCAACGACATTCCCAACTACCACAACCCATCTTGATCGGATTTATGTTCAGATATGCTTGATTGGTTGCCTTTTCGATAGCGATTCGCATCTGTTTTGATTTACCCTGACCTATACCTAGATAGCCATTCTCGTTTCCTGCAGCAACTATTGCCTTGAATCTAGTAGATTGTCCGTTTGATGTCATCTTTTGAATTATTCCAACGTCGACTACCTCACTCGTGAGATCAGGCAATAGTTTCTTAATTATTCCAGACTCTTGAATACGTAGTCCAGATTCGATGATCTCTTCGAGTGATGTGATCTCGCCAGAGTTTACACGCTTGCCTAGAACAGTCTTTGGCACCCATACATCTTCTTCTTGTTCACGTCTGCGCCTTGAACGACCTTCACGTGACTGCGATCTAGATTGCATAGCAGGACTCATTATCATCTAACCTCACTATCGATCTCAGATTTTATCTTAGAGATATCGTTTTTTACAGCAAGATGGTTACCACTTAGACGAGTATCGTCTGGAAATGTCTTAGGATTAGCAGGTACCTCAACGCCAGCATCTATAACGCCTTTTAGTGCAGCGGCCATTCTCTGCGTATATTTTCTGGTACCTGTATAAAGAATTGCATTGTTTGCGCCCTTGCCCAATGCGCGTTTGCCTGCCACATAGCCTGTCAGATATGCTGCAGAAATGTTCTTTCTAGATCCATGCCACCCTTTTTCTAATAGATATCTAGAATGAGCTGATGCAATCACATGATCGCCCGTCATACCAGGCTTTAGTATCTGAACAAGAGTATTCTCATTAGTTATATTTACTGTGATAAAGTCGCGTTTACCCATCAACATAGTTGCGCGTTTTTTATAGTTGGTCTTTTCTTCACGTAAACGTCTCAGGATCTTTGAATATGTCATTACAAAGACCGAGTTTTGACCTTCTCTTATATACGTTAAGTGAAGATTAATTTGAATTTTGTAAAAAGTCGACAAAGGCCATCAGTTCTTGAAAAATTTTGCAGGAATGTTGATGATAAATTTGACTAGCACAACTCATATCCAAAGATGCGTCTTTTGAAGGATTTGTCGCTACACAAGATGATCATAAAAATCAGATCTCAAGATGAATATACCATATGCGTTACAGACTAAATTTCATATCTAAAATTGATTGACCATACGTCGTATGTAAAGTCAGACAATGATTTAACAATTGATTAATTAATACTTGACAAACAAGATTTGAGAGACGCAGACCTACTCGATTAGCCAGCCCAGATTGATCAGTGTTCTAGTGCGAGAGTCCATATCGCCAAACTCGTATGTGAATATGTTGTCGATCTCGGCGTATGCTTTTGTCTTGTATGCATCGTATAACGAGTCACGCAGCTCGATCATCTTTTGGTTGTGCCAGTCGAGTTTGATCTTGAATGGTGTACATATTCTGTCATTGATGTCTGTACATACTGGAGTGGTACCTGCGTATGGTGCATATTGTACTATGACAAAGTGACCAAACGAGTTGCGACTCCACGTGTTGCCAAATGCGTCTGCCCATAGATCAGATACCTTGTCTGTACGGACCAGTACCAAGTTTACTGGCCGACCATCATCACGAGATAGTGTTAGGCCTGGCTGTACAGTTGGCGGTGCATTTAGTGATGGACCTTCAACAAAGACGCCTTCGTTCATGTAGTTTATGGATGTTAGTCCTAGTGTGTCTGTTACTTGTATAGCAAAGGGTTCGTGATTCATTACTTCACGGAATAGTACATCCGGAATGGTTACTTGGATACATTCTAGTGCACCACCTGAACATGATACCTTGGATACGGTTGTGGTCTGTATGTCATAGTCTATGATGTTGTTTGGATCGTGTATGGTAACATCTGTGATATAGTGGTATGATGGTTCACTATAGTTTATTCCAAGATTTATGGAAATGTATGCTTCAGCTGTACTCATTGGAGCACCAACTGCAGGTACACTGAACGCCAGCATTACATTGTTTAACAGATTTGGTGCGTGTGCTTTTAGAGCAAATGTGTGTGTTGTGTTTGTTTGGATTGTGTTTCGTTCGTACTGGACATGATATGCAGTAACATCACGGCAAGTGTCGTCCATCTTGTAGCCACAGGTTACGACTTGTTCGCCTGTGAATTGTGATCTGCCAAATGTTGGTGCAGTGGCTAAATAGTCATCGCCAGAGCCATTACTTGTAGACTTGCCACACATGTTGTTAGGATTTACAGATTTTGTAGGTACAAAGAGAGTACCAGTCGCACCATAAAATCCAGTCAGACACTTTGTAACTATAACAATAGATTTTGGACCAGTGGTTGCATTTACGCCGTAACACATTGTATTGCCACTTTTGAGAGCATTGTTATTGTCTCTATCGATTATATCAGATGTACATGCAGGAATTGGTTGTGCCTCTAGTATTCCATCACGTGGTGAGAAATAGTATACATGCTTGTCTGTATCAGACATGGTGATTCGCATATCTTTATCGAGTATTAGCGGTTGTTCAGAGAGAGTCTCCATATTTGGTGAACATGATGATCCTATGTCAGAACCATTGTAAAAGTCTAGTCCGACTGCATCTAAACTGCTAACAAGCCTAGGTTGTATGTTGGCAGGAGCTGCAAGATTTGGAACACGGTTGTCAGTGATCAAACCTGGAATATGAGTGACCCTTGCCATGCAACTAAAATCATCGACACCGGCGAATAGAGAGGTTACGAGTGTACGAGCGTTCTGTTCCATATAGATATCATACTTTTTGTCAGAATTTTGATATCTAGCGGTGTCTTGTGTTTGATATACCTGACCGTCATTACTAGTGTCTGATTTAAATTGCATAATCTTGAAACTTGGTGTCAAGCTGCCGATTGGCGGTATGTCTAGTAGTGTACTTTTATCTACAAGAGGTACAGTTGCTCCACCATATTGAAATTTCATAGGATTTGTTGGGTCAGTGATAGAGGTTGCCACGCCATAAAATCCAGTCAGATGTTTTGTAACTATAACAATAGATGCGCCGCTGCCAGTTCCATTTATGCCATAACACATTGAATTGTTACTTTTGAGGGCATTGTTGTTGCTTGTATCGATTATATCAGTCGTACATGCAGGAATTGGTTGAGCTTGTAGTATTCCGTCACGTGGTGAGAAATAGTATGGCTTTTTGTCTATATTGTTGTATATGGTGACTCTCATGTCCTTGTCGGTTATTAGTGGTTGTTTAGAAGTAGCCTCTATATCTGGCGAACAGGATGATCCTGGCTTAGTACCGTTGTAAAAGTTCAGACCAACGGCAATTATACTGTCAGTAGTTTTGGGACTAATGTTATTTGGTATTGCAAGATTTGGAACATAATTGTTATTGATCAGATGTGGAAAATTACCAACTCTTGCACTACAACTATAATCGTCAACACCAGTGAATAGACTGGTTACGAGTGTACGAGTATTCTCTTGTATATAGATATCATGCTTGCCACCAGAATCTGCGTATCTGCCGGCGGGGTAGAATCGATATAACTGACCGTCATTATCAGGATCGGATGTAAATTCTGTAACACCAAAGGCAGGTAACACGCTACCCAGTGGCGGTATCGTTAGTATATCTGGTGGAATAATTGTACTAGTAGCACCATACTCTCCTATTTGCGTTGTTATGATAATCAGATGATTACCGTATGTACCGTGACACATGCGAGTTTGTCCTTTGAGTTGTTTGGTACTGTTGTCAAAGTTTGCACTAGTACACTCTGGGATCAGTTGAGCTTTGGTGATATTTTCAAAGTGTGAGGTAAAGAATGCCTTTTTGCCAGCCTGACCATAAATCGTAACTCTCATAGATTTGTCTGTGAGTAGTGGTTCATTGGTAGAGTTTGCAGTGGTAAGAGCAGAGACGTCGCAGCCATGGGAATATTCTTTAAAGTCTACACCTATTACTTTAACATCGCTTTCAGGTAAATTGGTATAAGTGCGGTCATCTACATCAGTAGGTAGTTTAGCATACTCGTGAATGTTATTAGATGGATTGGCACCAACGTTGTTTACTCCAAACGTGAGTGTACAACTAATTGAAGTCAATGCAGAGTTTGGTAGTATCTTTGTGCCTTTGTCTATGGTAATGTCTCCTTCAGGTGCATAGGAGGGGTCAATTCTAGAATGATTAATACTAGTGGTGAGAGCAATATTTCTGCTATTATCACTATTGGGGGTAAGTACTAATCCATTAGAATGGATATCAGTACGTAAACCACCTGGTGGGTTTACACCCGGTACAGCAGGGTATGGATACGGAGGTATAACCGCCCCAAACGCATCATCTAGATCAACTAGTAAGAGTGGTACAACTGTCAACAAGGCTAGAAAAGGGATCAGACGGCGCTTACTCAATAATTACTCCCCCCCCCCCCCGTATCTTATAAAAGTATCTTGTAGGTTTTAGTAACTTGGAGGCTGAGATCGAACCGACACTATCTCAAGAAACGTATGTTATGCAATCTAAAAAAATGGAATGTACAATAGACAATACAAGACTGTTTTCATATTTTGTAAAATTTTGAGAATTTCGTCAAAACTACCAACCCCACCAACAGAGCCTAGCACACCTATAGAAATGTGATAACTATTACTGGTTTTAGAATAGATACAAGGATTAATACGATAAAGTGGAAATATTCAATCGATGGCAGATAGACTACGAACAGGATACACTACAGGAAGTTCAGCCACAGCGGCAGCAAAGGCGGCACTATTATCCATCAAAGAACAGAGAGAGATATCAAAAGTAGAGATAGTCCTTCCTAAAAAGAGCAGTATCGTCATTCCAATTGAATCATGTACATATGATTCAGACAAGTCAAGATGCATAGTGATCAAGGATGGTGGAGATGATCCAGACGTTACACATGGAGCAGAGATTGTAGTTGATCTAGTACTCACTAAACAGAAAGGTCAGATTAAGATAGAAGGAGGTACCGGTGTTGGTCGCGTTACAAAGCCTGGTCTGGGATTAGAGATCGGAAGTGCTGCAATTAATCCTGTTCCAAAGAAGATGATCGCAGAGAATCTCAGAGTGAGTTTTGAGGACATATTTGAAGAGCATGGAGTAGATATCTTGATATCTGTTCCAAAAGGTGAAGAGTTGGGACCAAAAACAGACAATCCAAGGATTGGAATCAAAGGAGGAATATCCATTCTAGGAACTAGTGGAATAGTTGTTCCATTCTCTACCGCATCGTATGCGGCATCTATACGACAGAATCTTGATGTGGTCATTGCCATGGGCAATGATACAGTTGTATTAACTACAGGTAGCAGAAGTGAAGACTATGCAAAAAATATCATTGAACTGCCAGAACATTGCTTTGTTCAGATGGGAGACTTTGTAGGATATACCATAGGGCAGTGTAGTAAAAAGAGAATCAAGAAGGCATACGTTGTTGGATTTATTGGCAAGTTGGCAAAGATGGCAGCTGGTGTGAAGCAGACCCATGTTAAAGGTTCCAAAGTCGACATGAGTTTTCTTGCAGCACTAGCTACAGATGTTGGTGCTGACGACTCTATAATACAAAAGATAAGATCAGCAAATACAGCAAGACATGTATCAGAGATCATATCAGAGAGCAGTACAAAAGGATTCTTTGAATCCATATGTGAAAAGGTGGGTGCACATATGGCGCAACATGTGGACGGGAGAGTTGAGATCGAAGTGATTCTATTTGACTTTGAAGGTAAGATACTTGCCAGTAACAAAGGTATTTTATTAAATTGACTAGAGCAACATTTGTGAAGATATCAGTTCTGGCAATTACAAAGAACGGCATAGATATAGGTAAAAGATTAAAGTTGTTATTTCCAACATGGTCTGTATATGCTCCGACAAAGTTTACAGGAGACGAGTGCATCTCATACTATGACGAACAGACATCAACAAAGATTGTAAAACTGTTCAATGATAGCGATGCTCTGATATGTCTCTTCTCGCTAGGTGCAGTAATTAGACTCATAGCACCACATTTACAAGACAAAAAGACAGATCCTGCAATTATTGTTATAGACGACAAGGCAACATTTGTGATCAGCGTCTTATCTGGCCACATTGGTGGAGCCAACGAATTGGCTAACAAGATTGCAAACGAGATTGGCGCAATATCAGTCATAACTACGGCAGCTGATGTCAACAAGACAATAGCAGTTGATCTAGTAGGGAGAGATATTGGATGGAAGATTCAAGATGACTCTACAGTTACCAGAGTTAGTGCACACATGGTAAACGAAGAAGAGATTGGTGTCTTTCAGGACGCAGGAGGAGAGTGGTACAAACAACTGCCAAAGAATGTGACAGTATACAATACCATAGAAGAGTTATTCAACTCTGATTGTGTTGCACATTTGATCATATCAGATCGAATAATAGAGAATCACATATCAGATACTGTTGTTTATAGACCTCCAAGCCTAGTTGTAGGTGTAGGACTTCATCGAGATACATCAAAAGATACCATACTAGCAGGAATCAATCATTGTATGAAAAAATTCAAGTTAGATATTCGATCTGTGGCAAGATTGGTATCGATCAAAAAGCCACAAGATATTCAAGGACTTGTAGATGCAGGTCGAGAACTCGAGGTTCCAGTACAATACATCGAACGAGAAGAGTTGACTAAGATTACAACACCAAATCCATCCAATACTGTAAAAGCATTTGAAGGAACACCTAGTGTATCAGAGGCTGCAGCTCTACTGTCTTCTGGAGGCAAGTTGATAGTCGAAAAACAGAAATTTCCACCAGATCTAACAATAGCGATAGCGAGGATAGTAGATTGAAACGTGGGCTCTTACTAATTGATCGTGGCAGTAGACAGAGAGAGGCGTCCGAAGAGCTCGAGTTCATCTGTAGCGGCATCGCTGCAAAGTCCAAATATGTATTCGTTGATTACTGTTTTCTAGAAGTGGAACCACCATACATCGATGACGGCATATCGAGATGTATAAAGCGAGACATAGATGAGTTGATCGTTGTTCCGTATTTTTTGTATCCCGGAAGAAAGGTAAAGATGGCAGTCACAAATGTGATGGAGTTTCAAAAGGATACAGAGATCAAGTTCTTGATAACAAAACCGATGAGCATGCATCATACGTTAGTAGAGATTGTACAAAACAGAGTAGAAACGACATTGTCTGAGAACTATATAACCGTTCCAAACAGAGAAGTTGATGTGATGATAATTGGTCACGGCAGCAAAGATCCTAATGCACAGAGATCACTCAACTATATAGTCAACGAACTTGAAGGTACCTTTAGAAATGTAAGTCGTTGCTGGCTAGAGATCGAAGAACCAAATATCATTCAGGGTATACAACGCTGCAAGGAGGACAAACCAAAGGTACTGGTCATAGTCTTTTACTTTTTACATGAAGGTGCACATGTAAAGACCGATATCAACAACGATCTTCTTCCAGCATTGGAAGAGTCCGGACTAGAGAGTGTCTTTACTACAAAACATATAGGTACTGACGAGAAGATTATCGATCTAATAATAGAGAGAGCACGAGAGGTACAAGATGCAGACTAGGAGAGGCCAATCTATAGAAGATGCCAGTATGAAGATGATAGATGCAGAGATCGGTACACATCATTATAACGAGAGAGAGTGGCCAATAGTACGACGAGTCATTCATGCTACTGCTGACTTTGATTTTGCTCGAGAGAATAGACTGTTATTTCATAGAGATGCGATAGACAGTGGCATGTCTGCACTAAAAGATGGTTGTAGTATCGTTGTCGATGTCAATGGAGTGATAGGAGGGTTAAACAAACAGAATATCAAAGACTTTGGGAATGATCTAGTATGCAATATATCAGATCCTAAAGTCATGACGCAAGCAAAGAGTCAAGGAAAGACCAGATCCGAGGTATCGATGAGAATATCTAGTTCACATATAGATGGAGGAGTAGTAGTTATAGGCAATGCTCCTACAGCGCTACAAGAGGTCATCAAGATGACTAGAGAGCAGCTAGTAAGACCAGCACTGATCGTCGGGATTCCAGTTGGGTTCATCTGTGCTGCAGAGTCAAAAGAAGAGCTTGCTCAAACACAAGTGCCGTTTATTACAAATGTCGGTAGAAAGGGAGGGAGCTCGTCCGCATCCGCCATCATAAATGCAATATTCAAGTTGATTCGCGGATCATAGTTTCTTGTATCGAAGACAATTTTGTACAAATGCATCAGCATATTTACCACTATCAAAGTATAGATGACCATACGACGCCAGCGTCATATCTTGTACTAGTCCATCTCGGCCATTTATACCGACACCAAAACGTAATTTGTATATGAGTCTCGAGTCGGTGGCAAGATCGATCTTGGAATAATGAAACTCGTGACCTCTAAATTTACGATGCGAGTCAGAGATTACAGAGTTGGCCATGCCACCTTCAGTATAGTTTAGTACCATAGATTTGGTCATTTGCGTATATGCATCAAATAGTCCAACCATCTTGTACTTTTTTTCATCGTATTGAATAGACTTTGTCAAGTACATTAATCCACCACACTCTGCGTATATCGGAAGGCCGTCCTCGGCCAATCGTTTGATCGTTTTCTTTATCTCTTCATTCTTTTCTAGATCTTTACCAAGAATCTCGGGAAAACCACCTCCAATATACAGTCCATCACACTTGGGAACTCGTTTTGACTTGACAGGACTAAAGAACTCTAGTACTGCACCTTCACGACGTAACGCATCCAAATTATCTTGATAGTAAAAGTTGAATGACGAGTCTAGTGCAACTGCAATCGTAACAGTCGGTTTCTTTTGTTTCTGTACTGATGGATTATGATCAGACGAACCGATGACTTGTAGTAATCGCGGTACATGAATATAACTAGATATCTGTTTTGCAATACGCTGTATGTTTTGTGTCATAGGTTTGGATAATGTCGATAATAGACCCAGGTGCCTTGACTGCATGGAGAGATCTGGATCGTTTGGAATCATTCCCACTACTGGAACACGGACACCTCTTAGAGCTACTCGACATATGTCTGCGTGTTTCTGACTACCCAACTTGTTGAGAATCACGCCAACGATATTTGATTTTCTATGATAACGTAAAAAACCCAACGCGGTTGCTGCGACCGAGGCCGAAGACTTGCTTGCGTCAAGAACCATAATTGTGGGCGAGTTTGTCAACGTTGCGATGTGATGTGTACTGGCATAGTCCTTCCATCTAAAACCATCATAGTATCCCATAACACCTTCAATTATGGAAATATCTGATCTCGAGTGGTTCGCAAAACTAGAACGTACACGATCTTTACCCATCACCCATGCGTCTAAATTATATGTACTAGTATCAGACACAAGAGACAGATATAGAGGATCAATATAATCAGGTCCTGCTTTGAAGGGCTGCACAGAGTAGCCACGTTGTTTTAGAGCATGTATGATACCACAAGTTATAGAGGTCTTGCCCACACCACTACTTGTACCCGCAATTAGAATACTCTTGATCTTCAATCTGTATATCCTAATATCATTTTTAATTTAACTTGTCGCATCAAGATATGTTTGACCAGTAAACATAAAACGGCTCTTTGCAATATGTAAAAGATAACAATGCACATAATTCTCAAATTGTATAGTAACGTTGTCTAGTATGTGTTGAATATTGTAAATTTTTGACGTTCAAGTATAAATTTTCTAGTTTTGTTATGACGTTTTAGCATCCGCATGTTGCAAAGAGCCAAGACGTATGTACATCTCAGAGAATTCTAGACACCAGCAGAGGGATGTTTTTATCATACGTATGATAGAATAGACACATGGCAATAGATACTGCAGTGTCAGAGATTAGCGAACTAGAAAAGTATATTCTCCTACTAGTATATGTGGATGATGAGCCAATCTACGGCAGGCAGAAACTACAGTTATTGACGTACGTATTAGGCGATCCCTATCCTGAGATAAGAGAGTGGTGTGACTTTACAATAAAAGATGATGGTCCATACAGTAGACTGTATGCGTATTATTAAGAGTGCCCATGTTCAATCATCAAACACGACAACAATGAATCAATTTGCCTCTAGAAAGTACACATGTGTTTTATTGTACGTTAAAATGTGCATATGATGTAAGAAATACGCATACAGTCTAGTATTGTTCTAGAGAATACTTTGGAACGTCTCGCACAAATGGGACCGATACAAGAGATAGACAACACCATTCAATTGACCAAACACGGTGTAGAGTATGCCAGAGTCATTGGAGAAGAGAAAGGAGGATTCCCAGAATTTCAAGATGTGCTTGACATAAAGATGCCCTGGGTATTTCATAACTATAAAGATATTATGAATGACGTAACTATTCCAGAGGCATTATCTTACATATACTGCAAATATCCAGAGATGGCCAAAGGTTCTAAAACATATGAAAAACTCAAACCAGATATCAAGGAGCACATAATTGCGATGCATGTAAAGGAAAAGTTCAGTTTTGGTAGAGCCGGAGAATTACTTGGAATGCCCAAGCATTTGATAATGGATGAGTTAGCTAAGAGAGGATTACTTTGTTTTGGGAATTGAAGATATTTGACTCAATCTCCATTGATTGTGATATTTCAATTCCAATACCCCACAAACATTTGATATCATTTTACTAGGTCACGAGTTGGCAATACCTCATTTTGTGTGGAGTGAACTAAAGATGACAATGTATAAAATTTTGAGAGTTTTGTACAAAAAAATACCAACCCACATCAATATAACATAATCTAAGAGTGTATAGCACATAGATTACCACCTCAATGTTTTTAGCAAGTATGATCGTTAGCAGATGTATGAGCAGAGGCTTGACCATAGTGTATACAGGAGGGGGCAAAGGCAAGACTACAGCTGCGTTAGGAATTGTATTGAGAGCTGTGGGACATAAAAAAAGAGTATGTATGATTCAATTCATTAAAGGATCATGAGACTGGAACCAGAATTTGAGATGGTTGCGGCAGGCAAAGGATTTGTAGGGATAATCGACGATACCAGTCCAAAACAAGATCACATAAACATGGCAAAAGAGGCAGTTAGGATCAGTAATGAAAAGATTCAATCTGGCAAGTACGACATTGTAATTTTAGATGAGATAAACTATGCAGTAAATTTAGAGTTGATTACAGTAAGAGATGTATTACGCATAATAGATACGAAGCCTGAAGAGATGGATCTCATTCTAACTGGAAACCATGCTAAAAGAGAGATTCATAGAGAGAGCAGATCTAGTGACAGAGATGAAAGAGATCAAGCATCCGTTTCGACAGAACATTAAAGCAAAGAGAGGTATAGATTTTTAGTTGCCACATAATTATTGTGTGCTTTATAGACAATCTCTAAATCACTATAAATCAATCACACAATAATGAAACCAGTTCGAGCTTGTCCCATATGCCCAGAGTGTGGCTCAAAGCGTTTTGTGATGCCAAACAGATCACAGTAAAATGTAGATCTTGTGGTAGAGTCATTGAGATCTAGATGATTAATATTTGTGGCATTTGACGAACATGTTATTGGCAAAGACGTGGAAGGATGCAGATATCAGCCTCGACCCAATAAAGGATCAAACGATTGCGGTTATAGGGTATGGGATTCAAGGTGATGCCCAAGCGAACAATCTCAAAGACTCTGGTCTAGATGTAGTTGTTGGTCTAAAGAGAGGAAACAGTTGGACAAAAGCAGAGTCTGATGGTCACAAGGTAATGTCGGTAGCAGCAGCAACAAAGCAAGCTGATATAATCCACATTCTGATTCCAGATATGATTCAAGGTCATATATACAAGACTGAGATCATGTCATCGTTATCTGAAGGTAAGGCATTATCCTTTTCACATGCAGCAGCAATCCATTGGAAGTGGATAACACCACCAGAGAATGTAGATCTGATAATGGTTGCGCCGAAAGGACCCGGCTCCAAAGTAAGAGAGACATATCTAGAAGGCTTTGGAACTCCATCGATCGTTGCAGTAGAACGAGACTATACAGGAAAGGCATGGGATAGAACGTTGGGGATTGCCAAGGGCATAGGTAGTGCACGTGCAGGACTTATCCAAACAACATTCAAAGAAGAAGTAGAGACAGATTGGTTTGGCGAACAAGCAGATCTATGTGGAGGTGCTGCGTCTATGATCACAAATGCATTTGAGACTTTGGTCGAAGCTGGATATCAACCAGAGATTGCGTATTTTGAAGTCTTGCACGAACTAAAACTGATTGTCGATATGATTCAACGGTACGGAATCAACGGAATGTGGAGACGTGTTAGTGAGACTGCAAGGTATGGTGGCCTGACTCGAGGACCGATGGTGATAGACGCCAATACAAAAGCAAATATGAAAAAAGTCCTAGACATGATTCAAGACGGTACGTTTAACGACGAGTGGATCAGACAATACAAAGAGAGTGGCCGTGACTCGTTTGACAAACATATACGCAAGTATGATGAACATTTGATAGAAAAGACAGGCAAAGAGATGCGCAAGATGATGTGGCCTGACTCGACAGAATAAGATCTAGAATTCTCTTACAGTTTATCCAAATGTCTATTTTAGCAGAGGCTAATACATCTTCTTTTGACGGCGGCTCCGGCTCAATAAACGATTTAATGTGTGACGATTGTGGATGCTCGACTCCCAACATAATATGGGGCATATGCATTCAAGGATCTATGGATTTATGATCACTAGCAAAGATCGTTGATGACTAGATGACAATAAGATACATTGAATCAGTGTCAAACAGAAATATTACTTGTAAATGTTGTAAAGACTAACGGTTCGGATCTCTTTGATTTATGTGGGGGCAGAAGTTCATAAGGCTTTTTCCATAATTTTCATTTATAGAATATTGTAGTGATTTTTCTGTAACCGCTCACATCCCACATAAACCGAAGAGAGCCATTCTGCTCTTAACTCTTTTACTCATTGATTTCTCATTTTAGAACTTATTTATAGATCTTTCTAATTTGCATAGTTGACGCATATTTTGATAAACGGATATCCTGCATCTTATAATATCAGATTATTTTGCAATCAAGATTGTTGTTTGTTTTAAAAATTTAGTAATATCGTCAATGTCAGATATAGAAATCGTATCTACAGCTATACGTAATCGACTAAAATAGTAATTTAAATTATCAACTATACCATAAACTACATCAAATGCAGTAGAGTTATTCTTATGATCATGTAGAACAATTAATTTCATACGATCCCCACGTGAATTGTTATCGTAACACACATACCTGATGAATTTAACATTTTGAAGTGCTCCAATAACTTTATTCTCCACTTGTTTAGAGAATTTTCTATAGACGATTTTTTGGTTAGACTTCATATTTTCTGTCACGATATCTTTGATCTTGGACATCAAATAGTCTGTAATAGACGCTATCTCTTTTTTAGATATATCTACCACATAATAGTCTAACACCTTTGCTACCTCTTTGTCTATTTGTTTTAGCGTTTTGTTTAGCTCAATAGTGTTTATTTTGTTTGATTTAGGTGGATCAAGTGTTGCCGGTGGTTTTGAGCGTGTTCCAGATCGAGTTTTTGAATTTTCTTCATCGCTCTCTTTTTTCTGCCTCATTGGTTCTTTAAATGGATAAACAGATGTCTTACCAGGCACGGATACGACTTTCTTTGGTCCTGTGTACACCCAAATCCCACGTGAAGTTCGTTTAGAAGGTCTGTTGGGTCGTTTTGTGGTTTCAGCTGTTGTAGTTTTTTTAGGTCTACCACGCGGTCGTTTTGTGGTTTCAGCTGTTGTAGTTTTTTTAGGTCTACCACGCGGTCGTTTTGTGGTTTCAGCTGTTGTAGTTTTTTTAGGTCTACCACGCGGTCGTTTTGGTTCCTCCCTCACCCAAATCCCACGTGAAGTTCGCAGAGAAGTCTTTCTGGATCTACCACCAGATAACTTTGTTTGTTTATTCAAACTATTTCCTTGTCTTTTCACTCTAATTTTTATATTTTTCTACAACATATAATTTTTGTGAGATCCTTTAATTCATTCCATGCAACATGTGGTACTGCCAACTCGTGATCCAATTGTAAAATAATATCAAACATTTGTGGGTACTGTAATTGATTACGGTTCTGTTCAATTGACGGGAGTTGACATTTTCTGCACAAAATTCTCGAAAAATTTTGCAAAATATGGAAACGGTCTCATATCGGCTATCGTAAATTGCTGCTGTTTTGAGTCACATATTGTGCGTTCTGAGATAACGTCATCATGATCTCAACCCCGTCAATTGAACAGAACCCTCTTGTCGTGTTCAGACACTGATGAGCCCTCAAGTTCATTGTCCAGTTTTGGTTCTCTCAACTTGTGATTTGAAATCCCACAATGGCAAATCCACAAAACATGAATTGTGAATCAAATGATCAAGTAGATTATGTTAGAATACACTTACGTTGGTACAGAGGAGAATTTTCAAGAATTTACAAAGGTTGTCAAACCCAGACAGATTGAGAGAACCAGATCTAGAGTTTTCGTAGTTTAGATACGCCAGTGTTTATGTGTTCTATTATAGTGTCTAGCGGCGTACCTGGTCCAAAGACGTGATCGACTCCAGACTTTATCAGCCGATTGTGATCGATCTCCGGGATTACGCCACCACCAACAACTAAAACATCATCCAGACCTTTCTTCTTCAATTCTTTTACTACTCTTGGAAATAGTGTCATGTGTGCACCGTTCAATAGACTCATAGCCACAGCATCAGCATCCTCATCTTGAGCAATCTGAGCTACACGCTCAGGCGTCGCAAAGAGACCAGAATAGATTACCTCCATCCCTGCATCACGAAATGCACGACACAGTACTAGGGCACCTCGATCGTGACCATCTAGACCAAGTTTTGCAACAAGAATCTTTACACTTCGTGACTTTACTTTCTGTCTCACAATTAAACAATAGCAATATTATTTTAAAAGCCTTTATCTCTAGTTGCATTTTGACCGATAGAGTATGAACTTGTAAACCATTCAAACCTCAATAGAATCTGAGATCATGTGTACGATGGCACAATGTCAGATGCTATATCAGTGGCATGAAGATTTGCGTACGTCTGATTCTCAATGCAGTGTCTACATACAGCATATTGTGTATTGTGTATTGTATGCCGTATGCTGCATACAGAATACTATTAAAAGATGACACACAAGAGTTGGTGTGTCAGTATATCCAACAAATTATGATCTCATCTTTGAGCCAGATCTAGAACGATTCGTGTTCTCTGGCAAAGAGATCATAACGGTACAATGTACCAAACCCACTAGATCCATCAAACTAGACTGTGCAGAGTTAGAGATACTATCATGTACAGTACTAGATCAGGATACAGAGATTCCGTGTAAATTTGACATAAATGAAGAGAGTGAAGAGTTACACATCAAACTATCAAACTCGATTCAGGACACATGCACGATTCACCTAGAGTTCAACGGCACTCTAAACGATAGACTTTTGGGTTTTTATCGTAGTGAGTACATACAAGATGGCAAGACAAAGTATCTGGCAACTAGTCAGTTTGAAGCAGCTGATGCTAGACGTGCATTCCCGTGCTGGGATCGACCAGATGCAAAAGCCACCTTTGAGATAAGATTGGTTGTCAAGCAAGGCCACACTGCAATATCAAACATGCCAATAGTATCAAAGACGAGTAAGAGTCAGAGAACGACTTACAAGTTTGCAAAGACGCCACTAATGTCAACATATCTCGTATATCTAGGAGTTGGTGAGTTTGAGTATTTGAAGAGTAAGATAAGAGATGTTGAGGTACGAGTAGTTACAATAAAGGGATCAAAATCCAAAGGTAGATTTGCGCTAGACCTAGGAAAGAGGCTACTAGACGCGTATGAAAAGTATTTTGGAATAAAGTATCCATTACCCAAACTGGATCTCATTGCAGTGCCAGACTTTGCAGCTGGAGCAATGGAGAATTGGGGAGCAATAACCTTTCGTGAAACCATACTGTTATACGATCCAAAGACATCATCCACTAAAACCAAACAGTTTATCGCCGAAGTGATCTCACACGAGATTGCACACCAGTGGTTTGGAAACCTTGTTACGATGAAATGGTGGAATGACTTGTGGCTCAACGAGAGTTTTGCTACATTCATGGCAACAAAGTTTGTCGCAGAGTTTTATCCAGAGTGGGATATGTGGGATCAGTTCATAGAGGACGCAATGAATACCGCCATGGAACTAGACGCTCTAAAAACCACACATCCAATAGACGTTGATGTGAGATCACCATCTCAGATCAGAGAGATATTTGATGCGATATCGTACGACAAAGGAGGTTGTATCTTGAGAATGATCGAGCATTATGTTGGTGAGGCTAACTTTAGACGTGGCCTGAAAGAGTATCTGAAAAAATTCGCATACAAAAATGCTCAAGGTCAAGACCTCTGGGATGCAATAAGCAAGGCGTCTACTATGCCTGTATCTAGTATGGTACAGACATGGTTGAAGCAGCCAGGTTTTCCACTAGTGGATGTAAAGCAGACAGATTATGGCATCAACGTATCACAGTCTCGATACTTGTTGGAACATAAATCAAGACAAGGTAAGGGCCTGTGGCACATTCCAATATCAGTCCAAGGTAGCAAAACAAAACAACTACTTGTAAAAGATACGAACGAGATCAAGATAACAAAGAACGCAAATGTAATCGTAAACAGTGGACGAACTGGCTTCTATCGAATCAGATACGACAAGTCCATTCTACTCGATCTCAAGATGCTCGTAGATAAAAGAGATATCACACCCATAGATAGATGGGCAATTCAAAACGATCTATTCTCACTATGTAAGGCAAGAAGAGAGACTGTCAGAGACTATCTAGACTTTACAGATGCATATGTAGGTGAGACAGACTATCTAGTATCGATAAATGTAGGACAAAACTTGGTTGCATTATACAATATTGCATTCAATGAGCCTTTTGTAGATCAGATACGCGCATATGGCATCAACTATCTTCAGAATATACTCAAGAGAGTTGGGTGGGAGAAGAAGAGGGAAGATAGACACACCGACGCACTACTACGTTCCTTTGTAATAACATCGCTAGGCAGAATGAACCATCCCGAGGTCATACGTGAGGTACAATCTAGATACACCAAACTGATTGAATCTCCAAACTCGATCTCGCCCGATCTCATAGAATCCATCTGCTCTATTGCCGCATGGAAGGGTAATGCAAAGACACATCATCAGATCACAGAGATGTATAAATCAGCCGAGTCGGTTGAATCGCAACTACGATTCTTGGGGGCACTGTGTGGATTTCAGAGTACAGCACTACTACACAAGACACTAAACTTTGCACAGACCAAAGTTCGTTCTCAAAATATGCATCTTCCCATAGTCAAGATATCAGAGAATCCATACGGGAAGAAGATCGTATGGCCGTGGCTCGTAAAGAACTGGAACAGACTACACAAAAAGATAGGACATGGTAATCCCTTGCTAAACCGCATAGTTGCAAGCATATCTAATGTTGCAGATGATACGATGGAACAGGACATACAGACATTCTTTGAGCGTAATCCAGTACCAGGAACTCAACGAACTATATCTCAGACGCTCGAACGAATACGAATCGATTCCAAGTTTCTTAGATCAATGCAACGTGAATTCTGATATGGCCAAGGTGCACATAATCGTAGCTACTATCATATTGGGCGGCGCTGTGATAGCAGGAACGATTATTGAGAGACCGGTCGAGCATCCGTTTGAGTTAGATGCCTTGTACGATGATGGTAAAGTCAACATAACATTCTCTGATCGTTCAGAACAGACCCAATCTGTAACTATGGAGATTCTAGGTATGAAGGAGACGTTTAGACGAACGTACAGTGGCAATAGTTTCACTGAAGAGGTACAGATCATAGAACCACAATACGGATGGGTCGTACATCCAATAGTGTTAGAGATAACACATCAAGAGTTAGGCGATGTACAACTAAAGACAGAGATATACTCTTCTGGAGAGACACCACCATCGCTCATATATGGACCCCGATAGGTTTAGGATTTTATTGTACCACTAAACAAAACGAGGTGATGGATATAGACGATATCAAAAAAGGTAAACGTGGCGCAATTGCAAAGGCTATTACGATTATAGAGAATGATGGTAAAGAAGCACGATCTTTGATCAGATCGATCTTTGCAGATACAGGCAACGCTACAATAATCGGCATAACAGGACCTGCTGGTGCGGGAAAGAGTTCGCTGATCAACAAGACAGCAATCGAGTTAGAGAAGCTAGATACGAAACCAGCTGTGCTTGCAATAGATCCAACTAGTCACATAACAGGTGGAGCGATACTAGGAGATCGTGTAAGGATGTCAGAGTCGACAGACTCTGGAACATACATTAGAAGCATAGCATCACGTGGATCAACAGGTGCAGTATCCAGATCACTACGAAACAGTATTCGAGTGTTAGAGTATGCAGGATTTGATCCGATCATAATAGAGAGTGTCGGTGCCGGTCAGACAGAGGTAGAGATATCTAGTATTGCAGATATTACAATAGTCGTATTCAATCCAAATACAGGAGACAGTATTCAAGCAATCAAAGCTGGGCTGACAGAGATCGGTGACATGTACATCATAAACAAGAGTGATCTGAGCGGAGCTACGAGACTGTATGACGCGGTACGTGACTTTATTGGTGATTCGATCAAAAAACCACCAATACTCAAAACATCAGTCAAGCGAGACACAGGCATAACAGAGTTTGCAAAGATGCTGAAGGACAAGATGTCAAAGCATGAGTCGGACAATAACGCGCGCCTTGCAGCCGAGTTGCGCGATATCATACTATACAATATTGTCCAGCGAGTAGATGAGTTAGAGGAGAATGGAACATTTGAAAAGTATATCAAACGACTCGAGTCCAAGTCGATGGATCCATTTGCGGCGGCAACAAAGATCACAAAGATGATACTAAAATGATCTAGCTATGTGGTTATCTGATCAAGTTTGCCAGTATTAAAAGCGGTCTTTATCTCACGTGCAATCCTTTGACCCATGCTTAGACTCTCACCAAACAACATCGTATAGTACGGCGAACCAGTCATGTAGATGTTGGTTCCGGCAACTATTCTAGCAGAGAACTCGAATGAAGTAAATTTTGCATTCTCGTCATAGACGCCTTCTATACAGAATGGTCCATTCATGCCAGGAGGAACGAGTCTTTTGGCAGCGGCAACAAAGTTCTCACCCATCGTATATGCTTGATCTAGTAGTGACTCTCTTAGAACTAGTGGACTATTCCCTATAACATTAAACGAAGGAACTTTTTGACGATCTAGCTGTTGTCTGGCTGGTATTCTTCCCAGTCCTTCAATATCAGACTCGTGTCGCTGATCTGCACCAAAAAACTCGACCTGATCAGATAGTGGAGAGTAGAAGAATTGTAGATATGCAAGTACGCCTGCCACATACTCTTGTAGATATAGCGATTCGTCTTTAGAGATTATACCATCAGATATTAATTGTGAACGTTTTTCATCATACTCTTCCTTTGATGCTGCTACAAAGTACCCTTTGCCGCCTGCAGCACCTTGTCGCTTTGCGATAACCATATCAGAGATTGTAGATGGATCGTGTACAGGAGTTGGGACTGGAAGATCTGCTTCACGCATGAGCTGTTCCTTTAGTTTGCGGTCAGACTCCCATCTAAGTATCCAGCGATTACCAAAGATCGGAGTCTTGATTGACTCGATCTCAGATGAACTCATCTGAGCAATCAGTGTACCATGTGGGATTAGAACAGCATCATTATTCTCCAAGATCGATTGGCAACGAGTATCGAGTATCTCATCAAAAGAGTCAACTAGTATCATCTCGTCGATAAATGGAAATCTCCGATAGAGTCGCTCTCGTCGTTTCTCACATACAAGGATAGTCTTGACTCCTTCATCCTTGGCACCTTTTAGAACTTGGAGTGAGCAATGTGAGCCGAGAGTTGCGATCGAGATCATTATGATATAATTGGTTCTCGCGTGTGCTTTATGAATTATGACTTGAGTGTATTGAAGATACATATGCAAATACTTCGTCTATTAGTGCAGCATCTAGGTTTGAGCGTATCTCAGAGGGTACAGCATTCAAGACAAACTCGTACATATTGGAACTAGAACGTTCTTGTTCTTTTAAGGCAGAGTATACGGTTATTGCATTGGATATAACTGCAATCAATCTTTCTCGATCAGAGAGAGTCACAAATAAGCAACATGGTGTTGATAATTTTAGTATTAACTAGACAATACTCTCAAGCATAAGATATGTTTGGGTTGTATATTTTGTGGAATGAACTAGTAACGTATGGATGTATAGTCTGGCTATCTAATTTATGAGGAAGTATAGAGATGTTGTGTCCTTTAGCTGGTTTATCTTCAGCATGCATTGCAGCATGTGAGCCCACATATACTGCAGCTATGATAATAGTCGCAATAACTAGACCCATCAGTATATCCATCAAGTCATCATCAGATCTGTGTTGCTATAAGCGTTATGTATGATCCGTGGAGAATCTAGAGGCGATATACATCATAGTCTCATTCGATACGCCACAAGATTCAACAATTACCAAAATTAATTATACCATAAATACAAAGTTGAACTATGGACGATCTAGGCGATATCCGAAGAACGCACTATTCTGATCAGTTTGATTCTACAACAGATGGCAGTCGTGTAACCGTAATGGGATGGGTACTGACTATTAGAAGACACGGTAACATCATCTTTGCCACAATACGAGATAGATGCGGAGATATCTATGTCGTTGCCAAGAAAGGTAGCTGTCCTGACGAGATACGAGTTAGACTAGAGTCTCTCAAAGCACACTCATCTGTTGGAGTTACTGGAATGGTAAAAGCATCACCTAAATCGCCAAGCGGATTTGAGATTGTGCCAGAGGCACTACATGTATTTACAAATGCTCAAAAGACTCCTCCGTTTGAGCCAACTGCCAAGACGGTAAAGAATATTGAGACTAGACTTGAGATTAGATCAATCGATCTCAGACGCACTATGCTTCAAGACATATTTATCACAAGAAGTAACATACTAAAAGCAATCAGAGACTATCTCCATAACGATGGTTTTGTAGAGATCAATACACCAAAGATGATCTCGTCAGCAACAGAGGGAGGTGCAGCTCTCTTTCCGATATTTTACTACAATAAACAAGCGTTCTTGGCACAGAGTCCACAGTTGTATAAAGAGCAACTCACGATGAGTTTTGAGAAAGTGTTCGAGATAGGACCGATCTTTCGCGCTGAACCATCTAGAACTAATCGCCATCTAGCTGAGGCCATATCAATAGATTTGGAGGAAGCGTTTGTGGACTATAACGACATTATAGATAGAATCGAAGATATCATCAAAGTATCAGCCAAGGTAGCAGATAACTCCAAATTTGCTGTACCCCACATACCAGACAAGATTCCACGATACACATATGACGAATTGTTGAAAAAGATGCAGTCAGTCGATGCAAAGGTAGAGTGGGGAGATGATCTATATCCATCAAATCTCAAAAAGATTGGCCTAGAGGGATTCTACTTTATCAAAGATTGGCCGATGGCTCCAAAACCGTTCTATGTAAAGGAGAGCAAGACAGACTCGAATATATCAGAGTCATTTGATCTGATGTATGGAGATCTAGAGTTATCTTCTGGCAGTACAAGAATTGCAGATCGTAAAGAATTGGAGACCAAGATGAAGAACAAGGGACTAACGATCGACGCGTTTGAATATCATCTAACTGCGTTCGATTATGGAATGCCACCTCATGCAGGATGTGGAATCGGTCTAGAGCGATTGATCATGGCACTCACAAGTACAGAGAATATTCGAGATGCGACACTATATCCAAGAGATATAGATCGGCTCACACCGTAGACATACATAGAATCATAGTTTGTTAAAACATTAGACGATTAATTTGTAATATGCAATACAAGACTTTTTCAGAGTTTGAGACTTAAACTAGCAAATTAGAAAGAGTATATGCTCACGGCCACATACTCCTATTCTACTTTTTTTGTTAACATAAAGACAATAATCGATATTTGATGCATCAAATCTCAGCCCGCTTCTCTAGGTATTATAGAGCCTGTGAATATGTTATACACAACCACAACCACAACCACAACATGACAAAACATACAAAAGGTGTTTACTCGTTTCTTTAATGTGCAAACAAGATTTATCTTTGTTACAGGAGGTGTAATGTCTGGTCTGGGAAAGGGCATCACCACATCATCGATAGCAAAGCTGCTCCAACTTGCAGATCAGCGAGTATCTTGTGTCAAGATCGATCCTTACCTAAACTATGATGCTGGAACTATGAATCCAGTTGCTCATGGCGAGGTCTTTGTGACAGAAGATGGTGGCGAGTGTGATATGGATATTGGAAATTATGAACGGTTCTTGAATCAAAATATGCCCAAAGATCATAACATCACAACAGCCCAAGTATACTCGTCGGTAATAGAAGCAGAGAGGCAAGGTAAATACTTGGGTGCATGTGTTCAGATAATTCCTCATGTCACAGACGAGATAAAAAAAAGAATACGAGACATTGCACAAAAAGAGAGATTAGATTTTTTGATAATAGAGTGTGGAGGCACAGTAGGTGATATCGAGTCACTACCGTTCCTAGAGGCTCTAAGACAGATGAGAGTTGAGGAAGGACCACAAGGGGTAATCTTTGTTCATGTTACGCTTGCACCATCTCTCGATGTCGTGAGGGAACAAAAGACAAAACCTACACAACATAGCGTTCAAGAGTTGCGTCGCATAGGTATCCAACCAGACTTTTTAGCCGTTCGATGTACTGTACCACTTGAATCAAAGACGAAGAAAAAGATTGCCATGTTTACAAATGTCATGCCCGAGGATGTATTGTCTTGTCATGATGTAAGATCGATATTTGATGTTCCACAGACACTATACGATCAAGGAATAATTGATTCTATCTTTAGAAAGTTCGGAATGGTTGGAATGGTAAACGCATCTGCAAATTGGGATGCATGGAACAAGATAACACATACTATATCATCTCAAAAAGAACAAGAGGTCAAGATTGCCATGGTTGGTAAATATGTCGCACTAGCTGATAGCTATGTAAGCGTAAATCACGCACTTGGCGATGCTGCTGCAAGTGTTAATAGATCACTTGTAATAGATTGGATAGACTCTGAGAATATTACAGATTATACAACACTATCAAGATATGATGGAATTCTAGCTCCGGGCGGATTTGGTACAAGAGGTTCGGAAGGAATAATCAACACAATAAAGTATTCCAGAGTCAAAGACATTCCATTTTTAGGAATATGTTTTGGATTTCAACTAGCAGCAGTCGAGTTTGCTCGAGATGTATTAAACTTGGATGGAGCAAACTCTACAGAGCTCAATCCTGATACTAAATATCCAGTAGTAGATATCTTGCCAGAGCAGATAGATGTCAGCGATATGGGTGGATCGTTACGTTTAGGTTCAAATGAGATCAATATCAAGAGAGATACAATGATGCGATCCATATATGATTCCGATGTAATTAACAAACGACACAGGCATCGATACGAGATCAATCCAGAGTTTATAGACGTGTTTGTGGCAAATGGAATGATCTTTGCAGCACATAGTGATAGAGGTAGGAGAATGGAGTCACTAGAGATCCCAGATCATCGATTCCACATAGGAGTCCAATTTCATCCAGAGTTTAACAGTAGACCAGGATTTCCTGAAGACGTGTTTGTGGCATTTATGCGTGCAGCTGCTAGAGTACCCTAGTCCATCTTTGATATCTCGTAAATACGCTGCCTTGCATCTCGGACTGACACCTTCTTCTTGACATATCCTTTCTTTAACAGATGACTCAATGCTAATCGGACTGTTCTATCAGGCAAGAGTGTCTTGTTTGCAAGATCTTTCTGGGTTAGCGTTCCCTCATACTCGAGAGTCTTTAAGAGTAGCTTTGCGCTAGGTGGCATGCTGAGTAGATCCTCTGCTAAATGAACCTTTTTTGTCAATGCAGAGATTGCGGTGAGATCTTTTTTGAGTCGAATTATCTTGGCGGGTGGAAAGAACTGATTACACTCTACATTCTTTGTAACCGTATATCTATCTAGACCGTCAAGGATTACTTCGCAGTGTAGTCTAGCTGCTATATCGTCGATCAAGATCGAGCTGTTGTTTGATACTACTATTGGACGTCTTGTTATATCCAGAGAGTTTACAGAGATTATCTCAAATACAGCAGAGTCTTGAAAGATCATTGGGCCACCGGCTGACATCGAGTAAGCAGATGAGCCGATGGGGGTAGATATTATTATACCATCACTGTTATCGTGCCATACCTCTTCACCGTTTACATGTAAAGTATGTTCCATCAACATTGCACTCTTTGATGAAAAGATGCCAACGTCGTTCAAGACAGGATAGACGCTACGTCCATCTATCTTTACACCTAAACGAGGAACCTCTTCTATGATGTAGTTTTGATTCTTCAAAGTTTTGACAAACGATGAAAACTCGCGCAGTTCGATCTGTGCAAGGAAACCACCAGACTCACCTTCGTTAACACCGAGTACAGGAGATGTTGAATCAAATGTTCTATGAAAATAGTTTCGAACTCCACGATCACCCCCCAACACTATTGTAAAATCTACATGCTTGGTCTTGGATCTAGAAGTGAATGAACGAATTCCATTTTCATCCAAGAGTTTCTTTATAGTCTTGGCTGCATTCTCTGCAACACCTGATCCATAGATTCCAACTTGCATTATCAGTCATTTGGTAATATCTACTTTAATAACAGTACGATCACTTTAGATATCGTAAAACTTGACTAGGTTGTAAAAGTAGGATGCGTTAGTCTGAATAGTTCCTCGTTTTGGAATCTTTTGTAGACCAACCTCTTTAGAGTCTAATGTAGCTTGAGCTGCACCTCCAGCAAAACAGAGAGCCCACAAGAAATCATCTTCTCGCAACATCGTTGCACAAAATGCTGTACAAAAGATATCGCCTACTCCGGTCGTGTCATAGATCTGTTTGTTTGGAAGAGTTATTGAGTATATTTTGTCTTTGACCAACAACGAGATCATTGTCTTGTCTGTAAACAAGACATACTGTACACCACGTTTTTGTAATGAAAGCATCAACTCTTTTGGTGTTCCTTTTGCAAGACAAGCTCCTTCGTCTGCATTAATCTTGATTGCATCAACTCCAGCTAGATCTAGATCAGTCGGCTCGAGTTTGATGAGATTTGTTGTATCCACTCTACGTAAAAATCCTTGTGGATCAACTAGAAGAAATTTAGAGTCTTTCTTTAGTCTTGAGAATAACTCGAACGATATTTCATGATATATTGGACTGATCAGATGACAGTCGGCATCAATGTTTTGATATTGAATAGGAACACATTCGTGTTCCAGATATAGATGTCTCTCTGAGCCATCAATAGTTATCTTGAATCTAGTTGTGTCACTCTTTGAGATGCTGTCAACAAATGATACGCCGGCGTTCTTTAGATACTGTTGTGGAAAATTGGGACCAAACTTTGTGACAAGATCAACTTTGAGAGCAAACTTTCTTGCCATCATACTACAATAGCAACCGGAACCACCAATCTGCTCATACTGACTAGATCCTATCTGAATTGTATCTATTGCGCAGTGTGCAAATACAGCTAGTTTCATACAGCTAATTTGAGATGAGTTGAATTAGTGTCTTGCTTTTTTAGCACAACGTTTACACATTATCATGTTATGGATTATCACTAGTTCGGTACCTGATGTATAACACAGATGACAGAGACCTCGCATTACATCCGATATTTATTAAGGGCTTAAAAGACATTATGTAAAATTCGTAAAAACTACTTTTTATAGATATTATGCAATATTTGACGTAGAGATGTTGTACAACAAATCGACATCGTGTTTGAACAGGGCTCTGTAAGATGTTGGACTTGAGGTGTCTGAGCATGATATCAACATGGCGTCTTGTCAACTAGATGGAATTAGAGATATCACAAAACCATGGTCTAGACTCTTGACATCTGCACAAATCTCAAACTATTAGTTGTCAAGACACTCGTTGGACAGATCAGAGAAATCACATGAATTCCAAAGCGAGTCTCATGATACGGTGACAAGAGATATCAAGACGAGACAAGCTACAAACTCAAGAATATAAGTAGGTAGATCAGGCTATTGTCATGCCACTAAAACGTGCAAGTCGTGGTCGTACAAAGGGAGGAAAAGGCTCGTCAGGTGTTGTTCAATGTACAAATTGCGGGCAGACTGTACCAAAGGACAAAGCAAAAAAGGTCACATCTAGATTAAATCTAGTTGAACATACACTAGCCAAGGAACTTCGAGCTCAAGGGACATACATTGCATCACCGACGGTTCTAAAATGGTACTGTATATCATGTGCAATTCATTTCAAGATTCTAAAGATTCGTTCAGCAGACAACCGAAGAAAGCGTGGCAAGCTACGTTAGATCGATCTTAGTGTAACTATAATTCGTTGTACAAGAGTAATTGCGGCAATAACTGCGACTATAACCATAGCATACTCCATGAACCCGATCATGCCTACAGCTGCAACAACTAGTAATCGCTCGGCTCGCTCACCTATTCCAATTCCTTGCAATTTTATCTGTATTGCATCAGATTTTGCTCTAGCATAACTCACAAGCAGTGACAGTGATATTGCAAGAATAATCAGATAAGGATCAGCATGATTACCCAATAGAATTCCAAGAAATATTGCAACTTCAGCAATCTTGTCTGACACAGAGTCTAGATACTCGCCTCGTCTAGATGTCTTGGATGTGACTCGTGCAACTTGACCATCAACTATATCAAAGAATCCCGAGACCAACAACAAAACTCCACCAATCAAGAGACTGTACTCTATCCCAATACCATATACAATACTAGAGAGGAATGCAAATCCGAGACCCACCAGTGTCCAAAAGTTTGGTGAGAGACCTGTCGCTGCAAACTTTTTTCCAACTCCCTCGAGAAGAGGTCGAAGATGCTCTCTAAGATTATTCAACATGTGCTAATCCCAATCATACTATCTAATAAAGTCTGAATATCGTATATTGGAATCACTATAGCAACTAGTGTAACTGATACTGAAACTCACACATTCACAGTATTCAATATATCGCCATACATCATATCTACCATATTGTGGAGAGTATCCAACTATGAGCTAGAGAGTGATCACATGTAAGAACTCAACTCTTTTAAAATTTGTTTTTAGGTAAGAGTAAACACAATACATATTGATTTTATTCAAATATGCATTTTAATATGTTTAGATAATAAGATATTTTTAGAAGAGTCTTCTAAAATACCATCATGCGTAAACTGAAAAGATCCAATATAACAAAGTGATGCAAACACCTCTATCTTGAAACGATAAAATCAGTTTTGGAAAAATCTGATATCCTTGTCATGTAAAGATTGTAGGTATAAATAATGAACATATGATATCTGTATAGTTTGACAGAAACAGAACTTTGTACTAGAACCTTGTTACTCTTACAAGATAAGTCAAAACTTGCTGAGCAAGAAAGATGGTTGTATGATGCATATAAAACACAATAACAAAGATCTTTGAAAAAACAAGTAACAGTTACTCGAGCATCGATCCATTTGCAGGACAGTATTATGGTAAAGAAGCAACAAAATCTAACGCCAATTACTATAATTCATTTTTAGAGATTACATCGTATTTTTGGGGTTCAAAAGGTAGTCGTGGAAAAATATTACAAAAACTTTTTAAAAAATTTACAGGTGCGACCTCTTATGAAGAGTTATACTTGTCAACATTTCTCGATAAATTAGTAAAAGATACCCAAGATCTAAATGGTGTCGTTTCAAAAAAATTTAAACTAAAGATTGATTTGCTTAATGTTCAAGACAAAAAATTAACTCTCTTTGAGATTAAAAATAGAATAGATAGTGGAGGAACAGCAGCTAGAAATGAAGGATTGAAGAAATATTTTGAACTATCAAAAAAGATCATAGACGACACTATCGCTCTAACTGACACAAACTCAGAACAAGAATATACACTACCAGAATTACTTGCCAAGATAGGCATAACAAAATTTGAGATGCTCATGGGTTTTCTGTACAATATACAAGGAAGTCCAGCTACTTTGATTGACGATAAACGCAGTGGATTTTATACCACGAGTAAAAATCTAATGGAGAAGTATTCCAGTACTAATCCGGGATTATCATCTGATGTTGAAAATCTAAAGATCATAATGCCTAAAAATAATATCGAGTTTGTCATTGAAACTGTTTATGGTGATGAGGTCATAAAGAGATTCACAAATAATAAATATGTGTTAGATGATCTGTCAACTAGTATATTTAAAAAGCCATGGGACGATATGTGGATTGCATTGACTCTAGGGATATCACAGAGACATCAATTCTTAGAATTTGGCACAAACTGTCACATGTGTATAAGAGATCTCTACAACACAGACTCTGATTTTAAAGCCCAGATGAAAGAATTAAAAGTCAATTCTAACGATCTATCTTTACTGAAAGAGATGGCAGGCAATATACGATCCAAGATCCCACAGATCAAGATGACAGAACAAGATATAGTTGACTGCATATACATTTCAGCGGGAGTTATACTATGACCGTCACACCCAAAATACTTGAGGGTAATGCACTAGACATCTTGGCCAAGTTAGCCCAAGAGCCAAAGCACACAAAGTATCAAACAGTCATTACATCTCCGCCCTACTATAAACATCGAAGTTATGGAACAAAGCGTAACGAGATCGGTCAAGAGAGCACTCCCGAGTTATTTATAGAAAAGTTGGTCGATGTGTTTGCAGAATGTAAAAGATTACTAAGAGACGATGGTAGTCTGTTTATTGTAATTGGTGACACTAGACGAAACCATTCAAAACTAATGATCCCTCACAAGCTTGCTATCGCATTGACCGAAATAGGATATGTATTTCATGAAGATATTATCTGGTACAAAAAGAATGCTGTATCGTCAAGTTCAAAAACGAGTCTAACTCAATCGTATGAATTTGTACTATTTCTATCAAAGTCTGGTAAACCTTATCTAGATATGGACTCGATTCGTGTACAAGGAAACGAGGTTACATCCGGTTCAAGTAAACCGCCTCCAATTCAAAACATACAGACTAGACCGTTCAAGAAGAATCAACGGGCAATAAAGAAGATTCTTGAAACCATTCATAATGCTACTCCAGATACGCCGTTTAGTGAATTACCTACCACGAATGAGATATCTTGGGCTTTTGGGTATGATCCAGAGAAACATTGCCCTACCTGTTATCGCAAGTTCAAGAGGCATGCAACTCGAAAGAGGGTCGGCGGACACAAACACTATCCTGTATTTGCAGCATGTAATCCACTAGGCAAGAACCCTGGCAATGTCTGGGAGATATCAACTAAAGCGCATCACGGCAATGAGCATTTTGCAATGTTTCCAGAAGACTTGATTGCAAATATCGTAAAATTCACAACACGGAAAGGTGATCATGTTCTAGATCCATTTGCTGGAAGAGGAACAACAGGGATAGTATCTGCATGTCTGCAACGTAGTTTTACTGGTATTGATTTATACAAAAGCAACATCTTGAAGATAAAAAAGAATGTCAATGATGCTATCGAGTCTAAACTACCTCCAAAGATCTTGAATCAGATAATTGCACCTCCCAATCCAAAGAGACCGATTGGACAATCATTACAACATTATCAAAAATCCCTACTCGACAAGATGTAATACATTACAACTTAGATCGTTTCGATTTATGTGAGATAGGATTTTAACAGAAAAAGTACCAGCAGACTTTATAGGAACGTTTTTAGAAAAAGTCTTCTAGAATACTATCCTGGGTAAATTGAAAAGAATTGAACCACAGCATCTAAAAATGAAGAGTTAGATCTTTTGTATTCTACTAAATTCAGAGCAGTAGGCATGTAAATCGATATCAAAGTCAACAACATAGCAAAAGATCACAAGAGTTCAATTCAGAGGTGTTTATCTCAATTTTGAAGAGCCGAAAGATCAATGTGTCCAAACTCATCTAGATTGCTGCGTCAAGTTTAACGCAATCATCGTAGACATTATTTTAGCAGCAAGGGTAGATGTGGCACCCGTATCGTGATATGGATTTAACTCAACAATATCCACACCGAGAATCCGAGTAGACGCAAATGAATCAATCATGTCAAACAATTCACGCGAGTATATTCCTACTGCTTCTGGATTTCCAACGCCTGGTGCAAAAGCTGGATCTAGTACATCTAGATCAAAACTAACATAGACAGATTCGAGTCTGTCAATAAACTGTGATAATAGTTTAGGTCCATCACCATTACGAATATCTCTATCAGTTATTGTGGAGATATTATTCTCTTTTAGAAACTCGAGTTCTTCGCCTACAAACGCCCTTGCACCTACATGAAGTATCTTGTCAGATCCACGTTCTTCGATTATACGACGCAGATATGCTGCGTGGCTCAACTTGGTATCTGCAAATCCATCACGTAGATCGTAATGAGCATCAAATACGACATATCCAGTCTCTTTTGGAAAGCTTGTGTATGTTCCATATGTTATAGAGTGCTCGCCGCCTAAAACAATGATCTGTCTATCTTTGTGTAATAGTTCGGTAGTTATCTTTTGAACCATCTCAACCATTGTTGAGGAAGATACGGTATGAGGAGTATTTCCAAGATCTTCAATTCCTATCGTTTCTAGATCTATACCAAACTGTGGATGAAATGTCTCAATATTGTTGTATGCGTCACGGATAGCATCAGGGCCAAACCTACAACCAGGTTTGTAAGAGTGAGTAGAATCAAATGGTACTCCAAATACGGTGGATACAGGTTCCGTATCAGAACTTGCGATTAATGTACCTCTATTCAAATATAGATCTACAAAACTCATATTGTATCAAACCATTATCTGTGGTCTTTTTGAGAGCAAATATGGTAAATTAAGCATGGTGTATGGTTTGTTAGCAGTCTTTGCTCGAATCTCACCCAAGAGATCATCAAATGTAATGTTACGTACAGTACCCATCTGTCTATCTCGAATACTAAGATTGGTAGACTCGATCTCGCGCTTGCCTATCACAAGAATATATTGTATCCACTCTTTCTCAGCATCTCGAATTCGCTTGCCTATACTCTCATTGCGTTCATCCATATCAACTCGAATGTTCTCGGCAGTCAGTCTTTGAACCAACTTTTCACAATAGTCATTAAACTCTTCAGTTATAGGAATTATACGGATTTGTGTTGGCGCTAACCACAATGGCAGTTGTGGTTTTTGTCCTTGGCTTGTATCTGACGCTGCCTTTTCCAACAATGCATAAATTATTCGCTCAATAGCGCCACTAGGAGAGTTGTGTAGTATTATTGGATTTATCATAATGTTATTCTCGTTCGCAAACTCTATTCCATATCTTGCACCATTCTCTACGTCTATTTGATCAGTAGAGAGAGCCGATGCCTTTCCCATATTGTCGATAAAGTTAAACTCCCACTTTAGTACAAAGTAGAAGAACTTTTCTTTCCACATCTCGACTAATACTGGTCTGTTGTGTTGCTTTATCATATCCTCGATCATTTGGTGATTTTCGTTGTAAAAATCTTCAGTAAACCGTATGGCCATCTCATAGTCAGATCGCTCAATACCTAGATTATCTAGAACGCTTTGAGATAGAATAAATCTTTTACGTAGTTCAGATATCGCTTGTTGCATATCTGCACAAAATGCATGACAGTCGGGCATGGTAAATGCACGTAAGCGTCGCAGTCCTACCAGCTCACCTGACTGTTCACGTCTAAAACTATACCGTGTCAGCTCGTACAATTTGTACGGCAGATTTTTGTACGATAGTTGAAAGTGGTTTGCCATTAAAAACTGACCAAAACATGCTGCAAAACGAAGAAAGAGTCGTTTTCCCTCTGAATCAATACTATACTGTCTTGCAGGAAAACGATTAAAGTAACTGACCATGCTTGGGTGCTCCGAGTCGTACATGATTGGCGTCTCCACTTCGGAGCCACCATACTCTTTTACCCTATCTGTTACATAACGTTCTATCAAGGACTTGATCAGTCGACCATTTGGAAAGAATCTCATATTACCAGAATCAGATGCAGATTCATAATCTGCAATTCCAAGCTTCTTCATCAGCGACACATGCGGCGGCGCTTCATCGACATTTCTTGATTTTTCAGACTCGTACTTGGCAAGCTTTTCTAGTTTCTTGTGGTTTGTGAAATCAAATTGATCAATGTCAACCATTACACCATCAGGAGTCATTATCTTCCACGACGATTGAATTGTAGACTCGTGTTGTAGCGCAGTTGATGTATCTTCTTGCGTGTCAACAGATTCATGAGATGTTACGGAACTAGATGATATCACCTTGGATGTCTCTGCTAATGGATGCCCCTTGACTTTGATATTATATGACTTGGTCCAACCAAAAGGTGCGCAAGAGACATCAAGGTCGAATGTAGCCTTTTCCATCTCATCCAACAGTTTTATCGCGTGACCTGGACTAGCAAGGTCGGAGCTCAGATGGGCGTATGGATAAAGTAGTAGATGCCGACAGCCAACCTTATTCATAGACTCTGTGATCTGCGATACTGCATCTTGAACAACATTCGAGTTGTCACCTCTCTCAATCGAGATAAATGCAACTACGACTTCATCTAGATGACATGTTTGAGTATCTGTAAGATCTTTAGCGATCTTGATCTCCTTCTTGATTGGAGTGTATTCAATACTGTCACAGTGAAGTTGCAATATTCTCATAAATTGACACAGAGTATAATTGAATTAAACTTTTTGATATTTTCTGACATGAGTATATCTGCCTAGTACAGTGAACATGTAGTCAAGGATCGTATCAATTAAAAAGTAACACATACAGTAAGCCACCACCATAGTCCAGAATAGAATGCAGCTTGAATTAACATCGATGATATCAGATACAACTTACACTAGATCGATATAACGATACATAGTAACTAGACCGAGCGGTCAGACGTTGTTAGCTCTGTCATGTAACGATATTAGTGAGCGGAGAATGAGACTAGAGATTCCTAGTGTGGATGTCAGAAAGTTAGTTGCGCGTACTAGTGGATCCTGACCTAAAAATCCTTCATCATATATCATCTCAACTGATCCTATATCGGTATCAACAAACGATGTGATCAGATAGTGTTGACCATGCTTGACATCAGTGTGTTCCACATATAGACGAAGTTCAACTCGGTTTATGACATGTTCTTCATGATGTAAACTAGTAGACAAGATAACACTCGTCTCATCTGGTTGTTTTGATATACGATTAGAATCAAGTTCGATAATCTTCATGCATATACAGACATACTCATACAAATAATGTTTTAGAGCATCAGATATGAGTACATGAGATGCAAGTTTGATCAGCAAGTATTATTTACTGTATGGACTTTTTTGTTTCTAGTTGGATCCACATAAATTTTATGGAAATGACATACCACACATATCACTTGAACCCGACATGACAATAGAACAGTTGGTAGAGGTGTATGCAAGATCTGGATTCAATGGTAGAAGTTTAGGTGAGGCTGCAAAGTTGTATGCAACTATGATACAAGAAGATGCAACTATCTGTCTCAGTGTATCAGGTGCGATGACGCCAGTAGGTTTTGGTGGCATAATCAAGACGTTAATTGAACGTGGATTTGTAGATTGGATAATTACTACTGGTGCAAATGTATATCATGAAGACCACTTTGCATGGGGATTACCAATCAAGCAAGGTAGTTTCAATGTAGACGACATGAAGCTGTACGAGAACGAGATAGTTAGAATTCGTGACGTATATATCAAATTCTATGAGACCCTTGAGGCTCAAGATCAAGTCGTTCAAAAGATGTTTGCCGATTTTACTGATAAACCATTTACAACTGCAGAATTTTGTAACAAGATGGGATACCTGAGTAAGAACAATGCCAAACATCCAGATCAGAGTTTTATAGTTGCTGCATATGACCAGGATGTTCCAGTATACATCTCAACCATCAAAGACTCATCACTAGCGTTAAATTTAGCAATACACAGACTTGCTGGAAAAAAGTACAATCTTGACTTTGTACGAGAGATATTAGAGCAGGCTGCAATACTATACAGTTCTACAAAATCAGGCATATTGGAGTTGGGAGGAGGAGTACCAAAGAATATGGCACAGCAGACAGGGCCACTCCTCGATCAGATCTTGAGGCGAAATGATGGCGGACAAGACTATATCATTCAGATAACTGATGCTAGACCAGATACAGGAGGACTATCTGGAGCAACACTTCAAGAAGGTAAGAGTTGGGGCAAAATCCAAGACTCGCATCAAGGCATAGTTACAGTATATGCTGACACAACTATCGCATTTCCAATATTGGCACTATATGCACTCAGCAATCAAAAGCCACGCAGATCAAAGCGTCTCTATTCAAAGATAGGCGAAATATATCAAAAGCTCGTTGAAGACTATACACAAAATCCAGTAAAGAGTTAAAATCTATCAAATCTCGCACGTTCTAGATCACGATCGCCTTTAGACTCTTTCTTCCATTCTTTGTAATGAGTCTTACATAGAACAGTCTTTTTTCCAGACGAGTTTACGCGAAGACCAGCACTCTCAACTTTGGATGTATTCAACGATCTAGCGCCGTCATCTGTACATCCATCAACGTTACACTTTGCGCCTTTGGACACAATACCCATAGTATATCGTACTTTTGATGTTATTTATATTTGAAAAAGTCTGAACGTCTACCAGTTCAACATCAGCAGACACAACACAACAGACACAACACAGTAGACACAAGAATACACAAAAGATAAATTCTAAAAATATATCCGTAATTGTGTTTTATGACACAAAAAGGAATTCTTGCGTTTTCGGGAGGTCTAGACACATCAGTTGTTGTAAAGTACCTCCAAGAAGAGCACGACATGGATGTAATTACAGTCACGGTTGATGTGGGTCAGGGTGAAGACAAGCGTGAGATCGCAAAGAAAGCAAAAAAGCTCGGAGTAAAGCGTCATTACAATATTGATGCAAAAGCAGAGTTTGCAAGTGATTACATTACACCAGCAATAAAAGCAAATGCTCTATATCAAAGAGAATATTGTTTAGCTACTGCACTTGCGAGACCGCTGATCGCAGAGAAAGTATTAGAGATCGCAGTAAAAGAAGACGTTGCCGCATTAGCGCATGGATGTTCAGGCAAGGGAAATGATCAAGTAAGATTTGATCTAACGTTACGATCTGGATCTGATCTTCCAATAATAGCACCAATTCGAGATAAGAATCTAGATCGTGATACAGAACTAGAGTTTGCAAGACATCATGGAATAGAGATTGACAATGTTGCAAAAAAGTTCAGCATAGATCAAAACTTGTGGGGACGTGCAATCGAAGGTGGAGTATTAGAGGATCCGTACAGTGAACCTCCAGATGATGCCTTTATCTGGGTCAAGACCAGAGATCTTCCAGACAAACCAACATATCTAACAATAAAGTTCAAGCAAGGAGTCCCAGTGACAGTCGATAATAAAGCAATGAATCTACAGAGATTGATCGAGTACATCAACCGCAAGGCAGGAGAGTCAGGAGTAGGAATCGTTGATCATATAGAAGACAGAGTTGTAGGAATAAAGTCACGAGAGGTATATGAGACGCCAGCAGCTACATGCCTCATCACAGCTCACACTGACCTAGAGAAGATGGTTCACACAAAACACGAAAATCGATTCAAAGTTACAATAGATGACGAGTGGGCACATCTCGTATACTCGGGACTATGGCAGGATCCATTAAGAGTAGACTTGGATGCATTTATCCGAGAGTCTCAACAAGTTGTATCTGGAACTGTAAAGTTAAAGATGTACAAGGGCAGTTTAAGAGTTGTAGGTCGTAAATCAGAATACGCGTTGTACAAGCGCGATATTGCTACATATGGAACAGAGTCTACATTTGATCAGAGGCTAGCAAAGGGATTCGTAGAGTTATGGGGATTACAGACAACAGAAGCGAATAAATTACAAAAGAGGAGGCAAACAAAAACATGAACTGTCCAGAATGTGATGCGACGATGAATATTCCAGACGATGCCTCAGTTGGTGAAATTATCTCTTGTTATGATTGTGGTGCCGACTTTGAGATAACAAAGAGAGATGGTGCCAACACAGAGATAAAGCATGCAGAGAGCGTAGGTGAAGACTGGGGAGAGTAATGCCAAAGATCTGTATCGTCTTTGACCGAATCAGAACAGAGGAGAAGATGCTCCAAAATGCAGCTGTAGACCTAGGTTGTAATGTACAAATGCTAGACGCCAAGACGACAGAGATGAGTACTGATAGCAAGAATGACTCGTTAGGAGATATAGCGATTGAGCGATGTGTTAGTTACTTTAGAGGATTACACTTTACAGCTAGTCTAGAGTTTATCGACATGCCTGTATTGAATAGACTCGAGGTAGCAAGTATATGTGGAAACAAGATGTTCGTAACGTTGTGTCTAAAAAAACACAATGTGCCAACGCCCACGACAAAATTTGCATTCTCTAGTTTAGGCGCAATCGATGTCATTGAGAATATGGGGTATCCGGTAGTCATTAAACCAGTCATCGGGAGTTGGGGTCGAGGAGTAATGCCCATCAAGGATAGAGATACAATAGATGCAATTATCGAGATACGTGATGTAACTGATGGACCATACGATAGAATATACTATCTGCAAGAGCTTATAGATAGACCGCCAAGAGATATCAGGGTCATCACAGTTGGAGATGAAGCAGTAGCGGCCATGTATCGTAGATCTGCAGGTGATTTTAAAACAAACGTTGCGTTAGGTGGAGATCCAGAAAGATGCGAGATCACAAAAGAGATAGAAGAGATTGCAATAAAAGCAGCAGATGCTGTGGGAGGTGGAATATTAGGCATAGATATGATGGAAGATAAAGAGCGAGGCCTGGTCGTACATGAAGTAAACAATACAGTTGAGTTTAAAGGATTAGCAAAGGTTGCAAAACGAGACATTCCAAGAGAGATGATCAACTTTGCATTAAATTATATTAAAAAATGACAGATCATTACTCTGACATGAATTTTTTGTTAAATTGATCACTCTATTAGCGCTCTGTTATCCACATGAATAGTGTGAAATAAAAATCGTTCACCATATCATTTGACACGATATTCATCTCCAGACGACTCTACAGTGGACGTTTCCTTTTTTGGTATCTTTCGATTAAATGTTTCATGTGGCGTTTCAAATCTACCTTTTCCAAGAGACATATGTGGTCGATTTCTTAACGAATGATATGCTAGGCATGATACTTAGCACGATCATCTTAGCATAAACCAAAACACACTCTCACCATTATGCATATCTCTTGTTTAGTTGAATATTGATTAAAGTTATTGACGAAATATTTGATAGTCTAGAGGTAAATTTACAATGTGTTGTGAATTTATAGATCTGCATACATATTAAAACTCCGTATAAATGTAATAGTCCAAATCACACACGTGGCACAAAAATATTAAAACTCCGTATAAATGTAATAGTCCAAATCACACACGTGGCACAAAAATAAACATATGTGAAGAAATCGATCAAAGCAAATTCAGATGATACCAAGCATGCAAGTCGATCCAAGCGATCACCTGTAAATCGATCTAAAAATGCAAACAAACAGATTACCCAGAAAAAAAGTAAAAGTAAGATGATATACGTTGGAATAGACGCTCACAAAAAGTTTCTACAGGTTGCAGCAGTTGATGAGGATGGTAAGCGTTTGCTCAATGAACGTGTTGCTACAGATCATGACAGTATCAAAAGGTTCTTTGCACAGTTTTCTAGAGACAAGACAAAGTGTGTTCTAGAGTCATCGTCAGTCTGGTATGGACTGTTTAGATACTTGGTAGATGAATTGGGATTTAATGTAGTGTTGTCGAATCCATACCAAACTAGAGCGATAGCTGCATCAAAGAAAAAGACAGACAAGGTAGATGCATGGACACTGGCAGACCTACTCAGACTCAATTACATTCCAGAGTGTTATGTATCGGATCTAGATACTATTGAATCAAAACAACTGGTACGACATAGACAGAGATATGTGAGAGATAGAACAAGATACAAGAATCTAATACATGGAATAATACTACAGAGTGGGATAAAGATAGATGGTAATCCATTTTCTAAGCAATACATCAAGAAATTACAACAACTTGGAGACTATCGTATAGAGTCTTATCTGAGATCAATAGAATTTTGTAACAAAGAGATTCTTGAAGATGATATCAAAATAGCGACCAAAGTAGATAAAACAAGATATGCAGCACTCTTGAAAACAATTCCAGGCATAGGCAATTACAGTGCACTTGTAATTGCGGCAGAGATAGGAGATATCAAAAGATTTCATGGATCAGATAAACTATGCGCATATGCAGGACTAGTTCCATCAGTACGAAACTCTGCAGATAAAGTGATTCATGGTCATATAACCAAACGTGGTAGTCGTATGCTAAGATGGATTCTAACTGAAGCAGTACATGTACACGTCAGACATACAGATACAAACATTTCTAGATTTTACTATAAACTTGCAAAGAAACGCGGTACAAGCAAGGCAACAGTTGCAGCTGCTGCCAAATTACTTCGAGTGATATATTGTGTGTTAGCAGAGGATAGAAAGTTTGTTGTGTCATAGTCAAAATCGTAACGGTCCGGTCGAATATTGTGGGAGAGCCACTGAAAAATAAATGGACAGATTTTGATAAAAGGACCAAGATGATACTGAGCGTAACTGGCTCGAATGGATATATGTCCGAAGTCCTGTGATCGTGAGGAATACATTCCTAGTGTAAACTATGGACCAAAGACTGAAAATCGCTAAAACCTTTATAAAGAATTCACATGGATATTTTCGATGGCATAGTTGTGTTTTTATTATTGTCTAGTATGGATTGTACTCACATATATCAGCATAATCACAAAAGCGACACCAATATCCTGGCTTGGCCTTAAAATCATTGTTCTTGATCGATTTGTTGATAGACTTTGTCATCTTGTCAAGTCTCTTACGAAATACCTCAAGGGATTTATTGGTAATATTATATCTGACCATCCTGCCTGTCTTTAGGTATAATACAGAAGCAGCTGTTGGAGTTTTACGGTACAACTTTTTTGCACCAATAGCATACATATTCATCTGAATATCTTTTCGAATGGTCTTTTTGTTGAGGCTAGTTTTTCCCGTCTTGTAATCGATTATCTCGATATTGCCTTTTGGAGTCTCTTCTACTCGATCTATTCTACCTTTAATATGGGTAGGTCTTTTTAGATCAAACCAGACCTCAACGTCTACCGTAGCGTTATCTGTATTTTCCTTTGACCATTCTAAATATTTTTTGAGCATTTTTTTGGCTCTGTCTTTAAACTCTTTTTTACTTTTAATCAGATCTGTCGCTTTAAGATTTTTGTTTAGATATTTTAATGCGATACGTTCCGTGACCTCTTCGAGTTCTTCCAATTCCTCTATAGTGTTGTGTATTACATTACCTAGCTCCAAATGAGGTGATGGCTCGGTTGGCTCTTGGTCAATATATTGATACTGAAACTTTAAAGGACACATATCATATGTCACATACTTTGATGGACTGAGTCTAAAACTCTTCTTACTCTGTGGCATATATTATATCAATATTCAAAATATATTCACTATTAAAAACATAGTGTTTATTGTGGGTATAGTACAAAAGTGGTTTACTCAAGTCAAATGACTAAACTCGATACACAATCAGACATACATCATACAGAATAGAATGAGCGGTAAAATGTAGAAAGTGAATCTGTCGGATGAAAGAGACAAGCCAGATATAGTATCTGACACAACAGTATCTGATATGCCCCAGACAATACAAAAAGATAGAGCAGATCAGATAGTGTCTACAGATCGCTTTTCTCTAGGTCAAAATGTATCTGTCTAATTTTGGATCAAGTCTCTCTCCGTACAAGTCATACAATAGAGTACATAATACACAATACATAATAACGAATTAAATTACACATCAAGTGATAAAACGTTATGAAGGTAGGTGTTGTCGGAGCGTCTGGATATGTAGGTGGTGAGACCATACGGCTTTTAGTGAACCATCCAAAGATAGAGATAGGTGCAGTAACATCACGACAGCATGTGGGCGAGTACCTACATCGAGTTCAACCTAGTTTGAAGGGATTTACCGATCTAACCTTCTCAGAGTTGGATTATGATAGAATCTCAGATAGTTGTGATCTAGTTTTTACGGCTGTTCCACATGGCACAGCAACAGAGATAGTAAAAGCACTATACGATAGAGATGTAAAGGTAATTGATCTTAGTGCAGATTATAGACTACATGATCAAACAGCATATGATAAATGGTATGGATGGGAGCATCCACATCCAGAGTATCTTTCAAATTCAGTATATGGTGTTCCTGAGCTTCATCGAGAAGAGATCAAAAATGCAAAGTTGGTATCTTGTCCCGGATGTATGGCAGTAACATCGATACTTGCTATTGCTCCTCTAATAAGAGACGATATAATAGATATAGAACATATCATCGTTGATTCCAAGATTGGTTCTTCTGGTGCAGGCTCTGGATCTGGATCTGCACATGCGATGAGAGCCGGTGTCATTAGACCATACAAACCTGCAAAACATAGACACACCGGTGAAATAGAACAAGAACTCAGTCAGATTGCAAAAAAGAAGATTCAAGTGTCTATGAGTCCACACGCTGTAGACGTTGTTCGTGGAATATTGTGTACAAATCACACATTTATGAAGAGAGACGTTGATGAGAAAGAGCTGTGGAAGTTGTACCGTAGCGCATATGGTGACGAAAAGTTTGTAAGATTGATCAGAGACAAGAAAGGACTATACAAATTTCCAGATCCAAAGTTTTTGGTAGGATCAAACTTTTGTGATATTGGATTTGATTTAGATCAAGACAATCACAGACTTGTTGCACTCTCTGCATCAGACAATCTGATGAAAGGAGCTGCAGGATCTGCTATACAGAACATGAATGTTATGTGTGGCTTTGATGAGATGGATGGACTACGATATACGCCGTTGACACCAGTTTAGACATGATCACGATAAAGATAGGAGGGAGTGTGGTCGATGATCTACACGAGTCCTTTATAGAAGACATTAAAAATATCTCCAAGAAAGAAGGATTGATTCTAGTTCATGGTGGGGGAAAAGAGGTTTCACATCTATGTGAACAGCTAGGTAAAGAACCCAAATTCGTTACATCGCCTAGCGGAATAAAGAGCAGATATACCGATAAAGAGACAGCAGAGATCTTTACAATGGTCATGTCAGGCAAGATCAACAAGATTATTGTTCAGATGCTGCAAAAGAGTGGCATTAATGCGGTGGGGATCTCTGGCGTCGATGCCAAACTCATCAGAGCAGATAGAAAGAAGAGATTGTTGATCGTAAATGAAAAGGGTAGAAAACAAGCAATCGATGGAGGATATACTGGAAAGATAAGAGAGGTAAATTCAGAGTTTATAAGATTACTTTTATCAAAAGGACTAGTTCCAGTCATCTCACCCATCGCAATGAGTGAAGAGTTTGAACTACTCAACATAGATGGAGATAGAGCTGCCGCATATGTAGCAGCAAGTGTCAAATCAGATAAGGTATTATTTATCACAAATGTTGATGGGCTATTGATGGATGATAAAGTTGTATCAGAGTTGACACTAGATGCAGCAAAAGAGATCAGACCCAAGATCGGACCAGGAATGGAGAAGAAGATATTAGCATCGATCGAGTCTCTAGAGATGGGAGTTGGAGAAGTGCTGATCGCAAACGGACAACGTGTTGATCCTGTTTCATCTGCAATAGCACATAGAGGATGTACGGTGATCAAGAGATGAGTGAAGATCAATTTATGGGAAATCTGTATCAACGATTTCCAGTCACGATTGAACGAGGACAAGGAGCACATGTGTGGGATACAGATGGGCGAGAGTATATCGACTGTATGGGAGGATATGGAGTAGCCCTAGTTGGGCACCAGAACAATAATGTAAATACTGCGATTCGTAAACAACTCGACAAGATCATTACTGTTCATAGTTCGCTATACAACAAGACACGAGAAGAGTTTTTAAAGAAACTCACCAGTCTTGCGCCAGAAGGCCTGACTCAGGTACATTTGAACAACAGCGGAGCAGAGTCAATCGAGGCAGCAATAAAGTTTGCAAGAAAGTTTACTGGAAAGAAGGGAATGGTGGCCATGAAGGGATCATACCATGGCAAGTCATTTGGAGCATTATCACTTACATTTAATCCAAAGTATCGTAAGCCGTTTGAGCCACTAGTTGAGAGAGTTGCGTTTGCGACGTTTGGAGATATTGAGTCATTGCGTGCTACAATAGATGACGACACTGCACTGGTAATTCTAGAACCAATTCAAGGAGAGAGTGGAATTCATGTTGCACCTCCAAACTTTTTGTCAGATGTTAGACGTCTCTGTGATGAACGAGGTATTGTGTTGATATTTGATGAGATACAAGCTGGTCTAGGCAGAACAGGAAGTTTGTGGGCATGTGATCATTGGAACACTAGACCAGATATTATGTGCCTTGCAAAAGGAATTGCAGGAGGAATTCCAATGGGCGCGACACTAGTCAGACCAGAGATACTTGCCACTATGAACAAGGGAGAGCACTCGTCCACATTTGGAGGAAATCCCATATCATGTGCAGCTGGATCAGCAGTCCTTGATGAACTAACGGGAGGAATGATAGATAATGCAAAAGAGATGGGGCAGATATTCATTGAAGGTTTGGAGAGACTCAAAACAAAACATACAATGATCAGAGAGGTTCGCGGTAAAGGATTGATGATAGGTATTGAGATGAGATTTGATATACGAAACATACTAGATGAACTCTTGAAACAGGGCGTGCTCATGTTATACTCTGGTAGAAACATACTGCGAATTCTACCACCACTACTCATATCACGCAGAGACATCACAAAAGTTCTAGATATACTAGATAAAGTATTAGAAGAGGAGGCCAAAAAACGTGCCTAGCATAGATGAAGAGATAATAGGATACCTCAAAGAGAATGCCAGAGAGTCATACAAGGATATTGGAAAAAAGATGAAGCTCTCAGATGGAGCAGTACGGCGTAGAGTAAAGTGTTTGGTCGATGGAGGAGTCATCAAAAAGTTTACGATCGAGATGGGAGATCAAGGAATCACCAGTGCAATAGTATTGATATCGGTCGACTCATCTATCGATACTTCCCAAGTCTCTGTAAAACTTGCAGAGATAGATGGAGTAAACACAGTATACGAGATTACTGGCCAATACGACATTGCGACCATAGTTGGTGCTCCAAGTGTTGCAGAGATAAACACTAGTATAGATGCGCTACGAAAGATCAAAGGAGTCATCGATACAAATACCGTCATAATCTTGAATAAAGTCTTGTGACGATAACCGGATCAAAATGTGTGTTTTTTGTCTATTTTCGGATCAAATGTGTGTTTTTTGGACGAAACTAGTACGAATATGTTTATAAGATCAATATCAAACAATGTTTAGTCAATGACACATCCAAACTACTATGCTGATATGTACAATGCATACGAAGAGAACCCAAAGAAGATCAGTGTGCTAGACAGCACTCTACGCGAGGGTGAACAACATCCAGGAGTCTCTTTTACAAACAAGCAGCGTATACAGATAGCGTGGATGTTAGACTATTTCGGAGTAGATCAGATCGAGATATCCCCCATCGTATCAGAAGATCATCGCAAGGCAACAAAGACCATCATCAAACAAGGATTAAGAGCAGATATCGTCTCGCACGGACGTGCGTTGAAACAAGATATCGATGTATCACTAGATTGTGATGCACAGTGGTGTGCAGCATATCTAGGAGTATCAGATATTCATCTAAAAGATAAATTACGCATAACAAAACAAGAGGCATTAAGACGTGCAGTAGAGACAGTCGAGTATGCCAAATCTCATGGCTTAAAGATCAGATTTACGGTAGAGGATGGAAGTAGAGCAGAACCAGAATTTCTTCTAGAGATATGCCGCGAGATAGAGTCAGCAGGAGTTGATCGAATCAGTCTTCCAGATACAGTTGGAATAATGAGACCGATTGGTATGTACAACTTTGTAAGACGAGTGAGAGATGCAATTAATGTACCACTAGACGCTCATGTTCATAATGATATCGGATTTGCACTTGCAAATGCATTTGCAGCATGTGATGCAGGAGTCGATCAGATTCATACCACTATTGATGGCATCGGAGAGAGAACAGGAATACCTTCGCTGGCTGAAGTATCTGTCGCACTCACATATCTCTACAAATCACCAAATGACTTTAGATTAGATATGTTACTAGATCTCTCTAGACTTATAGAGAGTTATACATCAATAGCACCGTATGATTCTAAACCAATAGTTGGAGCATCGGCGTACAAGCACAAGGCAGGAACACACTTGGCAGCAATACTTCGAAATCCTGCAGCGTATGAGCCCATACCTCCACGAACTGTAGGAAATAGAAGAAGAATAGTGTTTGGTGAGCTTGCAGGCAAGACAGGAGCAGCATATCTGATGTCATTATTAGGTTTAGATAATGATCAGGAAGGAGCAAAAGCAGTTGCAGCCGGTTTGAAGAATCTAAGGATGGGAGACCTTGTAGAGATTCCACTAGAAGATAGATTGGAACAAAGGATTACAACTGAAGAGAACAAGAATCTGATTGACTGATACACTGATCATAATTACAGCCAATAATTGCTATGATTTTATACTCAAGAACAAATATCTAAAATATGTCACATGAGAACTTTGCGGGAAATATTATTGTAAATCTAGCAAGCCTACCAGACTTTTTGAGAAGACCAATTCTAAAGAAACGCATGATCGAGTTCTTTGGATTACCGCCAACAGAACAGAGTGAGATAATATACAACGCATTCGATGCAGGACCAACCATTCCTTTTCCAAACTTTGCCAAACTGTTTAGTACATGGCTCGAGATACTAGCTACATTTACAGAAGAGCAACGGCATGAGATCTTTTCTGCGTACATATCGGTAGCTACACTAAACCCACAAAAGTTGATCGAGTTCAATCTAGATGGAATTTTAGAGATCTATCTAAATCTGAGAGAAGAAGAACAGAATGTACTAGCACATACAGTTAGAGAGATAATAGATGAATTAGATGATAGTAAGATACGAGTATTGATGATGATCATTCCAGATAACGCAAAGAGAATGCTAGGACTCTAAAGGTTTGGGCTCATCAGGGTTCCGATTGTCTTCATTGGTATAATCGATCACTTGACCATCAGGAGACATCACGCCAGCAAATATCTTTTCGTGTTTTTTGAGTAGTTTTCGGTGATCTGCCATAGACATATCAAGGCGCATCTCGTTGATCACCATTACACGGTACTCTTTCCACTCTTCCCAGCATTTGTTACATACAGGGTATTTTTGAGCAACTACATCTAGTTGGGTTTCGTCAGGGATCTGATCTTTGCACTTTGTGCACAAACGACTCATTCTAAAATGGCTCAACAGAGTAGCCTTTTATTTGTTGACAAGATTGTAACGCCGAGTCCATATGCATCTAGTCTACTGTTGATCCTTCCAATCTATTTCAACTAGATACGATCTTGATGGTAAACATACAAGATCGTTGAGTTCAAGAGACATAGACACCACACAAGAACAAACCAAACCAGACGATATCCAAACCCAGCATTGATCCGAGAAGAGTCTTCCGTGTAGATTTGAACATTACATGGTATCTACACAATCATAACAATTCCAGTGCGTTAGTCATGTTTCGTTTGTAGTGGCTACAATTCTGCACGTGGTACTGAATGTTAGAACATGGTGTAGTGTATTCGGTACGTAACATCTCAAATTGTTAGATATCTTGTAGGATCTTTTCGGCTTATGTGGGATGACATTTCGCAAGGCTTTTTTCTAATTTTCCCTTATAGAATCTTGTGTGCTTTTTCTGTAATCATTCATCTCACGCAAATCGAAAAGATCCATCTTGTATCACAAACCAATAATAGAGAACATCTACAACTACAATACATTGAAGATAAAGTGTCCTCAATGTAAGAGTAGTGCTGAATTGACTATGGACTTTTCACTGGTCAAGTGTGACTCGTGTGATCTAGAGATGAGTTATGGAGAGTATGTAAAATTTGTTGCACATAACGAACCTGTCTACTCGGACATATTGGGAGATTATACAGGAGACACAAAGAGTCAACAGACCGGATCACTCGACGAATGGGAATAATACATTAGATAAAAATAACTAGTAGAATGCATCTTGATTAGATAGTTGGAGATCATACTAGAGAGTATTCTAAATCTAATTGGATTTTTGGTAGGTTTGAGTATAGGAACGATGTCGCTCATCGGTTTTAGAAATACAGGTAGTCCAACGCTCTTTCGATTATCTATAGCGTTCTTTTCAATAAGTAGTGGATTCTTTGTGATATGGATGGGCTATTTGGTAGATGAGCTCATAATAAAATCAGGAGACATAGAACGATGGGTTCAGACTCTTGGGATCGCGATTCAGACCATCGGATATTTTTTCATTGCATTCTCACATAGCATAAAGTCATTCTTTCCAAAGACATCATACTTTAGATCGATAGTGATTTTACCGCTGTTCGTGGTATCAACGATTCAATTGGAGCATCTCTTTAGATCGATCTCGTTTATCCTACTTGCGTATGGGGCGATCGAGACGTTGTTATCACATATAGATAATAGGAACAAAGGTGCGATCCTAGTCGCCGCCGGATTGGGGCTTTTGGCGCTAGGCGAGTTCTTGGGATGGTATGCTTTTGTCTTCCCCGAACTTGTCCTAGATAGCGTGTCGATCATGATCAAGATCATAGGTCTGATACTGTTGTTTATTCCGGTCAGTCGAGTACCTTTGATGAAGATAAAGTTCGATGAAGACTTTGATAAACAAGATTAGGCACAAATCTTGGGGAACCTAGACATTAAGTCAATTTCTTTTATCTTTTTTGTGTATTTCAAGATACCATCACAATATCATACATAGATTGTAAGGAGCAGATAGAGATGGCCGAGTACAGGACACACATAAAGATCATTGGGGACATACTGTCAACTACACGTGACGATCAGCAGGATGAAGATGGAACCTCTGTAACATATCTCATTCGAAAGGCAAACATATCTCATTCGAGAATATCGAGGATACTAAAGACTTTGGTAGAACAGGGTCTCTTGGAGCAAGATACATCATATGGATCAAACAAGTATAAGATTAGTAGTTCTGGAAGAGAGTTTCTTCAAGAATATCACAACTTTACCAAATTTGCTGAAGATTTTGGATTAAACATCTAGATCTCATAATATTCATCTTCTCAAATTAGATCTAGTTGTACATAAACACCATGTATTGCGCATACAAGTGATCATTCCAAATACGCAACAAAAGTGATAATTAACCAGACAGCATAACGAATATGTGTTAAAAGTTAGATGCGATGCTCTGGGAGTAAAGAGTGCAGTTGAGACGATCAAGCATGGCGGTATTGTAATATTTCCAACCGACACCATATATGGGATAGGATGTAGCCCATATGTTAGTAAATCAGTAGCCAAGATATATGATATAAAATCACGAGACATGAAAAAACCATTTCCAATCCTAGTTCATTCTATTCAAGTTGCTCAAGAGATAGGATACTTTGACAAGACTGCCTTAAAGTTGGCCGAAAAGTTTTGGCCTGGTGCCTTGACCATAATACTAGAGGTTAAAGATCAAGAGATAAAGAGATCGTTAAAACTTGAAGACAAGATTGCACTACGAGTTCCAAATAATAGATGCATACTTGAGATATTAGCAGGATGTAAATCTCTTGTAGGAACAAGTGCAAATCTATCAGGCAGTAAATCCGTCACTGATCCTAATCTATGTTCCATTGCTAAAAGATGTGATGTATTTGTAGATGGAGGCATAACGGGAGGTGGTAAAGAGTCGACGATCATAGAGATAGATGCGGGAGCAGTAAAGATTGTACGAGAGGGCGCAATCAGTAGAGACGAGGTGTCAGACAGATGAATCTTATAGTTACATGTGCTAGACATCTAGAGATAGAGGCTTGTGAAGAGATAGAGAGTTTTTTATCAGATATGGGCGATCATTCATGTACTACAACACAAACAGAAATGTCGGGAATAATAACTGTAGATACAAGTATAGATCCAATATATGTGGTTCAAGAGATCAGATCAAGGTTGATCGAAGAGCCGTGGAGCGTACGATACTGTCTACGAATCATTCCTGTACAAAAGCTAGTGACCAGCACAATACAAGAGATAGTAGCAGCAGCATCGTCTTTGTCAGGAAATATTTGTGAATCTGAAACATATAGAATAACTGTTGAAAAACGGAATTCCGATATGTCGAGTAGAGATCTGATCACAAAGATTGCTAGCGATGTAAAGAACAAAGTATCGTTAGAACTACCGGACAAGATTATTCTTGTCGAGATACTCGGTAAACAGACGGGCGTATCAATTTTAAGACCTGCCGACATACTAAGCATTACAAAGACAAAGATCAATATGTCAGAATAGAACAGCTGCCTTCTCTGCTAGAATGTCTTCAAGAGGAGTATCCGTATCGATTGTATCGATATATCTCTTTGAGATACCAAAGTTCTTCTTTAGAGTGCTAGTGTTGTCCTTTGTTAATGGAGTTGTCAGATTAGGCAATAGTTCAACATACAATGAATCTAACAGTGATTTAGGTCCAATTCCAATGATAAAGAAGTCTTTGTTTGGTTTGATGCCAACAGTTTTGATCGCCTCAGATATCTGAGTTGTTATTGCAAAACGTAGTAAAACATCAGTCTCCAATCTCTTGGCAAGAAGCGTATCTCTCCGTTCGTGTATAAAAGAGAGATTTAGAATCTTTCTCAGATGAGAGAGATTTAGAATATAGGTGCTGGATATTGCTTGAAGTCTTAGTTTTGGGTATCGCCTTCTTAGATCATCAAAGAAATCTACAGTAAACTTGCGGTCACCTCTAACCTCAACAAGCTGAATAGTTCTTCCCAACAACTTGAATTGAAGTTTTTTGGAATCGCCACCATGAATTATGGGGATTATGCTGATAATGTCATCTTGTTTCAGTTGGGTATCAATGCCACTAATTGCTGATGAGTCAATACCGTTGACGGCAATCAGATAGTTTGTTGTATCTATGTAAGGAGTGTCATCCAATTTGAGTTTGTTAAGAGTTGTTAATAGATCTCTGATATCTACTACAAATTCGTCTATACTCAACTGAGTTTGATCAAATGATTTTTTTGCGCCACCAATAAATTTTATCGTAACCATTCACTGTTTAAAGAAAATAGACAAATTATAATGTACTAAGTATGTGCAGAAGAAGCTGTTTGTGAATGTTCTGTGGTCTCGGTTGGTTTGGTAGTAGACTCGGCGGGTTTGGTAGCTGTGGGTTCTGTGGTCTCGGTTGGTTTGGTAGCTGTGGGTTCTGTGGTCTCGGTTGGTTTGGTAGCTGTGGGTTCTGTGGTCTCGGTTGGTTTGGTAGTAGACTCGGCGGGTTTGGTAGCTGTGGGTTCTGTGGTCTCGGTTGGTTTGGTAGTAGACTCGGCGGGTTTGATGATATCACCAACGTCGGATTGAAATTTAGGCTCAGATGGACGTTCTGGCTTGATCGATTTTTTAGACTCTGCGATAAATCGAGCTTGTTTAGACTTTATGTCACGAATCTCTTTCTTGGTAAATCTAGTAATATAACCTGCGATTTGATTCTTTAAACTTTTAGAGCGTATAGTAGTGATCTCATTCAACGCTTTTTTGTTGTCAGTAAAATTGGCACCAAACTTGGACTTGTGTTCCTCAAGTACCTTATCTGAGAGACTCTTTATTCTGTTCACTCTTTTGATGACAACTGAGGGTATTTTATATCTATAGAATAAATCGAGACAGCACATCGGCAAAATCTATCCACACAATCCAAGATTTGTTCTACGCCATGACATATCACAAACTAGCCTACAACTCATGCATTGACTACTAATTTTGTAACACACTAGACGTGTAACTAGATCAGTGATTCTGAATTATTTTGAGTGTTTCACAATATGCATAATTTCTAGCATATGAGTAGCAAACAGTTGATCAACACACACTCCATATTTGAACTCATTTAGAGTGACCACGATATTAGTCACTAATTACACGAATTGGCTATGGACATAGTGTGATGACATTTAATTTTTTAATATTAAGAATCAATCAAGTCTCTACTGATCTCAATACATATTTAGATAAAGGAATCTTTGATCGTCATAGAAAATATCATAAATGGATAATACTTTAGAACGCGATCAAACTATCAATATGTCCATCACATATGATCTATATTTAAAAATGATCTAAAATTACTTTCTAGGGTTAATGCCATATCATCAAAAGACATATCCATTATTTTAGATGCGCAAAAGATCAAGCTTGGGATAAAGATTGGTTGTGCCATCTTCATCTCGAAACAGTGTGAAAATCTTACAGGGCCGTCTGTCTCTACAAGAACCTTGGATTGATCTGCGTGTGAAAGGAGAACTTGCTTATCGTTAGCATAGAGTAGTACCGGACTAAACGATATAAAAAAACCCATGTCAATGGCACGTGTAAGATTCTTCTTACTGCTATCAAACCAATGTAACACTGCATGACTAGTATCATAGGAAGTCATTATAGAAAAGATCTCTTCCAGACTCTTTCTAGAATGAATAGATACCGGCTTGTGAAATTTTTCAGCCAAATCTAGTTGTGTCTCAAATACTTTGATCTGTGTAGCATAGTCATCATCACTAAAGACTGGATCGAGACCAATCTCTCCAATCCCAGATATCTGTTTATGATTGTCCTCTACAAGAGATACAAATGCTTCAAGATCATCATCAGTGAATTCTGGATGAATTCCAACAAAAGGAAAGATCACATCTGTAGTCTTATCGAGTTCTAATGTGTCTAGTGAGGTACTTGAATTCACGGATACGCAACAAGCCTTTATACCCAACACACTCATCTGTTGCAAGATGAAGGACGTACCATTCTGATAGACTGGATCAGATAGATGGATATGAGAGTCTATATAGAAAGTCATGCAACAAGTGATCAAAAAGGTCTGTATAAATCGATTTTTTAGTGATATTTTTTTAACATAGTTGTATTTTTTCAAATATGTGATTTATAATACATGAAGACGTCAGAATTGGGGCTATCTGCCATGTATCGAATTCTAAAAAAGTCAGGAGCGGGGAGGATAAGCGACGAGTCAGCAGAAGAGTTGCGCCGAGTAGTTGAAGAGATAGCTGTTAGTATTGCTAAAGACGCAGTAGAGATGGCATCACATGCACGTCGAAGAACCATAAAAGCCGAAGACATAAGACTAGCATCAAAACACTTGGGTAAATTTTGATTCGTTGGAACTTTGATAGTATGTGACATGCGCCATCAGGGACTGAAAGGGCTAGATCATGACAAGAGCTTAAATTATTCAATCTCTGTTTCATAAAACGGTGCGGTGGCAGAACGGTTATGCGTGGGCCTGCAAAGCCTATACAAGGGGGTTCGACTCCCTCCCTCACCTCTCCCGAACAATGATCTCTCCTTCCATCCACGGGTGGAGTGTACAATAGTACTCGTATGTACCAGGATCATCAAACGTATACGAAAAGGTCTCAAAGGGATCCATATATCCACTATCAAACAACTCTAATGGAGTATCGTATGTACCAGAGGTAACACTGTGAAAGGCAGAGTCATCGTTAATCCAAGTAACAGAATCGCCAGATTGTACAGCTAGACTAGACGGAACATAACATTCATCTGTAATCTCACAGCCAGGTCTAGATACTTTTGTTGGCATCACCACATCAACTCTTATAGATTCAAGTTCTTCAGTACTCTCAGATACTGGCATGAATACAGTACCGCCAATAACTATAGACACCACCACGAGTCCACAAACAATGGATAGTTTTAAGAGCATGTAACAAGTATTATGTAAAAGGTATGTATAATTTTGACGATTGTGTGTCTAGGAACACATGAACTCTATCTCAAGTATCCCAAACATGTTTGATAGTTGAACCACTAGCCCGCGCATATCTAAACCCTCTTCAAATATTCTAGATTATCCATATTTGATCCAGAGCGAATATTCTAGATTTTTTATTATAGTTGCTTTCCCTCGTACTAGGAGTCCACAGAGCATCGAGAATCTTTTTTATATTGATGATTCAAATTACGATCACTTGGATTCAAAAGATCAATGTACAATATGTGGTTCAAAGATAGAACTGCAATACAAACCTATGATGAAGTGGGAGATCAAAGGACTACTTTGCGGCATCTGTTACTCTAAAAAGATCAAAGAATACTATCCTGGTGAACATGTGCGAGTCAACAAAGATTAGAGAATGTCATGTGCGACTGGTTTTGAACTTTAGAAACCTTGTTAGTATAGTCTTTCAAACATGACACAAGAGTCACATATACAGTATTTCAAGAACGATTCAAATACTTGTGTCGATACAGACAGTTCCATGCAAGAGCATCGTCTTTGACTTGTTCTTCATCAAGAAACATGATGTTAGTTATAGTCTTCTTCCGTTTGAGCATATTTACCTGAAACGTCTCAAATCTTTTACAGTCGCATGTATTATACAGACACACATCACCATCGCCCTCATCATGATCTACTGCCTCATGCCCACATTCACAAAGCATTCCCTTTTTTGCATCTACAAGATGGATCTTTGAATATACACCAAAGCGTAGATATGCTTCACCGCCATGTCCCTTCTTGAAGCGCTCATAATGAACGGATTTGGGTAGAACTTTGTAAAAGGCCAAATTTCTATCCGGTATTTGAGAGTCAGCGCCTAAAATGAACCAATAGTCATCACCAGTCTCCACAAATCTAACTTTGATGGAGGGATTGACCCACCAATGAATTACGTCTTGCCATAATGGCAGAGACTGTGTTTGACTCGTGAAGAGAGGTATGATATTCATTCGTAGATCAAAGTACCTATAGGCAATACCGATAAAGTCAGTATACCATGGAATAGACGACATTACACGTGTGTAATCTTTATGTTATTTATCTGAATAGTAGATCGAATTCGTTTGACGTATCAAAAAAGTCGAGAACTAGTACAATGTGCAGTGAGCGATTATGTGTCTCACTACCAGTATCAAGCACAATTAGCGTCTTGTTTACTAGACATGTGATCAATATAACACGGTTCATCATATTTAGTAATGTTGTTTTAAAGAATAAAAAAGTCTTACGAGAATGTTTTGGTGGATGTTTTATTTGTTCACTAGTACAACTTTGAGATCAATCAGATTCTATATTACAGATCATGATACAGATGTATCTAACGCTTTGATTTTATAACAATACAATAATACATAAGATAAGACTGAAGAAACATATCATAATATTTTGAAACTACTATCCAAAGATCATTCAGTAGAGAATATTACAAACTTGTCTTCAAAACATGTTGGCACTTGCAAAAAAACGAACTTTACGTAATCGTCATGCATATCTACCAACATAATTTCAGACTAGTTGCAGTTAGTTGTTTCGTATCAAAAGCAACTATCCAAAATAATCTAACTTTTATTGTCCTGTAGATATCTCGCTGTTATCACACACCATAATAAATCTCAAACATTGGTAAATTTTCTGAAACAACTGGTAGGACTTATCGACTGTGATCTCTTTGGTTTATGTTGGATGACATTTTACAGGACTGTCTTTAAATTTTCACTATAGGATCACATAGTAATTTTTCTGTAAAAAATTCTGTCCCACGTAAACCGAATAATCCCTGGTACCATGACGGTACAATGCCAGAATGTTTTTATGTCGTTAGAGGGATAAAAAAGTATGGCAATAGACACTGCAACTCTAGAGATCAGCGAACTCGAAAAGTACATACTTTTGCTAGTATATGTAGATGATGAGCCAATATACGGCAGACAGAAACTCCAAGTCTTGATGTACATGTTAGGTGCTCCATATCCAGAGATCAGAGAGTGGTGTAATTTTACAATAAAGGATGATGGCCCATACAGTGTAGTTTTAGACGATACTTTGAAGCGTCTAGTACACATGAATATACTGGTAGAAAAAGACGATACCATTCAATTAGCCAAACATAGCATAGAGTACGCCAGAATCATTGGAGAAGAGAAGGGCGGATTTCCAGAAGTTCCAGACCTACTTGAACCAAAGATGTCATGGGTATTTCACAACTATAAAGATACTCTAAATGACGTAACTATTCCAGAGATGTTATCATACATGTACTGCGAGTATCCAGATATGGCCAAAGGCTCTAAAACATATGAAAAACTCAAACCAGATATTGAAGAACACATATTTTCAATGATTGCAAAAGAAAATCTTAGTGGTGGACGAGGAGGGGATCTATTGGGTGAAACAGTATATGACATGCAACGTAAGATGCTCGACAGAGGATTGTTAAAACTAGAGTTATGAAGATATTAGACGCGTCTGTATTGATTGGAATATTTGATCTTATCAATAGACCAGATGTCTTTGATGATATTTTAAAATTAGGACATGAATTAGTGGTACCAAAATATGTTCAAAAAGAGGTGGAAGCCAAGCCATCAAATATAGATGTACAAAAACTAATCAAAGAAGGTAAACTCACATATTCAGAAAGAAATTCATTTGTAGAGATTATGAATTTCAAATTAACCACATCTAAATTAAAAGAGGGTGAGATAGATGTAATCTTGACCTGTTTAAAACTAGGATGATACAAAAATAATGTCTACTGTGTATTAGATGATGCCGATGCACGAAAGCTAGCATCAAACTCAAAACTAAAACACATAGGATTAATCGGATTGATCTTAATGTTGGAAGATAAAGGAATTAAAAGCTTTGATGAGGTTGATGAGATTCTAACCCAATTATACAACTCTGAATTCCGAATGCCTAAAGATTTTAAATATACTCGTAGATAACTCACATAACACTTTTTGTACAAAAAGTAGCTCTTTTGGCTAGATGCTATTCTTGGATCTTTGCTGTTTACGTTGGATAGGATTGTTACATGAAAACACTACAAGATTCTGTGATGGAAAACTATGGAAAAAGCCTTGTGAAAATATATCCCACGTAAATCGAAAAGATTTATCGACTCCATCTATTTCGTCAACAGGATTAGATAACACGTTTGTTACATATTGCACGTTATGTAAGAGTTGTACATATCGGTAAAATTAACAAATGTACATCAGAAATAGTAAACCCTAATCGAGAATCTTGTGGTAAAAGAGAACGGTTGAGATCATACTAAGAATACGAAATTCAACTTGATCTTGTCATTGAGAGATCACATTCGCTAAACACAGCAACTAACAAACCATTATATTTAGAATTACGAATCAGCATACAATGACAATGCAATATAGATCTAGTATGCATATAATGGCAGATCTGTTGACTGTTACCAAGGACTCTGGCCAAAGAGGCATCAAGACTACATCATTACTTGCACAAGCCAATATTCCACACGCAAGACTATCAAAGTTCATAACAAATCTTACTGGTGCAGGTCTCATAAACAAGATCGAGTTTGATGGCAAACATGTCTTCGTCATAACACCAAAAGGGAAACAGTATCTAGAATCTTATGCAAAATTTGCTAGTATTGCAGAATCATTTGGTTTGGAATTATAATCTACTTTGAGCGACGTCTAGCATTACTCTTTCTTTGTTCCTGTCTATTCTTATACGAAGTGTATACTATAATCACACACATACCACCAATTGACGCATAAAATAATGCATAAAATGGCGGATCACGCAGCTGACCTGTAGTGGGCTCAAGAAAGGATATAGGAATGCCAATAATCATGAATACGAGGATCACGCTGAGATATTTGTCCATATCAACCAACCCTAGTTACAAAACCATATATCTTTTTGATTTTATTCGTAGTCAATGGTAAAAAAGTTAGAGCTAGTCGGAATATCTCTTGTTGTGATAATGACGCTGGCATATCTAGGAGTCTTGCGGCCCGCAGTTGATCATGGATTATCTACAGTCTTTTGGATATGTGCCGGAGGAGCTCTGATGATAATCATATACCGAAAGACAAAACAGAAAGAGTCAAAATCTTAATTTTTTAGTCAAAAAATGTCTAAACGATAGATCTATAAAGGAGTATTTTATGAAACTCAATTGGAGTATGATTAAAGAAGGCAATGAGTGGTGGAAAGGTTTAGGCAAAGAACTAGAGTTGGATATCGAGAGTTTTGAGGAGTATGGAAGAAAGTCAGATATCAAGCCATTTGATGAATAGAAACTATACCAATAGTAAATCAAACAAGGATGGTTCTCTGTCCAAATTGTCTAAGAGTTTGGTCGATACTCTCAAGTAGAGTTATCGTTCTCGGATATCTCTTGTTTGTAATCAGTTCGTCTCGGATAATACTAGCATACCGTCTCTTTTGACGCATTTGTCTGATCTTCTTTGATCTGCTTACATTCCAGCCTTTCAAGTCGCCAAGGTTTGCAGATATGTCACATAGTTTGACAAGTTTAGCACCATATGACGAGTCACGTAGTTGTGCAAGATACGCCTGTTCACGCCTCTTTCGTGGAAGAGACATGTCTTTAGACAAGGTTGATACGATTACGGCCACTTGACTTCCAAATTGATCATATATGTCATCGAAACTAGTATCAGTATACTCGAGAATGTCATGTAGCCACCCCGCACACAATAGATCGTCATCTGTTATACCTAATCCTTTGAGATGGCTCACAACGTCTTCAAGATGCCTAGTAAAGGGGGTTGTGCCGTCTCTTTTGAGCGTGCCAGCATGTCGTGTTTTAGCTAATAGTTCTGCACGACTGAGCATATCCATGATCACTATAAAGCATCATCTAATTTCTAGTCTGTGTATTATGAGCCTTGAACGGGATTTGAACCCGCGACCTAACGCTTACGAAGCGTTTGCTCTGCCAGACTGAGCTACCAAGGCACATCTTGGTAAATACATCAGAGTTAATAAAAAGCATCATGGAGAATGTTTTGATTGAAGAAGACGATTTCTGGAATAAGAGGTGTGTTTGGAGATGATCTTGGGCTACTAGACACGATAGAGTTTTGTAATAATTTTGGGACACTGTCAGGATCAAAGTGTGTAATAGGCAGAGATACTCGCCCGAGTGGAGAGATGATATACAATACCGCAATTGCGACGTTGTTAAAGAATGGTACGGATGTGTATAGCCTAGGAGTCGTTCCAACTCCAGTTGTATTTAGAGAAGCCAGAAGGTACGGAACAGGAGTTGTAATTACAGCATCGCACAACCCTTTAGAATGGAATGGAATCAAGTTTATTGTTAATGGCAGAGGAATAAATGAGAACGAGTTGCAAAAGATTATTCAGCATCAAGATACAAGATCAAACAAGATTGGAATACATCAAGATACAAGATCATCGTACATATCAGATGCAATAGATACCATAGGTACTGTTGAGAACAAACCTAGTGTTGTAGTAGATGTTGGTGGAGGAGCTGCAAATGGATTTGCGGATGTGTTGTTGTTAGAGTTGGGTTGCAATGTGAAAGTAATAAACAAAGAGAGTGGATCCAGAGGACCAGATCCTACAAATGATTCGTTACAGTTATTGACAGATATCGCAAAAGAGAGTATTGGTTTTGCATTTGATCTAGATGCAGATAGACTAGTTGTTGTAAACAAGGGCATAAAACAATCTCCTGACGTAACACTTGGGTTAGGAGTAGCAAAGGCTCTCGATACAGGGCATAAAAAATTTGTCCTAAGTATCGATACCAGTATTGCAATAGAACATATGATAAACGAACATGGTGGAACCGTACATCGATCCAAGGTTGGCGAAGCAAACGTAATCGATCTTTCATTAAAGATAGACGCGGATGCTGGCGGAGAAGGTAGTAGTGGTGGCTTTATTCTACCGAGATTCAACTATTGTAGAGACGGCATGTTGACAGCAGGATTGATCTCGTCTATGTCTAGCAACAAGCTTAACGATATCATAGAATACATGAATAGATACCATCAGATCAGAACAAAGATTCCAGTAGATTCTAACATACATGATAAAGTCATCGAGGACATACAAGATAGGTTTGAGCACATGTACAGTACAGTAGATACGCTTGATGGGTTAAAGGGCATAATTGACGAAGATAGTTGGGTATTGGTACGAAAATCAAATACAGAAGACATCATTAGAGTATCTGCCGAGTCTTGCGATACGACAAAGTGTCAAGATATAGTCAATAGCGTGGTCACGATGACCGAGGAGAGTTGTGCCAAAGTTGGAAGAGAGTGAGATAATCACTACCTTTCAAGACCGATTGTCAAAACGAGAGTTTGTAGCAGAAGATGTGGAGGTATTGAATTTTGGTAGCAAGATGCATGGCAAGATGATTGTCAAGACAGATACCATGGTTCAGAGTACAGATATTCCTGACTCGATGAGATTAGATGATGCAGCAAGAAAGAGTGTTGTAGCGTGCATAAGTGATTTTGCAGCAAAAGGTGTTAGACCAAGATACTGCATAATATCAACAAGCTTGCCAAAGAGTATCTCGCGAGAACAGATTGTGCAGCTTGCACGAGGATTTCGTGCAGCTGTCAAAGAGTTCAAAGTAGAGATAGTGGGAGGAGACACAAACCAAGGAAGAGAGATTGTCTTAACTGTATGCATGTTTGGGATTGCTACAGAGATTGTACCCAGAAACGGTTCTAAAAAAGATGATCTAATTTATGTGACAGGACCGTTTGGTTATACAGCTTTAGGATTAGACATAATGTTAAAGAGAGCCGAGAGAATAGAGAGAGCTGTTAAATCCTTTACAAGACCTAAACCGAGATTAAAGTTTGGGTTAACAAATGGCCGATATTTTACATCATCGATGGACTCTAGCGACGGTCTATCCACCACACTAAACGAGATGGCACGTCAGAGCGGAAAGCAGTTTGTCATAACAAAGATACCGAGTGGTAGAAAGATGCGAGCACATCTAGGAGATAGATACATGGACGCCGTATTTGGTGGAGGTGAAGAGTACGAGTTTGTGTTTACGGTGCCATTAAAATTCAGAACAGAGATAATAAACAGTGCAAGAGCACTCGAGACTCCAATCATCGAGATCGGGTATGTCGATTCTGGTGATGGTGTAATACTTGAAGATGGTACACCAATTCACGATACAGGTTGGAGACATTTTAGATAGCTGGGATCTAAACATCACTAGTACGTCTGATCTCAAGACACGATATGGGTTGGAATGACTTTTCATAATGATATCCATGTCTGTCTTGATACCGATATGTACCACAAGCATGGATTACACGTGAATCAAACAATGTATTTTAAACCCATAGAGAGTGGTATAATCGTGTCAGATACAGACAATGTAGTATCAGAGGTTGTTACAGTACCTGTAGAACCAAAGGTTGAGGCTAAACCAGAAGAGAGTGTGTCTATAGAGGGTGATGCGTCAGTTACTAGAGAGGTACCTGTAGAACCAAAGGTTGAGGCTAAACCAGAAGAGAATGTGTCTATAGAGAGTGATGCGTCAGTTACTAGAGAGGTACCTGTAGAACCAAAGGCTGAGGCTAAACCAGAAGAGAAGGAAGAGCCTAAAAAAGAGACTCAAGAAAAGTGGGGAATAGCGCACATCTTTAGTAGTTATAACAATACGATAATACACATGACTGATCTAACCGGAGGCGAGACTGTCTCAATAAGTTCTGGAGGAAACCACGTTACAGCAGATAGATATGAATCGTCACCTTTTGCTGCAATGAAAGCAGCAAACAAAGTTATCGAATCTGCTAGAACAAAAGGCTTTGTTGGATTTCATATCAGAGTTAGAGCTGTGGGTGGAGTAGGATCTAGAGTTCCAGGTCCAGGAGCACAGGCGGCAATTCGAGCTCTTGCCAGAGGAGGATTCAAGATTGGGAGAATCGATGATGTTACACCAATTCCTCACGATACAACTAGAAAGAAGGGTGGCAAACGAGGAAGAAGGGTCTAGTCAGATACAGACAGAGTCACATCAGAACCACGTGCGTTAAAATAATCATTCATAAACTTTACAAACTTTTGAGTCTGATTACTCCACCTATATTTTGACAACATGTCGGCAAACTTGATCTCGATAGCAGATTGTAGATTTGATGAAAAGTTGATCTTGAAGAATGTCCAACCAAACTTTGATGACGGTTCGCTAAATTTGCATCCATTGTATACTCCTAAAAGTGTCTCCATATGAGAGAGTGACTTTTTCATGGACAATAGATCATCGTCATATCTCCTAGTACGAACTTGAACTATCACTCGTCGTCACCGGTACTAGATTTGTTTCTCAGTTTGTCACCTAGTGATACAAATTTGCCATCTTGTTCTACGTTGATCTTTGTTGCAACTCGTACTCCAAGTCCGATTGTGCGAAACAATGCTAGTAGTTGTCCACCATCAATAGATTCATTGATCTCACCAGACTTGAGGAGGTGTGCTAGTTGTGACACAACAATACCAGTCTCCCTAGGAAACTGTGACTCGGCATTCTCTAATACTTCAAGACCTCTAAAGCCAAGTCGCGATACAAGTATCTCACGTGGTGTGAGAGTCTTTGGTTTTGGTTCAGTGACGCTTGGATTAGTATCTTGAGACGCAATATTCTTCTTCATCTCTGCCAGCCTCTTGGCCTTTAATCGTTCTAGTTCAAAGTCTTCGCTCAACCCTTTATCACACCTATAGGTACTAGTTTTGCGACTTTGGTCGCAATGCCGAGATTGTGAGAGACATTAACTACTGCATCGACATCCTTGTATGCTTGTGGTGTCTCTTCCACTATTCCGTCTCTAGTTAATGCCTTGATAAAGATCCCCTTCTCATTTAGTGATTTACGAACACTGTCTTCGTTATAGTTTCTCCGCGCTTTGGACCTAGACATCGTCCTACCTGCCCCGTGTGCAGTAGAACCAAAGCTCAGTTCCATAGAACCCGGTTGACCCAAGAGTATCCAGCTAGATGTACCCATAGAACCTGGAATCAACACAGGTTGACCAAGACTACGATATCTGCTAGGAACCTCGTCTCGATTGGCAGGAAATGCTCTAGTTGCGCCTTTGCGATGGACAACTACGTCACGTTCGTTACCATCAACTTTGTGTCTCTCGATCTTTGCAATATTGTGTGCTACATCATATACGAGATTCATCTCTAGATCTGACTCGGTTTGACCAAAGACTCGCTCAAATGATCTTCTAGTCCAATGTGTCAACATTTGTCTATTACACCATGCAAAGTTTAATGCAGCAAACATTGCCTTTCGATAAGAGTGACCTTCTTCTGATGTGTTTGGAACACATGCGAGTTCACGGTCAGCGAGATGTATACCATACTTTTTCATAGACTGCTCAGATACACGTAGATAGTCGCTACACACTTGATGGCCAAACCCACGAGAGCCACAATGGATAAGAATCGTTATTGAGCCTTCTTTGAGTCCCATCCTAGATGCAGCTTCTCTATCGTGAATTTCTGCGACCTTTTGAACCTCTAAAAAGTGATTACCTGAGCCGAGACTTCCAAGTTGTGGCAGTCCTCTCTTTCGTGCCCTTTCAGATATCTTGTCTGGATCTGCTCCATCCATCTGACCACTCTCTTCACATACATCTGTATCATCAGATGTACCAAAACCATGATCTACAGCCCAATTGACGCCACGAACAAGAACCTCGTCTAGATCAGCATTCCCGAGTTTTACAGCACCCTTGGAGCCTACACCAGAAGGAATAGACTTGAATAGATCACTCACCAGATCTCCAAGTTTTGGGCGGACGGTATTCTCGTCTAGCGTGGATGTGATCAATCGTACACCACAGTTGATATCATAACCTACACCACCTGGACTGATCATTCCCTCCTCTGCATCCATTGCCGCAACACCGCCTACTGGAAAGCCGTATCCTTCGTGTCCGTCAGGCAGAACAACGCTATGACCCAAAATTCCTGGAATCGATGCTACGTTACGTGCTTGGAGTATAGTTCGATCAGATAGCATCTTTTGTAATAAAAGATCATCAGCATAGATTCTTACCGGTACCTTCATACCTAGATTAGAGTCGGCTTGGATCTCGTACTGATTGGCATCTATCTTGACTGGAGTCATGTTAGACATTATCGGTAGAGTGGATTAGCAATCCAATTTAAAGTATCAGAAGAGTCGTAGGCAGAGTTTATCATGTATGATCTCCTTAAATGACAGATCATATCTAGATGACTAGTATAGTATGGAGGGTTTATTGTTTTGAACATGTTTGATCGAATAGCAAGTGATCCTATTTATCTTCATCTTCCAACTCGAATGGAAACTCTAATATCTGATCCAATATGATGTCACGCTCTTCCTTGTCCGCATATTCGAGAAAGTTTTGGATGGTAACTATTAGATAATGAACCATCCATAATCTCTGAGTTTTAGTCAAACTAGACACCAATCGCTCAAATTTGTTTCTAGGTTCTTCTTCAAGAAATGGTCCTTCTTTATCTACCAATTCAAACAGCATTTTTAGAGTACGGAGTGCGTCGGTCTCAGAAGAAGTAAAGGTCATCTGTATATCTCACCAACAAACATTATTTGATAATTAGATTCTAGCATCTCCAAACAACATCGTTTAGATTTCGAGTTGTTATAATATAAATAGAATTTGATCTCAGACATATTTAACTATAAGATGATTAGATCAGATGTATGGTACGAAGGAGAGCATCTGATGAAGAGATTGAAGAGCAAAAGAGACAAGAAGAGATCAGAATAAAGACTTCACGAGCGGCACGTCGTAGTGGCAAGACAACAAAGCGTGAAGGAAAGGTAGACAAATCAAGAGTAAAGACCAAAGAGCCTAGATCTCAGAAAAAGATTGCGACCATTAAAAAATCAAGACGATGAGTAGGTACTGGTAATGTATACAGTAAACATACCTAAACAGATCAACAACAAATATGTAACGCGTACGTAGAATTTTCCAGATACTAAATTCAGTAGATTTATTTTAAATGTGTATATTGTAGATTTGTTGGCAATTCTACCAATAGATAGTGGAAGATATGGAACAAAAGAGATGCTTGCCATATTTGGCGAACAGCAAAAGATTGATTATCAGTTAGAGATTGAGGGTGCAGTAGCTCTATCACAGAGTGAGTTGGGCATAATTCCAAACTGGGTGGGAGTTGAGATTCATAAAATTGCAAATGCTAAAGAGATAACAGTTAGACGAATCAAACAGCTTGAAGCAAAGAGTGACCACGATACAGCAGCTCTAATAGAATCATTGAGTGAGAGATGTGCCAAGAACGCACGACCATGGATACATTATGGATTGACTAGTAATGATCTAGTAGATACGAGTAACTCGCTACAGATGCGAGACGCTCTAGAGGTAATACGACCAAAGATCATAAAGATTGCAACCACACTTGCAGATATGGCAGTACAGTACAAGAGCCTACCAGCAGTAGGTAGAACACACGGACAACATGCAAGTATCATATCATTTGGTTTAAAGTTTGCAAACTGGGCAGCAGAGATGACGAGTCATCTAGAACGCATAGAAGAGATCGAAAAACGTATTCTCATATGCAAGACACTAGGTGTTGTAGGAACTGGATCATTGATGGGCGCAAAAGCACTCGATGTACAACAGAGAGTTGCTGATCAATTGAATCTATATCCGGCCGAAGTTGCAACCCAGTTGGTTCCTCGAGAGAGATATGCCGAGTTTGTATTCGAGATGGCGCTAATTGGCTCAACACTTGAAAAGATTGCAATAGAGATTAGAAATCTACAGCGTACAGAGATAGGAGAAGTGACTGAGCAGTTTAAAAAAGGTCAGATGGGGAGTAGCGCTGTACCTGTAAAACGAAACCCCATCAAGAGTGAACGAGTGTCATCACTATCAAAGATATTACGCAGTTATGTCGGAGTCGCATTTGAGAATATTCCACTATGGCATGAACGAGATCTCTCAAACTCTGCAAACGAGAGATTCATCATTCCAACCGTATCTATCCTAACAGACGATATGTTGGAGACGATGATCAGGGTAGTCTCAAATCTCATAGTAAATGAATCAAGAATACGCGCAAATTTAGACATAACCGGCGGTCAGATATATGCAGAGTTTGTACTAGAGGCACTAATCAAGAAAGGGGTTGCCAGATTTGTAGCATATCGTGATGTACAACGAGTCGCATTTGATGCCATAAAGAACAATACACAATACAGAGATGCGATAAAGAGTGATAGTGTGATAGCATCATATCTTGATCATAAAGAGATAGACGACATATTTGTACCAGATAGTCACCTCGGTGCATCATTGAAGATAATTCAAAATGTAAACAAGAGAGTCAAACGAACAGTCAAGAGGCTTTCTTAAACTTTAATAGATTCTTGTGTATCTTTGTTCCATATTGTAATGCCTTCTTTCGCTTTGTATAAGACATGGCAGGAACGCCTACCTCTTTTGCCAATCTACGAATAATATGTTTCCTGTATAGATCATCTGAGCTCTGTATCTTGTCGTATATCGGAAGAGTCTTTGCAAATTCTATAAATCGATCTCCAAGTAGTGGTTGTATCAGCTTGACGCCAAACTCTGATGTAACTGTATCTATAGCCTTCATCATATCAACCTCGTTTGTTAATTTATTATCCATCATCTCTAGAATCGCAGCTTCGCCTAGATCAAAAGCTTGGAGATAAGCATTATACCCACAAAAGAGTTCATCTATTCCGTTTGCGGTAATTACCACGTCAAGATCCAAACTTGCTGCTAGTTTTGAGACATAATAAAATGCAATACCGTTCTCTTGCCAAGAAATATTATCCTGTGGTATTCTTTTACACACGTGAGATGCTATGTTGCCAAATGTATCAGGATCGATCTCTAGTGTATGATGTGATAGTTCTAAGAGTTTGCCGACCTGAGCTGCAAATAACATATCATGAGACTCTGCAAATCCTATGGTCAGTAAAGTTGGATCATAGTTTGCATCACATAGCTTGGCCAATAATGTACTGTCTACACCACCAGAAAATGCAATTCCAATCTTTCTTGTATGTACAGTGTCTCTTATTGCAGTTTGAATTTCTGCCAATAGTCGTTGTACATCACTCATATCTTTAGCAGATCATATCAGACTCGTTGTAATATAGTTTTGAGTGTGTTTGTTATCTTGATTTGACATAATGTAATCCCATAAAATCTGGGCAAGTATACAAGATATCACCCCATTTATGGAAACCTAAATCTCTTGAATATTAATAAATAAGCACCCATGATTAAAACGAGTATGAAGTCATGCAAGCATGAAGGAGCTGAAGTTTGCAGTTATGTTAAATTGCGTAAAGAAAAGTCCAAAGATATAGCTAAAAGATTGAGCAGGTATGTAGATCGCCGATACGCCAACGCAACTGAAGATAGACTAAGATATACAGTAAGATTCTGGGAGAATGAAGGACTGCTATATGAATTTCATGGCTCGTTTATCGAGAGAATAGCCATGATGGCACGAGATATGCGTATAGAACCAGAGATAGAGATGGTACCATTGCTAACGCAGAGATATTTTTTGTGGGTAAAAGAACATGAGTCTTTTGCAGTTAGAGATGGTATTTCAGATGCCTATTTAGAAGTCTACATTAGGGATATGGGCATGAACTTGCATAGAAAGACTAAGCGTTTGATATCAGAGAATATAGAGTCAGCAAATAATCTAGTAACTATTTCGGATGTTAGAAACACGAAAGAGATGGATCTAAAAATAAGAGAGTTCATACTTAAAAAGCCTCGCCAACGCAGTATCACAGGGACGCGAGAGATATACTCAGGATGGTATTGAGGAGATCAGATGCTTATAAGACTTGGATTGTTTAGTATTCTAAGTGATGAATTTCAAGAAGTGGTAATTCCAGATGATGAATAGATTAGATATGAGAGGATCGATTAGGAGACACAAGTGATCGTTATGAATACAGAACAACAGATTCTACTAGAGTCCATAGGAGTAGATCTGATAGCAAAACGAGAGATTCCACTGGCAGAAGACTGGTTGTGTTATAGTTTGAATCACGACAATCCTACCAAAGAGATTCCAATCATACTGATCAATAATGGACCAAAAAAGATATCAGAAGTAAAGAAAGCACTGATTAACTTTGAGGACTGTATAGTAATTGTACAAGAACTCGGAGCACTGTTTCTCAAGTCTTCTGGAGAGAGTCACATAACTAGATTAGAAAATAGATTCGAGTATGAACGAATTGCAAGTGTACTAAAATCCAACGGAATTACAGATGCTGCAGACGAGTTTGATCTAAAGATAGGAATAAAGCAATCAATTAATGCAATCCCAAATACTACTGGAGACTTTGATAATCGCGGACTATTTGCAACACATTATCTTCGTAGCAGAATCTTTCAAGATACACGACAAGATGTAGATGATATCTTACCCAAAGTTAAACAAAAGATTGGATCAAGTGTTAGAGAGATACTAGAAGCACTTGGTTGGGATATGACAAAAGAGTCATACGACAAAGTGGCAATAACCATAACAGATCAAGAGGACTTTAACATAAGAAAGACTGACAATGAGGTGACACCAAGTTATACAGCTGTCTCGTCTCTCTCTGAGAAAGAGTGGTCTATACTAACAAATGGTAAGAGGTGGCGTTTGTACTCTAGCAAGATATCAGCGACCAGTACAAACTATTTTGAGATAAATCTCGATGATGCACGTGAATCAGTAACTCGATATCTGATAATTATGTTTGGTGCTAATACCTTTGAAGAGATAGATGGAAAGAGAGACATCGAGTTATTCTTTGAGGAGAGTAAAGAGCATTCGAGAGATCTGGAGGAGAATCTTGCAGAGAAGATAATGAGTCCAAAAGGACTATTCTTGGATATCATTAAAGGAGTACTGGATCATGACGGTAAAAAGACATTCAGATCAGACGAGCTAGCGGTTGCAAAACAGTCTGCACTGAGAATCATGTATAGAGTTTGGTTTTTGGCATATGCTGAAGCCAAAAATCTTTTGCCTACAAGGGACGAAAAGTACAAGCCCATATCACTACAATCTATTCGTAATCACTTGGATTCGTATGAACAGAATCCAAAAGGTACAGATTGTTGGGATGCGTTACTAGAATTATTTACAGCAGTTAGAAAGGGCAGTCCAAAACACAATCTGCCACAGTATAACGGGGATCTATTCAAGATAGGTAAGGCTGGAGATGAACTACACATTCAAAATCGATTCATTGCGAGTGCACTACGTGGACTATTAGAACGAGATGGCGAGACATTAGACTATACCGGTTTAACGGTCAGGCATTTGGGCAGTGTATTTGAGCGACTATTAGAGTACGAGCCAAAACAAGCAAAAGAGGATATTGCATTACTTGAAGACAGTAAAGGAGTTCGACAGGTCAAGACAAAGCAAGAGTCCACCTATTCGTACAAAAAGAATGATCTCTATCTTGCATCAAAGAGTGGAATTGTATCACGCAAGACATCTGCAAGTTATTACACACCAGAAAAGATTGTAAAATTTTTGGTAAAACAGGGACTGGGTCCAATCTTTGCAGAACGTGAAGAGTTGATTGACAAAGATATCAAACAATACAAGAAGAACAAGACTGCAAAAAATCTACAGATATGTATGGACAGACTGTTAGATATTCAGGTACTAGACCCAGCAATGGGCAGTGGTCACTTTCTAGTTGAAGCATTAAACAGAATCACATCATGGGTCACAGATACGTTAGAAAAACATCCAGATCATCCTCTACTAGATGAGATAGAACGGGATAGAAAGAGAGTACTAGAAGAGCAGAACAAGAAAGGAGTTACAATTGATGAGAATCTGCTAACTCCAGATGTACTGCTCAAACGTAAAATAATGAAACGGTGCATATTTGGAGTCGACATAAATCCAATGGCAGTAGATCTAGCCAAGCTGTCATTGTGGTTAGATTCCTTTGCAATTGGTGTTCCGCTGACGTATATGGATCATCATCTCAAAGTAGGCGACTCTACGATAGGAATGTTTCTTGATGATCTGGATGATAAGCAGAATACGTCTCTAGATGACTATACTCTTAGCAATGAGTCGACAAAGATGATGCACGATATTGTCTCAAGTTCAGATGTGACAATACAGCAAGTTCATGAGAGTGAGGACAAGTATAACGAATACATCAAATCAATAGAACCAAACAGAAATGTCCTAGATGCATTAACCGCATCAAAGATTGAACCAAAGATTCTGCCAAAGAAAGCAAAGTCAGAGTTTATTCATCGGTTTGGCATATATGACAAGTCAAATGATATTGCAAAGGCCCAAAAAATTGTAAATGATCTAGCAGAGCGCCACAGATTCTTTCATTGGGAGCTCGAGTTCAATGACGCATTTACTGACTCTAGACGAGGCTTTGATTGCATAGTTGGCAACCCCCCCTGGGAGAAAGTAAAGCCTAGCGATGACGAGTTTTTTACTCCAATTGATCCCACATTTAAGGATCTAAAACCGAATGTCAAAAAGAAAGAGAGAAAAAAAGATCTTCTCAAAGAACATAATATTAAAAGATTGTGGGACTTGTATGAAAAACAAATAAGAGAAAAATCATTGTTTTATAACATATTTTCACTACAAGGAACAGGGGATAATGATTTATGGAAACTCATACTAGAACGGACGTTATATCTCACTACAGAAAATGGTATCGTTTCAATATTAATTCCGGCACAACTCCTTACCATCCCAGGTGGCATAAATCTTCGTAAGTACATACTTGAAAGAGATATCATCTCAATGTATGTATTTGAAAATAGAAAAAAGATATTCAATATTCATTCAAGTTATCGATTTTTGTTATTAACTATACAGGACAGGACAGGACAGGACAGGACAGGACAGGACAGGACAGGACAGGACAGGACAGGACAGGACAGGACAGGACAGGACAGGACAGGACAGGACAGGACAGGACAGGACAGGACAGGACAGGACAGGACAGGACAGGACAGGACAGGACAGGACAGGACAGGACAGGACAGGACAGGACAGGACAGGACAGGACAGGACAGGACAGGACAGGACAGGACAGGACAGGACAGGACAGGACAGGACAGGACAGGACAGGACAGGACAGGACAGGACAGGACAGGACAGGACAGGACAGGACAGGACAGGACAGGACAGGACAGGACAGGACAGGACAGTTCCCAGCTGGGTTTTATATACATTACCTTGACTCACTAGAAGACCATTCTAGAGAACAAGAGAAATTCGGTACGTTATCTAAGAAAACAATTATAGAAACATCTCCAGAAGAATATACAATACCAGAAATAATAGGTACTCAATCAAATATATTTCAAAAGTTATCACAAACAAAATTATCATTATCAAATCTAAAAGACGGATGGCAGGTTAAGCTTGTAAGTGAATTTCATAAAACAAACGACTCCGATCTCTTGTCAGAAGATGGGAAAGGCTGGTTAGTATTTGAAGGTAAAAACATACATCAATATACACAAGAATGGGCTAGGCCACAATTCGCATCAAACAAAAAGAAAGGATTAGATAGACTAAATGGAGTAAAAGCATTTTTAGGTAAGTGTAAAGAGATTCATAACTCGTACAGACTAATTTTTCGCAACATTACAAGTCCCACAAATATGCGTACATGCATATCTACCATTATATCTCAGAATACATTTCATTCAAATTCTTTACGTTCTGTTATTCTAAAAAAATACGAAAAGATTATTTTAGATTCAGAATATCATAGAAAAATTTCATATTTGTGTGGAGTGTTGAATTCATTAACATTTGATTTTATATCTCGTTCAAAAAACCAGACAAATCTAGCTAGCATTGTATCAACATTACCTTTACCAAAATCAGTTCATGATAGACAAATTGCTGAACTTGCAACAAAACTTCTAGTTGGCACACCAGAGTTTGAGGAGTTTGCTGAGATATTTCACATAGAAAACAAGAAACTAACACCAGCAGAAAAGATCGAGGTCACTGCTGAACTAGATGCTCTAGTTGCACACTCGTACTGTTTAACTGTACAGGAGTACAAGACAATAATCGATACATTTCCACTATTCAAGAGAAACCAACAGCTGTACGAGATGCAAGATATTGTTTGGGATAACAAGAACATTAAAGAGTTCTATGGTGAGATGGCTGCACTTGCACTAGAATATTATGAGGCGATATCACAATGACTGAACGCATCAAGCGAGATATCATCGACAACACAGAACCACATACAATGCAAATGATTCTCAACTCAGAGATCCCAAGTGCTGGATATCTAGACATCTCTACAGGTTATTTCAACGTACAGGGATATGGAATGCTACGAGAGAATCTTGAATCTGCAATAGAGAGAGATTCATTCGAGATACGACTATTACTAGGTAAGGAGGCGATCGTACCGTCAGAGAAGACATTTGAAGAATATGCTAAACAATACAAGGAATCGATATCTCTCAAGGCAAGTCTAGAAGATACCGATCTAGATCAAAAGTCCATGAATGATATATCTAGCCTCATCAAACTCTTAGAGAGGCAGAACGTCCAAGTCAGACAAGGTACGAGAAGGTTCAATCACTCCAAGTGCTACATTCTAGGAGACAATGCAGTCTTTGTTGGCTCAAGCAACTTTACAGCAGCAGGAATGGTAGGAAACTATGAACTGAATGCAGGACTGTATCAACCAGGAATCAGCAAGACTACAAGAGAGTGGTTTGATCGAATGTGGGATCAATCCAAAGATACCAAACAAGATCTCATCAGTGTACTCAAAGAATCAAAGTTTGGAGTACCGCCAAATCCACATCAAGTATACATGAAACTATTATTTGAGAGATTCAAACCACTATTAACAAAGGTAGACGAGAGAGATATTTCTAGCAAGACACTTACAAAGTTTCAGCAAGATGCAGTAAGAACCGGACTATTCATAGTAGCAGATCATGGCGGTACAATAATTGCAGATGCGACAGGTCTTGGCAAAACAAATATCGGCATTGAGATACTACGACAAAAGGTACTCAAAGAAGGCAAAAAGGTCTTACTGATAGCCCCAGCACAAGTATTACACAGCATGTGGGAAGAGAAACTAAAAGAGGTAGATATCAATATCAGAGAGAAACTGACAATGGAGTCACTTGGACGAGATATCATACTAGATGATCTCGTCAAGTATAGAAACATAGATCTAGTACTAATAGACGAAAGTCAAAACTTTAGATCAAAGACGGCAAACCGTAGAAAGAATCTCATGAAATTAATGTCAGTAGGAAAGAAGAAACAAGCAGTACTACTCTCAGCTACGCCAATAAACAACTCACTCATGGACCTATACTATCAACTCTCAATCATCACTGGAGGAGAAGACACTTACTTTTACAAGACGATTGGCATTCCAGATCTGTACAAACACATGCGCGATGCTGCAAACAAAGAGGGTCTGACTCAAGGACTGACAAAGATTCAACAGCTCTTAGATACAGTAATGGTACGACGAACTAGATCATACATCAAAGATGTATATCAAGATGATACAATAAACGGCAGAGAGATAAAGTTTCCAAAACACAGCTATGCTGCAATAGAGTACAGCTTGAGTGAGCTATATGGAAACGTCTTTGAAGAGATTCTAGACAAGATCGGAAAATTAACGATGGCGCCATACGGAATAGAACGATACAATACAAATCTATCAGAAGATGAAAAAAATAGACATCGCATAGTAGCTCATCTCCAAGTGATACTACTTTTGAAACGATTTGAGAGTAGTGTAGTTGCGTGTAAAACAAGCATAGAGAACAAGGTCATGTTGTACAAGCAAGTCAAAGATATACTAGACGAAGGAAAGATACTACGAGTTCGAGACTTTAACAGGATAATAACAAAATGGAATGATATTGAACAAGGTGATACTGATATTGATCCAGACGATCAAGAAAAGACCCAATTCTTTATACAAGAGATAAACAAGATAGAGAAGGAAAATATACACAAATCATATGATATCGAGAGACTAAAGTCAGATATTGATCAAGATCTCGTAATACTAGAAGAGTTACTAGATAGTGTAAAGCGTATTACAGTAGATACAAAGATCGAAGAGGTCATAAAAAGAATACTTCGAGAGAAAGCACTAGAGACAGAGAGTAGAAAGGTACTGATATTTACAGAATATGTTACTACAGCGAAATACATTACAAAAGAACTACAAGACAAATTTGTGAATTATAAAATAGAATGTATAACTGGAAGTACAAAACAAGAAGTCAGAAAAAAATACATACGAATGTTTGCTCCAAAAGCAAATCTACTAGAGGATCAAATATTAGATGAAAAAGAGATCGATATCCTAGTATCAACAGAGGTCTTGTCTGAAGGACAGAATCTCCAAGATTGTAACTATGTGATAAACTATGATTTACCGTGGAATCCAATGAGAATAGTTCAACGTACAGGTAGAGTAGATAGACTCACCAGCGAATACGATACAATACACACAAGAGCCTGCTATCCAGACAAAGAGCTAGACAATATTTTAAAGATCATGGGAAAGTTGATAGAGAAGATTGGAACTGTAAACGAAACGGTGGGTCTAGACTCTGAAGTATTGGGAACAACGCCTACACCAAAACAATTCAATGGGACCATAAAAGAGAGGATCAAGATTCTTGCAGGTAAAGAGGGCACATCAAAGGTAATCGAAGACATGGAACGCGAATCTGACATAATGCCTGCAGTGTCACCGATAAACGAGCTTAGTCGATACATAAAGGAAAAAGGAATAGACAAGATGGAAGAGGTACCCATGGGTAGGCGTAGTGGTAAACAAGAGAGAGGTCGATATGCAATACTCGGATATCTGCAAGAGAGACCAGAGAGACGAGTCTACTTTGTTGTGTATGATCGTACGAGAGACAAGGCATATGTACCTGATGATGACTTTGAAGCCATAAACATGATATCTTGTAATGTAGATACTCCAACGTATCTTCCAATGGATGGACCCAATAATCAAGAGTCATTCGAGATGTTGCTAGATATCGACAGAAAAGCAAGAGATGCAATAGATAGAAAGAATGATCAGATTATCCAGTATGTAAAGGAGAGCGTGGGCAAAAAGAGACAACAGTACGACAAGGATGTCTCAAAGATAAAAAAGATCATAATAGATGCTACAATCAATGGCCACATAACAAAAGATGATGGTCGAGAGGTCACAAACATCATAAAATCAGAGTATGTTAGAGCATGGCAAGACGATATCAGAGAGTATCTACTAGATTATGACAGAACGCAAGATATTGATAGCCTAGTATCCAGTATCAAAAAGATGAGTGAGTTTATCGGACTACAAGAAAAGACAGAACCGATCAAGATCAAAGAAGACATACAACGAGCAGAACTAAAGTTGATCGGAGCCATGTTCATTACACAACCAGAAGAGAGTGGCAAGCTGACCAAATTTCAGTAAAGCGTCAATTGAACACATAACAAAATATAAAGAAACTATACTCAACACAATCATAATGGGAGTAGAGAAATTTGATCTAATCTGTCACGGATGTGGATCAAAACTACACCACAGTAAACTCAAATGGAGACAGATAAAGAGTGTAGAATTTGACACTAATGAAGATAACAAGAGACATGCACTTTCAATATCTACAGAACCTCCACAAGTCACAGAGCATTTATTGGAGACAGAAGTCGAGATAGAAAAGATCAAAAAAGAGATGAGAGAGGGCAAGAGACCATCAGATTATGATATGTTGTTATACATTATGCAAAATGAGGACATACGTGCTAATGCATATAGATCATTTTCTAATGCAGAGTCGCTCACTCCAGCAAGTAGAAGAAAGAGTGATCCAGAAGCAGATCTCCCATATATTGTGTTTGGAAACTATGAGTTTTTGCATATGGCAGACTGTCCAAAGTGTGAAACAAGGCTAGAGACTCCGTGGCGCGGTACCGACTCTATCAATGCATCAAAGCTGTCCAGCAAAAACAGAAAGTCTGATTCTTTCATAAAATGTAGAGCATGTAATAGCAGAATAGTAATCACGAGTCAGTTTTGGTATATTTACTTTACAAGAGACGAATTTCACGAGTATAAACCAAACATTACAACAATATGCCAAAAATGTCAATCAGAGACCCAGTACAAAGGTAACTACAACTTGGGCCTCAGATATATAGAATAGTTGCAAGTACACACCGACAGATACAACGAATATTTATTATGGTTCATTCTAAAAAATTTTAAAAATATACCGCTAAAAATAGTGTGTGCGGGGAGAGATCAAAGTTAATGGTTATGATCTATGGACGATCTTTTTGGTACATCACATGCAGAATAAAGAGCGTAGAAGGGTCCAGAACACCTTCTACTAAATTGCTTTAGAGCAACTTATAGCCAATAGGCACTAATACATACAATCATATTAATTTTTGATTACTCGCAAGTTTATTTCCACATAGATAACAATCATCAATATTCAACTCGAATTACAAGCACTCCGTTCTTTTATGGTATAGTTCTTCAATCAAAAATGAGAGATGGCTCCTATGTGAAACCAACTCTACGAGTTAGCAAAGGCTCAACTCATCGTCAATATTGTTATTAGTATAATGTTATATTTTAAGTTTAGACGTGTGCTAGAGCTTGGCCCAGCAGAATTCATCGTCAATGAATAGCAAAGGCCATCGTGGGTTCAAATCCCACCGCGCCTATCAGATGGTCTGATTCACGCTAAGACGTCTTGATATATACTAGTACATCTATACTGCTATCACTAAGGATCTTTTCGATTTATGTGAGATGATATTTCGTAAGACTTTTTCTATAATTTTCCCCTATAGAATCTTGCAGTGCTTTTTCTATAACCATTCTATCTCACACAAACCGAAAAGAACAGCCAAGAGAATCATTATTATAACTACCATCAAGTCATAAAAGATGTGAGTGAAAGATTCGACATAATATGTCACGAGTGTAACACAAAACTAGATCATACAAAATTAAGATGGCGGCAGAAAAAATACACAGAATTTGGAGGGGTGATAGATGATAATAACAAATACGCAGTGTCTAACCCCACATGTGATAGGAAGATAACAGATCGTTTATTTGAACGTGAATTACAGTTTTCAAGACTGATAGACGATATAAGGAACGGCTTAAAGATAACGGCTGACGACATGTTCAAGTACATGGCAACACACTCGGATGTAAAGAGCGAAGTTTATGAGAAATTTCTAGGCAATGATTTTCTTCGCATAACTACTGGAAAGGACTTTGATCGAGAGTCAGAACAACCTAACAAAATATTTGGTAGTTATGAATTTCTATATGTATCAAAATGTCCAAAATGCAAGAGTGAGTTAGAGACGCCATGGAGAGGTCCTGAATCACAAGAGGTAGTACACTCTTTTGGTGTACCGAAACCAAGAATCTCAAAATGCTCTGAATGTCACAATTATATAAAATATAGAGAGCAATTTTGGTACATCTATTTTACTAAAGACGAAGACTATTTTGAATCACATGTTGTAACTATATGCAAGAGATGTCATAATGAACATCATCATGAAGGCGGATATAATCTAAACTTTAGATACATAGCATGATAACTCAATGCCACATTACAGCACCGAATGATGAAAAACTTATAAAAAATTGATCAAGAGCACATAGTATTGAAGAGAGACGAAGAGTTTGATCTAATCTGTCACGAGTGCGATGCAAAACTAGATCATCGCAGACTCCGATGGAAGCAGAAGAAGAGCATATATTTTAACACAGATGAGGATAATGAAAAACATCTAATGTCAGCATATACATGCTCTTCAGATCTAGCGGATCATTTGTTCCATGTTGAAATGAAACTTGAAGAGTTTAGAGAAAGCATACCAAAAGGTGCACATGTAATGATAGAGAATCTGCTAGAATACATAAAAACGCATTCTGACGTACAGAGTGATGCATATAAAGAATTTTTAAGCTATCAATTTCTTCGAGTAAAGACTGGAAAAAAGTTTGATCCAGAATCTGAGCTTCCACACAAAATATTTGGATTATATGAATTTTTACGTATTGCGAATTGTCCAAAATGTAAATCGGAATTAGAAACTCCATGGCTCGGAGTTGAATCTATAGAAAGATCATACAAGTTTGAGTTTGACAAAGATTCACGTCGATCTGCAAAATGTACAGAGTGTGGAAATCACATACAATACAAGAAACAGTTTTGGTACATCTATTTCACCAAAGATTCAAACGAGTATATCGCGCATATTGTGACAATATGCCAGAAATGCAAGTCTGAGCATAATCATCAAGGTGGATATTATCTAAACTTTAGGTATATCAGATAATCCCAGAGTTTTACAACTCATTATATAGTCGCGAACATAATTATTTTCCTAGTATGTGGTATTACAATTTGGCGTTAGTTGTTCTGCCAGAGGTAAATTCCGTCTTACACCACATATGCGGGAGTAAACAGGAAAACAATTCCGTTCGTGACTATAGAATCAGATGTGGTTTAATCGGTTTTTAAAGATCTAGATAAAGGATGATCCATCCAGTATTGCATTATTGTCTGGCAGTGCCAGTCTCGTGATTCACGTGGTCACCTCGCGGCTTTATGCTAGCGGTTTATTCCCTCATCATAATACTTTATGAACGGATATGTCAGAACCACACGTAATAAAGTTGACAACCTACGCAATCAGAGATTTGTAACATATCCTCAATGCATCAGACAGATCTGGTCAAATTGAACAAGTCTTGACTGTATAGTTTAAAAATAACACGGCATTACTGTACACGATGAACAAGTTATCAGACGATGAGATAAGAGATGCACTAAAAGAGATGGATGGGTGGCAACTAGTAAACTCTAAACTACACAAAGAGTTCGAGTTTTCCAGTTTTAATCAAGCCTTTGGGTTTATGACAAGAGCTGCGATGGAGATAGAAAAGATGAATCATCATCCAGAGTGGTTCAACGTATACAACAGACTAGTAATTGATCTGACTACGCATGATGCAGGTGGTATAACAGAGAATGACATAAAACTAGCAAGAATACTAGACTCGTTCTCCTAACTTTATAGAATTTATAGCCAGACATACAACATACTCTAATGTCGACTATACAAGACTCTGATCTAAAGTATATCGATAGTCATAAAAATCTCCTACGATCAAGGACAGAGTTGACTATTGCACAGATGTTAGATTTTCTAGGTGTGCCGTACCAATATAACCAAACTACAAAACTACAAGATGGCACAGAGATACAGGTGGACTTTAAGACAGACTCTGGAATGATTGAGGTGATAGATGGCGAGTCTGATGTTAAACGATATGAAAAGATAAAAGAAGAGCAAAAGATTATTGCGATAGGACATCCAAAGTTTGCCGCAAAGATAAGAGAGTTGGGTGAACTCGTATACTATGACAAGACACCACAGACCGGATCAATATTCCTCGAAGATCCATCATTTACTTTTGATTATGCACATATACTACCACTAGTAACAAAATGCTCCATACTACATGGACATACGTCATCAGTGATGATAGAACTAGTAGGGCAGATGAAGAACAACTTGCTCTTGGACTTTGGTGTCGCAAAACAGATAATCAAACAAGTGATTGATGTATTTGATCATAAATTCTTTATCAACACAACATACACAACAGATCAAGATGACTCGCACTATACAGTACAGTTTGATGGGCCAAGAGGCACATTTGATCTACGAGTACCCAAATCGACAACGTATCTACTAAAAGGTGAAGCGACCATCGAGAATCTTGCAAGTGAGATAATAAAGTTGCTAGCTACAAAGTTACCAGAGAATATCGAGGCAGTAGGTGTTTATATCTATGAGGGACATAATAAAGGAGCGCACATTATATCAAACATAAGATAAAATGGAACCAAAGATAACACAAAAAACATGGAATCCAGAGCTAGAACGAGATATTCTAAAAGAATGGCACAAATCTGGAATATACAAGTTTGTACCAAATGACTCTAGTGCTGCAAACTATACCATAGATACACCACCACCATATCCATCAGGAAGGCCATGGCATATTGGCGCAGCTGCACATTATGCACAGATAGACATGATTGCAAGGACAGCTAGAATGTCAGGCAAGAACGTCTACTTCCCTATAGGAATAGATCGAAACGGTCTGCCGGTAGAACTGTATACAGAAAAGAAGCACAAGATACGAATGCGAGAGACCGATAGATCAGAGTTTTTAGATCTATGTCGAGTGGCATTAGATGATCTAGAGGCAGAGATGTTAAACATTATGAAGAGTTTGGGTATCAGTGGCGACTTTGACAACTATTACAGAACAGACTCTACAGAGTATAGAACATTAACTCAGAGTACATTCATCGAGATGTGGAATAGAGGTCAGATATATCTTGCAAACAGACCAAACAACTATGATTGGGCATCAGGAACAACGATAGCAGACGCAGAGATCGTCTACGAAGATATTGCTACAAAACTCGTATACATGAGATTTGCGATAAAAGATACAAACAGTACAATAACAATCGCCAGTACAAGACCAGAACTCTTGTGTGCCTGTAAAGTTATAGTGGTAAACAAAGACGATGCAAGATACACAGATCTGGTTGGTAAAGATGTACTAGTTCCTATAACCGGTCAGACGGTAAAGATACAGACTCATCACTCAGCAGATATGAACTTTGGTTCAGGAGCAGTGATGGTTTGCAGCTATGGTGATCAGCACGATGTAGCGTTGTTTAGAGAGCTGCGTCTAGAAGAAGTAGTAGCCATAGGTCTCGACGGAAAGATGACTGCAGCTGCAGGTACATACGCAGGAATGCGACCAAAGCAAGCAAGAGCAAAGATAATCGAGGATCTGACGTCAGCAGGTCTAGTACAAGATATCACAGACATCGTACATAGAACTCCAACCTCGGAGCGTAGCAAGACTCCGATAGAGATAATTCCAATGGAAGAGTACTATATGAGACAGTTAGAGCAAATTGACGAGTTGAGAGATATTGTAGATACAATAACATTTCATCCTCGTATGCACAAACAGATAATGATGAATTGGCTCGACTCGATAAGCATAGACTGGCCAATATCGAGACGAAGATACTATGGTACAGAGATACCAGTATGGTACTGCCAGAGATGTAATACACCACATGTTCCAGAGTCCGGACGATACTATAGACCATGGATGGAAGACTGTCCCATCAAAGAATGCACAAAGTGTTCCTGTACAGATTTTGTGGGCGAAGAACGTACGTTTGATACATGGATGGACTCTAGTGTGTCACCATTGTATATATCAAAATATCATACAGATGATGACTTTTTTACAAAGACATATCCGTCTGCGATCAGACCGCAAGCAAAAGATATCGTGCGCACATGGATGTACTATACATTGTTGCGATGTAAAGAGCTCACAGGTACAAAGCCGTGGTCAGAGGCATGGGTTATGGGTTATGGACTAGATGAACGGGGAACAAAGATGAGTAAGAGTAAAGGAAATGCCATAGATCCATATCCGATAATCCAAAAGATGGGAGCAGATACCTTTAGGTTCTGGAGCGCGAGTGAGATCAATCACGGTTATGACTTTAGGTGTAATGAACAAAAGATAGAGTCTACCAAAAAGTTTCTCAGCAAGCTGTGGAACATTGCAAGGTTTATCTCTAGTTTAGAACCAGCATCTAGTACAAATCTCAAAGATACAGATAGATGGATCCTGTCAGAACTCGACAAGCTAGTAATAGAGTGCAGAAAAGGATACGACGTATACAACTTTTTTGTTCCAACTATTGCGATACGAGAGTTTACTTGGAATGTGTTTGCGGCACACTATATCGAGATGGTAAAGAAACGTGCATACGGTACTGGCTTTGATGACGAGTCCAGAGATGCTGCAATATTTACACTACATACAGTTCTTGCAACAATCTTAAAGCTCTTGGCGCCAATAACTCCATTCATCACAGAGTATCTTTGGCACAAGCTATACTCAGATAAGAGTATTCATGTACAGACACTACCAGACTCTAAAGGTACAAAGTATGATGAACACACAACGAATCAGATAACAGAGTTCAACTCAACAGTATGGAACAACAAGAGATCACAGGGTTTGTCGTTAAAGGATCAGATAGAGATCGATATCCCAGCAACTCTAGCTCCATTTAGATCAGATCTGATCGCAATGCACAACATAGTGTACACAGATGACAACACATAGAATCAAACGGTGCGGACATTTAGCCGGCGACGAGTTTTAAAAAATATTCATGTATTGATGTGTCTCTAGTCAATTCGGGATGAAATGCAGTCCCGATGATCTTGCCTCTTTTGACTGCGACTATCTTGTCGTCGAGTTTTGATAGTACGGTAACATCAGAGCCTACACCAGAGATCGATGGTGCGCGTATAAAGATACCGTTAAACTGAGGAATGTTGATCTCGTCAAGTGATATTGTAGCTTCAAAAGAGTCTCGTTGTCTACCAAAAGAGTTGCGTTCGAGTTGGACATCAAGTATATCAAGAAGGGGTTGATCTGTTATGCCAACTGTGTGATCACTTACTGATTTGGACAACAACACCATACCAGCACATATCCCCAGTACCGGTAGATCACCATTTATTCGCTGTTTGATATCTTGGTATAGTCCGTTGTCTATAGACATCTTGCCAATAGTAGTACTCTCACCACCAGGAATTACAAGACCATCCACTTGGGCTAGATCTGCACTGGTATTTACTGTATGTACTGTACACTCTATACCAAGTTTTGTAGCTGATGCTTTCACTGCAAGTATATTTTCATGGACGTCTCCTTGAATACCCAGTACACCTATTCGTATCATATCTAATCACCACGATCCTGCATACGCATCTCTAATGTCTTTATATCAAGTCCTACCATCGACTGTCGTTCATCGATCATCTTTTGTGCGGACATGACCTCTTTTGGATCACTCCAAAATGTTGTAGCAAGTACTATTGCTCTCGCTCTCTGTTTAGCATCATCGGTGTCAAAGATTCCAGAGCCAACAAATATTCCATCACATCCAAGTGACATAAGATATGCAGCATCAGCTGGTGTTGCGATACCACCTGCAGCAAAGTTTACGACTGGCAGTCTACCCAATGCAGCAGTATGTTGTAGAGTATCAAATGAGACTCCAAACTCTCTAGACATACGAATCATCTCTTGTTCATCACCTGACTCGTATATCGCACGTATATTCCGTAGTCCATCATTTACCTTTTTGATATGCGTTATAGCTTCTGCGACATTTCCAGTACCAGGTTCACCTTTGGTGCGAATCATAGCTGCTCCCTCCTCTATGCGTCTTAGAGCTTCGCCGAGAGATCTTGCGCCGTTTACAAACGGTGTGGTAAAGTTCCACTTCCAGATATGTCGTAGTTCATCTGCAGGAGTCAATACTTCAGACTCGTCTATCATGTCTACGTCTGTCTCTTGAAGAACTAGTGCCTCAGAGGTATGCCCTATACGACACTTGGCCATTACTGGAATCGTGACAGCGCTCATGATATCTTGAATTATCTGTATACTAGCTGTTCGTGCAACTCCACCGGCTGCTCTGACCTGTGAGGGTAGTTTGTCCAATACCATAACAGATACAGCTCCAGCATCCTCTGCAATCTGTGCTTGTTCAACTGTAGTCACATCCATAACTACACCGTTCTTCAACATATGTGCAAACCCGCGTTTTAGTGTACTAGTGCCACGTAGAGTACCGTCGCATATAATGCCTCTAGCATCATCACGTTGACCAAAGAGCGGAATCATAGATACATTACAAGTGAAAGGTTATTTGTGTTTATTTGTGAATACTGTCTTGTACATACTAGGGAGTGTCTTTGGTCTCATCTATGATACCATCAAGCTCGTTCTCAATCATTGTAATAATTGGAGGGATAAAGCCATCTGTAGCATTCTGTTCTGGCCAGTGTACTCTATGTGTTATGCCATTTAGTGTGATACGAACGTTTGACTTTTGATACTCTGTGACATTGTCTAGGATCTCAAATGACTGAGATGGAATAGTCATAAATCCAGTCTCTTTGATCAATGCCTTGATCTTGCTCAACTTTTGTGGATCGAGTTTGGACTGTATGGTGGGTTGAAGGTATCCTTGATCGCTCAGAGTATATTTTACATCACCGTTGTCTTTGATCGAGAGAATCTCTGCCTTTTGTGAACCTGTCCTCTCTGTTACGCCATAAGATATCTTTTTTAGTTGATGTTTTGTGTATTCTATATCTATACGATCAAAAGAGTTTGCAGCAGATATAGGAATCTCTGTCTTGGTCAACATTGGAATCGATATCAACAGAGCTATAATCACAGGAATTGCTCCCAGAGCTAGATGAAATCTCTTGACCATATAACATAATAGCAAGTTGTGCAAATAAATCTTGATTCATTTATCAATTTGTAAATCTCCTAGTCGGATATATCACATAGTTGTAATAACTATCCATAGTTGTGATATACAATACGATGTAATATCAACATACTCGCCCGTGTCCAACTAGGCGTGTCTGAGACTCTGGTTTTAGTACAACAGCTGTTTGATTTGGTCGAGATACAATCGGCTTGTCTAGTACTAGATGCAGTGGGGATACGGATGTGATCTTTGCAGCACGTATCTGAAGATCAACACTCAAGAGATATCCTTGATTGACCGATAGTGTACCTTTGTAGAATCGACTCTGCTCGAAATCTAGATGCACCTCTGAATAGATATCATGGTTTGTGGCAGAGAGGATATCGCCACGTCTGATATCATCGGAACTGACTCCTTTGACTGCGAGACCAACTCGCGCGGGAGAGGTAGATTCAGTGACAGGAGCATCATGCATCTGAATTGATTTGACCAGCACGTCTACATCTTTAGGATATAGTCTCAGAGTATCATATTGGTGAACAGTACCTGATACGACTTTGCCCAAGATCACTGTTCCAACACCTTTTACATCAAGTGCATGATCAATTACAATCTCTGCACTGCCGGGTACAGTGACTGGCTCGAATTTATTGATCGCTTGACGTACGTCTTTGTGATCCACTCGAGTATATCTGTCGACTATGGTATCTCGAACTAGACTATCTAGTCTAGACTCGTCAACATCAAATGTATGCAAGAGCATTCCACGATCTTTGGACAACATATCAAGAGCGATGATCTCTTCACCCACAGATCGATCGAGTGTAGCAACATCCAGTATGATATACTCGGCGAGTCCAATTGCTTGAAAGAGTGGTTGTATCTTGTTTGGAAACTCGTTTGGGACTAGCCATGTACGAATCACATCTGCTGCACTGTGATCGTAAAATGTAATGTCGCTTGCAAGTCCCTTCTTGCCAAGTTCAGCTGCAATGTCTGGTCTACCCAATACTGTAAAGTTTATCGACTGTACCACAAGATATACACATACTGAGGTCTTATTCAAGTTTCGATGTACCAGTATCTCAAGGGAACGACCGCAGTACCTGTAGATAGCTGGCAAAACGATGATTGACTGGAACTAGTCTTCGTTGATTGTACTTTGCTATAGGTTTATCAGCAGTTCCATCTAGTCCTAGTGGCATCGCGATGTATCGTTGTGACCTTGCCATCTCGAGTACCTCATCTGTAGGAGCATAATAGTTCATAACTTTGGTCCGTACAACACGGTCTACGAGACGGCCATCTTTGTTACGTGTAAACGAGTCATTAGGTATGGATGCGCCAAATAGATGAACACTCTCGATGGTTGTGTCACTATGCTTGGCCAGATATTGTATAGTACTTTGAATAACTAGTGAACCTAGTGAGTGGCCCATCAAACGTATCTTTGTATCTGGATTATTTGACGCATAGTCTATGATGAATCTACCAAGGTTGCGTCCATTCTTTCTTGCAATCATCTCGCCTACACGTAATGCATGACGTGCATGCTTTACAAGATGTGCGCCAGTCGTGTTAGAGTCATAACTAAAGCCTATCACAGGATATCTATATCCTAGTCTACGTAGTCGTCGTCTTGCGAGTGTAGCCTTTGCTACAGCACCAGCACGATCGTTTCGTAGACCGTGAACCACTATCACCAGCTCATTGACTCCACAGAGTTTGACAAATGCATTGCGCGGATATAGATAATAGTCGTTTCTCTTGAGAGTTCTTCCCGACCGTAGATCATAGTATCCACGAGTAGATATACGTGGGATCGGCTGCACTACGGTACACCTAGATCGTTCTTATGTCTCTCAATGTCAGCAACTTCTATCTTTGTAAATAACGGCGATGGATCACCTATCTTGTGTCCTGGTTTGATTGCAAGTGTCGATATGTCTCTCCACGTATAGTCTTGTATAGGTTGAGTCATTGCTAGTTGGTTCCATATCTTTTGTGCAGACTCGGGTAGAAATGGGGATACACACAAAGCGATACTGTACACAGCATTAACCGATAGATAGATACAATTTTCAGTGCCGACACCACGTCTCCATGGCTCTTTGTGTTGAAAGTATACATTGAGGGTAGATGAAAATTCCAAGAGTCTCTTTAATGCACGATCTATGTGATTTTGATGTAACAGGTTACCAACGTCATCTCCTAATCTGTTAATCTGTGTGATGATCTCTTGATCTTTATCATCGTATTTTGTGGTCTCGGGAATTATGCCATCGAATACTTTTTTTGTAAACCCTAATGCTCGATTTACAAAGTTTCCCAAGTTTCCTATCAATTCAGAGTTGATCCTAACTGCAAAGTCGTCCCAATCAAAGTTCAAATCATCTTGCGAGTAGGGATTTATCGAGATCAGATAGTATCGGAGATAGTCAGGCGGATAATGTTTCAGAAAGTCGCGCAGCCCAATATACCAGTCTCTGCTTTTAGAGATCTTTTTAGATTGTAGCGTCAGATGACCACGAGTTGGAATATAGTCAGGTAGTTTGAATTCACTATCGATACCAAGTCGCATTGCAGGTAAGAACAGATAGTGATGATAAACAATATCCTTACCAATAAAGTGATAGATATCAGCAGAGTTCCAAAACTCTTTGCCGTCGATACCATTATCATTTAGAAACTTGAGTGCAGTTGATATGTACGCGAGATGATTATCAAACCACCCATAGAATACTTTATTCGCTACGCCATCGACAGGGACCGGTACCCCCCAAGATATATCACGAGTGATGTCCCAATCGATCAGACCAGAGCTGATCCAGTTTTGTACATACTTTTTTACGTCTTTTTGTAGATTCTTGTTTTGATCAAGCCAATCAGATAGTTTGTCCGCAAAATTTGTCAATCTAAAGAAATAATGTACAGTCTTCTCTTTTGTTGGTGGTCTACCACACAATGTACAACGTGGATCAATAATCTCTTCAGGAACTCGTCCACAGCTCTCACACAGATCAGAGTATTGATCGGTAGCTTGGCAGTAAGGACATGAACCACTCACGTACCTATCTGGCAAGAACTTTTTATCATATGCGCAGTAAAACTGGATTATCTCTTTCTCGTAGATATGATCAGCGGCGTCTAACTTTTTGAATACTTTTTGGACAAACTCGATATTTTCAGGCGAGCTGGTCTTGTAAAAGTAGTCAAACTTTATTCCAAGTGCTGCAAAGTCTTCACAGTCTCGCTTGTTCCAATATTCAACATACTCTTTGGGAGTCTTACCTTCTCGTTCAGATTGGATTAGTATTGGAGTTCCAAAGTCATCAGATGCACAGATATAGTAAGACTCGACTCCGTCTAGTTTTAAGAATCTGCATGTTACATCAGCAGGAAGATATGTTGATGCTATGTGACCTAGATGAATCTCACCATTGGCGTATGGTAGCGCACTAGTAATTATTGCTCTCTTGGTCATAATACTGATGACTCTTCATATGTTATAATCTTACCAGCTGTTTGCATACTTGAGTTGCTCTGGAGTTAGTTTATCTATCTTGATATGCATTGCCTGTAGCGCATCTACTGCAACTTGTTTATCGATCTCTGGTGGAACAGTAATGATCTTCTTTTCCATCTCTTTATGGTTTTTGAGGATATACAGTATCGAGAGTATTTGGTTGGAGAATGACTGTGCCATGACCTCAGGGGGGTGACCCTCAGCTGCGACTAGGTTTGCAAGACGCCCTTGACCAATCAGATATATCCTACGACCATTAGACAAGACACATTCGTCTAGATTTGGTCGTACTTGTCTTACCGACTTGGACTCTTTTAGTAGAAACTTGCTATCTATTTCAACGTCAAAGTGACCTACATTTCCCAAGACAGCACCGTCTTGCATCTTTAAGATATGTTCGCGTCTTATGACGCTAGTCATTCCAGTACATGTGATAAATATCTCGCCTAGTTTAGCTGCTTGAGACATTGGCATTACATCAAATCCATCCATATGAGCCTCAAGTGCCTTTACAGGATCAACTTCGGTTACGATTACTCTAGATCCCATTCCAGCACAGCGTGCTGCTACACCACGCCCTACCCAACCATATCCAACTACAACTACGCGTTTGGATGCCAATAGTAGATTCATTGCGCGCAGATAACCATCTATCGTACTTTGACCTGTTCCGTATCTATTATCAAACATGTGTTTTGTGTATGCCTCATTTACCAAGATTACAGGATAACGAAGTTTGCCTTGATTCTCTACGGCTCGAATTCTAGTGACGCCTGCTGTCGTCTCTTCAGTTGCTCCTAGAATCTCTTGATTTGTAAATCGCTTATCAAAATGAGCTTTAATGTTCATATCTGCACCGTCGTCGGTGAGGATCAGTGGCTTGTGTTTTAAAACTTGGTCTATACACCAATCATACTCTTTTACAGATTGACCATGCCATGCATATACATGAATACCTTGTTCTACTAGAAATGCCGCAATATCGTCTTGAGTAGTTAGAGGATTTCCACCACAACAGGCAACAGTTGCACCGAGTTCTTTTGCTCCCATCAAAAGAACACAAGTCTCTTTTGTGATGTGAAGGCAAAATCCTAGCGTTATACCATGTAGTGGCTTTGATTTTTTTAGTCTAGAGATAGTATTATCTAGAATCTTCATATGAGAGCGTGCCCACTCGTATGAGAGTTTACCTTGTGCGACTAGTTTTGCGTTAGATTTTACACGACTCATATCAGATCGCTACAACATGAATATAAAATGCTATCATGTTGTCTGTATTACAAGAGCCAAAAAGTTGTTTGTTTCTTACCAAAGGCTATGTCCAACAAATTTTGGTTCTTTTAACTTATCGTGGGTATTTGAAAGGCGATTGCTCATTTCGAACCCCCCAAACATGTATTGCACCAATAAAATCAAGGCGATCGCAATCTCTGTTATTAGACTGTATGCATGTTTCTTACATCATACGCACATTTAAGGTACAATAAAACACAGGCGTAATTTCTAGAAGCAAATCGATTCATTGTTGTCATGTTTGATGATGAGACATGGGCACTCAATAATGTGCATACAGTCTATTGTAGTGGTTAGCACATAGTCAAAATTTAGACCCTCATAATAAGGTGATATTATCAGCATCGAGAATCTGTTATCGTCATATGGAAGTAGTGCTTGGACAGATTTTGTACGAGTATAGTTGAAATTATGTGAAAAAATATTCATAAAATCAAGTGAAGTCAAAGTTAATGATTATGATCTAGAGCGATCTTTAGTACATCACATGTATATAGTCCTGTGATTATGTTTTTTGGCAATCAGGATATGAAATACCATCAATCAAGAGGCAGTTAGTAAAGTGAATCACTTGTATGCCAAAAAGCATAATCACAGGACTAATACAAAGGGTGTAGAAGGGTCTAGAACACCTTCTACGAAATTGCTTTAGAGCAACTCAGTGTCAATAGATACTAACATGTATGATTATATTAAGGCGATTATAAACCTACAGCCCCTAAATGATGTGGAGCAATGAGTGACAAGTGGCATTGAATCTAAAATCTCTTATCGATATGAGTAATAATGAATTGGCAATAATCAAGCATGAATGCACAGACAAATGGAAAGGATATGACACTCTGGTCTTTCACGGATATGATCGAGAATCAGTTAATCATCAAAAATTTCTTGGAGATTAGAGATATCAAGCCCCGCAAACCTGCTGATCGATAACATGGCAAAACAGATACGAAATTCGGACATATTGAGATAGAATCCATTAATTTTCAATCAATTTCTGATGTATCCTTTCATTTTCTGACTGATTTCGGACATTAAATTTGTACGTAGTTCAAGGGTATTTGGGGACAATGGATACCTAATCGCCAGTTCTTTTTCTAAAATGCGAGTGCATATCAACAGAATGGAAGGGTGTTGGGGCTTTGTTAAATTGAACTTGGCAAAGTATCGTGGTGTGAGTTCAAAGAAATTCCTACTGTATCTTAAAGAGGTGGATTGACGATACAATATCCAAGATCGTGATTTGTTTGATTTACTTCTACAAACCATGTTAGGGGCTGTAGGTTTATAATCGCCATATTAAATAATTCACCTTGAATTATGTAAATTTTCGATATTTGGAGCATAAATCATGTAATCTTTTAATTTTTTATCATGATAATTTTACTATGAGTATAATTCCACGAACTCTCCCAAATGCCAAATACTCCACGATAAGTTAAAAAACCAAAGTTTAATCTCTAATGTAGACCGATTTGTGATCGCATACGCGATATACAATTATTGTCTTTTCAATATACTCAAAATTATACACTAGTCTATACTTTCTTTCAATCTCATATGTATAATCTCTCATACTGCGTTTGTATTCTCCTAGTCGTGCTGGTAATACCGAATCACGTAGTTCATTTATTGCATCGTTTACGCGTTCTTGGATTTGTGGGTCTAATCTTTTAACTTGTGATTCAAATGCATTTTCTTTATGTACTTTCCACATTATTTTTAATTTATTGTCAAAATTTCGTTATCGGTATATAGTCTTCCATTGTCAATTTGAAATTCTCTAACGGCGACAATCTCTTCTGGAGTTGCTGGCTCTGTGATGTCGGTTATCATATCAAATATGCGACGAATTAGATCTACTTGTGGTTCCGTAAAACGATTGTGTGTAAGAGGCCGCTTATGTAAGAACTCCACATCTGATGCGGTAATAGTTCTAACAAAGTAATCAATAGTATCAAATATGCGTTTAAACATATCCTCGTATGTTTCTTCAGGATCGTTCTTATATTTGTCCCATATTTTTAGAGAGTCCTTGCGAATACTTATAGTTGTTACAATGTCATTCGATTCTTTGATGGTGCCGATAGACGACTTCGATATTCCTCTAACTTTTATTTCTTCATACATTGGACTGTTTTTTTCTTCATGTCCACACATACAATTTGTAGTCGATTAAACTATATATTGTAGATGGGTTTTGTGAAGTTATCGGGAGATGAGGAAAATCCCACATACCAAAGTGCAAAAGTATTTTCCATGTAGATCGTAGAATAGCATGTGTGTAATTATAAATACATCTTTACGAAAATCAAAAACACCACTTGAACGATTTTGCCTATGGAAATAGCATATACGCTGTCGTCATTACAAGATGGGCACGCCCATAAAAAGTACATGTGTGTTCTTTTGTTGTCGTGTTGGAAAATACTTTTGCACTTTGGTGTATAACGCTAAAACAAATCTTCAAAAGGTTAGAAGTGAAGCGGCCCAAATTCAATTAACTTTTGGTTCAAAGTGCAAAGATGTAAAGATCACAGAAAAGGATAGATTAAAAAATCAAGTGTGTTGTGGAGAAAACAGAGTTATGGTGATCGCTCTTCAGTGAAAGGTGTATTTTCTACAATGAAGCGTGTGTTTGGTGAAGGACTAAAATCAATACCATGGGACAACATGGTTCAAGAATTATTCTTTAGAGTTGCTACACATAATCTATGAATAATTAAAAACACACACTTGCAAACTGTTAGTTTTTTTCGTCGAATATCAATTCTGTAATCTAATTGTCAGAATCGTGTCCATTTTGTAATAAAAAACGATATTTAGATACAGTAATTTTGAGTTGCGACTATAAACTAATTCCACGCCGCGCATCTGTCTTGTATTTTTATGCAAATCATCTTTAAACCATCATTATTATCAAAATATTCATCGAACAGAGCCGTTCCTTGACAAGTATTCTGACCGTATTTGACATATAGGATCCCTTCAATTTATGCGAAATGGAATTTTGACAGAAAACAACATACAACTTTAACATGTTAAGAAAAAGTCTTGTAAAAATCTACCTCGCATAAATCGAAGAGATTCGATCCAATTGTTCTGGTCATGAAACAGTACAACTATGATAGGACACACATGTCTCTAAAGGACGGTCATAAAAGACTATCAGTCGTATTTATCAAAAGGCAACCCACAAAAGAAAGAACATGTATTGACGAGGAGTCTGAAGGTGAGCACATCAAATGATTGGGTGAACTGTTTTACAAATGCCACAATCAGATATCCAGTTCTTGTCTGAGTATCAAAAACAACGTAACATCTTGTTATAGATCATTACGAATCTAAATAAACAGCAACTAATGTTGATACAAATATGGCATGGAAAAAGGTTGCCGAAAAGGGCGATATTGCATCAGGAAAAGGTAAATCTTTCAAGATCGATGACAAACAGATCGCCATATTCAATCAAGATGGATATCACGCACTAGACGATCTCTGTGTTCATCAAGATGGTTCAATTGCGCCTGGAAAACTAGACGGCAACATAGTAGAGTGTCCATTACACTTTTGGCACTATAACATTAAAACCGGCGAGTTGGTCGATTATCTCAAAGATGTCAAACTGACAACATATCCAATAGAGACAAGAGACGATGGGATCTATGTGGACATTTGATTTATCGTACATGATTCATAGTACAAGACATACAACTTGACACATACGACATTATACGAGCATGATATTAGGTTTCCATAGTAATGATCGACGTTATCTTGTTTTTTGTATCAATAGTGTCCCCCTCTATACACGTGAATATACGATGTACATTATACAATGTACAGACGATGTACAGTACGATGTACATGATGCAGTACAACTTTTTAATTCCCAAGCAGATTCATACCAACAGTTGAATCAAACTATAATCGACAACATAAAGAATCAAGACTATAAACAGATCGTATCAGAGATTAGAGACGGCATCATAAAAGAGATGGCACATCAAGACTCTCAAGGTGTGATCTTTGGACTCAGTGGTGGAATAGACTCGTCTGTTGTTGCATATCTATGTAAAGAACTTGGAAACAAGGCGTTAGGCATAGTAATGCCAGATACCGATATCACTCCAGAACAAGAGACAAGAGACGCGCTCAAAGTAGTTGCGTTGACAGGCATAGCATACAAGTTAATCGATATCAAACCAATAGTAAATGAATATTCTATGTACATAGAGCCAAACAAACGAGCCAAAGGAAATCTAAGGGCACGGGTGCGAGCAAATATTCTATACTATTATGCAAATGTAAAAGGATATCTAGTTTTGGGAACTAGCGACAAGAGTGAATACATGTTGGGATACTTTACAAAGTTTGGTGATGGAGCAGCAGACATTGTACCAATCTCGTCGATGTATAAACTTCAGATAAGAGAGATTGCAAAGTATCTAGGAGTACCGACAGAGATCATCTCAAAGAAGAGTAGCCCACATCTATGGTCCGATCATGACGCTCAAGATGAGATTGGTGCAACGTATGAAGAGATCGACTCGATCATATATTGCATGGAAAAAGGTATGGATGTATCAGAGATTGCAAAAACAACACAGATAGATTCTAGTACGATACAGCAGATCATATCACTAAACAAGAACACACATCACAAACGAATCATACCGCAAGACCCAAGGGATCACAAATGAAACTACATGACACATTATCGGATACACAGATAATTTTAGAACAAGAGACGGTCAAGATCTATCTATGTGGTGTTACCGTATATGACGAGTCACATATTGGTCATGCAAGAACTATCATAGTCTTTGATGTATTGCGACGATATCTAGAGTCAAAGGGGGTCAAAGTAGTGATGATTCAAAACTTTACCGATGTAGATGACAAGATAATATCACGAGCAGATACTGAAGGAATGAGTGCCAAAGAGATCAGTACTAGATATATCGATCAATACTTTGTAGATGCAGACAAGCTGAACATATTGCGTGCGACATCGTACCCAAAAGCAACTGAACATATTGCAGATATCATACGTCTAGTTGGAGCTCTGATACAGAACAATACAGCATATGTAACAGATAATGGAATCTATTTTGCAGTTGCCAAATTTGCCGAATATGGTAAACTATCAAAGAAGAAGATCGATGAGCTAAAGGCAGGTGCAAGAATTCAGATAGATGAGAAAAAGTCAGATCCACTAGACTTTGCCGTATGGAAGTTTACTGATACAGAACCTTCTTGGAATAGTCCTTGGGGCAAGGGAAGACCAGGTTGGCATATCGAATGTTCTGCTATGAGTGCCAAGTACTTGGGGGATAGTTTTGACATACATGGAGGAGGAAGGGATCTGATATTCCCACATCATGAGAACGAGATCGCCCAATCAGAGTCATGCACTAGTACCCCAATGGCAAAGATTTGGCTACATGTAGGGATGGTAACCATACAGGGTACAAAGATGTCAAAGTCACTTGGAAATATCAGATCGATCAGTCAAGCCATGATAGATTGGGGTCCAAACATAATACGACTGTTCTGTCTATCAGGACATTATTCAAAACCGATCGATTATACACCAGAATTACTCAGAGAGAGCCTCACAAAGTGGAGACAGATCGAGACATGTTACTATACCATGATTCATGTACAAGATACAACAGACGACATAGGCCACAGTACACATGGTACATATGACAACAAGATTACAGAGTTGCATCTAGAGTTTTATGCGGCGTTAGAGTCAGATCTAAATACGCATCTTGCGATCTCGTCACTGTTCGATATGATCAGAGAGATAAACCGTCTCGATGCAAAAGGCGTGTTAAAAGAGAGTATCAAATCTACAATGTCAAAGTTTCAAGAGATGATCGACATATTGGGACTAAGACTGTCCACAGTAACTACAGAGCAGAAGAACGAGATCAATGCATTGATTTCAAGACGCAGAGATTTAAGGAAATCGGCCAAATTTGATGCGGCAGATGAGATACGACAGAGAGTCATTAACATGGGAGTGGAGATAATGGATCAGGATGATAGAACCATATGGATAAAACGAGAAGAGATAAGAATGGAATAAGTTAAGAAAAAAAATTACTCCAGTGGCAGATCAATGTTGACACTTCCAAAGTTCTCATTGATCCGAAACTGGTAGTTCTTTGATGGATCATATATGAACTGAGTTCCACCATATCCAATGTTTGGTCCAAACAGAATGTTAAACTCTTTTGCAGCGCCTGGCTTGATGACTATCATGCCGCTAGTGAAGTCCATCCCAGAGTATTTGAATGACTTGGAGCCATCCCATACATCATAGTTGCATATAGACGGGCTAGTGCAGTGTAGTGCTACATTCTCAGAGGCGGTATTCTCTGCCAACATTCGAATGTTCAATAGTGCTTGACCACTTGAGCTTATCTCGAAACTATTTCCGTCAGAGCCAAGACCTTTCCAATAGTAGACTATTGGACCTACAACAAACTTTGTCGAATCTTGTTTGTACTCGTAGAGTTTGATCTCGTCTTTGATAGGCTTTTCACAGTCTATTCGATCAACAGCTCTAGTAATCTTGGCACACTCTTCAAGTTCTGATTCAAGTAACTCTAGTTCGGTTTGATCACCACTTTCAATATCTTGAGTTGTATCAGTACCGACAGTAATGAGTCCTGCGCCTATCAGAAACGATATACCACTGAGAAACTCGTCATCCGATATAGAACCATCTGCCCACCATCCTGCATTAGTCTTGATCCATGAAGGAACTGTATCGGATGTAGATGTCTGCGTACTAGTCGGAACGTCTATGAATCCATTTGTCACCAAGTAAGAGATACCACTGAGAAACTCGTCATCCGATATAGAACCATCTGCCCACCATCCTGCTGTACTCTTTATCCACGAAGGAACTTCGGCATGTGCGACAGATATTGTAGATATCACTACGACAAGTGTCAGTACTAGTAGTTGTGCTTTCATTGAATAGACATGTGTTAATTTGATATATAAGCTAGTGGTAATTTTCAATATAGTGCCAACAAATTTAGCTAAATCTGGTGCTAAATCAAATATAAAAGATCTGACTTTATATTCATAGGATCATAAATCAAATAGATGGAGTCAGCAAATGGAACTAGTGAGATATCAGATAGCGATATTACCGAGTTCGTGTCATCTAGATTCAACCACATTAAGAGACTAGCTAGAATTCGTCATCTAGTAGAGTTTCATGCGAGAAACAAGTATCTGATAATGTCCCGTGACCAATCTAAACTAAAGACACTTGGTAGAATAGTTGCAAGTTATAAACATGGAGAGATGAACAATATTCTAACCAAATACGAAAAAGATCTACATCTAGTGTTAGAACGACAGCCAACCATCAAGACACATAGTAATGTCATAATGCACGTCTTTGGACATTTTTCGAATGAATTTGATCATAATGAAAAGATGTCGTTTATTGCATTGATAGACAAATACAAGCGTAAGGAGTTAATGTTAGGAACAGTCTTGGCTACGATAAACCCCATAATTTACAAATTTAATAAAACATATCTTGCCAACCAAACATACTTTTTGCTGTACTCTGAACCACAGCGAGATCTCTTTACATCAGTTATATCACAAAATCAGACAACACCTTTTGTCTAAGCATCTCGAAGATGTGACCGTGTTTAAGCCACTCGTGGGTGGCAATGTTTGTCATCTTTGTAGCCACGTCTAGTGCAACATCAAAGGATTCAAGCATTATGGGCATCTGTTGCATAGCTGCCCGCACACCTTCACGAATCTGCCATACTCCGACCGGAAGCGCATACTCGGGACTGATCTCACGCAATATCAAGACTCCAGCCTGTCTCTGTATATGTGAAAGATACTCCAAGACGCCAAGTTTAGCAGCAAAGTATGCGCCAGCAATTGCTGGCGGATGTGATATCCCACGTGCATCTTCATGATCAGAACCAAACCCCAATACACCATCAGAGTACCATGCCTCGATCATCTCATAGAGCCATCTGTGCGGAAACAGTATTACAACAAACTTGTTTCCAAGATGTGCATATGTGAACACCATACAAGAGTCGATGAGAGAGTGATCCAAGATATCATCAGCAAGAGATCTCGATATGATATCGTCGGTTGCAGTAATACTCCAACGAGTTGGTACTAGAGATCGACTCTTACCCAACATACCAATACTAAAACAACGTTGAATTCTAGAGATCTCGACATCTGCTCGATATAGATTCAATACAGCATCTGCTGCGCCAAGATCTCGATCGTAAAAGACTCTCTCAATAGGTCGAAGTGTAGATGCAGAACCAAATCGAGCATTAGTTATCTGTCCCATTGGACCAAATACAGGACTGTGATCGTCAAGTGATACAATAGGCTTGATCGGTTGATCAAATTCTAGATCAGTATCGATAGGTCTTGATGACATGCTCAATACTTGGAGTTCTTGTATGTATCTAGTATCTGTTTGATCGATAGGCGTCTTTTGCGTACCACGAACTAGATTGAGTCTAAAGTTTATGATCTCATCAAGCGACATATCTTTCCATTGTTCTGGACTATCGAGTAGACTTGTGTCACCGTGTGTTGGCGGAACCATAGGTCCTACAAGCACTTTGGGGTATCCATACGATCCTACAAATACAGATGGTGGACTGGCACCACTTAACGAGTCTGAGTGGTACAAAGTATGTTGAGCTAGTTGTCGATTCCATTGATCTAGTAGAGCATGACGAATATCAACAGAATTGACCATTAGCAGATACTTTTATTCATTAGGTTTTTTATACTATATCTGCACAGTAATTCAGATATGATTGACGACAAATCAATAAATCCAAATAATAATTGATTATATTTGAGCAAGACTACAATAGATCCTGACATACCCAGCGATAGAAAACTCAAGATGACCAATCACGTAATTATGTTGGAATCATGCAAGTTTGGATTCCAGTTCTTCGATCACAATTGCTAAATGTTCTTTAACATATCTCTTTCATGTTTGTCTATCAAAATGTTATGTTCATGTCTCTAGAGATATCTGGTTTATCGGCTCTTGTCTTTTCTGCTAACTTGACATCAGTTATTGTGATCAATCATATTAAAAATAGACTTCATTGAGGAGGGACTCAAAAAGCAATTGCCACAGTCTAACAAGCACATTCAGATCATCAACACATGGGTCAATTTTTCCAGAATGTAAATAGAATCGATGCAGCGTCCGCAATCTCTCTGTTGTCAGGTACAGTGTATATTTGAGAATCCAATACTCCAATATCAACACAAATATACGACCTAGGTACAGTGATCATCCATTTAGGAATTTTTTCATATTCTATTCTAGAGTGTGGTCCTCCACTCTCGACTACATTTGAAAGGGAATTGAAACCATAGGGATATGGTTGTGCTTTATTGCATTTTTGACAGATGGTTTCCAGATATATGCCTTTAGGAGTATCAACACGTTTCCAAATATGGTGCTCTGCAATCAATTCGGTACTGCACGATATACATCTAAATGTACTCTTGTCGTCGTCATCCTTGCTCTTAATTTTTATACAGCGCTTTAGTGACTCGTGTCCACGCCACACTAGAACTGTTGGGAACGTGCAGTGTGGACACCTCGAGGTATATGAAAAATCATAGCAGCCAAATACTAGTCCAGGATACTGCGTAAGGTTATCCACATGTCGTTTCATGTCATCATCTAAATTATTACGCAGTCTTTTAACAACATTCAACATATGAATCTTGTACATCTTAATTTCTTCGATTTCTATACCTACTTTATGCATATTTATAAAGTCATCTACGATCGAGTCATAATCACCATTATGAAATCTCTTTTGCAAATCCAGCATCTCTTTTCTTTTTTTCTTAAATGACTCAACAAATGATTTATCTTCGAGACCCTTAAGTACGTGTTTAAAATTTTTGTTAGAAAAATACTTTGTCTTCTCTGGGAGCCATTTTACATCATTATACATAAATGGTTCAAAGCATACATTACACAACATATATTCAGTATTCTCTTGTGATTTAGACATATTAAACAACGGCAAGGCAGATATAAAAATTATTGAGGTTTATATCAGAATCATAGTATCTGTAAAGATCAAGTTCTAAATTCTAGTGTATGTAATATAATCACATATTACCATCTGAAAATTTATCTTGTAGAGATCATTGACATGGTTCGTCATATATGAAAATATCACGTACTAGATTTGTCTTCCCTTAAACTGATACTTTACAATCTTGTGAAATAGGTTATGTGATGCAACGATAGAGATGGCCGCTACAAACATTCCGACAAAGTTACGACTAGTCATCGCATCATTTGGCATACCAGCAATAGCTGTATCACCAAATACAACATAATAGTTGTCAAAGAGCCAGAATGCCAGAGTTATCCACGACAATATACCAGCAAGAACATATCCAAGTCGAGTCTTCTTTTGGATCAAAAAGATTGCAGAGATGCAAGATGTATACCACAAGAACGCAGCAAACAGCCACAGTACATGAAAGACATCTGATCTGTCATCTAGCCAATAGTATGTAGTACCTATGATCATCATTGCGACCAGTGACACTTGAAGAATTCGTTGATTTGTACAAAAACTTGTCTTCTCTGTTAGTTTGAGATGTGGAGGGGAATCACTCATCTCATGTACTGCTATATCGATCGCTTCTTCAAATGACTTGAGTTTCAAAGGAATGAGATCGTGTATAGGTCTACTAGTCACAACTGTATCGTGTACAAGACTATCCACTAGTGGACGTGCAAGTGCTGCTTTGACAGGAGTTATCAGATCAACCCAGTACGAAGAGAGTCTAGTTGTGAGAAATGGGATCTGCAAGATGTAGATATTTTTGCCAAGGTATTCGGCATAGGCATATAGTAGATCCTTGTAGGTGAGTTGTTTTGGACCACCAATCTCAAATATCTTACCTTCTGTCTCATCAACCCCTATACATCTAACAAGATATTCGATTACATCACCAACTGCGATTGGCTGCGCAAGAGAGTTTACCCACGAAGGACATATCATTACAGATAGTCGCTCTACCAGATAACGCAACATTGTAAAAGAGCCACTCTGTGCACCAATAATTATAGATGCTCGAAGTTCAGTTACAGGAATATCACCAGATGCCAATATTTTACCAACATCTATTCGACTCTTCATGTGAGGGGATAGATCTAGAGAGTCATCAACTAGACCGCCAAGATATATGATCCTCTTTACTCCACAGATAGTAGCTGCTTTGAGAAAGTTCTGTGCTTGTATTCTCTCTCGTCCTGCAAACTGTTGCCACTTGTCTCGACTGCCTTCCATCGAATGTAGTAGATAATATGCTACATCAACTCCACGCATGGCATCTATCAGGTTGTCTAGATCAAAGACATCAGCTTTGACATATCTAATGTTATCTGTATCATCTAGATCTCGTCGACTCATTCCCAGTACACTATAGTCTAATTCTCCAAGCCGTGATATCAGTCTAGAACCAATGAAGCCAGTGCATCCTGTTACGAGAACTGTCTTTTTCATTAGAATATCATGGCACTACTATGAATTTAAACTAGTGTTAAAAATACTTTATAGTGCCAAGTAAATAACAAAAAGTTGGCACTATATTGTAAAATTGGCATTAGTTATATATCAAAAGCAGACATATCAAACAGATGGTATACATCAGAGTCAAGAAGATAAAGTCGGACAGGTATCTATACTTGGTAAAGAGTGTCTGGGACTCTAAACAGAACACGTCAAAGCAAAAGATAGTAAAGTATCTCGGAAAAGCATCACAAGTTGAACAAGATGATATTCCAGTACAATATCGCAACGACCCAAAGATACTCTCTGCTCTTGCAGCACATAGTCCAAAAGATATCAAAAAAAGAGATAGAGCAACAAATAGATCAAAGAAGAATCTGTACCAGAAATTGACAGAAGGAGATATTCAAGAGTGTTTAAAGATATACGACATGTATGCGAAATCTTTTGCGGAGGCAGGATTTTTTGACAAGATATTACGACCAGTCATGAAGGATATAGGTCAGGATTGGGCCAACGGTAAGATTGGAATTGCCACCGAGCATGTAGCAAGTAACGTTGCACAGACATTGATAAAGATAATCATGAGTCGCGTATCCAATAAAGGGAATAAAAAGAAGATAATGATCTGTGTTCCGGTGGGCGAAGAGCACCATCTAGGATGTGATGTACTAGAGACGTATCTAACTACAAGAGGATATAGAGTATACAATATGGGAACATCTATTCCAACTAGAGCGATTCTAGACTTTATTAGAGATAATGATCCTGACGTAGTCTTTGTTTCAATAACTCTGCCTGAGAACATAGTAGCAGGTCAGAGATTGATCAAAAAGATCAATGACACATACAACAAACCGATCCTAGTTGGTGGATATGCATTGCACACCAAAGATATCCCTAAACTTGCAGCACGTGTCGTAGGCGATGTTGAGCTTGATGAGATTCCAAAGATCTTACGAAGTATTTGACAGATAGGTATTGATCTTTGGATGACATAGTATAGAGCTGTGCGCAGCAGAGTCGGTTCCAATCCCATAGCTTACAGTAGAATCACCTACAAAGAATAGACCGTCAATTCCAGATATCTGGTGTGGCATCTTGGATAACCACACCTTGCCTGGTTCCTTGACTACTGACTCGACTAGACTCCATGCTTTTGGCATCTCCCAGATGAGTTCAGATTTGAATTTTGGATAGATAGTTGATATCTCTTGTTTCATTTTATCAACAACGTCTCTAACCTTGCTAGGATTCTTTGGGATTGAAGGCGGTACAGGTGTGCCTGCAATTATCAGATGCTCTCCAAGAGGAGATACTTTTGGTGTGATATTTGAGATGAAGAATATTCCTTTAGTGACATAGTCCCCTACAGGAAAGATCACTTGTCTAGAGTCGAGCTGTGATCGTAGCGCAAAATGAACTTCGACCACAGATGTAGTTTTGTTGAGTTGATCTATCTTTGCGACAAACTTGGGATCTATAATATTTGGTTCAAAGAGTTGATGTAGAGCAAGATATGCAGGAAACGATATCACTATTGATCGTGCGTTTAAAGATTCGCCTGAATCAAATTTAATACCAACTGCTTTTGAATCTTTGACCATCACCTGTTGTACTCTAGAACTTGTCTCTATCTCACCTCCTGCTTCATGAATATAGTCTGCCAAGAGGTTAGTAATAGCATCGTATCCACCAGAGTGTGGATATGCAAATTCGCTAGTACCTCCTTTGAATGGATTTGCTCGAATTATAGTACGCGCAAACTCGCCTAGAGATATGTGTTCTGCAGTGTCAGCAAACGCCAGCATGCATACTGCTTCAAAGAATGCTGATGTGGCCGAATCTAGATTATGAGTTATGTTTGTAAGAGGAGTATCATCCCATTGTTCTGTTCTCGATACAGAAGAGAATGCGAGTGGAAGTAATAGACGCAATAATTGAAATCTACTTTTTATTGGAATCATCGACATTCGAAGAATATCTGTAATCCCTTTTGGATATCGATAAAATTCGTTATCATAAAATGCAATGTTATCAACTTTGGCAAGACGTAACCTTGACTCTATCCCAAGTTCTTTCAGTATAGAATAGATTGCTGATTTTTTATAAAAAGGCATTATATGAAAACCATTATCCAATATATGGTTGCGATACACAGTAGATGCAATTCTGCCGCCAACCTTCTCTGCACGCTCGACGACTTTGACAGAGTAACCTTGTCTTGCCAACAGTGCAGCTGATGACAATCCGCCAACTCCGGCACCAATTACTAAAACATCATAAACCATGATCAGCATACATAATCAAGATATTTATTCTGCAAAGCTATTTGCACTATAGTGCCAACTATCTCTTGGACTCGTACATCTCTGCAGACATAACAAATTGCTCCAAGGTATTAAGCATTATTTTGGATACGAGATATCTAACAGGTTTAAAGAGTTGTAGATAGCAAGGGAGTGTCACATCTATAGTTATAATTGTTCCAGTATGATGAGGTGTATAGCGCTCAACAAACTGCGTGCCAGAAAATGGTCCACTCGAGATATCTACTTGATGCATATCCGGCGGTACAATCTTGTGATGTACTTTGATAGTTATCGGAATATGTAAAAAGACGATATGCTCCTTGGTTGTGATCGTGTTGGCACTAGACTTTACTATATCAATTGAACGAAAGTGATTAGGCATGACTTTATCAAAGTTGGAAATATCTGTACTTATCTTGTACAATACCGATTGTGGGAGTGAGGAGTGAGATTGTAGTCGAAAAGAGTAACTCATCTATACATCACGTACAAGTTGAATATGATTTAAAACCGTGCCTAGTATATCTAGACGATAACGAATTTGCAGAGATGTCTATCAAGATATTTGAATTAACATCTTTAGCACTAGAGTTCAGACGTGTATGATTCAATGGTTGACACGACTCAAAGTTGATCATAGGTTTTATGTAAAATCTACAAATGGTAAACAAAACACAAGACATAAAATTTAGCGCATATTTGAGAATTTAACTATGTATGTATTTACGACATGGTGCCAAAAGTTTTTGTAAATACCTGGTTTAGCACTAGTTTGAATATGATTGTCGCTTTAAATAATTTCAAAGACAATATACAACATATTGGTAGAGATAGTTCATCAGGCAGATTGCAAGAGTAGTAATATAGTTACAGATTATCATACAGGCGAGATTGCTTGTAGTAATTGTGGTGCAGTCTGTTCAGAGAGAGTGTTTTACACAGGACCTGAGAGTACTGGAGAACATTATAACGAATCTAGAACTGGACAAAAGATCTCGTTAAAGATGGTAGACATGGGACTGTCTACAATCATCGAGTCAAAAGACAAAGATGTTACTGGCAGGGATCTGTCAAGTGAGAATAAACGAATGTTCTATCGTTTAAGGATGTGGGACAGAAACAGCAGATATGCCTTGTCGACCAAGTCGTTTCAGAAAGCATTCATTCTACTAGATGGCATGGCAGGTCGGCTTGGGTTGCCAGAGCCAATAGTTGAACAGACAGCGCACTTTTTTAGAAAGATGGTAGCAAAGAAGATACTATCTGGACGATCAACTACTAGTGCACTGTGTGCTGCAATATACATAACATGTAGACTCACAAATACCCCACGAACACTTCAAGACATTGCAACAGCAGGAAACATCAAAAAGAAGAATCTACAAAAGATATATCGATTTATAATAAAAAAGATGGATATCACGCCGGTCGCATATAGTCCAATCGAGTTTGTACCAAGAATTGCAAAATCGATTCCGGTATCAGAGAGGACAGAGAGGTGTGCACTAGACATACTAGATATTGCTCAAAGAAAGAACATTACAACGAGTAAGAATCCAGTGGCGATGGCCGCTGCTGCTATACATCTAGCTTCTATAATAAATGCAGAGAATATATCACAAGTAAAAATCGCAGATGTGTCAGGAATTAGTGCTGTAACTATTCGAGATAGGACAAGAGAGATTCGTCAAGTTGTGGGAGATGATCTAGATGGGTAGAACGTGTCGAAACATATGTTGTATGTATAAAGCCAAGCCTGCACCAAATAAGATCAGATACGAGATAGGACAAAAGCGATGTACTTTTTGTGACATCTTTATGTGTATAAACGATACTCGTTGCATATGTTGTAAGGCAGTACTGCGAACAAGAGCTAGAAAGAGATCTCATATTGCGTTGACTAGTGATACGACATCTCGATCCCGAAGCTGATAGTCGATAGGAAGTCTGAGGTTATACCGCACATCTTTGGCATACAGCAGACCTTTTGTGAGATCGGTGTGTATCTCTTTAGCAAGATCACCTATATTTGCACCATCTTTTAATAGAATGAGATCAGGTAGAACACGTCCTTGTTTGTCGCAGAGTTTATCAGCATCAGCCACTGGATATATCGAGTTCATCTTCAATAACTTGAACACAGCAACGTTTACTGCAAACTGTACTCCAGTTCGCATATACTCTCCCATTATGCCTCGTTTGATAAAGTCCAAGGCATCAAGCTGTTTAGTGTTTAGTTTGTCTTGTTGGAGTATCTCAAACTGCTCCGAGCCAGGCGAGTATCGGATGAGACCACGTTGTTCAGCTAGTCGAAGACTGTACTCGCTATCACCACTAGCAGGAATCACGATCGAGTCACGATATCGTTCTTGCAATCGAATAAAGTTCTTGTCTGCACCTTCGACATCGATCTTGTTTGCTACAATCAACGTAGGCTTGGAGAATCGCCTCAGACACCCTGCAAAGAGTTTACTATCAGATATAGTGTAATCATCGATATGTTTGGACTCGAGTTGGGCAGAGGCGATTGCGTTCTTTACGTGATCACGATTTACACCTATTCCACGATATAGATCTGATATCGCAGACTCGGTATCAGAACCTGCTCTAATCAGTTTGGATACTTTGTCTCTATTGCCTTCAAATATCTTGTTATACCACATTACCAGCTCTTCTTCGATATCCGCAAGATCTGATATTGGATCACCTGTTCCAGTTGTAGTGATCTTTCCAGTTGCATCTATTCCGCCAGAGGCATCGACTATATGTAACAGTGCATCTGATTGTGCTGCAATTGTTAGAAATTGATTTCCAAGTCCCTTACCTGACCATGCACCTTTTATCAAACCAGGTAGATCGATCAACTCGATGGGAATGTAACGCCATCCATCACTACATTTGGAGTTGTTTGGATCATCTTGTAGTTTAAACTCTGGATGAACACATAGTGTTATAGCATGACCCACTCCAAACTCGGGGCGTTTTGTTGTAAACGGGTATGACGAGATCTCGCCAGATGACAATGTTGCAGAGTTGAAGAAGGTGGTCTTGCCAGTATTGGTTTTGCCTATCAATCCAAGTTTGATCGACATACAGCAAATGAGTGTCCAGAATATTTATCTCTGCCTAGTAGATTCTTCCCTCTCAAGTATATGATTTAATTCTTGTACCATCCATTGAATCTCATCCCAGTCCTCATCAGACATATCATCATTCCACTTCTCTAAAACTACAGATGCTGTTTGTACAGCATGATGCAATAATCCCCAATATGGATGATGTTCAGATGTGGTGTATGCAAGTTCGAGTGCATAATTTAGACCGTCTCTTGCTTGAGTGACTTGTGTCGAGTGCTCGCCATGAACATGAATCGATCCTTGTTCTAGATCGCTATCTATTCTAAGTGATAGACCTTGTTCTTCATACTGCTCTGCTAGTTCAAGCAAGCTCTTGTAAAAATCTGTAAACAGAGTCATATCAATCTCGTGTGTTCGATCAACATACATCGATTAAAGACGACTTTGATGCCAGATTTTGTTGCTAGTTGTTCAGCCGCAATATTATGAATTCCCAGTTGCAACCATACCACACATGGTTGTTTCTTGATGACATCATACATTATAGAAAGGACTTGATCAGACGGACGAAATATCTCAACTATATCCACAGGAGACTCGATCTCAGATACTTTAGAGTAGCAGCGTCTACCAAGTATCTCATCAGTATAAGGATTTACGGGTATTACATCATATCCATTTTTGATAAGATACTTGGGTACTTGATGCGCGTCCTTTGATGGATCGCGAGACATGCCAACAACAGCTATGCGTTTTAGATTTAGGATAGACCTAATCTCTACTTCGGAGAGAGAGTCATGTTTCATTATGATAATAGGATCACAAGTATAATTTGAATCTGTGCTCTTGATAATTTCATATCTTGTGTGTGTCTTGTACATCTTGTACATCGTCTATTTGTATTGTATGTGTATGTACACGTGTATGTACATATCACTAGACAGTCTATTCTCATGTGCCCCAAAACAAAGAACTTTTTAATCATACTGAATAATGGCAGATATGGAAGAACCAAAAGATCTGATGGTGCTAGGTGCGATCATACGAGGCAAGAAGAAGTTTAATGATATCGTAAAGATCACAAACATAGATCCAAAAGAGGTCGATGAGATACTAGGCAGGTTGGAAGAACGTGGTTTCATAAGAGTCAATGAGAAGAAGGGTTGGCTTGGAACGAAGATAGAGATACTAGTTACTGAGAAAGGTAGAACAGAGCTCGAATCGAGAATTCACGAGATGCAATCCAACTGGATGCAGATGACGCAAGCCTACAAGACCGAAAACAAGGAAAAGATGAGAGGTTGGTTAGATGACAATAGATCGTTTATTCCTATGATGATGTTCTTTGGAGTGATCGACATAATGATGTTTAGTATGATGTTCAATATGATGAATATGAACATGTCAGACTATGTTCCAGCAGAGAGTATGCCCGAATCGGACATGGGCGACGGCGGAGACGCAGGTGGCGACATGGGCGACGGCGGATTTGATATCGATATTGGAATCTAGTACAATTGATCTACAACTCGTTTGATGATACAGGGCTTGTCAAGGTTTTGAGATTCTTAAAGGCACACAATACAGAGTATCTATCTGGTCAAGATCTAAGTGATGTCTTGAGAGTAAGTCGAGTTGCAGTATGGAAACACATCAAAAAGATCAGAGATCTAGGATACACGATAGAATCAAAACAAAAGATAGGATATCGACTTGTCGCCAACTCTGATCGGTTACTACCGTGGGAGATCACCACAGATCTCACAACAACAAAGATTGGCAAACGGGTTTACTATTATGAACAAGTAGACTCGACACAGGATGTTGCATTTCAAATGATAAACAAGCATGAAAACGATGGTACAGTAATAGTAGCAGAACAGCAGACTAGAGGAAGAGGAAGATCTGGTACAAGATGGATATCAAGAGATGGAGGAATATTCATGTCAGTTATACTGTATCCAAAGTTGGACATAACAGCTGCCATGCTATTTCCAGCTGCGACGTCTCTTGCTTTAGCAAAGGCGATAGAACATGCATTACACAAAAGAGTTCAACTACGATGGCCAAATGACGTAATGCTACAAAACAAAAAGGTTGCAGGAATACTAGTAGATGTCTCATTAGAGTCAAACAGAGTTGCACATCTAGTTGTAGGAGTGGGGATAAACTTTGATGTAGATGTACAAGACATCACAAGAGAGATAGATGCAAAGTACGAGATTGCGTCACTGAATGGTAAAGAGACTAGACCGATAGTGCTTGTACAAGAGTTTTTAATCGAATTGGAACATATTGTAAGGACTCTCGAATTAAAGAGAACAGCAGATATCATAAAAGAGTGGACAGATAGATCATATACGATAGGTAGAGACATAACGATCAAACTAGATCATACAAACAGTACGGTACATGGAAAGGCAGTAAGAATAGATCTAGATGGTGCACTAGTCGTATCTTCAGACGGAGTAGAGTATAGAGTCATAGATAGTAATGACATACAAGACTAGCGCTTGCGAGAACGCTTTTTGGGATCAGGGATCAATGAAGACTGTTCCTTTAGAATATCTTTGAGGCTGTTTTGGATAGTAAACAGTGTAGAGACCATATCTTCTAGTAAGATCGAGTATCGTTCATATGCTGCGATCAACTCTGTTTGTTTTTCACTCATCTGTGCAAAGTGTTCATTTGATCTACGCAAGTTTGCTATATCAACCAGCTCTGGCAGATCAGACACAGAAGAGCCGATACTATTGAGATCTGACTTGAGTTGTTGAATCGTTTGGCGTAGATCATATATCTCGTTACCAGCACCTAGATTACTCAATGTATCATAACATTTTGATAAATTATTAAAGATTTACGTAAAGGCAAAACTGACTCAACTTTACACATACGATTAACCTTTAGAAATAAAAACTGATAAAAAGGTAATGTGTGGATTTTAATTGATGCTTAATACCGTGGTCACAGGAACAAAGTGTCCTGCATGTGGTCATAAACGGATGATCACTGATGACAACACAGGCGAGCTCTTTTGTGGAAGATGTGGTTTTGTAGTATCAGATAGGATATCGGACACAGGTGCAGAGTGGCGTTCATTCTCAAACGACGAGACAAACAGAACAAGGGTCGGTGCAGGAACATCACTTACAATGCATGATATGGGATTGTCCACTATCATCGGTGTAGCAAACAAAGATTCTACAGGCAAGCCACTCTCTGCAAGTGTAAAGAGTTCCATAGAGAGATTGCGTACATGGGACAACAGAACGCAAGCTCATTCCTCTACAGATCGAAATCTAAGACAAGCGTTAAACGAGATGGATAAATTAAAGGACAAGATCGCGTTGACTGACGCCGTGGTCGAAAAAGCTGCATACATTTATCGAAAAGCGATGGAGAAAAAATTGGTGCGCGGTAGATCGATTCAAGGTTTGGTAGCTGCTTGTATCTATGCAGCATGTCGAAACACAGAGACGCCAAGAACTTTAGACGATATTGCAAAGGGAATAAACATCAGAAGAAAAGATGTCGCGCGTTGTTATCGATTGATCTATAGAGAGTTGGAACTAAAGATGCCAGTAGTAGATCCAATAAAAGGAGTTGCGAGAATTGCAAGTATTGCTGAACTCAATGAAAAGAGTAAGCGCATGGCAATCACAATTCTAGATAAAGCAAAGAAGAAAGGAATGATTGCAGGCAAAGATCCTATGGGAATAGCTGCGGCTGCATTATACCTAGCATGTATAAGTACCGGTGAGATGAAGTCTCAAAAAGATATCTCTAGTGCGTCTGGAGTCACCGAGGTAACTATTAGAAATAGATGTGCGGGACTCAAAGATATGCTCGAGGATAGTGCTACATCGTCAACATGAGAAAAGTTTTGAATATCTTGATAATCCATCTCAGATAATATGACAACAGTCCTAGCGAATCGAATAATTTATTGAGAACTCTATCACTAGGATGTCTATGGAAGTGGATAACGCGTCAAGTCTTACCAAAGATACAAAAACAAACGATAACGATATGTCAACCTACTACAAACATCTATCGCTATTTTGGACAGATATCATACATCTGATGACAAGTAAACCACAAGCTTTGACATCGGTTGGACCGATGCGGACTTTTGCTACAAACTCGAAGAAGATCAGTTCAGAGTTGATCGAGATCAATGGATTGTTGACCGAGTTTAACACATACGTTGCAGAATACTATAAGCAACTATCAGAGACATGGGCAGATGCACAAGAACGAGTTAATTTTAAGGTGCCCAAGATTCCTAAAGATGTAGAACAGATAGAAGCATTTAAGCGAATATGGATTGACATATACGATAATGATTTTACAGAGTTGTTCGATTCAGAAAAGTTTGGAACAAACTATGGCAAGTTAGTTGCAAAAGAGTTAGAGATCACAAATCATTGGAATAACATAGTAAATACAATACTCCAATCAGCAAATCTTCCTAGCAAGAAAGAGATTGATGAGATATACAAAGAGATTAATACTCTCAGAAAACGAGTAGGCAGGCTAGAGATAGAGGCAAAGAAACGGAGTAGGCAGAATGCAGAGAGAAGAGATTGACCCCCAGATAATCGAGGAGATTATAAAATTTAGCAAGAATGTAACTGATGCACCAAAGCTAGCTGTTGCGCCAGAGGATATAAACATGGAAGTGACTCTGCACTACACATCACATACTATAGACAAGACGAGACTATTACACTACACATCAGATCGATCAACGTTATACCAGACACCACTACTAATCTCATACGCGTTGATAAATCGCTATCATATCTTGGATATCCATCCAGAGAAGAGTTGGGTCAAAAACTTACTAGATCAAGGATTTGATGTATACATGTTGGATTGGGGAGAGCCAACCAACATGGACAAGTACTTGGACTTTGACGATTATGTAAATGGATATCTAGACGGACATATAGAATATATCAAAGATGAGGCATCGGTAGAAGAGATATCATTGCAAGGATATTGTACAGGAGGTACACTTGCTACCGCATATGCTGCACTTCATCCAGAGAATATCAAAAACTATATCGCGACTGCTCCAGTAATAGACGGTTGGCGAGATACAACGGTGATCAGTAATTTAGCAAAACATGTTGATGTCGACAAGATGGTAGATACAATAGGAAACATGCCACCAGAGTTTATGTATTACTGTTTCTCGGTTCTAAAGCCGTTTGAACAAGGGATTGAAAAGTATGTCAAATTTTTTAAGAACATAGACAATCAACAGTTCGTTGACAACTTTCTTCGCGTAGAACGATGGTTGGGCGATACACCACCTATACCGGGTGAGTTGTTTAGACAATGGATCAAAGATATCTATCAAGAGAATCTACTCATTCAGAACAAGATGCGCATAGGCAATGATCTAGTAGATCTAAAACAGATAGATATGCCGATATTTACACAAGTGGCAGTAGGAGATCACCTAGTATCACCAGAATGTAGTATGCCACTTCATTATGCAGTGAATAGTCAGGACAAGACACTCCAGGTCTACCCAACAGGCCATGTAGGAATGATTGCTAGTAGTTTGTCTCAAAAACGAGTTCTGCCAGAGATGGGAGAGTGGCTGGCACATAGATCAGAGAAAAAAAGGTGATCAGAGATCAACCTAGTTCTTTATAGTAAATGTCTCGATCCATGACTGGAATATACTTCTGTTTAGATCAGCAAATGACTTTGCGTTGTCGTTGAATGTCTTGATGTTTTGTTGTGTCGCATCAATAGTTGCTAGTACAACTTGGTTTTGTAGCGTTGCAAACTTTGTCATCTCTTCGGTTGTATCACGGACAGCCCTGATCGTAGAGTCAGATACGTTTGATGCCATACCAGTCTTGTGAATGTAGTCTTTTTGTAATGCAAGGGTAGTGTTTACAATATTCTCAAATGCTTGTAGACATTCTTGCTGTACATTTGTAATTGACTGATAGTATTGTGGTACTGACTGTTTTATATTAGAAAATACCTTGTCGACGCTCTTTTGATACACTGAAAATCCGTCCTTTGGATCTTGTTTTTCGTTACTCAATCTTTCACCTCCTTGTTCTTTTTACCAAGTGGTAAAATTATAACTTGGATCAGATCACCTTCGTCTAGCCCCAATGCATTACGTTCTGCTTCAGGGATCGATATGCGTCCGTTACTACTGATCGTTGTCTTGTACGCACCCCAGTTCAAGATAGATGGAAGCATCTGTCCCATGTTAAACATGGTGTCGATACCCTTACGCTGAGCAGAGGATACGCCTTCAAAGAGATCAGATTGTGTCTCTTGAATCTTTGCAGAGATATCTCTCAGAGTTGTCAATGGATCAAATGGTGTGTTACTCATCAGTCGCCCAAAGTTCTCGATGAACTCGGACTGAGATTTACCACCTTGTTGGATCCATTCCCGAAACATTTTCGTGGGATCATATTGGTTTTCATTACCACTCATTGGTAATTAATGGAATAAAACGGTATTTAAATGAAACTGATCGTCTCGTACTTGAATGAAGTTGAGATAGTGGCACGAAAAGTCGTCTATGGCATCAGCGATTAGTACTAATCTTCAAGGCCGATACTCTAAAGGCAAATTTGTGATGTCTAGGGAGCAATAGGTTCTGGTACATAATCTTCATTCAAGAAGGTTAATACCTTAGAGGCGAATAGATATGGATCATGTACAAATGGTGTGTGTCCACAACCATCCATAACATACAGCTGACAGTCAGGGATCGCCGATACAAACTGATCAGCATATGAGAATGGAATTACAGTATCGTTATCTCCCCACACAACAAGAGTTGGAACAGATATTTTTGTTAGTTTATCAGTTACAGGTTCAGAATTTTTTAAGCCAAGTAATGTGGACATGAACGCAAACTTTGCATTAGGTAGACGCATACGCTTGATAAAACTATCCACTAGTTGTGGATCTGCACTGCGTCCAGAACCATCCATAGTTTCAAATGCGTTTTTAGCCATAGACTCGTCAGGATACATTGCAGCCATGATGTATGTATCAAGAGATGGAGTAGATTGCTTCATAATGCCAGCGGATGAGACTAGAACTAGTTTTCTGATATCATTTTGCATACTCGAATATTCTATAGATATGTGACCACCAAGTGAAGAGCCCATCAAGATTGGACTCTGTATATGTAGTGTTTTGAGAAGATCATCAATAAAGTTTGCAAAGAATGCAGGCGTATAATCTGCAATAGGTTTGTCGCTATATCCAAAACCGATAAGATCTGGTACGATCACATGATATTCATCATCAAAGATAGGAATAACGTTTGTCCATCGTTCAGCTGATGCCCCCAAACCATGAAGCATGACGATTGTATGATCAGAGTTGCCGGATTCAAGATAACGAATCTTGTGGTCGCCGACTTTGACAAATCTCTCGTCCACAACATAGCACGATTACTACATTAGTTAAATTTTGGCTAAGAGACAATGGTAATCTCAAATTGCGTATGTATTCACGTAAAAATACTTTATTCAGGTATGTGAGATGCGGTATAATCTAGTACTCTAGTATTTTAGTACAATTCCATGATATCTAGAATACATAATGTGACATCTGTTGTGAACATATTCGTACCACATTGTATCATATCATGTATCGTGTATCGTGTAGCCATGCTTTTACACAATGGCTGAGGACATAGTACAAAAAAGGTTTGTTGATCAATTACTACAATCTACTACAAGTCGCAGTCAGATAAAGGTGATCAAGACGTGCCATCACAAGATGTAGTACATACACAAGAATATAGAAACGATGCATCCAGAGATTGAATTTTTACAGAATAAAATTTTCTCATCCTTTCCCCAGCACATTGCAAAGACCGACTTGACTAGCTAAAAAGAGACTCATTCAATAAAAAGAGATTTATGAATGATGTACTATAGTTTATTGTTGGTCAAAAAAGATACCAAGTACGGAGATATAGTATGTTGTCAGTGTCGTAGACAGTTTATGCATAATGATATAAAATGGTACCCCATGAAGACACAATTCTTTAGCAAGCAAAATTTTAAAAGAATGAAGCGTGCAGTAGACGATAAAAGGTGCATCGACTCACTAGCAGATAAAAAGAAAGAGATGGAACAGATTCAAAAAAGATTACGTAGCGACGAGTATGATTCAGTAATGGACGATCTTGTGAAGAGAATTAATAATAGCTGCGATGATCATAAAAGTAAGAAATACAAGATCAATATGTTAAACGTTAGTAGAAAGATTCGCAGTCATCTTGACGAAGACGTAAAAAAGTATGCAGATAACTTTGCAATGTATCCGGGTTTGATATTTGGATGTTATGAATTTCCATATGTAGGCAAATGTCCAACATGTAGATTTGAGATAACGACAGTATGGCTTGGTCATGAATCTCTTAAACGCAGTGTCAAGATTAAGGATAAAAACCAGAACGATAAAAGTACTTTTAGATGCGAGTCATGTGGTATAGAGCTGATTGCTGAACATAATATTTGGATAGTTGTTAGAGAGTCCGAATATGAAGATGAGTTTTTAGAAACCGTATGTCAAGAGTGTCATGTACCGCAAGTTTATCCATACGATTTCACATGGATGCCACTAATAGTAGAGAGTGGAGGACCTCATACCAATCTAAAATACCAAATGTTACCTGAGTGGATGTTGCCCAGACCTACGTCATACGAATACGACGAGGATGTTGGTTTGATAGATACTCAAGCATATACAGTAACAAAAAACAAGATTATTGCCGACGAGATATCATATATACTTAAAATGCTGAGACAGCGATACATAGATTCATGAAAATTTTACGGTGTGAATGTGGTTCTGTTCAATTTACGGTGGTTGGCATTTTCTGCACAAAATTCTCGAAAAATTTTGCAAAACATCGAAACGGCATCATATGGACTATCGTAAATTGTTGCTGTTTTGAGTCGAATATTATACGTTCTTTGAGATAACATCGTAACGATCTCAACCTCCGTCAAATGAACAGAACCAGGAAAAGAGTTTGCAAGATACCACCCCACGTAAATCGAAGAGATTCGATACATCACAGATAACTCTAGATCAACGATCAAGTCAACAGGATACGCACAGACAAATGGGTGTAAACAAGAATCATCTAGTCATCAAAAGATCTCCGTGAATGCTGGGTACGTCAACTGAATGATGGGTTGGGCTTTGCAAAACTAAACCTAGGAAAATATTGGTATTCGTGCAAATTTCCTACTATTCTCAAGATGAAATTGGGATGCAACAAGATTGCGATCTGTTTGACTTGTCAGTTCATTACATTAGTGGTAGTACATCTCTCTCCAGACATAATTCCGAGTCCCGTAATGGTATAGATAAATACTGAACAATCTCTAGGTATCTAGATGGCAGAATCAACAATAGTGCGTTTTACGTTTGAAGGAGAAAAGTTTGAGATCCTAGTAAAGCCAGATCCAGCTCTAGAGTTCAAGTTGGGCAAGAGAGATGATGTCTCATCAGTGTTGATCTCAGATGATATCTATATCGACTCTAAAAAGGGTACCAAACCTTCTGCAGAAAAACTACTCAAAGCTTTCAAGACAGAGGATACAGCCGAGATCGCAAAACGAATGATACGAGAAGGTGATCTCAACCTCACAACAGATCAACGTAGAAAGATGATCGAGGAGAAACGAAGACAAATCATAACACATATTGCAAAGACGTATGTAGATCCCAAGACCCATCTACCACATCCACCTCTTCGAATCGAACAAGCCATGAAAGATGGCAGAGTATCAATTGATCCACATCGCAGTGTAGAAGAACAGGTCAAAGATATAGTAGATAAATTACGAGCCATAATCGCACTAAAATCAGAGAGCATACAATTAGAGATCATAGTTCCAGCACAGTTTGTAGCACAGTCGTATGCAGTACTAAAATCGATAGGAGTACTACAGAGAGAAGAGTGGCAGAATAATGGTTCATTAAAAGCAATACTTGAAATACCCGCCGCAGCAAGGCCAAACGTGATAGATAGATTAGGCTCAATTACTAAAGGTAGTGCGTCTGTAGAGGTAGTAAAATAATGGATAGACGCAAGCAGGTAATTCCAGGTGATGTTGTAACAGCCGGAGCTCTTAGACCAGAGCAGAATGTAGTACAAGAGGGAAACAAGATTATAGCAACTGCTGTTGGTATCTCTGAGATTTATGACAACTCTGTAAGAGTCATTCCATTGACTGGTAAATACATGCCAAAGATCAATGATCTAGTTATTGGGAAGATTATATCACACACATCACTATCTTGGGAGTTGGATATCAACTCTTGTTATGTCGGATTTCTACCAGCTCAAGATGTCTTTGGACGTGACTTTTCAGCACATGCAGATGATCTAGTTTCAAAACTCAAGTCTGGTGATCTAGTTGCCGCTCGTATCGCCAACTTTGATCGTACACGTGATCCACTAGTTACCATTGCAGACAGAGATCTTGGAAAGATTGACTCTGGTGTACTAGTCACAATATCACCTAGCAAAGTTCCACGTCTTATTGGTAAACGTGGATCGATGATTCAAACCATCGAGATGGCCACAGGTGCTGTGATAACCATAGGACAGAATGGATGGATAGTCATCTCTTGTGAATCGACAGAGGGATTATTAAAGGCAAAACAAGCCATCAAGATGGTAGATGAAAAGACGCATATTGCGAATTTAACTGATCAGGTGAAAGAGATGTTAGAGTCAAGAGGTAGTAAATAATGGGTGGAAGAGAAGCAACGATGGTTCTCTTGGATGAGAATGGGATACGTTGTGACGGTCGTCGAGTCGACGAGCCACGTAGGATAATGATAAAAGCCGGAGGACTAAAGAATGCAGATGGTTCAGCATATATCGAGTTTGGAGACAACAAGATCTTGGTCGGAGTGTTTGGACCTCGTGATGTTCATCCAAAACATATGTCGAATACAGATACAGGAATATTACGTGTTCGATACCATATGGAACCATTCTCAGTAACTGAGCGAAAGAATCCAGCTCCGTCAAGGAGAGAGATCGAGATATCTAAAGTCATCAAAGAAGCACTAGAACCAGCTGTAATGTTGGAAAAGTTTCCTAGGACAGTAGTAGATGTATTCATCGAAGTTCTCCAAGCTGATGGTGGAACTAGATGTGCTGCTCTCTCTGCAGCGTCTGTTGCATTAGCTGATGCTGGAATCCCTATGCGAGATCTGGTGGCAGCATGTGCTGCCGGCAAAGCTGCAGATACGATAATCTTGGATGTAAATAATGAAGAAGATCAAGCAGGGCAAGCAGACATGCCCATAGGATATATGCCAAATCTAGAAAAGATAACATTATTGCAGTTAGATGGAGTATTAACTCCGGACGAGTACAAACAGTGTGTCGATGTAGGAGTAAAAGGATGTAAAATAGTACATGAACTACAAAAGAAGGCACTACAAACAAAGTATTTTAAAAATGGAGAAGCGTAAGAGATGGGTTCACAGTCAGTCATTGATCAACTACACAAGTCACAGATTCTAGAGCTCTTGGAGCAAGGTAAACGCATAGACGGTAGAGAACTAGATGAACCACGTGAGATATCGATCGAGATAAACGCAATTCCAAAAGCAAGTGGCTCTGCACGTGTTCGAATTGGAGATACAGAGGTCGTATGTGGCGTAAAGATTCAACCAGACAAACCATTTCCAGACATGGGTGACAAAGGAATCTTTATCTGTACAGCAGAGATGTTGCCGCTATCACACCCCACAGTAGAGACGGGACCTCCAGGGCCTGATGTGATCGAGTTGGCAAGAGTTGTTGATCGAGGAATTCGAGAGAGTCATATGATCGATCTATCGCAACTAGTAATTGAACAAGATAGATCAGTGGTAGGAATATTTGCAGACAATGTCGTTGTAGACTATGATGGTAATCTATTTGATGCGTGTTCTTATGCAGCAACCGCATCTCTACTCTCATCAAAGACACCAAAGTGGGTAATGGAGAACGACGTACCAAAACTCGTTGAAGGTGAATCGCCTGTGCCGATAACGACTATTCCGGTATCGGTAACTATGGGCAAGATTGGATCACACATCATAGTTGATCCAAACGGCGAAGAGTGGGAGATTATGGATGCGCGAATTACAATTGCCACCAACTCGGATGGAAACATTTGTGCGATACAAAAAGGTGGATTTGATGGATTTACACAAGACGAGTTAACACATTGTGGAGAGATTGCGATTCGTGTAGGTGCAAAGATACGTGGCAAACTAGAGGCAATACAAGAGGGACAATAGTTGGCAAAAAGCAAAAAATCGTTAAAGGGTCTAGGAGCTCGTTATGGAATAAAGATCAGAAAACAGTACACAAAGGTTCATCTAAAGTTAAAGGAGAAACGTATCTGTCCAGAATGTGGCTCCAAGACGTTGAGTCGTGACGCAGTTGGAATATGGTCATGTAAGAAATGTAGCTTCAAGATAGCTGGAACTGCATATGACGTTAAGATTTAGTGCAACCGTGATTGTGTCAGCAAAGGAAAAGACTGCTGCAATATTTGACGCTGTAAGTACAGACTCGAAATTTTATCCAGAGAGCATAACAGACGCCAAGCTTGTCGATAAAGAACAGATGAGTATACATGTAGAGTATGAAAATATTGCACCATTAAGAGCAAGCCTCAACTCACTCCTCAGACTAATCCAAACGAGCTATGAATCGATTGAATCGGTAAAGATATAATGAAATAGATTCCAACACAAACAATGTCATCAAAGCAGATGCCACCGTGGCTACAAGAGCAGATTGCAAAGTTGCAACAGTCCCAACAAAATCTTCAAACAATAATGACACAGAGACATCAACTCGAGTTGGAAAAGATTGAGATCGCAAAGGCGCTAGAAGAGTTGGGAAAGATTACTGATGATGAGACAGTGTTCAAAAATGTTGGTGCGGTTTTGATAAGATCAACTAAAGAAAAGATGATCCAAGATCTAGAAGAGAGACAGACGATAGCAAAGACTCAAAGTACTGTTCTAGAGAAACAAGAGTCTCGCATTAAAGAAAATCTAAAAGAACAAGAAGCAAAGATAACAGAGATGATGAAGTCCGGTACTACAGGGACTAGGGATAAAGATGCCAGTACAGATAATCCTAGAAGATAACACTACACTGTATGCATATTTCTTATATCTTACGCACATTTTAGCGTACAATAAAACACAGGCGTAATTTCTAGAGGCAAATTGATTCATTGTTGTCGTGTTTGATGATTGGACATGGTCACTCTTAATAATACGCATACAGTCTTGTATACCAAAAAACATAATCGTGGCACTATATTATGTTAACCGTGGAGAGGGTAACTTGAACAAACATGCTCAAGAGGCAAAACTAGATTCTGAGGTTTCACTAGAGTGATTTTGTAGGGCCAAACGTAGTTTATGTGCCAAGCCATCTCTATTTTTTGTTAATAGATTCTCAATAATTGCTGTTGTTGTTTTTTTATTAGAAAATTTACCGCTTAGATACAACAAAGCTAACTGATTGATTGTATCTTCTTGAATATGTTTACCTGTAATCATACCTAGTAGCTGCGTTGCTTGAAAACTTGATTTGATCATGTTTAGTCTAAAGATGATACTTGATTGGTTGATGCGCTAACGCCAATATTGCTTTTTGATTGAATGTACTATCTGTGATGTTTTATCAATCATGGCATGATCATAAGATATACACTTTTTCATTTGGATGAATCCATAAGGTTTTGCTTTAACACAAATTGGAACTATTGGAACTTTGTATGCAAGAGCAACACCAATCTCTTGATCAAAGTAATTTGATGATTTACAAGTTTCAGTGTGTAATGCCAACAACACATCACATGTTTGTATCTTTGTCATGATGTATTCGTCACCATCATCCCCACCATCTTGATCGTGGGGAGCTGTAATCACATTCATGTTGTGTTGACTAAGACGTATTTTCAGTTCATCAACGTACATCTCAAATTGCTTTTCAGTATCACTGCTATAACTCAAGAATATTTCAAATGTACCTTCGTCAATAAAGGAAGGTATGGGCTCATCCATGGCCATGCTGTGACACTACTCTTTCTCGTCACGTGGGGGATATTTGTCAAAATGCGCTTCGGCTTCTCTCATGTACCCATCTATACAATCCATACATACTATGTACTTTTCGTCAGGAAATGCTAATGATTCTACTTCTTTTCCACACCTAGTGCATTTCAAGTTTTTAAGTACCTCTATATCCGATTTCAATGCCACACCAATTTACTGCACCATTTCATATAAATCTAGGCGATTAGGAGGTTGTCCGGTGAATAGGAATAGGGCAGCTGCAAATCCACTCATCGGGGATACAAATCGCTCGATTTTGAACACATGAGAAATATTTTCTCTAATTGCATCGTTTCTAGTGTTGTTTTTTCAACTGCTGCATAGAATTAGTAACAAGTTCTAGTTTACAATTAATTTTAAAACACAAAATAGATATCAAAATGAAAAGATCTATAAAGGGGAACTATTTTTAGAAATGTCATGGCGAGTGATTTCCCTTATTGGTTCAAGTTTCTAAAAGATGAGGACATGAATCGTAAAGAAAAACGTGAGAAAGCAAGAAATTTAAGTAGAATTATGAAATCATTAAAACATAAACCAAGATTAAGACTTTTATTTTTTATGCTTGTTTTAAGATTGGAAGACGAGGATAAATTTAAAGAAGAATTCGAAAAAGAGTTAACTCTTATGAATAAAAATAAACGTGGTGGACAATTCCTTTATTCAGAAGCTCTTATAATGTACGCAGGCATTACAAAATCTAGAAACAACTATTCATATAGACGACTCATAAAAGAGTTAGAGAAATCTTTTCCTAATTTCAAGATACCACGTAGATCTCAGTTACACGCTAGAATAAAAGCACAGGAAGTCGATATTTTAAACGATCTCTTAATTATAAAGTCTAAAATGCCACATACTCTAGCTATTGATGCTTCTGGCTTTAGACAACATGCAGGTGGTCGATGGATTGAAGCCCATTACAAAGTAGAACGAGATGGATTTGTAAAAATGCACATTTGTATAGACGTGAATTCAAAGATTATAAGGTCATACAGCATTACGACTGACAAGAAATCAGATTCGTCACAGTTTAAGCAACTATTAAAAGATGCAACAGAGATAGTTGATGAATGTAATCGTACCGGTAAACCAATCACAAAGAAAATTCTCGCCGACAAAGGTTATGATACAAAAAAGATTCACGAGTTTTGTATGATGTATAATCTCATCAATGGAATATTGATAAAACGTAATGCAGTATCACATGGAGATGATCCCAGAAGTAAATTAGCCGAGTTTCAATTTGGTGCTTTAGATGGTAAAGATCTAAATTCCATGCCAACAGACGAACGCGAAGAAAATCAAGATGATTGGAAGATAATTCTAGGATATGGAGACCGTGCAAATGTTGAAGGCGTATTTTCAACAATGAAACTCCTATTTGGTGAAGACATTAAAGCAATAAAATGGGAAAACATGGTTCAAGAGTTAAAGTTCAAGATTGCTGCACATAATTCAAAAGTAATTTTAGCACAAGTGGGTATTGAGTGGTAACCAAATACTGTTTTTTGGTAAATGCATGCTTGTCGAGCATTAATTTGTGGCGTTTTAATTAATCAAACTTGATTATTGAAGTGCAAAACGGTACACTTTGCACCAAAGTTTAACTTTTAATAGAAAAATAACGGCAAATAGAGTTAATTTGTTGTATTTTGTTTAAGAGATCATAAAATGCATAGATTTTACGAGATATTCACCGGACAACCCCGCGATTAGGGATATGTGGCCCTAACATGTATTGAAGCAACAAATCAAACAGATCGCAATTTCGATTATTGTATCACCACTCCATCTCTAAGATATAAGACTGTATGCGTATTTCTTACATCATATGCACATTTTAACGTACAATAAAACACATGTGTACTTTCTAGAGGCAAATTGATTCATTGTTGTCGTGTTTGATGATTGAACATGGGCACTCTTAATAATACGCATACAGTCTACTATACACTACGCATTATACACTACGCATTACACATCATACAAGATATTAACCAAACATACATGAATGCATTGTGTTGATCGAAAACCTTCGGATCATAGTAGATGAGCGAGAACGAAAGAGCAGGATTGCAGACTTGCTCAAAAAGGTTGGTGCCGAGGTCGAGATAAAGACATTGCCCATAGGTGACTATATTGTAGCTCCCGAGACCATTATAGAACGTAAAACCATTCACGATCTAATCTCATCAGTGTTTGATGGAAGGCTTTATGATCAATGTATGAGACTAAAGGAACATTTTGAGAAGCCGATCTTGTTACTAGAAGGAGACATAGACGAGTTGGAGACTATTGTAGATAATCCGTTTATCTTTTATGGTGCAATCTCGACGGTTACAATAAATTTAAAGATACCAATAATTCCAACCCCCAATGCAGAACACACTGCGAAACTTCTTTTAGCAATGTGTAAGAGTTCCAAGTCGAGAGAAGGACCATTTCTAAAAAAGATTAAAAAATCAAGTGATCTTTATCTACAACAGCTTGCCGTCATCTCTAGTCTGCCAGGAATTGGAGAAAAGTTTGCAGTACGACTACTAGATCGTTTTGGAACTCCAGACAAGGTATTTGCTGCAAAGGTAGCAGAGCTTGCAAAGATAGATGGGTTGGGATCGGCACGTGCAAAGAAGATCAGACATGTCTTGGACACAAAGAGACTGTCTAAATCAGATAATCAAAAAACACTTGACTCTACTTGATCAATCTACGTTTTGGATGTGTTCCACATACAGGACACTCTGTGTCTGTTCGAGATGTCGTGCTACAACCTGGGCAATAATATATCCATCTTCCCACATTACGAATCCCGCGAGTCATTATAGGCTCCACCACAAGACCATATCTCTTGGCAGCGTTTGATATAGCATAGTCGTCACTGACCAAATTACCATCGATCTCTATACACAATGCAAGTACAGAGATATCTTGTGATGATAGTTTGGAGATATCGCCTGACTCGTTTGCGATATCATTTGCTATGCGTAACGAGTTTGGACTTGGTTCACGAATCTGTAATCGTCCAGTAACCACCAGTGCTCCCAATATATCATGACGTTCTTTGATATGTCTGATCTCGTCATATACAAGCGATGTTGTGTAACATATCTCGGTTGTCTTGAACGGTACACCAGCATAAAATGCGCTTGCATCCATAACTCTAGAAACCAAGTTTACTCATTTGCCGTAATCCACGTTTCTTTAGTCGTATAAAGACTGCTTGTTTTTTGTACTTTTTGATCGTTATTGGTTCTTCATAATCAACTGTCTTGATGACCTGTGCATCCATAACTATACTACAATTGTGAGAACAGATTACTTCGATCTGCTCATCGGGTACTACAATAGACTCGAGTCTATACACAGGAGCTACTGGAGTAATTATCAAGACGTCCAAACTCTCATGCAGTATTGGACCTCCAAGTGAGAAAGAGTGTCCAGTAGAACCACTAGGAGTTGCAATAATTACGCCATCCATCTTTTGTTTTACAGTATCGTTTTGAAATCTTATGGTGATCTCTGCCGTCTTGGTAAGATTTGTTCGAGTTATGTATATCTCGTTGAGAGCCGGAGGAAAGTCAACTCCGCCACAAGATGCGATAACTCGTGTTCGTTTATCCAAAAAGAATTTGCCCCTTTGGATCTGGCTGATTGCTGCATCGAGTTCATCAATCGTAATCTCAGACAATATACCACGATTGCCACCAACGTTGATGGTAAGGATCGGTGTCTCGTTATCTATACTACGAAAGACGCGTAGTGTTGTACCATCACCGCCCATAGTAACTACCAGATCTAGACGTATCTTGGCGAGTTCATCGATTGCATCAAGCTTGTGTGCTCCTGCAACATCTATTGGAGATATGGTGTATACGGTTGCTTTTGCATTCAAGAACTTTTTTGCGACATCACTTGCAGACTGTTCTGCAGCACGAGAACCAACCTTACTCACAACAGCGATCTTTTGTAGCTTCAATCAAATTCTCATTCATGTATTCGTCCTTAAAAGGATATTTGTATATTGAATCAGATATTTGTTTTTTGAATAGTTGTTTGGCTAGAGGCAACTCTTAGATCCTGAAACACGACACAAGATGTAAAGTGTTAATAGTCAAATCAAAAAACATAGTTTGTTCATGGCAGAAGAGATCAAAGGTTATCACAATATAAAATACTGTAGAAATATCTTGCAGTCATGTACTAGTGATCTACAAGTTGTCGAACAGAACGATATACTATGCAAAATATGTATTTTGATATTTGTTTTAATAACTACATACCAAAGATTAGTTTACACATAAACATTTAAAAAATACTGATTTTAAAACGGTACATGAGCAAAGTGTTTAATGATATTGAAGAATTTTCGAATAACGAAAAATTGGAAAAGATGGAAGAAATAGCAAAAAAGATGAGAAAACTAATAGAATTAGAAAATTATGATGAGGCAATTGGACATTATAACAAGATATCAAACGAAATGCCAAAAGATCCGGAAATAAATTTATTTAAATCTATAATTTATACAGGTTTGGGTAAAAAACAAGAGTCGATGAAATACATCGATAAAGCAATAAAATATTCTGAACTCGATTTAAGGTGGTTTTGTATGCACATAAAGGGATTGTTATTACTTCACAGTCACATGCATGCTAAAGCTATGGAATGGGCAGACGTCATGTTACGAAATGACATGGATAAATCAATCGCGTATTATTTGAAAGCTCAGACGCTACATGAAATTTATGAGGACACTGAGGATGAGAAACTTGTAAAAGATGCACTATACTATTATGATAAATCGTTAAAAGAAGATCCAGACAGTGATGTACTAGAGAGTAAAGGATTATTGTTATACAATCTTGAAAGACTTGATGAAGCAATAGAGTGTTTTGATGAAGCAATATCTTTAGATCCTGAAAACTTGGATGTGGTCACGACTAAGGCATCAATATTACTAGATAATGATAGACAGGATGAAGCAATAGAGTGTTTTAGACTATTGATCAGACTAAATCCGCAAGAACCAGATATACAATACGAACTCGCTTGTGGGTTATACGACGTCGGTTTACTAGACGAAGCATTACATGCATTGAACGCTGCGATAAAGCTAGATTCGTCATTTGTAGACAGTGAGAATCTTAGACGAGATATATCACTAAAGTTAGAATCAAGATGAGATTACTACAATGTATAGAATTAAGGTCATTTACTCAAAACACCATAGAATAATAGAACATTCCCCTAACACAAAGGCTTCCATATCCTAGTTCATAGTCTATATGATTTCGAAACAGTTAAGAGACTGCGTTAAATCCAATCACAACATGACGGACAGAATAAAATGTGCACACATACTAGTTGCAAAACAAAGTGAAGCCGAAAATATTCTTACAAAACTCAAACAGGGTCAGAAATTCGGAAAACTAGCAAAAGAGCTTTCCATAGACGCACCTAGCGCAAAACGAAATGGTAGTTTAGGATATTTTAGAAAAGGGACAATGATCAAAGAGTTTGAGAAAGTAGCGTTCTCACTTGCGGTAAATCATGTATCAGAACCAGTAAAGACAAGATTTGGATATCATATCATAAAACGACTTGAATGAATTCTCTGACTAGACGGACTCTATCCTATGATTAGGCACAAAACTATCAAATTATTTGGTGGACGACTATCGCAAAGCCGAAACTGAGCAATCCCTCAAAATAATCATCAGATGTAGTCATTTGGATTAACTAGTGAACGCTTGCAATGTCTGTTAATTGACTGGGCAACCATTGCGGATTGCCCATTCATCTTGACTAAACTCAGAATGACAATATGCTTCCAAGATAAACCCGTGTTCACTTTTGGCCAATTCATCGTTTAGGTTATAGCCATTACAATATACCAGCCCCAACACATAACCTGATACAGTACCTATTTTTGCTTCGTCTACGTCAACGAATGCTTTTGAACCAATAGGACAAAGACTATTCATGTACTCTTTAGCTTCATCGCTACCGGACTCATATGATTTAAAAGTTGTAGCAATTGAAGTTATTACCAATTCGTTACCGATCCTGATAATATCTGCTTCTGGATATCCTCCCACAGTACCGCTAAAACACTCAACAATGCCCCTACATTCATACATCTCATCATCCATAGTATCTTTCATGTCGTTAATTTCATCATTTACTAAACTCTTTAAATCTTGAATTAGATCACTAGTTACTGTCGTATCCATCATGTTACCATCATCGCTCACCATATAGATGTATCCAGAATCAACCAAGTATTGTACTGCACGAATAAATTGATCGTGTGTTATGCTGCCATCTTGCCAATACCCGATTAATTCATCAATCCAATTTGGAATTGTAAAAGACTCGGCATGTGCTACTGATATATACGGTATAGATGAAATTACAAATAAAATTAACATCACATATGTCAATCTCATCATACCGCTAACTATTAAACTCCACATATATAAACATAGGAATCTATGCAAAAGTCGTTTTTATACACATGATGTATGGGCGGTTAAGTTGGGTGTCGAACCTACAACAAAGCACAAAAGCATCCATTTACGAATCAAACGATCTAGTATTTGACATGAACACATTAGCGCTTCAGGAATTTTCAGATATTTACGAACAATGTTACCAGTCCTCAAGTTAAGAGTCAAGGACTTGACATATTAGATCTGTAGCACGCCTAACTATACAAGATATGCATGTAGATCGAAACTATAAAATCATCTACTTGAATACAATTTTTAAATTTGACTCAATATATAGAACAAAAGTATGTACGACAAAATGCTATAGAAAAGAGAGAATATCAAGTTAATCTGGCACGTCAAGCAGCAGACGAAAATTGTATAGTTGTACTACCTACAGGATTAGGCAAGACGGCGATAGCACTGCAAGTTGTGGCAGAATATTTGGCAAAGAGAAGTGGGGGGGTCTTGTTTCTTGCTCCAACTCGCGTACTTGTAAATCAACACTATGAGTTTCTAAAGGCAAATCTCTTGATAGATGATATTGCACTCATAACGGGTGAAGATCTAGTAAAAAAGCGAGCCAAGATGTGGATCAATAGTATCATCTGCGCGACTCCAGAGATAACTCGAAATGATCTAGCTAGAGGAATCGTCTCTCCAGATCAGTTCTCTCTTGTGATCTTTGATGAAGTCCATCGAACTGTTGGCGACTATGCATATTCTGGAATAGCTGATGTCTTTTCAAGCTCTAATACACGACTGATTGGCATGACTGCAACGCTCCCTAGTGATAGAGAGAAAGCAACAGAGATCATTACTAGATTGCGAATAGCATCTGTTGCTGAACGCACAGAAGAGAGTCCGGATGTAAAACCATACACTCAAGTGACCAATACAGAGTGGGTTCGAGTTGATTTACCTCTTGAACTAAAAAAGATCCAGAACGCAATCAAAGCTGCGCTAAACCAACGATACGATACACTCAGAGGAAACGGCATTAAAGGACTCAGTCAACAGTCATTATCTGGACTCTTGAAGATTAGACAGTTTGTTCTAAATCAGGATAGACGTTCTGCCAAACCATTGTTTACTGCAATTAGAATACATTATGCTCTAAATATACTAGAAGCTCATGGCATTACACCGTTTCTCAAATATTGTGAACGTGGAGCAAAGAAGAAAGGTGCAGGAGTCAAAGAGTTATTTGAAATAGATCCAAACTTTACCAAAGCTATTCATCTTGCAAGATCTGCGCAATCTCTAGGAATTGAGCATTCAAAGCTTCCAAAACTGAAACAACTGATAGAGACGATACCAGGCAAGACCTTGGTATTTACCAGTTATAGGGACTCTGTAGATATGATATATCAACATCTTGTCAAGATGGACATATCTGCAGGTATCTTGATCGGCAAGGCAGGTGAGACAGGTCTTAAACAAAAGAAACAAGTTGAGACGGTTCAGAAATTTCGCGATGGAGAGTTTCGTGTGCTGATCGCAACTCGAGTTGGTGAGGAAGGACTCGATATTGCAGAAGTAAATCAAGTGATATTTTATGATAATGTTCCGAGTTCGATCCGTTTTGTGCAAAGGCGAGGAAGGACAGGTCGTAAAGGTGTTGGTAAGCTTACAGTATTGATCGCAAACGACACCATCGATGAACGATATTATTGGATCGGTCGTAGAAAGATAAAGGCGGCAAGATCAATGGGTAGCAAGATAACCAAAGTCTTGGAGGAGAATCAAATAGAGTCAGCAGGAAATCAAGAGATCATGACAGAGTTGACAGATAGTCAGACCAAATCTCGAGACAAAGATCAATCTGGAATCGACGCGTTCTTGTAGTTCCTTTACAGATAGCTATATTGTGAGTGTTTTTTCTAGTATGTTGGTTCGAAGGACGTTGTGGTGATCTGTGTTTATAGTACAGTTGCATTTTTTATATTTTAATACAAGAGTCGTTTGGAGATTTGTTACCAAACGCTTCAATTTTCTACCTCCAAGTAAAAGAACTTACACATCATGTGTCTAAAAATGACTTTTGCATAGACTCTTAAAATTAATTGACATATAGCAAACACTGGTCCAGAATATAACTGAATAAATATATCATAGAATCGTAGGCAATAGGTATGTATAATTTTGAACGACCAAATTGGGATGAATACTTTATGTTACAGGCAGAACTAGCAAAGCTACGATCAAATTGTATAACTAGAAAGGTTGGTGCAGTAATAGTTCAAAATAACAGGCAGATTGCAACCGGATACAACGGGACGCCGCCTGGAATCAAGAACTGCTTTGATGGAGGATGTACAAGATGTCAGTTGAGAATGGAAGGCAAGATAGATGCAGGTCAGTCACTAGATCGTTGTCTGTGTAGTCATGCAGAAGCCAATGCGATAATGCATTGTGCAATATTTGGAATAGAGGCAGGGACGAGAGATGCTACATTGTACACCACATTTGTACCGTGTTTGGAATGTACAAAGATGGCAATCACGGTTGGAATTAAGCGATTTGTATGTATAAACTCATATCCCGAATCAGTAGACGAACTGTTAACGGCAGCAAATGTTCAGGTTACCAAGATGGACCAGAACAAGATTGCAAAGTGGGCAAAAATATTACTAGACCAATACGAGCATGAGACGGTATGAGTGAACCAGTAGATACAATGCCACCTGCATTGTTGGTATCTGCGACATACAACAACACCACAAAGTCTGTAGTGTTAAAGTTTTATGAGCCAGAGTCACAAAAGATCATACTATGGCAAGATAACACTAACCACAAGCCCTACTGTTACTCAAAGCTTGCACCTGATGAACTTGGCATGTTACAAGGACGAGATGATATCTTGGACATCTCTCAAATAAAACGTTACAGTTTGATTCAAGACGACTATATCACAATGACAAAGATTGTTGCAGCTGATCCACTTGTGATTGGCGGTACAGATCAAAGCATTCGCAATACAATCTATACATGGGAGTCCGATATCAAGTATTACGAGAACTATCTATACGACAAAGAGTTGATCATTGGACGATACTATACAATTCAGGATAGCGCCATAAAATCATACGAGATGCCAGTATCAGATGAGGTTACACTTGCTCTAAAGAGTCTGCTTTGGGACAAAGTGGATAGCAAGAGTATGGTCGATGCAGAAGAGTTCAAGAGATTCATATCAGAATGGGCCGATCTACTAAACCAACCTATACCGAAGATACAGAGATTGAGTATAGACATAGAGGTAGAGACGGAGGGTAGGCTACCAGATGCCAAACTTGCACAGCAGCGAGTAACAGCCATAGGACTCAAAGGATCAGATGACAGGGATCAGATATTGGTGCTGCGCACCAGAGATACACAACAAGGAGTGAACGAGTTGGAAGAGTCAGTAAAAGTCTCTTTTTATGACGAAGATAAAGAAGATCAGATGATACTAGATGCTTTTAAAATAATTAAAGAGTATCCATTTTTGATAACGTATAACGGAGACGAGTTTGACCTACCGTACTTGTACAATAGAGCAGAGGTACTACGCATAGACAAATCAGCGAATCCACTATACATGATGAGAGATGCGGCAACTCTCAAACATGGAGTACATATTGATCTATACCGTACATTCTCAAATCGCTCCTTTCAAATCTATGTGTTCAGTCAAAAGTATACAGATTATTCACTAAACAGTGTCTCAAAGGCACTACTAGGTAAACAAAAGATCGATTATGGATTAAATCTTGACGAGTTGACGTTATACCAGACAGCAAACTATTGTTACAATGATGCTCTGTTAACATATGAGTTGACTAGTGCAAATGAGGATCTCTTGATGAATATTCTAGTTATTGTGGCACGTATAGGCAGAATGCCAATAGACGATATCGCGAGGATGGGTGTGTCACAATGGATTCGAAGTCTATTGTACTATGAACACAGGCGACGTGGTTATGTAATTCCAAGGAGAGACGAGTTGGAAGAGAGATCAGAACAGGTTACCGCCGATGCAATAAGCAAACACAAAAAGTATCGAGGAGGATTGGTCATAGATCCAAAAGAAGGTGTTCACTTTAATGTAATAGTCATGGATTTTGCTAGTCTATACCCCAGTATAATCAAGGTCAAGAACTTGTCATATGAGACAGTACGTTGTCCACATATGGAATGTAAAAAGAACACCATACCACAAACAAATCATTGGGCATGTATAAAGAAGAATGGCATAACATCCATGATAATCGGTTCTCTACGTGACCTTCGTGTCAACTATTACAAGAGCTTGTCTAGAAAGGAGACGTTGACCGACGAACAGAGGCAACAGTATGAAGTGGTAAGTCAGGCACTAAAAGTGATCTTGAACGCTAGTTATGGTGTGATGGGCGCAGATATATTTCCACTATACTTTCTTCCAGCTGCAGAATCTACTACTGCGATAGGTCGACATACAATTCTCGAGACCATAAAAAAGTGTGAAGAGTCAGGAATCCAAGTGCTCTACGGAGATACAGATTCGCTATTCATCAAAGATCCCACCAAAGAACAGATCAAATGGGTAATCGAACAAGCAAAACAAGATCATGGAGTTGATCTAGAGATAGACAAGGTATACAGATATTGTGTTCTCAGTAATAGAAAAAAGAACTATCTAGGAGTTAAAGAGTCAGGCAAGGTAGATGTCAAAGGTCTGACAGGAAAAAAGTCACATACGCCACCCTTCATCAAACAGCTATTTGAAGAGATATTGAATATTTTATCGAATGTAAAGACTCCCGATGACTTTGTGCGTGCAAAACAGTCCATATCTGAAAAGATTGCACATTATGTAGAGAGATTAGAGTCACGAGAGATTCCATTAAAAGATCTTATATTCAATGTAATGCTCAGCAAATCACCAGAAGAGTATACAAAGACTATGCCACAACATATCAAAGCTGCAAGACAGATTCAATCCAGAGAGTTAAAACGTGGTGATCGTATAGCGTATGTCAAGACGATTGGAAAGATTGGTGTCAAACCACTCGAGAATGCCCGTAAAGATGAGATCGATACTAAAAAATATCTCGAAGTGGTAGAATCGACCTTGGAACAAATCACGTCATCTATGGATCTCAACTTTGATGACATACTGGGTAAGCCGAAACAGACGGGTCTAGACGAGTTCTTTTGGAAATGATACAATGGAAGATATTCTCTTTATACTATTAGGAGTCGTAGCAGGAATACTGATCCTAACAGGCTGGGTTGCTCAACTGTACAGAGGATACAAGACAAAGAATCTACGAGACGTATCAAAGTTTTTGATGATATTCATACTGGCTGGTGCAACATTGTGGTTGATCTATGGCGTAATAGTGATGGATATCTACATCATTGGGACTAATGTCGCCGCAATGATCTTGATGGGAGCTGTTTTGAGCATGAAACGTAGATACGATCGAATGTACCCTACACAGATCAAGCACATCATGCAACGTAATGTAGTAACCATAAACATAGAACAGACATTACTTGACGCTGCACGTATACTACAAGAGAAGAAGATCAGTTTTTTGGTCATCATACAAGACACTAGACCGGCAGGACTGATCACAGAACGAGATATTGTTGGAGTTGTATCAGACAGTATAGCTGTGGCCGACATTCCATTAGACTCTATAATGACAAAGGACTTTATCTGGGTTGGACCAAATACGCCTATAAGCGAGGCGATAGAGATTATGAAGAGTAACAAGATTCGTCGTCTAATAGTACTGGATGACGGAGAATTGGCAGGCGTTGTTACGCCGACGAACTTTAGAGATTTTGCTTACAATATACAGCCTTCGATAAGTTAAAAGAATTGAGACCGCTTCCATATTTTGCAAAGTTTCGAGAATTTTGTGCAGAAAATGCCAACCCCCGTCAATTGAACAGAACCTTAATGATATGGCAGATGATTTTCTGGTATGATTTGGATAACAACTTTTAACCAAATTTGATATAGTTTTTGAGCATCATAAATTAAATCATACTCTAAAAATCGTAAAGTAATGATAAAGACTAAAAGCATCTACAAACCAAAGCAGTATGGAGATGGAACTAGAATTTTAATCACTAGGTTTTATCCGAGAGGTGTAAAGAAGGATCATTTTGACAAGTGGATCAGAGATCTAGCTCCTAGTGCAGATCTATTACAAAGATATAAGAATAATAATATCGAGTGGAATGAATTTGTTGTAAAATTCAAACATGAATTACAAAATGATACTAGTCTACATATAATTAACAAATTACATTCAAACAAGAGAAACATCACGCTATTGTGCTACGAACCTGACGGTATACCGTGTCACCGTCATCTATTACGAGATATCATAGACGATCCAGATCTGTTATTTGTTGATTTTAGGTCTGAATATGCTGATAATCACAAAAGAATTCTTGTAGCGAAATAGATTACCTACAAGAAATGTTATATCATATCCTGACTCATCAAGATGCAAATTCTTCCAGACCTGATCCATATTATCTGGATTTTTTCTCATCCACTCATAAACGCCCCACTCTAATATTTGTTGATCATGTGATTGTTTCGCTTTACAGTTAACGCAACGATAATTCATTCTAGGTTGAAAGTCATAGTCATTTATGGTAAGAAATGGTTTGTTTGAAAACAACGTGGTTTGAATACCCATGTCTCGATGCTTCCTTTTTTCAAATCTATGTTGCATATCAGTTGGTTTGATAAATCCTAGACTTCGTCTTTGATCATTGAGATCTAGAACACAATCAACGCCAAATTCTTTGTATAATTGAGACAGTAATTGTACCTGCTCTTGTTTTTTAAGTTTTCCATGTACGTTAATTTTAGATTTTATTTTATTCCATTCTGATTTTGAACCTTGAATCTTCCAACTTTCGTTTCGTGTATCTTGAGGATTTCTTTCTAGTTGAATTTCCGAGATATCCCACCGGTGTATGTTTGCATCAGAGGGAACGGGGTAGATGCGCACTAGGCCATGTTTCTTAGAATATCCTGCTGTGCAAACTGTAACTCTATTATCACTAGTCCTGTCAGGCTCTGCATTTCCAAGCATCACAAAATCATCAATTGTAATTTTGTCTATATCCATAGACTGTTTTACCGTAGTTGTATTTATGGTTCTTTTAACTTATCTAGAGGTCAAGATTAAGATGCAGTTATTTCAAGAAACGCCTAGTATGCAACTTGACAGTGACAATCTCCAATAGTTGATCTAACCATTTTTCATAACTTGCAAAATTTAAGGAATGTAGCGTGAAAACTATCGATTTCTCTCTTTTCCCTACCAGCTAAGTTAAGAGCCACATGAGTAAGTCTAGACACGTACTAGTCAAAGATTAAATATCTGTGATTATAGTTTAAAGAGAAATGATCATAATAAACTGTAAAAATTATGCAGAGATCACTGCAACCAGCCTAAGCCGACTGGTAAAGATATCTACAAAGATATCACAGAGATATTCAGTCAAGATTGCGATAGCTCCTCCAACACATCTACTAAATATAGCAGCACAGAGTTCGATTCCAATATTTGCACAACATGTTGATGATGCTGCACCTGGCAGTACTACTGGGTATGTTGTTCCAGAGCTGCTCAAAAAAGATCGTGTTGCAGGCTCGCTCATAAATCACAGTGAACAACGCATACCAAGCAAAACGATATTCAGCATAGTCGCAAAGCTACGTAAATTGAATATGATCTCAATTGTATGTGTCCGTAGTGTTGGTGAGGCACGTAGGTATGCAGAGATTAATCCGGACTATATCGCTATAGAACCACCTGAACTAATAGGCTCAGGAAGAGCAGTATCTACAGAAAAGCCAGAATTGATCACCAAGGCAGTGGATGCAGTAAAACGCAACGCGGAGACTAGTCTACTATGTGGAGCAGGAATCGTATCAGGAGATGATGTTACAAAGGCAGTAGAATTGGGATCTAGTGGAGTACTTGTTGCGAGTGGGATAATAAAGGCAAAGAGTTGGACAAAGATTATCAACGAATTTGCAAGTGCGTTACACAGATGAGTAGTAATTTCTAATGTTTGATATCACAATATTGTTTTATTCAGAGACAAACTATTTTGCTCACACATATAAAACGTGACTATACAAAACTACTTTTGAGTTAACGGTACAAAAGTAATATCACTTGTGTTCTCGTTAGTTGGTTTTTTTGAGGAACAATTTTGTCATAGACCAATTCATAATAATGAGACAGTTTAGCGAATCTATATTTGTGTCACATCTTGTCTAAAAATTTTATCACTATTGTCGCATCTAGAATTTTTATTTTGGATTTACTAATGCTAATTCATTCATAACATCTCCCAAATATTTATCTGCTATTTGTGCTGTTTTCGATAGAGTTAATTTATCTTTATGATACATAGAGTAAGCAAGTTCTTTACGTTTTGATGTTATTCTCTCATATATGTTATGTTCAATTTTTAGTTCAGGATGTGAAAAATATACTAATGCCCAAAGTTCATCAAGGGTTAAATCATTGAATAGATCTTTGAAATCTTTTGTGACTTCAAGTTCCTCTTTAGTCGATGTTTCTTTATACTCTCTGTATTTTTCGAGCCCAGAGTCAGTAAGCACAAGTTTGTCACCAAACTTTACTATCCCTCTAACTATTAAATATTCTATGCGAACAGTTACAGTATCATTATTCGGATTATGATTTGGGTAACTCAACTCTAGTGACAGTTTAGGAAATATCTTGTGTAAGATATACATCTCTAGATGTAAACAAATCAACGATACGGGTTTGTTGTTTTTATTTCCTAGCAACAATACGATAAACTTTGTTAGTTGATCATCTATGCTTTCAAAGATCATTGATGCCCTAACTAGATCAGTTGCTATGAGATTACGATCAAGAAAATGTCCTTTTTTTATTTTGTCCATAATCGTCTTGACCTGCCCTTCAAACAAATTACCAACATCACTCATTCATGATTACCTGCATGTATATACAACTAAATATTTATATCTCTTTATGTGGATCTTTTAGGTTTATGTGTGATGTGTTTCGTAAGGTTTTTCAATAATTTTCTTTTATAATCCTGGTACTTTTTCTGCAACCATTCATCTCACATAAACCAAAAAGATCCTCAAAAGTTACTTGATAATCACTAGATTTCACTAGTCAAACCCTTAATTGATCGCATTTTATACACTGATTGTCAAAACATAACCACAGTAATCTAGCCACTATATGTTACCAAACAAATTTTAGTTTTTTAGCTAGAAAGGTTTTATCTGGAATCAGGTGAAACCTCATGAACTTAGGATTAGCTATACTGTAAAGTTCTTCACTTATTAGATTAAAATACTCTAAATCATAACTTGTTTCAAGATTTGCAGTTATGTTATAAAATAACAAACATGCGAGGAATTCAAAATACACAATATCATTTTTTTGATTTAAAGCTATGTGATAAGGATACTCGGTTATGTTAGCGTGACTCTTATGGCAAAGAAAATCCCAGTTCTTTTGTATTGTAGGTAATTGGTCACCGTATAGATTTTTTCTAATTTGACTTGCTGTGTACTTTTTTTGAAAATCACGATATTTGTTTTGATTTAATGTTAAATATTTGTATTTTTTCTTATATTCTAAATCCATACGATCTAATTCTTCTTTTACTTTGTCAAATTTAACATTACGAAGCTTTTCATTTACCAATATGTTTTCAATTTCTTTAGGAAATAATACAATATAATACATTTTTGAAATTGATTCAAATACTGATCTCATATTAGCGAGAGGAGGCTCCATTAATTTACGCTCCAATAAAAAACTGAAGCATAAATTTGTTCAATGTTAGATGAAAAAAGCTTGTTGACATATGAACTTATGTTTTTTTCTGATTCTCTTGTAGTTAATTTATGAAATAAGTTTTGTTCTTGTAAATTGTATTGAACTGACAATAATTTTTCTAAAAATCCAAGTGTGTTATCAAAACTAATTTTGTTATACATATCGAGTCTTTTCGATACGTTATTGATACTTCTAACTACATCTAAATATTTAACTTTCTGTTCTCTGTACATTATAATTTTGTATTATTTCTAATATAAATTAATTTGCCAATATAACATATACGATAAAGTGTACCAAGTTCTGTAAGTCTATAGTCGTGAACACAATAATTTTCCTAGTGTTCAGTATCATAATTTGATGTTATGTGTTCTGCCAGAGGTAAATTCCGTCTCTGGCTCCACATATGCGGGAGTAAACAAGAAAACAATTCCGCTCGTGACTATATAGTCACGAACATAATTATTTTCCGGTTCGTTGTTAAGCAATCGTGTTGCCTTTTGTTAATCGTGTAGCTCAAATCACAACGATTATCATAAAATACGAAAAAAGTCAGATAAATTTTGATTTGTTGTAAAGATATTCACGCCAATACACAAAACAATCAAAATTTTATGGTCGTCTGCATGATTTATTCTTGCACGACACAATGATTTTTGTAATTTCAAGCTATATTTTTGGCGTAATTATCTTTCTCTTAAGACAACCCATGACATTTGCGTTGCATTTCATGATTTTCATAGTTTCATCTGCATGTTTCTCTAGAGATCGTAGTGTTTTAAAGACTTTGTTGACTGGAGTATATTGTCTAAACTGTTTCCAGAGTGCTTCTGATGCATTGAGTTCAGGAACAGCAGCTGGTAATTGCACTAACTTTATGTTATTTTCTTTTGCAAATCGTCTACTTATTTGACTAGTGTGACATGATGCACCGTCAAGGATGAGTATTATTGGTTCTATCATGGGACGCATCTTTCGTATGATCTTCATAAATGCTATAAAGTCTTTAGAATTTGCTGAATGACGTATTGTATGACATATTTTTCCGTTAGTGCTGATTCCTCCAAATATTGTTATTCTCTCAGCTTTTCCTGCTACTGCTAGCATGCGTATCTTTTCACCTATCCTTGACCAACTTTTTACACGACGTTTTGTGTGGGTGTTGATGTGCATCTCATCTACTGCCATCACTAGAAATCCCATGTTGTTTAGACGTGAAATCCAAGATATGTTGGCTCTTTGGAATTTTTTTATCATTTCATCACTGGCTCGATTAGTGAAATGTACTTGGACATAGCTCTTTGCAGAGCGTCTTAGCTCTCTCATTCTGCGTCGTATTGTGCTGGGATGATATCGTACTTTTGTTATATTGAAAACCAACTCTAAAATTCTTTGTACTGTTGTGGTGCTGTCGAGTCCCAGTATGTACTCAAACATTCGGTTAGATACTTTTGGTTTCCTTCCTCGACCTGACTTGTCTTTGAGTCCCTCAATTCCTTCTTTCTGATACCGTGTAATCCAATTAAATACGGTGCGAGGTGTAATTCCTGCCATCTCTGCAGCTTTTACTTGTGTGTAACTAAAATTTAGTACCATTAGTACAACAATAATTCTTTTTTGTACGTTATGGTTTGGCATGTTTTTGATGTAGTTAACCATATCCTCACATACTTGATTCATTACATATCATAAAAGATAGTAACAAATAAACATGTATAGTCAACTAAACATGATCAATTAGTTAATTATTATTGTTCAATACCAACATTAACAAAAATTTAAATTTTTTGTGCGCCATTGGACATTTTAAATTTTGGTCACTAATCATCTTTGTTTATTTCCAACCATGAACTAATAATCAGTGATTTTTTGTTGTTATTGCCTCGTATGTTTTATGATCAATGTGATTTCAACGAGGATGTTGAAAGAAATCACATCATTTGGCAAAAACGAACCGGAAAATAATTATGTTCGTGACTATAGAATACATCAGCATAGATTCATTTTTGTTATAATTAGTAATGAATACTAGTTAATCAGTTCTAGAGACAGCAGATCGGTATTAGAATATTAAGTATATAATTGAAAAACCTTTCCATCATGTTCAGTTGACGTAATTTCAGGAGATATCAAGTTCAAGTCAGTATTTAATTTTTGAATTATATTTGAGGATATTGGGTGTTTAGATCTAACAGTAGGATAAATTTTTCCATATAGTTTAAACTGATCTCTTTCAACACGACAACTAACGGACATAATTGCACTTATGGATTCCCAATAATTGGAATCATTTTTATTTATTCGTTCACAGATAGACTGAGTTAAAGTAGGATATGTCAAAGGTACTTTTTCATATTCAGATATAAATTCATCTGTTTCGTCAATGACTGCAATAATTGGAATATTTTTAGAGCTAAAATCAGTTAGCTGATCTGTAAATTTTTTGATTATTTTTCTTTGTACATATTTACCCTCTAGTACTTGTACTCCAGATTTGTATTTAACATCATTATTTTCTTGAGGAGAGTATATTTCAAACAAATAGTCTTGATCGTCAATAGTTACTAAAAGATCTGGCCGTTTTGAACCAATATCTGGATCTAGTTGTACTTTGTAATTATTAGACAATTTAGTATACATAATAGCCTGTATAAATCCAGAGTTAAATCCTGTGGTTTGACTCAACGTACATTTTAAAACAGAAGATTGTTCATTTCCGATTATCCCCAAACAAGTATCTAATTCAGTCAATGTCGTTTTAACATATCTAGATTGTGCAGTAATTGTCTCTTTTTTAGTATAAATAGTTTTGTTCAACATGCATGTTAAAGGATGACCTGGTTCTTTAAACATATTATTAATATTGTTGTCTGTGAAAAATCGTTCAATATTTGGGTATTGCTTTAGACTTTCTAAAACAACTTGCTTGTCTATTTTTTGTTTAAAAAATTGAATATTATAAGCAAGTGCAATAATTTTTAGATTAAAATTTAATTCTTTACTTACATTTGTATCAACTCCACAATTATCTGCTATTTTGAGTAAAAATTCATGGTATTCTGAAAAAGTTTTGCTGTTTAATTCTTCTTCATCCGATAAAAATTCACGTATTGCATTAGCAATAAATTTAGTGCGGTGTTTCTCTTTTTTATAGATTTGTTTTAACAGACATATTAGTTCAATCGGCTTGCCTACATAAATATTAGATAAAAAGCCCAACATTTTATTCTCTAGCACAGGATTGGATTTTTCTGTACTAACCCAATCTAATAATAACGCTTCAATTTCCTTAATGTTTCCTTTTTGACCAATCTCTTGTATTTGATAATCAAATTTTCTACTTGAATCAATGGATTTAGAAGATCTTATCCAATCTATCAAGACTTTTAAGTATTCGATAGGATAATAATCTATCAGATGTCTAAAATCAACAAGTATGTCTTCTTTTTTAGTTTGAGGCTTTATTTTAAGACACTCTTGAAATAATTTTAAAACAAAAAATTTGTTTTGTTTTGTATATGATACTAAAAATGACATTGTTCCAGAGATCATATATTTAAGATGATCATCTTGCTTAGCAAGATGCAATATTTGTTTTTGTACAAAGTCATCATTATCTGCAAGTATCAACAAAAGATTGATTGAGCTATGACTTATTTTTTCGTCTGATAGATTAGCATAATCTATAGACATTATGCGTTAGTCGTTTTCAACGATACCAAAGCTGGTTGAAATTCGTAAGTTATTGCGTCAACGTCATTACACAAGTGTCTAAAATTAGAATATCTCATTCAACTTTGCAAATACAATCAAAATGTTGCGTTAATGTACACGAATGTACAGGAATGCAGTAAATCATAAATAGATAATGGTATCCGGTATTGCATTTGTGATGTTTTAGCCGTATCTCTTTCTCAATTTGTTGGCACGCCGATGATATGCACGCAATAGCTTATCAAATCTCTTGGTCGGTCGATCGCGTCTTTTGTCCCATAATATGCCTGCATTTACAAGTGCTGCTACCTCTTCGATTCTTTTTTCTAAATCAGGTTCAACACATTCAATTTGTTGTTGCATGTGACGATACTGCTTGATCATTCCTATAGAATTTTCAACCACCACGCGTTCTGAGCTGTGATCTCGGTTAAACTCTTTCTGCTCTTTGGTGAGCTCGCCGCCACGAGGTTTTTTGAATGGTACGATAAAGTTTGTTCCCGGAAATACACTCTCGCCACCTTGGTATGCAGAATCCTGACGCATCTTTATTCTCTCTTTACGTGGAGTTGATGGATCTCTCATCTTGTCTTCCCATTTACCAAATCCCAATTTCCACTCTTTGAGTATGGTTATCTCGTGCGTACTACCATAGTACAATGGGCTCATAGTTAGGATCAGTTTTTCTTTGTTCACCATTACTAGAATTACACAAGTGTGTTTCTTTAGTTTACCAGACCTTGACCACTTTTCTAACTGAGAATCTGATGGTATATCGATTATGAAATGAGTCCCATCAATTGCAGTCTTTAAGCGAGGAATCCATTCTCGTAGATCTTGCAATGTTTTACATTTAGAGATCTGGTCTGCTATATCTATTGGTCTTGTCCAAGATTGATTCAGGAATCTACGTACATGTCTAGTATGTCTAGAGACATTGCTTTGACTCATATCAAATATGGACCCAATCACATCTTGAGTCATTCCAGCTCGAGCAGACATAAACTCCATCAACATGGCAGCTGTTGTGTTTAATACTGACACCTTTCCTCGTTTGACATTGACGCCAGAGTATTGTGGTATCTTTGGTTCGCCATCTAGTTCCTCTTTACGTCTCTTGTTGAGTTGATCATTGCGTCTCTCTCTAATTGGTTCATCTTTGATGTATTGTTTGTATTCTTTTTCATACAGCGCGAATAGATTGGGCGTCATTTTTGTGAATTTATACAAAGTAGCTGGTTTGGAGAGGATTCTATTGCAAAAATCGTCAACCTTTTCTGTTTTCTGTCTGTAAAAATTAGGTTTATTGTTCGCCTCTTGGTCGAGTTGTTCTGCAACAGTATCTCGTTGTTGCTCTAGTTCACTAACAGTCTGCTCTAACTCTTTTACTCTTTGCTGGAGACACAGTATTTGTCCGTCTGACGTACTAGTTTTTTGACTCAATGATTGCTATTTTTAGACCTACGATCTAAGTGTTTCGGTCAAAACGACTAACGCATAATGTCTTATAATTAATGAAATGATTTTTTTTGGAATTTTTTGATATTTGCTGGTCACCCATATAGAATTTATTGCTACAATCTCTAAATTATATTTGTGCTCCTTAGCAAGTAAGATTTCAAATAATTGAGATGGTTTAGATTTGCCCATACCGCCAAGTAAAATTCCTAAGATTTGAGCAGTGCTTATGTTTTTATCTTTTGAAAATTCATCATGAAAAAACCTGAACAAGTCTAAATCCTCATCATATAGTTCAATCAAGATATCATAATTTATTAAATTTATATCTGTTTTAGCTAACCACATGATAAATTCTGCTGACTGTTTTGTTTTTTTGACATATTTTTTCAATTCTTTACGCATGTATATCTGAAAGTATGGTTGATAGTTTTCAGCACAGTATTTTAAAAACGTAATTTGCTCTGACTTGGTTTCAATCTGATTTTGATCAAAGTAAATATCGATTTGCGTAGGAGATATGTGACTGTGTATAGCTTTTTTAGCAAGTTCATTTATGGTTTTGTCACTTTTAACAGAACGGGTCTTCATTGCCAATATACTTGGATACAAGACTATGATATAAAAGGATATAGCTACTGTTCTGTCATCAGTGTGAATTAGAGGGAATCATTATGAACTATTCACACGAGATCTTTTCGATTTACGTGGAACAGAATGGTTACAGAAAAAACACTACAAGATTCTATAAGGAAAAAATAAAAATAGCCTTACGAAATGTCATCCCGCGCAAATCGAACAGATTCTTCACAAAGATAACAAAACCCATATCTCATTATGAAGTGCCAAGATCAGTTTTTGCGACCAAGGTTGCAACTAGCGAGATCAGAGGAACAATGTAAAATTGATAGAGGATAACTTTTGGTGGTGGACACAATGTCCACACAATGTGGGTACAATACAATTTGGAATATTTACAGAAACATCATAAAACGTCAACCTTAGAATCTATCAGTTTGAATCAATTGCGGCTTGAGCAGCAGCTACAATAGCTATTGGAATCCTGTGCGGGGATGCACTAACATAGTTCAAACCAGCATTATGGCAGAATTTTATAGAACGTGGATCTCCTCCATGTTCTCCACAAATTCCAATCTCAATATTTTTAGAGACACGACGCCCAGCAGCAATTCCGATCTCCATCAGGCTTCCAACACCATTGATATCTATGGACTGAAATGGATTATACTCGAGTAACTCTTTCTCTAGATATTCTGGAAGAAACTTTCCTTCTACATCTTCACGGCTAAAACTGAATGTTCCTTGTGTGAGATCATTTGTTCCAAAACTGAAAAACTCGGCAGTGGTTGCAAGCTCGTTTGCAGTAAGTGCAGCTCGGACAACCTCGATCATGGTTCCAAAATTAACTTGAAGTTGCATCTTGTGTTTTTTTTCAATATCGGACTTTACAGTGTCGTATATCGATTTAATATGATCTAGTTCAGATATACTACTCACTTGTGGAATCATTATCTGGGGTTTTGCGTCTACGCCTTTCTTTACAAGATCTACTAGCGCTTCAAAGACTGCGCGTATCTGCATTTCATATATCTCAGGATATGTAACTCCTACACGTACACCACGATGGCCCATCATTGGATTGACCTCTGCCAACTCTTTTGCACGTTCAAGTATTACATCATATTTTTCAGCATCTGTTCTCTTCATCTTGCGTATCTTTGCTACAAGATCTTCTGGATTAGGAAGAAACTCATGTAGTGGTGGATCCAACAATCTGATCGTAACGTTGTATCCTTCCATTGCTTTGAGTATCTGAGCAAAATCACGTCTCTGTAGTTTACCGAGTTTTTTGAGTATTGCGCCTCGCTCTTTGATATCTTTGGCCATTATCATCTCTACAAATAGACCGATTCTATCACTTGCGTTAAACATACGCTCTGTTCTACATAGCCCTATTCCTTGACCACCAAATCGACGTGCAAGTTTTGCTGCTGAGGGTGTATCTGCATTTGCTCGTATGCCGATCTTTTTCGTCTTTTGAGACCACTCTAAAATCTTCTCAAAGTCTGATGTTATCTTGGGTTCTATCATCGGAATGGTTCCTTTGTATACTGTACCGGTGCTTCCGTCAATAGTTATCTCGTCTCCTTCTCGCAGTGTTGTACCAGACGAGATGCATTGTCGCTTATTGTAATCGATCTTGAGATCTGTACATCCTACTATGCATGGCTTGCCCATACCTCGTGCCACTACAGCTGCGTGTGATGTCTTACCACCACGACTAGTCAAAATTCCTACAGATTCAAAGAATGCAGGAACGTCTTCAGGTTTTGTCTCCTCACGGATCAGTATGACTTTGGTGCCACTCTCTCCCATCTCCACCGCACGTCTCACATCAAATACTACAACGCCACTTGCAGCGCCTGGTGACGCAGCTATACCTTTTGCAAACTGAGTGTGTTTTTTGAGTGATTTAGGATCGATCGTAGTATGTAATAGTTGTTCGAGTTGTTCAGCATCTAGTCTTTGCAGTGCGCGATTCTTGTCTATTAATCTCTCTTGGACCATATCAACGGATGTCTTTACCATTCCAACTGCATTCATCTTTGCGTTTCTAGTCTGTAGTAGATAAAATCTGCCTTGTTCGATGGTAAACTCGATGTCTTGTGGTTCACGAAAATGTCTCTCAAGTCTATTACATGTCTCTACAAGTTGTTTGTACGATTCAGGTAGACTAGTCTTCATCTGACTGATTGATCTTCCAGTTCTAACTCCAGCTACAACATCTTCACCTTGTGCGTTTGTCAGATATTCGCCATAGATCTGTTTTTCACCATTCTCTGGACTGCGCGTGAATACAACACCAGTAGCACTGTCATCACCCATATTTCCAAATACCATAGCAACTACGTTTACCGCTGTACCATCTGCAATCGCCTTTGTGATGTTGTTCTTTTCTCTATATACCACTGCACGTTCACCCATCCAACTCTCAAAGACAGCCTTTATTGCAAGTTCTAGTTGTGTGTCTGGTTCTGATGGGAACTCTCTTCCGGTATGTCTCTTACATATATTCTTGTAATCTTGAACTATCTGTTTTAACGAATCCACATCAAGATCTCTGTCTTCGGACACGCCTTGGCGTTCCTTCATCGCATCAAGTATTTGATCAAATTCTATATCGTTTATGCCAAATACAACTTTACCAAATAGCTGTACAAATCTACGATAAGAGTCCCATGCAAATCTAGGGTTATTCGTTATATCTGCAAGACCTTGGACTACATCATCGTTTAGTCCCAAATTTAGAATTGTGTCCATCATTCCTGGCATCGATATTGCAGCTCCAGAGCGCACAGAGACTAGAAGAGGATTTTCAGTAGAATTCCATCGTTTGCCAGTACTAGTCCCGATCTTTGAAATATTTCTTCTAACTTCAGTCATCAGAGTCTCTGGGAGTCGCTTGTTGTTGGCATAGTATGTCTTACAAACTTCAGTCGTTATAGTAAACCCTGGCGGAACCGGCAGTTTGAGCTGAGTCATCTCACAAAGTCCTGCTCCCTTGCCACCAAGCAGTTTTCGATTCTTGCTGTCTCCTTTATCATAAAAGTAGATAGATCTCATTTTACGATTATAAAATAAAGAGGGTATAATAAACTGTTTTACAGCAAACGACATACGATCCTGAAAGTATTTCATTTAATCAAAGATGTACGTGTATAACTCCAAGTATGTGGAACTAGACACGATTGTGAGATAAGGACAGATATCGATAAACTAGATAGATGCAGTACAGCACATTATGTGAGAAGAGTAGAGGGGTCACAAAGACAACAATTGCTCAGTACATGAGTAACTTGCCGGTTAGATTAAAAAGTTGTATTCGAAATATATCAGCATAGAATCAAATCACATCTCCAAAACCACCCGTATGGCCAAATCTAGTTTTCAGACTAGAATAACCTTCCAACACAATCAGAGACATAAACGTGTAATTTTTTGCAGATTGTAATATTTAAAAGCAGTCGTTGTCCAATAAATACTATGCATATTATGAATCTATAGTTTACAGCAATCAGTAGAATAGAGTTGATCTTTACCTCCAGAAACCTCATTTTTGTTAGCGTTTAATTATGAACATCATATGAGAATAAATGTAATGTCCATAGAACAATAGAACTCGTAAAATATTGCAATTTGTTAAAAATACAATTTTGTGACAGCTAATTACTCTAGACAAACTACATTTTCAATCACAACACAAGAGTAACCAGAGATAATTTTGCTCATAATAGTATAATGATTTGTACTATATTTGATTGTCAATACGATTAAATGTGATATTGCGATACTTGATCTTATTGCCCGAGTATTGTGTCAACTCGATATGTGATTAGTTTTGTGTGTATGAAATCTATTGTTTTACACAAAAAATATTCTTGTCGATGTGATAACTAGTTGATATTGTCATCTTGAGGCTGGCAACATTCGCCCATCGGAATATTGTAATTATGAGGACATTTTCTAGGATGGTTTAACATTGTACATAACGCATTTGTAAACTGTTTGTTCATGTGATGTTCAATACCACAGACCATCTCTTCGTCAATCTCAACTTTTAATGCACTCTCCATGAGTACCTCTAACAGTCGACTATTTCGCATCATATCAGAGCCAATCTGTGCACCGTCTTTAGTAAGCCTCACGCCTGCCTTGTTGTATGTTACAAGACCCTTGTTATGTAACTTTTTTAACATCTGGACAACACTGGGCTGTCGTATATGAAGCATCTTTGCAATACTCGTAATCTTTACAGATTCCCCTCGCTCCTTGATGTGCCATATCGCTTTTAGGTACATCTCTACATGTTCTGCCTCTGCAGTACCTACAAAAAATGGTTCATCATATTCGTCGATTGATTTGTTTTTCACATTATACCTTCTTTGAATCTTTTAATAAGTATTCAAAGTATTGTCGTGCAAATACAGCCAATCCTGCATGATCTGCCCAGATCGCCACAATCTCTGTAGAATCCGGACTTCCCATCTCTGGACCCAACAAGATCACCACATAGCGTTTGTCTGCAATTATTCCTCCTCCAAAGAGTCCGCGCTTGACTTTAACATCTGCGACTCGTTTGATCGACTTTATCGAGTCTTTGTTCATCTGATCCGATGTCAGTACAGTAATGCTAACTCCCTTTTCATGAAGAGTTCGTAGTTTCGGTAACGCGAGTTTTACAATTCCCTCCCCGAGTTCTGGTACTGCAATCATCACCTCATTTTGGCACATGTCAACCATCTCTGAGATCTTGGCCACAATATTATTCACACCAGACAGTACCCATATGTCTGGACGTTCGTTAGTTCCGCTCTTCTCATACAGCGGTACTAGTTCGTTTAATATTATATTCTGATTCTGTACAAACTCTGCCTCTATCCTCTGCTTCATAGTTTGTACTCCAGTCGATGGTGACTTTAGAAAGTATTTGGTCGGTCGTGAGTCGTCTGAACCGACCCACTCTTTCTCCTCTAGTGTTCTTAAAGTCTCATATACTCGGGAGTGTGGGATATCAGCTTCTTGACTCAGATCCGTGGCTATTATCCCTTTTGACTTTATCAAGGTAGCGATCGCTTTGATCTCAGAGATGTTTAGTCCTATATTCTCTAGAGCTTTTTTGGTATTAGGAGATATAGTCAATGTAATATACGCTATTTAATTTGATATTTAAACTAGACATGAATTGCTCTACAACTAGTGACAGACGATATAGGATTATCAAATCTGCAGATTTGTGTAAAATTTGGATGAAATAACAAGCCTCAACTATTATTGAATGGTTTGAGAACAACTCTGAGACTTTTCGTTTGGTCGCTACTACGATGAGATGGCTAATAAAATAGCTTGAATTAAAATCTAGAAATGCCAAGTTTTGTAAAACAAGCAAAAACAGAATATCGGTACAATAACCAAGAGTATGATCTTTGATTTGTTAGTTCATAGTGACCATAATGATGACATACAAACTTTTCCATCAAAAGTTTGTACAAATCTAATGAACAAATTTTTCATGTTGAGATTGTAAGACGTGTGTCATACACGTAACATTCATGATGTTTGGTACAATCACGAGAGTCAAGTGTTCCATTCACTGTGAATGATTGTTGTTATGGCGCAACATCATGCCAACGAGTGTGTTGTATCTAGATGTAATACTCTGTCAGAGATCAAAAATCATACGACCGATTGTGGCTACAACGCAATACTAGTACGTATGATCAATAAGCCAAGTATAAATTAAAACAGTTGTAAACCACAACATATGCTTCCAAGGATAGACTCGATAAAACAGATACGTCAAAAGATCGGTATCACGCAGAAAAAGCTGGCGACTGTGTCCAGAGTCAGCACTTCTATGATAAATCAGATAGAGTCAGGCAGATCACAACCTAGCTATGATACTGCAAAAAGAATCTTTGAGAGTTTAGCAAAACTAGAGGGCGAGTCTGCAGCCCACACCGCAGGAGACTTTTGTTGCAGAGACATAGTGAGACTAAAACCAACCAATACTCTACATGACGCGATTAAAAAGATGCACAAGGCGTCAATAAGCCAGATCCCGATCTTTGATGGCAAAGATGTAGTGGGTCTAGTCTCAGAAGACAGCATAGTGAGATATCTCTCTGATCTAGGAGAGAGTGAGTTGAAAGAGGCTCGCCTAGAAGAGATGATGGATCCAGTTCCGCCGATAGTCGATTGGAGCACACCAGCAAATGTTCTAGTTCCGTTGATACGATACTCAAAGTGTATACTAGTATCACAAAAGACAAAGATAGTTGGGATAATTACCGCATCAGACACCCTAAAGATGATGGAGTGATCACTTGGGGTGTGCGCATAGTTCAGCCAAGACACCGTCTAGTGACTTTGGGTGAATAAAGGTGATCTTTGTTCCCTCTGAGCCGGATCTAATATCGCCCAAAAAGCGTATCCCACATTCAGTCATTCGTTCAACCTGACTCTCTATATCATCAGTCTCTAGAGCAATATGATGTAGTCCTTGACCTCGTTTCTCTAAAAATCCTTTAATTGGACTAGAGTCGCGAGTGGGTTGCATAAGTTCTATTCGTGCATTCTGTAGATGAATGATCGCAAGTTTGACGCCTTCTGATTCGACAGTCTCAAATGTGACCGATTCAACTCCTAATGCCTTTTGATAAACTTTGGCTGACTCTACAACATCATTTACTGCTATTGCAACATGATCGATCTTCATTTAAAATACCTCCTTTGGACGATACTGACCAAAGACCTCACGAAGTGTATCACTTATCTCTCCAGTTGTGGCATATGCTTTGACAGATGAGATGATAAAAGGCATCAAGTTCGAATCTGTGTCAGCTGCAGACTTTAGATCATTTAGTGCTTTCTCCCACTTTGATGCAGAACGTTCAGATCGTAGTCTCTTGAGTGCCTTATGTTGTTGTTTTTCCACCTTGTCATCAATGCGCAATAGTTTGGGCTGCTCTTCTTCTTCAACATACTTGTTTACTCCTACCAAGATTCGACGTTGATCGTCTACCTCTCGTTTCAATCGATATGCATTCTGTCTGATCTCAGATTGGAAGAATCCGCGTTCGATCGCCTTGACAGAACCGCCCATCTTTTCAATCTTTTTGAGATACTTGCGAACATCTATCTCAATCTTGTCACATAGATCCTCTAAATAGTACGAGCCAGCCATAGGATCAACACTCTTTGTTATTCCACTCTCATGTGCTACAATCTGTTGTGTACGAAGTGCAATCTTTGCAGACTCTTGAGTAGGAAGCGCAAGTGCTTCATCACGAGAGTTGGTATGTAATGATTGGGTTCCGCCCATGACAGCAGCCATAGTCTGAATCGCAACACGGACAATGTTGTTGTCAGGCTGCTGCGCAGTAAGTGACTCACCGCTAGTCTGTGTATGAAACTTTAGTTGCATAGAACGAGGATTCTTTGCATGAAAGATATCTTTGAGTATCTCTGCGTATATCTTTCTTGCAACACGAAACTTGGCAACCTCTTCAAAGAATTCTATAGTACAACAAAAGAAGAACGAGAGACGAGGGGCAAAGTCATCGATCTTTAGTCCTTTGTCTAAACATGTCTGTATGTACTGTATCGCATTTGCGAGAGTGAATGCAATCTCTTGAGTAGCTGTACAACCTGCTTCCCTCATATGATAACCTGATATCGATACAGGATACCATGATGGAACGTTATTTGCACAGTACTCGATCATATCTCCAATCAACCTCATCGATGGTTGTGGTGGATAGATGTAGGTATTTCTTGCAATATACTCTTTTAAAATATCGTTCTGGGTTGTACCTCGTAGTTGATTACTCTTGAATCCTTGTGACTCACCTACCGCAATATAATACGCAAGTAGAGTTGACGCCGTAGAGTTGATGGTCATAGATGTACTGACATCACCCAATGGAATACCATCAAAAGCGGTCATCATGTCTTTGATCGATGTGATCGATACACCGACCTTTCCCACCTCACCTTCAGCATGTCTCGAGTCAGAGTCATATCCTATCTGGGTAGGCAGATCAAATGCCATACTGAGACCCGTCTGCCCCTTCTCTAGCATAAATTTGAATCGTTCATTCGTGAGCTTTGCGTCTCCAAATCCAGAGTACTGTCGCATGGTCCAGAACCGATCTCGATACATTCCAGAATGAATTCCCCTAGTAAAGGGAAACTTGCCTGCGTCTTCTACAGGTCTCACTCGCTTTGATCTCTGATATATTCGCTTTACTGCAAAGTTGGAATCAGTAAAGAACTCTTTCTCTGATCTCTTTGTCGTCAAATGTCAATTGATACTCGTTATTTGGTTTATAAAAACAATTAGGAGATTCCGTCAAATGGATGGATGATTTTGGAAAAAGACGGTTAAATTTCGACTTTGATTCTCAATCACAGTCATAATGACTCGAGGCTTGTACGAATACAGATTATGGTTATGATCCACTATACAGTCATCAAAATTTCAAGTTTTAGAAAAATCACATCATATACACTAGTCGACAGAACTAGCAACGAGATGTATCATAGAGGTCTCTGGGTAATCGCCTCGTATGCTTGAACGTATCTATCTGTCATCTTTGAGATTATATCGTTTGGAATAATGGGTGGTATCGGCTCGTTGCCTTTGGCTCTCGCATCTTTGAACTGTTGTTTATATCCGTTGGCAGACAACCAATCACGAAGTATCTGCTTGTCAAACGCCTCTTGTATATTACCTATCTCAAAAGAACTCTTGGGCCACAATCTACACTCATCAGGACCTATAGAGTCTCCCAGGACTATCTGATCATCTAGTATTCCAAACTCTAGTTTCAAGTCAGCTAGAATAAATCCAGTAGTGTTTACGATCTTGGACATTGCATTATAAATCGAGATCGATTTGTCCTCAAGCCAAGAGTACTGTTCTGATGTAACTATATTCATCTCGATTGCTGTGTTACGATCTAGTGGCATATCATGTTCTGATTTGGTAGTAGGATCAAAGATTGCAGAAGGAAGTTTTGCTGCTAGTGTTGTATCTGTGTTTTGATCTAGATGAACTTGACCATTCTTCCAACGATCAACTAGACTTCCATAAAAGTAACCACGCACTATACACTCCAAGGGAATCATATTCATACGCTTCACAAGAATCTCTGTATCAGACTCTCGCCGAATAAAATGGCTCGGTACATCAAGTTGATCAAACCAAAATTCGGCAAACTTGCACAGCACTCTACCTTTTTTTGGAATCGTCTCGTTAAATTGTACATCATATGCAGATACACGATCAGAGAATCGAAACAAGAGAGTGTCATCATCGACTAGATAGAGATCCTTTACTTTGCCTTTGGATTGAAACTTCAATGATCAATTGTACAATAGACAGTGATTTAACTTCTATCTAGGCTTTTCTGTGAGTATTTTAGAATAGGTACGTCTTGACGATACACCATAAACACAAACATGTAACATGAGGCGAAACGATCAAGTTTGATTACTTGGATTGTATAAACAACATATTATGCATAGATAATACAAAGCAGATAATACAAAGCAACAAAACTTTGTGTAAACGAGTCAGATCTTTTTAAAATGCATCTTGTACTCGAGCTGTGTGATATCAGAGTCTAAATTCAATCTAGTGTATCAGAGATGTGAGTAGAGTCTTTTGTACGTGTAGTCTATTCTCTGCCTCATCCCAAACTACAGATTGTGGTCCATCAATGATATCCAGAGTAACCTCTTGGTCTCGCTTTGCAGGAAGGCAGTGCATAAAGATTGCAGTATCTTTTGCATGACGCATGAGATTGTCATTAACTTGATACTTGGGTAGAAATCTCTCCAATCTATTAGGATCACGATTGTGTATAGATGTGAACGTATCCGTAACCACAACATCGGCATCAGATACAGCAGATACGGGATCGGTGTATAGATTGATCGTAGTCATCTCTGAAGCAGCATCGATGACAGTCTTGTTTGGTTCAAACTCTTTTGGTGTTGCGACAGACATTGTACAGCCAGATAGTGCAGCTCCGTATAACATCGAGTTACATACGTTGTTACCATCTCCGATCCATGCAATCTTGAGATCTCTAAATCTTCCAAATCTCTCCTTTATCGTCATAAAATCAGCAAGTATCTGACATGGATGAAACATATCCGAGAGTCCATTGATTACTGGAATGTCAGCATATCTAGCAAGCCTCTCCAAGATGGTATGATCGTATACGCGGGCCATTATACAATCGACATATCTCGATAGCGTTCTAGCTGTGTCCTCGATCGACTCACCACGAGAGAGTTGCATCTCATCTATAGAGATGTTGATTGCATGACCACCTAGCTGATACATTCCAGTCTCGAAACTTATTCGAGTACGAGTAGAAGGTTTTTGAAAGATCATTGCAAGAGTGCGACCTTGGAGTTGTGTAGCATTGTCTAGCTGCTTCTTGGTCGAGATTGCTTCATCTATGATACCAACAAACTCTGTACGAGATAGCTCGTTCAGTGTCAATAGATCTCTTGTCTGTAGTTTCATCGCTTAAAGAGTCCAAACATTCCTTTCTTCTTAGGTCTTTCTTCGTCTGTCGTAGACTCGCGTACGTCAGGGTTTGGTCTACCATTCTCTATCCATACACGAATCTTGTCTGCCAATGCGAGTGCAGCTGCATCATCTTCAGGTGGTGAGACATCAAAGATATCAGAGTACCTTGTAATGTCTTTATCATCGATACCAACAAAAGGATCATCTTGTGACAATGGTGTATCTGAAACGGTCTTGGGCTCGTCTAGATTGGGTGTATCTGAGAGTACTGTCGTCGGAGACTCGTCGTGTTTACTGGTTTGTTCTACAGGTGACTCTGATTCTATCTCTGTATCTGGTTTAGGAGGTATATCAACATCGAACGACTCGAAGATATTTTGTAGAAATGTATCTCGATCAAATGGTCGTAGATCATCATACTCTTGTCCGGTTCCAATGTATATTACTGGAGCAGAGGTAAGTTTTGCAATAGACAATGCAGATCCTCCTTTTGCGTCTGCGTCACTCTTTGTTAGTATTGCAGCATCAAAGTGTACGTGTTCAAAGAACTCGCGAGCTTGATTAACTGTGTCGTTTCCAGCTAGTGAGTCGCCAACAAAGATCTTTAGATCTGGATTTACAACTTTACTGATCTTTGCAATCTGCTCCATCAGATTCTTGCTAGTCTGCATTCGTCCTGCTGTATCGATCAATACACAGTCGATCTTGTGAGATTTTGCATACAAGACAGCATCACGTGCAACTGCTGCAGGATCAGAGTTGTAATTTTGTGCAACGAGTTTGAGTTTTAATCTATCTGTATGTTCGCGTAGCTGCTCGATGGCGCCTGCACGAAATGTGTCTGCAGCAGCGACGACTATAGAGTACTTTGCTTGCTGCAACATGTATGCAATCTTTGCTAACGAGGTAGTCTTGCCTGTGCCGTTTATCCCAACAAACAGTATCAGGAATGGTCTGTTTTGAGCCTTGTTTATATCGATCCTAGCAAAGAGATCAACTTTGCTTGTATCATCAAGAATTTTAGATACGCTATTAATCAGACTGTTACGGATAAACTCTTCAATCTTGTTCTTTTCTATCTTTGAACCTACAAGATTTGTTTTAAGATCAGATTTTATAATATCGATAACCTCAAAGGCAACATCAGACGACATGAGAGCTAGCTCAAGATCACCTAGAACGGTATCGATATCTTTTTCCTTTAGATCTCGTTCGTTAAAGCTCTTTGCTGCATTTGTAAACGTTTGGCGTAGCCTCTCAAACATTCTACATTCCCTGATCTGGATTCTGTGCTGCAACTAGTTGATCCAGCTGTGCCCTTCCTTGCTCTATATGATATGCAATATCTCTCTTCTTCTTGCCAATCTCATTCAACCCAGCCTCTAGTTCTTTTGTACGTATCTCAAGAGTGCTTATGGTAGAACGAATATCTCGCTCTACAGATACACCTGCGCCAATATTTAGAACAACTTTCTTTGTAGAGTCGATCTTTGCAGGAAGGCTTACGCCACCTCCTATAGGAATCAATGCCTCAGACTCGTCTTGAGACAGAAATGACCGTAATGACTCGATGGTATCGATGATCTGTTGATAGTAATTGAGACTAGTCTGTTCACTGTTGGATAGATCAAGAAAATGCCTCTCTAGTACTTGCATCTGCTGTACGAGTTGTTGTGCCGCGTCACTCATCAGTTGTACAGATAGACTCGGAGGTTATAAACTGATAGAGTTTTGTAGAGTTGACAAACATCGCTTTGATCTATAGGTATCCAAAAATACAAGATTGGTGATTGTTGAGATACAGATAACTAACAATTCAGACAATCACTCATCAAAAATATTCAGTGATACTTTGATTGCAAGTTCAAACGTCATGTTACAAATATTGTAGCAAATTGATGGTTGTTAATATCAGATTGATGGTACATAATCGTGATGAGCGTTGATCTAGATCCAATTAGCAAGTACAGACTGAATATACGATCTGTCTAGAGAGATGATAATCGCAAGATTACAAAGAATCAAACTAGGATTGAGTAACCAAATCATGTCTCATAGAATTACGAGAACGTATCAATATTTGAGGTGCTAGTCTTAATCCATCATCAATAATGAATATCGATAACGAACTTACATCACCCATACATGATACAAATTAAAGTATAAAAAAGAGGATTGGAGCCTATTTGGCTTGTGAGAGACGTCTCTCTACTTCGTCCCAGTTTATCACATTCCACCATGCCTTGATATAGTCAGGTCGACGATTCTGGTAGTTTAGATAGTATGCGTGTTCCCAAACATCACAGCCTAGTAGAGGTACAAGACCCAGAGTTCGTGGACTGGTCTGATTTGGCATCGACTTGTACTCAACTTTGCTTGTAGTTGGATTGTATACCAACCATCCCCAACCACTGCCTTGAATCACAGCTGTGGTTGATGAAAACTTGGTTACAAAGTCAGCAAAGCTACCAAACGAGTCATTGATTGCGTCTGCAATAGATCCGCCTGGTTCACCACCACCATTAGGTTTCATGTTGTTCCAGAATAGTCTATGGTTGTCAAATCCACCACCGTTAAAGTTTACTGCACTCTGTTTGTCTTCAGGTATCGAGTTGATGTTAGAGAGGATATCAACAATATCTCTACTCTGAATATCATCTGGACATGTCTCTAGAGCTGCATTTAGTTTGTCGGTGTATGTTTGATGATGCTTTGTATGATGAATCTCCATCGTTTTAGCATCAATGTGAGGTTCTAGCGCATCATAAGCATATGGCATCTCTGGAAGAGTATATTTTCCCATAGAAGCAATCAAAGTCTCATTCAATTTATTAGTTTAGGTTCTTTACATTCTATGAAAACCTAAATTCTTGAAAAATTTATCGAGATGTCTGTTGCTCTCGCTAACGTAAATGACTCGATAGTATGATTTACAATATGCGTTTTTAGACATGATTGCATCCTCAACTTTTGACAATGTAGATGAACCAGAATAGTGATGGGTTACCGATGCTAGAGTGAATTTTATTCTACTCTAGTAACTAGAGTCAATAACTGCTCGCATCAGATCTCTTCAATTTACACGGATAGGATAGTGTAGAAAAAGTGTTCCAAGACTTGAGATATTCTAGACAAGTCTTGTGAAATATCACCCAATGTAAATTAAAGACACAATCACGTCAGGCATATATATCCAAACCTTGTATAGTATGAAGAGAATGAAGATGTTTATGCAGTGTTCAGAATGCTTCACATATCAACCTCGGAGTTGTAAATAGTTGGACGTTTATGACACATTGTTATCAATAATTGAAATTTCTGAAGACGTGTAAAAGGAAAATTTAAACCATGAAGAGATTGTTGGACGAACTGCAATTCAAAAGTTGACATATCTGACGCAACAAACTTGTCATAACCCAGATCTATCTCGATTCAAGTCTCATTTTTATGGACCAGATAGTCCTGAGGTAAGTCTAGTGTTGGAAGAGTTGGTCTCATATTATTTTGTGACTGAAAGCAAAATTCCTAGAAGAGATTATGATGGATACAAATACAGATTGAGTGGTAGAGGTAAGAAAATTGCAGACAGAGTGAGAAAAGAGTTTAAAGAAAAGTACAAAAGTATTCAATCACTAGTAACAACATGTAACAAATTATGCAATCTTGAAGCAACGCCACTATCGTATGCTACAAAGACTCATTATATCTTAAATGAGTCAGGACATGAAAAAATGACTATTGATGATATTAGAGAAAGAAGAATTGAACTTCATTAGGAATTAGAAGATAAAGATGTAGAACATGGGATAGACTTGCTTAAAGGACTAAACCTGATAAAAAATGAAGGTAATTAGCGATCTGCCTCTAGAATAGTCATATAGTAATTTGTATAGTATGTAACATCACATATGAAATCTTGATGGATGTGAATAATGATTAATTAATCATAATCAAGCATCTGGAATCGTGTTATTTTAAAAGAATGACCTTGCAAGTTTTGCAAGAATGATGAATATTATGCCACGCAGTTGAGTTATTACGCTATGCAAGGCTGTGCTAAACTGTATCTGACAAAGTAGCATAGCGTGAGTTCAAAGTTTCCACTATATCCGTGAGATGGAGTGACGACACATTAACCGAGATTGTATTCTGGCTGATTTGATAGCTCAGTATCTGTTAGTAGCAGGTAGATAATCGCCAAATTTTAATAAGTCGATTACCCAATCACATTATGAGTGAATATTTACCGTTAAAACTGCAAGATCAATCAGAATCACAGGATTCTGTTATTCTATCATCAAACGAGTTTAAAGGAACGGAGCAATTTAGCATACATAATGATCTGATTTCCACAAATGGCTTTCGAAATCTTTGTCCAACTGACTTTCTTCCAAACGAGTATTTTCTAATATGTAACACCGACGAGGATTTTACTCAAGTGGCAACATTCATACTATTGTTGTTGGGAGCAAAAAACTCTGAATCTGTTTCAGTCACACACATGCAACTAGAGCTATATCTACTACAGAGAGTATTTGTCAAGTTAGCAAATGAATTAGATTATTCTAATCACAAGCCGGACAGTACTATCATAAGTAATAAAATCATGGATCTAGTGAAAGCCAAACTGATTTCAGAACAAAAAGATAGGTTTAAGCTTACTAATGAAGGATTGCAAGTTTATGACAGACTCAAAAAATTAGCCATAAAAGAGACTACAACTGTTGAAAAATTCAAAGATCTATTAAATGATTTAACCCTTGATGAACTTTGGGCATTAGTATATTTTTCACATCCGGAACTAAAAATTGAACATAACATATATGAGAGAATAACATCAAAACGTAAAGAACTTGCACTTTCAATGTATTATAATAATAAACTAAGCGTAACAAAGGCATCTCTTATAGCAGGTGAATATGTAGGAGACTTTATTAAACAGTTGAAGAGAGTATCTTAAAGTTTTTGATACAAATATAGTAACTGCATTTCTATATGAAATAAAATGTACAAAAGGACTCATCAAATTATCAGATCACTATGACATAGTTATTCCAAAAGTGGTTTCTAATAAAGTTGAAAAAGAATCAGGGAAATAGACTTTAAGAAAATGGTAAGGAGAAATAGCAAGGTTTGTAGACGTGGATCTTTTCGGTTTATGTCGGATGAATAGTTACAGAAAACACTACAAGATCCTATAACGAGAAATTATTGAAAAAGCCTTGCGAAAAGCCATCCCACGTAAATCGAAGAGATTCGAGTGAACTTATAATTAATAATTCCGAACATAACTCCAAAAAGGAAGCACTTGACAATCACATATTCTATTCTATTATATTCTATTCTATAGTTGCGAACATAATAATTTTCCTAGTCTGTAGTATCACAATTTGTCGTTAGCTGTTCTGCCAAAGGTAAATTCTGTCTCAGACTACACATATGCGGGAGTAAACAAGAAAACAATTCCGTGCGTGACCATATTCTAGCAAACAAAAAAGTAAAAATCAGATCTAGTGATAACTCGAGTGAACAGTCAAGTTAGGAGTTTATAATGGTTAATGCAAATGTGTATTCCTAGCAAGTATCTATCAGACACGTCTAATCTAACAGAACCTGACGATTTTTGTGCTACATGAGTCATCATACTCATCAAAAACCATTATACATAATTAGATTATACAATAGTCATGCAAGTATTTGATGGAAAAAAGGCAGCACAAGAGTACATGTCCAAGCATACGCTAGCATTCTCTACGCCAGAGTTGACACTGATGCGGTTTGCATTTTGGTTGGGTGACTCTGTACCAGACCCAAACAACGATGGCAAAGGCGTACCAAGAATGATGACGTTTATGACGGAACAAGACTTTGAGCCTGTCTTGATCGATGATGAAAAGTATGAACCATCAGGAGCAGTTCTCAGTACAGCAAAGTATGGAAACCCATACAAAGAGACCAAGCAAGAAGGAAGATTCTGTTCAGAGTGTGGTACAAGTTTGTCATCTACCGCAAAGTTTTGTTCAGAGTGTGGTACTACACAAGACTAGAGCTTTGCTCCACACTTGGTGCAAAACTTTGCGCCAGGCCTAAGCTCGGCCCCACAAGAGTGACAACCGTGTTGTGGCTGCTGTACAAGCGATGGATCAGGAGATGGAAGCGTTCCAACATTAGTAAATTCTGTATTTGCAGATATAATCTGTGGAGGTACTCCGCCAACAGGATTTTGTGCAGTACCTGTTCTAGGCATAGTCATTCCACTAGGCATCGATGGATTCCCCATGCCAGGCATGAGACCAGGTGATTGAGTAGTAGCAGAACCAGTATTTAGCGCCTTGCGTATCTCAAACATCACCTTGATCGCAAGAAACTCTAGTGCAGAATATGCTATAGTGTAATCACCCAGTTTTTGAAAGAATTCCTTGTCGCTCATCTTACCTGCTTTGTATAGATTGTTGGCATCCAAGAAAGACTCATAGTAACCTTGTGATTCATTGAACAGACTATCTAGTTTATCAAATAACATATTTAGTGTATCTACTTCGCCAAACGACATTGATGTACATGTATATCTAGCATATTAATTACTTTAGGATTAAAAATAAAGAATAGTTTTGGAGTTTATGCGAGAGCGCGATCGATCATGTTCTTGTAAGACTCTTTAGAGGCTGCGCCAACCTGTTGGCTTACCACCTCGCCCTTGTTTATGAGTAGTAGAGTAGGAATACTAAAGACATTATACTTGGAAGCAAGTTCATTGGCTTGGTCAACGTTTACCTTGACAAACTTTACTCTTCCGTCATAGTCTGTTGCTAGTTCTTCTACTACAGGACCTACCGTTCTGCATGGACCGCACCATTCGGCCCAAAAGTCCACAAATACAGGAATGTCCGAGTTGATTACATCGATCTCCCAGCTCTTTGCGTCTGAAACGTGTGTCACTGACATCTATCTGTATAGTATACATGATACCTAAAAACGTTAACAGTAATTACACCATTTTTTGTTGGAATTAATACTTAAATGGTGTCTAGTTAGAGTAAGAGAGTATGAGTAGTGAGCTCAGGTTGAAGAAGTTGAGGGCGTCTGGTGGCTACATCATGGCCAAAGTTACCGACGAACAACAGGCTAAAGGAAACTTGGGTGGTCCAGATCTCTTCTTGGCACCTATAGGCAAGATCGATGAGTCACTTATCACCAAATATTACTGCAACACTTGCGATAAAGAGTTTGAAGGGGCTCCAAAGATGGAGTTCGAATCACCTAATGAAGAGGTTGCAGAGAATCTAATTCTGATTAATCGAGGACAGTATGTCTGTGCTTCATGCAATGGCGCTCTTGCTGAGGTCCGTGAGTTTAAAAAATCAGACGAGTCTATGGATATCGGTAATGCAAAACCACTAGAATCGACACCTCAGACTAGTGTACCAAACGTACAATCCACAGTTGTACCTGATGTATCAAATGCTGTCCAAGATGTAGCAACTCGTGAGATGACTGTACAATCTAGTGTACAAGATGTACCAAATGTACAAGATGTATCATCTCAAGAGACTATTGTATCTGCAAACGTCACCAAAGGCGAATCGTCACTATCGCATGCAACAGCAGTGCGTTCGATTGAAGGACGTACAGTATATGATCATGATGCAAACAAGGTAGGTATCGCAAAACAGATTGGCATAGATGCTACACAATCGATGGTCCTAGTAATAACAGGCAGTGATGGAACAGAGTTTAACATTCCATGGTCTAACATCAAAAAGGTTGGAGAAGTGATATTTCTGAATGAACAGTCCACAGGACATGTAGACTCTAACAAGTGTACAAGCTGTGGATTCGTAAACAAAGAAGGCTCCAAATTCTGCGAAGAGTGTGGCGCAAATATTCAAAGTTAGGAGTACACAACAAGTGAACAGCGTATGATCAGAAAATCTAATTTGAGGTCATACAGATGGTAAAACGAATACTATCAAACAAGATCATCAAAGATATTATTATCGTCGCAGCAGGGGCAGCAATCATTTATGGAGGACTGTATATTGCATTTGGAATAAATCCGTTTTATGTAGTGGCAAGTGGAAGTATGGTCCCAGTACTTCAAGTGAACGATGTTTTGATAGTACAAGGTCGTATTCCATTTGCAGATATCGAGGTAGGTGATATCATCGTATTTAATCGTCCATCTGGTCACGAGAGAGTGATAGTACATAGAGTAGAAGCGATAATAGATGACGAACCAAAGACCATACGAGCAAAAGGAGATGCAAATCCCACCTCTATTCCCGGTACAGACTTTCCGATAAAAGAGCACGACTATATCGGCAAGGTAGTGTATACGATTCCAGAGATAGGCTACATACCAAAGCTGATAAAACCACCTGTCAACTATATCATAATCGCAGTAATCATAGGAATAGTCGCGATAAAGTACAAGTATGGAGGAAAGAAGCCAGAGATATCAACAAAAAAGAGTGATGATGATCAAGAGGATAAAGAATCCAGTACTAGAGACAACATATCGACAGAGAGTGATAATTCTCATAGTGATGATAGTCAAAGCAACAAGACAAAAGATAGAGACGACTCGAAAGATAAAGATATCACTTGACTCGTCTAGAATGTTAGTCAGGATTGAGAGAAACTTTCAACTATCTCTAGTCTTTAATTCCAAATACTCGCTTAAAGTACTCAGAGGGTTCTTTAGGTTCGTGAATATCGTTTTTAATTCCTGCTAGGTTCTTGGCTAGATTCTTTTTGTACTCTATCTGCATCTGTCTTTGAATCTGAATTCGTTGAGCTTGTGGAGAACCTGCTCCATGCATAGACTCTGTCAGATAACCTACCGCATTCCTACCAAGTGTCATGTTCTCGATAAGTCTCAATATGCGCATTCGATTCTCGACGTCTGTTCCTTTACGACCTGCCAGATACTTTTTGAGCAGAGGACCCGCCTCTGGATGTTTAAAGTCTTGTTCAGATGGGAGTGTAACTACTAGGCCACCTGCAATATCTTGAGCCAGTCTGCCTATCTCGTATGGAAAACGAGTTACATTATGTTTACAGACTTGAGCAAGCATGTCATCGTTGAGATATACACCAGACTTTAGTTTGTGTCCTTGATACGATGATGCGAGACCTGCTGCAAATATAGTCTCGTTTAGATGAGTCATCTCGATAATCTTATCTTTGATGTGTGATACTTTGGGTACGCCATTATATTCAGCAATAGTTGCAGCTGCTCCAATCAATACATCACCAAGACCTGTCTTGCATACATAGCTGCGTCTATGATAACATGTGAATCGTTCGATCAGCATCGACGCAAACTCGTACTCACCGTACATGAATACATTGTTCCACGGTATAAAGACACGATCTAAAATTATTAGTGCTTCTTGGCCACCAAACTTTGCATTACCTGCATCGATGTCGCCCTCTTCCATACTACGAGTATCACAAGACTGTCTACCATAGATGTATGTGACACCCTTTGTATCAGCTGGAATTGCACCGACTATTGCCCAGTCTTTGTCGTCTTCTGTCAATCTTACAGTTGGCATCAGTATTATCCAGTGAGAGTTTATACAACCTGTCTGATGTGCCTTTGCCCCAGACACATAGATTCCTCGCTCATCGGTATCTACTACACGAGTGAAGAGATCTGGATCTTCTTGTTGTGATGGTCCCTTACTACGATCTCCTTTTGGATCAGTCATTGCACCTCCAATGACAAGGTTCTCTCTTTGAACCATCTTTACAAACTCTAAGAAGCGTTTATGATAATCTGTGCCATGCTTTTCATCGATCTCAAATGTTGTAGAATGGAGTGCATTTAATGCATCCATACCGACACAACGCTGAAAGCACGTACCTGTATTCTGACCTAGCCTTCGCTGCATCTTGTTCTGACGTACCAAGTCTTGAGCGCTCTCTGCGATATGTAAGAAGCGATTAACCTGTATTCCAGTTATAGACGAGTTGGCTGTTGCGAGTTCTGCTTCGCGTAGTGCAAGATCATACGTCTCAGCGACAGCATTAATGGATGGACGAATCATAGGATGATCTACAGGCTCTTTTACTAGTTCACCAAAGAGATAGACTTTGAGATTACGTCCTCGAAGGCTCTCAATGTAATCATCGCCAGTACGGATGGTCTTGAGTACATTTGCCATAGTACAGTACAATATCAAGTGGTATAAATAGTCTAAATTTTTTGACTTGGTAAATTGTAGGGCAGAGATTGTGGTTTTGAGCCTAAAAGACAGGTCAAGGCATAGATTATCAAGTGTCTTCTCTGCGCTCTTTTCACAGATATGGAACAACACGGTTAGACGTGAGAACTAGATTATCGTTATTTACTAGAATCATCTTGAGACGCTCATCAAATCCATCAGTATGTCCCAACAAAGATTCAATTTAGCCAAGCATCACAGTCTAAGGGTAGTACTAATTCAAATAACGGTAGATAACCTTTATACATTATTTTTTAATACTACAAGTGATAGCTAGCATGGAACAACGTCTACTTGATGAGGAAGAACGAAAGGCACTGAGAGTGTATCAAGAGTATAAAAAACTGTGGAGTATAATAGAAAAAACACAAGCAATAGACGATTCATTATTACCAAAAGATTTACGAGGTGCGATTAAGCAAGGCAAAAAGGTAGAGAAAAAACTTGGACTCATCTATAGTCGTGGGTAGGAACAAGTTTACATTCGCATCTATCGATTAAGACGTTTCTGGATTAATAGATCACTAACTCCTCCAATAGATTAGAATAGTAAAAAATATTCAGTGTTGTAAGAAATTATGAAATAGCGTAAAGTTATTTCTGCACACGACTATAGAAAGATTTTGAAGATCAAATGATCATATTTATGACATGTTTAAATTAAAAAGATCAGTCAATACATTTATATTAGATTTTCATTATAACATAAAACATGGCAAAAGGATTCTCCAACATATTAGATTATCAAGAACCTCTATCGTATAAATTGGTTGATGCTATTCGGGAAACATTCAAAGATGTATCGTTTGTATCAGAAATACAATACCAATGGGGAAATGGTGAGTCCGCTTGTCATTGTTTTCATATTGGGTACATAGATGGGAAAGGACGAGATATGGAAAAAGAAGATATCATAGATGAAAAAATATCTAAACTGGAGGATCTGTTTTCAGATGTTTACTTTGAATGTTATTCTTTGCCAATTTCATTACTAGAAAGAGATGAATTAATTATCAAATATAACAGATAATTATTATATTGTGCAAAACAGCTAGCGTGCTGGAGAAAAATTTAGTCATTTTAACTTTATAAAATTGATTATTTCATCATAAGAGCCCATTCATAATTCTCTTTTGGCTCGTATTGTGCTCTAGTTTTTTACCATTTTGTCAACACATTTCAGCAGTAATGCTTTAGTTTTAATCTGTTGTACAGTAAACATGGATTGTCAAACTTGTTGTACACTAGAATCTGAACTAGAATCAGAGAGAAAGAGACGAATAAGAGCAGAAGCGGCTCTGGCCAAAGCTGAATCTAAACTAGAATCAGAGAGAGCAATGTGGAGATATGTAGATAAACGTGATGAGACAAAGACGAGTCTACAACATGCTCTAGAATTAATTGATGAGATACTCGACGACCCAAATAAACTACATCATAACATAAAGATGACGCCACAGCAATTTGATGAGATGTATGACGAATTTAACAAATACGCAGACAAGTGTGGAAGAGTACCACAATGTTCGGATACAGAGTTTGGACAAGGAAAAGTCTGTATGGTCACGTTACGACATATCTTATTTTTGGCATTAGCATACATGACAACAGGGTTAACACAAGATAGACTAGGCAGCCACTTTTCAATATCGCAACCCACGATATCAAGGTATGTAGCATATGTCCAAAAGTTTCTTCCGATATTTTTTGCGTCAACTGGTGGATTCAGCAAAGCAATCAAGAACTGCAAGACGATTAAAGAGCTCAAAGAGTGGATACCAAATTTAGAACTGTTTGGAGACTGTACAGAGTCGTTCATTAATGTACCTACAGACGAGGAGTTAAATGAAGACTATTACTCTGGATACAAGCACCATCATACAGTAAAGGAGGGCGTTCTGACAAACAACAGAAAAGAGATCTTGGACATCACCAAGACATATCCTGGGCCTAAAAGCGACATAGTGATTCTTAGAGAGATGGAACTGGACTGGGGTAAATGGGGGCTAGCAATGAAAGATCCAAACACGCCAGACAAGGAAAAGTTTGATCTCTATTTGGATGCTGTGTACATATCAGCTGGCGAAGATTATCTTGGCGTTAATGTAATCACACCATACAAGAGACCACCAAAAGGTCAACTCACAAAAGAACAGATGGAGTTTAACAGATGGCAACGAGCAATTCGTGTAATAATAGAGAATGTAATAGGTGAAGGTAAACAGTATGCAATCTTGCAGCACCAGTTTCAAGGAAACGATGATGATCACAACCTACTGATGCAAGGAATAGCTACTCTGGTTAATTACAATCGTCTTTGGGATAAAATAAGAGACAGACCAACTGCGCGACTCAAAAAGCTAAAAGAGATAGCCGGAATCAAATAACACAGAGTGTATTGCAGCACCATACGACTGCGCACGATGTTTTGGATTTTTATGATATTTGTATATTCTTTGCATCGATTTGAATATTTTATTATCAAACTGGACATTATCTTTTGCATTTCGTGTTACAAACTTTGCTCTGCAACGTTGATTACAATATATTTTACAAAGTTATCAAAACTGTGGACTAATGAAAAGGGAATTATGAATGGGCTCTATATGATTCTTCATTTAGTTTATTTTTCACCCTCTCAAACTTTTTCTGATGTGTATTTTTTAATACCTTTTTAATTGGAAACTGATCGAATGTTTTGCCTCGAATTACTCTTCCGCCAGATTTTGGTCTAGGACCTCCCCATTGTTTAAAGAAAATTTTAGTCTTTTGTCTCTTACACTGTTTTATTAAATCCAAGATCCATTCTTCTTCTATTGATCTATATTCAGGACCACTCTCACCTCCGATTATTACCCAATCGATATTTTTGAGGTCTATTCTGCCTATCTTTTCTAACAATGGTTCAAAGCTAATGAATTTACAATAAGATTTAACTTGTCTTAACTCCTTGATCCTATACACTGACGCATTATCTTCAACACTAACTCCCATCCAAATATGCTCCGGTATAGGAAAGCCAAAGATTTTATAGAAAAGTCTAGAAAAATCCCTCATCTTATTTGGTCGCTTAGTCAAAATTTGATATGTATGCCAATCTCCAACAAGCATTGTCATAAACACTTTCTCAATAAATCCAAGATCGGCTTCCTCGTGGAATAAATCAGACATAGAATTAACAAAAATTCTTTGTGGTTTTTTCCAGTGAAGTGGTGTCAAAAGTTCATTCTCGTGTTGAGTGAATTCAAAATCGTTTTCATACTTTTGAACTCCCCAACGTTTCAGTTTTGTGGACAATCTTTCAGCATAGCAATTTTTACATCCAGACGATATTTTTGTACATCCTGTAGTTGGATTCCATGTAGCATTAGTCCATTCAATTGCAGACTTGTTAGACATTACAAGTATTTTGTAACAAAGACATAAAAGCATTCATGTGGTACTATGACGTGACAATATCAAGTGATATGTGCGATATGCATGTATTTGATGTCCAGATATTGCATCGGTCTCGATCTTTTCGGTTACGTAAAATAAAATTTTACAGAAAAAGTACTGCAAGACTCTACAGAAATGTTGGGGAAAAGTCTGGGAAAATGCTATCCTACGTAAATCAAAAATATCCGTAAATAGCATTATCAATCGCATCAAATTGAAATAACCAGATCCTCTACTAATCATCTTCATAAAGAAACGCAAGTTGAATCTTAATATCATCAAAGACCTTGTCAAACTCGGGTAGATCCTCAACAACTAGAACATCCAACCACATCTTCCAGTATTTTTCTAACTCGCCAAGTCGAGTATTGTTGAATATTAAATATGGATCATATTTTCTATTGTTGATGCTGCATTTTTGTTTGATCATTTTGGTAATCATTACAGTATCAAAACCATAAACGTTAGAACTAAATATCTTCCAAACGTCATAATAGTCTCTCACTTTTGTGCGCTGCATTAGACTACAAATTTTTTCTACAAGTATCTCATTGATTGTGTACGTTTTTACCTGAAAATCTGGTAAAACGTCATATGAATGAGATATGTTTTGCACTATTGGATCTTCTATTACCAGTTCTTTTCTCGAGATATCAATTTTTATATTCTTTTTCTCGCCAGTTGTACTTGAAAAACGAATGACTCCTTGTATGGATGTTTTCGATTTACGTTGGATGGTTTTTTAGACGACTTTTTCCTAAAACTACCCAACACTTCAAAAATAAAACAATTGTGTGATATTTACTAGATTTCTATTTGTAATTTAGTATATGATAGAAAACTTTAAATGAATAAAATATTTTTAACTAAAAAATTAACTTTTTTTAAAAAAAGTGGTATATACTAGTATATTTCTACTACACATGTGAAGCAAAATCTAGAGCAAATCTGCATGTCTGATGCTACAAAAGAGTATTTGGAAATGTGCAAGTGTGTCAAAAAAGTACAAGATAACCACTACAAAGTCAAGATTCAAACAGGAGATGAAACATACGATGTTATGGGTGAACCAGGAAATTGGTTTTGCACTTGTAAAGGCTACAAGTTTGGAAAAAAGAGATGCAAACATGTCAAAATGGTTGATATCGTAGTGGAGGTTGGGACAAAAACAAAAGAAACTACGCTAGAGTCACTAAATGATGGCAAGATTTGTTGTAAACATTGTGGCACACTAGAGACTGTAAAAAATGGCATCAGACCTAACAAAAATTATGATAATCAAAAATATTACTGCAAGATATGCGAGGTATCGTTTTCTGGAAATGTGGGATTTGAGGGACTAGCCGCGTCACCAGAGCATGTAACTGATGCAATACATTTAGCTCCATCCTATGATTATTTGTAAAATTTTGTATATTGCATATATTATTTGCATAAAAGTATGGTTTGTTAGCAACTGCCATTCCAATTCATTGATAAAAATTAAAAACAGTTCTTAAAACTACAACATTGCAGCACAATTAACAATGTTTTATTAGTAAAGTGATCAAAAAGGCAATAAATTAAAACGATTTTAATATTTCTCTGACACGAGTTTCAATTATTTTCAAATTGTGTGCCGCAACTCTGAAAAGCATTTCTTGCTGCACATTTTTCCATTTTTTTGCTTTAACCTTTTCACCATGCTTGCGTTTAGTTGTTGAAAATGGTGTTTCCGTAAGGGAACGTTTAGTATATCCTGATTTTATTCTCCATTTGTCTTGATTTGATAGACATGTGTCTTGTGAAAGTCTGTTTACATTTTTACAATTGATACTGCCTCCAAATTGAATTCTTACTTCTTTACTTCTTTTGTCATTACCATGTGACTTTGCCTTCTTTCTCACTGGAATTATGGGAGTTATTCCATGTTCTTTACAAAAGTCAAAAATCTTCTTTGAATCATATGCTTTGTCAGCTAGATATTCAATCTCTATTGATTTGTTTAATTCTTTTAGACTATTAACCAAATCTAGTACCTCCTTAATTAATGGCTCAAACTGTGTTGAATCTGCTCCTCTCTTTGTTGTTACACTACAGGCTAGTATAACTTGCGTTTTTACCTCTACGATTATGTGCAATTTTATGAATAGTCTCCTTTTTAGCTTCCACTTGTACTCGATCCATCCACTACCTGCATGATATTCAAAACCAGTGCTATCTTGACCTATAGATAATTTTTCATTTAAAACTAAAATTAGGTCATTCAAAATATCTACATTTATTTTGTTCATTCTCCTGTGTAGTGTAGAATGATTAGGTGTATGAAAAGCAGGAAAAAGCTTTCTTAATTCATTTGCTAGTTCTACATAGGACGCTTGCTTTTGTATCTTTAAAATACCAGCAAAGTGAATAAAAGAGTTTGGATAAATAAATGGACCACCAACTTTTTTACTATTCAACTTTTTTAGCTCTTTTTCGAATTTATTTACGACAAACTCAACATCAACTATTCCCATACTAAACATTATCAAAAGAACTCTTAGTGGAGTTAAGTTATTAACTTTTTTTAGTGCTTTATTTAACATTCGTGTGCTAATTTCTGAAGATTTATCATCTTCATCTTTTAACATTTTTATTTTTGGAATTTTTTTTGCCACTATGTCGTTGTCAATAATATTCGTTCTTTATTATTGTTTGTATTTTCTATGTGATTTATTTCAAAAATAACTCGAAGATAATTATTTAATTTTGTATCAAAAACCAAACCAATCAAAAACAATAATCACACTGCACAAAACTCTGTCAGATAGATTTTATTCACTGAAAATTTGCCTCATTTGTCAAAAAATTTCAATTTTGTGCCTAATCATAGGATGGAGCTAATACATTTACATCTTACAGGATCTAGCTTGAGTGAAGTCGTACAATTTTTGGCAAAGAAAGGTGTCAAAGTTGGGTGTACCACCATTCACGACTGGACTGTAAGATACGTCAAATTGATGGATGAGTACATTTCAACACTCGCACCTCAAATTGGTGAGATATATCATGCTGATGAAGTGTGGTTCGAGATCAATGGCAAACTGCATTATCTCTTTGCGATGCTGGATCGTAAAACAAGGTTTTGGCTGGGTAGTCAAGTTGGCAAGAAGAAAAATAAAGCACAAGTCAATAAATTATTTAAAGAAGCAGAAAAGATTGCACAAAAAACACCATCTGTGCTGATAACTGATGGCGCAGCTTGTTATGAAGCATCGTTTAAGAAGATATTTGCAAAAGCAAAATCAGGCAAGTCATCTATTCACATTAGAGAAATTCACATGGCAGGTGATCATGTACACAACAATGAGATTGAGAGTTTTAATGGAAAGTTTAGACATGTTGAACAAAAAATCAAAGGCTTCAAAAATGCTTTTCTTATTCGTGGAATTAGAATACATTACAATTACATTAGACCACATATGGGTTTAAACAGTGACACACCAGCCGACAGAGCTGGAATTATCATAAAAGGAGCAAATAAATGGCGCACATTAATACTGAACGCAGTGAAAACTCTGTATAATTTTAAATTTGTCTAGTAAATTCTAACAGAATTAAATAACAAGTGTTTTTTTAATTGACATTTTAATACAAAGTTTGAATATTTCGCTTCAATAATTCCATCAAGTCTTGCAATGATGAGTCTGTAAAAAAATCCATCCAACGTAAATCGAAAAGATCCCCTTGTATTGCAAGATTATTTTTAAGAGTATTCATCTTTACGTTACATTTTAAATCTATCTCTCTTTCTAAAAATTCGCATACTCGATCAAAATTTGATATTACAAATTTAGGCTCTGTGTTTGGCATCAATGTGAAATCAAGATCCTCTGAAAACCGCCACAAATTAGTAAAGAATACTTTTCTTAATGATGTTCCACCTTTGAAGATCAACAAATCACGTAGTTTTGAATCCTTGTGATAAATTCCATAAAGCAGACAATCTAATACATAATCTCTTTCAATTATTTCTATAGGTTTACCGAGTTTGTTTGCAATAATTCTTATGTTTTTATTAGTGATCATAATTTTTATGTATCCATTGTTGACTTGGCTTCTAAAATAAATTCGTTGCTCACATTTAGGAATAATTTCCATTTTGAATTTGTTGTGTTTTTTGTTGGTACTGCTGATAATGGCTCTAATAAAGAATAACCACTTTTAATCAAATTTAACATTTGTTTGTAAATATTAGATGGTATTTTGATCTCAAGTACATCTATCAGATATCCAAGTCTTTTGATTATAGTGCTATTTTGCAGGGCAGCATATTCTATTAATCGTTCAAAAGAGACGTTGTCGTTTTTTATTGCCGCCAGCAAACACTCTGCAACTGTTACTATTCCACCACAATATTCTGGGTGATCCAATGCATCAACTATGGTTTTTTCTTTGTCAGAAATGAATACTTTTTGTCTTCCAATCATCAGAGTCTTTATGCCGAAGAGTTTTCTTTTGGTGATTGTAACAAATTTGTATTTTACGCCATGGATAACAATACTAGGTACTCTACTAGTGGTCACAACAAAGACTGTAAATGGAGTCTGTTCTGTATAATTATAATAGTTTAAGGCGGTCCAGTATGCAATATAATAAGAACTGTTTTTAGTAATCTGAGATGCGATAATAAAGCTATGCTCTGTATATCTAGACTCGACTCCTGCCTCTAGCGGTACTATGAGATATCTTCCTCGAACTATTGGTAATAACCATCTTTTACTGCAGAGTCTATTTGCTATGACTTTAGCATACCCATGCGACGCGTGGGTAATATCAGATATATCTTTGAGATCGATGATCGTTTTGCCTTTATTGGCAAGTGTACATAATAGATGCGACTCTTTTTCCGATACTCCTTTACGTATATTTTGTGTATTTTTGGTAACACTCATTGTTACTAGTAGCACACATAATATACATAAATCTTGTGAAAGAATTAGATTCAATAACCGAAATGACGGTTCTGTCAGCTTGGGCAGGTTGTTAGTTTTTACGCAAAATTCTCAAAATTTGACAATTATAAAACTTTATAAACTCAAATAGTAATACAAGTTTATAGAATCATGCCAACTGGTAGGCCATCATACATTCCTGGAGACAATCCAGATTACGATACTTTACTGACTAAAACTATAGAACAAAATACAAAGATCGTCAAGGGGTGGATATATACTACTAACAATGAGGATCACATCATAGAACTCGAACCAGTATCATCTAGTACTGATCCGATAAACTTGAGGGGAAGAATATTCCAAGCTGTATCTGACGTTTCTACTAGCGGTACCAAATCTGGTAAATTTCTACCTCGTGGATCTCATATGGTTATGAGAGCAGGAGAATTTGTTGCTGATGGACATTTGGTCACATTAGAATTGGATAAAACACCAGATGAGAATGGTAAATTTCATGCAATAGGAAATAGTGTAGTTCCATTAAACGGTAAAGACGAGATATGTTTATTGGGAGTAATTGATCGTGTATGTACTAGTCTTATTGACGTTGGATCAGAACGCAAAGCAGATCCTGGTGACATAGTGATAGTAAGGACATAGTAATCTCGATTATTGTCGTATCATTAACAATCTAATTATCGATCTAGAGATTTCATAGCATTGAATCTTCCATGTCTCGAGCATACAGAACTCATACAGCTCTATGACTTGATAGCATCAAGCGATAGATGGATACGGTTGTACGTATTTGATGCATGGGCATTGTATCGATCCAACATTCTTGTGATCAAAATCTGATACTCAGCATCATAATCCAATACGAACATCGAGGATCTTACAGCCCTTGCCTTTCTCTAAGACTAGAACAGGATTCATATCGAGTTCTTTGATCTCAGCAAAGTCAGATACGAGTTGAGATAATCTCTGTATACACTCGGAGAGTTTTGTAGTATCCGATGGCAACTCACCGCGGACCCCTTCCAAAAGTCTCCTAGCCTTAATAGATGAGATCATATCATCTGCCTCTTGACCAGTCACAGGAGCAACTCGAAACGTCACGTCTTTGAGAACTTCGACGTATATTCCTCCCATGCCCAACATTATGACCGGACCAAAGCCAGGTTCAAGTTTAGAGCCGATTATCATCTCTCTTCCGCCCTGGACCATCTCAACTATCAAGACGCCTTTGATCTCGGCTTTGCTATCATACTTTTTCGCATTCTTTACTATAGTTTTGAATGCAGAACGAACTTGACCTGCACTAGTTAGGTTCACTTGTACGCCACCAGCATCTGACTTGTGAATTATCTGCGGAGAGACGATCTTCATTACGACCGGATAGCCGATCTCTTTTGCGATCTTTACAGCAGCCGACTCGGATGTCGCTAGTGCGCTACGAGGTAGTGGTAGACCATACGCCTTTAGTACCTCTTGACCCTCTTCTTCAAGTAGATTGGTACGACCATCTTGTCTTACCTTTGTGAATATATCATTCACTTTGGACTTGTTTACTGAGAATCGTTTGATCTCCCCCAATGGAGTTCTAGTCCAATCTGCAAATCGAATCATAGCTGCAAGTGCACGTATAGCACCTTCAGCATATGTATAATATGGAATATTACCGTCTGCAAGAATCTCACGGTTTGTTACTCCTTCATCTAGACCCATCAAACTTGCAAGCATAGTCTTGCGATATTTTTTAAAAGATGCAACTATAACTTGGGCCAATTTGTCATAGTCTAGTGTACCAGATGGAGTACACATGGTAATGACAGAACCGACCTTTGGGTGTTTGAGTACATGATTCAACACATTCTCAAATCGAGTATAATCAGCATCGCCTACTATATCAACTGGATTTCGTGAACTTCCCCATGGCGGGATTACAGCATCGATCTTTTTACGTATACTAGTGATATCGGCCATCTTTATTCCCAACTTGGAGCATGCGTCTGTCGAGATGATTGCGGGGCCACCAGCATTAGAGACTATGACCAGATCACCTCGTAATGGGAGCGGTTGTTCAGAGAATGCTGTAGCATAATCAAAGAGTTCTTCCATCGTATCTACTCTGATTGCACCAGACTGTTTGATCAATGCATCGTATATCTCATCAGAACCCATCAGAGCGCCAGTATGTGACATTGCTGCTTTTGCGCCCTCGGGACTGCGACCAGACTTTAAGATCAAGATTGGTTTCTTTAGTCGCTTTGTGATATCTTTACAGACTTTGAGAAACTCTTGACCGTCTCCCATGTCTTCTAGATACATTACAATAACTTTGGTCTGCTTGTGCTTTGCAAGTATTCGTAGGATATCGACTTCGCTCATTGCAGCCTTGTTTCCAAGACTGACCACCGCAGAGAAACCAATTCCTTGTGCACTAGCATCTTCGACCAGAGCTGCACAGATTGCACCACTCTGAGACACCAACGCAATCTTGCCCGACTTGGGCGTAACTTTGAGGAATGTAGAGTTCATCATCGTCTTGGGGTCTAGATTCATCACGCCTAGGCAGTTTGGTCCAATTATCTGAATCTTGTATCTTGCTGCAATATCTTTGATCTCTTGTTCGCGTCTAGCCCCCTCTTCATCCACCTCTTTGAACCCAGCTGTGATTATGATCACTCCCTTGATCTTCTTCTTGCCACACTCTTCTAGAACTGTAGCAACTAGATTATTCTTGATTACAATTACTGCTAGATCGATACTCTTTGGTACATCCAAGACGCTCTTGTATGCTTGCTTGTCAAATACCTTGTCGCGAGAAGGACTGATAGGATAGATTTCTCCACGAAACCCTTTCATAATATTTGAGGTAATAGTAGAGCCAACACTTCCAGGTTTATCTGATGCTCCAATAACTGCTATTGATCTAGGGGATAAAAAGACAGACTCTGGCATGTTAAACAGATTCTAGAGATCTTGTATAATAAAGCTACTTATGGAGGCACAAACATCATGTCTGAATATCGTATAGATAACATCACCACTATCCAAGCATCTTACCTGCAATATTCTCATCTCTCGGAATCCAGACTATTTCGCAGTTTGGAAGTCCAGGCAATAATTCCCACACTTTACTTGCAAGATCCCGAAGATGTTTCTTCTTTATGTGATACTCGTGATTTATCTGGTTTACTGCTATTTTAGAGTCACTGTATATCATGATATGTTTGTCTGTAGGACCGATCTGTTCAAGTGCTGTAATTATACCACGATACTCTGCTTCATTGTTTGTCATGTTTGGTAAATATTCACATTTAGATTCGCCTGTCTCTTTTATATAAAACCCATATCTAGAATTGTCGCCTCCAGAGCCATCAACGTATACGTTCATGATTAATACATTCTCGTAATCTTTAAGCCCAAATTAACTGTAACTAGATAGATACCTCCCGATATAACCTGAGATATGATCGATGCGATATATGGATCATAGTTCAGGACAAGCATATAGTACTGAATTACCCATCTTGCAATTGTGTATATTATCTCGCCTACACCAAGTGACGTGATCAGTTTTTTGAGATCATTACGCAGTCTTGTATTATCTGTACCAGACTCTGTTCTGTACTCTGCTCGATTGTCCAGATAAAACAAGAGTCCAAAGACGCTAAAGAATACAACATAATCTACCACAGTAGTATATGTCGTGTTTAGATAGTCAATCTGATCTGCCAACAACTGAGCAACGATAGCCGATATTACGACAGATACAGACATTGCGATCAAAATGTTCTTGTTAAATCTCAGATATGCGCGTAACATGAATTGCTCCAAATCTCTATCTAAATAAATCAAAACATCGTAAACACATCTATGCTAATCGGCAACAGTCTCTAGATAACAAATTGTACCAGATGTATCCAAATATTGTGCGGATCTCGTCATTAAATTTGTCAAACTTGTCATAGAGAATCTCAAGATGGCCTTAGATCAATCGAGTGTCTCTTCTGTAAAGTCGTTATGGCATTTGATTGCGTTGTTTTTCTGATAAAAGATACGACCACATTTACATAGGTATCTGTTCATGATGCTCGGCTCTTATGAACAGACCACCAATAATAATTTTATGAATATGTATGATCAGATAGTTTACATCTAGCAGAATAGATAAAACAGAGTACAATAACAAATACCAAGAAAACAATTATGCCCATAACTATAGAATCAGAGATAGAGTCGGTGCGAGACTGGGTAATTTATTAGGTGCCAAATATTTATGCTCTTCTAGAATCTCAATTGCTTTTTGTACATCCGACATTGTAAAACTTGTATATGGTTTCAGTATAGAAAGTTGATTAAAGATATAATCAACAGTATATTCGTTTGATTCAAATTTTTGATCTATGGCCAAATAATGAACAGAAGCCAAGAGTTCCAATTCTCTAGGAGATTTGTGTAATGTAAATTCAACTATCTTGTCTAACGAAGAAACTAGATTTGGAGGTAATTTTAGTTTTATTTCAAAATAAGAATAGTCTTTCTTTACATATTCTAGATTGTGAGATGTACCTACAGAGTTTTGAACACGTGTCTCTTTTATATACTTGCGATGTATTAGATCAATCAAGACATAATGAATATCATAACTAAATGGGCCGTGATCACCCCATGTAAAAGAAAAAACACGAATGTGGTGATTTAAGAGATACAAACTCTTGTGCAATGATTTTTTAGTATATTCTTGATCGGCAGGATTAGATTGAGTCATCTTTTTTATCAGAGCCAAGATAACATACTCGTCTTCAATTTCAACACACATACTGCTTCCCAACATTATGAACTACTTGTAACTAATAAGTAATTTGCCATGATCTGCATTTGTGGGATCCGGAAAGTAGTTAGTTCCTCGTTCGATATGGTATTCTTTTTACAAGTCATCGACTTCTACTTTTGACTGTTGTTTGTTGATAAACTCTGGGCTACACCCTATGATTACTCGTAAACTCTATATTCAAAATATCATTTGCGTAAAAGCATAGTTTTCTTTAATCCGCCCAGTATATGTTTTCTAGAATCCACACTAAATTTAATCACAAGGTACAAATCTTAACTAATCTCGTAGTATAGTAACCCTAGACTTTGTGATTCGTTTTCCATTTATGTGTAATTTTAATAAATCCTCTTCAAATCTCTTTCGTTTTCTTGGATTAATTTTAGCCAAGCCTATAATACACATATCTTCAGAGCCTTCAAGTGGTCTTACAGTACTGATGTTTGTGACATTCCAAAATTTGTCATGTATGGCCATCAGTGTATCATTACACGGTTTATCATGATCCTTGTGACTACAACAAACTCTGAAATCTACCTCCACTAGATTGGAATGCGTCATATTCGTGCTTGGGTACAAGACACCACAATATAAATCTCCCAGATTTGCTAATGAATGAGGTTAGATTGATATACACTTGAATGTCAAGATCAACGATTCTGTATTTTTAACATGTTAGATCTTTTCGATTTACGTGAGATAGAATGGTTACAGAAAAAGCCTTACGAAATGTCACATCATGCGGATCGAAAAGATCCTGATAGTCCATTAAAATATAAGAGATCAAGACTCTTGACAAGTTATGCTAAGTTATGATTCCCCATTGTATAGGCCGCCGTCAGAGGCGAGATCTCTAATCTTTCAAGTTACACTAGGATGTTCTTTTAACGAATGTTCTTTTTGTGACATGTATAGATCAAAAGAGTATCTAGAACGACCATGGGACGAGATAAAGGGTGAGATAGACATGATGTCCAAGCATATGCCAGAGACCAAGAGAGTCTTTCTTGCAGATGGTGATGCATTAAATCTAGATGCAGAGTATATGGCAAAGATTACAAGATACATTCGTGAAAAATTTGAACACATAGAGCGCATATCATGCTATGCAATGCCGATGAACATACTCAAAAAGACGCGCGAAGAGTTGATCATGATGCGAGAGGCAGGATTAGACATGTTCTATCTAGGAATTGAGAGTGGTTCTGACATTGTACTAAAAAAGGTTACAAAAGGAGCTGTTGCACAGACCATAATCAGATCTGTAAACAAGGCAAAAGATGCAGGATACATAATGTCATGTATGGTGATATTGGGGCTTGGGGGCAAGACCTACTCTAAAGAACATGTCAGAGGTACGGCCCAAGTCATAAGCCAATGTTCACCAAACTATGTTGGAGCATTGACATTATACCTAGAGAATGGCATAAAACAAGAGTTTCTCGACAAGTTTGGAGAACCGTTCATCAGAGTGTCGGATGATGAGGCATTAGACGAACTATATGATCTGATAAATCAGATAGAGACTAGACAAGAGATCGTCTTTCGTGCAAATCATGGATCAAATGCATATACAATAAAGGGAACGCTACCACAAGATAAAGAATCCATGATAGACAAGATAGAGTGGATGCGAGAACATCCAGAGATTGTTCGTCCACAAGGACTACGTGGATTTTAGATCGAGATACACCACTTTGAATATCTTGACAGTATAAGCGCCATCGAATATTCGTACTGTCGATGTATCATCAGAAGATAGAACACGGAATCTATACTCATAAGACCCATCTGGATTTACATCAGTTTGAGCAAAGTGGATAGGATCAGTCCCATCAAAGATCTGAATTATCACAGGATAACCTTCAACATGATTTGGTATTACACCACGTACAAATCCCCAAGGTAATTCATTATCTGAAGGAGCATCAAATGATATCAACGATCTCTCGATACCACGTGTTTCATCTAGTGGAATGATAACTGAATCATGTGTGTGACCATCCATGGGATCTATAGCGTGTGGATGAGCAAATGCAGGAGCAAACACAAATACAACAAGAGGTAGTACCAACAAGAGTAGTCTATTCATGATTTATTATGTTGCAAGTACATGAATTTAACAGTTGTTATTTTAGAGCGAGTCGACCAGATCTCTGATACTCTCGGGGATTTTAGGTAGTTCGGTATGGCTCTCGTTGTTTTGAAGTACATCCGGACCTATGCGTCTTATACGCTGAGTACCCAAGAGAGTGTCAATGGTTCGCTGAATCTCTCTTTCAGACAAGATAGAACCTAGTTTTGTAGTGAGTGTGACTTCGTTGTCATACTTTAAGATCCCATACTGTACCAGTATCTCTCTCTCGCTAGATGACATATCTGACATGTAGACTATGATACCATCTATAGTAATAATTCTTCGTAAAGATGATTAAAATACGATTAATGTTGTACAAACAGTATTGCAGACAAAGATACAACTGATCTCAAATGTATTGTCAATGCGCCGATATGCCAGTATTGCAATAATCAGTGGCATCTGTCTTGGTTTACTATACTATGTTCTAACGATGTCGATGTTACCTATGCATATTGGTGTACAAGAGGTTCAAGGATACATGGCCATATCCATACCACTCACAGTAGGAATATCTGCTCTTGCCGGAATCAACTTTGCGATGATTGCGTTCAAGATAAACATGGTAAAGAAGATGAACTCGGTAAAGACAGACTCGTCTGCAATTCTAGGCGGTGCATTTGCTGCATTTACACCTGGATGTCCCGCATGTACAGCACCACTAGCAGTGATCTTGGGTGCAGTCGGTGGTTTGTCGTTGTTTCCTATGCAAGGACTAGAGCTGAAATTCATATCGGTGGGTGTACTTGTACTATCCATATGGTGGATTGCTCGAGGGTTACAGGCTCGGAGTTGCTGCAAGATCGGTTGATGTACAAGTTTGGACTCTTGTCGAATGTACATATAGTCAAGGATTAGTTTAGTAAATCCTACATATGTTAATTGATAGATATCATTTGAGATTATCTTCCAACATCTTCAAACTCTATGACAGTATTCTTTGTAACTATGACAGTAGAATTTGGCACAACATAACGCACACGAAACGGCAATTGACCTGCAAAGTATGGAAAACCCATCACCTTCTCTTGTATTAATGGAAGACCCTCTAGTGCACCTAACACGTCACCCACGCTATAACCTACATCTCTCACGGTTTTTTAAATTGGCCAAGGTTGAGACTCTACAATGACAGATTTCCAAACATGTATTTACAAATCATTAGATAGAATAATTTATGTTGGTGATGAAGATCTACTTCAGTATAAGTAAATTATTCAAGGATCAATATTATCAATTCTTGCAGAGTTAAAACCCACCAAAAAATATATATTAAAGTTGCTGATATCAGCAAGCAGTTTGACTAATTCCAAAATTAAAATTAGTGTCTTTTTGAGCTATGCTGGTGAAGATAGAGAGGACGCAAATGATCTTTATAAACATCTCCAAAAGCATGATATTGATGTTTTTATGGATACAAAAAGTTTGAACGGCGGTACGAGTTTTCATGATGAATTATTGAATAGAATTCAGATCTCTGATGTTTTTATTGTGCTATTATCTAAAAATTTTAAGAAGTCAACTTATACACACTATGAAATTGGTATGGCGTTAGCTTTTCAAATTCCAATAATCCCAATTAGCATAGATGACACAATGCCATACGAAGTTTTATGTGGCAAGCACGCAATAAAATATACTTCAACACCGAACGAGGAAGAAGTTAAGAAAATTATCGATTCGATTAGAAGTGAAAATTATGAACGAACGTCTAATGATCTAGAGTATTTGATCACTAGAGTAGAGCGTGCACCTTCCCAACAAGAAGCGTTGAATAAACTCAGAATACTAAGTCGTCAACAATTATCAACAGCACAAGTAAATAGATTAGGTTGGGCATGTGCAGTAAATAATAATGCTTACACTCCAGATAATACTTTTAAATTAGCACAAAAAATTATGAAAGACAATCAAAGTGTATTAGACTACTCATTAGCCGAAATCTTTGAGATACAAGATTACTTAAATTATATTTGATATTTTCATTTCTATAGTCACGAACGGAATTGTTTTCTTGTTTACTACCGCATATGTAGGGTGAGACGTAGTTTACCTCTGGCAGAACAGCTAACGCCAAATTGTGATACTGAACACTAGGAAAATTATTATGTCCACGACTTTATATTATACTGAATGAATTTGGTACTTCCAACCATATGAAATTAGGTATGGATTAGTCAATATTATCATTGATCGGTAAATATGGTTATGAATTTGTGACTTTTTCATTTCTCTTTATGTGTGCTATATGTTTTGTTGTTTAGAGTCTTTTAGCACACATTATCTTGAATTTATGTATGTGGAATGACTTTCTTCCAAGTTGCTGTCTTCAACTTGATCTGTTACGATGATCCAGCATTTAACAAGCACATGAGGGAACTTGTCATCAAAATTACGTTTTAGTTCATATTTTTCTAATTTACCAGCGAATAAGAAATCACTGACTTTATCCTCGCCCTTTATTCTCACTCTCCACTTGTGTTCTTCTAGTACTCCGTATTTGTTCATTCTAGCACGTTTTAATAAATTACCTAGAAACTCTTGCTCGTCTAGATTCATCTTTACCTCAAAAAATACTGTAAGATCAGGAATCGTTTCATGTGATATAGTATGTGAGCCGTATTTGATCTCGACTACTGAGGGGGGTGTATCACAGCGCATGTTGTCAATTACAATAAAATCATCACTAGTTGGATCGCTTGGCGTACGTGGTTCTAGATGAAGTCGAATTAGAGTTGCTGAATGTACACAATCTTTGAACTCTTTTATCTTTTCGATACCCGATGCCACGATGTCTACATCGTCACCAAAGCTCAAATGTGAGGCGTGACCACCATATTGTCCCATGCTCTATATATGTCCATGATCTTATATAATCCTTAGTATTAGGATCTCTTCGATTTACATGATGAAATTAAGTGAGAAAGAGTCTTGTAAAATGTCATATCGCGTAAATCGGAGAATCCCGTACAAAGCGTTTATCAACCAAGAGCAGAAATCGATGAATCGTGAGAAAATACCGTGTCAAATACACATCTCGAGAGTATGAATAGTTTTGAGCTAAACTTGATATCAATCCATAGATATCATTTGAGATTATCTTCCAACATCTTCAAACTCTATGACAGTATTCTTTGTAACTATAACAGTAGAATTTGGCACAACATAACGCACACGAAACGGCAATTGACCTGCAAAGTATGGAAAACCCATCACCTTCTCTTGTATTAATGGAAGACCCTCTAGTGCACCTAACACGTCACCCACGCTATAACCTACATCTCTCTCTAGTGGTTGCATGATGAGTTCTCTAGCTGGAATAGGTTTTACTTTTTTTAGAGATACCTGTTCTCCAATATCTGTAATTATATCTGATCTTATAGTATTGTCTATCCTGATTATCTTCTCCTCTTCATCTGATGGATATAGTGGCAGACATTTTACAACAGTCTCGTACATGCCTTTTATCTTGATGACATCACCAACAGATATCTCTAATGCTCTCATCAACTCGTCTGCGATTCGTGCCACCACACCATAAGCAAATATCTGAGTTGGGTGATGATACGACATATTCATACTAATGATAGTATCAGGTATGATCATACCGCCATCACATGCATATGCATCCTGTACTTTTAATGATCCAATATAACGAACCACAAGATCTCGCTTACATTTTCACATATATCTCTAAAAGCATATTCAAGAATCTCAAGAGCTGGTCAAGAGTTTTGATATTTTAGGGCGATATTCTACACATCAAATCCCAGAGTATCATAGTATGACTTGGGGATTATATTTTTTGTAGATGATATCAGATCATGTACCTTAGAGTCTAGAACGTACGTCCTTGCCCAGTCACGCTCATTTCTTATTGATCTTCCAAATCCTTGTAACAGTCTAGTCAAAGTTTGAGCTGAATACCATAATGGATACTTGTACATCTTGGTCCTTGTCCGTTTGTCACTCAGAGGCGGATATGGAATCTTTGCGATTATCTGAAATCTAGATAGATCATCTTTGAGATCGACTCCTTCCCATAGAGATGATGACAGGAGAACACTGCGTAAGGTTGTAGCATGTTCTTCAAGTATCTCTTTCTGACTCTTTCCGCCTGGATTATTGGACGCGTGACATAGTTTGATTCGTCTCTTGTTGCGGGGCAACAGATTGCTGTATATTATATCGCACCATTTTTTAGATGTTGTTAGTATGATTCCACGATCATTTGGATGTTTATTGTCCAGTATGTTGTCTATTGCTCGTACGATCTTCATCTCTATCTCTGGTGTCTGTGTTTTATAGACTAGTTTTGCTACATCAAGCATATCGACACAACGATTTTCCAATCTGAATGGTGACTTTGGAGTATCTACAAATCCAACCTTATCTTTTGGAATTCCAGTAGTTTCGCAGAATGAATCTCGATCTATGGTTGCAGACATGAATATCTGACATGGACTGATAAAGAATTGTCTGATGTACCTTGATATCTGTAACGGTTTGACAGAGATGTTGATGTGATCTACTTCCTCTATCTGATCTATGACAAAGTTGTATGGATCACTTTTAAGTTCATGGCCAACATTCTTTAATGCTTCACATTTATCCAAAAGTGGTTTAATCAGATTATAATTGGGATTTATCTGATAGTCTTTACTCTCTTCAATAACTTTAGCTGCGTTGGAGTAATACTTTTCCATCTCGGAAACAATATCAATGATATCACCAACATCATCTAGATTATAACGACTCGGATCCATCTTACATCTTTCCATGTCTAATGTGGTAAAGTCTAGTCCGATAAAGTTCAGTATCTCATTCTCAATCTTGTGTGCCTCATCAAATATAGCAATACGTCTATTCTCCAAACATTGGTGATACACCTGTTCACTTGATGACTTTATGGTTTGAAAGTATATTGCATAATTCCACAGAGAATGATCTGCTAAAAGTCCGATGTACTTTTGTTTATAGTATGGACACAAGTTGTCATCATCTTCCATATCAAAGGTTTCAATCGAGTGTTGGAATTTACAGCGTCGAGTCTTTCTTTTCCCATTCTCAAAGTATCTCTCTTTGCATTCACCCTTGTTGCATGTCATGCCCCTCTCTAGTGCAAGACCTCTATCTGTTATACTGCGTGGCTTGTGCCGCTCCATCTGTTTCAGGCAAGCAAAGTTTGCCATACCTTTGACAGATCTGATATGTCTAAAGTCCTTGGTATATTGATCTTGAAGTGACTTTTGGCTCGTAACGATAAACGAACTCTTGAATGTGTTTGCCAATGCCACAGCAATGGCAGATTTACCAGAACCTGTAGGTGCAGAGACGACTATCTTTTTGTAACCAGAGTTCAACTCTTCGGCTATCTTTGCTAGAATCTCTTTTTGGATCTCTCTAGGAGACATCTTGGTTGGGAAATTGGTCAACAATTGATCTGAATATTTGATGTGCATTATGGTACAAGAAAGTTATAGCTTTTTTTAGTTTTGTTAAAGTGATCTATAGCTACTACAAGTTGGTAGTCACATGTATCAATCAAGAATGTTGGTAGATGTGTTCGTAACTCGTAAGTTGAGAGTGATAAAAATTGTCCAGATTAGCAGCAAATCATGGACAAATGTGAACTTCTGTTTGTAACTATAGATCTCGCATTCGATAGATTTGAAACTCGAAATTCTCTAGATTTTGTGGATTACGTAAAACCTCTCAAAATACTTATTATATTGTAAGTGTGATTTAGTGTTATGAAACAAATCTATAGTTCTGAAGAAGAGATCATATCAAACAGACTTGAAAAATATTATCCAAAAATAAAAGATGCTTATTTGGGATCTATAATCGCTCTTCGTTCGGAAGAGTACAATGATAGACTGGTGCATTTTGCTCATTCGTTAAGAGAAGTTATTGATCTTTTAGCAAGATTCTCTCAGGCTAATAAGAAAATAAACCGCAAACCCGGAATAAATAGAATACTCAACATATCAAAAAACATAGGTTTTATGAATACTGGTTCGGAAAAACTAGAATTAGAGTATGAGAATAAACTCAAGAACATATGTAAAGACATACCACATCAATACAGAAAATTAAGTGATGTAGCTCATCATGGTAGGAATATAACCCAGGAGGATGCTGAACTAAAAATGAACGAAATACAGAAAATATTAAAAAAGTTATTTGATGTATAGTTTGTGTCTCTAAACAAAAGTTAGCATTTTTTTGTTAATCTCGTCACATATCTTGTTAACTTGGGGGTTATTTTTCTTGCGAAGATTATAAAGTAATGATTCCATCATGGAACTAGTCATATATTCATGTTTACCAACAAGCAAATTAACACATTCTGCTACTTTGATTGGATATTCATCAATATATTCACCAAGTCTATCTGTAGGAAATGTTGAATATGGAAATGGCCTAGTTCTAGTTTTAGCATAATTTAGAAACAGATCAATATTATCCTTGTCAAATGGATTATTTTTAAACCACATTTCAAAATACTTTGATTCTACAAATCTAGTATTCTTCCATAGTAGATTTATTTTATCTTTAAAAACAGAGATATCCTTATATCTCAATGGAATACAAGCTATAACACTAGCACAGTGATCTATGGATTCATCATCTGTAAATTTAATAAATTTTTTAAATATTTCATCAAATTTGTCCACATCATTCAAGTATCCTAGCACAACATGATCTATAGTATCTCTATATATCACAGTATTATGTAAATCAGATATTATTGTGCCGTTAAGAAACTCATCATACATTGCACTCAATGCTATTAAGAGTGGTTTTTCTTTCATAAACAATACAAAAGAAGACCAAAAAGAGATCTTTAATTTTGGTAAACTTGACTGAATTTTTTTAAACACAATATCAATAGTCCATTGTTTGTCGATAGAGAAAAACCAAGAAAAAAAGAATCCCATTACTGAGTGTCTAGCTATTGTGTGGTTTTTAAAATCATCTAAATACTTTTCAAAGATTTGTTTGTTATCCCTAGTAAATGTATTATCTAGTTTTTCATTATTGTGACACCATTCTAAATATCTACACAATACATGAAAAGACATTCCGTCAATATAGTTTATAGAACGTGTTAGAGAGTCAGTGGCATCATTTACTGCAAAGTCAGGTTCATTATATGCATCTCCAATTTCAAGCATCCTGTTAGTAATATTGATAATTTGATCTTTAAAGGAGTAATCAATCATATTAAATTCTAATCCTCTTACAAGCACACCACATGCATTAAGTATGGCATCATCTTGATCAGGATTCACACTAGATCCTGATATGGACACTAGTTCAATCATACCCAAAAGCGAAATCCAATCCAAAGTCATTTTGTCGTCGATCACATTTCTGATTCCAGACAAAAAGTCATTTTGTGTTTGTGGAGAGCATTTAGCTATTGAAGAGGCATGTTTGGAAGACTCTACAGGATACTTCATCACATATGTCTCAAAGGGTCTATCATCTTCATCATTCAGTGTTTTAAAGCTGTGAAATTGTTGCATAAATACATCAAAATTTTCAGATTTGTTAACTAACATCCCATTACTAGTTGTAGATTATGTATATTTATCCTTTGACTAGTTCTGTAAATCATCTAGAGATGGAGCGTGAGACAAGAGATGTTTTGCAGACTTTTCGACTAATATTTTGATAATAAACATAACGAAATCATAAATTTAGCCAAACGGTATATTCAACTTTACAATTACATAGTCAGACTTGTGTCTAATCTCGTTTATCGACAAAAATCACAAAACCTTCACAATATAGAAAAGACTGACGTCCAATCTGCATACAATTCCCAAGAGATATATCGATGACATCTAGAATATACACAATGGCATGTTTCTGTGGCTGTCAAAAGTTTGAGAAAGACGAAGATGGTTTCAAGATGGGTTGCGTACAGTGTGGACACGGATCTCAAAACCACGATGAAGCGTTTCGTGCAGCGTCTAGAGCAAACGAGTCTCAGAGTCAAAAACGGGATGCAGACTTTGGATAGGATTTGATCAGTGTACTGGTACATCTAAGTCTACTGGGGCTCAGAACTCAAGATCCTCATCATCGATCAAAGGGATAGGTTCATCACAGCCCACAACCACATAGTGATATTACTAGAGTCTTTCAAGAAGCTTGATAAATGGCTATTCAATGAATATTTCAAAATGGTTACGATTGATGCGCCATCATCGCTGGATAGTTTTAGAAGATTCATCATATACAGTACATGTAGATCATACGCACCACGTAGCTATATGGACGACTATGAGGTGTTTGCAGAACGAGAAGAGGGTCTTGGATCCATCTATGTCGAGTCGGCAGACAAGGTCACATTAAAGAAGATACGAGATATCACATTTGTGAACGCAAAAGACGTTTTGGGAATAATCTACAACTCTAAGAGTGGAAACACTTCACTAAAGTGGCGACAGATAAGACGACTAAACGGCAAGGTTACCGGCGAAGCATCGACAAACACGTTGACCAACCTATCCGAGGCAGGCGTAATAACAGTAGACTGGGCAGAGTCATACATCAAAAAGAAGGCCAAAGAGTCCCAAGATGAATAATCGATCGTAGACATGATGATCTGTGGTATCGATGAAGCAGGACGTGGTGAAGTAATCGGCCCACTAGTATCAGCAGGTATACTGATCAAAGAGTCAGACGTCTACAAACTAGACGAGATAGGAGTCAGAGATTCAAAGACATTAACAAAGTATGAACGACAGACATTATATCCAAAGATAATAGATATCATACACTCGCACCATACATCATACAAGAGTGCTAGTATCGTAGACAGATATCGATGTTATCATAACTTGGATTTTTTAGAGGCGATCTCATTTACAGATATCATCAAAGAGCTCAAACCTGATCATCAGACATCGCAAAAGTAACTATAATTTAACCAAAAGATCAAAAATATCGATCAAACAAAGTCAATAAGGATTGCATGTCTCAGGAATCTAATGCGCAAACAATCAGACTCGCTGAGACAAGCAGTATCTAGAAACCGTTCTACTTATAGATATATTTTCATAAACGCTATGGATCAGATACCATTCAAAGTATCTAATTATCACAATGCCAAATACACAAAATGGGACGGACTCAAGATCATCATAGATGCGGCAGTAGCAAACAAATCTCCTGCTGATCGTTCCAGATTGATCAGAGATAGTGATGGTTATGCACCTACAGGCGAATGGATTAGGAAGAGGATCGAAGAGACGTGTGAGAAACCGATAGATGAGATATTCAAGTATGCCGTGACGCAACACCTGTCAGAGCTAAAACGGCTTGGTCGCTTTCCTCGACATCCTATCATTGGAGTAGACAGAACGAGTTTTTCAAGATATGATAAAGATAATCCAGATCTGATTAAGGGTAGAGCGAAAGATGGTACGACTGTATTTGAGACACACATCTCTGCACAGCTGGTCAACCCCGGCACAAGACTTGTTTTATCTACATTTTCAGTCAAAAAAGGGGAAAAAAATGCTGATTTTATGCCTAAAATTGTAGATTTTTACGAAATAAACTCTACAAGACCAGCGCTGTTTGTTGCCGATCGTGGGTTTTATTCAGTTGCTATGATCAAATTCTTGAATGGAACTAGACACAAATATCTGATGCCATGCGTAAACACTTCTGGCATAAAAAAGCAATAGAGGAATACAAACGAGGAGAACGAGTTAGAGTGTCAAAATATGTAATAAAGAACAACAAGGATCAAGCAGGATGTTACATCATAATAACTCGTGACAGAGATGACCCAGAAGAGTATAGAGCATTTGCAACAAATGATCCAAATATTGATCTAGAGAAATATCGCGATCGTTGGGAGATTGAGAATGGATTCAAATTTACTCGAAATATGCGTGTTAGAACTCACAGTAGATCAACACCGTGTAGAACATACATGTTCATGTCTGCACAAATGTTGCTAAACTTGTGGACTATATTCAATCTTGTATTGTTGGTTGAAGGTATCACATCTCACAAGATGTACCAAAGCTTGTTTCTTAAAACAGTGCAAACATTGATCGAGATCCCACCTGAGCCTCCGCCTGAGCCGATTGCACCCTAGATGCCAAAATTTACACGTACATTTGCGATGTCTGGATCATACAATCGTGGATTCGCCAGGCAACCCCAAGACCTGTGCAGAGCGTATACTTCGACTTGCCGGTGCCAAAGTACAGGCAACCCACAAAGCAGACGAGAGATACAGCATAGTGTCAGCTGCATCGATCATTGCAAAAGTATCATACGATAACGTCATCAGCATCATAAACAAGTATCATTCTGTAGGTAGTGGCGCAACTTCGGATCAAAAGACAAGAGATTTTCTGCACCAAACAGTATCACAAGGAAATAGATTACCATTCATACGATACAGTTGGAGTACCATCAAGGACATCAAACGATCATTGGATCATTCTCAACTCTCATTGGACTCTTTTAACTGAGTCTGGTAATCTTGTGTACAATACTGTTCGTGAGAAGTGTCTTAAATGAAAATTATTTCACTGTCAGAATTTTGATCTGTTCATTTGGAATCTTGTTTCACTTTAGGACTGGTTCTTTTTATTCTAGACTGTATGCGTATTTCATCTCAACATGTCTAAACATGATGAGACTTTCAGAGATTTACGTTGTTTTGTTTCAAATACACAAAGATTTGTTTGAATTAGTGGTGGAGCTCTTCGATTTACGTGTGATGAATGTTTATAGAAAAATACTAAGATTCTATGAGAGAAAATTATAGGAAAAGCCTTACGAAATGCTATTCCATGTAAATCGAAGAGATCCACCTAAAGTTGTCCTTTTGGTGCCTCTCATTTCTTGACTTAATATCTTACACTCAAGTCTGCAATACGCCTATATATGATGCTGGAGTATATAGAGTAATGAGCAAAGTACATGCTAAAGAGAAAGATGAAGAGGAGGAGCTACCATCATTACTTGGCGGTATTAGAGCACTAGATATACCTGGCGTTAAGAAAGGTATTCCACCTAAACAGAGTGATTAGATCGATTCTGTAAACTTGACGGGTGGTGGCGGTTTTATCAAGCAAAATTTTCTAAATTTCTCAAATTGTTTTCATCGAAATTCAAACATAAAATTAACAATATGTTGGATATTTATCAAACCAGATGTTATTTATCAAATAGAGTTTAAAATTCATTTTGGCGATTAGCTACCTGTGGCCCTAACAGATACTGGATCATCGAATCAAAGAGCACAATCTCGGTTATTGTATTTTCACTCCATCTCCTAGACGTGGTGAAAACTTTGAGTTTACGCTACGATACTTTGCCAGACACGGTTTCGCACAGCCTCTGAACCGTTCCATTAATGTGCACTTCACCTACAAAGATATTTTGGGGGATCTTTGTCTCGTCTGGCACTAAAATAGCATAGCAAAAAACTAAAATTTACGCATTTCATTTCCTAAACATCAAAGATTTACAATATTCAACGCACGCTCCACACATTATTACATAATTTTGAGATTTGGATATTCCTATCATCATTGTAGAATTAAGCCATTTGTAGATTGTGTAGCGTAATCACTCAACTATCCTACGTAGCATAGTATTTGTCATTCTTGAAAAACTTGCAGGTCATTCTTTTAGAATAACGTGATTCCAGATGCTTGATTATGGTTAGTTAATCATTGCCCGCATCCACTAAGATTTCATATCTGATGTTACGTACTACGCAAATTACTATATAATTGTTCTAGGGCCCCAAGTAGCTAATCGCCTTCAAAAATATTAAAAAGAACACTCATTAATTAGTAGTCATGGGAGGAATATTATGTTAGATAAAGGGGTGAATGGTCTTTCACAATCTACAAAGTGAACAAGATTCGGAGATTTTGGAAAATCTGCAATTGTTTTTAAAAGATGTTCTCAATCTTGCAGAAACAAAAATTTCAGACTATTGTAATTGTCCATATTTAATAAAAAATCCATACTACAAACTAGTAGATAATGAACTCAAAATCCAGTACAGGTCAATAGATTACGATAAACTAGCTAAAGATATAGAATGCCACATTACTGAGAATGTTGACGAACATCCATCATATAGTAAAACAAAAGAGATAATGGATAATGCCATTAAAAAAGAAATTAACTCACGAAAGAATACGGAAAAAGCATCTAACCTTCCATCGGGGGAGACATTTCTATCGGACTTTATTCTAATGTATTTGAATGAATATGGAACCGATCATAATATTGAAGGATGTGAAAAATTCATCAAAGATTTCAATACATTTCTAAAAAACAATATGTATTATGAGTACTGGTTAGCACCACTATACAATTTCAACAACACATCAAACAGTGATTTGGAATTATCCGATGAGTTATATATTAGGAAGATAACTAGTAGTGAATATTCCAAAATCGTTCATCCTTACGATGATCAAATAGCGTATCGAGACAGATGGTTAAGGTTTGTTTTAATAAAAAAATTCCAAAACGATGATTGGCAACATGAATTAAATCCAAAAGTAACAGATCTACATAATCTATACGATAAAAGATCTTATCCTGCTCTGGAGAAATTTAAGTATATCACAAATGCATTAAGTATCTTTAAACCAGGTGATCTGTTTTTTGGTGACATATATAGCGCGTCAGATAAAACTGCTCTATCTCATCCATGTTTTCCAGAACCTCGTTATCCAAAATATATGATTGATAATCAGTACATAATCAAAGATACAGAATGGAGTTTGTTTTGTGAGTTGTATAAGTTTATAGAATCAGTGACAGAAAAATTTAATACTAACTATCCAAAGTCAGCAATAAATCGTTTTGGAATGGCCATGGAGAACGAAAATCATAATGAACGAATTGTAGACTTTGTGATAGCGCTAGAGAGTTTAATCATACCAAACAGCAAATGTCTTAGAGAACGATTTTCTTCCAGATTGTCTACATTACTGAATAATGACTTTAACGATATAGATATGGTAGAGTTTATGAAGAAAGTATATGATTTTAGAAGTAAATATGTTCACGAGTCTGAGCCCAAAGAAGATAAAATCAAAGGGATGTTAATTAAAGAAGTAGCAAAGAAATTAGAGACGTATGCAAGAATATCCTTTCTCAGATATTTATCACTTTTGAAACACGAAATTTCTAATAATGGTGAGAAGCTTAAAGATATTCGCGACGAAATAGATGAAAGTTTAAAAAAAGCCAAATGCGATCCAAATGAATTAAAGAATCTTGAGAAATGTTGGGGACAATTTGATAAACAAGCATGTGAGGGGATAAATACCTAACAATTAACTCTAATGTGGATGATTTATTAGATATAGTCGAGGACAAAACAAATTCACATTACAATTTTTTCCACAGAATCAAATGTAGTTAATAGTTATGCAATATTCTATAGCAAAAAGTTAATCTCTAGATCGATTTTAGTTGATGCTGTTATTTTATTGACTAGCATATATGCGTTATGCACCACTAGAAAACTTCAGACCTGCAAATATAAAGAATGTGTAAACATTCAAAGTAGAGCATAAACTCAAAATGAGTTCTAGGTAATAAATGTAGTGGGATCTTTTCGATTTATGTGGGATTGTATTTTGTAAGACTTTTTACCTAAAATGCTCTTATGAAGTCTTGTACTTTTTTGTAAAAATTCCATCCCACGTAAATCGATCCTTAGACACAACCTTACATAACCTTTAATGTCTATTTCACAACACAACACTACAATGATCACAAAGACGATAAACGAGAATCTGACTGCAGTATCCCCCGAAGACTCGGACGATCTATTAAACATACGTCGCGTAATTGTACCAGGCGATACAATAATAGGCGATACCACGCGAGTCATAAAACAAGACAGAGACTATTCCAGACCAGATAAAGGCGAACGAGTAAAGGTCAAGATATCGCTACTAGTTGAAAAGATTACACTGTACAATCTAGATAGACTACGCATATCAGGTAGAATCACAGAGTCTAGCAACGAAGCCATCCCACATGGATCACATCACTCTCTTACAGTACAAATAGGCAATCACATTGTAATCTCAAAGAGATACTGGTCAGATACACAACGCAGACTAGTAAAACCAGTCAACAAGATCGAATTTGTTCTAGTCGCGATAGACTCTGGCGAGTGTGGCATAGCAAGACTATACGGAACACATTTAGAGTTTCTACCAAACATATACTCTGGAGCAGGCGGCAAGAGATACAAGACCAACTATACCACAGAAAAGTTCTTTCACAATATACTACAGTCCATACTAGCCATACAGAGAGACAAGATACTGGTATTTGGACCAGGAAACACAAAGAATCGACTCGTAAACCATATGCGTACAAATACGAGTCTATCCATACAGATGGTAGAAGGTATCGACTCGGGTGGTGAAGACGGCATATACACGTTCACTAAATCTCAAGCCATGAGAGAGATAATATCTGACAGTAAACTCGCAAAGGTATCTAGCATAATAGACGATATCATGATATCAGTACATAAAAAGAGTAAAAAGTTTACAATGGGATACAACGACACCGTACATGCAAACCAGTTGGGTGCAGTAGAATCCATAGTATTCTCTGATCATATAATACAGCAGAACGAAGAGGGTGTGATTCAGCTGTTAAATGACTGTACAACAAAAGGTGTAGAGACATACGGAGTAGACAGTACAACAGATATCGGTCTACGAGTTACTGGACTTGGTGGAATAGTATCGACACTACGCTATGCGATCAACTAGGACTCGATCAGCCACTTGAGATAGCTCTCATTCAATGACACCATATCTAGCTCGGCTATCTCGGGAACATCATACGGATGAGTCTCAGATACTCTCTCTCGCAGTGCAGACAACTTTGCAGACGTGGTCTTGAATATACCTAGATACTCTGGCGTATCTTGTATAGCGCTCTGCCATCTGTATACAGACGTTATCGGTATAATATTCACACAGGCACATAGTCGCTCCTCAACAAGAGACTTTGCTATATCCTTTATAGTCCGCATATCAGGATACGTAGATACGATCATGGCTGGCCTGATGTTACTCTCCATAGCAACTGATAAATGGTGCTAGTTTAAAAAACTAACAAACAATTGGAACTTGATTTTATAACTCAAAATGCAATAGTGTATGTTCTGATTGCTTGGGTTGTGATTCTTGTCGTAGCAAAGGGTCTCAAGTTTGAGCGATTTGGATTCGAGATAAAGGCGTACAGTCTAGTATACAAGAACAAGAGCGTCAACGACATACTGGTACGACTACTAGGTAGAACTAGACGTGGGATACGAGTCTTTGCAGATACCAGCGTCATAGCTGGATTTCTGATGATGGGGTTTGCGTTCTGGTTTCTATTGAACAATGTAGGCAACTATTTTGTCGCAGAGACCGAGTTTGCCGAACTGACCGTACTGATACCAGGTGTTACACTGACGTCTCCTTCTGCCATTGCATACTTTTTGCTCTCTATTCCGATCGTACTGGTTGTACATGAGGGTGCTCACGGAATAGTAGCTGCACTAGAAAAGATAAAGATCAAGACTGGGGGATTTGCGATATTTATCGCAATGTTTGCGGGATTTGTAGAGCCAGATGAAGAAGAGTTTAACAAGGCAAAAAAGATATCCAAACTACGAGTTATAGGAGCAGGTGCTACATCAAACGTGATATTTGCTCTAGTCTTGGGAGCGATACTACTCACAAATCCACTCTTTGCCATAGTCTTGCCAGAGCCGATACTCGGTGCATTTTATGAACTGCCTCTAGGTGTAACCGTACTCTCTATAATCGATGGATCTGGTGCACAGACAGCAGGTCTTGCAGCCAACGACATCATCGTATCTATAAACGATAAACAGATATCTAGTGCGGCGGACTTTCCTCGTCTGAGTCCCGGTGATACTGCAAGTGTCGGTATACTCCGAGGCGACACACCGATGACATTCGATGTTTTAATCACACCATCAAAAGATGATCCCAACATAGGACTGATAGGAATAATGCGAGACAACAACATAGGATACAAACCTGTACTGGATTATATCGAGTGGGGAGATCCTAATGTATCGATGTTTCTCTTGTGGTTGTGGATGATATCGTTCTTTATTGGAATAATCAACATGTTACCGCTACCAATACTAGACGGAGGCAAGTTCATTCACAGTATAATCGATAAAAAGATGTCAGATAGTGCAGTAAATGGAGTAATGTGGGGAATCTATGCGTTCACTTTTATCGTGTTTGGACTAAACATAGCATTATCATATATCAAGTCTGGTTGGTTTACAATATAGGCGATATAGTTGAAGTGTGACAAATGTGATGGTATCGCAGCATACACCAGAAAGTATTCTGGGACAAGACTGTGTTCTGGATGTTTCTCTACATCCATAGTACGCAAGACGACAAAGACCATATCAAAGTACAACATGATACAGAGAGGTGATCTAGTAGCAGTTGCAGTATCTGGTGGTAAGGACTCGTTAACACTACTGGATGTAATGCACAAGATATCTGACAGACACAACTTTGATATCAGAGTGATCACTATCGATGAGGGAATACCAGGATACAGAGAAGAGGCGTTAGACCTAGTTGCCAAGTTTTGCAACAAACTAGACATAGAGTACAACGTATACTCGTACAAGGATCTCTTTGATGTGACACTATCAGAGTCTCTGGAGATCAGAGATGATAGAATGTCGTCTTGTTCTATATGCGGTACACTACGAAGACGTGCTATGGACTTTGCTGCAAGAGACTTGGGGGCTAGTGCCATCGCTACCGGTCACAATCTCGATGACACATTACAGACTTTTGTGATAAACATGTTGTCAGGAGATACGAACAGGATTGGGTGGACTGGTCCCAACGTTGCAGCTATTCCACCAAGAAAGATAAAACCGTTCTGTGAGATATACGAGTCAGAGATCGTATTTTACGCGTTTACAAACAATATACCATTTCAGACAGAGCCTTGTCCACACATGAATGAAGGAATACGAACAGAGATTCGTGAGTTTCTCAACTCGCTAGAGACGCAACATAGTGGGATCAAGAACAACCTATACCAGTCAATTACAAAGGTATCAGAAATAGTAAAGACTGCTAGTCACAAACAGAGAGGCACCTGTACAAGATGTGGAAACGATTGTACAGGAGAGATATGCTCTGCGTGCAGTATGCTCTTAAAACTAAAGACTGGTTCAAATAGTTGAGCTATTAGATTGTTAGGTCATCTTGACTTTTAATTGAAGAGAGCATGTGACATTTTCGGTTTACTGGTATAGAATGGTTACAGAAAAAGCCTTGCGAAACGCCATCCCGTATAAATCGAAAAGATTCTAGAAAGTACCTAACCATAAAATTTTCTAAATTGATCATATCCTAAAGAACCCAAGATATTTATTATTTGATTCATTTTATCAATTGCTTGTTTATTTTTACGCACAGTAATTTTTGAGAACATATCATCAAGATCATTTAATATCATAAACATCATGTCATGTATTTGATCATATTTGATTATTTTTTCAATACATTCAAGTACTTCTATAGGATAATATTCTACAAACGAGTTAATTTTTTTTACCAATCTATATAATGGATAAATCTCTCCTTTTGTTTCAATAAGCACTGATTTTAATAGTGTAAGATATTCTGAATTTGGTACCACTGATGTTAAAAATAACCACCCCATATTTGGATTTGATTTTATTTCATTGTGAGATAATAATTCAAAAATATCTATTTTTGGTGGCTTTGTATCATCCCAGACCTCTATAATATGACCCACATATTCAAGATATTCCTTTACTAATACAGGATTTGATTTTGTTAAAAACAGTATAAATAATTCTTTATGTCGATTTAAATCATTAAGACAAATTAATGCGATTTGTTGAGTTAAACTCCTCGATGTGTCTTTTACAGTCAACATGTCTTTATCAATAATATTAGAAATTCTATATTTATATTCGTCAAATAACACATCATAACTTGCTTCATAAATAGCTCGTAATGTATATCCATCCCATGCAGCATTACCGACATTGATATGAAGTGGGCTATGATTAAAAATTAAACTTATATTTGATTTTGTCCAATCTTTGTCAAGTAATAAGAGATTAGGAAAATAATAACCCAACATTGTATGAAAAGAAACAGATTGGTCATTTTTAGGATCGAGTTTTAATTCTAAAAGTTTTTTGACTTCTGGGACTAGAATGTGAGGATTTTCTTTATTTTTAATTTCTTTTGAACACCAAATTGCATATTCCATTAAAGCCCATATAAGTATTCCAATACTTGTGTTATCTGCGATAAACATTGCATCTTGATCTCCAGCAGAATATCGGTCTGATTCTATTTTGTCGTCTGGTGCTATTTCGATTGCCTTTTCTAAAATATTCCATATTTTATTTCGTAAATTGAATTGTATGGTACTTTTATCGCTATGTAAATTATTTTTTAGTATATCACCAAAATAAATCAACACCCAATGTAAAATACTATGATCTTTAGATGGAGAATCAACTATAATTAATTCACATAAATCAAATACAGTGTGCCAATCTACGTTTCTACTATTTGACAACCCCTCTAGAAATCTAAACTGAAACAATCCATGACAAGATTGTAATTTCATTGCATGTTGAGAATATTCTTTAGAATTTTTTTTGACAAGTTCTCTAAATTTTCTCCCTGTGCTATCTTCTAAAAACGATATTTCGTCAGGTATTTTGTACGAATGTATGAATTCTATGACTTCGAGCACTGACATAGATTCATTCAATTCTGAAGGAGGTGGTTGTTCTCTATAAACACGTGTTGGATAACGACTAAAGTCTATATTCGAGGGTTTTCCGTGTTTTTGTACAAGTGAGTCAAATTCTTTTTTCAATTCTGGAAGATAGTCAATAATCGGATAAAGTTTTTCGATCTTCCATATTTCTTTATATTCTGTGAATTTCTCATCAGATCGTTTATACTTACTAGGATCAGGTCCTCTAGAAATCATCTCCTTAATACTTTTTTGCGTTTCATATTTTAAATGAGGATAGTTGTTATGCAACAAATAATAATATTCATGTTTGAAGTTATTATTGTCAAAATATTCAGAAATTAATCTATCAACTTCATCTGAAAAGTCTAAAGGATGTCTACCAAAAAAATACATCTCTAGTCTACTGAAGATGTGGTAATCACGTTTTCTACATTTTAGTATTTCTAATGATTTTTTAAGACTAGCGATTCCCACATATTCAGATTTTTCTAGTGTTTGACGAATGGCAGTAACTAAATGAGAACGTGGATCAAGTTTATAGTTTCGTTCATGTTCTTCTATTGCAGCTCTCCAAGCATTTGATTCATCATAATGTGATTCTTTAGGAAATAAGTATATTTTGTTTGCGAGACTATTAGCTTTCACTAATTTTTCTATTAGCTTCTCCAGAACAGAATCATAATCAACATCACACAATAATGGCGTATATTTTTTTAAAATATCTTCATAAACATTAATGTTTATCATAGGAACAAGACGTTGTCCCATATTATTTAAAAAATCAGAGTTATCAGCGTCCGATTTGTCCGGATCTGGTTTTACATCTATTAATACAAAATAAATATCTAATGCTGTTTGAAATTCTTGATCGATCAGATGATGCATTAAATTTGTTAAATCATGTACCAAAAATTGACTTGTAGATTCTTTATACCATTTTTTTATTGCTTTTTTAGCTACTTCTTTTGCTATATTTGGTGGCATTTTAATTGCTGCACGAATTAAATTACACAACACTTGATGAACAGTTACTAACTCTGATTTTGTTATGTTAATTTTTAAAATAATATTTTTTATTTGTTCAGGTTTTTCTACAGCAATACGTTCCAAATAATAATATTCTGGCCAATCAGGATTATCTTCATTTAAATTTGGAATTTTTTCAAAATACTTTTCAGATATCAACAGTTCTAACCAATTACTTTTTGCATTGTCAAAGAAATCCCTATACAATTGCCTATTTTTACTCAACAAAGGCTTTAATTTCTCTAGATCATTTTTATTAGGATTTTGTATTTCTAGTATTTGTTCCATTTCTTGTTTTACTTTATAATGATTGTCAAAAACATAATTTAATAATTTTACGTATGTTTCTAATTTAATTGAATATTCTTGTTCAGATATAGGGTTATCGCGATGGTGAGATATACTAACGAATAAACCATATAAATCGAGAATCCTGTCTGTGAGTTCGTTTCGAAAAGAGGGATTAGTATTAGGCGCGTAGGCATACAGATCTACTAATTTTTGAATATTATTTTTTTGTTTAGACTTTTCATTTGAACAGTTTTTTGTAGATGTATCGGAATCTGCCTTTAATTTTAGGTCTCGGAGTATGAGATTTAATGTTTCTCTAGCCGAATGTGCAGACTGTGAGACCCGATCTGGATTTTCTTCGATGTTATTTCCAGGGTTGGGTGTTCCGGTCATTTGTAATTTCGGTGTTGGTTTTGTATTTGGATCTTTTGAAATTTTTGTTTGTTTGGGTGGTTGTTGACGCAAAACAACGAATATTGAATAAAACACGTTCGGTAATCTCGAATTAATTTTCGCTAATGAATTATGCAGCCTTTCCTCATCTTCATTCAAGAATTTTATTGTCAATAATACATTAAATTACTTATAGTTTATATAGTGCTCGAAATAAGTCATTTCACATTATTACATCTCTGTGGAAATACTGTAAAATGTCCAAATTGTGTATCTGTCAGATAATTCAAAACTTCGGCTCCCATATCTTCAAATGTCTCATAATGGTTCTGTTCAATTGACGTGGGTTGGTGTTTTCTGCCCAAAATTCTCGAAAAATTTTACAAAATACGGAAACGGCCTCACATCAGCTATCGTACAGTTTACCCAATTGTGTATTCAACACGCCACCGCAGGTTTTGGTGGTGGCTCTGGTTCGATCTCTGGGTCAATAAACGATTTGATGTATTCGTATGTCATTTCTAGAAAAACAAGTGCAGTAATTTGATTGCAATAATCAAAGAGATCGTCTTCGCATTGTATGTTTCGTGCCAGAATCCATGCGTTGTAAAACAATACACTGAAAATAAACATCAATTCTCGTACTCTGTGATCATAACTAGAAGTCTTTAATCTCATATCGTTAATGTCACGATATCCAGTTTCAATGACCCATCTCTTTCTATATTTTTCAACATCTATTCTAGGATTGTTTGTTGCAAATACAAGATACTCTTTTTTGAATTTCTTTTTGATCTCTATTATGATCACATAATAACTAGAACGCAATCCATCCTTAGACCGTATTCATAATTCAATTTTGGCAAATATTGGAGTTTGAATATTTTTGTGCCACGTGTGTGATTTGGACTATTCCATTTATACCAAGTTTTAATATGTATGCAGATCTATAAATTCACAACATATTGTAAATTTACCTCTAGGATATCAAATATTTCGTCGATAACTTTAATCAATATTCAACTAAACAAGAGATATGCATAATGATGAGTGTGTGTTTTGGTTTATGCTAGGATGATCGTGCTAAGTGTCAAGAAAGAACCGAATTATGAATAGGGTCTCTTATTAGAAATATGATGCTGCGATACTCGCCTACGCTTTCCTTGTTTAAATTCTTTGATCATTTTTTTGATTGGATTGGTATGTACGCAGGGCATCAGAAATGTTCGATTCATCTGTCTAAAGAGTTCAAATATCTCTGCCGTATAGAACTCTCGATCAAGTAAAAACACGCCTCAGTACTTCCAACTGTCTGCTTATTAACAAGCTGCAGCGGCAATCTTTGGTGGAGGCCATTTTTCTCGATAGAGTTCAATGTAATCTAGCACAAGATCTCTGAACGTAAGTTGAGGAATGTGCCACCAACCAACATTCAATGGATCATTTTCATCATCTATGTTACGTGCTATGATCCAAGCATTATAAAACAAAAGAGAAAAAGAAAACAACAAATCTCTTACTGATTCATTTTTAGTTGTAGTTGGTAATCTCATCTTATCGACTACCCTATATCCAGTTTCAATAACCCATCGCTTTGCGTATTTTTTTGTATCAATTCTTGGATTGTTTGTTGCGAATGGAATGTAGTCTATTTTACCATCCTTTTCAATTTCTTCTATGATCATGTAATAGTCCATTGACAAGCCTTTGCCATTAGAGATCGTACGTTTTGATACTCGTTTACGTTTTCCTTGTTTGTACTCTTCTAGATATCGCCTTGTCTTGGCGTTATTTTGACAGATGGTGAGAAATGTGTAACCTCGACCTTGCAGCAGCTGCAAGATCTGTGTAGTAAGAAACTCACGATCCATCAACCAGTTACCAATGTCCAGACGCAGATCTTCACAATCTTTGATGATTTTACGCACAAAATTGGGGTTTTGGTCTCCTTTGTACATGGCATGTTTTGACACAACTAGTGTTTCGCCTTCGTTTATGACTTGTGCTGTCATGTACTTTTCATGTAATGCATATCTGTCGTCAACCGGACCATAGCATAGTTTAGTATCTGTTTTGTCATCATATCGTGCATATTTGTGCAGATCAATTGCTATATCTTTTGGCTCTTTAGACCAACGACCCATATCTTGTAATGCTGCGATGTTGCTTTTTACTGACCTTTTAAATTTAAAGTTGTCAAAATCAGCTGCTGCCTTTTTGAATAATAGTCTAAAATATTCTGGAGATGGAGCACGCTTTTTCCTCATTTTCATTGAAGTTGAATGTCCAGTTATTGTACTTTTAGACATGGCTGTTTTAAACATAATGGATAAAACATCTTCTTTACCAAACTTTGCATTATTTTTTTTAGACACAGGAATATCTAAATCATTTAAAAATGCAGTATATCGAGAATATTCTAAATGTCTTCTAAATCGCTGTCCATTTAATTCATTTTTGTTTTTCAACAAAAGTTATTTTTAGAAACCCTTTATAGATCTTTCTATTTCTATATAATTTTCGTTATTTAAAGAGACATTTGGAAGTACTGGTATATCGAGAATATTCTAAATGTCTTCTAAATCGCTGTCCATTTAATTCATTTTTGTTTTTCAACAAAAGTTATTTTTAGAAACCCTTTATAGATCTTTCTATTTCTATATAATTTTCGTTATTTAAAGAGACATTTGGAAGTACTGCGCCTAGGATTAGTCTCTGCTGGTGGCAGGTTTTGATGATTTTACGTATAAGATCTGGGTTTCCAGCACCTTTTTTCACTTGTAATTTAGCTACGGTTAACGTTGCTCCAACGTTTACAATCTGTGCAGTCATGTACTCTTCGCATAGTTTTACACTCTTCTTGAACATGGTCTTTACAGTGTATTTGGTTTGTTCTTTGTCGTATCTCTGATAGCAGTGCATGTCTATTGCAATGTCTACTACTTTTGGTAATTTACCAGCTCGTCTTAACGCATTGAGATGTTGCCTAACTATTCTAGACATTATGCGTTAGTCGTTTTCAACGATACCAAAGCTGGTTGAAATTCGTAAGTTATTGCGTCAACGTCATTACACAAGTGTCTAAAATTAGAATATCTCATTCAACTTTGCAAATACAGTCAAAATGTTGCGTTATTGTACACGAATGTACAGGAATACAGTAAATCATAAACAGATAATGGTATCCGGTATTGCATTTATGATGTTTTAGCCGTATCTCTTTCTCAATTTGTTGGCACGCCGATGATATGCACGCAATAGCTTGTCAAATCTCTTGGTCGGTCGATCGCGTCTTTTGTCCCATAATATGCCTGCATTTACAAGTGCTGCTACCTCTTCGATTCTTTTTTCTAAATCAGGTTCAACACATTCAATTTGTTGTTGCATGTGACGATACTGCTTGATCATTCCTATGGAATTTTCAACCACCACGCGTTCTGAGCTGTGATCTCGGTTAAACTCTTTCTGCTCTTTGGTGAGCTCGCCGCCACGAGGTTTTTTGAATGGTACGATAAAGTTTGTTCCTGGAAATACACTCTCGCCACCTTGGTATGCAGAATCCTGACGCATCTTTATTCTCTCTTTACGTGGAGTTGATGGATCTCTCATCTTGTCTTCCCATTTACCAAATCCCAATTTCCACTCTTTGAGTATGGTTATCTCGTGCGTACTGCCATAGTATAATGGGCTCATAGTTAGGATCAGTTTTTCTTTGTTCACCATCACTAACCATATGTGAAGCCGAAAAGAAATCGATCAGATGATACCAAGCATGTTAGATCCAAGCGATCATCTGCAAAACTAGCCAAGATGGCAAAAAATGCAAACAAACACATTACCCACCAAAAAAGTAAAAACAAGAACGATCTATGTTGGAATAGATGTTCACAAGAACTCTCTGTATGTGACAGCAATCGATGAAGATGACAACATCTTACTAGACAAACGCATAATGACAAATCACTATAGTGTTGCAGAGACATTCAAGCAATTCCCTGCAGACAAGACCCGTTATGTAATGGAGTCATCTTCAGTCTGGTATGGATTGTATCGATATATGACAGACGAGTTGGGATTTGATGTAGTACTATCGAATCCGTACCAAACAAAAGCGATAGCAGCATCAAAGAAAAAGACAGACAAGGTAGACTCAAAGATACTAGCAGAACTGCTACGAGGAGGATACATTGCAGAATGTTATGTACCGGATCATGATACTATTGATTCAAAGAGACTAGTGCGACATAGACAAGGACACATAAAAAACAGAACAAGATACAAGAATCTAATACACGGCATATTGTTGCAGAGTGGAATACAGATACAAGGTACCACGTTTAGTAAGAGATACAACGCAGAATTACGTAAACTTGATGACTATCGTATAAACTCGTATTTGAGAATGATAGAGTCATTGAATATAGAGATCAATGAATGCGATGTTAGAATAGCAGACAAGGTAAAGAGATCAAAAGATGCACAGCTCTTAAAGTCAATTCCTGGCATAGGTGATTACAGCGCACTGGTAATTACCGCAGAGATTGGAGAGATTTCAAGATTTAATGATTCACATAAACTATGTGCATATGCAGGACTAGTTCCATCGGTACGTAATTCCGCAGACAAAGTAGTACATGGCAAGATAACAAAACAGGGCAGTCGTATAATGAGATGGATTCTAGCTGAAGCAGTACACACGCATGTGCGATATTATCCAAACACAAACGTATCAAAATTTTATTTTAAACTCGCAGAAAAGCGTGGAAAGAGCAAAGCTACTGTTGCTACAGCTGCCAAGTTACTTCGAGTGATACATTGCATGCTCAGAGAGGAGAAAAAGTTTGTTGTGTAATTATAGTCAAAATCTAAAGTCCGGTAATTCAATGAGGGAGAACCTCGGCTCACTAAGTGGACTGATTTTGATAAAAGGATGAAGATGATACTGAGCTTCGAGCTCGAATGGATATATGTCCGAAATCCTGTGATTGTGAGGAATACCACCCTAGTGTAAACTATGCACCAAAATCGAAAAATCTCTAAAAGCTTTATAAACAGTTCACATGGATAGAATTACACAAGTGTGTTTCTTTAGTTTGCCAGACCTTGACCACGTTTCTAACTGAGAATCTGATGGTATATCGATTATGAAATGAGTCCCATCAATTGCAGTCTTTAAGCGAGGAATCCATTCTCGTAGATCTTGTAATGTTTTACATTTAGAGATCTGGTCTGCTATATCTATTGGTCTTGTCCAAGATTGATTCAGGAATCTACGTACATGTCTAGTATGTCTAGAGACATTGCTTTGACTCATATCAAATATGGACCCAATCACATCTTGAGTCATTCCAGCTCGAGTAGACATAAACTCCATCAACATGACAGCTGTTGTGCTTAATACTGACACCTTTCCTCGTCCAACATTAACGCCAGAGTATTGTGGTATCTTTGGTTCACCATCTAGTTTCTCTTTACGTCTCTTGTTGAGTTGATCATTGCGTCTCTCTCTAATTGATTCATCTTTGATGTATTGTTTGTATTCTTTTTCATACAGCGCGAATAGATTGGGCGTCATTTTTGTGAATTTATACAAAGTAGTTGGTTTGGAGAGGATCCTCTTACAAAAATCATCAACCTTTTCTGTTTTCTGTCTGTAAAAATTAGGTTTATTGTTCGCCTCTTGGTCGAGTTGTTCTGCAACAGTATCTCGTTGTTGCTCTAGTTCACTAACAGTCTGCTCTAACTCTTTTACTCTTTGCTGGAGACACAGTATTTGTCCGTCTGACGTACTAGTTTTTTGACTCAATGATTGCTATTTTTAGACCTACGATCTAAGTGTTTCGGTCAAAACGACTAACGCATAATGTCTATTATATCTAAGAGATGGAATGAAAATACAATAACCGAGATTGTGCTCTTTGATTCGATGACCTAGTATCTGTTAGGGCCCAGGCAGCTAATCGCCAAACATTATAATGATTTCTGTTTTTTCAATCTCTTAAAAATAGACCATAATCTAAACATGAATAGATATTTGCCCTGTGTGTTCCCTCTCCGATTTGAGTTTGCTTTGCAAAGTGTCTGGGACCACTCGTTTACGATCGTTTCATTGTTTATTGTATTCTTTAACCATTTGTACTGTTCACGTTGTAATTGATCTAAGAACTGATCATCTTGGACCATCCGATCAATGTATTTCGCAATCTTTGCAGGATCCCGAGACCCCTTGTAAAACGGATAATCACCATCATATCCAATTTCAGCGGAATGGAACACAGGAACACTGCATGCAATCGCCTCCTTTTCAATCATGGGAGCGTACTCTCGAACAATAGATCCCATCACTGCATGATATTGACGGAACCGTGACGCAATCTCTTTATGAGGTATCTTTGGTATTAAGGTTATTTTATTAGATAGATTGTTTATTATATCTTGATAATATGATTTGTGTGCGTCACTCTTCCAATCAACCATATGAACAATAAAATCTGACTTTGTTAATTTTATAGATTCACATAATAGTTTGATTCCCTTGATTGGCTCGATTCTGGTGGGCAACAAGAATGTAAATTTGTCCATTCGATTAGATGGTATTTCCGCGTTAAATATTTCATAGTCTAACGGGTTTATGATTATTGGTATTTCATCTTTACGATATTTTTGAATCTGTTTCAAATAATCTTTATGGTTTGAAACAACCATATTAGCACTTTTCAAGATATCATCAAACAGTTTATGTACAAAGAACTGTTTATATTTTGATTTTGGTAAAAATAAATCCCTATGATATTTATCTATAAAAATATCATTGATATACAAAATATAATCAATTCCTGATAAATACGACAACATTCCAGCATTCCATCCAAAACATATAACAATATCATATTCTCGTGCAATGTTTGTAAATTCTTCTAATTGAACAGTCAGTCTTGTAGAATGTAAATAATGTACTTTATTTGGGGGGGGGGCGCCGTAACAAACATAAACATTTCATTATCAGGCGGTACGAGATACATAATGTCCGTATCAGGTAATATCTTAGACATTGTAGCGCCCACAGTTGCAAAGTCGTGAACGATCAAAGTCTTCATACAAAATTTAAATCAAAGAGATATAAATTCATATTTGTTTTACATTTGTTCCACAGACTGTATGCGTATTATTAAGAGTGCCCACGCCCAATCGTCAAACATGATAACAATGAATCAATTTGCCTCTAGAAATCACACTTGTGTTTTGTTGTACCTTAAAATGTGCGTATGGTGTATGAAATACGCATACGGTCTAACGCATGGATTCTAGCACGAAACATACAATGCGAAGACGATCTCTTTGATTATTGCAGGTGATTAGCCGCGTACAGCCCCTAAATAATAGGGGGTGTTTTTACCACATAGTTGATGGATCTGTGGTCATTATCCAAGATAACATGTGATGAGATATCCACAATACGATATCTGGAATCAGTATCGGCTAAAGAAATCAGATGCAAATTTTGTACAAGCAACCAATTCTATCCAATGAAGAATAAAAGTAGGTTACGCTGCAAATCGTGTAAGAGGGATTTTAGGCCGTTTAGAGATTCTCATTTTGCACTACTTTGCATACCGTATTCAAAGTGGCTTATTCTAATCAAGTTATTTGAGATATCCGCTTCTCCAAAGGTTGCGGCAGAACAGACACAGCTAAATTACAAGACAGTGCTACAAGCGTTTGACATATTTAGACGCCTCATACTGGAACACTCAAACAACGAATTTCGTATGTTTCGTGGCGAAATTGAGGTAGATGAGGCGTATTTTGGGGGTAAAAGGAAAGGAAATCGTGGTCGTGGTGCAGAAAACAAGATCATCGTTTTGGATATGTTGAAGAGAGGTGGAAACGTACATGTTGAGATCATACCTGATGCTAGTGCAGACACTTTACTTGCCAGCATAACTGCGGTAGTATAGAAAGGTAGCACCATATACACAGACAAGTGGGCTGGATACAACCCACTGACCACGCATGGTTACAAACACCAGTCAGTTGATCATAGCAAGACGTTTGGGCAAGATGAAGTGCATACCAACGGAATTGAAGGATTCTGGAGTTTTGCAAAACAAAAATTGTCTAAACATCATGGTGTAAGCCAAGACAAATTTCTACTATACATAAAAGAGATGGAATGGAGATATAATTTTAGAGTGTGTGACTTGTTCAACTTTTTGGTGAAATTGATGTTAGGGGCTGTACGCGGCTAATCACCATCATCAAAATCGTTTATCGACCCAAAGATCGAACCAGAGCCGCCGCCAAAACCTGCGGTGGCGTGTTGAATAGTCAATTGGGTAAACTGACTATGATCTAGGATTTAAGATTAAATTAGTTTCTATTGTACATTGTGTTTTCTAGCATTTACAATATAATATGCGTCTCCGTTTTCCAGCTCTATTGTGTACTGGGACAAAAGTTTTCTAGTCTCTTGTTCTGTTCTAGCATAATTCTCATCGTTGTAGAATTCCATTTTAGGAATTTGTACAAGAAATATACCATCTGGTTTCAATATGCGAAATACTTCATTTACATATGATTCTTGAACTGGTTTATCCATGTGTTGTATTGCTAACTCACAATACACCAGATCAAAAGAGTCATCTTGAAAGTTGACTAGTGTTTTACCATCATTTACATAAAATTTGGCATTTTTAAATAATGCATTGTAGTTCTTTGCCTTTTCGATCATCTCGGATACAAAATCGACACCCACATATTCTCTCACCTTAGGCGCAACAAATTTACATGTTCGACCCAATCCACATGCTAGATCCATAACTTTCTTTGATCTCAAATCATAATCATTCAAAATTTCAACTAAACCCATTGGCTTCCCTTCAAAAGCATTCTTATCCAACTCGTCACAGATGCCTCGCATAATTTTTTCAATATCGTTATTGTTGGCTACATCACTCCAATATTCTATAACTCTGTCTGATGTGTGGGGTGGGGATTTACCCACGATTTTATCTGTTAGTCTTATCATTGTTCTCCCATGCTTACCAAATACGCGTTCCAGTTTACGCATGGTTGTAGATAAATCTCTAATAATTTATAGTGATCATACACTACACCAATTCAAAAGATGACCATTCTTCAAATAGTGTCATCTGTCTTGTATACTAGTTAGTATTTACAAAGTTATATGGATTGACATCATCTCTCATCTCATATCTGGGTTCTGTTCAATTGACTGGGGTTGGCGTTTTCTGCACAAAATTCTCGAAAAATTTTACAAAATACGGAAACGGTCTCACATCGGCTATCGTAAATTGCTACTGTTTTGAGTCAGATAGTGACGTTCTTTGAGATAACGTCATAATGATCTCAATCCCCGTCAATTGAACAGAACCGTATTAGTTGTTTATCCAATCTTGTCGTTTCTTATCATACTCAGCACGAGTGTATCGTATTTTTGCAGGTGTTCCATATGCTACAACATTAGGAGGAATATCTTTTGTTACAAGTGATCCCATGCCCACTACACTGTTCTCGCCAACAGTTACCCCAGCACCTATAATCACACCTGAGCTTATCACTGCATGATCATGTATTGTAATATTGCCACGTTTCCATGTCGTGTCATTACCAACAGGAAATGGATCGTTAGCCATGACAACGTTTGGTCCAATGAATACGTTTTTCCCAATCGTACAGCCATTAGCCACTATGGCGTACGCCTCAATCTTTGTATTGTCGCCTATTTGTGCATTGTAATCAATATGTGCAAATGAAGCAATTCTTACGTTGTCGCCTATTATAGAATCTTTGCCAATGTATACAAAATTCCAGATTTTGACATTTTTGCCAATTTTAGCTGTAGGCGAAATAGAATTTGTAACCATATGTAATCATAGTTAGACATCTATAAGAATTTTTGAGGCATACAGTATGTTCCTGTTGAACATGTTCATATGATCAGGATTATCACATTAGACTCTGACTGGCTTCATGGAACATTTGACTCTTGGCACATCCGGCTGCGAGTTCGTCACCTGCACCACGCCTCATCAGACCTCTATACAGACCATCTTCCAATTTTACACCTTCACGTTCTTCCCACTCTTCTACTGTAATGGAGTATTTCTTTTGAATTCGATCGCGGTACCATTCAGGTATCACATTAAATGCACAGAACGGAACGATTCTCAGATCTGGTGTCAGATAATGTATATCGCAACGCTGTAGTCTCTCAAGGTCTTCGTTATACTTGTCTTGAAAGTGCATCATGCCTAAGAATAGTCCCTTTACATGCCAAGAACCAACAGAGTCAAACGATCGCTTCATCAAGATATTTCCAAACATCTTGGCCAGATCGAGACCAGCTGGCTGCTTTTTACTATCCACGAATCCCTTCAATTTTCGTACAACTTCTAACATTGTAAAGTACTTGTTTTTGCCAGAGCGTATCTCTTCTGCTTTGTCCTCAAACAACTCTAACATTCCTTGTATATCACAAAACTTGGTTAGTGGTACAAACTTTTTGGTCTCTTCATCTTCAAAGATATAGGTACCAGCACCGCAGGCAAAGTGTATAGACAACTCGTATTTTGGTTTACTCGAGAATGCCTCGATTACGTTTGTCAATGGCATACAGCTAGGAACAGGGAACCAATCATCTACAGTTACTTCACCATTTGTCTGTTCTTCAATTCGTTGTATACAATCGGGTATGGTAATGCGATACTTTTCACGTTCTGTCTTACCCATTCTTCCTGTTAATGATACAGGTTGAAAGTTTACTGCATGAACAACATCCATGTTCTTTTGCGCATATCGTATAATTCCACCTAGTTCATGATCGTTTATAGATTTGATTACAGTTGGAACAAACACCACTGTTGTGCCAGTCTTGCGACAGCTATCTAGAGCATATGGAATCTCCCAGTGATTCTTTGGATTTGTTCGTGGCGTAACACCATCAAACGATAGATACAGGTTGTTACATCCAGCCAGTCGTACCTCACGAGCAGCTTCTGGATCCATTGCATGTCGAATGCCGTTGGTATTCATCTGAATGTGATCGACTCCTTCTTCCTTCATTATCTTAATAACATCAGCAATATCCTCACGCAACATCGGCTCACCGCCAGTTATCTGCATCGAGTTGCCAGGTATTGGTCGCTCTGCACGCAGAGTCTTCATCATGGCACGTATCTGTGTGTGATCTGGTTCATACATGTATGCACCCTCTAGACCCTTTTTGACATAAAAGAAGCAGTACCAACAGGTTAGATCACATCGATTTGTTACAATCATGTTTGCCAGTCCACTATGAGATAAGTGGTTTGAACAGAGACCACAGTTATTTGGACAAGAGCACTTGTCGATCATCACATTTGGTGCATGGGCACCTTTGCCATCCATCCAGTATGTGCTAAACTTTTTGTACATATCATATGAGCCAAAGTACAACTCTTCACACTCACCGTGTGTAGGACATACCTTTGACATGAATACTTGACCATCACGCTCAAATACCTCTGCATCAAGTATCATATTACAATCTGGGCATATACTCTGTGTAAATCGTATCGTACTCTTCTTACCTAGATTCTTGATCGTCTGATTCGATATCTGGATTAACGCCATTACTACAAAGACTCTTTCAGATATAGTATATAACCGATTTCATAAGTATCATAATAAGTATTGTAAGTATGTTTAGTATGGATACTGTAAGAGATACATCATAAGACGTACGCGAGACAGCGATCAGATTGATCTGATAACTAGGTATCAGATACGGACTATATGATGTCATATCCATACAAGAACAATGTATCCTTGTGAATACAAGAAGTTGTGATAGATAATTTCAATTAGATGATCGAAAAATTCTATCAAAACCGAGACCATCGAGTACTTAAATTAATTTGCATGAACGTTACAAGTGGACGTGTCGCGATATTTGGATAAGAGATGTGTCATTCTCTACCTAAACTTGCTGATTAATAGTACAGTAAGAACAGATACAAAATCAAAATATTTTGATAAATCTATGGATCTTTAATCAATTTCTAATGCATTTAGCCATTTTTGATGGATTTCAAGCATTGAATTTGTGTGTGGTTCAAGAGTTATCTAAGAGCGGCAGATACCTAATCGACTATATTTTATCTCAAGAAATATATCTATTGATCTTTGGAATAGAGCAATTGTCAATAAAGTATATGATTGTACTTGGGATTAGACCAGATATAATCAACTATCAACCAATCATAAGACAACTTCAGAGACGCAAACGTGATTTTGTAATAGTTCATACCGGCCAACATTATTCTTATTTTTTTGATGGTCTATTCTTTAAACAACTAGACTTTCCTAAACCAGACTATCATCTCAAAGTTGGTTCTGGAACACAAGCCCAACAACTAAGCAAATTGATCTCAAAATTTGAAAAGGTTTTGTTAAAGGAGAGGCCTGATCTAGTCTTTTCGTTCTCTGATGCAAATCCTGCTCTTAGTGCAATCGTTGCATCAAAGATGGGGATAAAAATTGCGCATCTAGAGGCCGGAATGCGAAGTTATGATTGGCGTATGCCAGAAGAGAAGAACCGTCGTATAATAGATAGTATATCAGACTATTATTTTACACCAACTAGAGGTACTAGAGAAAATCTACTAAATGAGGGAATTTCATCTCACAAGATCTTTAGAGTGGGTAAACCAATCTATGATGTCTTGTACAACTTTAGAGAAGAGATCGAAGCAAGCCCAATTCTAAAAGATCTTAACATATCATCTAAAGATTATTTTCTAGTGACAGCGCATAGACCAGAAAACGTTGGTCCCAAGAGACCGCTCAAAAGTATCATATCCACATTAGGCAAGCTGTACCAAACATATGAGAAACAGATAATCTTTCCGATTCATCCAAGGACGCGACAGAGCATCATACATCACGATATCAAAATACCTAAAGGAGTTCATTTGTACGATCCTTTAGGTTTTCTGGAATTTTCAAAGTTGGAAAAGAATGCGTTCTGTTGTGTTACCGATTCCGGTACAGTTCAAGAAGACTCTTGCATATTCAGAGTTCCATGTGTTACTATTAGAATAAGCACTGAACGTGCTGAGACAGTAGAGGTTGGATCAAACATAGTCGCCGGTCTAAACAGAGACCACATCTTGTCAGCGGTTGAGACAATGGTTAACCGCAAGACTAATTGGAAGAACCCATACGGTAAACCCAATAGTGCAGAAAAGACCATATCTGCATTAGAGTCTCGCTCTCAAGAGATATCTACTCCAAAGATATGGTGGGATCATCCAAAGATCAATACTAGCAAGTCAATAAGTGCCTATAAAAAAAGATGGAATGATCAACTATATCCAGATTATTCTAGGTAAAGAAACAATGAATCTGCGTTATTGTTTTATTGGTTCTTTTAGCATAGTGTATGATCATTAACATTGTGTGAATCCTTAATCCTTCTAAACACAAATGTATGTTCTCATACAAATGACTCAATAGTTTAATTTACAAACACAGTTTTAAGATTTATGTTGTAGAATCCTACACAGTAGAATCTTACCGCTCAAAGTTAAACATCCTTGTACATACGAATTATCGAATAGAATTAATAGCACATCATCTAATAGAAGTGGTTGATTGACGGAGTAGAGCATAATTATGTCGAGACTTTTATCGATGATCGTGGATTTCTATCACAGATACTGCCTGAAGGTCAAGACAAATTCAGCATAAGAAGGATATACACTACTGGAAACTATGCTTATGGAACAATACGAGGATTTCATAAACACAAAATAGAACATAAAGCATTCTTTGTTACGTCAGGTACCGCAAAGTTTGTTCTAGTAGATGATCGTCAAGACAGTAGAACATACAAGCAGATCGATACATTCGTAATATCTCATTTGAAACCATCTGTACTATATGTTCCACCTGGAATATATACTGGGTGGATGTCGTTATCTGACGATACTGTAATACTAGGCATGTCAACTGAATCTTTTGATAGTGAGAATCCAGATGATGAACGACTCGATCCTCATATATTTGGTAATGTATGGAGGGTTAAACACAGATGAACATCTTGCTTACTGGAGGCTCTGGGTATCTGGGCTCGGTTCTAACTAGGATACTCTTGAAGAAAGGGCACCATGTTAGAGTATTAGATAACTTTCTGTTTGGTAGAGATTCACTCAAAGAGATTAAATCAGATAAACTAGAGTTGGTACAAGGCGACATTCGTGACTTGGGGGCAGTCAGTAGTTCATTGAAAAATATTGATAGTGTAATTCATCTTGCATCCATAGTTGGTACTCAATCGTCCGAATTGGACCCCAAGACATCCATAGAGATTAATTATTTATCTACTCGGAATTTGGCAGATCTGTGTAAACTATACAATATCAAACAGATAATCTTTGCAAGCACATGTTCAGTATACGGAGCACAGCCAAATCAAATAATTAGAGAAAACTCGGAAGTAAATCCATTAGATTCGTATGGTCAATCAAAATTTCAATCAGAACGAGCAATTCTCCAAGCTTATGACTATCCCACCATTCTTCGATTAGGGACACTTTTTGGAGCATCACATAGAATGAGATTTGATCTTGCGATCAATCTGTTTATTGCTCAAGCGTTAAACAGAGAGAAACTAGTTGTATTTGGCGGTAATCAATGGAGGCCATTTCTACATGTTTATGATGCAGCTCTAGCATTTAGCTATGCTGTAGAAAATAATATGGAAGGCATCTATAATGTAGTTTGGAAGAATTTAACTATAGAGGACATGGCAAAGCAGATCAAGAAACTAATACCATGTGAAATAGAGATCTCAGAAGACATTATAGATAAGAGAAATTATCGTGTGTCAGGTGAGAAATTAGGCAAATCTGGCTTCCGAGCAAAGTATGACATAAAGTATGCAGTTAAAGAGTTCAATACTAGTATTAAGAACGAAGTTGCAAACTATAGACATGACAGATATAGCAATTACAAATCGTTCTTTAACTCTAAATCAATTCAACGCAAAGTATACACGCATGGACCTATATTCAAGAAGTGATATGACTATACTTATTACTGGTGCAAGTGGTGCCTTAGGATCTGAACTAAAAAAGATATACAAAAATGCTCTAACACCTACACATGCAGATCTTGATCTAGGAGATAGAGACGCTATCTTTGAATTTTTTCTATCTCATTCTGATATAGATCTTGTGATACATGCAGGAGCACTAACTGGAATTAGACCGTGTGAAGAGAAACAATCTCTTGCATGGAAGAGTAATGTTGAAGGTACTCGCAATCTAGTAGATGCCACAATCAGATCAGACCAAGGCATTCAATTCATCTATGTATCTACAGCATGTGTCTTTGATGGACGTGTTGGTATGTATAAAGAGAGTTCAATTCCTTATCCAGAGAATTTCTATGCTTTAACCAAGCTGTTAGGGGAACATGAGATACGGAAACTCGATCAATATTTAATTGTAAGAACAAACTTTGTTGCTAAAGAGAGATGGCCATACCCAAAGGCATTTTCTGATAGGTTTGGAACATATCTCTTTGCTGAACAAGTAGCAAAAGGCATATCAGATGTACAAAAGGCAAAATTAGAAGGAGTAGTGCATATCGTTGGCGATAAAAAAATGTCTGTATTAGAGTTGGCAAAGATTACTACTCCAGATGTCAAACCAATGACCATACACGACTACTCTGGTCCACCATTAACTATGGATATGTCGCTTGACTCTGAACGATGGAGAAGGTACAAGATCGAATAACTAAATATCGCGTTTAATTCTGGTCATATAAAATCTTAAAATCTTTTCAGATATCCTCTCTCCAAAAACATTAATCATTAGATCTCTGTAGAATCGTCTGAATCTCACTCTAAACGGTTTTGTTCGTTGGAATTTTTTTACTGCAATCTTGTATAGATGTCGTTCATCAGGATCGAGTTGCATCAGAATTTTTTTTCTAATCTTTACGTCTTGGCTTATTGATTTGCCAAATTTTACGTGGGTCAGCTGTGCCTCATGAACTCTGTACTTTGCTAGACTCTTTGGAATTAAATGTAATCTAAATCCATGTAATACACACAATCTTAACCACATTTCATAGTCCTCACCAAACCCAAGATCTTCATCAAACAATCCATATTGTTCAAAAGCTGATTTGTGTATCATGCTCGTTATTCCATTTCCAAAAAAACAATCTAATAGAATAGAATTCATATCGATAGAGGTCAACTCGTTATAATTTGTTTCAATATGCTGCTTAATTATATTACCATTATAGTCTATATAGTCAAAATTGCTATATAATATACATTTTTTATTGTCCAGTATTAACGCTGTTGAAATTAACTCTTCAACTGCATTGGGGCATAAAACATCATCTGCACTTAACCACTTGAACCATTCTCCTTTCATATTTGTTATGCCAGTATTTAACGCAGACGCTGTACCTCCATTATTTTTTGTTATGTATCTAATTCTGTCACCATAACTTTTTAATATATTCAGTGAGTTATCAGTGGAGCCATCGTTAACTGCGATTATCTCGATATCGTCATATGTTTGATTTAGTGCTGAATCTATGCATTCATTTAGATACGTTGATGCATTATATACGGGAATTATTATAGAAACAGTCATTTTTGACTCCTGTTGCATAATATGTACTTGGTTTGATCCGCAGGTTTTAATTGAAATTGGGTTAAAAGATCTCTAGTCTCTTGTCTGGTTTTTATATAGTTTGTATATTTGAAAAACACTGTTCCAGGTATTTGAATAACGCGAATACTATTTGATTCTATAGTCACGAACGGAATTGTTTTCTTATTTACTCCTGCATATGTGGGGTCATAGACGGAATTTACCTCTGACAGAACATATAACACTAAATTGTGATACTGAACACTAGGAAAATTATTATGTTCGCGACTATAGTAATTTGAATGATTCAGGTGTGTGGTTTTGATAGATTTAATTATGTGTTGCATTACAAATTCACAACATAACAAATCAAACATACTACTTTTGAAATTGTTTAATTCGTCAGTATTTACATAGAAATGTATATTTTTAAATGATATGTCATACTGTTTTACTTTTTCAATCGCATCTAGTATAAAATCTATGCACACACATTCATCTAACACAAGTGCAACATATAGGTAAGTTCTAACTAGTCCACATATAATAACCATAAATCTTATCGAATTTGAATTATAGTTTTTTAAAATAGTAATAAATGCTAGCCACGCTGTTTCAAATTTATCATGACGATCGCATCTAGTATGCATATAATTCACAACTATTAACAAATCTTGTTTACCATCATAATCCCAATAGGATTTATCACCATTACCGTACTTTAAATGTTTAAATCTAAACGTTATTTTATTAAATAATACACACATATTCATTACATGTCTATCCACTCTCCTCCCCCCCCCCCCATTTCTAGATTATTGTGTTTGATTTTTTTCATGTATAATTTTAAGCATTTATTTGTTAACGATTCACCCAAAATGTTTAGTAGGATTTTTTGATATGCTCTACGAAATTTTGTACGTAATGGAATTTTTTTCCACAATTTCTTCATTTCTATTTTATAATATTGTTGATCATTTTGATCTAGTTGTTTTAGTATTGATTTCCTTATGATTTCGTTCCGTCTCTCCCCACTATAAATATTATTACGGGTCAGTGAGTCTGGATGTATTCGAACCTTAAACAGCGACTTTGGTACTAGACGTAAGTTGACTCCATATAGTATACATAAACGTAGCTGCATTTCATAATCTTCGTTTAGTCTGATAGTTTCATCATACACTCCACATTTATCAAATATGTATTTTGGTATAAAATCAAATCCGAGATTGCCATACATTCCATTTGATAATAATATAAGATTTATAGAGAGTTTGTCCAAATGATCATAATTTTCATACATGTAGTGCTTAGTAATACGATCCTCCAAGTCCATATAGTCAAAATTTGAATAAATAATATCATTACCGTTAAATTCTTCAGCCAAAGACACAAACTCTTCTATAGCATTTGAGTAATATATATCATCTGCGTCCACTTTTTTAAGATATTTTCCATTCATGATTTTGATTGCTGAATTTAATGCTGCAGATAATCCTCTATTCTCTTGAGAAATAACTTTTATATTTGGATATTTTTTTTGATATTCTTGTAATATACATAAAGAGTTATCAGTGGAACCATCATTAACACATATAATTTCAATGTTTTTGTATGTCTGAGCAAGTACTGATTCAATAGATTTTTTTAGATATTTTTCCCCATTAAATACAGGAATTACAACAGATACGAGAGGATTCATGATATTTTCGACACATATGAAAGCATATTTTTATGAAATTCTTCTTCAGTAAATTGTTTGACATGATGTTTTAGTTCTGGTAAATATTTGTCATAATCTCCTGCGAGTGCCGACTTTAGCTTCTCTCTTGCATCGTTTATATCATTTTCCTCAAATCTCAATTCTCTAAATGGTACAGTTTCTTTATTTGCATAATTGTTTGGGACAATTGGAATGCAACCGGCCATTATACCTTCAACTACAGATATGCCAAAATTTTCTCTACTACTTTGAAAGTATACTTTAGATTCACATAGATTTTTTTCCAATACATCTCTGCTTTGATTTGCAAATAGTTTTATGTTGTTGTAATGTTTTGATTGTTCTAAAATCTTGCCATAGTATATGTTATTATAATGTTGCTTGTTATCACCATATATCTTATACGTTGTATCAACAAAATCTTTTATCACGTCAATATTAAATGTTAAATTCTTTTCAGGTCCGAATCTAGATACGGTGATTATTCCATCTCTATTTTTGTCAGATGATATATTTTTCATTGTGACAGGAGGATATATTATATTAGAATCTATGTCGAATAGCTCCTTTATTTTATTTTTCGTATATAATGAATTGGCAATGTACTTGAAAGATGAAGTTTTTAATACATCTATCTGTCTTTTTACATGTTTTTGTAGATATTCTCGATACAGCCTGAGTTTACCTTTTGGTTTTATAGCAACAAACTGTAGCTCAGATTCAAAAGTAGAATGACAATAAATTATTGTGGGTTTTTTTGTGTTTGCGACCCTCAATGTGTTAGATATTATAACATCATTCTCGTTAGCTTGCTTGTATAGATCATATGTACGCCAAATGTTTATGAGATCTGATCTCAACGGTAGATAACTAAACCTTGCAAAACGCCGCTTAATGTGAGAAAAAGAACCTGCCTTTGTTATGGTGTATAGTGAGACGTCATGTTCTGCATTTACCAATCCCCTCAACATTGATTTGGTCACTTGTTCTGCACCTCCAATTGAATCAAATGCAGGGTGAATAACGCCTATTTTCATTGTCTAATCATGTTTGCTGAGAGGTATTATATTTATCTATATGCTGAATGATATTTGATTCAAATGTATTCTCTGAGAACTTTTTTACGTGCACATGTAGTTCTGGTAAATATTTGTCATAATCTCCTGCGAGTGCTAGTTTAATCTTCTCTCTAGCTGTTTTATGATCTCCATCAGGGTAGCGTAGTTCTTGAAAAGGCACAGTTTCTTGATTTGCTGTATGATCTGGAACAATAGGAATGCAACCAGCCAGAATTCCTTCTACAACTGAAATTCCGAAAGTCTCTTTACTGCTCTGAAAATATACTTTAGACAAATTTAGTGCATTTTCTATAGACTTTCTCGGATAATTTTCCATACATTTTATATGTTCATAGTCTTTTGATATACTTTTTAATTTTTTCAAATATGCATTTTGATAGTGTAAATTGAGATTACCATACATTTTATAAACAGTTGGTATCTTTTTTATCACGTCAATATTAAATGTCAAATTCTTTTCAGGTCCGAATCTAGATACGGTGATTATTCCATCTCTATTTTTGTCAGATGATATATTTTTCATTGTGACAGGAGGATATATTACCATTGAATTTACATTAAATAATTTTTTGATTCTATGTTTAGTGTATAAAGAGTTTGCAATATAAGTAAATGATGGATTTGTAATCAAATTAATTTGTTTTTTAATTTGTTTTTGGATAAAAGCATTATATAACCACGATTTCCGTTTCGTGGGATTATTGACGAAGTTTAGTTCAGATTCAAAATCACTATGTGCATAAATGATTATTTGTTTTTTTTTTTTTTTTGATTCTAGCGTAGGTAAACAAAGATTACCAGACGATACTATAACTAAATCACAATCGCCAATATTATTGAATAAACTATTTGTTTCATAAATACTAGTTAGTCTAGTACTAAATGGAAATCTCTTCTTTTTATTATGATGTACATTATCAGGTATATCTATACAAGAGTCTGTTATCGTATAAAGTGTTGTGTCATGCCCATTATTTACTAGCGATCGCAATAGATATTTTGTAGTTTGTTCAGCTCCGCCCAGTAGATTAATTATTGGATGTATAACTTGAATCTTCATAAAAATATGGTGTTGAAAACGATATATATGTTAATACAGACATCATAAATGTCCACGAAAAAAGTCGATCAGAGTTGTTAGTTTATGGGTAATCGGCTCACGTGTGGCGGTTCAGATAGAATAGCATAAATTAATCTTCCGAGAGATCTGGGTAATCATTTCGAGGTACTTGCCAAATTTATATCTCATCAAAGTACTGATTTTCTTAACAATAGGTTGGATCTTTTTGATTTACGCTAGATAGAATTTTCATAGAAAAAGCACTATAAGATTCGATAGGGAAAATTTAGTGGGAAAAGCCTTGTAAAATGCCATTCTGCGTAAATCGAAAAGATCTTCTGTCCATCAGATCGATCAATCAATCAGCGACTCGTATAATTTGAGATACATAATACCAATATTCTCCCAATCATACTGCTTTACAAAACTAGTAGCTCTTTCAATTATACTATTTTGTGCGGTATCATCTACCATATATTGTAATATTTTTGATAAAACTGCTTTATAATTATCAGAATCAACCAGTATGCCATTTTGTCCATCTCGTACAAGTTCAACATTTCCACCAACATTTGTGGTAATTACTAGAGTTTGACACGCCATCGCCTCCAATATGCTAGAACTAATTCCTTCATATAAAGACGGCTGAATCATTATGCGAGAACCACGTAATAATGGTATGAGATGCTCTTTTGGAAGATGACTCAATACATGTATGTTCGGCCTATTTTCAGCTGCACGTATAACTAGTTTCTCATCAGGTCCTGAACCTGCAACTATAAGATGTATATTGCTAGGCAAATGTTTTATTATGTCTACAAGTACTCTAACTCCTTTTTCATTAGATAGTCTGCCTGCATAGATTATTTGATTCTCATATAATTCCTCAGTACCTTGTGGTAGGTCTGCAATACTTATTGCGTTAGGGATCTTTCTAGCAACATATCCCAAATTACTATAATGATTAACTGCTTCTTTTGATACAGCTGTAATTGCGTCTGCCCACCCAAGCACACTAGTTTCATATCGTTTTAACATATTACCCAAAGTTGAGCCATGCAGATATGTTACTTGATCTGAAAATACACCATGCAGTGTAAGTATCTTTTTTCCATAAGCATACCTCATTGCAAGCGCTGCGGGAACATTATGTGCATGAACAATATCTGGATTATATTGTATTATCTTACTTTTAAGAAGAGCAGATAACATAAAGCTAATATTCTTGAGTTTATAAATCGGAATAATAGGAGTATTGTCTGCAGATATTGTATATACCTCATGACCCCGTCTCTGTAAGAAATTTACAAGTCCATCTACATGATTTGGGATGCCACCCACTCCATGTTGGGTAGGCGATATCATGAGAATTCTCATGGAAACATATCAAATTAATTGGAATAAAAGGTATTTGAATCGGATCTTTTCTGATTATGTGTGATGATGGTTACGGAAAAAGCCTCGCGAAACTCCATCCACGTAAACCGAAAAGACCCCGTCAATTAAACTAAATGTCTTAAATCACTACAAGATCGAACGAGTTTACAACCATCTACATCCAAAATCAGTCAAGATCCTGCTTTTGCTCATGAGCAATCTGATCAACCATATTTACTAGAATATCAATAGGATCGTCCATACTATTTACTATGGCCCTTGCACGTTTTTTATAGTCAGTCGAGCCAGTAAGCATCTTACGTACAAGATGACATATCTTTGTAGGATCTGTTTCTTCTTTCAAAACTCTCTTTATGACTAGGTATGTTCCTATAGTATGTTTAAAGCCAGTAAATGCTATGGTGGGAACACCCATCAATGCGGATTCGGCAGTCATCGTTCCACCAGAACCTATAAAGACATCTGTATAGTGTAGTATGTGTTTTCCATCATATGTCATCTTGATAACTTTGGCTCGATCTCCAACCAATCTCTTCAACCTCGCAATCTGATTTGGATATCTGCCCAAAATTACAATATTACAATCGTCAAACTCTGTTACCAACTTTTCAATAATCTCTGTTGTATTAAATTTACACTGTATATATGCAGCCTCCTCTTCCTCTACTCTGACGACAATGTTCTTTCTAGTTTTAGACATAATAGGTATGCGGCTCTTCGGTACAACACGTTTTATGGTAACTGCTGCATCAAGTGCATTATATGATACAATATCTGAGGGTTTGATGCCATACTTGATCACTTCCTTTCTAATTGGAGTAGGTACGAAGAGTTTGTACACAAATGGTATCGTTAATCTGTTCTGTGCCTCTGCTTGTGGCGTATCACAGAAACTAATATGTTTGATCCCTAGACCATATGCAATTCTAGCAGCTTCTGGAGAGCTATAGCTTATTACCAAATCTGGAGAAAATTGTTGGATCATTTTTGATAGTTTGAACATTCTAGATATGCTTGCGTCAAGTTTCCCACTCTTGGACTTGCCACCATGCTTTCCAACCACCTTGACCTTAAAATTGCGAATTTTGGCCATTCTATTAACCTCATTATAGTGACGTGTGGTACAAAGTATTTGGTGTCTAGTACACAATCGTTTAATGATGGGTTCAGAGAATGTGATCTCTTTTGGTGCCAATATGTCCAACCATATGTTCAAGGTGAATTCAATAATAGTCATCTATTCTATAAGTTTTTCTAGGCAGAAAAAACTATGAAATATAAAAAAGCTGTTCACCCCATCATTTGGGATCTCTTCGATTTACATGGGATGGTATTTTTACAAGACTTTGACCCTAAATTTTCCCCACAGTATTTTGTAGTGCTTTTTTCTCTGAAAATTTTATCCCACGTAAATCGAAGAGAACCGTCTGAGTAAACCCACATGCCTTCATTTACACTGCAACACGGATTGTTTGCTTGGCCTAGTCATCTGGCTATGGATGAACGACTTTTTGTACTACACATTATGAAAATCAACAAAAGATAAAATAGTCCGAACAGACACCATTAACTCATGACTGAGAGACTCAATTTCATCAGAAAAATTACACAGGAACGAGGAATGACAGAGATTCTCACAATGACTGATGCTTTTAATCAAGGTGTGATACATCTTGGCAAAAATGTCAAATACAAAGAAGGAACGGTAATTGGAACAGATGGTTTTGGATTTGAACGAAATGAGACTGGAAGACTAGAAAAATTTCCGCACTATGGCAAAGTCATAATTGGTGATGATGTACATATTGGAGCCAACTGTACTATAGATCGTGGAAATATGCACGATACAATAATTGGTTCTGGCACAAAGATAGATAATGGAACACATATTGGACATAATGCTATAATTGGCAGTGACTGCATTATAGGACCGCACTGTATAATTGGCGGCAGTACGAAGGTGGGATGTAGATCTACCATATGGACAAACTCCTTCATCAAAGAACATGTAATAATTGGCGACGACTGTATCATAGGCGCATGTTCATTTATAAACACAAATGTACCTAACGGTTCTACAATATTTGGTATACCTGGAAGAATTCAAGAATGATTCGATTGCACTTCTAATTTTTGTAGATAATCTGCAATCTCTTGTCTCCATTGTATAACTGCTTTAGCATATGTTGTATTGGTACCGTTCTCCCTATCTAGTATCTGTTCTCTTGAGAGGTTATCTTTAGTCCACCATACTGGATGTATCAAAAGTTGAATCTTGTCGTATTTGGTATAGTTTTTACATATGCAGCCTTCTCTCCAGTTTTTGCCACTATCACTAAGATACTTGCGATCCTTTACAAATTCGTCTGCATATGCATCTCTGTACTCTGGAAGATCTAGTGCAACATACTTTCTGCTTGGTCTATGTGCAGAGACAACAGAGATCTCTGTGCCATATTCTTGTTCCATAATCTTAATCTCTTTTAATACTGTATCTTTAGGGACTAAATTATTCTCTTCATAGTATGATATATCATAATGAAATCCAATCTTGTGACCGAGTTTGAGAATCTCAGAGACTACACGTGTAGAATGAATATTAAATGGGTTGTACAAATCAGCATGAAATAAGATAAAGTAGGTTGCTGTTACGTCTAGCTTGTGTTCGATCTTGGCCATCTCTAGTGCATAGTCTAGAGATATATCAACATCATGTCTTAGTATTACATCATTTGTTGAGTTGTTGTCAAAGTTGGAGAATTTGTATCTCTCTTTTAAATTGAGTAGAATTGATCTATAATGCTCATACGAAAAATTCGGATTATTAGAATCACATGTCATGTATACACCAAGTAGATTTGGACATATAAATTCAAATGGTCTATGTGTGAATAAGTCATTGATCAAAAATATTAAATCATGTAAATATCACACATCTAACTATAAAGATAGATTGTAGATGTGTGAATCTATCTTCTGAACATGTGTTGAAACAGTTTACGCAAATATGATACTTTGTCATCTTTAATATTAAAAATATCATAATATGACTTTGGAATAGTATCTCTTGCATCTGAGAGGAGTTTGTGAATATTAGAGTCAAGAATGTATGTATCTGCCCAATCTTGATCGTTTCGTATAGATCTACCTAGACCTCGCAGCAGCTTGGATGCGGTTTGAGTATCACGCCAAGACGAATCTCCTTTATGGATCATGCCGGTAGGATCACTGTGTGGAGTGTATGGAAGGCTTAGAATTATTTGAAATCTAGATATATCATCTTTGAGATCTATACCATCCCACAAAGATGATGACAATAGAACACCATGTGAAGTAATTGTGTGTTCTCGAATTATCTCATCGGGGGTTTGGTTACTAGGATTGTTTGATGTGTGACATAACCTAACTCTAGCCTTGTTGCGTACAGATAATTCATCTAGTATTTCATTACACAAGCTACGAGATGATGCGAGTATTAATCCTCGCTCATCATGATGTTTATCTAGTATTTCATCAACGCATCTTGAGAATTTGGAAATTATATCTGGTCTATTATGAACGAAAGGGGCTACATCAAAGAATTTAACGTAATTTGTAGATCGAAACTGAAGATCCGATACATTTATAAATTTGATCATGTTTTTTGGTATTTTGAGTGATTCACAAAATAGATCAAAGTCGAGAAATGACGAGATGAATATCTGATGCTTTTTATGAAAGAACTTGTGCGCATATATAGATATGTCTTGTGGTATAAAGGATACATAAGATTCTTGAGTATTTGTATTTAGAACAAAGCTCTGATGTTGATCTGAAAAGAATGCGTTGTTATGTTTTATTTTATCTATAGTTTTTTCAATCGAGATTATATTGTCAACAAAATTATTTTGAGATTCATGACTATTGTCAAAGTTCTTAATCTGAGTTGAATAGTACTGCTTCATATTGTACAAGATATTACATATGTCGTTCATATCATAATTGACATAATTACACAAAGTAATTCCACACTCTTGCAATTGTGTTGTAGAAATATCAATTTTGGCAAATTCACGTATATTACTTTCAAGGTTGTGGGCTTCATCAAATATGGTTATTTCTCTATTTAAATAGTTTAGGTAGGGGTTGTGATCGTGCGTTAGCACTTGAAAGTATGAATAATAATTCCATACCGAATGATTGTTACGTAATCCATCAAATTTTTGCTTATAATAATAACACACATCAGTAGAAGATTTTGACTCGGATTCATCTATTCTCGGTTTAAATTTACAGTCCTGATATTTGATTTTACCATTTTCAGTGATTTGTTCCCTACATTCTCCAGTATCACATGTCATCTTCATATCAAGGGCAATACCATGATCTATAATACTGTCCGGTTTGTGTTGTTCCATCTGTTTTAAACAAACAAAGTTTGACTTGCCCTTAACTGATTTGAGATCTTTGAAAAAATCCGCATATTGATCCTGAAGTAGTTTTGTGGTTGTGACGATAAACGAACTTTTGTATTTGTCTGCCAAAGCAGCTGCGATAATGGATTTGCCAAAGCCCGGTGGAGCTGATAGAACGATTTTGTTATACTTTTTCAATTCTTTCTCTATATCAGTTAACGCAAATGTGATCTTAAAACCTATAAACAAAAATAGAAAGATCTATAAAGGGTATTAAAAATCAATAACCATTGCAAAATCAAATTGAAAAATATGAACGAAAGTTTGCAAAATACATTGAAGATAATAAAATTACAAAATGGTTAACCGAAATATCTTTTCCCATATCACAAAATTACAATGCCATGTATGGTACTTCTACAGTTTTCTCTCTCTTGTTTAAGTCGATAATGTCAAAAGCAAATATTGCAGATGTTGCAAATAATAATAAAGACAATGGTATGCCTACTGGTGAATGGGTTAGAACATTATTCATAAAAATGGTAAATGAATGTGATCCAGAAGCAATGTTTGATAGGATAGTTAAGGAACAAATTAGAATATTAAAACGCAAGGGGCGTTGGCCTAGTGTTCAAGACATTGCAATAGATATACACAAGGATCTGAGGTTCGATAAAACAGAAAGTGATTATCTGCATCGTGGTAAGATTGACAAAAAGACATGTCAGTATCAAAAACACATCACAGCTCAAATCACCATCAACGGGTCATCAATAGTGTTTGCAATATTTGGCATGTCAGATGAAGACACAAACGTTGATTGTATACGTAAAATCCTCGAAAAAGCCAAGAAATTCAGTACTTCCAACTGTCTGCTTATTAACAAGCTGCAGCGGCAATCTTTGGTGGAGGCCATTTTTCTCGATAGAGTTCAATGTAATCTAGCACAAGATCTCTGAACGTAAGTTGAGGAATGTGCCACCAACCAACATTCAATGGATCATTTTCATCATCTATGTTACGTGCTATGATCCAAGCATTATAAAACAAAAGAGAAAAAGAAAACAACAAATCTCTTACTGATTCATTTTTAGTTGTAGTTGGTAATCTCATCTTATCGACTACCCTATATCCAGTTTCAATAACCCATCGCTTTGCGTATTTTTTTGTATCAATTCTTGGATTGTTTGTTGCAAATGGAATGTAGTCTATTTTACCATCCTTTTCAATTTCTTCTATGATCATGTAATAGTCCATTGACAAGCCTTTGCCATTAGAGATCGTACGTTTTGATACTCGTTTACGTTTTCCTTGTTTGTACTCTTCTAGATATCGCCTTGTCTTGGCGTTATTTTGACAGATGGTGAGAAATGTGTAACCTCGACCTTGCAGCAGCTGCAAGATCTGTGTAGTAAGAAACTCACGATCCATCAACCAGTTACCAATGTCCAGACGCAGATCTTCACAATCTTTGATGATTTTACGCACAAAATTGGGGTTTTGGTCTCCTTTGTACATGGCATGTTTTGACACAACTAGTGTTTCGCCTTCGTTTATGACTTGTGCTGTCATGTACTTTTCATGTAATGCATATCTGTCGTCAACCGGACCATAGCATAGTTTAGTATCTGTTTTGTCATCATATCGTGCATATTTGTGCAGATCAATTGCTATATCTTTTGGCTCTTTAGACCAACGACCCATATCCTGTAATGCTGCGATGTTGCTTTTTACTGACCTTTTAAATTTAAAGTTGTCAAAATCAGCTGCTGCCTTTTTGAATAATAGTCTAAAATATTCTGGAGATGGAGCACGCTTTTTCCTCATTTTCATTGAAGTTGAATGTCCAGTTATTGTACTTTTAGACATGGCTGTTTTAAACATAATGGATAAAACATCTTCTTTACCAAACTTTGCATTATTTTTTTTAGACACAGGAATATCTAAATCATTTAAAAATGCAGTATATCGAGAATATTCTAAATGTCTTCTAAATCGCTGTCCATTTAATTCATTTTTGTTTTTCAACAAAAGTTATTTTTAGAAACCCTTTATAGATCTTTCTATTTCTATATAATTTTCGTTATTTAAAGAGACATTTGGAAGTACTGAGAAATTTGGGATAAATCCAGGCACATTCACACTAGATAAAGAGTTCTGCATAACAGAAGTGATTGATCTGTTTAACAGAAGACACTTGACTTATCTCATGCCTTGCAAAGAAAGTATTCCAGTCAAAAAATGTATTAAAGAATTCGGTAAAGGAAAATATAAACGAGTATCAAAACGCACGATGAAAAACCGAAAGAAAGGTCTCGCTGCAGAGTATTCGATGATCATTGAAGAGAGTACTAGAACCGAGTCTGGATATATTGCATTTGCGACAAACAATGCACGAATTAACATTGACAAGTACAAAAAGAGATGGATTATCGAAACAGGATATCGCAGTGTCGATAGATTCAAACTAAAAACATCAAGTAGGGATCACAGAGTGAGAAAACTCATGTATATACTAAGTTCAGCGATTTATAATGGGTGGATAATCGCACGCAATCCACGAAAAAAGAATGATATGTTTTATGTGAATGGCAGACAAATTTCGCAATACGGATTTAAAAAGAAACTTGAACGATTTGTAAATAAATTTATGGAAATGTGGCCACCGCCAAACATTCACCTCGAGGAAGAGGCACATTTGCGTTAACTGTATATCACCCAAAATCTTTCTCTGAGCGTCATGTAAAATGACCTGATCGAGAATATTTGGTATTGTAGTCATACCTCATACTGTAAATGATTTAGTGGTTATTAGATTTTTTGAAGTTCCGTTGATCGAGTCTCCGCAATGGATCTCCAAAACACGCATGTATGAATCAAATGATCGACTAGTTTAGACAATTGCTGCTACGTTAGATTCTCAATAAACTTTTCAAGGATTTATGTACAGTATCATAAACCCACAAGTCTACTCTCTATCTCTTTCAGCTTCATGCACAATTCAAATTGCTCCAAATATCATCCAGCAGTCATGTTGCTTTGTTAATTTTTACCTTTAGAAATGGCATTTGTAGTTTTGATTTTTTCGTTATGCACAAGGCTATACGAATTGTACATAATATCTAGTGAGCAAATTGATCAGTTTTGATTGCAGTAATTGTGCACTCTCATACATTAAATTCAATGAATCTTGCAATAAATTCTTCCTTTGCAACTATTGCGGTTCTGTATCACTCAATCGCAATTGATTCGGAGTTTTATCAATTTCGTCCAACTCTTTCATATTTCCAGCTAGACCTGCTTGTGTTATCCTATCTGCGCCAGGCAGAATATATCTATCCCATGATCGTATGCCACTATTATAACTCGATATTGCATCTGCTAGTTTCTTGCCAGTTGTGTTATAGTATTCAGCAAATTTATTTAATCGCTTATGAATATTTGAATACTCTATGCCTATACTTTTAATCTTTTGTTCTAGATCTCTTTCACGCCACATTAGCATCACAACATGTAACAACACCATAAGTGTAGATGGAGTAACTAGTATTACATGTCTCTCTAATGCATACTCTGTCAACTCTGGATATCTGTCTAGTGCAGGCATTAATGCATATTCATGCATCACCATAATCACATAATCTATAGATGACTCTTTTGACATCCAATACTCCTTTTTTGACAAGTCGTTGATGTGTTTTTTTACATTTTGTACATGCTTGTCAAGATCTGCAGACCTAGTAGCTTCATCATCAGTATTAAAAGCAGACCACAATGCAGCTAACGGAGCTTTTGAATCAACGATGAAAGAACGCTCTTCAGATAGTGTTATTATAAAGTCAGGTCTTCCTGACTCTGTTGTCTCTTGAACACGATAATGTATGCCTTTATGCAGACCCGACAATTCGAATACGCGCTCCAAACCAAGTTCTGCATGTCTGCCGTGTTTTAGTGGATTTTTTAGTACATCAGAGATAGTCTTTGTGTCTTTTAACAACAGTTTTGTTGTCTCTGCCAGATGTTTCATGTGTGTATCAAACGAGGCTGTGCTGGTTGCATCGTCTCTCATCATCTTTTCTATCTTTTCGTTCAGATCTCTTATTGTTGTACTTATTGGATCCGTTGTATTTCTCTTAAAGTCCTCATTGTTTTGTGATATAACTCTGCTTGATAGATCTATGATATCTTTCTTTGTCGTCTCGGCGATCTTTTCCATATTTGTAGCAAGTGAAACCTTACTAGTCTCATTCTCTGTTGTCATCTTTTCTATCTTTGCGTTCAGATCTTTGATTGTTATGTTGATTGGATCAGTTGCAGTTCTCTTAAACTCTTCATTGTTTTGTGATATGATCCTGTTGGATAATGCCACTATATGATCATCGCTATTTTGAAGAGAGTTTAGTTTAAACTCTAATTCCATGTTTAATCTCTCCAGTTCTGTCTTTGAACTCTCTAGCTCAGATTTAGATCTCTCAGAAATTACCTTCGATCTGTTGATCTTGACGCACAGTACACCCAGTATGATGGATAGAATGGCAGTTATACCGAAGGCAGTCTCAAATATCATTTGTCATCTCCAGAATTATCCTCTTTATTCATGTTGAACTTTATAGACATCACTATCACACTTTGACCTTTTTTCAAAAAGAGTCTAAATATATGTAATCAGTATCAACTAGAGATCACATTAATCACAATATAATGAGGCGAGATGCATCTATCAAAACCATAGATACAGATATGATCTCGAGTTACATCAGGTTCAAGAATGGCTCTATAGTAAAGCTATCCAGGTATCGAATCAACACTAGTCTACAAATCTAGATATATGATCAATAGTCAATACTCTCAAACTAGAACAGTTCGAGATCATCGTGCAGCAGCCTTTAGCTTTTTAGCAAGGTTGGCTCCAATGTTGTCGATCTTTGCAAGTTTGGTTACTGGTGCACGTCTCAAATCCCTAGCACTCTTTATTCCACTTTTGTACAATTTACGAGCACGTACTCGTCCTACTCCTCTGACTTGAACTAGATCTATGAGATCAGACTTTATTCCATACCTGATTCTTTTACGTAGATCATCAAATATTTCGATCATGTCATCACGATCGATATACTTTGATATCTCTCGCAAACAATACGCCAGTCTATCTGCATTCTCTACCATTCTGTACACATCACCAGATTCTATACCAAACCTCTCAGATATCTTGATATGATTAGACTCGTTTACCCAATCATTCAAGACTAGCATGCTGCGTGAATATGGAGGTTCCATTATACGAAATACCCATTCACCAGATTTTGTGTTAACCAGTTTGTCTATAGAGTCTTCATCTATACTACGCATGTAATAGTTTGGAAAGAACTCTAATGCTTGTGTGATCAGATGTAGATAACTTAGAGTATATCTTTTAGGGGACAAGTCTCGGATTGCGAATTTAAAGTCGTTGGCAGTCTTGGGATCTATATACAACTTTGCTATCTCTGTCCCAAATTTGGTTGCAGAGTATAGACCGTCTCTCTCTACAAAAAACTCCCCCATCACTAAATACTCTAGCGCATCATCGATCCTTGATTTTAGCGTATTTTTTGACAATTGTATACCACAGAGAGTCTCTGAAAAGAACTCGACTATCTCATCGTATGTGATATCTGGATTAGTTACTGCTAGTGCGAGCATGTGAACTCTAAGCGGCGAGTACCGCTCTCCTCCAGATTGTCTATTTATTATAGACTCTGTAGCTAGTGTCGACTTTATAGGTTCAGGTTTGCCTTTGATGTAACGTTTGATGATTGGATTGATGCCCATACTGCTGATTATTATCGATTCACCACAGGTATCATATTGTGGTCTACCTGCACGTCCACAGAGCTGTTTGTACTCTAGAACGCTTATTGGAGCATTCATGCCCAGTTTTGGATTATATCTGTTGATACTAGATATGATCACTCGCCTTGCAGGAAGATTTACTCCAGCTGCTAGAGTTGGAGTGGATGTCAAGAGTTTGATTGTTCCTAGACGAAATGCATCTTCGATAATGGTTCGACAGTATTGATCTAGACCGGCATGATGAAATGCGACTCCACTCTTTACTGTATCCGCAAGAGCCTTTACAAGTTCGGTATTCTCGCTACGTGCAAGAATCTTGGATGATACCTTGTCTAGTTGTTTAATGTCGTCTTTTGTCAACATCTTTTCAACTATAGTAGTCGCCTTTGTTGCAAGAGATCTGGAACGAGATCTGGTCTCTGCAAATATTAGAGATTGTCCACCATCTTGTATAGATTGAAGACTCAGATCTACTGCTAGTCCACGAGTGCTCTTTTTTACGCTAAACTTTTTTCTGTCGTTCATTACAACGTGACCATCACTACATACTCCTTCGGCTAGTGGAACAGGTCGCCAACTGCTCTTGACCAACTTGCAACCTAGCCATTTAGCAATCTTGTCAGAGTTTGTCACAGTAGCGCTAAGGCCGATCATCTGTGGTCTTGACTCTAGTTGTTTGAGTCGAGTGAGAACCATCTCTAGTGCAGGTCCACGAGTCTCATCGCCGATCAGATGAATCTCATCTGCGATCACTAGCCCAATATCATCTATCCACGAGTCACCGCGTCTGATTATTGCATCCATCTTTTCGTTTGTCATTACCAAGACATTACGGTTCTTGAGGCTTCGATCTGCTCGATCATAGTCACCTGTAGATACACCAACCTTGATCCTAGCAGAGACCTCTTCAAGTCTCTTAAACTCTAGATACTTTTCAGCTGCAAGTGCACGTAATGGACCAAGATATACTATCTTGCTTTTATTCCTATTTGAAAAATGACTCAAGATTGCAAGTGTTGCAATCATAGTCTTTCCACTAGCTGTGGGAGCAGATATCAAGAGACTCTTGCCACGTAGCAGACCAGCCTTTACACTGTCTGCTTGGGGAGGATATAGATCTACGAAACCTTGTGACTTTAGAAAGGATATTGCGGATCTCGAAAGTTTGAGTCCATCTACTTTCATTGTTGTGATAATCGACTCGCACAATAAATAGTTCTTTTTTAATTCAACTGGGACTGTAGAGTGAGATGTACAAAACTATGTTTTGGTCTATTCGCTACACAAGTTCTATAGCCATGAACAAAAATAATTTGCCTGCCCACGACTCTTACGTTGAATAATTTTATCACCAACTAGAGGCAGAATATCTAATGATCAATAATACGCTAGAACGATGAATGTATGTGAACTTTATGTGATCATAGTCATGAACACGACTAGTTTTTCTAGTATTTGGTATTGCAATCAAGTTTTATCTATCTGTGAGAGACAGACTTTCTATGAACACATATACAAAGCAGACAGGAAAATAACTTCATTTGTGACCATAGGTTAGATGGTATAATCTACACTCAAAATTGCCATAGTCATAGTAACAAGCAATCTTTTTTTAAGACTGTATGACAGAGTATACATGGAACGAACCATATTTGTGAAAGAGATAATACTTGCCACAAAAGGGATATTGTTATGTCCTAAATGTAACAAACAGGATAGACTAGAATCAAACATAGTCATTGAGGCGAGATCAAATGGAGATACGATGTTATGTACACGTTGCGAAGCTCTAGTTATAACAACTATGCTAAACTTGAAACATGTCGAATTGAGATCACAAGGGAATACGATCATGCTAAAAGAACCATATGCTATACGGAGAATATCATACTAGAAGTCAAATAAAACCTTATCACATAGTACACATATCAAGAGTTGTGCTGATGATTAGTACCAAGTTAAGCTGAACAATGATGAGTTTGCCGAATTATGAAGCACCGTCTAGTGTATCTCTGATCTATAGATGTATCTATTGTGACGAGTGTTGAGATCTAGATACTAGACGTTTATCAGACGTCTGTGCCCATAGAAGAGATAAAAGTAGAGGAATTTGCTTCTGCATCATCGAATAGGTTCTTTCTGACTAGAATAGGAATCTTGTAGTATGCAGCTAGAGCAATAGCGTCGGATGCACGATAGTTTCGTAGAATCATGTCTCGTCTTCCTGTAAAGTATAGATTTGCACGAAAGACTTGACCGGTAGAGTATATCTTTACTTTGACTAGATATATCTCATTCTCTTCGCAGATACTTTCGATCATTTTGTATATGGATGGAATCTCATCGTATTGAGAGGTCTTAAAGATTCCAATATACTGTGCAACCTCGCCCGTAAATGCACGTACGTGTAACTCACGTCCACCATCAGTCTTGAGAATTACTATGCCTTCAATACCAGAAGGATCAACAAGTCCAACATAGGAGATATTTACAGTCTCATAGTCCGGTTCTTGTTTTTGATTAATATTCATATAATTAAGATATTGTTCTTTGTTTATAAATATAGCATTCAAGTTCTGTTGCGAAAAATCTATTGTAACATCAAGAGAATAAATAATGACTATAACATCAAGATGGCATCATGTCTAGGGATGATCGTTAATGAGATATTTAATCTCTCTGAGTGTTATATTCAGTTTGATAATGCACACGTATAAAATCAGATCATACAACTCAAAAATCATGTCATATGAGAGGTAAACTAGCGTAATGTTTACAAAATTACCAAGCGATTATAAATTTATAAATGAGTAAAATGATAGCAATATGATGGACACTCCCAATTTTTATATAAGCAAGTTAAAAGTTCATAACTTTAAAAATTTTCTTGACATAGATGTTGATCTTGAACGGTTTAATGTGATTATTGGACAAAATGCATCAGGCAAATCCAATTTTAAAAATATTTTCTCTTTTCTTGCAGATATTATTCAGCATGGACTGCCATACGCCTTATTGATTCAGGGAGGTAGTGATCAAGTACTCAATTTTTATTCAAAAGACAGATTGTTATCATTTGAAGTACATTTTTCTTCAGATTTTCCAGAGAATATTCAAAAACTTGAAGAACATACCAAAATGAAAACAACCAAAATTGTTTACAAATTTTGTATAAAATTTACTCAAGATGCGAATGAATATGTCACATTAGATGATAGTTTAATCATTTATTTAGATCCTTTAAAAGAACCACATAATATTTCTAAATTAACTATATCAAAAAATGTAGGAAAAATCAGTTTTAATAAAGTTACAGATAAAATAGAAACTATGACTGAAAAACGTCCAGCCATAATAGAATACTTTCGAACTAGCGAAGAACAATTATTGATACAAGAAGGTTTGTTTTATCAGATATTACCAAATTGGCATCATTTTATTCACAGCATAGCTACCTATGACCTAAATCCAAATACGCTAAAATTGCCAACCACTATAACTAATTTCTCTGGATTAAGTGCAAATGGATCTAATCTAGCTTATATTTTAGCGCATATAAAAAATAATAAAGAGGATAGAGAAGAGCTTTTAAATTACATACAAAGTTTACTGCCATTTTTGAAAGCATTTTCTATAAAACATCATAATGGAAAAGCAGAGCTTAGTCTGCAAGAGATCGGTAGCGATAAAAACATACCTGCCCAATTTGTTTCAGACGGAACAGTAAATATTATTGCACTATTGATCTGTATGTTTTTTGAAGATACGTCAGTATCAGTAATTGACGAACCCGAACATAGTATTTATCCAAGTTTGTTAAGCCAAATAATTGAGTTGATGGATGTTGCTACGGAATTAAAACAAATTATCATTACCACACACAACCCAGATATTGTAGAGTATATACCCATAAAGAACGTTCTATTATTGAATAGAGATAAACAAGGAATTTCAACTTTAATCAAGTTAAAAGATCATGAAATGGTTAAAAGATTTAACGATGTAGCTCCGATACATACACTTTTGAGACAAGGTTTATTATTATGAAAACAAATGATTTATTTGTATATGTAGAAGGCAACACAGATAAGCTCTTTGTGGAATTCATTTTGAGAAAGTGTTTTAGTAATTTTACTCCAAGAATTTTAAAATATGCTGAATCTCTTAATAAAGACATTAACTCATTAATTGAGAAAAATAAAAACAATAACGAATATCATGTAATGTTGGTTGATAAAAATTCAGATTCGATTGAAAACAAGATACAGAAGAGAAACAAAGAGTTTAGCATTAGTAAAGATCGTATAATAATAGTCAATAAATGTATTGAAAGCTGGTACATATCTGGTTCAAAAATTAATTACAAAAACCAATTTATAAAAAATACTAAAGATATCAACAAGGAGAAATTCATAGAGTTGACCGGAGGTACTAGACGAAATAGTGAGAAAAAAAGTCTAGAAATTCTAAAAACTTTTGATGTTGAAAAGGCCAAACAACATAATGAATCTTTTAAGCATTTTTACGAAAATCTCATATCAATTGCAAAACAATAGATGATTAGATGCCTATAGCCTCTAAGCAATTATTGTGAAATTTAGAATCAATTAACATTGTAGTTAAATTCGCCCATGGTTATGAACAACTAAGACAGTGCTTACTAAATATTGAGTTATGTTATTTGGAAAAATAATCTGTAAATTTGTAAAAGCAATCAATTCTAGGCTCTTATTGATTTGTACTTATCTTTTATCACTTAATTCTGACAAGATTGAGTTTTCCTAATAGCTTTGTGCCAGATTCGATATCTGGTTTTGAGATGTTCCAATCAAAAGTCCTGGACATTTTGATTACTTTATAAGGAGTTATTCCTTCTTTACGTTCTTTTTTGAGAGAATGTAATGGATTTTTGCTGCTATTGATAATGGATTTTGCTTTAACGAACAATATTCCCTACATGTTTCAACAATCTTTTTAATTTTTCTATATGATTTTTCATTACTTTCTATCAGTGTGTCTGTAGTCTCTATCCGGATCTATTCGATTTACGTTGGATGGTTTTTTAGACGACTTTTTCCCAAAACTACTCAACACTTCAAAAATAAAGCAATTGTGTGATATTTGCTAGATTTCTGTTTGTAATTCAACATATGATAGAAAACTTTAAATGAATAAAATTTTTTTAACTAAAAAATTAACTTTTTTTAAAAAAAGTAGTATATACTAGTATATTTCTACTACACATGTGAAGCAAAATCTAGAGCAAATCCGCATGTCTGATGCTACAAAAGAGTATTTAGAAATGTGCAAGTGTGTCAAAAAAGTACAAGATAACCACTACAAAGTCAAGATTCAAACAGGAGATGAAACATACGATGTTATGGGTGAACCAGGAAATTGGTTTTGCACTTGTAAAGGCTACAAGTTTGGAAAAAAGAGATGCAAACATGTCAAAATGGTTGATATCGTAGTGGAGGTTGGGACAAAAACAAAAGAAACTACGCTAGAGTCACTAAATGATGGTAAGATTTGTTGTAAATACTGTGGCACTCTAAAGACTGTAAAAAATGGCATCAGACCTAACAAAAATTATGATAATCAAAAATATTACTGCAAGATATGCGAGGTATCGTTTTCTGGAAATGTGGGATTTGAGGGACTAGCCGCGTCACCAGAGCATGTAACTGATGCAATACATTTACATCTTACAGGATCTAGCTTGAGTGAAGTCGTACAATTTTTGGCAAAGAAAGGTGTCAAAGTTGGGCGTACCACCATCCACGACTGGACTATAAGATACGTCAAATTGATGGACGAGTACATCTCAACACTCGCACCTCAAGTTGGTGAGATATTTCATGCTGATGAAGTGTGGTTCGAGATCAATGGCAAACTGCATTATCTCTTTGCGATGCTGGATCGTAAAACAAGGTTTTGGCTAGGCAGTCAAGTTGGCAAGAAGAAAAATAAAGCACAAGTCAATAAATTATTTAAAGAGGCAGAAAAGATTGCACAAAAAACACCGTCTGTACTGATAACTGATGGCGCAGCTTGCTATGAATCATCGTTTAAGAAGATATTTGCAAAAGCAAAATCAGGCAAGTCATCTATTCACATTAGAGAAATTCACATGGCAGGTGATCATGTACACAACAATGAGATTGAGAGTTTTAATGGAAAGTTTAGACATGTTGAACAAAAAATCAAAGGCTTCAAAAACGCTTTTCTCATTCGTGGAATTAGAATACATTACAATTACATTAGACCACATATGGGTTTAAACAATGACACACCAGCCGACAGAGCTAGAATTATTGTAAAAGGAGTCAATAAATGGCGTACATTAATACTGAACGCAGTGAAAACTCTGTATAATTTTAAATTTGTCTAGTAAATTCTAACAGAATTAAATAACAAGTGCTTTTTTATTGACATTTTAATACAAAGTGTGAATATTTCGTTTCAATAATTCCATCAAGTCTTGCAATGATGAGTCTGTAAAAAATCCATCCAACGTAAATCGAAAAGATCCCTCTATCCCTTTCTCTTCAAGTTTATATTCATATGTAGGATAGCTCGACAATAATCTTTTTTCGCTTATAACATCTAAATAAACCAAATTTTCTAACTCTACCGCAACTTGACTGTTAAATGGTCATAATAATATGCAATATGTGGATTAATTTTTATTTCTGAAATTTGTTGCATCTCGAAATAGATTAATTTATGAATTGTTGTTCGGCCTCTAATCTCATTACTGTTAGCAGCCAACGTTAAACAAATTGTGTCAAATGCATCCAAGGACAACAGGATCATCATACTTGAAGACTATTTAAAACTTAGTCTGTATTGGGATATTTTCGGTTTACTTATGGTATTTCGTAAGGCTTTTTCCCACGATCCACTTAGAATCGTAGTGTTTTCTGCAACTATTCTATCCCACGTAAACCGAAAAGATCGGTTTAAAACAGTATTTAGAAACAATAAAGGGTGTTTTAGTATCAAACCACACAATACCAAATTATTTAAAATACACGATCAAGAATAGCTTGATGTCAAGCAACCCAGAAAAGTCGGTATCATACGTGCTAAACAAGTATGTCTCTGAGTATATGAACAAAGATGTTCTAATACTAGACGAGAATACACTAACGCGTGATGCTACAAGAATGCTACAGCGCTACGAGACAGATGATATTATAGTAACCGATCACAGTGGCGTGCCGGTAGGAATCGTAACCGACGAAGATATCCTCAACAAAGTCAGTGATGTTACTGTACATGCAGAGGTTACCTCACTAAAAGACATAATGCATACACCGCTGATCACCATAGGAGAAAAGACGACCTTACAGATCGCACTACACAAGATGCGAGACAATCACATTAGAAAACTACCCATAGTCTCAAAGAACAATGTAGTTGGAATAATATTTCAAACTACTATAGCCGATGTCATTCGTGAAGCAGCTACAACGTCACCAAGACTCCTTAGTCCGCCAGTAAAGTCTGTTCTAGGAAATCTAGGATTTGTACTACAGTTTGCTGGGGTCTTGCTACTGGTTCCAGCTATAGTCTCAACCATACTCGAGGATACGCTTACAGCTACTGGCATATATCTTACTACAGTCTTGTTGCTTGTTACCGGTTTCTTTCTAAACTCATATGGCGAAAAATCTAGCTTGAATTTACAGCAAGCCTCGATCCTAGTATTTGCAAGTCTATTTCTGCTGTCACTGTTTGGAACTGTACCGTATCTGTATGTATTTCCCAGTGATGAGACGAATGTCGAGGTATTTGGTAATGCTTTCTTTTCTAGCGCAGCTGGATTTACAACAGGAGGAATATCACTGTTTGATGAACCAGAGAGCCTAACTCAGAGTTTTACCTTCTATAGAAGTTATACACAGCTAGTAGGAGGCATGAGTTTCATATATCTAGTAATTACTGCATTTTATCCGGAATCGAAACTTCAAGCTATGCGTGGATTCATATCTGGAAGAACGCTACACATGAAAGAGTTATTCTCTACCATTGCGGTGATCTTTTCTCTGTATATTGTAATCGTTGCAATGTTGTTGTTTATATTTGGAGAGTCAAATGACTCTGAACGAATAGAGTTACTCGATTACTTTTCGCTCGCAATGAGTACTTTGGCGACAGGAGGATTTGTACCAACATCGTACATCTTGGAAGAGTTGATATGGCAAGAACGTCTAGTCTTAATGGGTGCAATGATACTTGGTGCACTACCATTTACATTTCACTATGCGTTTGTACGGAAAAAGTTTCTTGCGCCAAAACTCGGCAAGGAGGTTTTAACATACTTTGCAATACTTGTTGGTTCGATAATTCTACTTTATGGTACAGGTGGTGGTGAGTTAGTAAATAGTGCATTCTATGTCGTATCAGCAAGCTCTACTGCAGGGCTACAAGAAGATAACATAAGCAATCTAGGACTAGGAGACTCGGCATATGCGATACTCATAATTCTAATGTTTGTAGGTGGTTGTGGATTCTCCACAGCTGGTGGTTTGAAGATATTTAGACTGTTTCATCTAAAGGACAGTCTAAAGTTTCTTACAATAAAACGAATGGGGGTCTCTGAACAGACACGAAAAGAGATCATATCAACATTGATAATTGTCGGACTGTTTCCCATAATAGCAGCGGTAACAGGAGCACATCTAGCAGCAATCACCGGTGCATCATACAACGATGCATTCTTTGAGGCAGTAGGTGTGATCACTACAGGAGGACTCTCTACAGGTGTGATCGACTTTGAGACAGATCCTGCAACAAAGATCGTGTTAGGGTTCTTGATGATATTTGGTAGGCTAGAGATCATAGCAATACTGTACATATTTCTACCAAGGCTCAGCTAGATAGAATTTAATCTCATTATGAAATATCATATATCATGATCGGTCGTTCAGGCAGAGAGTTGATCGTTTTAGGGTTTGTTGTCATTGCTGTACTGTTTGTGTTGTATGGGAGGTATCAGGATCCAGAACTGCTGACGCCTAGTGCCATAGACTCGATTCAACGAATCGCATATGGATTTTACATCACATTGATTGCTGCACTCGGTGCCATCTCTTTTGGATTATACAGATACCAAAAAACAAAGATCAAACAAGGCAAGAACGATATGTTGAGTACTATTGCCATACTGGTATCCAACAAGAGATCAAAGAAGGTGTTTGTTGTAACGTTTGTGATATATGGAATATTCTTTGCTTTGGTGTCAGGGACTCTAGTGTATCAACCAGAGGTCAACTTTGTGATACACTATGGAGCTGTAATCCCATCAGGGTTTGTTGCCCCATGTTGTGATGATCCTGGATATATGCCCAAAGTCATAGTATATCTTACAGAACATGTAGGATTGCAGATAATTCCAATAAACTTGGTACTACAGGTTATTGTATCGTATTTGGTTGCACTAAATGCAGCAATAGTTGTAAATGCATACACTATATCAAATAGAGAGCGAGGAGTCGGCATACTGGGTGCTGCAACAGGACTCTTTATTGCATGTCCTACATGTGCGGGAACATTTCTATCCATATTTGTGGGTACAGCAAGTGGAATAGCACTATCTATTGCGCTTACACAGCTACAGACGGTATTTATCGCAGTCTCGATTCCCGTATTGCTCGTTACACCATATATCATGGCAAAGAGGCTACGAGATACATGTGTACTAGACTAGTTTTACTTCAGGGATCTTGTAGTTGCCGATATCGTATCCATCACGCCTAAGAAACTTTAGCGTAAACTTGTACACCAACTCGTCATGTTTCACCTGCTCGAGTATATCTGTCCAGAGTATCTTGCCATTGATCTTGATCTGCTCCTTAAAGATAGGATTCAGAGCCTCGGCTATATCTCTACACTGCTCTAGTGTTCTACCGTTCTTGTATGCATGAGTGCGTCTGTCACAAGAGGCCATTGTACGATATAGACATATACAGTAAATAAAGATTGATTGTGTTGGTTCTGTGATCCTAGAGTTGGAGATTTCAGTGTGCGACTCATGGATTGACTAAGCAGGTAATTTTGAGTTTCTTCCCACCAAACTCCCACGTTACGACACTTAACCATATATCATAGAATTTTTATATGATAGCTGCCTTGTACAAGTATGACAAGCGAAAAATCTGATAACGATAAAGAAAAAACAACCCACATATATGGTAGTGTGGAGGCGCCTATTAGACCTGGTCTCAAGAGAAAAAACAGCACAAGAACAGAGGATAAAGCCACCAACCATAGTCGAGGACAAAAATAAGTTCACATTTATATTTTGTTTCTAATTGTATTTGTTTACTAGGCTACATCACAATAGAACATTTAGAATTTTTAGATATATGTTATTTTTAATAACACAATATACCGCCAAAAATAAGTTCCGACATAAACAATGTATCAATATGAGCGACCTCCATGTTGATTAATTAAAAAACGCTATCTTTATAGTGTAAAAAAGGTTTGAACTTTACATTTTGATTCATAGAGATTTGATCACGTTATTGACGTCAAAACTTATTTTCGTTGGTACATTCCATCATTGTTGTGTGTTTGTTCCATCACGTAGTTCAAAGTATTGTTCTCCATTCACTCCTATTGCTCTGTAGATTACTATTTTTACGGGAGGTTTTAGTGGACATAAATATTTCTATTTCTGGTTTTGATAAATTAATAAATCTGTAAAGTGTGTCTAGTATAAAGTTATATTCAAAGTGATTTTTATCGCTTAATTCTGGCAAGATCAAGTTGCTCTAACAGCTGTGCACCAGAATCTACTTCGTCATCTGTAATCTCCCAACCAAAGTTTTCTGTTGCGTCACTTATGTCTTTATACAACATGTTTTTAGTTTCTACATCTAAAAATATATAGTGAATTTTAGCTGCAATAGACAATGGGTTTTGTTTTAATGAACAGCAGTCTTTACATATCTGAACAACATCTTTGATTTTTTTGTATGTATTCTGTTTATCTCTTTTCAATTTTTCTATAACTGATTTTCCCTTGTCACCTTCAACTCTATATGCCCATGTCGGATATGTTTCAGGTACTATTCTTTCAGTTATGATACCCAAGTAAACTAACATTCCTAAACCATCTGCAACTTCACTGTTAAAGGGACCATAATAGTATGCAAGATGTGGCATAATGTTTATTTCTTTTATCTTTTGCATTTCAAAATAGATGAGTTTTTGAATAACTGTTCTGCCCTCAATTTCATTATTGTTGGCAGCTAGTGTTAAGCAAATTGTATCAAGAGCATCTAGACTCATTTTATCCATCTATTATCTTCACCATAAGAGATATTTAAGAGGTACTTTGATTGGTTCTGCTAAATCAGTAGAGATTGCGGTTTTACACAAAATTCTCTCACATAAGATACGTAGATTTTCTACTGTTTTGAGTCACATACTGCGCATTCCTCGAGATAACGTCAAGGTCTCAATCTCCATCAACGTAACAGAACAGGTTAGAAGAACTGTTGGTTTAATCCCTCCCCCAAAAGGAATAGTCAACGCATCAAACCAAAATCTTAAAATCGTTCCACAAGATAGTGGGGTTGTGGCAAAGGAGCAGATCATAATCAAAACCACACTAAATGACAATGAGGTTTTGGTGATCACCAACAAGAGAGTCCGAGTATACAACAATAGAGTAATCAGATTGGATCTAGATCTAGATGAAGTTATAGCTATTACACCAAGAGAGAACAGCATCACAATACATTACATCAGAGAGAATTATGGGTCTAATCCGGTCAAATGTGACATGGCCGCATACGATCTAGTTGGGCGTAGATTTACATCCTTACAATTGTGCAGCAAGATCTTTAAAGAGCTTTTAAGACCAGTATTGTTCACCGAGAACGAGAGATACCTATGTCTCGAGCCTGATGAATATATTGAAGAGATGTACAAAGACTCCCTTAAAATTAAAGACCATGGAACCTTGTACATTACAAACTTTAGAATCATCTTTGAAGCAGATGTTGGAGCACTATACAGTTTGTCCTTTGAACTAGTATCATATGTTGGAATCTATCGTAATGGTATTGATGTGCAGTGGGACTATCCTCTAGCAAACTTTTATGATCCCATTAGACACTTTAGGATAGCTCTACCAAAAGATGTTGATCGTAACTCTGTGTCTTTACTGATCAAACAACAGTTTGCAGGTTATGATCTGACTGGAGACTCTACGTTTGCAGAGTTGAATGAATATTACTCAAATTTGGAACGTGAAGAGCTGTATAAACTAGCGAGAGAAGAGGATAAAGATTTAGACAACTATATCACAAATTGCATCAAATTTGTTTTTGGTGTTTCATCACCCATATTTTTATCACTAGATAAAAAATTGATCTTGGCATGCAAGTTACATGGTTGGGATATCGATCTTGTATCTACGTTAACTAGAGAAGAGATAAATCAACGTATCTTTGCTAAAAGGATCGAACTGATCTATGATTTTTTGATTGAAAATTTAGACACGATTCAGAATGTTAAACCACTTGATGGTCCTATATGGAGTGGACCTGGTTATGTTCCAACACAAGATATAAGAGATCTGGAAGTGTTGGCGATGTCAGTTAGGTTATTCATACATAATCCTGAGATTTCAGAGAGGGAAAGGAATGAGAACAGAGCTCATGCCGAAGCTCTACGATATTATGACAAACGCGTTGCGATTTTGTACAAAGAGTGGTGTGAGAATGTACCGTTACCAGATTTTACAGACGAGTGTGATGATGAATGGATCAAATATCTCTTAAAGAGATCAGATAATCCTCGAGGACGTGCTCCCATAAATGAGAATGTGTTAGAACATAATCTGCTAGAAGAAAAATTGATAGAGAGGGACAAGAACCGGATAACATTAGCAAACTTTTCAACTCCAGATGACATTCCAGAGAGAGACATCTACAACAATTGCTGGTATGATAAACATGACGAGATGTGGTATATTCAAGATGACAATCTACCTGAACATATGTACGATATCATAGATTGGGATCCAGATAAATCAGAACAGATGATCGGTAGACGTGTGTGGGGAATTCAAAAGTACAAAGTAGAGATGTTTTGCGGATATCCATGCCTTAAATTTTTGCGCGAGGATACTCAGTATCTACCCATAGCAACAAGTAGAAAGACAGGTCAACATTCTCGTCTACGGATAGAAAAGATAGGTTACTATGCAATACCAATATTGAGAGATACAGACATTACATCACGCATGTGCTCTGTTCAATGAATAGGCACAAAACTGCAAAATTTCTCATTAGTTGATGCTCAACTGCGTCAAATTCGGAGCTGATTAGAGATTATGAAATTAAATTGCACGTTAGTTTGCTTTTAATTATGATTTCATTTTTTGTGATGTAATTTTAAAATTAAATGAAAAGATCTATATAGGGTATCTATTTTCTACAAGATATTGAAACGTAAAAATAAGTCAGAATTCAAAATTTTAAAAGATAAAAAAGTTCAAAATAAAGAAAGAGAGAAAATAAGAAGAATAGCAAAGCAACTTAGTAATGGTTCAACGGTCAGATATGTTTTGTTCTTATTTGAATTTGGAGTAATCGATACTGAGGAACTTGCAAAACTGTTTAGTAAAGAATTAAAAAAGATGAACGCAAAGAAACGTGGCGGTCAATACGCCTATTCAGACTCTTTTTTGAGATGTGCTGCAATGATAAGAGCTAAGCGAGGATTATCATATAGAGAATTAGAAGACGAATTAAAACGATTTTTTCCTGATTTCGAGATACCAGCTTATACTACATTATTTACTAGAATAAATGACATGGAGGTAGACATTTTAAATGATATCGCAGTTGCAGATCATTTTAAAGAAGTCATTCTTTCCCTGGATGCCTCTGGATTTACACAACACGCAGGCGGTAGATGGATCGAGTTTAGGTTCGAGAAAGAACAGGACAAAGTAAAGAAGAAAGGATTTGTTAAATTACACCCAATCATAGACGTAAAAACAAAGGCAATACTGGGATGTACCATTACAACCGATTCTGAAGCAGATTCATCTCAATTTATTGAACTCGTTGAATTTGCGCTTGGTATGCTCCAAAAATGTTGTAATATTAAAGACATAGAGATTAAAATTCTAGCTGATAAAGGCTACGACACAGTTGAAATCTTTGAGTACTGTAAAAAGCGTGGGATTAAACCAATAATTCCAACAAGATACACTGCCAAAACATATCTTGAAACTGTTAGAAGTAAAACTGCTCAGATTCAGTTAACTTTTGGCTCAAAATGCAAAGATGTAACAAAGATCACAAAAAAAGATAGATTAAAAAATCAAGCAAGATGGGGGAGAAAAAACGGTTATGGTGAGCGCTCTGCATCGGAAGGTGTATTTTCTACAATGAAGCGTCTGTTTGGCGAAGGTCTAAAATCGATATTGTGGGAACACATGGTTCAAGAATTGTTATTTAGGGTTGCCGCACATAACTTGCGAATAATTAAAAAACAAATACTTGCAAACCTTTGATTTTTTTAATGATTTCTAACTTTTGATTGTCAGAATCTTGTTCATTTTGTAGTAAAAAACAACATTTCAGTACAACAAGCTTTAATTTTAATGTGAAATTGATTCCAAATTGCACATCTGATGTGTTTTCATCTAAACCACCACTAAACCATCATATTGCAAAAATATTCATTGAACAGAGCTCACGCATGGGAACTAAACACGGAGTATTAGAGTATCGTTCTACAGAGATCGATTATACGATCTTGCCCTCTGGGAACATGGCTGAGATAACTCCCATGATGACAAAATTTTTGGCTCGGCGGTATGATTATCCAAATATTCCAATCAACGAGAGAGCCAGACGAGCTCTGTTTACTGTTGATACAAACCTCTTCTTTGACCCCAGAGCAGATATTGGAGACGATCCTGTAGAGCCGCCGGTGAGATATCCAAAGAGTCGAATTGATAAAAGATACGAGTGAGGTGTATGATGATATTAGAGGAAAATCCAAGGCCATACATGTAAGACCATACATAACTCAAGATCGATTGTATCATTGATGTACATGCCAGTTGAGTCGTCAAGGCATGTGTCATGTAGCTCTATTCCATAGATATTCCATGGATATCTATACGGCAGAATCGACATATGCAATCTAGATCAATTATCATACATGATCAAACATAACAATCTCAGGCAGGTTATAGAATGTGTATCGAGATAGTGGCACGCACCTAAATTATATAAAATATAGATATGCAACTGTACTGTACATGAAAGGTTCGGATATCATCAGAGCAGAGATTATGAGAATCCTGAATGAGAATGGTAGAACAAGGGGCACCGAACTGGCAAAGAGAGCAATCAAGAAAGTAGGAGATGAAAAGACGGTATACGATAAATCACACATCGAGTATGAGATCATAAACTATGATAAACTAGCAAGTGAGCAACTTGAAGAGATTTACTATAATATCGACACTGTATTTGTTACAACACAGGAATTTAGTCTTGATGAACGGATTCCCTTTTACGATAGATTACGACATGTGGTTGATCTGATCTATGCTATCGAAGATATCAATGGAATGATGAGAATGTTATCGTTTTATCCTACATTCAAGAGAGACAAGATGTTTGGACAGATCATTAGGAGAGTAGATGATTGTTGGCACGAGATCATGAAAGTTATATCATCACAGAAAGAACGAGACTTTATAGATAGTGTATTTGATTGCTTGAGGGCAAGACCAGACTGTAATACGCATGTCAATTAAATATTCTCAAGCTGGTTGAGTACAAAGTCAAGTACAGAGTATCTATCAATCAAGATGCATTTCATGTCGTTTTCAGCACATGCCTTGCCATTCTCTGTATCTTGTGTCACAAGGATCATGTCGTTATCTTTTACATAGTTTAGAACCGAATAGTCAGTCTGTAATTTCTCACCGCTAGCAATCAGTTTCTTGACACTATATGCATCATGTCCCTGTTCTCGAAGTTTCTCATCTAAACCATCATACATCTCATCAACTAGAATCTTCATAGATGTTGTGAAATAAACATAATATTTGAATCTTGTGGTTTGACAAATAAGAGTGGTTGTGTTCCTCCTAAGTTGGCCAAGATCGATAACTGTGTGCGAATCCACGAGATTACTAAAATGCAACATAAATGTACATCCAGTGTGGACCATTTGACAAGTCTATGGAGATCTGTTGTAGGTCGGAACACTCGTTTACACTGAGTCTAAATTTCTAGATACCAAGTTATGCAAAATTTAAAGAACAGACATCATAGCAATCACATATCTCATCACAACGAATCAATAACAATATACATTCCCCATTAGAGCAAGACTGGAGCATAAACAATTATAATCAAAGGGATGAGAGCCAAGTTATGTCTGATAATATAATGTTGCCAGGTGACGAGATAGCATCCATCGAAGAGTATGAAGCAGGATACAATACATTTGATGACGGTAACATGGTGAGAGCATCTGCTGTAGGTGTAAAACACATAGATCTAGACGCCAGAGTTGCAAGTATTGTACATCCAAAGCAAATATCTGTTCCAAGAGTAGGAGATATTGTAACTGGAACAGTAGCAGCAGTGATGTCCTCGATGATCGCAGTCTCGATCGACTTTATCAATGGGATACCAACAAAGTCAAAGGTAGAATGCATATGCAGTACAAAGAATATTCGACGTAAGAATATTGCTCTAGTAAATGATATCGTCACATTAAAGATTTTAAATCATCTAAATGGAACGATCCATGCAACTATCAGTGAACCAGAACTAGGAGTACTATACACAAAGTGTAGAAAGTGTGGCGGAGGTGTAGTAAAGACTCGTGATGGTATAAAATGTACCGAATGTGCATGGTTTGATGAACGCAAGCTATCAATCAACTTTGGTAGTTGTGACTTTATGAATTTGTGAGAATAACTATGACTCTGGTTTCGTTTCAGGGTGAACGTGGAGCATATAGTGAAGCTGCTGCAAGAATGTTCTTTGGTCAGGATGTAGATACTATATCACATCCAACTTTTGCCGATGCCTTGCAAAGTACATCTAGTACAAAAACACAGTATACAATACTTCCTGTTGAAAACTCGATTGAAGGGAGTGTGGGAGAGAGTTATGATCTGTTGTATACAACCGAACTACATGTAATAGGCGAGATATATCACAAGATAGAACACTGCCTTATTGGAGAAGTGGATATAAAAGATATCGATACAATATACTCTCATCCACAAGCATTGGGGCAGTGTAGACGATTTATAGAGAAACACCAGTTCAAGACCATACCTGCATATGACACAGCTGGCAGTGTAAAGATCATTAAAGAACTAGAGACGTCTAAATGTGCCGCTATTGCAAGTGAGACAGCTGCTAAGATATACAATATACCAATAATTGCTAGAGAGATTGCAGACAATCTCAACAACTATACAAGATTTCTGATTTTGTCAGACAATAAAACATCCAGTACACACAATGACAAGACATCCATCATATTCTCTATAAAGCATGAACCTGGATCTCTATACAGAATAATTGCCAACTTTCATGCAAACAATGTAAACCTGACAAAGATTGAGTCTAGACCTACAAAAAAGAATACGTGGGAGTATAATTTTTATGTAGACTTTGAAGGGCATGAATCCGATCCCAAGATAGCTGCAATGCTATCCAATATACAAAAGGATGCAATATTTATCAAAGTTTTAGGCTCGTATAAAGCAGCAAAAGTTTAGAATCCTTTTGGTTTACGAAGTGTAAAGCCCATACTAAACCCAATTATGACAATTCCAGATATTATAACCATAAGATCATATGTGAACCATATTGGATCAGAGCTACGTTGAATAACACCCGTAATCTCTAGATCTGTGCTGCCTGTATTGGTAACTTTGATGTTGGTTTGGCCCTCTTCTACATGAGTCCATTCTAGAATGTGAGAGTCTTTATAGCTGGTATCTGATATCTGTAGACCGTCGCCAGGGCTAGACAGTGTGATGTTGAAGGTATCGCCTGTTAGATTCATCATCTGATTCAAGCCAGCAGGAGCTGGAATTGTGTAAAAGGTAGAATCGCCAGGGCTAACAAAGTGAGACTCGTTGATCGTGATTATTCCCAAATGTTGTACAAATGCGGCTATACCTATGCCTATTATGATCGATCCCACTATAAGACCAATGATGGTTCTCTTAGTTAGCATATTAGACTATACACTAGTCTAGGTTAAAAAAGTAACTAGGCAATATGAACTATTTGATACGATGTATTTGTCTATACGAGATGGTGTGGATTTTGATGAGTAAAGATTCTCAAATGTAGAATGTGGTGTTTTATACCTAGGAGTTCATGCGAAAGTCGTTTTGAAGACTCTGGACACCTAGCAACAAAGACATTCCAAATTATAAAGTGATCTCAGGTTTGTGATCTGTGGAATTGTACGATTATGCATGTACGCAGAGTCAAAACAGTGAATTATACCTTGATATCTTACAATATCATTCTATAAATCACAATGTTGGTGCGTATTATTTACGCAACTATGCGGTGAGATAATTTCATCTTTTTTAGTTTAGCCTGTTTTTTACGGTTTATCTTTACTCTCCATGCTGCAACAAGCTCTTCTAATCTAGGACTAGGTCTGCCGTGTTCATGATCCCAAAGAACGTGATAGTTGACCAGTGTAGATGCCATCTTGAAGGCATCGTTGTATTGGTCGTCATCTCCTCGGAACATGTTGAACAAGAGTTTAAACTGCTTTACACATCCAACTACGTGTTCTACTGTGGCGCGTTCACTGTCTATCTTTTTGTTGTATATCTCTTGTTCTTTTGTGAGTTGCCCACCTTTGGGTTTCTTGTATTTTATGCCTATCTTTGCACCTACAAAGATATCTCGAATCCCTAGGAATCCCAGATCTACTAGAATGTACAGTCTTTGGCGAAGTGGAGTATTTGGATCTGTTAATGACATGGACCACTTGCCAAGATTCAGTTTGAGCTCTTTGAATATGCTGAAATCGTGTGTCTTACCAGGAAACGTAGGAGACACATGTACTATCAGTCTCTCTTTTGTACACATCAATAGCGTATTTATCGTATGCATCTTTTTTTTGCCTGATTTGTAGTCATTGCGTATCTCTCTATCTACGGGTGTTGGAACACGAGTGTGTGATCCATCGAACAAGAATGTGTGATCCTTTACCCATTTTGCAAGCTCTTTCTTTGTCTTGCATTTACTTATCGCATTTGCCAACTCGTCTGGCGAAAAACCCAAACTTTGAAAAAACTGATTCATGTATGTACAGTACCGGGACACATTACTCTGATCTATGCCAAATCTACTGGCAAGATGGCACTGACTGTGACCACTTACCAGCCTCAGAATTGCCAAGAGCATGGCATACTCGGGAGTTAGTTTGGATATTCTTCCACGTACTATGAGAACATTACGAAACTGTCTGTGAACATCTGCTGCCGGTATCCATTCTATAAACAGGCCGAGCAAAAAGTTAAACATGTCAAAATCCAGCTTTGTATGCTCCCATAGAGTCTTTTCATTGCTAAGGATATTCTTACATGGAGGGAGCTCGAGTTCTTTTTTTGCTGCTTTGAGCTGTTCTTCTGCTATATCTGCACGTTCTTCGGCTGCTTTGAGTCGTTGTTCAAGCACTAGTTCCTTGTTCGAGTTAGCCATACTCTTGTTTATTCAAATTGGTATTTACCATAGAGTGTCTTAAAAAATTGTCTTGTTGCGTATTCTATTTTTGGTTAATTTTTTACTCCTCCTCACATACACGAAACCCGCAATAACTCGGAGAATTTAGTCAGATTTGACCCATCACGCATCATATGTGCCTGAAAATGACTTTCGCATGAACTCCCTAGCATGTCGAGTCTCTCAATAATTGTTCAGTTTTTCATTTAACATAATTTTAAAAAGTCAGATTGGAGTAAAATAGTATGTATGTTTTTATACTTTGGAGTTCGTGCGAAAGTCATTTTCAGACACATATGATGCGTGATGGGTCAAATCTGACTAAATTCTCTGATTTTAAATAAAGTTATTTTTTACGAGCATTGAGAGATTCTAAAATCTAACTAATCATCTTTGTGTTGGTAATTATGTATTCTAATAAATCACAATTACGTTGTATTTTATTTTGATTGTCAGAATTGATCAACGTGTCACCGAGATGTTTTAATATTTCATATGCATTGTTGTCATCATTAACAACATATTTTATAATTTCATATTCCATAGGATCAAATCCGCTTGTGAGGTTTGATGTCGGCTGATCTATAATAGTCTGATTTTCTTTTGTCTTATTCTTTTTGGAATTCTCGTTTCGTTCAAATTCATCTTTTAGTACTGACAACGATTGAGTTAAAAAACAACTTTGAGCAACATTAAATAATGAAACTGATGACTTAATATTCTTTATGATGGTTGGATGATGAAGAGATATAGCAATCCATATTGTTAATATTTTGAAATATTCATCAAAATCACATGCTATGTTATTCTCATACATATCTTCGCCATCAAAATTTTTTAGCGCAAAATACAAGAGATTTAACATTCTTTTTATTTTTCTGGGGTTTGGTGGTGAGTTTTTAATTAACCATTCAATGTTTTCTTCATCAAGTATTTTTACAAGCTTTTTAATATATGACCTTAGTTCTTCGGATGATTTTGGCGGTATGTTTAATTTTAATTGGAAAAACTTTTCCACATACTCAATGCCCTCGGCGTGACCTTCTTTGGAATTGTACTTTAATGTCCACGCTCGTTCTATTTTAGACATATCAGCTGCTATTACGAATGTTATATTATCCACCAACATGAATAGTTTTATAGACTCTAATATAGTAAGTATATTATCTGTTCTACATCGATCTAATTCATCTACAAAAATAACAACTCTTTCTTTTCCGATAATTTTTTTTATGTTTTCATGAAATTGTTCATCTACGTTATTAAATATTTCTTTGTGTCGCTTTTGTAAATCCGTGAAGTTTACCGCAGTAAGCTTTTGAAATGTTATGTCAAAAGCAATTGATCCAAAAAACTCGATATTTTTTTTAAAATACTCATTACCTTTGATCTCTTTTGTAATCTTTTGTAGAAGAGATGAGGTGATACCAATTTTTTCATACTTCCACGCATTAAACCATATACTTTTATAATTAGTTTGTTCTTTTAGTTTTTCGCACACTCGCTTCATTAAGCTAGTCTTTCCGCTTCCCCACTCACCATGAATACCAATAGTAAGTGGTTTAATCATGTCTTCACTTTTTAGAATATCAAATATCTGCTCTGCATATTTGTCAAAATTGAAGTCCAAGTTACCCTCTTTTGGCTCGTCATCCAATAATAGCTCTTCAGTAATTTTTTCTTTTAAATATCGACTGAGCATAAGGCATCCACTCTATTCTGTTTTAGTCATGTTATTTAAACATACATATAGTGCTCGGAATAAGTAATTTTAGGTTATTATCTCTGTGGAAATACTTTAAAATGTCCAGATTGTGCGGTGTATTTGCTGGATAATCCAAAACTGCGGCGTCCATATCTTCAAATGTCTCATAATATAGCAATGCGCAAAAGTATTTTCCAAGACAACAACAAAAGAACGTATATGTACTTTTTATGGACGTACTCATCTTGTAATGACGACAACGTATATGTTATTTCTATAAGCAAAATCGTTCAAATGATGTCCTTTTGATTTCCGTAAAGACGTATTCATAACTACAAACATGTCATTCTACGATCTACTTGGGAAATGCTTTTGCGTATTGGTATAATTTATGCTTAGTATGTTTTCCTAACAAAAACAATAGTCAAGTCATTTATGGATGCACAATGGATGAAGTGATCTAGTTATGTGGATTGATTTTAGATACATGTTGTACTTGTACATTATAAATTGGTTCACCCTGTTGACTAACCTGATCTGTTTTGACTACTTGACCAACTATTGTCTTTATGCTCAATACCAAATTTTTGTTTAACTCATATACATTATATTCTTCTCTCAGAGGTGTGCATGTGACATCATTATTAATTATGTTGACGTTTTGTGTTGGCTTTCTTTGTTCATTTGGGGTATCTCGTTTCTCTGGAGGCACAAATACATAAATTTCTGTAGTCGTATGTACACTCAGAATATCTGATTTACGATCATTTTGTAATAAATGATCAACTTTAATCAACGCACTTAAAATCGTACCATCTTCAAGTTTGTAAAAACTAGGCACTATTGGTTTTATAGGTGTGACCACCACATAACCCATATTCGCTATATCTTGATTAATTTTTTCTATAGACTCTGACACTGTTAATCCACCCGAGTTTGATTAATTTTTGTACTCCCATCATCTTTTCCATGAATGGTGATTATTGTAGAATGTCTAAATAATCTTTTTTTCTCATTTATCAAATGTTGACACGGAGTAAGTATATAAGGAAAGCTATCAACGCGTTTGAATTTTCCACTTAAACCCAATTCTGACGAAAGTGATGCTGAGATTTCGAATTCTTTACTCATTTCTCATCTGGCTCGTGTCTGTATACTGCTATATCTGAGTCTGTTTTTACTAGACAAAAATGTTCTCCATTCCAAACTACAAAATATGGTTTGTTTAGTTCCATTGCGGATGACTTGTATACTAGACACTCACCGTCACTATCTTGAGTTACATATACAGGCATTAATGCAAAATGATCGATATCGAGTTTGTCTGTAATTGATAGTGATGACACAATGATTGGGTCTGATACGATCTCTTTATGCTCAACATAATTGATTGTGGTGTACGATGAAGCAGATTGCTTGTACGACGGCGAAAACTTTGAGTAATTACTTTGGCTCATCGTCATAGTAGACATAACACTATTACAGGTAGTGTGCTTATATATATTGTGTAGTGGGATCTTTTCGGTTTACGTGGGATAGAACGGTTACAGAAAAAGCACTGCGAGAGCCCATAGATGAAAATTATGGAAAAATCTTACGAAATGTCATCCTACATAAATCGAAAAGATCTTGAATCTCTGCCAAAGTCTCATCATGTTTAGACATGTTGATATGAAATACGCATACAGTCTAATCTAGGACATAAATAAGTTCGCGGTTCTAGGGATAGTTGAGATCTAGATGACACCATCTCAAACAATACACATTCTGTAACGTATAGTAATTTACAATAAACAATACACGACAATTTTCATATTTTGTAAAATTGAGAATTTTGTCCAAAACTGCTAAATTAAAAAACTGATCAAAATTCAGTTTTATGTCTAGTTATAGAGATCATTGTGAGTATCGAGTGACTTGAATGTATAATAAAAGATAGTAATCATATCAGAGAGAGTGCTGTACGCATTACGTCTTGTAACTCGTCAATACTTGTAGTATGTGTTATTAGAGAACGTATCTTTGATCCGTGTTGTAATCCTTTGGTGAATCGTATTGCCTGTCCTTTAATATTTGAAAATTTAATACGATATCTACGAGATATATCTAGATAATCAAAGAATGCATCTAGTCGATCTGTATTGGCATATTTTTTATAAGTGCCCGTATTGAGATAGTCGTTTATCTGCTCAAACAGAAATGGATTTCCCATGGCAGCACGCCCTATCATCACATAATCACATCTTGTATGATTTATCATTCTAGCTGCATCCTCTGGTGTAGTGATATCTCCATTACCAACTATTGGTATGTCGGTTATACTTTTGAGTTCACGAATAAGATTCCAATCAGCCCTACCAGAGTATCCCTGATAAACTGTTCTAGGATGCAGTGTGATCATCTCGACTCCTTGATCCTCTGCTATCTTTGATATGTCGCGAAAGAGATGTCTAGTATCGTCTGTAATACCAGCACGAATCTTGAGTGTTATGGGTAGTCGCACAGCATCAACCAAGGTCTCAAAGATCTGCCGAGTTAGATCGGCCTCTTGAAGGAGTGCAGCTCCTGCCATCTGTTGTGTTATGTGGGGCGCCGGACATCCCATATTATAGTCAATGATATCAAAGAACGGTTCAACTATCTTGGCTGCTTGTGATAATGCCTCTAGATCAGAGCCAAAGAGCTGAATTGACAGTGGACGTTCTTTAGGATCAAACTCGATAAAGTTAGAGATATTCTGATCTGATTCCAACCTCTGATATCGTGCAACTATACTGTGTATACTAGTAAGTTCTGTTACAACTAGGCCGGCACCCATCATCTTACATTGCAGTCTTAATGCGGGATCGCTTACTCCTGCCATCGGGGCAAGAAATGCGCGACTGGCAAACTTGGGCAACATACAAGAGAACTAGATTTTGCCATATTTAGAATACAATATTTTGGTCGACTGTTCTAGAAAGGAGTCTTGTCTTTAACAGATTCCATCACGTCACGATTCTAGATATCTAGACAAGCAACTATCACTAATTACTAGCCCATAACGCACAGCATATTCTTGTATCAGATATATGATTTCTATAGTGTGTATAGTGTGTATAGTTGTGTGTGGTATAGTTGATTCATCTTAATCGGCGACAGTAACTGATCACTAGCTAGATGTGATTGAAGCGGTATAGATATTGTACATTTGTGTACTATGTGTACTATTTGTACGATAGAGTATTTGTCTCATGGGTCTGGGCAGCCGTCGGTATCACGATCGCCATCATAGTCCTCTGGTTCTGATACACATTGATCTAGATCGTTTATTATTCCATCTAGATCAGTATCGTGAACAAAGCGTTGCTGTTCTGGGAGTACATCTGGGCAGCCGTCTTTGTCTAGATACTTGTTCCATGTCTCAGGACTAGAGGGACAAGCATCGACTGCGTCAGGATGACCATCACGGTCTGCATCGTTTGTAGTGACTGTGACCGATTTGGCGCCAGGAACGTCTGGACATCCATCATGATCTAGATAGTTGTTATAGTTTTCTGGTTCATCGATGCACGAGTCCCATCTATCATCTATACCATCAGAGTCAGTATCAGGGAATACAAATCTGGGTGTTGTAGACTGTGGTGCTTGATCTGGGCAGCCGTCGGTATCTTGATATCTGTTGTACGTCTCGGGTACATTTGGACATTGATCTAAATTGTCATTGATGCCATCGCGATCTGCATCACTGACCAAGGGATTACTGTCTGGGCAGCCGTCGGTATCTTGGTATCTGTTGTAAGTCTCGGGTACGTTTGGACAGAGGTCTAGAGAATCAGGTATGTTGTCAGCATCAGAGTCCACTATCTTTCGATCTTGTGCGACAATATCAGGACAACCGTCGTCATCTTGATATCTGTTGTACGTCTCGGGTACATTTGGACACTTGTCTAAATTATCTAGTATTCCATCGTTGTCCGAGTCATCAACTCGTTCGTGTACTACTGAATCAGGACAACCGTCGTCATCTTGAAAGCCGTTATATCTCTCAGCAATCAGTGGACACTTGTCTACACTATCTGCAAGACCATCATTGTCCGTATCGATTGGAAGTGCGACAGACTCGGCGCCAGGAACGTCTGGACACCCATCATGATCTAGATAGTCGTTATAGTTCTCTGGTTCATCGATGCACGAGTCCCATCTATCATCAAACCCATCAGAGTCGGTATCAGGAAATACAAACATCGAAAAACTAGTTCCAGTGGTGTCTGGGCAGCCGTCTGTATCTTGGTATCCGTTGTAGGTCTCAGGTTCAATAGGACAAGCGTCTCTAGCGTCAGATATACCATCGATATCACGGTCTGCCAATGATGTGACATCGTCTGGGCAGCCGTCGTTGTCATCGATTCCGTTAACCGTCTCGGGTACGGTTGGGCATAGGTCTAGAGAGTCTACAAAGCCGTCGTTATCGGTATCTACCATCTCTCGATCTTCTGCAACGATATCTGGGCAGCCGTCGTCATCTTGGTATCTATTCCATGTCTCGGGATTATATGGACACATGTCTACATTATCCAAAAATAGATCACCGTCACTATCAGCAACAATCGTAAAGTCTAGTGTATCTGGGCAGCCGTCTGTATCTTGAAACTTGTTATAGTTTTCACGTTCAGTGGGACACAAGTCATCGTCATCTAGAATACCATCAAAGTCGGTGTCTACGGGATCACCCAGATCTACACCAGGAACATCGGGACAGCCGTCATGATCTAGATAGTTGTTATAGTTTTCTGGTTCATCAACACACGAGTCCCATCTATCATCTATACCATCAGAGTCGGCATCAGGGAATACAAATGTAGGTGCCGTAGAATCGGGCTTTTGATCTGGGCAGCCGTCTGTATCTTGGTATCCGTTGTAGGTCTCGGGTTCAATAGGACAAGCGTCTTTAGCGTCAGATATACCATCGATATCACGGTCTGCCAATGATGTGACATCGTCTGGGCAGCCGTCGTTGTCATCGATTCCATTAACCGTCTCGGGCACATTTGGACACTTGTCTAGAAAGTCTGTAAAGCCGTCACCGTCAGAGTCGATTACTCTAGGTGTACCGCCTGGTGCAACATCAGGACATCCATCATCATCCTCAAAGTTGTTGTATGTCTCTTGTACCGTTGGACATGAATCGATATGATCTTGGATACCATCAGAGTCGGCATCATACCACGGAACAAAGTCTGCAGGACATCCATCTATCTTACCTCCATACTGTGGATCATAGTCTTCAAGTAGATGTGGACATTCATCTATACTGTTTGGAACACCGTCACCGTCGTTATCTACAGTTGATGCAGCAAATGCAAACGGAGATGTACCGAGTACAACAAAGAGAAGAATAACAGAAAAGTATTTGATCATGGTACGAGTCTCCTATGCATCAGGACACCCATCTGTATCGCGATCGCCATCATAGTCCTCTGGTTCTGATACACATTGGTCTAGATCGTTCACAATACCGTCAAGATCGGCATCGTGTTTGTATCTAGATTGCTCAGGAAGTGTATCTGGGCATCCATCCTTGTCTAGATACTTGTTCCACGTCTCGGGCTCTGCAGGACAACTATCCTCAGAGTCTGGTATCCGATCATTATCGGTATCAATAACTATCTTGGGAATAGGTAGCACGTCTGGACATCCATCATAGTCCATAAATCTATTCCAGACCTCATTACGATCAGGACATCTATCCATGTGGTCAGGGACACCATCACCATCGGTGTCTGGTTGTTGTTCGCTGGTGTCAGGGCAGCCGTCGGTATCTTTTACTCCATTGTAGACCTCTGCCACTAGAGGACAGTCATCGACAGAGTCTTGAATACCATCATTATCTGAATCGACTACTCGAGACTCGATTATAGTGTCAGGGCAGCCGTCATGATCTTGATATGTGTTGTATGTCTCACTAGCAAGTGGACATTGATCCATTGTATCTGGAATACCATCACGATCGGTGTCTATACCAGGTATGTATCGGTCAGGGCAGCCGTCTCTATCCAAGATACCATTTACCGTCTCGGGTTGATTTGGACACAAGTCTTTAAAATCAAAGATACCATCATTATCTGAATCTGCAGTACTGGTACCAACTGTTACACTGTCAGGGCAGCCATCGGTATCTTGGTATTGGTTGTATACCTCTGCAACTAGAGGACAAGAGTCTCGTTCGTCTATTATGCCATCGTTGTCGCTATCGGCAGTCACTGTATACTCTAGATTGTCTGGGCAGCCATCGGTATCATCCAAGCCATTGAAACGCTCTCGTTCATGTGGACATTGATCCAGATCATCTATTATACCATCAAAGTCAGAGTCGGGATTGATGCTGACGTCTGGGCAACCGTCATGATCTTGGTATCGGTTCCACGTCTCAGATCTATTTGGACATTCATCCAACTCGTCACGTATTCCATCGTTGTCAGAGTCAGATACAGGCAAGTCTGGGCAACCGTCATGATCTTGGTATGTGTTTACCGTCTCTGGTTGGAGAGGACATTTGTCTTTCAGATCAGGTATACCGTCACCATCAAAGTCGGGCATAACCTCTTTGACGGTATCTGGGCAACCATCGGCATCATCGATATCATTGTATGTCTCTTTTATTGTAGGGCATGCATCCATAGCATCAGAGATACCATCGCGGTCTCTATCACTGGTTGGACTATCGTCTGGGCATCCATCACGATCAAAGACATTGTTAAAGGTCTCGGGTTGGTTAGGACATAGATCTATAAAGTCACTGATCCCGTCATTATCAGAGTCTGGAATACTGCCACCATCGGTAGACACAAAGTCTGGGCATCCATCTTCGTCTTGATACTTGTTGTATATCTCGGCAACTTGAGGACACTCGTCTAGACTGTTTTTAATACCATCAAAGTCAGAGTCACTATCTCTGTCAGGAAATGGAGGAATGTCAGGACAACCGTCAAAGTCTTGATACTTGTTGTATCTCTCTGGTTCGTCTGGACACTTGTCTACACTGTCTAGGATTCTATCACCGTCTCTGTCGGCGCTCAAAGGAGCCTCTGGCACACTGTCTGGGCAGCCGTCATAATCTGCATAACGATTGACAGTCTCTGGATTTTGAGGGCATAGATCAAAGTCATCAGCTATGCCATCGCCGTCAGAATCGACCAGAGATACGACTCTCCTCTCATCTGGGCAACCATCCGAGTCTAGATAGTCGTTATAGGTCTCTGGTTCATCAACACATAGATCTATATTGTCTGGGATATTGTCATTATCAGAGTCACTAACGCTAGATGTTACGGTATCTGGACAGCCATCTTCGTCTTGATATCTGTTGAATGTCTCACTAGCGAGTGGACATTCATCGATGTCATCCAAGATTCCATCGCTGTCTCTATCTCCAAAAGTAAATGTGTCTGGACAGCCATCACGATCCATTACACCATTAAAGGTCTCTGGTTGGTTAGGGCATAGATCGACTCTGTCTATAAAACCGTCATTGTCAGAGTCTGGTAGACCATCAGATCCTCCTTGTGGGTTGGTATCTGGGCAACCATCGTTATCTTGATATGCATTATAATTTTCACGCACTGCAGGACAACGATCCAAGTGATCCTCTATCCCATCATAGTCTTCATCATACCAAGGAATAAAATTAGATGGACAACCATCCTCCACTCCGACATAATCTTCGAGTAGATTTGGACAAGCGTCGACCGAGTCTTCGATACCATCGTTATCTCGATCTTGGGCATAGACAGTACCGATCGGTACACTCGTTAGGGTAGCTACAAGCAATAATAGAAATGGAAAGTTTATCCTCTTCAATCTTACAAGTATGTCAATGATCCAATTATTAAACCTCACTATAAATCACCTAAAAACGCTTTTAGTCAATAATATCTGATGACGACTCGTCTCGATTAATTTAAGTAAACCAAACTAGACAATACAACCGGATATGAGTTGTTCAGGTGAGATAGTAGATGATCTTATTCAGATTAGACCGACCATATCAGATCAACTCAGAAAGGCCAAGTATGGAGTCGCAGATCATGGTACAGTAGAGTTGTGCCATTGGACAAAGAGATCGTTCAAACATGAAGGAGACTGTTACAAACACAAGTTTTATGGTATATCGACTCATCGCTGTATGGAGTTTTCTCCAGCTGGAATGTACTGTGAGAATCGTTGTGTATACTGCTGGCGACCCATGGAGTTTTACGACACACTTGAGATGAGATCAGAGAATGTAGCAGAACCCAAAGAGATCGTTACAAAGCTTATGGCAGAACGAAAGCGATTGATCAATGGATACTATGGCGACTCACGAAATGATACACAGCGTCTAGACGAGTCACTACTACCAAGTCATTATGCAATATCGCTATCTGGCGAACCTACAATGTATCCAAAGTTACCCGAACTCATAAAGTATCTCAAATCGCTTGCTGCAACTAGATCGATCTTTCTTGTAACAAACGGTCAAGAACCAGATATGATACAGCGTCTACAAGACGAGTCTGCATTACCAACTCAACTATACTTGTCTACAAATGCTGCAGACTATGAGTCCTTTATCCGAATTAATAGACCCAGATACAACGACTCGTGGGAGAGATGGAACCGCACACTACAAATGTTGAAGAGTCTCGATACGAGAACCGTTCTAAGAGTTACGTTGATTCGCGGTTACAATGATCTAGAGTCCATGATTGTACCATTTGCAGAGATGTTTGAAGATGCAATGCCGCACTTTGTTGAGATAAAATCGTACATGCATATTGGTAGATCTGTAAACAGACTCGAGCGCTCAAATATGTTAGAGATGGATGAGATACGAGAGTACAGTAAAGAGATTATCAAACGTTGTGATAGATTCGATATTATGGATGAGAGTTTTGTATCAAGAATATGTGTATTACAGAATAGAGATAGATTTATCGATCGAATGATTCCCGCATATGCATGTACCAATTAGCAAATTTTTTGAGTGAACTAGATCTATGTGATATGTCATTCTTTGTGTGATGTATTTTGGTACTATTTGGAGTACATTTATCGGATATATCTGAGATATCTGCAAACGTTGTATTGGACAATACGGGAATAAATATTGGATCGTATCCCCATCCTTTGCCTTTTGGTTCTAGAGATATTGTACCGTCAAGACTTGATTCGAATGACTGTAGAGTATCTCCGTCATAATATGATATCACAGATACAAATTTAGCTTTGCGGTTATCATCTACTAGTTTGAGGATTCCGTCGTTACCAATATGATCAAATACGAATGAAGAGTATGGTCCAGGAAAACCGCCCAATGCATCGATGTACAATCCATCATCTTCTACCAGTACGGGAGCATTACATTTAGAGAATGCATCTTGGACTTTGTGTACAGCAATATCACAGAGCGAGTCAGATTGGATCTCTAGTAGATTTACACAAAAGAACTGTATCTGTACACCTAGTGATTCGAGTATCTGTTGTACCTCACGATACTTGTTGTGATTAGATGATGCAAAGTGTAGTCTAGACGACATTGGCATATCTTCCACGGCTCTCAATATCAGAGACTATTCCTTGAATCATATCGGATCTATCTCTAGACACTATACTAGTATATCCAGAGATGAATCGTCTCCACGTGTACTCTATTACACTTGCATGTGCACTGTTTAGAATCTCTTTGAATAGACGTAGATCTACTGCATGGTCTTCAGGTTTTGTTGTATTGTTGGCTAGACCAAAGTCGATCACGTATATTGGACTGGTATCGGTGATAACATCTGTATCATTTATGATAAAGTTTGATGTAGTTAGATCGCCGTGCATTATACCATTCTTGTGTAGTCTGCCAACGAGCTGTCCTAGACTATACACTATACCTTTGATGGAAGAGTTTGGTATGTCATGTACTGGTACACCTGGCACATACTGCATCAAGATAGAGCACTTTTCTAGATCTACTAGATATACAAGTGGAGCCCGTATGCCAAATGACTTTACTTGAGATAGTATCGTAGACTCTTTAATAGTTCTATAACGACGTATCTTGAGATCTAGTGTACTGTTGCGATACTTTTTCGGTGTGCGTACTTTGAGTATTGCGGGGGTATTGTTCCATACTGTACTGTATAGATCAGCTTCTGCGCCTCTACGTACTAGTTTCATTAACGTTATATCGTATGATTATTTAATAAAGATCATGGAGAAGCGAATAAAACAAGAGGACTGTAACGAGGATAAACTTGGTTCTGGAATTCTTACTCTTACTAACAAACGAATAGCTTTTGATAAGACAAAAGCAAGAGTTATGGACTTTACAAAGAATGTCGGCGATACAATAGTAGATGTTCCTTTAGGCGACATTACCAAAGTATGGAAGGAGGGACTGTTGATGCGAAAGTTTTGTTTTGCTGCAAAGACTGCTAACGGTGAAGAGATCTTCAAGTTTGGAGTCTTTGGTCCAGGCGGATGGGTAGATAGTCTAAAAGATGCAATAGAGAATATCTCGGACTAGTTTAATGGATATGGTTTTGTAAATAAAAGTACTTTACATTTAATCCAAATGTGCATTATATCATTCATACTGTAAATATACAAATGGAGATTATTGATATCAAGCCTCAACATATGTTGCACTAGCAAATCAAACAGATCGCACTCTCGGTTATTATACTGTAGACTGTATGCGTATTAAGAGTGCCCATGCCCAATCATCAAACATAACAACAATGAATCAATTTGCCTCTCAAAATTATGGTGTTTTATTGCGTCTCAAAATATGTGTCTTAATATGCACAAGATATAAGAAATACGCATACAGTCTAGTAAATGCATCGTACTCGTCTTGAAACATTTGGTGCTAGTTACTCAAATTATGTCGAGCTAGATCTTACATTTTAGTTGATTGTGAAATTAGATTAGGGTTGGCACGACCATTATATTTGAAGATGATCAAGATATGTTTGATCTTGTTTTCTATTTTATTGCATGTGTTACAATGCATTTCAAGTTTTAACTTTATAGGTATGAGGTTAGGTCTCACGCACAACTTTTAGGAGTGTATCATAGACGTTGAGACCTTGTTGCTCCCATGTTGTTACACATGTAAAGATATTGCCAACTCGTCGTTTACTCTCCTCAGTGCTCTGTTCAATGAATAGGCACAAAACTGCAAAATTTCTCATTAGTTGATGCTCAACTGCGTCAAATTCGGAGCTGATTAGAGATTATGAAATTAAATTGCACGTTAGTTTGCTTTTAATTATGATTTCATTTTTTGTGATGTAATTTTAAAATTAAATGAAAAGATCTATATAGGGTATCTATTTTCTACAAGATATTGAAACGTAAAAATAAGTCAGAATTCAAAATTTTAAAAGATAAAAAAGTTCAAAATAAAGAAAGAGAGAAAATAAGAAGAATAGCAAAGCAACTTAGTAATGGTTCAACGGTCAGATATGTTTTGTTCTTATTTGAATTTGGAGTAATCGATACTGAGGAACTTGCAAAACTGTTTAGTAAAGAATTAAAAAAGATGAACGCAAAGAAACGTGGCGGTCAATACGCCTATTCAGACTCTTTTTTGAGATGTGCTGCAATGATAAGAGCTAAGCGAGGATTATCATATAGAGAATTAGAAGACGAATTAAAACGATTTTTTCCTGATTTCGAGATACCAGCTTATACTACATTATTTACTAGAATAAATGACATGGAGGTAGACATTTTAAATGATATCGCAGTTGCAGATCATTTTAAAGAAGTCATTCTTTCCCTGGATGCCTCTGGATTTACACAACACGCAGGCGGTAGATGGATCGAGTTTAGGTTCGAGAAAGAACAGGACAAAGTAAAGAAGAAAGGATTTGTTAAATTACACCCAATCATAGACGTAAAAACAAAGGCAATACTGGGATGTACCATTACAACCGATTCTGAAGCAGATTCATCTCAATTTATTGAACTCGTTGAATTTGCGCTTGGTATGCTCCAAAAATGTTGTAATATTAAAGACATAGAGATTAAAATTCTAGCTGATAAAGGCTACGACACAGTTGAAATCTTTGAGTACTGTAAAAAGCGTGGGATTAAACCAATAATTCCAACAAGATACACTGCCAAAACATATCTTGAAACTGTTAGAAGTAAAACTGCTCAGATTCAGTTAACTTTTGGCTCAAAATGCAAAGATGTAACAAAGATCACAAAAAAAGATAGATTAAAAAATCAAGCAAGATGGGGGAGAAAAAACGGTTATGGTGAGCGCTCTGCATCGGAAGGTGTATTTTCTACAATGAAGCGTCTGTTTGGCGAAGGTCTAAAATCGATATTGTGGGAACACATGGTTCAAGAATTGTTATTTAGGGTTGCCGCACATAACTTGCGAATAATTAAAAAACAAATACTTGCAAACCTTTGATTTTTTTAATGATTTCTAACTTTTGATTGTCAGAATCTTGTTCATTTTGTAGTAAAAAACAACATTTCAGTACAACAAGCTTTAATTTTAATGTGAAATTGATTCCAAATTGCACATCTGATGTGTTTTCATCTAAACCACCACTAAACCATCATATTGCAAAAATATTCATTGAACAGAGCTCTCCTCAGATACGATACGTTGAGTTACCTTGCGGAATAGCACCATTGATCGTATAGCTCGCTCTGCTCTGTTGTTTGTGTATTCCATACCATAGTATAGCACAAATGTGTATAGATCATCTGCAGCATTAGCTAAATGAACTCCAAATTTGCGACAAGCTTCGTTGTCTAGTTTCTTGTACTCTGCTGCAAGTGATAATGTCTTTTGCACTAGATCATCTACTCTGTATTTTAGGTATATGTCCACATGATTGGGATTGTCCACCTGTAGTGCTTTTGCAATTTCAAGTAGTTTCTGTAATCTTTTGTACATTAGTACAGTATGTACGTCACACATTGTATCTTTTGCATTTCGCAGTATGTGCGCCCAACAACGTTGCCGTACATTGAATAGTTTGTACACGACATATCCATCCGACACGAGTGGTATCAGAATATACTTTTTGAACGTTTTTTCTAGAAAATCTTTTGTACGCTCTGGCGATATGATGAATTGCGTACCATAATCGCCGACAAGAACCCAGACCCATCCCAATTTCGCAGCAAGGGACATCGACGTCTCATCCATGTAGATTACCTTGGATTTTAGGTTCATTCTCTCTATTTTTTTGACATATTTGTCTAATTTATCGGCAATCGTGTCTATTGCCCCCGTTACCATCTTTTTAGATATACACGGGTCTAGGCATTGAAGAGTACTAGTTATTGTTCTGATACTACAGCCATTCTTTCTCATTATGGTTGCAATCACGCCTAGAATTGGGCACAACATTGTGTTGTGTAGTATGTCTGGGATGCTGTCGAATGTATCGCCTGATGCGCCACAATCTCTACAGTTGTAAAAGTATCCGATATGGAGTATGTGCAATATTATGATCTGTATGTCAATCGTTCTCTTTTGTCTAGACCTCTTGTTGTCAACATGCTTACTGCCACATCCATCACACTTTTCTTTTTTATGATGTCTTGTCTTGTCTGTTTTTATGTTGTCGGAAACTCCTTTGTGACCCTTGTCTTGTCCTGCTTTTTTCCATTCGCTTTTAGATTTTCTTGTACCCTTTTTTACATGATCTGGTTGTTTTGATGAGGGTACGTTAGAATTGTCGAGCTGCTTGCGTCTCGTTTCTTTGTTCTTGGCCTGTGCTGTTTGTACCTCTATCTTTTCTTTTTTACCCTCTATCTTTTTTCTGGTGTTACGAATCTTGGTCTGTGATAGTTGTTGACCACGTTCTATAATTTTGATCATCCTTTGGAATACATTAAAACAATCATTGATTGAATTTGGAGATACTTGGAGTCCCATAATTGTAGCAAGTAAAATCTCGTACAGTTTCATATTCATTCTCTTCTGCTTTGCAACTTGTTTTTGTAGACTCGTAATGGTCTCTTGTTGTTGTTCGATGGTATCATTTTGCTGCTTGACAGTATCCTCTAGATCTGCTATCTTGGCAGATGTCTCCCTATCTTTTTTGGTAGTCTTTTGTCTCGCGATCTGTCTAGACATTGTCATAATTGGTAATGTTTGGATTTAGCCTAGATTATCTAGAAAAGTTGTCCCTTTTGGTAGATCTTTTAAACCTAACCTCGTACCTTTATAGCATGTGTTTTTTCTCTAGATTCGGTGTTATCGAAAAAATCGGGATCAGTGTTTTTTATAGAATCAAGTAGATTCTTTTTTGTATCTCTGGGCATTTTTAGACTCAAGATAATGCCGTCAAGTAGTTCATCAATCTGGTTTAGAACCTCAGATTTTGATAAACCGTCAATCTTAAACTCAAACACATTATATTTGACCATTCCTAGCCAACTTTTGATAAGAGTACTGCTTTATATTTTATAGTATCGAGATATAGAATTGGTTCTCTTGGGGGGTTGGCAATTTCTTGCACAAAATTCTCTAGTTGTATTACATAAAAAATCAAGGCGATTAGGGATATCGAGCCCCTCCCCCTCCCCACAACATGTATTACACTAGCAAATCAAACAGATCGCACTCTCGGTTATCGTATCGCCACTCCATCTCTTTGAGATATAATAGGAATTTCTTTGAACTCGCATCACGATGCTTTACCACATTTAATTTTGCAAAGCCCCAGAATCCTTCCATTCCATTGATGTACACCTCGCCCCTTGCAAAGATGTTCTGATGATCAACTGATTCTCGCTTGCATCCTTGAAAGACCTGATGTACATTATGTGTCATGTGTACAATGTGTGTAATGTATACAATGTGTACAATGTGTAAGGCATATTCAGATCCTAGTAGGATACAACTACAGAGTCTAGTCTCCATGATTGTGTTACAAATGTATCAGATATAGGAGTGCCTGGTTTTACTTGTGACTCTAGTAGACCTGTCCAACATATCTGACTGCCACAATCACCTGCATACTTTAATGGTACTACAAAGAGTCTGCTAGAATGTCGTTTACATACATCTTGGAGCATACTAGCAAGTCGCTGGTTTGCTGCAACTCCTCCAACTATCATCAATTCACGTTTGCCTGTAAATGCAAGTGCACGTTCAACGGTCTCTCCGATCATCGCAAATGCAGTCTCTTGTAATGAAAAGCATGCAGAGTTCTTGTCTTGTTTTGCTATACGTTTTGTAGCGGAGAGTAGACCAGAAAAAGAGACGTCATTTCCTTTGACAGAATATGGTAAAGTAACAAATTTTGTAGAGGTTGCTGCCAATCTCTCGATATCTCTTCCGCACGGAGATGCAAACCCCAGTGAACGACCAAACTGATCTAGTAATTGGCCCAATGTTATATCTAGGGTCTCTCCAAATACTCGCCACTGTCTATCAAGAAATGCAAGTAACATCGTGTGTCCACCAGATACTAATAGTACCAATGGATCTCGTGCATCTGTCAATAGTTTTCCTAACTCGATGTGGCCCAGTGCATGATTTACTGGATATATCGGAATCTTGTAAAATGCCGCAAGTGATCTTGCAACTACTGCACCAACGCGCAGGCATGGTCCAAGTCCTGGACCTGCAGCATATGATATGATATCTATATCAGAGATAGATACGTCTGCAGATTCTAGACACTCTGCAAGTACATTTGGGCTGGACTCGACATGGTGGCGAGACGCCTCTCTAGGATGAATTCCTTGACCATCAGCTGGTCGAAATATACTCCGTACATCTGCAAGTATCTTGCCACGTGCTCCCTTCTTTTCCATTATAGCACACGAGAATGTATGAGCTGTGCTCTCTATACCTAGACCTAGCATACTAGCCCCTACTCTGTGTTGAAACGATCTTGATCACATCACCGTCTTTGACTTTGTGATCAGACCCTATTCTCTGATGAGTCTTGCAGTCAATGGCATGTAAAAATCCCTTTGCTAGATCGGCATGAACTATTCCTGCCACATCTCTTGCAGTAGTACCTAGCGGTACAAGTTGAGCATCAGGCAATACATCGCCATCTTTGTTGGTAAGTTTGGTCTCATCCTCTACAGGATATACAACCACTAGTCCCAGTAGATCAAATACTGTCGAGTTTAAGATCTGTTGTATGCCGGTCGTTTTGATCTTTGAGAGTACAGACCGTGCAATATCTAGTGCTCTCTGTTGTGGAGGAGATATCTCATCTTGTATATCTGTAAAAGTATCATCACCAGACATGTATGATATGATGTTAGCTTTTGCAGCCTTGCGCAACAACAGTTCAGTCTCTGCGCTGCACAATACTCCATTTGGTATTTTGTTCATAATTGCAAGATCGTTACATAGATCTGCTTTGTTTGCTGCAACTAGCATTGGTTTGGTCTCTTGTCTTAATGTGTGGGCAAATTTGCACAAGTCAGAGTCATCCCACTCTTTTGGATTCTTGGGTGTTAAATTCAGTTTATGTAATGTATTATGAACATCAAAGTCAACCACACCTAGTCCTGTAAATCTTCTTGCAATACCTTCGGTCAGCTTTATACGCTTTTGATCTACTTCGCGTATTATCTTGTCCCAATCTCTCTTGAGAATATTTGTAAACCACTGATCAAACTCGTCTTGAACAAACTTGATATCCTGAAGTGGATTATGTGTACCCGCAGGAACAGGTTGTCCTTGAATGTCGGTTGTACCTGCAATATCCACTACATGGATCAAAGCCATTGCTTGTCTTGCATCATCGAGAAACTGATTGCCTAGACCTTTGCCTTCATGAGCACCGGGAACTAGACCAGCTACATCTATCAGTTTTATGGGAATTAATCTAGTGCCATCAATGCAGTTATTATTCTCGTGTTTGATGTTAAAGTGTGTACATGCACATCTAGTTGTCACATATGCTACACCGACATTGGGTTTTATTGTTGTGAATGGAAAGTTTCCAACTGCCACAGACGTTAGAGTTGCAGCTGAAAAGAATGTAGATTTGCCAACATTTGCTTTGCCCAACAGACCTATCTGCATACATAAAACATGTGTATTCTACTTATTAGTATTACATCATATATCGATGCAATCCGTCAATATGTTAAATACTCAATATCTCTGTCTCTTGATTTTGTGAGAGATGGGTCGATTTTTGTGTCTAATCTCTTTAACAATTTCAAGTGTTGATAATGCGATGTTTATCGTATCATTATTACTGCCTTTCGCATGTGTGTAGAAAAACCGTAAACTCTTTTGTACATTTACATCAAAGTTGGATATATTACCAGAACTCATCAGTCCTTCATAGATATCACCATAGGCAGTAGGCAGACGCTTATGACGAGATCTGGATCTAGATAAACTACTTTGATATCTAGATCTAAATAAGCAACTTTGATTTTGAGATGTTATACTCTCTATAATATCCTCAATCTCTAAGATTAGTGTATTTGTTAATCTAAACCGTAAGCCTCTTGTGTCCCAATATTTAGTAAGTTTATACACAAGAATAGCTACGAAACCGAATACTGCTCCCCGTATGACGTTTTCAGTGAGAAAGTTTGAATTTTCCAGTACTAGTTCAAATATTATTTCAAGAATCATCATTATAATTTTCTTCTAAAAGTTTTACAGTAAGTTGGTGATTTGCATATATCTCATCAATGTATGGCATTTTTTGATCTTTTCTAAATATATTCTTGCCAACAAGAGTAAGATCGTTATCTTTTGTATCTAATAACAGATAATAGAATGCTTTATCATAAGTTCTCATGTCTAGATCTGGATGTAGTTTGTCAAGTACTTTAAGCTGTATTGATTTCATATTAGATTCCATCGCTTCATCTCCTCCCAAATTTTGATACAACTTTCTTTTGTAAATTTGTATCGTTTATTCGCAACTTTTTCAATAATCTCATCGTCACTCAATTCTGATATCTGTTTTTGAAAATGAAGAGATGCGGCAATCTCTAAAAAATCAATATCATCTTCGTGACCTGATATAAATTTAATAAACTTTTCAAATTTTTTCTGTATTCGACCATCTCTAAACTTCATCTTCTCACCATCAGGAATTCGATGGTATGCTTTCTCTAATTCAAAACCACATGCAGCTAAATTGGTGCAATATGGACCTCGCAGGTACCACGAATAATCATAGCCTAGATAAATGTCAAAGGTCTGTAGCAGATAGATGAATTTTTGTAGACGTAGTCTACCATCAAAGTCGTCCATTGAGAAATTGAATTTAGGAAACTGTTTGAGCACGAATCCTAAATCGACAGACTGTTTATCCATGTATATATATGAACAAGTAGCCTTAAAAAGATATGTTTGTTTAATAGGCATAAGACATATCTTTGGCATCTGCTCTGTCTTTACAAATCTCAAACTATTAACTCGTCAAAATGATTATCAATCAGAGCCGTTAAAACCCAAGCGCGTGTTGGGCTGCAAGATAACAAACGACGCAAGGTTTCTTTAAATACTCAAGCATAACAAAAGTATAGAATGAGAATATTGGATGCTAAAACTCTAACTGACAAGAGTAGATTTTACAAGTGTACCATGTTTATAGAGATAGATGGTAAGAATAGTACATATGAACAGAATGAATCAGAGAGAGATATGATCTACAGCATGATATCAAAGCCAGATCATTTTAAACGAATAAACCCGATAACCGAGATAGTTGATCATGTTTTGTTTGAAAGAAGAGTTTGCTCTAAATTTAGAGATAAAATTGCATCAAATATATCAAATATATCAAATATACTAAACATACCAAACATATCAAATATATCAAATATGCGAGATATATTCTACAAGTCCAAACGATTTGTAAATAATACAACAATGATCAAGTGTAAAGTCGTAACAAGAGACAGACTAGTGAAGATATGGAATATTCAAATGTTTAAGGAAATTTGGTGGTGAGATTAAATGTTGGTTATTACGGGAACGCCAGGTGTTGGTAAACATACTATTGGCAAACAGATATCACAAGATATGAAACTAGACATAATAGATATCAACGAGGTAGCAAAATCAAATGGTCTAGTAAATGATACAACAAACGATATTGATACCGACGTACTTGGGGACATATTGAGACCAAATCTGACATCTAGGTCTCTAGTTATTGGACATTTAGCACCGTATGTCTTGGATGTTGATATAGTTACTAGAATTATAATTCTACGACGAAATCCATACGAGCTAGAAACGATATACAATCAAAGAGGATACTCTAAATCAAAGACTTTTGAGAATATGGCAAGTGAGATACTAGCAATAATAGCATTTGATACTATAGTCAAATTTCAAGAGAGAGCAGTAGAGATAGATGTCAGTAAAAAGACTGTAGACGAGTCTGTATGTATGATATCATCTGTAATTACTGATGATATATACAGCAATATCGATGTCGATTGGTTGAGTTTGGTTGAAGACAAACACGATATAAGAAGAATCTTTGGTGATTGATGGTTGATATATTACTAGACATCTGTATAGTTGATTGTTCGAGATAATAAAGAGTGACCTTGCGGCTAGAATAGGTACAATACATACAAACCATGGCAAGGTAGCTACTCCAGCATATGTACCTGTAATTCATCCAATAAAGCAGACCATCCCTGCAACAGAACTTGAAGAGATGGGTTTTGATCTAGTAATAACAAACGCATACCTCACAAGGAAAAACTATGGTAGTGATACACAACGATCAATACACGATATCATAAACTATGATGGTTCTGTAATGACAGACTCGGGTGGTTACCAAGTTTTAGAGTATGGTGATCTAGATGTAACTCCTCAAGATATGTCCAACTTTGAACAACAGATAATGACAGACTTTGCAATACCGCTCGACAAGCCGACTGGGTTTGGTATGTCAAAGCAGAGTGCAACAAGATACGTCAATCATACTCTCAAAGTATCAAAGAGTACACTAGATTCTAGTAGAGACAATGGTCAGATATGGATAGGTCCAATTCAAGGTGGAGAACATTCGGAACTAGTAGTACGATCCACTAGAGGGCTACTCAAGGCAGGATTTAAAATGTTGGCGCTGGGTAGTCCGGTCGAGTTTATGGAGTCGTACGAGTATCGGCTCTTGGCACAGATGATTATATCTGCAAAGAGTCAGATGCCCGAGTCTGTTCCACTACATCTGTTTGGTGCAGGTCATCCTTTGACTATTCCATTTGCTGTTGCGCTAGGGTGTGATACATTTGACTCTGCATCATACATCTTGTATGCAAGACAGAACAGATACATCACAAATGACGGTACTCGAGATCTAGATGATATCGTCACATTTCCATGCAATTGCAAGATATGTACATCGTATACACCAGATGAGATCAGACAGTCAGATGACAAGATCGATCTGATTGCACGTCATAATCTATACACAATAAAACTCGAAGTAGATCGAGTTGTACAAGCAATCTGGGAGGGAAGGCTCTGGGAGTATGTGATACAAAAGTCTAGAGCCCATCCACGACTATACGAGATCATTGATACGATCATAAACCAAAAATTCGACAATACTCCAAAATTCAAACCGAGAGCGATCTTTCTATACGACGATATCGATCAGTTCAGACCAGAGGTACGTAGATTTCACGAGATTGTACGTAGATTCAAGACCAAAAAGCAGAGATTGATCATCACACCAATATACAACACAAAGCCTGGCTATCTATCTAGCAGATACAATAGGCTCAAGAGACTCGATGACTTTGAGTCGTACCAGATATGTCAGTATAGTCCACATTTAGGAGTCATACCCATAGAGATATCCGATATCTATCCAGCTGCACATCACGAAGCAGTCAGAGGATCATACGATCCTACCAAGTTTGTAATGTTTGCAGATACATGGAAGATATTCTTTACAAACAACAACTTTGTAGAGATACATTATGATCTAGACGACGTGTTTCTATCATACTATACCAAACAGCTAGACATTACAAAATATGATTTAAAAGAAAAAAAGATGTAACAAGACCAGCCTATAGAGCTGCGTCTTCTGCCCAGCCTTTAACGAAGACACCATTCTGGTGAAGAGGTACTGGTTGTCCAGCGGTATAGTTCATTGGTCTCATCCAAAAGATCGACTTTGTTGGGCATACACCGATGCATGCACCATCAGAGATACAACGCTCTGGATAAAAGACAAATGCTTTACCTCTCTTCCAGCCTTCGACTGGTTTCACTCTCAAGACGTCAGGACCAAGTGATGTACAAATCTCTACACATAGTGCACAGCCGATACATCTCTGTTCATCGACATCTGGAAGTATTGCTATTGGCATTACAAAGAGTAGAGTCTACTTTAACTATTTAAACTATGATTGAAATTCATAACTCCGTTATGATCGCAGTGTACCTGTAGAGTACAGACTAGCGTCTACGAGTGATCTAAAAAACAAAAAGATAACGTGATTGTCACGTTTACTTTCTCATTGCATCTATTTGACCAGAGGTAACCCAATCGAGTAACTCTGCAGAAGAAGGATTTAGGTCTGCCTTCTGATTCATCAGATTGTTAACCCAAATCCAGTTAATTTGGTTTAGGAGAGGTTTGTTTGCCTCATCGCCAGCACGTACTTTAGAGACTAGAGCTTGATCTTGCTGTCCTAACCAGTCTTGGAAGCTTCTTCCCATGTGCTTAAAACATTAGCTTACATTAATTAAAGCTTTTGAAAGTTGTCGAGATCTCTAGAATTCTTTGCGAAGGTTTTAAGATAGACCACATATCAACAAGATCCTTGAATGTGCGAGTCTTGGGAGCTGCCGGAGAGGTTGGCAGATCTGGATTTCTAGTAGGTTGTGGGAGAACCAATCTTTTGTTAGATTATGGAATAAAACCTGGGCGACGCGGTGTGCCACCAGAGTATCCCTTACATGTAAAACCAAGAGAGATCGATGGCATAATCATAACGCATGCACATCTAGATCACTCGGCATTTGTCCCATCACTGTTTGTTAGTGGAGGTACAGACGTGTATGCAACACCGCCTACCATAGATCTCAGCGAACTGCTCATAGAAGACATGTTAAAGATAGCAAGAGATCAGTATCCATTCGACATACCCGAACTCGACAACATGTTGAGAAATACAAGAGGCATTGGTTTTAAGCAGCAGGTCACAAAGGGTGACGCAACATTCGAGTTACGAGAGTCAGGTCATGTAGTTGGTGGCAGTACTGTTCTAGTAGAGTCAGAAGGTAAACGACTCTTCTATACAGGAGATATCAAGACGAATGGTTCTAGAATGGTTCGAGCGGCAGATTTGGATATTGGTGATATTGATCTACTGATTACAGAGAGTACATACTCTCAGACTAGTCAGACTCCTCGTACACAGTCGGAGCAAGATCTGATAGATTTCGCAAACGAGGTAATGGATAGAAGAGGTGTGTTGTTCATTCCATCATTCTCGGTTGAGCGATCACAGAATATAGCTTGTGTACTGCATAATGCAAACTTTAAGCATAGAGTCTTAATGGACGGAATGGCATTAAAGGTAAACGAGATACTAGCTAGACATCCCGAGTATCTACGGGATCCAGACGTCTTTACTGACGCGATACACGACTCTGTATCCATAAAGAGTCACGCAGAGAGAATGCGAGCCATCGATGAACCTTGTGTTGTTATATCTCCTGCAGGAATGTTGGTTGGCGGAAACGCTGTATACTATTTACAAGAGTTGGCTTTTGATAGCAAGAATGGAATTGCGCTAGTATCGTATCAAGGGGAAGGTACACCTGGCAAGAGACTGCTCGATACAGGTAAGGTATCTACACGAGGAAGAGAGATTAACGTTCAAGCGCAGGTCAGACAGTTCGAGTTCTCCGGCCACGCAGACCGAGACGAGCTCTTTGAGATGATATCAAAGATACGCGGAGACCCCAAAGTCTTGACAGTACACGGCGATGAAGACTCGTGCAATATATTTGCGCAAGAGATCCATGAAAGATTCGGACTAGATGCCGAGGCAGCACATATAGATCAGACAGTGACGATCTGAATGATTGATATCGATGCATCGATAAATAGTGGTCAGGTATTTCTTTGGAAAAAGATTGATGATGCATGGTACGGCGTACACGGAGAGGATATCCTCAAAGTCTATTATACAAACCATAGTCATAGCGATACTGATGATAATACCAGTACGGTCGAGATCGAGTCACTCTCTGGTAGACGTTATGATCTCTTTAGACAACGAGACGACATCAAAGAGATCATACTAGAGATCACTAGAGATAAAATAGTATCTGATGCAGTAGCAATGTATCCAGGTCTACGAATATTGGACCAAGATCCATTTCAGTGTCTGATATCATTTATCACTTCATCGAACTCTAGCATACAAAAGATCCGATCATGTCTAGTAAATCTAGTGACAAAGTTTGGTAAACCGGTCGAGTTTGATGGACGAGAGTTTTGGCTATTTCCAGAGCCTGCCAAGATTGCAGCACTATCGGAGCGAGATATACGTGAGTGTGGTTTTGGATACCGTAGTAGATTTGTACTAGATGCAGCACGACATGTTGCAGATGGATCAATAGATCTGATTGACATGCGTAAACGAGACTATACCACTGCAAGAGATCTAGTATGCAATATACAAGGAGTTGGAGAAAAGATTGCAGACTGTCTGATGCTATTTGCACTAGACAAGTTAGAAGCATTTCCAATAGACAGATGGATGCTCCGAGTCTTGGAACGAGACTATAATATCACATGTACAAAGACGATCACATCTAAACAGTATCACAGCATACACAATACAATAGTAGATAGATTTGGCACACACTGTGGATACGTACAACAGTTTCTCTTCAAGAGGGAGAGAGAGCTTGCCAAACGTGGATGGCTCTAGATGGTCTGACTCCCTAGTGATGAAGATAGTTCGTTGATGTACCATAATGTATTGGGATCAGTCACATCACGCTCGCGTGCAATCTTGATCAGCTTGTTTGCTATCGACGTCTTTATCATCCGTGGTATGTTTCTATTGCTCTTAGAGTACTTGTCCGCCATGAATACACAAAAGGGTAGTCTCGACACCTTGTCAAAGTCGGCCTGGATCGTAGCCAATATCTTTGATAGAGAGTCTAGGTCACGTCTCAGAAACTCGACGCGAATTGCGATAGAACCAGATACCGGCTTAAAGTATGTAACCAGAGTATTCTCTGCAAGATAAGGGATCGTCTTGACGCTTGCATCGAGTCCTGCTCGCTTTGGGATCTCGTCTGGCTCTCGGAGAAGTTTTGTAACTAAATCCCAATGTCGCTTGGATAGTGCCAGTTCCTCATCGGTCAATGGATCGCTCTTTCCTGCCTGCATCTGATAGACCATCTTGTAATCCATTGGTGTGATATACTCACCAGGCTTGAGCAAGAGAGAGCATGCCATCAGATCGCTCATAAATGTAGGGAGTTTCATAAAGCGTAGTCGTGTGTTTATGATATTTCTAGAGTGGACACGTTTTGGTATACCCACAATAGGAACATTACTGTCTAGGATCTCGTCTACCAGACATCTCTTGTCTGTGGTTACAAATGCATCTTGAAACATCGTCAGAAAAGCTGGACGTAGCGCCTCATAGTCTGCTGCAGACTGTAAGAACCGAGCAAAGATGGTTGGGACTAGTGTACCGTCAAAGAAGATACAGTCTCCTCGTTTGGTGGCTCTTGCAGCTACTGCAAGTTCGTACTTTTTCATCCACATCTGAAAGTAGTTTTGATGCGGTGCGCCGAGACCAGCCGGAACTATTATTGGATCGATCAACATGTAAGACTCGGCAGCCTTGTGTGCCGGATATGCTACACCCACCACAGACGAGTATGTACCACCAATGGTAGCATTAGAGATACCAAGTCCACCATCTATACCATAAAAGTCAGTATACGTGTCACTAGTATTGACTAGACGAATTATCGGTTCTAGTTTGGATCTGGCCTCGTTGATATCGCTCACCAATCTTTGAATATCATCAAACTGTCGGGTAGATTGGTCTTGGATTATACTCATGGAAGACTCGATCATCTTTGGTGGGATTGGAAGTTCATTTGATATATCATATGGACTTTCATAGTCAAACGTAAAGTTACTAGACATGATATCACCGAGTATGTAGATTGTTCACTAGGTCTAGATCTGTAGATGGATCAAATACGGATATCGGCGCTGTAACATCCTCTAGCGGACTGGCGTTACCGACAACTAGAAACTGAAACTTTTGTATAGTTCGTAGTGCATCTGCCTCATCTGCTCCAAACATCTCGCGAATGTTTGCTCGATCTCCGGCCATCTTTAACTTGCCAAGAAAGTAGGTACCCAGATCTATTGCTTGTTTGTCTACTGCAGTTATTCGTTGATCTGCTAGACAGAGTCCTAGACCATACTTGCGTCCCTGTTTTGCAATCTCGATTATCGTCTTCTTGGACTGTTTTATCCAGTAAATGTTCTCTACATCTCGTATTGTTTGTGGGACATAGATATGAGCCTCGTCTACCATCACCATAAGATTCAGTCTCGATCTTGGATAACATCTGTTGCCTTCGACAAGGATCATATTGCCTATCTTGCTTACATAGAGTGCCTTCTCTGCATCATCCATATTTGGACCAGATAGATCTATAACCACAGCAGTCTGTGAGAGGATTGTATTCTTTACGTCATCAAAGGTTATATCTCTATCAATGTATGGTCGAATCTCGTCTACGAACCAATGTATTATCTTCTTTTGTTTAGAGTCTGCTATTCTCTTCTTTTGTTCTATGGTTCCCTGACCTGACCAAGTTTGAGATATTGCATCCATCACAAAGTTGTAAAACCTTCCACCATCGACATTCTTTAGATCGTTGATCTCTGGAAATTGAGACTCGATCTGATCGACTATCTCTATTGCTAGACGTTCTGCATACTCGGGAGTGGTTTGAAATACATGATTCCAAAAGTCTACGTTGTTCAATTTTATACGTAATAGATTGTGATCTGCCTGGATCTGGGTTGCGTCAAACACGACATACTTTTGACCCTTCTCTCCAACCAGAGTAGAGAATATCTTGTTTACATCGGTCTCTTGATTGGAATAGTCGCCAGAGTGATCAAAGATCAGTAATCTACAGCCAGACCTTGCAAGTGTCGCTGCAAGAAATGCTTGGAGAACACTCTTGCCCCAACCAGTCTCACCAAATATTCCACAGTGAACGGTCTTTAGTTGATATACATCTAGTGGCACGGGAAGTTCTCGTCCAAGATAGCGACCTACTGCAATATTTTGTGGAAATTGAAATGGATAGAATGCCTCAAAGATCTGATCGCTTGCTGCAATAACGTCTAAACCAATATCCGGGGAAGTTAAGAGCTGCTCTCTGTTACCCTCTTCGTCAAGTTTTGTGAGAAATTGAACCTTTACAAATCGCATATCCGAGTCTTCGGTGTGAGGCACACGTCCTCGATTTGCAATAAAGCTCATGTTTCCAACACCCAAAGGAGATCTCATATCCATGAATGGATTCTGAGTCTCAACGCTTGCAATCGATGCCAGACAAGGAGTGCCGTTCATGCTAAAGCAGACCAAACTCTTTAGCAGTTTTTGATTACGTTGACTCTCGTTACGAAGCAGCATGTGACCACCTTGGATGCTAGAAGGAGATATCAGTGTTCCAAGTGGAATTGCAGCGTTGTTTATCATGTCATTGATATCTGATAGCGTTAACTGCATTATATGAGAATTGTACGTGTGTTTTTTATGTTTTAAAGTTTGAGACTAGATACTGTGGTTTGGGCAAGGATTGACATGTATTGTATTACAATCAGCACACATACTTTGATTGAATATCTTGGTTAGTGCAAATACGGTATTTTGTAAATTGGATATATGAGATTGGATATCTGCATATTCTATATTTCTAAAGTTATCTTTTTGTACATGCGTTGATTGGAGTTGCGTGTACTGTTTTGTAGAGTTTGTGATGGTTTGTATACTTTGCATACTGTTTTGGATGTCATTGTCTAGAGGATGATCAGACGTAGAGACTGATGTCGACATGAGATTCAGTCTAGAGGACGCTTTTGCATACTCGTTGCGCATAGTCTCGGGATATAGTTTGGACTGTTTTTCGTACGAGTCACGTGGTTTGTGGCCTATGACGTGTTCGGCGACATCGAGTCTGCATCCAGAATCGATCAGAGTCGACTTTAAGAGATCGCGTAATTCATGTGAGTCTAGTTTGTAGAAACGTTTCCCGTCAACTTCGGTACAGTTTTGAATTGAAGACTCTTTTGCTAGTTTTGCAAAGCTACGGAATATCCAAGTTGTTGTTATTGGATTGCCAAACTTGTTTATGAATAGTGGTTGGTTTGTACTCATAGATCTTCCAGTCTTTGTTTGTCTATGATCCAGATATGTGATTATAGCAGATATTGCATCACGATCTAAAAAACCAGTATGTTTGAAATCAGTCTTCATTCTGACGCACCGTATAGGTACTGGACACTTTGAGAGATCCCACCTAGTATGATCTAAATCGCCAAAGTGAGATACCAGTTGATCCCATACAACAAAGTTGAATCGATCTACTAGTGTTGATGCATCTAGACCTCGCTGAAACTTTGAGAGAAACACTGCTCGTTCAATTACCGAGGATACTGTTAGGAATTTTCTAAGATCGGACAGGGACATACTCTGCTCTTCAGATTCGGTACTGTGCAAGTTCTTTGGATTATAATGTATGTGTATTTCATGTTCATTCTTTACAAAATAAGACTGTAGTGCATTCTTTATTGTTGACATGTATGTTGCTTTTTTGTGTAAATGTGTGGGATCAAGTAGATACTGTTTAACTATACGAATTACATTCTTGGGATCGACCATGGGTTGGTCTAATAGTCGTAGTACCTCCTCAACCGTTTGAAATTTACGCATAGTGGTACGCTGAGTAAAGATGCTAGTGCCGGCGCCCTCTAGTATAGTTATCTTGAACATTCGATCTTTGATCCATTTGTTAAAGTTCCATAGATGATATAGATATACGGGCCTAGTGCCTCCGGTACCTACATCTTTTGTGTTCTTGTATCTGCTGCCACGTAGTTGTGACGACCAATAGACTACTGTATCGAGGTTTTGGAACCAATCTGGGATCTGATTATCGTTCAATCTCTCTACTAGATTCATCTTGTATGCTGCATGTAATGCAAACGAGATCACATTCTTTGGATAGTGAGCGTTTATCTCGCCTAGTTCTTGGCCATATTTAGTAAGAATCGATGCAGACGATACTATATCATCAGGCGAGATGCTAGATATGATGGTACGGATCCTCTTTGGAACTCGCTTTGGAAGTAGATCTGCATCGATCTTTTGGATTATTCGATACTCATAATGAGGTTTGTTCAATATTATGTGTCTACATTTTTGTAATTAAGCATTAATGTATAATCTATTTGATGTCTCTTTCTAAAGTTTGTATTTAAAGACTATAACCGATTTGTTCATTACTATGATTCAGTTCAGGTACGATTGATATGTCAGTCTCAAACTATACTTGATCTCATGAATGTAGCGATCCTTGAGACCGACATGTATAAGATGTGAGATATCATAGTATTACATTCTGATATGAGTTTTGATGAGACGATTGATTTTCGTGTCCGAGTGCATCATCAACCCAGAGTGGACGATTTTGACGAAATTCAATACGTGTGGGTACACTTTGAGATAGTTATGTAAACCACTGATCAACGTATTTTTATGAAATGGTGCAACTAAACAACCATACAAAGAGGTGTTATGTGCTTCTGTGATCCTAGTAACAATAAAGTCATCAGCCTGAATGTACAGCGTTACAATTCATTATTCATTAGGAGATTGATATTCAGTATGTTGTTCATAAGTACATTTTCTCGTCAATTTTTCTACCAATTTTAAAACGGTCTTTTTTGACATAATATCTCTATTTCCTGTTATAATATTATAGATATTGTTTAAACCAGTTGTTTGTATATTTTGATAATCAGAATTTGGCAATATGTTATTTTTTATTGACAATATAATTGATTTAATAGCAAAATCACCTCCCCAATAAAACCCAAGACCAAATAATTCATAAAGTGCGTCTTCTTCTCTCGTAGTTTGTTTAAAGGGATCTTTATCAGGTGACTTGGCATAAGAATCTGACCAATGTTTTACCTCTAGTAAATACACCCCTGTGTGACCCACCACAACAAAATCAAACTGTACTGTTTTACGACGTCTATTTTTATATCTCAACCCTACTAGAACATGATATGAATTGTTTAATTTTAGTAATTTGTATAATGTCTTTTTTTCACCTGATGCTCCCTTGTACCAAATCTTAAACTCTCGTCCCTCAAATTTAGATAACTGGTATCTATAATACCGTCTTTTGATAAAGCCCCAAAATCCCTTTGTGTTTTTTAGTCTATCTTCAAATTTGAATTTGATGTTGTATACATCCTCAAGGCTCTTTACTTCTTTTGGTAAAATACGTAGTAATTCTTTTTCTGCATCTGATTTTCCATATATGATTGCCATGACATGTATTATACATAATACCATATATCAGTTAACTCAAATATAGATGGTTAAAAAAGAAACACATCTACGACCAATAAATCATTCCTAGTCAGAATTTTTTCGCAAAGCAAGAGTTTTATAATTTCATGATTCGTAAAACTTGCCAATTCAAATGGATCTCTTCAACTCGCAAGAGATTAAACAGTCAGGGTACAAAACTAAAAAACTTGGTGTTTTACACATGTTAGAACCTGAAATTTAGTTACGAGTAATCTTACATGCCTCGCAAGTTGACAAAGATCCCATTAAAGACACTTATCTGATCTCTTCAATAGATATCAACTAGAGCATTTATTGAATACAATCTCAATCTCAACAAAATTTGAATACATCTATAAAATCTAATTTTGTGAGATCAAGTGTCAGAAATTTCATGCGCTATTCAATAGACTCTTGTACAGAGTAACAGCAGCAGTCTCGTCTTTTGGACCAACTAGTACAGCAGACCCACGTTTCATAAAGTTTACAGCTAGTTGATCGTTTCTCAATGATAGTCCCAGATCACCTTGATTCTCGACTATAAACCCCTGTTGTTTTGCAGATGTGGTTATTGTAGGAATGTCTAGATCAAATGTACGTGTAGGTGTAATGGAGAATGTTCGTTTGCCACGACCTCGACCACACAGCTCTTCTAGTAACAGATCCTCTTTTACAGTAGGGGTGATCTCTCCTGTTCCACATATGGGGCACTCTGAGACGCGACTAGTCTTGGTATAGTTAAAGTCTAGATTGGTAAGATCTATGTGCAGTATACGAGTAGCAAGACTCGGCTCTTTACCAAGAATTATCTTTACAGCCTCAGTAACTTGGATTCCGCCAACAATAGAGAGTATAGACGGATGTACTCCCTCGATGCTACATGTAGGCATTGCGTCTTCATTCAAACTAGGAAATAGACAAAAGTAACACGCGCTAGAGCCAGGCATTACAGTAAATGCCTGACCAGATACACCAACTGCAGCTCCTGTAACAAACGGTATGTTAGACTCGACACATGCCTTGTTTAATGCATATCTAGCATTGACGCTATCTAGCGCATCTATTATGACATCACATCCTTGTATGATCTCGGCTGCATTATACTCGTTTACAGATACTGCAAGAGCTTCTACATTACAGGATGGATTTAGTCTCTGTAGTTTATCAGCAGCTACTTCGACCTTTACCTTGCCTATATCGTTTTCATCAAACATCGTCTGTCTATGCAAATTAGACATTTCGATAACATCACGATCTACGATTCGCATACTTCCTACTCCCATTGCAGCTAGTCTCGATGTTATGGGATTTCCTAAACCTCCAGTTCCAACTATACATACCTTGGACTCGACTAACTTTATCTGTCCTTGATATCCAATGTCCTCCAACATCACTTGGCGCGAGAATCGATCTAGTTGTTCTGCAGATAGATCAGAACCGCCAGCTACTGCAGGTAGAATGTATATCTCATCGCCGTCATGCAGAGTACAATTCATTCCGCCCACAAATTGCGCATTCTTGCCATTGATGTACACATTAATCAGAGAACGAGGCGTACCATCTGACTCTAAAACACGTCGTTCAAAGTCAGATCCCATTACATCAACAGCTTTTGTAAATGCGGCAGATAATGAGTCAACAGACATATCTAGACGTCTCTCGCCACCGCCTTGGTTCAATACAGAGGGTATAACAAATACAATGTTGGTCATAGTACCACCTTTGCAACCTCGTTAATATCAGCTTTGATGATATCAGGTTTTTTAAGCACAGACATTATAGACTCTGTTGCTTTTAGTCCATTGCCAGTAACATAACACACAGTACAATCATTAGAGTCAATCTTTCCTTGCTGGATCATCTTTTGTAGAACAGCAACCGATACACCACCTGCAGGTTCGGTGAATATTCCTTCGGTCTTGGCAAGTAATATTATTGCAGACAAGATCTCTTGATCGGTACACTCTTCAGCATATCCGTTATATTGTGCTAGACGTTTTAGTACATATCGTCCATCTCCAGGATCACCTATAGCTAAACTCTTGGCAATTGTGTTAGGAGTCTCGACAGGTACGACAAGGTTACTCTTTTGCTTGAATGCTGTAACTATGGGTGCACACCCATGTGGTTGTGCTGCAATCATGTGCATATTTGATGTGTCGTGTATCAATGATGCCGACTCTAGTTCTTCAAATCCCTTACATATCGCATTCAGCATCGCACCGCTGCCAACTGGAACGACTAGCTGATCAGGAGTCTGCCAGTTTAGTTGTTCGGCAACCTCGAATGCAAGTGTCTTGGAACCTTCGACATAGTGTGAGCGCATGTTTATGTTTACAATACCGTATCCACGGCTGTCTCCAATTTGTGCAGCTATACGATTTGCATCATCGTATGTACCGTCGACTGCAACATAGTTTGCACCATAAGATAGTGCTTGAGTTATCTTTGCCATCTCGATATTGCTAGGTGCAAAGATGTGACAGTCGAGTCCTCCCTTTGCAGCGTGTGCGGCAGTAGCAGAAGCTAGATTACCAGTAGATGCACATCCTACTGCCGATAGACCAAACTCTTTTGCTTTAGAGACTGCAACTCCAGCTGGTCTGTCCTTGAACGAAAAGGTTGGGTTAACAGAGTCATTTTTTATGTATAGATTGCGCAGACCTAGTTTGGCACCTAGTTTCTCTGCTTTTATTAGAGGAGTCATTCCAGCATCTAGGCTGACTATATTAGACTTGGACTCTATGGGTAATAGTTCAAAGTATCGCCAGTAAGTATGTTCACGACCTGTAAATATATCAGCAGATATAGGAGATGTGTCATAGATTACGTCTAGTGGTCCAAAGCAGTCATCACATACATATCTCATAGATTGTGCATACTCGCGTCTACACTCTCTACAACGTAGCTTACTCAATACTATTTGAACGCTCATTATACATACATAAAAAATCCTAATATCAAGTTAAGTAATACTATATTTTTTCACGCAAAAGTTTAGTATTACTGTGTGTCGAATATATACACAGATAGATAACATAGATGCTCAGATTAGTCAATAGATGATCGAGGGTATCAGAATGCCTCAAATCTGTGTTTACGAGTAGGCCGCAACATAATAACCGACATTATATTTAGCAGCAAGTTTTGATATATTGGTAGAGATGAATAGACGTACAATCTTTGATGCGGGACAGGGATCAGTTGCAATGTCTATAATGTATTAGAAAGTGATTTGACTTGAATGTCTATAATACGTTGTTATCAATAATCGAGATTGCTGAAGGAGTATCAGGCTCAAATCAAAACCGTGATGAAATTATTGGAGGGGCTTCGATTCAAAAGCTAACATATTTCGTACAGCAAACGTGTAGTGGTCTAGAACTGGCTGAATTCAGACCATATTTTTATGGACCTTTTAGTCCAGAGGTTGGAATGGCTCTAGAAGATCTGGTGTCATACTCTTTTGTAGATGAAAAAGAATACTTGGAAGACGTTATAATGCATACAAGTATAGATTAAATGATGATGGAAGATTTATTTTGAATCGAAACAAATCTAAAGACGGTTACAATAGTATCAAAACATTGATTATAAAATGCAATAAAGCATGCAGTCTAAAACCAAAACTATTATCACATGCAGCAAAGTTGCATTATGTTTTAAATGAATCTAGAATGAAGAGTGTTGGTAACGAACAGATTGAGGCACGGATGGGAGAGGTTGGATGGGAGTTAAGTACTAAAGATGTGAAACAAGGAGTATCTTTAATCAAAACATTAACGGTAAAATAAATGATTATTTTGCAACTAAATCAATCACGGATCTATTATATGGATTTATCGGCATATCAGAAATTGAATGAAAATAATTTATTCTAAAATATTTCGTCGTTTGTTAAATATCACAGATAGAAATATCAAGGTATGTACACTTTGATTTAGATCACATCATACTCTGTAAAGACACTAGATATCGATCATACCAGTCTGTTATGAAAACAGACGTCTTTACCCAGATGACATGCAGGGCCTGCCGGCTCGACGAGATATATCACTGCATCAGAGTCACAATCAACTAGTATCTCGCGTATGGCCTGAGTGTTACCAGACTCTTCTCCCTTCATCCATAGTTTATTACGAGAACGACTCCAAAACCATGATTTAGATGTCTCTTGTGCAAGTTTCAGTGACTCGCGGTTTGTATATGCTAGGGTTAAAACGTCTCGTGTCTTGTAGTCTTGAACAATAACAGGTACTAGACCACCACCTTTGTCAAAATCGATCTCGTCTATAGATATGTCCATCAAACGTACAGAATACAACTGATATTATAATCGTACATGAATACCATGGTCTTGTATGTACTGTTTTACTCTTTGTACACCGTGTGTCTGATAATGAAATATCGATGCTGCTAGTGCTGCATCAACTTTGGATCGTTTAAAGACATCCACCATATGATCAGGTGAGCCACACCCGCCCGACGCAATTACAGGAATAGATACAGCGTCAGAGATTGCGTTCGTCAACGGTATGTCATATCCATCCTTTGTTCCATCTCTATCTATGCTGGTTAATAGTATCTCACCTGCTCCTAACTGTTGAACCTCTTTGGCCCACGATATTGCATCGAGTCCTGTACTCTTTGAACCGCCATATGTATAGACCTCAAACCAGTACGACCCATCGTCAAATAGATTTGTTCCACCAGAACCATAGTTTCGCTTTGCATCTATTGCAACTACTATACACTGTCTACCAAAGATCTCCATAAGTCTAGTTATAACCTGAGGATCTCTAACTGCGCCTGTATTGACTCCAACCTTGTCTGCACCATGCAGTAGAATCTCACGCGCGTCTTCAAGCGAGTGTATTCCACCGCCTACCGTAAACGGTATATCAATTACGGTAGCTACATCACGCACCAACTCTTTGAGCGTCTTTCGTTGTTCTCCAGACGCAGTGATATCTAGAAATATCAACTCGTCTGCGCCCTCGTCGCTATATCGCGCTGCGAGTTCTATTGGGTCACCTGCATCGCGTATGGACTCAAAGTTTAATCCTTTGACTACTCGACCATCCTTGACATCAAGACATGGAATGATCCTTTTCGTTAACATTGTGCGGCCTCTTGTATGGTAATCTTGCCATCATATAGAGCCTTTCCCAATATTACACCAAATGGATTATACTTTTTTATCTCATGTATGTCGTGTACACCAGATACACCACCGCTTGCAATAATGTTTACGTCTGGTATCGAACAGACTTTGCTCAAATATCTGATGTCAGGTCCCTCTAGTGTTCCATCTGTGTCTATGCTTGTTACTAGAAACTCCGATACTCCAATACGCGAGAGATCGTTTACAGCTGATACGAGATCGATCTCTGATCTCTGTTGCCATCCATGCGTCACTATTTTTCCATTATGGTGATCAGTAGATACCACTATACGTGACGAACCTAGCTCGTCGATGAGTGACTCTAACAATACACGATCATTGAATGCGAGTGTACCCAATACAATACGATCACAGATATCTGCCATATCCATTACAAGTGAGCGTGTGCGGAGACCACCTGCAACCTCTACAGGTATATCTACTGCTGATAGTATATCGCGTATGATATCTAGATTGGAGCCGGTTCCGATTGTACCGTCGAGATCGACGACATGAAGCATATCTGCACCATCAGACTCCCATCTCTTGGCGATCATTACTGGATCGTTAGAGTAGATGGTCTGTCGTTTTGGATCACCCTTGTACAGTCGTACAACTTTGCCATCCATGATATCTATTGCGGGAATTATCTTCATCTGTGACACTCTTTGAGAAAGTTGGCAATTATCGTCTGCCCAACCTTGCCAGACTTTTCTGGATGAAATTGGGTCCCGAAAAAATTTGCAGACTCTATGACGGCAGGTACCTTGATGCCATAGTCGGACTCGGCCGTAACAACATCAGATGATTCTGGTCGTGCATGATAAGAGTGAACAAAGTATACCCAAGCCGCGTCTTTTACTCCTGCGAGTAGAACGCCTGGTCGTCTTATCTCAAGTTCGTTCCATCCCATGTGAGGAACTTTAAAGGTATCAGGCAGTACAACTACATCTCCATCTATAACGTCTAGTCCACGTTGGTTACCTTCTTGACTCTTTTCAAAGAACATCTCCATTCCAAGACAGATGCCCAGTACAGGCGTATCTCCAACATACTCTGTAAACTGTACTCCTGTATTGTATATACTCGACATAGCTGGATCAAAGTTTCCAACGCCTGGTAACAACAGTCCATCGTAGTGTACATTGTGATCAAATGTAGTGATCACGTCTACTGTAGACCCTGTCTTCTCTATTGAGTTTTTGAGGCTAAAGATATTTCCTGCACCATAATCAAATATTGCAAGTCTCAATTACATCGAACCCTTTGTACTAGGAATATCATGTTGTTTTGGATCTATGCTTGCAGCAGATCGTAGAGCAACTGCCAGTGACTTTATTGCAGCCTCGACTTTGTGATGATCATTATCACCATACTTTACGAATACATGTACACAACAATCTAGATTTTGTACTAGTGACAGAATAAAGTGCTGTATATCTTCACGAGATACAGACTCGATCGTGTCGCGTGTCAACAAGAGAGATATCATGGTGTAAGGACGTCGAACTAGATCTATTACAGACTCTGCAAGAGACTCATCCATAGGTACTAGTGCGTGACCAAATCTAACAACACTCTTACGATCACCTAGTGCTTTGTCGATTGTCTTTCCAAGTACTATTGCAGTATCTTCTATCAGATGATGTACTATACCATCTGATGATTTAGCTACAAGTGTGATATCGATCATTGCATGTTTTGCAAACGATACTAACAGATGATCTATAAAGTCAACACCAGTATTGACATCAGTTGTGCCTGTGCCATCTATATTTAATGTAACAGAGACACTAGTCTCTTTGGTCTCGCGACTATATTGTGCTGTACGCATTATGTATCTCTGATACGTTGTACCAAATTTAATATCTTTGGTATATCGTGTATAGAGTTGACCAACATATCGACGTGTTGATCTTGTAGCATCTCTAGTCGGCGTTTTGGATCATGGTTGGTACCGTATACACCACAAAAGAGTAGCTTCGTTCCCAAGTTTGCAGCTCGTGTCATATTCAGATCTTCCATCGAATCACCCACGTATATCGTATTTTTACATCCCATGTTCGATATCGACTTGAGTAATGTAGCAGGATTTGGTTTTGCTAGACTACGAGGTTGATCCTCTAAAAAGAGAGAGTTTTGTATATCAAATCGATCAAGCAGTGAACCCAGCGAGTGATGTGCCGAAGAGTATCCTCTACCGGTAATCATAGCAATATGCTCAAACTGTTCTGTCAAAGTATCGAGTAGCGTAAGATCGAGTATCACTCTGTCGCGATTGATGAGTCCGGGCTCGGTAAATTTAGACTCGAGGCCATATCGCGCGTTATACAACTCGGGTCCATAAAATAGCTGATCAAAAGTATGCATCAATACACTAGAGTCACTAGGATACGACAAGTACTCTTCTATATCAGATATGTCTAGCAGTGAACGCAGATAAGATACAACTCCGGTTATTCCCAGAGTTGCGTTCTCGTATACATTAGAGAGTAGTGAACTTGGATCACCACCCAATCTATCTACAGCTAAAAGAGTCAGTATAATAGAATATGTGATGTCGATATCATTGTTGAACATACCTGTAGCTTTAAAGTCATCGATTATACCATACATCAGATCAGAAGAGAGTATCTCTACTATCTCGTCAGATACAGACTGTGCGTATAGTATGTGTTGAGATGTCTTGATTATTGTAGAGTTGTACGAGTCAGATATATCTACCAGTACACCGTCGCAGTCAAAGACTATTCCATCGATCTCGTTCGGTACAATAAACTCTAGTACAGTATCATCTATGTACATACCACGAGATATCTCTTTTAGACTCATCTGAATAGATCACGCACTGCTAGTAGAAATTTAGAGTTCATCTCTCTTGTACCTATAGTTACTCGAAGGCAGCCCTCGTAGCTACCGATCGTACCCAACTTACGAATCGAGATTCCTTGTTCTAGTAGGGCTGCATGTATTCTGCTATATCCACCACGCGCATCAAAGAGTACAAAGTTGGCTCTAGAGTCAAAGACTTCAAAGTCGTCATACTCTTGTAGTGCATTAATAACGCGTGTACGTTCTGCTTTGATCGTTTCAATGTATCCCAATAATGTATCTACTCGATCAAGGGCAGATATTGCTGCCTCGATCGTAAGTGAACTCAACGGATATGGATACTGTATCACATTCTGGAACGTCTCTGTAAACTCTCTATCTGCTATACAGTATCCTAGACGTAGTCCAGCTAGTCCAAACGACTTGGAGAGTGTTCGAGTTATGATTAGATTCTTTTGCTTGCGTGTCATATTGTGCAATGTATAGTCTGCAAACTCGGCATATGCTTCATCGATTATTACTAGACCATCAAAGGATCGTATCAGTCTCTGCAGATCTCGTTTGGGAAACTGAAAACCTGTTGGATTGTTTGGTGAGTCGATATATAGAATATCCGCAGATTTAGCATGTCGCTCAAACTCTGCGATATCAAATTTATGATCTACAAATTGTACATGCGTCGTTTGTATGTCGTATAGACGACATCGATCTTGTACAAAGCTGAATGATGGATTTGCTAGCAAGACTCTCTTGTTTTTAGCAAAGTTTGCCAGCAGCATATCTAGGATCTGATCTGATCCGTTGCCTACGCCGATCATTGATGGCGGTACTCCGACATAACTTGCAAGCTGTTCAATAAGACGATCAACTCTGCCAAGTGGATATGATCTGATATCAGATCTACGTTTGGCCATAGTTACCAGTTCACTCTGAATACTCTTTGGTATCGCATAGTTTTCGTTCGAGTCGAGTTTTAGTGTGTCTTGATAGAGATCTGGTTTCTTGTATCCTGTATCGTTCGACAACTCTGATACTCGCTTCTCAAACCAACCTTTTGTCATAATCTACCCTCAACTGCCTTGTAGTGATTTGTGAGATCTTCGGCACTAGTTATACTATTCATCTCAGACGCTATACCAGATAGAGCACGTTTGGATGATGTTATACTGGTGTGTAGTTTTACAAAGTCTAAAACAGATAACGAGCCACGGGCTCTTCCTAGACCAGACGTTGGGAGTATGTGATTTGATCCCAACAGATAGTCACTAGCTGCAGATGGAGTGTATCTACCTACCAACACTAGACCCGCAGTCGTAAACTCTCTCGCTAGTCTTGAAGCATCTCTGGTCATGACTTGGAGATGTTCTGGCGCAAGTAGATTTGCTAGTTGTACGATATCTGCTCTGTCTCTACAGACTGCAATAAATCCATTATTTGTAATACTAGAAGATACTATATCAGATCGACGTACATGTGGAATCAACTCTTTTAGAGTATCATCTATACGAGTGGCAAGACTCTGCGAATCTGTAACAACACAACATGATGTGTCACGGCTGTGCTCTGCTTGAGATATGAGGTCTAGTGATATCAGTCGGGGATCTGTATCAGAGTCAGCTACTATTCCTAGTTCGGTAGGTCCTGCAGTCATGTCTATCGATGTATTATTACTGACTAGATGCTTTGCTGCAGTTACGAATGGGCCACCTGGCCCTACGATCTTGTCGACTTTAGGTATAGAACGTGTCCCGTATGCCATTGCGGCAATAGCTTGAACTCCACCTGTCTTGTAGATATTATCAGCTCCACACATCTTTGCTGCAGTTATAGTCAATGGATCGATATTCCCATCTCGATCTGGAGGAGTTGCGACTATAATATTCTGTACACCTGCAACTTTGGCTGGAACTATACTCATTATGGCAGAGCTGGGATATCTAGCAAGACCACCAGGTACATAACATCCAACCGTACATACCGGAACAAAGGTCTTTGATATCTTTATTCCGTCTTCACGTATCTTGATATCTCGGAGCGTTGCGTATACAGCACGCTCTGTACGTTCTAGTCGTTGTTTCATGAGTGATATTGCAGAGATCTCTTGAGATGTGACTTGGCGACGCGCTTGAGACACTTCAGAGTCAGATACTCGCAGTGAACCGAGTTTTGTACCAGAGAATTGTTGCTCATATCTGCGTACTGCAGCATCTCCTTCGTGTCTGATATCATGTATGATACCTTGGACCTTTGATAGGTCAGAGATATCATGTGATATTTGTTTGACAAACTTGGTAGGGTTTGAGACTTGGAGTATCTTTATCAATTCTCTTCGTCACGCTTTATCTCTTCGAGTTCGAGTATCTGACGCGGTTCATGTACTACTAGACCTTGTGCAATCTTGCGAAGTTTTGGAACAAGTTTGTGATACTCTGTTTTTTGGATTACTGTATTTACGCCATACCAACCTTCTTCACTTAGTGGACTAACTGTAGGACGTTTCAATGAAGGCATCTGGGATAACAGTTCTTTGAGATTCTTCTCTTCTACATTTAGATATATGTGCAGATACTTGGCGCCATGTACAGCTCCTCGTAGTAGAGTTATGATATCAAATATCTTTTCGCGCTTTTTTGGATCTTTGATAGACTCTCTGTTTGCTATCAGATGTGCAGATGATACAAGGATCTCATCTACGATCTTTAGTTTGTTCTGTTTTAGAGTTGTGCCGGTCTCTGTTACATCAATGATTGCGTCAACGTCCTCGGGAGGCTTGGCCTCTGTTGCGCCAAAAGAGAGATGAATCTGGACGCTCTTGTTCTTTCCTAGTCGTACCCACGGAGTGACTATTAATGGATCCGCTGAACCGTGATATCTCTTGTACGATGCAGATGACTTTAGAAATTTACTAGCTGTAGTCAGATACTCTGAAGATATGCGAAGTGTCTTCTTTTTCTTTGCGTAATCACTTATCATAGAATCTATATCTTTATAGCGATAGTTGTCTGGAAATGCGACGACCAGTCGTATCCTACCATACTCTAGATCTAGAACCGACTCGACGTCTGATCTAGTCTCACCAACCCAATCCTTGCCAGTAATCCCTACATCGTATAGTCCTTCTGCCACCAGAGTCGGTATCTCTTGTGGTCTCAACATCTTGACCACGATCTTGGGATCATCCAGATATACACGATATGTTCTGCTCTTGCGAGCTACACGTGTCCAAGAACGCTCCAAGAGCTTGAATGTGGCATCTTCTAGACTTCCTTTTGGAATTGCAAATCTTATCTCGGACAATAGCAGTACTCTTGACTCTCAGGTATATAATGGCATTTATAGATATTTGATTTTGTATGCAAATGAACAATAGTTATTTTAATGATGAACTTACATTGCGATGCAAAAGTTTCAGGTCTGCAGGATTTAATATTACATCATTATCCAATAGATAGCTACGCAATACTGCTTGTGTTGGTTTTATCTTCTTCCTTCTAGCCCATATTATGCATTTTTGAGTAAGCTCTGCAAGTGACAGATTACTTGTCTTTGTCCAAGCCGGTTGTTTACGACTCTTCTTTCGTGTTATTCGATGCGCAAGTATATCGATCTCTTGTTTAAAATCTAGGTGTTCTGTACCCTTCAAACCTTTCTCATCCCAAAAAGCACTAGTTAATTTACTCCGCATACGATCAGATGGATCAGGATCGACATCCATGATATACTCGTGTAACTCTCTAGCTAGTTCATTAGGATCTTGACTTCTCAGTTCTTCATATACATAATCAGATCGGGCATGTTGTGGTTTTGGTAGATTCTCAGAGTCTTGAGCAAGTTTTCCATAACTCTCACAGACAAAGATGATGTCCTCTAACCAAGAATTTTTCTGAATCATATATCTGATATTATCTTTGATCCAAAAAAATGAGACGCTTACTCTATTGTCGGTGGATCGGATCTTTTCACGAGTCTCTTCTAGCTCTGATTCCATAGTATCCCTAAGATCATCAGGGAGTTTATCAAACAAGTCTTCGAGATCATCTTCTGTGAGCTCGTGTACAGATTCAAAGATGATGGTTACACCTTCATTCTTTGCAATCTGAAAAAAGTCCTCATACTCTTCATCCTCATTCCATAGTATAGTAGACATCGACTTTGAAAATTTAGAGTTACTACTACATGTGAACACGCTGAATCGCTGTGAGCTCAGAAATGATGTTATATCATCATAAAAGGTACCCAACTCCGACATGTATTATTATTTCAAGTTATACTATTAATCTCTATGGATATCTATGGATTCTTGTACGTCATTTACTATCAAAGATGTCATGATCAGTACTGTGTGTTTGATGTCTCGGTGTATTGATCTCAATGATATATACCCCAGCATATGACTAGCTAAAGTTTGTAAGATATGATGAGTTTATTCATAAAGTTTTGAATTGTGTGTTTTGCTAAATTTATGGATAACGAAGAGTTGCCTACAGGATTGGATAGACATGGAGTCGAATAGATAGAATGTAACCAGAATCAAGCGATGCCAGATACTAGATATCTTGCATTATCTAGAGAGATATCTCTTTGCTCAATCATTGTTTCAACTATATGATCTATTTGATCTGGGGATGCTCCGGCAGCGGCAGCTAGATTACGCGCGTGAAGTCTCATGTGGCCCTTTTGGATTCCATCTGTAACAAGAGCTCGGAGTGCAGCATAGTTTTGTGCAAGACCAGCTGCTGCCATCACACAACTTAGAGCACGAGCAGAGTCTACATCCAATATCTTGGCACATACTTTGGCAACAGGATGAACATTTGAGATACCACCGACTATACCTACAGCTAGTGGAACTGCGAGTCTGCCAACTAGATTACCCGAGTCGTCACTACTCCATTGTGTCAGAGATCGATATCTACCAGTATGAGCTGCATATGCATGAGCTGCTGCCTCTATGGCTCTACTATCTTGACCTATAGCGTTTGCAACTGCAGTAATGCCATTCATGACTCCTTTGTTGTGAGTCACTGCACGATAGATGTCATTGTCTGCAAACTCGTATGCCAGTATGATATCATCTACTATCTTTTTGCCACCAACTTGATCAACAGCAAAGACAGCAGTTGCGTCTACCATTCGTTTAGTAGAATAGTTTGACAGTATACGAAGTAGAGGTCTACCACCAGTGATGTCAGCAAGTAATGGAGATATAGCTTCGCACATTGTATTTGTGACGTTTGCGCCCATTGCATCTCCAACATCTATTATAATTTCGACTATGAGCATCTCACCAGATGGTGTAGTGATCTCTCTACATTGGATCTGTTTTGCACCGCGACCAAGTTTGGATAATGTTGAACTCTTTGAGTTTGCCAAGCTGAGGATCTCATCAGCATGTTCTTGAATTCTAGATGCCGCGTTCGAGTCTACAGAGATCAGCTGTATTTGACCAATGCTGTATGGCTCATCAGATACAACTGTGAATCCACCATGATAACGAGCAGCCTTGGCGGCCTTGGATGCTGCTGCAATTACAGATGGTTCTTCTATTGCCATAGGGACTAGATGGTCCCTACCATTTACAGTAAAGTTTGTCGCAATACCCAATGGTAACGAAAAAGTACCAATCGCATTCTCGACCATCTTGTCTGCGCGCTCAAAAGAGACTCCACCATCAATATCATTTAGAATAGCGATATCGGCACTGTTGAGATTGGCAAAGTCTTTTATGATATCTAGTCGCTCCTCTCTAGACTTTGCAAAGAACTTGGGAATGGAACTAGTCATCTCGATACCCTCAACAGTTTATCATCCATAGGATCTGGAAATCCTTTTCCATCGGTATTTGATGTAATGACGTATATGCTTTGATCTGCAGATACAACAACATCACGAATGCGACCAACGCCGCCAAGCATAGCCTTTTGCGATGCAAGACCCTCTTCAAAGTCTAGTTGATATAGATTTGACGAGCGTAGTGACGCCATAATAAACGGAGAGTCGATATCTAGTCGGTCTCCTGCATAATACAAGATTCCCCCTGGTTCAATACTAGGATCATAACATAGTACAGCTGCTTCGAATCGCTCATTACCGGTACACTCTAGTTCCGGCCAACCATAGTTTTTGCCGGGCAGTATCAAATTTATCTCGTCGTTCTTCTCTGGTCCAAACTCTGCTACAAATAGACGACCGTTATCATCCCAAGTCATTCCTTGTGGATTTCGATGTCCTATAGAGTAGACAGGAGAGTTGGGCCATGGATTATCATCAGGTATAGTTCCATCGTCATTGATGCGTAGAATCTTGCCAGATAACGAGTTGATATCTTGTGGTAGATGAGATGCATCAGATGTAGCTCCTGTACCGATATACAGTTTATTGTCTGGTCCAAATTTTATGAAACCGCCGTTTGTAAACTGGGAACTAGGTATATCATCCAAGATGGTCTTGGTAGACTCTAATCTGTTGTTAGATTCGGTTATTTGTACGATCTTGTTGTAGAGTTGGTCTCCTCGCTCATAGGTCACAAACACGTAGAGATAATGATTCTCGTCAAAATTGGGGTGTACTGCAACTCCAATTAGACCGCCATCAAATGTGTCAACACTCCTAAATGTTGCTAGAGGAGACTCTAAGAGAGTGTCATCTTGGACTACACGAAGTGCGCCACCCTTCTCTGTGACAAATATACGATCACCATGGGTCGCTAATGCTCTAGGATTCTCTAGGTTTTGAGCAATAACAGTAACAGAGGCATTTTTAGTGGTATTGGGCGGAGGAGGAAGAGGTATTGGATCAGATGGTAACGTGATAACAGATATCGAGAATGCTAATGCCCCTACAACGGCAATAATGCTGACCCACTTGTTCATAAACAATATAAAACATGAATGATATTAATTTGAATCTGTATCAAGCTAAATGCCAGTATAGGCTAGAAAGTATCTAGTTGTCTGAGATGCCAGATCAGATATCTTGTACGTCACATACAAAATCTACATTTCACAGAATCGACAAGTTTTGACTGTCTTGTAGAGTGTTTGTATTGAGTATTCTTCATAGCTTGGTTAGTGGCCCTGATTTACATGGGATGATATTTTATGTGATTTTTTCTAAAAATGTTCTTGTAAAATCTAGTATCTCTAAAAATTACATCACACATAAATCAAAAAGAATCATATGCACAACATCTGAAGACACTCTTTTTCTGGTACAGTATAAAGCAAGAGACGCTTACTGTCTTAGAGTAGTGTTTAATCGCTTCTGAATCACATTATTAAAAATATACAAGTATGATTAGCCAGAAAGAAAGTTGTGGCTATGATTGACGATGTTGTTCTTTGGTAAATGTGGTGCCAAGGTTAAGACGTTATATCAGTCATGGATGACAGACGGCAACAATCCTCCGGAATATAACAAAGGCTATTGTCGCATGCATGATAAAAATGGGCATTCCCTAAATTAGTGGCCTTTAATCCAATAGCTCATTTAGATGAATAATCAGCTGGCTTTGATCATCTCTAACGCATGGATAAAGTTGATACTAAACACAAGCATGAGAATCATCTCAATTGTAATGACAACAAAACTGTACAGTTTTTCAACATAGTTGCCTCAATTCGCAGAATGAGAGCCTAAAGCGTATATAAGGTATGGATCATTTGGTGTTTAGCGGGGTGGGGAAGTCAGACTATTAAGGACTAGGTCATCCCGGCGGGCTCATAACCCGCAAATCAGTAGTTCAAATCTACTCCCCGCTATCTCTTGTATATACGCAACCAAGAGTCACCTTCAAACGATATATGATTAATTTTGCCTAGTCGCTGTTCTGGACGACTGAGATGTCTGTGAGCAGAGATACTTGGCAGGTAGAGTCTCTTCGAGATATTACGACGTACTAGGTCATGTGTCTTTGTATCAGATCTGGTCTTGCATCTAATGCACTCAAATCCTTGACCTCGGCCTTTGGACTTCATACTCTTGCTACATTTCATACATTTGGGATTATGTACGATAAACTTTTTTGTAAGAGATATCACGTTAACAAACTCGACGTTGAGTACACGGGTATGATCTCTAGATGCCTTTCGTATTCCTCCGCCTACTGTTATACGATCTCCTAGCATCAGACTAGTTGCAATAGATGTAATTCCAGTAGGTTTGTACACTGCACACCAAACACATGTATCATCCACTTTAACACCAAACAGTACATGACCGCCAAGAATGATCTTTGGTGTACTACATACAGTACCAGTTACGATACCAGACATGTAGGGTCTGAGTTTATTTGGATCTAGAGTATTTTGAAGATGATCACCAGTACCTTGATTTGATCTGAATATCATAAACCCATCTAGTTGTTCCGGAGTTTTGATCATCGTACTAGCAACAAGTAACGAGTTGACACTCTCACCACGTATTCCATAAAACACAGGATCTGGACCATGAGGTGAAATCAAGACTCTGCCTCTTTTTGTATCAAAACTAGAAAACGTTTCAGGCCATGTACGCTCTTGCATATTTTTAACGCTAATTGGTTCGATAACTCTTGGTTTACCAAACTTGGAGCGTTTCCTATAACTTAGTAGCTCCAAAGTGTGATCACCAAATTTGTATCCTATTGCTCCTACAGCACCAACTAGTCCTTGACCATTTCCATAATATGTAGACTCTAAATTATGTTTGTTTACAAATTTTTTTACATAATCACGACTGATCAACTGCCACAGAGCTAAATTAGCAAACTTTGCAAACTCGTCTGGCATTTGTTGACCCTCAAAGAAGACTAGGCCAGGATTTGCACCGTTCTTTAAATCAGCATACTTGTATACAATCTGTCTTATCTTGTTCTTTACAGCATTGGGATTTTGAGTGCGCATGTATAATGATACTGCACCATTACCTCTAGTCTTCCACGGTATATTTGGATTAAATCGAATCAGTCGTGGAAAGTCAAGAAACTCTGCTGTTCTATACAATGAAGATACTATCTTGTAGGCTAGAAATGTAGTACACATACCTTTTGGAGAGTCGGTGTCATCAAAACCAACGTGCAGTATACTCTTAACCATACATAACATGAAACTATAACATTTTTACTTGTTTGTATGTTGGTTTAAATTATTAGTACTAGATTGCAAGATGATTTGATAGTAATAGACAAACAAAAGATCTATAGAGAGATCGAGTCAAAGAATCCAGCATCAGTATCGCTCAATGGCCCTGATGGCATACTAGCTCAAGTTCAAGAGATGGCATTAGACATTATGAAACGATATAAAATTCCAGCATATGTACTAGCAGATACTACATGGGGTACCTGTGATCTCAATTCAAATGCGGGTAAAGTTTTAGGAGCAGACATTCAATTCAATATAGGTCATACCGTAAATACAGATAGAATTGATGATGTAATACTAGTTGACGCATTTGATGATGTAGAATTTGATGATGTAGCAGAAAAGTGTGGTATTATATTATCTAATAAGACGATAGGTTTGGTTACAGACAGTCAACATCTACATCAGATAGATAGAGTGGCAAAGATTCTAAAAGATCACAACATCATTGTAAAGGTTGGAAGCGGGGGCGGGCAATTAAATGATGGTCAGGTATTTGGTTGCGAGTTTTATCCAGCTGTGAAACTAAAACAAGATGTTGATTGTTTTGTATTTTTAGGACAGAGTAACTTTCATGCAGCAGGAATTGTACTATCAACGGGATTGCCCACATATGTACTTGATCCACACTTTAATGAAGTTAGAGAGATATCAGAGTTTGCACAAAAGTTGAAACGAAAGGCAACTCTTGCCATATACAAAGCAATGGATGCCAAGTCATTTGGTGTTATAGTAGGACTCAAGGAGGGTCAGCTCTCCAAAGTCTTTGCACTACAGATAAAGAGAGAATTAGAAGAGTTGGGCCTTCAAGTTCAACTCTTTGCACTAACTGATATTACAAATGAACGATTAATGAATCTAAAGGGCATTGATGCATTTATTCAGGTAGCATGTCCCAGAATATCTACTGATAACAAATTTAGTAAACCTGTACTATCAACACCACAGGCAAATGCACTAATCAAATTATTACATGGTGAAGAGATAGATGAATATCTAGAGAGATCACATTGGCTCTGATACCGATGATATAGTGAATTCTCTAAACTCGTAGTAGATTAATAGATCTAACCAAAAATCTTAAAGTGACACACAAGTAAACATAAAATGTATATTCATACACAAAAATCACGTGTATTTTATATCAAGTATTATTCTCATTTTGAATACAATTAGATACTAGATATTTTGGATAAATTAATTTCAATAAAGTTCATACTATTATTCAACAGACAGATTGACAACTGCGTAAATATCATCTAAAATAATTCTTATTGTTCATACATGTGACTACATAATATTCAAAATAGAACTAGAGAATTTACAGATAGTAAATTATCCACGAAACGATTTGAACGTATAGTCGATTCATAAAGATAGCAATGTATTAAACTGCTTGGCAGACTCCCAAGTATATCTCGAGAGAAATGATCTAGAGATCAACATGTGTGATGATAAAAAATTAGTCTAAACTAACTTTTAATAATTGAATAATGCCATAATCCTCCACACCAAAAAGGATGTCGATAAAATTAGTCTAAACTAACTTTTAATGTCGATACGATGCTCACTTTGTAGACATATCTATGAACAGTCTGATTTTAAAAAGTTTTTATTGTTTTTAATCTTCTTGTAGAAATATGGGTACAATAACTGAACAAGCTATAAAGGAATCACTAAAACAGTGTATGGATCCCGAAGTTCCACTCAACATAATCGAGATGGGTCTTGTATATGGGATCAACGTGGCAGATAACAATGACGTCAATATACAGATGACTATGACCACTCAAGGTTGTCCACTACATGATACTCTGGTATCGGATGCTACACGATATGTCAAAAAGGTGCCAGGCGTAAATAATGTAAAGATCGATATTGTCTGGGATCCACCTTGGTCGATGGACAAGATGTCTGAAGATGCAAAACTAAAGTTGAAGAGCATGGGATCTCCAATGAATACTCCCGCTCCGATAAACTACGAGACAGCACTGCCGCAAGGTGTAGGCCAGATCATAAAACAAGAGGATGGTTCAATGATACTTGCAAATGAACACGAGCAAGGATTTATGGTAAATCAAGCAATCGTTGATTTTTGGAAATCTTGTAATGGCCAGAGAAAGGTTACCGATCTGGTAGAGATATTTGCACAACAGACAGGTCTGCAGCGAGGTCAAGTAGAGAAGGAAGTCATGCAACTATTACAACAGCTACGAGATGGTGGTCTTGTAGTGATTGCTGGTCAGCCGGACGTTCCAAATGTAGAGTTTAGAAAATAGCTAAAAGATAAAACTCGAGTCTGCACCGTCAAAGTTGATTACAACTCCTGACAGATACTTTATCCTATTTTGTATTATACTCTTTACAAAGTTGCCAATCTCGTCTGGTTTACCTAACCGTTTCATAGGTAGTGTCTCTTTAAACTGTTCAATGTCGTTTATCAGCTCTCCTGTTCGGTCAGTATGAATAGGACCTGGCGCGATGTTTATACAAGATATATCTCGCTTTGCATACTCTATACTCTGAGTCTTGAATACAGCTGTAAATGCAGCACGATATGCTGAGGAGAGCACTAGTTTTGGATTGGGTTCCTTGATGATATTAGATGTTATCACAAAGATGTAGCCACCATCGTTTATTGTCATCTTTTGAAGTATAGTACAGAATCCCAAAAACAGCTGATTGTGATATTTCAGCCAGTCATCCCTAGTTATCATCTCAAAGTGTTTTGGAGGCGGACCTCCAGTATTTAGAACCAGAATGTCTGTTGTATCATGATCTTTAACAAATTGATCCACACTATCCAGATCTGAGGTATCGATATCATTACTTGATGCAGCGAATACATCTATCTCTATAGACTCTAGTGCCCTCGCGATTGCAGAGCCTATTCCTCGTGAACCTCCTAGAACCAGAGCTTTGGTCATGTATGATCATATTTTTAAAAGTATTAAATCTCTTTAGAATGTATTATGTTGGTCTACTAGAGAGTACTTTGATACACTATCGGGAGTGATCTCCCATCGTATTATTCCCAACTCTGACAGCCTACCCATAGTAACTAGTCGGATATGTTCGATCCTTCTCTTTGTTTTGTCATCATCTATATCCAGATGTGCAATGTTGTACTTTTCAGCAGCTGATTTATCCTTAGCTATGTACTCTTTAATTGTGGAGTGAATCTCTGATTCTAATGTCTCCAAATCTACTTTGGGATTTGATCTCTCGGGATCAAACTCTCGTACAGTCTTTATTATCTTTTGAACTATACTGTATTCTAACTCTCGTTGTGGAATAATCTCCTTTAGAATAAACTCTGCCTCTTGTGTTGATAATGCACCGCGTGTAAAGTCGTGTTTAGGAAATATTGGATTATCGATAAGGATGAATCTCTTTCCAAACTCAGTTAATGATATAAACTCTTTATCAAACTCTTCAAATGCATATACCAATCCCATTGCAGATAATGCTCCATCAAAATATCTTCCATCTAGGATTCTGCTATTACGTGTCTTTCCTATCTCAATATCTTTTATTCGAATCTTTGTCTCTAAATCTCGTTCGTCGTCAGAGTCCGTCTTTCTTGGGAGACTAGTAGATAACTTGTTATTTCTTGGGATATCATGCTCTTTTTCATATCTTCTGATCATCTCTCCATACTCTTCTAACATATTATACGCGTAAACACGAATCTCTTTCAGTTCGACTTTTGTGGTTCTCTTACTTGCAAGTAGATACGCGAGCATGTACATTGTAAGTTTTGTTGGCAGAAATCTTCGATAACTTAGTGATAGTATTGGATATTCGTCGTATGGAATTAGATTTTGTGGTTTTGTTATCTCTAGCGACTCGATATACTTTATAGTATCTCCAAAGTTTTCTACGACTTTGTGATCATAGTCTAATAGTCTGCGTTCACTCTCTTGGATATGGACATCTCGCGGTTCAGTTGAACCGATAGATTGTTGATTCACATTCTCATAGATACTTGGATCAACAGACTCTTCAGTTCTCTTTGTGTTTATGTTGATCTGTTCTTGTTTCTCTGACAGTGGTCGAAGATTTTTTATCAACTCGATACAGTCTTCGGGATGCTCACTCTCCCATGCCAATAGGATCTCGATCGCTGATTTTAGAAAGTCGTTTGGCGTCAAGAATTTTTCCGAGTCTTTTACAAGTTCTCTTATTTGCCTCTGCTGCATGGGCATGACTTGGATCTCTTCTACCATGCATTTTATTGATAATTAGTAGTTAAAAACCCTATGAAAGCCTGTTTTTTATGAAAAAAGTCTTTTTGATTATGATTTAGACTTCAGATATCTCTCAGTGGATGTTATATGTCACTTATATACTAAAAAAGCTCTTTTTATATAAAAAAAGATACTCTTATTAATAACTAGGATATAGATAATGTATGAGTCAAAAGTACGAACAAGTCGAAAATAGATACACCTTCGATACGTGTATCGGCATCAAGATGGTCGATAATCCCAACTTTGTAAGCCTCCTTTCATGTAGGCTCGATTGTGAAGATTCCATAGTTCGCCTAACCTCCCAGACCGCATTAGAGCTAACCAACAAAGGATATGACTTTGCCAGTGTCTCTACACATATCCACAGATGTCTAGGAGTAGATATAGTATACACTACAGCTACTGAAGAGATTAGAAACATTGCAAAATCCCTCCAAGTAACATGCCCAATGCTTCATGATGCAGATAGTCTAATCCTTGCAGATTCAAAACTCAATCAAACAACTCTGGTTACTTGTGACAGGGGCCTAGCTGAAGCAGCTAATCTTGCAGATGTCAACGTTGTCAATCCAGACATACTTGCATCCGATACCAACGTGCCAAACCCAGTATCTAGGTATGCATGTATCGTAAGAGGCGAGCAGTCTAACATCAACGCTCATGTTCAAGATGTATTAAATACAAGAACAAAATCCATCTCCTCCACCTCAAGCGTTGCTTGAGGCTCTTTTTTTGTATCCATATCTACTGTATCTACGGTGTCATGGATCAAAGATACGAATTTCTTATTAGATGATATTATGTATAGTTGGTATGAAAGCGAATCGATCAGGTAATGGATTTACCTTTGATACGTGTGTAGGGATAAGTATGCGTGAGATCAAGAACCTCGAGAATCTTCTCAAGTGCAGAATCGAGTTTCAAAACTCTGTCATTCATCTAACTTCTAGAACTCAGATCGAGGCTACTAAAAATGGATACAACTTTGACAACATAGTGAGACAGATCGAGTCGAGTCTTCAAACCAAAGTTGTGTACGGTAGGATTACAAACGAGTTGAGATGTATGGCCAAAGACCTCTTGAAGAGATGTCCAACTCTCCATCCTGGGGATAGTGAGATTCTTGCATATGCATTACGTCTCAAGACCATTCTGGTCACAAGCGATCATGGTCTGCTCCAAGCTGCCAAGATCGTAAAGGTGCCTACCATCAATCCAAATACACTTACTTGTAACTTTGATACCAATGTTATAGTATCCAGATCTCGTAGCAAAGGATCATTCAAAAACCCTGCTCTACCAAAGAGAGCCAAATCACTACTAAAGCCAGGCGAGAAGATTATCTGGAGATCTTTTGTATGATGTGTGACAAACTGTACAGTTAGAATTCTGTCAACAAGCATTGCGCACAAATTTAAATTTCTCCAAATATCGATTAAAAATAATACTATCCTTAACCATTAGTAATAACACTTGTAGTTTTTGATTTTTTGTTATGTATGAGCCCATATGGATTGTACATAACATCTTATGACAATATATAATATCTTTATAAATGATGTATTGTTGCACATAATATATGAATACATATTATGTTATAATATTAGGTATTATATCAATTATATCAGTATATACAGTTGTATTGTATTTAGACATTACAATAAATTCTAGTGAATTAATTGGTCAAGCAGTCAACACTAGCGCAGAATATGAATTTGATGACGGTTTTTATCAAAACATACAAGATCATATAACAAAACTATTTATTGAAAGAGACGCTAAATCACTACCTTTTATAATAGATGATTCAGGTCTTGATAAACTATTAAAAGAACACCCCAAAATACAAAACATAAATGATATGTTGTTTGAGTCACATTTCATAAATGAATTTTTTGGTTCTATTGATAAATTACCATTAAATTTTGAAACACAACAATTGGTACTTCATTCTGAACCGCCTCATTATACCAATATTAGATATAATTCTGATCATTATTTCTTGAACCATCCTGATTATATAATAGACAAATCAGATTATATTAAACACGACAATGCGCATATGTATGTTGCTTCTAATGGTAATTTGACTATATTTGATATCAATCCTCCCAATCAAACTCACATAATATCTCAAACATTATTTTCAAATATCAGTGATAAAATGGATGCAAATTCTATACAAGAGATGTATCTATAGTCACGAACATAATTATTTTCCGGTTCGTTTTTGCCAAATGATGTGATTTCTTTCAACATACTCGTTGAAATCACATTGATCATAAAACATACGAGGCAATAACAACAAAAAATCACTGATTATTAGTTCATGGTTGGAAATAAACAAAGATGATTAGTGACCAAAATTTAAAATGTCCAATGGCGCACAAAAAATTTAAATTTTTGTTAATGTTGGTATTGAACAATAATAATTAACTAATTGATCATGTTTAGTTGACTATACATGTTTATTTGTTACTATCTTTTATGATATGTAATGAATCAAGTATGTGAGGATATGGTTAACTACATCAAAAACATGCCAAACCATAACGTACAAAAAAGAATTATTGTTGTACTAATGGTACTAAATTTTAGTTACACACAAGTAAAAGCTGCAGAGATGGCAGGAATTACACCTCGCACCGTATTTAATTGGATTACACGGTATCAGAAAGAAGGAATTGAGGGACTCAAAGACAAGTCAGGTCGAGGAAGGAAACCAAAAGTATCTAACCGAATGTTTGAGTACATACTGGGACTCGACAGCACCACAACAGTACAAAGAATTTTAGAGTTGGTTTTCAATATAACAAAAGTACGATATCATCCCAGCACAATACGACGCAGAATGAGAGAGCTAAGACGCTCTGCAAAGAGCTATGTCCAAGTACATTTCACTAATCGAGCCAGTGATGAAATGATAAAAAAATTCCAAAGAGCCAACATATCTTGGATTTCACGTCTAAACAACATGGGATTTCTAGTGATGGCAGTAGATGAGATGCACATCAACACCCACACAAAACGTCGTGTAAAAAGTTGGTCAAGGATAGGTGAAAAGATACGCATGCTAGCAGTAGCAGGAAAAGCTGAGAGAATAACAATATTTGGAGGAATCAGCACTAACGGAAAAATATGTCATACAATACGTCATTCAGCAAATTCTAAAGACTTTATAGCATTTATGAAGATCATACGAAAGATGCGTCCCATGATAGAACCAATAATACTCATCCTTGACGGTGCATCCTGTCACACTAGTCAAATAAGTAGACGATTTGCAAAAGAAAATAACATAAAGTTAGTGCAATTACCAGCTGCTGTTCCTGAACTCAATGCATCAGAAGCACTCTGGAAACAGTTTAGACAATATACTCCAGTCAACAAAGTCTTTAAAACACTACGATCTCTAGAGAAACATGCAGATGAAACTATGAAAATCATGAAATGCAACGCAAATGTCATGGGTTGTCTTAAGAGAAAGATAATTACGCCAAAAATATAGCTTGAAATTACAAAAATCATTGTGTCGTGCAAGAATAAATCATGCAGACGACCATAAAATTTTGATTGTTTTGTGTATTGGCGTGAATATCTTTACAACAAATCAAAATTTATCTGACTTTTTTCGTATTTTATGATAATCGTTGTGATTTGAGCTACACGATTAACAAAAGGCAACACGATTGCTTAACAACGAACCGGAAAATAATTATGTTCGTGACTATATATGATAATACGCTTGTAATCCTGTACAACTTTCGTGATGAAACAAAGCAAGATATCACACATGTTATAACATTAGAGGTATATAATGGAAATATACTAGATCAAAAAGACTTGTATATAGACGGTATTCTTACTGACTCAATATTAATTAATGATACACTCTACATTATAACGTCAACCACTTTAGACGGCAATAATAAAAAGCTCCCACATCTCAGCTATGAGTATAATGGTACAGATCTGCCTCATAAATGGCATTACGTATTGAATATCAATAGAGATGTAAAATTCATGGGTATAACATTAATTGATATGCTCAGTAATAAAACAAACCATGAATCATTTATTGTGGGTAGAGATACTGTATCATACATCACGCCAAATCATATATACTTGATAGATCAAAAGTCATTCAAGTTTAAAAATGATCGTTCAGCAAGTACTAGATTAAACGAACGATATTATGCTGAAAATAAAAACTTTGTAGCTCTTACCTATAATGATATTTTTAAAAACGTATTTTTTGTCAACATTACAAAATTGTTTCCAAATGAAACACAAAATAACATAGACAAAATTTTAAATTCTAATACCAGTAATGGTTTAAAACTTGAACAAATAAATCACGTACTATCAGGTTTTTACAATTCGTTAAATGACCGAGAAAAAGAGACGATCATAAACCATGCAAGAGATATTTTATTGGAAGAGTTTCAAAAACCAGTAACAAACGATCAACCCATAACAATACATAAACTTGGTATTGAGGGCACTGACATTACATACATAGCAACCAATAAATTATCTAGTGGTGGCTCACTGATAAATCAAAATGCAATAAATGAATATAATGATAAATTGAGAATTGTTACTACAACAACCACAGAAATGACAGAGATTACAAAATATGATTTCTTCGTGGATCTTTATAGGAAATACCATATCGATATAACTAATGTTTATGTTCTCGATGAATATTTAAACATAATAGATAAAATGGATAATAATATACCTGCAAGATACACACCTCACTTTTATAAAAGTACACTATATTTATTGAATTATAACTCGCTTGTTGTTAATCTAACCAATATGTCATTAGTAGAATTAGAAAGAAATCCATTTGGGTCTGTAACTGGTTATATATACAAATGCGATACTGTGCAATCTATATGTATTCATGTAAATAGAGATATAAATATCATAAATATGTCAAATCCAAAAAATCCAATCATATCAAGTTCTGTATTAGTTGGTGAAGGATACAGCATACCATTAAAAATACAAAATGATTACAAATCATTTTACCTTGATGATATGTATGGTGTAATCATTATCCCATATTCAATACGAAATTATGTAGAGCAAGATTTAAGAGATGGATTTAAAATATACAATATTACAAATTATATAATTGAAGAACTGGGTTTCATAACACATAAAGATCTAGGAGTTGAGTGGCGAGATTTTGATTATAATGGATATGGTGAAAATTCACGATCGTTTATCATACATGACACAATTATTACATTGTTTGGAATGGTGAAAATTCACGACCTTGATTTACAAGAGATCAAGATTTTATACTAGATTACTATAATAAATTGATATTATTAAATTGTATTATGTTGTATCTACGGGAAATGTGTAGACCACACTCACGTTAAAAGATGTGACCCAATCTGAGATCGTAATTTCTGACACTTGAAATCTGATTCAATAGATCTCTTTAGAGGTTCTAATCATAAAGTTAATGGAATTGCTGATGTGTTTTAACCGTACACGAGGATACAACATGACCATCTTTCTCACGATTACTAGATCTCTTTGATCTCGGTGATGGTTCCGTGCACCGAGTCCATCTTTATGATCGCTCTCTTTTCATCCCATCCTAAAGCAACATACCAGTCTCCAGCATCGTCATCGTATTTGGTCTCGAGGGTCTTTATGCAGTCTGGTTTGACACTATACTCTTTGCTGATTTCAGAGACTGCTAGAGATATAGCCGATCTCTCTGTCTCTAGTCTCCTCTTCATTAATCCAATTCCAGGACTCAATACATTATGTGATGTATCATCTCTAATATAGTTAGTTAAATTATTGTGGAAAAACCATACAGTTGATCTATCAAATCCATACTATACATATTACCAAATATCAGAGAGCGTATGAAGATACAAGAGATACTTGCTGCACGGATTAGATCAGATCACCTACTCACTCTAACATCAGTATTAGCAGTAATTGGTCCGGTAATAGTAGTCTCGGCCGGAATATGGGATGCAATATCACATCTTCAACAAGAACCAGAGTTCTTTTGGAGTACACCACATATCATAGTGTATACAGGCGTCTCGATAACTACATGTGCAGCAGTGTTGGGTAGTTTGGTGCTATATCGACATAGATCGCATACATTACATCGCATACTAAAACTAGGAATCAAACTAGTGGTGATAGGTTCAATTGTACAACTAGTAGCGGGATTTGGAGATTCGATATCACATGAACTCTTTGGTATAGATGGCTTGATCTCGTGGTCACATCAACCTCTAGAAGCAGGTCTGGTCTTGGCAACCCTTGGAGCGATCCTAATCATAAAAGGACACAACTCTGATAATCACCTATTGCCGTTTGCAACAGTCTCGTTTCTCTTCTTTACGACATGGCTTGCATTCAATCTAGTACTGGTGTTTGGTTATGTCATACAGTGTATTCCGGTATATCAGATATTCTCATCTGGTTGTGCAATACTATAGTTTTTGATCTTAAAGAAAGACATCATCATTATTGTAATACTCCCAACTAGTACTAGTAAACCAGCAGGAGCCATTGCGTGAGAGTTTGTGTCTCCCAAATCCACTGCAAGATGGGCAGGTATATCAGATATGTTGGTTACCTGAATCGAGTATAAACCGTCCGTATAATCAAAGTATCCTATCGACATTCTAGTATTGACTAGCTCTTCATCCATAACATTTCCACGATCATCCAAGACTTGTATAAAGATCTCTTGTCCACTATACTCTTTGACATATACTGTATAATATGCAATATCACTACCGACAAACTCGATGCCGAGTGTGGCAGAGCCGGCTTTCTTCAATATTATATCATCAGATATCTTGACATTATCATCAAATATTATCATCATCCATATACCACCAGCAACAACTAGTGTCAATCCAATCTTAAACAACGAGATCCTCATGATATCAACATGTAATACAACATCTAATAATCGTTAAAGGGCTCGGAGGGCTTCGATCCCTCGACCTGGCGGTCCGAAGCCGCCCGCACTATCCTGACTGTGCTACGAGTCCAAAAAGGTAAAGCTTTAACATGTGTAAATATTTGTCTAAATACTTTGAAAGTATCAAAAAAGGTTGCAGGGGTAGAGTATGCCATACGAGATATTGTACTTGCAGCTAGAAAGGTTCAAGAACGCGGAATCGAGATCAGTTATCTAAATATCGGCGATCCAGTACAGTTTGGTTTTCAACCTCCAGATAATGTAAAAGATGCATATATCGCTGCAATAAGGCGTGGCGACAATCACTACTCTTCATCTGAAGGAATACACGAACTACGTCAAGCTATTGCAGTAAAGGAACATGCCAAAGGACTCGATGTATCTGCAACAGATATTCTAATTACAAATGGTGTCTCAGAGGGGCTCGACATGGTGATGTCGTCAATAGTCGAAGAGGGTGACGAGATCTTACTTCCAGGACCATACTATCCACCATATGCCTCATATGTCCGATTACACGGTGGAAGACCAGTCGAGTTTGCAGTAGACTTGGAACAGTCAAAACCAGATATCGATGACATTCGATCAAAGATCACATCACGTACAGTAGCAATCTGTCTCATCAGTCCAAACAATCCAACTGGTATTGTATTTGATCATACATCCCTAAAACAACTAGTAGATATTGCAAACGAACACAACTTGTACATCATATGTGATGAGATATATGATCAGATAGTATTTGATCGCAAGTTTGTAGGAATTGGTAGTGTAGCTGCAGACTCGCCAGTAATACTATTGAACGGTTTCTCAAAGGTTCATCTAATGACTGGTTGGCGAATAGGCTATATCGCATTTAACAACTCTAAAAGACTAGAACCACTGCGAGAGGCTCTTCCAAAACTTGCTCGCGTACGCATTACAACAAATCTACCATTACAGTATGCGGCACTAGAATCACTATCAGGTCCGCAAGAATATATCGCCGACTTTGTATCACAACTAAAGATACGCCGAGACTATACGGTACGCCGACTCAACGACATGCCAGGCATCTCGTGTCCAGTACCCGATGGCGCATTTTATGCATTCCCAAAGATATCATTAGACATAAAGTCTGACAAAGAGTTTGTGATGGGCCTACTGGAATCCAAGGGCGTGCTGACAGTACACGGCTCAGGTTTTGGTGAGCAGTATGGACGTGATCACTTTAGGATCGTGTATCTGCCAGATATTAATACATTAGAGTCTGCTATGAACAAGATCGAAGAGTTTGTGACTAGTACTTCCAGACAACGAGTCTAGTCGGTACAATCTCTAGTATACAGTCCGTATCATTTAACAACTCTTGTGCAGATTTGTTCTGTATATCATCATAGTATCTAGATAGTATCTTGATTGCAATTCTTTTAACTCGTGACATGTCTAGTATCAACTCTACTCTTCCTTGACCCATCACTCCATAGATGTCAGGTGAGTTTACTCCAGTATCTACACATATAGCAACATTACAGTTCTGTCTCAGGTTTTTCACTTTTTGTGTTCTAGTGTTTGTACCAACGTAAAATTTTTTTGCGCTATACATATACCAAACAGGAACTACATGAGGAGTCTCTCCAAATGTTCCTAGATGTAAGATCTTTTGTGATCGTAGAAACTCATCGCGTCTTGACATGTCTAAACCCCCAAACAACCATAAACGTACCAAACCCAAGCATTCCAAATGAGAACTTTTCATTTGTGAGTTGATCATTCATTAGAAACTCCAAGACAAACTCGTGTCCCCATATCAACAACTGTTGCACCAGAACTATTCCGGCCATTACAATAAACATTACGCCTATTGCAGTAAACCAGTTTCTTCCACGTCTATAATACTCGCTACTCATACAATCTTGATTCCGGGATTCTTTATCTTGTTTCGGATCATGGCGTTTAGTAGTATCGGAGTTGCAATCTCGGCCATATATGATAGACTACCAGGTCCAAGATATATGGAACGCAGTCCTTGAATCTCTGATATCAATTGATTAATTGTATCTACTGCTGAACCTTGTCCACAGACAAAGATATCATAATCTAGATCTAGTTTTGGATCTGCAAGTTTCTTCTCAGATATTACATGAAATGCAGATACCAATCTCGATGTATCTTGTACATACTTTGATACGAGTTGGTACGAGAATGGTTTATTGTCACGTAACGGAATAAACTCAAATCCTACATCGGTCTTGTCCATAGGAACAATAGGAGATACTATAACGCATGTGTCACTAACTAGAGGCAATATCTCACTACATACAGAGTCGATATTCTCATATTGTATAGACAGTATCAACACATCACTACTCTTTGCAACAGTCTTATTGTCACTACCCGTAATAGTCATTATATCACCAAATGCATTACGCGCAAGCTCGGTATACTCGGTAGCTACTTGTGCCGCTCTTTTAGGATCTCTAGAGCCTATAATAACATCATGTCTAGGTGACCAACGTAATGCAAAACCTTTACCCATACCACCTGTGCCACCAACTATTCCAACTCTCAATAAAACGTGTCCAGCCAATCTTATTATTATCTCTATTCAAATCTTGGTCTATTGGGTCAGATCATATTTCTGCGTCATGGCCAAGCAGAGAACAATATAAAACGAGTACTTGCAGGTCGTACTGAAGGTATTCCATTAACACCGACAGGGGTAACTCAAGCTCAAGATGCAGCAAAGTTTCTATCAGAGATGGACATATCTGCAATATACTCGAGCCCAATACAGCGAGCAGATGACACAGCAAAGATCGTCGCCGAATACAACAATCTAGATGTCATATCAGATGATCGTTTGATCGAACTCGACATGGGCAAGTTTACTGGTATGGCATATGATGATATCTTTCAGACGCATGGAAATGTATTTCTAAAATTTTACAACGGCGAGTTAGAGATAGCACACAATGGTGTAGAGACCTTTGCAGAGGTAAAGTCCAGAGTCACCAGCATTACAAAACACGTTATGGATAAACATCACAACGAGAATGTTGTCTTGGTTACACATATGGATCCGATAAAAGCTATGTTATCAATGGCAGTAGATCTCTCATCTACAAACCTCTTCGAGTTGGTTATTGCAAATGCGTCATTGAATATATTTTATCCAAATGAGAACGGCTTTACAGTTGGTGGACTGAACGTCATGCATCCGACTCGCTTTGGTCAGGTCTATTAGAGGATTCTTCAGCATTTGAACCAGTATTGATCGCTTACCGACAAGATCGCAAATTTTTAGTAAACCCTTAAATAGAAATTACAGTTCACGAGATTCAATCACAATGAAGTGGATGTTGATTCTTTTTATGTCGTTATTGATGGTTCCAGCTATAGAGATAGCACTAGCTGCAGGTGATGCGCCTGGTGAGTATCTAGATAGACGTGTAGTGATATGGAATCTGTTCTTTAGAATGATGACTGTTGCGTTTACGGTAGGTGCAGTGGTATCGGGTACAATAATCTGGCTCGTTTGGAGATTTAGAGAGTCACACCCCAAGGCCAAACCAACACCATACGAGGGTACGGACTGGTAGAGATGGGCGGACATTCAAACTGGCCAGAATGGATCTATGTAGGCGTGGTCATAGCATTGATGACTTGGGTTGGAGCCGAAGCATGGGAGGTAGAACGACTAGTAGAGCATGTGCCAGAGGACGCCGAGATCATAAAGGTTACTGGACAACAGTGGTTCTGGACATTTGAACACGAAGACGGCACTAAAGAGATCGGTCAACTACATGTAAAGGCAGGCAAAGCATACAAGTTTGAGATCATGTCTACCGATGTAAATCACTCTTTTAACATTCATGACTATGTCGTATTAATGGATGCAATACCGGGTAGAGTCAACACCGTATGGTTTGCCCCAGACAAACCCGGAGTACATGATATACAGTGTAGAGAGTATTGTGGTCTAATACACTATAATATGCGTGGAACATTATACGTGGAGGAGCCATAATTGACTACAACTCCACTACACCTGATAACGCTTTTATCAGATATATACAACACAACATGTGAGGATAACGAGTCATGGTTTTAGAACTACAGAGACCACGTCCAATCTGGCAGATCATGTTCTCTACGCATCATACAGATGTCGGACTGTTATACTTGATAACATCGCTTGGATTCTTGTTCCTAGGTGGTGCGCTAGCACTTGCAATACGTCTGGAACTGTTTCTGCCTGGCGCTCAGATCATTGCAGACGCTATGACGTTCAATCGAATATTTACAGTTCATGGCACAACATTGATCTTTCTGTTTATAATTCCGTTTGCATCAGCTGTAGGTAACTATTATGTCCCAATAATGGTTCGATACAAGGACATGGCATATCCAAAACTGAATGCGATCGCATTTTGGATGATCCCTCCATCCGGTGCACTGATCTGGTTGGGCTTTGCAGACTTTACATGGTATGCGACTCCACCATACTCGATAATCAGTGCCCCTGGTCCTGCTGCAGACATGTGGATATTTGGATTGAAGATTCTAGGCATATCTTCTGTTCTTGGAGCTATAAACTTTGTTGTTACAATTCTAAAATGTAAACACCCAGACATGTCTATAGGCCAAGTTCCACTCCTTGCATGGTCTTTTCTCTCATCATCACTGATAATTCTAGTAGCAATACCCACATTTGCAGCTGCACTCTTGATGCTGTTAACAGACAGATTGGGCGTAAGTGGATTCTTCAATCCAGCACTTGGAGGTGACCCTATAGCTTATGCACATCTCTTTTGGTTTACATTCCATCCAGAGGTCTATGTACTGGTCATACCTGCCATCGGAATGATGTATGAGATCATTCCACGCTTTTCACGCAAGCCCATCTTTAGTTACAACTCGGGGGTCTTTGCGTTTGTTTTACTATCTATAGTTGGTTTCTCATCGTGGGCACACCACATGTATGCTACAGGTATGTCATTTACTGAAAAGACTGTATTCATGGTAGGAACACTAGCTGCAGTTCCAGCATCTGCCATGCATGTCTTTAACTTTATAGCAACTATGTGGAACGGGCGTATACGATTCTCAACTCCGATGATGTGGGCAGTAGGTGGAATTGCACTCTTCTTCTCAGCAGGAGCTGGTGGGGTAGTAAACAGCGCAATGCCATTGGACTTTACTACGCACGATACCTATTGGGTCGTTGGACACTTTCATCTATTTGTAATGGGAACGATAGCCTTTGGTTCGATCGCCTACTTTTACTACATGTTTCCATATGTTACGGGACGAATGTACAATGAGGCGATGGGCAAGATTCACTTTATTCTGTCGTTTATCGGAACCGTCATGGTCTTCTTTACCCAACACGTACTGGGATTGTACGGAATGCCACGACGAATATTCGACTATCCACCAATTCCAGAATGGATCGCAATGAATCAGATTGCCAGTATTGGTGCCATGATAATCGGTGTAAGTATGGCAATATTTCTAGCAAATATGATATATAGTTCAGGCAAAGGCAAGTTGGCAAACACCGACGATCCGTTTGGACTAGGTGGCAAATACTATTATCCGTTTGAGGCCAAGAACCCATCACATTAGGAGATATCATGGAACAAGAGTACGTATACAGAACGACACCCGCTAGGACAGGCAAGATGATGGCGATAATGCTAGGCATCTGTATAGTAGGTGGTGCGATATTCTTCTCGCTCTGGGACTATTGGATATCAGAACCTGCACCAATAGTTGCAATGATGGCAGGTACAGTAGAGATCGACGCTCCAGCACCACATACTGGCGACACCATAATCCAAGACATGACATTCGTCGAGGCTGATGACTTTATCACTATGGGGTTCAATGCTGTACCAGGTGAAGAGGGTAGCAATCCCACCATACACATGAATGTAGGCGATAAAGTTGTATTCAATCTAGTAAACGAAGGAATATCATTTCACGCATTTGGTGTAACCGCAAACGAGGAAGGACTCGAAGGGATCATTCCAGGAACCGAGATCGGTACTGCAGCAAATCCATTGAGAAAGGATCAGAGTGGTACATCAGAGTTTATAGCTGCCGAAGAGGGTACATACTATTACATATGTCCAGTTCCAGGTCATCGAATTCAAGGGATGGAGGGAGAGATCATCGTAGGCCCTTCATCAGACGAGCCAGCAGCTGAGGCAGCTGAACCGACCGGTATATCACATCAGTTCAAACTAGACTTTATCGAAGGTGACGACTTTGTAACCATGGCGTTTAATGCATTACCAGGTGAAGAGGGACACAATCCCGAGATTCGAGTTGCATCTGGTGACGAGGTCACAATAGATGTAGAGCATAAAGGAATATCACTCCACTCGTTTGCTATAGTATCAAACCCCAATGACTTGAACAGCATCGTCTGGGACTCAGAGATTGCGTCAGCTACCAGCCCCATGAGTCGAGGCGAGACAGGTAGTGTAACTTTTACTGCTGGTGCTCCTGGTACATACTATTACATATGTACTGTACCCGGACACTCGATTCAAGGAATGCAAGGGACCTTTATCGTTGAATAGTTTTGGCCATTCAATATCTAGCTCTAACAACGATGATTGTACTGTACTCTTTGATGTTTATAGGAGGATACATCTCTGCAGCCGGTCTAGGACTCACATGTCCAGAGTGGCCATTATGTCCAAATGGAGTGCTGCCGTCTGAGGAGTACCTGATAGAGTGGATCCACAGACTCGTCGCAGCCACTACTGGCGGACTAGTCATTGCAACGATGGTTGCTGCACTGATCAACCGTAATGCAGATCTAAAGATAAAGATCACGAGCTCTCTTGCCACTGCATTTGTGATAACACAGATCACGCTAGGCGCTCTAGTCATAGATCTAAAACTACACGCAGTACTGGTTGCCACCCATCTAGGTATCGGGATACTATTGTTTGCGATGGTTCTGTTAACTACACTCTTTGCGTTTAGGATATCTCGTAATGTTATATCTACTAGAGTCTAGACTTGAAGATCTTGGGCACGTAAATGTATCCCATCACACCAGCAAAGCATAGTGCACCCACAGTTATTGCAATGATAAAGATGTATCCGAATGGGCTCTGTGTACCCATGTTAAACTTGTAAACTATGATATCTGGATCCATACCGTACAGATATACCTCTACAATATGATTTCCTTGCGTTCTCCACGTATAGTCAAAGTCCCAATGACCACCCTCGATGCTGGTTGGTGGGATCGTATCCACTTGGACTCCGTTGAAAAAGATCTTTATTCCCATGGTAAAGCGATCAACCTCTTCAAAGTTGCTATCCGTCACACGAATGAGAAACTCTGATGGTTCACCTATCTGTGGAAACTCGGGAGCCGTTGCAACCTGCACTCTATATCCAGCATGAAACTTTTCTGCCGAGTTGAACATAGAGTGTGCTGATGCATCTACAAACGGTATCATCACAACAAGAACTATGAGCCACATGCAGGTATATTTCATGTACATTTATTGTACAATCGACAAATATATTACAAGATTTTATCCAGATATACTCAACGATCACAACATCTTACAAACCTTTAAATCCTTATTGACTAGAAGCCAAATCGTTGACTTTAGTTACAAAGTCTATTGACATAAAGACGCCTGTAGAGAATGTCTTTACATACTTTGCAAGACCCGAGCATGTATCTGATCAGTTAAAGTCTGATGCGGTAGGCATGACCGTCATTCCCATGGATATCAAGGAGGGGATGGGTGTAGGTACTACATTTAGAGTGATTGGTGACTTTGGTGGTAAGCGTCTAGAGTGGGACTGTGAGACGACAGAGTTTGTACGAAATGAGAGAATATCTGCAAAACAGATCGATGGACCATTCAAGCGATGGCATATCACAAACGAGTTTCAAGCACTTGCCAACAATCTGACACGAGTTACGATGTCGGTTGATTACGAGATGCCTTTTGGTCCTCTGGGCAACATACTAGACAAGGCCAAGTTTGCAAAATCTGCCGAGCGCGGTATGGAGACTGCTCTGTATAACGTTCGTGGTCTGTTAGAAGGAAATGGTTCCATCCCCGTATACATTACGCTTGATGCATACCAGAAACTGCTAACAGAGAAGAAGAAGATGAATGATGTTCCAGTATCAACTGTTCTCACTGCAATCCTCGAAAGATACAACGAGATCGAAGCAAAAGTTCAATAGATAATCTCAAGATTAATAACAACTCGATTTTTTACTGTACTCAGGCGATGGGTCTATGGCGCAGCCAGGTAGCGCACAGGACTCTTAATCCTGCTGTCGTGGGTTCGAATCCCTCTAGACCCGCCTATACTATCACGATCATAAAAGACCATCAATAACAGTCTTGATCCTAGATATCTCTCGTTCCGGATCTCTCCACCAGTTGCTACTCCAAATCCTCTCAATATGCCAACCCTTGTCTTCTAGAAATCTCTGTCGCATCACATCTCTCTCTTTTACGCTCTTTGCAGAATGAAACGTTGCACCATCACACTCTACACCGAGGACATAACGTTTGGGATCGTTGGGGTGTACTATGCAGAGATCTATTCTATAACCAGAAGACCCAATCTGTGTATCCACTTCATAGCCATTCTCTCTCAAACGCTGACAGACCTCTTTCTCAAACTCTGAGTCAAAGATCGTCTCCTCTTGTCTTCTCGGCATGTCTGGTATGATCTCACCGAGAATCCTCTCCTTGCCCTTTGTATCGAGGCTATCGACCATCTTTGCATACTCTAAAAATTTACGTAACAGTCTAGGTCCATCGTTCTTTGATGTCTCTTTGATCTCTTGAGGCTCGATGGAAGATACCACAATCATGGAACGTCTTGCCCTAGTTATTGCTACGTTTAGTCTATTCTCTCCTCCCTTTACACTAAGGGTTCCAAATCTGTTTGCAAAGTTTCCATCATGATCTCTCGCGTATCCGATCGAGAAGATTATTACGTCACGTTCGTCACCTTGAACGTTCTCGATATTTCTTACAAAGAGTCTGTCGTCTTTATCTGCATTGGCATATGCAGTATTGTACATCTCTGCAAACTCTGGATCGTTATACTGCATCTTGTTGATGTTATCGTCTATTATATCACGTTGTTCATCACCAAAGGTTATAACGCCGATCGATGGATACTCCTCTCCCAGATCTCTGCTGTTCCTCAAGATACTCTTTATCTCGTCTACTATTCGTTCTGCTTCAACAATATTACTGCGATTCTCCCACACTCCATTACATTTTATGAATCGAATTGGAGGGCGTGGGGGAGATATCATCACATTTGGTGCAACGTTTAGCAGTCCATTGTAAAAGGCATGATTTGAAAAGTCTATCAACTCTTGATACCTGGATCGATAATGCCAACTGAGATTGGTGGTCTTGTATCTAGTTCTAGCAAGTTCTAGCAGACTCTTTTCTATCACTATCTCGTCGTCTTCATCTTCGTCTTCACTGATCTGAAAGAGATCAAATGGAGAGAGTTGTTTCTCATCTCCAGCAATAACCACATGTTTCGCTCTATGAATAAACGGTATGGATCTCTCTACTGCAAGCTGACTAGCTTCGTCTACTATTACGAGATCAAATAGATCTCTCTCTAATGGAAATACCTTGGAGACCATCTCTGGTGACAACAGCCAGCAGGGTGCAATTTGAAACATCTGTTTAGAGTACTCTTCAAACAATCTTCTAACAGGTTTCACTTTGCGTTTGCGCTTCAACTCTGTTACAAAGTCTTTTAACTTTTGATTGGCTCTAGTCTTTCGTCCATAGATATCATTCTGTCTTATTCTTCCTACTATGTTTCGTGTTATGGTCTTTATGACTATCTTTTGTTTCTCGTCCATCAGTTCTGCAAGTCTCATTCTATGTGATTCATAGTTGGCTTTAGGTTCACCTTTTAGAATTGGATTCTCTCGTTCGATATGTGCGAGCCAATGTATGTATATCTCTTGTCTGATATTTGGAGCCCAGCTAGAGTCCATACTCATACGAGTCTTTGCTTGAGATAACAGTGCAAATATCGATTTGTCGTATTCCAACTTTTTTTTATCAAACTCTTGCATGGCATCAAACTGATCAAGTGTCTCTCTCATCTTTGTAAGTCTAGATGTCAGAGTATCTGTACCTATATGAGATCGTAACACATCTGCTCTATCATCACCAAACCTCCCTAATAGTCTCTCAAATCGCCTCCAAAATTTTATACCACTCTTGATCTTGTCAAACGACTCTGCTACAAACTGATCTGTAATATCACGAGACATTATACTCTTGATCTCCTTTTTTGCTCCTCGCCGTCTGAACTTTAAAAAGCCAGGATCATTGAGATATGTGTCAAAGAGTGACTCTAAACGTATCTGAAGTTTTTGATCTTGTACAAGTATACACTTGGGAGTGATCTCTAGGAGATACTCTAGATCTCTTATCATCTCGTCTCTCTCCAATATACCAATATCTGTAAAGTTTATTCTACCAAACCACGGGTGAGATTGGTCTTCAAATCTTTTAAACTGATCCTCAACATCTGCGATATCTTGTATGTATCTGTCCAACCTTTTCCACTCTAGATTGAGATCAGAGATATCTAGTACACGTTTGTACTTGCCATCTGCTTTAGAGTATATCTTGTGTGCAGTTGCGCCATCGTACTCTCGTACTAGTGCAGTTCCGATATCTACTAGGTACTTTATGCAATTGTCTATATCATTTGAGATATCTTGAATCGTCTTCTCAGAACTAGATATCGGTTCTGGATCTCTCATGATAATATCATGTAACTGTTGATACATCTTTCTTCTATCATCTGACTCTTTTCCTAAAAATACCACGTACTGATCTAATCCGATCTTTCCCAATCTCTGTTTAACGACTTGGAGTGCAGCACGTTTCTGACATATCACTGCAACTCGTCTATTGTTGCATAATGCATCTGTTACGAGATTTACTATAACTTGAGACTTGCCTGTGCCTGGCGGTCCTCGCACAACTACTAGATCTGAACTCTTTGATTCTAGAATTACCTGATCTTGACTAGAGTCACTTGGGAGTGCTAGGTTTAGGAGCATATCGTTGCCGTTTATTTTTGTATCAGGATCATACTCGTCTGTATATGGATCATCGATCTCATCTGTATGTGTGATATCGTCTACAATATCTAATAGATTTGATACTACTTGGCCTGGATTAGCATCTTCGATCAATTTGTTATAGTCTTTGTATATCTGATTATCTGCTTGTGGAAAGTTTCCTATTATTGTATAGTTGACCAGATGATACTTTTGTGTATCTAGAGTCGATAGTCTCTCTTTACTTAATGTGTCAAGCTTTACACTCTCGGGTACATTTAGTGTGTCTTGTATAGGGATCAATGTCTTGACCCACTCGTTTATCATATCAAAGAATGTACTTTGATCTGTAGATTTGGGGATACTCTCGATCATCTCATCAAACGTCTCTTCATAGTCTTCTGGTAGTGTGTATCCTCCTCTCTTCTTGAGTGCTACAATCAATGCACCGTTTAGTATCGGTCGTCTATCCTCAAGACGCAAGAACCAACCGCTATTTCTTGATCGTCTGATATACTCTATCGATATTGGAAACAAGACGATTGGTCCTCTAACATAAAAGTCTGGATCTATATGACCTTCGAGAAACGGAAATCCTAGATAACCGGTCTGCTGTCCAGTCTCTTCTTCAATTAATACAAGATTTCTCTTTAGAGAGTTTAATTTAGATCGCATCGAATCAGCAGACTCGGCTTCGATCGAGTCCGAGAGAATATTCTGTAACTTGCCTTCGTCTATTTTATCATCGATAGACGCGCTGATATTTTTAATTGCCTTTAAGAGTATTTTATTTACGGTGCCATCTTTTAGATCATCCAATTGTTTTAGATCAAAGTTATGTTTGGTGTAAATTCTTTTGAGAAGGACAGAACGATTTCGCTTTGTGACTTGTAAGAGTTTGTCTTGATAGTGTTTGTAGTTTTTGGTTAACTTTTTTTGATTGGTCTCTTGATCACTCACAGAGATGAATCGTCTGTATCTAGTTTTAAAATGTACCGACTAGTAATTTGGAGATTGATTCTAAATTAATTGTGTACGATTCATAATTTTTTGACTAACGTAAATCTCGCCTCATCAGGTTCGATCTCTTTATGCATGTTTACATTACTTATGATCTTTACGTTATAGTTGGACCATCTAGTTCTCATGTCTCGATACTTGTGGTGTTCATCTATGGGTGTCTCTGACTCGGAAAATTTTTCACAGTTCATTATGTACCGCCCTGCGACGCGGTACATCTCTGACATACCAGACTCTAGCGTATGATCATCTAGATAGTTTAGTAGCTGATGTGTAAAGACAAAGTCGATCTGTGATTCGTCAAACGGTAGATCTGTGATCGTACCTATCTCAAAACGTACCTTTGGTAGTTTTTCTCGAGCTATAGATAACGCCGTATGGTTGGGATCTAGACCATACATCTCAAACGTATCTGGAAATAGTCGTAGATCGATTCCGGTGCCACATCCTATTTCAAGTACGCTAGAACAGTGTAGCGATACTGCGAGATCTCTTGTAAACTTGGCAAACTCTACATTGTATCTAGACTCATTCTCTTGAGCATATCTATCCCAAAATGTATCATCCATGATACAAAACACCTAGTGTTGACACTTGCATGGAATCATCTTTGTGTCAAATGTACAGTCATGTGGTCCATCGGTCTCTGCATATGTAGGGATCTCTAACATACAGTCATCATGACGACCTTTGTGACAAAACCAGCATATGTCTGCGGTACTTGTAGAGCATCTAGGTTCTCTCAATTTAGATGGTGTGAGACTCAACAACAAATATCCAAAACATGTATTTATGAATCAAGTGATTATGTAAGAGTTATTCTGCTACTGCGGTATATGAAGAATAGTTCGCCTAATCATTTGACATGTCAAAGTAGTGTATTACTTTTTATGTCAAAATTCCATTTCGCATAAATCGAAGAGATCCTATATATCAAATACGGTCAGAATACTTGTCAAGAAACACACATTTGTGTTAACAGATATGTTCACTTTTGATGATTGGCTTATAGTGTCGAATAGAATGTTGAACGTTATTGGATCCAGACATATACGACAGTGGAGGGATTTGAACCCTCGTGCTGCAGCACAGCTCCCAATCTTCAGTTGGGCGTTCTAACCGATCTAAACTACACTGTCAGTAATAGTTAAATTAAGTAGTATGCTATATAGATTGGTTACTCCCAATAAAACAAACAAATGGGTATAGTCTGCAGCACAGCAGTAACCATCTTTTTTATAGATGTGTTTTATTGAGTTCTGTTCAATTGTCACGAGTTATCAGTTTTCATGAATTTAGACGTTTTACCTAATAACCGATTGATCCTAGATTTTTGTGTTGTTGATACAGATTGCAAAAAATGTTCGTTATTTTGCTAAATTTAGAAAAATTGGAGACAAATCAGGATGTTTTCATTCCAAATTTCACAATTGTAAAGTGTAGAGCCCCAGTCAATTGAACAGAACCTCTCGCAGGATCTCTTCGATTTACATTGGATATCTTTTCACAAGGCTTTTTCGATAATTTTCCTTTATAGAATCTTGTAGCGCTTTTTCTGTAACCATTCATCTCACATAAACCGAAAAGATCCCTTACCGAGAACTAGAGTATTAAATGTAAGTTAGCCATGATAGAAATCGCTCGTCTCTACCCATCACTGCATCTGAGAATAGTTTTTGTAGCATCTTTGTGTTCTTGCCCATCTTGCCATCTCCAATCTTGACGTTATCTATCTGCGTGACAGACTTTACTTCCGCTGCAGTTCCTGTCATGAATATCTCATCAGCAATGTACAGATCGTCACGCTCCAAGTCTTTCTCGATGACACCACCACCATTTGCTTCGATTATCTGAATTATGCTGTCTCTTGTTATTCCTGCAAGACAACCCGAGGATAGTGGTGGAGTATATACTAGATCATCTTTTACGATAAAGATATTCTCAGCACTACCCTCTACGACCTTGCCATGCAAGTTTAACATTATAGCTTCATCATAGCCGTTGTTTAGAGCCTCTACGCGCGCAAGTGCTGCATTTGCATAGTTTGATGCTGCCTTTGCTTGCATCGGTTGTGATCTAGAATCGATCTTGATCCAGCTAGATATCTCACATTTTGCACCAGTAAACTTGCCTGCTTTTGATTCGCCCATCTTCCACTCCCAACACGATATCGACAAGTCGACCTTGTTTTGTGTTGGAGTCAGTCCCATGGTACCATATCCATAGTATGCAAGAGGTCGGATGTAACATTCTTTGTGACCGCTCGCCTTTACAGTATTAATTACACCATCCATGATCTGTCTTTTAGAGAACTGCATCTTCATAGAGTACAACTTTGCAGATGTAAAGAGTCGATCTACATGTTCTTCTAGTCGGAATATTGCAGATCCTTTCAAAGTGTTGTAACATCTAATGCCCTCAAATATTGCAGTTGCATAATGCAAACCATGTGTAAGTACATGAACCTTGGCAGACTTGAATGGAACTAGTTTGCCATTCATCCATATCTTGCCTACCTCTTTCATATTACCTAAAAGATCGTCGCTAATTTAGAGTTTTCCAAGAGAGAGTTTGTACCGGATATGAAAGTCGTTCGGTTCTTAACTTATCGGGAGATGTGGAATTTAGGGGTGTGTGTGGAATTATACTCCCAGTAAAATTATCAAGATAAAAAACTAAAAAAAATTACATGATTTATGCTCTAAATATCAAAAATTTACATAAAAAAGATGAATTATTTAATAATATGTAATTCTTTGTGAATCGTTTGTGGGATTGCCACCGACAGTAAATTTCCAAGAGATCTCCTAAATTCCAAATACCTCCCCCGATAAGTTAAGAACTGAATTTTTTTCTTGACGATCATATGTCATTCAAGAGATAAATTACGATATGTCCAGTTTCCTTTTTGAATCAACAACACACCCTGTTCTCCCGGTGAAATCTTTACGTGAATGTATTTTGATCTGCCGTCGATGTTAGGATCTGTCTTGTTGAAGAAATAAGACATCCATTTGGCATAATCTACATTTGGAGGTGCCTGCTCACTGAAGAAATGAGATTGCCATGTGTCAAAATCTATCTCTGGTTCTGTCTCATTTAAGAACTGATTCATCCATGCGACATACTCTAGATCTGTCTTGTTGCCAAAGAAATGAAACGTCCATGTCTCATAATCCCAAGGCTCTTTGATCGGATAAGAGTTTGGAGATGCTAAATTGATTGAAATCTTTTCGATATCGTCATTAAGCCCCAACAAGAATTCTACATCGTGATAGTATAGATATATGCCTGTTCGTTTCTGTTCATCATATATCTCGTCTAATACATCTCTCAAGTCGTCTCTGGAATTTATTGTGATGCTATTATGTACAGGATCGAAAAAATACCCGACCATAAATGCAATTGGAATTAGCGACAACAAAAATATTATGTACAAATTATACATTACATTCATCATCTTGAGCTATTGAACTTGTCATAGTTATAGAAACAAAACTTGGCGCTATGATGGATATAACGTATATTGACTTCATCAGGTTATTTGATGAATAGTTTCTAATAAAATTTACGCATGAATCGTTCAGTTGTGGGAGATCTTTTCGATTCATGTGGGATGAACGGTTACAGAAAAAGCACAGATACATATCATACTCACGACCACATATAATCATGAACTGGACTCTGGGATTTGTTGCAATCGCATGTTTGGTAGTAGGTCTAGTTGGACAAGCATTTGAGATGCGAAAGATTAGAACTAGCATACATGGTGATGAACTAGGTTCTCCCAACATATTTCTCCACAGGCGTAACTTCAAGTGGTACGGAGTGATCGGAATAGGCATCATATTGTGGTATGTAGCTGAACGGGTCTAACCTAGTCTATATAGAACAGCTCTATAGTCGTGAACACAATAATTTTCCTAGTGTTCAGTATCATAATTTGATGTTATGTGTTCTGCCAGAGGTAAATTCCGTCTCTGGCTCCACATATGCGGGAGTAAACAAGAAAACAATTCCGCTCGTGACTATATATACTAGTAGAGTGTAATCAAAGTAACGCGTGTTTTGGGTAACGCCGGACTAACTCTAGATAATGGTCCAAGAACAAACCCTATTCAGTTAACGCAAATGTGATCTTAAACCTATAAACAAAAATAGAAAGATCTATAAAGGGTATTAAAAATCAATAACCATTGCAAAATCAAATTGAAAAATATGAACGAAAGTTTGCAAAATACATTGAAGATAATAAAATTACAAAATGGTTAACCGAAATATCTTTTCCAATATCACAAAATTACAATGCCATGTATGGTACTTCTACAGTTTTTTCTCTCTTGTTTAAGTCGATAATGTCAAAAGCAAATATTGCAGATGTTGCAAATAATAATAAAGACAATGGTATGCCTACTGGTGAATGGGTTAGAACATTATTCATAAAAATGGTAAATGAATGTGATCCAGCAGCAATGTTTGATAGGGTAGTTAAGGAACAAATTAGAATATTAAAACGCAAGGGGCGTTGGCCTAGTGTTCAAGACATTGCAATAGATATACACAAGGATCTGAGGTTCGATAAAACAGAAAGTGATTATCTGCATCATGGTAAGATTGACAAGAAGACATGCCAGTATCAAAAACACATCACAGCTCAAATCACCATCAACGGGTCATCAATAGTGTTTGCAATATTTAGCATGTCAGACGAAGACACAAACGTTGATTGTATACGTAAAATCCTCGGAAAAGCCAAGAAATTTGGGATAAATCCAGGCACATTCACACTAGATAAAGAGTTCTGCATAACAGAAGTGATTGATCTGTTTAACAGAAGACATTTGACTTATCTCATGCCTTGCAAAGAAAGTATTCCAGTCAAAAAATGTATTCGAGAATTCGGTAAAGGAAAATATAAACGAGTATCAAAACGCACGATGAAAAACCGAAAGAAAGGTCTCGCTGCAGAGTATTCGATGATCATTGAAGAGAGTACTAGAACCGAGTCTGGATATATTGCATTTGCGACAAACAATGCACGAATTAACATTGACAAGTACAAAAAGAGATGGATTATCGAAACAGGATATCGCAGTGTTGATAGATTCAAACTAAAAACATCAAGTAGGGATCACAGAGTGAGAAAACTCATGTATATACTAAGTTCGGCGATTTATAATGGGTGGATAATCGCACGCAATCCACGAAAAAAGAATGATATGTTTTATGTGAATGGCAGACAAATTTCGCAGTACGGATTTAAAAAGAAACTTGAACAATTTGTAAATAAATTTATGGAAATGTGGCCACCACCAAACATTCACCTCGAGGAAGAGGCACATTTGCGTTAACTGCTATTGTGGCGCTACTGGCGAAGAGGCCTGTACGCCATCTATCCTCTAAATGAATTGTATCTCAGATATCTCTTTATGTACTGCAGATATTGCGCGTTTTACATTATCTGCTGCATCCTCTATGATGATAATTATTCTAGATGTCTCTTCTTGCGCATCCATATTTAGAATGTTTAGATCAGATTCACCTATCTTTGCACTAGTTCTGGACGCAACTTGTTGAACACGCCACATCTCATCACCAATCAAAGTTATCACACCGCGGTTATACGTTATTGTTGCAAGCGAGTCAAAGCCCAACAGATACTTTTCATTACGTTTTACATAGTCTCCATCTAAAAATAATATCCTAAAGAATGCGATTCCATCCTTTGTGAATGGAGACAGTATTATAAACTCGTTATATCGACGTTCGTTATCTAGTGACTTGAGTAGTCTGTCAACTAGACTAGACTCGATTCGAAGTATGGCACAGTTCTCTCTTCCTGCAACTATCTTTATCGGATGTCCTTTATTTTGAGTAGAAATACGTTTGATCGTTGTAATTTTAGTTGGATTGTTCATGTTTGTTATAGTAATTGGTACATCAACACCGTTCTCCAAGATCTCCTTTATTGCAATCGGATCTAGTATCTTCATTCCAAACATGCCTGCAAGTCTAGCTTCGTTATATGAGAGCTGATTTACATCTGCCAAGTGATCATGGACTATCTTGGGATCAGCAGATACTACAGAGCTGTCCTTCTCAAAATCGATACTAGTCTCATACTCTTTGTGAAATAATATACCTAGATCAGCAGCAGTTCTATCTGAACCACCTCGCTCATATGTCGTTACGATACCATCCACAGTCTTGCCTATGAATCCACCTATAGTTACGACATCGTTTTGTGCGACAAGTTCGGACAATTTTGACATTCTCTCTCTAGACTCGGAGATCAAAAAGTTTGTTGACTCGATATTGTTGTCAGTTATGATTGGCCAGTCTTTGTACTCTATCGTTGCAGATTGGATATCATTACTACACAGTATGTAATTCATGACATGAGACATTAGAATCTCGCCTGCAAATCCGAGTGCTTTTGAGCGGATCTCGTCTGCAAACTCGCGCTTTACATAAGCAGAATCTAGAGCAGTTTGAGTATATTGTAAATGAGTAGACACCGCATCATTACATGCGGTTTGATATCGTTCATCTACCATCTTTAGGATCTCGTGATATGTGTGTTTTACTGTATCTAATGTAGGCGATATGCCTAGCTCAGCATTATGACCTTGTTGTAAGACTATATCCGTCAGGGAGTATATCGTGTTGTCTTGGATAGTGAGTGGCGCTGAAAAGACTGCTAGTACTTTTGCATTCTCTCTTAATTTGTTTATTCGATTGATTATCTGTGGGATGGATCTACCAAATGGACCTATTGCGCTCCCACCAAACTTGACAACGATCAACTTTGTCATAATACTTTTTAGAGTTTTATGTCTCATCTATTAAGCATTTGACTGTTTTATGATATCTGCTGCTATCTTGGCACCGTCTGTTCTCTTGGCTAGTCGTTTACGTTCTAATCCTGCAGGTATCAACTCTGCTAGTCTCGATATATCATCTGCCACGAATCCGTATCGTCTTGCATTATCTTCTTGTTCAAAGTGATCTCTGATAGGAATGAATATTCCAGGTGTTCCATATGCTGCCGCTTCATCTATGGTTGATCTTCCTGCAAGTGATACTAGTAGATCTGCTGCAAAGATCAACTCGTGCATATTTGGTACAAAACCAAGATCCCTAACACCATCAAAGTCTTTCATTGCAGGACCAGATACCAACACAACATCAAGATCTTGATCTATCTCTGATACAGCAGCCAAAGTCTTTTGGATCAGATATCTTCCCAGATCTGTTCCTCCTACTGTTATGACAAGTGTGGTTTTGTCTAGTTCAAACTCTTCTCGTATTTGGGCTCTAGTCTTGGATGTCTGTCGAACTATTGGACCCACTCGTCTTATGTTTCCTGTACTGGTACCGTTCTCGGGTATTATTACCGTATCACAGCGATCGATGATATCACATAGAGTGCGATTCATCTTACGTTCTATCATTTGTGCCACACCACTAGTAAAACGAGTCTCCAAGATGTCAGTTATCAGAATGGTTGGAATTCCTTGTTCTTGAGCCACTACAAGTGCTGCAAAGTCCTCATCGCTCAGGACTAGATCTGGCCGTACCCCCAAGATATCTGCTGCTATCTTTTTGCAATCTTTGTAGTATCTATAATAGCTCCATAACCATCTAGCTGAACTCTTTAATGTCCCGTTTTCCACTACAAAAGATGGTGGAGTGTAACGATCCTGAACACTCCAACCTGTTGCTCTCAGCATATCTACAGCACCACTCCCAGTGATAAAGTCTAGTTTAACATCAAGATTTTTAGCAATTGCGATATCTCGTGTGACATGACCTAGACCAATCGGACTAGTAAAAAAGTCATAATGGTTCATAATGGTTCATGTTACAGGTAGGGTAAATTTCTAGATTAGTCTCAAAGTTTAAATGGTTTTTAACAATGTGAATTTCTGGGCTCATAGTCCAGATCGGTTATGACGTCGCCCTTACACGGCGAAGATCCGGGGTTCAAATCCCCGTGGGCCCATTCAATCTCTAAATGAATATTGGATATACGCACAGCAACAAATAGTACTCGGTACATCATACACAATACAATCTTGTGTCCATATCAAACTATAATAATATTCGAAATATTTGTACTAGTATGACAAATCTCTATATCGATATTGAGACTGTACCTAGATATGACTCTGATGAAGAGTTTTTGAGAGTTAAAGAAGGAATAGAAAAGTATGAGATTACTGGCAAGCATAGTGACAAGTCAATCGAGAAAGAGTACTGGAAGTTTCAGCAAGGTAGTCTAAGTCCAATTGATGGAAAGGTAATCATGATTGCATATCAGATAGATTATGGTGATACTGTTCGTCTACTCGAATGGGAGTCATCCGAGAAAGATATTCTAGAAGAGATGTACAGAGTATTATTTGAACATAGAGCAAATCGAGATAGACCGTTAAACGTAATTGGATTCAATATTGCTAGTTTTGATTTACCGTTTCTCTACGAACGCTCTGTTAGAAACAAGATACAAAACAATTTTGATAGCCATGATGAATTTTGGCTTTACAGACAGTTTCATGATTTTACTATACATGATATTATGTTGATGCATTTACATCTCAACGATTGGTCTAGGAGAGGTCTAAATCACAATGCTGTAGCTATGGCATATGATCTTCCAACCAAGAGTGAGCGCGGTAGTGATCTCTTTCCACACTATTATACTAAACAGTATGACAAGATTATGCAGTATACGGCAGAAGAGTTTGTATATCCAGAGATGTATGCCAAGATGCAACAACAGCTAGTAGACAGATACAAATTGAAGAAGTGTATTCAACAGGTACGAGAGCAGAATTACAAGACATCATAAAGCATTTTAGAGCCTCACATCTGGTTGAGTAACAAGATTTGAGATATTCATCAACTATATCTTGTAGTGCAATAGCCAAACTTTTCTAATTAGAGTTAGATTTTAGTTCATATCTATCAAGTTCATTACATAAACTCATACATCTAGTTCTATTATGCTGTAAATTTTCTAACTCTGACTAAAAGAGTGACTCTCTTACTATACAGAATGATATTCACGTTTTAACATGAATAACCATGATAACCATGATAACATGTTTGTATTATTGTATTGTACATGAAATGTTACTCTAACCCCAAAGTCTCTCTTTGAATGTAAGTCTCTTGTTGAGTAAAAAGTTACCAAACGCAGCTGTTCCTATAGCAAGAATTAACGCTAGTGGATACGACATTTCGTGCGCCTCTACCAACCAAAACATCATTGCAAGCTGTACGATGGCACCTAGTGAGCTAAATAATCCAAATTTACCATACTGTACCAAAGTTCGCTTTCGCTCAAAGTTTCGATCCTCAAAAGTCCAGACTTTGTTTAAGATAAAGTTGGTGGATATCGATGCTGCAATACCCAACACGTTTGCGTGAATATACCACAGATCTGTTATGCCAAATGAGAATAATGATGATATCACATAATTGACTAGAATTCCAGATGCACCAACCGTAAAGAATCGTGCAGCCTTTGAGAAGAATTTTACAGACTTGCGTTGCTCTGTGGATGTGTTGATCTTTTCGTATCTATACAACTTCCAGATCGATTTAAAGTAGTCGAGTATCGTTGTAACTCCTAGCTTGCTAGAACCGTACTTGCGATCCTCAAATGTATATGGAATCTCTTTAATGTTGATCCCTTTGGTTTTAACCAACAACTCTAGTAGAAACTTGTAGCCTAAAGCATCAAAATTTATCTCTTTGATTATATTCTTCTTGAAGGCAAAGAATCCAGACATTGGGTCTTTGGTATGTATGCCTAGTCCCTTCTTTGCAATGATGGTTGCTACCTTGCTCATCAGTCTTCGTTTGATGGTCCAACCTTTTATCTTGCCACCCGTCATGTATCTAGAGGCCACTACTAGATCGCATTGGTACTGCTTTATGGCCTCGATCATCTTTGGTATTATCTGTGGTGGATGGGAAAAGTCCGAGTCCATTACAATTATGGTATCTGCTCTTGCGTTTTGGATTCCATTCAGGATTGCAGATGATAGTCCACTCTTTGTCTTTCGATGTATTACACTTATCGTATTCTCAGCTAGGCGCTTTATATCGTAGATATAGTCTTCTACTATCTTTCCTGTCTTGTCAGGCGAGTTATCATCAACTATTATAGTCTCGGTTGTAATCCCCTTTGGAATGTGTGCGTGTATGGATCTTATTATGTCCAATATATTCTGAGACTCGTTGTACGTAGGCAGAATTATGGAGACCTGTGGATTGTTCATCATCGATTCTCTAAAACAAATGCATATTAACTTATAAAAAGTTGGCTTATGGAGTATCCGATCTGTATCAAGGCACATAACAACAGATCTCTACTCGTAGACAATTGTACCTCTACAGTGTGATATACTGATCCTCTGAGATGTACATTAGGTTTATCTTGACAGATTGTATCAAAATGTTTACTGTTATCATTATAGAGTATATTTCAACAATAAATGATGTCACAAATATGCATATATCAGCTAATCAAAATTTATAAAACATCTTGTAAATTTACAACAAACGACACGCATGCGAAAATTCATATCACGTAGAATTAAAATTGGCAACGAATGAAAATAAGATTAAAACACTAGTCCAGATAGATCTCTATTGTAGAGATGATCGATCTTTATAGTATTTACAATGTTGTTTAATCTTACATACATCACATAGCGGAGATATCGGCTTGCAGATATTTTGACCATACATCACAAAAGTATCATTGATGTTCAACCAAAACTTTTTTGGTACCTTTTGCATCAACTCTTGCTCCGTTTCTTCCGGAGTCTTTGTATCAACTAGACCTAGTCTGTTTGATATTCGATGTACATGAATGTCTACAGGTATTGCTGGTTTGTCAAATGCATACACCAAGACACAGTTGGCAGTTTTGCGACCTACACCTGGCAACGATACTAGTTCGTCTAGGTTGTTAGGCACCTTGCCACCATATTTGGTGTCGATTATCTTTGCTACCTCTACTATTCGTCTTGCCTTTACATGATAGAATCCTATCGAATGTATGATCTTTTCAACATCACGAATCTTTGCTCTAGCTAGTGCTCTAGGTGTCTTGTATTTGCTAAAGAGTTTTTTGACTGCAATTGTTGTGGTTTCATCTTTTGTGCGTGCAGACAAAATAGTTCCGATCAAGATACTAAAGTTGCCAGTCTCTGCTTCATGTAGTTCACGTAATGCTGTCATTCTAGGTGGCTTTACCATATTCATTGTATCGGTCATCCCTTTGAGAATTCGTTTCAATATCAATACATCAGATACAAGTATTATAACTGTAGTATATATCGTATATCACATGGAACTTGATAGATATGAAGAAGAGGCACTTGATGGTAAACATGGGAGTACCTTGCAGATGGCATACAGAGTGCTAGCTGCGACAGGCGAGGCAACAGACGCAGAACGACTTGTACCGGTAAGATGGGCACACCTCTCAGGTGTAAATTATAATACCATAGGCGATGTAGGTCAAGAGTTTCTAGATGAATTGAGCAGAGATGCGCGTGTAAAGATACAGACTACACTAAATCCAATGGGTTTTGATCAAGACTCTGTGCAAAAATATAATCTCGATGAAAATTTTATTACAAAACAGCTCTCTATACGAGAGTCGTATAAGAGAATGGGTGTAGATTTATCCTTTTCATGTATTCCATATGAGATATATGATATTCCTAGTTCTGGGACTCAGGTAGCATTTGCTGAGAGTAATGCTGCAATACATGCAAACTCGTATGATGATCTAAAGACCAATAAAGAGAGTGCATTTAGTGCATTGGCTAGTGCATTGACAGGAAAGAGTCCATACTCGTCATTACGCGCAGATGTCAAACCAAACATTACAATTAGAATGAGTGTCGATCAACCTGACGAGTTAACATATGGAATGCTTGGATATTTTGCAGGAAAAGTTGGTGATACGTCAGTTGGAATATCAGGACTAAAAGAGATGGATCATAGACAATGTAAAGCGATGTGTGGCGGGATGGGAACATCTGGCACTTGTGCTAAATTTCTCTTTGGTGATCAACCAGATACAGAAAAGATTGATTTTGATAAAAAAGAACTACAAGAGATACATGACGAGTTAAACACAGCCGAGCATGGCGATCTGATTACACTAGGTAGTCCACAACTTGGATTGGAAGAGATGGTTGACGTCGCTACACGCCTCAAGGGGCGCTTCTTTAAAAGACGATGTATGATATTCTGCCCCAGAGTGGTAAAAGAGCAGGCAACGGAGATTGGGTGTGTAGATACATTAGAGCGAGCAGGATGTGAGATACTTGCTGATTGTTGTACATGTCTCACTCCATTGATCAACAAAGATACAGTCGATTCTGTAACTACAAACAGTATCAAAGGAGCATTCTATCTCAAAAACTCTAATGGTGTTGGTGTCAATCTAAAGCCCCTCTCAGATATAATTCAGGACGAGACACAATGAAGGTCCTAGTAAGAGGTCAGGCAAGGGGTACAGTATTACGATCATCGGCAGCGATAAATTTCCTTGGCACGGTAAACAAAGATACTGGTGTAATTACAGACAGTGATCATCCATTGTACAACAGATCTCTTAAAGATGTGGTTTTGGTCTTTCCTAGTGGTGTTGGTAGCAGCGTAGGAGCATATACCATATACTCTATAAAACAAAACAATGTCGGGCCATGTGCAATGTTGTGTGCAAAGGCAGATATTACTGTTGTAACTGGTTGTGCATTGGCCAATATTCCTCTAATTGTTTTGGATAAATCTCAGTTTGATGAGATTAAATCAGATATAAAGATCAATATCAATACTGATCAAAGTAATCCAATTACATGTTGTTAGATCGATGACTTTTGGTAAGAGTGGTGTCTATTTGTATCTGGAATATCTGACACATTATTGTTATATAGTCGTGAACATAATAATTTTCCGAGTGCATAGTATCATAATTTGGCGTTATCTGTTCCGCTAGAGGTAAATTCCGTCTCTGATCTCACATACGCAAAAGTAAACAAGAAAACAATTCCGTTCGTGACTATATACCAACGAAAATAAGTTTTGACATATAGTACTCGGAAAAACTAACTTTAGGTAGTTATTTTTCCATAAGACTAACTCAAATTTCTTATATTTTATACACATTTTGAAATTTAGTAAAAGGTGTAATTTCTAGAGGTAAAAATCGATTAAATGTAATTCTTATTGAATATTGTATAAACAAATCATAATTTGCATATGGCCTATGGATAAATAACAACCTAAAATTATTTATTTCGGGCACTATAAATAGCATATCAAATCTCTATGAATCAAAATGTAAGGCTCAAACCCTTTTTTTACCTTTAAAGATAGTGTTTTTAATCAATCAACATAGTGGTTGATAGCAGGGATGTATTGTTTATGTCAAAATTTATTTTCTGCGACATATCACATCAAATAAGGAGCAAATTATTTTTGGATCCCACATATTCCTATTCATAGGGCAACCAGCTAATTTTATATATGAAAATCAAATCTAAGGACATTATGAATACAAATCCACTGATATCAGTCATCATACCAGCGTATAATAGAGAGACGCACATTAAGGAATGTTTAGATAGTATCATAAACCAAACATACAAGAATATAGAGATAATAGTAATAGATGATGGCTCTACAGATAACACAGCCAGTATATTAGATGAATATGAACGTGTTACGACTCCTCTCCCCCTCCCCCCAAAAAAAATAATTATAATACATCAAGAACATAAAGGAGTCTCGGCCGCACGTAATACTGGGATAAGAGTAGCAAGTGCCGAATGGATCAAGTTTGTAGATTCGGATGATGTATTGAAATCAAACTGCGTTGAAGTTTTGATTAAAACTGCATTAGAGAAAAATGATCCAAAGTTAATATTATACACTAATTATGATTTAGTAGATTCAAGAGAAAATATATTAAAACGTAACGTGTGCAAAGATTATAACTATCTAGATCAAAAATCAATAAATGTCATAATGCTAACGAATTTCAACTATAGTATTATCACTACTCTAATACACAAGTCAGCATTTGACTATGTGATGTTTGATGAATCACTAAAAATTGGAGAAGAGGAGATATTGTGTAGATTATGTATCATATATGAATATAAAATTCATTTTATAGATCAAAGTTTGGCTAAAGTTAGAAAACATCAAGATTCTTTACAAGTCACTAGTGATATCTGTCAAGAAACAAAAAATATAAATTCGAATATTCTAAAAGAATTGAGTTTTTATGAACGATTTTGGTATAAAAAATCAATGTGGAAAACATATTCCAATAGAAATAGATTTCGAATGTTTTATCAAAGTTTACTGTACAGTACAATAGGTCAGTCGAGAACTAAACAACTCTTAAAACTCTACAGGAAGATTAAACATTAGTTTTTGTTTTTATCTTTTAATTTTAAAATAGAAAGATCTATAAAAAGCATCTATATCGCCAAAAAATTCTGACACAAACAATACATCAATGCTATCAATCTCTATGTTGGTTGATTAAAAACGCTATTTTCATAGAGTAAAAAAGGGTTTGAATCCTACATTTTGATCTATAGAGATTTGATATGCTATTTATGTCAAAACTTATTTTCGTTGGTACATCTAATATCGGACATTAAGATTTGTCAAATAGAATTGGTATCCATACAAAAATCCAAAAGAGAAAAAAGAATAGACTTGTCTCTACTCGAGTGATGTCGAGCTCTGAGACGCAAGTCCGGTTGAGGATGGTACAGATGGGAATTTATCCCCAATCTGTTGTTCAGCTACAGCTGATGCTTCGCGCAGAATTCTCTCGGTCTCCTCATTTGAAATATCAGACTCCATACTGAAAGAGTCACCTGCAAGCGAGTCCACCATTAGACCGTTTAGTGTCTGAGTCATAGAGTTCAGTTCAGAGTCAGCCTCTGGCATGAATCTACCTAGAGAGGATTTGAGCCCCTTCATTGTGGACATTGCTGGTCCAATCGCTATCATAGCATCGCCTAGATCATGAATGGTTGTGAGTCTTAACTGCACTTGTTCTAACGATACTCTTGCGTTACTAAGCATCTTTGCAACCTTGCGAATCTCTGCCAATTCGTTGGACAAAACTCTACTAGTGTTAGTATCATGTTGTTGCATCGCGGCCACGACACGCTTGAATAGCGCGGCGTCTCGTTCGTTCAGTTTGTTCAACATCGCATCCATCTTGCTGATTTGGACTTGAAGTTTATTCACTGCTGTCTGTATTCGTGGCTTTAGAGCACCTTGTGGCTTTACTGCGTCCTTGAGTTTGCCAGTTACACTCTGGGACTCTTGCTGAGCCCAGCTCTTGTTGAAGCTTGTCACAACATCTAGTCTACAAATTTAGTCTTAAAAGACGTGGTATATTTAGATCAACCTTAGTCTAAATTTAGTTAACAAACTATAAGGGACTATATAAGGCAACAGATGTCTTGGTCACGGTAGCGGTCTTTGATTCTGGGCTAGGCTCGTTGTCCATAATTGAGCCTATTAGGCACAAGATCAATGCAGAGATCATCTACTTTGCAGATTCGATCAACTTTCCATATGGCAACAAGAGTGCTGCAGAGCTCGATCGCATCATTCGTGGATCGATAGAGATGCTACGGAATGAGTTTCTTCCAGATATGATCGTAATGGCATCAAATACTCCCAGCATCATACTAGACATTGACGAGCCAGATGTCATTGGTGTCAGACCACCCATATCACATGCGTGTGATATATCAAAGACCAGACATATTGGTCTACTAGGAACTAGATCGCTAGTGTACAGTAACAATCTCAACCAGTACATAAAATACAATATACCAGATGACTCGTTCCACATACATCCAATAGACGCTACACGTATGATAGACCTAGTCGAGTCTGGCAAATTTCTCACAGATAACAAATACTGTACTAGAGTAATATACGACACACTAGATAACATAGATAACATAGACACAATAACTCTATCTAGTACACACTTGCCGTTTTTGAGATCGATACTAAATGATACCATACATGATGTACAGTTCATCGATCCTGGAGATATGGTTGCGCAGCACATATCAGATATTATACCAGATATTATACCACACAACACATCTCAAAGTTCACTAGATATCTTTACGTCAGACGATCCAGAGAGACTACAAGATGTACTTGGAAAACTGGGCATACATGAAACAGTAAATCTTTTATCTCTTTGATCTGCGATACCCATGACTAAAATCTTTGTCGTATAACCGAGAATACTCGTAGTGTTTTGGATCTATAACATCGCCGATTATAACTATAGCAGTCTTTGTAATTCCCTGATGTTTTACCTTTGATGTGATATCACATAGTGTACCAACAACTATCTTTTGATCTTCCCAGCTTGCACGATATACAACAGCTACAGGTGTCGTCTCTTTGTATCCTCCTGCAATCGCCTCCTTTACTAGTTTGGATATCAGATGTATACTGAGATAGAATACCAGAGTTGCACCATGAGTTGCAAGTGTAGATATGCTCTCGCGTTTTGGAACCTTGGTTCTAGACTCAGCCCGAGTTAAAATTATAGTCTGAGTTATGCCAGGAAGTGTTAGTTGTGTGTTCAAGGCTGCAGCTGCTGCCAAAAATGCTGTGACACCAGGTACCACGACAGACTCGATGTTCTTTTCGCGTAATGCATCTATCTGCTCTTTGATTGCTCCATAGATTGACGGATCACCATCGTGTAAACGTACAGTCAGTTTTGAACTCTTGGCACTTTTGTACAGTATATCGAATATCTCCTCCCTCACTAGCCCTGCTGCATTATGCAGTTCTGCTCTTTTAGCCATCTGTATAATTTGATCTGGGATCAATGAACCCGAGTATACCAGTGTGTCGGCCTTTTGAATGAGTCTCTTTGCTTTGACAGTTATCAGATCTGGATCGCCTGGTCCACACCCAACAAAGTATACTCTAGACACGTTTTACCACCAATATTGAAAAGTACTTTGTAGTTAATGTTTGATCGTTTACTTCACCTAGTGTTAGTCGCCTGATGATCTCCTTGTCTGTTCCAAGATCTTGACCTATAGCAAATATAGAGTCTGATGGAAATCCAGACTCTCGAAGTACCTCAATAACCTGATCAAAGTATCTGCCATCTTTGAGAAATACTAATGTCTCAGAGTTCTTTGCAATCTCTTTAACACTAGACAGATCATAACATGACGGTATTATTGCAACCTTTTCTGAACCCTCTGCAATACTCACTCCCACTTTGGATGCAAATGTAAACATCGATACGATACCAGGTATCACAGTAATGTTCATGTCGGGATGGTTGGTCTCGAGGTCTTTGTGCATATAGATCCATGTACTATACAGATATGGATCACCAACTGTAAGGTATACTACATTGTTTCCTTGTAGTACCTTTGCAGCCATTATCTTGGCGTTTCTCTTCCATGCATCTCGGAGGATATCTGTATCTTTGGTCATAGGAAAGATCAACTTTACAACCTCTTGTGTTGGTTTTATCATATCAGATACTATCGACAGTGCAATGCTTGGTCTATCAGCTGCAGATGCTGGACACATTATCGTATCTGCTGACTCGATGGCGCGTACTGCCTTTACCGTCAAGAGCTCTGGATCACCTGGACCTACACCTATCCCAATCAAGCTTGCCATATTACATCATGTCGTACATCTTAAATTAAAGTTAGGGGGAAGACTTTGTTGCAGAGATTATAGTGACAGGATTTCTTGCAAGTAGCATCGTACCTGTGCTGGTCTTTCTGCTCTTGGATACAGTAATCTGTGTTATGTCAACTGACTCGAATTCTAGTCTATCTAGTACACCAAGTACTGCATACAAGGTCTCTATGAGTATAGTGCCTATTATCATCCTACCATTTGGGTTTAGTCTTGTGTGGTATAGTTCAATGATATCAGCAGTATCTCCACCTGTTCCTCCAACAAATATGGCATCTGCCATATCTAACTGCCCAACTGTATCCTTTGCGTCTCCTAGTATTATGTCGGCATTTGTGATCTCAAACTTTGTTAGATTAGTTCTAGAGAGTTTGACAGCGCGTTCATCATGATCTATCCCAATAACTCGTCCAGTCTTACCTACTTGGATTGCAGATTCAACGGTAATAGATCCACTACCGCATCCAACGTCATATACAGTATATCCGGTACATAGTCGTGCTTTACTTATCTGAACTGCTCGTACCTCTTCTTTTGTAATAGGAACTCGCTCTTCTCGTTCAAAGAGTTCGTCAGGAATTCCAGGAGTCGTGTATCGCCAGATCATATCTCATCGTATCACAAGTTGACTCCGGTAGAGATAGTTCCAGAGTGGACTATGGTATAACTCATGATCCAAGTAAACAGATACAGAAAGATATAGCTGCCTATTGCTTGTGTAACTAGCTTCTTTCGATCAGATGGCGGTAGCTGCATGTTCATGCTCTTGGCGACAAATATCGTTCCCAAGAATATTATTATCATAAATGCTATCGATGCCCATCGTCTATCCTCACCCTCAATATCCTCAAAGATGAACGTGGCAGCTGTTCCTGCGATCACAGCTAGAGCGACACGTAGCCAAAAGAGTGTGTTCAGTTTGCGATCTTTCTCCTCTCTTGCTCTATCGCTCATGGACGGAGGCATTGGAACATCGTCTGGTTTTTTTGTTATATCTGGCGTCTCTTTTGCTATATCAGGCATATCTTTAGTCTCTATAGCATCCTTTACGACCTCTTTTGGTTCGTCTGGTTTTTTGGGATCAGGAGTAGGTTTTGATCGCTTCTTTTTGAATCGTGCCAAGTAAATTTCTAGCGTGACTTCATCACACCGTGTTTAAAATCTTTGGTAATTGGACTAAAGCCACCAGTGGTAGATTTGAGTAGTCTGTGTCAGCAATCTTCGCCATAGACTGCCCAAACTCCAAGTATCTGTTACGGCTTGACCTGATAACAAATCTTGTGGGTTGGTAGATCTAAAGGAAGAGCACTTTACTGTCAACAAAGAGTGTTGGGTTCGAATCCCACCCAGTCCACAATCTTTAATTATAATGTGTATTTAGTAGATATATTGACAGTAAAGTTAGTTCTTCCATTGAGCTAGTACTCTTTTTGTTTCAATTCAAATGGATTCAATAGGTTCTGTTCAATTGACTGGGTGGAGATCGTTATGACGTTATCTCAAAGAACGCACAATATGTGACTCAAAACAGCAGAAATTTACGATATCCGATATGAGACCGTTTCCATATTTTACAAAATTTTTCGAGAATTTTGTGCATAAAATGCCAACCCTCGTCATGTTAACAGAACCGTGGCTAGAAGAGTAAAATTGAGTATATATCATGTATAATACATGACGCTTGCGGGAATTGAGCTGCGATATCTTGTAGATACCATATCAGAGCAGGCCAAAGGATACTATGTCAGTAACATCTATGGAATAAACAAATCTAGTTTACTCTTCAAACTACATCATACCGACAAACCCGATCTCTTTTTGATGGTCTCAACTATGGGCATCTGGATCACGTCAGTAAAGATAGAACAGATAGAACCAAATCGATTACAGAAACGACTGCGTAGTGATATTGTACGACTGCGTTTAAAGGAGATTCGACAGATCGGCTCAGAACGAATCGCATATCTAGTGTTTGAGGGATTTGAAAGGGAGTTTGTTCTAGTTGTAGAGTTTTTTGGCGACGGGAACATCATACTGTATGATGAGACGGGGAAGATTCTAGCACTACAACACTCTATAGACGTACGGCACAGAAAGCTATCAGTTGGTTTACAGTACACACCGCCACTCCAAACCGAGATAGATATTCTAGACATAACTGAGGATAACTTTACAGATATGTACAAGTCAGACATGGTTGCAGCGAGATGGGTTGGGAGAACATTGGGACTTCCAAAAAAATATGCTGAAGGAGTATTTACATTGGCCGGTATAGATTCACAGATACCATCTGATCAACTCACCAAACAACAGATCACGCATTTATACAATACAATAAAAAAACTTGTACACGACATTACACACGGCAATCACAAACCGGTTATCATTACAGGCGACAGACCTGAAGTATATCCCGTGCAGCTCAAAAGTGATCAAGGAGTACCTGTAGACAGTTTTATTCAAGGACTAGATACAGTATTTACAGAGTCGTTGGTTGCTCAAGCAAACTCGATACAGTCTTCTACATCAAACCGCGCAATAACAGAACTACAGACGAGGCTAGATGAACAATCAAAAGCTATTCAGACGGTTCAAGAGAGATCAGCTGCAATAACAGTTGTGGCCAAGTCATTCTTTGATATGATCTCCCAAGGTATACAAAGTATCCAAGACCCTAGATCGATAGATATACTAAAAACTCACAATGCTAGAGTTATTACAGAGAAGGGCATCAAGTTTCTTCTAGTCGACACAACAAAGATTAGAATCAACATCGAGTCGTCACTACATTCTATTGCATCTACATTATTTGATGAGGCTAAACATCAAGCAGCTGCAACCAATACCATTCAAGCTGCGATGAATAAGACTAAAACAAAATTAGAACATCTATTAACAAAAGAACAAAATGTACCTGATATCACTGTGTCAAATATACGAAAGAAGAGTTGGTATGAGAGATATAGATGGTTTTACACAACAGATGGACTACTTGCAGTTGGTGGACGTGATGCTGCATCCAACTCGGCTGTAATTCGCAAACAACTAACCAACAGAGACAAAGTATTTCACGCAGATATCTTTGGATCACCGTTCTTCATACTCAAAGATGCTGATACGCCATCAGATGACACCATGAGTCAGATGGCAATAGCTACCGTCTGCTTTAGTCGTGCATGGCGTGAAGGATTGTATGGTGTACGTGCCTATTGGGTGTATCCTGATCAGGTAAAAAAGTCAGCACCGTCAGGCGAGTTTCTACCAAAGGGATCATTTACTATAGAAGGTCAACGTAACTTTATCAAATCAACTAGCTTAAAGTTGGCAGTAGGTATCATGGATAGTGATGACTCGTATGTAGTAACGTGTGGTCCTGTTGAACCCATCAAGCAACGATCTATATACTATAGTATTATCGAACCGCAAGGTTTAGATCTAGTAGACGCTGCAAAGAAGATTAGACTTGAACTTTTAGAAAAAGATGAAACAGTTGCAAAGAGTATTCCATTAGATGATATCATACGAGTGATGCCTGCAGGTAAGAGTAAAGTGAATAATCTAATGCATGGTGATGCACATGCATAGTTGTATAGATTTGTATTCGATGTATTGAATCAAATTTTAAGATAAAAATATAATAAAATGTCAATAGTGTTTGAAATACTAGGGTACATCTTCATCGAGTAAAAGTCTCTCTATTATCCATCCATCAATCTTTGGGAGTGTTACTGTACCACCAAATATGTTAGAATAGTCAGTTAGTCCTTTGGACTCGCCCCACACTCGAACAAGATTGTCTGAATTTGGGCCTGTAAATGGAACAAGATCTTGCTCTAGTTTCTCTAACCATTGTCTTTCTTCATCTGTTTTAGGTTCATAATTTACCCATATCACATCATCAGAAGCAAATCCATCAAACGACGTTGAAATTCGTAGTACATAGATATCAAATTGTTCCATTGCTTGAACTATCTTTCCATCATACCGTACAACTTCTCCAACATAGGTATCACTATCATCTATAAGTGAATTATATGGAACAAGTAATGATGCTTGTTTGATCTCTTCTAGAGACATATTTGTAGTTGATACACTATACTCATCCGCAAAATACGTGACGAACCCAACAAGTATGATTATAGGCAATATAGATAGTACTGATCCTAGAATTAATGTATTTCTTGCACGTCCTGGATCACGCTTTCGTAGACAGGCATATGATATTATGCCACCTAGTATCCACAAACATAAAGGTAGTAGATACCATGCAGCGCTAGACTTGTACACGTATTTGATTATTACCTTTTCTTTAGGCGTCGTGACATCGTCTACAGGTGTAGATTGAGATTCGTCTTTATCTGTGGTTTGTACATTTGATGATGGTTGATGTTCATTGATATTATTTGTAGACGTTGATGGGTCTAGTTTTGTGTCTCTAATTAGATTGAGTTTTTCTAGGTATTTTTTATCTGAATTATACAGATCTCGTTCCTGCAATAACATCCCTTTGATATAAGAGAGTCTTTGAGAGTCGCCTATACCAAGCTTGATCAAGTCATCAATCTCTTTTATTGTTAATACATCCAAGTAAGTATAGAGTGACTCTTGTTATTATTTAAATCATAATGTGATAACTCTCCTAGTGAAATGGATGGTTGACATAGGTATTAGTCTCACTTCAATTTTCTAGACAGCTGATCTGTTTATCAAATTCTTCTAGTTGCTGTGCCAGTTTGTTATACTTTTTACTATTGGATTGTAGAGCAATTTGCAGCGTATCAGACTCATTATCAACCAACTTGGTTTTTATATCTAGACGTTCTGCTACGATCTGATCCAATTCGTGATTTATTAAATCGATCTGCTCTGTAATAGTCTGAGCAACTAGTGTTCTCACTTTTGGTTCGGATATTTTGGGTATTACATATCCCTGCTCATCATATACCAATATTGAATCTACACCAAAGAATTCGTCTGAATGCATGAGATGATCTCTGTTGTTTATATGCCTCAATCCAAGATAATGTCCCAACTCGTGCGCAATAGTATGTGTTAATGATTCTGCACTGTATGGCTGATAGATGGAATGACAGTCGTCGTTACCCATTCTAATCATAATTTCATGGTTGGATACAACTGTCCCATTAATTGTAGAATTATAAACTCTATAGACACCTAATGTTGAGCCCTTCATCCATCTAGACCAAGATATTTCTAGATCAGGATCAGACTCTACGATTTGTAGATCAATTTGAGGATTTTCTGACTCCCACGAGTGTACTGCATTAGCAAGAGCAGATAGTAATATCTCTGAATCCACATATTCTGGTATAGGAGCGTATGATATTTTATGAATTTGAGGTTCTTGTACATTTTGAATTACTGATTCTAGTGTATCTTGATCAGAATGTATAGAGTTTGAGGAGTCAATGCTTTCAGTATTTACAGATGATATTATGGGATCAGTTATAGACTCGTCAAGTATAGGATCATCAGGTATCGTAGATCCGACAAATACAAGAACTAGAAATATTCCAAAGAATGCTGATCCTAGAATTAGTGTATTTCTTGCACGTCCTGGATCACGCTTTCGTAGACAGGCATATGATATTATGCCACCTAGTATCCACAAACATAAAGGTAGTAGATACCATGCTTTGCTAGATCTCTTTATTGCTCCACCTCTAGAGATCTCAAGATCATTGTGCAACTGTTCAACATAATCAACATCATCCTGTAGAATGTACCCGTCATTTATTCTGTTTTTTATACGAGTTAGCTTTGCTAGATCTCCAAACTCTGATCGTTGAAGAACGTCAATCATGTAGAGGATTTTGTCCATATTACAATATCGAATATAACATCATACATATTATTTGATGTATCTTTTTTGGTCTACTTGGGATAGAACGGGTACAGAAAAATTACTACAGTATTCTATAAGAGAAAATCAGAAAAAGTCTTGCTACATGTCATCCCACGTAAACCGAAAAACGGTTCTGTGTAATCCTGGGGAGCTGTGATTTGAGGCATAAAGATCGTAAGATCTCTCAATTATACCAAAGTGCGAAAGTATTTTCCAAGACGACAACAAAATAACGCACATGTACTTTTTATGGATGTGCTCATCTTGTAATGACGACAGCGCATATGTTATTTCTATAGACAAAATCGCTCAAATGATGTACTTTTGATTTCCGTAAGATGTATTCACAAGTACATACATGCTATTCTACGATTTACTTGGAAAATACTTTTGCACTTTGGTATATATGATGAATACTCTTTATGGTCAATATCACATTGATCCATATCAAACTGGTTACAAATAATCAATATCTAAATTTATGGATATGATATTGCACTAGTAATCTCTGATTTTAGATCTGCAATAGGTATTCTTTGTTGCTCCATCGTATCACGTAATCGTATAGTAACTGTATCATCTGTCAAGGTTTGGTGGTCTATGGTTATTGCAAATGGTGCGCCTACCTCATCCAGGCGTCTATATCTACGTCCTATAGCTCCAGAGTGATCCAAGAATGCATCACATAGTCGTTTTATCTCTGAATATATCTCGTTTGTCTTCTCTCGCAATCCATCCTTCTTTACCAACGAGAGTACACCTACGTGTATTGGTGATAGGTAAGGTTTTAGTGACAGTACACGTCGTTCATTCTCTGTATCGTCTCTCAAACTATGCTCAAGGATCGTATACAGACTTCGATCTATGCCCATAGATATCTCAAATACATGTGGTAGAATCTTTGTGTCACCGTCCATGACCTCTAACTTTTCTTTACTCTTTGCTGCGTGACCAGCTAGGTCGTGATCTGATCTATAGTTACATGCAACTAGTTCTAACCATCCGATACTAGTCTCGACTTCAAAGTCAAATGCAATCTCGGCATAAAATGCCTTCTCTTTCTCACCTAATCTTCTAAATCTATAACGACTCATATCGATACCAGTCTTTTCATAAAACTCTACAAGTAGTGCTAAATAATATGCAACAAATTTGTTTGGAAGTATGCCAGACTCGACTGCAGTATTACATGTTACTGTTGTGGTGTCATCACCTATCTGAATTACTAGGTTGGTATCAGAGATATCATCAAACTGTTCCACATCATCTAATCTTGTTGGATTACAAAATACCTCAATCTCTGCTTGATAAAACTCGCGTAATCGTAACAGACTCTGTCGTGGAGCTATCTCGTTTCTAAAACTCTTGCCTACTTGTGCTATACCTAGAGGTAGTCTTCCTCGCATCGTTTTGTAGAGTCGTGCAAAGTCGACAAAGATCGATTGACATGTCTCTGGACGCAGATATGCGTCATGATTTTCTGGCCCTATTCCTACTCGAAACATCATGTTAAAGTTTGTAGTAGGTCCAAGATCACCCTTGCAGCTAGTACACTGTATATTGTTCTGTGTAATAGCAACATCAAATTCGCTCAACTCTGCGCTCTCTGGAATCATTACATTTGCAGTATCTGCAATGAGTTTGTCTGCACGAAATGTTGAACCACAACTTTTACAATGTGTTATAGGATCGGCAAAGTTACTCAAGTGTCCAGATGCCTCAAAGACTTGTTTGGACATTATCTGTGAACCATCTATCTCTAACATCTCGTCCCTTCTGATCAACTCTCTTCGCCACAGATCTAGAAACTTGTTCTTGAATTTAGTTCCAGATGGACCATATTCCCAGAATCCAGCTTGTGCGTCACCATATATCTCACAGCTTGGAAAATAGAATCCACGTTCCAATGCAAGTTTCATAACATCTTCATAATCCATGATCCATCAAAATATCAGTTCTACGCAAGCTCCTTTGCAAACCTAATGTTGCCAAAGTCATCTCGTGTATCATCTATTGGAGTCTCGAGTATTATTGGAATCTCTAGTTTGTTCGTGAATTTGACGACTGCTGCAATTCCATCACGTCCTATCTTACCTAAACCCAGATGATAATGTCTATCTAAATTACAACCGAGTTCTCCTTTAGCGTCGTTGAGGTGTAATATCTTTAGATTTTTCAATCCAACATATTTGTCGAATTCCTTGAACACCTTAGACACATTGCTACGAGTACGTAGATCATATCCTGCAACAAATGCATGGCACGTATCTAGACATACTCCAAACTTTTTCTTTGGTTCTAGTTGTTTGAATATTGTACCTAGCTGTTCAAAGTCAGAACCAACAGAGTTCTTTTGACCAGCTGTATTCTCTAATAGTATCATCACATCATTATTGATCTGACCAGCTTGTGACAGTCCGTCAATTAGTCGCTCTATACCTGCAGCATCACCACTTCCAAGATGGCTTCCTAGATGTGTCACCAGATATGGTATTCCAAGCCGGGCACATCGCTCTGTCTCGTTTATCAGTACATTTACTGACTTTGCAAAACCATCATCTTTGGGTGTTGCAAGATTTGGAAGATATGGCATATGTGCACATGTCGCAAAGCGATCTATTCCACTTGCTTGTAGTTTTGTCTTAAAGTTGTCAATATCTTTATTTGAGAGATCTCTTGCATGCCATCCTCGGGGATTTCTAGTAAATATCTGAAATGCCGTACATTCATGTTCTACAGCATTGTCTACTGCCATATCTATAGACCCAGAGATCGATACGTGACAGCCTATCTGCATAGTTTGTATCATCTAGTACGTTAATTTAAACTACAATTGATTTATGGATTATAGTAAATGTACATTTTAGATTGGGTCATAGATGGTTTATTGTTGGTTAATGTACGTCCGTATTTTGATAAATTTTTCCGATAACCAAACATTATACTGCTAAATATCGATCCAAGCGAATTTGGCATAAAATCAGATTTTTAAGTAAATAACCTGTGTATCAGGTATGCTTCAACTAGGGCCTGATGAACTCGCAAAGTATCCATTTGTAAAAGTTGCCGGAGAGTATCTTAGAGATCAGGGATTCACATTGGAGCAGTTGGGTACAGATCCAGATCTCGAAGACATACGAGAGAGTGCGTTAGAACGGATCAAAGTATCTGCCAAAGGCAAGATATATAGATCTGATCTAACCGGTGAAGCATCAAAGGATCATATACTTCCTCGTGAGATCTTTTCCTTTCTCTTAGCAGTAGTACTGTTAAAGTTGGCTGGAAGATCAACACTTGTGAATCGATTTGTACTTGCAGAATCTCGACGTGCAGAAGAGTTTCTTGAGAGAGATTTAAAGAACATCAATGACAAACCAAGAATAATATTAGCAAAACGAATAATCATGGAGCTGTTCTCGGTACAGATTGAGAACAAGGAAGATTATTTTACAATTCCGATCCAAGATTATGTACGATACTCGATAAAGTTTCACGAGCGCGAATGGAAGTTGGTTAACAGATATGTAGAGAATGGATATGTATTTCTGAATGCACATCAGACGATTAGACTGATACGAGATGAGCTGCGACTATACATTAAAGACAATATTATCAAAGCACCAAAGCCAAAGATGATTCAAGGTCTTGAATCAATCGTTGCAGAATTGATTGAACTTGCAAAAGAATTTGAGACCGAGGTCGTATACAGTGGCGAGTATCCACCATGTATTAAACATGCAATAAAAGTACTCGAAGATGGAGAGAATCTACCACACTCGGGACGATTCATGTTAGCGACGTTTCTGTTGTCCAGAGGCAAATCCGTAGAAGAGATTGCACCACTCTTCAAAAATGCACCAGATTATAATGAAAAGATTACATTATATCAACTGAATAATCTTTCTGGAGCAAGTGGTACAAAGTACAGCTGCCCATCATGTGAAAAGTTGAATACTCAAGATCTCTGTTTTAGAGTACCAGAGTGTGACAACATATACAATCCTGTTCAGTTTGGGGCGACACGAAGATGAATGATAAAGATATTGCATTTTTAGAAGGTGTGTTTAAAAGATTCTATTACGAACGCTTTGATACATCTAGAATTCCTGATCGTATGGATGAACGCGAGTTCGGTTATCAGCGATTCGACTCTGGAATGATCAGACACGTATCACTAAAGAATGATAAAGAGTTGCGCGTTCTTCTTGTACAAGACGTTCCGTCAGACGTATACTGTTCAAATGCATACTATGCATTCCCTAACTTGGGAATAAAGGAGAAAGGATGGAATGCAGCAGATCTTATCTTTGATATAGATGCCAAAGATCTCAAACTACCTTGCCGTATAGATCACACCGTATCGATATGTGCAGACTGTAAACAGATATCGAGAGGAGATTGCTGTACCAACTGCAACTCTACCAAACTCACTAAAAAGTCAATCATGTGTACCAAATGTATCGACGGTGCAAAAAAAGAGACAAAGAGATTGGTTGATATATTGACTGACGACTTTGGCATAGAACATACACAGATCGATGTCTACTTTTCTGGTAATGATGGATTTCATGTCTATGTGTATGATGTACGATTTCACGAGCTTGAGTCAAAGGAGCGATCAGAGTTGGTTGACTATATAATGCTCAAAGCTGTAATTCCAGAGACCTTTGGGATGGCGAGAGGTAGGACAGATAAGGTCAATTTTCCAGATATGGATGACTCGGGATGGCGAGGTAGATTTGCTAGATACATGTATGGATCAGTTGCCAAACGTAGTAAAGTCATAACGAGTCTGATCAAGGGCGGATATCAATCGTTTCAATACAAATTAAACGAGATGTCAGACACGATCGGAGTAAAGATCGATCCCAACGTAACAACAGATATCCATCGTATATTTAGAATGCCAGGCTCGCTGAACAGTAAGAGCGGTCTAGCAAAGGTATACTGTGATGACCTAGACAGATTTGATGCTAGAGTTGATGCTATGTTTCTACCAGATGATCCCGTCAAGGTGACAGTAAACTGCCCCATACCCATAACTCTCTTTAATAAGAGACTTCGCCCTATGCTAAACGATGAGACAACACTACCCACATCTCTTGCAGTGTATCTGATCTGTAAACAACTTGCGACGATATCATAGGTACTGTGTACATACTGTGTACATGTATTGGATGTATTGGATATCACACATTTCCTGCATTCTCGATGAATATCGAGGGGATCGTTCCATTTACGCCCAGTACGCTTTGTACATCACATCTTGACCACAATATCTAAGGGATCACTCGAATTTAGATCGGGTAAGACATTAATTTACCATTAGTGGACAAACTGTGATTTTGTATAGCGCCACTTCAGACACGCAATCTCCACCTCCAAACACCGGGCGGTATATTCGCTTGGGAGTGATCGCAGCTATCGGTGCGATAATCTTTGGAGTTGTAGGTTCTCAAGCGGTAGTACTGTTGATGAACTTTAGCGAGTTTGGAGATCAGTTTAGTAAGCCACTATACTATACACTACTGTCAACCATCATACTCGCCGCAATATCGCTAGTGAGAGTGAATATCATGGGGCGTTCTTCGATATTTTGGTACATCATAAACACAGCTATTGGACTCTTTGCGCGAGGAGGCTCTCAACAGCCAATATCTGCAAGCATTGCAAGATTTCAAGACTACAAGCTCTCTAGAGTTCAGTTTGTGATCTGGCAGTTTACAAAGATTCTACTCTTTGGTGCATTCTTTGCAAACATTATGTTCGGTTTTGCTGCAATGTCATTCTTTGATGGTAATACACTTGGAGTGGAGAATCTTCCAGTCTTGTTTACGCTACCCTTTGTAACGCCAGATATCGATCCCTCATATGCTGTTCAAAACGTTGTGCCGATGATTCCAGCTCTAGTAATTCTGATCCCGCCGATCATTGCAGCTATAGGTCTTCGATTGGTTTTGTACATAGGCGTACATCGGATAATCAACGTAATTACATCGTTTATCCAAGACTCTAGTGAAGGCAAGCCCAGATATCTCAACTATGTATCTACAGTTGAGGGAATGATCGGGATCGGGGTCTTGTGGATTGGTTTTAATCTATTCTTTACAGACGAGATCGATTACAACAGTCGATACATCATAGGAGGCGTTCTTGCGATAGGAGCTGCTCTAATTGCATTCTCGGCTATCGACAGATTACGAGCGAGGGTCTTGACTCACATGTTCAAACGTGATGTATGGGTACGTTTCTTGACAATTTTAGCAATTGGTGTTATCGCTGTCGGGATTGCTGGAGTAAACAATAGTATCGCTGACGCAAAAAAGATCGAGTATCTGGGACCATACACCGCACAACAGATAGGTGTAAATAGATACCTAGGCGAGCTCGGAGATGTCATAGAGAATACACACGATGTTAGATTAGCAGCTGTGTCTCCAAACAACATCAGAAACTATGTAGCTCAGAATAATGACATATTAGACGTTATTCGAGTTTGGGATTGGGATGCTGCATTTGCAAAGCTAAAACCAGAGATCGGTCTTATTCCATATGTTGATTTTGAGGATAATGATATCCTGCGTTTTAACAATACATTATACTGGACTGCATCTATGAAACCCATTCTTCCAACATCAGTTAGTGTAGATGATAGATGGTACAATGAGCATCTTGTGTATACACATGTTCCAGAGGGATTCCTGACGTTAGAAGCAACCGATGGTCAGATAGTAGACAGTACTCAATTCTTCCAACAACGTGAGATATACTATGGTGAAGGTGGTCTCTTTGAGACGACTTGGTCTGCATACCCTACATCTCGTACTGTTAGTGCTGAGCTTGGTGGAGCCGAGTACTCTGGTACTGGCGGTCTAGACGTAATACCACCACTAAGTTGGATCTTTGAGCCAAACTTTCTGTTGTCATTTCCTGCAGATTCTATTCACATAATGAGATACAAGGACGTACATGATAGGATGGAGACGCTGTATCCATACTTTTTGTACAATCTCTTTGGTAAAGAGGTGGACTTTCTCCCTGTAACCGATGGTACAAACTCGTACTGGTTGGCTCCATTAATAATAGGATTCGAGACGCGCGATGTTCCGTGGTCTATAGGAAATCCATACCTACGTCTAGTCGGATATGCATTAATCGATTCATACGATGGAGAGATTCAGCTCTTAAAGACAGGCGATGACTTTTTCAGTAACATGTTTGCGGAACAGTATGCAGAGAGATTCCGAGATATGCCACCTTGGCTAGAAGAGCAGATACGATATCCAGTTGAGCTCTTTAATTGGAAGACAGAGATGTATAACATTTATCATGTAACAGACGTTGAGACGTTTATTCAAGCAAATCAATTTTATGAAGTTCCACGAGGTCTCGATACATACTATGTAGAGGCCAAACCTCCAGGATTTGAACAGACAGAGTTCTTGGGACTCTTGTCACTTGAACTAAAGGGCTCACAGGGAAGAAACCTTGCAGGATATATGGTGGTAGAGAATGATCTCACAAATCTAGGCACACTACAGTTCTATGAAGTTCCACTAAACTCCACTACAAAACTCATAGGTCCCACTGCAGTACGAGAGGCCCTAGATCGAGATCCAGAGTTTGCACAACTCAAGACGCTACTACGAAACCCACGAATTGGAGACAACATACTGTATAGAGTAGGGGATCATGACATTTACTTTATTCCTGTATATACAGCAGGTGCAGGAGGTGTTGTGGCACAGTTGGGAACTATTGCAGCAGTAGGTGCTGCATTCAATGGAGAGTACTTTGTAGGCTTGGGCGACACACAAGAGGAGGCATTTACTGCGTATCTGCGAAAGGTATCGGGCGTGCCATCTGCGAGTACTGTTGCAGATGCAAGTTTTGTCGAGCTACTCAAAGAAGATCGTATAAGAATTGTACGTGATGCATTTATTGAGAATGGGGTATCAGTAGCAGAGCCCACCACAATACAAGTGCCGCTCGCGTTTAATGAAGGAAACATAATCTTCTTTACCGATGATGAACGAGAGTCTGTCTCTGAATTCATAGATGAGTTTATCGGCAACTTTGTAAAGCCACGTAGTGAGCGTGTCTTCATGTGGGAAGAAGAAAACTACATAAACATTGGAACAATACTCATCAAGGATGATATTGCCGAGATGCACTACATCTCAATAGAGGTAGGCAGTTAGTTGCTTGTAGTGGATAACGGTTCGGTGTACACTCCAAAACTTTTAGATCTTTTAAACGACAGCGACATATCGTTTGAAGTGACATATCCCGATAGAGTTGTACCGGACAAGATCAAAGAATATGATGCGTTTATCCTCTCGGGACGACGAGTAAATAATCATTTAACAAACAGAATAAACTCACAGATAATCACAAACGCTATACATTCTAGATCAAAGTTGTTGGGAATATGTTATGGAGCAGAGATCCTTGCGCTAGCACTTGGTGGCACCATACGTCGTACAACACCACATAAAGGTGACAACACAGTACACACAACACAGACAAATCCCATCTCGAGGGGAACACTAGACGTATTTGAGAGTCATAGTTACGAGATATCGACATTACCAGATGAATTAACTCCGCTTGCTTGCTCTGACACATGTAGATATGAGATAATAAGACATAGAGAACTATTGATCTTTGGAACACAGTTTCATCCAGAGATGAGCAATGACGGTCAAGATATCATAATGCGGTTCTGTAGACTATGATTTTAATAACAAAGATACTGTCTACAAACTAGTGTCTCACGAGTTGTTACTACCACTAGTCGATCAAGAGAGCATCTGTCTTCCACTACCAATCAATGTAGTTGCGAGATATTGGAATGTCCAGCTCTCACTAGAACAATCTATGCGTGTCGCAAAAAAATATCAAGGATTTAAAGGAAGTGTCTTAATTGAGGGAGTAGAGTTAGCAGAGCAGAGTGGTCTTGTGTGTAAGATGGTTCGATCCAGTATATCCGAACTTGAGGGTGTAATTGCAGCAGGTATACCACCCATCGTAATACTCGCAGGCATTCCAGAGATAACTCAACATGCATCAGTCATTACTGGATACAACAAAGAAGATAATACAATACTACACTACATACAAAAAGGAACAGATGAGGGCGAACAACAAGAGGGTGTAATACCTCAAGACGTATTTGAACACGAGTGGTCTCAGGAAGGAAATATCATGATACTTGTAGCGCCACAAGATATCTTGTCATCTGTATCACTAAACGATACTAGCGATACATCAAATCGACTATGCTATATTGCTGAAAGACATATCTTACTAAACGATCATACAGCTGCATTAGAGTCATTAACTAGAGCTACAAAACTCGATCCAGATAATGCAAACGCATTTCAGATGATAGGCTCTCTGATGAGTAGGCAAAACTTGGAGCAGTGTATAGAGATGTATCAGAGATGTATTTCAATAAATCCCAAAGCATATCTTGCATATAATGGACTTGGCAACTTTTATCTAAAGACTAATAAATTCGATAAAGCGATAACAAATTACACCAAAGCCATAGAGATTGATCCTAGTCGTTCTGCTAAAATTTACAAAAATCGTGCATATTTACAAGAAAAGTTGGGTAGAAAGGATGTCGCCATTCAGGACTTGAAGTCTTATATCAAATATGCACCAAGAGCAGCTGACCGTGGAGCCGTTGAACAAGCTATACGTGAGTTGTAATGCGGAGTGCCAATCACGTACTTTACAAATTGTAATCGATATCTTTGTTGAACAAGCTATACGTGAGTTGTAATGCGGAGTGCGGGATTCGAACCCGCGGCCTTCAGCTTGGGAAGCTGACGTCATACCAGACTAAACTAACTCCGCGTTGTTAGAGATGGAACACACTCATTAATCATTGTTAGTATAGTTCACAGATTGTAGATGGATCAAATTTATGCTCTCAGTGAGTTTATGCATACTCGTATTAAATGCAGTTTAACTTGAGTAAATTATTTCAACAACAAAACCTCAACATACTAGAGATTATTAAGAACTTTTTTGAAATGTAGTGTATAAAAAAAGTTGCATATAATTTCAGCACTATGATTTTTGTATCTAATCAGTCAACGCAAATGTGTCTCTCTTCCTCCAGATGGAAGTTGGTGATGACAATATTTTCATAAATTTATCAACAAATTTTTCAAGTTTCTTTCTAAATCTATATTGCTGGACATTATCGACTTAAACGAGAGAGAGAGAAAACTGTAAAAGCACCATACATGACATTATAATTTTATGTTTTTCAATTTTATTTTTTAATGTTTATTAATTTTAGGCATATTTTATAGATCTTTCTATTTTTGTCTACTATAGTCACGAACATAATTATTTTCCGGTTCGTTTTTGCCAAATGATGTGATTTCTTTCAACATCCTCGTTGAAATCACATTGATCATAAAACATACGAGGCAATAACAACAAAAAATCACTGATTATTAGTTCATGGTTGGAAATAAACAAAGATGATTAGTGACCAAAATTTAAAATGTCCAATGGCGCACAAAAAATTTAAATTTTTGTTAATGTTGGTATTGAACAATAATAATTAACTAATTGATCATGTTTAGTTGACTATACATGTTTATTTGTTACTATCTTTTATGATATGTAATGAATCAAGTATGTGAGGATATGGTTAACTACATCAAAAACATGCCAAACCATAACGTACAAAAAAGAATTATTGTTGTACTAATGGTACTAAATTTTAGTTACACACAAGTAAAAGCTGCAGAGATGGCAGGAATTACACCTCGCACCGTATTTAATTGGATTACACGGTATCAGAAAGAAGGAATTGAGGGACTCAAAGACAAGTCAGGTCGAGGAAGGAAACCAAAAGTATCTAACCGAATGTTTGAGTACATACTGGGACTCGACAGCACCACAACAGTACAAAGAATTTTAGAGTTGGTTTTCAATATAACAAAAGTACGATATCATCCCAGCACAATACGACGCAGAATGAGAGAGCTAAGACGCTCTGCAAAGAGCTATGTCCAAGTACATTTCACTAATCGAGCCAGTGATGAAATGATAAAAAAATTCCAAAGAGCCAACATATCTTGGATTTCACGTCTAAACAACATGGGATTTCTAGTGATGGCAGTAGATGAGATGCACATCAACACCCACACAAAACGTCGTGTAAAAAGTTGGTCAAGGATAGGTGAAAAGATACGCATGCTAGCAGTAGCAGGAAAAGCTGAGAGAATAACAATATTTGGAGGAATCAGCACTAACGGAAAAATATGTCATACAATACGTCATTCAGCAAATTCTAAAGACTTTATAGCATTTATGAAGATCATACGAAAGATGCGTCCCATGATAGAACCAATAATACTCATCCTTGACGGTGCATCATGTCACACTAGTCAAATAAGTAGACGATTTGCAAAAGAAAATAACATAAAGTTAGTGCAATTACCAGCTGCTGTTCCTGAACTCAATGCATCAGAGGCACTCTGGAAACAGTTTAGACAATATACTCCAGTCAACAAAGTCTTTAAAACACTACGATCTCTAGAGAAACATGCAGATGAAACTATGAAAATCATGAAATGCAACGCAAATGTCATGGGTTGTCTTAAGAGAAAGATAATTACGCCAAAAATATAGCTTGAAATTACAAAAATCATTGTGTCGTGCAAGAATAAATCATGCAGACGACCATAAAATTTTGATTGTTTTGTGTATTGGTGCGGATATCTTTACAACAAATCAAAATTTATCTGACTTTTTTCGTATTTTATGATAATCGTTGTGATTTGAGCTACACGATTAACAAAAGGCAACACGATTGCTTAACAACGAACCGGAAAATAATTATGTTCGTGACTATAGTTTTAAGACTACATTTGTGTTAACTGAGTATACTTGTAAATTAATCATCAGTTGCAATCATGGCCACCGTTATTGTTGGTTCATAGTAGATTAAATTGAGTATTATAACTAGACTAAAATTTGCAATCTATATTATCTATTTTGAACTTGTCTTTGACGTAGTTACACACATCCTTTCTTTTATATTTATTTGTGAAAACAAAAAATCTCTTCATTTCAGGTTTAGTGTTTATTAATGAAAGTTCATCTAATTCTTGTGGTACATCGTTTACTAGAACCAAAATTCTATCACTTTTTGTTTCTGCTTTAATTTCAGCTTCGGAAGTGATTTTAGATAAACAGCTTATAATTTGTGAATATTCTAATTCTAATTCCTCTTTAATTTCATTATCTAATTCTCTTAGATTCGGATATCCCATTTTCATTACATGCCTTCGATTAGAATTATTTTTAATGTCTCTATCTGGAATTATGTCGATAGCACGTTTCAGAAGATTTCTTTTTTGGATGTCCTTTAAAATATTTACAGATGTACTATATGGTTTTCTAGTTATAATTTCATTATAAATTGTTTCATCATTTAGTGATCTATAATATTCAAGAAACTCGTCATTTTTATCAAATGACGTAGTATCGACTACAAGTTTTTTAACAGGTAAACCATCATCTTCTTTTGCAATATCTAAAGCACGTAAGAACATTTGATCTGCACTTAATCTTGCATGGTGTTGATACACTTGAGCGTGCATAAAATACCTTCCCAATCTATAGTTTTCTATAGCGTCCTTTCCTTTATCTTGAATACATATGTCGTACTCTTCATATCCTTTTGTGTATGTGATTGTATGAAGTATTCGAGCTAAATCAAATATTCCATATGTTACACCAAGATGATAAGAGTCTCTTTGCAAGTAATCCATTCTATCTACATCTAGACTACCTGAAATGATTTTATTTGCGAGATTACTTCTTTTCTCGTCCCATTCGTTAACCATTTTACCACTTAAAGTTTGCAAGATTTTTCCGGCCTTATTTTCTAAAATCTCTTGTAGTTGCGAATCTTTTGAAATAAATAGTCTAGAAATCCATTCGTGACTAATTTTCTTTCCGTTTACATTTTCTAAAAAAGTTTCAAAGAGATGTGAGTATGGACCGTGACCAATATCATGAAGTAACGCAGCTAGTCTTGTTATCTCTTTGAATTCTTTTAGTTCCTTCATATTGTAATCTTTTTCAAGTTTTAACTTGTCACATACTTTGCCTGCAAGATGCATGACTCCCAATGAGTGTTCAAATCTGGTATGCGTTGCAGATGGGTAGGCAACGTATTCATGAGATAACTGTTTAATGTTTAGTAGACGACGAAATGCATCAGAATCAATTACCTTTCGTTCAATTTCAGAAGTACCAATAAATCCATACAGGGGATCCCTAATTGACTTGATTGCAAAATAATCGCTCATTTTTTTCCAACTTTAACTTTTTAAGCAAGTCTATTCCTTGTTTTATGTCACCATCTTTTATCTCCCAATTTAATTCCTTTCCTCGTATTTTTAGCTCATCAATACTAGCCTTTTCCTTTGAACTATTCAAAATGTAGTGAAGTTTTGCTGCATATGATAATGGTTTTGATTTTAGATAACATGCATCATAGCATCTCTTTACTAATTCCCCAATATTTTCATAAGCATCTTTATCTTTTACATCCTTTATGATGGTTTTTCCATCTTTACTCAGTTTGTATGTATATGCATCATAACGTCTCCCATGTATCTTTTTCTCATCAACAAAAGAGTACCCTACTAGATCTTCTAATACTATGCTAACCTCTGAACTATATGGTCCATAAAAATGTGGTGTGAATTGAGATAGAACCAGATTCTTACATGTTTGTCGTGCAAAATATGCTATTTTTTGAATCGAAGTTCTACCAATAACAATCTCTTCATTTGTGCTTGCCATTGATTCTTCTGCTACTTTTTCCTCTGCTGCCTCAATTATGCACAATATGGTATCATACGCATCCAACATGAATCCCTCTCAAACTAATTTTATAAATAATATCTGTATATTTGTTCATTACTATTAGATTACAAAGACAATTAAATAAAAAGGTTCTGTGAGATTCGGTAAACTTGACGGGTTGGCATTTTCTGCACAAAATTCTCGAAAAATTTTGTAAAATAGGGAAACGGTCTCACACTATCCATCGTAAATTGTTGCTGTTTTAAGTCACATATTGTGCGTTCTTTGAGATAACGTCATCATCTCCACCCCCGTTAATTGAACAGAACCGCAACACGCATTTAAATAAAAGATGTTTGTAAGTAAACTAATGAAATCTATTTCTCTGTATGGCGGTCACCCATAATGGCAATTGAGAGTGAAATGCTCGAAGAGGCGAGCGATCTTGAGAAATATCTTGTTGTGTTGTTACATGTAGACAATGAGTGGTATGATCTACATCCACTAAATGACTCAGACAACAAGCCCATTTGCAAGCCAATCCGTGATAGATTCAAAGTACAAAATACAATATACATGTTGGGTGGCATGTACAAAGAATTTCTAGAGTGGAGCAGATATACTATTACTGATACAGGTCCATTCAGTAATATTCTTGAAGACAAGATCAATCATCTCATACAGATAAACCTCATATCCGAAGATGCTGACAATATTCAACTGACCAAAAAAGGCGAAGAGTATGCTAGTGAAATCATCAAAAACAGACCTAAAAAAATGCTGGCAGTATTTGCGAGATATAAAGAGTTTGTAAATGACATGTCTAGAGACGAGTTACTATCATATCTCTATTCACAGTATCCCGAAATGACCAAAGATTCCGTAACATATCAAAACCTCAAGCCTGATATCGAAGAGCACATATTTAGACTACTTGAGAGACGCAAGATCACTTCTGGCAAGACTGCAGACCTACTTGATCAGCCTTTGCATATAGTAATGGAAAAGATGAAAACTAGAGGAATATTTCGATTAGAGCCTTGAAAATCTTTGATGCGTCACCATTAATTGCGATATTCAATAACATCAAACGTCCAGATGTATTTGATGACATTTTAAAATTGGGTGATGAATTAGTAATACCGATGTTTGTGTGGGAAGAATTGAAAGATAGTAACACAGAGAAACGTGGACAGATTGATCAAAGAAGCCAAGTTCAAATGTTTGGAGAAAAACACACTTGACGATATCGCTAGATTTCAGAGTGAATACTCGAATATTGGACAAGGTGAGACAGATGTCATGTTGACATATATGAAACTCGACAATACAATCGATAAAGTAGAATGCATACTTGACGATATGGATGCTAGAATATTGGCGTCAAGGCTAGGAATTAAACATACAGGATTACTTGGGCTGTTGCGATTATTAAAAATAGAGAAATTATTAACGTGTATACAGCTAATGAGATTTTTGCGCTGCTTAAAAAGTCTGACTTTAGAATTCCTAAAAACTTTGGCGATTGCTCATTTCGAGCCCCTAAGCATGTATTGTACCAATAAATCAAACAGATCGCATTCTCGGTTATTGTATCGCCACTCCATCTCCTTGAGATACAGTAAGAATTTCTTTGAACTCACACCTCGATACTTTGCCAAGTTCAATTTAGCAAAGCCCCAGAACCCTTCCATTCCATTGATGTGAACATCGCCTTTTGCGAAGATCTTTTGATGATTAACTGATTCTCGATCATATCCATGAAAGATCAAGGTGTCATACCCTTTCCACTTGTCCGTGTATATCATGCTGCCCTTCTTTACTTTCTTGATCGTTGATTCAAGCAGAGTTTTAGCTGTGACGTCTGGTACAATGTCAACACGTACCTTGCCACCTCTCTGCAATATGCCAAAAACGATAGTCTTATTTCCGGCGCCGCGGCCTCGTTTTCCTTTACGTTTACCCCCAAAATACGACTCATCTGCTTCGATTTTGCCCTTTAATGTTCGATATTCGTCATTTAGTTGCATTAGAATCACGCTCCTGAAAATATCAAAAGATTTGAGTGTCGTATTGTAAGACAATCTTGCTTGTTTTGCAGCAACTCTTGCAGATACAGCTAGTTCAAACAATTTGACAAGTACCAGCCATTTTGAATATGAGATTTTGAGTGACGAAAATCTGGATTTGTTAAACGGTCTGAAATCTTTTTTGCATAATTTACAACGTAACCGATCTCTGTTTTTCATGTAATGGTATTGATCGCACTGACAAAATTTACAAACGATCTTGTCTGAACTATGAGATTCCAAATATTTCATTATTGCATACCCATCATTTCTCATCTCAAGAAGAGATATCAAATCCATCAAGACTTGCGTCTAAATTTAGTCATATTTAGTTAGGGGCTCGAAATGAGCAATCGCCAAACTTTAAACTATGATAAATGATTAGAAATTCATACCTTTTTGATAATGAATGGATATGAGATCGAGATGGTAACGTGTATGTTGAGATCATGCGTAATGCAGGCGCAGATACTTTGTTTACAAGCATGATCTATTCGATTTAGGTGGGATAGAATTTTATAGAAAAAGTACTATGTGACTATAGGGAAAATGTGACGAGAACATCCTTGTAAAATGTTATTCCACATAAACCGAAAAAATTTGTTCATTAGTAATCAAGTTATTCTAATTGGGCACAGCGTATGTTTGAATCATAGTACATTTGTAAATTTGTGAATAATCTCAAAATAGTGTTACCGCAATTACCTTTAAATAGATAAGCTCTCATCATTTCGCTGGAAATTTCAAAATCTATTGGGTTGCCTGTATGCAGATCAATTGCCATAATTTTGAAATAATCATCCTGAATCTTTGTCTTCATACCCCATAATTTGAATGGATATGCAGAATTGAATAAATTTTTTAAAAATAAGGAAAGATTTTCAATGGGTTTAGGAAACTCAAAATCAAAAGATTTTCCTTCAAAAAGAGTCCTTCCCTCAATCTCTTTGAACCCTATTCGTTGATCTTCAACACATGAGAGCGTTTCAAAGTATCTGTCTTTAGCTATATCTACTAATTGCAAATGATCTTGGACAGATTTTCCTTTTTTTATCGAAAAATAACCGGTGTTAGTGATATCGTCAAAAACTGAATCATTAATAGATTTAGTATCTCCTCTAGCTATTCGTATTTTACTAAACGCAATCTTTGATGCATATGACTCATCGTTTGTAATGATCTCTTCTAGTTTTTTTGCGGATGAACCATTTATTGAAAGATTGAGATCTTCTATATCATCAAGGTCCTCACTTGGTCCAAGATATTCATTTGAATAGTTTACACTAAATCCTTTAAAATGATTTCCGGTTTGTTTTGCCAAATCCTTCAACATATTTGAATAAAACCATGTATGATCAAAAGTGTGTTTTAAATCTTGTACTAGATTATCAATAATTCTCGATGTAAATTCTGATTTTGCACTAGTATGAAGTAAAAAGAATCGATCATCATTGGTTTCTAAATAAAATTCTACATTACCTGAATCATGTTTTTGTTCAACAACATTGAGTATTTTAATATCTTGTACTTGTGTATCGATAACAGAACATTTGAGTTCGTCTGTCTCCAAAGACAAGAAACCTCCATCTGATTCCAATATGTACGTCTTTAACTCTCTTGACTCGCCTACTTTAGATGAATCGTCATCATATTTTGGAGGATTGATAGAATCTGTTAAAAAATCCATAAACTCTTTCCTTGTCTCAACTTTAGGTAATGTAATATCTTGCATAGCCATCTCTAAGAGCTAAATGAACGTTGACGATCTTTTAATTCTAACTATATCATCTTGATTCAATCTGCCTAGATATACAGGTCATGCACCACATCAAACACCTCCAGTGTGAATGATAACTTGTATTACTAGAGACATTACAGTGAAGATACAATCGTTAAATATCACAGCATACAAGATACATCATGGATGCAAAGTGTCCCGAATGTGAACGGGTTGCAGTTCTAGACGACGAGATAACCAAGGTAAAGTGTCCACATTGCAACTTTGAAGCTGACTATGATACATATATTGAGATCATGAAAGAGAATGCAATAAACATGGCAACAGACTATATTCCAGATCGACCAGGACTATGATCACCAATAGTTACCCTTGTCTGAGCAGTCTAGATGACCACCGCAGTTGGGGCAGAGCATGTGACATGTTTGAATGTCTATCATCGTTTCACCACATATTGGACATGTAATCTCTGAGCCCACAATATTTGTAAAGATGTAACATTATTAAAACTCGTCTGCAAAGTTCCAAAGGTTAATTAGTTGTTTACATACGTCTCTCAAATACTTGGCAAACTTTAAGCTGACCATCTCTGATATCAAGGGTAGATCGATCACAAAGGAACTCAAAGACAGTGATGCAAATCCGTTGATTGGACTAGAGTTGGGCAACGAAACCGATGCTACAATAGTAGGGCTTTCAGGCAAGCTCAAACTGACCGGAGGTAGTGACAAGTCAGGAGTCCCTATGCGGAGTGATATTCATGGCTCTTCACGCAAGTATGTCTTGTTGACAAAGGGAGTCGGATTACAGAAAGCAGAGACAGGACAACGTGTACGAAAACTGATGCGAGGAAAATCGGTATCTGAAGAGATTTATCAGATCAATTGTAGATTTGATGGTGAATTGCCAGTTGACGAATCGAAAAAAACCGAGACAAAGAATGAATAACTTAACATATAGTAGTTCTTCCTTTTGACTCTATATGCATTGGCGAGACACACTTCCTGACTGGTATATAGAGAGATACGGTTATCAACCATGTGTAAATATTGGAACCGTCGGTCATGTAGATCATGGCAAAACAACATTAATCCAAACACTAACCGGCGAATGGACTAGTGTACATAGTCAAGAGTTGAAACGAGGAATTACAATCAGAGTAGGTTACTCGGATGCCGCATTCTACAAATGTAAAGAGTGTAAAGAACCGTCTTGCTATTCGACGACACCTAAATGTACTAGCTGTGGAAAGACTAGTGAGTTAAGTAGGGTTGTAAGTTTTGTGGATAGTCCAGGACATGAGAGTCTGATGGCCAATATGTTGTCTGGTTCGGCATTGATGGACGGTGCATTACTACTAGTTGCTGCAAACGAGCGAGTTCCAAAACCACAAACCAAAGAGCATCTTTTAGCGCTACAAACGTTGGGCATAAAACAGATAGTCATTGTACAGAATAAGGTTGATCTACTAACGTACGAAGAAGCAATGTCAAACTATCAAGATATTACAAAATTTACAAAAGATACGATTGCTGTAGATTCGCAGATCATTCCAATCTCAGCACAGTCTCAGTTAAACATAGATGCATTGATCGGTGCCATCGAAGAGACCATACAGACACCTATCAGAGACGACACTAAAGAACCGATAATGCATGTACTACGTTCCTTTGATGTCAACAAACCTGGAACAAGTATCAAAAAGATAAAGGGAGGGGTCATAGGTGGTAGTCTCACACAAGGAACATTCAACGTTGGCGACGAGATCGAGATAAAGCCAGGGGTATTAAACGAGAAGAAGAAGCGATACGAAACACTTCAAACAGAGATCGTCTCATTAGGAACTCCAGCTGGAATAGTAGATTCAGTAAAGCCAGGAGGTCTAGTTGCGATAGGTACAAAACTAGATCCTTCGATGACTCGTAGCGACTCTTTTATTGGCTCTGTTGTTGGTAAACCAGGCACACTTCCTGACATATCTACAGATCTCAAACTAGAGACAAGTCTGTTTGATTCGGCTGTAGGTACTACCGAAGACGTCAAGATTCAACCAATACGTCTAGGCGAACTACTTCGACTTAACATTGGAACAGCCCCATTGTTAGGCAAAGTTGTCAAAGTGAATGCAGAGCATATAGAGTTGGAACTTCGTCGACCTGTATGTATATTCAAGGGAGGAAATGTTGCATTGAGTAGAAGAATATCTGATCGTTGGCGACTTATTGGTGCCGGAGTAATTGGTTGATCTAGTTGGTTGATGTAATCTGCGATACGAGTTTCTTGATTCATCTAGCAACAAAACGAATCAAAAATATTGATAGTATAGATACCGATATTGGTTCTATATCGTTTCTAGTACCAAATATTGTAGATAAAGAGTTGGACTCTCTAAAGGATGATCCCGTCAAGCAAGCAGATGTTGAACAGACCATACGTTACATCAGAAAGTTCAAGAGAATACATCTGCGTGGAAGTTTTGCAGATCAAGCAATCTTGGATCATGTCTCCAAACATGGCGGAATCGTTGCAACTATAGATAGAGAGCTTAAATCACGAATAAAGCTGCGTGGATCAGCAATACTATCTTTTGCAAATGATCGTATAGTACTAGAACCTCTAAGAAAAATTTAACTTGTAGTATATTGTGTGTATAACAATGGGTATATCACTTGAGAGTGCGGCGTTTGCGGATGGTGAGACCATTCCTAAAAGATTTGGATACAAACATGAAAACACAAGCCCGCCACTACACATCAGCAATATACCGCAAGGCACAGTGTCACTAGCACTAGTGGTTGATGATCCAGATGCTATGGCTGCAGTAGGAAAGGTCTGGGTTCATTGGCTAGTATACAATATTACACCAGGCTCACAGTTTGAGGAAGGCAAGATACCAAGTGGATCCATTGAAGGTAAGACCGACTTTGATGAGATCGGATATGGCGGACCTGCACCTCCTGACAAAGAACACACATACATCTTTAAGATATATGCCCTAGATCGTAAACTAGATGCCAAACAAGGTATCACAAAGCCTGAACTCGAGTCGATGATCAAAGATCATATCATAGATAGTGGTACGATAACAGGCAGATATGCCCCATGAAGAGGTACGAATCGAGTCCGTATTACATAGGCACGATATCAAGATATGATCAGAGACACTAGTTTATTATAACAACTTGATACTCTATCAAAAGAGTAATAAGAATAGTATCTTTGATGAGAGATCAAATGTTATCAAACACTAAACTCGTAACCGTTGGCAACTTTGAGTTTAAACTACATCACCTATTGATTATAGGCGTATTGGCACTGTCATTCTCTATGGCATTTCTCATACGTGTACAGCCCGTACAGTATGCAGAACAGTTTGGACTGCATCTAAACGAGTTTGACCCCTTCTTTAACTTTCGAGCAACCGAGTATCTAGTGAATAACGGACTCGATGCATACTATACATGGCATGACGAACTAAGTTGGTATCCTGATGGGCGTAACATCTCTGCAACATCTCAGATCATAACCCACATTACTGCTGCGTTAACGTATTCTATATTTGGAGGCGGTTCGTCTCTATACGAGTTTATCGTATTCTTTCCAGTAGTATTTATCTCACTAAGTAGCATAGTGGTCTTTGCTCTAGTACGAGTGATAGGTGGGACGACAGCTGGTCTGATAGCATCGATGCTATTTGCAGTGTCCATACCAGTTCTAGTTCGAAGTTCGTTAGGTTGGTACAAATCTGAGCCGATGGGGCTATTCTTTGGTCTATTGTGTACGTATCTACTGTTGAGTGGAATTACCTCATCAAACAGAAGGGTTGCATTTGCAAAATTGGCTGCAGGAGGAGTCTTTACTGCATTTGCGATATCGGCTTGGGGTGGCAGTATATTCTTTATACTTCCAACTAGTCTCTTCTTTATTGCGTTACCATTTGTGAGAACTGATCATCGATTTTTGTTATGGGCCGTTCCAGTTTATACTGTTTCAGCTCTGATCACATCATTTGTATTCGAGAGGGGAATATTTACCACTCCTACCGCGGTCTTGGTCTTGATTGCGACTACTATATTTCTAATATCGTGTATATTTGTACAAAGTAAGACTAGTACAAATAAGCGTCGAAATGGTCTAATCTTTCTAGCAGCGTTTGTCATTGTCGGTTCATCTGCTCTTGCAGTTGGAATCGAGACGGATTTGTTCCCAACACCCAACTATAGATATATGCATGCATTGAATCCATTCCTAGTAAACATTGATCCGTTATCAGATTCTGTATCTGAACATACCTCAAAGACTCTAGAACAGTCTTACATATTCAATTCTGTACTATTGATATTTGGAGGAATCGGCATATGGATAATAATCAAGAGTAGAGACAAGTTTATTCGTGACGACATGTTGATCTTTATGCTGATCTTTGGTATAGTTGGAGCACATGTCAGCTCGGCGTTTATCCGTCTAGAGTTGTTTGCGTCAATTACAATAATCATGTTATCGTCGTTAGGAATAGCTATCTTGATCCATCACTTCTTCAAAAAGGCTCCAGATAGACGATCTAGGATAGATAATCGTACAAAGATTGTCTTTAGCGGAGTCTTGATCTTTCTCTTGATGATTCCACTCGTATATCCTACAGGATTCACTGCAGCCGATGTGGGCAGAACACCACCATCCATTCTAAACGGAGGTGCAAGTGCCGGAATCATCTCACATGACTGGCTCGATACATTCGAATGGATCAAGAACAATACTCCAAAAGATGCAGTCTTTATGTCATGGTGGGACTATGGATATTGGATTCAAACTATGGGCGAACGTGCGACACTGTTAGACAATTGGACATCTAGTACTATCAAGATTCAGAATGTTGCACGCATATTTATGAGTCCGCCCGATGATGCGTATCAAAGTATAATCGAGACTCAAGCTGATTATGTACTGATATTTGTAGCTGCAAACAAGATAGGCGGTAGTGAAAATGAAGAGCTCTATGTTCTAAATGGAGGCGGAGATGAGGCCAAACGGATCTGGTTTACAAGAATAGGTGGATTTGAAGTATCAGAGTTTCTTCACAACGACTTTAACAGTGGGACAGAACGTTTCTGGAATGATACTATTCTAGGACAGATGTTTCCATACTCGCTACTCGGATACATAAATCAAGAAAACTTGCAACAACAGTCAGCTAGGTATATCGACGGATATCTTGGAGTATATCAGAGAGATATCAAATATCCTGCAGATGGAGATGGTCCACTACGACTAGTATATGCATCAAATAGTTATCATGATCCAAGTGTTGGTCCAAAGTTGGGAGTATTCATCTATGAGGTAAACAAAGACTATACACCACTATCCTGAGTATATCTCTCTGCTAATCTATACCGCATGTATCTATCATCAGGTGAGAATTTGGCAGGATGTGCAGATATTGTGTCGTTGCCACATTTGGGACACTCTTGCTTTAGTGTATAGCTGAAACATGTACTGCAGCGTCGCAGTTGAAACTTCATGCTCTAACTCTCCCTAGTCTTTTTGGACTCTTCACGTACAAATACAAATGTACCTTTCTTCTTCTCTATCATACTTTGGATATCAGCAATTAATGGTTTGAGTGTTCGTTCCGCCGATTTAAAGTCCTCTGATGTAATTGCCAGTCTGTATTTTGGGGCACCCAGATATGTGATGGTTACTGGGGTGTTCTTTTTTATTACATCAAGAAGTGTCTTTTTAATAATCTCTACTCCGTCTGGTCTCGGATTTGTAATATTCATTATTCCACGTACCTCGACTGCTGGGAGTTTGATCTTGGAACAGATTACAACTATTGCGTCTGCAGTCTTTTTTGTGATGTTTAGATTCTTTATAGCACCAATTCCATTTCTACCTATATCGATAAAGGCATCATACACAGAGTCATACTTGGAGTATATACTATCTTCGAGTGTCTCGATCTCTTGATCAGATAGATTTGCATTCTCTTTTAGATTTTGCAAAAGTGTCTTTCCCTTTTCAAACTTTTTCACTTCCTTTAGTTTCTGTTTCCTTTGGTCGTTTGTGACCTGTTTTAACGATAAATCGATGTCGCCTCTCTGTTGATTTATCTTCTTTATTAGCAGAACCTTCTTTTCGCCATTTTTGACAAACTTGTTTATAGATCGAATCCAACCTGGAGCGATCTCTGATATATGTAGAAATCCTTGTATGTCATCGTATTCGTCTAGTGTTACATATGCACCATGATCCATGACCTTGGAGACGGTTGCGACAACTATCTCACCTTGCTCTGGCATCTCATCGACTTTGATCGACATTTCTTCAAAGTCATTTGACTACATACATTAATGTTGCCACAATACAGTTGTTATTACACTCGTACAGTAGATTAGAGATACGAGTCTGTCAACATTTGTGACGATAAATCAGATCTCGATTATTGTAGTTGTTTTACAACAAGATTCTATTGATTCTATTACTCCACGATATAATGCTCAACTATACTCAAATAACCAAAACCTCATTTGCTTTGATAGAATTACATCTTGATTGTATCTATAACGCATAATATTTAGACTGTAGTGACGTTCAACTTGATATCTACAAGTGCTAATACAAAACCAAGATCAGATTCATTAATTAGTAGCCCATCACCACACAAGACATGTACAAGATGCGACTCGCAAAGAGGATGCTTTTTAACAAAAAAGGCAGTCTGATGGGAGCTGTTCTTGCAGTGACGGTAGGGATTTTGGTAATTCATGTAAACTTTGTAATATTTCAAGGGCTCTTTGATGCAATAGTTCGAGATATCAGTGACTTTCGTAATGGAGATATTTATGTTACAGATGAAGCACATTATATCACAGTGCCTGATACGACTATTGTAAGATGGTTTGAGCGGATTCCAGAGGTATATGCGGCAACTCCGCGGCTGGAAGGAACTGCCGAGATAGATCTCATAAAGAAAGGTGAACGTATAGAGGATAGTAGAATTCCCATAGTAGGCGTTGATCCATTCCGAGATGTCAAAGCATCCACCGTTCATGAGACGGTTGAAGAAGGCTCGTATGTATTCGCGCGAAACTCGATAGTTTTGGGATCTAATGTAGCTCGTGATCTAGGTGATGTGAGAGTCGGCGATAGCCTCAAAGTATCAGTTATTGATAAAAACGGTCAAGAACAGAGTAGGCGATTTACTGTAACCGGTATTGCAAAATCGCCTGGCGGTCAAGGGTTGGACTATTCGATAGTAGTTCATATCGATACACTACGTGACATGATGAATCGTCATGGGGAGACGGGCTCGTTCATGGTAAAACTCAATGATCCAGATAAGGCGATTGAGGTCAGAGATTTCTTTTTACGCTCATTCCCACACGATGACTTTGTGGCAGAGACGATAGAAGAGTCTGCCGAGGCTCAGCTCGCGGGTTTTCGTTCAGGCATTGCGATGATAAACATGATAGGGTACTTTGGCATGATGTCGTCTGCCTTTGCAATAGTCACCATACAGATGATGTTGGTAAATGGTAAGACGCGAGAGATTGGGGTAATGCGTGCAATAGGTGCCAAGCGTAAAGATATTTTGATCATATTCATATTTCAGGGAATGATAATTGGTGCAATAGGTGCGGGAGTGGGAACCGCAGCTGGACTAGGTTATACATTTTATGCAAAAGAGACCAAGATGTCATTCAACAATAGCATTCCATTAGAGGTAAGTTATGATTGGTACAAGATCGTTCAAACTGCGCTAACCTCGTTTGGTTTGGCCATAATAGCGTCAATATATCCTTCATATCGAGCTACAAAATTGTTGCCGGTGGAGGCGATGCGTGCTGTCTAATGTGCTCGAAGTGAGAGATATGACCAAGATTTATGGTCAAGGCGAGAACAAGGTCAAAGCATTGGATAGTGTATCGTTTGCGATACCAAAGGGTGAGTTTGTCTTGATAGTTGGTAGTTCTGGCTCTGGCAAGTCGACACTACTCAACATGATTGGTCTATTGGATTATCCGACTAGAGGTGAGATCTTTATAGATGGAATAAACACTACAACGTTAAACGATAATCAGATATCAGATTTTAGAAGTAAAAAGCTTGGATTTGTCTTCCAGTTCTCAAATCTTTTAGCAGATCTTACAGTACTAGAGAATGTCTTGTTGCCACATCAAATTGCAGGTCTTGGTAATGATATAAAGCAACAAGCACTCGATCTACTAGAGACTGTTGGATTGAAAGATCATATACATAAACGTGCAAACAAGATATCAGGAGGTCAGGCTCAGCGAGTAGCTGTTGCACGAGCTCTAATCAACAAACCATCCATAATTCTAGCGGACGAGCCTACTGGAAATCTTGATTCGGTAACTTCACATACTGTAGTTGAGATGATGAAGTCTATGGCAAAGGAGCTAAATCAAACATTCATTGTAGTTACACACGACAGTGAGGACTTTGGCAATGTCGATCGAGTTGTTACTATAAAGGATGGGCAATTATCTAAAGGTGAACACTTTACACATTCGGACAGGGATCTCACCAAGAATGCTATGGAGATTACAATATGAGATATACAGTTGTATTGATTGCCGTAATGGTCTTGTCGATACCAGTATCAGAGTCGTTTGCTCAGATAACTTCTGATGTATATGTCAACGCTCCCTTTGATCGTGACTTTATCGATATCAAGTTTCTTGATGCTTATTTTGGAACAATAGACGAAAAGATCGAAGTAAAAGCAGGTGACAATAATGTTCCACTTACGATAATCTTTGCAAATGTAGGTACACAAGATATTACTGGAATTCAGGGTCAATTAGCGTTACCTTTCGAGTTCTCACCAACTATTGGTTCAAACCTAATCACACAGTCTGATAGTAATACAAATGCAGCTGCTGGTGACGACTTTTATCTTACATTCTATGTGAATATTGGACCAAACGCCAAAGTTCAACAGTATCCAGCTGCTGTAAAACTAGATTATTCTCGAGTTCGTGAGTCAGGAGTTAGAAACGAGCTTGTAGAGTTTCGATTCCAAGTTACCGGTGACAGTATAATCAATGTACGAACCACAGAGTCTTTTCTGACCTCACTACAATCAAACCAGATTACGTTTGATATATCAAATGATGGTACAGCATACATCTCAGGGGTAGAGGTTGTAATACCTTCGTCTAAAGAGATGTCTTCTGATAACTTTGAAGGTGTTGTAGTGTCAGAGACTAGTTGGGATATTGGAAATATAGCACCAAAGTCATCACAACAGATTACATTTACAGTATATGTACCTGAGAACATAAAGGACGATACACTACGAATTCCGCTTGTTGTAACATATTACAATTCACAAGGAAAGCAGAACGAGGTCACGAAGATCGTAGACTTTTATGTAAAAGGGCTGATCGATCTAAAGATATTCAATATCGAGGTTATTGAACTTTCAGATAACAAGGTGGTAGTGGGTGAGATAATTAACGAGGGAAACCAAGAAGGATTGTTTGGTTTTGTATCTCTAGAACCACGTGGAGACTCTAATCTCAGATCTCATACACAGTTTATCGACGAGATTGAGATCGACTCACCTGTGCCTTTCAACATACCAATAGAGTTTGATGGCACACCTGTATACGGAGAACATGATATCACACTAAAACTACGATACAAGGACAGCATACGTGAAGAGTTGTTTATAATTTATGATACAACGATCCTTGTTCAAGAGCCACCCATAGTTGAAGAAGCGATGATTGATCCAATGTTGTTATTGATTCCAGCAGTGGTGGCAGCCGGTGTTGGTGTTGTAGTAGCAGCAAGACGCAAACGTTCCACAGAATAGTATTACAGTAATAGACCTGTAATGTTGAATATTAATTGATTCATATAGTTTAATCTAATAGTTGTGGTCATTGGAGGTTCATCGAAAACTTACCATAATAGCTGCTGTATTATTTGCGATAACATTGATGCTAAATAATCAACACACAGACGAGTCAGGGTTCAACTATGCGTATATCACAGGAATTGGAATGCTTGTATGTATTGGGGCAGGTCTTGCAATATTTACAAAAGACAAGATTAATCTATAGACACTTGTAAATCAGTAGATATAGATGCTGAGAGATCTAGTTGTAATGGATTAAATTTTACAAAATGTGTAGTGACGTACAAATCATTGTAATTATTTGAAAATTATAAATTATAGGCGATTGTTATATTCCATCTACAAACGAGTCGTTTATGTGGTTCTTTTCGGTTTACGTGGGATGAATGATTACATAAATCACCACAAGATTCTAGAAGGGAAAATACAAAAAAGTCTTGCGAAATATCATCCCATGTAAATCGAAGAAAACCGTTTATGTTACTCACTATAATCGAGTTCAATCACAGTATTTTTTCCAACTAGTACTACAGAGTTAGGTTCAGTATAGTCCACTAGAAAATTCAGGCTATCAGCAAAGTATGGAACGGCTATCTCTTCTCCTTTTATTAATGGGATGCCAACTAGTGCATCTTTAAGATTATATTCAGTTACAGGTGTGAATGTATCCATTGGGCCCATAACGACCTTTTTTGCAGAATATGCTTTCACTCTTCTTATTGAGACATTATCACCAATTCCTACAAGAGAGTTATCTCTTGTAGTACAATCAACTCTGATCATATTCTTTCCCTCGTCTGATGGATATATTGGCAAACACCTCACAACAGTTCTTGACTTGCCTTTTATCTCAATGACATCATTAGATGATATACCTAGTCTCTGCATAAGAGAGTAATCGATCCGAGCTATCTTTCCAAAAGAGAACATTCTAGGTTTTGGATAATATTTTGATAGATTCAAACAGTTCTTTACGCGTGGCACCACTTTACCACCATCGAACAGATATGCATCTTGTACAGTTAGTGATCGAATACTACTAGCCACAATACATCAAAGTGTAAACCATTTAATAAACTAGAGATCGTAATGTGAAGTATATATGAATGAACACTCCAAAAGGCTCTTAAAGAATGCTAAAAAGATCGGTTGTGACACCATAGTCGTCTTTGAACCAAAGAATCTCTTCTACCTGACTGGATTTTGGGGAGAAGGAGTTGGGCTATTAAGAGATAATAATGATACGATTATCACATCAGAGCTTGAGGTATACCGAGCCAAATCTGAATCTGAATGTCAGGTCATATCAATGACTAGAGATAGTCGCAGCATGATTAAACTAGTTGCTGGACTAGTACGAGGATGTAAAGTTTGTACAGACTGTCAAAACTATACTACAATGTCGGCACTGAAACGTTCGATCCCAAAGATAAAGAATGCACCAGAGATATTCCACGATGCACGTATGATAAAGACCACAGACGAGATTCGTATCCTCAAGCGTGCATCAAGAATAATAGACGAGATGTTTGATCTGTGTACCAAAGAGATCAAAGAAGGACTACGTGAGTCTGAACTTCAGTCGATACTGATGTCATATGCAGTGAATAACCAGATGTTTGATACAGGATACGAGTCTACACTCAACCCACTAATAATCGCAAGTGGACCAAATGGTTCACAGCCACATGCTCAAGTGACACGACGAAAGTTTGGACGTCGTGATCTAATTGTAGTTGATCTAACACTTCGCTACAAGGGATATGTATCTGATGCAACACGAACCTTTGCTGTAGGTAGACCAACAAAGATGACACGAGAGGCATACGATACCGTAAGAGAGTCACAGAGGTTGGGTCTTGCAGCTGTAAAGCCAAATGTACTTTGTAGCGATATTGATCGTACGTGTAGAGATTATATCGAGCAACAAGGATTTGGTGAATATTTTATTCACTCTACAGGACATGGTATAGGTCTAGATGTTCATGAACTACCTTGGATCTCTGAAAAGAGTACTACTAAATTAAAGAAGGACATGGCAATTACCGTCGAGCCTGGAATATATGCAAAAAATATATTCGGAGTTAGAATAGAAGACTCGTTAATAGTACGAGATAGACCAGTTGTAATGCATAAATTTACAAAAGAGTTGATTACACTCTAATCATAATAGTCTACTAGTTCTATAATATATTTAGACTTGGGATTGTTTCCTGATATCTCTCTAGTCTCGGGAGTGACATTCCAGTCATATTGTATTACACCTTTGTGCGATTCAAAGTCTAGTTGTATCCGATATGCAGTATCTGTTAGGCTTTTTACGTTTAGATTGATCTTTGTATCCTTGTTTACGTATATGCGCTCATTTGGATACTCTTCTTCGATATTTAGCTCTAATGCTTGTAGAACAGTTAGACCGGTATCATTTGGTCCGTCATATGTCATCAATACATCCACAACACTCTGTTCAGATTCTGATAGTTCTGGCAACGAGCTCTCTAGATCTCCTTTGGTTAGCTCTGGAACTACAAAGACGGCAAGTAATGCTAATAGCCCGAGATATATGGGCGCTCGTTTTCGTAGAAACGCGCCAAAGCTAGATTGAGGTTTATCTTTTGTCATCATACACTAGTGTTTTGCAGTTAAAATTAAAACTTGCCAAGGAAATGTTATGATACCATCTGAGACGTATGGCTGTACGTTCTGTGATACCAGCTCTTTGAGTCTGCTACGTTTTGTTCTAGTTAATGAGTCAAGTTTGGCCTTGATCGGTTTTGCAGCATACCGCAGATAGTCACGCCAGTACTGCTCAAATGTACCTGGACTATACATAAAGGTGTAGTCCTTTACAACTATACCAGAGAATCCAGCAGTCTTTACCTCTCTAGACAGAGCTTGTCTTGTACTGTATCTGTCAAGAGCAGGAGTATTTGGAGTCGTGTAATCAGGGATGAACTCGTTTATCACATTCAAGATAGAGCCATAGAATGGAACCTTGTCTATATGACCATGGACAGTTATGCCCAATCTACCACCTTGTTTGAGATTCAGTCGCATTTTACGTAGTGCTTTTGCAGCATCTGGAAAGAAGAATAGCGCATACTGGCATGTGATCGCATCAAACTTTGTACCAAATGCTAGGTTCTCAGCATCAGCATTCACAAATAGAGTATTCATGGCATCGTTGAGTTGTTTGGCGATCTTTATTGCGATTATGGACGTGTCTACAGCAACTACATACCCCGAACTGCCTACCGTGGAGCTCAAGTGTCTAGTTACTGCACCTGTACCACATGCGACATCTAAGACTCTGTCTCCTTGAGATATCTTTACACGCTCTACTAGTTTTGTAGTTCCCTCAAATGGTCCACGTGGCACACCTGCCCATCGTTTGTGATACCTTGGTGCAATTTCGTTCCAGAGAGCAATGTTCTGTTTCTTGTATATAGTCATACTCGATATATCTAATCGTATATCATGGTCTCATAAAAGTATCCTAGATATCCCAAGTTTGTCGAATCTTAATTTATCAAAGTCTTAAAACAACAGTTCAGTTTCTAAAGATCATTATCTGGTTGCTTATTTGTACGAATCTCAAACGCCATATTGGCAAATACAAGAATGAATAAAATCTAGAAAGACGTAACAAAAATCGTTCACATGTAAAAGAGCATAATGGAAGGAAACGATTCGTACCGTTACACTTTATAAACAAGTAACAGCATAGAGTGTCTATGAAATTACTAGGTAGACTTGATGATAAATTGGTATCAGATCGTTTGAGTATTCTAGCTTTTAAATTTAATGAAAACAGCAAAGGTGATTTTATTATTAGGAAAAGATGAAATCTATGAAAGACAACTTTCCTGAATTTTTAAAGATGAATAAATTTAGTGGGAGGCAAGATTTGTACATATGTGCATTAGGATTTGAAGACAGAAGTCTTGGTAGTAACAAAGAACTATTATCCTCTAATTTTAAAGCAAAGACTTCTCTAATAATTGAATACGATACATATGTGGAAGAGAATGAGCGCGATAAATATAAACTAGAAAAGATTTGGGCTAGTTTTAGTGATAAAACCGTTTATGAAAGATACTCTCATAAAAATAGACATGATACGATTCTAAAAATCAAACAAAAAATTATAGATCTAGAGCATAATACAGTTACAGTGAATATCTCTAGTTTTAAGACACATCTACAAGTAGAATTAATAAATTTATTATTAGATATTACAAACAAATTGACAATCATCTATACTGAACCAGATAGGTATGGTAACCAAAAAGATGACACTAGTACAATATCTTCGGGAATAGATGAGATTTTTACCACTAGAGAGTTTTCAGGAGCTTTACTACCAGGGTATTCATCTATACTAGTCACGTTTTTAAGACATGATTTTGCTAGAGCAAATTCCATATACGATCATATACAACCTAGCAAAAAGATCAGCATCTTACCTAGCGATAATGATACTTTTGATAGACATCTAAAAGTTAAAGAACTACATTCTCAACTATTAAATTCTTCAGATGTAGTAGAAGAGTTTCCAATATTTTGTCTTGATAAACTTGTAAAATACTTGATAGATATTAGAGAAAAATATGTAGAAACATCAAATATATCGATTGCACTAAATGGTAACAAGTTACATGCTTTGGCTTGCATAATATTTGCAAAAAAATTTCTAGATATTCAATTAATCATGCCCACTCCAACAACATATCACCCAAATAATTGCTCTTTTGGAGTAGGAGACACATATAAAATAATTATTACACATGATTGGTTTACCACATATCTTAAAGAAATTTAAAATTTTAAAAACAATAATACAGATTATAGAGTTCGGGTAAAAGTCATTTTCAAGCACATACAACATCTGATGAGTCAAATCTGACTAAATTCTCTGACTTGTTACTAGTTTGGATCTCTTCAGTTTATGTGGGACGAATAGTTACAGAAAAAGCACTACGAGATTCTATAAGGGAAAATTACAGAAAAAGCCTTGTGAAACGTCATCTCCACGTAAATCAAAGAGATCCGTCCATATAAAATTTATATATTCACATGTACAATACAAGTAAATGGCAAAATGTAAAATGTGTAAAAAACTATCCACTCAAAATACAAAATATGGGGATGATTTTTGTTCTGACGAGTGTGGACGCGAATATGAATTGTCACTATTAACGCAGATAACATATTATGATACTATAGGATATAATTAGACAGAGATTTGATAAAGGTTGAAGTCCTAGCTAGATATTATTCTGAGCATATCTTTTCTCGATCTCTTTACAAATGAATCTAACAATCTTTTCCTTCTTTTGCCACCTTGATGATACTATTGATTTGTCGTCTATTATCAAGACTCGGTTATTGTTTGGATTCTTTTTGTATCTTGTTCCGATATCGTTTGCGATTATAATGTCTACTTTGGATTTATGTAACTTTGTCTTTGCAGCTCGAATCAATTTATCATCAGAGACATCGGCCTCTGCCTTGAATCCTACAACAAATGCATCTCGAGATCTCTCTCGTATCTGATCGATTATCTTTGGTGTTGGTCTGAGTTGTATCGTTAGTTGTTTTGTACTATTTATCTTGGATTTGGATACTGTCTTTGGTGTATAATCAGATACAGCAGCTGCCATAACTATAACATCGAATCTTTGGCGTAGTTGTTTCATTATACAAGCACTCATCTCTTTGCTTGTTGAAACTCTGATGACTTGGACTCCTTTTGGTAGAGGCTCGCTTGCTTGACCATAGATCATTGTAACTTTGGCTCCTACCTTGATAAACTCACCAGCCAATAGTGCACCAGTCTTTCCAGAACTCTGATTTGTTATAACACGTACTGGATCAATATGCTCGACTGTCGAACCAGCAGTTAACAGTATCTTCTTATTTGCGAGTGGTGATCTGGATCTATACATATCTAGTATATGATCTAGGACATCTTGAGGCTCTGGTACCTTTGCTTTGCCTTCTATCATATTAGGTTCTAGAAATTGAATCTTGTTCTTTAGAAATGAGATATTTCGTTGTACAGATACATTCTCATACATGGCAGCGTGCATTGCAAGACACATGACTATTGGAATCTTTGATCCAAATCCTACTGTAAGTATTGTCGATATCGGCGTATCATCTATTCCGTTTGCAAGTTTACCTAGCGTGTTTGCAGTAGCTGGATACACTACAATTAGATCAGAGTTGTTATAGTCCGCAAGTTTGATATGCTCCATATCTCCAGTCAGTCTTGTTATTACACTATTTCCAGTAGCCCACTTGAAATAGTCTGGTTTTACTAGCTTGGTTGCCGCATTACTTGCAACACATGTAACATCAGCTCCATGTCGCATCAAGAGTCTAGCGAGCTCTATCGCCTTGTACACAGCAACACTGCCCGATATACATAGAATTATTTTTTTATCATCAAGCTCGTCACCGTCTGATGATACAATATCAAGTGATGGATGACCTGTCTTATTTATCAACAACATCACTTAACTTGATCAGCTCTTCTTGACTCATTCTGAAATAGTTCTCTTGTGATGGAAATCTATCTGACTTAACATCATCATCATACTCTTTAATTGCAGCAATGATATCGTTTGTTAGATTCTTGTATCTCTTTACAAATTTGGGGTGTAATTTATCATACATGCCCAAGAGATCTTGAATCACAAGTACTTGACCATCACAATAATTTCCTGAACCGATTCCTATCGTTGGAATCTTAATCGTTTTGGATATGACATCTGCGGCTTCGGTGGTTACCATCTCTAGTACTATACTAAATGCACCTGCAGACTCGAGTGCTTTGGCGGCATCTACTAGTCTCAATGCTTCCATAGCTGTTTTACCTTGGACTTTGTACCCATCTGATAGAACAGCTGTTTGTGGTTGTACGCCAATATGTCCCATCACAGGTATTCCTGCTTGTGTTATAGCATGCACGGTATCTGCGACTTCTACACCTCCCTCTAGTTTTACTGCATCTGCTCCTGCTTTGACGAGTCTACCAGAGTTGTATATGGCATCACGTATAGATGTCTGATATGATAAAAACGGTAGATCAGCTACCACTAGTGCATTCTCTCGTCCATTACTTACTCCCTCGGTAAATACACACATCTGTTCCATCGTGACACGTCTAGTATCATTATATCCCAACATAACCATCCCTGCACTATCTCCAACTAGCAAGATATCCACTCCTGCTCTATCACACAATGATGCCACGGTATAGTCATAGCTGGTAACTACAGAGATCTTTCTCTCTTGGAGTTTCATCTCTGTTATATCTCTGATCAATTTATGCATGTGCTGCTCTCCTCGTTAGATTTTTTTGTATCTGGGATATGCTCTCTTGTAGATTTTTTTTGTTGTCAAAGTTTGCAACAATCTTTTTCAATCTTGTACTGTTTGAGAGATGTCTTGTTTCTTCGATCAAGATTGTAATTGCTCGCGTAATGTTGTCTATAATTGTAATATCTGCAGTCTGTGCAGTTCTAGATAGTGGATTTAGATCAAATGTTATAACGGTTTTGCCAGATTTATGTAATGCTTGTGTACGATCGCCGTCCTCTAATGGAACAACAACAACATCAGCAACATACATTCCATGTTCATCTACGAATCTTCTCGCCGAGTCTGTTCCATCAAGACTCTTTAATTTAGATTTATCTAATCCCAATATTTTGTCAGCTCCATGTTCTGCAAATAGTTTGGCAATCTTTCTTCTTCTTGCATCATTTGTGTAGAATAGATTTATCTCTATATGTGCATCAGTACATCTTGCTAGTTGAATCAATTGTTTTGGACACAGTGCGGCTACGTTTCCATTTATCGATATTACAGGATGTGTTGCGAGTAATAGGGTTGCAGCTGCTGCTCTTATTGCACGTCTAGCTGGTCTACCGGTCTTTTCTCCTAATAGATAGTCAAATGCCTCTCCTCTTCCTTGAGCTAGTAGACCCTCCTTTGCGACCAAACCTTGATCAAAACCATCAACTAGCCTCTGGCGTATTTCAAGTGATTTTGCCCTTGGATGTGATTTAGGTATATCTGTCATGATGTATAGTCTAGTGATCTAGCTCCGATATTATCTAGTTCTGAATGTATTATTGTACAGTCTCTATATTTGGATAGTACATCCAATATATCTCGCTCTCTCGATCTTGGAATCATTGAAAATAAGGTCTCGCCAAATAGTGCTACACCACAGCTGATCTTGTTTGCTGCAAGTTCGCCTATCAACGCTTGCATCCTTGGAGTCATCACACCAACATACTCTGCAAACTCTAACGACATTGTTTGAAAGTGGTCATAGTCTCTAGTATCTAACAGTTGATCTACCATCTTTCCACCTAGTCCATTGATCTTGTCAAGTCTCTCTCTGATGAACCTACTAGTAGATATTGGTGCAAAACACATCATCACAACTATTATTGGATCTGTGACAATCTTTGTTACACTGCCTATACCTGGCGCACCAGGTCTTGTACGTACCTCAAATCCACCATGATACGACGCCAAGACGTCACCTAGTCCAGTACTACATCTTATCTCCGCATCGTGTGCTATATGACCAATCTCTGTACGAGTTAGTTTGGTACCAAGAACGCGATCTAGAGCAAACGATAGTGACAATGCAACTGCAGCGCTAGAACCTAGTCCATAGCCTACAGGTACAGCAATATCATGCCTAATATCAAAAAAGATATCTGTATAGTTGCCAATACTTTGAAACTCTGTCAGTACATACTCGGACACATCAGTCTTGTCAATGTCAAATCCACTAGTTGTTATGTTGAAACTTGGCTCACCGTTGGATCTAGGTCTAGTGTGTACGGTTGTTGTAACACCATGTTTGATGGAGAAACCTGCCCCCATTGACCCCATCTGTGATATCTGATCGTTGTCGTTTAGATATGCCTTGAAGAATCCGGTGATGTGAGCTGGACAGAATGCTTTAGCTTTCATACCTATAAAATTTAAACTTTGCATAAAATATAAGAATATGGATTAAATTATATAAATTGATATAAATTGGCTAAATTCATTCGACGGTTACAAAAGATAGGCAGCAGTATCCTAGTGTCGCTACCCAAAGAGTGGATCGATGCGAATGGCCTCACAAAGAGTAGTCAGGTAGAGATCGAGACCAAACATGATAGTATATCGATCTCGGTAAACAAGGATGTACGACCCACCAAAGATCTCTTGATATCGTATCCACTACCTAAAGAAGAGAATATTGTAGCCGATATCACAGGAGCATATCTATTAGGATATGATGTGATTCATGTTAAATCAGATTCGGTTATACCGGGAGAGGAGCGCGAGAAGATTCGCAACTCTATGCGTCGACTAGTTGGTATGGAGATAATAGAGGAAGATTCGTCACATATTATGATGCAGTTTTTACTAGATTCGACTACGGTTAATCCACAAAAGATACTCAAGAGGATGAGTTCTATTGCGCTCGGCATGTACAATGATGTAACAAATGGTTTAGTACTAGACGACAGATCAACCCTAACAACAATATCGAAACGTGATGCAGAGGTTAATCGACAGTACTTTTTGCTTGTTAGACTTATCCGTAGTACATTAGGAGATAGACAACTTGCAAATACGTTTAATCTAGAGAATATTGATATCTTGGATTATAGAATAGCTGCAAATCTACTTGAGAATGGTGGCGATACAATCGTCGAGCTTGCAGATACAATACATGATTCGTCATTATCCAAAGTATACACAAAGAGACTCTTTGGTGTTGTTAAAGACTTTGATCGTCTAGCTGAAAAGTCCATAGATGCATTTACGACATCGAACAGACATCTTGCTATTGAAGCAATATCTATGCATAAAGAACTAGAATCCAAGTTGAGTAGTCTGCGAACCACATTAGGAAATAAGAAAGAGATACCAATAATATTTCTAGATCTGATATACATGTTTGAGAGAACCATACAGTCTTGGGCAGATGTAGCTGATCTGGTAAAGCCGATATACAATTAGTTGGTCATGTATGTTAAAACTGCACATATTGTTTTAGAGTCTTGAATCTCTCCAGATATAATCATCTTGTGTATATCTTTGATATCTAGTTTTGTGACATTTAGAATCTCATCATCATCTAGTTTTAGATCTGCTACCTTTGTTGTACTAGTTGCTACAAAGCAGTGAATGATCTCAGAGTTGTAGCCGATCGATGGATAGTATGAGATTAGCGGAGTCATCTCTTCTGCTTTGTATCCAGTCTCTTCTGTAAATTCTCTAAACGCGCAGTCTAGAGGATCTTCTCCGGGTTCTAGAGTTCCTGCTGGGATCTCTAGGACATAGCCATGTGGGAATCGATGTTGTCTGACTAGGATAACCATTCCATGTTCATCAAATCCGAGTATTGCGGCAGCTCCTCTGTGTTCGATTATCTCACGCTTTACTTGCCGTCCTTCGATCTCACCTTCATAGGTGCTCAAGCCTAGTATCTTGCCTTGATAGATTTTGGTCTGCTTCATATAGATGAAAGCGCATGCGTCTATTTAATATGTCAAGAGAACAGACACGTTATAGTTGATCATGGAAAATGCATGAACGAATGTGGAATATGTATAAATATTAAAAATATCTGTTTTGTATAATGACAATACCGACTCATTATGAATTAATGCTTCCAATATTACATATTATGAAAGATCAAAGAGAGTACAAGATTAGTCAGTTGATTGAAAGAATAATCGAACAGTTCAATTTTACCGAAGAGGAAAAGAATGAAAGGACGCCTAGTGGACAGTCGCGTATATACGATAGGGTTACTTGGGCTAACTCGTACATGAAACATGCTAAATTTATAGAATCAACAAGTCGTGGAATTTATAGAATAACACAACAGGGTCTTGATGTACTAGCTGAGAATCCTAAAAAAACTGATCTTAAATATCTCTACAACTTTCCAGCGTTCGTCAAATGGCATGACAAAAGAGATGATGAGGACAAGTCTGATGCAACATTAGATAATTATCCATCTAAACTTCAAAATGATACCATAGTGAATAAGACGCCTATAGAGTTAATTGAAGAAGGACAGTTTGAATTTGTGAGAGAGTTAGAAGACGAACTACTTGAAAAAGTGAAATCTCTATCTGATCAAGGTTTTGAATATTTAGTTCTAAAACTATTTAAAAAGATGGGATATGGAGACAATATTAAACATACAGGTAAATCTGGTGATCATGGAATTGACGGAATAATTGGACAAGACAAGCTTGGGTTAGAAAAGATCTATACTCAAGCTAAAAAATGGCAAAATGTAGTTGGTGAACGAGAATTACGAGATTTTGTGGGTGCATTAACGGCAACAAATACACAAAAGGGAATATTCATAACAACCTCAAGTTTTAGCCAAAGTGCAAAAGAATGGATTAAAAACACACATACAAATGTGATTTTAATAGACGGTAATTATCTTACCAAGCTTTTGATAGAACATAATGTTGGTATTTTGATATCAAATACTATTGAACTGAAAAAAATAGACGAAAGCTATTTTGAAGAGTTTTAAATGTAGACAATAATTAAATAATTGACCTTGATTTTGTTCACTAAATTATAGATATCTAAAATAAATATTCGACACGAGTCATATGTAGATCCTCAGTTAGCCTTTTATATTACAATACAACCCGATGTATAGCCATACCTATGCCTTGAGATAGTCGACTAGAAATAGTTGGTAAAGCTCGTGTCAGGTAAGTATGGCACTATCCAAATATCACTAGCAGATTACACATTAGACTGTTATGAAAAATATTCGTTATGATTATGTCTGATTGTTGTGACGTGGATAACAACATAGCATAACATCATACAATTTGATATTAGTAACAACACATGTAATGTAAACTGTATATATGAAAAAATATTCTGGTGTATATGTCAAAGAAGGTAGTTGCTCTACTATCAGGAGGATTAGATAGTCAGCTAGCAGTAAAGATGATGCAAGAGCAAGGGTTTGAGGTATCGGCAGTTGCAATAAAGACACCTTTTTGTGATTTCGATTGTGGACGTGGCTGTGGTTTTGAGATCAGAGAACGCGCAGATGATCTAAACATAGATCTCAAGACAGTATATCTAGGTGATGAATATATCGAGATGTTGAAGAAACCAAAACATGGAAGAGGCGCCGGATTTAATCCATGTATAGACTGTCGCGCAATGATGTTTGATGCAGCAAAGGAACACATGGAAGATATTGGGGCTGAATTTATAATATCAGGTGAAGTTTTAGGTCAACGCCCAATGAGTCAGTATGGACAAGCACTACGAACAATTGAAAAAGAGTCTGATCTAAAAGGAAAGATAGTTAGGCCATTATCTGCACAACTATTACCGCCAACAGATCCAGAGAGAGATGGTTTGATTAAACGAGAAAATTTAGGCATGATCAAAGGTAGATCTAGAAAGATACAACTAAAGATGGCAGCAGAGTATGGAATAGAGAATCCACCAAATGCAGGAGGAGGTTGTCTATTAACTGAACCAGCTTTTGGTGTAAAGGCAAGAGATCTCTTTGAACATATCGAGACACCAAGTATCAATGATATTGATCTGTTAAAGGTTGGTAGACATTTTAGATTAGATAATGAAACAAAGTTTGTTGTAGGAAGAAACAAGAGAGAGAATGATATCATCTCATCGATTGCACTACATGACGATATCTTGTTTGAGGCAAAGGATCATGTTGGACCGATATCGATACTTCGTGGCACGAATGCGAAAGAGCATGTATCGTTTGCGGCTGCAGTCACGTTAAGATACTCTGATGCCCCGAAGGCTCAGCAGGGAGTGATCTTGGTCAAGATCAACGATATCATCAAAGAGCACACAACAGAGCCAGTAGACGAGTCAGAGTATGCCAAATTTCGAATCTAGGCACGAAATCTTTACCAGATTAGAGAAGAGTTTTTGAGTAAGTGCGATCTCTTATTGTACAAGATGCAAAAGCAAGAGAGCCCGACATACCTCAAGGCGATAACCATACGAGACGTCAGTGATGTCCATTCCATAAAGGAGGATATCAAGAAAGACATGATACTGATCCTAAGAGTTACACCACTAGCACAGAAAGACGTTGATCAGCTAAGAACGGTTGTTGAAGAACTATACTCCATAGCAAAGGCTTCAGGATCTGATATTGCCAGACTAGGTGATGAACGAATCATCATTGCGCCGTCGGGCATCAAGATATGGAAGCCCGAGTATGATCTAAAATAATTTGATCCCTTCTTGAATTTGAGGATAATGTGAAGGAAGTTTGTACACGCGTCTTATGTTCATTGCGAGGTTTTCAGACTTTTTTCGTTCTCCATGATTTACTAATACACGGCGAAGTTTTGGACGCAATCTCTGTACAAATGACATTAGTTGATTATAATCACTATGACCACTAAACCCATCCAACTTTTCTACATTACAATTTATTGTAACAACTTCGACTTTACCTTCTTTGCCTAACATTGATACTTGTTTAGAACCATCCAAGACTCTACGACCCAATGTTCCATTTACTTGGTACGATACAAACAAGAGTTTGTTCTTTGCGTCAGGTGCAATATTCTTAAAGTACTCTAATACCGGTCCGCCTTCCAACATTCCAGATGTCGCTAATATTATACAAGGCGAGTCAGCTCGCATGGGTTCTTCGCGAGCATCTGCATGTTCTATATTTGTAAAGTATTCTGAATCAAATGGATTATCATCAGTCTCCAAGATCTTTTGTCGTAGCTCTCGCGCAAGATATTCTGGATACGATTCGTGTATTGCAGATGCTTCAGATATCATTCCTTCAGTAAATACTGGCGCTTCGATCATCTGCCCCAACTTCATGTAATGATCTATAACCATCATGATCTCTTGAGCTCGTCCTACAGCTGGAATAGGAATCAATACTTTACCACCGTCAGCTAGTGTATTGTTTACAGCGTTGATGAATGCCGACTCGACCTCTTGTCTGCTAGGTTGTATATCCTCTTTGAGTCCATATGTACTCTCTATCAATAGAGTCTCCACACGCGGAAAGTTCCAGTTCGCAGCTTCAAACAGTATGCTTTTACCGAACTTTATGTCGCCACTGTATACAAAGTTGTGATCACCATTTCCAATATGAAAGTGACATAGAGCTGAGCCTAGAATATGACCTGCATTAGCTAGTACAAGTTTGATATCAGGTGAGATATCGGTTACAGTTCCATATGGGATGGTTATTGCTTGTTTTATCACTTGTTTTACATCACGGTCTGCATATACCGGAGTTCGACCTTGTGCAGCAGAGACTTTGATCGCATCTAGTTGAATCAAGTTCATCATGGGCAGTGTAGGCTCTGTACAGTATATGGGTCCCTTGTAACCATACTTGCAGAGTACAGGTAGAAAGCCTGTATGATCCAAATGAGCGTGTCCGATCACGACAGCATCGATCTCATCTAGATTCAAATTTAACGAGTCGAGTCTAGGAAAAGAGTCCATAGGCGATCTAGCACCTGGATTTATACCACAATCGATCAAGATCTTGCTCTCTGGAGTAGATAATAGTAGCGAAGATCTACCAACTTGTCCAAAGCCACCAAGTGTATACAACGAGACCTCGGTTCGTTGCGAGATGCGTGGTCTAAATATCTCGTCGCCAAACTGTTTCAGTTGTTTGCTACGTTCAGCTGCAGATTGTTTGAGTGTTGCATTGATGATTTGAATAGTACGTGATGGTATAGTCGTTGCTTTACGTATTCGCATCTTCCATCCAATCTCTTCGGTTATCTCTGCATGATTGAACTCTTGTGGATTACGCTGCAAGAGCCATGGGCGTTTTACTTCAACAGAGACCTCGCCTGTTGCTGTATCAAATACCATACCTTCGAGTTTCGCGTCTTTTGGTACACGTTCAGTCAAGATCTTTCGTGCATCATCTTCAGATTTGCGGATAGACTCGTCTGTACGTACAACTATGCGTTTCTTGATAACGCTAACTAGATTTGATATTATACTACTATTCTCTAAGAGATACTTGGGTGATTTTGTAAACAGTGCAATTCGCGGTCCCTCGTACTCGATCTTTGTAACCTTGGCCTCTTTGGGGATACTTTGCAGTATCGTCGCCATTATGTTTTGGCTACTAGGTATCTCTTTTGGTGGTTGTTTTCTTTGCATTAAATCACTAAAGTTCAATAACAGTCTTCTTTTGTTCATCAGTTAATATTTTAAAGCCGTCTTTGGTTATAGTTGCGATATTGATGCCATCTCCTGTTCCAATGTTTCTGATTATTGCCGATCTTACAGCGCGTAGAGCAATATCTTTTGCTTCGTCAATTGTTAGATCATCACGGTACTCATTATCGAGTAGTCCATATGCAACAGGTGAGCCACTTCCTGTAGAGACATATTGTTTCCGTTCAACTGAACCATATGTATCAATATTAAACAGTGAGGGACCATCGTCGTCATAACCTCCGACGAGAATATCTGCGATAAATGGATAGCCACGGTTTTGATGAAATATTAATGAACATAGTCTTGCAATCGAAGCAATTCGGATCGGTCTCTGCTTTTCAACCCGATTGAGATTTGCGTGATAACATAGTATATCTACAATATTTTGTGCGTCTGCCACACCACCTGCCATAGTGAGACCAGCATGAATATCGATCTGTGTAATCTTCATCGTAGTGTTGGTTGCGACAAAGTATCCAGCACTAGCTCGCATGTCGGCACACAAGACAATGCCATCGCTTGCTTGGATACCTACTGTGGTAGTCCCGTGTAGAATCTTTTCTTGAATATTTACCAAAAAATACACCTAAGATACTCTAATTGAGACTTTACCCTCTTAAATAACTTGTTAATCCATTCAAATCATAAATAACGAGCATGGATCGAGATGGTATGAAGTCACATACGATGGAGTTGCCTAGACTTATTGAGATCGGTGACAGAAATATCGGCAAGTTTGGTGCGTTCTTACAATCGTTGGAGAAGCCAAGAGCAGTCTCGTTGATCTCTGGGACAAATGTACAGCGCGTGTTAAAGAGAGAGATAGAGCGATCGCTCAATACAAAGAATATTCACTACACATGGCACATGACCAAAGACAATGATATCCCATCCATAAAAGAGATACAACGTAAAGTTGAGAGAGATAGATCAGATGTTATAATCGGGATTGGTGGAGGACGATCTGTAGACGCTGCAAAGATGATCTCATTTAATCTAGAGAGACCATTTGTCAGTATGCCTACAGCTGCATCACATGATGGAATGGCCAGTCCTTTTGTATCAATAAAAGGAGATAAACCGTACTCAAAAAATGCCACTACACCCATAGGCGTATTCGTAGATATTGATGTGATCAAGAGGGCTCCAAAGCGACTCTTGGCTAGTGGGTGTGGTGATCTGATCGCAAACATTATAGCTGTAAAAGATTGGCAGTTGGGACACAAGAGGATCGATGAGTACTATGGTAGATATTCTGCGCAGCTTGCACTGATGAGTGCAAAGATGATCATCGAGAACTCGAATAGATTCGCAAAGGATGGTATAGACGCAAGAATGATTGTAGAGGGGTTGATCAGTGCAGGAGTTGCATCATGTATTGCAGGAAGTAGTAGACCATGTTCGGGATCAGAGCATTTATTCTCACATGCGTTAGACAGAATTGCACCAGAGAGAGGGCTACATGGTGAAAAATGTGGGATTGGGGCGATAATGATGTCCAAACTACACAGACAAGATTGGAGAAAGATTCGAACAGCGCTAAAGAATGTTGGAGCACCGACTACAGCAAAAGAGATCGATCTCTCGCCAGACGAGATAGTCGATGCGTTACAGATGGCTCAAGGGTTGAGAGAAGATCGTTATACAATACTAAAAGAGATCAACATGACAGAGAGAAAGGCATTAAATCTTGCCAAGAGTACCAATATCATCTAGGATTTGTCTTCATCCGAACTTGCAGACTCTGAATCTATTATCGGCGTATCAGTAGATGAGTCAAATATGTCCGTAGACTCTAAGGTTGGCGTCTCGGGGTCGGCTTCGTCTACACTAGATGTCTCGGGGTCGGTTGATGCCGTGTATGGTGTTATGGAGGGATATGGTGTCTCTGATTGGGTATAGGTTGTCTCTGGCACAAAGTCGGCCTCAAAGTCTTCATTTCTGTACGTCTCGGTAAATACAACTGCCTTGATGGTTGGAATAAATTCAAAGATATCATCTTTGACAATATTTTTAAATCTTGAGAGATCTACGTCTAGAAACATCTTCGACGGTATAGCAATGGTTAGATTGTCGTCATCTAGTTTGTAATCAATCAGATCGTTTTCTATAGCGAATGTATTTTTGATGATCTCGGTAATCTTTAGGTCAAGAGTATCGAGTGATTGTACAATCGTCATATCATATACCAAAGACTTGCCTGCAAATTTGTGATTGAAATCGATTCGGACTCTGCCAGAGCTGATCAGTCTAACAACACCTTCTTTGTCGTCTACTTTGACTTGCGCGCCAACAAATATTTTATCTGCATCGTCACCTAGTTTTCTAAGTGGAATAACTCGGACTTTGTTGGGATCTCTATCTCCAAAGGCGTCTTGAGGAGCAAGCTCGACTGTTAGTGTATCACCCACACTAGATTGCGCAAGTGCGTCATTGATCTTCTTTCGTTGAGGATAAGCAGGATTGTTAATTGAGACGAGTGATGGAACATATCGTTTATCAATGTCATAAACATTATGTTCTCTTGCAATCGATTCGGATGTAGTACTAAATAGTATATTGTCTTCTTTGATCATCACAGTATAGTCTACAAGAATGAGTGAGTCTGTATCAAAGGTCAATACGAAAGCTTTTGAATTTCCTTATATTAATGTCAATACATCTAGATCTAATTTGCGATACTAGATTTGAACTTTACATCTAGTGTGAATTTGCTTATTGGCGTGGTGTACAATGTCCAGTGTACAGTATGACACATCACGATACGCACATTAGAGTTGTTTGAGTACATCTTGAGCTGTCTGTAGTCCAGTTTGAGAATCAGTCTTGAATCCCATCATCGATAGCGTCGACGAGATTGCAGAGACTGTTCGCATGACATGATATGGACCAACCTCACCCATACATCCAACTCGAAATACCTTTCCTTTGAGATTACCAAATCCGCCTGCAACGAGAACTTTAAACTGGTTGGCAAGTGTGTCTCGGAACATCTTGTCTTCGAGTCCATCTAGATAGTTCAATGCAACTATGGATATAGAGCGATCCTCTTTTTTTGCAAACGGAGTCAACCCTATTGCGCTAAGAGCAGAGTATAATGCATCAGAGCAGACTCGGTGTCTCTTGAATATATTCTCCAAACCCTCCTCTAACATCATTGTGAGTGCTTCACGATATGCATAGAGTAATGGCAGTGCTGGAGTGAATGGAGTGTGTCTCGACTCTTCATAATACTTGAAGTATCGAGCTAGATTAAAGTACATTGTATTTGGTGGATTCTCCATCATGTACTTTTTTGCTCGTGGACTAACAGAGATGGGTGATATTCCAGGGGGTGCCGCAATAGCTTTTTGTGCACCAGTCATACATACATCAATATTCCATTTATCCACGGGCAACTGAGATCCACCCAAGAGAGATACAGAATCTACGACATAGAATGCATCGTTTCTAGAGGTCAGATCAGAGACACGGTCTAGATAGTTTACCATAGTTCCAGTAGATGTCTCGTTATGAACAACATAGAATGCTTTAACGTCTGGATTGTTGTCAAAGGCAGCTTTTACTTGATCAAATGTGGCATTCTCACCAGGTGGAGTCTCTAGACGTACAACATCTGCACCTTGATTCGCGATGAGTTGAGATAATCTGTTACTAAACTCACCATTTACTGGAATGATTATCTTGTCGCCCTTTTTTACTAAATTTACAACACCTGCCTCTACAGCTCCCGTACCAGAAGCAGATAGTGCAACGATATCATTCTGCGTCTCAAAGATCTGCTGTGTCTTGGCAATAACATCCGTATACAGCTCGACAAAGTCATCACTACGGTGATTTATTATCGGTGCAAGCATTGCTCGCATAACTCGATTTGGGACATTTGTAGGTCCAGGTAACATTGACAGATATTCCATGTATGATCTGTGTGCTTGATTGCTTTATTTATAACTAGAGACTCTTTAGTCGTCTGCTGGCACTATTTTGAATTAGAAAGTTTTTGGTTCCGTCAGGTACTAGATGTTCCCATCGTTTATTCTCACGTACGAGATCTCGTATATGGGTTCCAGATAGAATGTCTCTGTCGAGAAATGGTATATCCACAACGCGAACATTACGATCTGCGTATAGATGTCTAGTTAGTGGATCATTAGAGAATATGATCTCAAAGTTGGGCACTATTGCATCGATCTCTCTGATCCATTGTTTATGATTCTCAAAGTCTGGTATATCGTATATAGATATCTTGGCATTTGTATCATCATCGAGGGAGTTACGGATCATGATCTCTCGTTCTTTAGTAGAGAATGGATTCTGTTTCGAAATAGGTCTGTTTGAGCTGCCTAGACCCAACCACAGCTTATCTACATAACATAATGCAAACTTTAGAGCTGCTAGATGACCTAGATGAAATGGTTGAAAGCGTCCAACTAGTAGACCATTCATAGCTTTGCTTTAGATAATATTCTTTTAAAAAACTATCACAATATATCAAATTATGAAACCAATAGTAATCGATGGAGGGCGTGGAGAAGGAGGAGGACAGATAATTCGGTCTGCACTAACACTATCATGTATTACGAGAAGACCTATTCGTCTGACAAACATGAGAAAGAATCGTAGAATAGCTGGCTTGCGTCCACAACATCTAGCTGTAGTAAATATAATGCAACAACTCACATCTGCCAAAGTATCGGGAGCTCGTCTGAACTCAACTGAACTAGAGTTTATTCCAGATAAGATACAACATGGATCAATCCATTACGATATCAGAACAGCTGGTAGTATATCGTTGGTAATACAGAGTATAATTCCACTTGCTGTATCATTAAAGAAGAGACTACAAGTAGAGATAACAGGAGGGACAGATGTTCCATGGAGTCCTACAATGGATTATACCAGATTAGTTTTAAGTGCAGCAATGTCTAGAATGGGGCTATCATCTACCATAACAACGATCAGGCGAGGATACTATCCAAGTGGTAGAGGAAGAGTACTGTTAGAGTTAGAGCCGTCTAAAATTCGATCAGCTGTATTCACATCAAGGATTACAAGAGATGTCAACATATCATGTACGTACTCAAAGATATCAAAGAGTACAATACAAGCTAGTATTCTAGAGATCAAGAGAGAACTAGTTAGACGTGGGTTTAATGTGCATATCAGTATAGATGAGACGCCGGCTTTAGACTCTGCAGCTGCCATAGTTGTATTTAGTCGTGATCAAAACTCTGTAATAGGAACAGATGCATTATACAATAAAAAGAGAGGACGATTTGATCTAGATCTGAAAAAGTTTATTGTAGATACATCAGTTGATGACAATCTAGCAGATATGTTGGTTGTACCGGCAAGCCTAAGTTCTGGAAAGACTATATTCGATACTAGACACCTAACAGATCATCTACAGACAAATCTATACGTTGCAGCAAAGATTACTGGGTGCAAGTACGGTACAAAAGACATAGATGGGTATCGTGTTATAATTCAAGGTACGTCAGACGCCGGCATCGAGTAATGCGGCAAGCAACAAGATCACAATAGACAAGACTACAGTGATCTCACCCAAGATTATTATCTTTTTACGAATCTTTTGTATCTCTATATCCGACATTTTATTTGACATTATTGCATCTTGGACATCTTTACGGATTACTCGTACATGTACAACATAGGTGATGATCAACGCCACGACTAGACATATCTTTATGAACAGAAATGTACCATAACTACTAGCAAACAAGAGATTGGGATTGCCTAGTAGACCGTGTGCATTGTATACACCTGTTGCCATCAAGATTATCAGTGATGGTACAGCTATCTTGTTGAATCTTCTCCCAACGAGAATCATTATCTGAATCCTATCTTGAATGGAATTTGCCATCGTCTTGAGTAGTGGTGAAAAGACGATCCCGATAAAGAGTGAACCTCCAACCCATATTGCCGCTGCGATTAGATGTATCCAAGTTAGTAGTGCTTGCTCTAGTGCTGCCATCAGATAGCAACAACTTGGATCAAATATTATTTATTGGATCTCAACCTTTTTTAGTTGTACACAGCAGAGTATCATTAACGTGCAATTACAAAGTAAGATGACTGTATATGCTGCCATTGCAGGAACCCTCGCGTTGATGGGTGGAATCATCTACTATGCAAGTTTAGATAATGAAAAACTTGAACAAGCAGAGATTGACTTGATCGGGGTCGAACTACGAGACGTCGATGCGATAAAGAACCAGGCAGAGTTTGATGTGACATTCTTGATCACAAATCCAAGCGACAAGACATTTACGGTATCACAGATAGGATACACCCTAGTTGGCAATGGAGTAGAGTTGGGTTCTGGTCAATACTCTACAGCTGATATTGCACTACCTGGACGAGCTGTGTTCTATCCAGACTCTCAAGTTCCACTAAAGAGCACATTTACCATATCGAAGACAGAGAGCAACTCTGACATCTATACCACTATGATAAATGAAGAGATCACCAACTATGTAGCAGAGGGACTACTAGTTACAGAGACCTCATGGAGTATCGGTGAGAAAGAGTTCAGAATCGAATTAAGATGAGTGGGCCGAGAGAGATTCGAACTCACGATCACCGCCGTGTCGAGGCGGTATCCTAACCAACTAGACTACCGGCCCAATCAAGTAGAAAACTAGAGCTAGTCATTATTAACGTTTAACAAATGAACTGGTACAGTATAGATGCAGATGAATGATTTTACAGATGAAGAGAAGAACGGGTTCTACAAAGCAGTATACACCAGAAGAGATGTGAGATCGAGTTTTATTCCAAAACCGATCAAAGATGAAACTTTGGCCAAGATTCTTCATGCAGCACATCATGCACCATCTGTAGGATTTTCGCAGCCATGGAACTTTATACTGATCCGAGATATCACTACACGTAAGAAGATCAGAGAGTCATTCGAGAGAGAGAAGATTGAGTCAGCCAAACTTGTACAAGAACCAAAGAGATCAAAGTATCTTGCTTTAAAGTTGGAAGGAATCTTGGAGTCATCGGTAAATCTATGTGTTACGTATGATCCTTCAAGATTTGGTCCATTTGTAATAGGGCGAACTAGTATTCCAGATACTGGAATGTATAGTGTCTGTTGTGCAATACAGAATTTGTGGTTAGCGGCACGTGCTGAGGATATAGGAATGGGATGGGTCAGCATACTATCCAATACAGTACTGCGTGATATGTTAGACTTGCCAAGTCATATTATTCCAATTGCATATCTATGTCTGGGTCACGTAGAGGAATTTGCAGATAAACCAGATCTAGAAAAGGCAGGATGGTTACCAAGACTGAAATTAAAAGATGTGGTATACTTTGAGAGATGGGACAATAGCATAGTACGTGAATGGACCAACATACAAGAGATGATCAAAGAGATGGAGAACGTCAGACTATAATATTTGGTTTAACGATTTAAATAATTAGGAACGTTCTTTGTGCTGGGCTTGTGGCGCAGAATCAGTTGATGCGAAATATGGATAGCGTGGTAGCCTCCTAAGTTACAGGTCGAGGGATCGAAGCCCTCCAAGCCCGTCTATCTCTTCATAGATCTGTCGATATAGTTGTATAGTCACTAAATTAGATGTAATTCACTCTTGTATATCTACAAACTAGATCTCTGTCATATTCTAATGTATATCAAGTGTACAAAATAGTAAACAAGATCCACTAGATATCAGAATATGTTGTTATTCCAGTCTCGAGTTGTATAGATCACGTGGTGATTTAAATAGACAGATGTCAATCTCAAAAGATGTGAAGGTTGTCGTAATATCGGGTAGTCCAAGAAAGACCTCAAACACATTGATTGCCATGAATAAAGTCTACGAGTATGCATGTACAAAGAATAAGGATACACAGTTGATTGATCTATCAGATGGTAAAGTTGAGTGTTATCGAGGACCAGACGAGGTGTATAATGAATCTACAAAGGCAGCTGCTGAGAGCATAATGGCTGCTGATGTCTGGCTGATTGGAACCCCCATATACAACTCGTTCTTTAGTTCAGCGATAAAGAATCTCTTCGAGTATGTCAATTATAAAAAGACTGAAGGTAAAGTTGGAGGTATGGTGATTATGGCAGCTGGAAATATCGGTTTTATTGACGTACAGACCATACTGACACAGTTGTTATCGTACTTTAGAGTTGTCGCAAATCCAAAGGCAGTCTATCTAACAACAGAGTCTATCGTAGAAGGCTCAATAGTTGATGAAGACTCGCAAAAGAGATTGACTACAATGGTCGATGAGACTTTAGAGATGGCAAGAAGGTTGTCCGCATAGATGAGAGATCCTACCGAGTTGTGTCCATGCAAGTGTCACTATGGAGGGGCAGTAAGCTGTCCTAGTTGTAAACAAAATCATGGTGTGACTTGTACACACTGTAAGTGATCATTTGGACTTTGTCTTGGATGCAAGTATCTTTAGATTTGCGAGTTCTGTCTTTAGTGACTCGATCTGTACAAGAGTTTGTAGATTGGCAATCTCTTGATTGAGTCGTTCTATCTCACTATCCTTTATCTTCATAGACTCTTTCAAGCTATCTAGCTCAGCTACGAGTTCATCTTGAGCTTTGTGTATATCATAGACAGTTATCTGTGAACTAGAGGTTGTTTGAATGACCTCGGCGTTAGTCAAGCTTTTTTTTTCGCCATGTTTAGATGGTGGAGCGTGTGTATGCATATAGTCTGCACTCTTTTGCGCTATCCAACAAGTAAATGTCAGAAACCAAGTTATGGGTACAGCCATTATAAATACAAAGTTCAAGATCGGTGCAAAGTCTACAAAGTAAGGCCATAGAGCAGTAAGGACAGCTGCAAACGCACCAGTTGCTACAGTAGCAAGGTGGTTTCCTAAATATCCCATAAAAGATACGGATAGATTATTGTTTATAACAGTAATGCTATGAACATGGCTTGCGTATATACTACTATGCGTTCCATATTCGGCAATATGGACTAGGAGACGATCTTGACTATCGATTCGCTAAATTCAGATATTATGCATTTATCTGACATGTGTGATTATTACAGGTAATTCAAGAGTGAGTTGGATGTGACTGATCGGTAAAACTCTCAACTATTCGTTAACAATTAAAATTGCAAACAATGAAATGATCTATGGACTCGAGAGTTTACTCTAGTTGAATTAAAAAAAGGGTTTAAAGAATAGTCCTAGTCTTTTTTCGTTTCAGACTTAGATACTCCAGCTTTGAGAACATCCATCTTGTTTTGTAGATCTTTCTTTAAAGTACGATCACGTTTCTTCTCTGTACCTTTTGCATTGTCTTCCAACTGTTGTATCTTTTCTAGTAGCTCTGTCCTCAGATCACGTGCGACTCTTCGTACAGTGGGTCTTGGCACACCAAGATCCTCAACAACTTTGTTGTAGATATCTGTCCTGTCGGTTAATCCCTGATCAAGATAAGATGTGATTGCATTCTTAATGTTTGTACTTTGGTTTGTACTGCTCAATAGATTCTAAACTTTAGTTGTTCTATATAACGTTATAATTTTGTAAGACTTTACTAATATCTATGGCATTTAGAGATAGTATCTAAAAGCCGATTTGGCAAAAGACTCTTATGATAACATACTGTGAGTCGGCATATGAGCACAGTAAAGATTGAGACAAACTTTGGTAACATATCGTTTAAACTCTTACCCGAGCTGGCACCAGAGACTGTTAGAAACTTTAAAGATCTAGTAAAGAAGGGATTCTATGATGGAACACTATTCCATAGAGTTATTCCTGGTTTTATGATACAAGGTGGCGATCCTAACACAAAGACAGATAACGGAGGTTCGTGGGGTACCGGCGGACCAGGATATACGATAAAAGCAGAGTTTAACACTAGATCACATCTGAGAGGAATAGTCTCGATGGCAAGAGCCCAAGATCCTGATAGTGCTGGTTCACAGTTCTTTATTGTTACAACAGATAGTACATTTCTAGATAGACAGTATACTGTATTTGGCGAGGTTGTTGATGGTATCGAAGTAGCAGACAAGATCGTCAATCTAGAGCGAGATGATAAAGATTGTCCGTTAGAAAAGGCTACAATGATCCATATTACAGTGGAGTAGATGATACCGCATATTGTTGTACTAGTATTGGTTGCATCTATAGCTCTAACAGCTTTTAATGTATTTGCTCAACAAGCCGATGTGTCTTAAATGAAAATTATTTCATATATAAAGAGAGTAGAATAAAACAGTAGCGTAGATGAAGCTGAATGAGAAGCAGATAGCGTACATAATACGAGAGAGAAAGAAAGGCACCAGTTCCTCCATCATAGCAAGCAGAATGAAAGTAACGCCAAGACGAGTATATCAAATATACGAGCGTTATGTCAAGACAGGCTCGGCTCCAAAACAACTCAAGGTTGGAAGACCAAAGCGAGAACCAACTGCCAAGGAGATTCAAATGGTAGTTGAAGCGTACGATACTGATCCTCAAGGTGCAATTCGTCTTGCGCAACAACTTCGTAATTCCCACATGCAAATAAGCTACGATACTGTACAAAAAATAATGAAAGCAAAAGGTTTAGCATCTCCAGCACCTGCAAAGAGAAGACGTCGTGATTGGATTCGTTTTGAACGTAAATACTCCAATGCCATGTGGCATGTAGACTGGCACCTAATAGACGACCCAAGATGGGGAAAACTATACCTGATTTGCTACCTAGACGACGCTTCTAGATGTATTACAGGCTTTGGAGTCTTTGAACATGCAACAACAGAAAACGCGTTACTTGTATTGGATGAAGCAATCAAGACATTTGGGAGACCTGCACAGATACTATCTGATCATGGAACTCAGTTTACGTCTAACAAAAAACCAAAGAAAGGTCAAAAGAAACTCACGATCTTTGAAAGAGCACTACACAAACGTAAAATTATCCACATACTTGCAGGAGTGGGTCGTCCACAAACCAACGGTAAGATAGAGAGATTCTTTGGGACATTTGAAAATGAGGTGGGACATTACGATCGTGTGGATGAATATATCAGATACTATAATGAACGAAGATTACATTTTGCACTAGATATGAAAAATGGCGAGACACCTCTCAAGGCGTTTAGAGCAAAGCGAGCTAGTGCCAAAATTAGACGAGATCCCAAGTGGGCAGATCAAAATTCTGAAAGTGTGAAATAATTTTCATTTAAGACACTCAACAAGCCGATGTTGAAATAGATGCCAACCAACTGCGAGTGGAGATTGCAACTAGCTCTGACGGTGTCGCTAATGTAAAGCACACAGTTGTACGTTCTGGTACACCACAGCATCTTGATCTCATAAAAGGAACTCCTACAAACATAACGGTTACAGATGAGGACGGTCAAGTAAAGGCATACGAGATGGTTGGAGATGGTAGAATCTTGTTACTACCGTCTACTACCAATTTGATCGTAGAGTATAAACTAAAAGATGCAATAATAAAAGATAGAGAATATTGGAGTTGGGAGTTTCATTATCAAATGACAACCAAATTTAGTTTTCCAGATGATGTCCAAGTTGTATATCTAAATGGCCGTAGTATCCACATGGATGAAAGTGATGGAGTTGTATGTCATGGATGTCAGATCACACTAGAGTATTCGTTAGGTGAGAAGAGTATTGTAAAATATGCAACATGGGAGGACAGACGGTTTGATGTTGAAATCATTACACATTTGATGGTGGAAGACTTTGTGTTTGAACAGCCGACAAAGAGTATCTCTGTTGACGTTTCAACAGCAGATCAGTATCTGACTATTGTGATGCCATTAGAGCTACTAGGAGAGCCATATAGTGTATTCCTAAACGAAGAGAGACTCTTTGCGCAGATCGATCATAGAAATGATACGCATGTCTGGGTTCATATGAAACCATCTGAGCCAGGCGAGATAGTTATGGTAGGTACGACCGTTATTCCAGAGTTTTCAATGATGATTCCATTGGTTGTTGGGTTTATGATAATTCTGATGATTCCACTAGCTAGACGTATTACTCTCCACTAGAACCACATGAACAGAATCCATACTCATCGATTCTGACATCACATACAGGACAGCGCTCGCCATAATCAACCTCCCAAGGTTCCTTGCCAAACAGCTTAAAGTGTTCGTCGATCTCGATCGGTATCGTGCGCTCTGCCATTAGTTTGTATATAGATCAACCATACATAAGTTATTGGTCAAAGATATCAAGATAGATTGTGGATGTCGTTGCATAAAGTGCAAGAGCGACGATCTACGTACAAATCAAGTAGGTGAAGTTGAACATGATGGATACTTTGATATGCATCACACATGCAATCGTTGCGACACACATTTTGATCATCTAGATGGAACCACATTTACGACATGTAACACATGTAACTACAACTAGACGACTAGTGGATATATCATGTACTGAACCTTGTCGTCGCTAGTGTGTCGTGCCAGTTCTTTGTACATTGCCATCCTTGCCAATACAATCGATATGTCAAGTAGATTTGCAGACCAGCCATATTCACGTAGTTGTTGAGCAATCTCACCAACTGTTCTTGGCGTATCAAAGAACCTACTAGACTCCAAGATTTGTAGTTTTGATCGTATCTCATCGGTGGAGATTGATTTGGGTTCGCTGAACTCTGGTTCAAACGCTTCTGCATCATCTAGACTTGCTAGAGCCGATCGGTTTGGCAAGTATGCCTTTGGGTCAGATATGTGGACTAGACTTGCCTTGTTATCTGGTAGATGGCTCGTAAGATTATCGATGACGGTACCTACTGTATCATTGTCGATGTAAAAGTCTCTCGAGTCAACCTCGATCTCGTTGTCGCCGAGTCTGAGTTTTATTCTAGCCAACTTGAAATCTATTGATCAAGTCGTGATTTATTTTATTTACTTTAAACAGATCAAATATTAGATTAAATCTTTTAGACAAATTATTAGTATTTTTGCTTTCTTTAGCTTAAAAGGTAGTCAATTTAATACACATCATGGAGAGATCTAGAAAGGCAGGCATAGGAGTGATAGTCTTGCTGGGTATAGCCATATTTGGATACTCGCAGTACATATCAGCAGAGGGTATTCAGGTGGATGTTGTAAGAAAAGAGTTGTTTAGTCAAGACGAGCAGGGCACTACATATAATATCGAGTTAGAGTTCACCAACCCATCACTACTAGTATTGACAGCTGGTGAGACAGAGTTCTTTGTAGAATATGACGATCAGATGGTTGGTAAAGGAATAATGGATCCATTTACACTAACTCCACTAAGTAGTAGTTTTGTTAACGGAATCTTCAAGATCGATGATGATACTGATGAAGATGCGCAGCGTGTGAGGATTAGTGGAACTACAAAGTATGATATATTGATTGCAACGATCGAGGTGCCATTCTCGTACTATCCTACAGCAGAGCAAGCAAGAAAATTTATAGATGATAGTTGAGCACCACATTATTGCTTGTAGTTTTTGGCTCTGTGGCCATGGATACAATTCGAACTCCAAAGAAGACACTCTCTAGTGTACTGGGCGGAGCCGCTACATTTGCAGCAATTGCTGCTAGTAACTTTGTTGATACTGGGCTGATAGCAGTTGTTGGAGCGGACTTTAAGAAAGAGTATCACGAGATCTTGGCGGATCGTCTAGACCTCGATGGATTGGTATTACAAGATGGAAAGACGTTTCATTATGATGGTGAATACGACAAGACATTAAGCACTAGGACCACACTAAAAACTGATCTTAATGTACTAGGCGACTTTAAGCCAACCGTTCCCGATAGTTACAAAGATGCACAATTTGTCTATCTCGCAAACAATGATCCTGATCAGAATATAGAGATCATTAAAGAGTTTGATGATGTAAAGTTTTCAATGTGTGATACGATCGACTTTTGGATTACAACAAAACGCCAATCGGTAATAAACATGATAAAGTCAGTGGATGCCGTCGTAATAAATGACGAGGAAGCAAAATTACTCACAAGAGAGAACAATCTGATAAAGTGTGCAAAAGAGTTGCAAAAGTGGGGTGCAAAGTATGTGATTATTAAAAAAGGTGAACACGGTTCGTTGATGTTTTATGATGATGTGATATTCCCTGCAGCAGGTTTCTCATTACAAGATGTTGTAGATCCAACTGGTGCTGGAGACTCGTTTGCGGGTGCGATGATAGGATATCTAGCTAGTAAAGGACGTACTGGACTTGAAGATATCAAGCGTGGAGTTGTTTATGGAAATGTTATGGGATCGTTTGCAGTAGAAGAGTATGGAGTAGATGGCATACTGGACACAAAACTCCAAGACGTTACAAAAAGAGTTCAGACATATGAAGAGATGGTTAAATTTTAGACGAGATTCAGAATTCTATGTCTCATAGAAACTTGATTATACTCTTTAACAGTTAACCCAAATGTGCCTTTTTGAAAAGACAGCGTCATGTTTCGCTGAGATTATTACCGAATAGATACTCTCGGTAATTTTTGCACAAGCGTGTTCCTAATCAAAAGTTGTAATGAAAGTGAGGTTTCTAGACGTAAATCGATCAAACGGTTTTGCCAGTTGTTGTTTTAAAGCAAACTCATGGTTGTGTAGTTATAATTGATTCATGACTTTTCTCAAGTGTTGTAATATCTTTCACTAAAGAAACATATTTGGGTTAACTATATCTGTAATCAATCTTACGAGAGAAGACACGGACTAGGTGCCTAAAAGATTTAATGTCATAGTATTGTAGACTATACTAATGAAGCAAGATCGACTTGAAAAGATATTCAGAATGCAGAGTGAACTTGCAGCAATGATGAGACAAGATCGATATCCCAAAGATATTGAATCAAGGGTATCTGCTTTATCTACCGCAATTATTCATGAAGCAATAGAGCTGCAGAGAACCACAAACTGGAAGTGGTGGAAGATACCAACAGAGTTTGATCACAAGGCAGCAAGAGAGGAATTGATCGATATCTGGCACTTTGTTATCCAAGCATCACTAGAGCTCGGATTATCACCAGATGATATTGTAGACGAGTATACACGAAAGAATGAAATAAACAGAGAGCGACAGAGGACTGGTTATTAGAGATTCTTGATCTTGTCGCATATCAACTCAAAGTTTGTCTCGTGTATCATGTTTATGAGATGTATTCTGGTTTGAAAGTATGCAACATGACTGTGCAATACAGTCAGATATGGATCTGGGCTACAAGACCCAATGATTCGATTATTTGTATCGACTCCATTGTGATATAATGCAAATAGAGAGTGTCCTGCTCGATGACCCCAAACCTCACTACCACATACTACAAGCGTCTGGATCTGTGGTGTATCGTATACAAAGTTGAGTATTCTATCGATACCCTTGTTCTCTGACAAGAGTCTACCTGCAACATGAACTCGATCGATGATATCAGAGTCTTTGAATCGACGTAGTAGATCGATACTAGCTAGAGTACATACCGCAATGGTGGATTTTGGATCTCCCACATAGTACTCTTCTGATATTGGTAAGAGTAGTTTACATATATGACCCATGGTCTCGCCCAAGAGATTCATAGTGCATCATGTATAGAATCTGCGATGTATTGTACATTTTGTATAGTAACTTTGGGATGAATAGGTAGTGACAATACATGTTCTGCTGCCCAATCTGTCACAACAAGTTTCAAAGTGGAACTGTACAATGGTGTCTTGTGTACAGGAGTAGAATAGTACGGTGCTGCGCCAATGCCAAGTCTGTTTAGGTGTCTTTGAATCTTGTTTCTCTTTGATGATGATATGGTGTACAGGTACCAGTTCGGTTCTTCGTTCTCGCGTGGTGATGGAAGAGTTATGTCTAGATCTGAGAGCAGTTTTGTGAATAATTTGGCATTTCGTCTTCGTGTCACTAGAAACTTTGGGAGACGTTTCATCTGAACTGTGGCTATAGCTGCACCAATCTCACCAAGTCTTAGATTTAGACCGAATACTTTAGTGTCGTACCCCTTTATCATTCCATGATTACGAATCATCCGTAGACTCTGATAGAGTCTTTTGTTGTCTGTCGTGATAAAGCCTCCTTCACCCGCAGTCATAACTTTTGCAGGATACATACTAAAGCATCCCATCTCAAAGAATGTTCCTGCGTGTCTCTGTTTGTATGTAGAGCCCAGAGCCTGTGCAGCGTCTTCGATTATAGGAATGTTATGAGCATGTGAGATTTCTGCTAGTTGTTCGATATTAGCAATATTACCGTACAGATGTACAGGGATTATTGCTCGCGTCTTTTTGGTAATCTTTTTTATCAGATCTTGACAGTCGATTGTATAATTCTCTCTGCGTATGTCAACAAATATCGGCTTTGCGCCTACGGACATTACTGCGTTTGCTGTTGCAACAAATGTAAATGACGGAACTAGCACTTGATCACCTGCTTTAATATCAAGAGCATATAATGCTGCTTGTAAAGCAGCTGTTCCAGAGTTTACAGCAACGGTATACTTTGATCCTACAAAGGAAGATACTGTATCCTCAAATTCCCTTACACGTTCTCCTCCACTATTTGCAGCTGATGTTAAAGTACCATCTCTCAAGACAGACATTACAGCTCTTATCTCATCTTTACTGATCAGTGGAATGTTGATCGGAATGTTCATCAGATTGTAACTCTATATCGAGATATAAAACTCTCTAAGATATCAATCATGTATGACTCTACAACAAATATGCATAAAATTGCATCTCTGATCAACGATGTTTCTATACATATCCTAGTGGATCTTTTCGATTTATGTGGTATGGAATTTCGTAAGGCTTTTTCCACAATTTTCCCTTGTAGAATCTTGTAGTGTTTTTTCTGTAAACGTTCATCCCACATAAACCGAAAAGATCCATCCTAGTTATTCATTCACCAAAATGCTCGTTGGACAAAAGTCACATACATGAATTTTTATATTTCAAGATTTGGCAATCTCGTATAATGCAGTCAGGTCATCTTGAAAAGACCGATCTAGCGTACAAGGTCTACCTGTACATATTTTATCTATGTTCGTTTATCATGGTATCGTCACTTGTATACGGCGTATACATTACAACAGAGGAGTGGTTAGAGAATGGAATCTACGTCATGGGCGAAGCTATACACAACACAGAGATCCCATTTGAGAACTTTGCTAGACTGTCAACTTGGATATTCTTCTCAACCATCATTGGATGGTACTGTGTATCAAGGATAGGTTGGAAGAGGACAGCTGGAGAAAAGATAGTGGGTACAAGGATGGCCCTACTTCGACTCATGTTATTGGGTTTTTCTATAATTACATTGTATGAGGTCATCTACAACTTTACACTTCTAAATGCTCAGATAGTGGCTGGTACAATAGATGGAATGGTTCCAGATATTGATCGATTGTATGTAGCGTATCCAGATCCAGAACGACCGTGGAATCTAGTATTTGCGACAAAGATCTTTCTATGCACATTCATAATCAGTAGTCATGCATTCTATCTAAGTACAAAACCGAGAAAGCGATTAGACTAGTGTTTATCATGTGGTTATCGTTTATGGTTAAACTGTTGTGATGTGAATCTCGGTAGAGTGAGAATAGCTTTATAGGTTTACAGTCGAGGAATTGTTCTAGTTTGGATGTACATGAGAAGGTAAGGCTGGTCAAGCGTCCACCCACACAAGAGATAGTAACAGATGATGATCTAGTAAAGTTGTTTGAGACAAACTCGTCTCCAAAACACTATATCGGATTGGAGATATCTGGATTTTTACATCTAGGTAGTTTGATCAGTACTGGGTTTAAGGTAAACGATTTTATCAAAGCTGGTGTCAAGTGCACAATATTTCTTGCAGATTGGCACACAGTGATCAACGACAAATTAGGTGGTAGTTGGGATACAATATCCAAGGTTGTACAGTATTACAGAGATGCATTCGAATTGGTCTGCCCATCAGCAGATATTGTTCTAGGCTCAAAGCTGTACCAAGATAAGACAGAGTATTGGACCAATCTAATCGAGTTTACAAAGCATATGTCGCTTGCAAGAACGCTACGTGCATTGACAATTATGGGAAGAAGTGAGAGTGACAAGATCGATCTAGCAAAACTATTCTATCCTGCAATGCAAGCAGTCGATATACATTCACTAGATGTAGATATTGCACATGCAGGGATGGATCAGCGCAAGATCCATATGCTTGTTAGAGAGATTTTCCCAAAGATGGGATGGAAAGTTCCAATAGCTGTACATCACAGACTATTACCAGGTCTGGTAAAGAACCATAGTCCTAAGCAAGAGATAGAAAAGATGAGCAAATCAGATCCAAACTCTGGTATATTCATTCACAACACTGATGATGAGATACGCCGCAAGATCAACAAGGCGTGGTGTGAGGAGGGAGATATACAAAACAACCCACTATTGGCAATGGCAGAGAATATAATATTTACAAAGTTTAACGAGCTAAATATAGAACGACCAGAAAAGTTTGGAGGAGATATAACGTATACTAGTTTTCTAGATCTCGAAAGAGACTTTGCCAATAGAGATCTACATCCAAGTGATCTAAAGCGAGCAATAGGAGACAGTCTAGTTGAGATAGTATCGCCGATAAGAGATAGTCTACATATGAGCGACGAACTCTTTGCGATTATAAACAAGGGTTGAGTCTATTGCAAGTTGTACTTTGATTTGTATCCACGTGGATTGATCATTAGATCTTTGTATGTATATGTAGAAGAGTTTCCAATTATGACCGTACTGATCATACCGAGTTTGTCTGAGTGGTTGGGCAGTTCTTCAAGAGTTGTAAGAACAATAGTCTGTGATGAACGAAATGCACCCTTTACTATCGCAACTGGAGTCGTGGGCTTGCGATACTTGAGGAGTATTGTTCGTGTATCTTTTAGTTGGTGAATTCGTTTCTTACTTGCTGGATTGTATACTACAATTACAAAATCACCCTTTGCAGCAGCCTCGACTCGTTGCTCGATGATATCCCATGGAACTAGTAGATCACTCATGCTGACTACTGCAAAGTCGGTCATTAGAGGCGAACCTATGATTGATGCACAAGAGTTGAGTGCAGAGACTCCTGGAACTATCTCAACTGTCAGTCCCTCTTTTGGATCCCAGTTGCCCGCAGCCAAGGTCTCATATATCAGTCCGGCCATTCCGTATATGCCAGGGTCACCACTAGATACTAGAGAGACTATCTTGCCAGAGTTGGCAAGATCTATGCATTGTTGCGCTCGTTCCACCTCTTGAGTCATTGCATATCGATATACGGTCTTGCCCTCGATCAGGTCTTGGACAAGATTAACATACGTCTCGTATCCGACTATTGTATCGCTCTCTGCAATAACCTCCTTGGCACGAAAGGTCATATGATCATGACTGCCAGGACCGACACCAACGATGTAGAGTTTACCGGTCAATTTGATGTAAATCTCTGATTGAGTAATTTATCCGTTTATTAGAATATGATCGAGTTATTGGAATGGATCAATGATTGGACAGTTGAGAATATAGCTGAGATTTGTAGGTCTGGCAATACTAACTGACAACATCTCTGATGATCTAAAGTGATCAATGTCTGTTGTCGTCTCTAAGACTTTGGCAGTCTTTGGATCCTTCCATTCCACTAGGTAGACACGCCACATAGGAGTATAATCTTCATCACCAGGCGCTGCAGATGCAATAGATGGTTGAAATCCTAATGGACCAGATCCAATGATACCGTTTTTGAACTGGAATAGATCAGCTGCTACCGGACTCGCGATCAAATTTACAGATGTCGGCGATACAATAGTACCCATCGTCTCTGCAGGTCCTTTTGGTGTGGCATCAGTTACTATGCAGTATACAGTTCGACCATCAGGTCCCCATCCTCGATGAGCAACAAACGTAACGTTCATAGCAACATGATTTATTTCGACTATCTGGCCACTATATGCTGTTTCATCAGTTATTGTATCATTAGAGCGAACCATCATTTGACCGCCAGGCCAAGTTATTTGAGGTGCATTGAGCACTATACCAGTATCATTGAGTTTGATCCGATTACTATCAGCTGTAGTCATAATACTAGATATGGTATCAAGTTTCATAGGACGTTGGCCAGTCTTCCAAGATACTTCAATCACAGATACGAGGGCACTATAGTTTGACGCCGATGGTATAGACGAGAGAATATTAGGTTGATAACCAAATAGACCACTCCCTTTGATTCCATTTTTAAAGACAAAGAGTTTTTGTAGTGTGCTGTTAGGAGCGTCTCTCAATGGTGGTGCATGTTGTACTTGCCAATCTTTTATCTCAGAGATTATTTTAGCATACTCGGCATCACTACTGTCTGTAATAATAAAAGACATGTTGCTACCATTGTACAGTCCTTTGTGCATTGGGATCGTGACAGGAATGTTGGTTCTAGACAAATGTAACGATATCTCTTTATCATCTAATCGCGGTATAACAAGATCGACCGGTTGACCATGAATCGATCCACTGGTACTTAATGTTGCAGAAAATTCTGATTCGGCTCGTAGACCCAATGCAGCTCCAGTAAACTCGAAACTAGCCGAAGTCTTGGGTGCACCAAGCTCTGATATAACAAAGAATGATTTACCGTCAACAGTCCAAACCGATTGATCTATAATTTCATCGCTTGCTATCTCGTGGAATACGATAGGAGTTACAGGACTGTTTGAGATAAATGTCATAGAGCCGTCGTAGATGGTTGTCGTATTTGGGGACAACACTAGTGCCATCTGATACTCTTCGTATCCCTGTCCTAGATCTTGTGAGGATGAGATAGTTTGAGTGAAATGAAATTTTGTAGAATCACTAATTTGATCAGCTGTTGAAACAGATAGAGTCCCAGATATGATGATGCCAAAGATCAATATGATAAATAGTCTATTCATCTAGATTGCATCGCATATATTCCCATAAATGATTTTGCTTAATTTGTACAGTCGGTTTTAGATATGTCATATGACACCAGACTGAATTTTATGATCCTAAAGTGTACACTTTATAATCATATTTCTAATAGACTTGTGGTACAAGATCAATCCCCCCAGAGATCATCATTTGGTTTATGCAGATTTATAGTTCAAATGTAGTATGTAGTGCGCGAACAGCAGTCAGTGCATCACTATCTTTGACTACAAATGCTAGATTCAGTTCTGATGATCCTTGAGTTATCATTGAGACGTTTATGTTGTGTTGTTCAATTGCGTTAAAGACTTTAGAGGCGACACCAACTGTTCCACGCATACCAGAACCAATTAATGCGATTATTGCAACATTGGTGGTAATCTCTAGTTTTTTGATTATGCTGCCGAGTAGTTCGAGTTCAAGTGCGTTGACTGCTTTGTCTAGATCGGCATTTTTAACTACAATTGTAATACTAGACTCGGATGGATTCTGTGAGATCATCATAACGTTTACGCCAGCCTTTGCTAATGTTGCGAATATTCTAGCTGCGGTACCTGGTGTTCCCACCATACTACCACCACGTATATCGATGAGGCCATTGTTTCGTATGTTACTTACGCATTTTATGGTATCCTTTGTGGATATAGATGGTGACATGGATATCAGTGTCCCTTGATTTTCGTGGTTGAATGAACTACGAATGCGCATCGGAATCTTCTTTGATAATAGTGGCTCAAATGTACGTGGATGGATCTGTTTTGCGCCAAACAGCGCCATCTCTACTGCTTCGGTATATGATACTTCATTGATCAACTTTGCGTCTCTCACAATCGCTGGATCTGCAGTCATCAAGCCATCCACGTCACTCAATAACCAGATCTCATCTGCTGCAATAGATGAGCCAATTATTGTTGCGGTATAGTCTGAACCGCCACGTCCAAATGTTGTAACATGACCGTGTTGATCTGCACCAGAGAATCCACCCACAACAGGAATTACTCCCTTTTCAAATAGTTCATCGATGGTCTTAGAGACTCGAAGTTTGGTTGTATCTAATAGAGGTCTTGACTCTCCAAAGTTCGAGTCAGTTACTATTCCGATCTCTTTGCCTGTTAGGGGAATAGATCGTTTGCGTGCATCCTCGAGTGCGGCTGAGACGATCTTTATTGATAACCTCTCACCAAACGATAGCAGATAGTCCATGGTTCGTTGAGTCACTTCACCAAGTAGAACCATTCCGTCGATCAGATTAGAGAGTTCTACAAAGTCTCTCTCAAGATTAGTCAAGAGTCGTTTACGTACTGTATCTTTCTTGATGGTTTTGGTGGCTAGTTGTTTGTGATGGCGAATTAGTTTTGCTACGAATTGCTCTGCTCTCTTTTTATTCTCTTTCTTTATTGATTTTGATATCTCGATAAGCTCATCGGTTGTTCCATCCGTGGCCGAACATACAACAATGAGCTGGTTCTCAGATAGTGAGGCAATATATTTTGCACAGTTTTGAATGCTAGCAGCAGATGCTATAGAGCTACCTCCATACTTGATTACTAGTTTCAATTCAAATTATCTAACCTAGTCAATACTTTAAAAATGCTTTTTAGTTTTCCACACGTGGAGCAAGATAAAAGTGAATTCTACCGATATTTGATATCTTGAACTCTATTCTAAGAGGTTTGGCGCTCGAAAACTCACATGTGATTACGCCTGCGGCGTTACGTACTGCCTTGACGACGGAGTTGAGGTACTCTAGGTCGTAGGTTCCAGAACTGTCTTCCTTTGTGGTGACCTCTTCATCTTCGTCTTCCTCGTCCTTTTCGAATGTGATGTTTACCTCACCACTATCGCCTTTGCCAGCGAATACTGCATTTGTACCAGATGTCTGAATCGTTAAAAACTCAGATACTACTTGGACATCACCAATAATCTTGTCAAATTTGGCTAGTTGTACACTAATCTTAGAGTCGTATGGAATCTTGGGTAATGGAGTATCAGTTGCAGTACTCTCGATCAGTCGCATCTTGTATTTCTTGTTCTTGCCAATAGTCACCAATAACATGTTATCATCAGAGATGTTTATCTGAATGCTATCGTTCTTGTCTGCTCGTTTGATCAGTTTTGAAAACTCGTCTATTCGTACTCCAAACTTGATGTCACCATCACACTCGTACGCTTCAAATGCAGAGTTGGGCCAAGAGATATCGATCAAAGCAACATGTGATGGATCCATCCCACGAAATGTTATTCCTTCAGATGTAGCAACAAAAGTTGCCTCATCTACTAGAGTTGATATTGCAGATATTATCGCCTTTAGGTCGTCAGACCCATTTGTCTTTGCTCCAAAACTCAAATCAATATTTGGCAAATTTTCTACTACTTAATCCTTGTGAACTAGAATTAGTCTAAGATCCGGAAAGTAGTTCACCCCTCAATCAAGAGTGTAGGTGCAGGTTCCAAGCCCCGTCGAAAGCATGTACGTAGTTATGATGAGAGGTGGAAATATGTATGCAAGAAGCGAATTCGAAGAGTGAGTAAATTAGATCAACAAAAAGTACAATACATTGTACGAGAAAAGAGCAAAGGAACCAAGAATGCAATAATTGCAGAACAGATGGGCATATCGGTTCGTTGGATTCAAAAATTGTTTGCCAGATACAAGAATGTAGAACCAAATCAGATGGTATACCCAAAACCCATGAGTAGGCCCAAGAAGAGTCTAGTAGGTAGGCTAGAACACTCTACAGTAATGACGCTACGTGCTTTAACAGGTCAAGGAGCTGCAAATCTCAAACGTGATCTAGTAGAGTATCTTGGAATAAGCGTTCCACGATACATGATACAAAAGATCCTACGAGATGAGAGTCTAACCAAAAAACAACGCAAACATCAACGCAAATTTGTGCGATATGAGCGTAAACATTCCAACTCTATGGCATGTAGACTGGAAACAACTGCCTGATGGTAGATGGTTAATCGCTTATCTGGACGTTGCGTCTAGATTTGTGGTCGGATGTGATACATTTGACCACGCAGCAGCAGAGAATGCGCTTGCAGTGTTGGATGAGGCCATCAAAAATTATGGAAAACCAAAAGCAATTCTTACAGATCATGGAACGCAGTTTTACGCCAATGCAGCTGAAAACAAGAAGAAAGGAATATCCAAGTTTGAGGCGAGATTAGCAGAACTAGGAATACAGCACATTCTCTGACGCGTAAATCATCCACAGATCAACGGCAAAGTAGAACGACTGTTTGGGGAGGTAGAACACAAATATCCGGTATTTGCAGGATACATGCAACGAACAAGTGATCCGGTAGACATGTTTGTAGTAAATACAATGAAATGGTACAACTATGAACGCATTCACACGTCTCTCAATATTGACGTCAGAGAGGCACCATACAAAGCGTTTATCAACAAACAACCACCAAAAGGAGTAGAAATCGATGACTCGTAAAAGAATACCACATCAAACGAGGGGCGAACTACTTTCCGGATCCCACAGTCTAATTTGTCAATTTACTACCCACCGATAAGTTAAAACCCTCTTTCATACAATACAAATGACTGGTTGTTAGATCAGTCCAAAGTTGGATCGACTATCTTGCCCATGAATAGTATCAGCCCAGTGTCATTATCTTGTACAAAGAATATGAATGGATGTTTAGCATAAAAGTATAGATTTGGCATATACGCTATATCATCTAATATTACTGTAGGTTGTCTATATCTTGTATCTGTACCCATCTGATCAAATAAGAAATACACTGGATGATACAACTTGTCGATGTATGCTTTTTCAATTGAATCTGGAATTGCTGTATCCGGAAGGTTATTCTTTGATCTAAATACATCTTTTATTTCCAATTGCTCAAATATCTCAGAGAAATCATAGTTATAATTTATCTCGAATTTTGGTACTTCTACGTACAGGAATGTCTGTTCTAAACTACTTTGCCATTCCTCAATTTGCTTTACAGATATTATCTCTTCTATCTCTTTTATGCCGTTTCGATCATTTGGTAGTATTATTGTCATCGAGAGATGTTTTTGCTTGTATGGTATGTTTAATACTTGTACGTTATCATAATATGCATATTTGTAACCACTCCATGCAGGCTGTATCATCCCTTCTGCTATTACTTCTTTGCTGCTCGCCCAAAAAACAGTTTTTTCTAAATAACGTGGTTCAAATTGCAACTCCCAAGCTGATTTAAAATACGCATTACTCGCTAGTAACGAAGATGAATTTTTAAAGTCGCCCAATGAAAAAACATCCGTTATTTTTTCTCTTGTGTTTGTACTGATCCATTCATTCATTTCATCTATGTCTTTGTGATTAAAATGCTCAATTATTTTCACCTGATTTTTGAATGTGTTTTGAATTTTGTTGATGTATTTATCAGTGAAACTGCCATTCCTTGTAATCCACATACTGTTGATTATATTGATGTCTGTCCATTTCTCATGAACTTGTATTGTGTTAGTATGATAATATCCATGTTTGTCCTTATCACAACACTCTTTATAAGAGACAACTCCCATATGCTTCGTGTCGTTGTTTACAATTGACCATAACTTTTTTAGCGATTCGTGTCTAGTTTGAGCATCTGGATTAAATCCAAATACCTTTTCTATCTGTTTTGCAGCATCGCCATCTACCCCCTCATACAGTATAGAAAATGCCGTAATCAAGCTAGTCGGCGAGAAAAGGATGTTTTTGTCTTGGTATTTGGGATCGTCATAGATGGTTTTGTAAAAGTTTATGGCAAACTCGTTGTTTATGGATACAATATCTTTGGGCTCATAGTTTGATCGATCTATAATCTGTATCCACATATCGGGGTTTGTAACGTACAATATGCCCACAAGAGATGATACACCGATTATGATGGATGCTATTATAATCAGTCTGTTCATTGAACACTCACTAGAAATGGCGACTGATCAAACTCTGTATCATCAGATACTTTAATCCAGAACAGATAGTTACCAGCATCCAAATCTATGGTGTCTATAGTAACACTAGCTGTGCCATTCTTGTTATCTATGAATAATAAACTAGATTCTGGTATAAGTTCAGGTATGATACCAATTGTAATTGGATCGTCTTGTGGGTCAGTTGCGTTCACGTATAATGTGATAGAGCTGTTTGATGTCATGAACAGTGGTGTACTAGCACGTGTACCGTTTTGCAATAATACGTCAAACTCGGGTTGATCATTATCGGGTATGTCCTGTCCAGAAGAACCGGATATTGATCTGTATACAGGCCCTATCTGTACACCGCGTGGATCATCAAGTCTATAATCTGCAACCTCTGTTACACCTGTTTGGTTGATCATTATTATATTATCATCGTCCTTGTTTGCGACATAGAGATTACCTAGACTATCCATATCCATACGATGTGGCTCATCAACATCTGATGTAAACTCGCGTATCAAGGAATTTGTACGATAGTTTATCTCATTTACTCTTCCAGCATCACCACCACTCTGATATAGACTAGTGCCACTACCGATTATTGCTGGACCACACTCTAGTCCCCTAGAATGTTGGGTGTTTGGATTATTTGTACCCGGTGAGATTGTACCTAACAGAGAACCAGAAGTAGAATAGTAGAATATTTTACCCCAACCACTATCTGCAACATACATTTTGTTGTTGCAGAATATTACATCGCTCGGTGTGGATAGTTTATTCGTATGTGATGGGTTAGTTCCTTGAACAGCATCACCAAATAATCCTAGAGAAGAACCAGACAGTGAAAATCGCTCCACACCACGTGCCGTTGCAACGTATAGTGTGTCTCCATTCCATGTCATCCCGTGCGGAGATCCTACAGTTGTAGCCCAGGTTTTGTCTAGTACTGATCCAGTACTGGAATACTTGCGAATCTTGTTGTTTATGAAATCAGAGACATAGATGTTTCCATTTGTGTCAAATACTAGATCGGTTGGATAATCTAGATCCCCTGATCCTCGAGGAATGATATTGCCAACAAATGTACCGGCAGAAGAGAATACGGCAATCTCGTCATCGTCTGTATCTGCCACATATATCGAGTATTGAGTTGTAGATGGTACAGTCGGTCTAGATGTGGTTGTAGAACCACTAGTTATCTTGATATCGTCTATCTGTACGTCTTCAGTGGTAGAACTCTGTTGAGTTACCAGTCTCATCTTAAAGTTTGATACCAGATACGATTGTAAATTGTATGACTCTAAATTCCATCGACCATCATCATTATCCAAGTTATCTGACCAATGATATATCGTATTCCATGTTCTGCCGTTGTACAGTTCAACTTTGAGATATTCATCATCATCTAGAGACGAATCAACAAATCGCCAAAAAGAGAGTGTTGCTGAGGTGTATCCAGATAGGTCTATTGAATTGGTTAGTGTTAATGTACAACCAGTATCACAATTGTCGGCATGTAATATCTTGTTTGTTGGAGATGAACCAGGTACATTTGGAACATAGTGAGCGCTGGGTGTTGTAATTCTCCAATCACTCTCGCCAGATTCGGTCCACTTGTCAGAGAGGGATAACTCAAAGTTGTCAGAGAATATTGTTGTGTTTGTGGGTCTAGGCGTAGATGGGACGGTTGGCGACGTAACAGGAGCATCTGTGAAAGCAGACTCTGTACTTATAGACCACGAATTTATTCGTCCTACATCGCTACCTGCATAATCACCGACTGACAAGACCCAATCGCCTGCAAGATGGGTACCGATGAGAGAAGATATCTCTGACGTATATGATCTCTTGAGGTCATCTTGATTTCCGCCTGTTCGATCATGTAACGTTATGGGTTTGCCACTAGGTGGTGTAAGTATAACTTTGAGATCACCAATGAATGTGTGAGTTATATCCAGAGATACAGTAATCTTTCTTATTGTGCCATTCTCAGATATGCGAATAGTGTCAGTTGTGTCTTGATTGTCTGCGTTGTCTGGAATTGCAAGATTTGGAGATGAACTAAACAAGTGTGTCGTATGTGCAGGACAAGAGTTGGCACCGCTTGATCCAGATAGTGATACACATGAACTAGGTACATATCCTGCAAAGATTCGAATGTCGGTAGGTATGTTTTTCGTTGTGTTGTGTATTGATTCCTCATCTATCCACTCTGAAGCAAGTTCCATCGTTCTAATCATTATGGATGATGGAAACTCTATCATTCTGGCACCACTCGGCGGTACAACAGCTCGATATGTGTTGCCATCTGATGTTGTAAATGTGGCAAGTCCGCCCTCCACATTTACAGAGCCTATATGAATTGCAGATACTGGATATGTTGGGCCGGTAAATGTCTTACTAGATGTAGTCAATGGCGTGTTTGAGGAAAATATGCTAGTGTCCCAATCACGTACATTGTCAGATCTTGTAGTAGCCTTTTGTGAGTTTGGAGGCAGTGTCTCTTCTATCAGAGTTATGGTTGCAGGAATACCTCGTTGATTTACACCATCAGATGGCGTAATCTGAAATGTGTCTCTTCCTGTAAAGTTGTCATATGGCGTGTACATTGCTCGGGAGTGAGTCTTTGTGATAAACTCATCCGTGGTTATTATGCCTTGAGTTGGATCGCGTGTTACACTAAACGATATGGAATCACCGTTAGCATCTCGTCCAGTAAAGTATACTGTGGATGGCATTCCTGGACTGACGATAAAAGAATCAGATGTTGCACTCGGTAAGTTGTTGGATGGCAGTACGGTAGTTAGTGGACGTGTACTTGCAAGAGCATAGTTTTGTACAGGTTTGTTTATGGTATCTAGTCCAGAGCCCGTAACAGTTATAGTACAAGTTCCAGTTTGTGAAGGTCTAAACACTACAAACTCGTTTGTTTGATGTGATGATGTGGCAGAGATAGTTTGACCGCCATTACATCTTACTGTAAAGTTTAGATCAGCTACTGGAGCAGCAGTGTTACGATTATCCTGTTCCAATATGCCGCCATGTGGATGTACAAGCCACGTAAGAATTATCTTTACAGGCTCTGATGTATTGGTTACTGTAAATGTATATCCCTTGGATGTTATGCCCAGAGGATCAAGATGATCTGACATAACATGAGATAGAGCACGTGATGAATATACGACTGATTGTCCTACATCGAGTATGCCAAATCCAACATTGTTTAGTATGCTTAGTGAATCAGCATTATTAGCTGTATCTGGATCTGCTGGCTGCCTTGCAAAAGAGCAATCGTTAGTTGGATTGTTTCGTTCGTATTGAGTAGATGTGCACGGAATTGGACCCTGCCAGTTTGCCCCTAGTAATAACAGTGCCTTTGCTTCTATCGGAGTAAGGCTTGGCTCTGCTTCTAACATCAATGCAGCTGCTGCACTTACTTGAGGTGTTGCATAGCTTGTACCCGAACGAGGACCGGCATCATCATTTAGAGTGTTATTAAGTGTTTGAATCATATAAGCGGGAGCAACTATCTCTGGTTTCAATACGGGAGTGTTGTCGGTTGATGGTCCTCGGCTTGAATTAGTATACATTTCTTTTTCGCTAGAAGAACGATCATCGATGCCTCCCACGGTAATTACGTTATTTGCGCATCCTGGATTAGTTATAGAATTATAAGATGCGGTTTGTGCAGTATTATTAAAACCTCGATTTCCTGCTGATTTGACAACTATCATTCCTTTATCTACTGCTTCATTCACAATCAAGTTGTACGAAACAATATCAAAAAAGTTGTCACATATATCGTAACCTGCACTAAGATTTGATATGTTTGCACCTTGTTTATACGCCCAGTCAATTGCATGGACATAGAAAGTACTGTCTGGATTGTGGAAAACAACGTTCCCAATTAAAGATTGACTACCATACATTGCGTCCAACAATGTGACCCCTGGCGCAATTCCATTGTGATTTGACATTCCAGAAGCTGCAAGTACTTGCGCAACGCGTGTACCATGTGTAGAATCTGTGGTATTCAGTAAACCGAGTTCAAGGGTAGATTGTCCCATGATCAAACCATTTTCTGCCCAACAAGTTCTGTCTGGACAATATATCCTCTCACGAACTTTATCATTTAGATATATGCTGTTTATTCCTGTATCTACAACCGCAACGACTATACCGCTACCAGTAAGATTTTGATTATTTATTCTAGATAGATCTTCAGGCATGGCATTGATCGTTCTTCTAGCAATATCCACAGCAGGAAATATGGGTAGTTCACCATCACCTAACTGAAATACCTCATCATGTAACGAAAAGCCAGGAACTTCTCCTACAGGTATAGAAGCAGTTACAAAAGAGAGAGACTCTGCTGCAAGGATATCTCGAGCTCCTAATAGTTCCAGTCGCTTTACAAGAGCACCTTTGTTCTCCTTCGCGGTCTCGTCACCTGTTCTATCGTCACCATCGTCTCGATTCACAACTAGTATTACACTATAGTATCTGGTACCGTCATATACACCGGGATCGCCTTCTTGAGGAGTCTCTTTGCTCAGATCCTGAATTTTTTGGTAAAAACCATCATCGAACTTGTACTCGACACCAACATTTGCAACAGGACCAATTGTATTATCGGTGGGTTCAATATCAGGTACAACAGACGATTCTAGATTATCTGTATTTTGAGCAAAGACTATACTAGGTACAATTACAAATAATGCAAGTACAAGAACCAACGTATGATTTTTCTTATACAACAATACGCCGAACTATAACATATTATAAAACAATTGTGATCTTGTGTTCTATGTGTCTTAGACGGAAATCATTTCATATATAAGTCAAGATCTGCCCATTTTGGGTTTTTTCTAATCTCAGCACTAGCTTGTTTTGCTCTAAAAGCAATAAGCGGTGTTTCTCCGTTATCGATATCTAGAGCAAAGTGTGGTCTTTTTTCATTGTAATGACTAATGTATTCATCAATTCTGGCATGATGTTCAACCTCATTTTCAAATGTTCCAAAGAATCTCTCTATCTTACCATTGGTTTGTGGACGACCCACTCCTGCAAGTATGTGAGTAATTTTACGCTTTTGTAAAGCTCTTTCAAAGTGCGTAGGTTTCTTTTTACCTTTCTTTGGTTCTTTGTTAGATGTAAACTGGGGGCCATGATCAGATAGTATCTGTGCAGGTCTTCCAAACGTCTTAATTGCTTTGTCTAATACAAGTAGTGCATTCTCTGTTGTGGGATGTTGAAAGACTCCAAAGCCCGTAATACATCTGGATGCATCATCTAGGTAGCAAATTAGGTATAGATTTTGCCATCTGGAGTCTTTTATGACATGCCAGTCTACATGCCACATTGCGTTAGAGTACTTTCGTTCAAAGCGAATCCATTTGTGACGCGTTCGGTTTGTAGATGCTGGAGATGCTAAACCTTTTGCTTTCATGATCTTCTTTACAGTGTTGTAGCTTATTTGTATGCGGGCAGAGCGCAGATGTTTTGCAATAAAAATAGCACCTCGAGGATCATCATTGTATGCTGCAGTTACAATTTGAATCTGTTTTGGTGTTGGTTCTATCTTTGGTCTTCCTGCATTGAGCTGTTTTGGAACTGAACCTGTCTGAATATAATATTCATAAATTTGATACACACGTCTGGGAGTTACCTTCATTCTCTCTGCTATGATGGATGAGCTTGTGCCTTTACGCATTTCTCTAATTATATACGCTATTTGTTTTTCATTCAGCATCCTTTACCAATGGTTTTATTTCGAGTTTATATATGAAATGATTTCCGTCTAAGACAGATCTTGTGTTCTATGTATGTTGTACAAAAAGTTGTTCACTCCTAGCCAGATGACTAGGTCAAGCAGACAATCTGAGTTGCAGTAGAAATGAAGGTGTGTGGGTTCGCTCAGATTGGGGTTCTTTTAACTTAACGGGGGGTCGATAGTTTTCACGCAATATTCTCTAAAAATTTTACAAGTTATGAAAAATGGTTAGATTGCCCATTGCAGATTAGGCGATTGCTCATTTCGAGCCCCTAACTAAATATGACTAAATTTAGACGCAAGTCTTGATGGATTTGATATCTCTTCTTGAGATGAGAAATGATGGGTATGCAATAATGAAATATTTGGAATCTCATAGTTCAGACAAGATCGTTTGTAAATTTTGTCAGTGCGATCAATACCATTACATGAAAAACAGAGATCGGTTACGTTGTAAATTATGCAAAAAAGATTTCAGACCGTTTAACAAATCCAGATTTTCGTCACTCAAAATCTCATATTCAAAATGGCTGGTACTTGTCAAATTGTTTGAACTAGCTGTATCTGCAAGAGTTGCTGCAAAACAAGCAAGATTGTCTTACAATACGGCACTCAAAGCTTTTGATATTTTCAGGAGCGTGATTCTAATGCAACTAAATGACGAATATCGAACATTAAAGGGCAAAATCGAAGCAGATGAGTCGTATTTTGGGGGTAAACGTAAAGGAAAACGAGGCCGCGGCGCCGGAAATAAGACTATCGTTTTTGGCATATTGCAGAGAGGTGGCAAGGTACGTGTTGACATTGTACCAGACGTCACAGCTAAAACTCTGCTTGAATCAACGATCAAGAAAGTAAAGAAGGGCAGCATGATATACACGGACAAGTGGAAAGGGTATGACACCTTGATCTTTCATGGATATGATCGAGAATCAGTTAATCATCAAAAGAGCTTCGCAAAAGGCGATGTTCACATCAATGGAATGGAAGGGTTCTGGGGCTTTGCTAAATTGAACTTGGCAAAGTATCGAGGTGTGAGTTCAAAGAAATTCTTACTGTATCTCAAGGAGATGGAGTGGCGATACAATAACCGAGAATGCGATCTGTTTGATTTATTGGTACAATACATGCTTAGGGGCTCGAAATGAGCAATCGCCAAGATTATTACTGTTTTAAATTGCATACAGGGCGTTTCTTGAAATACCTGCATCTTAATCTTAATCCCCCGATAAGTTAAAAGAACCAGCATCGACTCGCTGAGTTCAAAATATGTGGGCTCGATACAAGAATGTAAAACCAAAGCAGATGATATATCCGAGACACATGGGCAGATCTAAGAAGAGTTTTCCAAGTAGACTAGAACATTCTGCTGTCTTGCCTGTACACGAGCATTGTTATCTTGCCACAACACGTCTCAGAAGGCAGATAAAAAAGCCATGTGAATAGATGTCTCACGCAATACCATATACCGCATATTGCGAGATGAAGGTCGATCTAGATGATGGCAGATGGTTAATAGCTATCTAGACGACGCTTCTAGGTTTTAGTTGGATATGGCATATTTGACCATGCAACAACAGAGAATACACTTGTAGTACTAGAAGTTGCCATTAAAAGATACGGAAAGCCAAAAGCAATACTCACAGATCGTGGAACGCAGTTTTTACGCCAATGCAGTTGAGAATAGGAAGAAAGGAACATCCAAGTTTGAGGCAAGATTAGCAGTTAGGAATACAACATATTCTTGGACGAGTAAATCATCCACAGACCAATGGTAAAGTAGAACGATTGTTTGGAGAGGTTGAACGCAAATTTCCAGTATTTGCAGGATACATGTAATGAACAAGTGATCCAATAGACCTATCGTACACAACTACAATTACGAACGACCACGCATGTCTCTTGGAAAAAGTGGGTACTAGACACCTCATGAAGCATTTAGTCGAAAGATGCCAAAAAAAGGAACAGTTATTGACGAGTCGTCAGGAGATGAACATCATGTCAAATGAAGGGGCGAATGACTTTTCATATTCCACAAACCAGAATTAGTCATCACAGACTGATCGACACATACTAGAGGTAGAGATCTAGGTACGAGACGACACCAATGTCTCAATGTACACAAGATGTGACCTAGACGGTTGATGGTTTTACTCGTTTGATTCAAGAGTAGTCACGCCACGTATAGTTGCATTTTGTACAACGATAGAATCTAGTCGTGGGTTCGTCTGCACTTCGTGTCTGTAGCATCCACCAGATTGCTTTGTCGTTCTCACACTTTTCACACTGCATCTTTATAGTAGGATGAGATGTCTCTCCTTCATCTTCAAATACATTAAAGTCGTTTGAGAGTGAATCGTTAGACTCTTTTGGTCTTTTATCTTGCTCGCCCTCTAAATATCCACACTTTAAACATTGGAGATTAGAGTTCATCTCTTTTAGTTTGGTGTCACATTTGGGACAAAACTTCAATTTACTGTACCTGAATCTTTGATTCGAATATCTGTCTGTATTGATTAGTTATCTCTATTGCAGAGTCGGTCGCCCTTTTGATACCATCGAGAGGTTTAGTTTTAGAATTGATCTTTATCCAACATTCATTGGTCAATGGATGTTTTACAATAACTCCTGCAAAATCAATAGCAGTATCATTCAGTAGCTCATGTTGTATGATATACAAGATTCCGATATCCGCCTCAGTCAGTGAGATGTTGATCTCTTGAGGTTTAGAACTGATCACTTGCGCTTGCATGTATTCAGAAAAAGAACTTATTGTAGTTATAAATCATTGTAAGCATGTCGAATGTTATCTCTGATATTGAGGTGATCAGTCACAGCGACACCTATACTACATACTCCAATGTGGAGATAGGTGTACGGTTCTCAATACAAGGAGATATTAGATCTGCATTCAATGAGGAGAGATGGACAGCTGCATACGACAAGAATGATGTCTCGTTCAAGTTAAAGTATGGTGTAAAACTGTTAACTGGTGGATTTAGGAAGAAAGAGTTGGGAAGGACAATAAACACCTATAGAAAGGCATCGATATTTTGGACTAGAAATCCAAAACTTGTAAATCCAATGAAAGATAGAAGGATCTGGGTTCAGGTTGCCAAAAACTTTGAGCCTTTTATTAGACTTACAGAAGAGGAGGTTCGCCAAGAGTTATTTGATTTTGAAGAAAAGTTTGTATTCAAGGGATCGGATTTGGGTGAGGGCCGGCACAAGTTATCTGCAGAGGTCTTTGCCGGATGGCAAAAGCACGACTATACCGAACAAGATAGTCTCAAAAATAACTCCAAAGAGATCGATGTCGTGATATCCGATCAGAGTTAGGTTCAACATTGGATAGTTGGCATACATAATCATAATGTCGGCACAGGGGCATAATCAGTATAGATTATGGATATATACAAGGAGATAACTGTCAAGTATATGGCAAAATATGATGGTCTCTTGGGGCAACCCGTTCTAGAGGTTGAAGAGCCTGACAAGGAAGGTGGAATAACTTTTATCTTTAAAGATAATCGGTTTATGTTTATCAAAGCAGTTGACGGCAAGATCGAGACGGTCTCGATTCCAGAGTGATATATCATGGAAAAGTTTGATTCTATAAAGATGCTCGAGCTTGTAAAGGTCGAGGATCCAGATAAAGATGGTGGTCTAACTCTGATATTTCAAGAGAATAAAGTCTTGAAGATAGAGGTCAAAGATGGTAAACTTGTATCAACGTTTGTTTGATCCTAGTTCTTTCTCGTATAGATATATCGCTGTCTCTTGGACTAGAGATTGAATCGATCCTGGTCGTTCATCTCGAATCTTTTGAATTGCTGCGGTTGCAGATAGTCTCTTGTATTTTATAAAATAGCAGGCCAGTATAGTTCCTGCACGACCCAATCCTGCAGCACAGTGAACCATCACAGGTTGCTCTCGACTGATCTGTTCATTGATAAAATCAGCAGCAGAGTCTATCGAATCTAGATCGGGAGCAGTCATATCAGCTGTTGGGATGTGTAGATAGTTTATCTCTTTGATCCAATTTTGAGGAAGTGGTTCTTCTGTCATAGTTACTATTGATTTAATTCCTTGATCACGAATCCATGTAAATTCGTCAAAGGTTGTTGGAATGCCTGAACCAGCTAGTGACGAATCGATCAGCCATGAAAAGTTTGTAGGTTTTTTAGTAATTGTGCCATGTATCTTACGCCAGAGATTTCCAGGTTTGCTCACATGTTGATAATATAATTGGTCATATTTTTACTATACAATTTTACCATACAATCTTACAGATCAGTGTACGGTTTTAGATCACTGTGAGGCGATCGCTCTTATTGGTGAACCTGTAGCATCTTTGAGTTTGAGTGGCAATAATGTAAAATCAAATCTATGTGTTCTAATCTTATCTAGATTTGTAAGATTCTCTACGATTAGAATATTGTTCTTTGAGAGTATTTTGTGTACAGGAAAGGCTGCAACTCCTACATCTATACTAGGTGAGTCTATTCCAACTAGACTCACTCTCTTTGATTTTAGATAGTTTGCTGCGGATGTATCAAGACCAGGATTCTCTGTAAAATAGTTGGATCTCTTTAGACGTTTATCCCATCCAGTGTGAAAGAATATGGACGAGTCGGGCGGGATTGTTCCAAACTCTTTCTCAAAGTTGGAGATATCAGATCTGGTAATCTTGCCTTTAGACGGTTTAGGAACTTGAATTAGGATGCCAGAGCCGATCAGACGTTTTATGGGGATCTGATCTACCTTGATCCCGTCCTTATCAAAGTGATATGGAGAGTCCAAATGTGTTCCCGTATGCGAACTAAAGAAGACTAGTTCCAGATTATAGCCATCTGTGTTCAGATCAGCCCAAGGAATGAATTGAGGAGTTGGTGAACCTGGAAATGTAGGAGTATTAGGCGATACTGCAATGGTAAGATCGATATATCTCTCCGTGTTCAACATCCAACAAGTGTAAAATCAAAGGTTAAATACTGTCTGATCAAAATCTGCATGTGCCAACTGCATATGTATTGATAAACTCTGATTTGGGTTCAGATGAGTCAATAATTAACGAGATCAGAACGCTACTAGCAAGTGAAGATATTTTGTATGAGGTTCAAGGGGTTTATGGCATCTATGATATTATGCTAAAGATAACATCAAAAGACGCAGAAAAGCTACGTGGAATAATTACGAATAAGATACGAAGAATCACCAAAGTTCAATCTACACTTACCATGATGGTTATAGATGAACAAGATAACCTATAGGCATCTTATCGCATCGACTAGTCTCATCATATCAGATTCACGATTGAAGAAATGCGGTGCTACACGCACAATCTTTTGATCATAAATCTCACGAACTGCTAAGATGATTCCTTGCTCTTCCAATCTATCAACAATGGCTCGAGGATCGGTGCCTGTAACATTAAATGATACAATACTAGTTCTCTGTTTTGGATCATCAGGACCATACACGACTATATTTGGAATCTTGATCAGCTCATCGCGTAAGAGATTAGCTAGTCGCATATTCTTTTGACGTATGTTATCCATTCCAAATTTTAAGAGATAGTTTATGGAAGACTCTAGACCGACCATACCGACATAGTTTCTAAATCCGGTCTGAAACTTGTCGGGAAGATCTTTGAACGCCAAGTTTGTGGCGTCGTACAATAGTGCAGATTCGCCACCAATAGTTGTAGGTTTCAGCAGATCACTTGATCGTCTGCTGCAGTAAAATATACCAGTACCCATAGGACCACAAAGCCACTTTGATCCGTTAAATGACATAAAGTTACACCCAAGTTTTGATACATCGAGCATTCCCATACATCCAACCGTTTGAGCACTATCGAGAAAGAATGGAGTTGTATCTTGAAGAACAGAAGCAATCTCTTCTATTGGTAGAACTGTTCCAGTATTGTATAATGCGTGACTTAGAGTTACAAGTTTGGTGTTGTCATCAATCTGCTCTTTTAGATCATCGATGTTAAAGAATCCATCTTTATCGATTGGCAAACTCTTGATCAGAGATCTCTTGGATAAATTTAACCACGGATAGAGATTCGAGTGGTGCTCGTGTGTCATTCCTCTAATTATAATATTAGAGTTAGAGTCAAGTATGATGCCATTTGCGACTATATTGACGCCATCTGTAGTGCTCTGAGTTAGAACAACCTCGTCTGGTTGACATGCAATAATTTTTGCTATGAGCTTTCTGACACTCTGTAGCTTCTCGACGACATAGGCATTTGATTTAGTAGAATCTGGACCTAGTGAGTTGTACTCTATGAGAAACTCGTTCATAGCTGTGATACTTTGTGAGGGCATCAGAGATGTTGACGCATTATTCAGATAGATTTGTCCCGCATGGGGAAAGTCATCGATAATATCTTTATGTAAATTCATTAATATCTAATGGAGTTTGACATGTGTTGGATAAAAATCCTAAGAGCAGAGATATCTTTGACAAGTTTGATCGAGACGTTCTTAGTGTAATACTATGCGATGAACCGTTCTCAAAGATGGCATTTCTCAGCCATATGATCGACTCATCTACCGACCCAGTAATCTTTGTGGATATGGATCTGCTTTACTCTGGATATACAAGATCACATATGATCAAGACACAGCCCTTTGTCTCCATAGTCTGTCCAAGTATAGGAGATTGGAGAATAAAGTTTGCAGAGATTATGAGAAGAGTTGTAAGCAAGAGAACGCATGTCATAGTCGACTCGCTAAATGGACTGTATAGTAGTCTAGATCTAGACTCGATACGACTAGTAAATGCATGTATAATGATGTTAGCTGTTGTGGGGAGAGATAACGGATCGTCGATCATGGTTACTTGTATGGCAAGAAAGAGAGAGAAGGAATGGGTGCTAGCTCCAGGAGGAAGGCAGTTGATCAATTGCGATCTGACAGGCACGTATCATGTTGGAAGAGAAGACGATCATCTTACAATATATGAGATCGGTAACGATGGTTCGTTTATGATGCGAACTAGTTTAGACAACATAAAAACGGCGTTATAATATCTCAAACGGCGTTATAGTAGAAAGATCTTGGGTAAATTATATTAATGATGTATAACGAACTTGAATCTGTTATGCCAGTAGGAATTATTCCGGACATCAGCGAACAAATGTGTATAGGCTGTGCACTATGTGTAGAGATTTGTACAACTTTGGGTCCAGATGTACTTCGAGTAAAACCAGTTGAAGGCTGGAAGAGAGGTAAAGCATTCGTCTTTTACCCAGAGCGTTGTATCTCTGATGGTGCATGCATCGGCGTATGCCCAACAAAGGCAATCTTTTGGATGAGACCAATGGACTTTACTGTTGGACAACCAGTTCCACTCTACAAAAACTCCGTCTTCGTAAAAGGTTGGACTGAACTAGTCGACTAGACTAGATCTCTTTTTTCTTATTTTTAAAAGTGATACTCTACGTGTGGTACCTAGTTTTGTGACATAATGTACCAGTTCTTGAAAAATTTAGGTTCTGTTCAATTGGCGAGGGTTGAGATCGTGATGGTGTTATCTCAATGAACTTACAATATGAGACTCAAAACAGCAGATTTACGATATCCAATATGAGATCGTTTCCATATTTTGTAAAATTTTTCGAAAATTTTGTGCAGAAAATATCAACCTCCGTCAATTGGACAAAACTCAAATAGTTCAAGAGAGTAACGTATCATATGGTAGATGAACATCCAAAACGGAGTAGAACGGAAAACGAATCCGCACAGTACACAAATCTAATAGGTAGTAGACAAGAGGTATCTAGTACAACAAATGATGAGATACCTGTAAGTTCTAGACCAAAGAAGAAATAATTAATCGATTATTTTCTTAAATCCTTTTCTAGACTTTCTTTTACTTTTGGAATACGTTTCAACAATAGTTCTTCATCTTTTCCAAGTTTTTATAATATCACTGCTTTTTTAAAGTGATATCTCCACTAGGATCTCTTCGATTTACGTGTGATGGAATTTCGTAAGACTTTTTCCATAATTTTCTCCCACAGAATCTTGTAGTGCTTTTTCTGTGACCATTTTATCCCACGTAAACCGAAGAGATCCCTGGTTAGTTCACAATCAAAAATAAGCAATTTACAGTTTTGTATCTAGTCAGAGTTGGAATCGGTAGTTGATCGAGAAGATTAATTTGAACGACCAAATCCCCATCTACGTTTAGGCTTCTTGTAGAAACTATCTAACATATCATATGTGATCGTAAATCCGCCCCCAACCATAGTTGCGTCTTTTTCATAATCCTTGTTTTGTACAAACTCGTCTGCAAGATCACGAATCTTTTTGGTCTTTAGATTAAACAATCGTATCTTCTTGCCATTATCTAACTCAATTATTGCGTCACCGCTAAGTCCTTGAATAGAGAATGTCTCAAAGAATCGTATGGAACCGCCTTGTTTTAGTTTGATGACACAATCGTAGGTAAGCTTGTTACCATAAAATAGAATATCACGTGCTTCGAGTATTACGTTATCTTCCGCGTTATAAAGCATTATGGTATCGGCTACTAGATGGACGGTATTGACTACATTATCAGCTATTATCTTTCCTTTTGGTGCAGCAACAAATGTTCTATGTTCTATGATATGATACACTCCAACTCGGCCTTCTGGATCTGCAACACGAAACTTGTTACCAAAGATATTACCAACAAAGATATTACCGTCATGTGCTACTATTCGAGCACCATTATCGATCTTGTACTTGTTCTTTATAGGTTCAACAAACTTAAAGTCGCCCATAGTGATCTCAATACTAGTCTGATACTCTTGTGTCCAAGAAGGACTAGAGATATTTCCTTGCATTATGATTGGACCGTCATATCGAAAGCTGCCTGCCATAAAGTTTCCTTTTATGGATAGTGCACCGTTTGCTTTGCGTTCTATCTCAATCTCACCAAGTGTCTTTGAACCAAATAGCCTAGACGCAGTTGCGCTTGAACGATTTAATGCGGCTGCCCACTCTTGAGCAGTAGCCATATCTTTTGATATCTGTTGTCCAAAGATCTGGTTTCTCCTACGTACGTCTGCATCATTCTCGTCAGCATATACACGTGAATTCTTTAATCTCTCAATATCAGTGTCAGGATACTTTTTTCCAATTTTGAGATCTTCATATGCCTGTTTTATTTTGATAAACTGTTCATTCTCACCACCACGATCTGCATGGAACTGGAGTGCGAGTTGTCTAAACGCATCTCTAATCTCTGCTTCAGTTGAACCTTCGACGATGCCTAGTATGTCATAATTACTCTCTACCATCTTGCCAATTCAATTTTGGTAATCCTATACTTTTAGTTTATTAACGATATTTACCTAGCGAGTATTTTGTCTTGAGCGAATTATTGCAAAGATGGCTAGTGCAACCCCTACTGATCCAAGTACAGTACCTATACTGCCAAAAGCCGACATATCTTGAGTGTCAGATGCATCCATGACTTGTCTGAGAGTTTCCACCTCGTCGCGTAGATCATTGATAGTCACTTTTAGAGATGTAACATCATCTGTGATCGATGTGATGTTACTATCAATCAACTCTTGTTTATCAAGGAGTTGGATTGTTGCTAGATCTATGGGTTCAGGAAACTCGATGTATGCTCTCTCTTCAACCTTTGGTGGATGCATGGACAAGCTTATTGGAGTATCTTGTATCGTACCAATTATGTTTGCTTGATAGAATCCGGATACTGTAGGGGTGACAAATGCATGATATTGACCTATTGTGTTATGATCGGCCACTAGTGGAAGTGTTATGGTCTTGCCTTTGAATAACAGCTTCATCTTGACTGTATCCTCTAGACCAGCTATGCCATCCTCGAATGGTTGTGATTCTGCACATTTTATACGATCTTTGATATCTGGACATGGTTCTAATGGGCTCGCAAAGAACTCGATTGCGTTTGTCTCGCCAGATACTACTGGCTCATTCAACCACCCTATCTCAACTCTATACTCACCTACAGAGTCGACTGTATGTGCGTGTGCTACGCCGACAAATCCAACAACAAATAAAATCAGTATAGCATGTACTTTCATATAAAAAAATTCTTGAATATATTTTAAAAAGGTTAGGCGGTATTTGATATTTGTACCAATCAAGCATCTGCATACATTGATACTTCCCAAGCTGTTGGGGTCTGTGCAAATGCTGTATACTCTTTGTATTTTAGATCGATGTAAGCATCAAGAAAATCTCTAGTAAAGATGCTTTCTAAAAATTTCGAGTCGCTGCCAAGCGAGTCTAGTGCACCTTTGAGAGATACAGGTAGTGAGCCTATATTGTACTCTCGTTTCTTCTCAGGTGAGAGTTTGTATACATTCTCTTCTACAGGATCGCCTGGATCAATCTTGTTCTTTATTCCATCTAAACCGGCTAAAAGCAATGCAGATTCGAGTAGATAGATATTTGATGTAGGATCAGGAACTCTATACTCAATTCTCTTACTTTTCTCTTGGTTTCTAGCATACATTGGAACACGGATAGCAGCAGATCGATTTCCCATTCCCCAACATACGTTTACGGGCGCCTCAAATCCGGGAATAAGACGCTTGTACGAGTTTGTTGTAGGATTGGTTATTGCACATAATGCAGACGCGTGACTTAGTATTCCACCAATATAATACCTAGCAGTCTGACTAATCTGTGCAACACCGTCATTTTCATCATACATTACATTTGTAGTACCATTCCACAAACTTTGATGTGTATGCATAGCTGATGCATTATCACCAAAGAGTGGTTTTGGCATAAACGTTGCAACTTTGTTCTTTCGTTTCGCTTTTACTTTTACTAGATTCTTTACAGCAATTACATTGTCGGCAGTAGGAATCATCTCACCATATACCAAGTTGATCTCACATTGTCCAGATGTGGCAACTTCGTGATGTTCAGCTTCAATATTTATTCCAAAGTAGTTATGTAGATCATCACATACATCCTTTCTAAATCCCTCCAAAGTGTCCTTTGGTTGAGATGGATAGTATCCTTCTTTGATACCAATCGCCGTGCTGACATTTCCTTTTGACCATGGTGACTCTTTAGATTCGATAGAGTATCCAGAACCACCATATGAGTGAGTTGCTGCGTATGGAGAGGGATATACATTGATTGCATCAAATACAAAAAACTCGATCTCTGGACCCCATTTTGTACTGGTGACTCCAAACTCTTTTAATTTCTCAGATGTCTTAAATGCAATACTCCTAGAATCCCTGTTGTACCTATCAGAAGGTGTGACACTACCGTCATATAGATCACAAAATATTCTGGCATTCTTTCTTTGACCTGGATCATAATCTGATGGTAAAATTTTAAACGTACTAGGATCTGGTAGCAATATCATATCAGATTGGTTTACTGATTTGAATCCAACAATCGAACTCGCGTCCAATTTTTCTAGTCCGGTTACAAAGTTTTGTTCATCAATTGAATAGCTTGGCATTCCCACGTTATGTAACTCACCAAAGATATCAACAAACCAGAAATCAATAAACGATATATGTTGGTCTTCAATGGTTTGAAATATTTGTTTTACATCCAATTTACATTTGTTTCTATGTTGAGTTATTAATAGTATGTGTAGATAATTTATCATAGTTTTTGTAGACTATAGATAAAAAATATGATCGTATATCATAAAAGCAGTTTGTTTCTACCAGATGCAATTGTTTTGTAGTTCATGTTTGAGCTTCTTTTGTTTGAATTATTATGAAATATTGCCTGAAATCAACATGATTGTTATTATTAATGTAAAAAAATTATCTATTGATTCATCTCAGATTTACGTTGAGATTTGAATGCATTCATCTCATCCTCAAAGAAGAATTTTTCTCCTGAGAATGGTTTGAGTTCATCTAGCCAAACTGCATTCTCATCATATTTTGCAAAGAATGGTCGTTGTACCCAATCTGGATTTCTTCCCTGTAAGAATCCTAAGACTATGGCTCTTTGATCACCTATAGTTGTAGTTCCGATAACATGTACCTTACCTGGTGTAGCTGACATGCTAGGACCGCGAACTGTTCGTGCTAATCCACTGACTAGCGAATATGCAGATCTAAAGATCTTGTGGGCTCTAACCAATGGAACGCCAAAGTAATGTTGAGCTCCGGTATCGCGTACAGCAAACATGTAATATGGAATACAACCCATTTGGACTTGTTTTGACCACATTCTTGCCCACATGTCTGAGTCATCGTTGATGTGCGCCAACAACGGAGACTGTGTTCGAATCTGTGTTCCAGTCTTTCTTACTTGAGCTATTGCATCTTTGAGTGCAGGTGTGGGCATTTCATTGATATGATTAAAATGTGCCATAAGTGCAACATGGATTCCACTATCTGTTATCCTTTGTAGTATACTCAACATCTCTTCAGAATCAGAGTCTGTAAGAAACTTGTATGGCCAGTACGATAATGCCTTGGTACCAATTCTGATAGTTTTGAGGTTTGGTAGTTTGGCATCGATCAATCCCTCAACATACTTGCCAAATATTCTAGCTTTCATGATCATTGGATCACCGCCTGTAAATAATACGTCAGATATTTCAGGGTGTTCAGAGACATACTGTACAAGTTGTTCTCCTTCTTGCATTGCGAACTTCATCTCATCCATTCCTACAAACTGTGGCCATCTAAAACAAAAGCTACAGTATGCGTGGCATGTCTGACTCTGACTAGGAAAGAAGAGGCATGTCTCTTTGTACTTGTGTTGCATTCCGTAGAGTTTGGTTCCATCTTTTAATGTAGGAACATTAAGTTCCATCTGACCAGCTGGATGAGGATTGAGCTGTAATCTAATCTCGTTTGCAACTGCTGCAATCTCTTTCTTATCAGATGTGTTTTTTAGTGTAGACTCCATCTTTGCATAATGTTCTGGTAACAACATGCCCTTTTGAGGAAAGGTCAATACAAACATGGGATCATTTGGAATATCATCCCAATTGATGAGGTTCTCAACCACATAATTATTAGCCTTAAAAGGCAGTACGTTTCCAACTACCTCCATCTCAAATTTTTTCTCTTCATCGAGCTTTTGGATGGGTTCGAGATCACGAAAGTTTGTAAGTGTGTATGAGCGTAGTGATGGAGATCCATCCCAAACTGACTCTTGACTTGCCATGAATTGACTAGATTATACTTGTTGTTAAATGTTACATAACTGGGAGGATTTTGGTATGTAGGATTGCCACCGTGTTTAGACGTATTATAATTGATCTTCATACAGGAGAGTTTGAGGCTTGTATTTGCAAGTATGATAATAAACGCTTTATGGCGGTAAGACGAGGACTAGAATATGGTTCAAGAGGAGCAACTTGCACAGATGTCAGCTGGAGAGTTTGAGGCAGTATCTCACCTCTTAGCTGCTTCAGAGCAGATTCAGATAATATTCTCCATGATGATCATAGGCATAATAGGCATAGCTATGGCATATCGCAAGTTCTCATCATGGGTAAGATCACAAAAGTTTTACTATGAACGTCCTCACATTTCAAGATTCATCAGGCAAGCGGTACTACCAGTCTTTGCGATTGCGTTAATCACTGCATTGAACATACATACGCAGACTGGCGTACTGGTAGATGAAGATATACTTAGTGGGGATGAACGAATATCAGCGCATGATACGTTTGCAAAGATTCTCAACACGTTTGATATTCTAGTGATCGGTTATACAATCGCATATCTCATTCCAATCATACTTACTAAACGTGAAAAGTCGTTACAAGAGAAACAGGACTTTAATGCATGGTTTGAGATGCGTGGTTTTGTTGATGATGATGGTGATCTATTTCACAAGCTCTACAAATGGGTACCTCCAAAGATCACCCCGGAAGATATTACCGAAGAGGAATTTCAAGCAAAATTAAAGACCAAAGAAGGTATAAAGTATTTAGAAGAGTTTCGTACCACAAAGGGAAATCCAATTGGTGGATTTGAAAAATTGATGGATGACCCATTCGAAGAATGGAAAGAGTCTGAACGTAAAAAGTACAAGAAATATTATCAAAATTGTATAACAGGCAATAATCAATCTGGTATAAAGCTCAGACCCAATGCGACACCGACTGAGATCTTTCCAATAGATACATGGCGCGAAGAGAAACGTTCGCATGGATATGAACCTATAATTCCGAGCTCACGGCCGCCAGGTTATGCAAAGAAGAAGAATAAGGGTGTGCCTAAATCTACAAAACAGATACTTCCTATAGGAATTTTCATAGCTGTGATTCTAGGAGTTATGGCATGGTGGGGAGTCGACTTGTTTGTGCTCGCTACTGCGACCGGTGGATTTTCTATTGGTTTGGGACTAGCACTGCAAGAGACTATGCAAAACTATTTTGCGTATATTATGATCAAAAAGGACAAGATCTTTGTTGAAGGAGATAGAGTAAAACTCGACACCGGATACAATGGATATGTACATAAAATTACACCAAGAGTCACATATATCAGAGATGCATTGTATGAGTCGATTGCCGTTATTCCAACTAGACAGTTGATTACAGCACAGATTGTAAACTATACCAAAGAGAACAAGCTCGTACCAGCTGTTGTAAAGGTTGGTGTATCGTATCTTAATGATCCAAAGCAGGTAGCATCAATTCTAGTAAAGGTTGGTAGACGTGGAATGAGAGAGATAAAGGATGATAAAGGACGGCACATAATTAGACAGAGTCGATGTCCATTTTTAGATAAAAATAAAGCGAGTTGTGGTTGCGACAAAGATCTAATTGTAGATATATCTCAGCCCGTGGTACGATTTGACAACTTTAACGACTCGTCGCTTGATTTCTCGATGTGGGTATATGTGCGAGATTATGGAGGGCAGTTTAAGACAAAGACTGATCTGAGAATGATCATGTATGAAGAGTTTAAGCGATATGATATTAGGATCCCATGGCCCATCAGAACCATATATCAAGGCGATGAAAAACGAGAAGAAGAAGAGATTGCTAGACTAGATAGAGATAGAGACGACGTGTTGAATGAGTATGGTTTAGGTGATATCTCGCGCGGCGGAGTAGACGACTAGCTCAAAACTTAAGATACCCATTGCAATATGATCCAATATTGAATGTATCAGTAATTTCTGGTAATATGCCAGAGCTAGCGACTAAAATAGCAGAAGGGTTAGATGCCAAGATCATACAATCCAAACTCAAAGTTTTTGCTGATGGAGAGAACAAGATTACGATTCCTGGTACATTGCCTAAAGAACATTGTATCATAGTACAGTCACTTTACCCACCAGTCGACACAAATATCGTTCAGTTGCTATCTATGTCTGAAAAGGTCAGAGAGAGTGCAAAGACAATAACTGTAGTTATTCCATATATGGGATATGCACGACAAGATAGGGCATTTCTACAAGGCGAAGTCGTAACGCTCCAAGTTCTTGGAAGGCTCTTCAAGAGTGTAGGTATATCCAACATAATCGTAGTAGACATACACAGTATGGTTGGATTACAATGCATTCCAATCAAGGTTGTAAATGTCACCGCAGTTCCGGTCCTTGCTGAGTATTTTACAAAGTTGTGCATCAAAGATGTAGTCGTTGTATCTCCAGATCATGGAGGGAGGGAACGTGCGATAGAGTTTGCAGACTTGATCAATACGGAATATTTGATACTACAAAAGAGGCGGGATAGAGAGACTGGACTAGTAGAGATAGTGACGAAGAGTAGCAACAAGGTAGTTGGTAAGAATGTAGTACTAGTAGATGATATGATAAGTACTGGTGGCAGTATCATCAAGGCCACAGAGTTTCTTAAGAGGTTGGGTTGTAAACGAGTCTATGTTGTATGTACACATGCATTGTTGATTGGTTCAGCAAAGACCAAGATGCGAAAGGCCGGAGTAACCAAGATAATTAGTGCCAATACAATTCCTAGAGATACATCACAAGTTGATGTCTCTGACTCGATCCTATCTGCAATATCTAAATTATGCAAGCATAAGAGATTGATGGATGTATAATACATGAGACTAGTATTCTTGGGAACGTCTGCAGCACATCCCACCAAAGAACGAGGTCTGTCGTGCATATGTCTAGAACGAGACGGTGAGATTCTAATGTTTGATGCAGGCGAAGCAGCTCAGATGGCCTTTATGAGATCTGGATTTGGTTGGAATAAAAAGATGAAGATTCTAGTAACACACCTACATGGAGATCACTGTATTGGAATACTGGGTCTACTACAAACTATGTCACTACATGGAAGAACAGAAAAGATTGAGATATTTGGACCTAAAGGAATTGAAGAGTTCATATCTGCAAATATTAAAATTTTAAACTTTGGATTATCGTTTCCGATCTTTATCGGTATAGTAGATAACGGTATGATATGTGACGAGCAAGAATATACAATTCATGCCGTCAAAGCTAATCATTCAATTACTTGTTTTGCATATAGATTTGAAGAGAAGCCAAGAGCTGGGAGATTTAATACTGCAAAGGCATTAGAGTTAGGTATTCCAAAAGGAAGACTCTGGAGCAAATTACAACAAGGAGATAACATTACCATAAATGGTACAGATATACGACCAGATCAAGTTCTAGGTCCTAGCCGAGCTGGTAAAAAGATTGGAGTCTCAGGAGACACTATGCCGTCTGCTGAGCTAGAGTCCTTCTTTAAAGGATGTGACTATCTAGTATTTGATTCAACATTTCTAGATGCAACACAACAGAAAGCTCTCGATACATGTCACTCTACAGCTAGGCAGGCAGCGACTCTTGCAAAGAATGCTGGTGTAAAGAATCTCATACTAACTCACTTTTCGGCCCGTTACAAGGATGAGATAGAACATCTTAGAGAGGCAAGTGAGGTACACGAGTCTGTAGTTGCAGCACGAGATCTATTAGAGATTGAGATATGAGTCCGTTTGATCGTATCCGCGATATACGAGATAGTATTCAACGAGTGGTGTTTGTAACAGGAGCTGGGATCTCGCAAGAGAGTGGAATTCCAACGTTTCGAGGAAAGGATGGGTTGTGGAGAGACTATGATGCACAACAGCTTGCTACAATAGATGCATTTTATACAAATCCCAAGCTGGTGTGGGAATGGTATTGCGAGAGACGAGAAAATATAGTTGCTGCTACACCAAATGCAGGTCACGTGGCTATCGCCGAGATGTCAAGATTAATCGATGTACATGTAATTACGCAGAACATCGATGGTCTTCATCAGAGAGCAGGTAGTTATGATATAGTCGAACTGCATGGAAATATTACCAGAGTGCGATGCACCGTCTGTGATTTTATCACAGATGATATACAGATAACCAAAGTTCCTCCCATCTGTAAATGTACAAATCTTTTACGACCAGATGTTGTCTGGTTTGGTGAGCCATTGGATCAGGATATCTGGAATACTGCGATCGCACGTTCGAGTCATTGTGATATGATGATAATTGTTGGAACGTCACTTGTAGTCTCGCCTGCGAATATGCTACCAGCTGTCTCAAAACAGAATGGTGCTATTCTTGTTGAGATAAATCCAGATGAGACTCCAATGTCTCCAGAGATGGATATCATAATAAGAGATACTAGCGCGTCTGCTTTACCTAAACTTGTCTCTATATTTACATGACTCATGGATCAAATACGTCTTGAACAGACTCGAGTGGATTAAAGTCCTCTATACTTGACTCAATAGTACTCTTGGACTGTTCAGTAACATGACCGATCTCGTCTGTGATTTGGTGACCTACCTTCGTAGATGCATTCATCACATTTGATACAGTATCATTGATGGCATACTCTAGAGCATCAGTTGCAGTTAGAGTTGCATTTTTTGTGTCATCTAGCGTATTGTGTAATTGAGTTGATGCTTGTGGAAAGAGACTAGTCTCATTGAGAACTATCATCGTACCAAGAATTACAACGCCAGCAATTATGCCCAGTTTTATCAACATATTTTAGACTTGGAGAGAGATAGATTTGAAACTCGAGGTTAAAAAAGATTGTAAATTGAATGAATTTTGTTAGCTAGATACCAACCACTCTACTATATCATCTATATCAGGAGAACTAATAGATACCTTGATTGGACCTAGTGGAGACTCGTCAGACTCGGCACATATCACAGTCTTGCCTACAAAGGCGGCTTGTTTGTTTAGATAAAACCACGTAGTATTATCGTGTAGATTCCTTTTTAGATTCTTCATATAAACTCGTTGAGATCTCTTTGCGTGAATTGCATCAAATATGGTACTCAAGACAGCAAGATCTGTAGATCTGGCAGATATAGAAGAGTTGTTTGATACCGTGTCAACATTTACAAATATTCTCTGGATCGCATCAGCAACCTTTGTAGGATCTTCTGATGGATATAATGGAGCTACAACTTTGATCTCGCATTGTATATCAGGGATCATCTCATCCAACCTTTGATTATAGAATATGCAGTAGATATCAGATCTTGTTTTGTCGAATTGGTGTTTGATATTGTATCATCTGATAGTGCAATACTAGTACTGATCCCAACTCTTAACTCACGATCGTCTCGTTCAGTAAAGTGTTCCTTGGTTTGTGGATCATCTGATCTTCCTCGCTCTTTTAGAAAACCGAATCTAATATCTGTAGATGCATGTACTGCCAAGAGTTTTACTAGCCCAATTTTACGTAATGCCTCGACTTCATCATTAGAACGAATACCATCTATTATGATCACATCAGATTGTGAGGATATAATATCATCACGAATCAATTCGACTATTGCTCCCGGTCCGTCCCTCTCTCGTAGCTCCAACATCAATCTACCTAGATTTGTTCTAGTTGGCTCGATATCTCTACGTTTTGCCTCTGCTCTTACGGCATCACCCATATTGATGACTTGATAGTCATGTTGTTCGGCTAATCCACAAGCGATAGTAGACTTGCCTGCACCAGGCATTCCAGTAAGGCACACGATCAGTTTTACCAACATGTATGGTTTGTTGGATCATCTCTATGAATCTAACGTGTACTTGTCAGATTACAAGGTGTACATGGTGTACATCTAGCTGTTTTTAGATATCATACCTAGGACGTGTTGAGATGATATTACTCTGTAGTGTCAATATACTACATCTGAGAAGAGTGAGGTGGTTGAGGACACATTTGTGTTATGATATCGAGACAACGATGTTCAACGATCTGATATCATGTTAGAACGCTATGCAACTAATTTCAATAACCCAATTAGTAGTGTAAGGGTCAACGATCTGACACGATGTATTAAAATTACACTATTGTATGATTTTGTTATGGAAAGAGACGGTACTGAAATTAAAATTATGAATATTCCGTTAGCAAACGGCAGATTAGAAGTTACCAATAAAAGGATCAAAGTTTACAACTCTAAAAGAGTCATATTTACAACATCAATTGAACAAATTATAGGTATTACTCCAACGAAAGGTAGAGGTATCCGCATATATTATAGAACAAAAGAATCTAATCCGTTAAAGCTTGATAATGTAACATACGAATTAACCGATGCTTACAAGTTTACATCATTAGATTTATGCGATAAAATTATGCGTGAATTAATCAATCTAGAAATAATACAACATAATATTAACGGCTTTGTATATATCAAACCACATGAACGTGTCAGAGAAGTATTTGAAGATGTACAGCTGAATAACGATATCGGTTTGCTGTACGTCACAAACATAAGAATTGTTCACGAGACAGATGCTGGAATATCTATGGATATGAGTTTTGATCAATTGTTATACAGTGAATTTCTTGATGAAAATACAATTAGAATAATTTGGGAGTATAATGTATCGGCTCTTGATGCTCCTATATTCTCTTCTGATCTAATTCTATCAAACTTTAGTGATCAAGAATTTGCAATTGTGGCAATTAGAGATGAATTTGCAGAGCTTGAACCAGACGACAAATTCTTTGGTTTGGACATATATTTTTCTTCAACAAGTTTTAAGGAGACATATAACCTTGCTCTAGGTAACGATGAAGATCTAGATTATTATCTTTTATGTCTTTCAAGACTTCATCACGGACATCCATCTCCTGAATTTACCGATGCAGAAAAAAAATTATACTTGGCATGTAGGTTACAGGGATATAGGTATCAGTGGTTAGATAACATGACCGATGAAGAACTGCAACGACGTATATTCGCTGTAAGATACGGATATCTCAGTATGGAGATAGCAGACAAATGGGCCAACGATGGTTCAGGACTTTCCATTAAACGTATTGTAGATGATCCAAAAGATCGAAGCATGGAATCCAAGATGCAAAACATGAAAGACAAGAGTCCAGAGGTGATAGATTCTATAAGAAATGTTAACAAGATGAGAGCTGAGTCACTACGATATTATGACAAACGTGTCGTTGTAATGTACAGAATGTGGTGTAAGAATAATCTTTTACAAGATTTTACAGACGAGTATGATGATGAGTGGATCAATTATCTTTTGAGAAGATTAGACACTCATCAAGGGCACACACCTCTTGTTGATAGTTATTTGGGACATTGTTACCTAAAAAATAGATTAAAAGATAGGGACATAAACCGTACAACAATTGCATACTTTACAACACCAGATCATATAGAACAGAAAGACATCTACAACAATTGTTGGCATGATAGAGAGCGCAGGATGTGGTATGTTCAAGATGATAATTTGATCGATGTTTTACAAAGCATATCAGACTCGGATCAAGATCGATCAGAATCTGAAATCGGAAGACGTGTTTGGGGTTTTAAAGAAGATCGTGTGAATATGTTTTGTGGATTCCCAAGCATAACATACAAAACTATCTACGGTATATCAGCGATGGATATTGGAACTAGTAGAATTACTGGTCAAAAAATGCGTAGATTGTTAGCAGATAATATTAATTACGTACTACCAATATTACGAGACTCTGATATGACTCCAGAGATGGAGATTAGATATGGAGAGATGTATTACAAAGCAGATACACTTGAATGTACCATTAGTCCATCTGGTAAGTATACAGGACTTACACCTCAGATGACAAAATTCATGAATAAGCGATACGGTTTTGCAGACATACCATTGAATGAGAGAGTTAGACGGGCTTTATTTTGTATAGATACTGGTTTGGATTTCAATGGACAAGCTCCTCTAAAACCATTGACAGTAAAGGTTCCAAATCCATATCCAGATACGTTGTATGATGAACGTTTTGAAGATCCAAGTGTATTAGAGACATGAATATAGTTGATGGAGGTAAAATACTAGATGTAATAGGAAATCATGGAGACTGGTGTAAACTTTTTTCTGTCCTCCATTATATAATTATCGTATTTATGGTTGGCTACTTTTGATAAATGTTTTAGATTCATCTATACATTACACGAAAAGTTAGAGAGTAATCGAGACTTTTAATAACATATGAATGAGATACAAGTATGAGTGTATTTGTTGGTATAGATATCACAGATCTTGATATAATTGAATCTATACATGCTATTCAATCAAAGATTAATGCGAGAGCCACAGACCTAACAAAGATTCATCTTACACTATGTTTTCTAGGTAATATCAACAGAGATATCACAAAGAGATTGGTAGATGTTTTAGCAGATCTAGAATTTTCTAGATTTGATATGAGATTGGTCGGAATGTGTGTCTTTTCTAGAAAGAGACCAAGCGTCATTTGGATTGGCACTGATGATCAGGGACAAAAGAGAGTATCAGAGCTAGCAGGTAAGATACACAATGCTTTAAAACCACTTGGGCTGATCCGTGAAGAGTTTGTGCCGGAAGAGTTTGTGCCACACGTTACAGTATTTAGAATTAAAAATAGTACATCAAATATGATCAGAGAGTTGGAACCGTACAAGACCAAAGACTTTGGAGTACAACATGTCAATAGTATAAAACTCAAAGAGAGTTTTGTACCAAAAGTATCAGGATATCTAGATCTCCACGAGGTTGTCGCAACATGATAACAGAGATTAGAAAGGCTGTCAAGCCATCAGCAAAGACTATAACAATAAAAAGAGAGATTGCAGACGTTGCATACAATCTAGTCAATGATCTGATTGGCAAGTATCCTCAAATCGTTGGTATAGAGATTGGTGGATCACTCGCAAAAGGAACATGGTTGGATAATGCAGATGTCGATATCTTTGTTAAATTCAAAACCACTACTAGATCAGATGAGATGGAAGATGTCGTATTAGAGATTGGTTTCACAGCATTGAAAGAGTATTCACCAAATACGAGTTACTCAGAGCATCCATATGTTAAAGCGGATATCCGTGGTACAGAGATAAACGTAGTTCCTTGTTATGATGTAGGTATTGGCAAATGGCAGAGCTCTGCTGATCGTTCTATACATCATACAAAGTTTATGAAAGAGTCACTTACTCCAAAGATGCGTGACGAAGTCCGAGTCCTCAAAAAATTTCTTAAAGTAAATGATATCTATGGCGCAGAGATTGCAAGACAGGGTTTTGGTGGCTATGTGACAGAGGTACTGATCTATCATTATCATACGTTTACAAAGGTTGCACGAGCAATATCAGAGATCAACGATACGTTAGTAATTGGTAGTCCCGGTAAAAAATTTGATACACCAATAGTGATAATAGATCCTATAGATGAGAATCGAAATTTGGCAGCCGCAATATCACTAAAAAATATTGCCAAGTTTGTGTTGGCGTGTAGGGCATATAGGACCAACCCCAAGATATCAATGTTTCGATCAAAGATACGTACTAGTAAGAGATACTGGAAGAACGTCCTTACAGTCAAGACCAGATACAAGAGTCGTAGTCCCGATGTTGTTTGGGCACAGACCAAGCGTGCCTGTACGTCACTTGTAAGACAACTAGGGTTAGCAGGATTTAATGTTATACGTAGTGGATCATTTGTGAGTAATGATGAGTTGTTTGTGTTCTTTCTACTAGAGAGTACAGAGATCTCTGATATCTTTACAAAACGTGGACCAGACTTTTTTAGAATAAAGAGTTCAAAGACATTTGTAGAAAAGAATCGATCTAGTGAGATGGTATGGGTAGGAGAAGATGGTAACATAATGTCATTAAAGAGGCGGCGATTCACCAGACCAGATCTGTTTATGAGAGACTTTTTACGAAATAATCTCAAGAGAGGAATACCCAATGGTCTCCAGAGAGACTTTAAGCGTGGATTTGATATATTTATGGGTGAGCCAAAAGTGGATAAATCAATTAAAGAGGCAATAAGTGAGATCATCTCAACTGATGAACATATCTTTTATCGCGATAGCAGATCTGATTGAACCACCATACTCGAACATTCTTGGATATCCGAGAGCTACGAAACATCAACTCCGATCAAGGATTACCGAGTTGCAAAAGTTGGGTGTAAATTCGATAGCATTTACAGGACCGACATTGATTGGAAATATACCTATACTTGGAAAAGGGTATGTCGGTGTTGTTGTACTAGCACGACTAAATGGCAAGATAGCAGCTCTCAAGATACGGAGGACAGACTCACCACGAGAAGGATTAGAACATGAAGCTACGATCCTCAAATTGGTAAACGAGTCAAGAGTGGGACCAAAGTTGTTTGCTGCGAGTACAAACTTTGTTGTGATGGAGTACATAGATGGAATAAAGATCAGTAAGTGGATCAGAGATATTCAGGGTACAGGAAGTGTAAAGAGGTTAAAGGATGTAATTCGAAAGGTACTCAATGACTGTTATGTACTGGATCAGGCAGGTATTGATCATGGTGAGTTGAGTAACATATCCAAACACGTACTGGTCGGTAACAATACAGCATTGATCGATTTCGAGAGTGCCAGTACAAAACGTAAGCCATCAAACATCACATCAGCTACACAAGCGATATTCATAGGATCGAACATATCAAAGAGGGTGCAACGAATCTATACATTACCTCCCAAATCAAATATTATTACTGCGCTCAAGATATACAAGCAGCAACCAACTCGGACCAATTTTTCGCATCTCTTGAAGACTTTAAAGTTATAGTGGGATTGGCAGGATTTGAACCTGCGACCACTAGCCCCCCAGACTAGTATCATACCAAGCTAGACGACAATCCCTAAAGGATTTACTATTGAATGAAATTATTAAACCGTAGTGTTTTGTGATAACTAGATGAAAGTTTGTAGCATATGTAATAGAGTATCAGGTACGGACCAAGATCATATTGATTGTATACAGAGACGAAGGATAGAGTTTGAAGATATCGATACAAAGTTGAGTCTACCTGAGAAACTCGATATTGCTAAAGACTCTGATCTCGATGTAACGATCAAGGCGGTCTTGGAGCATCTGGTAAGAGAGAAAGACTCATCTTAACCATTTTAATCTCTCTAGTTCAAACTCGATCTTTTTCTCTAGATTCGATTTTGTGGATTCGGTTATCTCGGTTTTTGGTTTGTCTGCAAACATGTCTACTTGGACAACAGCTGCAGTATCTCGCCCAGACTCGATAAAGCACCCTCCTCGTCCGTCGAAGACTTGAGAGGTATTTTGTGATCTTATGCTAGATATGATGTTCTTTGCTACCACTAGCCCTTGCCCCTCTGCAAAGACACCAGCCTTGGGAACTGCGATCGAGTCTATGGCTGTCATGGTCGTTACATCACCTACCGCAAAGACATTCTCGTGTGCAGTCTTGCAGTCACGATCGATCTTGATAAATCCTAGATCACCTGCTAGACCACATTCATGTATGACTTTTGGTGCAGTATGTGGTGGAACAGCTAGGAGAAGATCAAAGTTGGCAGATTTATTCTCAAAGATCAACTCGTTTGGTTTGATCATTTGTAGTTTAGATGATGGATGAAATATCACTCCTTCAGCATGTATCATATCTAACAACTGCGCGCTAGGAGCGTCTCCTGCCACAGGAAGAGTTATTGGCGCAGGAGAGTAGATGTGAATCTCTACCGCGTCACGTATGTTTCGTTCTCTAAGCATTGCTGCAACAAGTAGACTTGCCTCAAACGGAGCTGGTGGACATTTGTATGGCATAGATGTTATACATATTGCGATCTGTCCAGAGTTGATCCCCAATATGCGTCGGCGTATCTCTAGTAGATGTTTATGATCATATAGATTTAGACCATTCTCTTCTAGTCCTGAGATCAGTTCTGGTTTCATTGTAGCCCCCATAGCTATCAATAAAAAATCATAACGAATAGACTGTTCTGTAGTGTGAACTCTATGTGTTGTAAAATCTATCGAGACAACCTCTTCTTGGATAAAGTCGATATCATATTTTATGAGATTTTGTAGGGAGACTGTCGAGTCTTCAAAGGTTCGTGTTCCATTCATTATCCATAGCTTTGTGAATCCAACCATAAACCAGTCTTTTTTATCAACGATTGTAACTCTAACTTGTTCTACAGAGAACGAGTTACGTATCTCATTTGCAGCTGCAAGACCTCCAAATCCACCACCTAGAATTAGAACGTGTGGAGTCGACATTGACTCAACGCTCTTGGGTTGTAGGTCTGACTAGAATCTCGTTGACATTGACGTGTTGTGGAGAATCGACCGCAAACAATATTGCATTTGCAATATCCTCTGCTTGAAGTGATTGCATCTTTTTGGTGTTCTCTACAAATCCTGCAAGAGACTCGTCTGTTATTGATTGATTTAATTCTGTTGCAACGACTCCTGGTTCTATTGTGGTAACTCGAATGTTGGATCTGGTGCTAAACTCTTGACGTAACCCTTCACTAAATGCAGTGACGGCATGTTTTGTAGCACAATAGACACTCCCTGCAGGAAACACTATCCGTCCTGCAACGGATGAGATATTTACAATATGACCAGACTTTCTCTCTTTCATGTGAGAGATTACAGCTGCTGTACAATATAGGACACCTTTGATGTTTACATCAACCATTCTATCCCATTCATCTACTTTGAGATTTTTAACAAAGCTGAGTGGCATCAATCCTGCATTATTTACAAGAATATCAATTGAGCCCCATTTTTCTAATACTGACTTTGCAAAGTTGTCACAATCGGATCGCTGTGTCACATCTAGTCTTTGGTACAGTATCTCGTTGGGAGCAACCTCATCAGCTAGTGCAGTTAGACGATCTATGCGTCTAGCTCCTACTGCAACCTTTGCTCCTGCCTTTGAGAGTGCAAGTGCAGTGGCATATCCTATACCACTACTGGCTCCTGTCACTATTGCAACTTTGTCTTTAATCAACTTGAATATCATCAATCTAGGCATTGTAAAAATGTTTAGAGGATTCTGTTGTCGAGTGATAAATGGTTTGGAGAAAAACTTGAAAGTTTTGACTAGGATATTTTTATTCTCAAGTCAAAGATAACTCAAAACTTGCACGAGTATACTTTTGGTTATAATTTACGACATATGCAACAGACTCTCATCAATGCTAATTTTTTAAAAAATTTTCTAGATGCCCACCACTACAATCTAACAGAACCATATCGCACAGATAGATTAAATTTACAAAATAATGAACATGTAATAGTGACTCTACATGCAAAAGGTCGTAAATGGGTCCAACATGAACGAAGATACTCTAATGCCATGTGGTATGTGGACTGGCATGTGATAGAAGATCCTAGATGGGAAGATTTGTGGTTGATCTGTTACATGGATGACGCATCTAGATGTATTACGTGCTGTGATATGTACCAATATCCAACATCAGAGAATACGGTTTATGCACTAGAAGAAGCTATCAAGGGATTTGGTGCACCAGCACAGATACTGTCCGATCAAGGGGTTCAGTTTACATCTCTTCAAAGATCAAGAGAGGGGCCCAGAAACCGCACATTATTTGAGGAAGAGTTGGATAGGTTAGGTATAGTTCATTTGGTTGCAAAGATAAACTATCCACGCACTATCAACAAAATAAAGAGATTCTTTGGAACCTTTGAAACAGAGATTGAACATTGTGATCGCATAAGCGAGTATGTCGACTATTATAATGAGTCCAGATTGCACTTTTCTCTAGACATTGATAATGGTGAAACGCCACTTATGGCGTTTAGGGCAAAACGAGCTAGTGCGGAGATTAGAGCAGATCCCAAATGGGCAGACGAAGAATTGGGTTGAGCCTCCACGCGGGTGGGAAAGATATTATCATACAGCTTTATTAAAAGTGGAGACGAATCATACACCATGAAACCTGAAAACTGTGCCTACTGTGGTGATACTACCGATCTGCCATTTCAATGCAACTATTGCAAGGATCCTTTCTGTGCAGAGCATCGACTACCCGAAGAACATCGGTGTGTAAAATTGAGTCAGATACGAGCAAAGAGGTTTGGGCAACAGCGAGTAATTAGAGACGGGGGACGTAACAAGCCAAATATCTTTAAGAGATTGTTTGGAAGATTTTAGTAAGGGCTCTTGTCAGGCGATATCTTTGCGCGCCGTCCTTGATATATCAATGCGATAGCAAGCGCAAACAGAACCAATGCAGTTAGTGGAAAGTTTTGAGGTACCGGTAGAATAAACCAATAGTATATACCAAATCCTATACATAGAATTGCCTGTGCCCAAAGTTTTGACCATTTAGGAAATTTAACTATTCTACTGATGCCTTCGATTACAAAGATTCCCACAACTGGATATATCGTGTAAAATAGAAAGTCGATTACATCTACTCCAGTATGACTCATTGTACTAGATTATTTGTGGTATAATTTTTAGCTAGTCTTCCCAGTTTATCTTTATTGCAGCGTCTTTTGTAAATAGAGCATGTGCGTTCTCGTATGGGATCGTGGCAACGTCTTGAGCTTTGAATGGTCCATACTTTTCAAGATCAGCTCCTACTAGTTCATCCACGTCTTGTAAAAATCTAACAGTCATCTTTTTTGTTCTATGTCTGTTTGAGATCATGGCAAGAAACTTGGACTTGCCTTGTATTGTGGCATTGAGTATCTTCTCAGTTCGTTCTAGTTGTTGCTCATGTGAATCTAGAATGTATTTCTCCTCATCTAGTAGACTCAAAGTTTGACCTTGTAATGTAGCCTTTTCGAGTCGAAATTTTAAAAGCAGTCGTGTTAGTTCTGTAGCCATCTCGATCAGCCTGTCCTTTATCTTACTCTCGACTCCATCATACTCTTGCTTGTGTAGATCACCGATAAAGGCTGCGAGAACTTGGTAAAAGTCAGAGTCCAACTCTGTCAGTATGTCGCTCTCCGTCTCTCGTAGAACTAGATTATACAGTGAGTTGATATCCATCTTTGTCTCAGGCATTTTAGTATATGCTTAAATCTTGGTATTATTTGTGTTTGTTTGAAGCGAAATGCCGTATAAAGTTAGTGATGGTAAAGCTATCCAAGTCACATACTCTCCTGACGAGGTATTTTCGATCATACAGCACGAGGGCATCAGGTTTATTGATCTTCAGTTTACAGGCCTTACTGGTCACTTTCATCATACAACCATCTCGGCAGATACATTTACACCAGAACAGATGCGAGATGGTCTACCCAAACTAGACGGTTCATCTATAGTTGGGTTTACTAGTATCGATGACTCTGATCTGATCTTAAAACCCGATCCAAATACGTTTGCTGTAATACCATGGATGACAGAGAACAAGACTGCAAGATTGTTGTGTGATGTGTATTGGGGCGAGGATCGTGGTCGCCTATCGCGAGATCCTAGAGGCATCTCGCAGAGAGCTGAAGAGTACATCAAGAGTCAAGGGTTCGATTACAGTACGTGGGGGCCAGAGGTCGAATTTTTTGTATTTGATAAAGTAAATTGGGATGTTCTAACGCCATACAAAGGACAGTCGTACTCGATCGAATCAAAGGAAGCACCATGGAGTCAAGAGGGGAATGGTTATCCGATGGGTTTGCAAGAAGGATACTATCCAAGTACACCATCAGATACACTAACTCCGTATAGGAACGAGTGTGTCAATATATTGAATAGAAATTTTGGAATACTGTGTGACAATCATCACCACGAGGTTGCGACTGCAGGACAGTGTGAGATTGATATAAAATATGACTATCTGACAAATGCAGCTGATGCTGCACAGACGTACAAGTATGTAATCAGGAACGTCGCGCAGAAATATGGCAAGGTTGCAACTATGATGCCAAAGCCCATCGCTATGGATTCCGGATCCGGAATGCATGTCAATGTGAGTTTATGGAAAGATGGAGGAAACAACTTTTTTGATCCAGATGCTGAGAATGAGTTGAGTCAGATTGGAAGATACTTTTGCGGTGGGATAATCAATCATGCAAAGGCATTATCTGCCATATGTAACCCCACTACCAACTCGTATCATCGATTAGTTCCTGGGTATGAGGCTCCAGCATACATTGCATGGAGCTCTGGAAATCGTTCGGCAATAGTCCGTGTCCCAAAACATCTAAAAGGTGAAAGATATGCTCACCTAAAACGACTAGAGTTTCGTGCGCCAGATCCATCATCAAATCCATACTTGGCATTTGCTGCAATAACATCTGCCGGTATGGACGGTGTAAAACGAAAGATAGATCCTGGTGAGCAGATTCGTGATGATATATTCAAGATGACAAAGAGTGATCGAAAGAAACGAGGAATTGGTGTTCTACCAAAGAGTCTTGGTGAGGCATTAGACGAGTTAGAGAGTGATCGAAAGTTTCTATTACCTATTTTTTCAAAGGATGTGTTAGATAAGATAATAGATTTGGAACGAAGAGATCAACGCGAGATCTCGATCAGGCCACATCCGCACGAGTTTTATCTATACTTTGATGTTTAGAGTGCGCCGATCATTCCATAGATCATTGCTAGAGATAGTCCAATTAAAAGCAGACCTATGCATAAAAAGATAAAACTTGATGATCTGTTGGTAGCTGATCGATATACCAAGATCCCACCAATTAGACCCAAGATTAGAGTGGCAACACCTTGGATCAATCTATCATAGCCAAAGTTGTTGATGATTGGATAAAAGAGTCCAGATAGTAATGCAAAGAATACTATAATGTACACATACTTGAAGCTCGTTATTGTGTTAGATGAGAGTTTGATCAATGTTCGATTGCCCACACGGTTGTAAAAAAAGCTTTTTACATCATGCCGCCCATGTCTGGCATGCCACCCATTCCTGGTGGCATTCCACCCATGCCGCCCATGCCACCCATTCCTGGTGGCATTCCACCTTCAGCTCCTCCTGGTGGACCGCCGGCAGATTTTTGTGTCGCAATAACGTCATCAATTCGTAGTATCATACATGCAGCTTCAGTAGCAGCAGAGACGACTTGAAGTTTAACAGCTAGTGGTTCTATAATATCACTAGAATTCATACTAGCAATCTTGCCTTTCATGACATCGATTCCAGTCCATTTTTCGCCCTTTATCTGCTTTGAACGGAGTTGGGTCAATGTATCTATAGGATCCATTCCTGCATTATCTGCAAGAGTTAGTGGAATAGACTCTAAAGAGTCAGCAAACTTTTCAACAGCTAATTGTTCACGACCCTCTAATGACTTGGCCCAATTGCGTAGTTTAGTTGCAGCAAAGGTCTCAGGAGCTCCACCACCAGCTACGATGGATGGGTGCTCGATCACGTCCTTTACAACCATTAATGCATCATGAACAGAACGTTCTACTTCATCGACTACTCGTTGTGAACCACCACGGAGTAGTAGTGTTACAGATTTAGGGTGTTTACATCCCTCTACAAAGACCCACTTGTCCTCCTCTATCTTTCGTTCTTCTACTAGATCAGCTGTTCCAAGATCTTTTTCAAATAGATCATCCAAGTTTGTAACGATTCGTGCGCCAGTAGCTCTAGCCAGTTTTGTGAGATCACTCTCTTTTATTCTCCTCACGGCTATAATTCCAGCCTTTGCTAGATAGTGTTGCGCCATGTCATCTATTCCTTTCTGACACAAGACAACTGTGGCACCAGATGCCATCACTTTGTCAACCATAGTCTTTAACATTCGATTCTCTTCATCTAAAAATGACTTTAATTGCTGTGGATTAGAGATATTGATCTTTGCGTCGGTCTCGGTCTTGTTTATCTCTAGTGCAGTATTGATCAACGCAATCTTTGCGTCGGTAATCTTTCTTGGCATACCACCATGAACGATCTCTTTGTCTAAGACTATTCCTTGAATGATCATAGAGTCTTTGATCGAACCACCAGCCTTCTTCTCAACTTTGATATCATCTATATCAACACTACTCGTCTCACCATCACTCTCAGATACTGCCAAAACAGAGTCTACGATAATATCTGCTAGTTGTGACGAGTCCTTTCTGACTAGTTTGGTCTGCATTGAGGTCTTGGCGATCTTTGTCAAAATATCCTTATTGTTAGGCGATATCTCGTCGGCGATCTCTTCAAGAAAACTCTTAGTCATCTTTCCCGCCTTTCTATACCCATCAACGATAATTGTGGGGTGAACATCCTGATCGATGAGCGATTCGGCGTTCTCTAGTAGAGCACCTGCCAATACTACAGCTGATGTGGTTCCATCACCGACTTCGTTGTCCGTAGTCTTTGATATCTCTACCAACATCTTTGCAGCTGGGTGTTGAACATCGATCTCTTTCAGAATTGTTGCTCCATCATTTGTAATTGTAACATCTCCTAGTGAGTCTACAAGCATCTTGTCCATACCTCGTGGACCAAGGCTGGTATGAACGATCTCGGCAATAATCTTTGATGCAGCAATGTTGTTCTTTTGAGCATCACGACCCTTGGTCTCAGATCCGCCTTCTTTTAGTAATACAACAGGCATCGTACCTTTCGATGTTGCTTGCATTGTCATATTTACGCTGGAGAAAATTCCCTTTTTATATCTTACAGATCGGTTCTGGTAACTGTAAGATCCGGAAAGTAGTTCGCCCCTCAATCAAGAGTGTAGGCGCAAGTTCCAGATCCAGTCAAAAGCGTGTACGCAGCTATGATGAGAGGTGGAAATATGTAGGCAAGAAGCGAATTCGAAGAATGAGTAAATTAGATCAACAAAAAGTACAATACATTGTACGAGAAAAGAGCAAAGGAACCAAGAACTCTTCGTTGGGTTCAAAAATTGTTTGTCAGATACAAGAACATAAAACCAAGCCAGATAGTATACCCAAAACCTATGGGCAGACCAAAGAAGAGTCTTCCAGGTAGACTAGAACACTCTACTATCTTGTATGCACACAAGCATTGTTATCTTGCCACAACACGTCTCAAAAGGCAGATAAAAAAGGCCACAGGAATAGATATCTCACACAATACCATATACCGCATATTGTAAGATGAATGTCTGTCTAGACGAGAACCAAAGAAGAGCCAACAACGCAAATGGGTACGATATGAGCATGAATTCACCAATTCACTATGGCATGCTGACTATAAACTACTAGATGACGGTAGATGGTTAATCGCCTATCTGGACGATGCTTCTAGGTTTATAGTTGGATACGGAGTGTTTGATCATGCAACAACAGAGAATGCACTTGCAGTATTAGATGCAGCAATCAAAAATCACGGAAAACCAAAAGCAATACTCACAGATCGTGGAGCACAGTTCTATGCAAACAAGTCAGAGGTCAAGAAAAAGGGAATATCCAAATTTGAGATGAGACTGGCAGAACTGGGAATCAAACACATTCGTGCCAGAGTTGGACATCCACAGACCAATGGCAAGATAGAGAGATGGTTCGGTGAAGTTCAACACAAATTGCCTTTGCAGCAATTATGCAGAGTCAGTGATCCAGTAGGCCTATTCATAATTAGTATTTTATGTGTAACACACCATAAGATTATTACTAGACAATCATAGACTAACACGTCTCCAAAATATTTATCGCACATGTTCCGTATTTTAGATATATTCCGACAACTACATAACTGATAGTAAGAACCCATATTCCTATAGTAAATGAAATTAGAGCTCGCTTAACAGTACTCTCTTTGATCATATGTTATTTTAAAATCCAAGGTTATTAACAATTACTATCCAATGAGTTGTGTGGGATATGAAAAGTCGTTCACCCCTTCATTTGACATGTTATGTGTAACACACCATAAGATTATTACTAGACAATCATAGACTAACACGTCTCCAAAATATTTATCGCACATGTTCCGTATTTTAGATATATTCCGACAACTACATAACTGATAGTAAGAACCCATATTCCTATAGTAAATGAAATTAGAGCTCGCTTAACAGTACTCTCTTTGATCATATGTTATTTTAAAATCCAAGGTTATTAACAATTACTATCCAATGAGTTGTGTGGGATATGAAAAGTCGTTCACCCCTTCATTTGACATGATGTTCATCTCCTGACGACTCGTCAATAACTGTTCCTTCTTTTGGCATTTTTCGATTAAATGCTTCATGTGGCGTCTCGTACCCACCTTTTCCAAGAGACATGTGCGGTCGTTCGTAATTGTAGTTGTGTACGAATAGGTCTACTGGATCACTGACTCTGCATAATTGCTGCAAAGGCAATTTGTGTTGAACTTCACCGAACCATCTCTCTATCTTGCCATTGGTCTGTGGATGTCCAACTCTGGCACGAATGTGTTTGATTCCCAGTTCTGCCAGTCTCATCTCAAATTTGGATATTCCCTTTTTCTTGACCTCTGACTTGTTTGCATAGAACTGTGCTCCACGATCTGTGAGTATTGCTTTTGGTTTTCCGTGATTTTTGATTGCTGCATCTAATACTGCAAGTGCATTCTCTGTTGTTGCATGATCAAACACTCCGTATCCAACTATAAACCTAGAAGCATCGTCCAGATAGGCGATTAACCATCTACCGTCATCTAGTAGTTTATAGTCAGCATGCCATAGTGAATTGGTGAATTCATGCTCATATCGTACCCATTTGCGTTGTTGGCTCTTCTTTGGTTCTCGTCTAGACAGACATTCATCTTACAATATGCGGTATATGGTATTGTGTGAGATATCTATTCCTGTGGCCTTTTTTATCTGCCTTTTGAGACGTGTTGTGGCAAGATAACAATGCTTGTGTGCATACAAGATAGTAGAGTGTTCTAGTCTACCTGGAAGACTCTTCTTTGGTCTGCCCATAGGTTTTGGGTATACTATCTGGCTTGGTTTTATGTTCTTGTATCGAGCCCATATCTTTTGAATCCAGCGAACCGATATGTCCATCCGCTCTGCAATTATTGCATTCTTGGTTCCTTTCTTTTTCTCTAGTACGATGTATCGTACTTTAGTTTCATCTAGTTTCATTGATTCTATTTGCAATATGTCGATATAACGCCGATCTGAGCGAATCCACACACCTTCATTTCCATTGCAACTCGGATTGTCTGCTTGACCTAGCCATTTGGCTATGGGTGAACGACTTTTTGTACTACACAGCAAATTAATAGAATTTGTACGCCTATCTGATCGTTTGATGTCTCCACAAATCTATGCCAAATCACCAAAACGTTCGCCATAGTACTAAATAGAGATTACCACGCCATAGACGATTCAAAATAACAGAGATTTTGAGCAGAAATAATCCTATTATAAAATACTTGCGTATCAAAGATACGGATTGGTTATTAATATCTAGGTTGTATTGAAGACAATGCATGTAATAATTATGCTTGGACTTGTTGGTTTAATTATGTTATTTCCCACTATTAGTCTAGCAGAAATGGATGGTGAACGAAATCCTAAAGATAAAACTCCAGAACTATTACAAAGCAAGGCTGAACGAGAAAAGATACTAAATGATCTAGTCACTCTCGACAAGGAGAAAGATGAGTTAGAAAGAGATCTCAAATCTGAACTAGATGGTGCCGACAAAAAATATATGCAGAAAAAGATCGATGAAATTGAGATAAAAGTAGATGAAATTGAGAAACAACTTCACCAACGAGACATTCCACAAGCACTTTTAGAAAAGCTGATTGGTGATCAAGAAATATTTGAAACTAGATTGCTAGACTCCAAAGTACTAGAATTTGTTACTAGTATCGGTATAGATATTGATAGTAAAGAGATTCAAGTGGGATTAAACCAAAACATCGTAAATAAAACTAATGAAGACTTTATAATCGATATAATAAAACAACTCATGCCTAAAACAGCATGGCACATAGTTTATTCAGATGTAGCAGAATCTATATCATGTAACCAAAAAAAATGTACCCCAGTAATTGGAGGTAATCAGATCAGAGTTGACGGAAACGCACCATGTAGTTATGGATTTCAGGCTAAACGAGGTAGTTTGTGGGGATTTATCACTGCAGGTCATTGTGCTGATGGTAGTAGAAATTCTCTTGTGAGGGACTTTGATGGAAATGTACTTGGGACTGTATATGAAGAAAAATTCGAGTGGGGAACTTCATGTGATTGTGCATTTATCGTTGCTAGCCCAACAGTAGTAGATAATAAAATATACATACAGCTAAATAAACAGCAATCGATTAGTCCCACAGTAACAAAGATCACACAGGCTTCTCAACAACAAAATGATCGGATCACTAAATCAGGTCAATTAACTGGTAGCTACCAACACGGTATCGTGTCGGCAATTAATGTAAGTGTAATAGATATAATTTATGGACAGTATATAAAACACCTAGTAAGATCAAACATACATGCAGGACATGGAGATAGTGGTGGAACTGTCTTTGATCGTGATGATAATGGTAACTTGTATGGAATACTCATTACACATGACGTATGGGGCAGATATCATGCTCCAGTTGACCAAATAACTGCACATATGAGGGTATCTCCGGTATTGAACTAGATGTAGGAATGTTGAAAGATGAAGACGTGGTTGGCTGTATTGTGTGTTCCTCTAGGTCTAGCTGCTGCATTTTGGGCTTGGGTCGGACTTGATGTATTTTGTGGGTATGGTGATCTTGGTGGTACTGACATCATATATTGGGGCAAGTCGCTAGGTTGGTGCTAGACGAAAATCAACGATTCTGTAAACTTGGCGGGTGGTGGTTTTATCAAACAAAATTTTCTAAATTTCTCAAATTGTTTTCATCTAAATTCAAACACAAAATTAACAATATGTTGGATATTTATCAAACTAGAGTTTATTTATCAACTAGAGTTTAAAAATCATTTTTTTAGACTTGAATTTTGAATTAATGTGTTCCACTTTGTCTCCAAGTATTACAATTCCTGCCATGGTACAAGGTATTTCACAGTCTAAACCCATATGCCGTGTAATAAAATTTCGAGTTATCATCATTCCAGAAATAATTGTACTGTCCGATTTTTTCATACCTCTGTACTTTAAAATTGTCTTGGAGCCATACATTAAAACACTTTTCTATGTTTGACATATTTGTTTGTAGGATTTTTCTCAAGGAATTCTTTTCTAAATGCTTTAGCAAATGAACGTGATGAATCAGATACTAATATTTTTGGTACTGTCTTTGCAACTCGTTTAGCTTTTCTAAATAGCCTTGTCTGGGCATTACCAGATACTAGTCAAGAATAGTCTTGATGGATAGATACTAATGTAAACTTTTTCTGCACATGGTATGTTAACAAGATCATCATATCTTTTGTACAACTTTACCATTCAGAGACAGAGATCTAACAATCACCAAAGACCGTTAACGTCAGATGTTTTAATAATTTGAAAGTGTTTTTAAGTCGGAGGTATATTCTTGGACTTATGGTAAAGCCTGATAACCGCAAGTCGTATGATATGATCTTTAAGAATCTCAGAGATCATCACAAGTGGTTTGCAGACTCGATTCCACTAATTGCAAGTGAGAATGTACCTAGTCCAGCTGTACGTGAGGCGATAGCATCAGACTTTGGGAACAGATATGCCGAAGGCTGGCCTGGTGAGCGAGTGTATGCAGGTTGTACGTTCATCGACAATGTCGAGTTTGAGTGTATGCGGTTGGCTACAAAGTTGTATAGAGCCAAGTTTGCAGATGTTAGACCGATCTCTGGCGTTGTTGCGAATCTAGCTGTCTATTCAGCATTTACCGATCCAGGCGATGTGATGATTGCACCATCAATTCCAGCAGGAGGTCACATATCACATGGAAAGAAGGAGCATTCTGGAACAGCTGGATTAGTTCATGGACTAGAGATCGAGTTTTATCCATTTGATGCACAAGAGATGACCATCGATATCGATGCAACAAAAAAGAAGATCAAAACTCTCAAGCGAGAGGGACGACTACCAAGGTTGGCGATGTTTGGTGGCTCGTTGTTTCTCTTTCCTCATCCTGTAAAAGAGTTATCAGATTTTATGAAGAGTTATAAAATACATATCAATTATGATGCCGCACATGTAGCAGGTCTGATAGCAGGTAGACGATTTCAGGATCCATTAAGAGAGGGTGCAGATACAATGACAATGAGTACACACAAGACATTATTTGGACCACAAGGAGGACTTGTGTTGGGATCGTCAGAGCATGAAGAGTCGATCAAAAAAGCGATCTTTCCTGGCTTAACTAGTAGCCATCATATACATCACGTAGCAGCAAAGGCCGTCGCGTTTGCAGAAGCGTTAGAGTTTGGACGTAAATATGCAGATCAAGTACTAAAGAACGCAAAGGCTCTAGCAGAAGCACTAAGTGCTGCTGGTTTTAAAGTACTTGGATCAAATCGTGGATTTACAGAGTCGCACCAGATTGCAGTAAACGTCTTGGACTATTCTGATGGTGGTAAAGTTGAAGCTGACTTGGAACAGGCGAACATCATAGTAAACAGACAGTTGATTCCAGGTGATATCAAAGCAGGGCGAAATTACTTCCATCCGGGTGGCATACGTTTAGGAGTATCAGAGATAACTAGATTGGGAATGAAAGAGTCTGAGATGAGAGAGATCGCGTCCTATATCAAATGTGTCATCATCGACAAACAAGACCCAAAACGAGTGTTGAGCAAAGTCAGATCATTTAGAAGAGACTATCAAAAAGTCAAGTTTTGTTTCGATCAAAAGTTAGGTGCCTACGAGTATATCAAGTTGCGTTAGGTATAGCGTTTACGTCTTTAGGTATAATCGGTAAGTAGAGATTGATCGCCTTGATTCTTGCCAAATACCAACTCGATCTCATCTGAGAGAGTCTGTATTCTTCCTTTCTGATATGTACCTACATCATACTTGTCTGTTAATCGTTTTGCAAGTTTCAGGTACTTTTCTACCGATCTCTTTGATATTGTAGGTATTAGTGCATTACCACAATAACAATGCTGTACAAGTGGCACCCTACGATACGATCTGCTACATTTTGTGCAACGAAACTTTTGTCTGGCATATGATCGTAGATTTCCCATGATATCAGGAACAAGATGTGTAGAGATTACATTAGATACAATCTCGGACGTATTGACAGCATCTATCATCTCGGCGTTTCTTATCTGCATATCAAACTTGTCCAACATAGAACCTAACGTCGAGTAGGCGCTACGTGATTTAGTGGTGGTTAGTGTAGAGGTCTTGTGTGTAAAGTGATAGTCACAAAACTGTTGTTCGCTGTCTAATCGTGACTTGATTACATCTACTGATCTGACTGCAGACGCTTTTATTTGCTCAAATGTGTTTGTAAAGAACTCTAGAGGAAAATTTTTTACAACTTCTAGGTTGTGTGCTTGGGGTTGTGACTCGTGTGGTAGCACCAACGGTTGTACTAAAAGTGGGGCATCCATCAATCCACCAATTCGATCAGAGAGGAAGAGTCTTGAAAAATTTAGCAGGATATCCATCAATAACATTATCGAGTCTGCGTCGCCGTCTGCATCTCTTCGCTTTGCAGAGTGCCAGTTTGGTGTACCAAAACACACATGTGTCTCTGTGTATCCAATTATTCTACCTACTATTCCAACAGAGGTATGAGGTGCTAGGCCAACAATCAAATGTCCTACTAGATCATCAATATCTTTAACGTTATAAAACGCACTATGTTTGTAAAACTTTGTCAAGAGTTGATCAACATACTTGCATACGGCAACCAGATATCTGCCAGACTCGTATGGAATTATCACATCTTGCATTCGCAACTCAACTATCTGTTCTGGATCATCTAGTCGTTTACCATCGATATCATGTGTATACCCCATATCATAGAGTTTAGATATTGATGTACCGATCCATGCTGGTTTGAATTGAGTTAATGGTGAGTTTGTAGCATCAAATCTAGTCGTCCCATCCTTGAAGATGGTCAAGCCAAACTTTTGTCGAATTATTCCTTTCTCCAAAGGCTCGGCGATCTTGTCTTGGCTTATCAGATCTTTAACACCCTTGAGTGGTTCTTGAGCACGGATCTCAACCAACTGTTGTGCAGACAAGAGTTTTGACTTTAGTGGAAACTCTCTATAAGAGTGTGCAATCGTATTACGTTTACAACGCTGACAGTACGAATCGGTGGTCTCATTACGACAAACTTGGCATGTCTTTAATACAACCGTCTCTATATCACACATTGTACATTTTATTCCAATTGACGATGCATTACATTTAGGACATGTACGACTAAAGATATTTGTAAAAAAGTGCTCTGTTCGTGCAGCTTTGAGTATGTCACGTGATGGACCACCCTTGTCAGTAACTGGAAACAGTACGTGTGTGGGTGGCTTCATCTGCCTAGGTGCCGCTTTCTCTGGTCTACCAATCCTGACGCCTATGGAGGTTGAGAACTTGGGTCTGATCTCAATGCCAGACGAGGCTGTGATTATGTTTGGTACTGTATCATCATTTATCTTGGGTTTGACTCGAAGAATTAGATTCCAAAATATCTTGGCATCTATCCCTTGCAGAACTAGTGATGCATCTCTTACTATATGTGGGACACCAAGTCGCTCGAGGATCGACTTGTACTGTATATCATACCAGATTGTATCAGAGTCGGTTTTTGTGGGCTCTAGCAGTTTACCTAGATCTGTTGGCGTGATCATGTCCCAAAAGTAAAGAAATTGCGGATATAGTGGCATCTTTAGATTATGTGATATTGATAGTGCAGTGTCAAGGGACGGTGTCTCTGTGAGGTATCTTGCAGTGTCTGTACTTTGTCCATCGATCTTTGCGCGTAGTTCCTCAACCCACATCTCTTCAACATATCCAGTTGGGACCAACTGTGCATTGTTCTCTAGAAAATCACCAAACGATATCAAGATATCGCCAAGATGTAGGATTCGTTTGATACTATGCTTAATCTCGATTCCATGTTTGACATCACGGATCCGTACTACACTACCATCTTTTAGAAGCACCGTCGGTGTCTCGATAGAATCCACAAATGCGACAGTTGCGCCCTTGCCAGGTATATCGATCTTGATCTGTGTTCCAACTGCAACTGTATGATCAAGTATCTCAGCGATCACCGGGTGTAGTCCTACAGCTGCAAAACCAGTATTACATGCACGACCATATCTGAGTCGAAATCCACCGAGTTTGTTGGGCATGGAGAGTACAGAACGACCTGTAATCACCTCTTTCATCCTCTTGGTTGCTGCGTCCTCTTGGTTTGCTGTCTGGACAGCACCTTTGAGATCATTGAGCCAAGCCCATCCATCTAGATTATACATCTCGATCCTCTTTAGTAGTTTCTTGGATCTGCCGATGAGACCATCATTCAATACACGGAGTGCGCCACCTCGTACTCTATCTGTCTTGATGCGTGCCATAGATTTGTGGTTGACAACCTCGTACGGATCTGTATCTACTCCATCAAGTTCTACTGGAATGTTCGATATCACGTGTATGATATCTTCATCTAGAATATGAAATTGAAAACTACTGGCCTCTCTCTCGTATATGCGTAGTTCTTCGACAAACCTGCCTGTCTCATCATCAAACGAGTTGGCTTGATACTTTGCCAGTCCAACCGCCTTTCTTACATAATCTGCAATCAACATCGTTACTGCCGACTCTGTTCCTCCAGCTGATCGCATTGGACCTGCAATGGATACAGAGAGGTACTCACTACCGTCCTTGTTCTTTTTGATCTTTACTTCGTTTATCCCTTGAAGAGGAGCAATTGTGACACCTTCAGTAACTATTGCGAGACCTACGCGCACTGCGAGATCTAGCCTCTCTTCCATAGGCGTATCAGCATCAGAGTACTTACCTAACGCAATCTCTTTTGCTAGGGTTAATGCAGTTAACTCTTTAGGCTTCTCTTTCAGCAAGTTGCGTAATGGTTCGGCGATATCAATCTCGTGCATCTTTGCCACTCGATCTGCTAGGTCAAACGCCATCTTTGGTTCAATCGTATCAGACGAGTCGACTAGACTAGACTTTGCAGCTCTTGCCTTCTCAAATATAGTACTAGTTCCAGATGAGAGGTCATCATAGTATTGTAGATAATAGTCAGGCATTGGAATGTCCTGAATTCTAGAGACTATATCGTCTTGAGACATTATGCATCACAGTGAATCGTCTCTACTATCTGTTCAAGTTTACGCATATTGTCACCTTGCTCTAGTAGTGTACCAACAACAAGAGCATTGGCGCCGGCTCTAGTTAGGGATCTCGCGGTCTCGGCGTCTCGTATCCCTCCTCCAACTATAAGAAAACCGTCAAATACACTCCGTACCGCCGTTACCATCTCTGGTGTGACACTGGTCTTGGCACCAGAACCTGCTTCTAGATACACAAACCTCATTCCAAGAAACTTTGCGGCAAGAGAGTATGCAGCAGCTATCTTTGGTTTATCAAATGGAATTCCTCTAGCTGAACCTACAAACCACGCCGAGGTTCCATCACCCACAACAAGATATGCCGTAGGTAGTGGTTCTAGACCGAACTTTAGTACGTTTAGTGAGCTGAGAGCTTGGGCTTGTGTTATAAAGTATGGATTCTCCGAGTTCATCAACGAGCTGAATAGGATCGCGTCTGCGTCTGGAACAACACCCGTAATATTTCCTGGAAACAGAATTATCGGAATCTCGATCTCTTCTTTCAAATGTCGTACTAGTTGCGACATCTCTAACTGATCGGTTGCAGAAGAACCGCCTACTAGAATAGCTGTGGCGCCTGCCTTTTCAACATCTCGCGCCAGTTTAGCTGACGACTTTCGATCTGATGTTTCAGAGTCGATTAGAACAAAGACTAGTGCGCTCTTTCTCTCTAATTCTTTAGATAGGTACTCTTCTACCTTTAGTTTAGACACAAGTGTTGTTTGTATATGACACTATAAAGTTTAATTGAGGAGTCATATACAGATCTGTATAGCTATGACGGACTCTGAAAAATATAATTTTAATGAAATTATACGCCAAATCATCAAAAAATCTCTATTTACTGAACGACAAATTGAAATTATTTTAAATTACAAGAGACTTGTCGAGGCAGAGTTTCCTATAACGCCTGGTGCGTACTATAGACAGGTTGGGCAATCTAGAGAGAAATTGGTAAGATTGTTCTATTCTATCGCTCTCTTACGTGGTCTAGGCATACTATTACCCGATGATATTGATGTGATAACAAAGCTTGCAGAACAGATTAGTGTGATAAATGAGAGTGATATTACTGTTGAATCAGTCGATGATGTGATAAGTGTGATGGACAGGTATGTTAAACAGGCATGTAATATGTGATAGACAATGATATTTCATGTAGCATAATCCGTGATTTTGTGTGTGAGATTTTACCCAATTTGTGAAATAAATTTGTCCTATTATGATAAATCACACCTATATCATAGATATGTGATGGTGTTGGAGATCTCAGAGTTTGAACTGATCTTGAGTGTAGTTGTTGCCTTTATTGCAGGACTGGGCGGTCTGTTTCTACTCTTAAAGGTCTATCCACTCATTAGATCAAAGACTAGATCAACAGAGCCGACGAATTCTGAACGTTTAGAGTACTATGAGAAGCAGTTGATAGACATAAAGATACGCCTAGATGCTATGGAGATGCAGAATGACGAGCCAAAACAAGGAGATTTGCTACCCAATACTCAAGAGTTAGAGTCTCAACACGCTCTAGCAGGATCTGAGAAAGAGATTACGCACACCAAGCCCGATCCGATAAAGATTGAGTCGGAGATAGTTCCAGAGAGACCACAATCTGTGCCTAAAATAGACATATCACATCACACAAATCCCATTGATATTGTGTTGCATTTAATCACAGATAAGAGAATGACATCACGTGATATTCAAATCACACTATCTAAGAGTAGGGAACATACGTCCAGATTGATGAAAAAGATGTTCGAGGAAGGATATGTCCAAAGACATGAAGATACTAGACCATTTACATACTCTATCGCTGAAAAGGGTTTGGAGAGGATTAGGCGCTTAGAGACCAATATTCAGCCAGTGTAGAAACTGATCTGTTGCATCTAATGATGTGTGTTGGTTTTACTGCTTCCTCTCCAATGCAAATCCACAACATCTGCATACCAAATTACAGGTGATCAAATGGTCTGATATGCCCGATATACCTGATATCAATCCATGAACTCGGCCGGATATCTCATATTCCAACCTGTTTAAGTGAGATTTTGTTATTTATTAATAAAAAGATACTTTATGAAATTATAAATATCTATAACTTATAATATTATCATGTCTGTTGAGAAGAATGAGGTCTTGGTCAAGATCACATCTGCAGGAACTATATCCATACCGAAACAATTTCGAAGACATATGGATATTCAAAAAGGTGAATATGTTAAGATGGTTTTGAGTGGAGATCGGTTGATTATACACAAGATTGTAATAACCTAGGTCTGCCCTTGATGAATTTTGATGATCTGATATGTCCACTCACGTCCTGTTCTGACCCTATTGATACGATTCTTTGATGAAAAACGTGAGAGATATGTTGAGATTATGCTGAGTTTGATCGGTTCATTGAACTCATCCTCATACTTTTCTAGTATGTTATTTGATGTAAACTTGCCAATTGGATAGTACTTTTCTACAATATGCCAGATCTTAGAGCCTGTAGAGTCTATATTGGTAGAAGGCAACTCTTCTTCAACATTTACCAGATTCATCACCTCAAAGATCTTTAAGACGCTGTCTCGGGTAACGTTACCATCTAGTTTGATATCATATTTTGTGCCATTATCATCCTCCATGTTTATCCGTATCTGCTTTCGCGCCATCAGGATCTAATGAATAATCCTTTAACAAATTAATTGATCTTTAGAAAAGTGTTAACAAAGTACTTTGTTAATATTGACTAATTTTCACGCCTATCTGACCCAAGATCACCCAACAAGTTAACATGAGTTTTGGGCACAGATGGTCAGATCTGGCAAGATCCATGCGTGGAGTGGAAATGAAGGGGTCAAATCTGGTCGTTAACTGTGTTAATAGCGATCTTAACGCCTAGAGTGGAAATGAAGGGGTCAAAATACCATATTTGCCCATCAGATTAACATGATCTTAACTTTGGTGTTAACTAGTCCTAAACCTGACCCACACACCTTCATTTCCACTCCACTTCTTTCTATAATTTTTTTAAAAAGAATTAAAATAATTAATTAGAAACTAAACAAAATTAACCTCATACATTATACACTATATCTGATATTCTGGAGTGGAAACATGGGTGTGTGGGTATGAGTAATGTAGTGAATGAACAGGTTGATCCAGTAGATGCAATGCTTGCCACTGTCGAGTCTGGAACATCACTCATCAAGAATAGAGATATCTTACATTCTACATACATACCTAATATGATAGAGCATCGTGATGAAGAACAGAGAGAGGTAACTCAATCATTACTACCAATCCTCAAACAATCCCGTCCATCAAATCTTCTTGTATATGGTAAACCTGGCACTGGTAAGACTCTTGTAGTGAAGAAGATTATATCCAAAATTCAAGAAAAAGTTGAATCCTCAAACTTTCCAATCAAACTAGTATACACAAACTCTAAGAATGAGACGACTCTGTCTGGTTTGTTAGTAAGTTTTGGTAGACAATTAGATCTAGATGAGAAGAGACTTCCACCTACAGGTCTTTCAATAAGTGAGATCTTTAAACGTCTATTATCCAAGATAGAGTCTGAGAATATTAATGCGATATTTGTTATAGATGAGATCGACTATCTTACACAACTAGTCTCAAAGACTAACAAAGATATCTTGTATCAACTAACACGAGCAAATGAGAGACTGGGCTCGGGCTCTTTAACCCTAGTTGGCATATCTAATGATCTCACATTTAAAGAGAGATTAGACCCCAGAGTCATCAGTACGCTCGGCGAAGAAGAGCTTGTCTTTGAGAGTTATAATGTCGACCAACTACACAAGATAATCAAAACAAGGGTAAATGATGCCTTTGTTGAGAATGCAGTAGAAGACGCTGCTCTATCTTTATGTGCTGCACTTGCTGCACAAGAACATGGCGATGCTCGTAGAGCTATTGATTTGATACGTGTTGCAGGTGAAGTGGCAGAACGCGAACAATCAAACAAAGTAAATGATCATCATATACGCACTGCATTTAAAAAGATCGAAGAGAATAAAGAAGAGACTCTACTCCGCTCACTTCCTCTACACGAAAAATTAGTGATTCTAGCTATTCTCAAAGCAAATAACTCTATGACGGGTGAGGTATACAGATCTTATAAGAACATCTGCAAGACAGTTGCACGAGACGCTCTAACATCCAGACGAATAACCCAGATATTGGGAGATATTGAACTCTCTGGGATTATAAGTGGGAGGTTGATGAGCCAAGGTGTTCACGGTCGTACAAAAAAATACACACTCATGGTATCGACAGAGATAGTAAAGAGATCATTCCAGAGCGATCTAACTCTGCAAGACATTGTCTAGATCGGGGTTATAGTTTTGGTGTAATATTTGAAATGTCTTCAAGTTCACCATAATGGCGATACCAGGATTTGGAACCATCCCAACACTGGACTGAAATGGAGTCTGTAGTTGCCATGAACCAGAGTTGATCAACAAGATGCCCTTGTATCTATCTACTTCTGCTCTATGTACATGACCTACATGAAAGATGTCTGGTATGTGCTCTATTACCATATGATCCTCCTTCTCTGGTGCTATTGGTGTTTGACTACCGTAGATAGGACTTAGATGCCTTGCTTTCAAGAGATATCTCATAACGCCTGTGGGGTTTTTGTAGCTGAGACCAGGCGTAGTCTTTACAATATCATCTATACTTTGACCATGAAATAGCATAATCTTTACACCATTGAGCGAGACTAGAGCTGGGTTACCAACCATTATGACATTCTCTCTATGCCATAGACCCTGATTATATTTTTCTGGTATTGCTGGTTGTGGCAATGCTCGTCTACCAGGATCGTGATTGCCAGGCATAATTATGATCTTGACATTCGTTGGGATCTTGGCCAACAACTCTTCTGTTCTAGCTAGTTGTTCTTCAACTGTATCATAAACTAACTCTTTATTCTGGTTTGGATATATTCCAACACCATCTATCAGATCACCACATATGAGTACAAATCGTATCTTTCGAGCAATGGGATCCGGACTAGATATCCAATCGATAAACTCACTAAACTCTTCCTCCATAAAGTATCTACTTCCTATATGCAGATCTGAGAGAAGTACAGCAAACACATCACTCTCTGCATGATTGACGCTCCGATCTGGTATATCTGGCAGAATTACGTCTTTGATCACAAACCCATTCTTGGTAGTTCCTACCCTTAACATAACAAACTGATCCAAGAGTAGTCCGTCGGCCATTCTTTGTAGATCACCATCAAATATGTTCCCCTCAAAGACTCCTGTAGGATCCTCAATGACCAGTTTTGTAAAGTTTTGATTCACAACTCTATCTGTTATTAATCCACAGACGTAGATATCATCCTTGGTCTTTACGTTCTTGGTGTGATTGATCCCCTTTAGCATCTTTGCTTCTGGTCGTTCAGATACAACTCGCTTCAGTTTATTGAACCTACTAACAAAGAGTGACGAAAAGCCTTCAACACCTTCACCAGTTGTGATCTTGTCAGTAGGATCTACCAAGACTCGTGCGTCTGCTTGTAGTAGAATATCATCTTTAATTCCTAGATACGATTCTAGATCATCCTGACCTATCTGGAATAGTCTCTTACTAGTCTTCTCTCTAACAACATCCTTGATGATCTTGTCTAACTGCCTTGCATCCACACTCTCCAAGATCTTAAATGCGTTGGGGTGTATCTGTACCCCTTTGGTTAATGCATAATTTAGTGCAGAGGCTAGTTCTCTTTTCATATAACATAATATTCTAACATTTAATTAAATGTACGAGGGTATCTAACTCGTACATTTCATAACAAATCAGCCATTCACATACCACTTGTATAAAAGAATTACGAATCATAGATGCGAACTTGTTTTAATATACTTTTGAATTGATAAAGTGTAAGCGGTTAGGCTGACAACGATCTTGTGGTGTTTTGAGCAAGATAACGTATGCAATTCATGTCGATCTGCATGATTAGAAAAAATTAGTGTTTAGTTTGGCTTACCATTGTGTCAACTTTATTTTTTGATCTGTGTAAATACTAGTACATAACTATGAATGTCATGCCTCAATCAGAGATGAAGATACTTCGAGAGGAGATCGCAATGTTGCATACACAACTCGATGACAAAGACGAGATAATTCGCATTGCACTAGATATGATTGAATGGCAGGGAGGCGTCATATTACGAGGAGAACTGCGAACTGCAGAACTGGAACGTAAACTTGAACAACAACTAGGTGGTCATTCAGATCAATGTGAACCAGAGACATGTACACACGCAAAAGAGAATCAAGAGTTACAACAAAAGATGCCATACTATGAGAGTCCGTTTAATCCATCATCCAAGAACAGCATACCTACAATGCAAGAAAGAATAGCAGCGTATATAGATCCAAAGGATTACAATAAAGTAGGCCAAAAAGAGAATCACGTAGGAGTATCGCAGACGGACAAATCAGCAGGTACTGTCCCGTACATAGATTCAGCGTGTCCAGGCTGCCATGGCATAGATATCACGTACAACAAATCATATCAGTGTAGGATTCGTGATGTACCTCTGCCAAAAACCGAGATAAATACGCATGTTGGATATAAACATACGTGTAATGGTTGCGGATACGAGTGGGATACTAGTAAAAAGATTCCCAAGATCAAGGGTACAGAGATGAGCATAAACATGCTAGTCCATCATGGAATTTCACTATTCAACAACATGTCACAAGGAATGATTCAAAAACAATTAGAGTTTTTTGATTACCGTCCATCTAAAGCAACCATAAACAACGCTACATTTGCACTCGTTAACGCAATAGAAGACGATGTTTCAGGCATCTGGAAAGCAGCTGAAAGTTCTGAAAATGTCAAATTTGACGAAACGCCACATAAAGTACCAGGCAAACGTGGATATGTGTGGACATGTGTCACAGATGATGCAGTTCTCGTTCGTGTAACAGATACACGAGGATCGAGGGTTTTAGATGAATATTTCAAACCGTTTAAAAACAAATGCAAGACTGTTGATGGATATTGCGGTTACGAGACGGATGATGACACGCAGAGATGTTGGTCACACATATTGATCGATTCAAAACATGCAATGAAGACTGCCCTATATTGCCATGAAACTACAATATTGCACGAAAGACTACAAAAGATATTTCACATAGCCAAGGGACGACCACCGGGAGATGTGTCTGATTTAATAGCACAGGTATTAGATGTTGTAGATCAGCACGAAAAGCTCGGCAACAAGAAATTTGCGACGACGCTGCGTAATGCTGCTCCCAATCTCTTTACATTCGTGAACCATCCTGGAATGGATCCCACGAACAACGAGACAGAACTGTACATGCGGCCAATTGCAATACATCGCAACATTTCGCTGCACTTTACATCGCAGCGCGGCATGGATGCGTGGTCTATCTTGTTTACGTTCTTCTTTACATGTCGTAAACGTGGGCTGAGCATTAGAGACGAATTGTTGAGAATTCTCACGGCAAAGGCTGCTGAAGAGACGTACTAGATAGTAAGTTCGTATGTCATGTAAATAATCCATCAATATCCTAAATGCTCAACACACAGCAAGAATCGTTGTCAGCCTAACCGCTTACGATAAAGTAATGACTAGAAGATTAATAGTCCCTGCCTTGTTGATAGTTATGGTGACGATCATACCTCCCTTGATTGCAAGTGGTGTCGATGCCAAAATTAGTCAAGATGATCTAGATGATAAATTACTAGATAGACATGAAGAGCGCAAGTTACAGTTTGATGACACACTAAAAGAAACCACTAGTACATATACAGTTGATAGTAGCCTAGACAGAGATACCGCAGATCAAGTAGGACCTGTTGGAATTGCAGATGAATATACAGATACCAAAGCAGCAGAGATAGAGGCAAAACATCAAGATCTACAAGAGATACATCAGACAATAAATGAAGAGTTCAATACTACAAACTCTAGTAAAAAGATTTTAGAACTAAAACTAGATTATATTCAAACTGTCAACGAACTCAATGCACTCTTGTATATAGAACCTGAAAGAGACTATCTTGCAGAATGGACTAGTCTAGACACACAGGTTGTGGCACTTGAGGAACTGCAATACAGCAACTATACAGAGTCTAGACAGGTACTCATAGATAGTTTATACGAGCAGATGAACGAGATTGAGCAAGATAGTATCGCATCTTTAGTACTAGATCCTGCAGACAAGAAGAGGTTGTATGATTTAGAGTCGAAACTACGCACCAAGTACAGTAATCCTAACCATGAGATTTTTGTTAGTGACGAGTTTGTATATGTAGATCATGAGCAAAAGAAAGTCTATCTTTTAATTGATAAACAAAAAACACTCACAAAAAAGGATATCTCTTCTATAGTTATTACACAAGACATATTGAATACTTTTGGAATTGATAATGTTACCATAGACTTTGCAGAGATTACCATATTGGGCTGTAATAGTATCACCTCAGATTGTGATCCACTAATTGGTGGAATCTCAATTGGTAGAAAAGATGCGCTAAACGATCATTCTGGTACTATAGGTTTTAGAGCCAAAGATAGTAATGGTAATGCTGGATTCGTGACTGCCGGTCACGTAGTGCAATATAAATCATCAACCAATACTGTAATGCATCAACCACATACTGGCACATCTGTTATAGGCACGATTCCACGCAACGGCGATGATGTATGTGCTACATTTGATGGTGTAGATAAAGGCGAACTAACCCGAGACGGTAATCAATGTGACTTTGCTTTTGTCAAACTAGCAAGAGGGGTATCAATAAATGACGATATATACAAGTCACCAAATAGAACATATGATATCAATGAACTAGCCATAGCATCTGATCATGTACTTGGAACCATGCTAAAAGTAGTTGGTTCTAACAGTGGCGTACATACAAGTTCAATAACAATAATATGGCCAGATACTAATAGGGTCTCAATGTCTTTACAATCAGTTTTATTAGGAGGTGATAGTGGAGGACCCGTATTCAAACCATCCACAAGTTCTCGAAGTACATCTAATGCTGAAGTGTTTGGGGTTTTAATCTTTTTTGTTAAATCATATAGTGGCAAGATATTTGCTTATTATGAACCTGTTGACAAAATAATGTCTGAGCTGAACTTGAGGCCATACCATTGACGGTCACATTTTTAATCATTCTATTCGTGATATCTATTCCTCTAATCTCAGTATCGCATGCTGATACTGATTGGCAAACTATTAGTGTAAATTCTCCGATAGACAACAAGACCAAATATCTCTTTTACTACTCTGGAGACGTTGAACATGTATTCGTGAATTATCATCCTCCATTATTCTATCCTAATTTAGTGCTCAATACAACACAATATACAAATGAAATACAGATTAAAATTCCCAGATTTTTCCCAACAGATTCATCTTATGCTTGGTTTCTCCTTATGGATTCTGCCGAACAACAGATTGACTCTGATATGTATGAAGAGAGTAAGTGTTTTTGCACATATACAATTAATATAGAAAATTCCACAGTTGTAGAATTATTAGCAGGTGCAGCTCCTCCAACACAGCCACACCATATTGTAAATCACCCGACGCCCGATCATTGTTTACCACATACCATTGAAGACTATCCCGACACCCTAGACACATACGAAAATATTAGGGGCGAACAAGTACGAGTGTACTTGTCATCAGTGCTAGAACTGTTGGAGCGAGGCTATCTTGTTCCGGTTGTAGACGATGTTGAGCCTATAAAGTGTAGTTTGCCATGGTAACCGGAATGACTCTCACACATTACAGTCAAAATCATTGATGTACGGATCCTGTTGAGATCGAGATGACACTATTTCAAGAGACGGATATTACACAACTCGGTTGTAGCAATCATGTGTAATAGACAACACATGACTATTCATCTTGTAAAATTTTTGGATGTTTTGTGTGAAAACTACCAACCCCTGAGAACCTCACTCCAACAATTTTTATAGTGGAACATTGATGCTAGTATATGGGAAATCGCAACACAACTCAGATAGTATCTGATCTATTGCTTGCGGCACAAGACTCTGGTCAACAAGGCATCAAGATCAGCTCTCTGATGGCTAAATCCAATCTATCCCATACCCGACTCTCACGATTTCTAACTAACCTTACAGGCGCTGGGCTGATAAACAAGATCGAGTATGATGGCAAGAACACATTTGTTATAACTCCAAAAGGCAGACAGTACCTAGAGTCTTATGCAAAATTTGCAAATCTAGCAGAATCATTTGGATTAGAACTCTAGTCTCAGTTCTACTAACACTCAACCCTCAAATATCAATCAAAATATCGTTCTCTTGTTGGACAAGAATAGAGTTGTGTTCTTTTTTATATTTATGGCATCATTTGTTATCACGTACCAGATAGGCTCTATGTCGACTGTTAGTGAAGAAGAGGCAACATCATTTATGAAAGAGTTTGAAGAACTTGTTGAAGATATCGACGCATTTGGAATATTCACACACAATCTTACGATCGCATTACCGATGTTTATTCCAGGATTTGGTATGATCTGGGGTCATTTTTCTGCATGGGCAACCGGATTTGCGTTTGCTGCAATCTCGTCTTTACATGCAATTGATATTCACCCAACAGCAGTCCTCTTTCTAACTCCCTTTGGAATTATGGAGTTGTCTGCGTACTCGCTCGGAACGTCTAGGAGTTTTATCTTAATCTGGAATATAATCAAAAAATCCAAGTTATCGAGTATGATCAAACCCACAATGATCGAGATCGGAATTGTAGCGATTCTACTACTAGCTGGTGGTTATATCGAGTTTTTCATGATTGAATCGATCCCAGATAGTCTATTAGAGATCTCTGATGTTTAGTTCTGCCACTGCCACTTGTAATTCATGTACGAATCAAGCTTGGTCTGATTGAATACTATGACTGACAGATCAGAGAACTCTCGTCCCTCAAGATCTCTAACATGCCCAACGAAATTCGTCTCATCATCTGTTGTAAGCGATTCATAAACATGAACTCTTAATGATCCGGTATCAAATCCACATTCTCTCAAGTATGCAGCAATCTCTGACGGCATAAAATGCTTATCTGGTCGTTTTGGCCATGGTCGCGGAACTAGTACCACACTCTGACCATTACGTAATGCTTGTTGCAATTCTATCTTTTTATCTTCGATTGGTGTTGTAACATGCATCGTGATTACACGTGACTTGTCTAACGGAACTCTGGCTTTAGCAGCTGCAACTTGGATCGAACTGATACCTGGAACTATCTCTATATCACCAAACAACTCGATGAGTCTGTCTACCACCTCTGACTCTGAAAAGTTGACGTCGCCAGTAAACAACACAACTAGGCTCCGTCCTCCAAGACTCTTCAGAACTTTTTGATATATCTCTTCTTGATCTGCCATAGTGACCGAATACGTCTCTTTTCCTACAAGGATATCTCTTACTGTATGTAAAGCATGTCTATATCCTATAATGATATCACATCTCTTGATGATATCAGATACGATCTCTGTTACATACTTTGGCGAGCCCGGTCCCACACCGACTGCATAAACTTTACCCAATCTCAATTGGTAAATCGCTGTCGTTCTTTAATATATTGCACAAATGGTTGCCAATCAACCTTCATGTATTTGGTAGGCTCTTTGGCTGGATATTTGACCCAGTCTTGAGCTACTGCATACTGGAACTTTTCATATTTGTCATCTTTCTGATACTCTAAATATAATACACTGCCCCAAACCTTCTCTTCAAAACTTATCTTGGTAATATCATCAAACGCCAACTCGACATTCTTTGGATTCTCTAAATCAACCCTCAAATCCTCTTCAGTATAACCATCATGAATGATCATCGTATCTCTAGATCGAATAAAGTTTACAGTCTGTCGCTGTGTAATGGCCCGCCACCAATTCATTTTAGCTTCGGTTTTATGTACAAACATTAGATGTCTATCTGTTAGAATCAACATTCCCTCTCTACCACCGATTGAGAACATCTTTTTTGACTCTCGCCATATAGATACTATATGTGCCTGAATCTTCTCGTCAGGATCCATGTATGTAGCCTCTACTCAACTTTAATTAAAACCAACAACAAATAGCTTTTAAGTATGCCATGTTTTTGTGATGGTATGTACTCGTATCTCATATTGATCTTAACCATTCTTGTGGTGTCTAGCGTAACCCCATCTGCGATGGCACAGTCTGAGATGCTGGTTGTTCTCAAAACGAGTCTTGGTGATATCACAATCGAGTTATTTCCAGACGATGCACCAAATCATACTAACAACTTTATCGAACTCGCCGAATCTGGTTTCTATGATGGAACACTATTCCATAGAATTATTCCTGGGTTTATGATACAAGGTGGTGATCCCAACACCGTCTCAGGCAGTCCTGAAACTTGGGGACAAGGTGGACCTCCCACACCTCTTGTTGCAGAGTTTAACGATATCAAACATAATCGAGGAATAGTCTCTATGGCTAGAGCACAAGATCCCAACAGTGCTGGCTCACAATTCTTTATAGTTCATCAAGACTCAAACTTTCTAGATGGACAGTATACAGTCTTTGGTAGAATCGTAACACAAGAGAGTTTTGACACTTTGGATGCAATTGCAAGAGTAGAGACTGAACTACAAGACAGACCACAAGATCCAGAGTCGGTTAGAATAATGTCTGCAGATGTAGTGAGTCGCGCAGATACATCTGACCTACTCGATCTAGATGAACCAGAACGAATCGAATCTACAATTATGGATTCTACCACTAGTCAAAAGTATGAGAGTGAAGAACACAACATATCGTTGGTGATGCCTGCTGGATGGTTATTACAATCACACAATAAAACAAATCCTAACGAACCAGACGTTATAGCAGTAGGGCCTCAAACCGGAATCATACCTCCACTAATATCACTTACCGTAGAATCTACAGATCAACGAACTCTAGACGATATCGTATCTGAAAAAGAGGCAGAACTCCAACAAGCTATAGACTCTAACATACTAACGATCCTCTCAAGAGAGAGTACAACTATCAATGGATATGACGCATATCAGATTACGGCAGAGAGTAGTTCAGTACTCAATGAACAGTCTACCAACATAAAGTTTGGAGAGGTAACTATCCATACTGCCGAAAGAGTATACACAATAACATATGCAAATGTGATCGACGACTATGATTTCAACGAATCAAGATTTACAGAGACCATCGAGTCTTTTGCGTTATTAGTTGATGATCCAGTAGAAACAACAACATCGACAGACGGTGGTGGTTGCCTTGTAGCAACTGCAGTGTTTGGCTCAGAACTCGCTCCTCAAGTACAGAGACTACGTGAGATTCGCGATGGCACACTCTTGGCTACCAACTCTGGCGCAGCATTCATGAGCGGATTTAATCAGGTGTACTATCTCTTTTCACCTACAGTCGCTGATCTAGAACGTACGAGTCCTATACTTAGAGAACTAACTAGAGCATACATTGCCCCACTACTCTCAACTCTACATATAATGGAACACGCCGACTCGGAATCCAAAGTTCTTGGGTATGGAATTGGAGTAATACTCTTGAATATGGGAATGTACATTGGCATACCAGCTGTTATAATCTACAAGGTATACGGTATCACCAAAGATCATCGACCTCGTCAAGAACCTTGTACTCTTTCTCCTGATCGCGCTTTATTATCTTGAGTCTCGAGATATCTCTAGTGAAGAGCAGATCTATAGTCCAGTCAATAACAACTCTGACCTTCTTATCAAAAGTTGGAATCTTGTTAAGATAGACATTTCGCCAAACCCACCACGCTAGAAATCCAGAGAGGCGTATCCCCAGAAACTTTGCAATCCCTGTACGCTTGCCAATTATGGCCATCTGTCCTCTAGATGTGTACTCGAATTTATGTCTCTCAGTACCCTTGATTGTCGCGATCAAATTCTTCGCGACAGTCTTTCCCTCCGACTCGGCAACTTGCGCAGTAGGAGGAAGCGGTCTTGCTGTAACAGGATCAACAAACTGTGAACAGTCTCCTATCGCAAAGACGCCTGGAAAGTCTGGCAACTCGAGGTGCTCATTTACAACCAACTTTCCATGATCCGTCTTGAACAACGATCTCTTGATCGTATTCACTGGTGTTACACCAGCAGTCCAGATCATAGTCTTTGAATTTATTACATGTTTGATCTCTTCTTTACCTCGTTCCTTTGTTATGATCTCACTTCCATCGAAACTATTCACAGCTGTATTCAATTTGACATCTATTCCGTGCTCTATCATCTTTTCTTGTGCAAAATTGGACAGCTCTTTATCAAAACCGCGAAGAATTATATCGCCTGCCTCAATCACGACAACCTTTATCTCTTCTTTACGAATCGTAGAATAGTACTTTCGTGCATCTAGTAATAGATCCATCAACTCGCCAGCTGTCTCTATCCCTGCAAATCCCCCGCCAACTATTGTAAAGTTTAGGAGACTCTTACGAAGGATCGGATTAACCATATTGTCAGCTTGTTCCAACATATCTATTACATGGTTACGCAAAACTACTGCATCGTTCAATGTCTTCATCGTATGTGCATTCTTTTCAACATCAGACATTCCGAAAAAGTTAGTCTCACTACCTAAAGCAATTACAAGAAAGTCATACTCGAGTGACATGCTTCGTTTATACCCGGTCCCCCACAAAGTTACAATCTTTCCGTAGGGATCGATATTCTTGATTCTACCTTCATAGAATGTTATCTTTTTACATATAGTTCTAATTGGCATAATGATATGTCTGGTTGAGATCATACCAGATGCAACTTGAGGTAACATTGGTGTGAACAACCAAAAGTTATCTTCACTCACCATCGTTATCTCGACGTTGGGATCATTTCCAAACTCGTCCTCTAAAATTTGAGTGCATTTAACTCCAGCAAACCCTCCACCTAGAATTAAGATCTTTTTACGTTTTGCCAATCTTTTCGTTTTTAAACAAGACGCATACTATAAGAATATTTAATATTCTAAACTACATCCAAACTGAAATTCACTAACTTCGTACAATATCTGAGCGAAGTATATCATATGCTCTTGCTGCATCTCTGTCGTACAATACAACGATTATACTGTCTTGTGCGAAGAACGCATTTGCTATCTCGATCCCATTTGTGTGAAGAATTCCTGCTACATAAGAGACTACATCAGATTGTCTAGCATGGGGAATCGAGATACGAATCTTTGCAAGTCCGGTATTAAACATGTCACTATGTTTTACAACATCGTTAAAGATCTCTCTGACATCATCAATGTCTTCGGTCAAAAATCTGATCGAGTCGGACAGTCTAAAGAATTCATAGTTGTCTGTAATCTTTGAAAATCTATCTAAAATTGTTCCAGCGTCTATGTCATCCTTGTTCGAGAACTTTACATCCATTATTCCATCGGTTAGAACTAGCCGAGCATTCTTCAAGATCGAGTCTTCTTTAATCTCATCCTCGTCCTCAAAAGAGTCGGCATATCGCTTTATTGCAACCACGACCGTATTGAGATTCACAGGATGATCCAAGATCCTCTCGATCTCGGGTTGAAGTTTTACAGCTAGCGCAGTATAATTTATCAGATCCATCTTCATGCAGTCATGGATAGAACGATGTCTAGTTACCATCTCCCTTACAACCTCTGGGATCGACATACTTGGTCTCATATTACATTGTGTTAAAATTTATTATATATACTAGCATTTTTGTAATAAATATAGAATATATCATTAAGCTTTATATTATGTAATATACATTACATTAGATAGGTGAATATGACATGTTCGACAACGAGATAGAACGGTTCTTCAAAAGAATGTCCAGATCATTCTTTGACAATGAGGGACTAGAGAGAGACTTTACCAGTGCCATGCCCTACTATTACGGATACACAATGACGATTGGTCCAGACGGACGACCTGTCATCAAAGAGTATGGTAATGTCAGACCAGGGACGTCTTTGGAGTCTGATACACGGGAGCCACTAGTCGACAGAATAGTTGATGACAAAGCAGGACTCCTCAAACTCGTCGCTGAGATACCAGGCGTTGAGAAGAGCGATGTCAAGATTACAGTCGAGAATCAGACTGTCAAGATTACAGCAGAGCGTGACGGCAAAAAGTATCAAACAAAAGTTTCTCTCACAAAAGAGGTCGATGAAAAGTCGGCAAAGGCAACTTACAAGAACGGTATCTTGGAGATTGTCTTCAACTTGACTAAAGAGCGACCTACTGGTAGAGTGGTGGAGGTAAACTAACCTCTACTTTTTTTGTTTATGGTGAAATGATAATGAGTGATATTATTTTAAAGATTGATGAGATTCCACGACAACATGTTGGGATGGGTAGAGGAATAGTTGATCCAAAGATCATAGAAGAACATGGATGGAGTACAGGCCAGATACTAGAGATCACACACAACAAAAAGACGCACGTAAAACTATGGCCTGCTCCCACCGAAGAGTATGGTTCTGGTGTGATTAGGATTGACGGCATTACACGACAGAATATAGGCGGTGGTATTGGCGACAAAGTATCGATAAAGACGGTTGAAGTGGTACCAGCTAAAAGTATTACACTATCACCAACTGAAAAGATTGTAGCTGAAGGTCTACAAACATACATGCATCTAAACTACATGAATCATGTCTTTACTACCGGCGACTCTGTCTCTCTGAGTACGCAGATGGGAGGACGTGTACAATTTGTTGTAACTAGTACAAATCCTACCAAACCAGTAATCGTTACAGAGGATACTGAATTCAAACTAGGTCAGATGACCAAAGCAGTGGATGCTTCTATACCTCGTGTTACATATGACGAACTGGGCGGTCTAAAGAACGAGGTTCAGAAGATCAGAGAGATGATCGAATTACCGATGCGACACCCAGAACTCTTTGAGAAGATTGGAGTTGAAGCACCAAAAGGTGTCTTGTTGTATGGTCCACCTGGTACAGGTAAGACCTTACTTGCAAAGGCAGTAGCCGGCGAGACCAACGCTCATTTTATCTCACTATCAGGACCGGAGATTATGGGCAAGTATTATGGTGAGAGTGAAGAGCGCATACGTGAGATATTCACTCAGGCTGAGACTAATGCACCAAGTATAGTCTTTATCGACGAGATTGACTCGATTGCACCGAAACGAGACGAGATATCGGGAGAAGTAGAGAAGAGAATAGTCTCACAGCTGTTGACACTGATGGATGGAATTAAATCTCGTGGAAAAGTCGTCGTCATAGCTGCGACAAATAGACCAGACTCTATAGATCCCGCACTACGGAGACCGGGACGATTTGATCGCGAGATCGAGATAGGTATCCCAGACCAAACCGGCAGATTAGATATCCTTGCAATTCATACTAAAGGCATGCCACTCGATGACACAGTCGATCTAGATGTCATATCCAAAAGAACACACGGTTTTGTAGGTGCCGATCTAGAGATCCTTGCAAAAGAGGCAGCCATGCGTTCATTACGTCGTGTTCTTCCAGAGATCGATCTAGATGAGACAGAGATCTCTGCTGATATATTGGCAAAGATCAAGATTACTACCGATGATTTTGAAGTTGCGTTAAACGAGATCAGACCAAGTGCACTACGTGAAGTACAAGTACAGACGCCCGATGTCACTTGGGACGATGTCGGCGGTTTAGAGGATCTCAAAGAAGAGTTACATGAAGCGATCGAATGGCCTATCAGACACAGAACTGCGTTTGAGTATGTTGATGTTACATCTCCAAAAGGCATTCTATTGTATGGCCCACCTGGTACAGGCAAGACTCTTATCGCAAAGGCTGTCGCAAATATGACTGACTCTAACTTTATCAGCGTAAAGGGTCCTGAACTCTTATCAAAATGGGTAGGCGAGTCTGAGAAGGGAGTGCGAGCTATATTTAGAAAGGCACGTCAAGCTGCACCATGCATCGTGTTTCTAGATGAGGTTGATGCCCTAATTCCTAGACGATCATCTGGAGATTCATCTCATGTATCTGAGAATGTTGTATCACAGATACTAACCGAGATAGATGGTTTAGAAGAACTCCGTAATGTCCTGATAATCGGGGCTACTAATCGACTCGATTTAATTGATGAGGCAGTACTCCGTCCAGGTAGATTTGATCGAATCATTAACGTTCCGAATCCTGATGCACAAGGTCGCCGTCACATATTTGAGATTCACACAAAAAAGAAACCACTAGCAGAGAATGTTGATATTGAAACACTCTCCAAGTTGACATCCGGATTTAGTGGAGCAGAGATTGCTGCAGTCGCAAACCGAGCTGCAATACTTGCTCTAAAACGACACATAGGTACAAATTCGGACGATCTCAAAGAAATCAAGATTACTCATCAAGATATGCTAGATGCCATCTCTAAAGTAAAACCACAAAATACAGACACATCACTTACTCTAAATAGTGATAAAACTATGAAATAACAATGAAGTTATATCTAGACTTTGAGCCTTGCAAAGAATGCTATAGTATAATGAATGAGATGAATAGTCCTACCATGTTATTCGCGGATGAAAAAACACGCGCAGACGAGTCTGCAAAGTTTCTTCGTCATCTGACATACAATCACTCTGAGGTAGTTCAAGCGATAATGAATGATCTTCCAAAACAGAAACGGGATCAAGAACCTGACTTTTATCAATAGATGTACTAATACAATAATCAAACTATGCCATCATACGTGTTTGTGGTAAGTTATCATTTAGAATATTTAATTTTTAAATATACATCTTAAAACAAATTATGCATAATGTACAGTGCCATAAACATCAAGATGTTTCTTTATTGTATTTTATAATATTATTTAGATAAATCACATATTTTATCTCGGTTTGTTATATTTTTGATATATATGAATTTATATTTTTGTGGAACTCTTTTTCTGTAAACTGTTTGGCATGTTCTTGTAATTCTGGTAGGTACTTGCCATAATCTCCTGACAATGCCAATTCTAGTTTTTCTTTCGCATCCTTTTTGTCGTCTTCTTTGAATCTCAACTCTTTAAATGGCACCGTTTCCTTGTTTGCAGTATGATCTGGAACGATTGGGATGCAACCTGCCATTATACTTTCCACAACAGCAATGCCAAATGTTTCTTTACTGGTTGAGAAATATACTTTGGTTTGTGATAAACTAGATTCTATATTTTTTCTAGGTTGGTTCAACAATAATTTAATATGGTTATGCCTAGTTGTCATTTCTTTTATTTGTTTAAAATATGAATATTGATATGGAGATACAGCATTACCATAATGTAATATTGGTATTTGTATATCTTGTAATACTTTGATGTTGAATTCAAGATTCTTTTCTGGTGCAAATCTTGCAATAGTGATTATACCTTTTCTTTTTTGTAGATTTGACTGTACTGTTTTAACAGGTGGATAAATTACAATTGAATTAATATTAAACAGTTCTTCAAGTTTGTTTTTTGTATATAATGAATTTGCAATGTACTTGGCTGATGATCTTTTAAACATGTCTATTTGTTTTTTATTATATTTTTGCACCCATTTTCTATATAGTTTGAGTTTTCCTCTTGGTTCCACATTAATATTTTTCAATTCTTGTTCAAAAGTGGAATGACAATATATAGTCACGAACATAATTATTTTCCGGTTCGTTGTTAAGCAATCGTGTTGCCTTTTGTTAATCGTGTAGCTCAAATCACAACGATTATCATAAAATACGAAAAAAGTCAGATAAATTTTGATTTGTTGTAAAGATATTCACGCCAATACACAAAACAATCAAAATTTTATGGTCGTCTGCATGATTTATTCTTGCACGACACAATGATTTTTGTAATTTCAAGCTATATTTTTGGCGTAATTATCTTTCTCTTAAGACAACCCATGACATTTGCGTTGCATTTCATGATTTTCATAGTTTCATCTGCATGTTTCTCTAGAGATCGTAGTGTTTTAAAGACTTTGTTGACTGGAGTATATTGTCTAAACTGTTTCCAGAGTGCTTCTGATGCATTGAGTTCAGGAACAGCAGCTGGTAATTGCACTAACTTTATGTTATTTTCTTTTGCAAATCGTCTACTTATTTGACTAGTGTGACAGGATGCACCGTCAAGGATGAGTATTATTGGTTCTATCATGGGACGCATCTTTCGTATGATCTTCATAAATGCTATAAAGTCTTTAGAATTTGCTGAATGACGTATTGTATGACATATTTTTCCGTTAGTGCTGATTCCTCCAAATATTGTTATTCTCTCAGCTTTTCCTGCTACTGCTAGCATGCGTATCTTTTCACCTATCCTTGACCAACTTTTTACACGACGTTTTGTGTGGGTGTTGATGTGCATCTCATCTACTGCCATCACTAGAAATCCCATGTTGTTTAGACGTGAAATCCAAGATATGTTGGCTCTTTGGAATTTTTTTATCATTTCATCACTGGCTCGATTAGTGAAATGTACTTGGACATAGCTCTTTGCAGAGCGTCTTAGCTCTCTCATTCTGCGTCGTATTGTGCTGGGATGATATCGTACTTTTGTTATATTGAAAACCAACTCTAAAATTCTTTGTACTGTTGTGGTGCTGTCGAGTCCCAGTATGTACTCAAACATTCGGTTAGATACTTTTGGTTTCCTTCCTCGACCTGACTTGTCTTTGAGTCCCTCAATTCCTTCTTTCTGATACCGTGTAATCCAATTAAATACGGTGCGAGGTGTAATTCCTGCCATCTCTGCAGCTTTTACTTGTGTGTAACTAAAATTTAGTACCATTAGTACAACAATAATTCTTTTTTGTACGTTATGGTTTGGCATGTTTTTGATGTAGTTAACCATATCCTCACATACTTGATTCATTACATATCATAAAAGATAGTAACAAATAAACATGTATAGTCAACTAAACATGATCAATTAGTTAATTATTATTGTTCAATACCAACATTAACAAAAATTTAAATTTTTTGTGCGCCATTGGACATTTTAAATTTTGGTCACTAATCATCTTTGTTTATTTCCAACCATGAACTAATAATCAGTGATTTTTTGTTGTTATTGCCTCGTATGTTTTATGATCAATGTGATTTCAACGAGTATGTTGAAAGAAATCACATCATTTGGCAAAAACGAACCGGAAAATAATTATGTTCGTGACTATAGTATTGTATTTTTGTTGGATTCAGAAAAAGAGAGACCACCACTGCTTATTATAATCATATCACAACTTTTTGTTTTTTTGAACAATTTGTGTGTATTGTATAAAATTTCCCAAGATGTGTTAAATAATATTTTTTGTTTTTTAATATGAACGTTATCAGGAATTTCTATACATGAATCTGTCATCGTGTAAAGTGTAACATTATGTCTATAATCTACCAGTGTTTGTAATATTGATCTCGTGGTTTGTTCAGACCCGCCTAATAAATTTAACATTGGATGTACCACACCAATATTCAGAGTTTATCACTCCTTGGTATAGTAATTAACAATCTATTCTTGGTTGTAATGTATGGTTGTAATGTATGGTTGTAATGTATGGTTGTAATGTATGGTTGTAATGTATGGTTGTAATGTATGGTTGTAATGTATGGTTGTAATGTATGGTTGTAATGTATGGTTGTAATGTATGGTTGTAATGTATGGTTGTAATGTATGGTTGTAATGTATGGTTGTAATGTATGGTTGTAATGTATGGTTGTAATGTATGTTAATCGGTGTCATCTTTACAGACTAAAATAAAAATCTAATATAAACATAAGACTGTATGCGTATTATTGAGAATGTCCATACCCAATCATCAAACATGACAACAATGAACCAATTTGCCTTTAGAAATCACATGTGTGTTTCACTGTACCTCAAATATGTACGAGACATAAGAAATACGCATACACTCTAAAGAAATTCTTATTGTATCTCAAGGAGATGGAGTGGCGATACAGTAATCGAGATTGCGATCTGTTTGATTTATTGGTTCAGTACATGTTAGGGCCATGTAGCTAATCGCCTAATAAAAAATATGATGGAAGAAAAGTATCTAGTCGGTAATCTTTAGTGTTTTTTTAATTGACACTACGATATTTCGTATAGTTACGTCACTAATTCCAGATTCTTTTGCAAGTCGTTTCTGACTCAAGTTCTGTCCATTTAGCAATGTTGCAATATAAAGCGCAGCTGCAGCTTGGGCAACTGGATGTTTTCCTGCAGTAATTTGTTGATCTTTACATCTTTCCAAGATGTCTATTGCATCGCGCTTTATCTTCTCTTTTAGGCTTAGATTGTTTGAGAGCTTGGAGATAAACGATGTTGTGTCATATTGGTTTAGGTTTAGATCTAGTTTCTTGATCAACATTCTCAAATCTCTAGACAATATCTTCTTCTCAACATTTACTGCATCTGCAACATCATTCAATGTTCTTGGAATGCCATGTTCTCTACACGCAGCATATAAAGAGGCAGCAATCAATGAAGATGTAGTTCTTCCGCGTGTCATTCCTGCACTTACTGCTTTCCGATAGATATACGCAGCATTCTCAACGACGTTATCTGGAACACTCAACTTTGTCTTCATTCCATGCAGTGAAGTCAACGCTTTACCGAGTCTAGTTGTAGCTCTTGACTTACTACGTTGATCCCAAACTCGGAGTCGATTAAACTCATACTTTGTTTTATTGGACAATTTAGCTCCTGTCGAGTCTGTATTTTTACCAATTATGGTTGAGAGTCCCTTATCATACATCGTTAATGATATTGCAGGACCAGTCCTTGAATGCTTCATAAAGTCGTCACCGACTAAATGCTTTCCTTGATATGATGTATCTGGCATCTTTTGCATTAGTATTAGACCACATCCTCCACAAACCATCTCACCTCGTTCAATATCGGTGATAGTGGAATTGTTATCACAAGCATGTGATTCATGCCCAGCATCATATTCACTAGGGATATTTTCTGTCAACACTAACTAAAGTAAGCGTCTTTAACATAAAAGGAGATTATATTTAGGCAATTTTATACCAAAAACACAATACACAAACAAAAATTTCCTACAATTTGATACACGACTTGTATTTAATTATAGATAAATAAATCTAGTATTAAAACGTTATTTCACAAGGTATCGTACCGCTCAATATACAACTGGATTGACAAATATTTTGATCTGTCTTGTGCATACATGGATAGATCATACCACGTGTAGGTAAATGGTACCGCGCTGACGAGTTGTATCTCAAGATATCTGGATTGTAAAGATACCTGTATAGTTTCATGGACGATGATACACGATATTGGATTACATATGAAGTGGCAGATTCAACGTATATGCACAATGCCGATCAGTTTCTATGTCAAACTCTGGAACAGACTAGTAAGAGACCAATCAATTTCATCACGGACGGCCTACCAGCCTATGAGAAATCTAGTAAGCGTATATTCGGAAAAAGACGAGACACATCAAACACATTCATCTCACAGGCAAGAGATCAAGAGATAATAACAACAAGATGGAGCGACTGAATAGTACAATCCGAGATCGAGAAGTAGCATTTAGAGGTCTCAAGAAAGATGATACAAGTCTGGTAGGTGGATTTAGAACATTTTACAATTGTACCAAAAACACGAGAGTCTGGGAGGCAAGACTCCAGCTGAAGAAGAACTGATCTTGATCGATGGACCCAACAAGTGGAGAACAATCATCCAGAATGCAAGCCTCTACAAGAGATCGCTTTAATTTTTCTCTTTTTTTGTTTATGATATTTGTATGGTTGAACGATCTTGCAATCTTTCATGCTTAAAATCTCAACTCCCGATAACTTCACAGAACCACAATATCTCGCAGTTAAATATTACATAGATGTTTGATGTACAGATGGCTATAATCAAAATATCCGATACATCTGAAGATATATGTAAAAAATACAAGCACCATCCTGACGAATCGCTTGAGTCTGTCGTTGAAAGGATTATTCATCTAATGGACAAAGAGGACACCATGTTGACCATCCAAGATCGATTAGATATTAAAAAAGGCGCCGAACAAGTTAAAAACGGCCAAGTTATTACACATGAAGAGATGTTGGTGGCAATTACAAAGATGAACAAATTATAAAAGATATGAAGTCTATGATGGATATGATGTGTAAACACTATCAGAACATTAGTATTGCAGTATCTTCAGTGCCTTCAATAGTAGATTGCAAACCCAAGTGAAATTATGGAATGGACTGTATTTTGGACCAACAATTCTCAAAAGGATCTCAACAAACTTCAAACACGAATGTATAAGAATTTTGAATATGGTGAGCGATATCAAAGTAGACCCATACAGTCATGTTACGCCGTTAGTAAATTCAAACGACTACAAGGTCAGGGTCGGAAAATATCGAATCATTAGACTGTATGCGTATTATTAAGAGTGCCCATGTCCAATCATCAAACACGACAACAATGAATCAATTTGCCTCTAGAAATCACACATGTATGTTTCGTTGCACCTCAAATATGTACGAGACATAAGAAATACGCATACGATATATAGATTACAAAACTCTCTCACAGGTCTTGAAGCAGTTGTATCAAAGATATTTGAACTATCTCTTATCTAGTTGTTCGAATATTTTTGACACTCTCTTTGCAAGAGCTTCATCTTTTACCACCGTGTATATCTCTGTATCGACTAGACCAACATCTTCATCGTATGTATACACTGTCTGTCTAGCGAATATCCATTCGGGATACCACTGTTTGTGTACCTGAGCATGTGTTCCACCACTAAATACCTCTAATGGCATCCATGAAAATGCGTATGGATACTTTTGTGGTTTGTGGCAGTTTTGGCATATGGTCCTCAAAAATTCATTTTCTGAGTTATTAACATAGTGCCAGACGTGCTCTTCGGCAACAATCTTTGTTTTACATGATTTACATTTGAATATGGTCCAGTCATCATTCCCTTTGGCACCTGTATTGTAGCTATATTTCATGGATTCAAGTCCTAACCAAACTAGTATTATGTCAGACTTACATCCTGGACATTCATCTTTATATGGAAAGCCATAGCATCCAAATATCCATCCTGGATACATTGTAAAATTATCTACATACTTTCTTACATCTGGCTTGAGTCTCTTTCGAATCTCTTTGGTAAACTCTAACATACTGACTTTGTACTTTTTTACAAAGTCATCATCACAACTATTCTTGATCTTTCTTATGATGGAATCTATTACCGAGTTATACTTGTTGCTACGCAATTTTATTTGAAGATGTCTCATCTCTTCTTTCCTCTTTCGTATTTCACGAAGGAGTCTTGGATCTGCTCCCCTATTTTTCATATTTTTCATACTTTCTTCACTGAAATATTCCATTTGCATGGGACGCCATTTTATCTCACTGTGCATAAATTGTAAATCACATACTGAGCATCTTATGTTGCCTCTTTCTGTATCTACACTGGACAATACTGCAACTTGGCAACTAGGGTAATAAATTCTTATTGTGAAGTACACTAGATGTACAGTACTTTAGTTAACCCAAATGTGTTTTTTTGAAAAGACAGTACAATGTTTTGCTGAGATTATTACCTAGTGGACATCCGCGATAATTTTTCCATAGGCGTTTTCCTAATCAAAAGTTGTAATGAAAGTGATATTTCTAGACATGAAAGACGACCAAACGGTTTTGCTGGTTGTTGTTCTAAAACAGATTCGTGGTTGCAGAGCCAATTGAGTAATGTTTCTTTTTAGATATTGTAATATCTTCCACTAAAGACACACATTGGGTTAACTGATAGTCGAGAGTGGCAAAATGTTGAGCATGATAGGAAATCGCTGAGACCAGTGTAAATTTATTTCCGTCCTCCACTAACATGGTCCAAAACATGTAGACAGATCTAGTTAAGAGATAATGACTAAAATGCGAAATGTAGATCTTGGAGAACCTTCCATGTCCGTATAGCTTGGTCCCTAAAAAGAAATCTTTAATGAACTGAGGCTTGTATCTATATGTGATGGTCTATTCATACGTAGTTGTTCGTTTTCAGACGATAATCTTCCTTCATGGAACCAACTGGTCTCAGTCGGTCGGTGACAGAGGAGTATCGTACAAATCAATCAAGGATCCCTACTCTAAGATTATTGTTCAACACCCAAACGGTTCCAAAAAACTCTATCGTGTACCAAAAGACAGAACAGTTATCGTAAATAGTGATACGGTCCACTTTCTTGGCGAGCTGAGCTAGATATTCGAGTTTATATCTAGATGTTCAAATCTTTCAAGTGTTGCACAAACTAGATAGAAAGGTCTTTGGTAATATTACGACAAAAGAGATAATCGGTGCTATGCCACCAGCTATTGAGACTAGAGAGATCCTTGACCTTGAACTCCAACTCTTGATCTCTAAACTCGATACATGTACCAATGAGCAGCTGTTATCGATCTTACACGAACATCAAGCAGCAGTACAACACATAAACAGTAGACCAGGCGCAATGGCTTTAGCATGGGATAAGATTGATATCTTTAACGAGTATAGCTCCAAATATACTACACACATACAAACAAGACTTGGTTAGCCTTTTCGATCTTGTCGTCTCTTGATAAGTAGAGAAAGTATAGTACCTGCCGGAATTCCAATAATAGTTCCAATACTAACATATGGCGCGATAAAGAAATTACCAATCCATATTCCACCATCTGGTGTCAATTCCATAAATGTACGTGGTCGTAACACTACAGATACTGTTTGTGAATCGGTCTTAGTTTCACCGATATCATTAACATACTCGATTATTATTTGAAATGGAAGTTTATGTTCGATACCAATGTTGTCTGGTGGCGTTATGATTCTAGATGTAATTCCAACTGGTATGGTTTTTTGGATCTTTGACAGTAGATGTTGAGTCTCACCTCTAAACTCAATATCATCTGGAGGAATTATTCTTAGATTTACATCACTGATATCGATATCTTTTGACACGATCTCAAACTCTATCGGAAATTCGGCATCTGCAAATATAGATTCAGGCATCTTTGTGTGAATTATAACTCTAGGATCTCCTATAACAGATATTGGTATTGCAATATCAAAAGATGTGGGTGGTTGAGGCGTCTCATTGTTTGCTATCAAAACTTGTGTATATCTAAGATTTACAAAATATGTCCCAGGCTCTATATCGTCTAACACTTGGAGTTTAGTGGTCTGGCCAATCGATCCACCTTGCGTAAGTCGAGGTATTGTTATGTTTGTTGGATCTAAAACTAGTCTCAGAGTAGACGAAAACTCGAATGTTATATCTTGCTTGTCCTCCCACCCATTATTCTTCACCAACATCGATATCACTCCATCTCTCCCAGAGATCATCTCTTTGGGATACATGATCTCTACATTCATACCACCCTCAAAACTCTGATTGATGGTCTCACCATATACCTCAAATGCATAGACTACTCCTAGAACTAAAACCAACCACATCCACCACATATTGTACTAGTGACATCATAGACTATTATTTTGTCTCTAAATCTGATCATGATAATGTGTTTGTACTGGTACAAACTGTTGATTCATAAATACCGACTTGTGCAAGATTCAAAGAGAACTTAAAATGGTGGGTAGAAGCAAAGAGACGTGTCCTAGATGTGGACATGGTATTCTAGTTGCTGACAGTGAGTCTGGCGAGGTATATTGTCCTAGATGTGGATTTGTACAAAATGAACGATTACAAGAGTCTGGACCAGAGTGGCGATCATTTGCACAAGACGAGCGTGGTGATCGAGCTAGAGCCGGAGCACCAACATCACTAACTATACACGATATGGGACTTGCAACTGTAATCAATCCGATCAATCGTGACGCAGCAGGTAAACCACTCACAACATCTATGAAAGGTACTATAGAACGACTTCGAACATGGGATAGTCGAAGTCAAGTACATGACTCTGCCGATAGAAACTTTCGACAAGCATTCAATGAACTAAACAGACTCAAAGACAAACTTGCAATATCAAACGCCGTAATAGAAAAGGCTGCATACATTTATCGAAAGGCACTCGAGAAAGGACTAGTCCGTGGTAGATCGATCTCTGCGCTTATGGCATCTGCATTATACGTTGCATGTAGAGACACAGCGACGCCACGAAACCTCAAAGACGTTGAAGAAGCTGCCAACATAAAACGAAAGGATATTGCTAGATGTTATCGTTTACTAATCAAAGAACTTGAACTAAAGATGCCAGTAATGGACTCGATCCAATGTGTTGCAAGAATTGCAAGTCAGCTCGACATAGCCGAGAAGACAAAACGCCATGCAGTCAAGGTTCTAAAACAGGCCCAAGCTAAAGAGATATCTGCAGGTAAAGATCCTATGGGATTAGCAGCGGCAGCTCTGTATCTAGCATGTGTAAAGAATAATGAAGACAAGACTCAAAGAGATATCGCCCAAGCTTCTAGCGTTACAGAAGTCACTATCAGAAATCGATACAAAGGACTCAAAGATCTTCTAGGCATCTAGGTCTTGTTTGACGGTTTAACAAATCCACCTTCTACTGCCTCAGGCGGAGGAATATTCTTTGATCTACCCAAACCTATGGTTGTAATTATCACCGATGATAATATTATGAAGAATATGATCTGTGGATACGCCTCAGCATTTGGCAGTCCAAGTGTTATTGGATATGTAGCAAGTACAGCCGCAGCGAGTCCTCTAGGGATCATTGTATTGGTAACTGCACGATCTAGTTTTGAGAATCTCTTTGTAAGTGTGATCTTGCCTACTATCGCTCTTCCAAAATAGACTACAACTGTGATCACAATACCAAATACGATATATTCGATCTGCCCAAAACTTGCCAACAGTCCGACAAACACAAAGAAGAACGATCGTACCAAAAATGTCAATTGATTATGTGTTGGATCATCACTTGCTATCTTTGGTAACTTGAATCGTAGTATCTTGGATAGATGACTCTTGTTTCCAATCATCAAACCAAACACCAATGCAGTTAGTGCTCCTGACTCTCCAAACCAGTTTGCCAAAAAGAAGAGTACAAACAGGATTCCAAGTGTGAGCATGTATGCATGTTGCGCATTTCCCAACTTTGTCGACACATACATCCAAGGAATCCCGACACCAAATCCCAAGATCAATCCCACAACCACTGCTCTACCCAAAGTCTCTTGTAGTGTTTGTAGATCAAACTGTCCTGCGATGATTGCTTCGAACATGATAAACGCTACAATTGTAGCCAAGATATCGGTCAACGCTGACTCAAAACTTAACATGGACTTGGCCTCTTGGGATATCTTGATGTTTCGTACCAGACCAAATACAATAGCTGAACTACTTCCACCTACGATTGCAGCTAATAGAATACTCTCCAACCACGTCCAATTTAATGCATAGTGAGCAGCTGTTGCAATTATTACAACAGATACGATAAAACCCAACAGAGCTAACGTGAACGAAAAATGTGCAGTCTTTATCACATGTTTGATATCGAGATTTAGACCACCATCAAACATTATGATGATCAATGCAAGTGCAGCAAAGTATGGTACAACTTGGATCACAACCTCTGGTTGTATTACACCAAAGACGGGTCCGATTATAACCCCAAGCACCATCAAGAATGCAACGTCAGGAATGCCGGTCTTCTTAAAGAACGCTTCACCGGCAACTCCTAGAAATATCACTATTCCTGCTGCAAGTAATATAATATCAGGAGATGATATTGGGGAATCACGAATAATCATATTATTGAACAGCAGATCTTGTATGGCAATGATCCTGTCCATAATCCATCCCACATCTAACATATCTATTGGAATTATCTCACCCGTCTGTTCTCGGATCAAGTCCAAGATCTGGAGCAAGACTATCATCAACTTTCAATTCTGTATGATGGTTAAAAATTAATCACAAATTCCAACAAACACAAATTAAACCGTTTTACATCTGGTTATACACTTGGATAGTGCAACTAGTACACTACGTAATGATCACAAACAGATACACAGACTACAAGATATCATCGTACAGTGCTATACCAAACTATATGACAACTATGATGTACCTCTATCCGATATTGATAAGATCATCTATGTTATATCTGAATTCTTGGACTCGATCCACTACTCTCGCGAAGAAGACTCGTACTTTGCATGTGTTGCAAGCTATGGTACACTAAAAGAAGAGATCCGTGTACTGCTCATCGAACACGAGTTCTCTAGACGTATTGCTACAAGTCTACAAAAACATCTAAACCAATGGAGAGAGGGTACAGATGCACGAGAACCCGTAGCTAGATATCTTCGTACATACTCGATATACCTACAAGATCATCTCTCCAAAGAGGACAAGTTCTTTGATCAAGCCGAAGAGATGGTTCTCTCAAAGGAAGAAGAGATAGAGATGTACGAACAGTTCAAGTCGGTCATGGCAGTATCTAAAAAACTCGAGTTGATTATACGCGAGATCGAGTATCTAGAGAGTCGTCCTTGGTATACCAAGTATACTAGGTAAACTCTTTATGGATAGATATCGAGTATTTGATTATGAGACCATTTGTACTCTGGATGACAGGCCTTCCCTGCTCTGGCAAGACCACAATCGTACGCGATCTACAAAGAGACATCCCAAACCTTGCGATGCTCGATGGTGATGAGCTCAGAGAGTGGTTCTCACCAAAGGACTTTTCAAAGGCAGGGCGTGATGAACACAACAGACGCGTTGCTCATCTAGCAAAACTCTTGCTCAAACATGGCGTTCCTAGTGCCGTATCACTCGTTTCACCATACGCTGAGAACAGATCTAGCGCACGGGATATTGTAAACGCATCAGATCAGTTTGTAGAGTGTTATGTAAAGTGCTCATTGGCAAAGTGTGAGGAACGTGATGTCAAAGGAATGTACGCCAAGGCACGCAAAGGTGAGATAAAAGGATTTACAGGAATCGATGATCCATACGAACCGCCGGAGAATCCAGATCTACTAATTGACACCGAATACGAGTCCCTCACGGAGAGTGCCGACAAGATACGCGCATTTCTAAAAAACCACGATCTCCTATAATTTTTGATACGCTTGTAATATCTCTCTGTGGATTATATCGTTCGTTACCAAGATGCCATTTCTATGATATACGTCATAGTTGTTGTAGGTTAGTTCATTTCCACACATATCGGTCATCCGGCCTTTTGCTTCATGTATTATACAATGCGATGCAGCCGTATCCCACTCTTTCATCTTTGTAGTTGTAGTGATGTATGCATCGGCTTCACCAGAACTGATCTTTACAACTTTGAGTGAACTACCAATACTTGTAAACTGTGCAGCATTCAAACTTGTAATAAACGACTTGTCCCTATCTGACAGATGATGTCTGGATCCAACTATTCTACATCTCGATAGATCAGACACATCCGATACTTTGATGTTGGACCAACCCTTGGCATCAAACTTTAACACACCGCAACCTCTCTGTGCTATATAGAACTGCCCTTTGACTGGCCATCCTATTACGCCAACTATGGGCGTCTTTTTATGTACTAACGACACCATCGTTGTAAACTCGTCAGTCTTGTCTACAAAGTCTGATGTTCCATCAAGAGGATCGATCACCCAGATTGTATCTTCATTTAATCGATCTGTATCATCTTCATCTTCCTCTGATAATATATGATGACCAGATTTGCGAAGGATCTCTTTGAGGATCTTGTTACTAGATATATCAGCTCTAGTTAGTGGTGAACCATCACTCTTCTTGATATGCTCAAACTCTTCTTGATATATCTCTAATATTACAGCACTAGCTGCAGTTACTGCATCTAGTGCGATATCCAACTCTGGAATCTTGTTGGAGATAGGTATGTCGGTCATAGTTAGGTGGTAAGTTCAGGCTTTAGTGTCCATACGATCCCAAGTACTACAAACGGAATCGTCATTATCCCAATTATTCCTAAAATCGTATAAAACTGTGATTCAGATACATCTGGGTTGTTTATTATCCATGGAAGTGGCAGAGTTATAATTATCCATATTACCCCCAACAGAACTAGTAGTTTTATCTTTGATCTCCGATCTCGCATTAATGTTTATTCATTCCATGCTGTATTAATTCCATACCCAGTCGATGTATTATATGCCAAGGTCTCGCTTGTTTCTCTGCTATTAGTTTGGCGACTTGATCCTGAGATACGTTGAGTCTTAGACACGTTGATAGAACCTGTATTTAGCATAAACATTACATCAAATTCTCATTTGGTTCAAATCTCTTGATCCATACCTCGCAAACTGCAGATCGATATCTTTATAAAAGCGGGGGGGGGGGGAGTAATTATTGAATAAGCGTCATCTGATCCCTGTTCTAGTTTTAATAACAGTTATACCGTTTCTGATAGTTGAGATAGATGATGCATTTGCAACTAGTGATCTATTAATGATATCGCCATTAACCAACGAGACAATAGATGGTCAAGTTGCTTTCAGGCTAGACGGATATGGTACTATGAACTATCAGACTCGCGTTCCTAGATTAGTTGACGTCTCAGAAAGACCTACGGGTGATCTCTATATTATACCGTACGCTAGGACACTACCGCACCCTGCGCTTGTGAGCCCTCCTAACACTCTTTGCTATGCAGATTTTGAGCGTGTTAAATGGCTCAACGCAAAACGTGTTCCAGGCTTTGACATACCCAAGAATATAGAACCTAACAAAAAGAAAAATCTATTTGCATACGGATTAGACTTTCAAGTTTCAGGCAAAAGTTGCTCACCAGATCCTGAAGCTACCTCTGACCAACCATTGATAATCGGCAGGGACCTGCGAGTCACCATATATGACAAGGCAGACAAAAAACCATTCTACTTTTCTCCGCGTGACAACATACTAAATGCTCAACCAATTCCTACGTGTACTAGTACAATAATTCACACAAGCAACAACACTCTCAAAGGTAACAACACTGTATGTTATGGCAAACATGGTGATGATATGGTCATCATTACAAAACGACTGACTGGCTTTTATGGAGCAGCAGATACCATAACCACGCCTACAAATGTTGTAAATCTCAATCCAGGCACCACATCCACAAGTTCTACATCTAGCCAACTTGGATCTACACACACTCATCAAGATTACTCTAACATGATAAACAGCACGACCCTTACTACACAAAATAAAGATATTATGACACAATATCTCTCAATGCCAAAGTGCAGTCAAGAACGTCACAAGATATCCTATACGGTATCGATGACCTCCGATCAAGATGTCGTCTTGAAATTTTCAACGGGTCAAACAGAGTTTGACGGTCGAGTCTTTGTGATCATAAAGAAAGATGCTGGCGTCTTTTCTATCTCTCTGCCTTCTACCTTTATCGAAGAACGTGGCGGTTCTAGATATTATAGCGCTACCATCTCAAACAGTCTATTTGGTGACAGTGATACTAGTCGTTTGATCGCATTCTTTTTTGAAACCGATAATACCATAAACAACAAACGAGTATACAGTACCAGCTCTAGCGGTTCTCCACTATATTATAGCGCAGCTCCAATATTCTATAAAAAATTAGATAACGGCTTGATCATACAGCTACCAGATGCTGACAGCACAAACTTTGCGCCCGGTACAGTTCGTAATGCGCCCGGTACAGTCCACGTTCCTCAAGGTACTAGTGTACAGTTAAGTGATGATGTAGTGTGCCAATTTGGTGTCATTAAAAAGGAGCAGTCTAGGCAGATAGCAAAGATATTTGACCTGAACATATCTGCCACAAATTCTTCAACTGGCATACAATTTTCATACACGTTTGAGAAAAAGAACTTTACCTCTGGAGACAACACCGTCAAAGCACTTCGACCAAGTACGATCCACTGGATTGCGACTGCCTCTGACGATACTGTAACACGTGGCAGTCACAGCATCACTGAAAACAATGAGTCATTTACGATCTCTCTAACATCTGGCGACTATGATATTGTTCTATATGGCACAAATGATAAGGCTAGACTGATAGGCACTCATGCAGATTCGTACAAATTCACTCCACCTGTGACAGACCCACCTGAAGATGATGAGGCGTAGAGACACATCTCTAGAAACTATCGATTACAGATTCTTTTAACTCGATTGCGACTGAAAGTTTTTCTCGCACAAAATTCTCTAAAATTTTACTAAAATGTTGACGATTGCTCATTTCGAGCCCCTAAGCGTGTATTGCATCAATAAATCAAACAGATCGCACTCTCGGTTCTTGCATCACCACTCCCTCTCTTTGAGATACAGTAAGAATTTCTTTGAGCTCACCCCACGATGCTTCACCATGTTTAATTTTGTAAAGCCCCAGAACCCTTCCATTCCGTTGATGTGCACTTCGTCCCTAGCAAAGATATTCTGGTGATCAACTGATTCTCGCTGGTATCCATCAAAGACCCGTGCATCATACACGTCATTTCCCACCTTAAGAAGAGATATCAAATATATCAAAACTTACATCTAAATTTGATCATATTCGGTTAGGGGCTCGAAATGAGCAATCGCCAAATGTTAAATAGTTAAAACTCCTATATCATATGATGTTGAAGGACATAAATCCTATCGACTGACTTAGCGTAACCCCGCAGAACAAAAAAAGGGTGATCAGGTGAGATCTGAAGTAGAGAGGAAGTCTCTCAACGTTCTGCTGTTATGGGGGTTACGCCCTATTCCATAATGTAGACAGATACCGATCCAGATGTGTCTCCATGCGGATCAATAGTTATAGTCATCTCTTGCAAGTCAGAGATCACGAATGTATCATCACCTAGATACTCCCACGTATAATACTCTGATATGCCAGTATTCTGTAGTGTTCCCTTTAACTCAAACTCGTGACGAATACTCTGTTCTGAACCATCTAGGTGTATTGTAATCTGTTGCGGACTAGATCCACTTGGAACAAACTCGAATGCATATCTGCCTGCATCAAGTGTAATATCTGACACAAATATGCCATTGGTGTATATCTCTGGATCTGCAAGTGTTATGTGAAATATTGTATCACGATCAGTCCTAGGTTGATCTTCTGATAGTATAATTACAAATGCGCCAATCACGACAATTACTATACCTATAATTATTCCCCGTGACATCATCGATCCCGCACTCTCTCTGCTGCTCTTTGTAGCATCGTCAACTGTTCTAGTACCCATGTGTCATTGATAATATCCATAATCTCTTGCATCTTGAACAGTTTGATCGTTTTAACCCCACCCTCAAATTCATATAGTCTTATAACTCGATCCTCTATGTCACTCGCAACTATCTGCTTGTTGTATGCATGATTGTGAGCAAAATCGTTTCTGACATTTCTTATAAAATCTAGACTCTTTTGCAGCTTTACTCGATCTTTATCTGTTATAGTTGTACCTAGTTCAGAGTTGCTAATTATTCTTGATAACCAAATGATCTTGGCACCAAAAGTTACTCTATCTTCATCAAAGACAGTACTTGTCCAGAGTGCGATAGAGTCCTTGTCTCGTAGAAAAATTTCTGTTATAATCAAACTTAGGGTATGATCCAGTACAGAGACATAACTGAGAAAGTTTCCACGGATTCTGTTCACTAGATTCACATAATCTCTATCCGCAAGTTTGACTGATCTATCAGGTAGATCAAAACCAAACATCTCATTCATGATTGTCATAAAATTAGACTCACTAAATATTCTATCGCATAATGGCATTCATGGTGGTTTTACCTAGATCGTAGACAGCAAAACTTTGCGATCTCTTTTAATGTCTCACATCTGAACACTATTGGATTTGGTCATATAGAGTACAAGAATGCATATTGTCTAGTGACTCTTCAATGAAATTCTAGTAAATCATTAGCTTGGGATTTGTACACATCGCGATCAGCGATGCAGTTTGTGGCTATTCAGAACTGTAGCACAAATTGACCAGTCGATTATCACTGCATCTATATCGAAAATTAAGGTTAATGATTTTTGACACACCACTGACCAATATTTACACATGAGATTAAGTAGTAAATACTAGAAAGCTAGTTTGATGGCAAAACTGCAAGACAATTGGTCAAAACAACCCTCGCCAGGAATTGGGGAGAGACTAAACGACACACTCAAACCAAAAGGTCCACTCAAGCCACGCGTTCAACAAGCAATCAAGCGATTACAACACCAGATATCAAAACTTGATCATATGCTTACAAGCCTTCAAGAGCGTGATGCTAAACTGTTTCATCGTATTGTTGAGGCTACTCAGAGACACGATACTCATACCAGTAAGGTATTGGCAAACGAGCTAGCCGAGATCAAAAAGGTTACACGAGTATTGAGTGGTGCTAGAATAGCACTAGAACAGATCGAGTTGCGCCTTACGACATGTAGCGATCTTGGTGATACTGTAGTTGCTATAATACCGACTATGGACTTGATGAAGAATCTCAAATCATCACTAGGTAAGATAATGCCAGGCGCTGAACAAGAGATATCACAGATTGCAGACACACTGGGTGGATTCATGACAGAGAGCTTTGCAGGTGATGCAGCGTTTAGTGTAGATGGAGCTACTAATGCAGAGTCTGAAGCGATCCTTAAAGAAGCAGCTGCAGTTGCAGAGAGTTCTGCAAGTGAGATGTTTCCATCAGTACCGACGAGTTCTCAAGAAGCGACATCGACGAGATCGTTTAATCTATAAACTCTCTCTACTCTCTTTTATTCGCCTAACTCTACTACCTTCATCATCGATCACTCGATCGATACCAGTAAGTCTCTCTCGTAGTGATGCGATTATTGAGCCAACCTCATCCGCCTCATTCTCTACCTGTCTTCTCTTGTTAGTCAACTCTTCGATACCGTGACTCTCTTCGTCTATATACTGCCCAACCTTTACCAACTTTTCTTTGAGGTTCTTGATATCTACTGACTCGTCCTCAATATCCTTCTCTAAGAGAGTTCGTTTGTCTTTGAGACTCTTTATCATCATACCGACATAATCTATCGCCTCTTCGAGCTTGGCTCGTTTGTCCATCAACTCGCCTATTCCTATCTCTGTTCCACTATTACTCGACTCTACATCGCCTCTAGCTTCTGGTTCGATCTCGGGTTGTTCCTCGACCAACTCGCCTCCCTCTTTCTTGAACTTGTCAAACACAATATCCTCTCTCAGAGTAAGAATAAAAAGTTATTAGATGATCGAATCTCTTCGATTTACATGGGATAGCGTTTCGCAAGGCTTTTTCCATAATTTTCTTCTATAGTCACAAACGGAATTGTTTTCTTGTTTACTTTTGCATATGTGAGATCAGAGACGAAATTTACCTCTAGCGGAACGGATAATGCCAAATTGTGATACTATGCACTAGGAAAATTATTATGTTCACGACTATATAGAATCTTGTAGTACTTTTTCTGTAATCATTCATCCCATGTAAACCGAAGAGATCCATAATGATCGATTCTGATCGCGTCTCTAAACAATGCCGCAGTATTTCGCGATTTTGTAGAATTTCTGGCATTTTGAGTGGATGAAACTTGCGTTCCCTCTTGCGTTCCGCTTTATGGTTTCAAAAGATTCCTCATAAACACCTATCACGTTATACTTACCATGTCTAAACAACAGTATCGTTCAGAGATGGGAATATTGGGAGACATTCTCAGTACTACTATTGATGGAGGTCGCAATGGTGTTCTGGTATCTACGATATCTCGTCAGGCCAATCTCTCGCACTATGCTACACTAAAAAAGTGTGATAAACTCATAGGCGCTGGCATGCTCAAACCAATACGAATGGGACGAAACAGACTGTTCGTAATATCCGAACAAGGCATTGCATTCCTTAAAGAGTTCAAACGGTTCCAGGAACTAGTAACCAGTATGAATCTAAAGTGTTAGCATGGACCACAAACTGATATCAACTCACAGGAAGACATCCATAGACGATGGAATGCTTTTTGTAAGGCGTGGAAATATCCATAACGCAATGGTTAGAGCATCATTGTTAGTCACTAGTATACTGATTGCGGCCTTGACTTTTTATGTTCAACCATCGTTAGCAACTGTTAGATCACTTGATATTGTAGTCTATGATGATGGTGTAGCTAATGTGCGGACTGAAGTCAATGTCGATCCACTATCACCGGATCATCAACACGATCTCTTTGGTCCCAATATCGACAACTTTTTTGCGATTGATAAAGATGGTACTCCACTGTCTAGTGAGATACAAGATGATCTAGCTACAATTACTACTCTCGGTACAACCAATATTACTATACACTATGATATACACGATCTAATCTCAAAGAAGGGTCGCACATGGACCTTCTCGTTCGACTCTCCCACAAATCATACTTTACTACTGCCTCCAAATACTATAATCGAGCACATGGATGCATTTCCTACAAGTACAAGATCCATCAACAATCAACTAGAGTTTGGTTTTGGTCCTGGTCTGTATGAGATAAGATATGTTATCAAATCTACACCTATCAATCTAGCTATAGAAGAGTCTGATGATATACCGTACATGTATGTGATCATTGCAGCTATATCTGCAGGTATAGCTGTAGTTACTATCTATCTGTTAAGACGTCTATCACACAAACCCAAAGCTCTTGATACTGTCTCTAAACCTGCAATACCGGCACCCACAGAATCTACTCCATCTACACTTGTAGACAGTACAACAGACAGTACAACAGAGACTCCAACTGTAACTCCACCATCTCGACTAGATCTAATTCTTGCAGATCCAGAGATACGCGAAGACGATAAAAAAATTATCAAGTTTATCTTGGATAACGGTGGTCAAGTCTTGGAACGTGATCTGCGTAAAAGATTTCTGCAACCAAAGACAACCATGTGGCGTGCAGTCAAACGACTAGAGCGACGTGATATAGTAGAGATAACAAAGAGAGATATGCAAAATCTCGTGAAACTCAAGGAGGATATCAGATGAGATACATTGTATTATGCATAATGTTTGTTGCAACAGTTATCGGATCTAGTAGTGTATTGGCACAGAATACATCACAGTATGATACCAAACTACTTTTAACGATTACAAGAGATGCACTAACTCAAGTCAAGAGTCAACTACCTGCTGATACAGACGATGAGATCAAAGAACTTGTAGAGATGGGGAGGGCAGAGGTTGATCAACTCAAGACAGCGATCGATACAGATGATATCGAGTCTATCAAACTACACTTCATCAACGCGATGGGCATCTTTAAACAGATCTCAATAGAGACCACTACACTAGATGAAGAGATGCAGTTTACTGCATCAAACAGCAAACTCGAACCAGATATACAATTACAAACTCCAGAGAGTCCAACAACATCCGAATCCGAATATTACACAGATCATACGGTGAATATGTTTTATCGACTACAAAACCAAGTTACAAGTCTCAAGATCATGTCGAACTATCATAACATTCAACTTAACTTTACTACCATCGATACTCTAATCGCACAAGGCACTCAGGCTATAGAGAGAAATGACATTGAGAGTCTAGGTGGTATAGTACAATCTATCGACGAGTCGATTCAAGAGATCAAGACACATCTAGATGAACAGGCAATAGGACAAGAGTTTGAGCGAGCTAGAGCATTTGCAGATGTATATCTCAAAGAGATCGACTCAATCCTCCTCGATCTCAAAGGTCGACAGATATCCGACGCCATGATTACAGAGATCAAGATAATAAAAGAACGTATCAAATCAGCAAACACCACCGATGAGATCGTACTAGAGATCAAAAAGATCATTCTAGTCAGCGAACATCTAGACAAGTCTAAAAAACATAGACTAGAGGCCAGAGTTACTCACCTGGAACAAACTATATCTCGATTGAATCAAAACAATGATACTAGTCTAGAACAACTTACTAACATGAGAGTTATCCTCGACAAGATCAAACATCATATACAAAATAACGAATACAATACCGCACGATACATGACCAACTATCTAGACGAACAGATTCAAAATATACGAGCAGATACCCTAAGCAAATATCATAGGTACCGCTAGAGTGCAATTGTAAAGTGCATGTCACATTGGATCACTATTCAATAAACATCTGATTCTCGTTCTTGAATGGTGTCCGACCAAATATACCATTCATAAAATACATATACATTTTACAAACTGCACGATATATGGCATCCAAATCACTCTCAGTCGGAGTGGGAATTCCTATGATTGTAGTTGGTGCTCTGATGGCATGGCTTTGGGCACCATTTGGTGATGTATATCAGAGTCAGATCGAGTTGGTAGGCAGCACAATCGGAGTCTTGGGCGTAATCTTTTTCATCTGTGGACTCTTTTATGCTAAAGAGCCTGTACTTCACTAATACTGATAAATAATCATACATCAAATTATCTAGTGCTTGAAGGTAAGACTGTTTGAGATATTCACATCAGTTGAAGGTGAAGGGATACTCTATGGAACAAAGACTCTCTTTGTACGACTAGCTGGTTGTCCATTCTCTTGTTTTTATTGCGACACAAAAGAGTCACTCCCTCTTGACTCTGGTACAGAGTACTCGATACAAGATGCTATAAAATTGATCGACTCTAGTATACAACCAAACACATACAAGGTCAACTTTACTGGAGGTGATCCTCTAATTCAACACAAAGCAGTAGCTCAACTTGCAAGTCACGTACAATGTCTAAGAGTGCCCACATATCTAGAGTCCTCTTGTTTTGATGCAGAGCGGTTTCGTCATGTATTGCCATTCATGGACATGATCAAGATAGAGTTCAAGACTAGTGACTCAGAGTTTGTAGACTCGAGTCATCATACCCTAGATGCAGCCTTGGAATGTCTGATAGCTGCAGTTCAAGCAGAAAAGACGACCTTTATCAAGATTGTAGCAAGCTCCAAGACTCGCCCAAGCGAGATCAGCAGTATAGCATCAAGTATATTTGCCAAGATAAAGCCATCCGATATCAAGGGATTTGTAATCCAACCAACATACGGAATATCAGAACCATCGTTACAACTCTTGCTAGAGATCTATGATACAGTATATCCACAATACAACGACGTAAAAGTTGTTCCACAGCTACACAAACTGATAGGTGCTCCCTAGTATTGTCACTTGTAGATATATCTACTCTAGATTCAAATAATAGTATTCTGGGCTTTACTGTTAGATGGATCCTGTGCGAATCCAGAAATTAATACGTGAGTTGATAATCGAGATCGGTGAAGATCCAACTCGCGAAGGTCTTCGGGACACCCCAAAACGAATAGCAGACATGTACGCAGAGATCTTTTCTGGATATGACTCGAACTCGGAGCTAGAGGTTCAATTCTCTGAAGATTCTGATAATGTAATTGCTAGGAACATTCAGTTTTACTCGATGTGTGAACATCATATACTGCCATTCTTTGGCAAGATCACCATAGCATACGCGCCGAACAGTAGAGTATTTGGGATATCAAAGTTGGTCAGATTGGTAGAGAAACACTCCAAACGCCTACAGATACAAGAACGACTGACCAAAGATATAGCTGATGAGCTGTATGCTTGTGGTGTCAAAGGCGTAGCAGTCTTTACCGACGCCGAACATCTCTGTATGAAGATGCGAGGAGTGCGTAGCGATGCAATTCTAGAGTCATCTGCGTTTCGTGGTATATATGAGGACGCAAAACAGAAGCAAAGCATCTTGACTTTGGTACATAGACGACATCACAGCCAATTCTAGTCAAAAATTAAATAATCAATATATTGAGCAGTAATATGGGCTCACATCCAAATGTTCATGTTCCAAAAGAGTCATGGCCTAGCTGGACATGGTATGCGATCGAGTTTGGTATACTTTTAGCGGTATCGATGTTGATATCACGTGAGGTGACAAACTCTTTTACAGAGATGGCGCCAGATATTCAAAACTATACATTCATGGGCATAGTTGGTATAATCTTTCTAATTTGGTATATTGGAATTCGTGGATTCGTCTTTAAAAGAAAGATAATGGAGAATCGCTACTAGGACATGTATCTAGTCTTGTCTTGAATACCTGCCTCTACAAATGCAATCTTTCTATTATTGCATGATTCACATGTACCACAATGATATCGCTTGTTTGCATAACAACTCCATGATTCGAATATCATATCTCCAAACTCTTTAATCCCAACTTGGAGTAGATCACTCTTTGATAAACCATCCATATATGGAGACCAGATATCAATCTCTGATCGTAGACCCAAACGAATTCCATCTCTCTCACCCTCGTTTAATGCTTGTTCCAGCTTGTGTGCAAATGTGGGTTTACAGTCAGAATAGTTTTGATCACCTGTATGAGCACCATATGCTACACATGTTGCATCTATAGTAAACGCCCACGCTGTAGCGATCGATAGAAAGACTGCATTTCTTATGGGAACTACGATCGAATAGTCAAAACTAGATGGAATATCACTCTCTGTACTAGTTAGGACATTAGAGTTGCCATATAGAGACTTCATAAATCCAATATCTATTATCTTGTGCTCTTTGAGAGATAATCTCTCTGCAAAAGACTTTGCAGCTAGTATCTCATTGCTTGCGCGTTGACCATACGAGAACGATACTCCGTACAGTTCATACTCTTTGAGGAGAGATGCTGTACATATAGAATCGATACCACCACTAAACACAATGACTGCACACTTCAACGTACATACCTCTTCATATGTATGGCGCCACGACTCGGTCTACAATGTATTATCTGCGAATCTATCTCTACTGACTGAAAACCACGCGACATTGCTGTACCGATCTCTACAAGATTAGCAGACTCTGATGTAAATGCTATAACTGACGGTCCTGCACCACTAATCGTAACGCCTGCAGCTCCTGCCTTTAGTGCATTCTGTTTCACTGATGTAAATCCTGGTATCATGTGCATTCTAGCAGGTTCGACTATTACATCTCTTATGGCATTACATATCATACTAGAGTCCTTCTTGATGAATCCGGCAGCTATCACTACAGCATTAGTGAGATTTGTAATACTGTCTTCAAATGTGACCTTTTTTGGTAGTGATCCACGAGACACCTGCGTCTTTCTCTTTGGAACTTTGATCTTTGGTACTCCTATACACATCCATAGATCTCTAGGTGGTGATACTCGGAGTACATTTAATGGATCTGTCTGTACTATAACGAATCCTCCAAGAACAGCTGCTGCTACATTATCATAATGAACTATACCTGCACTAGCCTCCTCACCTATACCTGCCATCTCTACCAATCTATTGTTATCTAGATGTAATCCAAAGAGTTCATCAAATGCCACAACAGCTGCAGCTGCTGACGCTGCACTACTTCCCATACCAAATCCAGCTGGAACACCTTTTTGTATTCTGATCTCGACTCCTCCACTAATCTTGAATCTCTGCATCATGTTCTTTACTACCAGACCTGCTGTATTCTCGTCTGGTTTTGTTGGAATATCATCCTCTGTGATTATAGTGATATCTGATCTAGTCTTTGCAAGTGTTACTGTATCATAGAATGCATTCATTGCCAATCCAAACACATCAAATCCAGGACCCAAGTTTGCAGTAGTCGAAGGAGCTCGTACAGTTACGTGCATCTCTAATCCTCTACATCCTCACCTAGATTTAGAATTCTACTCAGCGCTGCTTCTAGGGACACAAAGCCATCTCCACTAACATTTGATATTGGAATCACTCCTTGTACGAAACCACCCAAGTTTATTCCTCGTAGTATATTTGTCACAAGCGTATACATATCTCCATCTGTTGTAGCTGCAATCTCATTCTCCAAATCTACCAAACTAGTTGACCATCGCAGTATCGTCTCTATCTGATCACCTATGAGATCTGTCTTTGTAATCGTATTGATGGTTGGAAGACCCAATCGTAATCGAATTGACGTAGCAAGCAATGCTATCGATACAAAGTTGGTTGGAGTTGTAATCAATGAACCATCGAAGATAAAGACATTTGTCTTGTCTTCTACTGTTAGATTATCTATTAGAAACTTTGCGCTACTGCGATATGCAAACAACTCTATCTGACCAGGCGTATCAACTATCAAATAATCCGGATTCACTCGTTCTATATCGATTCGTACATCGTCTATCTTTGTTGCTACAAGATCACTAGCCATGATCAATGCACCATTTGGTCCAAGATCATATTGTTCCATTATCGATACAATATCGACATAGTCTCTTACATCTACATCACATGTATATGGTAAATTCAGTACTCCTGGATCCAAGTTCAAGACAGCTGCAAATGCGCCATTTGCTGTATAGTGTTCGTGTAGTCGTGCAGTAAGGAGTGACTTACCTGCACCGGCTGTTCCAGACACATAGATGGTCTTCACAGACCTCCTTCTCTACCTCTCATATTTCAAGTTTGAAGAGATGCACATCTAGACTACACTCAACTTTCATATTTACTACATTTAGCATTCAGCTAATGAACTGGAGACTAGCAGTTATACCTGTAACACTAATTCCAATAATTATCATAGCGATCCAGTTTGATATACAGCTAGAAGATATTCTAGCAATTGGGATAATTCCGTTTATTGCAGCTGTTCTTGCAATGATGGCAAAATTGGGATTGCAAGGTATTAAATTTGCATATATCACACGACAATACTTGCCCAAATTTGATTCCGTATTGAAGCTAGTTGGTGTACGAGTTGGTAGTGAGTTTATAAAATTTACAACACCAATGTTTGTTGGTGCCGAGTTTGTCGTAATATACTATCTACACAAAAAGGGGGTCAAGCCGTCTAAATCAACCTGGATCGCAATTATGGATATTGTAACCGAGGTCTTTGCAGCTGGTCTGTTATCTATTATTGCAGGTGTTATCGCTCTACTGAATGGAGCATATGTCGTTGCAGGAGTTGTTCTTGGTACTAGTATTGTCGTAACTTCTTTGTGGATGGTCTTATTCTTTTTATCATCAAAGAGAACATTTCAAGTTCCTCAAGTGCTAGCAAGCCTTGTGCAACGATTCGGAAAGACCAAGGGCACTAAATACATAGAAGAGGCGAACTCTTGGATGCGAGAGATATGTATGATGAGTCGAACAAATCTCAAGACATCGCAGTCTAAGAGAGTATTTGTGGTGTCGTTTCTATTTTCGATTGCATCTTGGATATTTTATGGTATATCGTTTATGATAATAGCTCTTGGTGTTAGCTATATGGTTGGTGCATTTGATTCGATCATGGCAGTAATGGGAGCAAACGCAATTGGAAATCTACCGATCACTATAGGCGGTTCTGGTCTTGCCGAGTTTGGTATAGTTGCATATCTAAATGACCTAGATCCATTTAACTTTGATGTACCTCAAGGAGACATTGCTTGGAATGCAGTTATTGGATGGCGTGTTGCAACGTATTATGTACCTATTGTAATTACGTGGTTATTGTTGGTAAAACTAGCACTCAGTAATATATCAAAATCAGAGATTACCTAGATATCATTTTTAGATATGTGATTGACTTTATTGGTGTAGATTGATAACATTGTTCGCAAATATACGTTGGCATTTAGAAAGAAACACGACGCGCTAAAATTAGCAAGAATCACATCTGGACAAACAAAAATTCTGATGAATTTAAATAATTTTCGTACAATACAAGTGTATGATGACTAGACAAATGTTAGATTCCCAACCAAACCATGGTCGTGATGATGACCTCTTACATCAATCAAACGAACTACATTCTTGATGGTTTATTATCTGTATGTGGATACTATCAATAATGTTCAATAGACAAGATACGCGTATACTTCGAGATGTCATGACCAAGACCAAAGCTTTTCAATACTCACCCAACAAACCATTTCAACTAGCATCTGGCGATACTAGTCCCTACTATTTTGATCTGCGACTACTCAATGCCGATCCACAGGGCATTAGTCTAGTGGGCAAGATATTATACAATAACATCATCAAGATACCTAGTATCAGATCTGTGGGTGGACTAGAGTCGGGCTCGATCTCTATGGCAACAGCTGTATCCCAGTATAGTTACATCAAGCATAATCAAGACGACTCATATCCCTTGATAACATCATTCTTTGTACGAAAACAACAAAAATCACACGGAACTCTTAAACGGATTGAGGGTATAGTATCATCTCCGTGTGTAATACTTGATGATGTTATAACTAGTGGCAATTCAGCATTAACGGCCGTTGATGCGATAAAATCAGAGGGATATGAATGCAGATCACTAGTATGCATCCTATTTAGAGGAACTGATACACAGCTACAAACCATCGAGCAAAAGATCAAACTCGAATATATCTTTCACAAAGATGAATTCATCGAGCCAGATGTCACACAAACCTCATCATGATAACAAAAGCACTTTAATCACTACTCGATGCTTTGTGTACAATGAAGTATAAAGATAAAACAGTCTTGATTACGGGAGCATCTTCTGGGATTGGATATCAAACTGCGATCGAGTTTGCCAAACGAGGAGCAAATCTAATCCTTGTCGCACGACGAGAGACTAGATTGAATCAACTTGCAGAAAAACTAAAACAATACAATATCAAATGTCTTGCATATACGTGCGACATTTCGAAGAAGGATCAAGTATTAGAGATGTCCAAGATCGTTTTAGAAACATTTGGTACTGTTGATATTCTCGTAAACAATGCAGGATTTGCTATCTATGGATCTGCATCTGATCTATCTATTGATGATATTGAATCTCAGATGGCTACAAACTATCTAGGTATGATATACTGTACCAAAACATTTCTTCCATCAATGTTGGAACAAGACTCTGGTCATATTGTAAACGTTGCGTCACTTGCTGCAAGCTTTGGGTTGCCAGGAATTGCACCATATTGTGCTTCAAAGTTTGCAATGCTTGGATTCTCAGAAGGTCTCAAACATGAGCTGTCTGGTAAAGGAGTAGATATAACAGTCGTTAGTCCAATAATGGTCAAAACAGAGTTCTTTGATCACGAGTCTTTTACATCCATGCCAAAATCTAACATATCTCTTGATGCAAAGACTGTCGCAAAGGCGATTGTACGTGCAGCAGACTCGTCAAGACTCGAGATAGTAGTCCCTTCCATATCTCGTACAGTAGTCTGGCTAAAACACACAGTCCCTTTCATCATAAATCCAATACTTGGTCGTATGTTTAGTTCAAAGCTAAGATCGACTCATTCGTCATCTACAGACTCTGATTCCATATCGAGCTCTTCAAGCGACTTTAACTCAAACTGATATATTGCTTCCATCTCTATCCCTTTCTCTGTTGCCAGATACTCTGTAACCTCCTTGCTCAGAGGTGCTTTATGCTGATTAAACACAAACTCATAGACCACCCCTCTCTCTAACTGGTCTGTTTTGTTCTTGCCTAGATCCATTGTAATTATATGACGACCATCCTCGATCGCGTCGTACAGTTGAGCATCGATCTTGTTGTCAGTATCATATATCTCGAGTATGTACCCAGTTCGTTTAAGCTTTTGCGGTTTTCGAAATTTTGCGTTCTGTATCTCATCTTCAACCCATTCTGGGATATCATCCTTGCCTGTCATATCTCAAAACCCTAATTCTCTATCTTTTCTTTCTTACTCTTTGACCACCAGTCTAGATAGTCATAATGCTTATCCTCGCGTGTCTTTTCCCGTTGATTCAGGCGGAATTTGATATCAGAGATCTCTTCTCTAGTTGCATACAAACCACACCTTTTGCATATAAAGTGGCGACGGTTCTTCTCATCCATCTCCATTGGAATATCTATCTGATCGAACATCTTGTAGAGATCATCCCTGTTGCGTTCTTCTTCTGGCGTCTCTACCTCATATCTAGTTTGGATCTTTTTCTTTTCCCTTGCGGTACACTCTGGACAATTAGGCACTATCCAAATCACAAAATTTTTTCCATAAAAGCCTTACCAATATGGTATTCTCACAGCAACCAGTGATCGCTCACCTTTTGTCTATTTGTAGATCGAGCCATTCTAATCCATAGAGGAATTCATACAAACTTGCGTCTGACACTTGTCAGATTTTGAGTCCTCTCAATCACTCAATTGGTGCATACTTGGCATGGTTCTGTCAATTTGTCGGGGGTTGGTATTTTATGCACAAAATTCTCGAAAAATTTTGCAAAATATGGAAACGGTCTCATTATCTATCGTAAATTTCTGCTGTTTTGAGTCACATATTGTGCGTTCTTTGAGATAACGTCGTAACGATCTCAACCCCCGTCAATTGAACAGAACCATAATACGCATACAGTCTATAGCATAAACTTGAACGCTTAGAAAGAAACTCGCTTGAAGAAATTAACTCTTTTCGACAAATTTATGCAGAATTAGAGCCATATGAGACAGATGTGATCCTTACTTATCTAAAACTAAGCCAATACACTGACAGCATTTACTGTATTTTGGATGATGGAGACGCACGAAGTGCAGCATCGGAATTAGGGATAAGATATACTGGTCTTATAGGACTATTAAAGATATTAAAGAATCGTAGAATTAAGAGTCCAGATGAGATCAGCGAAATTTTCAACCTATTAAAAAAAGGTGGTTTCAGGATGCCAAAACATATTGATAGCTAGTTGTGGGATATGAAAAGTCATTCACCACATCATCTTACATAATAATCATCCCCTGACGACCCATCAATGACTACTCCCTTTGGAGATTGTTTCCTGATAAATGCGTCTGCTGGTCTTTATGACCATCTTTTAGAGACATGTGTGGCCTATCACCGTTGTACTATTTCATGAATAGATCAGCTGGATCACTAGTTCTCTGCATGGATCTTTTCGGTTTATGTGAGAATGGTTACAGAAAAAACACTACAAGATTCTATGAGGGAAAATTAGAAAAAAGTCTTGCAAAATGTCATCCCATATAAACCGAAGAGATCCTAGAGTTGAGTTCTAGTGTCAGAAAATTACAATACATTGCACAAACCTAACATTCTCTATCTTATTTACATCTATACTGTTCAAAATTAATGTTACATGAACACCCATACTACAAACTCTACTAAAGAATCTGGTATGTGAAGCATATACACAACCCTTCAAAAATACGTTGTCGGCAGAGTAATCTGTATTCCAATCAAATAGAATTGCAATCTGAGACATTGTAAAGAACACATCAGAGTATCAGATGTAATACAAAAATATTAAAACTACAGCATGTCTCATCATTATGAGATTGGCTAGAAAAAAAATGCTTATTAATGTCCCAATACGAGGTGATCAGATACTAGAGATTACACCCTCATTGATCAAAGTTTACAATGATGAAGAGACTGTATGGTCTGTTCCCATAAAGACTGTCCGTTCTATTGTACCGATAAAAGATACAGGAATTCGCATATATTATAAAAAAGACGATTCCGATCCAACCAGATGTGAGACAGAGATGTTCAATCTAGGTACAGATGAGATCAAATCAGCAAAACTTTGTAGCAAGATCTTTGATGAACTTGTATCACAAAAGATAATATCAAAGAATAAGGACGGATTGTTATATCTTCGACCAAATGAGCACATCGTATCTACATGTCCCAATGTTAGTATCGATAAAGAGAAAGGGCTGTTATATGTTACAAACAAAGGTATTGTCCACGAGACTGCCAAGGGAATATCGACTGATGTGAGCTTTGAACATGTAATGTTTATCAGAGATCGTAAAAATGGTATTACCATTGGATGGGACAATACATTACCCATCCTTAGTGATCCTGTCTTCTCTTTTGATCTAGTTCTGCCAAAAATAGCTGATCGTGATTCAATATCTTTATCGATTAGAGAACAATTTACAAATTTTGATTACAAGAAAAAATATAGTTTCTCAGAAATAAATGAATATTATTCTAAACTTAGTCATAATGAACTATATGGACTAGCTAGAAGTATGGATGAAGATTTTGTAGATTATCTTAAAGATCATACCAAATTCACTTTTGGAAAGTTTTCTCCATATTTTTCAGATGTAGAATTTAATCTAATTATGGCGTGTAAACTAAACGATTGGGACATAAATTTGATCACATCTATAACAGATGCAGAAGAGCGCCAACGTGCATTTTCTCAAAGACATACACGATTAGCACGTTTTATAGAAAAAGGACTGGGTAAATATAAAAAAGATCTAGAAGCACTTGCTAAATTCGACGACAACTCTGATAAAGTTCGTTCTAGATTAGAACAAGATGAAAACTTTTTAGACCTTAAAGAGAAACTAGACTATATTAGAGACAATAACTCCGAGTTGGTACTAGTTGCAGCTTGTACTAATAAAAACCGAGCAGAGTCTATTAGATACTATGATAAAAGAGTTGAACTTTTATACAAATTATGGTGTAAAGATGAACCATTACAAAACTTTACGGATGAATACGATGATGAATGGATCGAGTATATGATAGATAGATTAGATACACCAGAAGGACATTATCCTGTAGATGTAAAATGCGTTGATTATGAGCAATTATCTGGTTTATTATCAAATAGAGATAACACACGAGAAGTATTAGAAGATTTTTCAAATCCGGACAACACGAATAAAAAAGATATCTACAACAACTGCTGGTATGATAAACAACACAATGTGTGGTATCTAGATGACACGATATCTGAGACTTTACAAGATGAGGCAGATTTTGATCCAGATCAGTCAGAAGAGATGATTGGTAGATCTGTATGGGGATTTAAGAAGAACAAAGTCAAAATGTTCTGCGGATTTCCTAGTGTTAGGTGTAAATCAGAGGGTGGTGAAGTATTTGCTGAATTCTTGCTTAGTAGAAATACAGGTCAGATACTACGTCAGCGATTTAGTGAATATATTAATTATATACTACCTATTCTACGAGACGAGGACATTAACTCTGCGATGGAGATTAAATTTGGTGAAATGATCTACCAGTCAACAGAGATTCAGAATACAATACATCCTTCTGGTTCTATGACTGCATACACACCTAGAATGCTAAAATTTGCATGTAAGCGCTATGGTATGAAAGACCTTCCAATAAATGAACGAGTTAGACGAGCTCTATTTAGTATTGATACAAGTCTGTTTCTCAATCCTGAGGCAGATACATATTTAGATACAAATGAAGATCCGAGATCATATCCAGATATTATTAATGATGAGAGATTTGACTGAATGATTACTAGAGTTTGTGGCAAATCTACATATCGTTCTACACAATCTTTAGATTTTCTGTACGAGGTTAGGTTTAAAAGATCTACCAAAAGGGACAACTTTTCTAGATAATCTAGGCTAAATCCAAACATTACCAATTATGACAATGTCTAGACAGATCGCGAGACAAAAGGCCAAGAAAGATAGAGAGACGGCTACCAAGATAGCAGATCTAGAGGATACTGTCAAGCAGCAAAATGATACCATCGAACAACAACAAGAGACCATTACGAGTCTACAAAAACAAGTTGCAAAGCATGAGAGAATGAATATGAAACTGTACGAGATTTTACTTGCTACAATTATGGGACTTCAAGTATCTCCAAATTCAATCAATGATTGTTTTAATGTATTCCAAAGGATGATCAAGATAATAGAACGTGGTCAACAACTATCACAGACCAAGATTCGTAACACCAGAAAAAAGATAGAGGGTAAAAAAGAAAAGATAGAGGTACAAACAGCACAGGCCAAGAACAAAGAAACGAGACGCAAGCAGCTCGACAATTCTAACGTACCGTCATCAAAACAACCAGATCATGTAAAAAAGGGTACAAGAAAATCTAAAAGCGAATGGAAAAAAGCAGGACAAGACAAGGGTCACAAAGGAGTTTCCGACAACATAAAAACAGACAAGACAAAACATCATAAAAAAGAAAAGTGTGATGGATGTGGCAGTAAGCATGTTGACAACAAGAGGTCTAGACAAAAGAGAACGATTGACATACAGATCATAATATTGCACATACTCCATATAGGATACTTTTACAACTGTAGAGATTGTGGCGCATCAGGCGATACATTCGACAGCATCCCAGACATACTACACAACACAATGTTGTGCCCAATTCTAGGCGTGATTGCAACCATAATGAGAAAGAATGGCTGTAGTATCAGAACAATAACTAGTACTCTTCAATGCCTAGACCCATGTATATCTAAAAAGATGGTAACGGGTGCAATAGACACGATTGCCGATAAACTAGACAAATATGTCAAAAAAATAGAGAGAATGAACCTAAAATCCAAGGTAATCTACATGGACGAGACGTCGATGTCCCTTGCTGCGAAATTGGGATGGGTCTGGGTTCTTGTCGGCGATTATGGTACGCAATTTATCATATCGCCAGATCGTACAAAAAAGTTTCTTGAAAAAACGTTCAAAAAGTATATTCTGATACCACTCGTGTCGGATGGATATGCCGTGTACAAGCTATTCAATGTACGGCAACGTTGTTGGGCGCACATACTGCGAAATGCAAAAGATACAATGTGTGACGTACATACTGTACTAATGTACAAAAGATTACAAAAACTACTTGAAATTGCAAAAGCACTACAGGTGGACAATCCCAATCATGTGGACATATACCTAAAATACAGAGTAGATGATCTAGTGCAAAAGACATTATCACTTGCAGCAGAGTACAAGAAACTAGACAACGAAGCTTGTCGCAAATTTGGAGTTCATTTAGCTAATGCTGCAGATGATCTATACACGTTTGTGCTGTACTATGGTATGGAATACACAAACAACAGAGCAGAGCGAGCTATACGATCAATGGTGCTATTCCGCAAGGTAACTCAACGTATTGTATCTGAGGAGAGTAAACGACGAGTTGGCAATATCTTTACATGTGTAACAACATGGGAGCAACAAGGTCTCAACGTCTATGATACACTCCTAAAAGTTGTGCGTGAGACCTAACCTCATACGATTTTCTAGTAATAGTACTAAAAACCAAAAACACACAAAGTTAATTACACAATTCATTTATTGTATATGCTATTGTATATGCTATTGTATATGCTATCATACGTGCTATCATATTCTATATTTTACAAATTTTTAGATAATTTACATTATTCAAAATTTAGAGATATGCTAATACATCTGACACGCGGATTTTTTCGTCATCCCTTGCGGTCAGTTCGCCCATCGAACATCCCGCGTGCCAGACATACCAAACACATACAGATATTCTATTATCTCTTTTCTTCCAACATCTCTGCTGCTATCTTTGCCGAGTTTGTAGCACCAGTAGAGACAAAATTTTTCACAAAATCTGCTAAACTCTCTTCAAACTTTTCATAATTTGTCTTTATCTCATGTATTGCACCGATCGCAGTGTTGGTCCTTGTAGCAAGTACGCCTAGTCCTTGCTCTGCGGCCCATTTGATATTGTTTGTATGTTCATCGTATATGGGCATTCCAATTATCGGCTTTGCCTTACCTCCAATAATCTCACCCATTACTGTATGTGATCCATTTATCACAACATATCTAGACTCGTTTAGAACCGAGTCCTTCTCTTGGTCAGTTAAAAATCCTATATCGATCTGTAACCAATCTATGTCTTTATCTAGAGCATCTGATACTGTGTATATCTTGCCATCTTTACCAATTACACGATCTATGCTAGAATCATCTCTCGCATGGGAGACTATTCTACATTCACGTATCATTCTTTGATCAGCAAATATTTTGTCATATCGCTGTCCGGTTACATCATTTGTTGATTTGTTACCAGTACGCATCCAATACCCAAACTCTTTACCTTTGATTAATTTCTCCAAATCTGTCTCTGATTTGCGTTTGATCTCTGTTGATTCTGTAAAGTGACCTACATATACCACTTTATCTTTAATATTATCAGTAAAGTTTAGGTTGTATTTACAGATTGTATATGGAGGCGGCGAGTCAGCTACAAGAATCTTTGTAGCCTTGCTTATCTGCTTTGCAATAAATACAGCTGACGGATAGAGATACATTCTTGTACTATACAGCTTGGGACGAAATTGGTTCGTGATAAAGAGACTAGGTATATTTCTATTGTTTGCTAGAACGTTTGAGCCCATATCGCCATCATTTATGACTAGATCAAAGTGAAGCCTGTCATACAATAGACGTTCTTCTCTCAAATAATTTGCAATTTGATTTACAAGTGGAGGATTATTTGCCACAGGCAAGAGTATGTTCATTAATGATAGTGTAATGCTAGGTCCAAACTTGCCATCAATAGGAGTGGGCATCAATATTTTATGAATTTTATCTAATGCATCTGGAAAGCGTCTTTGAAGCTTTTCATACACATGGCCCTTACTTGCATAATGTATCTCATAATTATCAACATGATCATCGAGTACTGCATTCAACCTCATCATTCTAGAGTAATGACCGCCACCCCATGGGTAGATAAACTCACCAATCTTCATAATATATTGTACAATATTTGCCTATTAAATTCTCAATGCTGTAGGACACTGTCCGATGAATAGGCACAAAACTGAATTTTAGACACTGATATTTCTTTACAAATCAAAAACCAACTCACTAAAACATTCGTCTGTGGATCTTTTGATATGTGATACAGACAACGCCTAGTAAAATGGTCTCTGTCTGCTAGATCTCACACAACTTTACCTTAGAATTATAAACGACAGTCTCTCTATTGCGATCGATGTCAAGCGATGAGATTGTCGTTCCAAAAGAGATACGAGAATTTATGCTAGATGATGCAGAGGAGACAATTCTTGGTCATAGAAACGACTCGATCCGACAGTATCGTTATGGAAACTTGCACATAAGAGAGTATTCAGATAAATTTCTAGTTCACACCGATGCAGTAGATCCACGTGTAGATCCGATTGGTCATCTAGTACATGATGAGCCAGAGATACTAGTTGCACTTGGATGTGCAGTACTAGGTGGAGTCCTGAAACCTAATCGATCCATTCCCTCCAAGATTATATCATCAATACTGCTTGGTTCTCTAGCATATGTGGCAACTAGGAGACTCAAAGACAAGTGAGAGCATGTCGACGATTCGAATGATTCGCGTATTTGTCAAACTGTTTCCATCAATCCTCGCTTTACGCAGAGATCGACAGCTGTGGATCAACAGCAAAGAGAATCAGATTGATTCTGAGTCATTTCGTAGGCATGCTAGGCGTTTTTTGGATGTCTTTGTTACACTTGGACCGGTATACATAAAGTTGGGTCAATGGTTGTCATCTCGAGCAGATATTCTACCACAACCATATCTCGAGGAACTAGCAAAACTTCAAGATAGCGTTCCTTCCGCACCATTTGATCAAGTGAAGCCAATAATAGAAGATGATCTAGGACCTATCGATGAACACTTTGATAGTATAGATCCAGATCCAATATCTGGAGCATCTCTTGGTCAAGTGTATAGAGGTGTGATCTCTAATCAACAAATAGTCATCAAGGTTAAACGACCTGGAATAGAGTTGGTAGTAGAACAAGATCTCAAGATCCTCAAAAAGATCCTACCACTAGGTCTACGATTTGTAGACAAGAATCTACGTTTCTCTGCAAAAGCAATGTTGGCACAGTTCATCGAGACGATCCATGAAGAGCTCGACTATACCAACGAATCTAAAAATCTCAAACGGATCAAACGCAACATGGAGCAGTCAGATAATGTACTAGTACCTTTAGTCTTTGATCAATACTCATCCAAGAATGTACTTACTATGGAGTATTTACCAGGCATCAAGGTTACAAACGTACAAGCACTCGAGGAGAAGGGAATAGATCGTAAACAACTCGTAATAGACGTACACAAAGTATTCTTTACCATGTTGCTAAAATATTCTATATTTCATGCTGATCCTCATCCGGGTAACATCTCTGTGACCGATAATGGCAAGCTTATCTTATACGACTATGGAATGGTAGGTCGAATAAACGAAGAGACTCGTCACAAACTGATCCGGCTATATCTAGCACTAGTTGAAAAGAGCCCATCTCGTGTTGTAAATGCAATGAGTGATCTAGGAATGCTCACTCCTGGATACAATCGAGCTGTAATGGAGAAAGGAATAGAACTATCAATTTCTGCAATGCATGGAAATAGACCAGACGAGATGCAGGTTCAGAGTTTGATCGAGTTTGCAAACCAAACCATGAGTCGTTTCCCATTTGTCTTACCAAAGAATTTGGCACTATACATGAGAATGGCATCAATTATTGAAGGAATATACAAGACGCATGATGTTGACTTTAGATTCGTCAAGGTATTACAAAGTATACTAGAAGAAGAGAATCTGATCAGTCGTGCATATGTAGAAGAGATCAAGATAACACTTGACAACTTTGTAAAGTCTATAGACGCTGCAATCAAGATTGGACCAGAGATGAGAAACACCATCGACGAGTTTCGTGAACATATGCGTCGCCCAAAAAAGACTGTGTTGATAGCAGGAAGCATATTTGCTTCTAGTGTATTTCTTGGTTCAATGATACTATACACTACAAACGAACTAGTAGCAGTTGCTGGAGTCGTATGCTCTGGCATAATAATGATAGGATCCTATCTACTCAGAAATAACTAATGTCTACTCTATCGTAATCTCTTTACCCTTCTTTTCAATGGGTATTACTAGTTCTAGAATCCCCTCTGCATACTTTGCAGACTCGATCTCTTCATGACCTTCCTTGATGTGTATTGGAAGTCGTATCTTCTTGTCTATGATATTTGGTCGTTGCTTTAGGATTAGTGTATCTGACTGTTCGTCAGACTTTATTGCCTTTATAGATAGTACATTACCACACAAGACGAGATCGATATCGTTCTTTGCAAACCCTGGCATATCTACAACTATACGCAACTTGTCTTTGGTACTATACATATCGACTGGCGGTAAGACAAACTCGTAAAACTCTCTAGATTTACTACTGATCTCTTTTATGACTTGATTCATAACACACGTCATGTATACAGTACTCTATTTTTAGTTAATAAATATGTCTCAACGGATCTTTTCGGTTTACGTGGGATGACATTCCGCAAGGCTTTTCCCGTAATTTTTCCTTATAGGATCTCGTAGATGGGTGATAATGAATCGGTAATAATCAAGCATGAATGCAGACAAATGGAAAGGATATGACACTCTGGTCTTTCATGGATACAAGCGAGAATCAGTTGATCACCAAAACATCTTGCGAGGGGCAAAGTGCACATCGACGGAATGGAAGGATTCTGGGGCTTTGTAAAATTGAACTTGGTAAAGTATCGAGGTGTGAGTCCAAATAAATTTCTACTCTATGTCAAGGAGATGGAGTAGTGATACAATAACCTAGATTGCGACCTGTTTGATTTATTGGTTCAGTACATGTTAGGGCCCAGATAACTAATCGCCTTTTTATTTAACACCAAATGTAGCAAGTATTTTTGAGACTAGTATTGTATCATTATTATCCTTACCATAACATATCTCAGTATTGCCAATCAATTGATTTGTAGAATCAAAGTTCTCATTAGAACATTTTGGAATATCCACATCTGTTCCAGTATTATAAAATGGTGTTTTACCATCTGCTCCTACAAATCTTACAAAGATCTCTTTATCTAGGATCAATTTATCATCAAGTGTTATTTCTGGTGAACCATTACATCTCGTTTTATCAGCGGATTTTCTAAATTCTACTTTAAGAGTTGTACTATCCAGAGTTGTATTTTGATTGACTCGTAAATCTCCCACATAACAGTACTGCCCACCACTGGCTGTAAACTGTTTATTTGTAATCCACGTGTCGCGGAACATTATGATTTCAGCTTTATCATTAATGTGGTACGCGGTTCCACCTTCTTGGTACGCGGTGTCTATTCTCATTCTATTGTTTATGCCGTGGTATAGATCGATCGTTCGACCATTGGTGTCATATTTTTCAAATGCGGGTAGTGTGATTTGAATTACTGGTAACGGAAGCATTGGCATTGGGTTTACAAACTGTTCACCATATCGTAATGATGAATCTCTATACATGCCTTGTATTTTACTTTCTTGTTTATTTGTACCGTATATTATAATATCATAATTGTTTGGCAATCTTAACGGGATTGTAAATGTATAGTCCTTGGTTATTTTGTCTGTCGTTTCACCTGTGGCAAAATAAGAACCAGCCTGTGCAATCCAATGTAATATGTTCGGTTTTACTTCTTTGACCGTACCAGTTCCAGATTGAAATGTTTGTTTTTCAAACTGGTATGTAACTTCTAATCCCTGAGTTACATTTTTGAATTTTAGATCTAGATCAAATATCTTGGCAACTTGTTTTGGTTTTGTAACACCAAACTCACAAAATACTGGATCGTCCAAAGTTATAGTATTTCCAGATGGAACATATACTGTACCAGTTAGACCATCAAGAGTACCAGATACAAACGTGGTACCGCTGGTAGCGTTGGGTAATTGTATTGCAATTGAACCTGCTTTGTAAAATAGTGGCATTCCATTACTATTATTACTAAATATCATTGTACTGTTTATTGTATTACTGGGTATGAAAAAGAATGATCTTATACCGAGATGATCATTATCCGTGTTTATTGTATTGTATGGAATTACATTTGTATATTCGAATTTCTTTGTATTGCTGGATATTAAAGTAGGATCTGATGATATCGCCGTAAATGTTCCAGCGTCGTTTTTAATTGTTGTAAATGTTGTTCCATCTGCAAAGTTATGTGGACTGGTATAGTTTATTTGGATATCTCCTGTTTTTAATATCTTTGTAGATTGTTTGATGGGAGAATGATCTTGAACACATTTTGGCAACATTTTATGTACAATGCCACTCTTTTCTTGGTCGATCTGGTCACCATTTATTATATTTTTGTACGTGTTATAATCTTGGACTAATAATTGTGCCATGGGATTGATTGTTTGTACAGGTGGAGGAGGTGTATTTGGTACGCATTGATCCTCTACTAGTGTGGTACCCTGTTCACACTGTGGAGGCGGTGGCAGTGGTGGGGTTATTCTTATTTTTGGTATATCATTGGTCGTAACTCCAAACACGGCTAGTATCTTTGAAACTAATATAGTATCATTTCCGTCTTTACCATAACATATTTCTGTGCTGTCCTTTAATGTATTTGTCGTGCTGGTGAAATTGGCACTAGAACATTTTAGTATCTCTATTATATCAGAACCATTATAATAAAATGGTGTCTGACCATTCGCACCTACAAACCTTACATATACTTCTTTACCAAGTACGAGTTTACCTGTTAAATCAATATTAGGCGATCCAATACATCGATCAGGATCAGTAGATTTTCTAAATTGTATGTTTAAAGAGTTTGTATGATTTTGAGATATATCCGCATCTTGACCGACCAATAGATCTCCCACATAACAGTACTGTCCACCACTCGCTTCAAACTGTTTGTTTGTAATCCATGTGTCTCTAAATATTGTAATGTACGCTTTATCATTGATATGGTATGTGGTACCACCATCTTGGTACGCGGTATCTATGCGCATTCTGTTGTTTATACCGTGGTACAGATCAATGGTTCTTCCATTGGTATCATATTTTTCACCAGATATGTTTATTTGTATAATTTGATCATCTTGTTGTGGTAAAGACGCGGAATTGTTGTTGGCAGGAACAGGTTTGTTAATAGGTTGTGGAATAGGTTGTTGTCCTGGATTAGCTGCAGAATTGTTTGTAGGAACGTTTGATTGTGGAGGTGGTGTATTTGGTACACATTGGTTTGCTACCAGTCTACCCTGTTCACATTGTGGTGGAGTTGATATATTTGATACACATGTACCATTCACCAGAGATGTCCCTGCACCACACTGTATTGGGATCGGTATTGTTAATGGTGTGTTTTTTACAAACGGAACAGTACTTGCAATTGTAAAGTCTTGTTGTATATTGTTTACACGGAAATTAAATGTCTCAAAGTATGCAGCGCGACCCGTATCAGGAGCTGTTACAGTAATATTACATTTCCCCTTTGCAGTAGGTTTAAACACTACAAACTCTGTGGTTTGATATCTTGATGTAGCGTCAAGGGTTTGTCCACTTGCACATTGTACATTAAAGTTGAGATCTATTATAGGAAACAAAACTATTCCTGTTCGTTTTTTGATTATATCACCTGGTGGTTCCACCAGCCAATTAAGAATTATCTTTACAGGCTTAGTAGTATCAGTTATGTTGATGGTAAACATTTTTGTTTTATCTTTACTGGTTATTTGATCTGATATATACAACTCTGGTTGATTGGCATACTGTACAGCTTGTTTTGTATTCAATATGCCAAACCCCACATTGTTTAATATCTTTAATCCATCTTTGCCATTTGCAGTGTTTTTATTGGTGGGCTGTTTTGCAAACGAACAGTTATCACGTGGGTTATTTTGTTCGAACTGTTTGGATGTGCACGGTACTGGACCAGTCCAGTTTGCACCCAACAATAATAATGCTTTAACATCATGTGGTTCTAGATGTGTATTTCCTTCTAACATTAACGCCACTGTACCAGCCACCAGAGGAGATGCAAAACTTGTTCCCGAAGCTAGTTTACGGTGACTATCTCGTATAGAAGAATCAAGTAGATTGAAATGTACAGCGGGTGCAACAAGATCTGGTTTTAGTATAGGTGTTCTATCATGAGATGGTCCTCTACTGGAATGTGGGTGCATTTTAACACTAGATGTTCTGCTATCGATTCCACCAACTGTAATTGAATTATGAGCACAGCTGAATGCAGTAATAGTATTATATTCAGCATTACCTGTTTGACTTAATCCACGGTTACCAGCTGATGTTACAAACACTATTCCCTTTTCAACTACCTCATCAACTATAATATTTAGAGTTGAAGCGATGGGGGCTGGATAACACGCCCAACTTGATCCCATACTAATATTTATTACATCTGCTCCTTGTGTATATGACCAATCCAGCGTATGGGCGAATGCGGTCCCACTCGGATATGGTGATCTGGATCTATGATTGGGATATTCTATACTGCTTAATGCATCCAGTAATGTTACACCTGGCGCGATTCCATTGTTCTGGGACATTCCCGAGGCTGCGATTATTTGAGCTACTTGGGTACCATGTGTGGTGGGACTCGTACCATTCAATAGCCCCAAATCATGTAACACGGGACCATGAAACAATCCATTCTGTACAGTACAAGTTCCAGAGGGACAATATATCCTCTTTGTAACTTTATCATTTAGATATATGCTGTTTATACCACCATCAACAACTGATACTTTGATACCCTTCCCTGTTACTCTCTCTTCGTTGTATATGGGAATGTCAGTGGCTCTTCCTAAAACAATCTTTTTGGCTTTATCTACATGAGCTTCTATTCTTTCTTCACCGTCTCCGATTTGGTACACAATATCATGTTTTGCCAGTTCCGCGATAGAGTCAATTGGCACAGTAGCAGTAATAAAAGATAATGATTTTGCTACCATGATGTCCCTAGCGCCGATCCCGTTCAGTATGGACACAATCTTTTCTTTGTTTTTATCAGTGTCTTCTGATAAATCGGAATTTACGTTATGTCTTGCTACGTATATTATTACATTGTACGAGTCGTCTAGCTGGGTGGCGCCGTAGGGTGTTCCATCTGGTGGTGTTCGTTGCCGGTCTACCATCATTTGGAGTCTGTCGTAGAACCCTGGATCAAACTTTTCGGCCATGTTTATCTCCTCTGCGTATGCCTGACTGATACTGGTGATTGTCAGTACAGAAATCAAAATTAATATGAAAAATCTCATATGTGATATTTAATTAATGCTTATACATAAATCATTATGTGTAGGGTTCTGTTACTTGTCGGGACGTATGAGTATAAACAAATAAATCTTGGGGTTGCTCATTTCTGGCTCCTAACTAAATATACCACAGTGCAAAAATATCTTCCAAGTAGATCGTAGAATGGCATGTATAGATTGTATGCGTATTTCTTATATCTTGTACATATTTTGAGGTACAACGGAACATACATGTGTGATTTCTAGGGGCAAATTGATTCATTGTTGTCATGTTTAATGATTGGGGGATAGAACATCCTCAATAATACACATACAGTCTTATGTAATTATGAATATATCTTTACGGAAATCAAAAGGACATCGTTTGAACGACTTTGCCTATAGAAATAACATATGCGCTGTCGTCATTACAAGATGATTACATCCATAAAAAGTACATATACATTCTCTTGTTGTCGTCTTGGAAAATACTTTTGCACTTTGATGTATGAGATAACATCCTCATTATCTCAACCTGTCAATTTAACAGAACCAGATTTGTAATATTGTACAAATTATTCATGATCATCAAGATTATAATCTAGATGCAATTTGAGTATATCTAGTGATAATTGTAATCGAGGGAACTGATCAGGCAGGTAAATACACTCAAACTCGACTCTTGGCAGAGCGACTAGGCAAGCACCACAAGACAACAGTCTTTGATTTTCCAGACTATACAACTCCTATTGGACGCGAGATCCGAGAGTATCTAGACAACAGACGCAACTTTCCACCACAAGTAATTCACTGCCTCTTATCTGCAAATAGGTGGGAAAAGTTAAAAGAGATAGAGACGTCTGTAAACAATGATCATATAGTTATAATGAATCGCTACTATCAATCTAATATCGCATATGGACTTGCAAACGATCTCGATCAAGCATGGCTTGAGAATCTAGATGCGGGGTTACCGCAACCAGATGTTGTCTTTTTTTTAGATATATCTCCAAACGAGTCATTTGAGAGACAACATAGATCTAGAGACAAATTTGAAGCAGATGCCGATTTTCTGAGCAAGGTAGCTGTTCACTACAAAAGACTAGCAGAGAGTTATAACTGGAAGATTATAAACGCAACACAACCAAAAGAAGAGATACACAAACTAATTCTTAAAGAGTTAAAGAATACAGAGTTGGCAGATTACATATGAGATCAAATGATCTAGATATCATAGATCCAATTCACGGATTCATTCATGTATATGATCATGAACTATCAATAATCGATCATCCTATATTTCAACGACTGCGCAGGATCAGACAGCTGTCTGGGGCTCATCTAACATACCCGAGCGCTCAACATACCAGATTTGAACACTCGTTAGGTGTGATGCAGATAGCAGGCCAAGCTGGTCAGACTCTATACGAGAAGGGTCTCATAAAACGTGACGACATTCATCTACTGCGGCTAGTTGGTCTATTACATGATATTGGACACGGTCCATTCTCACACTCATTCGAGGAGGTCATGGACAAGAAGCATATGTCTCACGAAGATTTTGGAGACGAACTGATTACAAAGTCAGAGATAGGCGATATACTATCCAAGGTAGGCTATGATAAACAACTAGTAGCTAATATCGCATTTGGCAGATCAAAGTTCCCATTCATGAATGAGATAATATCCGGGCCACTCAGCGCAGATATGATGGACTATCTCCAACGTGATGGTTACTTTACAGGTTCAGAGCATGCCAAGGTAGATCACAGACGAATAACACAATCCTTTGCAGTCCATAAGAGACGACTTGCACTAGAACGATCAGCACTATACTCCTTTGAATCGATGATCCACTCTAGACACCAGATGTTCAAGTCGGTATACTTTCACAAGTCGGTTCGTGCAGCAGAGGTGATGTTGATCGAGGCGTTACGTATATCTGATGATGAGTTTGGATTTACAGAGTTTGATCTAGACGAGTACATCAAACTTACAGATGAGTTTATTCTATTCAAGATACTCGAATCTAGTACACCAAAACTGGATCGAGCTAGGCAGTTCATACTAGACTATCAGAACAGGAATCTACTAAAGTGTGTCTTTGAGAGGATCATAACAGACAAGACTAGCAACAAGACCGATTACAACGACGAACTACGACGCGAGATCGCCAAACGCTCCAAAGTCGATGAAGATGATATCTTTGTAGACAGCTCAGCTACACCATCTATTCCACTCTCACCTTCCAAAGACGAACCTAAATCTATCTTACTCGTAAACCCGCATAAACCACTCATAACAGAGATGTCGATCTCTGAGATCCCAATCGCATCTGCAATCTCTGGATTTGTGAACATTCTACGCATATATACAAAACAGAATAGGAAGAAAGTTGAAATTGCTGCAAGATCAATACTTGGTGATTTAGAATGAAGCCACGAATTGTGATCAAACTATCTGGTCGTGTATTCAGCATGGATAATACAAAGACTATAAAAGAGTACGCCCAGCTGTTGGTGAAGGTTAGCTCGACATACCAACCAATCGTAGTTGCCGGTGGTGGCAAGATTGCTCGCCATTACATAGATCATGCAAGATCGTCAGGAGCAGACGAGTCTACACTGGACGAGCTAGGGATCGAGATCTCTAGACTAAACGCCAAACTACTCATCTATGCTCTAAAAGACAAGGCATACTCTCACCCTCCTACAACTCTACAAGAGATCAGACATGCAATAGATGACAGTCCAATCGTAGTGACTGGTGGTCTATACCCAGGCCAAAGCACCAACGGCACTGCTGCACTTGTAGCCGAAAAGGTCAACGCATCTCAATTTCTAAACGCAACTGATGTAGATGGTGTATACGACAAGGATCCAAACCAATACAGAGACGCAAAGCGTTTCAAACGAATCGATCTCAAGAGTCTCAAAAACATACTTGTTCATCAAGACTCGATAGCAGGCGGTTATGATCTAATGGATATGATCGCTTTAAAGATAATAGAACGCTCTAGAATAAAGACGCGAATCTTAAAGGCCACACCAAAGATGCTCGAACGTGCCATATGTGGTGAAGAGGTTGGAACCAAACTGGTCTTACCTCCCAAGAAACTATAGATGAACAGTAGGTCTAGTCTCTGACCATATCTGTATACGATCCTTTGTGTACTGTGTCATTCCAGTCTTGCAGAGTTGAACAAATATGTTCATGGCATTATCTTTTGGTAGTGTCTTTGACTGTGCTTTTGTGAATCCGTCTGCGTCCACGATCAACGCAACGAATCCATCATCCACACCAATAACAGCTGCAAACTCTTCCTCACCGACTGGCTCAAATTTACCATCGATCTTTTTTGTGGTTAGAGTTAACATTCCAAACCCTGCAACCTCAAACATCTTCATCTGAGATTTACTGGCCCTCTGCTTTCCTTTTTGAACCGCTTCAAAGTATTGCATATCTATGTTCTATTGTACCAATGATATAATAATCATCTCTGATATCTGACGATAGTATTGAATCCAAAGATCTTTGTTGGTATAGCGGTAGTTGGTCTTGTTGCCGCTCTTGGCATAATACTATTGACTGGTCCAACATTGATTGGTAACACTAGTGATGATATCTCACGATCTCAAATGTCACAGATAGAACAACTCGATATAGATCTGATCGATATCGAGATAACTAGGGTTACTCAACGCTCTGCCACAATCGATATAGCATTTGAGGTATCGAACCCAAATCAACGCTCTGTAATAGTTCAGGTGATGGACTATCAACTCTTTGAACGCGGTTACTCTGAGTTTGAGCAGATTGCAGGAGGTCAGATCGGAAGTCGCCCTGAGGGTCTAGTTGAATTTAGCTCCAACTATTACACACTATTGGGTGAGAACTCTATAGTACTCAAAGACACGATCACTCTACAAAACTCTGGTAATACACCTCGATTGTGGACAGCACTAGAGACCGATACGGCTTCATGGAAGGTGACCGGCGATCTATTTTACAACCTGAGCTCCATGACTAGCGGTCAAGAGAATGAACTACACTTTGAGTTTGTACGGTGATTGTATCATAAAATCTATACATTGTGATACTTATTTTTAAGAGACCGACTATTAAGAAAGTTTTAAAAGCATGTTTAGAACGATTAACTATATGGCAGAAGCAGGAATGGCCGCATATGGCGCAGCAGCGGGAGTTGCAATAGCATTAGCAGTAGTAACTTTTGCACTTCGTGGCAAGGGACATCCAGAACCATTAGACTAAGAGTTCTGAAAACCCTTTACAACCCTTTTTCATTTTCCTAGTCAATACTAGGAACTGTACACTCTTATCGTTAGATATCATAATTACAAATTCAGAGTTGCCTATTTTACTCAATCATGATACGATGTCTCCATCTTGTGATTAGGCACAAGACTATCAAATTATCTCGTGGACGGTATCACAAAACCTAAACGATGTAATCTCTCAAAATAATCATCGGACAGAGCCTGATAGTCGTGAACATAATAATTTTCCTAGTGTTGTGTCACAATTTGGTGTCATCTGTTCTGCCAGAGGCAAATTCCGTCTCTGACCACACATATGCAGGAGTAAACAAGAAAACAATTCCGTTCGTGACTATAAAAGATCTAGGCGATTAGCCGCCTACGTCCCCTAAATAATAAGGGGGTCTGTTGCCAGTGCAAATACTCTACTTGCAAGCATAACCTAAACAGTAGCGAAAGCTAGTACCATATACACTGACAAGTAGGCAGGATAGAACTCACTGGTCATACATGGTTACAAACACCAGTCGGTTGATCATAATAAGACGTTTGGACAGGATGGGGTACATACCAATGGGATCGAAGGATTCTGGAGCTTTGCAAAACAGAACTTGGCCAAGTATCATGGCGTGAGTCAAGACACCTTTCTACCGTACATAAAAGAGATGGAATGGCGATATAATTTCAGGGCGTACGATTTGTTCAATTTGTTAGTGCAATTTATGTTAGGAAACGTAAGCGACTAATCGCCTTTTTATAATATATGCACGGAACTATATACATGGCAATAGATGTTGCAACTCTAGAGATCAGCGAACTCGAAAAGTACATACTTTTGCTTGTGTATGTGGATGACGAGCCTATACAAGGCAGACAGAAACTCCAAGTCTTGATGTACGTGTTGGGTGATCCATATCCAGAAATAAGAGAGTGGTGTAATTTTACAATAAAGGATGATGGCCCATACAGTACTGTCCTAAATGATACTTTGGAGCGCCTAGTACACATGGATCTACTAGTCGAAAAAGACAACACTATTCAATTAACCAAACATAGCACAGAGCATGCCAGAATCATTGGAGAAGAGAAAGGAGGATTCCCAGAATTTCAAGATGCATTTAACCTAACGATGACATGGGTATTTCATAACTACAAAGACATTATAAACGATCTAACTATTCCAGTAGCATTATCATTTTTGTACTGCAAGTATCCAGATATGGCCAAAAGTTCTACAACGTACGAAAAACTCAAGCCAGATATCAAAGAAAACATAATTTCCATGTATGTAGAGGAAAAGATTAGTTTAGGCAAGGCAGGAGAACTACTTGGCATACCTAAACATATAATGATGGACGAGATGGCCAAAAGAAAATTACTTTGGATTGGGAATTGAAGATATTTGATTCATCGCCATTGATTGCGATATTTAGCCAATTCCAATATCCGCAAGCGTTTGATGCTATTTTACAATTGGGTCACGAGTTGGCAATACCACATGTTGTGTGGGATGAATTAAAGGATAGTAGAACACGTACAAATGTACAGAGATTGAGAGATAGATGTAGACTCACAAAATTAGAAAAAAATACGCTAAAAGAGATAGAAAATTTCCAACTAGGTACATCTAGGTTAGAGGATGGTGAAGTAGACGTAATCTTGACTTGTCTAAAGCTTGGATGATATAAAAACAACATATACTGTATATTTGATGACAAAAAGGCACAAAAAGTAGCATCAATGTTAGGAATAAAATATGTCGACTTGAAAGGACTGCTAAAGATGCTAGGCAATAAAGGCGTCAAATATCCAAAAGAGATTGACGAAATTATAGAGTTACTTGATAGATCCGAGTTCACCCCACCTAAAAGTTTCAAATAGTGTTTTCTATCTGGCAGATGTCATCCATTGAAAATTTGTCTCACATGTCAAAAAATTTCAATTTTGTGCCTAATCATAGGATGGAGCTGATTTGAACCCACGGTTTGCCTATGCATTCATTGACAGTGAATTCTGTTAGATCGAGCTTCAGCACACGTCCAAACTTAATACCCTTCTTATCTTTAGTATTATTGACAGTGAGTTAAGCCTATACATAACTCAAAAGAGTTGGTTCCACCTAGGAGTAATCTCTTTTTTGATTCTTCGGGTTGAAGGACGATGCCATAGAAGGACAGTATTTGCAGTTCTAGTTGAATATTAGGTTCTGTTCAATTGGCGAGGGTTGAGATCGTGATGATGTTATATCAAAGAACGCACAATATGAGACTCAAAACAGCAGCAATTTACGATCGCCGATATGAGACCGTTTCCATATTTTGCAAAATTTTTCGAAAATTTTGTGCAGAAAATGCCAACTCCCGTCAAATTAACAGAATCTACCTTTTTGATATTTAGACTAGGTAAATTCATTGGGTCGTCGTTTCTGAGTCACACATTACTAATCACTTTTTTGGTAAGATATTATCCATGTGAATAGCTTATAAAGATTTACTCTGATTCACGACTATTGTGCATAGCATACGCTAGGGATGTGTTCCCATGTAAAGGACCGCGAACATATATCCATTCGAGTGGTTAACTCACTATCATTCTTCGTCCATTCGTCAAAATCTGTACATTTAGGTCGCCGAGTGATATCTCAAACATCTTCCGTACGTTAATGATTTCGACTACAATGTGTGACATAATCATCCCTATCTATAAGCATATGGTACATCAATCGTAGTAGTTTGGAGGCAGTTGCAACAGTTGCTTTGCTTACCGCGCGTCTCTTTTTAATTCTGTTATGAAATTTTGTAATGTAACTATGGGGCTCACATTTTATGTGTACATGAACTGCTTCGGTCAATGCCCATCTAAGCATTTTATCACCTTTCCTCGTTATATGTCCATGATTTTGTTTACCAGCTGAATTACGAACAGATGGTACTATTCCTGCATACGAACATATCTTACGAACAGTTGGGAATCTCTTGACATCTCCAATACTAGATATTACAACAAGTGCAACAAAGTTTCCAACTCCGGGAATCGTCTTTAACAGCTGTGCATCTTGTGATCTCTTTACCTCCTCACGCATTTTAATATCCAATTGTCTAATCATTTCTTCATGGCAAGTTATCATATCTAGATAGTTGTCTATTCTATAATCCTCAAGTTTCTTCAATTCCTCTCTAAATGACTTGCTAAAACTTGAACCAGGTATTTTAATCCCATATTGCAGTAATATCCCATGTATGAGATTCTTGTATTTTGTTCTACTCTTTACAATTACATCCCTATGTCGAACCAACTGTTTTAATTTAACAGTGTATTCACTAGGAACAAAACAAGGCGAGATATAATTTCCTCTTAAAAGATCTGCCAGTGTCCATGCATCCACCTTGTCTGTCTTTTTCTTTGATTCGGCAATAGCCTTTGTTTGATATGGATTCGATAGTACTACATCAAATCCCAATTCATCTGTCAAGTATCTATACAGCCAATACCATACTGACGATGACTCCATCACACAACGTGTATTGAGTGGTGTAAATTGTGCAAAGAATTTTTTGAGACTGTCATGATCTGTAGCAACACGCTCATTGAGTATACGCTTGCCATCCTGATCCATTGCTGCAATTTGCAGAAACCTCTTGTGTGCATCTATTCCGATATAGATCATCTTGTTTTTCTTTTTTAGATGGGTAATCTGTTCGTTTGCATTTTCTCTTTTAGATCGATTTACAGGTGATCGCTTGGATCGACTCACATGCCTTCTATCATCTGAATGTAGGTCAAGAAATGTAAACTAAAAGGACAACTTTATGCGATATCCTAACTTAAACACCGCCTTTACCAACTAGAGTCATGTCTACGATTCTTGCGTACCAAGAGCAGATAGCCACTCTAAAGGCAGAGAAACAAGCAATGGCTAAGGAGATGACACAGCTAAAGAATGCCAAGAAAGAGAGTGACGCAGCAGTCGAATCTCTTCAAACACAACTAGCACAAAAGAGCAAGAACATGCTAAAGGTGTACAAGATTTTGATTACTGCACTGCTAGGACTCCAAGTATCACCTAATGCAATAGTTGCATGCATCACTGCGTTTAAGAAAGTGATTAACATTATTGAACGTGAAGAAAATTTATCCAAGACCAAGATTCGTAACACCAAAAAGAAGATAGATGACAAACAAGAAAAGATTAAAGCTCAAACAGAACAGGCCAAAGAGAAAGAGAAACTAGGAGAGATTTCTAATAATCATAATACTCCACGATCACGAAAACCAAAATCAGGTACAAAAAAAGTAAAACTAGTAACCGTACCAAAACCGGTAGGACGACCAAAGGGATATGATGGAATCACACACGATATATCTGCAGACGAGATCGTACCACATAAAAAAGAACAATGTGATGATTGTGGAAGTCAAGATATGACAAACGTGTTCGCTGGACACACAATATCTATGGATTTAGAGTGCAATATCAAAGTCATAATGCATAACGGATACAAATATGCCTGCAATTGTTGTGGCAGTGCAGGTAACACGCTAGATAACATACCAGATGTATTAAACAATACAATGCTAGGCGTGAATTTAGGCTGTATGGCGACCATAATGAGAGAGTGTGGCAGCAGCATAAAGTCAATAACGACATCGCTACAGTGTTTGGATCCACGTATCTCTCATAACATGGTAACTGGAGCAATAAACGAGGTTGGCGACAGACTCAAAAAAGAAGCGGACAAGATTGCAGAACGCAACCAAAAGTCAAGATATACACACATGGACGAGACATCACTATCTCTTTTAGCAGCATTGGGATGGGTTTGGGTGTTGGTAGGCGATTATGGTACGCAATTTATGATAGGACCATCACGTGGAAAGAAATTCCTAAAAGAGAATTTTGGAAAATTTGTCTACATACCACTCGTATGTGATGGATATTCGGTGTATTTTTTGTTTAAAATACGGCAGCGGTGTTGGGCGCACGTATTGCGACACGCGGAAAGTGCAGTATGTGATGTACGTACATTAATGATGTTTCGGAGGTTGCATGCACTATTTGAGATTGCCACTCGACTACAAGCAAAGGATCCCAATTGCGTAGACCTGTATCTCAAATATGCTGTAGACGATCTCATACGCGAGACGTTGCGGCTTGCAGCTGCATACAAAAAGATGGATATCAAATTTGGTACTCATCTAGAGAATGCTGCACATGAACTGTACACATTCGTGACACATCCGGGCATGGAGCCGACAAACAATCGGGCAGAACGTGCTCTGAGAAGACTCGTGCTATTCCGCAAGACGTGTCAACATGTCGTATCTGAGAAAGGCAGACAACGATTGAGTTCAATCTTTACATGTATAACTACATGGAAGCAACAAGGACTCAATCCATACGAAGAAATGCTAAGAGTTGTGCGTGAGACCTAATATCATACCTTTTTTGATATTTAGACAGCAAAATCTGTAACTGTTTTTCATCATACTTGTTTCATCTTGATCCAGTATGGATTTGTACAGAAACATCGCGCTCAAATATCAGATCTAGTTTCGCGCTTACAGTCGGATAGAGCTCATTACATATCTAGTCGTCTTTCTTTCCGAGTCCAAACATTTCAGCCAGAGTTACCTGCTTTGTATGAGTCTTTTTGACATAACAACGATCATAGTACTGGCAGTCTGAGCAGTCAGTAGACGGTTCTAGGATCGGCGTCTTTCCTTCTCCTAAAAGATTACTCAAGACTCGGACCCGCCTAATAACCTCTTCGAACATCTTTTTGTTGCGAGTTAATGAAAAGGTCGTCTCTTGTCGATCTCCAGTAATGTATACTATAACGCCATCCGTCTTGTCATATATCCATAAACACGCATTTAGATACAACATGTCAGATCCATTAGGACTCTCCATTTCTCCCGTGACTGTTGGTCTAAATAACAGAATAGAGTCATCTGCAATCATGTCTGCATGACCCCTCAACTTTATGTCGTCTATTACAAACTCTTTTGGCTCACTACCATACTCTAACTTTCGCAACAGTCCTGTCAACAGCTCGTTAAATCCATGTCTCTCGATCTCTCTAGGATCTACTCTATCATAGTATGATCTCCTGAGGCAGCGGATAACTTCACCAAGATAGATCGTATTTGTATCTGTTGGATCAATCTCTAACTCGAGTTCGCGTCCAATCGTCCCTAACGCATTCTTGATTATACTTCTAAAATCTCGATCGCCCATCATTGTACATCTATCTCCCTAATGCATAATCTCAGTTAAAGTCTTCGAGATCCTATCCGAGAAGGCTAGTATGATAAAATGTAGTCCAAATCCCAATATTACGGCAACTAGTAACTCTCCCGTCCCAAAGTATAACCCAAGAAATACTCCAAGTGGTGGTATTGTAAAGATCATTCCCATAAAGGCACTCACCCATATGGTATTTACGAGTGTCTCAGTTGAGACCTTGTCACTCTTTTTAGGAAATCGTATCATTACTCCTCAATGATCAACTTTGACATGCAAGTCTCTATTGGAATCTTTTGTTCCACTGCATATGATATCGTTCCCATATTTCTGACCTCAAATGTAGTCAGTTTTGTGATACCTACTATGGTCGCAAAACTGAACATCTTTGTAAAGGAGCGCGCTGCAGCGTGATACAACTGCATCTCAAATGCTCGCTCAAACTCGGTCACTGCATCCAACTCGTTAGTTACTTCAGGAACGAGACTCTTGTATCTAGTATTTGATATCTCTGTAAAGGCATCTCTTACAGATGCTGTAGATATAATCTTTCCAAGTACATCCTTTGTGATAGTTGGCGTCTGTGCAACTATAAGATCCTCGATCTGTGCTTCATCCAACCCCCAAAATTTACCACGAATGATGCTCTGTAGATTGTAAAAGTCTATGTCCATTCCAACCAACTTGACGACATCCATGTCTCTAGTACTGTTTAATGAACGACCAAGCTGTTGATACAGTATCTTGTCAAAGTATGTGTCAAAGATCTGAATATTCTTTCGTTCATTGTACAATGTTACTGCCTTTGCTATCTCGTCACCAAACAGAGATGTACTGAGACTAGCTACTGCCTCTTCGAGATCCTTGGCAACTAGAGCCTTTACAATAATATCTCGTTGTTTGAGTAACTCTTCTGCTCTCAGATTGATGTGAGATTCGATCTCTTCTTGCGGTTTGTTTAGAACCTTTCCCTTGAGAACCTGCTTTAGATTTGTAATGATAAACTTTATGAAATATGCATCAAGAATCTTCGAGTCTTCTGTAGTCTTTGCAATAGAGTAATGCATGGTTGCTAGGTGACCACGTAGTGCTGCCTCGATCCTCTGTGATGTGTATGGTTTCTGTACGTCAGATATGGCATCATCGTATATCGTATTCTTTATCCTAGTCATCAACTCGTCAAGATCACGTGATTCGGCCAGAGTTTGATAGTCAGACTTTTTGAGTAGTTGTCCTCTACGACTGTACGACTTTACTGAAGCATAGATATTCTTACCCATCTTGGTGTTCTCTACCGAGTAACTGATTTTAATGTTTGGTGAAATATCACCTATTCATCACTCTGGTAATTCGGATTCGAGACACTAGTATCTCTTGACTCCTTGGCAAGTGTCCAAAATGTTAGATTGTGTCTAATGGGAACTAAACATCTTGTCTTTAGAATAGAGTCTTGTTCTGTATCGGATCGTCTCGGTTTAGTATCTGAGGCACTAAACACAATATAGCGAGATATACCTCTATCACGAAAAGATTAGAGATATTCAAATCCAAGTGCTCATGATCAAGATATCATTTGTGAACCTACATCTAGTCAACATTACCGCTTATCGTGTTAAAGAGTTTCAATACACCTTGTTTGTCTTTACTACTGAGTTTTACAAAGGCCTCTAACATCTCTCTCTGCATGTCTAACATCTCGTCTTCGATTCCTCTCAATTTTGTCAGATCAAAAGGTAGTAACTCTTTGGTCTCTTGATCACAATAACTCCTTACATACTTTGTAAATATGGTACGAGTCAACTTTGGACTGATCCTGTTCAATGCAGTAAGAGTTGGCTCAAACTCTCTCTCCTTCAATTCCAACAATGCAAGAAATTGACTAAACACCTTTCTGTCATCATTTATTGCGAGTACAACAAGTAATCCTTTCTTTGTAAGGTGGTAAAAGGGAACTCCTACCTCTTGCATAATCTTTGGTCCCCGCTTTGATGGTAGCCGTCCACTCTCCTCAACTAGTCCACTAGGAATCAGTATCTCTTCTATATCGTTGAATATTCCAGAATAGATGTTCTTCCATACTAGCTTTTGTTGTTTTGCAATAACTTGGGATATGCCAATTCTAGTTCGATCGGTTGGGTTGGTACTAGACGCTAGAACCATGATTATTGATCGTCGTCTCTTTGCCTCCGTAGTGAGATTTCCATTCTTGAATCTATCAAATATGGCCAGTTTTATGCCTGATGTTCCCATGTATGATATGTATCATAATTTTCTTAATATATGATACTATCTGAAGCGAATGAAAGAAAATTACTTATTTTTTGTATTATTATATACTATTCAAACCTTAAATACATTCCATCTCTCGATAAGTCTAATGAATTCTAGGAACCACAAGTATGCTCTATTACTTGTGACCGCTGTAGCCATTACAGCAACTGGTGCAATGTCTCAGGCATTTGCACAACAAGTTACTGATGGTATGGACGGATACAACGAACATGGAATTTACACCGGCAATCCAAACGAGTGTTGGGTTGATAATGGTGATGGATCCTTTACTGCATGTTACATCGATACAGGTGACACTGCATGGATGCTAACTGCAACGTCATTGGTTCTATTCATGAGTCCTGGTGTTGGATTCTTCTATGGTGGACTGGCACGTTCCAAGAACGTTACAAACGTTCTAGGTATGACTCTAATTGTGATGGGTCTGATGGCAGTTCAATGGGTGCTATGGGGATACTCTCTTGCATTTGCACCAAACGAAAATCCAGACGCCAACGCATTCATGGGTAGCCTAGACTATGCTGGGTTCAACATGGTATCAAACTATGCACCACTAGGAGCTCCAACAGCTTGTGATGGTGACATTTGGGCAAACGCGTACCAAATGCAACAGTTCAAGTCTGAAGAAGCTTGTGGCGATAGTTGGCCTAGTACAATTCCACATTCGTTATTCGCAGCATTTCAAGGCACATTTGCGATAATTACTCCAGTGCTAATTATCGGTGGTCTGATTGACAGAATCAAGTTCAGTGCATTGATAATCTTTGTCCTCCTATGGGGTACATTCGTGTATGACCCAATTGCCCACTGGGTGTGGGGAGGCGGATTCATCGGTGGAGGTGGATTAGATATCAATCCAGATATCGAAGAAGCCTCGTTCGCACTAGACTTTGCGGGTGGTACTGTAGTCCACATCAGTTCAGGATTCTCTGCGTTGGCAGGAGCTCTAATCCTTGGTCGAAGACTAGGATTTGGTAAAGTTCCAATGGAGCCACACAACGTTCCAATGGTTGTTCTTGGAGCAGCCATACTCTGGTTCGGTTGGTTCGGTTTCAATGCAGGAAGTGAAGTACAAGTAGACGGTATTGCTGTAAGTGCATGGATTGTTACAAACGTGGCAACCGGCATGGCAGTTATTACCTGGGTTCTAATGTCTTGGGCACATACCGGCAAACCAAGTATCGTAGGTGCAGCATCTGGTGCAGTAGCAGGCCTAGTCGCAATCACGCCAGCATCTGGTTGGGTTGGACCAATGGCATCTATAATCATCGGAATTGCAGCAGGTACTATCTGTTATGGTTCGGTAGCCTTCAAGAATGCACGAAAGTGGGATGACGCTCTCGATGTATGGGGAATACATGGAATGGGTGGTCTTACAGGAGCAATCTTGACTGGAACATTAGCTAGTCCACACATCTGGGATACAGGTGATGGTTGGGGAGCATGGACCGGAACACCACAAGGATATGAGCAGCAAGCAATCAGTATCCTCGGTGCTGCAGTCTCTATTGCATACGCCTTTGGTGTAACAATAGTGATCCTCAAGGTAATGGATGCAGTATGGCCAGGCGGAATCAGAGTAACTCCTAAAGAAGAGGAGATTGGTCTGGATCTGGCACAACACGGCGAGAGAGCATACGTCAACGAATAGAAAAACTTCTTTTCTCTTTTTATTATCAGAAACCAAATAAATTTAGGCTCGATCGACTCAATAGTCTCATGCTAATATCTGTAGATGAGCTTCAGAGACTCGACGATCCTCTAATAGTCGATACAAGATCGTTTAAAGAGTATGCTAGCGGTCATATACCTGGCGCAATACATCTAGATCTATTTGCGTTTCATTGGTTTGACACAACTAGTAATGGAATTACAAACTTTGATCAGCAGACAAGAACTCTCTTCTCTTTTGTTGGCATGGCTGATCACAGGAAGACCGTCTTTTATGATAATACATCTGGAATGCTTGCTGCTCGTGGAGTTTGGATGGCGATGTACATGTCAAATGAAAATACTGCAATGCTCAATGGTGGAATCCAAGCATGGCAAAGGGCTCATCTGCCCATAGAACAGACCGGCAACCCATACCGTCCATCCAAATTTGAAGGACAGACCAACCCTAAACTGATTATCGGTTTTGAAGAGATCCGAGACGATCCCAATCTGATTATAATCGACGCGAGATCACGCGCAGAATATACAGGCAGTATAATTCGCGCAGCTCGAGGAGGTCATATACCAAACTCGATCAACATAGACTGGAATCTCAATCTTACACAAGACGGAACTCTCTTGGATACAAGTTCTTTGTCTAAACTGTATAATATATCACAGGACGCAGATATTGTAACATACTGCCAAGGAGCATATCGTGCCGCAAACTCTTTTCTTACGTTAAAGTATCTTGGATTTGAGAACGTACGAGTATATCTCGGTTCTTGGGGCGAGTGGGGAAATAGACTAGAGCTACCTGTAGAGAGATGATGTACCAATTCAAACTATGATATACAATAGCAACATAATTTTTTAGAAAATTAGACAAGGCTATTTAGGAACTTTCTACATATAAACCAAATCAAGCCTTTCCAACCAATTTCGTGCCTAGAATCTACCATATCACAATCTTTTACACAAAACACCAGAATCAAGTAGATTATGAGGTTGCCCCCATAACCAGTCCTTCTTGCAGTCAATACCAAGTTTCCACACAAGGTATCAACCATACCTAATAGGAAATCTCATCTAATATCTCTTTAGGCAAGGCAAGAAGGACTGGGTTAGAGTATTCCTATAATCTAATTTACCCATTGGGTAAAACTTGGGTATAATTTGGGTAAACCATGCCTAGATTTTTGGGTATAATTTGGGTAGATCTTGGGTATAGATTATACCCAATGGGTAAACTTGGATATCATACTGATATCCATATTTGGATATCATGGTTTTTCATGCCTACTTTGTGATATCCATATAGATATCCATAATGATATCCATATCGATAATCTGCAGTTAGCTCAACATTTAGCTCAATCTTAGCTCAACAGATTAGGCACGAATCCAGGCTTTTAGCTCAACATTTTAGCTCAACAGTCATTGAGCTCATGTTTATGAGCTCACATTGAGCTCAACTTTGAGCTCATGTTTTTAGGCACGATTTAGACATTGAGCTCACAAACATGAGCTCAATGGTACCAACTTGGTACCAGAACTGCTTTACAATGCCTAGAATCTTGGTACCAGTTTAGTACTAGTTATAGTACCAACTTGGTACCAAATACCAAAAAACAAGGCTTATTTACTATCCAATCTGGGTATAATCAATGAACATAGTGCCAATAGTCCTAACTGCAGTATCTCTTATTGGAGTTATAGGTCTAGTTGATGATGTTGAAGCAATGATACACGAATACAGTTTAAATGAGATATTTGAGAATTGTGATAATAGTGATATAGAGATAGCTCTACATGACTCTCTAAAACTCATCAACACTAGTAATGAACCATTGTATATACAAGAAGGCAACACTATCTCTACTAGTGAGATTATTCAAACTGATTATAGAGTTTTAAACAGAGATAACATTAAAACTAAAACCGCCGATGAGTATAATGCTAATAAAAAATATCTAGAACCAGATGGATATATCCTACTCATTGCAAAAGATATAGGAAGTCATGAATTCAAATTTTTACCTAAAAACTGTATTGTTGATGGAGAATGGAGTTCAATAACCAAGAGAATCATAGTCCATCATGAAAATACTGATGAACGAATCATAAACCTGATAGCAAGAACATTCAACTTGACACCATCTAATCAACCAGATAGAACAACAGAATCCAATGATGAACAGATACAGAAACTCAAAGAAAAGAACAAGGAACTAAAGAACAAACACGGAGCTTGTAATGATGACAAGAAAAGGACCACGAATGAACTAAATCAAACCAAGACTGAACTATCTGAACTGCAAAGACTGTATCAAATCATGAACACAACTTCTATTCAACAACTACAAACCATATCTGAACATGAACAAACCATAGAGAAACTTACTCAAGAACTTAACAACGCAACAAAGAAAATTGAGGAGTTAGAATCACCTTAATCCCTTTTTTATCTTTTTTATTCTAACAGAACCACACCTAGAACAAACATCTACAATACAATCAAACTGTAAACCACAATTCCAACAGTAGAAACCACCTTTCTTATCAGAACCCAATGCATTATACAAAACATAAATAAACAAAAACGGTATAACAAACAACAAAACCCAACCAATAGCACTCATCTTTTGACAACTCTATAAATCACAAATCCAATACTAATCAAACACATTATTCCAATAGGAATAATCAAACTCATAACAGTAAAACCCATATCAGCTTCATAGTTTTCCAAAGCATATATCATCCAAAATATCCACATGATTAGAAATACAAAACTTGTAATAATGAACCCACTAACTATCTTACTTTTCACACTCATTAAATCAAGCCCATACTCAAACACCATATATACTAGATTGATACTATAACCATCATGCCTAAACGTAAAGCCAAGCCAGATCCCTTGACTGAACTTGATGATACCATATCTGGCATGATTAGAACCATAGCGTATTTTGGTAGAAAGATAGAGAGACTTGGTAAGATATGATTCAATAGAACATTGATAATCTGTTAAGTAAATGACACCTGCATACCATCTTACCAACTATCCATTATACCTACAACCATCAGGTCTTTCATATCTACAATCCTGTCTCTCAAATTTACAATCCTGTCGTTCAAAATCACAATGTTTTTCAAATTTACAACTATCCCATTCATGAAATTTACAATCGTTCAAAATTGGTTGAAATTCACAATGTTTTTCAAATTCACAATGTTTTTCGTTAATTTCACTTTCAATACGACTAAGACGCTTTTGAATAGAACTAAGCTCTCGTAGAACATCTTCTTCAAAACCCATACTAAACACCTAAACTAGAATCCCACTCCTCATCATCTCAATTCTTTCTGTAAAGTAATTCATAGACTAGAATAGACACAAATGCAGATAGCAGAATCATATATCCCATATCTCTAGTCATATCGATCCTTATCCTCTCTACTCTTAAGCCTAACTGAAATAAGTTCCAATAAACAATCATCACAGATACAAATAGGCACTCCAAAATTTTTAGAAATTATAATATAATCATACTCATTTCCACATACACACTTATCCTTATTTCCAAGTAAACCATCAAACATACTCATATCACTAACACCTCATCTTGACAATATTGCTTTACTGTTTTCACACTCATCTTGGCTTCCAAAGTCCATACCAAGTCATAGACTGAATCTGCTTTCCAATACACAAGAGCTTCCAGAACTACAAAGACAGACTGATCAATCATATGCAGATTAAATCTATATCTGGTTATGAACGTTTCCAGACCAGCTCGTTGTACAGCATCTCTGGTTTGATCTGTCTAAACGGATTAGCGCCACCACTATACCATTTTGTAAAAAACTCGTATAGGTGAAGTCTGAGAGATTGAATGTACACTATTAATCCCTCTATTATCATTATTCCCAGATTGCCACCAATTATCATTGCCCACGCCCCAGCAGACTCGATTCCGCCCAACGACTCGAAAGCATTGTTTACGGTCAACAATAACGCAGCATGCACAAGTAACATGATCCCCAAACGAGCATAGCTTATGGTATGCGCAAGACTCTCCACCGTCTTTCCCAAAAATACCTCCATTACGACATTTGCAGCAGAGCCACCCTCCTCAGGATGTCGCTTTGCATGCATTATGCCACCTATCATCATCATGGCCATAGATGCGATAACTACCACCACTGCAATCCTCGTAACTATCCAGACCTGGGCCCATTCACCAAGAAATATCGTAACCCATGGAACAGCTTCAGTATGCTCTCTAGAGTACATGTTCATCACATCATACTGTGAGCCTATGGCGCACATCATGATTACAACAATTCCACCATAGAGTGTAATGTTTGGAATCGCCTCCATGTATAATACAATCTTGTGTCCCTCTTTTGCTAGTCGTCGTACTCGTAGTATCATAGCCCACACAAGGTGTATGATTCCTAGAAACAACGAGACCTTGAGTATGTTGATGACCTGATCAAATGAGAGCTCGGCGACACTCAAGATTCCTACAATCCAACTCAACGAATAGAGTGCACCACCTTGTTTAAACAGACCCTCAAACGGCGCAAGATGATCAATATGATGCCCAAACGCCTCGCCGGCACCTACACCAGCTATAGCCGACGCTGCACCAGATATTGCTATCAACATTCCCCATCTTGCAAGTGTTCCTTGTCCCTTTACTTTGAAGAGTAACCCCATTCCCATCAACAAGAGACCGTGACCCAGATCTGCAAACATTAATCCATAAAATATGGGCCACATCAACGCAATCATCGGAGTCGGATCTGGTTCACCACGCTTTGGAATTCCTTGACTCTGGGTGATCACTTCAAAGGTTCGTACAAACTTTTTGTTATCAAACAGAGTCGGGACTTGGTCCTTTAGTTTCGGATCAGTAATCTCTTCTGTGATGGACATCCACAGTTTTGTAGCTTGGGAGAACTGCTTCTCCATCTTGCTTGGAATAAATCCTTGGATCACTGCAAAGTTTCTGGTACCACCAGGCTTTCGTAGCGTCTCTAGAACATCCTTTGCAACTTGGGCCTCTTCATGTAATACTAGTATGTCACGTCTGATCTTCTTTGACATACTTGCAATCTTTTTCGCATTGCTCTTCTTCTCTTCAGCAAGTTCTTTGATCTTGGACTCGATCATCACATACGCCTCAGAAGGTACCTGAGGTATTCCTTGTGGAATTACAAATGGATTTGCGTTAAAACTACGTAAAACTTTTAGAATCTTATCTGTATCATCAACAGAACCAAAGACTAGAACTGCCGACTTTACCTTGCTGTCTAACTCGTACTTTGATATATCTATCCCTTCAAGTGATCTAACGATCTCGTCATAGTCTGCTGTATTTATGATAAATAGATTTGAATAAAAGTATCGCATCAAACCCAACCCAGTTAGATCAATCTGTAGTTTTTTGGCAATCTCTATCGTCTCTTTTATCGATCGATATTCATCAAGTGAGCTCTGTATCCTTGTCCTCTCTTCTAGTAGGTTGGCAGGCTCGTCTATTATCGATGGTGAGCGCTTTACAAGATCTTGAACCATCGCCTCGATCTCGTCTATCTCGTAGTCCTTCTTTTTGATAATAGTCCCTTTGAAGAGTATCTCTAATATTCCAACAGTGGGTGGTACACCCAAACCCTTTACCACCTCGTCTATACTCTGATATGTCTTTTGAGCTTCGAGTAAGAGGTCATCGATCTCTGGAGTAACCAGATCACTATCTGTATCGATCTTTTGAAACCATTCAAACTCGGTCAGTCTGGATATGGCTTTTGGAGACTCACTCCTTGGTAAAATCACGCTTCCAAGCTTTAGATCTGCTAGTCCCAAGATAAGATTCCCGTCAATCTCTACTTTTTAATATCTTTCTGAATGCCCGTTGGTTTCGACTCCATCTTACATTAGATATGTAGAGTATGACATTTCTATACTCTGACTTCCAAACATTAAAATCTATTATGTATAAACGCCACTCATTGACAAACTTGGCTTTAGAGCAGACTATAGATAAAATCTTAAACAAAACCAAAGAGGGCATACTCTCTGGTATAACATCAACACTCAAAGAGTCGCACAAGACACTAGACGATGCGATTCCCACCTTGGAACAAGAGTATGACAAGATCATATCTGATGGAAACAAGGAAGCAGAAAAGATTGCACAGCAACTCGTTGGCAGTGCCAACCTAGAAGCAAGGAACAAACAGCTCCTAGTACTAGAAGATGCAGTAAACAGAGTATTTACAAAGGCACTCGATCAGATATCTGATACAGATCGTAGTGGCGAATATGCAAACCTGATCACATCACTACTCAATGAAGCGACAAATATCTTGGGAACATCAGAGGTTGTTGTGTATACAAATGAAAGAGATCGTGATATTGTACAAACCTTGCTACCTACAGGATCTGAACTATCACCAGATGTGATCAAATGTCTGGGTGGAGTTCGAGTACAATCCAAAGATGGCACGATCACATTCGACAACACTCTAGATGCTAGGATTGAACGCATGAAGCCTTTAATAAGGAAAGAGATTGCAGTCAAATTCGGGATTAGTTAAGATATGGCTCCACAAGGTAGAATCGTATGGGTTAGTGGCCCCGCTGTTAAAGCAGACGGAATGTCAGATGCAAAGATGTACGAGACTGTAGTTGTCGGTGAGTCAAAACTGGTAGGTGAAGTAATCAGACTTACTGGTGATGTTGCATTTATTCAAGTTTATGAGTCAACTAGTGGTTTAAAGCCTGGCGAACCAGTCATAGGCACTGGAAATCCACTAAGTGTATTATTAGGACCAGGAATAATCGGCCAACTGTACGATGGAATTCAGCGACCTCTACGTGAGCTGTCCAAAGCTTCTGGTTCGTTTATTGGAAGGGGAATAACTACCACTCCGGTAGATCTGACCAAGACGTACCACTTTGTTCCAACTGTATCTGTAGGAGATGATATCTCTGCAGGCGATGTAATTGGAACCGTCCAAGAGACCGCACTTATTGAACACTCGATACTAGTTCCACCAGATAGTCCTGGAGGCAAGATTACCAGTGTAGTGTCCGAAGGCGACTATGATCTAGAGACTGAACTAGTTGTAGCTGAAAAGGATGGTCAGAACATATCACTAAAGATGTATCATCGATGGCCTGTTCGCAAGCCACGACCTTACAAGGACAGACATGATCCAACCGTACCTCTTCTTACTGGTCAGCGTGTTATCGATACGTTCTTTCCTATAGCAAAAGGAGGAACAGGTTCGATTCCAGGTGCATTTGGTACAGGCAAGACTGTAACACTTCACCAGATCGCGAAATGGGCCGACTCTCAAATAGTAGTATACATCGGTTGTGGTGAACGCGGAAACGAGATGACCGAAGTTTTGGTCGAATTTCCTCATCTCAAAGATCCACGAAGTGGTAAACCACTCATGGACAGAACCGTTCTCGTTGCAAACACCAGTAACATGCCTGTTGCTGCAAGAGAGGCAAGCATCTACACTGGAGTAACTATAGCAGAGTACTATAGAGACATGGGCAAAGATGTCGTACTGGTAGCAGACTCTACGAGTAGATGGGCAGAAGCACTTAGAGAGATGAGTGGAAGACTAGAAGAGATGCCTGCAGAAGAGGGATACCCTTCATATCTCGCATCGAGACTAGCAGAGTTTTATGAACGAGCTGGACGTGTAAGTGCACTCGGTAGTCCAGAACGTGATGGCTCTGTAACTCTGGTCGGAGCAGTATCTCCATCTGGCGGTGACTTTACCGAGCCGGTTACAACTCATACCATGCGATTCATCAAGACCTTTTGGGCGCTAGATGCAAAACTCGCATACTCGCGTCACTATCCATCGATCAATTGGATGAACAGCTATTCTGGATATCTAGCCGACATTGCAAAGTGGTGGGATGAGAATATCAACTCCAACTGGCTGAATATGCGTAGTGAGGCGTATAGTATTCTACAACGTGAAGATACACTGAAAGAGATCGTTCGTCTCTTGGGACCAGAAGCACTACCAGACGAAGAAAAGTTGATCCTAGAGGTAGCAAGAATGATAAAGATTGGACTACTCCAACAAAACTCATTTGACGATGTCGATACATACTGTAGCCCAGAAAAACAGTACAAACTATTACAATTATTGGTAGACTTTTACAAACAGGGTCAACAGGCTCTCAAAGAGGGTGTATCACTAGCCGAGATCCGTTCCATCGACTCCATTGGTTCACTTCTCAAGGCAAGAATGGATATCAAAGACGACGAGATGCCCAAACTAGATCAACTCGAGGCTCTGATGCACGAGCAGTTTCAAAGTATTTCAGGAGTGAAGGTATCCAATTGACGGTCGAAGGTGGAGTCCAGTACAGCAAGATAGCTGAGATCAAAGGTCCACTGGTCATAGTAGATGATATCGAGAATGCTGCATTTGACGAGCTGGTAGAGATCGAGACTCGAGAGGGTGAGAAGCGTCTAGGTAAAGTACTCGAGGTCGGAAACGGCAAAGCTATAGTTCAAGTCTTTGAAGGAACTACGGGACTGTCGGTCTCTGGTACGAACGCCAAGTTTGTAGGCAAGGTCATGGAGATGCCTGTATCCAAAGAGGTACTTGGGCGTGTATTCGATGGTCTAGGTAGACCCAAGGACGGACTACCAGATCCAATAGCTGACAAGTTCATCGATATCAATGGTGAACCGATGAATCCAGAACAACGCGAGTATCCTAAAGATTTCATCCAGACAGGCGTATCTGTTATAGATGGAATGATAACACTAGTTCGTGGTCAGAAACTCCCAATATTCTCTGGCTCTGGCATGTCACACAACTTGCTTGCAGCCCAGATAGCAAAACAGGCAAGTGTCATCGGAACGGATGACGACTTTGCAGTAGTCTTTGCAGCAATAGGTGTCCAATACTCTGAGGCCGAGTACTTTAAGCGTAGCCTAGAAGAGTCTGGAGCACTGAAACGCAGCGTCTTGTTTCTAAATCTAGCCGACGATCCTGCTATAGAACGAATCATTACTCCACGTGTAGCACTAACCGTAGCCGAGTATCTGGCATTTGATCTAGGAATGCACGTATTGGTTATACTGACCGACATGACAAACTATGCAGAAGCTCTCAGAGAGATCAGTGCAGCGAGAGAGGAGGTACCTGGCAGAAAGGGATATCCAGGTTATCTATACACAGATCTATCCACAATATACGAACGCGCAGGCAAACTGATCGGTAAAAAGGGAAGTGTAACTCAGGTTCCGATCTTGTCAATGCCTTCAGATGACATCACACATCCTATACCTGACCTTACTGGATATATCACCGAGGGGCAGATCGTTCTGGGTCGAGATCTCTTCCGACAGGGAATCTATCCTCCTGTTAACATTTTGATGAGTCTCAGTAGATTGATGAAAGATGGTATAGGTGAAGGCAGTACACGTGAAGACCATGGCGAGATATCAAACCAAAACTATGATGCATACTCACGAGCACAAGAGGTTCGTGCTCTTGCTGGAATAGTCGGCAAGGCAGGTTTGACCGAGATTGATCTAAAGTATATGGACGTTGGCGATACATTTGAGAGAGAGTTTCTATCACAATCGACAGATGAGAATCGTAACATAGAGGAGACGCTGGGAATACTGTGGAAGGTTGTATCTAAACTACCAAAGAATGAGATTACCAAAGTTAAGGACAAGTACGTAGACAAGTTTTACAAGGTGTAGATATGTCATTTGGTCAAAACGTTGCTGCAACAAAGATCGAACTATTAAAGTACAAACGCTCTAGTCAAGTCGCTACAATGGTTCAAAAGATACTAGACGACAAACGCAAAGTCTTGTTAAAGAACATCGAAGAGATGATAGAAGAGGCATCCAAGGCACGTGGTGGTATCTGGGAACCACTTCAAGACATCTACAAGTCTGTAAACGAGGCATACCTTACTCTGGGGACATCCACAGTCGACTCTGTTGCAGAGTCTACTCCTCCGGTAATGGAGGTAGATGTGAATATCCGTCGAGTCGTAGACGTAAAGATTCCGGCACTAGCAGTAACAGAGAAGGACAAGTCGATGCCTTATGGATTTGCAGATACCAACTCATCCATAGACAGAGCAGCCAAGCAGATAAAAGAGATACTACCAAAGATCTGCAAAGCTGCCGAGTATGAGAATTCCATATTTAGTCTTGCAAAAGCACTAGAAAAGACTCAGAAACTCTTGAATGCGCTAGAGAATGTCATAATTCCACAGTATCAAGAGAGGATTAGATTCATTCTTGCAACTCTAGAAGAACGAGAACGAGAAGAGTTTGCAAAGTTAAAAAAGGTAAAAGCAGCGATGGAGAGTAGAAAGTGATGGCAAAGGATCAGATTCGTAAAATTATCGATGACTCTAAAAAGTCTCTAGAACAAGATCATGAGAGATTTACAAAATCTATCAAAGATGATCTTGCTAGTTTCAAAAAGAAGACTCTTGATCGAGTATAGTCTTTGGTAATAACACCAAACAATCTTTACATCTTTGGAATCTATTCAATAACATTCTTGATCGATGAAGTGACTGTGAACTCTTGTCCGAGGCTAGGTTGCTATCATATAGTTTACAAATCTAGTAAAATAACTCAAATTCAATCACAAATCATGGTAATGAACGATTCATACGCAATTCTTTAATATATGTTGTAAAAATGTTTAGTATGAGCGGATCAGAGATGCTTACAAGTGCAAGTTGGTCAAAGAGATTCATTGCATATTTGATCGATTTTGTCGTTGTTATCTTGTTGTTGGGAATAATCACTACAACTCTAGTGTCCATATTCTATACTGTTCCGTATACTCCAGATATGGATGATGCATCAAATTTTGTCGTTGCATTTCCAATTATGAGTGTGGCTTTCTTTGCGTACTGGACAATATTAGAATATACTGCACGTAAAACCATAGGCAAAAAGATACTTGGACTCGAAGTAACTACAATAGATGGCTCAAAGCCAGAGATATGGAATGTGGCAGTAAGCAGTTTCGGAAAGGCGTTCTTGTTACCATTCGATGTTATTTTGGGTTGGCTCTTTACAAATTCAGAAAGACAACGACTCTTTAGCAAGTTTGGCAAGATTATTGTAGTTGAGACTAGATATGACTAGTTGAATGACAAGTCCAAATATCATTACCAGATTACATTCAAGCAGAGTATGATGTATGGTCGTTGTGCGTTATTGATCTCTAGTTAAAGAAACTACGACCACATACAATTTCATACGAGTCTCAGAAACATATCATTTCTGCGTAATTCTTAAAAGCAATTATACGTCGACAAAAATAATGACAAACAGTCTCAAAATATTGTTACTGGCAATTATTCCATTAATGTTAACCCTACCTGTATTGGCACATGCGCAGGACGCTCCTAATGATGGCGATCAGGTCAATTCGTCTAAAATAGACGACACTAGATCTAATGAGGATTGGCAAGAGTACTTGTACCATATAGGATCTACTATTTTAGATTTACAACTTGAAAACCAACAACTAGCTAAACTTTCCAATAATAATACTATACAAAATATGATTCGAGACAACAATAACAGAATAGACAGATTACATGCAGAATTAGATGAATTGATACTAGAGTTGCCAGTTGTTGAAGATCCTGAATCTGATGATCCAAGGATGATTGCGATCATACTCAAACTAGCACTAAGCGATCTACCGCTGTTGGGAATGGGTGTTGATACATCTACAGGGATGCTTGATATAGTAATAGACATAGACAGAGCTACACCAGACATAGAACAGCAGATACAAAATATTGCAATTGGAGTAATATTGAATTTTGAATATGCTGAAAATACAGCACGATTTCAGAGTGGTTCATGCGATCGAAGTGCATGACTATGATTTACTGACCGGTGGTTGAGAGATACAAGTATTAGATATCGATTCTGTCCGATGAACAGGCACAAACTGCATTTGATGACTTGTGTAAGTTGATATGACACCCTGGCACAAAAGTCAACCCTTGACATACTCTAATGCTCAAAACACTGCAAGAATCGTTGTCAGGCTAACCGTTTGCAAGAACCTGTTTGTATCATTTAAATATGGAGTTTATTGAGGCGTGAATATAACATGAAACCAACCCTTTTACTACTCTCTGCAGTTGTAGCGACCTCCCTCCTTGGAGTGACAGGGCTTGCATATGCACAAGATGCTAGTGGAGCAACGAGTTCAGACTCTATGAAACTATTTGGTGCAGGTTTGGCTTTTGGTTTAGCGGCATTTGGTGCAGGTATAGGTCTAGGTCAAGTGGGAGCTGCAGGTCTTGCGGTAATCAGTGAAAACCCAGCATTACAGTCAAAGGTATTCATCTTTGTAGGTATGGTCGAGTCTATCGCCATCTATGGTATAGTAATGATGTTTATCATACTTGGACAATAGTCGTAGAATCAGATCTATGAATCTTTTTTATCTCTAGTTATACTCTAACTCGTTTACATCCAATACTCTGCTGCAGTATCGGCATCTGAGGATTCTACCCTTGATATCGATTACGTCCATTATGGACTCTATATACTCGGTGCTGTTTGTGATACAGTCTGGGTTTGAGCAGCGAAATATCCTATCGATCTCGTTTGGCAACGAGACACGACGCTTCTCAACCAGCTTGTAGTCTTTGATTATGTTTATTGTAGATTTGGGGGCTATGACTGCCAATTTGTTGGTATCATCGTCTTTGAGAAACTTGTCTTCGATCTTTATGATATCTTTCTTCTTAAACTTGGCGCTAGGAACATTCAACGCTATGGTTATCAGACTACCATCTGTACCATCAATCCTCAATGCAGTAAGAACTTGGAGACCCTTTCCCTCATCGATATGGTCGATCACAGTTCCTTCCTTTATGCGACGAACCATCAACCCGGACTGTTCCATTAGAATAGTTTGTATATTGACTTGTATAATATTATTGGGAGGATGAACTTTTACAATCAAGATATTATATCGATTAAAGACTTTGACAAGGCACAACTAGAGACGATCTTTTCATATACAGACAAGATGATGCAGATGAATAGTATACAGAGGCACGAGATCTGCAAAGGCAATACATTGGGATATCTATTCTATGAACCGTCCACTAGAACTCGTCTAAGCTTCGACTCTGCGATGGCGAGTATAGGTGGAAACTCGTTAGGCATATCTGATATTACATCATCGTCAGCACAAAAGGGTGAGAGTCTAGCAGATACCATTCGTATAATGTCGATATACTCTGATATCCTTGTACTGCGTCATCCTCTGGATGGTTCGAGTAGATTTGCAGCCGAGATATCAGACAAACCAGTGATCAACGGTGGAAGTGGAACAGAGGAACACCCGACACAGGCTATCCAAGATCTCTTTACCATTAGACGTGAAAAAGGTAGGATCGATGGATTGCATATCGGAATAATAGGCGATCTAAAGTATGGTAGAACCGTATACTCGTTATTGTACGGTTTAAGAAACTATGACATCAACGTTACACTGATCTCACCGGAATCGCTTCGAATACGATCAGATTCTGTATATGAGATCAAGACAAAACTGGATCTGGTCGAGTCAGATTCGATAGACGATCATGTAGATGATATCGATGTTCTATACGTCACACGAATTCAAAAAGAACGTTTTCCAGACGAAGAAGAGTATCTCAAAGTAAAGGGTAGTTACGTTGTTGGATTGGATCTACTCAAAAAGATGAAACATGACGCAATAGTTATGCATCCTCTACCGAGAATCGATGAGATATCTCCCGAGGTCGACTCTACCAATAATGCAAAGTACTTTGAACAGGCAGCATACGGACAATATACCAGAGCTGCACTGCTAGGTTTGATATGCAATAAGGATGGATTCTAGTACTTAACTGGAATTATCTTTGACTATTGTGCAGCTGTTCCACATCCTCGATATGATATCAGATAAGACGATCGACTTTCTTGTTTGGATGTTATATCAACTTGATATCAATACTAGTGAGTAACGATTCATTCTATGGGAACGCCATCTACGCCATAGACATTTTGGTTTCGAATTGTGTAGTGATATGACCTACTATTCTGCGCTATATTTTAGTAATTGTTATAAGGGGGGGGGGGGAGTTCTTTTGTGAAAATTCTAATTGGGAGTCTTATTGCAGTAAGTATCATGGGCGTTATAGGTCTAGTAGATAATGTATATGCTCAAACCACACATACAATTACATGGGATGATGATTTTAATAGGCCCATCCCAAGAGAACTAAATATTCAACTTGGCGATACTCTGATTTTTGATATATACGGTGATGTGGTTGTATCACATGATAGCTATCCTCGAACTATACAGATGAGTAATCACGGTGACACTGAATTCACACCTAGCAAAACAGGCGAATACAGTATTAGATCATATTATTATTCGAGTGCAATGACTGTTAATGTAAGTGGAACAGAGCCCACAATACCAAAAATACCGTTATTCAACAACAAAACAAGTGTAGTGTTTTATGACAACTACAAACTAGATGTACAATTACTCTATGATCAAAGCATTGGTGAAGTTCAAGTAGTATATGGCACTAACAATACATGTGCTTTTAATGTTAAATACATGTTAGAATCAAATACAGGTTCTAACACATACGGTGATTTAGGTTGTAATGACGGTAAATACCGATATCGCATAAATCATTATGTTCATAAAAATCCTGTCGAGTTTACATTTACTCTGATACCCTACTACTCTATCAATGGATATTACTATTACGAACCACCTGAACACTTTACATTCACAACCGATACAACACACATACCATCAAGTACGCCAAGACCAATACATCCCACACAACTAACTCCGGCACAACTAGCTGAACTTTACTCTAAATACAAGTCACTAGATCAAACCACACATACAATTACATGGGATGATGATTTTAATAGGCCCATCCCAAGAGAACTAAATATTCAACTTGGCGATACTCTGATTTTTGATATATACGGTGATGTGGTTGTATCACATGATAGCTATCCTCGAACTATACAGATGAGTAATCACGGTGACACTGAATTCACACCTAGCAAAACAGGCGAATACAGTATTAGATCATATTATTATTCGAGTGCAATGACTGTTAATGTAAGTGGAACAGAGCCCACAATACCAAAAATACCGTTATTCAACAACAAAACAAGTGTAGTGTTTTATGACAACTACAAACTAGATGTACAATTACTCTATGATCAAAGCATTGGTGAAGTTCAAGTAGTATATGGCACTAACAATACATGTGCTTTTAATGTTAAATACATGTTAGAATCAAATACAGGTTCTAACACATACGGTGATTTAGGTTGTAATGACGGTAAATACCGATATCGCATAAATCATTATGTTCATAAAAATCCTGTCGAGTTTACATTTACTCTGATACCCTACTACTCTATCAATGGATATTACTATTACGAACCACCTGAACACTTTACATTCACAACCGATACAACACACATACCAACCAGACCAATAAATCCAACTCAACTAACTGAACTACAATCTAGATATCAAACACTACAGTCTAGATATAATGCTCTAGAATCTGAACACAACGCAACTCAACTAGATGATTTACAGTCTAGATATAATGCTCTAGAAACTCAATATAACAACAAAACAACCAAACTAGCTGATCTTGAATCTAAATACACCACACTACGGTATCAGCACAACACTACTACAACCTCTCTACACGATCTCCAATTCAGATACAATACTTTAGAATCTGAACATAACGCCAAGATTAACATCCTTGAAAATATGAATGGCACTGTTGAAATACTAGAAACCAAAAAAGACAAGCAGAAAGAAAGAAAAGATATCTGGAAAGACAGAATGCAGGATTTCAAAGAAAATCTAAGAGTCGCCTTTAACACAGATACCAAGACTAAGGAACATTTGATTGAATTAGCAGAGTCATGCATAGATACAAAAACTCAACTAGATGAATTTCAGTCTAAATATCATATACTAGAAACCAACTCAACACAAACTCAATCTCAACTGAATGAAGCCAAGAAAAAGATTGAGGAATTAAAATCTCAACAAGCACTCAAAGACTCAGATGAATCAACCATAGAGAGACTTAGACAAGAACTAGCCGATCTCCAATCCAGGTACAACACTTTAGAGACTGAACTGAATGAAGCCAAGAAAAAGATTGAGGAATTAGAATCTCAAAAAGCACTCGATGATTTAGATGAATCTATCAACCTAAAACCACCAACTGATTTAGAGATACCTCCACCAACTCAAGACGACACTAGAATAATTGAGCTTGAATCAACCATAGAGAGACTTAGACAAGAACTAGCCGATCTCCAATCTAGATACAATACTCTAGAAACAACCTCTACTGAACAACAACACACCATAACCAAGCTTACCCAAGAATTATCTGAAGCCAAGAAAAAGATCGAAGAATTGGAATCACCATGAAACTTCTTATTGTAAGTGTCATTATAATTTCGGTTATGGGATCTATAGGCTTATCTGAATCATTTGCAGATCATGCTGAAGTGACGATCGAACCAATGCCAAGCTCTAGTACTACAGGTTGTCAAGATACACCAGAGGGTTGTTACAATCCAATGATAGCAACGGTTGACGTAGGTGGCAAGGTAATTTTCTCAAATACGAATAATGTTGCTCATGTGTTTGCGTCAGGAACAATAAAGGAACACACAGACGAATTTGATTCTAACCTAATACAGTCAGGTAAATCATTCGAATGGACTCCAACTGAGGTAGGCGAAGTGCCTTACTTTTGTTACGTTCATCCATGGATGTCTGGTACAATTATCGTCCAAGATGACGATCAAAATCCAACCGATCATAACTCTAGCACACTTGGAATCATCTCTATTGATGATGATCCAATAATCGGTAATCCTGACGCGCCTATCAATATTATCGAGTTCTCGGACTTTCAATGTCCATTTTGCGCTAGATTCAATGCAGAGACACTACCACTTTTAATTGAAGAGTATATCGACAGCGGCAAAGTCAAACTAGTCTATAGGGACTTTCCACTACACAACATTCACCCCAACGCTGTCCCGGCTGCTGTTGCTGCAGAGTGTGCCGATGAACAAGACAGCTTCAAGATGATGCATGATCTAATATTTGATAGACAGTCTGAATGGAGTAATGTTTCGGTAGATGAGGCTGTCGCTCTGTTTAGTGCGTATGCGACCACCATCAATCTTGATCAAGAGGAATTTGATTCATGTTTGTTTAGTGGCAGATATGTTGAAGAGATTGGAAACGATCTGAATGATGGTCGTAGTTATGGGATTGATGGCACACCAGGATTTTTGATTGGAAACGATGATCTCGGATACGTTACACTATCTGGAGCTCAACCATTTGAAGTCTTTCAACAAATTATTGATTCACAACTAAATAATATCTCTCCACACCCACCATCTACCCTAAAACCACTAAGTACAGCTGAACAATTACATGAGCTACGGAAACAGCTAGATGAGAAATCTAACATGATAAACGATCTAAATGATGATGTAGAGTATTGGAAATTAATGTATAATAACATTGTAAAAGATCAATCTCAATCAAATAGTATAAGTGCTATAAAAATATCAGATCTCGAATCTCAACTCAGCAAAACAATAGATCGTGCAAATACGCTAGAAGACAAACGAGAAAATCTCAAAGAAAAGAAAGACGAATGGAAAAATAAACATCAAAAATTCAAAGAGAATCTAAGAATAGCATTTAACACAGATACTAAGACTAAAGAACATCTGACTCAATTAGCAGAATCATGCAAAGACGTCAGAACTGAACTATCTGAACTGCAGTCTAGATTTACCATACTAGAAACCAACTCTACTCAAACTCAATCTCAACTGAATGAAGCCTTATTCACGATAGAGAAACTTACAACTGAACTGAATGAAGCCAAGAAAAAGATAGAGGAGTTAAAATCACAGTAATTATGGATTTAGCCCGTAGTACCATTCTACAAACACTATCCCATCTATATTCCTTCTCATCTTTCTTGACGGTTTTGGTTTTACCTTTCTCATCTTTCTTGTCTTTGGTTTTACCTTTCTCACATTTGGTTTACAAGTTTTACAGTATAATCGTCTACCATACCAATGCAATCTTGATCCAACGACACCACAGATACCGCATCTTTCACATCTAGTAAATATAACCAAATACAATAGACTATTTTTCATAGCCTTATAGAGTTTATGCCAGGCAACACAAATACTAACAAAAATGAGAACACCAATGGCAATATCCAACGCTTTTAACATTTTAATCAACGGATAATATCATACCAACTAAAACAATGATACCTATAACAATGAATGAACCACCATTAATAGCTTGAAAATCGTTTACAATCCCCAACACTTCTTTCTTATTCAACGACTATGTCCAGTTTACCCAAATGTGTGTTTTTAGTGAGGATATTACAATACTTAAGAAAAGTCATGATTCAATTAGTACTGTGTAATCATGAATTTGCTTTAGATCAACAAACAGTAAATCCGCTTGATTGACTTTCACGTCTAGAAATTTCATTTTCATTACAACTTTTGATTAGAAAATGCATATGCAAAAATTGCCGATGGTGCCCATCAGGCAATAATCTCAGCAAAACATTGTAATGTCTTTTCAAAAAGGCACATTTAGGTAAACTGTTGTCAGTTATCAATCCATACCAAGATGAGCGTCGTACACATATGGTCATCTACAATAACTAACACTCTTGGACTCGATTACGTAAATCTCTAGTCGAATTCAATATATCTAGAAGCATTCTAGTATATGTGTTGAATAGAGTAATTCCAATATTTCCACTTGATCTAGTTCTCTTTCCTAGACAAGAACTACCATTACGGATATTCGAGCCTAGATACAAGCAGATGGTTGATGACTGTATGTTGGGTGATGGACAATTTGGAGTCTGTTTAGCAAATCACCAATCATTATCTGTAAACGGCTGGACTGCACCCAGAGCGGTAGGAACCATTACCAAGATTACAAAATGTGAGAATGTTGGGCTAGATGGATTACAGATACAGATCGAGACGATGGGTCGAAATCCATTTATGATTGGCGAGCTCATACCGCCTCCGATGAAACGGCCTCTAGACTATGATCCTAATACTCTAGAAGGACATGAACGCATATCTGAACTTCATAACAAGATTGGTCGAGATACAAAGATGTACATTCAGGGACGAGTACAGATGCTTCCAGAGATTGATGATAATATAACACTTGATACATGGCAGGATCTTGTAGCACTATGGAAACAAAAGATTATCAAATCATCACCTCAGACTATTGATCCACAAGCACTTGATCATCTACTTGAACAGTACTATTTGATAACCGAGATTCCAACCATCGACTATGTCTACTCACTTGCTGCTCTAGGCGCCAAAGATCCATCTGATCTACAGCCAATACTAGAGGCACCGACAATGTCCAATCTAGTTGATAAGGTTAAAGAACTCTTTATGGATAAAACAACATGATGCATCTACATCTCTTTCTTGTATTTGTGGCATGTACTACTGTAGGCACTGCATACGGACACGGTCTTGGTCTAGATACAATATCTTCAATTGATGTAGGAGATCGCAAATTATCCATTACGGTTGAGATGCCTCTAGACTTTGATCAAGATCAGCGATACATCACAATCACCGCATCAGATGACGACACTGACGAGCCTGTCCCAAATGTTACGTTTCTGATAGGTCTATACCATGACGACACGATGATATTTCGTAACTACTTTTTTGCCAAAGATGGTATACTGTACCTCACACCAATACCTACAGACGATCCCGAGATCACGATCCATGGTACACAAGACTCGATCCTAGGTGCATGGCATGGAACAAACTCTGATCCAATAGAGATTACAGGTCCGCTACTCAACTCTGGTGGACTATATACATTTGAGATCGAGATCAGAACGATAGATGAGCCTACAAATATCATCGAGTCCGATATCTACTATGCAGATCTAAGCGTCACCGAAGTTCAATCATTTATACAAACAGATTCTCAAGGTGACGATGTCAAGTTTCGTACCAAATCTTACTTTGACAAGATACATGATCTAAATTATGTTCCAGCAGCAAGGCAAGTCACCTTTGAGATGCCATTTGATTGGAGTGAAGATCGTATGTCTCATATACCTGTAGTCCACGAAGAGATACATTTCCCAAACGACTTTGTAGAGTTTCTGTCTCCTAGCTATACAGGTTATGTCAACGGAATAAAACTATTCAAGGAATCAGTAGTTATTGACGACTATACTGAAGACGATGAGCGAATCGTACACTTTGTTCTACTACAAGATCATCTACGACTGTTAAAGAGAGATATGCAGAGTTCTGATCAACCACTTCCTCAAAGTATGTTATTCAAACTAGAGGCAAATGAAGAGATATCATTTCCACTCACAGCATATACCATAAGTGAAGACTTTGCCGTCAATCTAGCATGGGATCCAATAGAACTAGAACCTGAAACTCCAACAAACTTTGTCTTTACAATTCGTGATGGCAAGACCAATGAGCCACTACGTAACTCTGCCTACACCTTTATCATTCTACAAAACGATCAAGAGCTCTATCGATCCTCTGGAGTTGCTCAAATAGGTGGTCAGTTTGAAAAGTTTACATTCGCAGAAGAACAGACAGGCCCCACAACGATCAAGTTTGAAGATATTCGTAATACGGGTCAAGATACAGAGTTTAGAATAGTTGTTGTGCCAGAGTTTGGAGGACTAGCCATCTTAATCATGATAATATCTCTGACTGGTATCATAGTAGCTACTAGACGATACGTCTAGATCATCACAAGTCTTACTGTATCCATATTCTTGTTTGTCTGAAAGTCTCTAGTCATCGTAGATATCTTTTCGGCATCACCATCGACGATAAAGAGTTCCATACACTTCTCTTGTTCTATCTTGGTGTGTAGGTGTGTTGTTATCAGATCCTCGAAACTATGTCTGATTCCAGACACTATATCATCAAAGGCATCGTTGTGTACAACCAAGAGGATCGCATGTATATTCCCAACCATATCACCATACTGCTTCTCTGTAGCGATAAACGCTCTAATCCCTGCTCTTATTGCTTCAGATCTCCCTGAAAAGCCCATAGTATTCTGTAGATTGTCCAGATCTGTCAGAATCCCATCATTTAACGAGATCGAGACTATTGGCATACCTGTATTATTATTAATTATCTTATAAGTTTAACAGTTATTTTTATTAAGATTCTTTACATTTATTAATAACTAATATCAAAAGGCTGTATTGAATAAAATGATATGGGCAACAATTGCGGGCATAGTTGTAGCCGTAGTAGTAGGTTCTATTGCAATATCTGGAATAGGCTCTAGTGGATCAACTAGTGACTCGGTAGAAAAGTTGACTGTTATATCATCGTTTTATCCAATTTACGAGTTTACAAATGAGGTTGGTGGGACAAAGATAGATTCATCACTTCTTATACCTCCTGGAGCAGAACCACATGACTGGGAGCCTACCGTTCAAGATGTACAGCGTCTACAGAATGCAGATGTGATTGTAATCAATGGGGTAGGTTTTGAGACTTGGGTAGAAGATCTAGAAGAGGGTGAGTTTAATGGAGTAATAGTCGATACCAGTAATGGAATCAAGATCATAGGCGGACATGACGAACACGATGATGACCACAAAGATGAGCGAGACGAACACGATGATGAACACGACGACGAGAGACACGAAGATGATCATGATGATGACCACAAAGATGAACACGGACATGATCACAGCGCTGGAGATCCACATATCTGGCTAAATCCAGTACTTGCCCAGATCCAAATTCAAAACATTGCAGATGCTCTATCTGATCAAGATCCAGAAAATCGAGAGTATTATCAGACTAGAGCAGAACAGTATAATGCTAAACTTGCCAATCTCGATGATAACATTCGTAATACACTAGCTAACTGTAATCATGACTATATTGCATTTCATGATGCCTTTACATATTTTTCAAACGAATATGGTCTGAGATATCACAATATTCTTTCCTCATTAGACCCACACGGTGAGGTTACTGCACAGACGCTTGAAAATATAATCACGACGGCAAAACGTCTAGATGTTGATGTGATATTCGCTGAAGAACAGTATAACGAGAGAGCATCTCAAGTTATCGCCGATGAGCTGGATGGACAAGTCTTGCCACTATCTCCACTAGAGATAAGTTCTGACGAAGACTATATCTCTAGAATGACTACAAATCTCCAAAATCTAGAGGTTGCACTATGTCGTTAATTGACATTCAAAATCTAACTGTACGATACGATGATATCGTACTCGATAACATAAATCTTGCAGTCAACGAGGGTGACTTTCTGGGCATAATTGGTCCAAACGGTGCAGGTAAATCAACTCTATTTGCAGCAATGCTAGGTCTGTATACCAAATATACTGGTACAATCAAGTTCTTTGATACAGATATCCGCAAGTCAAAGAGATATCTCAAAACTGTCGGTTACGTTCCACAGAAACCAATCTTTGACAAGAACTTTCCAGTAACTGTCAAGGATGTTGTACAAATGGGACTAGATCATGATACTGATGATGACACCGTAGATCAAATCTTACAATACCTATGGATTCATGAATTAAGCAATAGACGTATTGGTGAGCTCTCGGCGGGGCAACAACAACGTGTGTTTATAGCAAAAGCACTAATACGCAAACCAAAGATCCTCGTACTTGATGAACCTGTAACAGGAATCGATCAATCTAGTATTGATCTATTTTATAGTATACTACAAGAATTGAACACAAAACAAAATATTACAATAATTTGGTCATCACATGATCTCGATGCTGTAAACCAGATTGCAGATCATGTCGCATGTTTGAATAAAAAGATGTACTTTCATGGCAGATCTGAAAAGTTCTTTTCTGATAAAGAGTTACTGTTACAATATACAGAGACGCCGATGCAGACTCATATGCATCACCATTAATCATGTCCTTTGAGATACTAACGTTTGGATTTATGCAACGCGCGCTAGTGTCTGGCGTCGCCATTGCTGTTCTATGTTCTGTAGTTGGAATGTTTCTAGTTTTACGTAGGTACTCACTATTTGGTGACGCGATGGCTCACTCTTCATTTGGTGGAATTGCATTTGGTCTGATGGCTGGCATATACCCAATTTGGGCAGCATATATAGTCGCAATTGCAAGTGCATTAACCATAACCAAAGTTCGAGAGAGATTCGACATCTCTGGTGATGCGGCAGTAGCTATACTATTGTCTTCGGGGATAGCAATAGGACTTGTAATAATTGGATTACAAGGTGGATTTTCAATTGATATCTTTAGTTTTCTATTTGGCAGTATATTGCTTGTTGGCATTAACGATGCTCTAATGGTCTTGCCACTGGTAGGAATAATATTGATAACGATGTTGGTATTTCGTAGACAACTATTATACTCTACATTTAACGAAGAGCAAGCAAAGGCCAGCGGTATTAATGTTAAATATCTCAACTATCTGCTGATCTTCATCGCTGGTATAACAGTTGTTACTTCTATTCAACTAATAGGAGTATTGTTGATATCTTCATTATTTGTAATACCAAATGTTACTGCAATAATTTATGGTCGTGGATTCAAACAAACTGTTCTTATATCTATTACATATTCTGTCTCTTCTGTTGTTGTAGGAATAATACTGTCATACATATTTAATATTGCTCCCGCAGGAACAATTGTACTGTTATCTCTGGGTCTACTAGCAGGAACGCTGGTCGCCAAGGCCACAGGTCTACTTAGAAGGGATTATTCCACGAAAAGTAAGACTGTATTACATAAAAATCATTGAAATTCACCATAATTTTAGTTTGCACAGTTAATTATTTCTAATTTCAGCACTGGCACGTTTTGCTTTAAATGCAATCAAAGGTACTTCACTATTATTGACATCTAGTGAGAAATAAAGTCTGTCTTTGTTTTAGTAATTGATGTATGACATTATACCATTGGAATGTTTAATCTCTGATTCAAATGTCCCAAAGAATCTCTCCAACTTGTTATTGGTCTGGTGATGACTTGCAAGTATTTGTTTTATTTTTCGTTTGCTTAATTCTGCTTCAAATAATGTAATTTTACGCCCGTTCTTTGGTTTTTTAGCAGATGTAAATTATATTCCACGATCAGATAGTATCTGTGCCGGTACGCCAAACTTTTTGATAGCTTTTCTCAACACACTGACTGCGTTGGCTGATGTTGCATGTTTAAAGACCCAAAACCCGTGATGCATCTAGAAGCATCGTCTATGTAGCAAATCAGGTAGAGTTCCATCTTGAGTCAGATATTATGTGTCAGCCTACATGCCACATGGCGTTAGAGTATCTCCTCTCAAAACGAACCTAACTGCGACGTTTTCTCCTTCCAGGTGCTGGAGTTACAAAGCCTTCGGCGATCATTATTTTTCGTACTGTATTATAGCTTATATGTATATTAGAATTACGCATACGCCTTGCAAGATAGACCATGCCTTGAGGTTTACGATTGTATGCTTTCTTTACCAATCGAATCTCTTTTTTTGTAGGCTCTTTGCTTGGTCGTCCAGTCTTCTTTAGAGTTGGTGCGGAACCAGTCTCGAGATAGTGTGAATATATTTGACATACTCTTTGTGGAGTGACGCTAAATTGAGTTGCTATTACAGATAACTTGGTACCATTTTGCCTTTGTGATATAATTTCCAATATCTCTCTCCGGTCTAATTTTCTTGTTGCCACTACAATTACGTGCCTACACCAGAATTTAAATGATTTTTATGTAATACGCCGAAAAGTACGACTGTAAATTTATCTCATTCAAGTTAGATAAATGTAGTAAATTCTAAACTAGTAATTTCAATACTATTGGACAAGGTTCTCTTTGATTTACATTGAGGTGGAATTTTATAGAAAAAGTACCGAGACTTTGGAAACACTTTTAGAAAAAAAGTCTTGTAAAACATAGTACGTGTAAATCGAAGAGATCGTTGTATAGCACTTAGGACTCTATGAGTTCATTTAGTCTTCGTTTGTCGTTAACTGCTTTGACATAGAATAATGCAGTTGCTACTATTCCTAATGTGACAAATGGTGTAACGACCTCGACATATCGAAGTTTGGTAGATTCCACTTGTGGCTGTACTGCAACTAGACTCTCTGTAATCTTTACGGTTCCAATCTTGTTTCCACGCTGTACTGCAAACCAGACATCTCCATTATCATCTGATGTCATAAACTGTACAAATGATGTATTGGTTGGTATGGGAACTTCGATCATCTCGTTATTGTCTGGGTCATACACACCAAGTTTATCCACCGTATGTTCTGCAAACCAGATGTTTCCATACCGATCGAATGTCATTCCAAACGGCAATGCATTGGGATCTAGAACGGGAACTCGCTTGAACGTCTCTAGTATAGGATCAAACCTCGCAATTCCTGAACCAGTGTGCTCGCCTATCCATACGGTACCATCATCATCAAACAGTAACGACTCTGGTCCTTGTAATGGAGGATCAGCTGCAAACGTAACAATCTGCCCATCTCTGTCGATATATCCTATATCGCCTGTACCGGTTGCCGTATACCATACTCGTTGTTCATCGTCGATATCTAGTGCAAACGGAAGTGATCCTCGTTTTAGATCAAACTCGTCAAACGTATCATCTTTTGGTGAATACTTTACGATCTTGTCCTTGTTGGTAACAGTTACCCATATTACGTCGTCCGAGTCGGTCTGAATCGAGATCGGTCTATTCTCTGATATTACCGGACCCACATTTGGTATGATCTTTGTTGTGATTTGTCGTGTATCTGGATCTAGATATCCCAACTGACTACGTTGTGTATCTAGAAACCAGATTCTCCCCATACTGTCTCTAGCAAGCGACGTGATGACTAGTCCATCAAACGTATACGACTCAAACTCGGCAGTATCTATCGTAAACTGCCAGAGTTTAGGGGCTGCTGTATCGCCTATCCATAGAGATCCGTGTCCATCATATATCAAGTTGAGTGGAGCTACTCTCTCTGGAAACTCGTACTCGATGACTTGCATCTGCATGTCTCCGAGTCTGGGTTTCACCAATAGATTTAACATCTTTGACTCGTTGACGTTCTCTGTTCGTTGAGCTTCGATCTCGATCAACCACTCTCCAGAGAATCCAAAAGTTAGATCGCCTTGAAATCTTGTGGTATCGTCTGATACGATCTGCGTCATAGGAATCTCGATCGCTACTATGTTCTTTGAAGGGTTGGATACCTTTACCTTTACCTGATCCAAATCGTACAGTCCATTCCCGTTCAAGTCACTTACACTTACTGTTATCGTGTTTATGCCGCTGGTAAATGGTACTAACTCGATATCAAACTTGGCATCATCTGTAAACTCGATGGCCTTGTACCCATATGATATCTGTTGTGCACTAGCTGGCCCAATCTCGCCTGCAGGTAGCGTACCATTGGTGAGTAATGCAACTATGCCGAGTAGTGCTATACCTAGCGCAACATCGATCTTTAGTGTTCGTTGAAGTTTTCTACGAATATTGTTCTGTGTGTGGTTTCGCGTTCCTTCGCGTTGCAACTTGAACTGAAAGAACCCTCCCAATCCAACCATGATTACAGCAATCACGATCTTTGAGATTATGAGTTGGCCAAAGACAGAGTCTGTTATCCTTGATACATCGCTCTCCAAGAACCACAAGAGTGTTGGACCTGTAACGATAACTATGCCAACTGCAATTACAAACGCTATCGAGAATCTCGGAATTATGACCAGACTCATCTTTGACTCGTTTGTCCGGTTTAGTTGAGACAGAGCAGGTAACAGTATCATGGCCAAATATACCAGTCCTCCTATCCATACAGCTGCAACCAGATTGTGGGCATAGTCTAGTATTGTGGCGCCCATCTCTCCACTTGCTGCTCCGTGACCGATTATAGTCGTTGTAGCAATCAGGACAAGTGATATACTGAGCATCAAGCTCTGTCCCTTTATCGTCAGTCTACCCTGTCTATTCAACACAAACCAGATGATCAGCAACGCAACGGTTGTGCCCATCCTCACAACCCATACAGTACCAAAGTATGTACCGATCACATCAAAGAACGTAGTCTCTAAGCGGATCGTCTGGATTGCGATCATCAATACATTTGATACAAACACTAGGATCAGTCCCAAACCTGTAATCGTCATAAATTTAGAGTAATGTTGCATCTGCACCTTTTGCAGCTCGTCCATGATCGTCCTCTTGTTCTGTATTCCCCAGATCAGTAGTGATGAAATTATAGCTCCTAGTACAATAGTCTGACCTACAAGTCCGGGAAACCTTGCCACTGCCCCAGGTAGAAATATGATCTCTGTATCTACATCGACTGATGTATCTTTTATGATTACATCCCCGACACCAAATACAAATGCACTAGGAACCAAATGTCCATCTATTTTGGATAATACCTTGACTGATGCAGTATGCTTGCCATCCTCTAATGGTGGTGTCGTAACGATCAGAGACAGTTCGTTCTCATAATATGCAGTATCCTTGTTGTCTATCTGATCTCCAGTATGATCAAAAACTCTGATCTCACTAAAGTTGATATCGACTGGTTCTGAAAAGTATACGATAACCTCTGTCGTTCCCACAGGTGCATTACTGGCCAAGCTGGGAATAGTCTGTTCTGTAAAAGGGTGAGCAGATACAAGTGGAACAGTTCCACACAATATTACAAATACTAACAATATCCTTATCATTTATCTTTTGATAGATACTTGATCATTTAAACAATCTAGCTGTTTGATTCTTGTACCAGTTATCACATAAAGATAATTAACCTATACAGTACTTTGATATCTGTGAAACTGATATCTGGTCTAGTACTCTTGCTCGTTGTAGGTGTGACTACTCCATCTTTTGGTCATACTACAGTCGAGGTAGAGCCTTTTGAGATAGAGGCCGGTTGGGGAATAGAACCTCCAATTGTAGGTATTAGGAACGATCTAGTCTTTCGAGTGATAGAGCGTGGTGAGAATGAAGGTACATTTACCGGTATAACAAATGCGTTTAGAGGCATGGACGCTACAGTTACATTTGGTGGTGCATCCAAGCAGATCGGTATCAACTCTGACCAAAAACCTGGATACTACTTTTCTCCTATAATACCAACAAAGACCGGTACATATACCGTTGTACTACAAGGTGTACTAGAAGGCGTACAAGTCGATGTTGAGATTCCCATCGAAGATGTCGAGTCTACTGCAATCTTGGACTTTCCACCTCAAAGTGTACAAGGAGATACTGACACATCTGCACTAAAGAATGCAGTATCTGCACTACAACAAGATGTATCTAGAATACAGTCTGGTCAACTAAAGATATCTGGATCGGATGATACAGCTAGCTATGATATTGCATTCTTTGGATTGGGTATTGGAGCATCTGGCGTAATACTGGCTGTAATATCACTAGTAAAAAGAAAATAAGAGAGTATTCCTTAGAGTCTTGGAATAACCCTAGATTTTGAAGTGACTACCACCACACTGACTACTGCGACTGCTAGTATTAGCATTGCAATTGTCCCAAACTCTGGAACAACATTGGTAAACATTACCTCACCAGCTTCTCCTGTAATCTCATCTATGCCATATCCCTTGAACATTATGGTTATGTCTAGTGGCATCTCGCTTAGATCAGCTTCCAGTGGAGCAGTCATGTGTTCTTCAATACCTGTGTGTGAGTGTACGTCCATATCGTCTAGTACTGTACTGTCTCCTTGCATTGCCATGATGTCATAGTTGACATGTTCTGAATTTTCGAACATGACCTTGATCATTGTCGTCTCTTCCATACCTGCTTCGTCGACTTGGATCATGACCATAGTACCATCAGGTAGCATTCCTGTTCCAGATGCGTCTTCCATGGCCATCATCGTGTTCATGTCATCCATCATCTTACCCATCATTCCGTCTCCCTTCGTGACATCTTCACCCTCTTTTGCCTGTACTACTATAGTACCTGTCATCCATGGATGAACTGTACAAAAGTGAGATACTTCACCTACTTCAGTTGGAGTCCATTCTTGTGAACCGCCTGGTTGTACTAGTTCGCCACCAAACTCGCCTGTCATTCCTATATCTCTACCTGGTTCTCCTGCTGCAAACACATGAGGCACTACATCAGTGTTTAAAAAGATTACCTTACCACCTACATCGACTGTAGCTATCATTGGATTGTAACAACCCTCTGGTGTCTCTTGGCAACCTGCAGTACCAGATCCTGATACCGGCTCAATCGTCACTTCAGCATGATCTGCAAAAGCATCCGAAGCTGATAACCCGACTGCTAAAGCACATAATACGAAGATTGAACTGATTACTTTCTTCATTGTTCAATGATGTTATGTAGATACTTAAAAACCTCACTCAAATTTGTACCATGGTCTCTTTGACTGGTACAACTTTAGAAATCCAAACACAGGCAGTCCAATATACATACCAACATTTAGCAAAATTAGAGAGACACCATATAGTATGATATCTTGTTCACTGTTCATCTGTACATGATTTAACAATGAGAGTGATGTTATCATTGGTACGAGTCCCGTCTTTACCGTCTCTTTCAATACTGGACTCTCCCTTATCAGATCAGCTACTGTAGGCGAAAACGAATAGTACATTTGATTGAATCCACTCATGAATGCAACCCCCGAATCTGTCTCTAGTATGATGTTATCTCGGAGCTCTCTTAGCTGCTGGACTTGTGGTGCAAGTTCCGAGCCAAAGGTAGCTGTTGCAATTAGACATCCGCCTCCGTCTGGTTGCGTGATTGCGTCTCGTGGCTCTGCCGCATCTGCACTCTGTACTATAATATCAAATGAGACTATCTCTGGAGGTATTGGTTGAAACAAGATTCCCTCTACACCAATCTCCATTGTGTATACTCCTTGACTTAGAAATTCGACTGGAATCTTTACCGTACCAGGAGTTGTGTGCGTTAGCGGAATCGGCCCAAAGACATTCGTTCCATCCTTTGATACAGATACAGTATAGTCTATATGCTCTTGGAGTCTTTGCGTATTGGGATTGATAAAATCTACTTGAATTCTAGTCTGAGTGTCTACTTGTATCGGATCGTGCGTTATCCTTACATCAAGAGTTTGTTTGTCGGTTGATAGAGTCTGTTGCTCTCCATATGCGGATACCATCAACAATGGTACAAGTAATGGTACAAGTACAAAGATAAATTTCATAACATGTTTTTATCCATTGATAAATAAAAGTCATACCTGTACGTCTTTGCGCCGATCGTACCTATTCATTCATCTTTAAATATGGAATACGTGTAATTTTGATAAATGTATTCTAGGTTGATTCTATCTATAGTTGCACTTGCTACTATTACATTATTTGTACCGAATGCTTTTGGACATGGCATTGGTGGTGATCAAGCACCTCCAATAAGCTTTGAAGGAATGAATGTAACTGTTCGTACTCAGCTTACTCCTGCAGACATTACCGTAGGAGATGTCGATGACATAAACATGCAAGTAAGATTTTTAGATTTCGACACTGACATAGATTTTGATAAAGTAACATATAGAATAGAGGTATGGCGAGCAGGAGATCTCCTAGTACGTGACCTCTTTTACGATAAAGATGGGCGACTTGATGTAGAGATTAGACCCAAGTCTGACTGTGATAAAGCCGAGTTGTGGAGGTGTACTGTTGTTGGTGGTAGTGAAGATATCAGCGCTCCTGGAGCAAAATCAGTTCAAGGTGAACAGTGCACAGATGATAATCTAGACACATGTGCAAGACCTACAATTACTGGTCCAATCTTGGAGAAAGGTGGACTATACAACATTCGAATTGATATCGAAGGTGCTACTAGTCCTCGAAGTCAGGTTGCTAACACACTCAGCTATGAGACATTTGTCAGTGTAGCACAAGAACAAGACTTTATGATCCAGACTGCAAACGCCGAAGAGGTTCCTGTACTTGTAAAGACTTACTATGACGAAGTTGACAACTTTGAGTTTGATCAGACTACAAATGCAATATCATTTAACATGCCGTTTGATTGGACACCATCCTATGTAGATACTGTTCAAGTTGTACACGAAGAGGTTCGAGTACCAAAGTCTTTCCTTCCATATGCTGAAGGTACACAGTTTAAAGGATATGTTAATGGAATCGAACTTGGTCACCGCGCACTACTCAATGATCCATATACATACACAGATCAGAACATCATTCATTTCTTGGTCACAAACTCTGAACTCAAACGCATCAACGAGTTGTTGGGTCCTACAAACGTTAATAGCGGTATTATGAACTTGAAGATGGTTCCTCTAGACAAACCATCAAAGAGTATGATCGAGTTTTATCTAGTTGATCTCGAAACCTATGAAAACGAGGTTCCATCCAAAGTACGATTATCGTGGGATAGTGCACTCGGTGCAGAACAAGAGATTCCATTCGAGTTTGCATTGATGAACTCTGATGATCAACTGTTAAAAGATGTCAGATATGGATACAGAATCATCGACAGCTCTGAGAACATTCTACTCACAAATATAGGCAACGACGTACAAAACAAGGGTATTCTATCTACCGAAGGTGTCGACGTACAAAACATCTACATTCCAGATCAAGGTATGACACGAATCGATGTTTGGATATATGGAACAGGACTCGACTATGATCAGACACATGCAGGAATAGGCTCTGGTCTAGTTGAGATAGGTCCAGGAACACAGTCTGGAACAATCACTGTACCTGAACCAGACGTACCGTCTGTGACCACAACGCCTACCAATACCGCAATACCAACATGGGTCAAGAATACCGCAGAGTATTGGGTCAACGGAGACGTAAATGATGCTACATTCATCTCTGCTATACAGTTTCTAATTGAAGAGGAGATAATCCGAGTACCCACAACTACAACAAGTCAAGACTCTAGCTCTGAGATACCAACATGGGTCAAGAATACCGCAGAGTATTGGGTCAACGGAGACGTAAATGATGCTACATTCATCTCTGCTATACAGTTTCTAATCTCACAGGGAATAATCTCGATACAATCATAAGGTTTTAAATAAATTTGGTGTATGATAGATATGCGAGATATTAATGATATATTGCCAAGGATTCCAAATATGAAATGGGGCGCTCTTATGAACAGGCCTCCTACAGATAAACGAGTTGAAGAGATGGATCGAATCTTTCCAAGTAACGGCAAATGGCATACAATCTTTGAAGAGAACGATTCGGTAACGATCGACGGTAAAATGATCTGGAAGAAAGATCCCAACAAGTGGACCTAGATTGAAGACACTCTTTTTACTTGTAATAGTATCTATCACGTTTGGAACTGTACATGGTCATGGAATTGGTAGCGAAGCGATCAATGCCGAACTAGATGGCAAGACTGTAACCCTCGAGATAAACTCATCGACCACAAATGATACACAACAGTTTACAATATCTCTGATCGATTTTGACTCAAAGGTAACTCTTCGAGATGTAACCTTTGAGATTCGTTCAGAACGTGGAGACGAGTTTCTCTTTGAGAGAGAGTTTAAAGCAGACAGTGGTTCTATAACCTTTAACTTCATCTCTGAGAGTGTCGACTCTATATCTATAACTGAACGTGAACGCGATCTATTTGGCTCTCTATTTGGTCTCGAAGCGAAGACATTTGATATACGAGGTACAGATCTCGCCAAAGGTGGCCTATACAAGTTTGATGTTAAGATTACTACGGCAAATAGTTACGATATACTAGACGATCCTCTCATATTCAATTCTGGGATATCTATTGCACAGAGTACACGTCACACCATAGACGATCCTAACTTTGGAGACCAATACATAGATCTAGTTACATACTATGACGAGCTCTCAAACTTTGATTACAACGCAGATGACAAACGAATCGAATTTACAATGCCATTCGAGTTGACTGAATCTAACATAGATAGAACAGATGTTGTCCATATCGAGTTTTCAACACCAACATCATTCGGCGACATGCTCTCATCGGGATTTATAATGTATGTAAATGATCTACAACTCTCTGAGAATGTAGTCGCAGTGGATGACTTTTTCACTGATCCTAGAACTGTTCACTTTACCATATACCAGAAAGAGTTGTTACGAGTTTTGGAGAACGGCACAAAGAGTGACGACATGAGTTTTGTTATCACACCAGACCGTAACTATCCACATCTAAGTTCGGTTACTGAGAACGGTCAATTTCGAATTCTCCTCTCTTGGGAACCACAAGATCTACGCCACAACTCTAAAGCAGTCTTGTCTTTTGACATAACCGATGTATTTCTCAAAGGTAGACCAGTTGCTACAGACTATACACTAGATGTTACTCAGGACAGCACAACAATATACACGCAGAGTGGTACCAGTACAAACTCGCGTCAAGAACACACCACTGCATCATTTGTCATACCTGACAATATCTCTGGCGTCGTGAATCTAACCTTTAAGAATATTGATGGCAATCCGCTTGCAACAACTACAATTCCAGTCATATTTGATCGCACAACTATGATTCCATCTTGGATAAAACAGAGCGCTCTATGGTGGGCACAAGAGAAGATCGATGATGCTACATTTCTTGCAGCGATTCAATATCTGATACAAGATAATGTAATTGTACTGAATGTACCATCTGATACAACTGATTATGCGGGTGATATACCACCATGGATACGAACAAACGCTCTATGGTGGGCACAAGAGAAGATCGATGATGCTACATTTCTTCAAAGTATAACGTTTCTACTCGAAAACGGTATAATTAGCATATAAGCATTCCAAGTTTGAACCACATATCTTAAACGTTCTAGATGTGTAATTGTACTGTTGTTTAGAGCAGAGACTATACTTGAGAGAAAGTCAACTCTATTCTCGATGGTACTCGTCGGCGTCGTGTCAATCTTGGCCATTCCTATTATAATACCACATCTGTTGCACGGCTTTCATATAGCGCATATCTTTTTACATGTGGGCGGAATAACACTTGCAGTATTCATCACACTCTTGTCTATACTTGCGTATAATCGTCTGAGGACCAAACGTCTTCTTTTAAGTATGATTGCATTTGCTACTTTTATTGGGGCCGAGGTGGTAATGTTGGTTGACGTTACATGGCCTACTGTATACGACCTAGATGTAGTTCCATTATCGGAGATAGGTCATCTATTGACATTTACAACGCTAGGAGTGTTGGCATTGGGGGTCTTTAGAAATGACTAGGGCGTCATTACTCAAGGATATCATCGAAAAGAATCCAGGAATTCAGTTCCGAGAACTGATGCGCCACACTGGACTCAAAAATGGCGTACTGGATCATCATCTTACTAAACTGGAACAACGCAACATGATCAAGGCGGTTCGCGGTCCAAGACAGATTCGTTTTTACGTGCCAGATATAACTGAAGAAGAGTCGGTTGCGATCAAGGCATTACGCAAAGAGACTCCCCGTGTAATATTGTTCGCATTAATGTATGAGGATGGTCAAGAGTTCTCTCAACTTGTACAAAAAGCCAAAAAATCTCAATCTACCGTATCGTTCTATCTCACACAACTGGTATCTGATGAACTCGTATACATTAAACGAATAGAGTTTAAAAAGCGATATTATATTAAATCACGTGATCTGGTTAGTAGATTAGTTGAAGAGTATCGCCCAAGTCTACTTGCAAAGTCTTCTGCCGGATTCGAAGATATTATTAATTCTCTCTAGTGTACTCTTTGTCTTATTTGTACCGGTTGCCCATTCAGAGGTCTATGTTCCTACAGGCGAGTATATTGGATACTATGACTCTAACGGAGTCTATACTGTAATTGGAAATATCAAAAACAATCTAGATCATGGCATACTTCCAACCATAACCGTATCTGTAATTGATCATAATACAAGACTAGCTCAAACTATACAGCATGTTCCTTTGGGGCCATACAGCGAGATTCCATTCAAACTAAAGTTTCCAGACGTTCAAAGTACACGCCCTGTCTTGGTTCCAGCTGACGTATCGTTTCAATATGCCGCGCAAGATACGATCCCACTCCAAGTACTATACGATCAGACACTCATTACACACAAGGACGGTCATCTTACTGGTAGGATTCAAAATACTGGAGACCAAACTATACACAATCCCAAGATCTTTGCAATAGTTCATGGGCATGATGATATATTGGATGTAACTCAAAATATCGAGTTTATACCTGAGATAAGACCAGGCGAGATAGTCAACTTTACAATGTATCCAGATCCCTCTATAACTGAGCCGATCTTGTACTATAGTTGTTTTGCTCCTACCGATACTACAGTTGTACCTATAACTACAAAAAAGGAGGGTCAAAAGTACAGCTTTAGATACGATTCGGGTTCTTGGTTCTATAACGCAACCTTTGATGATACGGGAACGGTAATGAGTATACGTGGATATAACAGCTATCCATTTGAGACATATGCAAACTTTGAGTTCGCTCCAATCTCTGGCGATGAGATATTTGAGGTCACATTTAATGATGAGCCAATAGAGTTTATTCAAAGTAGAGATGAACTAGGTTTTTGGCATGTTGCATATACCGTTCAACCCAGATCTCAAGGAGTACTTGCTATCTCTGGATTTGACAAGGGAATTCCTCCAGAACTATCTCGTATTCCTGCATGGATAAAAGAGAGCGCCGGTTCATGGGCAAATGGTGAGATATCAGATAACGAATTTCTTGAAGGTATTGATTATATGTTTGAGCAACGAATACTATCTGTTACACGTGATATAGTTCCACAACTCGAATGGAGCATTCCATCATGGGTTACACAACCGGCTGGATGGTGGTCAAACGATATGATAACCGATGAAGCATTTATCGAGATCATTACATATCTAGTTGAACAAGGTCTAGTTGTGATTTGATACAACAAGTCTCTGTACACGTTTCAATAATCTAAGAGAATAAGCTACTATCTCTTAATTTCAATATTATCAATCCTTGTCTGTCCTCTTGTATTCCAACTATTACGAAAAGATATCATATACTGGATCAAGTCAAATGTTCTGTTAGAGATCTCTTCTTATCCATGATTGACGATCTGATATTGTACATCTTTAACAAAATATACATCAATGTTATCAAAAACAAGAACATCTATCTGAGGTATCGTTTATCCATAGTTTGAATATCACTAATCTTATTATACGATTTTTGTACTCTACAACACAACCTATGTTTCCGCTACGAGATGAGAATCCATCACCAACAGGCTTTAAACCTAAAATGACATATGCTCTCATCGCTGTAAATCTGATCGTATTTGTGATTCAGATATTTATGACAGGTGGTCAGTTTCTAGACTTTGCAATGGTAGAAGGAAACCAAATACGTGTCAATACAGTAAACATGTACTATACGTGGGGAGCAGTACCATACTGTATAACAGAACCTAGTGTAACTCAATTACCATTATCGTTTGGTCAACTCACACTATCATGTCCTGATATTCAATATCTTCCATTATTGAGCTCGATGTTTATGCACGGAGGAATATTACATATTGGTGGTAATCTGCTCTTTCTATGGATCTTTGGTGACAACATTGAACAAAAGTTTGGACGCTTCAAGTATCTAGGCATATATCTTATGTGGGGCATAGTGGCAAGTTTGGCACACATTTATGCAGATCCATCTAGTACGACACCGGCTGTTGGCGCATCAGGAGCAATCTCTGGTGTACTTGGCGCATATTTGATCATATTTCCACGTGCTAGGATACTGACATTCATGATGTTGGGATTCTTTTGGAGGATGATGCATATTCAGGCAAAATGGTTTCTACCATTCTGGCTCATATTTCAGAATCTTCTTCCTCTGTTCATAGGTAGCTTTGGTTTTGGTGCTGGCGGAGTTGCATATCTGGCTCATATAGGTGGATTTGTAATTGGGGTGGCTACAGGATATTTCTACAAAAAGACACATGAATCTGAATTTACGTATGGAACTAGGTATGGCTATAGACCATATTACGAGTAATCTGTCACAGTTGGCTGGCGGAGAATATTTGTTCGCATGATCTAGAGTCAATACTTGACCAACTCGTTGTTCATATACCTTGAATCGTTTATTGTGCTAGTGTGATATCTACCAAGTACAAGTTTATTATCAAGCAGTGTCAATAACCTTCTAAATGAATAAAGGTAGTATAATTCGAGATGTTATTCTAGACGAGCTTGAAAAAGAACTAGTAGGTCCACATGAGACAGATGAATCGTTTTCATTCGATGACAATCCTAAAAATCGATACTGGAGTGGAGTTTTGTACCCGATTCAGACAAACTCGGTTGAGGATGAACATGTACAACAAAACTCTACTCAACAAAATTTAGAAGTGGATGATGAAGCTAATGAAGATGAACACATACAACAAAATTCCATTCAGTTACAAGATTCGGAGGAATCTGATAATGAAGATGAGATGCGAGTCAATATAGGTACCAAACCAAGCTCATTAGGGATAACCTGTCATATTCCAATAGATCAACAATCTATACTAGCAAAGGTTTCATATGGTATATATGTACAAGAAGAATCTAAACTCCCAGACAATATTAAAACAAAGACAAAATCTAAAATAAATAAACAAGATTGGAAGAGGGTAGATTATGATTTAGATCCAATTGAAATTGATTTAAAACTATCTAGAAATGAAATACAATTACAGGACAATAAAAAAATTTTTCTAAAATATAATGTAAGTAAAAAAAATAAAGATAACTATTTGACACTAAATGTTTTTCTAACAAATGAATCTTTAACAAGAGGTGGGAGAGTTCATGATAGCGATTGTGTTTTTCAACCAAAAATACGAATAGAATCATCAAATAATGATAAAATATTTCTTAATATTTCTAGAATTAAACAAACAATAAATGATGAAACAGATAAGGCAATGATGTTTTTATTTCGAAACGAGAAATATTTTGCACACGGTAAAAACTGTTCTGTGGAATGGAACATAAACGAAGAAGAAGATAGAACTGATTGGATTCAAACTACATTCATTCCACACTACAAAATTCCAGAAATCAAACCAATAGATCCATCAGTTAAAGTCAAAAAATCATTAAACATGCAAGTACTTTCAAAAGTCACAAATTTTAACGAATTTCAAAATATTTTATCACCAATTGTAGAAGAATATGGAGAATGGATTAAAAGTCTAAAAGATAAATTACAAGAATGGGAACAAACTTCAGACAGTACAATTGAAAGAGACTTCATAACTGGTAGTGAAAATATACCAAAACAAAATATTGACAATTGTAATGATGCTCTTACACGTATTCGTAATGGAATACACAAAATTTCGAATGAACCATTAGTAGGTGAAGCCTTTAGATTTACAAATGAAGTGATGTATCAAAACATTCTTCATTCAAAATGGGTAAAACAAAACCGAGACAAGATCGAGAATGGCGAAAAGATTACTGAAGATCATCCAAATGATGCAGAGATCAATCCGGAATGGAGATTGTTTCAAATTGCGTTTTTATTACTAAATATTGAATCTATTACTGACAAGGACTCTAAAGATCATAAAACAGTAGATCTATTATGGTTTCCAACTGGTGGTGGTAAAACTGAAGCGTATTACGGTGTTATCGCATTTACACTTGCATATAGGCGATTAAAAGGAAAAGATCCTAAATCGTTTGATGAAGAGTTAGATCGATATGGTGTATCCGTTATTATGCGATATACATATCGTCTACTAACACTACAACAGTTTCAACGAGCGGCGACACTTCTATGTGCATGTGAATATGTAAGAATGAAAGGCAAAAACAGCGTAAAATTTGGTGACGAGCCATTCCTCGTGGGTCTCTGGGCTGGAGTTAAAACTACTCCGAACGCTTTTGCAGACGCTAGATCTAAAATAAAATCGAGACAACATAATCCAAACATGCTGATTGAAGAGGGTGATCCCATGCAATTACTAAATTGCCCCTGGTGTGGACGAAGATTAGATGCACGTTCATATGAATTTGAAAATGCATATGAATCTTCAAGTAAATTAAGACCGAGAAGAATCCAAATCAGATGCAATGAAAAATGCTTTTTTGGTAAACCAAATGATCCCGACAGAGTTCTTCCTGTTGTATTTATAGATGAAGATATAATACATTTACGACCATCACTACTTATCTCGACTGTAGATAAATTTGCACAGCTTTCTTGGAACCCGCGTTATTCAGTATTATTTGGAAATGTATCTCAATTCTGTCGTAAACATGGATATAGGCCAAAAAATATGAAAAATGTGAAAAATGAAATATGTTCACACCATAAAGAACACAAATTCAAAGATGGACAAACAAGAACAATCCTTGGCAATGTTTCTAGGCAACTATCTCCTCCAGAACTAATAATTCAAGACGAGTTACATCTAATTGTAGGTCCATTAGGAACAATAACTGGTCTATATGAAACCACTATAGATCTATTGTCTACATATAAAGAAATTAGACCTAAAATCATTGCATCTACAGCTACGGCTACTATGAAAAAATCTAGTGAACAAATAAAAGATTTATTTAATTTAGAATCAACAAAGATCTTTCCACCACAAGGATTTGAATTTGGAGAATCGTTTTTTGCGAAATCTTTACCACTAAGCGAAGAAAATCCCGGCAAGTTACACATTGGCGTATGTTCTACTACGACTAGTAGGTATAATGTTGGTATTCGAATAGCTGCATCTATAACAAGAAAAATTCGACATATCCGAGAAAACAAAAATTCATTTTATTTTAACAACGAGAAATTCGATTTTTCTGATGATGATTTGGATCCTTATTATACACTTGTTAACTATTATAACACAATTAAAAATCTAGGAGCATCAGTTCGTATGTATGATGACACACTCCCCCACTACATTAATTCTATAATTGACTCAGAGAAGATTTTTCAAAGAGAGAATAATGCTAAAAAAGTTGCTTCAGAAATATTACAAAAAGAAGAATTAACAGGAAGAGTTTTAGCTACAGAGATTCCTAAAATTTTACAATCAGTAGAAACAAAGCTTGGAAGCGATCGAGTTCTAGATGCATTGCTTTGTACTAATATGCTCTCTGTTGGTGTAGACGTTGACAGACTTAATTTATTAGTAATCAATGGCCAACCAAAGAATACATCAGAATATATTCAAGCATCGGGAAGAATAGGTCGCAATAATCCTGGGATCGTTGTAACAAATTATACATATCTTAACCCACGCGATTTATCATATTTTGAAAATTTTATTCATTTTCACACAGAATTTCATAAATTGATCGAACCTAGCTCACTCACTCCATATTCTGGAAGATCTCGAGATAGAGGACTCAATGGAATATTTCTTGCACTAGTAAGACTACAAGATAATATTCTATCGACTGATCCTACAGGATTTAGCACCAATATTCCTAGAGTACTAAATCTTACTGAAAAAATAAAAGAGCAAATCTTAAACCGAGTGAAAGATATTGATCCTGAAGAATTGGAACAAACCAAAATCGATATTGATTATATAATTAAAAAATGGCAAGATCTCATCAAGAATGCAGAAGAAAATAAAAGGACATTAAAGTATAGTAAAAACCCATACCAAAAGAGTAAAATAAATGATCTATATTTGATAAACTCTTCTAGAGATACTTATGATGAAAATGCTTTTACTGTTATGGAATCTTTGAGAGATGCCGAATCAGAAATCACTTTATATTATCAAAAGCCCTATGGAAGATAAAAATGGTCAACGCAGGAACACTTAGACTTAGTCAGCTCATAACTACATTCGGACCCGGTTCCCTAGTGAATCTTCAAAATGATACTGTGATGATACTTGGATTAGAGTTTTGGCCAAAAAATACTGAAGAGAGAAAACACATGAGAGAAGTCTCACATCCATATTTATCTCAACAACTCAAAAAGGGTTTCTTTCAAATGTTATCATCTGATGACACATCTCATGTACCTTGTATATCCTTTCCACAATGGAAATTATGTCAACGTTGTCATCGATTACAAAAGCACCCACTAGTTGCATCTAGTTACAAAGGATTTGCTTGTGTTGATTGTCACGATTCAAACCTCTCATTACTTCATGCATATTTTGTACAAATATGTGATAATGGGCACATATCTGAATTTCCTTGGGAGATGTGGGCACATTTTCCAGAAAATCTAGATGGAAATATAGCAAAATGCACTAAAAAGTCCAACGAAGAACCAAAATTAGTATTTCTCAAATCTGGTACGGGAATCAACTGGTTTAATTATAAAGTAAAATGCCTCCATTGCGGATCAGAGAGATCAATGCGAAATGCAACTTCTAAAAAAATATTTCAAAGATTTAATTTTAATACTTGTTATGGAAACCAGCCATGGCTAAGTAAGGATAGTGAAAAATGTAATGAAGATGTGTATGGAATACAAGTCAATTCTACTGCGATTTATTATCCAGTTAATACAACTGCTCTATTAATCCCAAAGTGGATTAATCCAATTGATGAATTATTAGATAGAGACGAAGGACGATTACGTAAAAGGATTCGAGATGATTATGAGAGTAATAGAACAACTGACACCATATTTGATTTTTACAAAGACGATTTCAAAGAAATTTTGAAAGAGTGTGAAGAATCAGAGATAAAAGAGACACTAGAATCAAAATTTGTTGTTCTTAATGATGATGTATCTATAATGGAAAAAGCACTAGAACAAGAGTTTGATGATTTTATTAGAGTTTCAGAACGTAAAAAATTAGGACCGCAACATGATCTTAGAATAGATATATAGTCACGAACATAATTATTTTCCGGTTCGTTGTTAAGCAATCGTGTTGCCTTTTGTTAATCGTGTAGCTCAAATCACAACGATTATCATAAAATACGAAAAAAGTCAGATAAATTTTGATTTGTTGTAAAGATATTCACGCCAATACACAAAACAATCAAAATTTTATGGTCGTCTGCATGATTTATTCTTGCACGACACAATGATTTTTGTAATTTCAAGCTATATTTTTGGCGTAATTATCTTTCTCTTAAGACAACCCATGACATTTGCGTTACATTTCATGATTTTCATAGTTTCATCTGCATGTTTCTCTAGAGATCGTAGTGTTTTAAAGACTTTGTTGACTGGAGTATATTGTCTAAACTGTTTCCAGAGTGCTTCTGATGCATTGAGTTCAGGAACAGCAGCTGGTAATTGCACTAACTTTATGTTATTTTCTTTTGCAAATCGTCTACTTATTTGACTAGTGTGACATGATGCACCGTCAAGGATGAGTATTATTGGTTCTATCATGGGACGCATCTTTCGTATGATCTTCATAAATGCTATAAAGTCTTTAGAATTTGCTGAATGACGTATTGTATGACATATTTTTCCGTTAGTGCTGATTCCTCCAAATATTGTTATTCTCTCAGCTTTTCCTGCTACTGCTAGCATGCGTATCTTTTCACCTATCCTTGACCAACTTTTTACACGACGTTTTGTGTGGGTGTTGATGTGCATCTCATCTACTGCCATCACTAGAAATCCCATGTTGTTTAGACGTGAAATCCAAGATATGTTGGCTCTTTGGAATTTTTTTATCATCTCATCACTGGCTCGATTAGTGAAATTTACTTGGACATAGCTCTTTGCAGAGCGTCTTAGCTCTCTCATTCTGCGTCGTATCGTGCTGGGATGATATCGTACTTTTGTTATATTGAAAACCAACTCTAAAATTCTTTGTACTGTTGTGGTGCTGTCGAGTCCCAGTATGTACTCAAACATTCGGTTAGATACTTTTGGTTTCCTTCCTCGACCTGACTTGTCTTTGAGTCCCTCAATTCCTTCTTTCTGATACCGTGTAATCCAATTAAATACGGTGCGAGGCGTAATTCCTGCTATCTCTGCAACATTTACTTGTGTGTAACTAAAATTTAGTACCGTTAGTACAACAATAATTCTTTTGTGTACGTTATGATTTGGCATGTGTTTGATGTAGCTAACCATATCCTCACATACTTGATTCATTACATATCATAAAAGATAGTAACAAATAAACATGTATAGTCAACTAAACATGATCAATTAGTTAATTATTATTGTTCAATACCAACATTAACAAAAATTTAAATTTTTTGTGCGCCATTGGACATTTTAAATTTTGGTCACTAATCATCTTTGTTTATTTCCAACCATGAACTAATAATCAGTGATTTTTTGTTGTTATTGCCTCGTATGTTTTATGATCAATGTGATTTCAACGAGGATGTTGAAAGAAATCACATCATTTGGCAAAAACGAACCGGAAAATAATTATGTTCGTGACTATAGAACCATTAGACATACAAAAGTCATTACTAGAAAAATATCATGTAAAATCTTTAATGAAATTTCATAGATTGATCGCAATTAATGTGTTACGAGGGTTCACTAGAGGTATTTCTCCAGATCCGTTTGCCACTGAAGAACAACTAAATAGAAAATCTGCATTCAGACCAATTAGCTCAAGCGACATGTTTAATTCTCGAAACAAATCTTCTATTGATTGGTTGCCTGCTATTGAAACAAAAGGCGAAGGAATCTTTTTCAGTTTTGATGAAGACATACTTTCAATATGGGAGCAAAGACCAAAAGTTTGTGAAAGATATGATGTACTACTAGACAGCTATGCAGAACATGCAGATAAACACAAACATATTGAGAAAGAGATTATTAAAAAAATGTTCAATTCTCCACGTTACATATTTCTTCATACATTTGCACATTTGCTTATACGTGAAATTGCCAATCATTCAGGATATCATGAAGCATCGCTTAAAGAGAGAATATATTCTACAGCCGATCCACAAAATCGAAATGGAATACTTGTTTATACATCGAGTGCTTCGTCAGGAGGAAGTTTGGGTGGGCTAGTTAGATTGGGTAATGTAAAGAATTTTGAGATGATTGTCAAAAATACCATAAGACGCTCTGATGTTTGTTCGGGCGATCCCTTGTGTGGCGAAAGAGATCCTGTAGAACTTCGGAAGAATCTTGCTCTAGATATGAAATATTCTGGTTCTGCATGTTATGCATGTACGATAATTTCAGAGACTAGCTGTCAAAACTTTAACAATCTATTAGATAGATGGATGCTTCGAGATCCTAATGATGGGTTTTTTAGAGATGTACTAAAAGAGTTATGATTTCCTTGAGAATATCATATTGTACTAGATATTAAATTCAAGTAATCAAGTCAACGTATATAAACAAAAGTTACAAACTTTTAATAACGATACACATTTAGGCTATTTATGACCGATTTTTTTGATCTGCCGCCAGAAATCCCTCCCAAAGATAAGATAATATCTATTTTTAATGATTGGTGGACAGATGATGAGATTAGAAAAGATATAATTCCAAGTATTGCAGATAAACGTTTCTCTGATTCTATTTATGGTCAACTACAAAATTATGAGAAGGAAAGTCATGCAGAAAGAAAATCTTTTGCAGAAATTCTTTTTGATTATGTTGGTAAAAATTTTCTTGTAAACACTAACAAGCATACTCGAACAAGCTTTTTGTGCTTGATCATAAAAAAACAGATTGAAATAGATAGTTCATTCAAGGATATATTTTTATCTTGTTTAATTAGTAATATCAATTCAGAGTCTGCTGGATCATGTAAAAAATGTAATAGCAAGTGGAATAAGGATCAGCCCATTTTTTCTCAAAAGCTAGGGCTTAAAAAACCGTTATATTGTTCTGATAAAGAGTGTATCACTGCACAACAGCGAATTGTATCAAATAATCTATGTGATCTTGTTAAAGAGTTCACTATTAATAAAGAATACAAAAGCTTTTGCAAAACGATCATTGAACATCTTAAGGCTAAGAATCATGACCATCTCGAGCTTCCGAGAGAAATTTTCTTTAGTCAAAGTCATGAAGCCAAACTCCTTCCAGACACTATACGTCCTATTGGGATGTTGCAACCCTTACATGATTATCAATCTAGTATTAGACTCAAGATTCTTGATATGCTAGAAAACTATACTATAGATACATCGAGAGCACTTGTTGTTTTACCGACAGGTGCAGGAAAGACTAGGTTGGTTGTTGAGACACTTATAGATTGGATAAACGATGGCAAGAAGGGTAAAGAAGATAAGAAATTCATTTTATGGATCGTTGATAAAAAGGAACTATGCCAACAAGCATTCGATACGTTTGCAGATATGTTTAGACACAAAGGCAAAAAAGATTCCAGTCTAAGACTACATCCAATATATGATAAAGAAGCCAAAAATATCGGTGACATATTATATCAGCACTCTGGTGATGATGGTGGCTATATTGATGAACAAAATGGTGTAATAGTGGCATCAATACAATCACTGTACAGTATATCTAAAAATAGTGATAACGGTTCTCTTCCAGAATTAGGAAAATACACCGCAATGGTAATTATAGATGAAGCGCACCATGCGGTCCCATCTAATATTAGCTATAATCGAGTTTTAGAAGCATTGGGATTTAACTTTCGGAGAAGAGCAGGTATGGATATTAGTGAAAACCATACATGCCTGCTTGGCTTGACCGCAACTCCGTTTAGGGGTGATGATGACAAAAAGAGTACAACAAGTTTATTGAATAGATTTGGAAAGAAGCATCGTATACTTTGGCCATCATTTTCAGATCTTGCAGACGAGGTTGATGTTCCTCCACATGCTTCTCTTACTGTACAGAAGAATGGACTCCAAAACGAACAGATTAGATTGTATGGTGAAGGATCATATAGTATTACTGATGAAAGAATTATAGAGTATCACTTTATCATTCTTAAACATAATCACGATAGCCCAAGCACAGAAGTTTATAATGAAAAGGGTCAAGACGCAAATATCGACTTTTCATTCAGAGACCCAGGCAAGTATGAAATTCAACTATACGTTAGCGATAGTAAAAATACGAGTACAAATATGGCCATATCATATATTAATATTCTACAGTCTCCTAGATCGAGTGAAGCATCAAATGATAAAGAAATGAAAAAACTATATGACCATTTAATCAAACAAAAAATTCTAGCAGTTCCTCATCACTATATTATTGATTATTCAAGACACAAAGTAGATATGACTGACAAAGAGATAGAACAGTTTAAACAATTTCATGATATCTCTGAAAAAACTATTAAAGCAATTGGAAGTGATCCACAGAGAAACCACAGAATAATTAACAAGATATGTTCATTAATAAATAAAGAAAATAAAAAATCAATTCTCCTTTTTGCTTGTTCTGTTGAACATTCACGGTTTATATCATTTGTGTTAGACGCGCTATATGGAATAAAATCTGCATCGATTGATCATAAAATTAGCACTGAAGAGAGAGATGAAATAACAAACGATTTTAGACAAGGCAAGATCTCTGTTTTATGTAATTACAATATACTTACTACCGGATTTGATTCACCAAAAGTAGACTGTGTGTTTGTTGCACGTCCTACATTTAGTCATGTATTGTATAATCAGATGGCAGGTAGAGGATTGCGAGGACCAAAGAATAACGGAACAACCGACTGTGTAATAGTTGACATATCAGATAACATTCAACTTGTATCCGATAAAGAAGAGGTTGATCAATCATGGCGATTTTTCGAATATATCTACGATACAGTATATGACGAACGAAAATCAACTGATCAGACATGCTATAGCTGTTTTGGAAATAGCACACAATCTCTTGATTGTAAAATTTGTGACGGTACTGGCATTATATCTCACAAGTCAAAATCTAGTTCTGTCGCACAACCAAAAAAATATACACAAGAAGAGACAGTACGAATGATGCAACAAGTTCAACGTGAGCATCCCGACTGGCCACTAGAGAGAATTCGTGAGGATGTTAGAAAGAAAATAAGATTTGAACGAGCCATTGAGGCAAGCAGAGCAAAATATGGCGAGACTAGTGACGAAACATCTGGCGATAAAAATCCTTGTGCATAGTCGTGGACAAAAATAAATTCACGTCACATTTATCGATCAAGAATGTTATTGATCAATAGATTTCTAATTCACCAATAGTCGTGGTTGTAAATCGCCAAGTATAATAGAAAATCATTAACAAATGTAAACTCGTTTCTATCCACGATTATACGTATTCAAAACGTTCATCATAGAACGTATTTGGATATGGATTTGGAACCTTTATTGTAGATGGTTCCAAAGGGGCATGAGGATTAAATCTGAGACCTGTCTCTAAAACAAATAGTGCCCTTCTAACTCTCTCATTTAACGGAATATCTGCAAAGTCGTATCGTTTATTCTTAAACTTTGCCATCTGTGGTGTAAGTATGTCATAGTCACCCAAAGGATTAATGATATATTTTAACTCACTGGTTTTATAGAACATGCTCCCATATTTGATCTCCATCTCTGGAATGATATCCGAATCTCGTAGTATCGGTAGTATATAATTGAGAGTGTCAGAAAACAATCTACGCATTGTCTGACCTGTGACTCTACTAGATGTAATTGTGATTGCTTTTTCTTTATAGATGGACTCTTGTAATACGCTAGGAAACCCACAAAACATATTCACACGGTCTTTTTTAAAACCCCATACACGTCTACCAACCATCGCCTCTGAGCGATCTGGATTAGAGTCTGCAATATTCTGTAAAATATAACCCAAGTCACTATCTTGGACATACCACATTTCATGTTGCTTGTCATACCAACAGTTGTTGTAGATATCTCTCGGTTCTATATGATCTGGAGCTGAAAAGTTTGTAAGTGTATAACGGCTTTTGTCTCTAATCTCTAACATAGATTTTAGATTATGATAACTAGGATAATAATCACCAATGGGATGATGTCCTTTAGGTGTATCTAATTTATTTAAAAGATAATTGACCCACTCATTGCCGTACTCGTCTGTAAAGTTTTGTAGAGGATTACTTTTACACCACTCTTTGTATAAAATCATAACTCGTTTGTCATAGTATCGTAGAGACTCAGCATATATCTTGTTAGTCAATCTTATTGCATTCATCATCTCTGAATGTCTGCTCTGGATATCTCGTTGCGTTTGATCTGGAGTTTGATCTGATTTTAGACAGCGTTCAACATAGTCTAATATGTTATCTTCATCTAGATCAAATTCCTTTACTATACGATCTGAAAAATACTCATATCTTGTAGAAAAGTTACGCTGTCGAACTTCTTCGTTGGTCATAGTCATGACAAGTTTTTCGTCAAATTCCAATAATTTACATGCTAGAATCAGGTCTTTTTCATGATCTGTAAAATCATCAGAAACATATCCACATGAAAGCAGGGATAATATGAATATGTATTTATCAAAATCTTTATCACTATTTCGAGCTAGGTCATATATTTTGTCACAATCTAACGAACCAAAATCTTTATCCAATTTATAAAATATCTTATTCACCGAATCAACTCCTGCAATATGCCGAGTAATTCTTAAATATGCAACTTTCCTATCAGACTTGCTTGACATAGTTATTTTAGAAGAAAATATTGGATCTTTCAGAGACGATACGTCATGCTCCCATATTATTTCAATAGTATTTTCTGATTGTTCTCTGACATGTACCATATCATAATAGTCCATATCCATCAATACTCCAATATCAGTTTCGTGAACAATTCTTAAACTTGTAATGTAGAGTACACCAAAATTTTTATGTATTCTGACATTAGGAAATACCCCTAAAATCTCCTCATTATGTTTTATACACAGCAGACCTTTCTCATTTTTTTGTACTAGTCCTATATTTGCAAGTTTATTAAGAATCTGACGACAAACTTGCAATGACGAGGGTTGAGATTTATCGAGTTCATATATTTTTCTATCTGGTCTGAATGGATGACACCCTATTTTATCATAATATATACAAATACTATTTTCTTCTCTTGGGGTGATTGCTTTAATATCTCTCATCCGAACAATCAACAAAATTCTTTCAGAGTTGTAGACTTGGATATCTTTACCAGTAATCTCTAATGTATGATCTTTTAATGGAATCTTCATAATAGTATTTCCAGGTCTCCATTCGCCCATGACAAGTTGTGTGTATGATATAATAACTTTAAGTGTTGTGTTTGATTGGTTCTGTTAGACACGATCGGATAGATGAGAAATTTTAAACTAGCAAAGATCTGATTGACCTCTCGACAGTAATCAAATCACTTTCATGCAAAAAGTATCATGTTGTCTATACTGTACGTCCTGCTTTCAATTACTCTTTACTAGAAAGATACATTTGGCATTGAGATATAGCTAGTTTGATGCCACTGATTACAGTGTCGATGTATCCTGGTAGAACACAGGAGCAAAAGAGTCAATATGCTAAAGCCATAACAGAGGCTGCAGTAGAGATTCTCAAGACAAAAGAGAGTCATGTAATCGTTGTGTTTCAAGACAATCCAAAAAAGAATTGGTTCTTTGCACAATAATCTCAACTCTAATCTTTTTATTTCTAGTATCTTTACAGATATCATGAAAGTAGGTCTAGTTCAATTTAAAGCTCATCGTGACAAGACTGTAAATCTCAAACGAATCATTAATTATATCTCAAAAGCAGCTGCACAAGGCGCAGTACTGTGTGCGTTTCCAGAGTTTATGATGTTTTATACAGATTCAAAACAGACGCCTCATCAACTTGCTAGCATGGCAGAGCCACTAGATGGTAACTTTGTTCAGAGTATTCTCTCTGCTGCTAAACAGTACAAGATTCAAGTAGTCGGTTCTCTTTATGAAACGAGTTCAGTAAAAGATCGTGTATACGATACAGTATTCATATCTGACAAGAATGGCAGACTGGTCTCTACATATCGCAAGATCCATCTGTACGATGCACTAGGTTTTCGTGAATCTACAAAGTTGGTTGCTGGTTCAGTCATCACAAAACCAGTCAGTACATCTATTGGCAAACTAGGAGTTATGATATGCTATGACTTGAGATTTCCAGAGATGTCGCGTACACTAGCTGTTGCTGGTTCTGAATGTCTAGTTGTACCGTCTGCGTGGGTACAGGGGTACATGAAAGAAGAGCACTGGCTTGCAATAACCCGGACACGTGCGATTGAGAACGGTTGTTATGTAATTGCTCCTGATCAAGTTGGAAATATCTATTGTGGTCGTAGCTTGGTAGTAGATCCATTTGGCAAGATACTGATCGACATGAAGAAACGACAAGGGATTGGAATCGTAACAATTGATCCAAAAAAGATCATACATACACGTAAAGCATTACCACTCTTGAAGAATAGAAGATCTAGTCTGTACAAGATAGACTAAGATTTGTTAGTCTTGCATTTTATATTGGAACATCGTCTTTGCCATTTTTCATTTCGTGAATATCGAAATAATATGATTGGCCATTTACATATCTCACATGGACTCTTTGTAGCTCGCAGTCGTGCTCTCTGTAACAGAGGCGAGGATGCATTACAGCCACTATAAAAGTTGGAACAACCGATGAATCTCTTTCTAGTCTTCATTGATCTCACAACCATCAGTTCACCAATCTTACAGTTGGGACATGTCACAAGACCCTTCTTTGGAGTACTCGTTCCAAGTATGACATACTTTTTCTCCTTTGCTGACCACGAGATGAATCCATTAGGATCCATATACTGCAAGATCTCTCTCTTGAATGCAGTAGTCTTACCCTTTGTCAGCTTTATGATATGTCTGTCTTGTGCCATCTGATATCTATGTACAGTTCAACATAATACTAAACGATTTTTATATGGATCAAAATCAATCGATCTTGTGGAGAAAGTCTGTGTTCTTGGTGGCGGTAGCACCAAATATGGTAAATTAAACGACAGTATAGTAGATATTACAACAATGGCATCTGTATCTGCCATAGAGAGTGCAGGAATCTCGCCAAAAGACGTCAAAGCAGGCTACATCTCAAACGTATTCGGAGTAGCCGACAAGCAAGTTCATCTAGGACCTGTTCTTATGAGTAATTTGGGCATATCAGATAGACCATCACTATCGATTGAATCAGCTTGTGGAAGCGGTTCTGTATCATTTAGAGAGGCATATGCAAATGTAGCAGCTGGATTTTATGACTGCTTGCTAGTTACTGGTGTCGAAAAGGTCACACATACTGGTACCGAGTGGACTACGACCTATTTTGCATACTGTTCTGACTTTTTCTATGAAGGTCAAGCTGGTGCATCATTTCCAGGACTCTTTGCATCTATGGCCCGTGCATATCTATCCGAGTTTGACGCAACCGAAGAAGACTTTGCAAAAGTTGCAGTAAAGAACCATGAGAATGGACTGTTGAACCCAAAAGCACATCTACAAAAGAAGATTACCGTAGATGATGTGATGAACTCGGCAGTTGTCGCTAGTCCATTAAAGCTCTATGACTGCTGTCCATTCTCTGACGGTGCCAGTTCCGTTATACTATGTTCTGAAAAGTTTGCAAAAGAGCATGGCGGTGACTATGTTCAAGTGATTGGCTCAGGTCGAGGCGGGTCACCTGCAGCACTACAAGGTCGTGAACAGATGACGACTATTCCCAGTACAAAGATAGCTGCAGATGCAGCATACAAGATGGCAAACATTAAACCATCTGACGTTGATTTTGTCGAACTACATGACTGTTTTACTATTGCAGAGATTGTAGATACTGAAGATCTAGGATTCTTTGACAAGGGCAAAGGTGTGCAAGCTGTTCGTGAAGATCGAACCAAATTAAACTCTGACATATCGGTTAATCCATCTGGTGGCCTAAAATCTAAAGGACATCCTATAGGCGCAACTGGAGTTGGCCAAGTCGTTGAAGTCTTTGAACAGCTTACTGGTCAAGCAGGAGCAAGAACTGTCAAGAATGCCAAGATTGGTCTGACACATAATTTTGGAGCAACTGGGGCAAGCTGTGCCGTCCACATATTTCAAAGTGTATAATCATGACAGTTAAAGAACAACTAATCGAGTGTGCAAAAGAGGGCAAAATTTTAACTCACAGATGTACAAAGTGTGGACATGCTCATCTATCTACAGTATACTTTTGTCAGAGTTGCGGTGCATCCAACTTTGAACCAGTTAAACTAGAAGGTATAGGTTCTATTGTCACATATACCATAATTACAGTACCTCCTACTGGTTTTGAAGCATATACTCCTTATGCTTTTGTTGTACTAGATCTAGATAACTCTGATCTACGAATATCTGGATTCATGGGAGGAATATCTACTCCAGCTGATCTACCTGTCGGCACAAGAGCACATATAGTTGGATTCGATAATCGTGGCATCCTAATAGAAAAGATCAACTAGTCTTGTCTACTGGTATACAACAAGTATTACAACACATTATTTGATTATGATAGATCATATTATAATCAGATTCACTTAAATTATATATCAACTATTACTTTCTTTAATGTCAGTTGAAGTAACTTGTGGTAAGTGTGGAGAAAACATTGTCAATATGAAGATGTTAAAATCTATCAGAGATGTAATGAATCAACATAATGGACGATGTCCTTCTTGCGGACAGAGATTATCTACATCAGAGTTTACACTTGATGTTGATGAGAGATAAAAAAGATATAATCAAAAGTCTTATTTAGTCCTTTTTTAAACGACAACTATGGCATTTAGTGAGGAGATAACCGAATCAAAACGCGGTGGCAGAAATCAATCTACCTCCAAACGTGTCAGAATGATATTCTCTGTAATGGCAAGTCCTAATAGAATTGATATCCTCAGAATCTTAAACTCTAAAGCTCCATTAACCTACTCTGAACTAAAATCACTAGCTGGTTTTATATCCAAAAAAGATAGTGGCAAGTTTGCTTATCATCTGCGAAAACTATTGAGACAGTCTCTTGTTTCACTAAACAAATCAGAAAAGCGATACACGATCACAAATATCGGCAAACTAGTTCTAAGTCTTACGAGACAGATCGAAGAACGATCTGTAATCGAGAGTGGCAAGATGTATGTCAGAACATCTGATGAATCTGTTGAAGAGTTTAACTCTCACAAGATAATTCAGTCTCTTGTACGTGAAGGAAATCTATCACTTGAACTTGCACAAAAGATAACAGAAGAGGTTGAGACTAAAATATACAAATATCAGCCTACATACCTTACAGGCGCTCTAATCCGTGAGATGGTAAACTCTGTTCTCATCGAGCATGGAAGCGAAGAGTATCGTAACAAACTTGTTCGACTAGGAATGCCCGTCTATGATGTGCACTCGATGCTCTCAAACTCAGATCATATGAATAACGGAGCTGAAGGTATATTGTTAGATGCAGGTCAGCGGGTATTTGCAGAGAATATTCTCACAAATGTATTGACCAAAGATATGGCCGATGCACATCTATCCGGCGATCTACACATAACAAATCCGGGATTATGGTCAATGTTACCTGATACAATATTTGTAAACATTAAAGATATCTTGAGTAATGGAGTTGATCTTGGAGGAAAATATCTTGATATATCTAGAATTCCGCCATCAAAATATCTTGATGATGTTTCAAACTCGTTATCAATTATAATATCACTCTTGTCTAGAGAAGCATCAAAAGAGATAGTCGTTTATGGAATGCAACAGATATTTGCAAAACATTCCAAGAATCTAGAAGAGCTAGAACAAAAACTCTTTGGCATATTTACTAGCATATCAACATCAAAGTATAATGGACACAAGACTATGGTATCTATTCATCTCTCCCTTGATTCAGACAAAAAGATAGTTGGTGCAATACTCAAATCATACAAACGATATGTCGAGATAACTACATTGGCAAAGATTGGTTTGATAATTGATCATACAGTTGGAAAGATATCTGATGTATCTAATATAATATCTGAGATTATAAATTTGGGAGGAAATGTATCATTTTCTCGGGGCCGTACATCAAGTTATGGTATAGTTGGTAACCCCACAAAGAATACAGGTCCACTTCTCCTCACATTAGAGTCTGTATCGATAAATCTACCAAGACTTGCATTAGAGTCAAATAAAGATGAGACTTACTTTAGAGCTAGACTTGCACTATTGTTAAAGCCTGCCTTGTCTTCTATGATCATACGAAAGAAGGACGTATCAGATCTTACACGTCGAGGTCTCAATCCCATATTAGCTAAAAATACACAGTATATGCAAAAGAGCTCAATATCTCTTGTGATAAATCTGATCGGGATGAAAGAGTCGGTCTTTGACATTTTAGGATATGAAGACAAGGCTGGTAAAGAGATCGCCAACAAGATCATCGAGACGGCGATAGATGTTGCCAACAAGGCAGCCAAGGAGACAGGCGATGTGGTTACCATCTCTATGACAACCGTGGAAGGTTCAGAGCGATTTCCACGCCTAGACGGCGAAAAGTATGGCAAGAACTCTACTACAAACTCGATGGAAGGTATACCTTATTCGCAGGGTGTAAAGATCGAGGCGTCAGAGATCGATAAACTTACACCAAAGAGTAAGATCATATCAGAGTCAAATGCGATCTCAAAGAGACTCAATGGAGGTCTACTAGTCACAATAAATATAGGTGACGATGCAACGGCTGAGACGATCAAAACTATAATCGAAAAGGCATCAGCTCTACTACCTATGTTTAAACCACTCAAGCGGATCGCTGTATGTGGGGAGTGTGGATTCAAAGATCAACCTTTTGTGGAAAAGTGCCCCAAATGTAAATCACCATACATCTATTCTGATCAACTGTAATAGTGAGAAATAATTGGCATTCCTTATATAACCTCCTTGTAATATTTCTAACAGACTCTGTCGATCAAATCACTCTTTAGATCAACTAGTGATTCTAGTTGACAAGTCTACAATACCAAGTATTATGTCTTGTACAATTGTACATGATCAATACCTGAATCTATATCCAATATTTATCATACTATTGTCAATATTTTTAGTCTATTTTAGATCATCAATTTACTATACGTGTGAGCAACTAGTCTCAAGAGATCATAGTATTGTGCATTCCCGTCTTCTATAGTCATTTATGCATATATTTTATTAAAATCAAATTTGTTATCTATGTTAAAGTTATATACAAACAATTCTTCTAAATCATAACTTATGTCAGATAATTCCCAAATTGAGAGCACTATACATGAAATTCGTAAGAGGAGTGGAGCAATAACCAATTTCAACCAAGACAAAATATCTAATGCCATATTCAAAGCTCTAACTGCAGTATCCAAACCAGATCGTAACCTATCTGATCAACTAGCAGGGAAGGTCATCCACAAACTAGTCGAACAGGGATTCACACAATCACATATACCAACAGTTGAAGACATTCAAGATATTGTCGAGTCTACGCTGATCGATAGTGGCCATAGCGACATTGCCAAAGCGTATATCGTATATCGTCATGAGAGGCGAAAGCTCAGAGATGAAAAGATGAAGGTATTGAACCTAAAGTCTCTCGATCCTGTCTCAAAACAGTTTGATCTCAACTGCCTACGAGTATTGGCGTCTCGTTACCTATTCAGAAACGGTAAGAACGAGATAATCGAGTCTCCAACGGCAATGTTTGAACGAGTTGCAATACTAGTTGGAGTTGGTGATATGCTGTATGATTCACAGCTCTTTGACAAGGAGGGACACTATAAGAGAGATATAGATGAAGCAAAGTCATATCTTGATAAACTTGATGCCTTTGACTACAAGTTCAAGATCGGTCCATACTATCTTAACAAGTGGCATTTTAGAGCCTTGATCCACCATTACATAAATCTGGCAAACAGCGGTAAGATGAAAGTCAACTTTAAAAAGCTATTGACTCTGCTTGTAGCCAAAAAGCTAGACAACTATGCTGATAAGGTAAAAGAGTACTATGATCTAATGATATCCCAAGACTTTCTACCAAACTCACCCACAATGATGAATGCAGGAGGGCGTCTGGGTCAACTATCTGCATGTTTTGTGTTAGGTATGGATGATGACATGGAAGATATCATGAAATGTACATCTGATGCTGCAATGATCTTCAAGTCTGGAGGCGGAGTGGGAATAAACTATTCTAATCTTCGCGAAGAGGGGGATATTGTTGCGTCAACATCTGGCGTTGCATCAGGTCCTGTATCATTTATGAATATAATCAATACTGTAACCGAAGTAGTAAAACAAGGTGGAAAACGTCGTGGAGCAAATATGGGAATAATCGAGGTGTGGCATCCCGATGTTGAAAAGTTTATCACAAACAAAACAAATCCCGGTATATTAGAAAACTTTAATGTCAGTGTTGGAGTCTGGGAAGACTTTTGGAATTCACTAGTCAACACAACTGACGGCAGCTATATGCTTCGTAGCCCTCGTAATAACAAACCGGTAAAAGAGATCAACTCACACCAATTAATTGATTTAATTGCGCTATCTGCATGGAAGAGTGCCGAACCCGGTCTGATCTTTTTTGATAATATCAACAAGTATAATGTATTTGCAAAAGCTCGTCAATCTCCGTTACGAGCTACCAATCCATGTGGCGAACAGAGTCTATATCCATACGAGTCTTGCAACTTGGGTTCGATCAATTTAGCTAATCTTGTAAAGAGACAAGCAGATGGAACATATGAATTTGATTGGCAACGATACGAAGAGACCATCCGTAAGACAACTCGATTCTTAGACAACATTATTGATGTAAACAATTATCCAGTACCAGAGATCAATGTAGCGTCTAGAGAATCACGAAGAATTGGATTGGGAGTTATGGGAGTTGCAGATCTATTGTACAAACTTCGTATCCCATACAACTCTAAAGAAGGATACTCGTTACAATCCAAACTGTCAGAGGCGTTAACATACTATTCCATGGAAGAGAGTGTTGCACTTGCAAAATCTCGTGGCGAGTTCCCATTATGCAGCAAGACCGAGTATCCGGAAGGCAAGATTCCTGTTGCAGGATACTATGAGAAACCAAAAGACTCTCACTCGTACGAGTGGGACGCATTGATCACAAAGATCAAACAGTATGGAATTCGAAATGTTCTGACAACTACTATTGCACCAACAGGTACACTATCTATGATTGCGGATTGTAGCAATGGAATGGAGCCTGCATTTGCACTAGTCTTTGAGAAACGTGTCACAGTTGGACGATTCTTTTACACAAACAAGATAGTCGAAGAGACGTTAAAAGAACATCAACTATACAACGATGAGATACTAGCAAAGATTGCAGACAACTATGGATCACTTCGTGGTATCGACGAGATACCAAAATGGATGCAAGAGATCTTTGTTACTGCAATGGATATTCATTGGGCAGATCATCTCTTGGCTCAAAGTGTGTGGCAGACTTGGATTGGAAATGCAATAGCAAAGACGATCAATATGCCTTATGATGTGACTGCCGAAGATGTAAAATCTGCCTATCTCTTTGCGCACGAACTAGGACTAAAAGGAATAACCGTATATCGAGATGGTTCTAGACACAAACAGGTCTTGCATATGACTAGTGATAACGCACAAAAGACATTCGATGTATTACCGAGTGAGTATGTCACAAGCTTTGTAAAGAATCATATCACAAACCCGTACATAAAGTCTCAAGTTAATACATCTCTTGCAATAAAGTTTCATGATGAAGAGATCGTCACTGATCCCATAATCCAAGAGATATCTGAAGATCGTCTATGTCCTACATGTAAAAATAATCTAGTCTTTGTTGAAGGATGTAGTATGTGTCTAGAATGCGGACACAGTGGATGCACATCTGGTTAGATAATAGATGATACAACAGTAACTAGACATGATTGATAAACAAATTTACAGTCGTATTTATCGATCAGATCTCTAATAATTGAGAGTGATAAAATCATTCAATGTAAGAGATCACGGATACACATTACTGGTTTTTGTTTACAGTTATGGATTCACGAGTATTGATAACTGGTATATCGATATATCGATGAATTCAAAACTTTTTTTAATTTCGTTCTTTTTCGTTGTAGTGTGAACAAACGTATTCTAGCCGGTGTTGTATCTACTGTTATTGCTAGCATTGTAATCGCATCTGTATTGTACATGCCACAAAATACCAGTATGGAGACGACTAGCAAGATTGGAATGGTAATCAATACGCCTATACAAGACGTATCTCCACGACAGATAGATCAGATATTTACTACAGCTGCATCTACAGGAATAGGTAGAGGTAACGCATATCTCTTTTGGAATCTGATAGAGCCAGAACGTGATCAATTTGATTGGGCACAAACAGATATTCTGATGGGATTACATGAAAAAAATAATCTCAAAGTTACATTATATTTCTCTTTAGTAAATGGTGAACAACTAGGACCGTTTCCTAGATACATGAATAATCCACAAATAGACTCGATAGATCACACTAGACTCGTAAACGTTCTGGATCGTATACTTGATAGATATTATATTATTGATACTGTCATCATTGCAGGCGAGACAGAGTCACAATTTCGACATGCAGAACAAAATATTGATCCATATCGACAATTATTTGTAAGCGTCTTTGAAGAGATGAAAGTTCTACATCCTGATGTGCAGATGGGTAATGCCTTTGGATTACATCATGTTTTAAACAAGAATCTAAACAATACTGTATCAGAACTTGCTATAGGAGATTTTGTTGCATTCTCTTATTCACCAATAGATATCGTCAACGACATAACAAGAACTCCAGATCAAGCCATAGATGATCTCACCAAAACCTTTGAGATGGTACCTGGAATGAAGGTTGGGTTCTTTGAGCTGAGTTGGAGTACATCAGAGTTTGTAGGTGGTAACTCTACTGATCAGACTGAGTTTATACAAAGACTCTTTGACTTTTACGACAACAATGAATCAGATATTGCATTTATGACATGGTATCGACAATATGACAGATCTGAAGGTACATGTGCTAAAGAGACACAGAGTATCGGTAATGCAACAATTACTGTTGGCAGTTCTTCACTTGGTGGCAACGAATTCATAATTGAACGATTGGACAGATACATCTGCAATACTGGTCTATTTTATACAAATGGTACTGCCAAATCTGGATGGTCTGAGTTTAGTACACAGTTGGAAAGAGTTCAATGATCTCACTCATACTTGCCGAGTCTTCATTAGAGATCGTTCCGGTACAACTACAAGATCATCCATCTGTTGTGCGTCACGCGCAACGTCTAGGAAGACTGCCTGTACAAACTCTACTAGATAACTCGTGGCACTATGCAGCTATGAAAGGTATAACGAACGAGATGAAACGGGGTAGGCCAGATATTGTACACTTTTCATTATTGGAGGCAACATCGATACCTCTCTACTACCAAAACGAGTTATCCGTCTATGTTCATACCATACACAACAAGGTGATCAAACTTGGCCAAAATGTACGTATTCCAAAGTCATATCATAGATTTGAGGGATTGATTACAAAGTTGTACAGAACGAGAGTTACAGACGATATAGAACTTTTAAGGCTATATGATCAAACTTTATCAGAGCTGTTAGACACGATAAATCCATCTAAAGTAATTGGTCTATCTACGTTAGGCTCAAGACAGTCTTGTAGTGATATAGCAAACCAGATCTCTGATGACTGTTGTATTATAATTGGAGGATTTCAGAAGGGTCATTTTACCAAAACTACTACATCGCAGGTTGATGACATGTACTCAATTAATGAGCACTCGTTAGAGAGCCATATCGTGACTGCTCGAATATTATACGAATATGAAAAAACCATTTTTATGTAGGATTCAAGATTTAGTCTCTATTGCAGTCATAGTATAGCCTGGTTAGTATTCGGGGTTTCCAACCCTGTGACGCGGGTTCGAATCCCGCTGACTGCATCTGATATCTATGATCCAGTATACAGTATACAATATACCGTATGTGGTGTACAGTATATGGTATTGTAATACATCATTGAAATATTCAAAGCAGTTTTTAACTATACTGACTATTGACATTCTATGAAACCTGTACTATATGATATCGCTCAAGAGCGTATGATGATCTTGATCAAACATGCCGTCGCAAATGCCAGACAGCGACCTGTACTATCTCAAAGTCAGGCAAATATTGCAAGACGTATAAGTACAAGGCACAAGGTACCCATGCCATCTTGTATCAAGATTATGTTTTGTAAGCGCTGCAAGTTGTTTATGGCTCCAGGTGTTGGTTCTAGAATCAGATTAGGTCGATCACCAATCAAATCTATACGAATCTCATGTCTTACATGTGGTCATACATATAGAAAGATAATCTTGTCTAAGAGGCGTAGTAAGACGACATAACTGTGATTTAACAATCCCATTAATTTGGCGGAGGTGGAGATCGTTATGACATTATCCCAAAGAGCTCACACAATATGTGACTCAAAACAGCAACAATTTACGATAGTCGATATGAGACCGTTTTCATATTTTTGTAAAGTTTTCGAGAATTTTGTGCAGAAAATGTCAACCTCCGTCATGTTAGCAGAACCGTATACGATGGTTGATTTTAATGCTCAAGTGTATGATTGACATACCTGCTTACAAAGCCTTGATCTCAACTATTAAATGTGCGTCGTGCTTACCATATTTCATGGGATTCATGAAAAGTTTGAGTCGATACTGCATTCTCAAGAAGGTTAGGGAACGTGCAGATGAGTCAGATGACTAGTGTCAACACCAACTAGGCCAATGTTTTACGTCCATTGTTATTATTACACTGTTGAGGCACACTCACATGTACATAAAAGCAACTGTCTTACTATGTCTGATAACGTAGTTAGTCATCCTTGAACATCTACACTTGGCTCATAACATATATTTTCATAACAATATAGTACAATCACTTGTTAGACACTAAACGACTTTATGATGTAGATCTAGAACGCATGTTTGAGATCTATGACAAATGGCCTGAGATGGCTCAATCTAGTTATGATATCAACGTTGATGATATTGAACTCAAAGACGTTACTCATGTCGTCTTTGCAGGAATGGGCGGTTCCGGCGCATTAAGTGATATCTTTGCATCAGTACTATCCCAGACAGGTATACACGTTGATATCGTAAAAGGATATCTCTTACCAAAGACTGTTACTCCAAAGAGTATAGTTATTGCAACGAGTATATCTGGAAACACTCAAGAAACTTTGAATGTTCTCACAAAGGCAGCCGAAATAAAATGTAAGATATATGCATTCTCTAGTGGTGGTAAGATGCGTGAACTGTGTCAAAAGATGAATATCAATTATCATCATATACAGATGGTTCATTCTCCGCGTTCATCATTTCCAATCTTTTTATTTACGATGCTCAAAATTTTACAATCATTTCTACCAGTATCAGATATATCATATACCTTTTCAAAATTAGATCATTACCGATCTATAATATCATCCACAAACTTGACAGAATCTAATCCTGCACTAGAACTCGCCTCACATCTAGATAACATACCTGTAATATACTATCCGTGGGGCTTGCGAGCTAGTGCAATACGTTTTAAAAATTCATTACAAGAGAACGCAAAGATGCATGTCATAACGGAAGATGTTATTGAAGCATGTCATAACGGAATTGTCTCGTGGTCTGTAAATACCAGTCTAAGACCTATAATGATTCGAGGTGTAGACGATTATATTAAAACCAGTGAACGATTTGATATCTTGGGAGAGTTTTTTGACATGCATAACATAGAGTATGATCAAATATATTCTGTATCTGGTGATATATTTACAAAACTGATAAATTTGATATATCTCTTAGATTACACTTCAATATATCGTGCCATACTTGCAGGTGTAGATCCTACACCTGTTGAGCCTATTGAGTTTGTTAAGAAAAAACTTGTTAGTGATGAATACAAGTATATTTAATAAATAGTAATTTATTAATATTAAACAGATTTGTATTATGCTTGCTAACAGAAAAAACCATTATGTAATATTAGTTGTAATACTGATATTATCCGGGTATGTTCATTTATGGAATCCTGTAGGTTTTCCTGATCTCTTTTTTGATGAAGGTGTATACATGCGCCGAGCTATGAACATTTTAGAAAATACAATTCCACAAGAAGGATTTTATGATCATCCGTCAATAAAATCAGCTTTATCTCATTCAGAATTAAGTGGTGTGTTGAAAGATAGTTATCTTTATGATCATTCTTATTTTGGCCAAATTAATCTGCCCTGTCAACCTGATTTTGATGTAGGTTGTGGTGGATTTTATGATCACCCTTATTTTGGCCAATTGGTGCTATCTGGATTTTTATCAATTGTTGGATTTCCAGATACTGTAAAAGAGTCACTTGAGCTATCATACTTGGCTCCACGAATATTGATGGGGTTATTAGCTGTATTTGATACATTTTTAATATATAAAATTACAGAGAAACGATTTAATAAGAAAGCTGCAATACTCGCAAGTATTTTATTCGGTTTAATGCCGATAACTTGGCTACTACGTCGAATCGTACTAGATACGATTCTTTTACCGCTTTTGTTGTCATCAATACTACTGGCATTACACTCTAAAGATACCAAACATCAAAATATTACCGTACTGGGCTCATCAGTGCTATTAGGTCTCGCAATATTTACTAAACTTACAGCTATAACTATGATTCCTGTGGTAGCATATATTATCATAACACAAACTAGATTGCAATTTATTCTAAAATGGTTACCGGGAGTATTTGTAATTCCAATGATCTGGCCAGGTGTGGCTTTATCTCTTGGTCAATTAGATTGGTGGTTTCGTGATGTATTTTGGCAAGCAAGTCGAGGTTCAGGACAATTTTTGCAAGTTACAACATATGTTGTTTGGATCGATCCAGTAATTGCGATTCTTGGATTTGTATCATTTACGTATGTTTTGCTTAAGCGAAATTTCTTTATGATACTATGGTTCGCACCGTTTTTAATATTTGTAAATTTTGTAGGATTTTTTCAATATTTTCATTACATATTATTATTACCAGTTATTTCTATATCTATTGCATTATTGCTTCAAGAGAACATCGAACGTATCAATTCCATTAAAACTCAAAAAGTTATCATAATTCCAATAATGCTCAGTTTTGTAGTCTATGGCCTAACAGTCTCGTCACTTCTAATTACTACTGATATGACATCAGCTCAGTTTACTGCATTAGAGTTTTCTATAAATAATTTTAACGATAGTAACACAAAATTTCTTGCAAGTCCAGTATATACATGGATTTTAAATAATGTATATCAAAAAGACAATATAATGTTAGATTATGCAGATATTATAAGTTATTCCCCACCTACAGAACATATTTATCTGTTAGTTGACAATCATTATTTAATAGATCTAGAGCGAGACCCTAAACTTGCTCTATACTTGAACATATCAAAAATAAAAGAGTTTAGAGGAGAGATGGATAAAATAAATCCTTCGACATTTCCATACCACTCTATGTACTTTACAGGAGAGGGGGAATTTGTTCATATACATACAAATAGTACAAGTCAACCATGATTTTGTATTTAACAATAATCTAGAGTTTGAATATAAACATCTATAGTCACGAGCGGAATTGTTTTCTTGTTTACTTCTGCATATCTGAGAACAGAGACGAAATTTACCTCTAGCGGAACAGATGACGCCAAATTGTGATACTAAACATTAGGAAAATTATTATGTTCAGGACTATAGTCACGAACATAATTATTTTCCGGTTCGTTTTTGCCAAATTATGTGATTTCTTTCAACATCCTCGTTGAAATCACATTGATCATAAAACATACGAGGCAATAACAACAAAAATCACTGATTATTAGTTCATGGTTGGAAATAAACAAAAATGATTAGTGACCAAAATTTAAAATGTCCAATGGCGCACAAAAAATTTAAATTTTTGTTAATGTTGGTATTGAACAATAATAATTAACTAATTGATCATGTTTAGTTGACTATACATGTTTATTTGTTACTATCTTTTATGATATGTAATGAATCAAGTATGTGAGGATATGGTTAGCTACATCAAACACATGCCAAATCATAACGTACACAAAAGAATTATTGTTGTACTAACGGTACTAAATTTTAGTTACACACAAGTAAATGTTGCAGAGATAGCAGGAATTACGCCTCGCACCGTATTTAATTGGATTACACGGTATCAGAAAGAAGGAATTGAGGGACTCAAAGACAAGTCAGGTCGAGGAAGGAAACCAAAAGTATCTAACCGAATGTTTGAGTACATACTGGGACTCGACAGCACCACAACAGTACAAAGAATTTTAGAGTTGGTTTTCAATATAACAAAAGTACGATATCATCCCAGCACGATACGACGCAGAATGAGAGAGCTAAGACGCTCTGCAAAGAGCTATGTCCAAGTAAATTTCACTAATCGAGCCAGTGATGAGATGATAAAAAAATTCCAAAGAGCCAACATATCTTGGATTTCACGTCTAAACAACATGGGATTTCTAGTGATGGCAGTAGATGAGATGCACATCAACACCCACACAAAACGTCGTGTAAAAAGTTGGTCAAGGATAGGTGAAAAGATACGCATGCTAGCAGTAGCAGGAAAAGCTGAGAGAATAACAATATTTGGAGGAATCAGCACTAACGGAAAAATATGTCATACAATACGTCATTGAGCAAATTCTAAAGACTTTATAGCATTTATGAAGATCATACGAAAGATGCGTCCCATGATAGAACCAATAATACTCATCCTTGACGGTGCATCATGTCACACTAGTCAAATAAGTAGACGATTTGCAAAAGAAAATAACATAAAGTTAGTGCAATTACCAGCTGCTGTTCCTGAACTCAATGCATCAGAAGCACTCTGGAAACAGTTTAGACAATATACTCCAGTCAACAAAGTCTTTAAAACACTACGATCTCTAGAGAAACATGCAGATGAAACTATGAAAATCATGAAATGCAACGCAAATGTCATGGGTTGTCTTAAGAGAAAGATAATTACGCCAAAAATATAGCTTGAAATTACAAAAATCATTGTGTCGTGCAAGAATAAATCATGCAGACGACCATAAAATTTTGATTGTTTTGTGTATTGGCGTGAATATCTTTACAACAAATCAAAATTTATCTGACTTTTTTCGTATTTTATGATAATCGTTGTGATTTGAGCTACACGATTAACAAAAGGCAACACGATTGCTTAACAACGAACCGGAAAATAATTATGTTCGTGACTATATATAGTCGTGTGCAGAAATAAATTTACATTTGTATTTATTGATCGTGTCTGTTCTTGATTAGTAGTTCACTAACTCTACTGGATTAGAGTAGTAAAAAATATTCAACACTAAGAAACTGTGGACTAGTGAAAAGAGAGATGAATGGAGTCTAGATAATGATGCATGTACAAGATTACATCACAGATACATCGTGTGGCTGACTCTCTGCAAATCCAGCTCGAGACATTCTAATAAACTCTGCATTTGACTGCATCTGTGAGATAGTATGCGCACCGCAGTAACTCAGTCCAGAACGTACACCACCAGTAAGCTGTTTTAGAATATCAACCACAGTTCCCTTGTATGGCACCATCGCCTCTACACCTTCTGCTACATAATCATTGAGTTCGTCATCAAATGATAGGCTGCCAGTCTCTTTAGACTTGCGACCTATGGAAGCTGCAAGTGATGCCATGCCTCGATAAACTTTGAATCGTTTTCCATTCTTTGTAAGAACTGTACCAGGAGACTCGTCGGTACCACCCAACATACTACCCAACATAACCGATGATGCACCAGACGCTAGTGCTTTTGTTGCATCGCCAGATGTTCTTGTACCTCCATCGGATATTATTGGGATATCGTTATCTTGACCTACTTTGGCACAATCTAGCACAGCAGTAAGCTGTGGGACTCCTGAACCAGTAATGACACGAGTTATACATATGGAACCAGAACCTACACCAACTTTTACTGCATCAACACCAGCTCGTATGAGATCTTGTACACCTTGAGCTGTTGCAACGTTTCCTGCAATCAACTCACAGCTCGGAAATGCTTTCTTGATGTGTTTTATCGTGTTTATTGCGTTCTCACTATGGCCATGTGCGATATCTACTACAAGGACATCTGTACCAGCATTGAGAAGTGACTCTGCCCTCTCTAAAAAGTCGCCTTTTACTCCTACAGCTGCACCAACAAGAGGACTACCCTTTGCATCTTTGGATGCATTTGGATAGTTGGTTTGATTTGTAATATCCTTACTTGTTATCAGTCCTTGTATATTACCGGATTCGTCAACTATGGGGAGTTTCTCTACTCGATGTTTGTGTAGTATCTCTTTTGCTGCATCGAGTGATACACCAGGTCTGGCGGTAACCACGTCACGAGTCATCACATCAGATACTCGTTGAGTGGGATCAGCAAACATTAGATCTCGTTCTGTTATGATCCCCAAAAGATGAGAGTCCGAGTCTACAACCAAGAGTCCAGAGATATCTAGTTCTTGTGAATAAGACGCCGCATCCGCAATAGTCTTCTCAGAGCTGATAGAGTAAGGATTTTCTATTATGACGCTACCAGAGCGTTTAACCTTTAGTATCTCGTAGGTCTGCTCTTGTATAGTTAGAAATCGATGAATTATTCCAATGCCTCCTGCCCTAGCCATCGCAACCGCCATGGATGACTCTGTTACAGTATCCATGTTTGCGCTAATAAACGGTATATTGATCGATATATTTCGTGATAACCTAGTACTCAGATCGGTCTGACTTCGACTAGTAATATCCGAGTATTTAGGTACAAGTAACACGTCATCAAAAGTTAACCCTTCTCTAAATTCCAACTAAACCTTGTTAAAAAATCTGAACATTGATTATAAGCCTTTGTATCTGATCCACTAAAACAATTCTAGACGTATTCGATTTAAAACCATTATACACGACTAGATCTTATGGCCGATGCAATATCTACTGCATCTTTGGTAGGTCTCACGTTATGTGTACGTATGATATCTGCTCCAAGCATGGTCGAGATTGCTTCAACTGCAATAGATCCATAGAGCCTATCTGACGAGTCACGATCCAAGACGTTACCGATGAAAGACTTGTTCGATACCGATACTAGAATAGGATATCCCATCTGAATCATATCGAGGTGTTTAATCAATTCTAGATCACGTCTAGTATTATCACATGTGGTCGTTGTAAATAACGATCCATGTCCTTCTCTACGAAAGAAGCCGATTGCAGGATCAACTATGATATTATCAACTCCTACAGATTTGGCGATCTCTATACTCGCTTCCAATCTGAGTAATGTATCACGTATAGTTCCAAGTATGGGTTTAGGACTAAATGCACATAGTACTATTGTCAGTTTCGTGCCAGATATGATGTCAGGCATCTTTGGGTCATATTGTAGTCCCGAGATATCATTGAGTATGGTAGCGCCCTCTTTTAATGCAGCTCGTGCAACACTAGATCTACATGTATCTACAGATATTGGAAGGTTGGTAGAGTCTACAGCTATCTTTATCGCATTTATGACACGATCCTTCTCCGTACTCTCTGATACCATCGTCTTGAGATATGGTGCAGTAGACATACCACCAATATCTATAAAATCAGAACCATCATCATCTAGTTGTTTTATAGCATCACGGATCTCTCTGTTTGACGTACTGATCGAGTTCTTGTAAAATGATTCTGGACTTGTATTGAGTATTCCCATTATGCGTACAGGGCTATCTCCTCCCACCATTATACCTGATACATCGATCGAGCCACCGGAATGATGAAATTTATCAGTATTTTTGTTCATGGATATAGAGTCATCACTTGTTTTAGTACTAGATTTATGAATCATATCGTTTATGATATAGTTTAAACTATTTGTGTTATATGGACTGGAAAGCACAATATCGCCAAATAGTAGACGAGTTTAATTATAATATTCAAGACGATATAGCAGCTGCAAAGTATCTAAACTCTATACTCAAAGAACCAAACCTCACAAAGTTGTCAAATATTATACAAGATAAGAGTATAGCCGTGATCGGAGCTGGTCCATCACTGGGAGTATCTATTCCAATCATAAAACAACTAGACATGATTATAATTGCAGCAGATAGTGTGGTAGAGACACTTGTTGCAGCTGATATCATACCTGATATTATAGTTACAGATCTCGATGGTGACGAGTCGTCACTATTATCCTTAGCAGATACAGAATGCATCTTTGTTGTTCATGCGCATGGAGACAATATATCAAAATTAGATCTTGCGATAAACTTTACAAACTGTATAGGCACAACTCAAACAGAACCATATGGAAATATTCAAAACTTTGGTGGATTTACCGATGGTGATAGAGCAGTATTTCTTGCTGAATACTTTGGCGCAAAGCGAATAGTACTATTTGGAATGGATCTAGGAACAGAGATCGGCATATATTCCAACACTGATCTCTCTGACCGATACATAAAACTACAAAAGTTGTCTAAAGCAAAATCACTACTAGAGTGGTTTAGTGGTTTTGCTCAAGCAAAACTATACACAACATCTACATCGCTAGTAGGATTCAAAGACATCTCGTTGAATATGACACTCGATCTATTCTAGTTCTTTAACAAGAGATCCTACAAGATATCTGCGACATTTTATTATGTGTACCATAGAAACCAAGATTCATTTAATTACCGTATTATGATGACTAGCAGTATGGGATTCTCAGAGCAGCAGATCAAAGATGCGGTTGAACTAAAAGATAGCCTGATCGAAGAGGTCGAGAAACATCAAGACTCTATAGCAATGTTGGAGAAGAACATACAGCTCTTGGATATGATCATAAAAGGGGCTAGTTTTACAAAAGCGTCAAATCTTACAAAACCTGAAAAGATCGAATCAGTACCGATAAGAAGTGGAGTTGGTGAGACTATTGCAAATGCATATCTAACTGCAGATCAAGTATCCATAAAAGTAGACGCACATGTAAATATTGACGTCGCGACACCGCCATTTCAGTCATTCTTTCTAGATAGAATAATCAAAGAGATGACACGAAAAGACAAGCTCGAGTTAGATAAAGGATCTATAAAACCAGATCAAGTCTTGGACTATACCATAAAAAAAGATGGTTCTGATATACGAGAGATCATAGTCAAAAACTATCGTCAACGAGAACGTGCAGACGAGATAATCAACACAGTTGGTTGGACGTTTAAAAAAATGTTGGAGAAGACCTAGTACGCTATGGACAAGATAGTTGTATTGGACTTTGGTTCACAGTACACACATTTGATATGTCGTAGAATTAGAGAGTTCTCTGTATATGCCGAGATTGTTCCATTTGATATAACTAGAGATGATCTGCAACGACATACTCCAAAGGGAATAATACTATCTGGAGGACCAGCAAGTGTATATGATGCAGACGCACCAACTCCCGACTCTGCAATCTTTGATCTAAATTTACCATTACTTGGAATATGTTACGGACACCAACTAATTGTAGACAAGTATGGTGGTAGAGTAAAGCAAGTAAACAGAGAGTATGGCTCATCAACGCTACATGTAGACGACAATACTACACTACTTGGTAATATCGGAGTTCAGATCAAGGCTTGGATGAGTCATGGTGATGAAGCAGAGGAGATTCCACAAGGGTTTGATGTAATAGGTCATACAGACAATGCAGAATCAGCTGCAATAGCATCAAAGAGTAAACCGATATACGGGATCCAATTCCATCCCGAAGTTGTACATACTGAGCAAGGAACACAGATTCTCAAAAACTTTGTACTAGACATCTGCAAAGCAAAACAAGAGTGGACTATGGACGAGTTTGTTAGAACGTCTGTGTCGCAATTATCAAAGATTCAAGGAGATGTATTGTGTGGTGTGAGTGGAGGAATAGACTCTACTGTTGCTGCATTACTGATCCACAAAGCGATCGGAGATAGACTAACTTGTGTCTTTGTGGATAACGGACTACTTCGACACAACGAAGCAGAAGAGATCAAAGAGATGTTTAGAGCTAACTGGAACGTCAACTTTACAGCGATAGATGCAGAGAAGAGATTTTTGAATAATCTGCAAGGAATAGTCGACCCAGAGATAAAACGAAAGATAGTGGGCGAAGAGTTTGTTGGTGTATTTACAGAGTTTGCAAAAGATCATGGTCCATTTCAATGGCTTGCCCAAGGGACACTATACCCTGATATCATAGAGAGCGGTATATCAAAGGGACCAGCAGCTGTAATAAAGTCACATCATAATGTGGGAGGGCTACCGGAGTGGTTGGATCTCAAAGTCTTGGAACCATTAAAAGAGCTATACAAAGATGAGGTACGAGAGATTGCAAAGATTCTTGGTGTTCCAACAGTATTCGTAAAGAGACATCCGTTTCCAGGACCTGGTCTAGCTGTTCGAGTTATTGGAGAGGTAACAGAGACAAAGCTACGAATAGCAAAGATTGCCAGTAAGATAGTAGAGGACGAGCTAGTTACCGCAGGTATATACGATAAAGTATGGCAGGCATATGCTGCTGTTGGTGATGACAAGGCAGTGGGTGTAGTAGGTGATCAACGACATTATGGAAATATTGTAATTGTACGAGTTGTAGACTCTATTGATGCAATGACTGCAGATTGGACTAGACTGTCTATGGATATCCTTGAAAAGATCAGCAACAGAATCACAAACGAGATTGATGATGTAACATGGGTTACATATGCAATATCAAGCAAGCCACCATCAACTATAGAGCCACAGTGATGATCATGAACTATGACAAGATATGTGATGAGATGCTAGAGTGCGATGACAAGATCAGATATGTTGGAATTTATGACTTTGGTGAGTTATACGACAAGGCGCGAGAGGGTCTAACCATACATCTAACAAGGGAAGAGACAGAGATGACACTATCTCAAGCTGTATATCGATGGTCGTCTCGTAAAAAGACTGCAGAAAAGATCGGTAATCCAATATTCGCACTAGCGTTATACGAAAAGATCTATAGAATAACTGTACCGATAGGTGGCGCAGGTCTGATCTTGATAAGTACCGAGTTGGATATCAATATCAAAGAGACCGTTGATCGAATCTTAAAAGTACGAGATAACCATATTGACTGAGTCTTGTATTTGATAGTCACGAGCGAAATTATTTTCTCACTTTTGTGCATGTGTGATCATAGACATAGTTTGTCTCTAGCAGACTTAGATTGCAGTATCAATACTGGAAAATAATACTCATGACTATATAGTCACGAGCGAAATTGTTTTCTTGTTTACTCCCGCATGTGTGTGGTCAGAGACGGAATTTGCCTCTGGCAGAACAGCTAACACCAAATTGTGATACTACAGACTAGGAAAATTATTCTGTTCGCGACTATAGATCATACTAGGCTAAACAATGACACACTAGCTGACGGAACAAAAATTAACACACATGACTTTAACAAATAGTTGACAATAATTCAAGACACACACAGTTGTTTACTTTGGTCTTTGCATTACAGTTTTACGAGCAGTTAAATTTCCAATCTGTAAACAACTTTGGAAAATTATAACAGCTTTTTTATATTTAGTTAAACAACAAAACCAAAATAACTCTAACAAGTAAACTCGCATCTAGAATTCACTAAATGTGTTACCATCTAATTTAAAACACTTAAAATTTTAGAAAAAGTTTTCTTTACGTCTACAACATAACCTAATTTAGGCGTCTAGCAGAGCTGCACCATACACACCAGCAGAGTCACCTAGAGTATTTCGTAATATTGGTGTAGTGACATCAGAGAATGTATTTTGATATACGGCATCTCTACCTAGGGTGTATAAAAAATCAATATTTGATAGACCACCACCTAGTACGATCACATCTGGATCCAAGATGTTGATCACATTTGCTAGAGCACGTCCAAAGTTTTTGATAAATTCGTTCTTCCAGAGATTGCCATACGGTGCATCAAGATTCTCAAGTATTTGAGGTAGTGCTAGTCTAGAACCACCTAGATGTCGCCATCGTGATTCTAAGGCAGGACCAGAGATGTACGTCTCCACACATCCTGTTCTACTGCAGTAACAACTATTGCCATCTTGGTATAATGTGTGGTGTCCCCACTCTCCTGCAAGGAGGTTTTTGCCCTTGTGCAGTCTTTTGTTGATGACTATGCCACCACCGACACCTGTCCCCATTATCACACCAAATACCACATCAAAATGTATGGCCGCGCCAAGTTTTGCTTCAGCTATGGTAAAGCAGTTGGCGTCATTCTCTATTTGTACTGTGGTGTTTAATGCTTTAGCTAGATCATCCGATAGCGGTTTATCTATTAGTGCAGCAGTGTTGCTATTCTTGATCAGACCCGTATCTGTAGATATGACACCTGGTGTGCATATCCCAAATGTATACTCGATATCAACTGTAATACCATTCACTAGGTTCGTTATGTTGGAGATTATTTCAGAGTATTTAGCTGGAGTTGGGATACGTCTTCTTGTAAGTGTATTTAGATTGTCGTCTAACAGTACTGCTTCAATCTTTGTACCACCTAGATCAACACCAACCTTATACGACAATATTCTAGGCTGGTGGGCCGCCACCTGGTCCTCCAGAGACGGCTATGACATCATCTATTCGTAATATCATACATGCAGCTTCTGTCGCAGATTTTATGATCTGTTCCTTTACTGCAATAGGTTCAACTACATTGATTGCAAGCATATCGGTAATCCTTGTATTTCTAGCATCAATTCCTGTCCATTTGCGACCTTGGTTTTGTTTCGCACGTAGGTTGGCCATCGTATCTATTGGATCCATGCCTGCGTTCTCTGCAATTACGAGCGGAATAGACTCTAGTGCTTCAGCATACTTTTTGATTGCAAGTTGTTCTCGTCCATCAAAGTTGTCTGCCCATTCTTTTAGTTTTGATGCAGCAAAAGACTCTGGAGCTCCACCACCAGCTACGATCTCTGGTTTTTCGATGACATCTTTGACTACCATCAACGAGTCATGGATGGATCGATCTACTTCATCAACTACGCGTTGGGATCCACCACGAATTAGTAGTGTTACAGATTGAGGATGTTTACAACCCTCAATGAATACCCATTTGTCAGATTCGACTTTCTTTTGATGTGCAAGGTCTGCAGCACCTAGATCAGATGCAGTCAGATCGTCTAGATTACTTATCACTCTGCCTCCAGTTGCTTTTCCAAGTTTAATCATATCACTCTCTTTAACTCGACGTACAGCCATAATGCCATGTTTTGAAAGATAATGTTGTGCAATGTCGTCAATACCTTTCTGACAGATCAGTACATTTGCCCCAACATCATGAAGTTTCTCGACCATTGCCTTTAACATACGATTCTCTTCTTCTAGAAACATCTGCATCTGTGTTGGGTCGGTAATTCTAATCTCAGATGACATCTCGGTCTTTTCTATCTCTAGAGCGGAGTTTAGTAGAGCTAGCTTTGCATTTTGAATCCTTGTGGGCATACCACTATGAACGATCTCTTTGTCTAGTACGATACCTTTTACTATCTGCGTATCTTGAATAGAACCGCCAGACTTTTTCTCGACCTTTATGTTCTCTAGATCAACTGTATAATTATCGCCTTTTTTAACTACAATACTAAGAATAGCATCTACTACAATCTGAGCAATGATATCACTGTCTTCTGATATCAGTTTTGACTGCATACTAGTCGTTGCAATGTTGAGTAATGAAGTACGATCATCTGGTTTTATCTTCTTTGATAGTTCAGAGTAAATCTCTAATGTCTTGTCAGCTGCACTCTGAAAGCCTTCCACTATTGTTGAAGAGTGAACGTCTTTCTTTAGTAGTTCCTCGGCTCTTGCCAAGAGTGCTCCTGCAAAGACTACGGATGATGTTGTGCCATCACCAACCTCATTATCGACGGTCTTTGAGATCTCTACCATCATCTTTGCTGCTGGATGCTGGACATCGATCTCTTTGAGGATGGTTGCACCATCATTGGTAATAGTTACATCACCTAACGAGTCAACTAGCATCTTGTCTAGACCTCTAGGACCGAGACTACTCTTTACTAGTTGGGCTACAAGTTTGGCAGCTGCAATGTTGTTCTGTTGAGCGTCTTTGCCCTTCTGTTGAAGTGCGCTCTCCTTTAGAACTAGGACTGGCCCGTTTGGTCCTTGCTGAATTGATGCCATCTTGTTGATTGTCCATTAAATCCCCTTTTTTAATATTACTTGATTCGTATAGCGAGTGTCCGCCTATGCTAGTGTCACTAGGTACAGGGCTTGGCCATCGATATCTATGGGTTTACCTACTGTTAGTAGCAAGAGAGCACCTATGAACTATGGATCTCAAAGCGAACAGGTTCACTTCTCTCATGCTGTCGGACATCACAACTAGGCTTGGCCTGTAACTTTTATGCACAAGTGTCGTGTAGGCGTATGTTTTTGATCTAGGGGGCTGTAAACGATTACTAGTAAACTTGATTATGCATATTGACGTTTGATAGACTAGCCGATCGCTATCAGATCGCCATGCGTCAATTCACAAAACTTGTTCTTGTCAAAGGAATTGATCACTCACTATGTATCATAGATGCAGATAATTATCGTTGCTACACTACCAACTACAATTCTTGCCCAAAACAAAACCTCTAAACACAATCTGTGTATGGGTGGCTAAGTATCACGAAAGATACAGATGATTTGTATACTAGTGTAAACGATAGATACTAGGATCATTACTAGAATCTAAAATGGTACAATTGAATGCCACTGTGATTAGATATGATTGACTAACATTTGTTTTCATGTCTGTCAAGTATCTATTCAATATTCCCGGAGAATTTGTCACAACTGTACTAACTCTCTTTGTATGGAGCGCATCTAGATTCCTCAAAATCATACAAAACCATACTGGGACGATATAATCCAGAGTAGGTACAAAGATACCAATCTGGTGGCTCTGCATATACCAGATTAACAGAGTGCTCTATTACTTGTGGATAGTTACATGGTACATAATCTCGAAGGTATCCCTCTATATGATGAAACACATAAACTTTATTGTCATTAATCTCACCTAGACCCATATATCTTAAAATCTGGACAAAGGGTTTGTCATAAAACTCTTTATCGAGATATGGTCGTGTATATCCATATGATTCTTGTACATTAATAGTCGAATTGCTAAGAAAGGCATTATAAAGACGATTACATCCCTCTTCATCAGGATCATTATTGCAGTTATTTTCAAAATATTCTTCATCTGCAACATAGGATATTGTACGAGTCTCCTCTATAGATTTCTTCAACTCTTCATAATTAGGAATTATATGTAATGTTTGATTACCATAGTCTTCATACATACATGATACAACAAAGGTTTGACCAGCCTTGATGTTTTCAACATGGGCAAAATTTGACCCATTGTAGTGTACATATCTATTATTTGGTCTAAACTCCACATCAATTGATCCGTCATCCAAGAGTGTGGCACTTTTCATAATTAAAAAACTTGCATCATTTACAGGTGGATAATGAAAATCAGCTACAGTATAGTCAATTAATGGATCTCTCATAGGAATCGTATATGTGTAATAGTTGTATAAAGACATAGGCACACTCATAATTGCGATGGTCACTATGATAATTACTACTAGTATGATAACAACGAGGCGTTTCATAGTAAACCTAAAGACATTATGTTTCAAAAGTCGCGTCGCTTGCTACGCCTCTTATAGAATACGTTCCGCAGTTTGGTTCAACTCGATTATCATTACATGTATCTGGCTTGAATGTTTTATCTCCATAAATTATTACACTATCCGTCCCTGTTCTTGGTCCTATGGTAAAACTATTTTCCCCAAGATTAAGTGTAACTATAAGCTCGTGAGATACACGATAAGTGTCAACATATGAATGATCAATAGCATAATATTTTATTTTTCTAGTTGTAGAGTGAGCGTTTCCAGTTGGATCTAGTGCACTTATTTCTAACTCTCCGCTACCACTTGTACGATTTACAGATATACAATTTGAAGTACCTGCACAAGAGTATGGCTCCACAAAAACATATAATCTGTGATGTGTTGACCATGTTGTCGCATCTGCACACTGTACAAACGTACAATCAGGTGAGTCTGGATCAAAGATTGCACCATTTAGATCACAAGTGTTGTCTAATTCACACATCTTGTCAGCAGCTACTTTTATCCAAAAATCAACATCAGAGTCGAACAGTTTGATCGGAACGTGTCCATAATTGGCATTTTCGTTGTATGTCTTTATGATCGCTTGTATCATATTGGACGTGACGTTTGTAGGCATAACTGGACTCTTGATCTCTTCTGTAGCCCAGTCATGAAATCTCCTTTCGGCTACTGTTGGGTTGTAAGTGTCAGACTCTTTCTGATATTTTACATGAAACAACAATGCATGTAATCCAGCATCTTTCTGATCGGCTCGTGTATCAAAATTGTATATCTTGATCTGATTCTTCTTTGTGATCTTGTTCCACTCGTTGTCTGGGTGGTTGTCATCTACATATGCATGAATGGCCTTATCTTCCTCTTCATATTTTTTCGAGTCATCATACTTTAGTTTCCAGTCTTCATGTCTGTTTAATAGCTTGTCACCGGGTATCTTTTCATTTAGTTTATCATCACTAGTTTTAGCATCTACACCATTTGTTATCAAAAATGACATAATAATCACCGTAGCAAACAAGGCAGGAGCAGTGAATCTATACATCACTTGGCTCACTCATAGATATAATAAAAACAGTCCGTAGCTATCATACGCAATTGTTTTATATAACATCGCAAATGTTCACAGAAAAAGGCAGTCAATTTCCAGTACTGCATGTCTTAGAGATTTTGTTGTGTCGTTAACATGATTCCTGAGACTGGTTCTGTTCAATTGACAGGGGTTGAGATCGTCATGACGTTATCTCAAAGAACTCACACCATGAGACTCAGAACAGCAGAATTTACAATAGCCGATATGAGACCATTTCCATATTTTGCAAAATTTTTCGAGAATTTTGTGTAGAAAATGTCAACCCCCGTCAATTGAACAGAACCAAAATACCATCACACGTTAATCTAAAAGATCCCTGGCGATATCGCTATTGTATGGGATTGATATATCTCCGTGCCTTGACATCAACTATTCCACCTGCTAGTATACGAACAGACGGTAGGGCAAGAAATGGCAGAAATAGTGGAATCATGTGTGGTCGCTGAAACTTACAACCCGAGTCTGCCATACACGACAAGAATCTCTCAAACTCTTCTGCAACCTTTGCAAATGACTCGCTAGACATTATTCCGGCAACATCTAGCTTCATAAAAGATAAAACTTTACCATCCTTTACAACTACTAGACCACCATGATGTTTTATGAGATGATTTGCAGCTGTTACCATGTCAGAGTCGTTTGAACCGATCACGATCATATTGTTCTCATGAAAGCTCCATGTAGAAGCTAGTGCGCCGATATCACTACCAAAGTTTTCTAGAAACCCTACAGTCTTTTTGCCACTATGTAAAGTTCGATCGAATGCAGCAATCTTGTATACGTCAGAGTCTTGCGGTACAACAACTGTGCCATCAGATACCTCAAGTTTAACAGAACCTAGTTTGGTGACGATCTCTGTGATCATGTGTATGGTATTTGCAGTTACACTGTCATTCTTGGCATGCACAACAAAGTCATCTGGAACAACCTCTTTGAGATGTATGGTGTTTTTTATCCATTCGGGTATGATTGGACTTTCAACTCTGGCATGCAGTGTACCATTGTACACTACAATCTTGCCACCTACAAATACATGACGTGGTTTAAACGCATCTAGATCATCAAATACTATAATGTCAGCAAGCCTTCCAGGTCCAATTCCACCAAGATCTCTGCCCATATTATAATAGTCAAAAGAGTTTCTAGATGCCATCGATATTGCATCTATTGGTTCTATTCCGAGTTTTATCGACTCACGTACACATCTATCGATATATCCAACATGAGTAATATCTAATGGATCGATTCCGTCTGAGCAGAACATCAGTCTATCGAGATGAGTTGTGTGTTTGATGACCTCTGATACAATGCCTTTAAGATCACGTCTAATGGATCCCTCTCGAATCATAATCCACATCCCAAGACGTAGGCGCTCCAAGACTTGATCAAAGTTTATCGGTTCATGGCACGAGATTATTCCAGAAGCAATGTATGCATTTAGTTTCTTGTCGCTTGCACCTGCTGTATGACCATTTATGATACAATCGTTCTCTAACATTGTAGCAATCGAGCGTAATGTCTTTGGATCGCGTAACGTGACTTTGGTCCAAGAGAACACCTCACCCATCCCAAGAACATTTGAGTCTAGAATAGCAGATTGCTCTTCCTGCAGAGAGAGTACATTACATCTACTAAACTTTGGATCTACTGGTAGCCCGCCAGGTACAGTATGAAATACACGTATAGGCAGATCCAAAGTCAGTCGCAGAAACTCTTTGAACGCAGTATATCCACCAACACTTACTATATCGATAGGATCTGAGAATAGTGATGTTACACCGTGCAGTACAGCAGTCTTGGCAAACTCTGCTGGAGTGACAAATTGGTCTAGATGCATGTGTGGATCGGCGAGTCCAGGACAGACGTACCTGCCCTCAATATCCATAACCTCTGTTTTAGAACCACACGTGTGTGTTGCATCACTACCTATGTATGCAATACGATCTCCAGATATGGCTATCTGACTATTCGGGATTATCTCGTTGGTGTACACTGAGACTAGTTTACAGTTCGTCAAGAGTAGATCAGCTTCTCTCTCCCCCATTGCGACCATACCTGATGACGACACGGTATCTGCTAGGCGTGATCTCACAGTATACCATAATACAGACGACTATTTACGTTCAATGCTTAAATTACGGCAGAGGGCGGTATGTTGATATGAACATTCCAAAGGTGATGAGAAAGTACTGTGCAAAATGTAAGACGCACACCGAACAAAAGGTGTCTATATACAAAGCGGGAAAACGACGTGGATCTGCTAGGGGTGAACGCAGACATGCGGAACGTAAACAAGGGTATGGTGGACAAAAGTTTCCAAAACTAGCCAAACCAGCCAAGGTTACGAAAAAGATCACACCAATAATGACATGTACTGTATGTAAGAAAAAGTACAACAAGCTTGGAATGCGTATTAAAAAGTTCGAGTTGGTAGCAGCATGAAGAAAGATCATATCGATATTCCAGAGCCATCAAGCAAGTTTAGTCAGGTAAAGTGCCGAGAGTGCAACGAAATACAGATAGTCTACTCTCACGCATCTACCATCGTTATGTGTAATTCATGTGGAAATATCCTCTCGAAACCAACTGGATCCAAAGCACGTCTGCATGCAGATCTAGATGCCAAAAAACTCACGTAATTGGATAACAACTATTTCACATAACGATCGGTTCAAAAGAACTCTTGTCAATTAATAACCATGGCATACTATGTGGTCATAGGATGATTTACCAACTGACATCTAGTAATAATGCAAGGATGGTAAATTCAATAGTATCTGTGTATAATATGAATTGTATAACATGAATAGACAATCTGTACATCTGCATCTTTGGTTTCACTAATCTATTGCATTTCAGTCTGTTGTAAAGATATTTGACTTTTGAATCTCTCTTGTTTGGAATTGAGGTCATCTGATATTTCTATATCTCTGTATATCTATTTTTTGCATCTAGTGCATCTGTTTACTATTGTAATCTATTATTCTCAAACTTTTTGTAATTTGTACTCTGAAATTACGTCGATCAATTATCTTGCAAAAACTCTAGGTCTCGTTGCGTATTGAGGTTTACAGCAACACGCTTGTCATCTAGTATGATATAGTTCTCGGTCTGTACATCTAGATCTGATATAACAGACGCGTCTACTAGTGATATTCCTGTATAGTAGTATTGCGTACCGTTTATGGTTACTGTGGTCTCGAGACTGATCTTTATGTTTTTAGCATAATCTACAGTGACCAAGACACTAGTCCATGTATGTTTTGGATTATACATGTCTAGTATATCATGTATTATATCAGAGTCTACTAGTGGCATATCGCCTGATATGATCAGTGCGGGTTCCTCTATGTGTAATAGTATCTGATTCAGATCCTCGACATATCCATCACCTGCAGATTCAAAGATGGTTATGTTGTGTTGTTCCAAGACTCGACGAGTCTCTGGTGCATGTGGACTAGTTACTCCAACTATATCTGTAAAACGTTCCGACTCTGATAGTGCTCGAACTACGTTTAGTATTACCGGTCGTGATCCCAGTAATAGTTTCTCGCGTATGCCCATTCTGGTGGCTCTACCTCCTGCCATTATGATGCCGATCATATCGATACAAATACCAACAGTGCTGCAAGACGTGTCAGTTCATTTGTTGCACCAAAGATATCTCCAGCAACTCCACCAAAACTCTGCATAGACACACTGAACAGAATTAACACCATAGTTATCACGATACCAAACATTATCAGACCTACTAATTGACCTACTAGAATCACGGTCAGTAGTGTTATCGCGCCTGCAAATACTAGTCTACGTCTATCTCTCATTATCGTAACAAATGACGAGCAGGAACTTGATGGTATGGCGTTTCCCATACTTGCCAATAAAACCATAGCAAACTTTGCAAGAACCTCGCTGACTAGTAGTGCACGAAACAACTCATATCCGCTAGATAATGATATTACAGCTACTAGACCGATCAGATATAGTACCAATGCAGATATGCCAGCTGTACCTGTAGTATGATCTCGCATGGCTGATATCTTTGTATCTAGAGTACCTTTAGCCATCACTCCGTCTGCAAAGTCAGCGAGACCATCAGTATGGTGTAGTCCAGTTATGATGACTATACATGCAACTATTAACATGCCAGCTATCAGTGGATCGAGTACATTTGAGAGTCCAAAACCTATAGACCCTATGACCACACCTAACAATATTCCTGCTATTGGAAATAGATGCATGTATTTGGCAACGATATCTAGTGGAGCTCCCTTTGATGGAAGTATGGTTAGAAATGATATCACATAGCTGGTCTCTTTAAACATGAATCCACCATCCAAGAAGTGACAAGACAACAACTAGCGGTACTGTTATTGTACAAAAGAATAGGATCGATGTCGTCTTGATTATGGATATTGTATTGTACACATGAGAATGATCTAGGGGAGTATTGCCGGTACCTAGCGTATAGCAGTCTATCTTTTCTAGTTGTATGCCTAATGCACCTGCAAGTGCAGCCATCGGATATCCTGCATTTACACTAGATGTCTTTTTACCATCTCGCAGCATTATGCGGTATGACTCGCGCCAATTGTAGTTCAACATGGCAGACGATACTACAATCAATAGACCTGTAAGTCTTGCAGGGATATAATTTAGTACAGTGTCAGATACTGCTGCAAACCATCCAATATTGCAGAATAGATTGGTGCGATATCCTATCATAGAGTCTGCTGTATTTACAATACGATACACAAATGCACCAAACAATCCCAAGAGTCCGTAGTAGAATAAAGGACCGGTAATGCCATCAACCATATTCTCACTAGTACTCTCTAATACACCTGATATCACATGATCTCGATCAAGACTACTTGTGTCACGTTTGACTATCATAGACAAACTAGAACGTGCTGTATCCAGATCGTCTAACGAATCTAGAACTGCGAGTGCATGAGTGACCATACCACGTATAGCTATAGTAGTCTTTAGAGATATTCCTAGAATGATACCGTTGATCAAAAAGAGTGAGACAGGTACTAGATGTAATCCCAATGTTATCAACGATACAGCTGACAGTACAATACCTGTTGTTCCAAGTATTATCAAGACTCCTCCAACACGCTCTCGTCTTGGACTAGAACTCTTGAATAGTATAGTGAGCCTTGCGATTATGATGCCCATCCATGCAGTCGGATGATATCGGTTTGTCGGATCACCAAATCGCAGATCGATTAGAACTGCAATCACACCACCAAGTACACCTGCAATAACTACGATTATGTCTGTGTATGTGATAGCAAATGTTCCGAATGTGTCAGAGATTGGAGCATCGATGATCATTGTATGATCTCCTCAATCTTTGTCATATCTATGTTAGAACGTACAATATCTGCTAATCTATCTAGATCTGAATCGATCTCTAGAATATCTTTCTTGTACCACTGTTTTCGGCGCTGTCCGGAGCCCATAGAGTCTTCTTCAGGTAGTCCGGTATGAATCAGCGGTATCGTTCCAAGAACAGGATGTCCTGTCAACTGTTCTAGTTTAGCGTATCCAGGCTGGAGTAGTTTAACATCGCCTCGAAACTTGTTGAGTATGAATCCCTCTACTAACTCTTTATGCTCGATCAATGACATCGTTCCTACAATACTCGCAAACGCTCCACCTCTGTCTATATCAGATACAAGCAGTACAGCAGCAGATATCTCATCTGCCATCTTCATGTTGGCAATATCATATTGTTGCAAGTTGATCTCAGCTGGACTACCAGCTCCTTCTAATATTACAATATCAAAGGTATCGTGTAATAATTTGAGCGAACTAGTCGCATGTGTTAGCGCAGTATCAATAAAGGTAGTATAGTACTCTTTAGCGTGCATCTCTTTGTAGGGTTTACCATCTAGATATATCATGCTTGTATAATCGCCGAGTGGTTTGAGAAGAATTGGGTTTAGGTTAGGCGTTATGTCACAACGTGCAGCTATGGCCTGTACTGCTTGGGCAACAGAGATCTCAAAGTCAGAGTCTACATACGACATCCTTGACATATTTTGAGATTTGAATGGAGATACACTATATCCTAGATCAGAAAATATTCTACATAACGCAGCTACAAGAGTAGTCTTGCCGGCAGCAGATGACGTGCCTTGGATCATTATGGATCTCATTGTATCTGCTCCAATGCACGTACGAGTTTTAGATTATCTTTGTGTGTACGTATTGCAATTCGAATACAATTTTCTGATAAACCATCAAAGTTTTTGCAGTCTCGAACTAGTATATTTGATTTTAATAACTGTTGTTGTATATATGTCGAGTCTAGTGATGTACTGACTAGAATAAAGTTTGTAGTTGATTTGTAACAACAGAAACCCGGAATGGCATTGATCTTTTTACGTAAATATTGATACTCGTCAGTTATTACTTTGCGAGACCTCTTGACATGATCTTGGCATTTAAGAGATGCTATTGCAGATATTTGAGCAAGCGTATTTACACTCCATGGAATTTTAATTCTAGTCAAGATATCTGTTATCTGTTCAGATGCAGCAGCATAACCTATACGAATTCCTGGTAATCCAAAAGACTTTGTGAGAGAACGTAATATGATCAAGTTTTCAAAGGTTTTGATATGTTTGATTACAGATGCTCTTTCCTGCCCAGCTAGTTCTATAAAACATTCATCGACGAATACAAATGAAGATACTGAATATGCAGCATTTACAATATCGAGCATCTTTCTTTGAGGTACAATTGTTCCTGTTGGGTTATTTGGATTACACACAAAGACACAACCATGTTTGGGGATATTTGATATAAACAATTCAACATCGTCTGCCAGATCCATTGTAGTAAACTTTGATATGCGAGCACTAACTAGCGATGCTGCCCTCTCATACTCTTGGAATGTTGGAATGTGAATTAATACTCTAGATTTTGCAAGAAATGCACTACAAAAGTTATAGATTATCTCCGTGGCACCATTTCCTATAACTATATTTTTGGAATCTAGTTTCAGATAACGACTTAGAGCAGTAGAGAGTTTTGATGAATTTGGATCTGGATAGTCAACTATATTGGCCAAGTTATCTAGTAGCGCCTCTAGTACCTGAGTGGGACATCCTAGTGGGTTGATGTTGGCACTAAAGTCGATTATGTTTTTTGGATCGCTAGATGTACTAGATGTATAATGAATCGCGTTCTTTCCACCGTGTAATGTAGGTCTATGTTTTAGTATAAACTCACGTGGTTTCTGCTGCATGTTTAGAGTTGATCTTACTAGGTATAGTGTCTTTGGCATCTAAAGATTCATGAGCTACTGTAACGGTTCTCTGACGTAAAAAAGGCACAAACTAGGTAAATCATAAAGTATCTACTAGATTACATGTTGTAGGATCTCTTGGATTTAAATAGGATAATATTTCACAAGGCTTTTTCTGTAACCATTCTATTCCACGTAAACCAAAGAGATCTAGTTTTGGTAGACCATAAAATTTAAGATAAGACGAATGTAGGTAAAGTACGAGATTGTCAAGTAGACCCTATTCATAATTCGGTTCTTTCTTGACACTTAGCACGATCATCCTAGCATAAACCAAAACACACACTCATCATTATGCATATCTCTTGTTTAGTTGAATATTGATTAAAGTTATCGACGAAATATTTGATATCCTAGAGGTAAATTTACAATATGTTGTGAATTTATAGATCTGCATACATATTAAAACTTGGTATAAATGGAATAGTCCAAATCACACACGTGGCACAAAAATATTCAAACTCCAATATTTGCCAAAATTGAATTATGAATACGGTCTAGTAGGGTAAACAAGATACACGAAGATGAACAAATTAGTATTGTAACAATGCAGGTATCGGATCTAATAAGAGAAGGCAGGAGTGAAGAGATTCTAGATCTCTGTAATGACATACTTGCAAGAAATCCAGATGTGGCAATTGCACATCAATTCAAAGCTATGCATTTTAACGATCGAGGAAGACATGATGTTGCACTTGGTCACTGTGATGATGCAATACGGTGTGCTAGTCAAGCCTATAAACCAGTATATCTTGCCACAAAAGCAGCCATGTTGTATGATGCTGGCAAATATGATAAAGCTCTAGAATGTGCAGACAAGACTAGGGATAGTGGAATAGATGATCAATCCTTGTTTAGTATTAAAGGACTAGTATTGCACCAAAGATATAACCGAGATCCAGATCCAGACCTCGCAAAAGAGATCCTGTACTATTATGACAGAGCTCTAGAATACAATCCAACCTATAATGACCCCGATGATATCACAAACCCTGCAATATATGATATTCTACAAGCTAGCTATGATGACCAAACTCTACACAACAAGGGACTGTTATTATTTGATCTAAAAAAGTACAATGCAGCACTCGAGTGTTTTGAAGAGGAACTATCAACAGATCCTGATAATGTAGAGACTTTGATAAACAAGGCAACAGCGCTATACCGTGTTGGCAAAAACGAGGAGTCAATAAAATGCTGTAGGTATCTGGCAAAACTAGATCCACAAGATCCTGACATATTGTATTCTCTTTGTGCGAGGTTTTATGGTCTAGAACTCTATGATGAGGCACTAGATACCATAAATACTGCAATAAATCTAGATCCTTCTAACCCCAAAGGCGAAAAATACAGACGTGTCATCGAGTCAAAACTAGAGTCAAAGAATAGTTGAATCAAGTATTTGATTGTGTTATCGCTGAGATTCTACCGTCTGATTATGTAGACCGAACAAATGTAAGATCATTTTCTGGTACAAGTTTAAACCAATGACAGAGGATCTTCGATTTACATGGGATGATATTTCGCAAGGCTTTTTTTAATTTTTCCTTCTAGAATCTTATGGTGATTTATGTAACCATTCATCCCACGTAAACTGAAAAGAATCATATTGTATGACTTTTTGATCTTGCAAATGAGATACTTTAATCTTATACTGGAACCAAGATATACATAAACAGAGAAGAGTTTTGAGACTTTACGAGACTAGATGTGACCAAATACTGTGACAAGACACTTCTACTGTATCTTCGGGCATGATGTTGAGTTGTCATGGATGTCTAGTATGATCTTTTATGAAAAGTTTATTTTTCGTGCCTAAACAACATGTCGACCTAACGTCGTACTCTAGATATCAATATGTTTTGGCATCCTGAAACCACCTTTTTTTAATAGTTTGAAAATTTCACGGATCTCGTCTGGACTCTTAATTCCACGAGTCTTTAACATCTTTAATAGTCCTATCAGACCAGTATATCTTATTTTTAATTTTGATGCCGTCTTTCGTGCAGCATCGTCATCTAAAATACAGTAAATATTGTCTGTGTATTGGCTTAGTTTTAGGTAAGTGAGGATTACATCCGTCTCACCTGGCTCTAAATTTGTATAAGATAGTTGAAAAGCTTTAATTTCTTCAAGTGCGTTTCTTTCTGAGCGTTCAAGTTTACGCTCTGTTATTAATCTTTTAACGTTTGTACTGGTGGTAGGATCCTCCACCTCCGATAACACATATTTTGTAATTACTAATATGTGTCCCAGTTGTAAAAGATCTTCAAACACATCTGGTCTTTTCGCTTCGTTGAATATTCCAACGAATGTGGATGTGTCTATTATCTTCAAAGCTCTAATCTGAGTAATCCGCGTTTACCCGCCTCTTTCATTATTATGTGCAGTGGTATCCCGAGCAATCCTCCTACTCTTTTATAACCAAACTTTTCTTTAGCGACCATGGAGAATAGATGTTCTTTAATATCTGGCTTTAGTTTCTCGTAGGTTGTAGAACCCTTTTGCATGTCAGGATACAAGCAATACATAAATGATAGCATCTCTAGAATGGTTACGTCGTTTACAATATTCTTTTGTACTTCAAACACATCTGACATCTTTATATTAATTAATCCTGGAAACTTTAGAATCTTGTCTTTTTTGACTACGATATCTTTGGCATATGATGTGCATTTTTCAGTCAATTGTATGGCGTCATCAAGCTCTGCTAGTAGACCAATCTGTACAAGATGATCTAGAGAATTATCCAATATTGAACTGTATGGACCGTTATCTTTTATTGTAAAATCACACAACTCTCTGATCTCGTTGTATGCCCCACCTAACATATACATCAAAAATTGGAGTTTCTGTCTGCCTTGTATGGGTTGATCGTCCACATGTACCAACAAGATGACATATTCTTCAACCTCGCTGATCTCTAGCATCTTGCTCTCAATTGCCATGTTGTTTCATCCTCACAATGACATAAAAACATTCTAAAATTGTACGGTCATGGTATCTGCACTGACTCGAAAGCATTTTGTAGATTTGAGATAAAGTCTCAAATCAGTCCAACTGTAGATTCCGACAAAGGGAAGAGATATGTTCCCAGATGTTGAAAACCTGAGTATGATATCAGGTTGCCTAGAGAACTTTGAGTAGTTTGTCATATACATCTATGCCCTATCGCTCCCATGTAAGTAAACATCTGAATATAGTACTCAATCGTTCCATGCTTTTTTCATTCATCACTCTCAAACATACACCAAAGTGCAAAAGTATTTTCCAAGGCGACAACAAAAGAACGTATATGTACTTTTTATGGATGTACTCATCTTGTAATGACGACAGTGTATATGCTATTTCTATAGGCAAAATCATTCAAATGATGTACTTTTGATTTTCGTAAAGATGTATTCATAATTACATACATGCTCTTCTACGATTTACTTGGAAAATACTTTTGCACTTTGGTATAGTCACGAACGGAATTATTTTCTTGTCTACTCCCACATATGTGGTGTAAGACAGAATTTACCTCTGACAGAACAAATAACACTAAATTGTGATACTGCAGACTAGGAAAATTATTATGTTCACGACTATATATGATGTATTGTACTTTCTAACACTCTTGTATTATGCATCTCTTGTACTATCGATTGATCTTTATGTCGTCTAGAACTAGAGCATCAAAAGTTTGAAAGTATCTCATACCCTGATCAGTCTCTCCCGTAGATGTACAAAATTTTCGAAACGTATTCGTACATCTCGTATGTTTCTAAACTACATACATTGAAGACCTGTTGTATGAGGCGCTGACAGTTATTGCAGATATTGAAATATATTAATCCTCAATGTTGTAATGTACATGGATCGAAAGCGTGTTGCAATATTGGGCGTCACGGGCTCTGTTGGACAAGAGTTTGTACAATCACTAGAGAATCACCCATGGTTTGAGGTAACCCAGATTGCAGCATCGGAACGTTCAGCAGGTAAGATCTATCTTGACGCGCTACGAAACCCTAATGGGATTATTGCATGGGATGTTGGTGGTGAGATACCAGATTATATCAAAACGATGCAAGTTCGACAGATCGATGAGTTGGATACCGATAGTCTAGATCTGGTCTTCTCGGCAATCGAGTCCAAAGCTGCAAGAGATATCGAGACTAATATGGCAGCTCTTTTGCCAGTGATCTCTACTAGTTCTGCATACAGATATGAAGACGATGTACCGATACTGATCCCTGGTATCAACGACGAACATAGCGATCTATTAGATATTCAAAAGGCGAACCGTAACTGGAAGGGTTGGGTAGCACCACTACCGAACTGTACCACAACCGGCTTGGTCATTACACTAAAACCACTAGTCGAGATGTATGGTGCAAAGAAGGTCTTGATGACATCAATGCAAGCTATCTCTGGAGGTGGTAAAAGTGGTGTCTCTGCAATGGACATTACTGGAAACATTCTACCCTATATTCCAAATGAAGAAGGAAAGGTTAAACGCGAGACTAGAAAGATTCTAGGTACATTTGATGGTAAAAAGATCAACGACGCGGACATTAGAGTTAGTTGTACATGTACTCGAGTACCAGTAGTTGATGGACATACAGAATCGGTCTTTGTAGAGACTAGTGAAAATATAGATCCCGAGAAAGCAAAGGCTCTCTATGAGATGTGTAACAAGAATATCTCTGTATTGGGATTACCATCTGCCCCAAAGAACTATTATGCATTCCATGACGATCCGACTAGACCTCAACCAAGGATGGAGAAGACTGTCGGGGATGGGATGACTACTACGATAGGCAGAGTGGAACGAGAAGAACTCTTTAACAACGGTCTCAAGTACATGTTGTTCTCACACAACAAAAAGATGGGTTCGGCCAAGGGCGCTGTACTGTTGGCAGAGATGTTGTATAAAAAAGGCAAAATTTAAAATATCTTGTAATTTTTACAATAATAACTTTATAAACACCAAAATATATACAGAAATACCACAAATGACCGAAGTCGACGAACTTGATCTAAAGATACTTACTGAACTGTCTAATGACTCTTCTATTACCGTCCTACGTCTAGCAGAAAAGATCAACACAAATTCGTCGTTGGTGTACTCGAGGATAAAACGACTGGTCAAGAGAAAGATGATCGAACGATTCACAATAATCGTAAACAATTCTGAGCTTGGATATACTGTCAAGGCATTTACAGGAATCAACATCGATGCAAAGAAACGAGACAGTATTGTTGATAAACTATTCAAGATCGACGGTGTGCGAGATGTATCTGAAGTAGCAGGCAGATTTGATATTCTAGTGACGATGTATGCTAGATCGCTTGATCAGATGCATACTATTGTTGCGACAAAGATAGGTAGTATCGACGGTGTGCGATCATCAGAGTCATTTATTGAGATGAAGTCACACGCAAGAGCAATCCCATATATGTTACCGGGTAGTAGTGAGTAGAGTTGCAACGACAAAGGACAGAGTCCAAGATTTCTATATACTATGAGCTTACTAAACCAAAGATATGGTATCTCTTGGTTTTTACGGCCTTTGGAGCAGCCCTTACAGCATCTCAGATATACGATATTGAAGTCTCACCTCTCACATGGATACTGATGATATTCTCAGTAGCAACAGGATCGGCTGCCGCAAATACACTAACAAACTATCATGACCGTGACATCGACGCAATAATGGAACGAACAAAGAATAGACCATTGCCCTCTAAGAGGATTCATCCAGCAGAGCACGCAAGAAACTTTGGATTGGTACTAGCTGCAATATCTCTAGTATTGGCATTTAGTATCTCGTATACTACAACTATGGAGCAAGGAATGTGGGCAACCGTATTTATCGCGTTTGGTTTGTTGAATAATGTTCTAGTATATTCGTATGCACTAAAAAGAAATTCTAGAACAAACATAATACTTGGTGGTCTATGTGGTGGCGCACCTCCGATGATCGGTTGGGTTGCAGTAACTACTACAGATCTCTGGACTATGGGACTAACTATGGCAGGTCTCGTATTCATCTGGATACCGATGCACATATGGGCACTCACGTTACACTTTAAGGAAGATTATAACAAAGTTAACGTTCCAATGTTAACTGCTATCCAATCTGAAAAGACATCTGCAAGAACTATTGCTGCATCGACTGTGGTTATGGTGCTCTTTTCTATTGTGCCGTTCTTCTTGATCACAGATAGTGGTGAATCTTTAGTGGGTGAGGTTTATCTGTGGACTGCTATTGCATCTGGCTCTTTAATGATAGTATTATCAGCATGGGTTATCGCAAAACCTATGGAAAAAGCATCTTGGACTCTATTCAAGTTCTCTAGTCCATATCTTACAGTCTTGTTTATCGCATTAATGGTAGATACTGCGTTATAGTGTCATACTCGTATACAGTACACAAAATACCATTTACATAATCACATGATGTATTTGTGGAGGCTAATTGATGTCGATATTGTTGAGCTGTTTTGTAATCTCAATATGTCGTTCAACTAGTCGTGTCAGTTCCACTTTGATATCATCTGACTGCCAATCTGCCTTGATCAGAGCAGATAACTTGGAGACTATACTCCACTGCAAATCATTCTGTTCGTTTACCAACTGTAAAAACTGTTCACCTTTTTCAACCATGATATTCCAAACACCACAAGCAGTTAAAAATCTAGGCGATTATTTGATTTTTACCACAAGATTCAACACCAAATTTCTGCAATATCAGTTAACGCAATTGTGCAAGCTGTTTACCTGAGAGTTAATAGTTTTAGACAAAATCCCAATCACAAGTATGAAAAATTGTCGCGTATCTGCTAAAATTACTATACCGCACAATATGCATTCCTTGAGATAATGTCATCTAGATCTCAACCTCTTGCCAAATTCACAGAACCATATTGGAATATAATAAGACCAATATTCTTAACGTTTTATTATGAGCGAGTATTCCTAGCTCTCATGCAATGTAGTATTAGTGAATGCAAAGAAAAATCGGTAAAGACAGTTTATATCGGATTTAGAGAGAAGAGACGACTATGCAAAAAACACTATCTACTGTTCCAGAACCGTAATGCAGAACATGCGCCTAAATTTACAAAAGCATCAGAGATCTGAATGGTGTATTGTGATATGTGGCAATTACTCAACACTTGAATCCAATTCGGTCACATTGATGATATTCGGATGACTGACTAGGGATACTGAAAGACTTAACATCTACTAGTTTTTAGATAATACTATGGCGACCAAGAAACCAAGTACAAAATCACAACCCAAAAAGACATTGGTAAAGACACCAAAGGCAAAGCCAGTAAAGAAACCAACAGAGTCCCAATCAGAGTTTGAGAGTGCATGGAAAGAGTACAATACTGCTCTACGCGTATGGAAAGAGTCACTAGCAGATTGGCAACGTGCCACAAACGAGGCTCTGGTAGCATATCACAATGCATGTCAAAGAGCTCAAGACTCAGATACTGAGCTGTTAAAGAAGGTCAGTTCTAGCTGGGAGAGTACATGGGATGAGATAGGACCAGAGTACATCAAACAACAGACAAGGATGATCGAGAATATCTTCAAAGAGACCAACATACAATCGATCAAAAAGTTTAATGAACAATGGGACAAATTTCTAAGGATTTCAGGAGACGATTCGATCAAGGCATACCAAGAAGCAATAAAGAGATTCAATCAAGCGTGGCATTCAAACAACATGTGATTTATAGTGCTGTACAATAAATTGTACAGAAACAACAAGCTGTACAGTCTATCATAAATGATACTGTCTTAAATGATACCATAATTCTGTAAATTATAAACAAGAGTTATAATAAACATAGTCTAGAGACTGCTGATGGAGATATCAATTGAGCCCTGGAAGAAACTAATAATACATGAAGTCATAGAGTACAAGTTTGATGATTGGGTAAAACAGATTGCATTTAGCACGAGATCATCTGGGGGAGCAATACCTACTATGCAGTGGGCAGACGGAATTGTCTTTTCACCCGCAAACTTTCCTACAACTAATGCTACAGTTCAAGAGCAGCTAAAAGGAGTACTTCATTGGTCATCAGTATCTTTTGCAGTAAAGGAAAAGTTTGAAAAACAGATCGTAAAAGAGAATGCAACTATAAATTTTGTAGATGTTAGCGTAAATGATATCTTTAGAGAGCTTGCAACAAATCTGAAATCACAATCAAAATATTCAAAAGCTGATACAATCGATGAACACTGATCAACATATACAAGAGTGTAAATTCAGATATAATCAGATACAATTATACGATCCAGATCCCATGCCTGTGTCGAATCTATTATTTGATTTTGCAACATCTACAGACCGCGTATTTGATAGTATATTTGAGGATGCAGATACTGACTTTGGATTATTTACGAAAGACAAGATAACAGAGCATAGTTTTAGAGCTAGATCTCTAGAACGTAACGATCAACAAGCATTGGCGTTTTGTAACTGGTTTACAAAAAATTATGCAAATGAACATCAAATGATATATCCCTCTTTTATCGATAGAGCGAGAAGGTTTATTCGAGACAACAAGAGATCGCCGACTATAAAAATTATGATGATATCGAGAGATAGATATCATGGTGATCCTGCTCAAGAGCTAGTGGGTGTACATGGTAGGATTCGATCAAAGATCCACATACACACAGCTATGAGACATCAGCTACCTACATTCTTGATGCACATAAACAACAAGCGTACACGAGCTAGAGAACCCAAAGTTAGCGACGATCAAGTAATTGCTACTACGTTTGCAGAGATTGGAAGAGAGAGTATGGAAGTAATACACTCCATTAAAACTTACATTCCTTTGATGATTAAAATCAAAGACGAGTCTAGAGTAAAGATCAACGAGTTTAGATCATAACCCAAAGATAGGATGTGATTGTTTTATCTTGATTATTGGCAGATATGTATATCCATGTTCAAACGAGTCATCAAATTCTGGATCTTGACCGTGGTTTCCTTGATACTTTAAGAATGACTTTGTAGGTTTTGTAGTCAATCGTACATAGTTAAAGTGATAGATTGTATCTTGCATGTCTAGTGATGTAATGTATCCAACAACCCACGACTCGTCATGTGGGATTGCATAGAGAGTTAGATCTGGTTCTTCTGGAAGTTCTGGATCGTATGTGAGACGAGCTAGACTACCAAGGTCTTGCAGCTCTATTGGACGAAACTGATCTGTTGATGTTGTCTCTACAGGCAGTGATGATATATCCGATACTCCATGAACTATTGGTGCATAGTGTGAGATATCTTTGGTAGACTCGACCACACCACATGTCTCGTCACCATCTCTAACTCGATATGAGACATACTTGCCATATTTGGGCATCTTGTAGTATAGGATCATCAATGTATTTACAAGACTCAAAGTACTAGACAAGACTCGTGTACCGTCAACTAGGTGTGAGTATACCCGTCTAGGATATTCTCTAGACGCACAGACGAACCGTGCCAGATCATCAAAACTATCTAGTTCTATTAAACATTCGCTTTGAGTCATACTGTTGTGGAGATCGTTGTGTTTTTAACTCTTGGCGATCTCATTTTGTAGGCCACATTGCATTCCATGTATCTGCAAATTTTTTCATCATCTCGCCATATGACTTCATCTGTTCTAGTCCATTAGCGCTCATCATTTTTTGCCAGTTCGTAGCAAATGTCGTAAATGCCTGGATATTGGAGTCATTGAGTGACTTTTGCCACCCTTCGTTAAATCCCTGAAATGACTTAAAGCCTACATCGGACATTGCTTTCTGCCAGTTTGCGCCAAAGGTTTTCATGGTCTCGGCACTAGACTCACTCACGGCTTTTTCCCAGACTTGGTTAAATTTGGATTGCATCTCATTGCTTGCATTTTGCATCTGCTCAAAGAGAGACTTCCATGTCTCAAGTGCTCTAGCATACTCTTGCCATAATGAACTCCATTCATTGTTGTCGGATTGAGACATATCTGATGGTAGACTTGGTTATTCTTAAATGAATCTATTTGTGGTTCTGGTGTGAGATAAAACATGAACTTATTTCGGGTACTATGGGCGGTTCAATTTACCAAAGAGAATCTGATCTGGCTTGCAGCTGTCATGACTGCTGATACAATCGGTATCGTAGGTTCTGGTGTATTCGGTGGAACAACAAAAAGATCTACATCTTGGCGAGACTAGTCTCAAGGCAGGTACTAGTGACACTACTGACAGTTCAAGAATGTTGGTACATTAGAGGCCGATTCCGTAACAATAACTCGATGGAATTACACTATGAACAACTTTTCACTAATGACACACTCACTTCATCTCCAACAGATTATACCGATAGATTTGGCATAACCTTGCCAACACTCCTAGTGTGGACAGTAAAACAAACTATACAATATCCGACTTACATGAGTGATTTCTATAACGGTGACAGGTACTCATTGACGGCAGTATAGTGACCACCGGCGTAGTGACTGTTACCGCTTTGAGACGTAATCAATTCTTTTTTTTCGTTACATATTAAACACCTTATCAGTTGTACAAGGATATATGGAACCTAAAGAGACAGAATATTTTTACAACGATCAAAGATATTATCCTAATGATCCGTTAGACAAGGCAATAAAGTTTGGAGATCAAGGCAGATACGAAGAGGCATTGGTATACTGCGACAAGGCAATAAAGTCAAAACCAAACGAGCCATCAACATATTGCCTTAAATCTGGATTTTATGACGAACTTGATCAGTATGATAAAGCAATAGAATGTATTGACCGTGCAATAAAATACTCTATACCGCCACACAAATCAGAGTTTCTACCTACTTACCTATCTCTGAAATTGAGATATCTACACTGGGCTGATAGAAACAAGGCAGCAATAAGACTAGCAAATAAACTCATACTTTTTAGGATAAACCTCCCAAACACATATGCCTACAAAGGACTATCGATGCATAATCTTTACGGTGGATCTAAAAACAAGAAGACATTGAACAAGATACTAGATTGTTATAACAAAGCCTTAGAGGGCGCTCCAAGTGACATAATACTAGATGGTAAAGGAAGGATATTTGGTATACTTGGAGAGTATGATAAAGCGATATCATGTTTCAAAGAAGCGTTATCATTGGATCCAGACGGTGCCATAATGTCAAAATATGAAATTATGAGTGACCTAGCAACTGCTCTGCATCAAGCTGGCAGATATGACGAGTCAACAGAACAATGCAAGCAGGTACTCAAACTAGGTCCAAAAAACTCTCATATACTGTATGTTGTTGCTTGTACACTATACGATCTTGGTTTAATGCAAGAGTCCTTGCATGCTTTAAACACTGCAACTAGACTAGATCCATCATTTGTTGACACTGAGAATCTTAGACGAGATATCATGTCAAATCTAGAATCCGCATAGAATCTGACTTGTTGACAGACTTTACGAATCTCCGATTTACGTGGAGTGGTTTTTCGTAAGGCTTTTTTTTGATAATTTCACTTATAGAATCCCTTTGTGCTTTTTCTGTAACCATTAACCACATAAATCGAAAAGTTCCGACTTGACACATATTAATAGCGATAATATCTAGACAATGATGGTAGAACTAAACACAATATTTGATGAAATTGAAGGTTTCCTAAAAGAGCGTGGCTATTATATAGATCCATTAATCAATGCACTGAACCTAGCCAAACAAGGTAAGCAAAGGGATGCATTATCAATTTGTGATATGTTGATGCTATCTATGAGTGATGATCCAATGCTATACATAGTCAAGGCTATGTTTTACAAGAGCTTTGACAAGTTCGATAAAGGATTAGAGTGTCTTATTCAGATACAGAACTATGATGATTTAGAGCCATTCTGTGCATATATGAAAGCAGACCTTTTGTTTGAACTCGAACGATTTGAAGAGACCGTAAAATGGGCAGACAGGGCCATAAAGGGTGGCATCGATCTTGGTGCATATACCTTGAAGGGACATGCTCTAAATGAGATTTATGAAGAAACTGGAGACAAGAAATTATTAAAAGATATACTCCATTGCTATGATAAAGCAGCACTAACTGATCTAGATAGTTATACAATGTACAAAAAAGCAGTTATACTATCTGATCTTGGAAGATATGACGAAGGGATAGAGTGCATTGATGAAGCACTGTCCATCGAACCAGAAAATCCCACATATCTGTTAGACAAGACTATAATTTTGAATGATGCAGATAGATATGACGAAGCAGTAGAGTGTGCTAGGGAAGTGATCGAATTGGATATAAAAGATGCTGCTTTACAGTATGTACTCGGCATGGTACTGTATAATCTTGATTTATTAGATGAGTCATTGAACGCATTAAACAAATCAAAAAAACTAGACCCCAAACATTTAGACCCAGAGAATCTTGAAGCAAACATTCAGGCAAAGAGATCTCGACAATCTCTTAAATGACAAGACCAAACGCTAGTTCACAAAAGTATGACTCTACATACAACTCGACTGATTAAATTAACGAAATTCGAATATTCTGAGATAGGATCCATCAACTTTCAATCAATTTCTGTCGTATCTTACTATTTTTTTGACTGATTTAGGATTTATTGAATTTGTGTGTGGTTCAAGGATCATTTGGGGCCTAGATGCCTAGTCGCTTTTTTTTAAGAATAGTTAATAGTATCTGATTCTATTCAAAAGACAAGTTGGGTAAATTTCTTATGAAATACTTGCTTGTTGATGAGCATGGTAATCATTACATACTAGAGTTCCAGAGAAAATCAGATCAACCTACAGATTTGGACCATTACATTATTCCTCCTACTGCCGAAGAACCAAATCTGCTTTCTGCATTAGAGTTTCTTGTTATGTGGAAGAAAAGAAAAGATCCGTCGTTGCGTTGGACACTACGAGCCCTCAATAAAGAAGATATGAGACGTGAACTGAGTGGTTAGATTCACAATGCCGATGAACATCATGGTTGTACGAGTTTAATTAACAAAGATACTTGTAAGTATAATGTTAAAGATCATTTCAACGATTACTTGCGGCTCTGTCGTCTCGTTTCCATTCTAGCCTTACCCAACTCAAACTTGTTACGATCCTCGTCAGTCTTTAGTTCAAGTTTTGGAACATGGATAGGTTTGCCATCATCATCTAGAGCAACAAATGTCACAAATGCTGTAGCAGTGATGGTTTGTATTCCGGTTTGAATATCTTCGGCTTCTGCGCGAACCTCAATCTCCATAGATGAGTTGTGGACATAGTTGATTCTAGCAACTAGTTTTAGTACATTTCCAACAAAGACTGGTTTTAAAAAGTTGACACGATCCATAGACGCAGTTACTGCATTGGATTGAGAGTGACGCTGGGCTACAATGCCTGCAACCATGTCTATATTCTTTAGAATCTCGCCACCAAATACATTACCGGCCGGGTTTGCATCTGACGGAAACATTCGAACTATTACTTCTGCTTGAGACTCGGATGGACTTTTTGAGCGACGATCTGACAATCAAGCATTCATTGTTATATATACAATTTAATCTATGAGATATTTTTTCAGGTTAATCTTGTCGATGTTGGGAATCTTGGCTATCTCAAACCCTTCAGGACGTTTTGAAAGAGGTCTCGTTGCATCGACTCCCATCTTTGCAGTACGTAGTCGTCTTTGATCACTAGATGGATCTAGACTAGAGCCACGTACATCTTTTACTATTATTAGATCACGATCTGCTTGAAATCTAGTGGCCATCGCATACTCTACTGCTATAGGATTATTTGGATCGATATCATGATCCACAACAGTTACTTGCTTGAGTGAACGATGTATCTCAAATGTTTTTGTGATTATCTTTGCAACATTTGTATTAGCTCGTTTCTTTATCTGTACAACTGCATGTAGCCAGTTACAGCCACCACCTGTCATGGATACATGTTGTATATTGCGAAATGATCTCCCTAGTTGATCATTTAGTTTGGACTCTATAGGCATCCCCATCAATAGTCGGTGTTCAGCATATCCAGATAACACATCATGAAATATTGGATCATCACGATAGTACAATGACTCGAGCTCAAAGATAGGTTGGGATCGTTTATGATCATATGTCTGTAACATCTCGACCATCCACTCTGGATGAGTCTTGTCAGCAAGTATCTTTCCCTCCATTACAAACTCGGCACCAGAAGGAACAGCAAGTTGTGAGTAAGATAGTTTGGTCAGGGTTAGCTTGTCATTTAGTAACGAGTTTGCAATATCGATCTCATCTCGACCCCATTCTGCTTGATATGCACCTGCAATAGATATCGCAGGATGAACACCTATGGTAACTGCAACTCGTAGATCTTGACCTTGTTCTACTGCAGCAGTCCAACACTTGTGTAGGTCACGACCTTCGACCATCCTGATTGTAAAGTGATCCTTGTCTATAGGCATCAATCTGTGAAACGATGCGTTCTGTCTACCTGATTCAGGGTTTTTTGCATATACTATAGACGATGTGATAAATGGTCCAGACTCTTTCTCAAAATGTGTCACAATTGGTAACACTCTCTGATCTCTAGTTCTATTTTTAAGAAACGGTGCTGTAGAGATTATTTTGGGTCTCTTGGCATTGCGTATAGCTGCAATCACTGTCTCATGTATCGACTCTTCTGAACTTCCAACTGCTAGCGCAAAACGTCTTCGCGTCCCAACTAGATTCGCAACTAGATTGAATTTACTCTCTTTGATATTCGTAAACAGTACTGCATCAGAACCATCAACCTTGGCTGTGATCCCAGCAATCTCATATTTTGTAGATACTTTAGGTTTGATGCGTCGTAGTTCGTCGATCTTTTGTATCTTTGTAAGAAACTTGCGCAGATCGGTCACGGTTGAATCATCTCCACGATCTCGGACATTATATCTTGAGCAATAGTTGAGTCTATCTCTCTCTGTGTATTGACTGAGACTAGTGCAATACCACGCGCTTGCGTACAAAGTCGTTCTGACACGAGTCTTAAAAATATCGAGTCTGTTCGTGATGGTATTATGTTGGTAGTTATTGGTGTAGGTCCTGCTGCAAGCGATGCTACCATCGAACCTAGTAGATCGGTACCTTCAGATATAGATACAAAATAGCCATTATCGAACCGTAGCGTCCGTATTGTAAAACTACGGTCAGATAGTTTGACAACTCTCTCTACAAACCTATCTGATGAGGTCAATGATATTCCAGCAGTCTCTTATGTTTTTATTGTTATTGATTCGCGTTTGCCAGCAACTTTGGTTTGATTTGCAGGGTTGCTCTTACATTTGGACTGATGTCTAGCTAGATACACAAACATCTTTTCACAATACTCGCAAGGTGTCTTCTTTGCTGTCTTTGCACTAGATTTTGCCTCCATAGAGTCGGCTTCTACTCGTGCACGCAACTTTGCTTTATACTTTAGATTACGTGGTTTTGTTCTAAGTCGATATCCACAACATGGACACCAAAGTCCTTCCCACTTGATAAATATCTCGCAGATTTGACAACGTCGTTGACCAGAAGCATATCGCCCTGTCCCAACCGGTTTTTGAGCCTTATATCTGACGCATATTCCTTTACAAGTCATTTTCTAGTGTTTTGTATGTAAATCACACCTATATAAGCATGAATGTAGTAAATTTACAAAGATCCCTAGAAAATATGAAAAAATTTTAAAAAAATGATTATTTTCAAAAATCCTAGTTGGAAAAATACCAAAGTTCATCAATAATTATCGTGATTGTGTTCAGATGGTACTATGCCGAGTCGCATCCAGCATGTGTTTACGATATCTAGCTTGCACATCTATACGATGTTCAGGCTCGTACTAGATCGGCTGTGTATCTTCTAGTTTGTTGCTTTTGGATACATAGACTTTAGATTCTGCCAATCTAGGGTGTGGGATCTGGCGATAGAGTCTCAAATCTATGTCTGATGAAGACTTGTCATGTCTTGCTCTAGTTAGCGCATATGTGTCTTGACAGGATCTACCATATCTCGCATTATGTCATTACTCGATATGTGTTCTCATATGACACATTCATCAAGTCTGTAACAAGATTTCTAGAAATAAAAATAGACCAAACATATCTACTACCGATTATCAAAACTGTTTTGTACCAAAAGTATTTAAACGATGATTTATGCAAGAAATCTATGCCAATCAGAAAGTTAGAAAAAAAGCAAGTATTGAGTATCATATCACAAAGACGTAAAGGTGTGAAATTATCTGTCATAGCAGATCAATTTAATATTACTGAGCAAAGAATATGTCAAATATATTCACATTATGTCAAGACAGGTTCTCCACCGACACAAAAGAAGATTGGTCGACCAAATAAAGAACCTACACATAAAGAGATTCAGGCAGTGATGAAAATGTACAACAAACGGCATTTTGGTGTGATTCGCCTTACAAAAGAATTACAACGTTTGCACATACAAATCAGTTACAGATCTGTACGAAAGATAATGTACGAAAAGGGCCTAATAACTCCAGCACCTGCAAAACGAAAACGTCGTAGATAAGTTCGTTTTGAGAGGAAATACTCTAACGCCATGTGGCATGTAGGCTGACACATAATATCTGACTCAAGATGGAACTCTACCTGATCTGCTACCTAGACGATGCTTCTAGATACATCACGGGTTTTGGGGTCTTTAAACACGCAACATCAGCAAATGCGGTTAGTGTGTTGAGAAAAGCTATCAAAAAGTTTGGCGTACCAGCACAGATACTATCTGATCGTGGAACACAATTTACATCTGCTAAAAAACCAAAGAACGGGCGTAAAATTACATTATTTGAAGCAGAATTAATCAAACGAAAAATAAAACAAATACTTGCAAGAGCAAATCATCCTCAGACCAATGGCAAGTTGGGGAGATTCTTTGGAACATTTGAATCAGAGATTAAACACTCCAAGGGTATAATGTCATACATTCATTACTAAAACAAAGACAGACTTTTCTCACTAGATATCGATAATGGCAAAATACCTATGATGACATTTAAAACAAAACATGCCAGTGCTAAAATTAGAAATAATCTCAACTGGGCAAACGAAGATTCTGGTGAATTTAAATGATTTTTGTACAACACATCTCTGGCAAGACATTATTAGAATAATCTTGTAGATTGAACACTCGATGGTATTGTATTTTTAGTTCATCGATATTTTATACAATTTAACAGTCTTGTGTTATCGTTGTGTTTTGGTTTGAGAACTATGGCTTCAAAATGGTTGTCACGACATCTTTGACGGCAGCATCAAAGTTAGATTCGATCTTTGACTTTAATTCAGCCAGCTTGGTCTCACTGTCTTGAGATATCTGCAAAGACTCGGCAGTCGCTCTATCTCGTGATTTAGCAATGATATCTTTGGTCTCTTTTAGAGCCATCTCACGCGTCTTTGTTAGTAGAGCATCAATCTCAGATTGTGCCTTTGCGACAAGTTGTTTCTTCATATCTGCAGACTTGGCGTTCAATGAATCCAAGTCATCTTCTAGTACGTTTAATGACTTTATGATTCCTGTAACTTTGGACTCGACTACGCTCATCTAACCGAGACTCGACAATCCATACTTAAAAGTCATTCATTTCAAGTACAGTTAGGTCTGTTCTTTGAGTGCTATTATGGCTGTTGTAAGATCACCATTGGCATCTTTTAGAGCAGCATTTGCTCTCTCTACATCCACTCCTGTTCGCTGACAGATTAGCTGGATATCATCATCAGAGAATATGGGAACCTCTAACTCCATCTCCTCCTGACTTCCACCAGCAACCGTAAAGATCGTCTCACCCTTGGTCTTCATCTCACTTACTGTAGGCTTTGTTATGATGATCTCTTTCTTGTCCGTCTTGATTCTTACCTCTATGACATTGTGTACATCACTCACATCTACACCCATCTTGTCCATCATTCGTCGCGTATTGCGATTTCCACCACGCATCATACTTGGGATTTATCTGTATGACTTTTTAAACTATCTCTAACTTTTACTGCGACGCCTCGTGTACAGTTATTGATCATGTTATATGACAACATGGCTCGACCCACCGCAATGACTTGATCTCTGTATAGTACAGGCGTATCGGCAGATATACAGACCAGTTTACCACACCATGTGACATGTTTGCAGAATACAGATCGACCATCACTTACAAACGGTGCTGCAACATCACTTACTTGAAGACAGTTTGCTTTGAATCTGGGCTGTCTCAATAAGATTTGCGCAAACTTGAGACTCAACGCTAGTCCGCCATCTATCCTCAAGGTACAAAGGATCTCGCCTTCATACTGTACAGTTCGTATCCTACCCGTCTTGCGGGAGAATGTGAACTCGATATCTCTGGGTAGACCACGAGAGACTCTGTCGCCAAATAATGCATCAAGAGTACGTTCTATCTTTGTTCGTGGATCCATAATATGTCAAAACATCTCCAAGTCATGATATCATAAAGGCGTGTCATCTAGTTACCATATACTCCAAACTTTTTGGTTATTATGATGATATCATTCTGATATGTACCATAACACATATCTGCTCCAGTCATCAGGGTTTGAGTGTTGTACAAGTTTGTGCCAGAGACACACATTGGTATCGATTTGGTGGTAGAGTCACCCTCTCGTGGCGAGGAATAATACGGAGATATGTCTTGTGCAGTTGCATTTTGATATAATGTTATGTACATCTCTTTGTCTGTTACTAGTGTACCGTTATAGCTAGCAAGATCAATAGTACACAGAGGCATGTTGGGCGCATTTGTAAAGTTGAATCCCATTGCGGACAGTCCTTTTGTAGCAGAGTAGGGCATATCGATAACATGAGTAAATCCAACATCCACACAAGACGTACCTTGATTAATATCAAATATGTCGGTACCAACCATAACCTTTGTTCTATATTGGATGTATACATCGCCTAGCCGAAGTGCATTGGGCGCATTTGTAAATCGTTTATCGCCATAGACATTGATATCTGCAGTCTGACCACGTGGAGTGATACTAAATGTTTGATATGAAAGGGTAGCATTTGTATAGTCTTGTACTATTTGAAGTGGATCATTTGGGTTGAACAAGTCAGGTACAGATGAAACTTTGGGCGCGACTAGTTTCTCTGTTGTAGTACCAAAGATATTCATCATCTTTGTTATGATTATGATGTTGTTATCGTACTTGCCATAACATGCAGATGTGTTGCCTTTTAGCGTCTGAGTGGTGTTGTCAAAGTTTGCAGCAGTACATTTCGGTATAGGTACAACGGTATCTGTACCGTTTACGTAATAGAATGGATCTCTACCCACAACATCATCTAGTTGTACACGAATCTCTCTATCGAGAAGTATCTTGCCACTAAAAGATATGTCAGGTATATCAGCACAGCTATAGTAAACATCACCTACAGGATATTTCTCATTAGGATCTTTTGCGAATTGAAATCCCATAGCAGCTGATTCGTTTAATGGTATCGTGATATCTAGACGATCTTGGGGAACTCTAGTAAAGACGCTGGTATAACAGTATATGCCATCTTTGTGTACAAATGCACTGGTATCTACATTAATGATATCTGTACGAGTGATGTATACGTCACCTATACTGTACGTGTGAGAGTCAGTAAATCTCGTACCATTTTTAATGATCTTTCCTTTCTTGTTATACTCTGCACCATCGATCTCTATGGTGCCGTTATCTCCTGGCACAAATACTATTCTCATAAACAATGTATTGTTTGGAAGATCGTTTGGAGGTATCGTCATCACTGAATCAATGGTACCGTTTGATGATATTGGAGTCTTTGTCATTACACCAAAGACTGCAAGTATCTTGGATACTAGTACTGTATCGTCACCATCTTCACCATAACATATCTCTGTATTACCAATCAGAGTATTGGTTGTGTCATCAAAGTTGGTGTCGGTACACTTTGGTATTGCAATATTACTAGTTCCGTTCATGTAGAATGGTACATGATCATGTGTACCTACAAATCTTACATAGATCTCTTTGCTGAGATCTAGTTTATCATCAAATGTGATGACTGGAGCAGTATCACATCTAGTCTGATCACTAGACTGTCTAAAGTTTATCTCTAGTGTACGGGTTTGTTGTACTGTGTGATTCACTAGTAAATCTCCAACATAACAATAGACATCAATTGGATCGTTAGTGAATTTTTTGCCAACTATCTCTGTATCTCGATATATTGTAATGTCTGCTTGATCATTGATATGGTATATAGTGCCTGTATCCTCATAGTGTGTATCGATTCTTATCTTGTTATGAGCTGTATGGAGGTCGATTGTACCGGTCAGGTGAAATGGTACAGAGTCATGTATTGTTATCTGTTTAATGTCGGTTACACCAAAGATTGCAAGTATCTTGGATACTATGATGGTGTCTGTACCGTTCTTGCCGTAACATATCTCGGTACCTCTTTTTAGTGTATTGTGAGTGGAATTAAAGTTGGTGTCGGTACACTTTGGTATGGGTACAATACTTTTTGTACCGCTTATATGATAAAATGGAGTTTGACCCTCTGTATCATTAAATTGCACATAGACCTCTTTATTGAGTAACAGTTTACCATCAAATGATATGTCTGGAGCGTTGTCACATCTCTTTGGCTTGGAATCTCTTCCAAACTCGAGCCATAGGGCAGTTGTATGATTTTTTGGTATGGTGTCTAGATTTCCTACCAGTACAATAGTCTCGTAACAGTAATGATCTCTTGTATATGTGAACGTCTTGTCTAGTATCTCTGTTTCGTGATGGATTATAATACCATCCCCAGAGATATATTCGTCATAGTATCTAGTGCCATTGCCTATTGTGTTCTCTTGAGTATTGAACTTTATGCGGTTATCTGGATATGTCATAAGGCCGATAACCGCATCTGTGTGTTCAGTTGGTTCTGGTAGCGTTATTGTGAGTGTTGTACCTGTTGGTGTGGTTTTATTTACGATGTTTTGGGTAGGTATGAATGGTCCTAGTTCATATGTGCTCACTAGAGTATAGTTTTGTGTCGAACTAGTTACATTTTGTAGTGGACTCGTAACTGTTATGACACACTTGCCTGTCTGAGACGGTACAAACACTGCAAACTCGTTTATCTGATGTGACGAGTTTGCATGTACTTTTTGCTGTCCACACTCTAAAACAAAGTCAAGATTTGTAAAGGGTGCGGGAGTCGTACTACCTATCTGATCTCGTATATTTCCATGTGGGTGAACCAACCACGACAGAATGACTTTAACGGGTTCTGTTGTATTTGTAACGTTAAACTCGTATTTTTTAGTCGAGTTTGTACTTATATGATCAGATATCATGTGAGACGATGATTGAACATATCTTAGAGACTTTACAGCATCTAGTATTCCAAAACCCACGTTATTTAGTATGCTTAGTGATGTAGAATTATTTGCTTCATTTAGATCCGAGGGTTGTCTTGCAAAAGAGCAGTCATTGGTATTGTTTTGTTCAAACTGGTGTGAAGTACACGGAATAGTGGCAGTCCAGTTTGCTCCGAGTAAGAGTAATGTTTTGACTTCGGTGGGTGTGAGGTTGGGGTTTGTCTCTAACATCAGTGCAGCTACTGCACTGACTTGAGGTGCTGCAACACTAGTGCCTGTAGCACGAGCTAGATGTGTAGAATTATACAAAACTACAATCTCTGTTGCAGGTGCCACAATCTCTGGCTTTAGTATTGGCATGTCAGGATTTACTGGTCCAGTACTATTTGCTGGTCCACGACTTGAATGATTATACATTGAGATTGGATCAACTCGATCATCTATTCCGCCTACAGTGATTATGTTGTACGCACAACTCGGATCGCCTACTGTTCTATATGTACGATTGTTCAGAAAAGCTAAATTACCGATAAAACCGGTAAGAAATGACTCGTTTCCAGCAGCGGAGACAACTAGTACTCCTTGATCAACTGCCTCATTTAAGATCAAATTCAGTGTTTTTGATGCTGGGTATGCATTACATTCTCCTGACGGTCCAATACTAATACTTGCAATATCTGCACCGTGTGTTACTGACCAGTCAAGCGATTCTGCAAAAGATGCGCTACCATTTCTGTAAATTATGTAGGCATGTTCTGACAATGTGGCATTGTAGTATACTGTCAACGCATCCAATAATGTTACTCCTTGTGCTATTCCATTATTACTAGACATCCCAGATGCTGCAATCACTTGTGCGACTTGTGTGCCATGTGTAGCATTTGTAGAATTCAATAAACCAATCGGATATGTAGGAGTTCCTATGATTGTACCATTGTTTGTCCAACATATTCCATTTGGACAGTATATCCTCTCACGAACTTTATCATTTAGATATATGCTGTTTATTCCAAAATCTACCACCGCAACCACTACGCCACTACCATTGACTTGAAAATTTAGCTGATTCAGATCCATGTCTGTGGCTTTGATTGTTATTCTTGCTTGGTCGACTAGAGGTCTCATTGATAACTCACCATCGCCTATCTTGAAGATTTCGTTGTATGATGAGAGTCCTGGAATCTCATGTGTTGGAACTGAAGCAGTTACAAACGATAGAGAACTAGCTCGATAGATATATCTAGCTCCGATCGACTCTAGACGCTTTACCAACATATTTTTATTCTCTGCTACAATCTCATCTGATGCGTCACCATAACCTCTACTAACAACTAGAATCACATTATAGTATCTCTGTTCGTCAGATACTGAATCGGCAGATGCTCCATGAACTTCGCCATTGCTCTCTATGATGCCTAGTATCTTTTCGTAGAATCTAGGATCAAATTTGTATTCGTCTCCAATGTTTGCAAATGCATCTGTGGAATCAATATCTTGGACAAAGATCACACTTGGTACTAAAATAGCTAATGTGAGTAACGGTATTGCATACGATATCACTATGGAATCTCATATTAATGTAGGTTATAAGTATGAGCAAATCTCGTTTGAATCACAAGACTGTATGCGTATTATTGAGAGTGCCCATGCCCAATCATCAAACACGATAGCAATGAATCAATTTGTCTCTAGAAATTACACCTGTGTTTTATTGTACCTTAAAACGTGAGTATGATGTAAGAAATACGCATACAGTCTACACATGTGTGTTGTACAAATAGTATACCCATGAAAATGGATCGTAATAGAAACACAATCTGTCTTGCACTGGAAATGAAGGTGTGTGGGTAAGAGATGTTGGGACATATAGCGTGTAAACATAGACACGAAATGCACAAACTAGATGAGAAAAAGGTACGATACATCATACGAGAAAAACGTAAAGGCACCAAGCACGCCACAATTGCACAAAGAATGGGCATATCTACAATTTGGATTAAAAAATTGCGGGCACGATCAAGTACATGGAACCAATCTAATGATACATCCAAGACCAATGGGTAGGCCCAAGAAAGTCTTCCATGTAGACTAGAGTATTTTGCTGTACTAACTGCACGACAAGATGTTCATCTTGCAACAACCAGCATAAAAGACGAGATAAAAGATTCCACGGGAATATATTTCCTATCATACCATATATCACATATTGCGAGATGAAGGTCTATCTAGACGAGAACCAAAAAAGAGTCAACAGCGCAAATGGGTACGATATGAGCGTGAATTCTCTAATTTACTATGGCATGCTGACTATAAACTACTAGATGATGGCAGATGGTTAATCGCCTATCTAGACGATGCTTCTAGGTTTGTAGTTGGATACGGCGTGTTTGATCATGCAACAACAGAGAACGCACTTGCAGTATTAGATGCAGCAATCAAAAATCACGGAAAACCAAAAGCAATACTCACAGATCGTGGGATATAGTTCTATGCAAGTCAGAGGTCAAGAAAAAGGGAATATCCAAATTTGAGATGAGACTGGCAGAACAGGGAATCAAACACATTCGTGCCAGAGTTGGACATCCACAGACCAATGGCAAGATAGAGAGATTCTTTGGAACATTTGAAAATGAGGTTGAACATCATGCCAGAATTGGTGAATACATTAGTCATTACAATGAAAAAAGACCGCACTTTGCATTAGATATCGATAACGGAGAAACACCGCTCATGGCTTTTAGAGCAAAACAAGCTAGTGCTGAGATTAGAAAAGACCCAAAATGGGCAGATCTTGACTTATATGTGAAATGATTTCCGTCTAAGACAATACATTTACATGTACATAACTTATTTAAATGAATGTTTACTAAGTCCAAGATGTGATCAAAAGTTGTCTTGTATTTGCTGTATCGCTCTTAGTCTTTATACCATTCTTAACAGTTGATGTCTCTGCACATCAATCCCCGGATGAGGGTGATCCAAACAAGTTTTTTTACACCAATGATATGAAGTTTAGTCCTAGTGATAAAAACGACGCTTTTTATAAAAAAATTCTAGATTTGATTAAAAAAACTTCAGAGAAAGGAGATAAAGTATACAACGCCATGGATAAATATATACAACATGACTGGCATGTAAAAGCTACACCAAAAAAGAAACTTGACTTGGACATAGATATCACATATTTTGGTATCTACGTGTCGCCTAGTGGCAATGAACAATCATTATTGAAATACCTAGAGACAATTAATGCCCTTGACATACTTACGTTAAATAAGACTTCTCAACTATACATATACGCACTAGTCCCAGTAGATAAAATTCCGGAACTTTCCCTACGTACTGAAGTTTCAGCATTATTTGAATATCCAAGTATCTCGAGGGATAATAGTATTTCAATTCCTGCTATTTATCCCTATATACCATTAGAACATATTGGTCAAGTCATTGGGCATGAACAGTATGTACGTATTGTAAACAGTACTGTGCCTATTACAATTGATAGTATAGAATTCTTTGATTCTAACAATAATATTGATGAATTATTTTCAATGATGCCAAAATGTACTGCTCAGATTCACCTATTTGATCATACGATTTCAATATCGCCTAGTGGCAATATTGTTATAAACTATACATTAGAAAAGAAGCACGACACTACATCTAGTCGAGTACTCTTATTTTTGACCTCTGATTCTAGCTCTAGATCGGTATCATTAGATCTAACTCGTACTAGTCAAAACACTACACACGTATTCTATCAAAGCATCATACCAAACAGCCTATTTGACACATACGAAGATAGCATTTCCGTCAAATTGCATATATTCTCTACTAGTGATACCATATACAAATCTCATGTATTTTCTGATAGTCACTCGTCATCGTTCATAGATATTAGAACCGGCTTACCGCCTGCTAGTGGCCCGTTACCATTATACTTTCACAAAGGTATAGATGTTGAGGGAGGTGGCTTCACACACGAACCTCATCTACCAAATAATAGAGTATCAGTATTGTCTCTACCAAGTCTTCCTAAGGAAACAGCAATCTCTAAGCTTTTCCATCGTGCTGGAGTAACATACACTATTTATGTTCCAAATGTCAGTACCGACACTATATCACTAGTTGATGACACTCTATGCAAATACGGCAAGGTAAAGCCCAACAAGAATATCATTCACATATTTGACATGTCACCAAAGACCATCACAAATTCGACAGACGGTCTAGAGCTTGATTACAAATTTACAAAACAAGATAAACCAAAGCAGCTAAACTGGGTTGTAACTGATATCGATACCGGTAATTCATTCTGGGGTAACACAACTGATCGTATCACCAACCAGTATACTCTAGACATACCACTAGAGCCGACAGGTTCATACAATATTATCGTATACGGTACAGCAAAACAAGATCGTAAACTAGCTGGTATATACAATACAACATATACATTTGCTACAAGTACAATAGATTATCAAGTTGGTGAGCCAACCATTCCAGAGGTTAAACCTCCGGTACCTCCTAAACTTAAGCCAGTACCGACTATACCTAATAACACAGCAACAGATGTGCCTACAATACAGATAACATTACCAGATTCGTACAAGTATGACAACACAGATAGAACCATCGACCTATACCATGGTATAAGCGACAGACTACGAATAGATACCGCTTATCAAGATGGCGGTACCGCGTACTATATCGATGATAAAGCATACATTACCATGTTTAGAGATACGTGGATCACTAATAAACAGTTTACAGCTAGTGGTGGACAGTACTGTTATGTGGGTGATCTATTCGTTGGTCAAGACCAAGATGTATCTGTACAACACAACAATACTTTATCCATACAATTTAGACAAGCCAATGATCCTAACAGATGTAATGGTTCACCAGATATTACATTTGATGATAGTCTGTCTCTTACCAAAGAGGTCTATGTGAGGTTTGTAGGTACTGATGGCCAAGTACCATTCTACTATACAGACAATCGAATAAACATACCAAAATGTACTAGTACCAATTTTGATAGTACAACCAATACTTTGATTGGCAATACAGAGATATGTTATGGCAAGGATGGTGTGGACACCATAATAATATCAAAGATTCTCACAGTCTTTGGTGTATCCGACACAGATGACACTACAAATACAGAGACGGATGTACCAATTGTACCCGTACCGATAATTGTACCAACTATGTCGATAGCAGTACCGGAATCTATGCTGTTTGACAATACTCATAGAACCATCGATCTATACACCGGTAGCAACAATCAGATACGAATAGACACATACTATCAGGATGTGGGTACTGCATATCATATCAACGATAGAGCAGATATTACGATATTTCGTGGCACAGAGATAATTGGTAAATCATTCACTCCTCGGGGTGACTCTTACTGCTATGTTGGCGATTTAAAAGCCGGTCAAATAGACATAACTAGAGATCACATAGATACACTATACCTTCAATTTAGACAAGCCAATGATCCTAGTAGGTGTGATCAAGCTCCAGATATATCATTTGATGGCAAACTAGATCTCAGCAAAGAGATCTATGTAAGATTTGCAGATACTGATGATAAAGTACCATTCTACTATATCAACGATACAGGCAGTAATCTAGTCGACATACCAAAGTGTACCGACACCAACTTTGACAGTTCCACAAATAGACTGTTGGACAATACACAAGTATGTTATGGCAAAGACGGCAGTGACACAGTACTGGTATCCAAGATTCTTGCAGTATTTGGCGTATAATGAAAGGTTCTTTTAACTTATCGGGGGGTTAAGATTAAGATGCAGATATTTCAAGAAACGTACTGTATGCAACTTAAAACAGCAATAATCTACAATGGATGTTCTAACCATTTTTCATAACTTGTAAAATTTTTAGAGAATGTTGCATGAAAACTATCGACCCCCCGTTAAGTTAAAAGAACCTAATGAAATATCTTGTATCTATGTCACCTAGTATGATACTCCAAGTAAAAAAATCTCATCATAATAATGCAAGAGGTACTCTGACATTCCCCGACAAGAATACTATAAAGTAGAATCTAAAATAGCACAGTACCAATACATTATAGTCAACCTATATAGATACAGATTATTTGTGGTATTTATGGTAGATAGAGAAGAGACTAGAAAGATACAATTTACCGGTAAATCTTCCTATATAGTTTCATTGCCTAAACAATGGATTATGGATGTGGGTCTAAAAAAGGGAGAACAGATCAAGATGATCAGAAGAGACTCGTCGGTATTGGAGATTTATCCACCAAAACTCGATACACGTACACGAAAGAAAGATGATGCAACTGTAGAGATTACTGCAGATGCTGATCCATCATCGACTATTCGAAGACTGGTATCACTGTACTTTTTAGGTTTTAGTACACTACACATAAAGCCAAAGAATGGGAGATTTGGTCCTAATCAAAGAAAGACTATCAAAGAAGCAGTGAAACGATTACTCATGGGATCTGAGATCATCTCAGACTCGAACGATGGAGTTACTATTCAAGTGCTGGTGAACCTATTTGAGCTGTCTGTTGACGGTGCGTTCAAGCGAATGATCCATCTAGCAAAATCAATGTCAAGAGATGCTCTAACTGCAATAAAAGAGAATAATATTGATCTGGCTCAAGAGGTGATAAATACGGATGATGAGGTAGACCGATTTGGATTTTATATAATTCGACAACTAAAGATTGCAATTCAAAATGAACATATGTTAAACGAGATGGGCTTTCGAAATGCAAGAGACTGTTTGGGATATAGATTAATTGTAAAGAATATAGAACGAGCCGGAGATCATGCTACACGTATTGCTCAAGATCTCTTAGAGTTCAAAAAACCGATAAAGATGGATGTCTGGAAGAGATTAGACGATATGAATAACTTTTGTCTCTTGGTTTTAGACGAAGCATGTCTTGCATTATTCAAAGAAGATTACTTACATGCAGAGAATACCATAAAGCAGACATATGAGATAAGCAAGTTTGAAAAGAGAGTTAGAGATGTAGCAAAGACATTAACAGAAGATGAAGAGATCTATAGAGTTAGACGAATGTCTGAGAATATACGAAGAGTCTCAGAGTACGCAAGTGATATATCGGAGATTGTACTAAACATGAATATAGAAAAGACGTTAAAGAAGACATAGATATGAGTTCAGCGATATTAATCACATATGACAATAATGACGCTATAGAAGAAGCTAGAGAACTTTGTAACACAGCTGGCTATGAGGTTATTCATATTATAAAACAACGATTTTTGAATAGACCAAAGTTTGGAATAAGCGGTTATACACTTGAGCGTCTAGAAGAGATGGTTGAGAATTTGAGACCAAATGTAATCATATTTGATGAGATTCTCAAACCTAGTCAAAATTATAATCTTGCATCGACCCTACACAAGACAATCTTGGATAGAGAGACGTTAATTCTAGAGATCTTTGAACGTAGAGCGTCTAGTGCTGAATCCAAGCTGCAAGTAAAGCTTGCTCAATTGCGATACGAGATGGCAAGGGCAAAAGAAAAGGTACGACTATCTAGCATGGGAGAACAACCTGGATTTATGGGAATAGGCAAGTTTGGAGTCGATGTATACTATAACGATATCAAACATAGAATGCAATCTATACGAGCAAAGCTGGAAAGAGCAGGTCGTCAACGTGAGCTACACAGACAGGGACGAAAGAGAGCAGGATTTAAGACCATATCTCTAGCTGGATATACATCAGCTGGCAAGACAACGTTATTCAATAGAATTACTGGCGAGGACCGAGCAGAGAGTACCGAACTATTTACAACTCTGTCTACAACAACACGACGAGTAACCATACAGAGAGAGTCGTTTCTGATATCAGATACTGTTGGATTTATCAGCAAATTGCCTGCATATATGATAGATGCATTCAGATCTACACTAGAAGAGATAGGATATGCAGATATCGTAATAATTGTAATCGATGCAAGTAATCCAATACACGAACTACGAAAAAAATTCTCTAGCTGCATAAAGACTCTATCTGATCTTGGTATTGAACGGGACAAGATGATTTATGCGTTGAACAAGATCGATCAGACAGACGATAAAGATATTGAAGAAAAGATCGTCGCACTAAATTTGAGTGAGAGCAAAAAATGGATCAAAGTATCTGCCAAGAACGGTACAAACATTGCTGGTCTCAAACTACTCGCACATGATATTATACAAGAACAATGTAAAGTGGAGGCGATTGGAATTGGTGATAGAAGTTCTTAGAATTGGACAACGACTAGTCAGAGATGATCGAGTTACAACACATGTAGCTCTAGTTGCTAGAGCTTTTGGTGCAACAAAGATCTACATGACCGAGGTGAATCCAGAGATTAGAGATACTATATCAAAGATCAATGATACGTGGGGTGGCAACTTTGAGTTACAGTTCTGTCAAAGTTGGATGTCTGTCCTAAAAGAACGAAAGCGAGATGGATTCAAGATTGTACATCTAACAATGTACGGTCAACTGATCAATGATATTCAAGATGCTATACACGATGCAGATATCTTGATTGTGGTTGGAGCTGAAAAGGTTCCAAGACAAGTATACGATATTGCCGACTATAACGTCAGTATCGGTAACCAGCCACACTCTGAGATCAGTGCATTGGGAGTATTTCTTGATCGTATTCAGCAAGGAAAACAGTTCGAGTATACATTTGACGGCGCAAAGCGAAGTATAGTACCTACTGCTAAAGGTAAGAATGTACATGTCAAAACAAGGGATTAATACTAGAATGTATAGAGTAGATGTGATTGGTTGACAAGTATGAAGATCCATTTGTGCGTATAGCAGCAATGATAGGAGGAGATGAGTATCTCAAGGTTGCACGCTCGTTGCTCAAGGCAAAAGATGCCACAGATGAAGAGATTGCGAGCTCTACTGGACTTCGAATAAATATGGTACGAAAGGTTCTGTATGACCTCTTTGGCAAGTCATTGATCACAGGCATTAGGGTAAAAGATGATAGAAAGGGGTGGTTTGTGTACAGATGGCAGACTAGACGTGACGAGGTCGAGACCTTTATCGAGAATCAAAAGAAAAAGATTACTGAACGACTTCAGCAGAGATTAGACTATGAGAATGCATCTGATTTTTATCATTGTGGAAACAATGACTGCTCAAGAGTTACATTTGAAGAGTCACTAGAAGGTATGTTTAGATGTCCTTCGTGTGGAAAGGTGTTAAACTTGAAGAAGAATGACAAATCCAAACGCGCTTATGCGAAAAAGATCGACGACATCAAAGGCGATATGCAACAGATCTTTTAGACCTCATATTCAATATCAATAACACACTGATATCTAGGATAATAATTTAAGATAAATACATGACAATACAAAACAAGATACTGAACCAGATAATCACAACAAACCCAGCAACAACAGAAGAGCTAGATCGATATGACATAATGGATAGATCAGAGGTCTTTGAACGTGTCAAACTAGCTGGTAAGACATTTGAAGAGTGGCGTATAGACTATGAGAAGCGACGCAGTTACATATACAATCTAGTGGATTATTTGAAGAAGAACAAGATCAATCTTGCAAAGGTTGCGACATCTGAGATGGGCAAAGCTCTCAAAGAGTCTATAAGCGAAGTTGAGAAATGCGCATGGGCATTAGAATTTTACGCAGATCATGGTGATAGTTTTCTATCTAACGAGATATTAAACACTGATGCACGAAAGAGTTTTTTGACGTTTGAGCCACTCGGAGTAATCGGTTCAATAATGCCTTGGAACTTTCCATATTGGCAAGCACTACGTTTTGCAGCTCCGTGCTTGATGGCAGGAAATGTCATAGTTATGAAACCATCCCGACTGACCATACAATCGGGAATCGAGATCGAATCAGCTTTTACTGCAGCCGGTATTCCCAAAGGAGTATTTCAAACTGTGGTGGGAAGTGTTGACACTGCAAACCATCTGATCGACTCTGATGTGAATGCAGTAACGTTTACTGGAAGTACAAGCGCTGGAGCGGAGGTAGGACAACGCGCATCTATCAACCTGAAAAAATGTGTTCTAGAGCTTGGTGGTAGTGATCCATTCATCGTACTATAGTGACATGACGAATTAATTTCACTGTTATGTCCATTAAAACACTAAAATTCACGCATTGACATAATTTTTAGTGATATCTTGAGTACAAAACACAAAAATCTTCTTCTAGCTCTTAAAAATAAAAAGTACGCGCACATACGAACTAGAATCTTTGGTGTAAAGATGGTTCTAATTGATAAAAACACAATATCACGTACAGCAAGGCATGTTGGCAGGACGGAACGTACCGTGTATAATTGGCTAAGACGATACAAGCGAGAAGGAATTGCAGGACTAGAAGACAAACCCGGTAGAGGAAGAAAGCCACTAACACGAGTTTGACGTATTATGCAACGATCTCTCTTTTTATGAATGCCAAAAGATCGAGCGTATGTCGTGTCTTTTTTAGATAGTCACGCACAGCAGCTTCCATCTCTTCAACTGTCTCATAGTATACTCCAACTTTGATCTCTCGTTTGAGCTGATGCCAATACTCTTCGATTGGATTGAACTCGGGTATTGCTCTTGGCAGATAGACGAGTTTGATATCCTTGCCCTTGATGAACTCTTCGACCTCTTCTCCTTTATGCGTCTTGGGACCATCGAGCAGCAGTATCACTTTTTGAAAGCGTTTGTACAGGTTTTTCAGAAACTCCAAGAAACAGGCCTTGTTTGTACTCTCTACTATCTCAAAGTATTGCACTCTACCTTGACCTATTGCCCCCATTACGATCACTTTATCACGTGACCCCTTTGAGGTAGCATATACAGGCCTGCCTATTTTGGTCCAGAATTTAGCACCATTCTTGGTTTCTAACGTCAAGATTGTCTCGTCCATTGCAAACAGTTTCCAACCTTTCTTCTTGAGATGTCCATACATGGACAGTACCCTTTTACGGAATGCTTTGATCTCTGGAGGTTTAGCTCGATTTCTGTATGCCGTTTGTGAACGTTTCCTTGACCACCCTAACTTTTTCATCCTCTTTCTTATCGTATCAAAGTGTTGTCTTACACCTGTCTCGTCTAAAAGTAACTTGTACATGTCTCTAGGTGTTGTTCTTTCTTGAGTGTCTAGTATTTGCTCATATGTTTCGTCAGGTATCTTGGGTTTTCTTCCACGACCGCCCTTGTCTTCCAGCCCAAAAAGAGCCTTTTCGTCAAATCGATTGAGCCAATTGTATACTGTACGTTCTGTTACTCCAACAGATTTTGCAGCAAGTGCTACTGTACAGCCATCGACTATGATCATCTTGAGAGCTATGACTTTGTGTCGTATGTGTTGGTGTTTTCTTTTCTTAAGACCCTTCTTGAGTATTTTTCTCTGTGATCCAGACCATCGTCTGGGCGATTTAGATGTCTTTGAAGTATTGACAGATCTCTTTTTTGTTGCCATTGTAATGTCTAGAACACATTAATTCATAACTTATGATGTCAAAAATAGTTGATACTGAAATTAATTTATCTTGTCACTATAGATGATGCAGATATCGAAGAAGCAGCTGAAGGTGCAGTAAAGGGCAGGTTCATAAACTGTGGACAGAGTTGTATTGCATCAAAGCGATTCTTTATCCATAAAAGTATCGCTGATGACTTTATAGATCAATTCATCCAAAAGACATCACGACTACGAGTTGGGGATCCGATGTCTAGTGATACAGATATTGGTCCACTATCTAGTAAACAAGGCCTAGATACAATATCCGCTATCGTTGAAGATGCCAAGTCAAAAGGTGCCGATATACTGCTTGGCGGATCTATTGTCAATAAAAGAGGCTACTTTTACGAACCAACGATCCTAACGGGCATAAGATCAAATATGCGGATAGCGACTGAAGAGACGTTTGGTCCTGTCGCTCCTGTTACACTAGTTGATGACGAAGAAGAGGCTATACGTATGGCCAACGATACAGAGTTTGGACTTGGTGCAAGTATATGGACTAGAGATTTAGAAAAGGCAGAACAGATATCAAACAAGATTGCATCTGGTATAGTAAGTGTCAATAATGTTGTAGTATCTGATCCTCGAATACCTTTTGGTGGAATAAAACATAGTGGATTTGGGAGAGAGCTGTCTAGATATGGTATGTTGGAGTTTGTAAACATAAAATCTGTTAGATTTTATGATAATCTTCAGAGTCGACACTATGTTGAATGACAAGTTTGAGCGCCAATTTACACTGGGATTGTCGATTGCTTTTTGGCTAAATTCTCGGCTCTGTCTGCGGTAGTTGAGATGGTGAAGACGTTGTCTCAATGTACAGTATGCGATTAAAAACAGTAGCAATTTATGACAAGCCGATATGAGACAGTCTGCATATCTTGCACATTTTAGAGAGTTGTAAAGATGCCAACCTCCGCCGAATTAGCAACTTAACACAGACTCTTAACCAACCCAGCTGTTATCCAAGTGACTAGACAGCATGTACCACCAAGCCATCAAATCTTGGATATGCAGAACGAGCATGATCTGCATTAGTATGATGAGATGATATCACAAGTTGGCGTATATAGAAAACAATGATACGATGTTGCTAAATCTGTTGGCAAATTTATCACACCTTTTAAACTTTACTGATCAATAATACACATGGCTTAAGTATCAAAAAAGTCCTAATATACTCTGACGAGGATCACTCGATAAAATATTGAGCAGAGATTAAAGTCTCGGAACGCCTTGATCTTTGATATACCGTCAAAGTTCATGATTCCTAAAAACATTCCTCGTCACAACTTTGAGATGTTATCTGTTAGGTCGCGTGCAATCTTTTCATAATGATCTCGAGGCTTGCCCAAACTCTCCAGCTTTGTAGCTTCTACCTTGTCGAGATCTGTATCTATGGAGCTATTTTGTAAACGTGACTCTACCATTACAAAGAGGCGATTATTCTCTTTCCACAAATGTTCTGTGATATGTTTGATGTATTGTTGCATATCTACAATTAGTCTATCTGAATTACCAGAATCTAGGTACTCTTTTGTTGATGATATCATACGTGTTACAATCTCACGTGATTGTTGATGTTCTAGTAGCATCATTGCAATTGGTCCAATGTTGCTTGGCATGCCTGCTCTCTCCAAAGTCGGAAATAATGACTCTTCTTCTTTACCATGATGACATGTATCAGTAAAGTTTGTTGTAAACTCGATCACGTCACGCAAGATAGACTCTGGAATCTCTTTACCATCAATTAATAACTGAACTGTAGACTCCATCGCACGAACTACTTTGGTAATCAGATCATGATCACGACGTAGCGATTCAGTAGACATGTGTGTATGTTTTATTGATTTGTATATATTTTGTTTGCGTCATGTCTACAACCACTCTTGTAATTTGAAATTTTACTATGGATAATAGGTTGATATTCTTGTCTCGGCAGTCTTTAGTTTTTGTATCTAGAGTTTGATTTTAGAGACTGAGTCACAATATCCAAGTATGAGGAATCAGGCATAACGTCTGATATTTTATATTCGGATATAAAATATAAAAAATCGATTAACGGGTACCGTTAATCAATATACTTATTTGTTTGATAGTTCATTTGCTTTCACAAATGCCCAAATCTTTTTAGTCATCTCACTTGGTGGAATAGGCTTTTTGCCAAATACTTGTTCCAATGTCTCGTCGCGATTCGCAAAACTAATTGTGTATCCCCCAAATGCCTTTTTGGATGACGTTCCTTTTTTATCGGCAGTCTTTTTCTTGGCTGCGCTCTTGGTTTTTGCTACCAATCTTGTAATTCTACAATGGCTTGATATAATAACTTACACGTTGATATATGTCAAAACTAGATGATTTTGGAGCTTTTTAGTCGATTTGAGTCGTAGATTGGGAGAGTCAGAGAGCTTGCTGAATCCGAGTCCTTCTATCAGTGAGATTGAGTCTTTACCGCCCACCAGAAATGGAGATATCGTAACAACAAGTTCATCAAAGAGATTGTGTTGTACAAACTCCCAGTTGGTTGTACCGCCACCCTCGACCAAGAGAGTTCGTATACCTCTACTGTGTAGTTTACGTAACAGCAGTTTGAGGTTTATAGATTTTGTTCCAACAACCAAAACCTCAGCTGATGAGTTTTGTAATCTAGATTTATCTCTCTTTGTAATGCTTTTTGTTACTGCAATGATCGTCGGAACATCAGAACTGGTCTGTAATATTTTAGAGTCATTGGGAATAGTGCCGCGCGAATCTAAAATTATACGAGTTGGATTTAAACCGCGTACTCGTCTTACAGTTAATAATGGATCATCAGCTAGTAATGTATTCTTACCAACTAGGACCGCATCTACTCGAGAACGTAATTTATGTAAACGCAATAGATCTGTATCTGAAGAGAGTTTAGAGTCACCTGTACTAGTTGCAATCTTTCCGTCGATTGACATTGCAGCACAAAGTATTACATGTGGTCTAGAGTTTGCCATAAACTATCTCTCCATTTATCATTACAGCGCGTATTGAAGATTCTGTTGCACGATGAACTATTGCAGCATATGGATCATGCATTGGTTCTAGATCAAGTGCATGTTTATCAATAAATATACAATCAGCTGATTTACCTAAATCAATTGTGCCAATATCTCTATCAACAATTTTGCCACCATTTACAGTAGCCATCTTTATTATCTCACGTGGTTCTATTCGACATCTGTGTGTTGCCATCATGACCTTCCATATGTAATCCATCTCTCGAAACATATCCGGCGAGTTTATCATAACGTTATCAGTACCTAGAGCTAGAGTACATCCTGCATTCTTCATCTGTATAATATTTGGAATACCAGCTGCAAGTACACCATTGGCGCGAGGACATACAACTATGCCGCGAGTACTCTTTGCAGCACGAGCAAGTTCTGATCTAGATGCCCAAGTCATGTGAACTAGAAAGTGTGGTTTTACACGTAATGCTCTAGTTACTTCAGAGAATGAACTAGTATCTTTAGAGTATATTGTACTCTCTTGAGTCTCTGCTGCATGAATTGCACGAAGTTTATGTGTATTGGAATATTGATGTATGGTTGAATCGTTGTTCTCGTTGGCGCCACTGAGACCAACACCATCGCACAGATCAACGAGTTCGTCTAGTTTATTTTTGAATACGTCAGTGGACAGTTGTTCTGGATGCACATTTGAATACGATTCCACTCTACCAAGTATTATGCATCGAATAGGAGTACCCTGTAGAGCACGCTTCAACAAGTGGACACCTTTACTGCCCCCCTCTCTAAAGTCAACAAAGGTTGTGATGCCTTTGCGAACCATCGCATGTATGGAACTCTTCATAAAATCTATCATGATATCATCACTAGTCTGCTTTAGGATCTTTGCCTTTGCACCAAAGACTGGATGAACTGTATGATCTACTGAATGAATTGCGATATCTTTGCCAACAGAGTCACCAATGTGTGTATGAGCGTTTACAAATCCTGGAATCATCAAGAACCCTTCACAATCTATAGACTCTGTCGATCTCGTACTATTGCCAATTTTATAGAACTTATCATCTCGGATATCTATGTTGATACATTTTACAAACTCTAGTTCAGAACCAAGTAAGGCACTAGTATTTTTGATTAACATGCCTCATAAACATCGGGTTTTGGTCTTCCAGAGTCCCGAATCTCACGTATAGTGTCGAGAGACTGTGTTGCTAGTTTTGCAGCTGCACGTGCAGATCTACCACGTCCGATACCACAGTTCAATGTTATAGAATACTCTTGTTTGATCTTTGCAATAAACTCCTTTACCTGACTTGTTGCCGAATCGTTTGCAACTATCATAAAGTTGTCGCCACCAAGAAAGAATGTCAGAGATTCTTTTGTTGTAAAGTATTTTGCCATGTTTACATACAACTCGAATATAATCAATGATATCTCAAAAGGTGTTCTAGTCTCTCTATACGATGAGAGATCATCAACATCTAGATGCATTATTGCTATATCGGATGTATCGACTGAGTCATTAAAACCATATATTTGATGGTTAGAGTCTAGTAGAGACTTGTTCTTTTTTGCTTGATACGCATTCTGGTTTGCAGCAAATGGCGTGTCACCGTGTCCAATCGATATGTTAAAACCGACATCAAACTCTTTGTTGATCGTTCTTTGAATCTCTACATGATCTTGTAATTTAATTCCGTTTGATACTACAAAGAGCTCATCTGCTCGGTTCAGAAATACTAGACCGTCCTTTTCAGAAAATAATTGCTGAGTTGTACGGTATAACGAGGATTGTAACATTTGAAGCCGATGTTCACGATCGCTACCGAGAGTCAGAGTCCATGGACCATACTCGGTTAACTTTAGAATACTTAGCTGTATCATGATCTGATCTTGTCCAACTCTTGTGATGTCTTGAGAACTGCTTCCACTGCTCGTTCAGCAACAGGACGAATTCTTGCATATGCCTGACGCTGTTGCATACCTGGCCCAGAGACTCCTAGTGATACAGGTTTTTGGAATTGTATTGCTAGATCTACTAGAGCTCGTGCTGTAGAGTGTGCTATCACTTCATCATGTCTTGTCTGTCCTTTTATAACTGCGCCCAGAGTCACTACTCCATCGATATCATCTCTCTTTAACATAGCTGCAACTATGATTGGCATATCAAATGTACCTGATACTTTTGATACATGTGTAACGGTTATGCCTAGAGATTCTGATCTCTCTTTTGCAACTGCAAGCATTCTAGACGTAATCTTGTCATTAAACGCCGAGACGACTATAGCAATTCTCAATGCTAATGCACCTTTGCGTATTCCACTAACTCTTTCCCGTCAACTAGGGGTATCCCATTATCTTTTGCGAATTTTGCCGCCTTGTCAAGAGAGAGTGCATTGTATGTATGTGCATCCATCATCTCACAGATAGCAGTTATGGGAACAAGTCCAGCAATATGGTTGAGATATACTGACATCTCGGTATGGCCTTGACGAACGTTCAATAGATCTTTGGATGCTATGAGCAAGGGCACATGACCTGGCGTCTTGAAAGATGAGATAAATCGCCTCTTGGGATTCTCGACATTGAATAGTTTTGCCATCTCTTTAATGGTAAGTGCTCGGTCACGATCAGTTATTCCAGTAAACGTTTGATAATGATTTACAGATAATGAGAATGTTGGGTGATCTCCATACGGCGCTAGACCCATTATCATGGCATCGTCAGAGAGCGCATCTGATAGTATATCATGCATGTATCGCAGTCCAAGTGATCTAGCAAAGTTGTGATCTATTGCCATACACAAGAGACCTCCACCGTTCTGTCTCATTCGGACTATGTGCTCTGGAGTTATAAACTCGGCCGCAACTACCATATCAATTTCGTTCTCACGCCCTGCCGAGTCATAAAGAAGAATAAACTCGCCACGCCGAAGCGAGTCTAATGCAGACTCTAGATACATATCTATACTTGCTGATTTTTTATTATAAATCTTACTAGAAAATTAGTAATTACCACAAAATTGGTAATAGATCATTTCTGTTTCAAGATGTATTTTCCGAGTATGTCGGTTTCAATATTAATTTTATCGCCAATCTTTTTTGTTTGAAAGTTGGTCATCTTTACAGTATGTGGGATTAATGATACGGATATTGCTGTACCTTTGATATTAGTAACTGTAAGGCTTATACCATCTACTGCTATCGAACCTTTCTTCACTACGTACTTGGCAAGTTGTTTTGGAACAACAAATACTATCTCAAGTTCTTTGGGTTTCTGTTCGATCGATTTGATTGTACCGACACCGTCTACATGACCTAAAACAAAATGACCTTCAAGTCGATCATTTGCCTTGAGCGAACGCTCAATGTTTACGAGTTGACCCTTTTTGAGATTTCCAATATCTGTATTCTTTACAGTCTCGTCTATAACTTCAAAGTTGCATTCTGAACCAGATAACTTTATTGCGGTCAAACATACACCATTTAACGCAACACTCTGCCCAACTCGTAATCCTTTAGAGTGTTTACCAAGATCAACTAGGAGATTTACTGCATTACGTGTATTGGTGGCAGCAGAGATCTCTTTTACAGTTCCCGTTCCTTGTATGATTCCAGTAAACAATAGATATGTTGTTGTATAGATTGTATAAAATCATTATCATAACTCAATCTGTCTAATTTGTTCTAAACTTTAGACGACGCTAACATTAATCAATTACACAACTAACAGATTCCACCAGTCTGTCATCTCTTACGTATAGATTGATAAATTGACATAATTTTCGATGTACATCAGTTCAATTGTACAATGGACGGTGTAATTAAAGAATAACATTCTTGATGGTTATGTGCTGTTCACCAAACTAGGAAACTCGTAATGATTGTATGTATGAACTATTTGGACTCGTATTCTGCAAACTCGTTCTCACAAAACTGATGAAATACAGTGCACTCGTTATCTAGAGCAGCTTGTTTGATCTTGGGCATATCTTGATTTAGTACGCCTTGTGCTGCCAAGAATGCTTCATCTTTCATTCCAAGATGTTCATAGAGTCGTGATTTTGCTAGTAGTGCATCTTTTTGAGTAGAGTCAATCATCTGAACTTTATCGTAGAAAGTGATCGCATCATCATATCGTTTTAGATGTGAGAGTGAGATGGCATTATTCATTAATGCGGTAATGCCTTTGGGATCAACCTCAAGTGATCTCTCATAGTATGTGAGGGCCTCATCATGACGATCGAGTTCGTTGAGCGCAAGACCCATAGTATCAAGAGTCCAGATATCTTTGGGATTCTGTGCTAGTATTTTATCACAGAGCTCTACAACATCATGATATCGTTTGAGTCCTTCAAGTGCATATATCTTGTTCTTTAACGCAAATAGATCATCTCTTTTAATGGCAAGAACTTTATCACAAAAATCTATTGCCTCATGGTATCGTTTCATATACACTAAAGCAAGTGCAATGTTTTGCAATGCGACCATATCGTTTGGAATCTCTGCTAGTAAGTCACTACAATATTTGTACATCTCTTCATATTTTTTTGCGTTAAACATTCGTGTTAATACGTTTGAGGGATCAAGTAGGTTTACCATACTGTATAATCATCTAAACTATCTTTTAAATTATTCCACAATCGCTACATAAGGATCTCTTCGATTCATGTGGGGTAGAATTTTACAGAAAAAGTCTTACAAAACTCTATCTCGTATAAATCGAAAAAGATCCACAGTAGAGATATATTGACACATATCACTTTTTTAGAAATAAATTGATTTTTCAATTACAAATATTTTATCATATACTAAATTACAAATAGAAATCTAGCAAAATTATAAAGAAATCTACTTATTTTAGAGGGTTGAGCATTTTTAGGAACAAAATCATTTGAAAACTATCCTATGTAAACCAAAAAAATTCATCAGTAAGAGTAATTGTATTTTCCATATGGTGGCTTACTCGAGGGATCTCTTCGATTTACGTGGGATGGTATTTTAAAGACTTTTTCCTGAAAATATTCCTATAAAGTCTGATAGTACTTGTGTTAAAACACCATTCCACATAAATTGAAAAGTTCCCCACATATTGATTTATATCTAAACTGGTTTTTATCGTTAAACTCTGACAAGACCAAGTTTTCCTAGTAGGGCATCTGCGTCCTTAATATCTTTTTTCTTGATCTCCCAACCAAAATTTTTTGACATGCTAATAATTTCATCAGGAGTCATTTTTTTAGTTTTTTTATGTGAGCGTATATAGTGGACTTTTGCTGTAATCGCTAAAGTGGTTTGTTTTAATGAACAGTATTCTTTACATGTTTTAACGATATTTTCAATTTTATTGTATATTTTCTCATTTTCAACTTTCAATTTTTCTACAACTGGAATTCCTTTTTCTTCGATCTTGTATCCCCATGTTGGGTATGTTCCTGGCAATCTTTTTTCACTTATGACATTTATGTAAACTAGTGTTCCTAATCCATCTGAGATTTCTGTATTAAAAGGACCATAACGATATGCTTTGTGTGGATTGACGTTTAATCCTTTTATCTTTTGCATCTCAAAATAAGTTAGTTTTTGAATTGTTGTTCTGCCCTCTATTTCGTTCTCGTTAGCAGCTAGCGTCATACAAAGTATATCTAAAGCATCTAGATCTGTCTTGTCCATTATTTATGTCTAGACTATCATATATTTAAAATCGGTCAATGATTATCTTCAGCAGGTGGGTTTGAAATAATCGTTGATGAAAACCAAATTTTTACGCATTTTTAGCGCAATTGTAGAAAATTCACAGTATCGATATGTCGTTTATAATCTATAAATTGTCATATGCGGCACTCGTCAAGGCCTGTCGATTGAAGAGATCCATCTCCACATCATGATTGATGTAAGCGTGACCGTCTTGATCTAGATTTAAACTCAAACATTACACAGAATTGTTTGATGGTTTACAATCTCAAAGATCTGATCCTTGTGTGTCTTTTGACACTTTGATTACAGACAAGGCTTGTTTGTAGTGAACTTCATCAATCATCTTTCCATCTACTGTGGTTGCACCTTTGCCTAGTGACTTTGCATTACGATACGCAGTACAAACCTTCTCTGCCCACTGTATCTCGGACTCTGTTGGATGAAATATTCTATGTACCGTGTCTATCTGATCTGGATGTATTATGCTCTTGCCTGCATATCCAAGACTCTTGCCAGATCTACAGTCACTCTCTAGTCCTGAACTATCTTTGAGATCCTGCCATATCGCATCTATCGCAGGAATGTTTGCTGCATGGGTAGCAAGTGCAAGTTGAGCTCTAGCATGATTGATCATTTGATTGTCTTTTGCATATTCGACTCCAATATCGTTTAGTAGATCAAAGACGCCAAAGACTATAGCTGATACTCTATTTGTGGATGCTATTTGGTATGTATTTACTAGACCTAGCGCAGATTCGATAGACGGTATCAGTTGACACTGTTTCAAACCGCACTGCTCCTCTAAATCAGATATCATCTTTATGATACACTCTAGCTCGTCAATATTATTCACTTTTGGTATGACTATGCCATCTATGCCCTCATGTATGATGTAATTCAGATCAGTAGGAATCAACCCGGATTGAGGTGAGTTTGTTCGCACAAATATGGATGACTCGTACTTGGAATCTAGAGCTCCACGAATCATCTCGCGAGCATCTGTCTTTTGATCTTTTGGTACAGAGTCTTCTAGATCAAGACATACAATATCTGCCCGCAACGTTTGAGCCTTTTTTAAAAATCTAGAATTATTTCCTGGAACAAATATTAGACTACGGTATAGTGTCATAAAAAGATTAGACACCCTCTGGCTTCATTATGATCTTGCCAAAGAGTCCTTTTCCGGTAAGCATCTTGGTATGCGCTGTGGCTGCCTGCTCGAATGTGTATGTAGAATCGATGACTGACTTTATCTTTCCTTGACCCATCCAATAGATTGCTTGATCTAGTTCAGCTTTTGTTCCTTGAGTAGATCCCAAAATGTTGGTTCCTTTAAAGAAGATGTGTCTTAGATCGGTCTTGGCATCATAGCCTGTTGTTGCACCACAAGATACGAGGGTTGCACCATACTTTAGTAGAGTTAACTGTTTGTTCCAATGGGTCTGACCAATATGATCAAAAGATATATCGATTCCTGGCAGTTCGCCCTTTCTCCTTGCAATCTCTTTTGTTATTGTTCGTACCTCTTTATGCCAGTCTTCTTTTCTATGATCTACTGCAAAGTCTGCACCAAGTTCTAAACACTTGTCTAGTTTGTCTGGACTTGCAGTCGCAATGACATCACAGTTGTAGAGTTTTGCTATTTGAATTCCAAAACTTCCGACACCAGAACCACCACCCATGATCAAGACCGTCTGACCTGGTGTGATCTTGGCACGTCCAACTAACATGTGCCATGCAGTCAATATAGTCATGGATGCAGCCGCAGCATCTTGGTATGAGAGAGTATCGGGAATCTTTGATATGTTGACCTCTGGTAGATGTGTAACCTCTTGATAGGCTCCCCAAGTTGGTCCAGTCTGGAATCCCCAGATCGTTCTACGTGTACAATCAAACTCACGACCATCTGTACATGCTTTACATACACGGCAAGCCATGTTGGAGTGAGACACTACTCTATCTCCTACTTTGATATCCTTTACGTCCTCACCGACTGCAATTACGTCTCCAGCCGCATCCGATCCGGACACATGGGGCAACGGAACAGCTACTGGCTGGCCACGCATTCCCCAGATATCATTATAGTTTAGTGCTGCTGCCTTTACCTTAAAAACGACCTCGTCTGGTTTTGGCTTTGGTTCATCAATATCCTCAACTTTGAGAATCTTTGCATAATCGTCATCAGGTGCATATTCGTGATATACTACAGCTTTCATTAATTATCCAATTTTTTGCCTATAATTATATTTTAGGTTTGACAGCTATGCTCTCAGGCATGACGTTTCATCATCTGATAATTTATGATCTCTACTTTTGAGATATAGTCTCATGTTGTCATGATATTCAAGCGTGTCAACTAGAGATTCTAGTACAAATCATGCCTGGTTTCAACGGCAACCTGATATTGTACCCTCAGTATTATATCGACTCAATTAACGACGATTAAACTTAAAGTCTCGTTTTGGCTGTTGGATTGATAATAGTATCTGCTTGAATTGTTCATCAGATATTTGTTCGTGAATCTTGCCCTGAGTTGCCATTGTTATAAGATATTGTTCTACCATGTTAGAGATCTCTGGTTTTACCATCTTTATGTTGCCCAACCGCATCCGTGCATCTGGACTGAGTATCTGCTTCAAGATGCTCTCTTTTTGAGCAGACATCTCTTCATTATTTTCTATAGGTTCATCGAAGCTCATTTTAGATCTATCTATAAATCTCTAATTTTGAATTACTCTCCGTCATCGATTTGAGAATTTTGGTTGCCATCTGATCAAGTTTCTTCATTCCTTTAGACGATATGATTCGACCCTTCTTGTCTGCTTTCTCTATATATCCTAGCTTTTCTAAACCATGAACAGCGTTTCGTATTATTGCACCTCCGGCGTCTCTATGATGTGCAGCTCCATATCCTGAGGGTTTGCCACCGCCGTATTTTACTCGTAATTCGTTAATACCAATAGGGCCATGAAGATATATCTTTCTCAATAGTGACGCACATCTAGTATACCACCAGTCTCTGTCATGTGGAGGTCGATCTGCATGAGCTCCTGTCTTTACAAATGGAGTCCAAGTGGGTGCAGAGATGCCCTCATCTTTTAGAGTCTCTGCAAGTTGTTTTATTAGCATATCTGCAGGTACGTCATACACTTTTGCCATAAAGTTAAAACCCCAATAATCGTTTTATAAATCATATAGGTCGATCAGTAAACACAGTTTGTCCAAATATGAGCCTAAAAACATGCAAATTAGATAAAACATAAAGATCTACAAGTGGTTCTAAAGATAGAATCTCAAGTCAGAGTAACATCAAATTAACCAAGAATTTCAAAAATTACTCTTATACCAAACAGGCTAATCTGACAGTTGGCGTCTTTGGGCGTCTACAATTTTTATACAATCGTAAAGTCATGATTTGTAATTATATTCGAGTCACAAGATCACATTTTATGATCGATCGTAGAGGTATGTACTGTACTGAAACCGTTTAAATTCATCGGACTATTCGTTTGCCTCCGTTGGAATTATTTTTAATTTTAGCACTGGCGCATTTTGTTTTAAATGTAGTTGATAGTGTTTTATCACCAATATCTGGTGAGAAATGAAGTCTATCTTTGTCTGGTGTATGCTCTTATGATTTCGGAATGTTTAATTTCTAATTCAAATATAATAAAGAATATCTCCAACTTGTCACTAGTCTAATGATTTGCTTTTACAAATATTTGCTTTATGTGGTGTTTACTTTCATAATATATTACGCACGTTTTTTGATTTTTTGTAGACATAAATTATGTCTTACGATCAGATAGAACTCGTGGCCGCCATTTTTGATATCTTTTCTCAACACTCTGATTGCATTATCTGGTGTTGCATGTTTGTAGACTTGTCATTGATGTTACCTACGTAACCATCTAGGTATATAGGCAAATCAGGTAATCTTTTTCCATTTTGTGCCTTTTACTATTATGTCAATCCCGATACCACATAGAGTAAGAGTGTTTTCTCAACGAACCTAATTGCAACGTTTTTGCTTTACAGTAGTTGAGTTATTCAATACTTTTTGTACTTTTTTATCATATTGTTGTAGCGGTTCTGTTTATGTGATTTTGTAACTGCTTTGTGAGAGTAATCGGACCCAAATACTGGCCATCATGTACTCTCATTTGTACTCTTTTGTAGAGCATTTGTTTGCCCATCCAATTTTCTTTAGAGTTAAAGTAAACCAATCTCAAGATGATGAGAATAACATACTCTGTGATATGACATCAAATTGATTTATTGTATCAGATATAGTTATGAACAGAAATAAACTTTCAGCTATGTTTGTCGATCAAGAGTGTCAGCTTGGTAGAGGTTAAGACAGTGAAGACGTTGTTGCAAATAATATAACAGTATGTGATTCAAAACCATAGCGATTCACAATAGTCTGTACACGACAATTTCTATACTTGCAAAATTGAGAATTTTGTGCAGAGAATACCAATCCTTGATAACAGAACTCTACAAATCAATAGTATTTTTTTTAGATAAAATAAACGAGCATAATATGCAAGACCGCTGTCTCATCAAACCATTAGAGAGACAAGTTTGAGATATTGGAGACTCTGACCAACCAACTATCTATTTTACAGCGCCAAGAGACATGTGGATCTTGACAGTAAGAAACAGCTAAATCTAGTGGGGATGGTTTCCAAAGATCATTAGTCTAGAGTGTTATCTCTTGTCGATCTTTTTTGAACATAAACTTAACACCACACAATTCAGCAAAAGCCTTTATCGTGAGACTTAATAAATACGATAAAACAACAACACTTGGTAATGAAGCGATACTTATTTACGCTATTATTGATTGCAGTTCTAGCTTTTAGTACGACATCACTAACTAGCGCGGCATCAGAGCTAGATAACGATGGTGATGGTGTTCCAAACAGAGTGGATAAATGTCCACATCTACTTGAAGATTATGATCCACAGTATGGGAACAACATCGATGGTTGTCCTGCAGACTTTGTTCCGTGGTATGATGCCGACTCTGATGGTGTCCAAGATCATATAGATTCATGCCCAACTGTAAAAGAGACATACAACAACTTTGAAGATGCTGATGGATGTCCCGATGTTGCACCTGGCGGTACATCTATGTTTATCGACTCTGATGCTGATGGATTTGCAGATTATTTAGATAGATGTCCAAACGAACCAGAGACCTTTAATGGAATCGACGATACCGACGGTTGTCCTGATGATATTAACTCACTAACAGATCGTGACAATGATGGCATATCAGACAGTGTAGACTCTTGTGTTGACGAACCCGAGACATACAACAGATACCAAGATACCGACGGTTGTCCTGACCAAGCACCAGGATCAGATACACCCAGATTTGTATTCCCGGATACCGACTCTGACGGTATAGACGATAGATGGGACTCTTGTGTTGACGAACCAGAAAACTATAACAACTATCTAGACTTTGACGGCTGTCCTGATGTACCAGGCGCCTTGTCTGTCGGTCTCCCAATAGACTCTGACAATGATGGATATCTAGATGGCATAGACAAGTGCCCTCTAGCTGCCGAGAGGTTCAACAACTTTCAAGACGATGATGGCTGTCCCGATGTTGCGATATATGTGAGAATAACCGATATAGATAACGATTCAATATTTGACGATATAGATCAATGTCCTTACCATCCTGAGACATGGAATAGATTTCAAGATGCAGATGGGTGTCCTGACTCGACCGATGATCCAGGGGGAATTCCTGACTCTGATGCTGATGGACTTGCAGATTATTTAGATAGATGTCCAAACGAACCAGAGACCTTTAATGGAATCGACGATACCGACGGTTGTCCTGATGATATTAACTCACTAACAGATCGTGACAATGATGGCATATCAGACAGTGTAGACTCTTGTGTTGACGAACCCGAGACATACAACAGATACCAAGATACCGACGGTTGTCCTGACCAAGCACCAGGATCAGATACACCCAGATTTGTATTCCCGGATACCGACTCTGACGGTATAGACGATAGATGGGACTCTTGTGTTGACGAACCAGAAAACTATAACAACTATCTAGACTTTGACGGCTGCCCAGATGTACCAGGCGCTAATCCAAACAGCATAGTTGACACCGACTATGATACAATACCTGACTCGGAAGATGCATGTCCTCTATTACGAGAAAACTATAACAAGTTTCAAGATACCGACGGTTGTCCAGACACAGTCGAGTTCATATCTACTGGCGACTCTGATGGCGATGGAATAAACGATCCATTTGATCAGTGTGTGTACATCAAAGAGACATACAACAGATACCAAGATACCGACGGTTGTCCTGACAGTCTAGACGAATCTCCATCCGATTATGACTCGGACAATGATCTGATAATTGATAGTAGAGATCTCTGTCCAAACCAACCCGAGACTTACAACAACTTTGATGATACCGACGGCTGCCCAGACAGAGCTCCAAACAGTGACTCTGACGGTGATCTAATTCTTGATAATGTAGACCAGTGTCCCGATGCTCCAGAGACATACAACAGATACCAAGATACCGACGGTTGTCCTGACCAAGCACCAGGATCAGATACACCCAGATTTGTATTCCCGGATACCGACTCTGACGGTATAGACGATAGATGGGACTCTTGTGTTGACGAACCAGAAAACTATAACAACTATCTAGACTTTGACGGCTGCCCAGATGTACCAGGCGCTAATCCAAACAGCATAGTTGACACCGACTATGATACAATACCTGACTCGGAAGATGCATGTCCTCTATTACGAGAAAACTATAACAAGTTTCAAGATACCGACGGTTGTCCAGACACAGTCGAGTTCATATCTACTGGCGACTCTGATGGCGATGGAATAAACGATCCATTTGATCAGTGTGTGTACATCAAAGAGACATACAACAGATACCAAGATACCGACGGTTGTCCTGACAGTCTAGACGAATCTCCATCCGATTATGACTCGGACAATGATCTGATAATTGATAGTAGAGATCTCTGTCCAAACCAACCCGAGACTTACAACAACTTTGATGATACCGACGGCTGCCCAGACAGAGCTCCAAACAGTGACTCTGACGGTGATCTAATTCTTGATAATGTAGACCAGTGTCCCGATGCTCCAGAGACATACAACAGATACCAAGATACCGACGGTTGTCCTGACCAAGCACCAGGATCAGATACACCCAGATTTGTATTCCCGGATACCGACTCTGACGGTATAGACGATAGATGGGACTCTTGTGTTGACGAACCAGAAAACTATAACAACTATCTAGACTTTGACGGCTGCCCAGATGTACCAGGAGTAAATGTAGCATCTGCTACTCCAATAGATTCAGACTATGATGGATATCCAGATAGTGTAGACCAATGCCCTCTAGTTGCCGAGAGATTCAACAACTTTCAAGACGATGACGGCTGCCCAGACTCGATCATGCATGTACGAACATCAGATTATGATCGAGACGCAATCTTTAATGATATAGATCTCTGCCCAAACCAACCCGAGACATACAACAGATACCAAGATGCAGACGGCTGCCCTGATGTTGTACCTGAAGAAGGAGGAGTCTCCGACTCTGACGGTGATAATATTCTAGACTATTTGGATAGATGTCCAAACGAGCCAGAGACCTTTAATGGAATCGACGATACCGACGGCTGTCCTGATGATATTAACTTGCTAATAGATCGTGACAATGACGGCATATCAGACAGTGTAGACTCTTGTGTTGATGCTCCCGAGACATACAACAGATACCAAGATACCGACGGCTGTCCTGACCAAGCACCCCAATCTACTGTACCTAGATTTGTATTCTCAGATACCGACTCTGACGGTATAGACGATAGATGGGACTCTTGTGTTGACGAACCAGAAAACTATAACAACTATCTAGACTTTGACGGCTGCCCAGATGTACCAGGCGCTGAATCTGTTATACCGCCTGTATATGATACAGACAAGGACGGTTATCGGGACGAACTTGACTCTTGTCCACTTCAACCCGAGACATGGAACAAGTATCGAGATACCGACGGTTGTCCAGATATAATTCCGGAACAACAACGCTTTGTACATGACTCTGATCTAGACGGAATCATAGATGATCAAGATCAATGTGTATCAGAACCAGAGGACTATGATGGTGATCGAGATACCGACGGTTGTCCAGATCCATAATCTATTTTATACAAAAGAGCGAGCCTAATCTTTTAAACCAAGATAACGATAATGAATCCATATAGAACATGGCTGAACTTGCAAATGCAATGCGTATTAGTGAATCTGACACAAAAGAATATTTTACAGACGGTTGTAGGATATCATCTCTACTTGTAGAATTATACGTGAAATGAAAGGCGCAAGAAAGTCTGATGACAAATGTGAATCATACGATATCATAAACAAAAGGTGAAAAGTTAAGAGTCAGATCAATAGCGAAACAAGGGGTCTATTTCAACACAAGTTGGATCTGAAGTTTTAACGAAGTGGATTTTATGTAGAAATTGTATGTTGTATACAGACATGTGCTATGGGTTCTGTTCAATTAACGGGGGGGGAGGGGAGGGGAGGGGTTGGCATTTTCTACACAAAATTCTCGAAAAATTTTGCAAAATATGGAAATGGCCTCATGCCGGCTATCATAAATTGCTGATGCTTTGAGTCAGATATTGTGGGTTCTTTGAGATAACGTCATAACGATCTCAACCTCCGTCAATTGAACAGAACCTACTGAAATGTGTTGACAAAATGGTAAAAAACTAGAGCACCATACGAGCCAAAAGAGAATTATGAATAGGGTCTTTGGTAGCTTTACCAATTATTGAAAAAAACTATGATTAGATGTATCAGTTGTTTTTTTCATGTATTTGAGTATTTCTTTCACGGTTTCTTTTATTTCTTGATTTTCTGCGCGTATCATACGTAACTCTGCAATACTGTCTTGAACATTTGTAAATACAATCATATCGTGCCAAAAATTTTCGTACGTTTGAAACGTTTTAATTAGTACATCTGTGCTTGAATTAGGTAGTCCTTCATTTAAACAAAATTGTTTAAGACTATCAACAGATATGTTTCTGCGCTGTAATTTGTTCATACATTCACGAGAGAAACTCATAAAGTATTGTACAAATTCTAAAGTAACGGTATATTTCTTTGATAATTCGATCGGCGAAATTCGATTTGTCCACATATCATGCATTATGTGAGGTATTTTTTCTACAAATTCTTTACTAGAAATTTTTGCTAGTATACTTATCTGATAACTAGTGGTAGGAGCCTGCTTAATCACAATCTTGACCAATAATATTGCATATGATTCTTCCATACCTAGTTGAATCAGTTTATTACTTATAAGACATTATGCGTTAGTCGTTTTGACCGAAACACTTAGATCGTAGGTCTAAAAATAGCAATCATTGAGTCAAAAAACTAGTACGTCAAACGGACAAATACTGTGTCTCCAGCAAAGAGTAAAAGAGTTAGAGCAGACTGTTAGTGAACTAGAGCAACAACGAGATACTGTTGCAGAACAACTCGACCAAGAGGCGAACAATAAACCTAATTTTTACAGACAGAAAACAGAAAAGGTTGATGATTTTTGTAAGAGGATCCTCTCCAAACCAACTACTTTGTATAAATTCACAAAAATGACTCCCAATCTATTCGCGCTGTATGATAAAGAATACAAACAATACATCAAAGATGAATCAATTAGAGAGAGACGCAATGATCAACTCAACAAGAGACGTAAAGAGAAACTAGATGGTGAACCAAAGATACCACAATACTCTGGCGTTAATGTTGGACGAGGAAAGGTGTCAGTATTAAGCACAACAGCTGTCATGTTGATGGAGTTTATGTCTACTCGAGCTGGAATGACTCAAGATGTGATTGGGTCCATATTTGATATGAGTCAAAGCAATGTCTCTAGACATACTAGACATGTACGTAGATTCCTGAATCAATCTTGGACAAGACCAATAGATATAGCAGACCAGATCTCTAAATGTAAAACATTACAAGATCTACGAGAATGGATTCCTCGCTTAAAGACTGCAATTGATGGGACTCATTTCATAATCGATATACCATCAGATTCTCAGTTAGAAACGTGGTCAAGGTCTGGCAAACTAAAGAAACACACTTGTGTAATTCTAGTGATGGTGAACAAAGAAAAGCTGATCCTAACTATGAGTCCATTATACTATGGCAGTACGCACGAGATAACCATACTCAAAGAGTGGAAATTGGGATTTGGTAAATGGGAAGACAAGATGAGAGATCCATCAACTCCACGTAAAGAGAGAATAAAGATGCGTCAGGATTCTGCATACCAAGGTGGCGAGAGTATATTTCCAGGAACAAACTTTATCGTACCATTCAAAAAACCTCGTGGCGGCGAGCTCACCAAAGAGCAGAAAGAGTTTAACCGAGATCACAGCTCAGAACGCGTGGTGGTTGAAAATTCCATAGGAATGATCAAGCAGTATCGTCACATGCAACAACAAATTGAATGTGTTGAACCTGATTTAGAAAAAAGAATCGAAGAGGTAGCAGCACTTGTAAATGCAGGCATATTATGGGACAAAAGACGCGATCGGTCAACCAAGAGATTTGACAAGCTATTGCGTGCATATCATCGGCGTGCCAACAAATTGAGAAAGAGATACGGCTAAAACATCACAATGCAATACAGGATACCATTATCTGTTTATGATTTACTGTATTCCTGTACATTCATGTACATTAACGCAATATTTTGATTGTATTTGCAAAGTTGAATGAGATATTCTAATTTTAGACACTTGTGTAATGACGTTGACGCAATAACTTACGAATTTCAACTAGCTTTGGTATCGTTGAAAACGACTAACGCATAATGTCTATAGTTCTCTCATCATATTTGGAGATGTCATTTTGAATTCCGCTTAAAATTGGATATAGCTTGTCAAGTAGTTTTTTATCATTAAGTAGATATGTAAGATCAGTAACAATGGATGTTTTAACAAAAGATGTTAATGCATTAAAATGTTTTATAGAATTCGCAACACTTTCTAGATCTTTATCAAATAAACTCACGGATCAAACACCCGATCAAGTTTATTGATTAAACCATCAATCTTTAAATTAAATTCACGATTATGATCCGTATAAATTACTTGAGGGTCGTAATACGGATGTTTTTCTTTTTGAAACGAAAAATTCTTACCATTTGGATCTATGATACTTTTGTCTGTACTCATAACAATAGTTGATACAACATAGTTAAAAGCCTTTTTAGTTTGGATTTATGTTCTTGGAAATCTCGTATACTATACAGAAATATTGTAAAAATTATAATTTTTCCTGACAGATTGTATGAAAATTTTATAAAATGAATGGAAAAATCATAAGTCTTATATTGATTCATCGCCTCAAAAAATATACAGAATTCTAGTTTCAATTTATCCCGATGTATGTCTCAACAAACCCTTACATCTTTTAGTAGTGCCCTGACTTGATAAATAATTCAATGTACCATACTCTAGAAGTATGACATTAGGTCGACATGTTGGTTAGGCACGAAAAACAAACTTTTCATAAAAGATCATGCCTGACATCTGTGGCACCCAAACATAATACCTTTAGAATAAAATGTCTTGGATCTGAATCTTTTCGGTTTACGTGGGATAGAATGGTTACAGAAAAAGCGCTGCGAAAGTCTATAAGGGAAAATTATGGGAAAAGTCTTACGAAATATCATTCCACGTAAATCGAAAAGATCCTTGCAGAACAACCGCATGACTTGTTTATATAATTGAACGTGCTATTATAATACATGGGAGATGAGTCATAGTTTGGCAACAGCATATGTTCTCATAAACTGCGAATTAGGTTCTGAAGAATCTGTAATCTCAGAACTACGATCTATTGATGGTGTGGTTGAAGTACATGGAACGTTTGGCGCATACGATATTTTGGCCAAAGTTGAATTGACGCAAGTTGAAGCACTTCGTGAGACCATAACATGGAAGATACGCAAGATTCCAAAGATCCGTTCTACACTAACTTTGATGGGAATTGAAGGACAGTAGTCTCTGATCACATGTATCTGAAATATATCGATTAGAAAGAAAGTGATTAGAGGGCTTCTGAACCACTCTTTTTTGACGCAATGTTTAGCACGCTATTAACGTCACTAACTGCGATTATTCCATCACCACCCTTGCCTGTAAATGCAGCCTCTGCAATGACATTAGAGACCTTTTCTACATCCGCGTCATCAACTATCGTTGTAATGGTTGCGACTTTGTTATACTCGGCAACAACGGAACCGGTTCCTCTACCAGATCTGATCATCTGTCTCTGACCTGAGCCTCTACCATTTCCTTCTAGGATAGTAAAACCTCCAACGATATCGTTGATCGCATCAGAGACTGCTCCTATCTTGCTACTTTGGATGGTTGCTTCGATTCGTTTCATTGTATTCTTGTATCACAGTAATTAAAAAAGATTGTGTCTATGACTATGTGTAGGACTGATGAATGACACTTGTCTTGTACCTAGCAACTAGGTGTTTTTGATCTCTAGATCTAGAGACTATCAACTGTATGTCTTTATGAGTACCGGTGAAGAATTGGTGCGAGTCTAAATACTTGTATGTCCTAACTCTACATCCGTATTGATTATCTAAATTGTAAGCGGTTAGGCTGACAACGATCTTGTGGTGTTTTGAGCAAGATAACGTATGCAATTCATGTCGATCTGCATGATTAGAAAAAATTAGTGTTTAGTTTGGCTTACCATTGTGTCAACTTTATTTTTTGATCTGTGTAAATACTAGTACATAACTATGAATGTCATGCCTCAATCAGAGATGAAGATACTTCGAGAGGAGATCGCAATGTTGCATACACAACTCGATGACAAAGACGAGATAATTCGCATTGCACTAGATATGATTGAATGGCAGGGAGGCGTCATATTACGAGGAGAACTGCGAACTGCAGAACTGGAACGTAAACTTGAACAACAACTAGGTGGTCATTCAGATCAATGTGAACCAGAGACATGTACACACGCAAAAGAGAATCAAGAGTTACAACAAAAGATGCCATACTATGAGAGTCCGTTTAATCCATCATCCAAGAACAGCATACCTACAATGCAAGAAAGAATAGCAGCGTATATAGATCCAAAGGATTACAATAAAGTAGGCCAAAAAGAGAATCACGTAGGAGTATCGCAGACGGACAAATCAGCAGGTACTGTCCCGTACATAGATTCAGCGTGTCCAGGCTGCCATGGCATAGATATCACGTACAACAAATCATATCAGTGTAGGATTCGTGATGTACCTCTGCCAAAAACCGAGATAAATACGCATGTTGGATATAAACATACGTGTAATGGTTGCGGATACGAGTGGGATACTAGTAAAAAGATTCCCAAGATCAAGGGTACAGAGATGAGCATAAACATGCTAGTCCATCATGGAATTTCACTATTCAACAACATGTCACAAGGAATGATTCAAAAACAATTAGAGTTTTTTGATTACCGTCCATCTAAAGCAACCATAAACAACGCTACATTTGCACTCGTTAACGCAATAGAAGACGATGTTTCAGGCATCTGGAAAGCAGCTGAAAGTTCTGAAAATGTCAAATTTGACGAAACGCCACATAAAGTACCAGGCAAACGTGGATATGTGTGGACATGTGTCACAGATGATGCAGTTCTCGTTCGTGTAACAGATACACGAGGATCGAGGGTTTTAGATGAATATTTCAAACCGTTTAAAAACAAATGCAAGACTGTTGATGGATATTGCGGTTACGAGACGGATGATGACACGCAGAGATGTTGGTCACACATATTGATCGATTCAAAACATGCAATGAAGACTGCCCTATATTGCCATGAAACTACAATATTGCACGAAAGACTACAAAAGATATTTCACATAGCCAAGGGACGACCACCGGGAGATGTGTCTGATTTAATAGCACAGGTATTAGATGTTGTAGATCAGCACGAAAAGCTCGGCAACAAGAAATTTGCGACGACGCTGCGTAATGCTGCTCCCAATCTCTTTACATTCGTGAACCATCCTGGAATGGATCCCACGAACAACGAGACAGAACTGTACATGCGGCCAATTGCAATACATCGCAACATTTCGCTGCACTTTACATCGCAGCGCGGCATGGATGCGTGGTCTATCTTGTTTACGTTCTTCTTTACATGTCGTAAACGTGGGCTGAGCATTAGAGACGAATTGTTGAGAATTCTCACGGCAAAGGCTGCTGAAGAGACGTACTAGATAGTAAGTTCGTATGTCATGTAAATAATCCATCAATATCCTAAATGCTCAACACACAGCAAGAATCGTTGTCAGCCTAACCGCTTACTCTAAATTGAATGATCAATTTAATAAAACACTATTACTTGAATATGGTGTGATGTGTAGATGGAATCAACACTACGTGACGATGTAAAGTCACTCATGGACAAAGGCTTTGGTGACGATCGAATACTGCGACAGATCCTTCGAGCGTGTGATAACGATGAAGTGATCAGCAACTTTGAACGTGGTTATGTAAAGAGACTAGCTGAACAGCATTTAAACCGTAGACCTCATATTCACAGACTACAGATACCAACTGCATCACAAAAGATGCCAAATACTAACACAACCTCTCAAGCGCTAGTTCGACCCACTCCTCAAATAGTTCGTCGTAAAAGAAAGACCAAACTTTATCCTATTATCGCAATAATCTTCATCGCTGTCGTGGCAATAGCTGTATCAGCATATCTGTCATTATCTGCGACCCCCGCAATTCCTCCTGTACCTCAGTTACCTGATCTACCACTATACATTACTACAGATCTTCAATCGTACAACTCTGGTGACATAATATCTATCAGCGGACGCTCTGATGAGATCGGAACTGTAGATTTATCAATCGAGAATCCGTCTGGAGTGTTGGTGTGGACTGAGACTGTAACAATAAAACGTACAGGCGAGTTTGCAACACTCGCGATCGCAGCAGGACAAGAGTGGTCCGAGTTGGGCGAATATACTATTACTGCCAACGATGGCTCTAGAACTAGTAACTCGATCTTTACCTATAGATAATCAACGGTATAGATACTTGCCATCGCTGTCTTTATACACAATATAGTATTCATCTGGATTCTTTTTGTTCTTTTTGGCATATAGTGCATCTTGATACATATCGAATGTATCTACTATGTACATCTCTGCTCCGGTCTCTGCGAAATAGTCTGTTGATATTAACGCAAATCCTGTCTCTGGTGTCAACCGACGTCTCTCGCTCTCTAGATCATTGCTCATATATCATCAGATTCTTCTCTTCAAGTAGTGCGTGAAGGTTGTGAACCGATCGATACACGTCAGACTCTTTCTTTGCTCCTGTACAGACGAGCTTGCCGGAGGCAAACAGCAGAATAACCGTCTTGGGATCCAACATTCTATGTATCAAGCCTGGAAACTGCTCTGGTTCATACATACTTCGTGGCAGAGTCCGTGCTGCTTTTTCTAAATGGATCTTGCCTCCTAGGTTGATAGCTGCTACGATATTTTGAACTGTGATTACTGCATCGTTCTTTATCTTGATCTTTGCTCTACGTAGTCGCTGAACAACAGTATTTACTGCCTTTATGGCCATCTCTTCAGATTTTGCACCAGTGCACACCATCTTTCCTGTACGAAATATCAGAGTTGCAGTTCTTGGTGTAGGGAGCCTAAAGACTAGTCCTGGAAACTGTTCCGGATGATACTCTGTATCTGGAAACTTTCTAGTAATCTCGTCTAGATCGATCTTTTGTTCTACTGACGCAGATGCGACAACATTCTCTACACTAACTATTGGTTTAGTTTGAGGCATTCTTTTCGTTTAAATAGTCCTTTATATATACTAGATCACAAATTGATGACACACTAATCTTTGGTGGCCATCTCGCATCAATATTGTCTATGGTTTTACATCAAAGAATCCGAGTCTGCCACTATGTGGTATAGCAGATGCAAATCTCTTTGGATCTCTTAACATGAATCCATATCTGCCAGCCGAACTGTCTGAGTGATGTAGTGTACGGTCGTCGTCTATCTGTTCTGTCGTGTCATAGATCTTTACGTCGTATATCTCTGCTCTCCCGACCAGTGCACCTGTAACTAGCTCTTGGTTCATTCCAAGTCGTACACAATCTCTGACTCTGATCTTCTTTGCAGCATGAACTAAAAACTCACCACGAAACTTTGTATTCCATCTTCGCAACTCGATCGTCTTTCTACCAGATATGATCAACTCTGCAAACGGCTGACATACCGATAGACAGCGCAAGTGTTCTACTCCCTTGCAAACTGTACAAGGTCTGCTGGACTCTTTTGCTGACTCTCTGGTAGGTTTGTGATTCCACCGTTCAAACTCTGTGTCGTGATTCCTTTACTTGCAAGAACATTTGCTGTCATCAAGGATGTATTTCCTGCCATACAGACCAAAAGTGTATTGCCTTTCAGATCTTCGACAAGTTCGTCTGGAACTTGTCTTGTTTGGAGTAGTCTGTCTACTGTCTTCGCCTTTGGAATCGTAATCTTTGATCTGTCAACTCCTAATGCTCTTGCAATCACATCGATTCCTGCATCACGAGGAGTATATTGAGTATGAACCCAAACTATCTTGTCATAGTTGGCAACAGTAGCGTCTGTTAGACTTATCTGAATCGGAGCCTTCTCTTCTAGACTCTTTTTGTACTTTGCAATCCCGTCTGCTGCAATCACCACAAATTTACCACCTTGGTCTTTTACATTCTCTAATATTGTGTACAATGCTAGTGCAGTACTCTCACCGATATCGTGACCTCTCTTTACAAAGAATCTCAAGAGTGATTTTGCCTTTGTAAAGTCGATCTCGTACTCTTGAGCATATATCTCTGGAGTGTACAAGTGCAGTCCTGTTGCTTTGGCCTTTGTTCTAATACCTGCAACATCCTGACCGGGTATAGGAAACACTACGTGTACAGATCTCTTTTGATACTTTTCATACATGTAATTACTTAGACCTCCTGACGTACCTCCTGTACCAAACGTACAAAATATTGTATAGTCTCCTAATGACTTGTCTTTATTTGCAAGCTGTTGATCTATCTCTGGTCCTGTGACTGTCTGATGTACATTGATGTTCAACTGGTTGTCATATTGTTCTGGACAGAAACATCCGTATATCTCTGCAAGGTATCGAGCCAAGTTTATGATATCTTGAGATTTTAAGAGATTGTGTATCTCTTGGATATGATCATCAAACGACTTGCCATCGAATCCTAATGAAACTAGCTGTGATCGAATATTTGCAGCAGCTGCTCTCGCTTGGATATCGTCACTACTGCCACTAGCGCCAGGTGCTGGACATATATCCATGTCTAGATCAATAACCTTGATATCTCCTTCTTTGAGCTCATCAAAGACTCCCTCTTGGAGTTTACGTGATACTAGCGATATTACAGGTATACCGAGCCTAGTCAGTTTGCCTAGTGCAATACCAAAGTTTCCAGACGTGGCCTCGATTATAGTCTGCCCTCGTTCTAGTTTACCTGACTTTATGGCATCATGTATGATGTGTACAGCAGGTCGAACTTTAATCGATCCTGCAAGTAGATCAGACTCAAACTTGCCATAAACCTCTATATTATTTAGATCAATATTGTAACACTCTTTTGCACACTGGATCAGATCGTTGGAGAGATCTATCAACCTAGTCGCATTTACTACTGCGCCATCAACAACATGTGGAACTTTGTCTAGTATGTGTTGTTCAAACTCGGCTAGTAGTTCATCGTCCACGATCTTGTTATGTGATGTGTCGCATTATAAAAGGTTCTTTTAACGGATCTTTTGGTTTACATACGATTACATTTTACAAGACTTTTTCACTAAATTTTCCATACAGAATTTTGTAGTGTTTTTCCTGTGAAAATTCTATCCCACATAAATCGAAGAGATCCTTGATTATCTCTCCGTTGCGAGAATTGGAGATCTTTTATCTGTATGATTCGGTTGACATCACGCTTTGATGTCAAGCATGTTTGATTTTTGTGTCTGTGTTGCATCGATCTTATCGTACTTGTGAGTACTTTTATAAGATAGGGGGGGGGGGGGGTAATTATTGAGTAAGCGTCGTCTAATCTCTGTTCTGGTTTTGGCAGCAGTTGTACCACTTTTACTAGTTGATCTAGATGATGCGTTTGGGGCAGATATATTGACCGTGCCGCCAAAGACCAACTCGACAGTTCACGGTGTATTACAATTTAACTCGGACGACTCTATTAGTGGCCAGATATACTATGGTGGCTCTTCTAATAGATACACAGACAAACCAAATCCTAATGGTGATATCTATGTAGAGACAGAGACTCATACACTCACACGCCCTCTGTTTGAGGGTGTCGGCACTTATGGGTGTTATGCATCATTGGTTGCTATTAAAGGTCTCAGCACAAGTGATGTTCCAAACTTTGCCATACCAGACAATATCCAGCCTAATAAAAAGAACAGACTATTTGGATTCGGTCTAGACTTTCAATCCCCCTGTTCCACACCAAGTCCTGAAACCCCCTCTAATCAAACACTGATAACCGACAAGGATATGCGAGTTACTCTACACGGCAAGGCAGACAAAAAGCCTTACTATTTCTCACCACGTGACGGAATATTACAAGCACAACCCATACCCATATGTACTAGTACAATAATTCACACAAGCAACAATACTCTACAAGGCAACAATACGATATGTTATGGCAAACATGGTGATGATATGGTCATTATAACAAAGCGACTGACCGGATTTTATGGTGCAGCCAACACTGTCACCCCGCCTACAAACCCAATAGACCTCAATGCAGCTATAGATCCTGTTGTTCCAGATCCTGCTGCTCAATCTATACTGACGATACCCAAGCCTGACAACCTTGAGATATCTACTGATTATGATCTACGGACCATAACCACTACTAATGGTGATCGGCAGACTACGTTCATGGTCAGAGATGAAGCCAACAACAAGTATGTATTCACTCCTGTGGCATTCGAGAACGAACCTAATGGTCAAGTAGGTGATGTGTACATACCCACTCCTACACGTACAGAGTCCAACCCAATATTTTTCAACTCTGTAACCAACTCTTACGCAAATACTGACTGTGATGTAGATGTCTGGTCTATAACGGAACTGGCCAAGACCGACAAGGTTCCATCGTTTACCATACCAAGCAACATAAACCCAACTAATCCAAACGGTATAGTTGGACTGGCACTCGACTTTGGTCCTGTTGCCGGTAGTTGTAAAGTAGACATGGACGCCAAATCACCAAATCCTATATTCACAGAGAAAGAGATGAGATTCACAATATACGACACAACCAACCAACCGTACTATTTCTCGCCTCGTGACGATATCACCACAGCTGTCCAGATACCTGCATGTACCACCGATATGATACATCTGAACAACCAGTCTCTCAAAGGTACCACAAAGATGTGCTATGGCAAGAATGGTGACGATATCGTAATTATAACAAAGAGGATTGCATTTTATGCAGTCGCAGGCGTACCACGAGATTCAGGTACTATACTAACGATACCGCCACTAACCGACGAGAAAGATTATGCTGGGCTGAGCGTTAAATCAACGACAGAACGTGACGGCGTACTATTCTATGATGGCGACACTGTTAGAATGACCGATGATGGTAACAAAAAGAGAGCTACCGCTGATATCTATCTAGAACATGATACTAGTACACTCCCACGGACTCTGTTTGCTGGTACCGGTGAGTATGAATGTGATATGGACTTTGAGCGTGTTAAAAATTTCGACAAAAACGCGCGTCCAAAATTTGTCGTACCCGATAACATCACTCCTACACAAAAGAATGAACTCTTTGCATACGGCCTAGGCTTTGACAAGAAATGCAAGCCAAATCCTGGTAAAGTATCCAACCAAACACTGATAACCGACACAGAGATGCGATATACCATATACAACCAGACAGACAAAAAGCCTTTCTACTTTTCTCCACGTGACAGCATATCTGCTGCACAACCCATACCTGCATGTACAACTGCTATACTCGACACAAACAACAACAAACTCAAAGGTCACAATACCATATGTTACGGCAAACATGGAGATGACATTGTAATTATCACAAAACGACTGGTTGGATTTTATGGTGTAGCCAATAACATTACCGCGCCTGCAAATCCAATAGACCTCAATGCAGCACCTCCACGTACAGAATCTGCTAGTACATATGCGATGGCATTGACTATACCACCATTAACCGACACAAAGGATGACTCTGCAATAGGTTTTGACCAGGACGAGTTTAGTGATGGCAAGATATACTATGGTGGCAACGATCGCAGATTCATCGATCATCTAACCAAGCCCACAGCTGATATCTATCTAGCACAAGATACCAACATCGTACATCCTCTATTCAAGGGCATTGGTGTTTACCGATGTAATGCGGATTTACGGCATGTTGCAACCCTAAACACAGACAAGGTTCCAAAATTTGCCATACCCGATAATATAGTTCCTAAAACACCTCTGCGTAGTGTACACGCATATGGATTAGACTTTGCAAGCTGCACGCCGGCAGATCCCGAAGCTGTACATAGCCTACCGTTAATAACCACCAAAGAGATACGATATACGATATACGGCAAGGCAGAGAAAACTCCCTACTATTTCTCTCCACGTGACAGAATACCCGAGGCTCAACCAATCCCTGTGTGTACAACTGATATACTAGATACAACCACCAATACCCTCAAAGGCAACAATACGATATGTTATGGCATACACGGTGACGATATCGTCATCATCACAAAGCGACTGACTGGATTTTATGGTGCAGCCGATACCGTCAACCCACCTAAAACTCCAGTGGACCTCAACGCACCTACCGTCCCTCGTGATACCAATATTCTGACACTGGCACCACCATCAGACTTTCCTGACAAACCAGACCCAGATGGAAAATCCCTATCGGTAACATCTGACCCAACTACTGCTCCTGGCGCATACATACCAGGTAGTGATCGTGAGCGATATACTGGTCACGTGAACACTAGAATAGGCGACTTGCATGTACAAAACGATACAAAGATACTCCCCAACGAGTTTCCGGAAACGAGTACGTGTGTAGCTCAATTCAGAACTGTCAATCTTTTGATTGCAGACAACAATTATGGAAATCTCACTCTTAAAGTACCTACCAATCTGATAGCAGACTCGGGTTCGTTTGGACCAAACTTTATCAAAAGAGCTGGATGTAACATAGACCTCACAAAAAACTCTACCAAACCTCTCATAACCGACAAAGAGATGCGATTCACCATATACAATAAAACAGACGAACATCCATACTATTTCTCACCTCGTGAAAACATAACAAAGGCTCAACCAATTCCTGCGTGTACAGATAAAATAATCGATACGACCACCAATACTCTCAAGGATAAAAATATCATGTGCTATGGTAAACACGGTGATGATATCGTCATTATAACAAAACGACTAACAGGATTTTATGGAACTGCTGGTACAATAATTATGCCTACCCATATTATCAACTTTAATCCTGGTCCTCCACCTCCACCCAGTGACTCGGACGATACCTATCTAACACTTGCACCAACGTTTGGCAGATCGCTATACACCGGTGAACAAGTCGTAACATGTGGCTATATGATGGACGACACTTGCCGTGATGTTACTGCATACCATGTCCAGTATGAACGAAATACAATCCAAACAAACACAACACACACATTTGCTCTCAAGGCATACGCACCAACCCTGTTGAGAAATGTCGTACTGGCGTTTAGTGTACCAAATGTTGGCGCTCCACTGAGTACAGCTGAAGCATACATTTCTGTAAATCTTGGAATAAACTATAGCGAACCGTCATACCACTATATCACAGATGTTACTATACATGACCCAAACAACATCATAGACTATGACATCACTGGTACGATCGTATCTACTGCATCTTGCTCTGGTGGTGAGCTGCAATGTACCCAAGTAACCATTCCAGATGTACTGTTCCGTGAGGTGATGAACCATGAACCATTTGCAATACAAGTAACAGACACGTTATCACTAAACGCAATAAACTACATGAATGAAGGCGTCTTTGTTGAAGGTCCATCACTAAACACACCACCAACTGTACAGCCAGGACTGACACTATCTCGTGACGATGGCAGACCAGTAAATCTTATTCTAGTCCGTACAGACAAGGTCTCTGATCTATGGGCTGATGCGTTTGGAAACACATGGAGTCGCAACTCGTTTGGTCATTTCGTAATAGTAGAATATGCACCATACGCAGGTACCACTCCAGTATGTACAGACATCAACGACAGAATATGTGCGCCATTCAAGGTCAAACTCGACTGGCACACCCAAAAGATGATAGAACTGCGTGACTCGCTATACGATGCATACAAGACAAAAGCATATGCCGAGATCGACAACATCTTTACCTATGAGTTTGGTGACATGGACTCTCGCACTAGAACCCTGATCAATCTAGGCTGGCTAACCGAGTAGGTTTGCATTCGAGATATGTGATATCAAAAATTGTCCACCATTAATCTGAGTGTTCAATTCTTGTTGATTATTCGTAGGGTTGGGTTGAAATGTACACAAAAATGACATCTTTGACATTCTATCTTTAGAATCTCTGACGTATGTGGGATAGAACTTTACAGAAAAAATACTATGGAATTTTGTAGGGAAAATTTAGTGAGAACCATCTTGTAAAATATCATTCCACATAAACCAAAAAGATCTCTTTTAACTCGTGCATGTCGAGTCTACAACAAATCTCCAAAATATACAGATCAAACGATCGAATAATTTACACAAACGTAATTTTATTTTTCAGATTTACGCATAATGTTACCAACTCGTTAAAAGAACTGATCTTGTTGTGATTAAAAAATATCAGATGGTCCATCTAGTATAGACATGACTTTGTCTGGAATATCTGCTAGTCTACTTACTGCTACAGTTCGTTCATATCCCAAGTGTCTCAAGTTGCTTGCAATTGTGGTTGCCCGAATTGTACTGTGACCCATACCCATCGCCACCATCTTTATTCCGAGTGACTTGAATTGATTTGTCATCTTTCTTACTGCATCTGGATCAGACGGCTCACCATCAGTAAGAGTGAGAAATATGTCTGGTCGCCTTGCTTGTAATGTATCGTACATTTTGTCGTATACCTCTGCCAAGGGCGTAGAGCCGTTTGCAACTATCTGCGCAAGTCGCTTTGCAGCAAGACTGTTCCATTTTGTATTGTCTGGTTTTACGACCCAGCATACTACAGCTCTATCTTGTGTACTAAATGCATATACAGAGAAATCGATTCTCAGAAATGCCAACACCTCACATAATGCCAGAGTCGCCTTTTTGTATTCTAGTGCATCTGCTGCAATACTTGAAGAGTGGTCTAGGAGAATGGTGATCCTTGTTTTAATAGTTCGTCTCATATCTGTGAAGAATGGTTCATTACCCTCGATATAGCTCTCTTCATCAAACTCGTCACCCGAGTCTAAATGTTGTTCACTCCATCCAGTCTTCCACACTTTGAATTTGGTCTTTAGTCCACTGATCAGTGCTATATCGTATATTGCAGTCTCGTCAACATTATGTGCTGATGGTAATTGAACTCCAACGGTCTCTTGTCCTAGTCCTAGATTTTGAGTCTTTTTGTTCTCGTTTACCAATATCGTATATTCGTCATAGATGTCTCGACCCGATAATACATCATTAGGATCGAGTTGGACCCAATCGTCTTCTCTATCTCTTGTTATCAACTTTAGATTCTTGCGCAACTCTTCTTCGTTTAATGCCATGCCTGATCTCATGTATGGTAACGATACAGGAATAGTCAAGAGCGAGTCTATATCTAGTATCTTTATAATCTTGCTTGTATTATGTTCTAGCCATCTGGTGTCACTCTGTTTTAGTGACTCTTGGACCAGTCTTGTTGCGAGATCTGCTGCTTTGTGTACGCGCTCTAGGTGACTCGATTGGATCTCTCCTTTTATCACTCCAAACATATAGTACTGATAAAATGCCTCAACTATTCTTGCTCTACCATATACATCTCGTAGATAAGGCCTTGATGACAACATGACTGCATAGTTGAAGAGCAGCTCACCACTCATCCCTTGCCATGTCTGCCTGCCTAGTGATTCAATTCGTCTAGTCTCCATCGTGTTTAGAATGAATCCGAATGCATGATCACTACTGAGAACCTTTTCACAGTATTTGGATCGCATAGCTTCATACCACAACGATACTCGAAACTGTCTGTATCGCTCAAAGCCATTACCAGATCGCTTGTCTAATGCAGCGAGTAATATTCTATCTCTACTCTGTACCCTAGTATTACTGTTAGATGATATCTGTACCATACACTCATTTCTACCAGACCACCGTCTTGCAAGAAAGGTTGCAATCTCTATCAACGAGTCGTTACTTAGTGATATGCTGTTCATTGTCCAAACATCGATACGATTATGTCGTTTGCTTTCTGATACTCTATAGTGCCCCATTGCGTGTATACGTTTCCAAAGATATAGACCGCAGCATCGTTAGGTTTGACTCCGTGTTGCACTAGTTTACCAAACGCAATAGTCTCTCTCAGACTGGGAGCGTAATAGAGCTCTTCTACTGCAGCTGCTTGTCGCAGTGTGTTTGCAAGTTTTATGGCTTGTAGTATTGTATCATCGTGTCCAGATACGTGTCGTCGTACAATATCGAGCTCTATATCTTCTGGTGGATATTCTAATCTTATTCTAACTGGAAATCGACTTAATAGTTGCGGCGGCAACTCTTTTGTGCCACTATGTGTTAATGGATTTATGGTCGCAACCACAAACCATCCATCGTCTGCATGAACTGTCTGACCATCTGACTCTTTTAGTACTATTTGGCGCCTGTCATCTAGAGCTTCATCCAACCGTAGTAGAACATCTGCTTCTGCTGCATTTATCTCATCTAGGTATAATAGATCGCCTTGTCTCATAGATTTGATCAAGAGACCTTCATCAAAACTTATGGTTCCTTCGTTTAGTGTCTTTGTTCCAACCAGATGACTCTCACGAGTGCGCAAACTAAAGTTGATCGACTGTAAATGTATATTATGCATATTTGCAAACTCTCGCACCAGTGATGTCTTGCCTGTTCCCTTTGGGCCCACGACCAACACAAAGAGTCTTGACTCGTATGCTTTGTCTAGTATGTCGATCGAGTTATTCCAATCTAGATATGGGACAATTTCCGTCAAGTATGTGGTGTCTGTTGCATGAATAATATTATATTTTTGGTTCAATCTCTGTCTAGTTCCTAGGTTTTGCGATCTAGCCTCTGATGGCTTTACATTTTAGTAGTTGAGACAATTACGAGACTAGAGACATTTTGTGACTCGTATCAGTTTACAATCCTTGTGTATCTGTTTTAGAATTATACAAAGACAATGTCTTCCAAAAACAGCCGTTCGTTGTTCATCTCAGCGGCTTATAGATCGCTAATGACATACATTGCTATACATTGCTATACATTAATGTACATTAGTGTACAATAATTACACGTACAGATCTCGATGTATGTTGATAAGAGATATTTTGGGTAATGCTGAATGCTATGATATTTTAAATACAGACTAACAGATGAGGATGGTGTAAGGTAAGTTATGGCAGATTATGATGTTATAGTTGCAGGTGGCGGTCTAGCCGGAACGATAGTGACACAGTCGATATCGTACTATTCACGTCAGAACGCTAGAATTCTAGTGATCGATCGAAACCCCGAGACAACTCCTGGTCGTAAATCTCATGCAGGATGGGTGTGTGGCGATGCCTGCTCAAAGGAGGCAGTAGACTTTATGACGAGCAGAATAGGTGTGAATTGGAGTAGACCGGAGATCGAGTACGATGTACAAGGGGTCATAGCTCTATCTCCAGATAGAGAGACATCAATTCCCTTTGACGGCGACGGATACATGTTGAATAGACAACTATTGCCAGAGATCCAAAATAAACGCTGTAGACACATGGGAGTAGACTTTAGATACGAGATAAACCTCACTGGTCTGTTATATGATGGGCCCCAAGTTGTAGGCGTACAAGGAGTAGACAACAGTACAAGACAACCATTCAAGTGTACTGCCAAGGTCGTAGTCGATGCAACTGGAGTAACCTCTATGTTGAGAAATGGGTTAAAGAACTCTGACAAGGTAGAGAGACGTATAGATCGTCGAGATCTAGAATCTACGGGCAGATATATCATGTACTTTGACCAAGTTCAACAAGATCTCTCAGACTTTGATCCCAACTATTGCATAATACATCTAGATCAAGATATTGCGCCTGGAGGATATGGTTGGGTCTTTCCAAAAGGGGTCAATAAAGTAAACATTGGTTTAGGTGTAGAAAAGTCATTCTTGGATAAACGTAACAAACGTCTCGGCAAGAGTGATAATGTAGAGTCACTGATGAAAGAGTATCTTGCACGAAATCACGCCATTACAAATCCTCGGCTCTCGCAAGATCCCGAAGATATCGACAACAATTCAGGAGTATTCCAAGTATCAGTCCGTAGACAGAACGACTGTATGGTGTCTGGTGGATACGTACTAGTAGGTGACTCGGCATGGATGCCAAAGCCAATAGATGCAGGAGGCATAGGACCTGCAATAATCGCTGGAACCATACTAGGAAATAATATAGCACAAGCACTAGAGGCAGGTGATCTATCTGAGAGTGGACTATGGCAGTACAATATCGATTTTATCAAAGAGTATGGCTACAAGACTGCGGGTCTTGAACTCTTTAGGCGACTAGTACAACAGATGACCAACGATCAGATAAGTTATGGAATGAAGCACTTTTTAGGTAATCTCGATATCGAGTCGATAAGCAAGGGTGAGCATCCAGACTTTAGTGGTCTGACAAAGTTGGAAATGATAATTCGAGGTGCCATGAATAAGACGGTGGCAGAAGGATTGCGATATACATCAAACGAGAACAAGTGGCTTGTAGATCACTATAACAAGTATCCACAAGATCCTAATGGGTTTGAAGAGTGGAATAAAGAGTTACACGCTAGATTGGACGCAGCGTTTGTTAAAGTAGAGTCGTTTAGATGAAAGACATCTTGTATATTGACTCTGAATCAATAAATGTAGATCACTCATTTTTAATTACGACACTCTTACATAAATCCCAACATGGAAACTAAATACTGCAAGTAAAACTATGATGTGTCGTATTTGGGTCTCTTCGATTTGCATTAGATAGTGTCTCACAAGGGTTTCTCCATAATTTTTCTTTACAGAATCTGTAGTGATTTTGTTGTAATTCTTTTATACAATGTAAAGCGAAAAGATCCCAGTATCTCGTGATAAATAATTACTAGAATTAATTATCATGCCCCAATATCACACAAGTCTATCTATTCGGCTTCGTTGTATACTGCACATCTGTCGGAATTACGAACGTCGTTTAGGACAAGGCTAGGAGGATGTAGACTCGTGTATGTACAGATGAACCAATCTGGGATCTCTAAATCAATCAAGTCAATAGAGTATTCAATTATCTGTGGATAGTTGCATGATAGTCTGCTTTTAAGAAATCCATCTGCATGAACAAATACATGAACTGGTACCCCGTCTCGATCACCTAGTCCCATATATTTTAAAATACTTATGAAAGGTTTGTCATAAAATACTTGATCTAAATACGGTCTCGTATCGACTATTACCTCTTGTGTGATGTTATCTTGCTTTGAGTCGTAAAACATAAGAGAAAGTTCCTCACATGTGCGTCTATCAAAATTGTCTTTGCATTCAGTTTTAAAGAATTCTTTATTGAGATTTACCTTGATCTTTTGAGGTGTTTTATCTCTGTCTTTTAATAACTCTTCAAAACTAGACGTTATACGTGCGTCTGTATAATCATAAAAATATTGGCACAACACCACAAATGTCTGACCTACTTTAATATTTTCAGTATGTGTGAAATTCGGTACTCCAAAATCTAAATAGAATTCGTTTGGTCCAAACTCCACATCAATTGATCCATCTTCTAAAAGTGTAACTAGTTTAACAACTCCATAGGTGCCATGTTTTCCGTCTGCATTTGAATAATGAAAGTCTATTGGATAGTGATCAATCAATATATCTTTCATGGGTAGTGTATATGCATAATAATTGTACACTGTGGGGCTAATTACAATCAGAATGGATGATACTATTACTATTGATACTATGACTCGGAGATTCATAATGTGTCAAAAGTATTAATTCTCATGAGTTGCATCTTTTGCCATCTTGTGACTCTTCTACTTGTTGTCTGAGTGTTGTTGTCTACATGTGCACAAACTAATTTGTCATTATTTTCATGCTTTATGTCACCAAACTTACAATCTTCGTGCATGTTTGGCAGTTTACCATAAGATCGTTTCCCATATGGTATATTCTCACTAGTTTTGCCATCTATGTGACTCGTTATCAACGGCTGAGTCATGTTATAACAAAAAACGTGGATTATGAATTTAGACATCACTTGGTTTATTCATCGATATAATAAATACAGTCCGTAGCTATCATACGCAATTGTTTTATACAAAATATCAACTGTTGAATATTTTGCCAACTCTACTAACTGATGATTTGTCTTTGACATATCTGAAGAGAATGGTATAACATGTTATTTTTACATGGGATGTTAAATCCGAGACTCATTTGATCTATTGCTTTAATGATATGAGGAATACTCAATATCTGCAAGTCCGTGACAGAAACAAATTCACACTTTACATGATTTACTATATGCCTAACACTTTTACCACTGTCAACTTTGTCTACTGATCAATAACATTCCTGTTCGATAAATAATAAACATGATTTTATCTCCGTGACTATGGTATGAACTGTTAATCGCAATGGGTTTATCTATATATCGACATCTAGCACAGGTACAAAAAATCTCCTATCAATCACATCAGTGATGAATCTCTGATTATGAACATCTAGTTTATCGTAGGATAAGACTAGAGATCGTTTTGGCATATGCATGTTATTTAATATATTTCGGGTCGGGTCGTCGCGGGTTCTTCATGGCGTCAGCTCAGACTGGAGCGGCGTGCTATCTCCTCATTCCCAAGTTCTGATGTGCGTATATGCCTATTTTAGTCTGAGTATGTCAGCAAAGGTAGCAACAGTATCCGTCTTGTCATAGATGGGGTGATGAATCTTTATCTTTATCGAGTCGCCTAGTGATATATGACCGGCGAACAGTTCTTGCTTGTCTAGTCTTAGATGAAACTGTGAGTCTACAGTCCGAGATGGTATCTCTGACACTAGTTGTTCTACTTGATGTCTATCTAGTCCTGATACTATCTGCTTGATTATATTACGTGCTGCTCTTCCACTATACCTTGCATTCAGAACTAGGATAGGATTATCAAAATGTCCCTTTGTTGTAGTGACTGTATAGTCATCTCTAGTTGTTCCAATGATCTCTAATGCATGTAGCATCTTTGTAATATCTTCTGTTGCATGTAGTATGATGCTCACTGTTACTAGAGTTTTAGTCATAGAGTCATGCTTTTAGCAGAATGGTCTCTTTAGCAGCTGTTCTGACCAGTTTAACCTTTTCCAACCCAACATGTCTAACTCTGATCATCTTTTTGAATGCAGCCATGATATCTGAAGTGATCTTTGTAAAACAGACTGCTTGAACAAACTGATCGATGGTCATATTTGGAACTGTGTCGTTTATTACATCACGTGCAATGAGTCGTAACGCATGCTGACGTGATGTGTTTAACTGTCTATATGTTAGTGCAATGATCTTTATTCTAAAGATGTATCCATCTTTTGTTTTACCGTCTATGACAAAGTTAATCTTTGATGATCCACGTCTAACCAAACTTCGTAGAAACTCTTTCGAGTACTCGAATCGTTTGAATAATGTCATTGCAAGATCGCCTTCTACTTTATCCACCTGTAGGTATATCTTGTACTGGTGTTGCGATGGATCGCCTTTTAGGATGTCGTGTAACGTTACCTCCATGACTCGACCCTCTGCACCTTTTTCATCGGTAATCGGAATGTATCCAACTTGAACATTGTTGAACGAGTCTGGAGCCACAACAGTTACCCATCGTTTCTCTCTCCACTTGTCTTTTACTCGACCCTTTCTACGTGCCAATCAATATCGACCTCTGAGCCCAAAATATAAGGGTATGTTAGATCGATGTACACTGATGTACACTGATGTTACTATATCACACAAACATTACCGTGTATAGATCAATGCCTTGCGTACTGTACATGTAAAGTATATGCAAGGTTTGTTCATTTGACGAGGGTTGGCATTTTCTGCACAAAATTCTCGAAACTTTGCAAAATATGGAAACGGTCTCATATCGGCTATCGTAAATTGTTGCGGTTTTGAATCTCACTGTGCGTTCTTTGAGATAATGTCATCATGATCTCAACCCCCGTCAATTGAACAGAGCCCTATGACTATATCTCTCTGCGACCATTGAGATATCTCTGCAAGACTTGAGGAATCTTGATGTGACCATCTTTTGTCTGATAGTTCTCTATTATAGCTACCAGTACACGACTAGTTGCAACTAGAGTACTGTTTAGCGTGTTTACGTATGTGGTATCTTGGTTCGTCTTGTCTCGAAATCGTATGTGTAATCGTCTTGCTTGATAGTCTAGACAGTTTGAACACGAGACGATCTCTCTGTATGCATTCTGACCTGCCATCCACGCCTCGATATCGAATGTCTTGGCAGCAGACTTGCCCATGTCGCCACTAGAGAGCAAGACAACCTGATATGGTATGCCGAGCTGATCATAGAATGACTCGGCCGTCTGCAGCATCATCTCGTGTTGGCTTGGCGCATCTTTTGGTTTGCAAAAGACAAATTGTTCAATCTTGTCAAACTGGTGAACTCTGAATATCCCCTTCTGATCTCGACCATGTGCTCCTGCCTCTCTTCTGAAACATGGACTGACACCTACATATCGAAGCGGTAGATCACCCCCCTCTATTATCTCATCTGAGTGCATTGCTGCAATCGCATGCTCGGACGTTCCGATCATGTATAGGTCTTCATCATGAATCTTGTATATGACGTCCTCAAAGTCCTGTGCTATTACTGCACCTTCCATTGCTGCACGGTTGATCATGTATGGTGGTTGAATCAAACGATATCCTCTCTCGGTTACAAAGTCTAATGCAAAACTGATCAATGCATTATTTAGTAGAACTAGATCACCACATAGATAGTAGAATCTTGCACCTGAGACCTTTGCGGCACGTCCAAGATCTACGAGCTTTAGATTCTCTGTAATGTCTATGTGATCTCGTATCTCAAAGTCAAACTGTGGCAGTTCGCCTGACTTTTTGCATATCACATTTGCACTCTCGTCTACTCCTATAGGTACAGACTCGTCTACCATATTTGGGATCGACATTGCTAGACGCGTATACTCTCTCTCTATCTCTTGACGTCTAGTCTCCAAACTCTCTAACTCTGTTGCAACCCGACTCATCTGAGCTATTGTATCTGTAGCAGATTTACCTGCCTTCTTTTGTGCTGCAATCTCGACTCCGATCTGATTCTTGAGATGACGTAACTCGTCGGTCTCTGTTATGCATTTACGTCTCTCTTTATCATAATGTATCAGTCCATCAAGATCAAACTCGATCCCTCGGGCCTTTAACATATCTGCAATCTTTTCAGGTTCATCCTTTATGATCTGAGGGTCTAACACTGCTTGGTCACTCCCAAAGCGACATAGATGTGTGCTAGTATCTCATCTACTGTTCCGATCAACTGGTTCATGTTATCTCTACCGTTTATGGACAAGACTAGTTTGTTATCAATATTTTCAATGGTACAGCTCTGACCTTTTGGAAAGTCAATGTTGTCTGGTTCCAACGCCTGTTTTATGGCCATGGCCTCTCGCTCTGGAATATCATCTATCACTAGTTGAATTTGGCATCTCAACGACATTCTCTTCTATGTATTTGAGAAAGTCGTCTAATTTGTTCTTTGTAATCTTTGCACCGGCAGCCGATGCATGTCCGCCACCGATACCATCAAACTTTTCTGCTCCTCGTCTCATCAGATCACTCAAGTTTGTCTGTGACTTGCAACCAAGTGACTTACGAGATGAGAACTTTATCTTGTCCGAGTCTGCCGTGGTATAAAGTATCACGATCTTGCCTACATGGATCGGCGATGCAGCTATCAACGATGACACTGTACCGGACATCGTCTCTGGTACGATATCTCTACCATTGACTAGCAGGTATGTATCATTACCGTACGTCCTCCATCGTTCGTTTGTAAGTATATTCATGCACTCACGAATCTTACTTCGATAGTCGATCAGTATCTCTTCTCCTTCCATCAGACTCTTGCCTCTGTCTCCGATACATATCGCAATACCGACTCCTGCACGATCTATTCGCCCACACGAGTTGAGCATGGTTGCAAACTCTCGTCCATCTCGCAGAAAGCTACGACCGTCTTCGTTCTGAAATGTGTATGTGTATCCGATGAGTTCGGACATCACTTGTGTATTCTTGCCCGACACAAACTTTGCGATCGCTTCGATGACTCTCTTTTTTTCATCCTGACTCAACTCTGCTGGGACTCGCCATCGATTACCCTCTTTTAGTGGTATCTCTGAAGATGTCAGCATCGCAAAACATACATCGCGATTCCATGTCAGTCCTTCGATAAACGGTTGAGACGTAAACGCAAGCGCATCGGCTAACGGTCTAGTCTCTCTCCCAACTAGTAGCAAGTCCATATCCACATCGACGAGTTCCATCTCCTTTGCCGTCTCGGCTATCTCAAAGTTTATTCCTGTAAGCGACTTTCGATCACCTCCATCTTGCCTATCGCCTAGAGCTGCCACGATCGCCAGTGGCGAGAGATCTCGATTCTTTTCATCTAGTGCTAGAGCTGCCTTGTATGCCATTCCTCCTGCACAGATCTCTGTACCGCCGTCTATACCATATCTCCATGCGTTTATGACGTTTATGTGATCCATCTCTGATTGAGGTATCTGGTGATGATCCAGTACCATCCATCTGTCTCCTAGCTCATCATCTAGACCCTTTGCAAACCCCCCACCAAGATCTGTGACTATATTCAAGTCTCTGGACTCACTCTTTAGGGACTTTATCACATCTGTACTGAACTCCTTACTAACTCGAAGTGTACAGTGTGCTCCAGCTCTTATCAATGCCTTTGTAATGATACTGCCTGATGTTAGACCGTCACAGTCGTTATGAGTTGTAACCATTATGGATCGTCTTGATCTACAACAATCTACAACTCTATCTCGAAACATCGACAGTGACTCGTCTAGAGATGCCATCACTCTAATTGAGCGACGACTGACTTATATTTCCAATTTTGAGGAATCTGATGTATTCTCTTATAATATACCGATAGTCGATGAACCTTTGCCTCTATCAACTCTAGAGATCTAACATTGCGTCGATCTCCTCTATTCTCTTTGAGGTGTCTCTGTAGCCCTACAGCCTTTTTTACAATGTTGTCCAGATCTTCAGGCATCTCTGCCTTTAGATCATGTTCTTCTAGAATCTGCCCGATCGACTTTTTTAGGATCGGCTTTACTAGCGGAATAGCGTGTTGGTCTCTTAGCTTTATCCCAATCTGACTCGGAGTCATACCCTCTTTGGCATACTTTATGATCAACTGTTCTATCTCTTCTGGGCTCTGTGTTACCCATCTAGGTGCCTCTAGATTTGTAGGTCTGATAGAGTGTGACTTGCCATGTCTGTGAGTGTGCATTCGTCCCATGATGTACCACTGATATGAAATGGAATTAAACGTTACGTCTCGACTCTGCATCCATGATCGCACTCGACTCTGCCCGATCTAGTACGGATGTCGATTTCATATGATCTCGCAGATCTCTCTACTAAAAAAAGGGTTAAATAGCTCAAGATGGCTTTTGAATACTATATGAAAACAAAGATAGTATTGACAGCAGCCATCATGTCCGTCTTTATAGTTGGTGGTCTAGGTACTACGTCTATTGCCCTTGCACAGTATAGTGGTAATGTCGGCGCAGATGGTGAGACTGGATCTAATACATTAGAGGAGGCATTAAAACTAGCAAAAGCTCGAATTGACGCTGTAAAGGAAAATCCAGCTGCTGGATCTGGAACACCATATCTTGATCCTAACGGAGTTATTGGTGCATCGATAATCTCTGGTGCTGTATTTGGCGGTATTGCAGGTGCTTTCTTCTTACGAGGAAGATCTGGCAAGTATGCTGCTATGGGACGAGGATAAATTTTCCTCTTTTCATCTTTTTATTATACTTGTATTATACTTGTATCTGGCCAATTTCATCAATATTGTGACTCGTCTCTATCATGTTGGGTTAGACTATAAACTACACAATCCCGATAGGTCACTCTCAGTTTACATCTGTAGACGTCTAGCGTATCTTGTTATCTGTTGATCTTGTTCGAGTCATGAATCGTCAAAACCTAGTATGTGTGCCCTATGACGTCTCAGATCCCGCATACATGCCCTCAAAAGAAATGTATATATCGCACAGTTAGAATCAAAATATACAATGACTCCCATAGTAGGAACATTTCTTAGTATCCTGTCATCGATTACAGGACAGCTGGGACCAAACTATGACCCACTATTCTACGATGTAATGATTTACATCTTTGGAACCATGATGTTTACCATATTCCTCTTAGGAATTATCGCATTCTGGTTGCGTGTTCATGGATGGGCCTACAAGGACAACCGTGAGAGATGGGTCGATGAATTGGACAGACACTTTGAAAGAGAAGGCATTGGTCTGATACCAGACAACGGCAAGTACTGGTAGTCTTCTTTTCTTTTTACTTTTATTCTCATATAGATGGTATGTACATGTAGAATCACTTGTGAGACCTAGCAAATACTGTGATTTGGTAGCCGAACTAGAACGATCCGAATCTCCCAAAAGTCTGATATTCACCATCAATCACATCTGATAAAGATACACTCATACAAGTTATCGTGATCTGATCTCGAGTCTGATATTCCTATCTCTCTGGTGGCAAAAAGTCTTGGTCTCTTGACTGGTCATATGCCTTTGATGTAAATACAGCCTTGTAGTGATATCCATCTTGTAGCGGATGAGCTATAAAGTGTTCTGACTCTTTATCGTTTACATAGATGGCCGACTTTGACTGATCCATGTCTCGTAGCGGAAACTCCCACATCCACAAAAAGTGTCCTATCTCGAACGGATACTCTTCTTCCCATTCTGCATATATTGTTCCATCATCGGTCAAAGTATACATTGTCCTGTGACACTGCTCATCTCGTCCGATATTAGCTGGAATCTCAGCTGGTTGACCATCGATTATCAACTCTAGTGTGGCACTGATCTTAAATTTTGTATCTCGATCATTTATGCAGACCTTTAACGGATTATCCGCGTCTAGTGACTGTATGGTTAGTGAACTCGCTGCAGCTGCCGAGATCCCTATTATTGCCGTGATTATGAGAAATCGAATGGTCTTCTTTCGTTTGTAGGGATCGTTGGTTCCGGGCCAGATCATGCCAACCTCATTTACTATTAGATTCTTTAAAGTCCTTTCTACAATGCGATCATTCTACTAAGTATGAGATCGGATAGATCTAGAGTGTTAGATACATTACATGATCTCGATCGTATCTAACTGATCTTGATGATCCGCAAGAAAGTATGTTATCTCGTCCGAGTCGATCTCGAGCCACTCTGAACTGCCAGCATATTGTAGATAGTCCTCCACAAAGAGATCGTTAGGTCCTGTCAATCTCGCAACCATCTTGTTCTTGTGGGCTATCTCAAAGGGGAGTCGAAGAACTTTGCCTCTACGTTGATTCTGTATGTTTACCTTGTATGTATCTCCACGAAACTCGACTTGACCAAAAAAGTAACTCTGAAATATATCCATCTTGATGATCTTAAAGTTTAACAACTACATATTATGGCACCATGTATAATAAAAGTTTCAGAAAATGAAAAGAGAGGGTTTTGGTTAGATTACTTGCCAGGGTCGTGTTGCAAACGTTATCACATATCCAACACCAATTATGATAGATTGGTACATAATGTTGACATATGGGATAGGCTTGATTATTGGTTCACCTTCTACAACGACAGTTTGACCTGGACCTAGTCCTGGACCTACCGATGCTACATTGAGTTGTGTGTGTACGTGATATACACCAGCTTCTAGTGCTTTGGCCGATAGAGCATACTCTATCTGGCTATTTCCCTCAATATCGAAAACGTTTCCTGGTGGATCTCTTGAGAGCATCTCCCATCGGTTTCCTGCATTGGTTGACTCTGAAAAGATGGACAACCATCCTCTAAGGTCTCGTTCTACTAGACTGATCAATGTTCCCTTTAGTTCAAGGGTCTCACCTGTTTGCAGAGACTGTCGATTAAAGGTCTCATCTGCTATTCTGATGAAACGACTCTGGAGTTGTGCTTGAACGCCATGTGCCTCTGCAGTTGGGATGATGGTTTCAACCCAATTGAAACCCAAAGTTCCTAGTGCAAGCACAACGGTCAGTCCAAATGCGAATATCTTCTTCTCGACCATATTTATCCCTAATATCTTCAACAAGATATACGTTGTTATATGTTTTACCTTGTGTTGAGATCCCAAGATATCTCGACATATCTGATTGGTATATTTGATCATCGATGTTATACAACCAAACCATCTCAATTTTTGTCTAGATTTTTTTCAATTATTGCACATGTTTACAATTTTTTCATTTTTACTTGTATTTTTTACAAATTTTTTCGTATATTTCGTCATCTATTGAGCTCCTACTTTATATATTAAATTCACACAACTATACTTATGGCACAGATGCCCGCACTAATCCCAAAAGAGGTTGAGATTCAGAGACTAAAAAAGATCTGGCTCATCGTCATTGCTATGGGAAGTACTGCAGCATCGGTCGAAGTAGACAACTTTGTCGATGGTTCACTCCATCAGACATCTATCCGAGATAGTGCATTTACTCCAGCACACTGGTGGTTATACTCACACTTTGTAGCATTGCCATTAGGTTGGGGTGCAGCTGCTATATATGATAGAAAAGTTCCTGTTCTCAGAGGTCCAAACAACTCTATGAACACTGGTCTAAAGATGACCATTCTAGGTTATCTGGCTACGATGTTCACGATTGGAGTCAACGAGATGTGGCACTTTTGGTTTGTCGAGGAGATCTTTGCAGTACCAAATCACTGGATGTTTAACATGGGTGTTGTAGTAGCATTCATGGGTGCACTTGCATACGTAGTTCGAGTATATGCTCGACTAGTAGAGCTTGGTGCAGAGACTCCAGGTGAAAATCCTTACGTTGCAGAGATGTACAAGATGGCTCTTGAAGGCAAACTGTACAGTCGTGCAATTCCATAGAAAACGTGCTTTTGCACCTTTTTTTCTTTTATATTCAATGTCAAGGTATGCTAGTCTTGAATGTCAATACCTGAATCTTTCAGTAATAGTTTAATCGTATGAGGTTAGGTCTCACGCACAACTTTTAGGAGTGTATCATAGACGTTGAGACCTTGTTGCTCCCATGTTGTTACACATGTAAAGATATTGCCAACTCGTCGTTTACTCTCCTCAGATACAATACGTTGAGTTACCTTGCGGAATAGCACCATTGATCGTATAGCTCGCTCTGCTCTGTTGTTTGTGTATTCCATACCATAGTATAGCACAAATGTGTATAGATCATCTGCAGCATTAGCTAAATGAACTCCAAATTTGCGACAAGCTTCGTTGTCTAGTTTCTTGTACTCTGCTGCAAGTGATAATGTCTTTTGCACTAGATCATCTACTCTGTATTTTAGGTACATGTCCACATGATTGGGATTGTCCACCTGTAGTGCTTTTGCAATTTCAAGTAGTTTCTGTAATCTTTTGTACATTAGTACAGTATGTACGTCACACATTGTATCTTTTGCATTTCGCAGTATGTGCGCCCAACAACGTTGCCGTACATTGAATAGTTTGTACACGACATATCCATCCGACACGAGTGGTATCAGAATATACTTTTTGAACGTTTTTTCAAGAAACTTTTTTGTACGATCTGGCGATATGATAAATTGCGTACCATAATCGCCGACAAGAACCCAGACCCATCCCAATTTCGCAGCAAGGGACATCGACGTCTCATCCATGTAGATTACCTTGGATTTTAGGTTCATTCTCTCTATTTTTTTGACATATTTGTCTAATTTATCGGCAATCGTGTCTATTGCACCCGTTACCATCTTTTTAGATATACACGGGTCTAGGCATTGAAGAGTACTGGTTATTGTTCTGATACTACAGCCATTCTTTCTCATTATGGTTGCAATCACGCCTAGAATTGGGCACAACATTGTGTTGTGTAGTATGTCTGGGATGCTGTCGAATGTATCGCCTGATGCGCCACAATCTCTACAGTTGTAAAAGTATCCTATATGGAGTATGTGCAATATTATGATCTGTATGTCAATCGTTCTCTTTTGTCTAGACCTCTTGTTGTCAACATGCTTACTGCCACATCCGTCACACTTTTCTTTTTTATGATGTTTTGTCTTGTCTGTTTTTATGTTGTCGGAAACTCCTTTGTGACCCTTGTCTTGTCCTGCTTTTTTCCATTCGCTTTTAGATTTTCTTGTACTCTTTTTTACATGATCTGGTTGTTTTGATGACGGTACGTTAGAATTGTCGAGCTGCTTGCGTCTCGTTTCTTTGTTCTTGGCCTGTGCTGTTTGTACCTCTATCTTTTCTTTTTTACCCTCTATCTTTTTTCTGGTGTTACGAATCTTGGTCTGTGATAGTTGTTGACCACGTTCTATTATCTTGATCATACTTTGAAATACATTAAAACAATCATTGATTGAATTTGGAGATACTTGAAGTCCCATAATTGTAGCAAGTAAAATCTCGTACAGTTTCATATTCATTCTCTTCTGCTTTGCAACTTGTTTTTGTAGACTCGTAATGGTCTCTTGTTGTTGTTCGATGGTATCATTTTGCTGCTTGACAGTATCCTCTAGATCTGCTATCTTGGTAGCCGTCTCACTATCTTTCTTGGCCTTTTGTCTCGTGATCTGTCTAGACATTGTCATAATTGGTAATGTTTGGATTTAGCCTAGATTATCTAGAAAAGTTGTCCCTTTGGGTAGATCTTTTAGACCTAACCTCGTACGTTTAATCCGTTTGCATCTTGTCGAGTTTGGTACATCTAGTTGTCAAATCGCACATTTGGTGGAGTCGATATGCTCTGATACGATTCGATATGTATCATCAGAGCAAGATGGAAAAAGTTTCACTATCAGGTGGTCATGGATCATCCGTCTGGATTACCGCAATGTCTGATGTATGTTGATATGTTTTGGCGAATTGGTTGGAATTTGTACAGAAACATCATTGGTCAGATGCTAGAGATATGTCTGCGTCTGTAGATCGGAGATTATCCTCATCTAGATGTGATGTGTTATACACGATGCATAGTATACATACGATCATCTAGTATGTACAATGTACAATATACAATATCAGACATCGCAAATGTACGTGTAAATTTTGGCATCTAGGGTGCAATCGGCTCAGGCGGAGGCTCAGGTGGGATCTCGATCAATGTTTGCACTGTTTTAAGAAACAAGCTTTGGTACATCTTGTGAGATGTGATACCTTCAACCAACAATACAAGATTGAATATAGTCCACAAGTTTAGCAACATTTGTGCAGACATGAACATGTATGTTCTACACGGTGTTGATCTACTGTGAGTTCTAACACGCATATTTCGAGTAAATTTGAATCCATTCTCAATCTCCCAACGATCGCGATATTTCTCTAGATCAATATTTGGATCATTTGTTGCAAATGCTCTATACTCTTCTGGGTCATCTCTGTCACGAGTTATTATGATGTAACATCCTGCTTGATCCTTGTTGTTCTTTATTACATATTTTGACACTCTAACTCGTTCTCCTCGTTTGTATTCCTCTATTGCTTTTTTTATGCCAGAAGTGTTTACGCATGGCATCAGATATTTGTGTCTAGTTCCATTCAAGAATTTGATCATAGCAACTGAATAAAACCCACGATCGGCAACAAACAGCGCTGGTCTTGTAGAGTTTATTTCGTAAAAATCTACAATTTTAGGCATAAAATCAGCATTTTTTTCCCCTTTTTTGACTGAAAATGTAGATAAAACAAGTCTTGTGCCGGGGTTGACCAGCTGTGCAGAGATGTGTGTCTCAAATACAGTCGTACCATCTTTCGCTCTACCCTTAATCAGATCTGGATTATCTTTATCATATCTTGAAAAACTCGTTCTGTCTACTCCAATGATAGGATGTCGAGGAAAGCGACCAAGCCGTTTTAGCTCTGACAGGTGTTGCGTCACGGCATACTTGAATATCTCATCTATCGGTTTCTCACACGTCTCTTCGATCCTCTTCCTAATCCATTCGCCTGTAGGTGCATAACCATCACTATCTCTGATCAATCTGGAACGATCAGCAGGAGATTTGTTTGCTACTGCCGCATCTATGATGATCTTGAGTCCGTCCCATTTTGTGTATTTGGCATTGTGATAATTAGATACTTTGAATGGTATCTGATCCATAGCGTTTATGAAAATATATCTATAAGTAGAACGGTTTCTAGATACTGCTTGTCTCAGCGAGTCTGATTGTTTGCGCATTAGATTCCTGAGACATGCAATCCTTATTGACTTTGTTTGATCGATATTTTTGATCTTTTGGTTAAATTATAGTTACTTTTGCGATGTCTGAATATACAATGTACAATGTACAATGTACAATGTTGGTGACTGTTACTAGTATCTTGTCTACTGATCATGCTACTCGCACTCGTTTGAGGGTTTCGGAAAGACTTAAAAGGATTTTAGATTAGAATAACCATAGAATGACTCTTCCTAAAGGATTCGGTTCTGGAGGCGCAGGTGGCTCATCTAGTGCCGACGTAGAACGAATGATTGGAAGGCGCGTTGAAAACATGACTGGTTTGATTACAATCTCATTCTGGGCAGCATGGCTGGCAACTTTTGGTGGTACCGCAGCAGGATACTTTTACTATCCTTGGGCATATCCAACACCTAGTGGTCATTATGCATTCATCGTACTAACAATCATCGAAGCAATAGGCTATATCTTCTGTGTCAAAGTCGTGGAGGAAGGTTCCAACAAGAACAGTAACGGTATAGTTGCAGGTAGCGTTGCAGCAGTAGCAGCAGGTACAATAATAATAGCGCTATTTGTTGGCAATTAGGACAATCAACGTCCCACCTTTTTCATTTTATATCTAGGCGATTAGGAATGTGTTGTTCCCACATTTGCTGATTGATAGGTATAGTAAATCAGATATACAATCAGAACGTTGAATTTGCGTGCGGTTGAGTTGTATGCTGGCACTAGATCCAATAGCTTTGTTGTATCTGACACGATCTATAGACCATTCCGATGAATGTCTTGACCTAGCAGTCTAGAATTGCAGATATCATATCATCCGCAAGATGGCTTGCGTCTACTCGTGACCTTTACTAAGTGCTTGATCTCATTATCACGCATGTGGCGATCGGCTTCTGCAGTGTGGAGCAAAACGCCATTATAAACTAAAATCTACACATTTTACTTGATACCAAAAATTCACAATATTCAACATGTATTCCACAACATTATTGAGTAATTTTGAGAATTATGTGCCACATATCGTCTCATATTGGGCCACCAACTGTTTGCTTGTCAGGCATTACAACTCTTGTTGTTCTCTTTTGAAACATGGTTCTTTGCTTCTGAGTAAATGACACATTGACCAATTCACCCAATATCTTATCGATCAGGTCATAATCTGTGATTTTCTGTGTAATTATCGCCTAGATCCCTCATCTCTAAAATTTTATATACCTACATATTGCTGTAGTTGATAATGGTCTGGTTAAGACGATGTACACACTACTTGTTCATAGTTGTAGTAGCGGTAAACTCTACACTGTTAACAATTAACGCAGGTGACTATATCTTCTACACCGACTGGGCTTGGACATCGTATACAGTATTCTCTATATCACAAACACTGATGCTTGTGGTAGGTGCAACATACTATCTAACGTTTACTGGTGTTCCAGGAACAGCTACGTACTACGCCCTAATTATGACAGTATACACGTGGGTAGCAAAGGGTGCATGGTTTGCACTTGGTTATCCGTACGACTTTATCGTGACTCCTGTCTGGTTGCCATCCGCAATGTTGTTGGATTTGGTATACTGGGCAACGAAGAAGAATAAGCATTCGTTGATACTGTTTGGTGGTGTACTTGTAGGTATGTCATTACCATTGTTCAATATGGTAAACCTGATTACAGTCGCAGACCCACTAGAGACGGCATTCAAATATCCAAGGCCAACACTGCCGCCATACATGACACCGATAGAACCGCAGGTAGGAAAGTTCTATAACAGTCCAGTTGCGCTCGGTGCAGGTGCAGGTGCAGTATTGGCGTGTACGTTTGCAGCGTTAGGTTGTAAGCTGAATACGTGGACATATAGATGGATGGCTGCTTGGTCAAAGTGGGACTAGCCAAAACCTCTTCTTTTCATTTTATATCTAGATATCTTGGTCGATCGCCACTAGGTCGCATACGACTCATGTATTGTATCATGTTGTATCACATGTGATGAACATCATACAGGTGTCTAGTAAGATGATGTTTCGCTGATTCGATCAAATGGACTCTTGACTAACCACATGTTTAGCCTGGACATTGCAATGTAGAGATCGATAAACTATATGATTTTGAATTAACAAACCTTTCCCGTTTATTTTTACTCGACATATCATTCTGTTACAGTTTTTAATTATGAACAAGTTATGCAGAATGTCTACTGAACAGCACATACAAACACTACAATCTATACAAACTAGACAGAAACTTGTTAAACACGTGTCTATTGATCGCATATACTGTATATGCCAATCTACAACCGTTCTGGATGCTAAAACAAGTTGGTAATAATCAAGCTTGTTCTCTTGTCATCAGTATGAAGCGCCTATATCCGACTATGGATCTAGCACATGCCCACCTGTACAGATGGAAAAAGATCTAGCTTTTACTCAACTTTATTCTCTTTACCAAGATTTTAACCGCTTTTACAGTCATATATCTATGCAGCAAGTATATCAACAGTTTACATCTGTCCCAAAACCCATTGTAAAGTGGGCCGGTGGCAAGCGACAGATGATATCGGTCTTGGACTCTAATCTCCCTACAGAGTTTGCTAGGTATCATGAACCATTTCTAGGCGGAGCAGCCCTGTCGTTTCATATACTGTCAAAGCATGCAGATCAACGTTGTGTGCTCTCTGATCTAAACTCTGATCTGATATCGACATATGTAGCTATTAGAGATAATATTGATGAGCTGATACCTCTTCTCAAAGATCATCAGAATAGATACACCAAGAATTCTAAAGAGTACTATTACATGATACGTTCTAGCAAACCTCGCAGCACGGTTACGCGCGCAGCACGTCTGTTATTCCTGAATCGCACTTGCTTTAACGGTCTATACAGAGTTAACAGCAAGGGACAGTTTAACGTACCCTTGGGAAGTTACTCTCACCCAAATATTGTAAACGAAGAGAATCTACGAACTGTTAGTGATGTACTCCAATCTCCAAACATTGCAATAGAGTGTCGAGACTTTGAGAGTGTCATGTGTACAGCCAAGTCTGGTGATCTAGTCTACTTTGATCCTCCGTATCATCCTGTGAGTGACACTGCAAGCTTTACCGAGTATACAAACAAAGACTTTGGGTATGATGATCTGTGTCGTCTAGCAAAACTATGCAATCAACTTGATAGAAAGGGTTGTCTTGTAATGCTATCCAACTCGTACTCTAAAACAGTTAGAGATCTATTTGATTCAAAGCCTTGGAATATACAACGCGTTGCTGCAAACAGAGTCATCAACTCTAACGGTAACAAACGTGGCGGTCATTATGAACTGCTCATTAAAAATTACTAGAGCTCCGAACGGGATCCGAACCCGCGACCTTTACCTTACCAAGGTAACGCTCTACCAGGCTGAGCTATCGGAGCATAAAGACTAGATATCTAAAATCCTTATAATCTTTGATTATTCATAATATCTGATTTGTGAGATATCTGATCAACACGACAAGATTCATCGTTTTAATTTGTACAGCCGATTTCTGTCTAGATAACTGTTAAATCTTGTTGTATGGTGGATCTTTTTGGAGGGGTAATCAAGCCTGGCCAAAGTGAGCAAGATCTGCTTTTGGACATGCAGGACTTAAGATCAGATAATGGGTGATCCTGTCTCTCAGGAGTTCGCGGGTTCAAATCCCGCCCCCTCCATCTCGTGCAGAAAACAAAATCACTTTGGATATCTTTGATTTATGTGGGATAGAATGGTTACAGAAAAAAAAGTACGAGATTCTATGAGAACAGCCTTGTAAATACCACAAGTAAACCGAAGAGATCCATCGCTTAAGCAGTAAATTAAAAAAAGTTCGCGGGTTCAAATCCCGCCCCTTTATCTCGTCTGGAATTTATTCCAGCACTTGTCGTAGCGTTGAGTCGCTTTGTTGGACTAGTTGTAGCATTCACTTTAGGAACTTGTTCTTTACACCCTTGTCATTGAGTACTTCATACACTTCCGGTATCGAGAATACAAATCCAACATGCACACAGTCACCCACTTCACAAAATTGGCAGTACAACTCGCCTTGCTGAACTACAACTTCGATGACTTTGTTTTTGATGTTGTCCTTTAGTATTACACCGTCCGCATCTACGTTCACACACTCGATCTTTGGAGCATATCTTGCAAAGGTTTTGTCCTTTTGCACCATCTCTTCCAACATGTATGTTACATAACCCGCGAAGCTGTTGACACCACGCATCGTGAGTTCCGGCTTGTTCTCTTCGTATACCTTATGAAACGTGTCGTAGACGACCTCTGAGATCGTTATCGACTTGAATCCTGGTTTTGGCATCCATATTCACCTTACGGTATTTTATGGTATAGTAGTATATAAGGTTTTAAAATTGCGATGTTGAGCCGGTTTTGCACGTCGGTTTGTTATTTTGTACCGGACGTGTGTTGATTGATCTTTATGTTGTTGAGATATTTGCATAGTGATACACGATCTAGAGTTAGAGTCTTGTTGACTGGGGTTCTAGTTGCAGTAATTCCCAATATGATACACGGCAGTTTCCATACTTTGTAAAGTTGAGAATTTTACTTAACTGTCAACCCTTGGTTAGTAGAGCTCAGACAAACGCAATGGCGAATTAGTGTTATACATTCCAACAATTTTTTTATTGACGAGACCCGTTATATGGTAGAGTTGTAATCTGATCTAGTGATATTGAACCAATGTCATACAAAGACCAGTTATGCGTTTAATTCCAACTACCATGACAGTCTAGATCGCCGGTTCCATGACCACAATCATATCCTGGAGCAAAATCATTCTCGTGGTTCTGTTCAATTGACGGGAGTGGAGATCGTTACAAAGTTATCTCAAAGAACGCACACTGAGACTCAAAACAGTAGAATTTACAATAGTCGATATGAGGCCGTTTCCATATTTTGCAAAGTTTCGAGAATTTTGTGCAGAAAATGCCAACCCCTGTCAATTGAACGGAGCCCCTTGTGGACAACTAAATACCGCAAAACCTAAACGTAGTAATATCTCAAATCATCGGATAGAGTCCATCTTTTTATAGCTCTACAGAAAACTAGTGATACTAGGGTGTAAGATGCATGTATTGATAACGTATGTCGAGTTTGATATCTCTTGTCAACTCTTTATACCATCGTTGCAGTATATTAGACTGTATGCGTATTTCTTGTATCTTACGCACATTTTAACGTACAATAAAACACATGTGTACTTTCTAGAGGCAAATTGATTCATTGTTGTCATGTTTGATGATTGGACATGGGCACTCTTAATAATACGCATACAGTCTATTGTACGATGGGTAAGGGGTACGCAATCGAAGATATTCGTAGTAGACTCATTCCAATACTAGAGTCTGAATCTGGTATATCGGGAATCGAGATATCAAGGCGTACCGGTATCAGTAGAATAACAATGACCAAGTATCTAAAGATCTTGACGGCTCAAGGTATAGTGTATCCAAAGAATATTGGCAATATTACGCTCTGGTTCTTGGAGTCTGACCAAGAGTCATTCGAGTTTCCTGAAGACTACTTTAAGGTATCTACATTGTATCAAGAGTGTCTGTTAGCTGTAGACGAGTCGAGACTAGTTGGTCTTGTAAACAACTGCCTCAACTCTGGAGCCATACCGAGTAGACTGATCCTTGAGATGATCCTGCCTAGTATCACTACAGTACGTGATCTATTTGACTCTGGTAAGATCGGTGTTGCCGAACAGAGTGTATTGTATAATCTGGTACATAGATCGTTTCAAGCTGTCTATGATCATCAGCGTGTATCCCTTGATCCTACAAAGAGTGTGTCTGTTATCGCTGCTGATCCTGAGAGTGTACTCTTGTCTACAGCAGCTGCAACAATGTACCATACTCTGGGTTGGCGTGTATTTGATCTAGGTGACATGTCTTCTATGATCAATCCTCTCTTTGATCTAGACTTTCAAAAGTTCATCAGTAAGGTATGGAAGCGACGATCTGGCGTCATGATTGTTGTGATATTTTCATCTAGTTCTGAAGGACTGATCTTCTTCAAAGATGCGATCAAACCAATCAAGACCAGATCCGGCTCTCGATTCAAGATTGTACTGTGCGGTCCATCTAAAAATCTCAAATCAGATCTGGTGTCCGAGAGGCTAGAAGACGTAATACAGTGGTCAAATACAATCTCTGGTAATCTCAGTAAAAAGAGCTAGGTCTTGTGATGCTGTGTTGTGGTGTACGAGACTGTATGCGTATTTCTTGTATCTTACGCACATTTTAACGTACAATAAAACACATGTGTACTTTCTAGAGGCAAATTGATTCATTGTTGTCATGTTTGATGATTGGACATGGTCACTCTTAATAATACGCATACAGTCTACGATATGATATACTGTATGATGTACTGTATGACGTACACAAGTGTTATCTGTTGTTTGACAAATCATAAATGTTCGAATCTGACGTATAGTGTAATTGGTTCACATCTCACGTAATCTAGTCTCTACGGCACTACTTGTAGCCTTGGGTAATCGAGGTAAGACCATCAATGATATCTCTAAATCCAAACACAAGATTGATGGTGATCCATCACAGCTGATGTACACCAATGAGCCTGTGTGGCATACTCGCACAGAACTGATCGAGTCGATTGCCACACAACTACACATCTCTCACGATCTGTGGGGCCCAAACAGAATCTCAAGTGACTTTTACAATATAGTCGATCAAGAGATTGTCAAACTCAAGAGACACAGTAAACTGGTATCTTGGCGTAACTCTCCGCCATCTGGAATACTACGCCTTGAATCGCAGATCGATATCTCGAAACTCGAGCTCAACTTTACGCAAACAGATACATCGTATAACGATATACTGTCTACTGACACATCTGATGCAAATCTCAAACGAATGTTTGTATCTGTATTGGCTCATGGCTCAAAGGCCAATACCTACAAGTTTGCATTGGCTCGTGCAATATTGGACTATTGCAGAGACTCTACCGGATATACCATACCTTATGAGTACCTTGCTGATAAATTTCTAAAGTACTATTGGCACCAAGAGTGTAAACTACACATAAAACAAGATCACAAGATAAACAGTAATCCGCACGTGATCAGTATCATACGCAAAATATTTGGCAACAACACACCTGGCAGTTATGATCTACTTGCAGATGACGATATTATTCTAGCTAGACGACAGATCCTGTCCAAAGTCTTTGGTCATGCTAGATCCAAGACATCGCTTGTAGTTCCCAAGTTTCAAAAGATCAGAACTGGTAGATACTCCGCTGAGAACAAGATCTTTTACGACTATGATGATGACGCCAAAGTGATCAAACTCGATCCAGCTGCATACGAGTTCTTTCGCAAGAATCATTCGGTACTGTCACGAGTAGTACTAGTAGAGTGGGCCAAGTTTCTTGAAAAGATAAACGACTCGCTACCCAGATTGATCGCAAAGATAGAGTCAGACGATAACTATCGTGGAGATCTAACTGTATACAGAAAGATGTATCGGGAACATACAGATCACTGCTTTTACTGTTGTACTAGACTAGAACGAGGATTCATCGAAGTCGATCACTTTATTCCGTGGTCGTACATATTTGAAGATGAGCCATGGAATCTGGTCCTTGCATGTCGTGAATGCAACTCTAAAAAGAGTAACTCTCTTGCACAACACGAGTTTAAACAAGAGTTGATACATCGCAATCAGACGTATAGTCCAAAGATTCGCTCCTTGTTGGTATCACTCGATCAGCTGGATCACGGTCGTGGTTGGATACGCGAGATCGATAATCACTATACCAACTGTCAAGAGTATGGTTTCGGTACCGTGTCGTTACCTTGATACTAGGATGGGCCCGATGAGATTCGAACTCATGACCTTTCGATTATCAGTCGAACGCTCCAGCCAAGCTGAGCTACGAGCCCATTAGCAATCTATGTTTGGCGTGAGTCATTTAAGTCTAATTTTCTTTCCATTTTATAGAACAGCCAATTGATGGTTCAAAGTCTCTCTCGATCTCTTTTTCTGCCAACATCTTTTCTATATTTTGGATCATCGTCTTTTCTGTTATGCTGTCCTCCGGTTTCATCATGTCATCTATTCTTCCGTGAAATACCAGTCGCCTCTTGTTGTTGAACAGAAATGGATCAGGTGTACATGTTGCTCCATATCTCTTTGCAACCTCTTGTGTATCATCTACTAGATAGTCGAAACCAAATCCCTTCTCCTTTGCAACCTCTTTCATTGCAGCAAAACTGTCATCTGGATATGCTACTGCATCATTGCTGTTTATTCCTACCATGGCGATCTTGTCTCCAAATTTATCGTATATCTCGTTTAGAGCAGTTGTCTTTGCTTTGACGTATGGGCAGTGATTGCACATAAAGACAACGAGCATGCCTTTGTAACTATTATAGCTGTCTAGGGAGTGTCTCTTGTCGTCTATTCCCAACAGATCAAAGTCGGGCGCTACATCTCCTGTCTTTAGTTTTATCTGAGACTCTAACAGTACCATATTCTTGCGTGAATGATGTTTACATATATTTTCTACGAATGCATCTAATGATATCGATCTTGTGATGGATGATCATCTATGTCTCAGTATGATCCGATAAATCAAACAGATCGGAGTCTCGATTATCGTATCGTCACTCTAAGCTACCTGAAAGTCCCCAAGTTAAACGAATCAGTACGATGTCCAAGATAACAGTTAAAATCAACACTAGGATCATCTTCTTTTGTGGGCCGGTAGTATAGCCTGGTAGTATACCCGCCTTGCACGCGGGGGGTCACGGATTCAAATTCCGTCCGGTCCACTATTGGAATCAAATCTCTCATATCAAAATGGTTGGACTTTGTGGCGTATCGATTCCTGAAACTTTTGCATGTAGATACATGTAAATCGATTACCTCTGGTCGAGTTCAAATGTACGTTTGGGACTCAGATCTATGATACTCGATATACTGCCAGATCGCGCATTCTATCTCAATCCACATATGTGATTACACGTGATACACGTGATACACTCGACACACGCTACAATCGCGCATTCGTCTCAATACATCTGATCTCTGCCGATCCGAGACTCATAGTCTATCATATGGATTTAAATAGGATATATTCGGAGATTGTGATATGGCAAGCGTAGTAGATGGATGGCCTGTATGGATTCCACTAATTGTTGGTTTAGCACCAGGTCTGATATACTGGTTGGCAATAACCGCAAAACGAAAGTAGGCTGATCTAGTCTCTTTTTCTAACTCTTTTTATAGAGAGTGTGGTTGTGTCGATACTCTGATCTAGTTAGCATGTGCTTTGGACAGCTGTTATCGACCCGACTTGGCCAATTTGGGTTAAATCTTTTACCTTTCTTGTTTATTGTATCACAGCTAATATTACAATAACATCTACTTGTATGTACAAGTATGATGATGATAAAGCTGACGGCAGTACTCTTGGGATTGGTTTTAGTGTCTACTGCATATGCACAAGAGGTCGACACCTCTCCAAAACTCATAGTCTCTGTCATAAAAGATTCCCAGTATGCATATAGAGATGCAGAGGGGTACACAGTGGCAGTCGGTCTAGTCAAGAATACCGATCCACAAAGCAGCATATCAAATGTACATGTTCGTGCAAGCTTTTATGATCAATCTAGTTCTACACCGTTAGAGACAACAGTTGCAGATATTCTACTCGATGTGATTCCCCCCAATGGCGTGTCGCCGTATGTGGTTAGATCCACCAACCCTGATCCTGATATTAAACAGACATCTGTCTCGTTACATGGCGGCTTTACGGTCTCTCAACCAAAACTCAAACAGATAGCAATAGACGTACAAACTGTCTTTCTAGATTCCCAGTTACGTCTGTCTGGAACTCTACAGAACGACAACGCTCCAATGACAAACACAAAGGTACACATTATAACATATGATGACTTTAAACCACCAAAAATCTTGAATGTTGAGACGATCGATATCGGTAATGTAACCGTAGGAGAAGAGACTCCATTCGAGTTTACTGGTAAAGTTAATCCTAGATCGTTAGGAGTCAGTATCTTTGCCGAGTCTGATGTGTACTATTCGTCTATGGTTGATCTAGATATTGGTAGATCAAAGACCTTGTCCAAGGTCATCCAAATTTATGATCTAAGAGTCGAAGATACTGATGGTAACAAAATCTCCGAGATCGATGTTGGCAGTCTAGTATACATAAAGAGCAAAGCATGGCTACAGTTTGTCGATGACGAGATCCCAGAGACACAGTACATGGTGTATGTGCAAGTAAAGTCTACCACCAGTCCTCCGTACATAGAGTTTATCGATACATATGATGGTCGATTCACCGACTCTGATACTCAACAGCAGTCATTTGGCTGGACACCCAAGAATCCAGGAGTCTACCTTATCGAGACATTTGTTTGGGATAGATCAGGAATTCCACTAGGCGAACGTGGACCGATAGCACTGATATCTGTAAATTAGATTTATTTTCGATACTAGGTACTATTGTACATGACTCGTTTTACTCTTGCAGCGACTGGTGGAACATTTGATATTATTCATAAAGGACACTTGGCATTACTTGCGGCTGCGTTCACTGCTGCTGATAAAGTGATAATTGGACTTACCAGCGACACAATGGCGGCAGCAAAGGGTTCTACCTATAACAACTATCAAGAACGTCTCGCCCAACTTGCGGATGCAATTCTTGAGAGGTATCCCAAGTCTGATTTTGAGATAAGTCGTCTAGACAACGACTTTGGACCTGCCGTCCTTGAGGGTTCGGTTGACGCACTAGTGGTGAGTGAGGAGAGACGTGATCGTGGCACTAGACTAAACGAGCTACGTACTGCACGTGGTCTAGACGCAGTCGAGATAGTGGTAATTCCCATGGTTCTTGCACGTGACGGAACTCGCATATCTACTACGAGAATCAAGAACGGTGAGATCGATACTCTGGGAAACGTACTATGAATTGACCAAATACTTTGTCAACTTTGAGTCTTTGTATTATGGTGTGTATTGTACAAGACTTTACAATGGCGATCATAAACGATATGATGGCAAAGCTCGATAACGACATCGACAATCTACGACAAGGTCTCTATCCTGAGAACCTCGGATTCTGGTATGAGAAGGTCATAGCAGATACGATCGAGTTGGCACCTCCGTGGTTGGAAGACAAGATAAAGGTACATCAAGATCCAATACTTGGACTAAAGTTCAATCTAGACATATCCAAACGCGCAGTCCGTTATTTCATGATGGCAGTAGATAACAATATCTCAGAGATGCCTTACTCTACTAGACTATATTTTCTCAAAGTTCAAGAGATCGTCGCACTCGAGATGGACAAGTCGCTAGTCTGATGTATTGTGTATCTGTTTTGCAGATGTTGGATCTGCTTTATGCAAATGTTCTCGATGTTTCGACAAATTGGATTGGTGTCTATACGCTATGATTTGATTGCAATATCGCATGAATCGTGTACGTTCTCTTGTACATGATCATCTAGAGTCTATGTAGATATCTCAGATGTCGATTCTATATCGTGTTTCTATCTCAAACATGCAAATTTCATCAAAATATATCAATAACATATATTTAGATCAAACTCTTTTCAGATATAGATGAATGAAGATGTTTCTAAACTATTACGTCAGGTCAGGACTCTTGAAGCTGAGAAGCGTAGACTTGTACGTGAGAGGATGAGACTTCGTACTATGATCAGAACCTCCGAGCCCGAGAACAAGAGACTCGCAAAACGAAAAAAGAGACTAGACGCAGAGGTGACATCTATTACAAAGAGTAATGACAATCTATCAAAGATGTTCAAACTAGTCCGAACTCGACTTGCTAGTGCAGAACGTATGGCCTATTCTGCTGATGTGATAGCCGAGTTGAGAGGACCACTCTGGGACGAAACACAAAAGTTCCCTATCGGTGAGATCAATGAGATGCGTCAAGAGTATCTGAATTGTGTATTGCGGAACGATCTAGTTCTTGTCAAACTCACTGAAAGATCGTCGGACATGTTTGAGAATGAATATAAAAAATTCCTTAAGAGTGTGAGTAAAAACAAGCCTGCACGACATGTACGGGAACTAAAAATTACACAAGGCAATATCTCCAAACTAAGCCTAAACCATATTCTGTTGATGTTGATGATACGTAAACACTGTAAAGCTTCGCAGATGATACTAGAAGATATCTTTAAAGTAGATCAGACTAGCGTGAGTAGATATCTATCTGCCTTTTCTACCTATCTTACTTGATGTTGTGGGTTCTTTTAACTTATCGGGGGATTAAGATTAAGATGCAGGTATTTCAAGAAACGCCCTGTATGCAATTTAAAACAGTAATAATCTGCAATGGGCAATCTAACCATTTTTCATAACTTGTAAAATTTTTAGAGAATATTGCGTGAAAACTATCGACCCCCCGTTAAGTTAAAAGAACCAGATTGAGGAACTAGAATCACCTTAATCATTTTTTAGAATCTCATCACAACCACATCTTTGACAAACTAACTTAACACCATTACTCTTTAGTTTACGTGAACCACAATTAAAACAGCAGAAATCACCTTTAGTATCTTTAAAGGAAATATTATACAATAACAAAAAAATCAATATAGGTATAACAAACAACAACAAAGCCCAACCAATAACACTCATCTTAACCTATCTTAACAGACTGAAGTATTTGATATAGTAAAACTATTTGGATAGATAGTAAAACAATCACAACACCACCAAGATGTAATTCCTTAATCTCATAACAAAAACTCTAGATACAAACACCATATATAACAGATTGATCTATAACCATCATGCCTAAACGTAAAACCAAGCCAGATCCCTTGACTGAACTTGATGATACCATATCTGGCATGATTAGAACCATAGCATATTTTGGTAGAAAGATAGAGAGACTTGGTAAGATATGATTGATGAATTAGAAGAGTTAGAATTCGCTATCGAAGACATAGAAGATTTAGATGGAGTAAAGGAATGCATGACACAGATCGTTCAATATCTGCAAAGGTATACTAAACGGAATGAAGACAACTTAGACATATTATATTCCAACTGGGACACACTAGTACACATTAACAATACACTTACTGAATCATTAGGATCATTACACACTAAAAAACTAATTGAATTTTGACAGTATTGCCTAACTTTAAAGGAAAAAGTAAGGGAGTATCTCAGTTCTAATCCCAAGATGATCACGGTTTGTCAAACTAGTCAAAGTGAGGATATCCTCGACCTATGCTCTTTTGAGGTTATTTGCAAATGTTTCAAGTCAAAGCTGTTTGAATATGACGATTTGATAAACCCTGATCGTAATGTTATACAAACCCTAAACTGCCGACTCAAGTCGATCGCGCCAAGTCCATGCTTAACATTTTAATTATAATTGTCTTGGAGATGAAGTGATGGATAGTGACTTTAAAGCCATTGGGGTCTCACTTGTTGCAATAGTTGGAATTGTATCCCTGTATGTCCTGTTTGTACCCTAGGACTTTACGATATGTACGATATCACCTAAAACCTCTGTTGATATAATCTTGTGCTGACCTTCGATGACAGATTGGACAAAGTCTGCAAACACCTCTACATTCGTTGCATCCTTTAACAAGATACTGTGGGCAGACTTGTCCTTTAGCGATATGATTATCTCGTTTTGTACTACATTCAAGATCGATGTAATGTATGTCTCTTGTCCTTCTTTGATGAATATGAGACTGGCTAGTTTCTCGGCCTCGTACGTATCATCACATAGAATTCTAGTTCGAGTCATAATAGAAACTGCTCTAGTGTCTCTCTGGCTTTCTCTCTGTTTGCTTGATGTATGGCAAGAAACTCGTTGATCTTTGTAATCAGGATATTTTTTAGTTCGCCAGACAACATTCGTCCAGATTTATAGTCCTCGTATATCGACTGTAGCTTTGTATCGTCTGGTTCAAAGAATATTCGTAGATACTGGAACGATACATCGATATCGGGATTGCCACCCAACCTGCGATGTGTATCTAGATCGGGCTGTCCTCCCGAGAATGCATACTTGGTGATCTTTCTTCGAACTGTATCTGGAGTATCCGTTGTGTATATTGTATTGTTTTGATCAGATGCTGACATCTTTCCGCCAGCACCTTCGAGTCCTGGAATCATTATGTTGTGTATCAGCGCTGGTTTGTATCTGTCGATCTTTGGAGCAACATCTCGTGTTAGTCTAAAGTGCGGATCCTGATCCACTCCTAATGGGATCAGTACGGGAGCATCTTCTATAAAACATGGCGCTGATTGTAGAGCTGTATAGAATATCATTCCAATGTTCGTCTCGTTTCCAAAACCAAATGTTGCTTTTGTGTTTGAAAAGTTGATTCGTTTTGCAACTTGTGCTGCTAGTGGATAGAGCTTTTTGATATCTCTGGTATTGATTATGATCTTGGTCTTTGTCGGTTCAAATCCCAATGCGATAAAGTCCAACATATTCTCATATGCAAATTTACATGTATCTTGTAGAGTCAGATCTTGTTTCGTGAAGAACTTTTCGTCATCGGTAAGCTGAAAGTACATGTTTACATCGAATCTATCTTGTAACCACTTTGCAAACACCCATGGCACAAGATGTCCTATATGCGTATGACCAGACGGGCCTCTTCCTGTGTACAGAAAGAACTTTCTTCCTTTTTGGTACTCGTCTAGTATTACGTCCATGTCTCTATGCGAGAAGAATATGCCTCGCCTCAACAGAAAGTGATCCTCACCTGCCGCAGCAACTATACGATCGTGTAGATCTTTAGAGATCTCTTGTGTTCCAAACTGTTTGATCAGTTTATCGTAATCTATCTCGCCCTTTACATGCCACGGCGTCACAACAAACTCTGATGACATATGCACCTGCTTGGATCACAACTTTAAAAAATCTTGGTAATTGTATCGTATTTGTAATGTACTATAGTCGCGAACAGAATAATTTTCCTAGTCTGTAGTATCACAATTTGGCGTTAGCTGTTATGCCAGAGGCAAATTCCGTCTCTGACCACACACATGCGGGAGTAAACAAGAAAACAATTCCGTTCGTGACTATATAGTCGTGAACATAATAATTTTCCGAGTGCATAGTATCACAATTTGGCATTATCCGTTCCGCTAGAGGTAAATTTCGTCTCTGATCTCACATATGCAAAAGTAAACAAGAAAACAATTCCGTTCGTGACTATAGTACGGCACCATGTATCGTATGTGCAGATTACAGATATCTACAAAAACTGTATTAAACGTATGTGTAGAGCCCTAGTTGTTGTCATATACAGTATTTCATGATATCGAGAAGAAGATAATAAAGTCACTGCAAGATACACCAAACCAGAGTCCAAACGATCTGTGCAAATCAACCAATCTATCTATCGATCAGGTTCGACGTGGTATCGAGTGGCTACGCCTCAAAGATCTAGTCACGGTATCCAAAACCGAGTCTACTGTTCTATCCTTGGGTAAGAACGGCCTTGCAGCATTACGAGATGGTCTACCAGAGAGACGCTTGCTCAAGTTACTTGCAGCAGGTCCACAAAATCCAAAAGAGATACAACAAGAGCTCGGTGACGCGTTTGGACCAGCAATGGGTATTGTACGAAAGAACAACTGGGTTAAGAATTTAGATGACACACTGCAACTGATCAAAACTCCTGATATCATTTCTGCCGAAGATATTATTACAAAGATCGGTACTGGTCATTGTGAAGCAAGTGTATTGGATGATGCAGCACTAGACGAGTTGCTAAAGCGTCCAGACTATGTAGTTCAATCTGTTACAAAGCAACAGAGAGTATCGTTGACCGATTCTGCTATGTCTATTGAAATAGATCCTCCACAAACTGTAGGCAGCTCTCTGGACATATCTTTTACATCTCAATTCGATGTTACTGCAGATGTTCCCAAGACCTTTGTTGCAAGAACGCACCCACTAAAGGATACAATAGATGAGATACGTGAGATCTTTGTTGCTCTCGGATTTACAGAGATAGTTGGAGATATGACCCAATCAAGTTTCTGGAACTTTGATGCACTGTTTACTCCGCAAGATCATCCTGCACGTGAACTACAAGATACATTTTATATCGATGGTGTATCTGTTGATCCTGCCGCTACTAGTTTACAGATTCAACGTGTCTCCGAGTCACATGAGAGCAATTGGAAGTACAAGTGGGATATTGATCAAGCTCGCAAGATGGTACTGCGAACACACACAACGTGTGTTACTATTAAACATCTTGCTGACAACAAACCCGAGACTGCTCGAGTATTCTCGCTAGGTAGAGTATTTCGCAACGAGAAACCTAGTTACAAACATCTAGTAGAGTTTAACCAAGTCGAGGGTGTTGTAACTGGAGCCGGTGTTACACTTCGAGATTTGATGGGAATTCAGAGAGAGTTTTATCGACGAATAGGTCTAGAAAAGATCAAGTTTTGGCCAACATTCTTTCCGTATACGGAACCCTCGCTACAGACGATGGTGTATAATGATGAACTAGGCAAATGGGTAGAGCTCTTTGGGATGGGGATCTTTAGACCAGAGGTTACCAAACCACTCGGAATACCAAATCCTGTACTGGCATGGGGTGGAGGAATCGAGAGGATCGCCATGTTAAAGTATATGGTGGATGACGTTCGTGAGTTTTATGCGAATAATCTAGAATGGTTGAGGAGTGTACGATGCCTGTAGTAGACATATCGTATACTAGTCTTGAGCGTCTAGTGGGTCGGTCCAAGAAAGAGATATCTGATGTGTTGCCGTATTTAGGACTGGATATCGAGTCTGAGAATGGCGATCGAGTCCGAGTCGAGTACAGTCCTAATCGCCCCGACTATTCCACAGAGTTTGGGATCGCACTGGGTCTACAAGGACTGCTTGGTGTCTGTACAGGTCCTCTAGTTCCACGACTTGATAAATCAGAGTACACTCTATCTGTAGACTCGAATGTATCTGATACGCGTCCATATATCACAGGAATGATCGCTCGTGGTGGTAGATGTACCACTGATATGATCTCTCAGATCATAAACATGCAAGAGGATCTACATCTGGGTATAGGTAGAAAGAGATCAAAGGTGTCGATAGGAATTCATGATCTGTCGAGGGTTAGACCACCACTGTTGTATACAACGGTTGGACCGGATCATCGCTTTAAACCGCTGGGATACGATACGATGGATGTACATGCGATACTTGCAGAGACCGAGATCGGCAAGCGATACGGTCATCTAGTTGATCATGATCGTGTTCCTGTACTGTTTGATGCAAATGGCACAATATCACTTCCTCCTATAATCAACGCAGACTCTACTGCATTGACTACAGATACTAGTGATTTGCTTGTAGATATAACAGGTACAAATCAGTCTAGTCTGTATGATGTATTGAGTGTGATGGCAGTAACGTTACATGCTGCAGGTTTCTCGCTAGAGTCTTTAGATTCTGAGAATGCGCTACAACTAGAGTCTAGGATGATATCGATCAAACCTAGTATTGTAAACGATACATTGGGTCTGAATCTCAGTGTATCTAAGATTATAGAGTCCCTACGTCGAGCTAGACTGGGGGCTGATATAGATAACAATGATATACGATGTACTGTACCTCCTCATCGTTCTGATATCTTTGGTGTGATGGATATAGTTGAAGAGGTCGCATTGGGGTATGGGATTGCAAACCTCAAACCAAGTCTGCCTTTATCAGGTACGATCGGTCAGCCTAACCCGATCTCAAATATGCTGTCTAGGATATCAAAGGTGATGGTTGGTCTAGGATACTTTGAGGTACTCAACTCTAGCCTTACTAGTAGTCACATCTTGTATGATACAACTAGACGTATATCTGAGAGACCAATATCTGTGCTTGACCCAAAGAGTCAACAACACGAGATCTTGCGCGACTCGTTGTTACCTGGAATGATCAACAATCTGGGACACAACATTCATGAACAGTACCCTCAGCGATTATTTGAGACTGGCACGGTATTTGTTCAATCCAAAGATGTAACAGAAGAGATGCATTTGGCAGGAATATCTTCACACAGTAGCGCAAACTTTGCAGAGATAAAGTCTGTTCTTCAATCTGCTCTGGATATCGGATTTGGTATCTCTATTACGACTAGCCATATTGATCATCCAATGTTTGCACAAGGACGATGTGGTGCTGTATATCTAGATACAGAGATGATTGGAGTTGTGGGAGAGATCGATCCTCTAGTTTTACAACAATACAAGATTCGTGTACCAGCAGTAGCATTTGAGGTATCGTTATCTGCACTTTAAATTCTAGATGGTGTGCGGACTGTCCGGTGAATATTTTGATAAATTGCTAGTTTGAGATTTGTACAGAAATATCACAATTAGAGACGCAGTCTGTCTATTTGTTACAGAACAATATCATTCGATTTTGTCTTTATTGTGGGTCTAATTATTCTCAATTTGGATTTTTTGCTACGCTTGTACAACATGGCATCTAAATTGTACATCTAGAATATGCTTGTGTAATTTAATCGACTATGCGATGCTTATTCATCAATGTGTACTCTCAAGTCAATATGTATTGTCAGTAGTCAAGTTGGAAGAGTCCAAGTTTTGACGATCTCTGAACTGATCTCGATAATGATCATAGATCCTATAATGACAGCAACACTAGCCATCCCTGCCTTTAGATATCTACGTGTGTTATCAGCCTTTATCATGGTTAGTGGTATTCCGATAACTCCACTAGCTATAGCCATGCCCATGATACTCCCTATACCAAAGATCATCAAAAATGGTATCAATGACTCGATACTCCCTAGTCCTACAGATATGAGTATGATCAATCCACCACTGCCTGCAACTCCATGCAGACAGCCTATGATGTATGAGCGATGTCCATGAGTATGATGCCCACGCGTATGTGGATGAGAGTGAACTGTACCATCTGAATGAGTATGTGGATGAGAGTGACGAGTTCTGTATATTGCAAAGATTCCAAGTACAATTAGTGTAATACCTACTAGCATCTCTGCTCCTACAAAAAACTCTTCAGGAATGGTAATTGACAAAAGAACAACAGCAACTCCAATCATTACGATGCCTGACGTATGTCCAACTCCCCACAACACTCCATATAGTGACGAGTTGATCAACCGATGTTCAAGATCATTACTCTTTTGTTGAATTTGAGTCGAGACTGCACTCAGATGATCTGGTTCAAATGCATGTATTACACCAATCAACAATCCTGACAACAAAACTATGTAATAGTTGTCACTCTGAATCAATGTGTATATGATATCTATCAACTTAGATCTCCACTCATCGAGTATGAGTATATCGCGATGGGCTCTATGATCGTGATGGTCTTGTCTTTTATGTGAAATGTCATCTTGTAGATACTCTCTGGCACTCCAATCATAACTTGATGGGGTAGGAGAATCTTACGAATCTGATCTTGAATCAAAGTATGATCTCTTGATTCGGATACAAATGCTGCAAACAAGAGTATTGTCTCATCAAAGTTTAATGGAGTGTTACTCATCAGGCGCTCACGTATAGTTGTCAATCTAGATGACATTATGTCAGAGTTGTAATCAAATGATCTGCATAATGGTCTAGTATCAGGAGCGCCCTGAACTATAACGGTTATCATCTAGTCCCTCTTTGGAATTTCAGCTCTAGGGTTACCAAAACTGTATGTGTGGCCTGTACCTCTGTAATCATGTGGCCGTACAGGACTTCCTCCATCTAGACCACGTTTTGTTAGTGAGAGTCCAGCTAACAACTCGACTATTAGTCTTTGACCTAATCCTGATGTGATCCCACCATTGTATGAGCTAGAGTCGCTAACGTCATATGCTGGTGATATCTCGACCACGTCTACCGCAAATCGATCTGGATCAAATGACTTTGATAGTAAACGGATCATACGTATTCCTTCGCGAGACGTGAGGCCGTTTGGTTCAGGCTCACCTGTTCCAGGTGCATATGCAGGATCAAACGAATCAATATCCCAACTTAGGTATACTGCATCTGTACCATCGTTTGCACGATCTGCTATCTCTTTTGCGATATAGTCTATACCCAACTCTTCGACATCGAGCATTGTAAACCATTGAAAGTCTTGATCTGCCATCCATTTGTACAGATCAGGACCTGGCCAATATCCGCGTGGACCTACAAGTGAATAATTTTTTCCTTTTAGACAACCCATCTCCATTATTCTTCTAATATGTGCGCCATGATCGTACTTGTATCCGGTAAGGCCCTGTTTGGCACAGTCTGAATGTGTATCAAAATGGATCATACCGATGTTTTTGTACTTTTTTGCAAATGCACGAACATTTGCATATGTTATCGAGTGATCCCCCCCAAGCATTACTGGAATACCATCTGCTTCTAGTACTTCTTTTACTTTTTGCGTCATACGTTTATGTGACTCGATTACATCACCTGGGGATACAAGTACGTCTCCATAGTCAACCGTTCTAAATGTTCCAAATGGATCAGCGCCGGTCTCAATATTAAACCGCTCATATGGTGGAGATGGAATAGTCGATGCAGCTCTTATTGCACGCGGTCCATATCTAGCTCCTGGACGTATGGTTGTTCCAAAATCAAACGGTTCTCCAATTATCGCGACATCTGGTTTTACATCTAGTAATTCTTTATGTGTTCTTATCCAAGGTAAATGTAAGAATGTATTAATTCCAACAAATGGAGCAACATCTGTTCCTCTATAATCATCTCCATAAAACTCCATTCCCATATTGAATCAAATATAATTACACATATGATCTAATTAAAGATTCCAAGTAAATTACGAAAAAATTGTCAAAGTTTTACGAGTAAATCGTTAATTTAAGATGAAAAATTATGTAATATACGTTTGAACTATAATAATGACGAATTCCTAATTATTCCAATGCATGATATCTCACATTACATCGACCAAGGAATCGAGTATCAAATGTATAATCAATACAAGAAAGCAGTATCTACATTTAACAAAGTTCTTGCAAAAGAACCACAGAATATCAAAGCATTGATGCATAAAGGAGTAACGTTATACAAGATGTCAAAGTACAAAGACGCAATATTATGTTTTGATGCGATTTTAAAGATAGATGTAGATAACCACTATGCATTATATCATAAAGGTTGTTCTTTACATAAAGACGAAAGATATCTAGAAGCGATCACCGTCCTTGGAGATTCATTAAAGCTAGATTCAGATCATGTAGATGCTATGGTCGTAATCTCGTCTTGTTATAGTGATCTAGATGATAATGATACAGCGTTGTTGATGGTAGACCGTGCATTATCGATAGATCCTACACTGTCTTTTGCATTGTATCAAAAGGGATTGATACTTGGAAGGATAGGTAGACAAGATGAAGCAATACTGTTGTTTGAGCAAGCGGCAGAACAAGATAGTCAACGATCTCGTGTATTGTTTGAACAGGGTAGGGATCTAGCTAGTTTGGGTAGACACCAAACTGCCATCGAACTCTATACTCGTGCAATAGATGCAGATCATCGAAATACAGATGCACTTGTTGCCAAAGGTTGGACGTTGGATTATGCTGGATTCTCAAACAAAGAGATCTTTGAGTTTTATGACAAAGCGTTAGAGATAGATCCGCACTGTACAAAAGCACTGCTTCATAAAGGACTTGTATATGATCGAACAGGAATGTACCAAAAAGCTGTAGATTGTTTTGAACGTATATTGGAATATGATCCAGATAATGTACGTGCATTGTACAGCAAAGCAACTGCACTATTCTCGCTGAAAGAACGCGGGGCAGCGATGTTTCATATTCAACGCGCATTAGATATTGATCCCAAGAATGTAAAGGCTATATGTACTATGGTTTGGCTTCTTGAACACATGAAGCAGTATGATGTAGCGCTTCGATACTGTGATATGGCCATAGAGATCAATCCAAAATATGTTTATGCGTTAAGCTATAAGGGGCGATTATTATTTGCGCAAAAGCGACTAGATGCAGCACTAGAGTGGTATAACCGTGCACTAGCAATTGATCCTGACAATCAAACTGCAGAATATTATCGCAACAAGATCATTGCAGATATGGAACAACAAAATAAAGTGCCGTTATTAAAACGACTAGGACTATTTTGAATATTTTTATATTTGTATAATGTATAATATGTGATGCAAGTCAGTACTCCTGAAGATATAGAACGTGAGTCAAAACGAGTTGTCAATGCATTGTACGGAGACGTAGCTGACTTTAAGATCAATGAGACATTTCAAATACCTGAAAAAGGACCGCGTCAAGCATGGGACATTCAAGTGAACTTTATGCTCAATGATCTAAAATATACTGTAGATCTTGAGATACAAGAGAGAGATGGTCAAGTCACTAATGCACGTCTAATTGACACAATGACTCCACTCTAATTTTTTTAATATTGTATAGTATGTACACTAGAGATGTGATCTATTAGATTCCGATATGTGATCTTATATGGTTAGTATCTTTTTCGCTTCTTTGATTCTACCAAAGAGATCATTGATGTACACGTCTGCAAATCGTTCAAAGCTAGGCGTCGGTAAAGTCTTTTGTTTCTGTTTTTGGTACTCTTCATGTAGCCAAGCAAAGTCAGATTCCTTGATGTTTATGACGTGGTTTTGAGTATTTAGCTTTGACTCTATCATGTTTATGATAAAGTAGGATACAAACTTTGTAAAGCATTTTACTCTGTATCTCTGTTCATATTCCGTGCCTAAACTCTCGTGATTAGTCTCTAACCATTCTTTCACATCTGAGCGAATAGTGATGGTATTGTATCTACCAGAGAGATCCAATCGAATCTTTTGTGGATCAACTGAATAGTAGCCTTTCTTTACTTCATTCATCATTATTATCAGTGTGGATGGGAGAAACATCCCAGGATAGTTCTTGTCTGTAATATCTTGGAGTTTCTGGATTATCACTGGTTTCAGTCCAACCGTTGAATACCCTTTTCCAGGCATACAAAGTGAATATCATTATTGCTTATATTATTTTTCAGTGTGCTCTTATCTCATGAATTATTCTTAAAACTATCCAAAAAGAACCCATCACGACAATTCCGTATCCTAGACCTATGTAAAAAGAGTCTGATGTTCCGGACTGACTCAACGCAACACCGATTATTATCAGCAATACAGCAAACGCAAACTGTTTATCCATTGTATGTGTTGTAGTTCTTTTAGTAAATAAGACTTTGATCACCATTATCTCACAATAATAGTAAAAAGATAACAGAAAAATTTCATAAATGTATTATACGAATCAATTTCTATTAGTAAAACGTATTATACTTGGTTTTTTTAAAAGTTATATAATTTTTTACTCCCTAATAACCGTTGGTTGAGTTTGATGGTTTCGGAATTGCAATAACTGTATTCATTGTAATCACACTCGTGGTGGGTGTCCTTGCTGGAAGACTGGTTCGACACAGCGGCAAGAGATTGATAGTTGCAGGAAAGAGTTTGCCACTAGCAATGGTCGGAACTATGCTTGCAGCACAAGCTGTTGATGGCAACTCTTCACTTGGAAATATCTCGTTGGTGTTTGAATTCGGTTTTTGGGCAGGAGCGGTCACACCTATTGGTCTTGGTGTAGGATGTTTTCGATTTACGTTGGATGGTTTTTTAGACGACTTTTTCCTAAAACTACCCAACACTTCAAAAATAAAGCGATTGCGTCATATTTACTAGATTTCTATTTGTAATTTAGTATATGATAGAAAACTTTAAATGAATAAAATTTTTTTAACTAAAAAATTAACTTTTTTTAAAAAAAGTGGTATATACTAGTATATTTCTACTACACATGTGAAGCAAAATCTAGAGCAAATCTGCATGTCTGATGCTACAAAAGAATATTTGGAAATGTGCAAGTGTGTCAAAAAAGTACAAGATAACCACTACAAAGTCAAGATTCAAACAGGAGATGAAACATACGATGTTATGGGTGAACCAGGAAATTGGTTTTGCACTTGTAAAGGCTACAAGTTTGGAAAAAAGAGATGCAAACATGTCAAAATGGTTGATATCGTAGTGGAGGTTGGGACAAAAACAAAAGAAACTACGCTAGAGTCACTAAATGATGGCAAGATTTGTTGTAAACATTGTGGCACACTAGAGACTGTAAAAAATGGCATCAGACCTAACAAAAATTATGATAATCAAAAATATTACTGCAAGATATGCGAGGTATCGTTTTCTGGAAATGTAGGATTTGAGGGACTAGCCGCGTCACCAGAGCATGTAACTGATGCAATACATTTACATCTTACAGGATCTAGCTTGAGTGAAGTCGTACAATTTTTGGCAAAGAAAGGTGTCAAAGTTGGGTGTACCACCATTCACGACTGGACTGTAAGATACGTCAAATTGATGGATGAGTACATTTCAACACTCGCACCTCAAATTGGTGAGATATATCATGCTGATGAAGTGTGGTTCGAGATCAATGGCAAACTGCATTATCTCTTTGCGATGCTGGATCGTAAAACAAGGTTTTGGCTGGGCAGTCAAGTTGGCAAGAAGAAAAATAAAGCACAAGTCAATAAATTATTTAAAGAAGCAGAAAAGATTGCACAAAAAACACCATCTGTGCTGATAACTGATGGCGCAGCTTGTTATGAAGCATCGTTTAAGAAGATATTTGCAAAAGCAAAATCAGGCAAGTCATCTATTCACATTAGAGAAATTCACATGGCAGGTGATCATGTACACAACAATGAGATGGAGAGTTTTAATGGAAAGTTTAGACATGTTGAACAAAAAATCAAAGGCTTCAAAAATGCTTTTCTTATTCGTGGAATTAGAATACATTACAATTACATTAGACCACATATGGGTTTAAACAGTGACACACCAGCCGACAGAGCTGGAATTATCATAAAAGGAGCAAATAAATGGCGCACATTAATACTGAACGCAGTGAAAACTCTGTATAATTTTAAATTTGTCTAGTAAATTCTAACAGAATTAAATAACAAGTGTTTTTTTAATTGACATTTTAATACAAAGTTTGAATATTTCGTTTCAATAATTCCATAAAGTCTTGCAATGATGTGTCTGTAAAAAAAAATCCATCCAACGTAAATCGAAAAGATCCACATCGCAGCATTACAAGATATGGGTCGTTGGTCTAAAGAGCCAAAAGATATAGCAATTGATCTGCACAAATATGCACGATATGATGACAAAACAGATACTAAACTATGCTATGGTCCGGTTGACGACAGATATGCATTACATGAAAAGTACATGACAGCACAAGTCATAAACGAAGGCGAAACACTAGTTGTGTCAAAACATGCCATGTACAAAGGAGACCAAAACCCCAATTTTGTGCGTAAAATCATCAAAGATTGTGAAGATCTGCGTCTGGACATTGGTAACTGGTTGATGGATCGTGAGTTTCTTACTACACAGATCTTGCAGCTGCTGCAAGGTCGAGGTTACACATTTCTCACCATCTGTCAAAATAACGCCAAGACAAGGCGATATCTAGAAGAGTACAAACAAGGAAAACGTAAACGAGTATCAAAACGTACGATCTCTAATGGCAAAGGCTTGTCAATGGACTATTACATGATCATAGAAGAAATTGAAAAGGATGGTAAAATAGACTACATTCCATTCGCAACAAACAATCCAAGAATTGATACAAAAAAATACGCAAAGCGATGGGTTATTGAAACTGGATATAGGGTAGTCGATAAGATGAGATTACCAACTACAACTAAAAATGAATCAGTAAGAGATTTGTTGTTTTCTTTTTCTCTTTTGTTTTATAATGCTTGGATCATAGCACGTAACATAGATGATGAAAATGATCCATTGAATGTTGGTTGGTGGCACATTCCTCAACTTACGTTCAGAGATCTTGTGCTAGATTACATTGAACTCTATCGAGAAAAATGGCCTCCGCCAAAGATTGCTGCTGCAGCTTGTTAATAAGCAGACAGTTGGAAGTACTGGTAATGCGTATTGAGAATTTAATTTCATGTTGGTTAGCAATTGCGTAGTTTGTTTGATTGTTATATTTAGAAATATTGTTTGTTGTTTTAAATTGTGCGTAAATCGTCACTATGACGCATATTGTCTAATAAGTATTAATGTTTTCCATACATCAAACATCGTGCGCATAATTAGTACTGACAATTGTGTATTTTGTGCTCACAATTTTAACTAACAGGCACACTGTACAAAATTATATAAAATTAGATCTGTTTTTGAACTAAATCTTTATTGTCTTAGAATTATCTACACGATTATTTCAGCAATTAAAAAATTGCGACTCCACTGAAGATTTCAATCTTTGTTTTAGTAGAAGTTTCATTCAGACCAGATTTGGCATATTTTATACGCATCTGTGTTCCGTTTCAATCTTTGTTTTAGTAGAAGTTTCATTCAGACATAACGTACCGGCAGCGTTCATAGGAAGTGCGATAAGTTTCAATCTTTGTTTTAGTAGAAGTTTCATTCAGACCCAGAAAGAATATTGAAAAAAGGAGTGGTGGTGGGTGTTTCAATCTTTGTTTTAGTAGAAGTTTCATTCAGACACACGATATTGACACCGACGATGATGAAGTACGATGTTTCAATCTTTGTTTTAGTAGAAGTTTCATTCAGACCAAAACCACCCAAACCGAAGCAATATACCAGACATGTTTCAATCTTTGTTTTAGTAGAAGTTTCATTCAGACCCTGATAGATTTAATAATACGTCTAATATCCCAGAGTTTCAATCTTTGTTTTAGTAGAAGTTTCATTCAGACCGCTACATGTGTGATTCTTGCACGGTGCTGTTTGGGTTTCAATCTTTGTTTTAGTAGAAGTTTCATTCAGACCTCATCGTCTATCATGGTTTAACCTCCAATTGTTTGTTTCAATCTTTGTTTTAGTAGAAGTTTCATTCAGACTATTATTACCACGCACTCTGTATTTTGTTAATTGTGGTTTCAATCTTTGTTTTAGTAGAAGTTTCATTCAGACAAATCACATACAAAGTATGGACTATGCCAGAAACAGGTTTCAATCTTTGTTTTAGTAGAAGTTTCATTCAGACAGATATCAGCCCACAGAAAAACGATGAAGGCACAGTTTCAATCTTTGTTTTAGTAGAAGTTTCATTCAGACGGAATCCAACTCGCAACTGGCGCAGCATCTAAAATGTTTCAATCTTTGTTTTAGTAGAAGTTTCATTCAGACAGTTAACGATTTGTTGCTTCATTGATGCCTGAGCGTTTCAATCTTTGTTTTAGTAGAAGTTTCATTCAGACACGCCAAGATCACCAACGCCACCGCCCACCTGTACATGTTTCAATCTTTGTTTTAGTAGAAGTTTCATTCAGACTATAGAACATGATGATGATCTGGAATCAGATCAGGTTTCAATCTTTGTTTTAGTAGAAGTTTCATTCAGACTAGGTGCACCGTACTGTTTAGAAGAGAGCTCTTCTAAAGTTTCAATCTTTGTTTTAGTAGAAGTTTCATTCAGACTATACCTGACTGATATTGATTTATCAGGCATATACAGTTTCAATCTTTGTTTTAGTAGAAGTTTCATTCAGACAAATAAAAAAAGGAGGGATATAACTAGTACGTGTCTAGTTTCAATCTTTGTTTTAGTAGAAGTTTCATTCAGACAATTCTGGCTTAAATTCTAAAGTCTTATATTATGAGTTTCAATCTTTGTTTTAGTAGAAGTTTCATTCAGACGTATGATTTCTAGGTCTGTGTTTGTATCTACGATAGTTTCAATCTTTGTTTTAGTAGAAGTTTCATTCAGACAAGAAAAAAGAGATCAAGCCGTAATAGGCTTAATGTTTCAATCTTTGTTTTAGTAGAAGTTTCATTCAGACTCTTTTTTTTTTGCATATTTTTATGCGATATTTGATTGTTTCAATCTTTGTTTTAGTAGAAGTTTCATTCAGACGAATACATCAAAACAATGATCAATGAAAAAAAGAAGGTTTCAATCTTTGTTTTAGTAGAAGTTTCATTCAGACTGCACCGTACTCTTTCTTACTCAGATCTTCCAAAGTTTCAATCTTTGTTTTAGTAGAAGTTTCATTCAGACCCGAGACCCGATACTACGAGGTATATCAGGTACAGTTTCAATCTTTGTTTTAGTAGAAGTTTCATTCAGACACACAATCCAGCCATGTTTAGAAGTGCATAGCAAGTTTCAATCTTTGTTTTAGTAGAAGTTTCATTCAGACCTCTTGTTGCTTCACGCTCGTCGTACTCGTACCAAGTTTCAATCTTTGTTTTAGTAGAAGTTTCATTCAGACTCAATGGCATTGGCAATCCTATGTAAAGATGAAGAAGTTTCAATCTTTGTTTTAGTAGAAGTTTCATTCAGACTCATCTTGGGTGCTGATTAGAGTGCAATAGAAAAGTTTCAATCTTTGTTTTAGTAGAAGTTTCATTCAGACCTTTTTTTTTTGCATATTTTTATGCGATATTTGACTGTTTCAATCTTTGTTTTAGTAGAAGTTTCATTCAGACCTTTTTAGGCTTTTGAGATCTCTTAACAGATCTCTGTTTCAATCTTTGTTTTAGTAGAAGTTTCATTCAGACGCGATCGCGCGATCTGATCGAATGAAACAGATCGCGAAAGTTTCAATCTTTGTTTTAGTAGAAGTTTCATTCAGACGTTCTAGATGCTTCATGTATTATTACAGATATTACGAGTTTCAATCTTTGTTTTAGTAGAAGTTTCATTCAGACTATGAAGTCCTTGTGGGTCTGAATTGCGATCTATCCGTTTCAATCTTTGTTTTAGTAGAAGTTTCATTCAGACAAACCATGTATGTAAAAAATTACCGTACTTGTCCAGTTTCAATCTTTGTTTTAGTAGAAGTTTCATTCAGACGGGTGATCGTAAAATGGGTACGCATATATGCGTTGTTTCAATCTTTGTTTTAGTAGAAGTTTCATTCAGACCACAGACACCACAAGGATTTATCCTTGAAAAAATCATGTTTCAATCTTTGTTTTAGTAGAAGTTTCATTCAGACGATCTGTACAGATCCCAATATTCAGATTTTATTTTGCGTGTTTCAATCTTTGTTTTAGTAGAAGTTTCATTCAGACGAAGTTGGAAAAAATGAACAAACATGAGAAAAAGAGGGGTTTCAATCTTTGTTTTAGTAGAAGTTTCATTCAGACGGGTCAAGCATTGGACGACATGATCAAAGCGTTGATGAGTTTCAATCTTTGTTTTAGTAGAAGTTTCATTCAGACTACGATTTTTGGATAAAAAAAAGGAGGATAATACTGTTTCAATCTTTGTTTTAGTAGAAGTTTCATTCAGACACATCACCCCTTTTCTTTTTTTATTCCTCAATTATCGGTTTCAATCTTTGTTTTAGTAGAAGTTTCATTCAGACAGAGGAAGCAATCCAAGACGTAATAGACTGCGCCGAGTTTCAATCTTTGTTTTAGTAGAAGTTTCATTCAGACTATTGACCGAAACCAACACCTGTATAGTTTTTAGTTCAGTTTCAATCTTTGTTTTAGTAGAAGTTTCATTCAGACAGAGAAAAAAAGCCCAAAAAATACCCATGTACGCTGTTTCAATCTTTGTTTTAGTAGAAGTTTCATTCAGACACAAGCTGCTAAAGAGGCAGATAGAAGGCACAAGAGTTTCAATCTTTGTTTTAGTAGAAGTTTCATTCAGACTCCAAACGCAATGTGGACGATTATCGCTGGGAGGGCATGTTTCAATCTTTGTTTTAGTAGAAGTTTCATTCAGACATGAGGTGCCAAATAGTGAGGGCTATGGCGTATCGAGTTTCAATCTTTGTTTTAGTAGAAGTTTCATTCAGACTGAAGCTTAATATACGTATTATATCCCAGATATTGGTTTCAATCTTTGTTTTAGTAGAAGTTTCATTCAGACGACTAAATCACATATTACATTATATCAATAGGTGATGTTTCAATCTTTGTTTTAGTAGAAGTTTCATTCAGACGAAAAATACCTATGGGCATTAAACGAATCAGATGAGTTTCAATCTTTGTTTTAGTAGAAGTTTCATTCAGACTTTTATTTTGCGTTTAAATAACGCATAAAAATATGGTTTCAATCTTTGTTTTAGTAGAAGTTTCATTCAGACTCTCTAGTGTCTCTAGAGAAAATAGCATGAGATGTCGTTTCAATCTTTGTTTTAGTAGAAGTTTCATTCAGACTGCTCAAGACTTCAGGAGTGGACGTTACGACAGGAGTTTCAATCTTTGTTTTAGTAGAAGTTTCATTCAGACCATCGCTTCGTTCTCGCGCTCTAGATGTTTTACAGTTTCAATCTTTGTTTTAGTAGAAGTTTCATTCAGACAAGTACGGTGATGTACTGTGTTGTCATCACCTGTTGTTTCAATCTTTGTTTTAGTAGAAGTTTCATTCAGACTGCATAAGCAAAAAGAGAACATGTGATCCATTTACGTTTCAATCTTTGTTTTAGTAGAAGTTTCATTCAGACGCAAAAAATCAAACAGGCTACGCAACTACAAACAGGTTTCAATCTTTGTTTTAGTAGAAGTTTCATTCAGACTCAGGCAAAAGCAAATCAAGCCAGACATCACGTTGAGGTTTCAATCTTTGTTTTAGTAGAAGTTTCATTCAGACTTCATTCCAATAGAAAACACCGCTCACTATCGGAGTTTCAATCTTTGTTTTAGTAGAAGTTTCATTCAGACCCAACACCACACAGTTGTATATACGCTGATGACCAGTTTCAATCTTTGTTTTAGTAGAAGTTTCATTCAGACTAGAATGTGTGGATATTATCACGGTCAGACACCGTGGTTTCAATCTTTGTTTTAGTAGAAGTTTCATTCAGACGACAATTGGAAAGAACGATTTCATGAAGCAAAGAAGTTTCAATCTTTGTTTTAGTAGAAGTTTCATTCAGACTTAACATGTCGACACGTGGATTCCTGAAAACAAGCGGGTTTCAATCTTTGTTTTAGTAGAAGTTTCATTCAGACATTTGTATGCGTCGTGGTTTGGGTGTGGTATGTTAGTTTCAATCTTTGTTTTAGTAGAAGTTTCATTCAGACTAATTTGGAAGCACGTACTAAACACGGTCAAGCGATGTTTCAATCTTTGTTTTAGTAGAAGTTTCATTCAGACTTTGACACGCTATTATCACGCTATTGACACTTGGTGTTTCAATCTTTGTTTTAGTAGAAGTTTCATTCAGACTAATATTTGTGAATAAAAAAAGGAGTGGTGGTTAGTTTCAATCTTTGTTTTAGTAGAAGTTTCATTCAGACTAGCCAACATCACCCCACTCCTTTTTTTATTATAGTTTCAATCTTTGTTTTAGTAGAAGTTTCATTCAGACAGCCCGTTTTTTTGCTATAAATGCCTAAACAACGCTCAATATTACATGATATTGGTTTTCATATGTCATTAATATAAAATTATCTTGGACTATTTAATGAACCTACATCACATATTTTGTTATAACAGCAATTTACGCACCGATTGTCATAATGGGATACTGGTAGTAGGGACTCCTTGATAACTTTTTTGACATCATTCAGACTATCTATGGCAAACTCTTTCATACCAGCATCGATCTCTACTTCGATCTGCGTTCTGGTGTCATCTTTGGTAAATATTACAAATGCCCTATGAACTGGCTTGGCGAGATTCTCTTCTAGTAGTATTGAAAGTAAGCCCAGTTGGACCCTGAGACTATCATGAACTTTTACTTGGCTTGTATATTTACGCTCAAAAAGCACTACTTCGTTACTAGTTACTACACAGTGATCTACTATCCCAACATAGCCATGTTTCTTTGAATACATCTTTAAGGACGTGATCTTCTCTCCTTGCAGATTTTGCGGGATAAAATTTCTATTTGTTTTTTCTGATTTACTATGATGTTCTCTTCCGGAAATTACAGTGCCTCGCTTTTCTTCGTATTGCTCTAGACCCATGACTTGACCATAATATGTGAACTTTGGACAAAACACATGCTCAACAACCGTTGTTACCGTAATCATCTCAAAACACCATTGAGGGCTTGCTATTTGTAACGTATTGAAGATCAAAGTCGTTTCCAATGAGTATGACTTTTTCAAAGCATCGATTGCAATTCATAATTAAATAAAACGAGTCAGTCTCAGCGTCTATTATTCTTTTTATTCTTTCAGCTAAATCTTTCTTCTCCTGATTGGAAATCATTCCACAAAAGACGCTCTTTTGTACTCGACTCAACCCAGCATCTTTTAGTATATTTATCACTGTTTCACGTATGCCATCTTGACTAATATCATATACCGCATAGTAAATTGATTTCATTTTATATCAACCTCTCTATCAAGTTCTAGAAGTGACTTTGTCAGATTTTGACATCTGTTCCACGTCTCTTTTTCAATATTCTTCTGGCAATTTTCTCTATATGTTGAGATTAGCTCAGATCTACCCTCTTTTGTTAATTCAACATATGTACATGGACTTGCTGAATTTGCAAACCAGCCTTCTCTCACAATACGTCGATTAAACAAATATACTAATGATTTATCAATTATTGGTCTACATGGTTCGATCAAGTCAAATACTAGTGTTGGTTTTCCGTAATTATCTTTATGATAAAATCCTGCAGTAGGATCTAAACCTGACAATACTACCACTTTTTCTATGTTTGAATATGCAATTCCATACATGTAATTGAGAGCTGCATTAAAAGGATCTAATCCAGGATTTTGTGTTCGCTTTAAAAATCGCCATTTTTTTGGCAAACATGCTGATAACATACTGAAATATCTTACTGCGCAACTACCCTCAAATCCTAAAAAGCTATTAGCGAATGATTTGTTGTATTTTGAATCTTTAACTTCATGTATAATTTTATTAAAAAAAATTATCGCCTCTGAGAGATTCTTTACAATTGTTTCGTCTTTTCTGTTTCGTTTTAATTCACTTAAAAATCGTTTTTGTCTTCCTAATTTTTCGATCAATATCTGTTTGATTGTTTCAAATGCAAATTGAGTATCATAATTTAAATATTGTTGCCTTCGAATTTGAGTTTGTCGTCCAGGCGAACTCGTCCACATTCGTGCAATAGGTTTACCTGACCAACCTGTTATGACTAGTTGTATGTGTCTTTCTATACAAAGTTTTACTGCTGATGTGCTTATCATAGCATTAGCGCTTATTAATATGGCACTGACTTTTTCTGCAGATATTTCCGAGTCTTTTTGATCTGGGATCCTTATCAAAAATCTCTCTCGTCTCCTTTTGATACTAGATCCATGAGTTGCAATCTCTATGATCATATTGTTGGGTGTATTGACTACTTTATTATTTTGTCGATACTTTTTATGCCTGATTGTGTCTATGAATGATACCAAACCCTTTTGACACACTTTTTCCTAATCCTATATATTTTGGTAATGATAAATTTGTTGTGAAATTTGCATGAAATCCAGAAAAACTGTGTTTATGTGCAATAATGGGTATTTCTTTGTACCATTTTATATTTACATATAATTGATAACTTATTCTAATATCTAAACCTTTAAGCATGCTTAACAAGTTACCGACTAAAATATCTTCTAAAAACCTTTTTTTGAATCGAGAATCAATATTTTTAAATTTTGTATAGTTTTCTGTATTTAATGCAATCCAAGGACTTGAAAATGAATATGTCGTGATTTCATCTGTTAACCTATGTTTTGTATTTTCAAATATAATATTTGTAATAGGGATATTTTTTTTAGCAAGTACAATATATTGTAATCCTGACACTCTATCAAACACAAGTCTAGAGCAATTCGAAATACCCATAACATATAGCTGGCCTCGCACTCTCTTGTATTGTATTAGTGGGTAATGGTATGGTCTATCATCGTGATGATGAAATTCTGTATCTGTAATGAATCTATATCCTATGTATGAACGTAATTGTGTAGCTGTAAGTGTAATGTCTGAATCTACACTAATTTTAGAATAACATATGTTTATTGTCTCTTCCATTTATCCAACCCTATGTGTTCATCATATAGATCTTTTACTTTATCTTTTTTAGGATATAGTATCTTTTTCTCAAACAAGTCTTCATCAAACAAATCTTTGATATCATATGGATTTTTTGGTAGTGATGCAATCAATTTGCTGTGTTTTCTGAGATCTCGTTTCTTGTTAGATAGTAAATCATCACGAATTGATTCCCAATCCTCTATTTTGTTTGGTATATAGACTGACTCGTTATAATCTTGAATTAGATGTTTATGTATTATGTTCCACACTTCTTTAAAATCCAAACATTTAATCTTGTTCTCTAATTTTATAGAGTTTTCAAGCTGGGTCTTATTCTCCATTGATATCTCTTTGTAATATTCTGGTAGTATTTGGTACAACTGGCTAGAATTACTTATGTTCATTAAATATTTTTTTGAGGTTTGAAATTCTAGTGTAGAATAGGGTGTCGAGTTTTTAGCTGGAAATATGTACATCTTACTTGCACTATTTTCGTTTTCTCGATCTAATCTACCTATCATTTGTATGATGTTGTCTAAAGGCGCCATCTGTCTCCATATATTTGAAAAACTGATATCTACTCCTGATTCAACTACCTGAGTTGCAATTAGAATAAAGTCTCTTTTTTCATCTATTTCTTTTCTAATTTTTGTTAATATCTCTCTCTGCTTTTCTTTAGTCACACCTGACGAAATATAGAAAACGTTTTTGCTCTTAGTTTTCATTTCATCAAATTTTGTAACTGCTTCTTTTCTTGTGTTGACCATGATTAAATTTGCTCCATGTGACATATCACTAATATCTACTCTATCACAAATAATGATCTCACGTTCTCGTGTTTTAAGATACGCATGTTTATCTTGCTCATTCATTTTAATTGTATCTAATCCACATAACTCATGTGGTATTGTTGCACTTAGTAGAATTATTCTAGTGTTCATCTTGTCTTTCATTATTTTAAAAATCTCGCACAAATTTTTTAAGAGGAATTTTGGCAATGTTTGAACTTCGTCTAAAATTAATAAAGAATCTCTTAATGACGCAAACTTCATACTATCTCTGTTTTTATTTGAATATATAGTCATCAAAAGTCTATGCATGGTTGTTATTATGAATTTCTCATTAAATGCTTCTTGATCAAACTTCCATGTTGGTTCATTATTTTCTTCATGCTTGTCATTATCTTTCTTATCTAGAGTACCGGAATAGATATGATTGTATGTAAGACATTGACTCTCATCTGGTATGCATTCTTTAAATTTACTTTCAAAATCATCCGTGAGAGCTAGTAATGGAGCAAAATAAAATACTCTCTCTATGCCTGATGATTGTTCTAGTAAATAATTGGTAATATCTAGAAATGCTTTTGTTTTACCAATTCCTGTTGGTGCATTTATAATAGTTATTGGGCTATTATGTGACTTGATTGATTCTAATACATGATTTTGAAATTTAGTTCTATAGTCTCCCAGTTTGGTATTTTTCTCCAAGTTTTTTGTATTTATACAAAAATCGATTTTTTTTGGTTTACTGTCACTAAAACTTCCTTTATCTGCTTGTAATAAGGCAGAAAATAGATAAGAAATTTCAATGAACTCTTCTAGATATGACTGTTCATTTCTCACCTTTAAATTGCCAACTCTGTGAATTTTATCGCGCTCATCAAGTTCAATATTTGTATTAAATTTTTTAAACTCATCTGTATTGGCGTATAATTCTATAAATTTTTTCCAGTTATCTATTATGTGGCGTTTAGTATTTCGACTTTTATCGCTATTGCGGTCTTTTCCAAGGCTGTTTCGTTTGACTCCGTGGTGAGAATAAATCATCATTAATATTATTTGTTTTTCTTGAGCAGATAACTCTGTAGATTTAAGCAGTTTACTTGATAACCATTGAGAGTATGGCGAATGAAATTCATCATATTCTTTTCCTAGCTCTTTTTTTACTTCTTTTTCTCTACCAGGTTCTTCTGCAAACATTTTTTGATAATACGGGTTTAGCTTCCCTAAATCATGAAAAAGTCCTGAGATGTATGCGATTTTACTCGATTCAAATTTAGTGTATTTTACAATTTCTTCTGATCTATCTGCTACTGTTTTCAAATGATCAATTAATCGCATATCATAATGTGACAAAAAAGTCAAAAGATACAACACACCTTTTGACCAATTTTATAAAATTCTGATAATGTATTTTTCTCTATTTGTTCAATGATGCACGTAGATGATTCTATGGGTACCCAATGTTTTAAGACTCTTTTCTCTAATTGATTTTCTTTAATAAAATGATGCAAATGTCGCTCGATCATAACTGAGCCCTCATCAAATTTTATTTGTAACGATATGTTAAAATTCTCATTAAAATTTTCTGCTTCATCTAATATTACACATTCGGTCTCTTCATCATTTACAGTATCAATTCTTTGTGCATCATATATTTGGGTGTTTGTTATTGTTGCAGGACAATATGCGTGACCCAGATAGGGTGAAAAATGATATGTGTTGTTTATTGTGGTTTGCTTTATATTTTCTAGCATTTCTGTAGAACTTTTGATATAAATCCTATATCTTGGTTTTTCTAGTATCTCTTTCTTTACCGGTTTTGTTTTTGCATCTTTTAATGAACGATAATTTGTAAAATATGTGATTTTTTTTGGATTGTTTAGCAACTGTATGCCAATTTGAATCTGAGAAAAAAATTCTACATATTCTTTAGCGTATAAATCACCTAATTTGTTGCTACGAACAACACCTGTTATGGCTCCCAATATTCCTATTACTGATGATTTTGATGGTATATAGTACACTGTTTGATTTGATGTGATTGATGGATCCCTAAACGATGCGAATTGACCAGTTATGTCAAACGAGATTATCTTTGTCATTATAACAATTCAACAGTGATACTGCTATCCAATTTCTCTGTGAGTGTAGATATGTTCACGTCATCGATTGATTTTATTCTTAGCCTATAGATCTTATCTTTTCGTTGGTTTAATGTTGATACTAGTCTATCAAAGTTTAATGGTTGGATACCGAGTTCGGTAGGCCGATCTTTTAATGAATCGTTTTCGTCTACTAGATCGCCTAGATCATTATATATGACATCCTTGTAATCAACTTGGATGAATAAGATGCTTTTTTGTGGATATTTTGATCTCGTGATTAACTGATTTGTACCGTCCCATAATATCAATGGAAGTTCGTCAACATATTTTTCAAATTTTGTCTTAATTGATCCATTATGATATTTTCCAAGATTTGTAGGATTTATAGCCCCCATGATCTTTAGCAACGCATATTCTACAGCATAGAATCTTCCAATGGTGGAGTGCTGAACTTTACCTTCTTTTTCACGCCCAACAAATCTCGCAGTGATTGATGGTTGAATTATGTTGACTTTATTGACACTTCTCCCAATTGCAAATTGAACCGGACCAGTAATTTTGTCTGCTCCAGACTCTTCATCTTCTGTGTTGCCACGTATTGTTACTAAACCGCCAAATAGTGGAACATCGAATGTGTTTTCAAGCAGTGTTTCAATGTAGCCTTTTGTTTTATCTTCTGCAGATTCACGTATCTCTTTTGCTCGTTCGTCTGCTCTTACCGGGTTGCCATCTTTTCCATAATCTACAAAGAGCTTATAACCGTGTTTCTCTTTTGCAAAATCACGTATAGTTCTTTTTATTCTTACATCTGTTACGATAATTGTGTCATCATGCATAATCCGTGGTTGATTGTCTGCGTCCGGATCCCCATTTGGATTTTGTCTTGATTCGTAGTAGAAGAGTATTTCAGATTTGATCAATTTGTTTCTTGCCTCCTAAAATAGCCTAGGTAAAAATAGTATGACATGTCTCTATTTACAATGTCTTTGTTTTGATCAATATCGATCTGTGACGATGACATCAATTTAGATATTTTATTGTCAATTTTCTCTAACTCTTGTTTATTAGTTGTATTTGTCAAATGTATGCCTCTTGAGATTGTTTTTACCACAAACTTTAGTGTTTCTCGGTCATATTTCGTCTTTGTCAAAATATCTCGTAATGAATTATTGTCGCTTCCAACTTTTTTTCTAAACGTAATATACTCTCTGGACATTTTTCCTACATTTTCAGCAAATTTTTCATAGTCCATGATATCTTTTCCCTTTTCAGTATATATTAATGTTTTGTAACAAAACTCGAATTGGTTGAACCATTCTATGGGCTCGTTGTCTGACTTTGCCTTTATCCACTCACGTATCTTGATCCGAATCTGTTCTATGAATATTTTATTCAACTGTTCTCGGTCAAACGATGTCTGATTTAGTAGCGATTTTATGGCTTGAATATAATAGCGATATGTTGATTTTTTTCTACGAGTAACAATCAATCTTTCATATGCTGACGGAACTAGATCTTTTTCTGTGACACCTTTAAAGATCTGATCCATCATGCCCATTGTCAGATTTTCGTCTATCAACACTTCTCGTTTTGCTTGCGTTTTTTTAACACAAAGTATTTTACAATACGCATTTTGTTCTATGTTGTCTTGCTTAAGTTTTTGATAGTTTGTATATATTTGTTCATAAATTCCACCTTTTTGAAAAACCTCTTTTTGATCTTTTACGTTAAGAAAATACCACTCAAATCCGACTATGTTTATTTTATTTTTTTCAGGAAGAAAAATATTTTCCAATGATGAATCATTAATTCCAACATTCTTATAAAATTCTTCTTTTTCCTTACAGTTGATAGTAAATGCTTTATCATCATATGAAAAAAAAGTCACGCCTTGTGATCGTTTGTTGGACCATGTGCCTGTTTCTCCAAACGCATCAATCGTTTCTGGTTCGTCTTTTTTCTGGTTTTTTGGTACATATTTGATATGACTATTATTTGGAAGTATGTATAAATGAAATGCAGTTTTACCATTGGGCGGTTCAACTTCTTTGTCTAAAATGTACTTGAAAAACTCTTGAGCAATCTTTTCAAAGAGCTCAGCCGGCAAGTTTCCATTTCGAATTATCTGATTTTTGTGATATTGCTCATATAGTGTGACCTCGTCTGATGTAAAATATTCCGAGTCGTTTATTTTTAATTTGGTGTCGATACTGTCAATCTCTATCTCTTTTTCAGGAAAAGATAACTCTGCATATGGTTTTCTTTTTTTATCTCCTAGTGTTATTCTACCCGAGATCTCTTTCTTACCTTTTTTGTCTTTGATGTTCAGATTGATATATCCATATATTGTGATATATGGTTTTGCTGCATTTGATGCAACAATTTTGTTTGGGAGGCCAACCTCTCTTCTAATATCGATAGGCATGTCCAAGTTTTCTTGTAGCCAATTTTTTATGTGGTTTGCTGTACACTCTTTGCCATACTTGTCTATTGGAGTATCATCTATCTCGATAACATCTTTGTCGATAAAGATCTTTTTTATTGGATTTCCCTTTCCAGACTCACTACCAGAATCTTTGTTTTGTAAATATAATTCGTATACTAGCAATGTTTGTATAAACAATTGTACTATGATATTAATCTTTAGTATATGCCACATAAAATTGGCTTGTGCGTTATGCTCTAAAATATCCCATACTTGCTAGATTCCATCTCTTCTTTGATTGCAAGTTTGAATCTAGGGGATTTATCACCAATCTTGTTTGTCAACCATGTTAGGAACTTTTTCTCCATTCCCTTGCCTTTGATCCTCTCAAAGTCAGGCCCCATCATCTCGGCCAACTTGCTAATCATCGACTTGTTTACGCCTAGTACAAAAAAGTGCCACCCAAAAGCAAACTCTGAATCCGTCATGACAAACTCGTCCTCTCCATGAACCATCTCTTCTAGTAGTGCAAGTTGATAGGTCAAAGCCTTACTCGTCTTATCATAGTCTACTGTAGAGACGTTGATGTTTAACCTTCCTTCCATGTATTATATCGGTCTAGATAAGATAAAAAGATTACATAAAGATCTCAACCTAGACCAAATCTGATCGGTACATCAATGTACTAGAGATCATTTCAACAGATACTCAAAGTCGATATCAAAGTGCATCTTCATTATGCCGATATACGTCTTGATCGATTCAGGAATTTGATCCCCACACGCAACTCCGAGGTTTTTAGCGTTTATCCATATCACCAACATCTGAATTATGGTCAAGAATCGATCATTTTTGACACTAGGATCACCAATGGCCTTTGTATATCTCTCTGCAAACTCCCAAGCAGTAATAAAATCTACGCACTCTACACCCAGTACTGCAAGTAATTGTTCTCGCATACTTGGAGCTTGTTTGAATGGTACAGTACACATGACATATGGAAACTTTACCTTCTCTGGTAGATAACCTGATAACGGACCCCAAATGGTAACCACACGTGAACCATCTGGTAATGCGAGAAATTTCGGTAACATGTCTTCAATTACTTTATCGTCTGTAAACCAAAACAGAAAGACGGTACCATCGGATATGTCGATATTACGTATATCATCACATATCAACTCTACATTATTCATGCTAGAACGTTCTCTAGCAGACTTGATCTTGGATTCATTGTTGTCAACTCCGACTGCTCTTCTTACTCCAAACTCGTCAACAGCAATCTCTAATCCCTCTTCATCACTACACCCAAGATGATAAAATACATCATCCTTTTTCATCTCGACCAAACGGAATATATCGCGCAGTGATCCAGAATGTAACTTTACGTCTTCACCACTAATGATATTTGATGGCAACGTATCTAGATACTCACTAAACTTCAATCTATACACACCAAGTACTCTACTCTCTTATGCTCTCTAGCTTTGATACTGCTTGCCAGAGTTGAGTTCGTACATATGATGGCATGTTTGGGTCCTGAGTAACATCATCTAGGATACTTATTGCGTTTGCAGCTCTAACAGACAACGAATACTCTGAACTATTTAGTTCCTCAACAAGATCGGTTAGCGATTTTTTTATGGTTCTGGGTGTAGTACTGTTTGCTACGATCTGATTCAGTGTCTCTACTGCTTCATTCATCGACTCGTTGTTTTGTGCATCGTTTACCATCGTATCCGCCTCATACCTCTACAAAGATATCCTCTGCTTCGATAGATATTGCATATGATGTCAAGTCTCTGATCTTTGCTGGAAACTTTGTCAAACTACCACTCTTGCAATCAAACTGTGCTCCGTGCCATCCACATGTTACTGTACATCCATCCAACTTGCCCTCTGCAAGACTTGCACCTGCATGTGTACACGTATCGTCGATTGCATAGTAGGTACCATCAACGTTTGCAACCAGAATCTCTCTCCCATCTACTGAAACCTTTACCATCTTGCCAGTTGTAATATCAGATGTCTTACCGACTATAATTTTGCCCATACGTTATACAACAAGTGATTCTTTAATATTTTTTCCTTTTATCGACTGCATAGCCCTACACGTCCCTATATACAGTCAAGTATCAATAATAACCTCTATCGTAATATCTAGTACCTATGGGATCGCCCATGATTCGAAGAGCAGTACCTGCTGATGAGCCGATCGTACTAGATTTCTGTCAAAATACATTCTCTTGGGGCGATTACATCGATCAGGTTTGGGGTCACTGGCTGAATCATGGGCATCTATTGATCTATGATGTTGGCAGACCCGTAGGCATATGTCACTGTTCCACAACAAAGTCGCAGATGTGGTTTGAGGGCGTGCGAGTATCGCCAGACTTTCGTAGGCGAGGGATCGCAACACAGCTCTTAGCCTATGCAGAACAACTCGGATCAGACGACGGTGCACAGACGTCTTGCATGGAGTTCATGCGAAAGTCATTTTCAGGCACATATGATGTGTGATGGGTCAAATCTGACTAAATTCTCCGAGTTATTGCGGGTTTCGTGTATCTGAGGAGGAGTAAAAAATTAACCAAAAATAGAATACGCAACAAGACAATTTTTTAAGACACTCTATGGTAAATACCAATTTGAATAAACAAGAGTATGGCTAACTCGAACAAGGAACTAGTGCTTGAACAACGACTCAAAGCAGCCGAAGAACGTGCAGATATAGCAGAAGAACAGCTCAAAGCAGCAAAAAAAGAACTCGAGCTCCCTCCATGTAAGAATATTCTTAGCAATGAAAAGACTCTATGGGAGCATACAAAGCTGGATTTTGACATGTTTAACTTTTTGCTCGGCCTGTTTATAGAATGGATACCGGCAGCAGATGTTCACAGACAGTTTCGTAATGTTCTCATAGTGCGTGGAAGAATATCCAAACTAACTCCCGAGTATGCCATGCTCTTGGCAATTCTGAGACTGGTAAGTGGTCACAGTCAGTGCCATCTTGCCAGTAGATTTGGTATAGATCAGAGTAATGTGTCCCGGTACTGTACATACATGAATCAGTTTTTTCAAAGTTTGGGTTTTTCGCCAGACGAGTTGGCAAATGCGATAAGTAAATGCAAGACAAAGAAAGAGCTTGCAAAATGGGTAAAGGATCATACATTCTTGTTCGATGGATCACACACTCGTGTTCCAACACCCGTAGATAGAGAGATACGCAATGACTACAAATCAGGCAAAAAAAAGATGCATACGGTAAATACTCTATTGATGTGTACAAAAGAGAGACTGATAGTACATGTGTCTCCTACGTTTCCTGGTAAGACACACGATTTCAGCATATTCAAAGAGCTCAAACTGAATCTTGGCAAGTGGTCCATGTCGTTAACAGATCCAAACACTCCACTTCGCCAAAGACTGTACATTCTAGTAGATCTGGGATTCCTAGGGATTCGAGATATCTTTGTAGGTGCCAAGATAGGCATAAAATACAAGAAACCCAAAGGTGGGCAACTCACAAAAGAACAAGAGATATACAACAAAAAGATAGACAGTGAACGCGCCACAGTAGAACACGTAGTTGGATGTGTAAAGCAGTTTAAACTCTTGTTCAACATGTTCCGAGGAGATGACGACCAATACAACGATGCCTTCAAGATGGCATCTACACTGGTCAACTATCACGTTCTTTGGGATCATGAACACGGCAGACCTAGTCCTAGATTAGAAGAGCTTGTTGCAGCATGGAGAGTAAAGATAAACCGTAAAAAACAGGCTAAACTAAAAAAGATGAAATTATCTCACCGAATAGTTGCGTAAATAATACGCACCAACATTGTGATTTATAGAATGATATTGTAAGATATCAAGGTATAATTCACTGTTTTGACTCTACATGTATAATTGTACAATTGCACAGATCACAAACCTGAGATCACTTTATAATTTGGAATGTCTTTGTTGCTAGGCGTCCCGAGTCTTCAAAACGACTTTCGCATGAACTCCCATGTTGGTAGAGTCCAACAATGCATCATCGATCGCGATGGCTCAGTCCATGGACTATGCGATACTCGATACTTGGAACTTTTACACGTTACATTCTAGTGACAAAGATAACATCGGTGATTACGCAGATTATACCGTGAACAATATCAAAGCTAGTTTGACTACAGACATAGACTGTACAAAGTACCACTACTATGTAGATTCGTGGCGATGGCTCAAGCTAGACGACGATATAGTACAGAGACTTGTTGCTCAGAACAACATTATACGTTGTATCAAAGATAACAACGAGTCTGTCGGGATCATCACAAAGTCGAATATCTTTGATAGCGTTATTGTTACATTGTTCTCTGATTCACAAGATACGATAATGCCGATCATATCATACCTGCAAAACTATATCGTACAAAATGACATAAAATCGATCCATATTGCTACAACGAGTACGATCAAAGCAGATCACATATCATTAAAATCCACATTTTATTTAATGAATAAACATCTCTGATATCTCAAATGCTGTTATAACGTTTGCATATCTTGTACGCGTCCACAATCTGCCATATGCCTAACCCTATCGGCAATAGAAAGACTGCAGCTACAACCAATACAGCGATCGTCTCTTCCATTAGTGCACTAGGGATATCAGGTTCCATCTCTGCACCGTACATTATCCCTAACATTATAGCTGGAATAATACTTGATACTAACACGAGTGCCATCATCACTATGCCTCGTTTGTATCGCTCTAGGTACAAGTGTCCTGCACCGGGGAATATCATAGCTAAAAGTATCGTAATCCATACTCGTTTTGGCTTGTGACTGTTATCTAGCCTCTCTGACATCTTGAACATCTAGTAATATCGTTCTAGATATAAAAACACAAAGTGAAATATAGTTGACACTCTACAGAAATAATAACAAATCAAATCTCTGACATCTGAATTGCATCCTGTGTGGTGGACAATCTTAAATGAGACTATACTGGTGATGGCACAACTCGAATCGTATTGGTGAGTACACCTAATCTTTCGATCTCCATCTCTATATGATCTCCATCTTTGAGGAATACTGCATTTGGTTTGTTCAACATTACTCCTGCTGGTGTACCTGTAGATATGATATCTCCACGCTCAAGTGTCATTCCTTGGGATATCTTGGATACAATATCACATATCTTGATAAACATGTTTGATGTGTTTGAAGACTGCCTGATCTCTCCATTCACCTTTGTAGTCATGGCAAGATTCTGAGGATCAACAATCTCATCTGCTGTTGTGATGTATGGGCCACATGGAGCAAACGTATCGAACCCCTTTGCACGTGTAAACTGTTTGTCTTTGAACTGGATATCTCTGGCAGAGACATCATTTAGTATCATGTATCCAAATATTACGTCATGTACATCAGACGGTTTAACTGCTTTACACTCTTTACCGATTATCAGAGCCAACTCTATCTCATAGTCGAGTTGTTTTACAAAGTCTGGACATATGATATCCGAGCTAGTGCCTGTCAAGGCTGTATGTGGTTTTATGACGATCGCAGGATCCTCCGGTGCTTGTAGTCCCTGTTCTCTGGCATGATCCACATAGTTGAACGCTAGACATACGATCTTTCTGGGATTTGGTATTGGATGGACAATCTTATAGTCCGTCAACTTGCTACTGTATGAGAGCTGATCTCTTACCTTATAGATCTCTTGATACCAACCATCGAACATAAAGTCCTTGATGCTCTGTGGCACAGGTACGCCGGTAACCTTTGTGATCTCATCCTTTACTGCTACGTTATCGCCATCTACAAAACCATATGTCTCTATATTTCCGGATACCAGTCTAACTATCTTCATTGTACATCACTTGTGTGTAAATATCGCCATGTTCTGCGTGTCCTTTCTGCAGTATCCAAATCTAACAAATTGGATCTCGTCCCCGTCATCTAGCTTTTGATAATGTGGTTCTGTATAAACATCTAGCTCTTCAATGCTGTTCTCGTTGAACGTATCACCATCAAACAGTACATTGGGAATGATGATTCGTATCTTGTGTGCAGTATCTACAGGCACCCATTGTATCTTTACATCGCTGTCTACATCATTGAACTGTCCCTCTAACTTTTCAATATCTGTGATGGTTACGTTTCCTAGACCTAGCAGACGAACGTTGGTACCTTGTACGACACCATCTAGATCATCGCCAGATATGTAAAACCTATCTGTTATCGATATCTCTCTAGTTCCCATGTCCTTTGTTGGATGATTTGCTATTGTAATGACATCATTCGGTATACCACGTACAGTCAACACCCGTGGATTACTCACCATGAATAGTCTGATACTAGAAGAATCCACCAATCTACGATTGAATGACTCTAGTACATCAAAGGGAGCAAGTGTATTTGCTCGTGTCAATCCCAACGACATTATGAACTTGCGTATGGCCTCTGGCTTGATGCCTCGTCGTTTCAGTCCTTCTAGTGTGGGCAGTCTTGGATCGTCATACCATGATATCTTTCCTTCATCGATCAACGGTCGAATAACTCTCTTGGATGTAGGCATCCCTTCCAACTCTAATCTAGAAAAGAATCCTTGATGCGGTTTACGCATCCCTAGTGCATCGAGTATCGCATCGATCAACTCACGTCGCAACTCAAACTCTTTGGAACGAAACGCATGAGTTATGCCATCTATACTGTCCTCGATAGCAACTGCCAAGTCGTAGCTTGGCCACACCTTGTATCGTTCCCCCAAAGTGTAATGTCCTTCATGTATTATTCTAAACAAGACAGGGTCTCGCATTACGGCATTGTCTGATTCCATATCGCCACGAAAACGAACTATTGCTACACCGGGTTTGAACTTTGTATGCATGTGGTGCCATCCTTTGAGATTCTTTTCTGTATCTCCTCTACTACATTTGCAGGACTTGCGTTCACGTCTATTCTTGCTGATGGCATCTCGTTTACATGTACATACGTATGCCTTTGATCTCTTTATCAACTCCAGTCCCTTCTCATAGAATAGTTCCATGTCATCTGATGTACTCTTTATGATATCCCACTCTACTCCTAGCCACTCTAATCCAACTTTGATTGCTGCATGATACTCCATGCGTTCCGTCTCGGGGTTTGTATCATCTATTCGTAAGATGAATTTGCCGCCATACATCTTTGCATACTCGGAGTTGATTATAGCTGCCTTTGCATGTCCAATGTGTGGATAACCATTGGGCTCTGGTGGAAATCTGGTAACAACCATTCCTTGTTCTGCATTCTCTAGTTCGGGTAGCCCCTCACGTTGTACAGTCTTTTTGGTCTCCACTTCAGGATACTTGGACAACTCGACACGTTGCTCTTCTATGCCTAGAGTATTCACCTCTGATACTATACGTGATATTGTATCCTTTATCTCTGCCACATTACTTCGCAGCTCGGGGTTGCCACCGAGAATCTTGCCTAGTATTATCTTGTCCTGTGTCTTACCACCATACTGAACTGCATTGTATAGAGCAGCTTGTCTGATCTTTGATTCCACATCTGACGTCATAACCACATTATGTTCCATGATGTTTTATATCAATTGTGTCTAGCACCGAGTTTACATCCGGAGTACCAGTTCTAGAATTTAGAAATGTGATTGTATATGTAAAACCATCTCAACTATACACATTGTATCATCTGATCTTTGGAAAGTCATTTACTATTGGGTATCCATACATGTATGCATTTTTGTAATGCCATCGTATAGACTCGGCTCCATAGTTTAACATCTTTAGTGAATTATTCATCTTGTTATTGTGCTGATAACAGATATTTCGATCTAGTAGTTTTTCGAGATATTTTAGAGGTGCAAGTCTGCCCAATTTTTCAGAATTACATTCTTGACATGTCAATACGAGATTCCACAGCTCTGTATCTCCCACATACTCGAAGGGTATTACATGATCTACATGTGGCTTTGGTTTCAAATCTAGATGTCTCTCGCAATAAAAGCACGAGTATGTAAAAGATTTCAAAGCTTGTACAAGTTCTGGTTTGACATCCGGTTTGGTAACAGTGCCTTCTATCTTTTTAACTAGGTGTGGAATGCCGAAGTTGCGTTTCTCCAAAAATCGTATCCATTCTAGTATTACAGCGCGATGAAGTGCCTGATAGTATTCTTTAAAGAATCGCATTGCGTTTGGATTGATTCGTATCCCTCCGCCTACATCGATTAGAGCATTACCAGATTTGTCCTGATAACGTTTTACCCGATAATCAAAAAAGATCTTTTGATCACCTACAGCGTGATGAAATCTATGTATTACATCACGGAAACAATTTTTCTGGATCTCAGAGATGCACCATTCTACGTCTTTTGTTCGATCTCTAAGTATCTCTCCATATGTCTGCAAGTATATTTTATCAGTAAATCTCTCACGAATTATCGTAATCACTTTTGGAGTCTGATGTGGAGGACCTTGCCTGATCCTAGATTTACATTCCTGTAACCAATAATACTTGAAAAAGTATTTGGCAATTTCTCTGAATCGTACCATTGGATCACTTGATTCTCTGCTATATTCTAACAAGAATCTGGCAAGAGCAAACTTGAATGTATTGTTCTTGTCATTGTGGGACTGTAGTATCTTTGTAAAGGCTTCTAAAAACTCACTGTCTGTTCTATCTCTAAACTCCAATGTATCTTGTATTTACATGAAGTATAAAACCTCTATTCCTAAATGTTAAGTGGCTCTTTTAACTTGGTAGAAGTTGATGACACTAAATTTTTGAAAAATTTACCTAGATACCAGAGTAATGCAATCTCATGTATTGTCCAATCATTTGATTCACAAACATTATGTTTTGGAGATCTTGTAGAGTCTCAACCTATGTCAATTTAAAAGAACAATCCCTTCAATATCGATCTCTAGTTTATTCTTCTACCAAAATCTATGTTCACAAAGACCGTTATCATGTACATTTCATACATGTTATCAATTAGACATCTCGCAGCACTACAAACTCTAAGAGTTTCTGTAGATCTTGTTTTGCTGTACCATTATACTTTGAAATAATAGTTCCTGCATGGCTGGCATACAGATTTGCTTCTAGGCGTATTTCCTTGTCGATACCTAACGATTGTATAATGTCTACTGCCTTTAGGAGATCTCTGTTTGATACCTTTGGATTACCAAAAGTAGACATGATGTTCTGTTTATCTCTGCCTCGTGCAACCTTCATGGCTAACAGTATAGGTAATGACTTTTTACCCTCACGTAGATCGTTTCCGACAGGTTTCTTCGTAACCTTTGGATCTCCCATGACACCGATCAGATCATCGATCATCTGAAATGCAACTCCCATGCATCTGCCAAACACAGCAAGTCTTGTAATCTCTTGTCTGTTCTGTGTAGCACAGATGGCTCCCATCGCACACGAGACCTCAAAGAGCGCACCTGTCTTTTTATTGATCATTTTATGATACTCGATACGAGATGGAATCTTTTTCCTCTCTGCCATTCTAATATCTAGTATCTGACCTTCACAGATATCTACACACGCTTCAGCCAATCTTGACACCAACTGGACTGTAGCTTCTGGTGGTACCTTTGCTCGTATAACACTCTGATATGCCTTTGAAAAGAGTACATCGCCTGCGAGTATTGCTACTGGCAAGCCAAACTTTTTGTGAACCGTCGGGACACCGTGTCGAATCTCATCGTTGTCCATTATATCATCATGTACTAGAGTAAAGTTGTGAATCATCTCTACTGCTGCAGCTGCAGGCATTGCAGTTCTTGCGTTGCCACCCAACATCTGACAGCTCTTTATTAGCATGTACGGTCGAAGTCTCTTGCCACCGTGTTTGATCAGATGATTTGCAGCCTCGTACAACTTTGATGGATCGCCACGTATCTTGCCCTCTAGATATCGATCTATGCTCTTGACATGCTGCGGTGTATTATCCATGTACGAGTCTCCACCGTTCTGGTAATATGTGATGGTTAATTGCAGTTGTCATTCCTTTATGCATCATATCGCTACACCACTCTGTCAATATATTATGATACTTTGTTCGTAGCGAGATATCTGTCTTGTCTAACAACTCTAATGCGATGAGCATCCACGGACAGTATATCTGGGGACTGTCTGTGATCTCTGCCAATAGCTGTTCAGCACTGGTCCATCGTATCTCGTCTATCTCACCTTTCACCTCACGTAGACTTGATGGTTGATCCACTATGCCGATCAATGTCCCACATATCTCGTTCTCTGATCCTACATCCTTGTACCGTACATGGTACTCAAACTTGTTGATATAGTCGAGTCTCGTGGATATGCCCAACTCTTCGGGCATTCTCCGTTGACCGGCAGTAACATACGTCTCTCCCTCTCGCGGATGACTCGCAAAGGTTCCGTCCCAGTACGACGGCCAAAGCATCTTTGAGACATCTCGTCTAGCTAGAGCTAGTCTACCTGTATCATCAAACAGTAATGCAGTAAAAGCACGATGTAGCCTACCTTGTGGTAAATGACACTTTACCTTCTCTTCGAGTCCTATCTGATTGTCATCTGCATCTACTAGAATAACAAACTCTGTCATATCTTACCTCTAAACATAGTTCCTTCAAATTTATCTCTCTTGATTGCTTGTACTAGTCGTTCTGGTTTGGCTCCGTTTACAAAGAATACATCTATTCCTTTTTTTGCAATCGTTCTAGCTGACTCTATCTTTCTAGTCATTCCTCCTGTAACGTCCATCACATTACTTTTAATATCCGGTACATGACCATCGACCTCTCGTATCAGTTCTCGCGTCTTCATGTCTCTGTATAGTCCATCTTCGTTTAATGCAAATATGCATAGACGTGGTCGTATAATCTTTGCTAGTATACTCATTATTCTATCTCCTGACAATATGTATGTCATGTTCTTACCATACCATAACGCATCGCCGTATGTAACTGGAATCATACTCTGTGCAATATTTGCAATCTCTAATATCTTTGTACGAATCGGTCTATCGCCACGCATAAAGTCTGTGGGCGGTAACGAGTATGGTTTCAATCCATTGTGTACCATTGCATCCAAGATTATCTTGTCCAATTGAATCATCGAATTCTTTACTATCGACACGCCTCGTGCATCGTACTCTTTTGCAGCAGTATGCATGTCATACTTTACAGACCAATAATGGCCAAATGATCCACCACCATGTACTATGACAAGTGGCTCATCTAGATCTAGAACCTCTGTTATCTTTGATATTGTAGCTCGACGCGGTGTGAGCGGTCTATTCTTATTTGTGATTATAGATCCACCCAACTTTAATAGAATCATGTGTTCTAGTATGTCGTGGTAAATTAAAACTATGACCTCTGTTTTTTGGAAACCATTCCACAAAGCTAGACATAGTATCAAGATGGTGGGTTCTGTTCAATTGACGGAGGTTGAGATCGTCATGATGTTATCTTAAAGAACGCACAATATGTGACTCAACAGCAGTAGTTTACGATAGTCATTCTGAGGCCGTTTCCATACTTTGCAAAATTTTTCGAGAATTTTGTGCAGAAAATGCCAACCCCCATCAATTGAACAGAACCGTGACGCAGTCTTTATCACACAAAAGCTACAACGCCATCGTTTGCTATGCCGACTACAGCACAGTCATAGCCAGCATTACGATATCTCGACAACATTTCATGCTCTGTAGCACGATCTGTGATCGCACATACTACCCCTCCACCTCCAGCACCGGTTATCTTTGCACCATACGGAGTAGAACCCAACTCTACCATCTCATCTAGTGTATTATTTGACACACCAATCTCTCGTAGATATTGGTGGTTCTTGTTCATGTGTGCACCAAGTCTCTTGTGATCACTAGCAACTAGTATCTCTGGTATCTCTTGTACCATCTCGTTTATACTGTTACACATCTCGTCAAACTCTTTGGGATTCTGTCTCTTGTATGTGCCAACTTTATCTACCATCTCTCGTGTGTTATGTCGCACGCCCGAGTCTGCAATTATAAACTTCATATCATTCTTGGGGATAACACTATCCTCCATCTCTTCTATCCTCTCCATCTCTTCGACGTCTCTACCATATGCGATATCTTCGTTCTTGTTAAAGACGCCATCATATGTCCCAAGACCGCCATATGCCGACACCATGCAGTCTATACCAGAGGTATCTGGAAAGATCGTCCGTTCTGCCAATATCGCCGTTTCTATAACTTCTTCTATCATATCATCGACTATGCCCTCTATCTTATAGCTAGATCTATCGGTTATCTTGTATGCAAACTCTGTAGCTGCGGCAACTGCTGCAACACAACAGGCAGACGATGATCCAAGACCTGCTCCGGGCGGAATCCTAGAATCTATTACAATTCTGACTCCGCCTATGTTGCTCCTTTTTAGTACCTTTTCTGCGATATAGTATATTGGTCGAAACTCGAGCGGAATATAGTTGATAGGCGTACCAGTATTTACACTGATGCTACCCAAGTCAGACTTTATCGATACTTTACGAACTAGTTCTGACATGGTTATCGTGACGTCTCTATCTATCGCACACAGTACAGCTTGTGATCCATGTACAACAAAGTGCTCGCCGAGCAGTATCACTTTGCCAGGTGCTATGGCTTTGACCCTCAAACTCTACTCGCTCTTTCCTTCTATCATCTTTGTCTCAAAGTCGTCTATATCGTACTTTGGAGATTCATTCTCTTTCAAGTCTCCTCGCTCTACAAGTATGTGATATGCGAGTAGCCAGTATGCTGTCGCTATGGCCTTTCTACCTCTATTGTTTGCTGGAATTACTATATCCAAGTTTGATGTAATGTTGTCTGTATCTGCTATACCTATAACCGGAATGCCTGCATTTGTTGCCTCGATTATAGCTTGGCTATCTAGTTGAGGATCAGATATCAGTACCAACTTTGGTTCGATATAGTTTGGTAGTGATGGATTGGTAAGTGTTCCTGGCATGAATCTGCCAAAGAGCTTTTTGGCGCCGACCACCAAACAAAACTTTTCGATCGGAGTCTCGACATACTCTTGACTAGAACACACAACTAGATTCTCTGCTCCAACATGGTTGACAAACCTAGCTGCTGTCTTTATTCTCGCAAGCGTCTTCTTGATGTCAAGTCTATACACCTTGTCATCGTTCATGCCTACGATAAACGGGATCATAAACTTGGTCTTTACAGATGTACCTATTCCTATACCTGTCTTTAGTATCTTCTTTTGGATATTGTTCATCTCTAGTTCGCTCATGACTCTAGACCTCTGCCATGCCACATATTAAATCATGCCCTGATAAACGTAACAACTCGTTGAGTTTTGCTACTCGTTCGCCACCGACCACTCCTACCTTTAACATCTTGCTACCTGTCGCAATGCCAATATGTGATATATGTGCATCAGTAGACTCGCCGGAGCGATGAGATGTGATCAGACGGATATCATGTCGATTGGCATGGTCTGCAAACTGTAACGCGTCGTATAGACTACCTGCTTGATTGACCTTTAGTATTGCTGCATTACACGATCTCTGTGATATCGCTCTGTCTAGTATTGTACTGTTTGTGACGGTTAGGTCGTCACCTGTGATCATCACATCGGGAAACTTTGATGTAATCTCTGCCATCTCTGCAAACGCTTCTTCGTGTACAGCATCCTCTGCATATATCAACTTGAATCGTTTTATAATATCTGACACAAAGTCGATCTGCTCCTCTGGTGTATTCTCAAAGCCTGCTCGTTGATACACATACTTGGACTGTTCTTCATCCCACTGCGTAGATGCTGCAAAGTCGACTCCAAATGCCACCTCTTGGCCTAGTGTATACCCTAGACTCTCGCAAGCTTGAGCTGATACCTCTAGTGCTGTCTGGTTGTCCATTCTGGGCGCCCATCCGCCTTCATCACCTCTACCGTTTGTAAACTCGATGTCTCGACTCTGAATGATATTTCGCAACTCTTTGTGTACATCTAGGTTTATGGATATTGCATCTTCAATACTATCTGCTCCAACAGCACATACTAGAATCTCTTGAATATCTGGAGTACCTGGCCCGGCATGAGCTCCACCTCCTAGAATGTTTCCCAATGGATATGGAAATCTGAATCTTTTTTCTGTACTTGATACACTTGATGATACATTAGATGATACATTTGCTGTTCCAGTTGATACAGATGAGAGTACATCAGATATGCTAGCAAATAGTGGCACACCTGATATCTTGGCTGCCGCATCTGCAGCTGCAATAGTTACTGCAAATGCTACTGCACCACCTATCTTTGAATAGTTTGATGTGTCATCTATATCTCGAATGGTATCATGAATCGACTTGAGATCCGCTATATCGAGACCGACAAACTTTGCTACATTGTTGTGTAGTGTTTCAATACTATCTGCTGCTCCTTTTGGTAAACTGGTTGCCTCGTGTCTTCCTACACTTGCACCAGATGGTGCAGATACACGACCCAACACATCGCCGACTCTAACATCTATCTCTACCGTCTTGCTACCACGACTGTTATACACAACTCTGCCTTTGATCGAGGTGATACGGTCCAAGTCTACTCTAATTCAGATTGAACTTGCTGCTTTCTCCGATTAATTGCTTCATAGAATGGTATGATCTGTTGAATGGTCTCCACCGTAGTCAACAACATCCTTCTACAACAGTATCTGGTAATTCCCAAAGAGTCGAGAGCCTCTGAGGGATCTTGCTCTGCCTTTATCATACTCTGATAACTCTCAAACTTGTCTGCGATAAGATTTCCACATGTAAAGCAGCGTACAGGAATTAGCATACTATCGACACAGTAATCAAGGATTATAAAAACCATACAGGCAGATTTCGTTGCGGGTGTCGCCCAGCCTGGTCAAAGGCGCTAGCTTGAGGGGCTAGTCTCTCAGGAGTTCGTGGGTTCAAATCCCATCGCCCGCACCAAGTCTATCGACAAACTTGTTACGGCGTATCTCTTCAGTTACTGTACTCCGGACACTCTCGACTAGACTGCGATTCACGTCTATCTTGCGTCGAACCTCCTTTAGTACTTTATCATATATGGAAAAATGATACAACTCTTGGTACAGTGTCTCCATAGTCTCAAATGTCTGTATTGCAGCATCGGACGCGTCTCTTCGTAGATGATCTAGGGTCATTCGCTTCAACTCGCCTACACAGTCTAGCAGTCCTAGTACATATGCCTCTTCAGATACATCCAGATCTCTATGCGATGGAATTGTATCGTTTTGAGATATAGCGACAAGTGCCATCGCCTCTACATACTCTTGTTCTGGTACCAACAACTGTCTTGCGAGATCTCCTCTGACTCTTGTTCGTAGATGTTTTATGAGTACAGCCGATCTCTCTGTATTTTGTAATGCTAACTCTAGTTCCATCCGATGTACAGCAGATATGGCCTTACTGCACAAGACGACTATCTCGCGTGAACTCTTTATCAATTCTTCACGTCTATCTTGTGTATCGTCTAGGGATCTCGATATCTCTTCGAGTGATGACTTGACACGATCTAGCGACATACAATACTTGAATAATATTCGTGATAAAGGTTTTTGCACACTTATTACTGCTTTGTCTGATATTGGTGAATTGATAGTTTATAATTTATGCATAAATATAGTGAATGAAAGGCTCTACAATATGTGCTAGTATCTAGACTGCACATATTCTTAAAATTGTGTAATAATATTGTGGAATACGTGTTGAATATTGTAAATTTTTGATGGTTAGAATAAACTCAATCCTCTCGTTTTTGTTATGGGGTCTTGCTGTACGCATTGCCGAATGCTTTCTAACAAAGATTCACAAGTTTGTTATCCGTTGACGTTTATCTAGTAAATAGAGTTAATTTTGATACTTGTATAAAGCATTGCGTATCATAGACACGTCTCTCATATATAGTAAATAAGCCATACAACAACTAGTAACATGAACAAGATGCAAGTTGTCGGATGGCATTCATCTGCTAACCAACCATATGTTTTTGCCAACATGGATGCATCTGGGGTCGCTAGAGATTGTAATGATGAATCGTTTCGTAAAGCAATATCTGAAAATTGCTCTTTATGCCAGATATATGAAAATGAACCAAATTCAGAAATAATCAACTGTCAACGGCCAAGACTGGTCTGGTATACGTGTGTGATGTGTCGTTAGTATGATACTTTCTAACCCTTATTTTCTATTTTTGTTTGTGCCTATAATCGTCGTACCGATTACAATTATTCTAGCTAGTCCAGTATTTTGTATTATACGTGAGTATGATGTAAGAAATACGCATACAGTCTATAATGTCTTTGTGGATTTACTATGAAATACAGAACTGTTGTCATATTGCTATCAGTTGCTATAGCTACTATCATGTGCATCACTATTCCTATGCCAATATACAACTATTACACATATACTGTTCCTATGAAAGATCCATTAATTGATTATGTTGTAGCTGACTTTCATTATCCTCGCGTTGAAAACCAAGATTTTAATTTTTATACTATGAAAAGTATCACACTTTTAGCTGACGGATCAATTGATGTGGGGTTTAGACCAAATACTAAATACATGACCTATGATGGATTAAACTTTACACATGTTCAAAACATCAAGGTGGGTCAAACCTTTGTTATATCGTGTATGCGAGAAGATTATGGTAATGAGACAGTACATATAATTCCCAGCTATGAAGAATTAAAGAATGCTATTGATGCTCCTACGCTATCATATATCGCAGACGAAAAGTATTTTGAAAATAACTGTAACAATGATCCTGATGAAGAGGGATGTAATCGTCTTTACAATGCCTTTCTTAACAATTCGACTATTGGTGTACAGGAGTCATATGGGTATGCCCGACCATATCTCGATAAAGAGTTTTATGATAAACCATTTGTCAATATTTTAAAGTATATGGGTCTAGGTGAGATTGATGACAAGCAGGTTTATGCGTTTCATCATGTGGATGGCTATCTCAGGAATAATGTATCGTGTGACTATCCACAAGTGATAAAATATTCTATTGACCTAGTTGATCTAGATATACCTGATTGGTTTCTATGTACATTTCCAGAAGCTTATAGGCCCAGTCTCATTCTGGATGATTTTCAGGAATCTAGATGCGCACCATACAAAGATCAATAGTATGAGGAGTTATTTTATCTGACAATGGATGATTTGTATGGAGTCGGGTCTTGTAGGTACATGAACAAAGAGATTATGTTGGTGAGGGCTGATCATTTTTGTATATTGTAACTTATCGTTGTTACAGCTATCGTCAAGTTGAATAATGCGCACCGATATCATATCACCTCAATCTCAACCAATCGTATCTAGACTAAAAGAACTGAGTCAAGATTTTTAAAAAGTCTGCTCTAAAACTGCTATTGACAAGTTGAGAATTTATTGTACTGCGACCTTACTATATCCCACAACTAGAGTACAAAAAGTTAGAAATAGGGCAAGTTTACAACTTTAAATATGTCTAGACAGAGAAACATTCGAAATTTGTTAAAGGACGCAGCGCAAGATGACTTTTGTATGGTACTAGATGTAAACGTAATGATGAAGTATTGTGCTTCATCACTAAACAAGATGATTCCTCGCTTTAAAATGGAGCAACTTGATCCAGATCTAGTCGCAATGATTGATACCGTACACGATAATGATCAAATACGAATATGTGGTCCCATACACAACAGTTTTGACAGTACCCTGTCCGCCAAAATTTCAGATTTACAGTACGAACGTGCATGGAGGAATTTGTATAAAAAATATGATGGTAAAGTAATCGCAGATCTCAGACGTGGTGGATGTGACTATGACGAGTTTCAATGGCCACTAGAGCTAGCAGATAGCTATATGTCGGAACCTATCGTGGAGAAATTTGCCCAGATAGAAAAACTTTCAATGGCATCAGAGGAGACGTACATGAACACTAGATCTGTAGACGATATATTGCTCTTATTGATAAATTGTGGGTACACTAGTATGATACTGGCATTCTGTATGTATTTGTCCAATCGAAGTCGAGTTGTAATTTATACCGATTATTCAGACTTTGCAGATCTCAAAACAGATATTGAAGAAGACTTTGATAATATTCGTATGTTTAGCAGTGATGAGAGTTTTGAATACACGAGATTCTGATTGATACCAAGTTTGATACACGATATGACATACCAAATACGATATACCAAATATGATACACAAAATATGCTTTTGTTCTATAGACGCTTTATTCTAAATTGGCAAGATTGATCACATCTACATACAGTCTACAAACTATACAGATATACTACACACACGTATACATGTACAATACAATCACAAAAACGTAAACTCTTATTTTAGATATCCAAGTATCACATATGGAGATCACCGTAGATCAAATGTATAATATCGAGAACAAAGGGCATGAGATGGGGTTCTTGAAGAAATTTATGATGGAGAACGCCGGAGCAGCAGCCACCAGATATCTTGTTGATGCAATACCCGACATATCATCTAAACGAGTGTACATCTTTGCCGGTTCTGGCAACAATGGGGGAGACGGTCTAGTTGTAGCACGTCACCTTGCTGGATATCATGTAGATACCACTGTGATGATGCCTGCCGGATACGCTGCAATAAAGACACAAGAGTGTAGATGGAACTATGATATTCTATCCAAGATGCCATCTGTTCGCCTATCTGTTGACATACCTCCAGACACACCTGATATTCTAGTTGATGCACTCTTGGGTACAGGCATAACAGGTACAATTCGGGAGCCCTACTATACCGCAATAAAATACATCAACGACACACCATGTTTCAAACTCGCACTCGATGTTCCGTCGGGTATGGATCCGCAGACAGGCGATACAGCAAATATCCATACTATATGTGACATGACGGTAACATTTCACAAGATGAAACAAGGTATCCCAAAACGACCAGATCTGACAGGTATCGTTCATGTAGCAAAGATTGGCATTCCCCCAGAAGCAGAGGAGGGGATACTATGAAGGTATACCAGATCTCAGTAGGTCAGATGCAAAATTTTACTTACATACTACAAGATGAAGATACAGATACTGCTGTGATTATAGATCCGTCATGGGATCTAGATAAATTACAAACAGTCATCCAACAGAATAATCTCCAAGTTCTATACATAATAAACACACATCATCACTTTGATCACACCGTGGGCAACGAAGGTATTGTACAACAGACAGGTGCCAAGATAATTCAATACAAGACATCCGAACTATACCACGACATATCCGTAAACGACAGAGACACGATAACCTTTGGCAACTCTAAACTGACTGTACTGTACACCCCTGGACACTCTGCTGATAGTATCTGTCTTGTAGGTGATGGCAAGATCTTTGTAGGTGATACGATCTTTGTTGGAACATGTGGTAGAGTTGATCTACCTGGAGGTAGTGCTAGCCAGCTGTATCATAGTATATTTGATGTACTGTACACCCTAGATGACTCTTTGGTGATATACCCTGGACACAACTATGGTAGTACACCAACATCCACAATATCACACCAGAAAGATACAAATCCAGTTATGCAAAAGAGAACCGAACAAGAGTTTGTACAGATGATGGGTTGATGTCGATCGAAGAGTTTGATATAATAGGAGATCAAGATATTGCCAGACAGTTTCTAAAAGACACAAGGTCTGCCAGATCACTATTTGCGTTTGTAATATCATATACGTATACTGCAGAGATTCCTGGCATAACGATAGCCGGTTCTAGTTCAGAGATGATGAGGTATACACCACCTGCAGACGCCGAGTATCTCCATTATGGATACTGTAAGAGCATCGACGGAATTCCGATGACGCCTGATGGCAAGCCTACTCCTGCCCTCTTGACAAAGTCTGCCCTAGAGTCAGCAAGTATCCCACATGTTACGATAAACGCCGGTAGTAGGATTCTACCACAACTGCCATACATCGAGACCGGTCTCAAACCAGGTAACAACATTGCAACAAGTCCTGCCATGACCATCTCAGATGTAACGCATGCTGTAGACTATGGACGAATAGTGGGCAGAATGCTCGCGTCTGTTACAGACTGTCTAGTGATCGGCGAGTCTATTCCTGGTGGCACGACGACTGCGTTGGGTGTAATGCAAGGACTTGGACTTGATGATGCACGGGTCAGCTCTACCAGCCCCAACAATCCATCCAAACTCAAAGATGACACAGTACGCTTGGCACTATCTAGACTAGACTCTAAAGACCCGTACGCTGTGGTTGCTGCAGCAGGCGATCCCATGATCCCGTTTGTTGCAGGAATGCTAAGTACGGCATCAGAGATATCTAGTGTTATACTTGCAGGTGGAACGCAGATGGCGGCTGTTCTAGCATTTGCAACACACATTGGATTCAACAAGACCAGATCTATAATCGGAACCACGTCATATGTTGTACAAGATAACACTGCAAACTTTGTCGATATTATAACAGATATAGGCGGAACCGCAGTATCTGTCGATCCTCAACTAGACCGTTCAAAGATACCCGGACTGCACGCATTTGCAGATGGGTTTGCAAAAGAGGGAGTAGGAGCAGGCGGCTGTATCATATCATCCATGCTAAAGTCTGGTATATCTAGAGATCAGCTACTAGAGCGAATTCGAGACGAATACATTCGACTCACTTTACCGTAACCGACTTTGCTAGGTTTCTAGGATAGTCAGGATCTGCATCCTTTTCTAGTGCAATATAATACGACAACAACTGTAACGGAACAATCTCACATATCGTATACTCGCTATTTGGAATCTCTATCCAATAATCATACATGTCGCTGTACACATCAGATATGCCTATGATCTTTGCTCCTCTCGCCTTTATCTCTCGAGTACTAGTTGCTGTATCGTTGTATGTTGTATCGTTGGGGTTTATGACTATAACAAAGACGTTCTCATCGATCAACGCAAGAGGACCGTGTTTCAACTCACCACCTGGTATACCTTCGGCATGAATATACGTGATCTCTTTGAGTTTTAGCGCTGCTTCTATAGCTATGGGATAGTGTATCCCTCGTCCTAGTACATAAATATCTGATATATGTTTGAGATGACCTGCTATCTCTTTGATATTATCTGGCGCATCTAGAGTCTTTGAGATATTTTGTGATATCTGTTTTGTATCCAAGATTAGACTGTCAGATATCTCTTGAGCAATAGTGTACAGTATAGCTAGTTGAGATGTAAAACTCTTTGTTGCTGCTACACCAATCTCTGGGCCACAGTTCATTGCTATTACGATGTCAGACTCGCGAGCAAGCGATGACGTCAATACATTGACTATGCTGATTATCTTGCAGTTGTTCTCCTTTGCTATCCTTACTGCTTCTAGTACATCTGCACTCTCACCACTCTGTGAGATTGCAACAAGTACCGAGTCTGGCTCGATCATCTCGACTGCAAACTGCACCTCACTTGACATTATCGTCTCGACTCTAATCTTGGCATATTTTGCAAACACCTGCTTTGCAACCAGAGATGCATTATAACTACTGCCACTACCAGTGATGTAGATGTTCTTGGCAGATGTAATATGTGGCAGCGCTGCTGTAATTGCTGTATCGTGATTGACTGCTCTGATTACAGTATCTGGTTGTTCGTATATCTCTTTTAATGTAAAGTGTGCATAGTCGTCCTTGTACGCATCACCAAACTCTTTTGATATCTTTGTTACTGCATGATCAACCTTGTTTCCATCAAAGTCTAGTATCTCGATATCATCGTTTATGATTACAAAGTTTCTATTCTCAATGTATATCACATTGTCTGTATGCTCGATGAATCCTAGCACGTCGCTAGATAAAAAGACAGCATCTTTTGCAAGACCGATCACTAGTGGAGCATGCAATCTTGCAGCTGCTAGTTGACCGTCTTCAAACATTGCAACAAATGCATACTCTCCTTCTAGTCTGTCTACAGTAGCGGTTAGTGCCGCTTTGATGTCTCCTGTATAATTTCTCTGCAACAGATTTACTATCACTTCGGTATCGGTCTCACTCTCAAACGTATAGCCGTCTTGTATCAACTCGTCTCGCAGCTGTTCAAAGTTGTCTATCTTGCCGTTATGTACAAGAGCTATCTTGCTAGAGTTGCTTGCATGTGGATGAGCGTTTGTATCTGTTACCTTGCCATGTGTGGCCCATCTGGTATGCCCTATTCCTATCTTGCCTGGCAGTACATCTAGGTTGAGTCTTGAATTTACATCATTGACGTTTCCTGTCCCTTTTCTTAGATGTATGGCGTCATCCTTTGTTGCAACACCAACACTGTCGTATCCGCGATACTCCATCCGCTTGAGGCTCTTTACTAGAATCGGCGCAGCTATCGACTTGCCATAGTATCCAATTATCGAACACATCTCTGTTGATGTAATTCGTGGGGGGTTATTTACTGATATGGTTATACGTCACAAGTAGATTCTACTTCCTAATCTGAGATGACATTCTCTTTTCTAGATCACCAATACTGATCTTTTTTGGATTGTCTTTTGGCGAATGTAAATTTGAAGTCTTGTGATGATCTTGCACATGTAGTTGTTATGACTATGATTTCGTAAATATAGGACATAATCAGCTATCATACATGTGTCAAGTTCTGTCTTATGCTTGACAGTCAATTCATTGGTTTGCAAAGATCTCATTTGTGTAATGACATGTTGGTTTCTAGTTGTGTCTATCTAGTATTAAATTTGGATTCTTTTAAATTGGACCGGATTTGTCAACATTGGATCTTTTCGATTTACGTGGGATAGAATTTTTACAGAAAAATACAGAAATTTTATGGGGACATTTTTAGAAAAAAGTCTCGTGAAACGCAATTCATGTAAATCGAAAAGATCCTTCTTGTATAAAATCTTTAAATAATCCAATAATGAAAAATAACAAATGAATGTAAAAGTATCTAGTTGTGATATTATATCAAATATACTAGAAACTATTCCGTATAAGGGAAAGATCATAAATGGTGTATATGTGGGAGCAAGACATGTGTTGTTTGAAATGGATGATTATGATGAAAGAACAGTACATTTTGCCCATTCATTAAGAGAAATGATCGAACTTCTTGCTAAACATCATGTTGACGGGTTAGATATAGAATATAGTGTAGTTAGACATAATAGAGGAAAATGTGTTGTAGAAAATGCAAAAAAATTTAGGAATCGACAAAAAACAATCCATAATAATGATATGGAACAATATGAAGAAAAAATCAATAAAATGTATCGTGAATTAAGTGACTATGCTCACCACTGTGATGTGTTGAATCAGAATCAAGCAGAAGAAATTCTTGACGAATTCGAGTACAATATACTGAAATTATTTAATGACACGCAGACACTTCCTTAGATAACTACAGATCGATCTAATATTTACTGCAAGGTAATATCTGTGATCAAATGCATACTAGTGCACGTAATCACAAGTTTAGCTTTAATGACTGTCAGAGGTGATCATACTAGTTTGATTTCGTCTAGCAGTTTTATTCCGTTGTTACATATGTAAAAATGCATAGTAAGAAACATATGCGCCATGTGACACATGTGTAGCATCTAGCGAATAATGTATCTTCACTTTTATGATAAAATATTCTCGATAGCTTGCGTTTATGTTCCTGATTGAACTGGGACACAAATGGTTTTTGACACACACAATCATATTAACACAAGATTAAGAGATAAATACTTGTAATGTACATCTATAATGAATGGAAATGCTCACTAGGCCACAAAGCCAAGATAACGAATTTCTAAAAGGCTTTGAAGAATTTAAATCAACACATGACTATGAAGATAGATTATTTGCAACATATGTGTCTGAAAATCCTCTCGCAGCCTCAAGATACGCTCTCTCAATCCCAAGTCATCGAAGAGAGGACCAAGATGAATTTTTTTCTGCAATTAGAGGAGCGATCAACGAAACACAAGAGTTGGACTGGAAGTCTATGTTGGGTTTAATTGAATATATGATCGTCAATAACAAGTCAGAGCACCTACTACATGCATTTGACACACTCGCAAGAGGCTTAGAATATAACATAATTGACCCCTCTTTTAAAGAACAGATATGGCAATTGATCCAAAAGATGCTTCTAGTTACAGACGAACAACCTAGTCATAACAACAACTTTGATCCTGACGTTGGCTCTCTGACCTATTCAATAAGCGACGTTGGCGGAGTGTCTTTTCATGCATTATTTCGTTACATGGAGTGGTGTACTAGTAATGAAAATTCAAATGATGTATTTCACAAAAATATCAAACCGATTCTTGATGACTATCAAAACAATCCTAGCAAGTATACTATATCCAAACATGGCGCAATTGGATTCTTCTTTAGATCGTTATTTTCTGTAGACAAACAATATGCATTAAATTTATTTCACAACATATCTTCTAAATCATACGAGTCTAAAATCTATTTTTGGAGTTCGTATGTATGGGTTAGTCCATTAGATAAAATTCTATTCGAATTAAGATCGATATACGATGAACTTCTTAATGGTACAGAGACAGATAAAATACGTAATACCATGTTATACCGTAACACCATAGAACATGTGACATCGGGTTATCTTTATGATGTAGATGGATTCGATGAGATATTTTGGAGATTTGTTCATAATGCTGACGAAGCATCTATAGATAGCTGTTCTCTGTTTATATTCGCCCGTTTGAGAAATAAGGACGTTGATAAATTTATTGATAAAGTGCATACATTATGGAGGGAACGTAAATTCATTAGATCTAGACATACAGAATCGTGGTTTCTGCATAGTCCGATCGATAAAGCTAGTATTGATTCATATATCAACTATCTCAAAACTCGCCCTAAAGGATTTGTTCAAGTTTATTTTCCTGCAAAGATACTTTACAAATACGCAAACAAGTTTCCACTAGAAGTTGCAAGATGTATGGATGTATTTTTGGATAAATTCTTCTATAGTTATCCATCAGATATTAAACAGATACTATCGATTTTATCTAAAACTGACAATTCAGAGATCAACGAGATATGTAACAAGATAATGATAAAAACACCATAAGTCGATCCAACGTGTACATCAGCATACTATCGCATATGAAATTATTTCTAGACATTATATGTTACTCGTTTTCAGTGATAACAAAGCTGGTTGAAATTAGTAAGTTATTGCGTCAGTATCATTACACAAGTGTCTACAATTGGAATATCTTTTGTATGTATGATCTAGGCTACTATTTCTTTCTCTTCTGTATCGTGTTCGTGCGTCGATTCCTTTGACTTGGTATCTTTGTCAAGCAATTTAGGAATGGTTGAATCTGGCGAAAAGTGAATGTTCTCTTCTTCTTCAACCTTTACAGTATACGACGGAATGTTGATTCGGCGATCACCTATCATTATATGTCCATGGATTACAGCTTGTCTTGCTTGATAGGGAGTCTTGAACCCCAACTTTTTTGTAACTATGGTCTGTAGCCTCCTCGCAAGAAGATCTGTTACCTTTAGATTCAATACATCATCAAGTGTTGCGTCACGATCTACTAGTCCAATCCTAGCAAGTGATCTCATCAATATGGGCTCTCTTTCTGCACGTACCTCTTGACGCAATGCAAGAAGTGATCTAGCTTGATGTCTAACACGTGACAGCTCTGTATGTGCCTTCCATAACTCTCGTTTCGTTCGTAGACCAAAAGTTCCTATGGTCTTTAGTTCTTCCATCTTTAGGTCATAGTTTAGAGGCCGTTTCGGTTTTCTCCATACCTTGCGTGAATACTTTGGATCGCCCATCTTCTATGACCCCTTTCCAGCTGAACCTGTAGACTTTTTAGCTGGAGCTGATGCGCCTCCTTTGGCTACTCCGACTGCTCCTCCTTTTCTACCTGCCGTTCTAGTTCGCTGTCCTCTGACCTTCAAGCCATTGAGATGACGGTATCCGCGCCAACTAGCGGTAACCCGCTCTCGTTCTATATCATTTCGTAGTGTAAATGGAATATCCGAGGTCACTAGATGTAAATCTTTACCTGTCTCTATATCCTTCTGCCTGTTGAGAAACCATTTGGGAAACTTTTCTGATACGGGATCGTTTATGATCTTTTCGATCGCCTCTACATTCGAATCTGTCAAACTACCTATGTTGGAGTTTATGTTGATCTTTAACGAGTCTAGAATTGCGGTTGCAAAGTTGTAGCCGATCCCCTTTATCTGAGTCAGTCCTACGACCACCTTTCTCTCTCCAGGGATGTCATTCCCTACAATTCTGACGATATGTCTATACTCTTGGCTACTCAAGTATCTCAAAATTCAAAGACTCCTAGATAAAAACCATACTTAACCACCCGATGTTCTGTTCATTTGACGGTGGTTGGCATTTTCTGCACAAAATTCTTGAAAAATTTTGCAAATATGGAAAAGATCTCATCTCCACTATCGTAAATTGCCTACTGTTTTGAGTCTCATATTGGGCGTTCTTTAAGATAACGTCATCGCGATCTCAACCCCGTCAAATGAACAGAACCGATATTCTATACATCTCATACATAGTCAGAGTCTTTGGTCCAGTTATTTCCATCGATATTCCATCGCTTGCATCTACAACAAGCTTTGACTCCTCTAGCTATATCGATCTCGATACAATAGCAGTGTCTACCTCTTCCAGACGGATCAAAGAGACACATGGCTTGCATAGTTTGACGATTCGTTCGTCTTCTTAAAAAGTTATAAATCATCTAGACACACACTACAAAAAAATGACCGAGATACCAGATCGAGCAAAACTAGTGGATTGCATGTTTGATCCAGTAACATCTGAGATTCTAGCTGCTCTCGAGGACGGACCAAAAGAGTGTAGTACACTGGCAGAAGAGTCATCGATATCAGAGTCTGAAGTACTAGAACGACTAGACTATCTGATCGAACACAACTTTATCCACCACGATACAACCGATGGTAGATCCATGATTCACGCCGACTTGGACAAACTCAACTCGATAGTAGAAGATGGAGAAAACTTTGATGCAGCGATAAGTAGTCTAGAGACGATGGACAGCTTTCTAAACTGATCTACTCCTTCTACGCATCACTTCGAACACAGCTGATATCACCAACATCAACATTCCAGCTATTAGAACATAGATTGATAGAAACCCTAGAACCTTTTTGTTTGCATCTGGTAGTGGACCTATTGCTGCAAATATCTGCGTCTCTGTATCCTGTACACTAGATATTATCATGGTGTATGTGCCGGGCGACTCTATCACAAACTCTTCTTCGATTATCTCTCTGTCGATATAATGTGACGTGATGGCATCATCTCGTGGATCCAAGATTCGAACCTGAAATGTATCTGCACTAAACCCTACTATCTGAACTGTGTACACACCAACTCCTTGTTCAAACTCGCCTTGTATGTTCAGATCTTGTCCTTCTTGTATCAGTCCCTCGCCTTGATATACTCCTTCAAGTAATACCTGATTCGCTACCACTAGTAGCACCAATCCTGCAACGATCAATACACCTGATACAACAAGTAATGCTCCGGACTTTGGCACAATACTCCTCGACACAACTTTAGTTTAAATCTAATCAGAGTCTGATTGAATTTAGCCTAGTCTAAAAAAGTTAGCTTTGGTTTAAAATTTAAATAAAGACAGCATGTGACACATGACGTATGCAATCTAGATCAGTACTGGTACTGGGAGTATTGGTTTTAGTATCGATCACTGCTATGGTTGTACTCCCAATGTTTGGCCAAGCTCAAGTGGAAAAGACGTTTGTAACCCATACTGGCGCAGTGGTAAAAACCTCGGGGGACGTCATAGATCCACTGTACACAGTATCGACAGTCGAGTTTGATCCAGATCAATACTTGAGAAACTTTGAGTATGGAGTACAGTCTGTATCTGATACCGGTCAGACCATACGTGAGTATACTATTGTCGCCAGAGATGATCAGATACAAGAGATCGCGCCTGGCATATTTTACAATGTATGGACGTTTAATGGAACAGTTCCAGGTCCAACTCTACGTGCAACCGAAGGCGATCTATTACGAATCAAGTTTATCAACAACGGTTCCAAACCACACACAATACACTTTCACGGAATACACCCTGCCGAGATGGATGGTGTATTTGAGACGGTGGGTCAAGGTGGTGGCGAGTTTATCTACGAGTTTGAAGCAGCTCCTGTAGGCGTTCATCCGTACCACTGTCATATAATGCCTCTCGAGGAGCACATTGGACACGGACTGTATGGAGTACTGATCATAGATCCCAAAGAAGGACGTGAGCCTGCAGACGAGATGGTCATGGTACTAAACTCGTTTGATACAGACTTTGATATGGAGAACAATCTATATGCTGCAAATACGATTCCATTCTATTATCAACATCATCCAATTCAGATCAACACAGGCGAGCTGATTCGTATCTATGTGGTAAATATGGTCGAGTTTGATCCGATAAACAACTTTCATCTACATGGAAATCTATACAAGTATTATCCGACCGGAACTGATCTCGTTCCATCATTTTATACAGATATGATAACACTCTCACAGACTGAGCGTGGCATAATGGAGTTCGAGTATACATATCCTGGTAGATATCTCTTTCATGCACACAAGGTCGAGTTTTCAGAGAAGGGATGGGTTGGAATGTTTCTTGTAAAGAACAGTACGGAGTCGACGTATGGCTAGTGCGAGACTGATCGCAAGTGGACTTGCACCGTTTGGTCTAGTGGTACTCATGTTGGTGTATATCTTTGGACCTGGATCAGAGCTGTTGGATCTTGGTGTACCGCTACCAGAGATCGCAATAGAACAGGTCGAGTTTGTAGACTATGAGGTACATGTCTTGGTACGCAACATCGGGCCAATACAGGTAGATATCGTAATGGCCGATATCAACGATAGGATTCATCCTGCAGCAGTAGAACCCGATTCTACTCTTGATAGGTTTGAGACAGCTCTGGTGCGAATTCCATTTGATTGGAATGTAGCCGAGCCATACACAATAGGCGTCACAATCGATGATGGTACCAGATTTGAGCGACAGATCGCAGCAGCTGCTCCTCGTGTAGATGTCACTATGGACATGGTGATCTTTTTTGGAATAATTGGAACATATGTGGGAGTCATCCCTGTCATGATTGGAATATTATGGCTACCATTCATCCGCAGAATTCGTAGATCTAGATATCACTTTTTTCTTGCACTGACTGCTGGACTCTTGTTATTCTTGGCACTCGATAGTGTCGAGGAAGCGCTCAACATATCTAGTACACTGAATGGATTCAATGCAGTACTCTTGCTTGCGACTACAATCGTATTGTGCTTTCTTGGACTATGTTACGCCGGTACAAGGCTCTCAGGTCGTACAAGTGTACAAGATACTAGTACACTAGACACATCGAGTACAAACACATCGAGTACAAATGTACAAGACTCGATCGATACAGACGTTCCATATGGTACAACGAATGCAGTCGGTACGGTCAACCCCATAGTCTTGGCTCTGATGATATCGATAGGTATAGGGTTGCACAACTTTGGTGAAGGATTGGCAATAGGTGCTGCACTAGGATTGGGATCGATAGCATTCAGTACATTTCTAATAGTTGGGTTTGCGCTACACAACACTACCGAGGGTATTGCTATTGCTGCACCACTTGCTCGTGAACGTAATATCCTTCCAAAACTCATAGCATTTGGTATGATTGCCGGCATACCTGCAATATTTGGTGCGTGGGTTGGTGGATTCATCTATTCGCCTATCTCTGCATTGATCTTCTTGGGTGTCGGAACAGGAGCAATACTCCAAGTGATCTTTGTTCTGCTCAACTCTATACGCAGAGAGACTCCACTCTTGTCTGCTGCTCCGATCCCTGCAGGTATTGCGGTTGGAATGGGCGTGATGTATCTTACAAGCATATTGGTCTGAGACAGTACTCGTAGATCTCTTAACTTGTACTGTGTTAGCAATATTGTTTGTAAGTTTTTGAAAAATTTCTTGCAAGGTCAATGTAAGCATATTCTCGCGTAAATTATTTGATCGTTTGATTTACAAGTTGAGACGGTACTAGACAACGAACTTGAGGATTCGCCGACGTCAAAGCAAGAGACATCTGTGAACACAACTTGTCTGCTTCCATTCCCTTTTAGTAAATGTTATAGGGGGGGGGGGAGTTCTTTTATGAAAATTATAATTGGGAGTATTATTGTAGCAAGTCTCATAGGTGTTATGGGTCTAATAGAGAGTGTTGACGCATACTATATGACAGTTAAAACTGATCAACCAACATATCACACTAGTGACACTATATTTATTCGTGGAACAGTAATTGGCCATCACCTAAGTACTGCTATTACCATAAAAATAGAATCGCCAGACAAAAGGTTAGTTGATGTGGGTCAAATCACCAACGATAATAATCTAACATACGCGGAAACATTTGTCATCGGTAGACTATTTCGCACAAATGGAACATATGCTCTAATTACAACATATGGAAATATATCTGCAACAACCACATTTGATGTAATTGTAACTACACCACCTACACCTAAAACCAAACTACAAATTGCCAATGAAAATATCACAAATCTTGAAACTCAGATAGATAAATTTGAAACCAAGAAAGATAAACTCAAAGACCTAAAGGACAAATGGAAAGAACAATTCCATGTATGCAAAAATGATAGAAAGGATCTAAGAATCGATAACAGATCTCTAAAGTCTAAGCTAAATACAACCGAAACACAACGATTAGAATTAGAGAAGCTCTATACTGATTTAGATATCAAGTATCATAAATCTCAAGATACCATATCTGGTCTATACTCACAATACTATGATTTACAGTCCATGTACAACTCAACCTTGAATGAACTGAATCAACTTAAAGATAGAATACAAGAGTTAGAGTCTCGATGAATGGACAAGAACAAATCAAAGATTTGGCGAGATTATCTATGTGACGGATCTTTGATTTACATGGAACGAATGTTTACAGAAAACACCACAAGATTCTATAAGTGAAAATTACAGAAAAGGCCTTGCGAAACACCATGCCACGCAAATCGAAAAGATCCTGGAAAACGTAAAGTCATGCTTGCGTATATTGTTGATTTCATGAAAAGTGTTCAATATGAATAATGTCAAATAATGCCTAGTCTCGGTAGCAGCTTGACATCATACCTTTTGTATGCATCATGGTGGGCTACCGGTTTCTATCATACATGGTAGATAATCGTGACTATTATGTGGTCTGACCCAACAAGCATAAGACATACTATTGATTGTTTTTTCTGTTATCTTGTTGCCAAATTGATCTTCAATCCTACAATTTATAGGATGTTGTAGAAAGCGTTCATCACAACGTATCGTGTAATTCATATCTCTTAAAAATTGTGGAGTGTCTTTTGAGTCATAAAATATAATTTGCATAAATACAATAATTAATGTAAATACTAGTGCAGTTATGATATACACAATTTTAAGTTTTAATGACATGACGTGATACATTAATTGGTAAAGTGCCATATAGTTGTATATAGACTGTATGCGTATTTCTTACATCATATGCACATTTTAAGGTACAGTAAAACACAGGTGTGATTTCTAGAGGCAGATCGATTAATTGTTATCGTATTTGATGACAGGACATGGGCACTCTTAATAATACGCATACAGTCTCATATACAATACAATGCTGTGATACTAGATGGTCTATTCTGGTTCAGGATGAATGGTGATTACAGCATTTCTGATCTGTGTTCTGATCTGCTGCTCGATCTCTGATGTGAGATCATGAATCTCTTCTATTGACGTATTGCCATCAAAGGAGCAGTCGATGTCTATCTTTTGCATATTCTCAAAACGTAATGAGACTATTCGTCCAACTCTTCTTACTTGACTATACGATGACAATATAGATTCAATCTTTGTGTGTGCATCTGCGTCCTCAATGTTTAGTATGTCTGGTATGGTTACATGTGGTTCTAGATGAATAGTCGTATGCTCGATCTCTGGTATCTGTGAATGGATATCTTCTTCGACAGTCTCTGATATCTTGTGTGCTGACTTTAGATCTATATCTCGATCTACCATTACATGTAGATCTGAGAACATCTTTCCTCTAGTCTTGTGTGTACTAACGTTATGTACGCCACGTACTCCTTGGACACGTTGTGCTATCTCGAGTATCTTGGCAGTAGGAGGTATTCCTTTCCAGCTCGGTTCAAAGTGGATCGTAACTGCCAAGTTTGGTATGATCTCTTTGATGTTTTCTTCTACCCTACTTGCTGTATCGTGTGCCTGATCAAAGGTCACATCAGCATTCAATGTTATCGTAATGTCTGCAAATATTATGTCGCCTGATCTCCTCATCAATACCTGTTCCACATCTATGACATCTCTAGTGGCTGTTGTGATCTCTTTCACTCTCTTTACCATTGCCGGTGATATGACATCAGTCAGGTCTAGTGCAGTCTTGTATACCAGCTTTATACTCAGCGCAACTAACAGTCCGCCTAGAATCAGCGCAGCTATAAAGTCTCCAGACGTAAATCCATAATACACCAAGACTATTCCTGCGATCGCGACCAGAGTTGATCCTAGATCCATAAACGCGTGATAAAAGTCGGCCTTGAGTGTTACCCCTCCTACACTCTTTATCACTTTTTTGAGGAGAACTATTCTAAAGATATCTACTCCGATCGTGTACACTCCTGCTATCACTGCGTATAGTCCCGGCAGTACTTGTGGCGGACTCTGAATTCTTGTCAGTGCCTCATAAATGAAGAAACATGCGATCAGCAGAATAGCAATACCTCCAAGCAGTCCACCCAGTGACTCGACCTTGCCGTGCCCATAGGTGTGTTCTGCATCGGGCGGTTTTAACGCCATTCTAACTGCAATCAAGAGTATTATCGTCACAAAGACATCTAGTAGCGCATGAATGCTGTCTGTGATCAGAGCAAGACTGTTTTCTGTTATACCAAACACCATCTCGACTATAAATGCAGAGGCAATTGCCACAAGTGATATCTCTAGTACTCGAGTTCTACTAGACAGTGTATGATACATGATATTATATCTACATGATCTGTTATATCTGATACAATACGATCTATGATACACTATACACAACACACTATACACAACACACTATACACAACACACTATACACAACACACTATACACAACACGCGGCATATGATACACGATATACGCTTACTCTTGCCAACTTGGACTCTTATCTAGTGTTCAACCTTGTAGATCAATCATACGAAATTATTATGTGTAACCTATACCGTTCATTATGTATTGTTACACCAAAATTCGACCACGACTCTTGTGATGTTATCACTAGTCTCAATCGTCTCCATGATGTCATATCCGATATCTGTAGATGCCGCAAACCCCAATCTCTACGTATCAGCTGAGAATCCTCAATTTGATAACCACATCGGTGGCTCTATGATCATCGAGGTCATCGTTGAGGATCACTATATCTCTGAGGTTAGTGAGAGTAGTGGTGAGCCACACGTTACCATAAACGGAGATAGACTCCGGATGACCCAAAGCGCTTATGGAAGTTGGTATGGATACTTTGCACATGTTGACATGGCCCAAGCTGCAGACGGCACAGTCGCAAAACCTGGAGAGGGTTTAGACTTTGGAGTCTTTTGTAGCGCAGATACAGATCAATCTGTATTTGGCATATCTCTGCGTGAGACAGAAGGGTTTGCAGTTCCAAGTTCAGGCGGTTTAAGTGGATTTACAAACGGCGAAGAGTCGTTCTCAAAGTGTACCGGTACACCAACCGCGTCCACAAAGATCAACAATGTATTACAGAGACCACCATCAATGAACCTAAACGGTTTGGTCCCGTCTGGTCAGATAGGGCTTGATCCAAATGCATGGCCACTAGTTCAACTATACGACTTTGATACGGTTGATATTGTATACCGCAAAGGTGGCGCATCACAGACAGTTACACTACACCATGACGAGATACCTAACATCAAACACGATCTCGATCGAGATCGTTATCCTTCAAATGCACATGTCTATCTAACTATACATGATCCTCAACTAAATCAAGATCCGACCAGCAAAGACTCTTGGACTTTTGGCGTAGGTTCTACTCCATCTGTCTTTTACCGGGCATTTGACGATAAAGGTAACAATGCTGCAAACGGCGGTAGTGGTCTTGTTGATATATCGCGTTCACTGAATAAACTTGGATTTGTGGATAATGGACTACTCGAGATAGAACTCGGTACTATACTCGAGACTGTATCCAATACCAAACAACCTACTAGACAGATAACTGATGGTTCTACAACGTTTAGTGACATTATCACACTTGTAGAACAAGATCCCAATTCTGGAATATTTGACAATACAGATCGTAAAAAGGGCTCAAACCTCAAGACTCGTGTTGATGCACCTCGAGGACACGCTGCCGTTATTGAATACAATGACAAAAAGGTTGATGTATTGACTGGGTCGTTTACTGCTGGAATCCAACTACAAAAAAAGTTAGACATTACTAGTGACTCGTTGTTGCCAGGTATCCTGTACGGTATCACATTGTCAGATCCAGATCGAAACACCAATCCTATAACCCAAGATGTATTGGATCTTCGTAACACTCCTTATCTACCAACACTACGTATAGGTAAACCTATCACACTAGATCGAGCATCTGATGTCTGGTTCTCGTCACAGTCTACCGAACGTTATGTCCCTTCAGTGATTCGTAGCCCTTCGTCTGCTATACTATCTCTAGATACATCTGGTGTATCTAGTACATCTGGTGATGCATTTACACAGATGGTCGTAGATGTTGGCATATCTGCTACACAACTACGATCTGTGATCAACTCTGATGCATGGGCAGTATGGCTAAACTATGACGTACGATCTCTTGAAGGCATCTTTAACACTGCCGGCGATATCGACTTTGTTCTATACTTTGGTACCCGAGACTCTACTCCTATGCCTCTAACTACGGTCAACTCACCACAAGGTCTAGTTCGTCTAAGCGAAGACACAGTCAACAACATATCTCAACGTACAGGTGATGTATATCTGGGAGTCGAGTTTACGGGTAATCCAAGTAGTGATCCATATACCGATACTCGACATGTTGCAATCGACATATTCTCATTTGGTGATGACACAAACAACTCGATATATCGATTCGAACTAGAAGAGACCGATGACAATACCTCTCGATTCGAAGGAACACTCGAGTATATCGTATTGACACATGCAACCACACATCATGTTGCTAATATTAGAACGATAGACTCGGAGATCAAGTTTGTGATCATCGACGAAGATGATATCACGATATCGTACTCTGATCTAAGCGCGATAGGCAAGTTGTCCATAGTATCATCACAGTCAGAGATTGGAACAACTAGTGGAGTTGTTGCAATCAACTCCAAGTCGTATAGATTTGGTCAGACAGCTGTGGTAACATTACATGATCCAGATCTAAACATCCATTCAGATCGAGTTGACTATTATACAGTAGTTGATGATCCAAACTCTCCTGCCGTTGACACAGTCGGTGAAGACGATACGATTCTTTTAGAGATCTTGCTCAAAGATATACGATACAAGCGGTGCTCTGTAGGTGGCGTACAGCATGGTGGACTCGCTGCGACCGGATTTGTACTTACTGAGACTGATGTCAGTACGGGCACCTTTGAAGGAACGTTCTCGATACCAACCAAGATATGTAACCGAGATGGTACCGCACTGATATCTCCTACAGGTGGTAGTCTAGATGTCGTATATTATGATGCACGAGACAGCTCTGGTAACCCAAGCAAGTCTAGCGTTCTACGCAGCAATCCTGCTCAACCTATTCAAGCTCTAACCACACCTCAAGTAAATCCCGAATCCATACTACGTCCTATAACATCTGGTACAGTAGAAGTGACTCTGTCTGGAACTTTGGTGGGTCATCAACCAACTGGCAAGTTAGAGGTGAATGTGGCTCTTCCAGACGGTACTGATCAACGTTTTCCATTATCTGTATCTAACCGTGGAGCATACGTTGCTACACTATCTGTAAGCAATGTCTGGCCTTTAGGTACATACCAGATATCACTATACTACAATAACGTACTTGCTGGCTCGACATCATTTCTAGTCAGTGAGCCGGTTATTCCAACATGGGTCAAGAGCAATGCAGGGTGGTGGGCTCAGGGCAAACTACCAAACTCTGAGTTTCTAGACATTTTGGATCATCTAGTTACTACGGGATTTATCAGCACTACCAAGACATCTAGTGTCTACTCTATTCCTCCATGGCTCAAGTCTAATGCTGCTTGGTGGTCCAACGGTACCATCTCTGATGATGTCTTTATTCGATCATTACAGTATGCTGCTGATCAAGGCATTCTTCCTATACGATAACCGACATTCATGTTGTGGTCTTCTCATATACAATACTCGAGATGACAAACAGCAAGACTCAAAATCACAGTTGAACTCGACATCTCTGACTTGAGATCAACGTACTCATTCTAGTGATCTAAATCTCTTGCTGGATCGATCAGAGTGATGTATGCGACACTCGTAATCCACTCTAATTCTCGTACACTCTATATCACTAGTTATACATTAAAAATAATGCATAACTATCTGACTATGCCTCTAGTTGTACTAGGTAACTTTGCTACTGACATGCCCAACCATCAAATGTAGAGTATTCAAGTACAGACTCACTGATCTATGTCTAATTTATGATGTCATTTAGTCAACATTTATTTTATTGAAAACATAAATACCTTCAATTAATGAAGTGATATGTATATGAAACGAAATAGTATGTTTGCGATCGCAATACTCTCTGTATCTCTCTTGTCATTGGGAGTCACAGACTCTTTTGGAGATTCTGTATCTCCACTATCTATGATTATTCCATCTGATATCTATGATGCACCACCACTTACAATGATCCCAATGCTAAGTCTTGGTATAGATGTGATTATACCGCAGGCGAGTTATACCACAGGTGAGACCGTTGAACTTAGCGGTCAAATCAAGAACTACAATGCATCAAAAACTCCAAAAACAGCGATCACAGTTCAAATATTCTCTCCTGCTGATAGATTGATACACGTTGGTCAAATATCTCCCTCTAAAGCTTCTCCTTCTGCATCTTTAACAAGCGATGGTAGCTACACATACACATTTCCACTAGGTGAAAGACTTTGGAAAGACAGTGGTAACTATACTGTCAAAGTCTTCTTTGGAGGTACTGATGTTAGAGCTGAAGAGATACTAACATTTGAAGCAAAAGAAAAGATAGTCGAGCCAACGAAACCAGATCCGGTTCCAATAGAGTGTCCTGACGGTACAACACTAGTAAACGGCGACTGTGTACCTGACGCACCCGCTCCAATAGAATGTGAGCAAGGTACAACACTAGTAAACGGCGACTGTGTACCTGACGCTCCTCCGCCACCACCTCCTCCGCCACCACCCTGTCCTCCAGACACAGAGCGAGTAGATGGTGAGTGTGTACCAAAAGTACCTCCTATACCAGAGCCTCAACCCACTTGTGGTCCAGGCACTCAGCTAGTGGATGGTATCTGTGTACCATCTGAGCCCGAACCAGAACCAACTGGTGGTGGGTGTCTCATCGCTACAGCAGCACATGGGACAGAGCTAGCTCCACAAGTTCAGTTCTTGCGTGAGATTCGAGACAATACTGTAATGAGTACTGGTTCTGGTACTGCATTCATGGCTGGCTTTAACCAGATATACTATTCATTCTCGCCGACAATCGCCGACATGGAACGATCCAACCCAGCCTTCCAACAAACTGTGCGTGCATTCATCACACCAATGATTACATCACTCTCCATAATGACTCTGGCAGAAGACGGCTCTGAGATGGACGTATTGGGTCTAGGAATATCTGTGATTGCACTAAACATTGGAATGTATATCGTAGCTCCGACACTTGTAGGCATTACGATACATAGATGTATCCGCTCACGTCGATCTTAGTACATTATTATATTACTGCGTAATATGATACCTAATGCATATAGAGTATACAGAGTTTGAGACGATCGATGATGTCTTTATGTTCTTGACATCAGCTGCACCTCCAATGAAGAATACAATGCCGATAGCATCCTACAAAGGATATGTCATGTCATTTATCCCTCTAAATCAAGGAGCAAATGATACCTATCTGATGCTGTATTCAAAAGGTTCACTTGAGCCAGGCATATACGAGTTTGACGTGTCTACAAAATCGTTTCGTAACGTATCTGCTGTGGAACGAGCAGACAAGATTTACTTTATCTCGTTGACCCCAAAACGAAATACAATAGCTGATACAGCAATCGCACAACTATAATTTTTTTGTCTGAATCTTTGGCATCGATACAGATCTACTCCTAGAGTACTTGTCAACTATCTCGTCTGGCATTCTACCGTTGAAGAGATCTTTGCATAGCCCCCGTAGATATCGCATGATGGCCCAAGTTCCTGCCTTTAGAATTCCATACATGAATATCTTCATAGGCGGACCATATGTCTTGTTTCTGAGTATTATTGGAATTATATCATTTATGACTCGTAGATTGTTCTCCCAACATCTCCAAAACAGTGTAAACTGTGCCTCGTTCAAGTTTCCAAAGTGCATCGAGTTCTTTTCACTAAAGTCTTGATACAACAGTGGAGCCACTAGACCTCTAAAGTCCATCTCTCTAAAGTCACTCATCATGTCTATGGTATACTGGATATCATCTGGTGTTTCGTCTGGCCATCCGATGATTATTGTAGCTGCTGGGAACCAATGATTCTCGTTGAGGATCTTGGCCCCTTCACGTACAACACTGCCCCACTCTTCGGTAGAGAACGGTTTCGTCTTGACGCCAAGATGTTTCTTTACCATGTCGGGAGCAACAGTCTCGATTCCTAGATTCGTTGCCAACCATCTACCAGTCTCATGTTGTCTGTTGATATGTGATATCTGTTTCATTAGATCAGGATCTGCTGCTACTGCAGAGAATGTCATGTGTGTGGTACCTACAAAGTTTGCGCCCAGTCCCTTGAGTCCTTTCCAGAGATCCGTTATTGCGTCACGATTTGGAATAAAGTCTCGATTATCACAACCATAAAGTAACATCTCATCTGAGTGTAGCCATATCGAATCGAATCCATATTTCAAATTGATCTTTGCTTCTTGTTGGAGTCGTTCTAGTGGTAGATCTTTCTTTGAGCGCTTGTTGACATCGCAAAAGTCACAACCTCGTCCACAACCGCGCATGGCTTCTATCAAAGAGTTTATTGTAGGACCCTCGATTATGGGAATATTTTCTAGATTTCTAACAAAACAATGCATCATCTCTGGTGCATCACCTCGCTCTAAATCTTCAAAGAGATCTATTGCCAACTCGTCTGCCTCTCCTACCACAACCGTATCGATACCATGAATCTTCATTCTATCTGACTTGGCTAGCTCCCAAGCACCGTTTCCACCAACAACTACTTTGAAATCATACTTTTTCTTGAGTTGAATTATGCTAGCACACATCTTTTTGAACTTCATTGCAACATAGGACAGCTTTTCAGGCGACATTGTTGTCGTAACTGGAGCCATCCCTAGAGGATCCATTACGTTAATTCCTACAACCTTTGTGTCTGGGCCTATGGACTTGGCGAGCTGTTCAGGATGTGCCATAAATACATCCTCGCGTCTATACCCACCTTGTATCAATGAACTCTCGACTCGTCTGAGTCCAACTTGAGCTACCTTTACCTCTCCTGTCGTCTTGTCTGTCTCAACCGATGGACAGAATACTTTATCAAATACCCACTCTGGCAAAACCTCGTATGGACCACACGCTATAAACCCGTACAAAAAGTTTCCTCGATAATTTGTCATCAGGCTTCTATCTGCTGTAAGTACAATTCGTTTGCCAGCCAACTACAGTTGTGCCCCAATCATTGTATATATCATTTACGAGATTTTGCGACACTGTCTTGAATGAAAACTATTTCACACTTTCAGAATTCTGGTCTGTCCATTCAAAGTCTTGTCTAACTTTGGCATTAGCCAATTTTATTCTAAACGCTTTGAGATACGTCTCGTCAGTTTTCATATCGAGTACAAAACGTGCTATTTCACTATGGTATTCAATATGTTCATCCACTCAAGTTTAGTGTCTAGCATCATTTTCAAATGCCCCAAAGAATCTCTCTTACAATTAGTTTACGGACTATCCACTACAAATATGTGGACGATTTTATGTTTGCAATGTTCTTTCAAAGATGAATTACATTTTGTGGATCAATGTCATGCATTTTGACTATTCTGATCTCTTTGGCAGTTGGTTTTTTGTCTTCTGGCCTTGTGTTGTTTTGGAGCCAAACCAGTCTTGACATGTGCTATATTTGATAAACTTGTCTTGACCCCACTTCATTCTGCTTGCTATGGTGATTGAACTTGTGTCTGTCTTGTATTGTGACGCTATCTACTCATTCAACTTTATCTCTTACTGCTTTTCTCGTTATATGTGAAATAATTTTCATTTAAGACAAGTTGAATCAACGATGATCACTTGTCTTTACGTCGTCTTGCACGATTTGCAATATTGGCCGCAATACCACCTGCTGCAATACCGCCATCGATATTTACTACAGCTAGGCCTAGTGCACAGCTTTGGAGCATAGAGGCGAGTGCCGCAACGCCTTTTTGCCCAAATCCGTATCCTACTGATGTCGGCACTCCGATAACTGGAATATCTACCAAACTAGATACTACCGTTGCTAGTGCACCCTCCATCCCGGCTACTACGATCAAACAATCTATGTTTGATTTTACCATCTTTTCCAATTCGGGAAATATTCTTTGAATTCCTGCAACGCCGACATCATAACTCGTGATGCATCTACATCCCATACTCTCGCACATCAGTCTTGATTCTTCAGCAACACCAACATCTGATGTTCCTGCACAAAGAATTCCCACTCGGCCCTTGTCGTACTGTATCGTATTGTGATATAGCAACAAGGTGGATGAGTTTCTACCTGATCTAACTTTGAGCCCGAGCTGTTTTGCAAAGGACATGATCTTTGTATAGTCTCTATCTTGAATTCTAGATATCAGTACTGGTTCTTTATGCTTGATCATAACCTGAATTATGGATTTGATCTCAGATAGTCTCTTGGTCTCTGCATATATGACCTCTGGAATGCCTCGCCTTGATCTTCTATTGACGTCGACCTTGGCAATCTTGGCAATCTCTTCGATCTGATACAATGCGTCTAGTGCTATGTCACGATCCGTATCCATTGTATGATGTATAATTCACTATTAGATAATAATTACCAAAATATCTAGATATCAATTCCAGATATTGCAGACTTTACATTTTGAATAGCTTTGGCAAACGACTCTCTCTCATCCGAGTTGAGATCCAACTCGACTATCTTTGAGATGCCATCTTTGCCAACGACAGCTGGAACTCCTATTGATACGTCATTGTATCCATACTCTCCATCCAGAAACGTCGATACTGGAATTACTTGATCTCTGTCTTGTTTTATGGCAGCAAGTATAGATGATATTGCATTACCGGGAGCATGAACCGTTGCACCCTTTAGTTCTATAACTTTGGCTGCGACATGTTTTGTCTTTGTTACCAAGTCGTTCATCTCTGCACTTGAGAGTAGTGATGGTAACGGTATACCTGACACAGACGCAAATCTTGCAAGTGGCAACATCTCTTCACCATGTTCGCCAATAACTAGAGCTCGAATTGCGTCACGAGAGTAACCTGTAGCTTCATGAATAAACTGTCTAAATCTTGATAGATCCAACATTCCTCCCATACCTATGACTCTGGATCTGTCAAAGCCTGATACCCTTTGAACAATATACGACATTGGATCTAGTGGGTTTGTTACCGGTACTATGATCGAGTCTGAAGCATACTCTTTGATCTGTAGTGTTATGCCTTTTACTATTGTTGCATTCTTTTTCAAGAGATCCATCCTAGTCATACCTGGTCTTCTTCCAGACCCTGCAACCACGACAACTATATCAGATCCACGCATATCTGCAAAGTCGTTTGATCCCTTGACCTCTACATCTATTCCCTGTTCTGACAACATGTGATTGATGTCCATGGCCTCGCCTTGTGGAAGACCCTCAACTACATCTAGCAATAGTATCTGATCATCAAGTTGTTTTAGTGCAGAAAAGAGTGCAGCATCTCCTCCCACCTTTCCTGATCCCACTATTGTAATCATTAGGTTTTTTATCTGTGTGTCATTAATTAAATCTAATCGTATAATCTGAATTCATGATCTATGTATCGTATGCTGAATGTCATACCAAATACGATATACTTATAATATGCCATAAAAAGAGGGTTGTGTATGAAAAGCTACTGTGTGTTAGCTCTATTTGCAATTATACCATTTTTAACAATAGATGCTTATGCGCAACAGGACACAGAGATGACCGTCTCAGATCCTCTTTCTACTGATGATATGACATGTATACAATGTACACCAGAAGAGGCAAGGATGATTGCAGAAGCAAATCTACTTCGTGATCTACCATTATCTGTCTCTGTAGACAAGATGGTATACGATCATGAGAGTGAGATTGTAGTGTCTGGTCAAGTATCGAATGTAGAGTTTGGCGCTCCTGTAATCGTGACTGTATACAATCCACTCAATTCTATCGTTACTATAGACCAAATAGGAGTTGCAGGTGACAAGAGTTTTCGTACTGTACTGAATACAGCAGGTTCACTATGGAAGTATGATGGTCTATACATCATAAAGGTATCATATGGCAGTGCACAGAATAGTCTACGTGTAACACTGACTGGTGGTGAAGCACTGCCCGGCACGACTCCACAACCCATATCTCCAACTGAACCACGTGAATGTTCTGCAAACGAGCTCAAAGCAAGTGGTGAGTGTATCCCGTATACGATAACAGGTGGTACTGTAACAAGCGCAATGATCAATGTTGACGCAAAGTCTATTGTGGTTAACATTGACGCTCACGATGATGGTGTATTTACGATATCTCCATCAACCGAAGTTCAAACCGGAATTCTTATGGCACTAGTTGATGGTCAAGAGGCAGATGACTATGTCATCGATGACAACGACGTCACCGTCATGTTTACTGTAGGATCAGAGACGATTGAGATAATCGGCACTTGGGTAATTCCAGAGTTTGGTGCCATTGCAATGCTGATACTAGCTGTTGCAATCATCTCGATGATTATAGTGTCTGCAAGATCTAGACTTGGAATCATTCCGAGATACTAGACATCATTTTACTTTGATACTAGATGTTCATTTTGAAATACTAGATCTCTGACAAGTACTTTACGAATGGAAAGTATGATATCCTGTGGGTTTGGGATCTGATTTATTGACTAACGCCTATTGGGATGACAAACATTACCATTATGCTAATATCATGTGCTATACCATATACCATACCGGTACCATATACCATAAGATCAAACAAGACATAATGAAAAAGCCAAAGTAAACTAGCAAGCGTTAAACAAGACGTTAAAGCAGATAGAGAAGAGCATAGTCAAGGTACTAAAATACTATATACACAACGCAGACAAGGAAGAGATAAAATCCATCATGAATTATCTAATGTCTGACATTAGAGGTATAGTGACGGAGAATATGCAAGCTAATCAAAAGCTAGTCAGTAAAAAGTTCTCTGAACTAGTAGAGAACGCAATTGTAAAAGCATTTCAAGATGTTGGTATTATAAAATATGCGTATTATGAAAACAACTCGGCTTCCACTTACATGAACATGGCTGTTATACATGATCACGATGACGACAAATACGCAACTGATACCATATATGGTATAATTGAAAACGATCTTGATTTTAAGAATTTAATTATAGAAGCAGCAGTGCATCATGAGTCAGAACTCTTTTTAGACTCAGATTCTTTAAAGGGCACTACAACTCTGTTCCCACGATTGTCCACCTAACTAATTATCGTTGACGATTAGAAAAATTCGCTTGTATCTCAAGATTGCAGATGGATATAGTAAATCAAAGTTATCGAATTTAGATATCTATGCCGAGACTAAATACTGTCAAAGACAACTTCTCAAAATTCAAAGAGTGTTGCCGAGTTAGAATATAAAAAACAGGACCAATACTCAAATCAATCAGACGAATTTATATTTATTTTGTTATCTTGTTAGACAATGGTGCTGGTAATAGATCCTCAAGTGGCAGGAGTCTCCGGTGATATGATTTTATCATGTTTGGTAGATCTAGGTGCTGATCGAGAAAAGATCATATCTGGAATAAGATCATGCAATGTCGAGTCATCACTCAAACACATCTCCTTTGTAGATACTATAAAGAATGGAATAAGATCTACTAGTCTTAATCTAGAGATAGAGTCTGACATGTACAGCGTTACTGATATACGAAAATCGATTCTCGATGCAGCTGATTCACTACATCTCTCATCAAAGGCTAAATCATTTACACGATCTTGTATAGATACCTTGATATCTGCAGAAGCCACAGTTCACGGTATCGATGCAGATAAAGTACATCTACACGAGACGGCAAGCATCGATACATTGATCGATATAGTTGGAACAGCAATAGCTCTAGATGATCTAGATCTGTTTGATGATGATATACTATGTATGCCTGTATGTGTAGGTGGTGGAACATTTAATTTCTCACACGGTACAATGTCCAATCCATCTAGTGCTGTACTAGAGATCTTTAAAGATACTGGAATGTACATACATGGAGCTAGTGTCTCTGACGAGCTTGCAACACCAACTGGAGCTGCAATACTCTCTTGTATTGCAAGACCGATCCAGTTCTATCCTCAACTCCAAGTTACGTCTATTGGGTATGGTGCTGGACAGCGAGATCACAAAACCTTTGCAAATGTTCTCAAGATGGTTCGTGGCACCAATCACAGCTCTGATAGTATATCTATTCTCGAGACCAACGTAGATGATGTATCGAGTGAGATTCTAGGTAGTCTAGTTGATCGACTCTTAAAAGATGGTGCACGCGACGTCTCTATGTATAGTGGTATCACAAAAAAGTCTAGACCAACTATACTGATATCAGTAATCTGTGATCATCATCTCTCTGATACTCTTGTGGACACTCTGGTATCTGAGACCGGTACATTAGGAGTACGAGTATCGCATGTTGATCGAGTTGTGGTACCCAGAACGAATCATACCGCCGAGATAGTCATATGTGATCAAAGATTTACTGTTAGATACAAGAGATCGTCTTTTAATGGAAGAGAGACGTTCAAGATCGAGTTTGACGATCTACTAGACATATCCACCAAACTTGCTAAATCTATTAAAGATACAGAGTATCAAATCAGAAAGGAGATCGAGACACTTGACCAAACTTGAACAACTGGTGGCATGGTTTGATTCTAGATCAAATGTAATGGTCTCGTTATCTGGTGGTGTAGATAGCAGTCTTGTTGCATATGCTGCATATACCAAACTGGGCGATGCTGCAATGGCAGTGACTGCTGACTATAAGACCCTCTCTGCTGACGAACTTGGATCTGCAAAGCATGTCGCAGCAGAGATTGGTATACCTCATGTAATAATACAATACAACGAACTAGAGAATGAAGCGTTTGTCAAAAATGACCAAGAGCGTTGCTATCATTGCAGAACAGAACTAGGTGATCATCTAGTCAAACTTGCTGCAGAGTACAACATTGCCACTATTGTAGATGGAACAAACATCGATGATCTAGGAGACTATCGACCTGGAATATCGGCTCTTCGTGCAAGAGGAGTATCGAGTCCTCTAGTAGAACTAGAGATGTCCAAGTATGATGTACGCGAGTGTGCAAAAAGAGCTGGACTCTCGGTATATGACCGTCCGTCAAACTCTTGTCTCGCATCTAGAATTCCTTGGGGTCAACGTGTCACTGCTGCAAGACTAGCAAGAGTCGAGGTTGGTGAACAGATGGTAAAACAACTACTTGGTTCACGACAGGTTCGTGTACGAGACATGGCGGGTCACGCAAAGATAGAGATCGAACCAGAGATGATCGATGATCTAGATCTTGCTCAAGTCTCGATACTATACGACAAGCTAGCTACAATCGGTTTCCGATCAGCAGAGATAGACCAAACCGGATATAGTCCAGGAAAGATTAACGTGATAACAGATTGATCTATCTAGACAATGCGGCATCTAGCATAATACATGATGACGTACTAGCTGCAATGCTGCCTTTTCTGCGAGAGCAGTATGGAAATCCATCATCGATCCATAGATACGGCAGACAGTCCAAGAGAGCTGTAGAATATGCGAGGCGACAAATCGCATCTCTGATCAACGCAGATCCAAATACAATCGTATTCACCTCTGGTGGAACAGAGTCAAATAATACTGCATTGCGTATAGTTGACCAGTATCCTGACTGTCATGTTGTGGTCTCTTCGATCGAACATGATGCTGTCTTGGAGCCATGCAAACTATTAGAGTCACAGGGATATCAAGTGTCATATTTACCTGTGACCAGTACCGGTATGATAACTCTGGACTCGCTTGTAGATCACATCAGACCAAATACTAAACTTGTATCGATAATGTTTGCAAACAACGAGGTAGGTACCATACAAGATATCGCAAAACTAGCTGCCACATGTCGTAAACATGATATCCTATTTCATACAGATGCCGTCCAAGCTGTAGGTAAGGTACCGATAGATGTTGTAAAACTAGATCTAGATCTCTTGTCGATATCATCTCACAAGATCAATGGTCCCAAAGGAGTTGGTGCTTTATACATACGAGACGGTATCGATATATCTCCTCTCATATTGGGTGGTGGTCAAGAGAGTGGAATGCGTTCTGGTACAGAGAATGTTGCTAGCATTGTTGGGTTTGGCAAAGCGTGTGAGATCGCGAGGGATAATCTCAACTCTAACGTAACGCTATTCAAAAGACTACATGACACACTGATACAACGGGTCACCTCCGAGATCCCATATGTGTACATCAACGGCGATCTAGACTCTAGGCTACCAAACAATGTACACTTTACATTCCTTGGTGTTTCAGGTGAAGACCTATTGATCAAGTTAGACGAAAATGGGATTGCGGCATCTACAGGTTCTGCATGTTCCGTATACACGCAGAGAGAGTCTCATGTTCTATCTGCGATGGGACTATCGCATGAACAGATAACTGGTTCACTACGTATATCGATCGGAGTACAGAACACCATATCTGAGATCCATCGCACAGTCGATACATTGAAACGAGTTGTACAAGAGTTACGTGCGGTCTCGCCACTCAAAGAGAAATACTCTTTTGCATAGGCAGATATCGCATAGCAACCAAACTGCCAATAGCAACTACCATAATGAACAGTATAGTTCCAAACTCTGGTACCACATATGTGCCGATTATCTTGATCTGTGAGTTGCCGGGTATCGTATCCATCGTAACCTTTCTAGTGTTGACACCTTCACTTTCTATATGATCTATTGGATTGTCGTCGATCAGTACAATAAAGTCAATATCATCATCGCCCTCTTGTGCGCCGATATAGTCTCTTGGCATCTCCAAGGTTACACTTCCAGACTCTTTTGCATCTATGTCTACTACCAGTCCTAAAATATCCATATCGACTCTGATAGCTATTACATCTCCTCCAGTCATCTCGTATCCAACATCGAATGTTCCATGACTGCCTGCATCTACTTCAATATTGTCACTATTCTCTATTATTGGGATCTCTTTGATGTACTCTATCTGTGTCTCTACAACATTTCCTTCTCCATATGATGCTTTGATATCATATGTACCAACATTTACCCATTTATCGTTTGGACACTCTAAACAACCTGCAATGAACGTCTTAAAGAAGGAACCAACATCTGCCACATCAACCTGCGCAACATCGATTATTGCGCCCTGATGACTGATCTGAATCACAACAGCTGTTCCTTGCAAGATCGTTGAGACATTTCCAAATACAATGATCGTATCGCCTCTTAGATAAGTATCCGTATTAGTATCTATCGTTACTGTCGACTCTTGTGCTGATGCGACTGTTACTGATACTGCTAGTATCATACAGATTATTCCAAGTTTCATATACTGCAATAATGACTAGTCTATCTTTTTATGTTTCCCTTTCTAAAAATTATCTAGTATTTTGGAATGATACCAAGTCTAGATCTTGCGGATACTATAATCATCGAGATGATTGCAACAGCTAGTATCAGCATTGCAATGGCACCAAACTCTGGAACTATTACGCCATCTAGTATCTCTATCTGAGTCGAGTCAGTATACTCTGGGTCTGAGCCCTGTTGTGCAGTTACCGTATAGTTGCCATCCTCTTTCCATAATGGTCCTTTTACAGATATGTTTGCAACAAACTCTCCATCTTGATCTGGGACAACTTGAGCAGCTGTGACTCTATTTCCAAATCCTGGTGATGTAATTATGATTGTTACATCTTGTTCGACCCTGTCAGTTCTCCCCATAACCTCAAACTCTGTAGTTCCAACCTCTACCATTATCGGATAGAGTTCTAATCCCATCTCCTCTAGTATGTCTGCGTCTGCAAAGATATCTGTAGATAGATTGGTTGCTCGCTCATCTGTCTGTCTCGTGATGCCATCGATCACTTCGACTTCTAGTTTTAGAGTATGAAATGCAGAATTGTCCTGCCTTGCGAGAACTGTATAATAGCCAGACTGTTTCCACAAATTGGTCTTGATATCTAGAGCAAACTCTCCGTTTGTATCTGGAGATACTTGTCCAATTTCTACAACATTGACACCATTAGGCGCTGTGACTTTGAATGCAATGTCTGTAGTTCTCAAGAACGTCTTGCCCATTATTGAGATGGTATCTGATCCTTCATCAGATGTGGCTCGCATAGCCATTCCAGCTTCTTGAGCAAAGGTGGTCTGCTGAACTACCCCTACTGAGATCAGTGATATAGCAACCAACATTGCTACGATCGACCAGACGTTCATTCTGTTTGTGCTAGATTATTGTTATTTATGTGTGTATATTTTTTGGCGATTCTGCAATTTCGCTATACGGATCTCTTTGATTTACATGGGATGACTTTTCGCAAGGCTTTTTTCCTAATTTTCTCTTATAGAATCTTGTAGTGTTTTTTACGTAACAATTCCATCCAAAGTAAACCGTAAAGATCCTCTGATACAACTAGTACCGACTCTAACATGATGCTAAAATTATTGATTACAGCAATTACACGTTACTCTGCAGCGAGCATATCGATATGCATATTACTAAATATTTAATTCGATCTAGATATCGCTGATAACCAAAGCTTTTAAAGTCAGTCTCGGAGTATGGAAAGTTGCTTGAATGTGAATTGTATTGATTGTCAAACGAGTTGGTCTGTCTATCTTGTTTGTTGTAGGTGCTACAATGGCATCTCTGGAATTGTTTGAAACATCGCCATTTGATTTTAATCTCACAGCTACAGGGGTAGCACTTATGAGTAGTGGTAGTGTAGGATTGTATATGATGTATGCCACAAAACAGATTTCAGAAAAGATATACCATGGCATAGACGATCTCAAAGTCACTAATAGAATGATCTTGGACAAGCTTGGATCTGTTGACAACAAACTAGACACAATTGATGACAAGCTTGAATCTATTGATAACAAATTAGATACAATTGATAACAAATTAGATACAATTGCAATAACTCTTCAAAGCATTGACAAGACCCTTCGCGAAAAGCTGTGATCTTGCCAAATTCTATGTTACATATTATAGCGTACATTTTGAAACCCCAATGTGACAGATGCAACCATCCAATACGAATTTCAAAAACTATCACGATCCCACTCTCAAACTAGATGAGTTAGTACTATCTCGATTTTAGGCAATTCGATATACTTGAGTTGACATGTGTTGTGACGAACGCATAGTACCAAAACAAAAAGAATGAAAAAAAAGTTGAAACTTAGTATCGTGGGATAATGCTAAGTCGTGATCTTGCAGAGATTGCGATTACAGATATGATTGCTATTGCAAGAATCATTGCTGCAATTACACCAAATTCAGGAATTACCCAAGTACCGATTATCACAATCATCTCTGTTCCTTGTGGGAAGTCGATTGTGATCTTTCGATATTCATCAGTTGTATCTATACCAAAGTCGTTCATCTCTTCATCATCAACTAGGATGAATACTCCTTTTTCATCTGCTTCTAGTATGGTCCGTGGTATGGTTATGGTCAACGTTCCATCATCTGTTGCTTCAATCATTATGCGCAGAGACATTGATTCTGGATCAGGAACAATACTCTTCACTGTTCCACCAGTAATACTATACTGTATGAGATCATCTGTACCTTCTATCTCCCAAGTCTCAATATCGACTACAGGAACAGTTGGTTCTTCCATGGCTTTTACCTCTACGTTGAACATAGACGCGGCCACACGGTTTTCACTTGCATATGTTACCCTTACAGTGTATTCTCCAGTAAACTTGAAGATACCGCCTATCACAACCTCTGTCTCATATGTCTTGTCTACTTTTGGTGTGATCTGCTGTACAGCAACAACGTTTCCGTTAGGTGCAATAATCCTCATCGTTATATCTGTACCAAGATCGTCTCGTATAGTTCCACTCACAACAATAGTGTCGCCTGTTGTATACGACTCTTTATCTGTAGAGACATCGATCGCTCCCGCTACTATCTGTCCAAATGCTGGTGCAGTACCAATCCCTACAATCAAAATTGCCGTCATGGCAAACACCGATAGATGAGTCTTCATTGTTTTTAGGCTCTAAATTCTACTATTTAAGGTTGTGAAAAATTTTTTTGACAAAATACAAAAAATAAACACAACTAAATGTCTCAGATTACATATATATTGACCTCAATTTGCAAAATGGACAGTTTGTGTATATTTTTTCAACACCTAACGTCGAGTATGGTGAAGGTGATCTAGATGGCGATAAAGAAGGATCAGATATATGTACCAGATCACTATTATGTTCCCAAACACGAGATAATCACCAAAGGTGAGGCTGAAGAGATCTTGATAAAGTACAACTGCAAGCCCACAGAGTTACCATTAATCTTTAGTACCGATCCAGCAATCGTGACACTTGGTGTCAAACCAGGTGATATGATAAAGATCACTAGAGATAGCCCTACTGCTGGTACGAGCTACTACTATAGGTATGTGGTGGAGGAGCCGAAGAAGCCTTGAAGTATGGTCCAGTAATGGTAGCTGGTACGAGCTACTATGGGTATGTGGTGGAGAAATAATGTCTGATCCTACGGTACGATGGCCTATAATACAAGATATCCTAAAACGTGAAGGCATAGCACGCCAACACTTGAACTCTTTTGACGAGTTTCTAGATCGAGGTCTCCAAGATATCATAAATGAAGCAGGACAGATAGAGATCGAGAACGCCGAGTATCCGTACAAGATTCACCTAGGTAAAGCAAAACTTGGTAAACCGGTAATGATGGAACTAGACGGTTCTATTACCCAAATAACTCCAGCTGAAGCTAGGTTGAGAAACGTCTCCTACTCTGCCCCAGTAAATATGGATATAAGCGTTATAGAGGATGGCAAGGTACTCGAGTCCAAGTCTGTCCGTATAGGCGATATTCCAGTTATGATAAAATCAAAGGCATGTATGTTGAACAACTTTTCGAATCAAAAATTAATCGAACACGGTGAAGATCCAAATGATCCTGGTGGTTACTTTATCATCAACGGTTCAGAACGAGTAATAGTTGGATTGGAAGATCTCTCGTACAACAAGATAATTGTAGATAAAGAGATGGTTAGCAACAATCCCGTCTACAAGGCCAAGGTATACTCTTCGATAGTTGGATACCGCGCAAAACTTGAACTAGTCATGAAGAACGATGGACTGATCACAGCAAACATTCCAGGTTCGCCGGTCGCTATACCTGCTATTACATTGATGCGTGCTCTGGGTCTAGAGTCTGATCGAGATATCGCATCTGCTGTCTCTCTAGTTGGAAAGATCCAAGATGAGCTTGACGACTCTTTCGACAAGACCAGTGATGTGTCAACCTCTAAAGACGCTCTAGTGTACATCAGCAAACGTATCGCACCAGGAATGTTGGAAGAGTTTCAGATAAAACGTGCAGAGACTCTCCTAGACTGGAGTCTGTTGCCACATCTAGGTAAACGTTCAGAGGACCGAAAGGTAAAGGCACAGTTTCTTGGCGAAGCCACATGTAAACTGTTAGAGCTGAAACTAGGATGGATCGATCCTGACGATAAAGACCACTATGGAAATAAGGTGATAAAGTTTGCAGGTCAGATGTTGGCTGATCTCTTTAGAACGGCATTTAGAAACCTCGTACGAGACATGAAGTATCAACTAGAACGTACAGGCCAAAAACGGGGACTGCCTGCTGTATCTGCAGCAATACGACCAGGAATCATATCTGATAAACTAAACAACGCAATAGCTACTGGTAACTGGGGTCGTGGTCGTGTGGGTGTCACACAACTATTGGATCGTACAAACTATCTATCTACAATCTCTCACCTGAGAAGGATACAATCACCACTAAGTCGAACTCAACCAAACTTTGAGGCACGAGACCTTCACGCAACTCACTTTGGACGTATATGTCCAAGTGAGACGCCAGAGGGATCCAACTGTGGTCTAGTAAAGAACATTGCATTGTCTGGTATTATATCTGTGAACGTACCCTCAGAAGAGATAGTCGAGAAACTGTACGATCTAGGAACAGTTTACTTTCTTGACGAAGAGAAACTCACAGATGAACTCAAAGAGAAAGGAGCTCGTATATTTGTCGACGGTCGTCTGATAGGTTATCATCAAGATGGCCAAGAACTTGCAGAGAGACTACGTGATCAGAGACGCAGCGCCAAGATTAACGCACATGTGGGAGTGTCTTTTCATGAATCTGATACGAAAGAGTCTACTAGGCGACTATACGTAAACTGCAACGCTGGTCGTGTGCTCCGACCTCTGATACGGATCAAAGACAACAAATCTCTACTCAGTTCAGATATGTTGGTAAAGATATCACAAAAGGTCTTGGCTTGGCATGATCTCTTGCGAATGGGTGTACTCGAGTTGATCGATGCCAACGAAGAAGAGAACTGTCATGTGACTCTGGACGACAAAGTCACACGTGGATATACACATCTTGAGGTATTCCCACCCGCTATACTTGGTGCTGGCGCATCGATCATTCCATATCCTGAACACAACCAGTCTCCTCGAAATACATACGAGTCTGCAATGGCCAAACAGAGTCTTGGATTCTCTACACCGATGATGAATACCAGTACCTATGTTAGACAACACTTTATGCTGTATCCTCAAACTCCTATAGTTAACACAAAAGCTATGGGTCTCTTGGGACTAGAGGATCGACCTGCTGGACAAAACTGTGTGGTTGCTGTACTGCCATTTGATGGATACAATATCGAGGACGCAATTGTATTAAGTCAAGCAGCAGTTGATCGCGGTCTTGGACGTACATTCTTCTTTCGCATATATGATGCCGAGTCCAAGCAATATCCTGGTGGCGCTCGTGACGACTTTGTAATACCAAACGCAGATAGTAATATTCGTGGATACAAGGGCGAGCGAGCATATAGGCTATTAGAAGAGGACGGCGTAATAGCTGCAGAGGCAGTCGTCAAAGGTGGCGACATTCTGATCGGCAAGACTAGCCCGCCACGATTTATGGAAGAGTATCGCGAGTTTGAGCCTACTGGAGGTCCATACAGACGTGACACCTCGATAGGAGTTAGACCATCTGAATCTGGTGTGGTTGATACGGTTGTCATGACCCAGTCGAGTGAGGGTGGCAAGATGTACAAGATACGAGTTCGAGATATGCGCGTACCAGAGATAGGTGATAAATTTGCATCACGTCACGGACAAAAGGGTGTCTTGGGTATGTTGGCCAAGAACGAAGATCTTCCGTATACAGCTAGTGGCATCTCACCTGATGTCTTGATCAACCCACACGCATTTCCATCTAGAATGACGGTTGGAATGATGATGGAGTCTATTTGTGGTAAGGCAGCAGCTCTACGTGGCTCTAGATTCGATGGTTCTGCATTTGTTGGTGAAAAGATGGACATAGTTCGTAAAGTCATGGATGCTCATGGATTCGAGTACTCTGGTAAAGAGATGATGTATGATGGTCGAACCGGCAAACCGTTCCCAGTAGAGGTCTTTATAGGTGTGGTATATTATCAGAAACTGCATCATATGGTAGCTGACAAGATTCATGCTAGAGCACGTGGTCAAGTTCAGATGCTCACAAAACAACCTACTGAAGGACGAGCACGTGGTGGTGGTCTACGATTTGGTGAGATGGAGCGAGACTGTCTCATTGCGTACGGTGCCTCGATGATATTAAAAGACAGACTCTTGGACGAGTCTGACAAATCTGATGTATACGCATGTGAGAGATGTGGTCTAGTAGCATACTATGATGCTAAACAACGCAAGTATCTATGTCGTGTATGTGGAGATAAAGCAAAGATATCATCTGTATCTGTTGCATATGCATTCAAACTATTACTACAAGAGATGCAGAGTCTCAACGTTGCACCAAGACTCTTGATAAAGGAGAAGATATAATGTCGCTACAAACTGTAAAGTCCATCTCTGGCATCAAGTTTTCTGTCTGGTCTCCAGATGAGATCCGACGTTACTCGGTAGCAGAGATCACTGCACCTGAGACATACGATGAGGATGGAGCTCCAGTACAAGGCGGACTCATGGATGGCAGGCTAGGTACACTAGAACCAGGACAAAAATGTCTCACATGTGGAAATACAGCTGCGCGTTGCCCAGGTCACTTTGGTCATATCGAACTAGCCGAACCAGTACTACACATTGCATTCATTGACAATATCTACAAACTATTACAGTCTACATGTCGTTCTTGTGCACGACTCAAAGTTCCTCAAGAAGATCTAGATAGATACAAGGACATCAAATCCAGAGATGCTGCATACACTGTACTATCAAAGAGACAAATCCCTGACGAGATCATTGATGCTGCCAAAAAGGCCAAAGAGTGTCCTCACTGCGGCAAGGCTCAATATGATCTGATATTCATCAAGCCTACCATCTTTATAGAAAAGACCGAGATCGGCGAACATCGTCTACTTCCAATTACAATACGAGAACGCTTTGAACAGATCCTAGATCAAGATCTCTCTCTCTTGAACTATGAGCCCACTACGGCTCGTCCAGAGTGGTTTATACTTCAAGTGTTACCTGTCCCACCTGTAACGGTCAGACCATCGATAATACTCGAGACCGGTATCCGCTCAGAGGATGATCTGACACACAAGATGGTTGATATCATTCGTGTAAACCAACGACTCAAAGAGTCAAAAGAGGCAGGGACTCCACCACTCATAGTTCAAGATTTAGTAGATCTATTACAGTATCACACCACAACATACTTTGACAACGAGGTGTCTGGTATTCCTCAAGCACATCACCGCTCTGGTAGACCTCTCAAGACTCTTACTCAGAGACTCAAAGGAAAGGAGGGTCGATTTCGTGGATCGCTATCTGGCAAGCGTGTCGACTTTTCTAGCAGAACTGTGATATCTCCTGACCCAAATCTAGATCTCTCAGAGGTTGGTGTACCTGAGACCGTCGCCATGAAGCTCACGATCCCAGAGATCGTCACCGAGTGGAACATCAAACGTATGCGAGAGTTTGTCATAAATGGACCACACACATTTCCAGGAGTCAACTATATAGTACGACCCGATGGTGTCAAGATCCGACTAGACTTTGTTGAGGATCGCTCTGTAATTGCAGAGACACTCGAGATCGGATATCACGTAGAGAGGCACTTAGCAGACGGTGATATCGTCATGTTTAATCGTCAACCATCACTACACCAGATGTCTATCATGGCACACTATGTCAAGGTGCTGCCTGGCAAGACATTTAGACTACATCCATCTGTATGCCCTCCGTATAATGCAGACTTTGATGGCGATGAGATGAATCTACATGTGCCACAATCAGAAGAGGCTCGTGCCGAAGCCATTCTATTGATGCGTGTCCAAGACCAACTAATATCACCTAGATACGGTGGTCCCATAATCGGCGCACTACGTGACTTTGTAACCGGTGCATATCTATTAACCAAAGACGGTACAGTGCTCTCGAAACTAGAGTTTTCAAACCTTGCCATGCTTGGTGGATATACGGGCACACTTCCATCTCCTGCAACCAAGAACAAAGACGGACCTGCATATACAGGCAAACAACTCTTTTCACTATTTCTTCCCAAGGACTTTAACTATACCATAACGTCAAAGTGGTCCAAAGGAACAGGCGGAGCTCAGAACGATGTAGTCATCAAGAACGGTGAACTGATCAGTGGAGTAATAGACAAGACATCGATAGGCGCTGAAGAGCCAGAGAGTGTACTACACCGTATTACTAAAGACTATGGAAACGAGACGGGTAAAAAGTTCCTAAACTCTATACTGATCATCGTAAAGCAGTTCATCACGCACTATGGATTCAGTTATGGATATGGTGATCTAGAAGTTCCAGACAAGGACAAGCAAAAGATACTCGACGATATCAAAGATACCTATGATACCGTATCTGGTTTCATACGCGAGTATGACAACGGAACACTACAAGCTAAACCAGGAATGAGCCCAAGAGAGACACTAGAGGCAGATATCCTCAAAGAGCTTGGTATGGCAAGAGACAAGGCAGGCTCTACTGCAAACGACTCTCTTGACGACAACAACGCTGGCAAGATCATGGCCACCACTGGAGCTCGTGGCTCTTCGTTGAATGTAGGTCAGATGGCAGGTGCACTCGGTCAACAGTCTCGTAGAGGAGATAGGCTCAATGAAGGATTCCATAACCGTGTCTTGTCACACTTTAAAGAAAAAGACAACAGTCCAGACGCACATGGATTTGTAAAATCAAACTATCGTGAAGGTCTCTCTACCATCGAGTTCTTCTTTCATGCCATGGGCGGACGTGAAGGTCTAGTAGATACTGCAGTCCGTACACAGCAGAGTGGATACATGCAGCGTCGTCTGATCAACGCGCTAGAGCATATTCGACTAGAGTATGATGGAACGGTTCGTGATCCGCACGGTCATATAATTCAGTTCCTCTATGGTGAAGACGGAATCGATGTAGCCAAGAGCGATCATGGTGAGGCATTCAACATTCATCGGCTCATAGAGTCTCAAAAACTCATCGATTCTGGTGATCTAGCTACCAAAGAAGAGATCGAGTCTCTGGTCAAAAAATACACAAAGACGTTCAACCCCAAACTCGCAGAGACTGTACGTAATGCGCTAGCTAAATCTAAACTGAGCCGTGATGGAGTGAGTGCTGTATGTAAGAAGGGACTATTATTGTACAACAAGGCCAAGGTTGAGCCAGGACAAGCAGTTGGAATAGTCACTGCTCAGTCTCTCGGTGAGCCTGGTACACAGATGACTCTAAGGACTTTTCACTTTGCTGGAATCAAAGAGAGGAACGTAACGCTTGGACTGCCTAGACTGATCGAACTAGTCGATGCACGCAAAAAGCCGGTAACACCTACTATGGATATACATCTCAAGGACGAGATCAAAGACTCTCGTGAAGACGCCATAAATGTTGCCAAGAATATCTTACAGACAAAGATCAGTGATCTAAAACCCCACATCACAACAGACTCTACAAACATAAAGATGGCCTTTGATAAGAGACACCTAGATCAGAGGAGTTGTACCATGGCCGATATCGAAGCTGCTCTTGCATCAAACAAAAAGTTCAAGATCAATATTTTGGACAACTTGTTAACGCTGGAATTCGTCGAAGAGTATGATCCACAGACTGTCATTACATTACGAAACAAGGTCAAGAAGACCATAGTAAAGGGAGTCTCTGAAGTCGAGCGTATAGCTCTAGTTAAACGAAATCAAGAGTGGGTTATACAGACTACGGGTTCAAACGTTAAACATGCATTAAAAGTAGATGGAGTCGATCGTAAAAGAGTCATCACAAACAACGTCTCTGAGATTGTAGATACCCTTGGGATCGAGGCAGCACGCAATGCATTGATCAGTGAACTAAACACCATACTCCGAGACCAAGGTCTCGAGGTCGATAATCGTTATATCATGTTGGTAGCTGATCTGATGTGTTCTCGTGGTTCACTGATGCAGATAGGTAGACACGGTATCGCAGGTAAAAAGGACAGTGTTCTTGCAAGAGCTGCGTTTGAGATTACCGTTCCCACCATCGCACACGCAGCACTTGGTGGTGAGACAGAAGAACTCAAAGGTATAACAGAGAATGTCATAGTTGGTAGCAATATTCCTATAGGCAGCGGAACAGTTGATCTATACATGCAAGTCTCAAAGCACTAGATCATACCAAGAGATATACTGCGTTAATCATTATGTTTTGATATTGTTTGAATGACTAGTCGACGAATTTGATAGATCAATAGTTTGAAATATGCGTATATGAGACAAGTGTGATTGTATCTATTCACCAGACAGTTCTGCCCCAAGATCTCTTCGATTTATGTATGATGACATTTCACAAGACTTTTTTCCTAATCTTCTCTTATAGAATCTTGTAGTGTTTTTGTAACCACTCTCTCACGTAAACCGTAGAGATCCTATGAGAGTGGTAAAATATTGAGCATGATAAGTCATTGAGGCTAGCGTAAGCTTGTTTGCCCCTGACTATGCCTCCTATCAAGATAACAAACATTGCCGTCTAGACTATATACTGTAAAATCAAACAAAACACAATGAAAAAACCATATGATCCAAACAAAATAAACCAGCAAGCGTTAAACAAGACGTTAAAGCAGATAGAGAAGAGTATAGTCAAGGTATTAAAATACTACATAAATGATGTAGATAAAAAAGAGATAAAATCTATCATGAATTATCTAATGTCTGACATTAGAGATATAGTTACAGAAAATATGAAGGCGAATAAAAAGCCTGTCCGCAGAAAATTCTCTCAACAAGTGATAGATGCGATTGTGGAATCATTTCAAAATGTTGATATGATAAAATATGCGTATTATGAAAACAACTCGGCTTCTACTTACATGAACCTGGTTGTTGTACATGATCACGATGACGACAAATACGCAACTGATACCATATATGGTATAATTGAAAACGATCTTGATTTTAAGAATTTAATTATAGAAGCAGCAGTGTATCATGAGTCAGAACTCTTTTTAGACTCAGATTCTTTAAAGGGCTGCACAACCATATTCTCACGATATGATGAATAACCATTACCATCAAACATTAGAAAAGCTCATTCGTATCTCTTACAGTATGATATCAGGTTGTCATAACAGGCAGGCATGATTTTTGGATCTGTACGATTTATGTGGGATAGAATTTTTACAGAAAAAGTACAAGACTTGGCATTTTAGGACAAGTCTTGCGAAATGCGATCCCATGTAAATTGTAGAGATCCGCACAAACATTAACTGAGATCCCTCCCGAGCCCCCGCTTGAGTCGATTGTACTCGACGCCAAAATTTACACGAACATTTGCGATGTCTGATGGCACCAATCTCGCTGGTGGACTCTAGCAACTGTACCAAAAGACACGAGGGTGTGAGGTTGTAAGACTCGGAATATTCTGATTCTGATCGATGGTACAACAATAGAAAATCATCGTTCAAAATACCAGTATCTACAAGAACTTTGTTTTTGTTAATCTAGTTTAGATCTTTCATATCTTATCTCCATCCTAGATTACATAAAACCTCTCTTGACAATATCTAAATAGTCATAATGTAAACAGAGATAGATATGGTAAATGATATTCCAACCGTAATGAAGGCAAGCAAGAACAAGGTTGTTCTTTTACGGCTACGTAACAACACGACCATTCAAGGTATCTTGAGAGAGTTTGATATACACATGAATCTGACGCTAGATGATGCCCAAGATATAACTGGCGACGAGCCTATATCTCTTAATAATATTCTGCTGCGTGGTGACAACATTTTAGCACTATCACTACCAAATGTTAAATCTACATCTTGAATACATGTACACATGTCTAGTTTGCATGTCGCATTTGGTATTACATGCGGAGTGATCTTTGGACTAGTCTTGACTGTTATGCCGATCGGATACGGTCAATCGATTCCAGACTATTATAATCCATACGCACCAATCATCACAGACAAGAGTGTATACACGTGGACAGAAAAGGTTCATCTCAAGATCATTGCACCTAGTTGGAATGAAAACAGGCTTGGTATAGACTCGATCGGAGGGGATCCAGAGTATTCTATCAGAATATCTACATCTCGAGACTCTCTAGACGAGTACCGTCTTGTCGAGACTCATCCAAACAGTGGCGTGTTTACAGGATCTATAATCCTTAGCGGATTCGCACATGACATCGATGGTGATCGTACACCTGATATCACGCCTAGAACTTTTGGTAGTGGACCAAACGATGGATTGTTGCAAGTTGATCGTGACTCTGCAGTGACCATCTCATTCGAGTTTGCTGATGGTGTAATTCTCTCAGAGTCATTTATGATATCATGGAATATCGGACAAGTACATCTAGACGATAATACAGTTCGTGTGATCGATCCAGATATGAATATCGATCCAGAGACGCTTGACCAAGTCGAGATATCTATATACTCTGACTCTGATCCATCTGGTGTATCTCTACATATAGTTGAGACTGCACCAAGTTCTGGAGTTTTTGTAGGTGATATTCCGATATCAGACTCGTCTGAATACAATACATTGTATGTTGTACCCGGCGACGAGATCACCGTCCAATATGATGACTATACTGTACCAGAACCATATAGCAAGTCTGACGTTCTGTCGATCAAGGTATCGTCTCATTATGGTATTGTGAACATGCCTATCGAGAACTTGGCTGTAGTCGTTGACGATAATGTTACATCTGGTTTACAGACTATGATTGTAGGCAGTGTACGCAACACTATAGATCGTCCACAAGACTTTGTGCATCTGATTCAGATCAGTCGCAATGATACCGTTGTATCGCTTGGATGGATAACCGGTACATTCTCTCCCAAACAGACCCTCACTGTATCTCACTCATGGCTACCCGATAGACCCGGATCATACACTGTGGACTCGTTTGTGTGGCGTTCTCTTGATAAACCGACTGCAATTGCATCAACTATCTCTACTGTACTCGATGTAAGGTAAGGTACACTCGGTACATTTGTACATATCTCGTAGATGGTGTTTTTACATAAACCTATAAAGCCCTATACTGAGGATCGAGATCATACATGAGTAAGATACTTGAAAAGGCTCTAAAGGATGCTGTAAAAGAGGATAGGCTAATCTTTGGTGCTAGACAAGTCTCCAACTCGTCAAATAATTCCAGCCTGATTGTTCTGTCTAGATCAATTGAGCAGAGCATGTCTGAAAAGATTGAAACTAGTGCAAAAGACAAAGATGTACCGTTGGTAAAGTTTCCGGGAACTTCAGTAGCTCTAGGTCGGCTATGTGGCTTACAATTTAGAATCTCTACACTCTCATTCACATCGATTCCAAACTCTAACATACAATCGATTCTCAAGGACATGGATACTGAAAAGAGATGATCTTTAGTTTAAATGAGATATATACAAATGGAGACGAAAAGGCGATCTGATGACACAATCTATAAAGCTGGACTCTGATCAAGTACGGTTAATGTCTCTATTTCAAAATGTGGTTGGTACTATGGCACGTGACTGTATCGTAGATGAGAAACAAGAGAGAGTGATCTTTGTAGTTAATTCAGGCAAGATGGGGATGGCAATAGGTAAAGGTGGCACCACCATCAAATCACTACAAAATACAATCAAACGTAAAATCGAACTAGTCGAGTTTGATGAGGATCCTGCCAAGTTTCTAAAGACAATCCTCAACTCCAAGTACATCACAGACGTAAAAATAAATAAACGAGGCGATGGTTCAAAACAGGCAATAGTTATGGTGGACCCTAGAAAGAAAGGTATAGTTGTTGGTCGTGATGGCAAGAATGCCGAGAAGGCGAGATTGTTTGCAAAGCGATATTTTGATATCTCTTATGTAATGATTAATAGCCCCGAACGACCTACGTTGGAGTTGTAAGATATGCGCAAGTCTCCTCTAGGTCTATTTGCAGGTAGAGTCTTAACGACAAAGAAGAAACGACGACGCTGGGCAATATCTACATACAAACGTCGTGAACTGGGTATAGATAAAAAGGCAGATCCTTTAGGTGGCGCACCACAAGGTCGTGGTATAGTCTTAGAAAAGGTTGGAATAGCTGCCAAGCAGCCAAACTCTGCTGTGCGCAAGTGTGTTCGTGTTCAGTTGATAAAGAACGGCAAGACTGTAACTGCATTCTTGCCACGAGACGGTGCAATGAACTTTATTGATGAACACGATGAAGTTCACATTCAAGGAATGGGGGCAACACAAGGTGGTGCCATGGGTGATATACCTGGCGTCCGTTTCAAGGTCTTCAAAGTAAATGGTACATCACTACACGAGTTGGTGATTGGTAAAAAGGAGAAGCCTAGGAGATAAAGTTGGCTCAGACAAAGAATCTTTTACTGTTTAGGAAATGGGATACGTCAAAGATTGATGTACACGATCCAGGTCTCAAGACTGCAATATCTCTCAAACAACAGATTCTTCCTTATACGTACGGCCGTTCTGCTCTCAAGCGTTTCAACAAAGCTGAAGTTAATATCGTTGAGCGACTCGTGAATAAGATCATGCATTTTGGAAAAAAGTATGCAAAGAATACAGGTCGCATGTCTGGCAAAAAGACCAAGGCTCTCAATACTGTCAAGACCGCGTTTGATATCATATCGATAAAGACCGGCAAGAATCCTGTTGAGGTCTTGGTTCGAGCTGTCGAGTATTCTGCACCAAACGAAGATACAACTAGAATAGTCTATGGTGGTACCGTATACCATGTATCTGTCGATGTCGCACCAATACGACGTGTAGACCTTGCTCTCAAGTTTATTGCAGATGCAATAAAAGAGGCAACATTTGTTAATCCAAAACCGATCGAGGAGCACATGGCAGAACAACTCATTCTTGCAAGTACAAATGATCCAAATGCTCCTTCTGTAAAGAGAAAGAATGAACTAGAACGTATTGCACAAGCGTCTAGATAGTTTCAGTAGCCCGAGGCAGATTCGAACAGTGTACTACGACCTATTTTGCATACTGTTTTGAGTCTAGATAGTTTCAGTAGCCCGAGGCAGATTCGAACTGCCGTCTCTGCCTATCCACTCTTGAGATCCAGAGGGCAGAATCACTGATCTAATAATATACTTGACCGCTAGACTATCGGGCTACCAAAGTAACTACCGAGTCTTTGAAATATAATTATTTGTCTATCACATCGATGGCGTAGATACCAAAAGTAGATACCAAAAGTGTTCACTCTTCATACGGCATGATGTTTCGTCTATTCAATATAACGACCTTTTGCATCTTTTTAGATAAACGCCTAGGATAATGTCTCATTACCCCTTTTAGATGCATGTTATCCATAACTATCGATGACTGGCCATGAACGTGTCTATCGAATCACCCATTCTCTACATTATTGACTCACGACTAGTTTACGTCACATCTCACCAAACAATCGTTATACTCGGCTATTGGTTTGTAGGTATCTTATTCGTGCAAAAGTATTGTGTGATTCCTAGTTCAGTTTATCTAAATGTCTGTTTTAGTAAGACACTACACATTATAGGAATGCTTGCAATTTAATAAATATTTGAAGCTAACTTGGAATAGTTTCTCCAAAAACAACTCAAGTAACATATTTGCGTTGATTAATGACATTGATCAATAAAACAGCTAAAATTATCCAAATGGAAATAATTTGTCATACATGTCTCTCAAAGCTTTTGGAGCTGCGCCTACCACTTCTACATTTTTTAGTTTTTTTGACTTTCTTTTTCATATCTTTATTGGGCTCTACTAAAAACCCTTTAGCAACATGTTCGAACATGGGAATATCGAGATCACTGTCACCTATTGCTACAAGATAATCTAATTCCGAATCAAAATGTAATTCATTCGCTAGAAAATCTATTGCAGTGCCTTTGTTGATTCCTTTCTCTGAGATGTGATATGTGTTTTTACTTGCGTGATATTCAATGTTGGCATTTGTTTTCTTTCTTGCATCCTCGAGCTCATGTTCTTTTATCGAATTAGCTAATATGACTATCTCTGTAACGCGACTGCTTTGATTCGGGTCTATTTTGGCAGTTGTGTGCTTTAACAAATATTTCATCAGTTTTTTGGGTTCACTTCGATTTCCAAAAGTTCTTTTGGATTCTCGCATACCTACTATTATTCCACCATTTTCTGCAATACCATATTCTCCTGTTCTATATTTTTTAATCAATTCGTCAATATTTTGAGATGAACGGCCACTGCAAAAATAAAATTCTCCGTTGTGATCCTTTATCTTATTGATTATTGATTCAACATCATGGTTAATTGTTGAAGTTCCAGTATGAGTCAATGTACTATCAATATCTGCAAAGACGTAAACAATTTTATATTCTCGTTCATCAACCCCATCAGTAATCTCATATGATTCTTCAATAGTATCTGAACCAGTAATTTGTTTAATTTTATTTTTTATTTTTGTATGATCTTTACTTCTAGGAATAATTTGCTCTTTTGTTTCAATACGAATTAGTCCTGATGCCGTAAATTCAATATCTGAGAAATATCCAGACCTTTTTAATTTATTTAACAATTGTTTTTTAGTGCCTGTATTAAATTTAGTTGTAAAGTACAATGCAAACTAGTCTTGAAGTATGGTGACACTAGACGTTATAATTTTCTTCTTACCTATTCGTATCTTTGCTAAATTCTCTTCAAAACTCTTTCGTTTTGTTGGGTTGATCTTTGCTTTGCCAATAACACACATATCTTCTGAGTTATCGACTGGTTTTACAGCGTTAATTTTTATTATGTTGAAAAAATTATCACGAATTGCGATCATAGTATCTCTACACGGTTTACCGTGATCCTTGTGACTACAACAGACTCTAAAATCTACGCTCACTAGATCGCTTTGCTCCATGTGCTTACATTATATATCACGTAATATAAATTACAATCTAATCATCATTTGACATGAATATTCCTCTCCTGACGACTCTTCAATGCTCCATGTGGGTCTGATGCCCCTTTTTCCAAGAGACATATGTGTGGTCACTCACAACTGTAGTTATATAGTCACAAACGGAATTGTTTTCTTGTTCACTCTCGTACATGTGGGCAAGAGACGGAATTTACCTCGGACAGAACAAACAACACCAAATTGTGATACTGCAGACTAGGAAAATTATTATGTTCACGACTATATATGAATAGATCCTACTCGATCACTAACTCTTCATAATTACTTCAAAGGCAATTTACGTTGAACTTTACAGAACCATCTCTACTATTGGTCTGTGGATAATTTATCCATGCAAGAACATGCTTGATTTCCAGTTCTATCAATCTTGCATCAAATTTAGATGGTGTTGCTCATTTCGAGCCCCTAACTAAATATGACCAAATTTAGACACAAGTCTTGATGTATTTGATATCTCTTCTCGAGATGGGAAATGACGGGTATGGTAAATCGGTCTTTCATGGATACCAGAGAGAATCAGTTGATCATCAGAACATCTTTGCGAGGTGATGCGCACATCAATGGAATGGAAGGGTTCTGGGGCTTTGCTAAATTGAACTTGGCAAAGTATCGAGGTGTGAGTTCAAAGAAATTCCCACTGTATCTCAAAGAGATGGAGTGGCGATACAATAACCGAAATTGCGATCTGTTTGATTTATTGGTGCAATACATGCTTAGGGGCTCGAAATGAGCAATCGCCTTTAGGTATACTCCATTTTCCTTGACTTTTGACTGTCTGTTTGTCCTAGCCATCTGGCTAGAGGTGAACGATTTTTGTACTACGCAGTTTATTGTCGTACTTTAAATGATTATACGTTTCCATCTTCTAAATAAGGCAATGAACGTAATACACGAATTAGATATTTTGATTGAGCAAAAATATACTGTGCGGTTAGAAAAAGATGATGATGATGGTGGATATGTTGTTACAATACCAACTATACCAGGAGCAATATCTGATGGTGATACTGGGGAAGAAGCATTAAATAGTCACGAACGGAATTGTTTTCTCGTTTACTCCTGCATATGTGTGGTCAGAGACGGAATTTGCCTCTGGCAGAACAGATGACACCAAATTGTGACACAACACTAGGAAAATTATTATGTTCACGACTAAAGAACATTAAAGAAGCTGCGTTAGGCATATTTGAATGCCAAAAATGCATGAAAAATCATTAGGAAAAACAGTGCGATAAATAATCCAAAAATTTCATCAAGAGATCTTGTAAAGTTTAGATACATTGGATTATAAACATCATCAAAAACGCAGTCACTTCATATTTTATAATGAATAGACAGGATGACCGTGTCACACATTGCCGTAAAAATCATTAACGTACAAAAGATATTTGAGATGTCACTAGATGAACTAAATGCATAGATTTTGATAAATGGGCTAATAATGATACTACGTTAATTGCTCTAACGGATACATGTCTGTCTCCTTTTACACGAGAACACATCCCTGGTGTATTCTGTATATCACAGAAGTACATCTTTAATCTATTCATATCAATAACAGAATCGTTAAGGTATCATTTTATCTTGACTTCATGGATCGCAGTTGCATAATCACAGTCAGCTCGTAGTCTCATATATGGTATCAATCTAAAATGAATCGAGTACACGTCATCCTCCTTGACTAGTATTCCTTTTTGTACTAATGAGACCAAACCTCTAGATGGAATTTGAATTGCAATATTGTAATGTTTGCATACCTGATTGCGTCTCTCTTGAAATTGTCTTAGTGAGAAAGACACATCGCCAAGATCTAATATCAACGGCCACACGATCTCACTCCAAACAAACCTTCTGTTCTCGGTGGCTGACGCGTACTTGCCTTTTTCACCCAACATTAATAACTACATGGATCATTTTTATAACTTGATCCTTGTCTTCACATAATCACATTCAAGAGTCATTAGACCTGTTGGAAAGAGATTGGGATATCGATCCTACGTTACGTTCATTCATGCTGGGCGAGATTACCAATGTCTCTGATTACACAACTCGTGTAAACAATGTGACGTTTCATATTCCGTGTATCGATACAAGATATGTTTTGTGGAAGTGTTTCTGGCCCGACTGCCACAACTGTTGCGATAGACAAGGACGCCTCCCACTCACATCTGATGATCTGATAACTATAGGTAATGGACTGGGATATCAAAAGACATCTGACTTTGTACGTGATGAGACTATAGTCGCAACGTATGAAGAACCTGGACCATCAAATCAGAACATAACTCTAACTACAATAAATCTAAAACGACGTGTAGACGAGACTGTTGACGATGATGGGACTCATATATCTTGTAGATTTCTTGACAAAGACGGTGGCTGTAGTATGCATCCATCAAGACCTGGTGTATGTTATTTGTATCCATTCTCAACGTGGCTTATGAATGAGAAGGGAAGCGCAAAGGTTCATGCCACTTTCCAGTTTACTGGTGACTGTCCAGGTTTTTATCTATCTGATACCATTGCTCCAATGCATGACGAATTAGAGACATACTCTAAGATCATATACGAGTACAATATGGCATCAAATCGCACAAATCGAGATGGGTTTAGTTGTACAAGTTTTAACTAGCAAGTAATTGAGACTCTCTAGTTTTGATTACATTTCTATTATTACAAAAGTTACATAAAGTTACAAAAGACTAGGCCTTTGCAACTTTAATTAGATCAGATATCTTTATGTCCATGCCAAATCTATCTTCATGCTTTTTCATGTATCTAAATATGGCAATGAAATCTGGTAGTGCTCTAACAAAGTTAAAGTCTTTGTGGATCTTTGCTCTAACAAAGTTAAAGACCTTTCCATAAACCTTGTAGTGTTTATCCACTGCTTGTTCGTATGCTGCAAAATCATCAATGTTCTCTAAAAAGAGCTCTACACATTGCATGCTGGGAATTATTCCCTCTCCCAACAACGCATATACTGTTCCAATAGATTCGCCAACTCCTACGACCTTGCCACTGTAAAATGGCTTACACTTGTTTGGCGTTGCCAATCTGATGGGACGTCCCTTGGTTGCAATAACTTTGCCACCATGTTTCTTTAGAAATGCATCTGTAGCTTTGATGTGATTCTTTCTGTAATCTCCTGCACCAATATGTGCCCATTTTTCGCCTAATGGAAAGTACCAAAAGTATCCAGACATACCCGGAAAAGGTTCTATGTAAAAGTCTTCATACGGTACACCTCTCTCGTACTCGACTTTGTATTCATAGGTGGGTAAGAAAAAGTCCTGCTCTAGTTTTGGTAGATACATTCTATGAAATCCAGTACAGTCTACTATGATATCATACTGTTCTTCAAGCTCTGCAAGATGTGGTGCACTATTGTACCGTACGTCAGAGTCCTTGATAAAGTCCTTGATCAATCCAAGTTTGTCATACGTGCATAATCCATGTAGGCCGATATCAAACTTTGTATCATTGTTCATCTTTACATGCATCTTTTTTCCATCATGTATTAGATAGTCATTAAAGTCTCTACCAACTTTTTTACAAAATTCATCGAGAACCGGCTTGATCGTCCCCCATGCACAGATCGAGTCATGTCGCTCTCTACTACTCCGCTCATATCCAACTATTGTGTGTTCTGTCTGTGCCAATCTCGCCATTAGGTAAGATCCTGCAACACCCATTCCCATCACAGCTATCTTCAAGATATTCTGCCGTTCAACGACTTCCTAATAAATAGCCTAGTCTGAATCCTTGTATTTGTCACTAGTTAACACATCTAGTTGACAATACCTGATACTATGCGGCACAGCAAATCCAAATTGGTGTTGAATCATAATTGATCTAGTCTATGTTGTCATCTTTTCAATCTTGTAGTTGTTATGTGTTTAGATGCACGTTTTCTGTCTCGGATGGAAACCACTCATCTTAAATTTAGTGTTGAGATGATCTGTTGATAAAGTTCCTTTCCGTCGATGTTTGATGGCTCTAGTTTCAGAGCGATGTTTAGTGTATCTAGTGCCTCTTGTAGTAAATCAAGATCATTCAACGTATCTGCAAGTGAGAACAACACTTTTGGATCTCTAGAGTCTAGTTCAATCACTTTTTTACAACATTCTATTGCTTCATCGCGTCTATTCGCAAGATAAAGTGCTACTGACTTGTCTTCCCAAGTTGCAGCATCATCGGGGTCTAGTAGCAACTCTTCATCAAAACATTCTATTGCTTCATCATGTCTCTCAAGAGAGATTAATAGTCTTCCTTTATTATTTAAAACATTTTTACGTGCCGAGTCTAGTACGCCTGGCATAGCTTCTTCGATTAGCATAAAGGTTGGATCATTTTTTAACGCTTTATCGTAACAATGTAGTGCCTTTTCTGCTAGTTTCTTATCTGGTGTTTCATCATAAATTTGGTGCAGTGAACATCCTTTAATATGATACATCATCGGAAAGTCAAAACCACTACGTATGGCCTTGTCTGACCACCTTGCTGCTTCAGTATGTCTGCCAGATTTGCTCAGTATTTGCACCTTTGTACACAGGCAAATTCCCTTAAAAGGCTCCCTGGAATATTTTATTGCTCGATTAATACATTCTATTGCCTCATCATATCTCTCTAGTTCGTTATAGAGTGAAGCCTTGAGTTTATGTGCCATCCATTCTTTTGGCATCTCGTTCAATACTTTATCGCAAGCGATCAGAACTTCTTCATGCTTGCCCCGATCCATTAGCTTTGCTGCTTTAGTCAATAGGGGGTGGGCATCATATCCCCCTAATCCCATGATCTGCTCAAAATCCATTACGACATCTATATTCAAGATGTTTTAAAATGTATCGCGCAAAAGGTTTGTCTATTGATCATTACAAACATATCTCTAGTACAATACGTGCATGATCTCAAAATCAAATCGTGAAAGACTAACCACAAATCTAAACTATGCTATTACTAGACTAGAATTTTAATTACCGATTTTTATTTACGAAGCAATAGATGTACGTCTCGATAAATACGTAATAACTGGCAACAGTGTATTACAAAGATAATACAGATCCCTAGATTATTTTAAACGTATATCTCTAATCTGACTCGATAAATATCGCAGGCTTGAACGGTCTTGCATTTCTTGCTTTGTTTTTTGGATCATATATGTCAGAATCACTTTCGTTGTATATCTTGATCTCGGCTGTAAATTCATCTGCTGCTATTGATGTCAACTCTTGTACGAGAAACTCGGTTTCATTAAACTCTGGATTGGTATATCTCATATCGTTTATCTCTGACGATTCAGATAGAATATCTCTTATAGTCATCTGAACAAACTCTGGCATCTTTTTGGCATCGACGGTATCTAAATCAGATAACAGTGATCTCATTACATCTCTCATGTCTGTCTGACCTGATATTATCTTGTGTAATACTGCACGGTGTATCTTTGATTTTATCTCACTCGCTGTATACACTACTATTCTCTTTGGTGTAATCTTTGTAACTTTGAGTATCTTTGTAATGTCGAATATGATCGACTTTAACAACTCTTCAGCTTGGAGTATAGACGATTCTATATCTGATTTAACGAATTTAGGCCACTTGGATGTTGACGCAAGACCAGAGCATTTTAACACTGACCACATCTCCTCTGATATGTGCGGTGCAAATGGTGAGAGCATGGCAACACGTACAATGTGTATTGTGTATAGGATGTAGTTGAGGTCTGTACGGCCTTTGGCCTTTGCGCGTTTTAGATACCAATTGATGTCTGTACCAAACGAGAACAGTATGTTGTGTAATGCTTCGCGTAGTCGCATCTTTTCGATCGCTACAGTCGAGTGAATATTCATCGTTATCATCTTTGATAGGATCCATCTGTCTTCAAACGCCTCTATCTTGCCGTCCTCTGGCTTTAGTGTACGACACTGTTGATACATGTGTACTAGTTTATCCTGTATTCCAGAGATCGACTCAACTCCAAAGTCTGCGTCTTGTGACAACTCGGAAGATATTATCATTGTAAGACGTATCGGATCAGCTCCGTACTCTCTTATCGCCTTTCGTATAGGAACTATATTTCCCATACTCTTTGACATCTTTGATCCATTCATCAAGACAGAACCATTCACAACTATCTCTTTTGGCCAATACTCTTCGTCAAATAGGGCCGTGTGATTCATAACAAAGAATGTTAGATGATTTGGAACAAGATCCTTGCCCGAGTGCCTCGAGTCCACAGGATAAAAGTACTTAAACTCTGATCTGATCTCTTCTAATCTTGATCTAGTTATGCCTATAGTATCTGATATGTGATCGGGATCACCGACTCCTCCAAACACATACTCGAAGAACTTGTCGTCTAGTCTATCTGCAATGTCTCCTAGATGTCTAGATATTGTATAGTATGCCATGTATATCACAGAGTCAGCTAGGCTCTCTACTATCCAGTCCTTGTCCCACGGAAGTTTTGTTCCCATGCCCTGTTGCCTAGCACAAGCTCGCTCTCTGAGCCATCCTACTACATATTCGAACTCGCTTCTGATCTCTGCTGGTAGTATACTCATCCTCTCAAAACACTTTGTTGCAAGCTCTTTCCAGCTAGGGTCTCCATAGTTTAGGAACCATTGATTGTTGAGAATCTTTACGACGCAACGAGTTCCACACCTGCACTTTATTGGACTCGAGAGTTCTAGCAGTATATCGGCTGTACCTTCCTGTATCATCTGAGACTTTATTGCATCTTTGGCAGCAGATACCATCATTCCTGCATATCTGCCCGTCTTTTCATTGAGTCGTCCTGCATAGAACTCTTTTGCGTATATCTCCTTTGTTATCTCGTCTATTCTAGGATCACTCTGATCACTTATGCCCATCTCTGTTAAACCATCACGTGCTGGATTCTCTCCATATCCGTCTGTGGTGATTATCGATATCGGTACTATCTTGGTTGCAGTTGCCGCAAGTTTAGGATCACTAGACGCTTGAGTGTCATACAACGCCTGTAAATCAAAAGGTGCATGAGCAGGAACAGACATGACGATACCGGTCCCAGTCTCTTGATCTACAAAAGTGGCCGGAAGAATGGGTACCTCTGTACCTTGAGGTGTAGTTACAGTACATCCTATCAGCTCTGATCCCGATACTGTATCGTGTATGATGATATCATGATCAAGAAACTCGAGTTTTGCTGCACACTCTTGACTGGTTATCCATCTATGACCATCTAGTGTTATCTTTGCATATGTGACATCTGGATTGATCCACAAGTTTACTACACCAAATATCGTCTCTGGTCTAAGTGTCGCAGTCGGGATTACATAGTCACCCATCTTGAACTTTATCAGTACATACTCTGTAAACTCGGGTTCTAGATCTCCTAGCGTGTCATGTTGCGATACCGGGTTTTGATCCTTTGGGCACCATCCCACCGGATGTGACCCTTGGATTATCAAGTTTTTTTGTCGTTGCTTGTTTACTTGCCACTCTACAAACTTGCTATATCCTGGATCAATAGTAGTAAACTCTCGTCTCCAGTCGATCGAGTAACCCATCTCGATCATTCCTGCCTTTATCTCTGCATGAAAATAGTTGGCTATCTTTACCGGCTCTACAAACTCTGATATCGTATTCTCTGGAACCATGTACAGATCCCTTAGGTTACGTATTATCTCTACATCGCCTTCTTGGATCTTTTTTGACATGGCAAGTATAGGAGTTCCTGTATAATGAAATGCCATGGGGAACAGTACATTGTATCCACACATTCTATAAAATCTGGCATGTACGTCGGTTATGGTATATGTGCGTCCATGTCCTATATGTTGAGGTGAGTTGGGATATGGATACGCAACCGTTATGAACTTTTTTGGCAACTCGGAAGGGTCTGTCTCAAACTGACGCTCTCTTGCCCACACGCTCTGCCACTTGGACTCTATCTCATTCCATTCTATCCTGTTCTGGTTTACCATATTACTGCCTCATGATAATATCTATTGCATAGTCTAGTATGGTCTCTTTTTTAGATGTGTCTCTTCCTCCACCTTGCGCAAATCTAGAGTCACCTCCACTAGCGCCACCGAGCATATCTGATATACGCTCTGCCACTCGGCTCGCATCTATTCCAGATCGATCTCCTGCATAAACCATCACACGAATAGTTGTACCTGCATCAAATATGCCACAAAAGACCCCTTCACAGTCTTCCTTGATGAGTCGTTTACCAAACGCGAGACAAAAACGTTCGTCATACTTTTTGTCATATACTATACATCGCTTGTCTCGAATTGTACATCCATCGGTAACTATTGATTCACCACTCGTAACCTTTGCCAACATCTCGGGTATCATGGTTCTCGCATTGACTCGACTAGCTGCTCGCTGTTCTTCTATCTCTAGTCTTAGTTGTCTAGCTGCTCGTTCATCATCTGTCTCGTTTACAATACTCGCAGCATCTCCTGAGACGAACTCGATACGCACCACTCCATCTTGAATCCGTTTCGTCTTTGTGATCTTGATCAATCTGATATCTCTTGTGTTTGAGACATGTGTACCACCACATGCCTCGACATCTCTATCTCCTATCGATACTATTCTTACCTGTTTTACCGGTACAACTCCGCCCTGGTATATTCTAAATCCATACTCTTGCTCTGCCTCTCCACGACTCTTGTACTGTATAGAGACCGGTATCTCTTCTTGGATCATCTCATTAGCTCTCGCCTCGATCTCTTCTATCTGAGTTTTGGTCAGTGATGAGTGATGTGTTATGTCTAGTCTTGCATGTGTGTCGTCTTTGAATGCAGAGTGTTGCCAGACCCATGATCCCAACGTACTACGTGCAGCTGCATTGATGATGTGAGTACTGGTGTGGTTTTGTGTTATCTTTGTACGTCTAGTTACGTCCAAGATACAATGTACGGCGTCTCCTATCTTTGGTGTACCATCTTGTAACTTGTGTATTATTACGCCTCCATGCCGTTGTACATCTATTACCTTAAATCCTGCAATCGTACCCATATCTGGTTCTTGACCTCCACCTCTAGCGTAAAATGATGTCCTGTCTAGAATCACCTGATCATCTATGACATCTATGACATCTGCCTCAAACTCTACTGGATCATCTCCATAAAAGAGCAACTCTGTATCTGGTAGTTCTTTTAGGGGAATCTGTACGGTGTCTCTTGGTTTTGATCTCTTGTGCAACTCTGCTAGTCTTGTGTAGAATGCCGATGGAATATCTTGTATTATGTCGATCTCTTTTAGATACTCTGGTGTTATACCATCTGACTCGTACAATCTTATCAACTCGTCTACACTAGGTTGTCTCTGAATCTTTGTTGCCTTTCGCTGCATCTGTACCTTGGACTCTCTGTATCGTCTCAACTCTATATCCAAGATCGTCTTGACATCTCGACGTCGATCATCTAGTTCGGGGTATGTCTCTTTGAGATAGTCTACATGCGCATCGATCAATGTATCCATCTCTAGATCTATCTTGAGATGTTTTGCAGCCGCGTCTATTCTCCGTAACATTGTCCGTAGGTTGTAACCGCCACCAACATTACTAGGTAGAGCTCCGTCTGATATCGCAAAGATCAGAGTTCGCAAGTGATCTGCAATCAGATATGTATGCTCTAGTGGCCTGATCATCTCTGTTACCTGTTTATCATCTAGACCTACTGCACGCACTGCCATGTCTCGTATGGTGACTAGATCATCAAACTTGTCTATTCTCTTTGCAATCTCTACAAAGTATCGTCTCAAGACATTCATGTCTTGATCTATACCTACCATATCTGTCAATATGCCATTTATGGGACCAAAACAACAGTCATATGCTGTAGGCGTTCCCATGGTTATCCAAGCGAATCTCTCGAGCCCTGCACCCATATCGATGATTCGATGATCAAGTGTTGTGTGTCTCCCCAACTCTCCCTGAAACTCTGTAAACACTGCATTTCCTAGCTCGAGGCCTCTCACAAAATATTCTAGCGATGGTCCAAACGAACCACCTCCTGCCCACACATCTTCTACAAAGACTATCTCGTCTCCGCCTATACCAAACTGTTCTGTTAACAACTTGTAGTCCAACTCTATACACTCGTCTTTCCAATAGCCTCCTTGATCTGGAACACTATGTTGACCAATCATACAGAAACTCGAAAAGTGCCGCCCTGTCACACCAACGTTATCTAGATCTTTGAATCGGAGACATGTCTGTGGAACTAGTAGTGGGTTTGCTGGGAACTCGAAGACTATCTTTGATCCCATAACCCTCTGAAAGTCTACTATTGACGCAATAGTAAAAAATAGATCGTCGCGCCACCTACAAACTACTGGATAACGTGGTACAGATGTATGTCCGTTTGATTTAAAGAACGACTCGATCTGTTGCCACGCTTTTGTATAATCGAACCTCTTTGATGTTGGCGGATCTCCAATAAACGAGTACGTGTCTGTCCCGTCGTCAGGACACAAGACTCGTTGTGGATCACGGGTCCAAAAGAACCTACCACATTTAGTACATGCCTGTCGAACAAATCCCTCATCTTCAAAGAGTCTCACTTTATAATATCTATCCGAGTTTGCAGAAAACTCTCCTAGTATCTCTTCTTTATTCAACTATGTGCGCTGTGTACATCTCTGATATTAAGAATTGCCGACTAGCATGTGTGGTGGCGACTATAGAACCGAAATGACAATATCTTATGATCAATTTTGTGAAATGATATCTGATATCTATGGAGCATCATTTGAATATTGGATCAAATTTGGTGATATGTGATGTGATCGGTTTTGGTATTTCTGCTCAATAAATTGGTGACATATTCAATTGTTGGATGTCATTTGTTGAGGTTATGGTATCATTCATCGCTATATCGCTCATCATCATATCCCCTAATAATAGACCACTAACTAAACCTGCACCCATCGTTATAGGACTCAACAGTGGATTCTTTTTACGTCTATTGTTGTGCTCTAGCGCATTTACACTCTTCTTGAATTGTGTCATGATATCAGATAAACTATGTGATTGTATATCTTGTATGTCTTGTATGTTGTGCAATCTATGAGTATCGAGTCGTCTGACAGGTTTTTTGCAGCAATGACAGATTACTTGATGTGACGAAACAATCATATCACAACATCGAATCTCTGAATCTTTAAGAGTATGATTACGAACACAAGTGCCATTTTTTATAGAATCATACTCTGATTTAGGATAAACCATCTCTAATGCGTGATATATGCCTGACGTCTTTGTTAGCACATCTCGTATCTCTTGGGAGGTTATTGTTTTGACTAGATTATGCATTACACCATTCAGGTTTCTAGTTGGCTGTGGTTGTTTATACAATACAGTACAATAATCAGATACGCTAGATGAATAAAATATGCAAAACTTTTCTTTATCATTGGGATAAAAAGACTCTAATTGTTCTAATATTGTGTGATATGATACCATGATGTGTCATTGCAAGTTTGGTTTAAAATTGTAGCGTCGTAAACAACTACATCAATTCTGAATTTGGCACAGTGATGAGTTTGCCATTTTAGGTTTACATTAAATATACTGAATCACAACTAACTGTGTGTTTGGTAGAAAGCCTAGTCTAAAGGAGGGCGTTCATGTATTCTCGACTAGAAAGAACGGTGACTATAATGACTTTATCTTTGGTGTAATTACCGGTATTGATGATCGAAAGGTTGGTGTCAATGGGATTATTGTAAATCCTGTTGGTCTAAAGAACAAGATATCTCAAGGAAAGACTGGTGAGCGATCACGCGAGATACTTGAGAATCCAACTCCAGACAATGTAGTACTTGCACTAGTGTATCGAGTCGAACATGAAAACTTTGCAGAGGTACTCGATCTAGATGTAGACAAATGTGATATACTGCCCCCTAAAATTTACACAATGCTAGATGGATGGATCCGTGAGTCATTGCCAGAATTTCTCAATACTATACTCTCTCTACCGCCTGGCTCAGAACGAGACGAGGCCAAACGTATACTGCGACAAAAGATGGAGTCTCTAGTTGATCAAAACCTTCGGCGAACGCTCTACTCGGTCTGTCGTAGTCTCAAGGTGCTCAACTAGGCCCTTCTGTTTTACATTGCTGGATACGGTACGTGGAACATTTCACTAAACGATTTTAAATAGGGCTCTTTGATGTCTCTTGTAATGATTACCGAGGCCGAACTAGCTAGTATGATCCGGCAAGCAAAGTCTGGATCCAAATCGCGCAAGTTTACACAATCCGTCGAGTTGATTATGAACTTTAAGGACATAGATGTCAAGAAGGGATTTGCGATCAACGAAGTCGTAACTTTGCCCAAGACCAACTCTCCCGCAACAGTATGCGTCATAGCGACGGGGGATATGGGTCAAAAGGCAAAAGCCGCAAACGCTGATGCTGTTGTAGGGACAGAAGAGTTAGACAAGTTTGCAACAAACAAGCGCGAGTCTCGCAAATTCATAAACAAGTATGACTTTTTCTTGGCTGATACCAAAGTGATGCCTCTAGTTGGTAAGACCCTAGGTCAACTGTTGGGTCCACGTGGTAAGATGCCTACTCCAGTTCCGTTTAATGCGTCTATAGAGTCATTCCTTCAACGATTTCATTCATCTATCAAGGTTAGAACACGCGCATCTCTATCTATGTCATGTAAGATTGGAGATGAGACTATGAGCGATAACGATCTAGCAATAAACGCACATGCGATATTGAGTGCGATCGAGAAGAAACTACCAAACGGTGAAAAGAACTTCAAACGCGTAATGGTAAAGACTACTATGGGCAAGGCGGTCAAACAGATACAGGAGATCAAGAAAAAGAATGCATGAAAATCGTACCAGTTATCCACAGAAAAAGGTAGCAATGTATCAACAGCTCCAAGAGTTGCCCAAGAGATACAAAGTTATATCCATAGTAAAGATGGACAAAGTTCGCTCCGCTCAGATCCTTCCACTACGTAAGACCCTCAAGGGTGACGTCGAGTTTGTAAACATGAAAAGCAAGATAGCCAAAAAGGCACTAGCTACACTAGATATACCTGGAATCAGAGAGATAGCAGACGAGCTGGTTGGTCAATGCATGTTTATATTTACCAACATGTCGCCCTTTAAACTCAACCTTCTCTTGTCAAAGAATACTATAATGATGGCAGCTCGCGGTGGCGATACCGCAAGCATCGATGTTGTTGTTCCTGCAAAGAATACTGGTATTGCTCCAGGACCTATGCTTACAGAGTTTAAAGAAGCTGGGATCCCAACCAAGATCGATCAAGGGACGATATGGATATCAAAGGATACCACTCCTGTTACAAGAGGCGAGGTGATCAGTGAACAGTTGGCATCGATACTAGGTAAACTTGACATAAAGCCAGTCGAGGCTGGAATCTTGTTATACTCTGCACTAGAGGATGGCATCAAATATGCTACAGAGTCTATGGTAATTGACGTATCTGCTGTACAAGAAGAGTTTTCACAAGCACATCAACAAGCAATCTCTCTGTCTATAGAGATAGCATATGTTGTACCTGAGAATATTGTACAGATACTCACAAAAGCAGCTACTGCTGCACGTTCCGTGTCTATAGAATCTGCATATATCGTACCTGAGACGCATCAAGAGATACTGCAACGCGCTCTTGCACATGCAAATGCAATCATAAACAAGACAGGCTATACAGCCAATTAGGAAAAATAAATCTAGTCGAGATAATCTTTTGAATTGTTGATTAGCCAAACAGTGAAGACAAGCCTTCCATAGCTGCTTCTTCCGTCTTACCTTCGTCTTTGGGTTCTTCCTTCTTTTTCTCTTCTACTGGCGCATCTGCCGTAGCCGGAGCTGCCGCTACTGCAACCGGGGCTGCTTTGATCGCCTCATCAATATTTACATCACCTAGAGCTGCAACTAGCGACTTTACTTGTGCTTCATTAACGTCGGCACCTGATGCTTTTATAACAGATGTAATATTTGCCTCGTTGACCTCTTTTTCTAGCTTGTGAAGAAGTAGAGCAGCGTAAACATATTCCATTGTATCGAGGGTTTTTTAGTGTATAATATAAAACTATGGAGAATGGGTAACAGTTTAAGAATTTTTTTCTGATGTCAGATTCTGTTATGGTCGTATTTTGATTGATAGAACATTCAACCTCAAACATCTATAGAGTAATTATGAAAATTTCACTATATCTCATGTTTAGTAATCTGATTGCAATCGCTGATTCGTCTGTATGTTACACAGACAGGTTTGGGCATGTTGATCTGACATGTTGGTTCGCTGTGTCTATTTGATGAATATTTCACACTCTATCTATATAAAAAAACTCTCAATAACACTAAACTTCATAAATAAGTAAACACCTCAACAGTAACGAAATATGAATATAAACAAACTCTTATTGTAATCCAACAACTATATAACTAAATTCATAGTACTAGTAAGTATGGTAAATGATACTCAGCTAAGAGCGGCAAACCCATGGTGGAAGGATAGAAAAAGCATTGAAAACGACGAAAAGATAACAGAGTGGGAGAGATCTATACACTATGATCCTAGATTAAGACATGAGATTAGATATGATTTTGAACCTGATAACACAGTCATCTACACTCTGAGAGGACCAAGACGAGTGGGAAAAACTACTCTGCTCAAACTTCAAATCAGAGATTTTTTGGATCGAGTCTGTCCTTGGAATATCTTTTACTACTCTTTTGATATGATCGATTCCAGATCTGAACTAGTCGATACAATTGAATCTTATTTGAGATTGAGCAAAAGATACAGAAAACAACCAGATCGAACATATCTCTTCTTAGATGAAGTATCACTCGTGCCTGATTGGCAAAGAGGAATCAAGTGGCTGATCGATAACAACAGGCTTAAAAATTGTACCGTGTTGGCAACTGGTTCACAGGCTATTAACATTTTGCGCGCCAATGAACGACTTTCTGGTAGACGGGGAAGGACAACAGATACTTTTGACAAACTACTCATTCCAATGAAGTTCTCTGAATTTGTAGACATCAGTGCCAAAGAAATAACCGTTTTTACCCAAAATCACCATCTCCGTAAAATAGAGGATAAAAAGAAAATATTCTTACAATTACTGTCAAAAGAAATCCCAAAAGAGATAGACCTGTTGTACAATAACTTTATAGATGATTTGAATAATTGTCTCTATGAATATCTACTAACTGGCGGAACTCCACAGATTGTTGATCAAAAAATTAAAACTAATTTTATTTCTTCTGAACTGTATAAAGATCACCTAGATGGAATTAGAAGTGATTGGGGTCAGCTACGGAATGAAATGTTACTAAAGCAATTTGGTGGAGCAATAATTAACAACATGGGATCTAATATATCTTGGAACAGTCTACAACAACAGGCAAATATTGGAAGTTGGATAACAACTCGAGATTATGCATTATCATTAAACGATCTATCGATTATTAACATTATCCATATGTATGGAGAAATAAAAAAGATTCCATTGATTGGTAAACCAAAAAAGCTCTATTTTCATGATCCCTTCTACCTACACTTGTTTAATAGTTGGCTGAACGCAGATGATCCATTTGAGATATCTGAAGAGTTTATTGCTGATGAAATTAATCAAAGTAAGATGGTGGAAAGTGTTGTTTCTAATCATCTTATAAGATGGGCATTCAATTTAGTAGAACATAAACAAGGATTTGATTGCTCTAATCATGTCTTTTTTTGGAAGGATCAAAAAGGTAGAGAGGTGGATTTTGTATTGTACTATAAAAATAATTTTGAGTTGCCTATAGAAGTCAAATACAGAAACCAGATACATACTAAAGAACTAGGTGGACTAGTTAGCTTTTTGAATAAAACTGACGTAAAAAGCGGTCTCGTATTGTCTAAAAATGATCTGGATGAGAGACAGGATTATCTCATTATACCTACTTGTATTCTTTTAATGTTGATCTAAACACTAGACCGTATTCATAATTCAATTTTGGCCAATGTTGGGGGGTTTGAACATTTTTATGCTACGTGGCGTGACTTGTGCTGTTCCGAATCTTTTCGGTTTATGTGGAATTAACGGTTACAGAAAAAGCACTACAAGATTCCATAATGGAAAATTAGAAAAAAGCCTTGCGAGATACCATCACAAGTAAACCAAAGAGATCCACTAATAGTCTTAATTAACATCTAAATCTGTTATCAATGATCTATTGAAATTTTTCGTCCCATTTACCTTCGTTGATCTCTACCGTGATCTCTTTTGGCGTCTTGCCTTCGATCTTTACTCCCAACGCAAGACACGTCCCAACTATTGTCTTTGAAACTGCTTTTAGTGATGACGAGTATGATCTCTCAAGTTTTGTCTTTGCAATCTTGACTATTGCATCCATGGTTACTTCTCCAACCCAATCTGTTCCTGATGTTCCAGAACCTTTTTGAATTCCTGCCTCTTTCATAATTAATGCCGCAGATGAAGGGATGCCGATCTCAATCTCGTACTTTTTCGTATCACTGTCTACTATGACAGTTACTGGAACTTTCATACCTTCAAAGTCTTTGGTCTTGTCGTTTATGGCATTGATGACCTCTATGATGTTCACTCCTAGTGGACCAAGTGAAGGTCCTAAAGGTGGACCTGCCGATGCTCCGCCACCTGTAACTAGTGCTGATACCTTTTGTTCACTCATAGTTTATTCACCCTTTAATGAAAAATTTAATCCTTCCTCTAAGCCTCGCTTATAATCTTTAGATAGTTTGCGTCTATGGTGACTGGTAACTGGTATGCCGCATCCAATAAAACAACAATAGCCTCCTCATTCTCCACATCGACTCTGGTTATTGTTGCCTTCATTCCCTTGAACGGTCCTCCAGTAATCTCGACCACGTTGTCGACTGTGAGTTGTGACACTGTTGATTTCTTGATCAAATATCTTTCAATATCTCCAAATTCTAACTCTCCTCGTAGGTTAGTACGTATGTGTCGTATGCCTTCAACTGCATGATGTGCATCTCTTGGATCTTTTGCTTCGATCACAACATATCCTTTTAGATCATTTACTAATAGTATGGATTTAACATTCATCTGACTTGTTTTGACTTTTGTCTCAGCTTTAACATCTTCTATCTTTGTTAACATCTCAGCTTCTATATTCGCTTTAACATCTTCTTCTGTTTTCCTCACTTCATTGATGATTGTACCTATCTCAGCTTTAACATCTTCTATCTTTGTTAACATCTCAGCTTCTATATTCGCTTTAACATCTTCTATCTTTGTTAACATCTCAGCTTCTATATTCGCTTTAACATCTTCAGGAATGTGTCCATTTATGATTAGGATCGATCCTAACATCTCAGCTTCTATATTCGCTTTAACATCTTCTACAGCTTTATTCCTTTCATTGATTATTAATGCAATATTTGTTATAGATGAGATCGACTCTTTAACATCTTCTACTTTACTCCCCTCATTGACAACTGCGTATATCTTTAACGCTAACGATGCCTTATAGTTCTCTTTAACATCTGATTCGATCGATGTGTCGATCATCGTACCTATCTTTGCTAACGTCTCAGCTTTAACATCTTCTATCTTTGCTAGCATCTCAGACTCGATTTTCGCTTTAACAGCTTCTTTTATCTTTAATATTGTATCATATATTGGATCAATCACATTGCTTATTCGCTCTAGCATATCATCTCTTCTCTTGGATGACATCTCAGCTTTAACATCTTCTATCTTTGCTAGCATCTCAGCTTCTGCGTTCGCTTTAGCTTCTGCTCTAGCTTCGAGCTGTCTCATAACAACCCTCTCTTGACCACTTTTAGTTTTTATTGCAAATAGGTGCGATTCTAACTCTGACAATTTTATCTACCAAACGTATACACTGAAAAGACGAACTGAATTGTAAACCCAATAGCTCCGACACCAGCTATACCTAACAGTACAAGTCTGAGGTGTTGCTGATACTCTTCCTTGTCTGGCTTTTTTGCCATCTTCATCGTATTTACCATGTTCTTCAAAGTCTGTCGAGGATTCATTGCTGAAAATTAATATGCTGTCTTTATATCTCTTATCTCATGGATCTTTTAGTTGCATACGATCAAGATCCTGCCGGGTACAATATGGCTCAACATCTCTCAAATAACATGACCTCACTCGATGGCATATATCGTGGCAGATACTACGATCTAGTCATTATCGACTCTCCTACGATCTCTGCAGATTGGATCGAGTCTAAATACAACTATGATGCATATGTATTTCTCTCAAAACATGCTGCAGAGTCTGGTGTTCTTGCACTAACCTGTCATAGTACAGGCAACTTTGCTACTGCAAAGTTTGGTGGACATGATCGACAAGTATCGGTGACATACTCTTCACTACAAAAACAATACCTACAAAATCTATCTTGCAATAGTGAATCGTTTCCTGACTTTGAGATAACTCTAGAGGCGACACATCATGGCCCTACAGCACTTGAGCGACCATCAATCTTTATCGAATTAGGTACTACCCCTAAACAATGGAATGATACATCGCTCTGTAGCAAAGTGGCTGAACTAGTACACGCGACGATGCAGATGCCACGATCTAAATACCCCACTGCGATCTGCTTTGGTGGAACTCATTATCCATCAAAGTTTACAGATGAGATAATTCATGGCAATTATGCGTTAGGAACTATTGCTCCCAAACATGTACTTGGAGATATAGATCAAACAATGTTTGATCACATCTTGAGTAAAAATCCTGACGCATCAGTTGCTCTCTTGGACTGGAAAGGATTGGGAGAGCACAAACAACACATACTAGATATGTTAGAGTCTACAAAACTTGATGTGATTAGACTATGAACACTCAACAACGAGTATACAAGAAACTACTTGAAGTTCCTCGTGGCAAAGTTACTACATATGGCGAACTAGCCAAGGCGGTTGGAATAAAGAATGGTCAACGTGCAATAGGTCGCTTTATGAACAAGAATCCATATCCCGTGATAATCCCTTGTCATCGTGTGGTAATGTCTGATGGCTCTATTGGTGGTTACATGTATGGTAAAGAGGTAAAGATCAAGATGCTACATGATGAGGGTGTTGAGACTAGTGACGGTAAGGTTGTAGATTGGAATACTCGCATACATCGTTTCTAGATGATATGTCTTGGTTGTATGTTGATGTGCGATATTCTCTTTACATCGTGCCTTTGTTAGACGAATATACTCAAAACTACATTCGATGATTCTGATCAAGATGTTTCTATAAACTCACATGTTGCTCATCAAGATATTCACCGAATAGTATCATACACTAGATCATTCATACCCCACTACTCAATTACACTAGAAGTACACATTTGGGAAAACTGAGAGATATGCGTTCAACTACGTTTTGATTTTATCTCTTCCATGAGTATTCGAAGATGTGCCTTGTTTCTGACAGTATTTCCACCGATCTTTTTGTATAATGTCCAAAATTCTGGATTAGTTATCTCGTTGCGAATCTTTGCAATCTTTAAGAGCCTTCGCAAGGCTCGAACCTTTGCTACATAAACTTCTTTCTTGCCAACTCGAGCTCCTTTTCTACCTTGTTTGGATCCTTGTTTGGTACCGCGCTTGTTACGTTGCGCCTTCTTTGTATGCGCTCTGCCACGTGACGTGCCTGTAAACTTTTTTACTTTGATTGTATTTGCTGTGACCAAACTACGAATATTGACACGAGTTATTGCATCCGTGATATCCTCTAGATGATCCGTATCAAATCTGATACGATGTACACCTACCCCTATGACTCTTGCGGCGAGCCGTTTCTTTGCTTTTAGATTAATTACCACCAGACTTCACCCTTGCATTAAAGATCTTGAATTTACGTTCAATCGCTGTTACTGTGATAGCTGTTCGCTTCCTTCTTCCAACACTATGACCAATTCGTACTCCATCATTTTTTGGATCAAGTCCGTCTAGGTCGTTTAAATTGTATACTAGATTATCTGTATATCCTGAAGGATGCAGTCCTCTCGAATCTCTAGGTCCCCCATACCCTATCTTGACCAGTCCTGGACGACCACGACTCTTTTGTTTCCTCTGGTGATGATCTATCCCCTTTGGCTTTCTCCAGTTTGTCGCAAGCCTGACATATCTCCAACTCTCTGGTCTCACAAAGTTGGGCTTGTTCTTCTTTGCTTCTGTTCTCTTTGCGAGCTTGTCTCGATTGATTGTCATTCGAGATAGATTTGGATTTTTGAAATAAATACGTTCCTAGATTATCTATGTGATACCAAGATCACAAGCAGAATGTTGCCCTAAATGATTCTTCGAGACATCTAGGATCGGTTTCCAAGATCAAAGCGGCAAGATTCACTATTGGCCCTTGACAAGATGATGGATCTCTGCACTAGTGCATGAGTAAAGTCTCATCGATCACAATCAAACATGATATCTGTCTAGCACCGTATCGTGGCTGTTCTAAACCACAAGTTTACAGAACTCGTTGATTATATCTTTAAATTTTGTTTACGGCTCTCTAAATGTATAATCACCTCTGAGTGTAATTGTGCCCTTACATGGATCTTCTACTTTTTTAAATTTATCAGGATTTGAGATCGTTCTCACAAGCGCAAATCCACGAATTTTAGCGTTGGGAAAAACATCTTTGAGTCTGTTTACTGAACCGAGTAGTGTAGCTCCTCTCGTTACAATATCATCAACCACAAGAATATCATTTGGTTCATATACTATTTCTTTAACTTGCATAGAATTATAATGGTCAATTGCTGTTGGTCTTGATTCATTTGTTAACTTTGCTGTGGATGACCTTGTAACAGCATCAACACGCTTCAAGCATGGCTCGACACCTTTTCCTAGACCCATCTTGACTAGTTTTTCCGCAAAGAGTTTTGGAACCCAAAGAGTGCTTGGCTTTAGTAGCGAACTTTTTGGTGCTGGAACCAAAATAGTATCTTTACTAAAAAGATCTTTAAATGGCATTTTATCTATTTCGTTTTTGATCTTCATTGCAAAAAATTCTGACGCGGGTACGGTTCTTGATCCAGTATTAAAAAATCTCTCATGTTTAATTTTATATTTTATTTGAGAATGTTCTTTATATTCACTTACGCCCTGAGATGGAATTGCCCTATAAGAACCAAAAAGAATTTGAGATGTCTTCATTTCAACATCTTTTCAAGCATTTCAAAAGTTACTCTAATCTTGGATGGCAACTCGTACAAAATATCTAATGGATCGTCAAGTATAATGGCCCCACTATTTAACATCTTTTTTGGCCATTCTAGTTTTTTATCATCAACCATATTCTTGGAAATATATAGCGGTCTTCCTATTCTTATGGATTCATGTCCTTGATGTAACGATCCACTAGATTCGTCAGCTTCAACGATCACTGTTGCATTAGAAATTAATGCCATTGTTCTGTTTCTAAATACAAAATCTCTACGTCTAGTATTGTGACCAATTGGATATTGTGAGATGGCAAGGTGATCTCGCATAATCTTATCTTGAAGTTCAGAGTTCTCTTTGGGCGATGTTTTGTTTAACGGTGTGCCTAGTACCGCAATAGTTTTACCCCCTTTCTCAATTGCAGTCTTGTGAGCAGCCGTATCGATTCCTCTGGCAAGTCCACTTACAATCACTACCTCGTTTTCAACCAGTTTGGCTGCAATATCTTTCGCTTCTGTAATCCCTCTCTCTGACGCATTCCTAGAACCAATGATTGAGACTCGAGGTTGCGGTATGGGAATCTCCATAGATCCACTATAAAAGATAGTTTCCGGACTGTGCTTTGATTCATGCTCATTTAATGGATCACCTAAAAGCTCTTCTATTTGGATAGCCGAGTATTCTTTTTTGTCATCTATCTCTGTTTTGTTCTTTCCCATCGTTTTTCGACTCGCTATTTTTATAATAACAGATTGCTTTTAAACGTTTACTTTAATATACAGTACAATATCGTGAGATGTCGTTTCGCGATCTCAAGTGAGTTCTACTATACTGTGAAATTGGTACTTTTACACAAATTCTAAGATTTTGCAAGATGTGGACGTGGCTGTGTATCGTCTACTATGATTTACTGTTACTCGCTATTGGAGTTACAATATGCATTATTTGAGATAGCGTCATCTAGATCTCGACTTTTGCCGATTTAACATAGCTGACTAGTGAGCCTTAGGATCCTACGAACGTGTTGAACCAAGAAAGAGATAATAAGGCAACTTGATTCGGATCGAATTATCTTATGAACAAGTCTACGAATTTGGATATTCTTGGAGATGCATCTACATGACTCAAGTGATGGGTACGGCAACGACGACCAAATTTACAAATCAGATCGAGTCATTTGGAATCAAGCCACTCAAGATACATCGAAACCTTGGTGTTATTGAACTGATCAAGTTAGCAGTACAACGTGGTGAGGGTGTTGTAAACTCTACTGGAGCACTCTCTACAAATACTGGCAAGTATACAGGTCGCTCTCCTGATGATCGATATATTGTATATGACTCTACAACTGAAAATACCGTTGACTGGGGAAAGATCAACCATAAATTTGATGATAAAGGGTTTACGGATCTATTTGAAAAGATGAAACAGTTTGTATCTGATAAAGAACTCTTTGTATTTGATGGGTTTGTTGGAGCAGACCCCAAGACTCGATTACCTATACGAGTTGTAAATGATCGTGCATGGCAGAATCTCTTTGCGAACAACATGTTCATAAAACCTACTGATGCCGAACTAGAAGATCACGAACCCGAGTTCACTCTACTCTGTCTAAATGACTTTGCTGCATTACCAAATATTGACAAAACTCAGAGTGAAGTGTTTATTATAATCAATCTTACTCACAAATTGGTCCTGATTGGTGGCACACAATATGCCGGTGAGATGAAAAAGTCCATGTTCTCTGTCATGAACTTTCTATTGCCTGACCGAGGAATACTTCCGATGCATTGCTCTGCTAATATTGGAAGTGACGGAGATACCGTTCTCTTTTTTGGACTATCTGGTACTGGCAAGACCACACTATCAACTGATCCAAACAGACGGCTGATTGGTGATGATGAACATGGTTGGTCAGATGATGGCACATTCAACTTTGAAGGAGGATGTTACGCCAAATGCATCAATCTTGATAGAACTGCAGAGCCAGAGATATGGAATGCAATCCGACACGGTGCTGTGCTAGAGAATGTCGTTTTACATGATGGTATTCCTGATTATACTGACAACACTCTTACAGAGAATACTCGCGTCGCGTACCCGCTAGAGTATATTCCAGGCGCAGTAATTCCTAGTGTTGGCGGTAATCCTAAAGTTATAATCTTCCTTACTGCTGACGCGCTTGGCGTACTGCCTCCTATCTCGAGACTGAGTCGTAAAGCAGCAATGTATCACTTTATGTCTGGATATACTAGCAAGCTTGCTGGAACTGAGAGAGGTATTAAAGAACCCAAATCGGTATTCTCGGAGTGCTTTGGAGCACCATTCATGCCTAGACCTGCAGATGTATACGCAAAGTTGCTTGGAGCCAAGATTAGAGATCATGATACAACAGTCTATCTAGTGAACACTGGCTGGTCTGGAGGACCGTATGGTATAGGTAAACGCATCTCGATAAAACACAGTCGAGCTATGATTACCGCGGCACTCTCTGGCAAGCTCAACTCGGTACAATATCGACATGACGATATATTCAACCTTCAAGTACCATGCTCCATTCCTGATGTTCCAGATGATATCTTGGATCCTAGAAATACATGGCACGACAAGACTGAATATGACAATAATGCAAAGAGACTCGCCATGATGTTTGTTGAAAACTTTAAGAAATTCGATAATGTCTCTCAAGATATTATAGACTCTGGTCCCAAAGCTTGATTGTTGGATTTTTGCACCACAAATATTATCATCTCTTGTAACTAGTAGATATCATGTATAATTCATTATTCACATGAATGCACTTTGTTGATTAAAATAACTTGTTGTATCGTAAATTACAGAAAAATAACATGTACTCTGGCATTTATTCAAATTAGAAATAACAAAGACGCCGCAAAATACGGCACGTTAGCACAAAGTTGTACTAAATCGTACAAAATTGTACACGATTGTACACAAATACACAGAAATCAAAAGAACGTGCGCAGTCTTGGGACCATATTCTGTATCAAATGTGTTTTGATGTCTAAATTTTACTTTTTTGTCCGAGCTTTTTTTCTGTGTTTGTGTCTTTCTCTATGTCGACGAAACTCTTCCAATTCTATCAAGCGTTTCGATGGTTTGTTGTTCTCCTTGTCCCATAATATATCGTGGTTGACAAGAGACGCTACTGCTGCGGTTTTGCGTTGAAACTGTGGTTTGGTACCTTCAAACTGATCATTCATGCAACCAAACTGTCTTAACATTCCAACGGAGTGTTCAACAACTATACGAATTGCCGCAATCCATTGATTGTACTCTTTTTGTTCTTGCGTGAGTTCACCATTTTTCGGTTTCTTGTATGGAACATAGACACATGAGCCCAACATATCATCGTACAGTCCTACATATGCAGCATCTCCAAATTGCTCTGGTCTTTGATGGTATGGCGTATTTGGATCTAGTAGCTTTTCCCAGTACCCTGTGAAATCTTCAAACATTGATCGTAGTATGTTTATCTCTGATGTATCGGCATAGTACACCTTACTAATACACAGAATCAATTTGTCTTGATTTGTTAGGATCACTTGACGATAGACGTGTTTCTTTGACTTGCCTGAATAAGCTGCTGTTTCATCCTTTGATTTTTTTGGTTTGTCTATCTCTGTCTCGAATCCATCCACGAATATTCTGCCACCTCTTTCGCCTGGTACCCATCTCTTGAACTCTCTAGTTGTTTTACAACTAGCGATCTTTTCAAATATGTTCTCTACCGAAGAACTATTGGTCTCTAAAAATTTCGATACGTATGCTAGATGTCGAGATACCGTACCTTGATCTAGATCAAACAAACCTCCGATCTTCCATTGTGATAGACCACACCTCAAATACGCGATTATCATGAACAGATAATACTTGGACATGTATCTGCACACGTTTCCTTGTGTTACAAAGATATCTGAGAACTGTGGGGTTTTATTTGGATGTTCTTCTATATACTCTACAAACCGTTTGTGTAGGTCATCAAATCGCTCTTGTGGCATCCTAACGTACGTATAGAAGAGATTTGGTTTGCTCATTATTCTGTTCCAAAACTCTAACACGTGTTGCGTATCTCGTTTATTCGTTTTACGTTGAAGTGAACACATCCACATCGATTCTTCGATCTTTTGTCTGGCATGTGCAAAGTCGAGTTTCTCTTTCAACTCTTTGATTTCGGTCTTTAATTCTTTGATTTTAGTTCTCGATTCATCACGTTCACTAGTTACTTTGGCTAGTTTTCGTTCTAACGATTGTATCTTTTTGCTTTCTGCATCAGAGCATACTGTAACACTCTTCATAATGGCTATTCTACACATTACCTATCTAAGCAACTAGGTCAGATTCTGTTTATAAGGAGGTAAACTAAATCTTACCGTTTGCGCCTGTGAAAACGAATTATACATGATATCTAGTCCATAAAACGAAACTATTGATGAATACAATTAATGTACCTGTTGTGCTGACATGTGGTTTTTTTACATAAACCTTTTTAATAATTCGTACACATTTTTATTGAATCATTATCTAGGTGTAAAATTAACGTGCAAAACAATCACGAGTAGATCTGGATTGTCATATATAGTCATTAACATAATAATTTTCCTAGTGCTTAGTATCACAATTTAGTGTCATATGTTCTGCCAGAGGTAAATTCCGTCTCTGACCACACATGTGTGGAAGTAAACAGGAAAACAATTCCGTTCGTGACTATAGTTGTATTTGAAAAATATACAATCACAATTTTTTCATACTGGTTTTATCTTTGTACATTGATCTTTTTATCTTCCATGTTCTATCAGATCTTCGACATCTTCCATCCTTTTTTCAATCTCTTGCATTCTGTCTTGTACATCTTGTAATGAATTTTGTACTATTTCCTCAACCATCTCTTGTAGCAAATCTTGTACTTGTGACGAATTTATCTTTTCTTCTAGCAATTTTTTTATCATCTCTTGAATATCTTCTCGTAGTAATCTCTGTATCTCTTTGTCCAATACTGTGACAAATTCTCTATTCAATATATCTTGTCATATCACAAAGACATGTCTGATGTATTTTTTATATGTGGTATATTTCTGTGACGGATCTTTACTATAAAACCAAATACTCCAATAATTGCAACTGCACTGATGATTATTGCTATGGGCCTAGTAGAGATATCTATCAGCGTCACACGTGCAGAGTCATCTATATCGTCAATGTTTATAATGCTGTATGCATCTGATGTGCCGTTTGGCGTAGTTATCTGTGCTTTGATCCAATGCTCTACGTTCTCATGAACTGCAATAGAACCAAGTCGGTCTGGCGTTGCGGTAACTGTCTTGGTACTATCATCTCTGTTTATGACTGTGATCTTTGCAAAACTCCATGTCTCTGGATGTGTTATGTCGAACTGGATAGTATCTTGTACTTGTCTTGGCACGATCGAGCCTGCTGTGTAATGTAAAACAAACGGTACTGTGTATCTAGTGGTGTCGTCATGTATCAGTATCCTGCCTTCATACTTGCCATATGTCTGATCTGCTACACGTAACGTGATGTCTATACCATCGCTTTTGATCGTATGCTCAAATCTAACAAGATCAGGTCCAACAAACTCAACTTTTACGATATTTGGATCTCCTCTTAGTGTATTGATGTCTAGATGTTGTTCTGTACTGGGCTTGTCTGTTGTAACTATTGATACAAAGTTTGGTGGTGTTATTACGAGATTTGCATCAAATGCTCTTTTGATATCGAGTCTACCTGACCCCACATCATACACCGAGAATTGCTGTCCATAAATATCAGAGACTGGATGTGTAGTTGTAAGTAAGATAGATCGCAATGCAGTGTGTGTTAGATTTGGATTCTTTTGAAGTATTAATGCAGCAGCTCCACTAACATGTGGTGCAGCATAACTGGTACCACTAGTAAAGTTGTATCCTGAATCATTCTGTGTTGTATTGATGTATGTTCCAGGCGCAACAATCTCGGGTTTTATGTAAAATGGTGATACGGGACCACGTGAACTAAAATGTGTTATATGATCTGGATTGTAAAATAGATTCATGATGGCGTGATTTGTACCGTTTAGCGACATTATGATCTCTTGACCCTCTTGACCATCTAAAGATACAACTGGAATGGTAGGTTCGTATCCTGATTCTATAAACTCATGAACCAACTCTCCTAGAAATATTCCCTCTTCATTGTTGTATACGATTAGTGCTTTTGCCCCTGCTTGTGCTGCATTTCTCTCTTTTATTGAAAAGTATAACAACTCGCCCTCGATATCACTTCCTCGTTGCACTATCACAATCTTGTCATCTGCATCAATCTCTCGTATCTCTGATTCTCTACCAAATCCACCAAAGACTATCTCTCCTTTTATCGACTGCTCGGGAATCGATGATCCTACCATGGGAATTGCCGTGTACGGTTTACCATCAACGTCTAGCGTTGCTACAATACTAGATGTAAGGTTGTTATATGTGGCTCCGACAGTGATTGCTCCATTACTTCTACCTGGACTCCCAATTGTTGCGACATCAGGTCCATCGTTTCCAGCTGCAACTACGACTAGGATATCTTGTTCTAGTGCTCGACTCACTGCTCGATCTATCTTCAAGTTGGTCTTGTTTACTCCTAGACTGATGTTTATGATATCTGCTCCATCTTCGATTGCTCGTTCTATTGCTCTAGTTATCAACTCTGCCGACACTCCTTCGCCATCTTCTGATACCTTGTACGCTAGAATCTTTGCCTTTGGAGCAACACCTACTAGCTGACCATCTGATGCAATCACACCCGCAACTTGTGTACCATGTCCGTTTGTGTCTAGCGGTGGCGATCCCTCTTGTATAAAGTTGTATCCTCCAATGATCTTTCCATCAGGTCCCCACCCAAACAGATCTGGATGATTATAATCAACTCCTGTATCTATTACCGCAACTTTGATCCCTTTACCGTCTATGTTATTCTCCCTCGGCGTGTCTATTCCTATATACGGTACACTCTTGTCTAGATAGGTATGTATCTGATCTATATCATATGTATGATGAATCATCACAAATACTAATAGTGATGCAAAGCATGTTGCAACAATTAACAGTATCATGCATCGAACTATGTCTCACAAGTAAAAAATGAATTGATTGACAGACAACTGCTGTACAAGTACAGAACATCATCCATATTACATCGATAGATTGTATTATGCTCGGTATAGATTGTGAAATACAGTTCTATGTTCAAACTGTCGTCACAATTAGGATTAGATATTATCCGTGCAAGAGACCCTATTCATAATTCGGTTCTTTCTTGAGGTTCTATTCAATTGATGGGGGGGGGGGGGGTTGGCATTTTCTGCACAATATTTTCGAAAAATTTTACAAAATATGGAAACGATCTCACATCGGCTATCGTAAATTGTTGCTATTTTAAGTCTCATGATATGCGTTATTTGGGATAATGTCATAATGATCTCAACCCCCGTCAATTGAACCGAACCAGTATTTGCCATGGAGTGTCTTAAAAAATTGTCTTGTTGCGTATTCTATTTTTGGTTATTTTTTTACTCCTCCTCACATACACGAAATCCGCAATAATTTGGAGAATTTAGTCGGATTTGACCCATCACACATCATATGTGCCTGAAAATGACTTTCGCATGAACTCCATAGTAGATACAAGTATTTGATTCATACAGGATTCTTTGATTTACTGGATGACATTTCGCAAGGTTTTCCCATAATTTTCCATTCTAGAGTCTTGTAGTGCTTTTTCTGTAACTATTCATCCCATGTAAACCAAAAAGATCCTCAAAACATGTATCACCACATATTCTATCCTAGTGGCTTGGAGAGGACATTCATGATCGATGGTTCTTGAAATGAGTTTGAACATTTATACGAATATGATGTGTACATCTAGTGTCACAATATTGGATAATCTCTATCCATGTAGATACTATTTTGCTTTGTTCTTTATGCTTTTAAGATTAAAGAGTAATGTCGCATCCATATAATCACGCAATCCGTTTACACGCAGTGAAGATAAGTTTATCGCATAATAATATACTCGATTCTTTTTTCTTCTTGTTATGATTTCTTCATGCAACAATAACTGTAAACTACGCTCAAGTGTACGGCTAGGAATTCGCGTTAATTCTGATATCTCTTCTTTTGTATATTCTAATATTTCGCTAGTTAGTAAGAAATCTAATATTTTTGCACTAGCTGTATTGAATAACCGGGCAAATGGTAAATTTACATCTTCTTGTTCTATTATTTCCATATCTATTTTTACTATGTCTTGTTTATATATTTAATGTATTGCTAATTTTTTAGCCTGTGACATTTGCCAATCATGGCAAAATACATATATTAAAACTGTAAAGGGTGTAATGTGATCGAAATTGAAGAGTGGAAGAGAATAATCGTACGATTTTTTATTTCTCGGAGTACGTCTAGTCGAGTATACAAGATAACAGACGAAAAAAACTTGCATGAACATTTTAAAAGTAAATTTGAACGAAATACTCAATCAGCCTACGAAGAATTACTAGTGTCGGACATTATTACTAGTATGCAAATTAACGAAAAAACATTTTATACGCTAAATTTTGACAAACAATCTGAAATTGAAGAGATAATAAAAAATGACAAGCATAAATCTAATTTAATAAAGCCGAGTTATGACGAACTTAAAGAACTGAAAGAAGAATTCAGAGATGTGCCGAATTCAAGATCATTGAATAAAAGCTTTTACTACTTTTATACAAAAATTGACGAACCAGATTATTGGACTGTCTTCATCAAGTCAAAGCCAAATACTCCACCATATAAAATTATTTTGGGCTCAATTTCTGATAAAAATTCTCGTATATCGAAGATATGGCAAGCTGTAATTAAGGTATCAAACACGAACAACGATAAACCATTTATAAGAAAGTGGGTTGAAAATATAGAACAAAAAGCATGTGGTAACAATAGACTTCCTTCCAAATGCGCATTTCGTATATTTATTCATCTAAATTGGCTAAAGATCGTACATCAGAAAGGAAGAGTGAATTATTATAAAATATCTAAGTAGATAGATCACAATTTAGCACGTTGGGCGTAAGGATATTTTCGATTTGTGTGGGATAGTGTTTTCTGTAACCATTCATCCCACGTAAACCAAAGAGATCCGATATCAGATAATACTATTGATGGTTTTATCAGAATGTTTAATGAAAGATTAAGTTCAACTCACACTCGACTCAATCTAAAACATACACTTGTCTTTCTGACAAAACCGCTCTTGTTCAATAAGAGGTGGACCGGGAGGGAATCGAACCCTCGACATCCTCGTTGCGAACGAGGCATTATGCCACTAAACCACCGGCCCACAAACCACTACACTAGGGTCTATTCTAGTCCCTCTTCTCAACATATAATATATTGAAGACATGATCATTCACACATGACGTATAGTACTGGCATCTATGACGTACATGTTGTAACTCCTAATGGACTAGTCAACAAGAATATAATCATCGATGATGAAAAGATCGTTGCTATAACATCCAAAGATATGGAATGTACATTTAATTTTGTTGGAACTGGACTTGTAGCGATCCCTGGAGTGATCGATACTCATGTTCACTATGGTGTATACTCGCCAATAAACAAGGCTGCTCAGACTGAGTCATATGCTGCTGCTATGGGTGGAGTCACAACGATGATGCGAATGCTCAGACTAGGTGATCCATTCTCTGTCTCATTAAAAGACCAACTACAATCTTCTAAAAAAAATCATTATGTAGATTATACATTACACGCATCAATATTTACCAAACAACAGATTGCAGAGATGGATCAATGTGTCAACTCTGGTATAACCTCTTTCAAACTATACATGAATCTTGGTGGCGAGATCGGTCATGTATACATGGACATGCCTCCTAAAACCAAAGACCTCGTATCGGCTCAAGTAAATGTCACACACGATATCGTAGAAGAGACTATAAAGAATGCATCTGCACTAAAGTGTCCTGTACTGGTACATGCAGAAGACTATGAATCTTGTGGTTGTGGAATAAAGAATGCCAAAGCCAAGAGACTGGATGGTCTTACTGCATGGTCTGAGAGTCGCTCTCCAGAGTATGAGGTTAAAGCAATCAAGACTGTCTGCAAACTTGGCAGAAAGTATGGTTGTACAATATACTTTGTACATATAGGTTCAGAGCGAGCTCTGGAACAGATATCTAGAGAGCGAGCTCTGGGAACTAGAGTCTATGTCGAGACATGTCCTCACTATCTAGTATTATCGCACGAGAGACAGAAGGGATATCTAGCCAAAGTCATGCCACCTATACGAACACGTCTAGATCAATCTGCAGTGTGGAGCGCATTAAAGTTTGGTGATATAGATACGATAGGTACAGATCATGTTGCAAACCGCCTCGATCTAAAACTTGGTGGAAGAGATGTGTGGGACGCACTAGCTGGGTTTCCTGGCATTGGAACATCACTGCCTCTGCTATTACATTATGGTGTAAACAGAGGTAGAATTACTATTGAACAGCTGGCCCAAGTCACGAGTACCAACGCTGCCAAGATATTTGGCATGTATCCAAAAAAGGGTACACTCGAGGTGGGTTCTGACGCAGATATCGTATTGATCGATCTAGATCGTGAAAAGAAGGTATCTAGTGAGTTGTTTGGTGGGTTCTCGGATTATTCTGTATATGATGGAATGAGTCTCAAAGGATGGCCTGTACACACACTGTGCAGAGGAAACACCATTGCCTATGACTTTGAACTAGTGGGTGAACGAGGCTATGGTCAACTCGTAGAACGCACAATCCAATAGTACGAATATCATGTTTATGTGCTCAAATGTAAAAATCAGCCATCTCATCAAAAACCATCTAGACGTCATGGCAACTTGACACATCCAATAGATTTTTGATATGGATATTCATACAGACAATCAATGGATATTACATCGAAGCGAATACCTCTTACCCTGATAGGTATACTATCTGTGGTGCTTGTAATACAACTAGTGTTGAATGATACTGGTCGAGTAATCGATACAGAGACCTGTGAGATATGGGTAAAAGATACCTTTCTAGGTAGACAATACACAGGAGAGTTTGATCAAAAGTGTCTAGATCTCAAGGCTGCGCTACCATGATACCGTTGGTCTAATGTCGTGAACCATACATCTCGATCTTGAGATAAAAGTTTACAATGCTTGAGATCATGTACTGTTCAAACCTGTCGATTACTCGTAGACACAAAACTGCATTTGTAACTAGTACAAATCAAGAACTCAAATTCATTGGAGCATTCATCGGACAGTTTGTTCTATGGTATCAAAACTGCCATCTGCCTTTGCTCTGTATACTAGATCTGGTTTACGCAAGAATATTCCGGACTCTAGTACTCCTGGTATCTGCTTGATCCTGATAGTCAGATCTCTAGGATCTCTGATCGTACCAAAGTCGCAATCTAGTACGATGTTTCCATTCTCGGTGAATATAGGATAACCGCGATTCATGGTTCGCAGAGTTGCTGATCCTCCAATCTCTGTAATCTTTTGTGTAACCAGAGTTCTTGCTTGAGGATGTACCTCGACTGGCACAGGCCTCGAAAGGTCTGTCACAAACTTGGTCTCATCTGCTACAACTATGATCTTTTTTGCAAGACCAAATAGAATATTCTCGCGCAGTAGGGCACCACCCCCACCCTTGATCACAAATAGATCATCGTCTATCTGATCTGCACCATCGTATACCACATCGATCTCTCTTATCTGATCTGCAGTGACTAGATTCATTACCAACTCTTCTGCAACAGTCTTGATCTGCAGTGAAGTTGGAACACAGGTTACGTGATATCTATTCTTTGCAGTATATTCTGCAAGTGCAGTGGTTAGTGATGTAGCGGCTCTGCCACTGCCTAGACCAACTATGGTATTGTCTTGTACGTATCGTAACGCAACTCTAGAGAGTGCCTTTATGGCACTATCATATGACAATTACTCTACCTCTGCTTGATCTAGATCCGATAGTATCTTTGCGATATTCTTTTGCATATCTTCTAATGTAATATCGTCTAGAGAGTCATCATCTAGCTTATCAAGTGGATCGTCATCTGTGGTATAGTCTCTAGCATCGTGTGTAATGTCTTCTGTCTTTTTACTTGATTGGTCTTGTCTCTTAGATTCTGTCTCTTCTGTAACTTTGGGCTTACTGGGCTTTAGTACCTTTACGTTCTCACTAGTCTGCGGTATAGTGACATTCGGTACAATCGTCGTACTTAGAATCTCGTGTTTTATGTCATCCTTTTTGATCTTGGGAGTATCTGGAACTAGCTTTATGTCGTTCTTTGCATCTGTGAGACGTTCTGGTATATTGGGTGTCTCAAGCTTGGCGTGTGGAATATTTGTAAGCGTTGTAATCTCGAACGACTGTTTTGGTCTCGATCTTGTATTATCAATCGTCGGTGGTGTCTCTGTCTGTACCTCTTTATGTACATCTATCTGTACCTTGTGTACATTTTCTGATTTTGTCTGTACCTCTCTATGTGTCTTTGACTGTACAACCGATTTTGTCTCTACTCGTGTCTCTGGTTTTTCTGCTTTTGATTGTACATCTGTGGACTCTTTGTGCGTTTGGGATGCAATCCTTGATGATATCTCGTACAACCGTTCATCGAGTCTTGCTAGTTTTTGATCCATCAACGTGATCAATCCGTCACCTACAGGTCCAAGATCTGGATGTTCACTAGCTTGTTCTAGTTTTTCAATTCTTGCAAGGATTATACCTAACTGGTGTTGATACTTTGTCAAGAGCTTGTCCTTTTGAATATTTGATGATATATCGTCACTCTCGTATAGTCTAGATATGGTTTTGGTTAGTATGTCGCGCTCAATCTTTAATGATGTGATCTGAGATCTGATCTGCGAGCTAGCGCCAAGACTCTGTAACTGTATCTTTGGTCTACGTCTTACTGCTATTGCAGTTGCAATACCTGCTAATGAACCTAGAAGAATAGTAATCTCTTGCATTTATGCATACCATTTGATCCATGAATACTTGCGGCGCTTGGCGTCTGGAAATCCACAACTTGCACATCGGCCATGGCGTTTGTGTAACGAATTCTTACCACACCGTCTACATCTCACGTGGACCTTTTTCCTCGTAAATCCTCCCATGGAGGTTGTACCTTTAACCATCTAGATCACTACCTATACAGCAGGTGATATCATCACCACATTGTCACCGCGTACTACGATCGAACCAAGAGTCTTGGCATCCCCTTCAACAGGAATCTCTTCTGAAGCATCTAGTAACAGATTCATATGTTGATCAAAACCAGAGAGGTTTCCTCTAATGGTCTTACCACCTTTGAGCTTTATCAATACTACTTGACTGATACTCTCATCTAGCACTTTAACTGCCATATCAACGGACATCTATCTCACTCATTGATTTGATGTATTGCTATTATATTAAAATTTCTTGGTCTGCTTATATGCGATCGTTGACGCGAGTCTTACACTCTTTGGTGATATTTCGAACTAGCTCGGCCAAGATCAACTCTCCATCTCGCTTGGTTGCTGATCGAGGATCGCCCCATACCCCGTTGCCGGTTGCTGTAATAAACGATCTTGTGGCCAACTTGCTTAATCGTTTGATCTCCATATCTGTCATCCCACTGGTGTCGAGTCCAACTCTTGCCTTACTCATCTTGACCTTGTCTGATATGGCCAACATCAACGAGGTCTCGACAAACCCTGCATGATCAAAGGTACATCTCATAAAGTGCCAGTATGATAAAACATACACGTTCAATCTGCCACCCGAGTCCTTCTTTAGTCTAGCCTCCAAACCTGATATGGATCTCTGATTTCCGTGATGTCCATTGATGATAAAGACTGTACTTGTGTTGTTGTCTAGTAGCGAGATACACAGATCATGTAGGACAGTACGTAGAGTTGAGCTGCGAATGCTTAGATTGAAGAATGGTGCATGTTCAAACGATACACCATATGACACTGTAGGTAGTAGTAAAAATTTACAGCGTTTTGCAACACGACGAGATATCTCTTGTACTATATCTGTATCTGTCGATACAGGTAGATGTGGACCATGTTGTTCTATTGCACCAACTGGGATCACTGCTGCACCTATACTAGATATCTCTTCTCGTAACTGTGGATCAAATCTTGATGTGATATCCATGTGACTCACTTTGCGTGAACCTTTCTCCAGCGAACATCGAGCCTATTCTCTAGGTGTAACATTACTGCCTTGAGTAGAGTCTTTGCTTCTAATCTCTGACCTCTCGTCTTTATCTCGTCTAGTGAGTCGTCAGGGTCTACCTTGAACGAGTCTTGTAATATTATCGGTCCCTGATCCAAGTTCTCTGTAACATAGTGAGATGTTACGCCAACAATCTTTGTCCCTCGCTCATATGCTTGCTCGTATGCTAGCGCGCCAGGAAATGCAGGAAGTAGTGATGGATGAATATTGATGACTCTGTTGGGATACCTCCAGACAAAGTTTGGAGTTAGGATTCGCATGTATCTTGCAAGGACTATCAAGTCTATGTCATACTCTCTACATATATTCATCAACCGCTCTTCAGCTATACATTGATCCTTCTCTTCTACTAACACAAATGGAACATCTCGATTCTCTGCGATGTATCTGAGCGTATCTTCGGTTCCGACTATGACCGCAATCTTGCCTTTGAGCTGTCCTGCATTGTCTAATAGGGTATTGAGGCAACGTGGTTCTTTAGTAACAAATACTGCAATGTTCTTTTGAGTATCTGTCTCGTGATGCGTGCTGACATCCATACTCTCTTTTTTTGCGAGTCGTTGTATGTCTGACTCAAATCTATCAAAGTCGATATCTGTAAAAGATGCCTCTAGATACATACCAAAGAGTCCCTTGATTACATTCTGATTTATCTTTTCAATGTTCCCATTCTTCGAAAATACAAACTTTGTAAATGCTGCTACTATACCTTCTCTATCTTTACCAACAACTGTGATCCCAACCTTCATGTAGATTTGACATGGTATTGATTATTAATGATTAATGATTAGTGATTAATAGATATTCAACTAGTGATATCTATTGTAGCTGTGGCGTATGCGTTGCATCCGATTGCATCCCATTGCATCGTATTACGAGATATTGGCCACTAAACCTGACATGTAGCCGTTGACACAGAATCAATATTCCTCGAGATCAGAGTGTATATCTATAGATAATTTGTGGTGCGGAAGGTGGGATTTGAACCCACGAACTCCTTAGAGATAGGGTCCTAAGCCCTACGCCTTTGGCCAGGCTGGGCGACTCCCGCAATCGTATTGACACTAGACACAAATTTATCTCTGTTGTAAGATATTTGTGGCAAGATTCTTTGGAACAAACGGTATACGTGGTGTATTTGGTAGAGACCTCTCACTAGAGTTTGTTCATGATATCACTCTTGCTATAGGTACATTCTTTGGCAACGGACCAATCCTGGTAGGATATGACGGAAGACACTCTAGTCCACTCTTGACAAAACTAGTAACCAGTACATTAAACAGCATCGGGGTCGATTGTAGCATAGCGGGTCTAGTTCCTACACCCTGTCTAGAGTATGCAGTAAAACAGTTGGGATATACTGGTGGTGTAATGATTACAGCATCGCATAATCCTCCACAGTATAACGGTATCAAACTAGTGGCCGCCGATGGTGTCGAGATATCGCGAGACGACGAGAATACTATAGAATCCATATACGACAGTAAGAGTTGGCTACATCCTAAAAGATGGGGAACGACCAGCTCCGAGTCTAGAGCCGTACAAACCTATCTCGATGGAGTCTTGAGACGTGTAGATCAAAGTTCTATCATGTCAAAGAGATTCAAGGTCGTTCTAGATCTGGGAAATGGTGCGCAAGCCGTTGCTGCACCCAAGTTGTGTGATCTACTTGGATGTGACATACACGTCATAAATGACAACATCGATGGTGACTTTGGCGGACGTGGTTCCGAACCCACTCCTGAAAACCTTGAGGATTTATCAAGTACAGTAACCAGGACTCTATCTGATCTCGGTATTGCGTTTGACGGAGATGGAGATCGTAGCATACTGTGTGACAGTACAGGTACTATACTGACTGGTGACAAGTCTGCTCTAGTCTTGGTACAACACATCTTGAAAGCGAGTCCTAATGGCACTATAGTTACTGGTCTCAACTCTGGGTCTGGCATAGATCACATCTCTAGAACATTTGGTTCCAAAGTTATTCGAACAAAGGTTGGAAGCGTCGAGATATCACGTACCATGACGAAAGAATCAGCTCTGATCGGATTTGAGGAGAATGGTGGATTTATGTACGGTCCACACAACTGTGTTAGAGACGGCTGCATGACTCTGGGACTAGTACTTGAGACACTGGCCACTACTGAGAGATCATTGGCAGATATAGTGGATGATCTTCCAGCATCGTTCACGACCAAAGACAAGATTCCATGTACGCAATCTATGATACCTCTAATCTTTACTGCACTCGAAGAAGAGTACCCATCTGCAGATAATACCGACGGTATCAAGATCACTCTGGACTCTGATACTTGGGTGATGATACGACCTAGTGGAACAGAGCCTATACTTCGTATATATGCCGAGGCTGCAACTAGAGACAGACTCGACTCTATCATGGCTGAATATACCAGTCTAGTCAGATCACTCATCTGTAAACAATAGATTCACTGTATGATCGTCTGTGAGATCGACAGGCGAGTAGAATATCGCGTCATATCAAAGTACAAGAATCATAGCCTCAATCACAGTCACTAATCTCAACGGAGACTATCTAAGGTTCTTTGGACATCTTTTGTTATGATTTTTGGTTCTATTTTACATACGTACACGTCTGTGGATCACATCGAGTTGATTGACCTCCATCTGGCATTTTCCTTTCCAGTTCTACAATTTGTAGGTCTTGTTGTAATATGATGCCGTTCTGCCATTCGATCATATCGAATGCTATACGAGTTCTCTCATCTATGTCATCTAATTGATCACGCACTCTATCTAGTTCTCCTAGAAGCATCTTCCTCTCTGATTGCGACATGACATTCAGAGTTATGTAATGGTATTTACACAGATCAAAAAATAAAGTTGACATAATGGTAAGCCAAATTAGACACATTTTTTTCTTATTCATAAATCTATATAAATTGCATATATTATCATACTCAAAACACATCAAGATCGTTGTCGAGCTAACTGCTCGTCCTCCCGCAAAATGGTAATCTATGGAGCAATAGAATAGAATGGAGAACGATACTTTGAACTATGCGATAGAACAAACAACTCAACAATGATGGAGTATTGGCATCAACTAAAAAGATCAAAACTGTCCTATATTTATGAGAAATTTGAATATGTGCAAGCAACCTCGAACTCTCGATCGGATAACATTTGTCAATACTCTTCTCTACGAGATATTTTGTACGTTTGGCGTTTGCGTTATTCACACTGATCACGGCAATTTCCATAGAAACGTTGCGAGGTGGTAAAGAACTAGTACATGTTCCTATTGGGTGTGCAAGTTAATCTGACTGATCTCTGTGTCATCCATGGATTACAATATTCGCATATATGATCTGTCTTAGACTGTCTTAGACGGAAATCATTTTCTATATGAGGTTCTAATGAGAAAAATTCAAGATATTAGGTCAAGAAATAAACACCAAAAGGACAACTTTATGAGACATTCTATGATAAATGTTGCTTTTACTAGATAGAGTCATGTCTAAGACTCTTGCAGATCAGGATCGAGTGGCCACACTAGATGCAGAGGAACAAGCATTGGCTAAGCAGTTAGCACATCTAAAGCGTATTAGCAAAGAACAAGACGAGACCATAGAGTCTCTTAAAAAACAAATTGCAGACAATGACGAGGTTTTGATGAAACTGCACAATGTTTACAAGCAACTATGTCTCTAGTATACCTCGGGTATCGAGATCAGCCTTTCCTTATTTCTACATGCTTGTTACTGGCGACAACCCCGGTCTCTCATACCGAGTTCCTAACAACACTTTTAAAACCAAATTAAAAGACGTAATAAATGAAGAATGAACCCAAGGGTGACAAAGTATGGCAAAAGGATATTATGTAAAGTTTGAGACACCTCAAGATCTAGTTAGTCCAATCTTGGAGGCAGTTCGTATAGCGTCTACTAGTGGCAAGGTAAAAAAGGGCACCAACGAGGCAACCAAAGCGATAGAACGTGGAATCAGTAAACTAGTTGTAATCGCAGAAGACGTTGAACCGCCAGAGGTGGTAGCACATCTTCCAATACTATGTGAAGAGCAAGGTATGGCATTCGCATTTGTGCCAACCAAACAAGATCTAGGCAAATCGTTAGGAATTGATATAACATCTGCCGCAGCTGCAATATTGGACGCTGGAGACGCTCAACATATCGTAGATGAGATTGTATCATCCATAGAAAAGATCAAAGGTGGCAAGACTGACCAATGAGCGCAACTACTGAAGAAGTAATCCAATCTGAGATCATTCAGATAGTCGGTCGTACAGGAATAGCTGGTGAGGTTATTCAAGTTCGAGTCAAGATCCTGACTGGCAAAGACAAGGGACGAATACTCACACGAAACGTAAAGGGCTCTATTCGACTCGGTGAGATCTTGATGCTACGTGAGACAGAGCGTGAAGCCAAGAAGATAAAGTAGGTGATCGATATTGAGTTTATTAGTAAAGCCGTGTAGTTTCTGTGATAGACCTGTTGCCAAAGGATCTGGAACACTTCTTGCAAAGAACGATGGATCACTATTGTGGTTCTGTTCTGCAAAATGTAAAAAGAATGCTCTAAAACTCAAACGTGATCCGCGAAGACTAAAGTGGACTAAAAAATATGTCAAGGGTGGAATCAGGAGAAAGTAGTCTATGACTCAACAGACACTATTCATCATAAAGCCTGATGCTGTATCGCGCAAGCTTGTAGGTAAGATCATTGCTCGATTTGAGGACAAGGGATTTACACTAGTCAAACTCAAGATGTTCAGATTTACCCGAGACCAAGCAACCAACTTTTACAATGTACATAAAGACAAACCTTTCTTTGAAGAGTTGGTGTCGTTTATCACGTCAGGGCCCATAGTTGCAGCAATAATTCAGGGAAACAACGCAGTTGCTACCACTCGTATCATGATTGGTGCAACAAAGTCATTTGAAGCAGACCCTGGTTCTATACGTGGTGACTATGGACTCGGATTCAGCGATAACATCATCCACGCATCAGATTCACAACAAAGCTTTGAACACGAATCGAGGGTCGCATTTGAGTGATATATCTTGTATATCCGTCAGCCCATTGTGGCAGTTTTAGGTCATGTAGACTCTGGCAAGACGTCACTGTTAGACAAGATTCGTGGTACAGGTGTCCAAGGTCGCGAAGCAGGTGGCATAACACAACATATTGGCGCAAGCTTTCTTCCAACCAGTACTATACAAGAGCAGTGCGGTCCACTCTACAAACAGCTCGGTAAATCAGAGACGCAGATTCCAGGCATACTAGTTATAGATACGCCTGGACATGAGGTCTTTACAAATCTCCGATCTCGTGGTGGCTCTGCAGCTGACATTGCAATTCTTGTAGTCGATGTAAATCGTGGATTTCAGCAACAGACGAATGAGAGTCTTACAATACTACAGAGCAGAAAGGTTCCATTTGTTGTAGCTCTGAACAAATGTGATCAGATATCGGGATGGCGCAAATCCGAGAGTCGGTTCATATCTCAAGTTATAAAAGAACAAGATGCATCGATCCAAGCAGATCTAGATCAAAAGATATACGACGTCGTTGGAACTCTATCCATACTGGGATACAGATCAGAAGCGTTCTATCGAGTCAAGGACTTTAAATCAGAGATTGCCATTGTTCCATTATCTGCTCGTTCTGGTGTTGGTATACCTGAACTACTTGGCGTACTGGTCGGACTGACACAGCAGTACCTCCAGAAGCGATTGGATCAGAGCGCAAAGGATACTCGAGGTATAGTACTCGAAGTAAACGACGATGTGGGTCTAGGTCAGACTGCAAATGTTATTCTGATCGACGGTGTAATAAAGAGAGAGGATAGTATTATAGTTGCAAAGCGAGACTCTGTTGTAGTTACGAAGCCAAAGGCGATTCTGTTACCCAAACCACTAGATGAGATGCGCGATCCTAGAGACAAATTTCTTACCGTTCCCAAGGTATCAGCAGCTGCTGGTATCAAGATTGCATCGTCTGATCTCCAAGGCGTTCTGCCCGGCAGTACATTCTATGTTGCAACAAACAACAACGAGATTCAGAGATATGTCAAACTGATCGAGTCAGAGATGGAACACGTCTTTGTGGATACTGAGACCAGTGGCGTAATACTAAAGTGTGATACTATTGGCTCTTTGGAGGCCATACTCTCGATGTTAAAGAATGCTCATATTCCTGTATCCAAGGCAGACATTGGACCAGTTACTAGACATGATGTCGTCGAGGCAAAGGCAATAAAAGATAAAGATAGACATCTAGGTGTCGTATTGGCGTTCAACGTCAAGGTGTTGCCTGCTGCGCATGACGAGTCTGAACTGAATCATGTACGGATATTTGAAGACAAGGTCATCTATAGCTTGATCGACACATATACTTTATGGGTCCAACAAGATACAGCAAATGAGGAAGACGCAATATTTGCTGAACTCGTTCCGATCGCAAAATTCTCTTTTATGAAAGGTATGATATTTCATAACAACAATCCTGCTGTGTTTGGCGTACATGTAGATGTGGGTACCATCAAACAAAAGATTCCGTTCATGAATGCAAAGGGTAGACGTATTGGTATCATACATCAGATACAACTAGACAAAAAGACCGTTGCATCGGCCCAAGCAGGTGACGAGGTTGCATGTTCAGTAAACGATGCGGTCATAGGACGGCACCTGTTTGAAGATGAGGCCTATTACACATTTCCACCATCGCGTGACGCAAAGATGATCTTGAATCGATTCTTACATAAACTTGATTCAGATCAACAGATTGTATTTAATGAGATTGTAGCGATACAGCGAGAACGTGATGCTGCGTACGGATACTGATGTGTCGTATATGATCAGACACCATACAGTCCAATTTGATCAAAGATATCAATGGCAAGTCAATAAGACATGTCTTGGAAATCTATAACTAACGAGAAAATCAAATTCAGGCTGTATATCTAGAAATACCACGATGATATCATTCTGAATATTTTTTACATATCATGTGGATGCCTGGAGCGCCTACTGCACCCATCATCTTATCTACTGCTAGACCTGACCTGAACATTATAAATGTGGGAATAGACTGTACGTTGTATTTCATGGCGATTCCTTGATTCTGATCTACATTTACTCTGGCAAATTTTATTTTGGGATATTTCTTGTCTAGACTCTCAAATATGGGATGCATCATCTTGCAGGGTCCACACCAATCAGCCCAAAAGTCTACTAACGTTGGTGTCTCTGATGATATAATTTGTAAAAAGTTTGCGTCGTTCAGATCTATTATGCCTGGGTCGATCTGACTCTGTCTCAACATCTCTGCTAACTTTCTCTGTTTTATCTGCTCGATCTCTGGATCATCAGTCATATGTTACATGATTGAAGTCTCTTAAAAAATCTAGTCATCACTAGACTTTATCGGAATACTTTCAAATCTACATGATTTGCATACTGGGCATTGGTCAATATATCTAGTCAAACTTACCGATGTGTACGCAACTCCACAGTCTCCACAGATTCTTAGGTTTCTAGCGAGTTTTCCCATGTTCATATATTGTATCTTTATAGTTAAAAGATACTCTGATTCTACAGATATGTATCCATGATATTGAACTGTTGCTATATTCATAATGATAAACACTAGTCATATGATGGAATTGATACACTTGTCACAAATATCGGTTCTGTTCATTTGATGGGGCTAGTGTTTTCTGCACAAAATTCTCGAAAAATTTTACAAAACATGGAAACGGCCTCATATCGACTATCGTAAATTGTTGCTGTTTTGAGTCAAATATTATTGCGTTCTTTGAGATAACGTCATAACGATCTCAACCCACGTCAATTGAACAGAACCGAACGTACAGTATACTGTTGGCTCAATCGATTTAGCGAAGAGAGTATTCTGGGTTTGGAAGACAAGGGCGGTCGTGGAAGAAAACTAAAGATACCTGACAAACCGTTTGAGTAAGTCTAGATACTCAAGAAAAGACAACAACTAAAGACATGTACAAATTACTTTTAGACAAAACATGTCGGATCTTTGGTTGATGAACGGTTACAGAAAATATTACAAGATTCTATAAGGGAAAATTAGAAAAAAAGCCTTGCGAAATACTATTCCATTTAAATCGAAGAATCCTCTGTCAGGGCTTAAACTTGTACCAGAAAACGATCTTACATTTGTTCGGTCTACATAATCAGACGGTAGAATCTCAACAATAACACAATCAAATACTTGATTCAGCAATTCTTTGACTCTAGTTTTGACTCGATGACACGTCTGTATTTTTCGCCTTTGGAATTAGAAGGATCTAGATTTATTGCAGTATTTATGGTATCGAGTGCCTCATCATAGAGTTCTAGACCATAAAACCTCGCACAAAGAGAATACAATATGTCAGGATCTCGTGGATCTAGTTTTGCCAGATGCCTACAACATTTTATTGATTCCTCGTTTTTGCCAACACGATATAGCGCTGTTGCCTTGTTTGTCAAAGTCTTTACATTATCAGGATCTGTTGTTAGTTCCTCTTCAAAACACCTGAGTGCTGGATTATACTTTTTTAGATCAAATAATAACAGTCCCTTGCCGTGTAGAACTTGGTCACTATAGTCAGCTTGTAGAACATCAAATACTTCATGGTTTGTAATATCATCGGGAGTATTATAGATCGGATTGTATTCTAGAGCTTTGTCATAATAGTACAGGATCTCTTTTGCAAGGTCTGGGCTTGGATCTCTGTTATATCTTTGATGCAATACTAGTCCTTTAATACCAAACAAGGATCTATCGTCTAGTCCACTATCCATAGTCTTGTCTGCAAATTCTAGAGCTTTATCATATTTGCCAGCATCATACAACATGGCTGCTTTTGTGGCAAGATATACTGGTTTGTAGGCTTGACTAGCACACCGTATTGCATCATCGCAGTGACCGAGTGCAACATCATGTCTTCCTCGATCGTTAAAATGCATAGCTTTGAATTGATGTGCAATTGCAACATCTGGATTTCTTGCAAGTATGTCATTACAGAGATCTAGAATCCTTTCACGTTTACCTTCTCTTATTAGCTCCGATACCTGCATTGTTACAATACTGATTTGTTCTTCTTCGTGTATCTTGTTTGCCCTACTTGACAATCTCATACTTTACCTACATTCGTCTTATCTTAAATTTTATGGTCTACCAAAACTGGATCTCTATGGTTTACGTGGAATAGAATGGTTACAGAAAAAGCACTACAAGATTCTAGAAGTGAAGATTACAGAAAAAGCCTTGCGAAACGTCATCCCACACGAACAAAAGATCCGACACCAAACCACGCTTCTAACTTTGCATAAAATTAGAATAATCATATGGGCGAGTATTTCGATCTGCGTTGTAAAATATCAAAACCCAAAATGCTGGACCATGATAATTGCTATATATCCCGCTACTATTTCCGAGTTATGAATAAGATTATCATTATTGGTATCATCATAGTGGGTGTGACAGCAGCTGCATTTCTTTCTCCGTACTTTACAGAGTCCACAGTTATTGAAGAACTACCAGAGAATATGAGCGACGGAGAGTTGAGTGCAGTATCGTATAGTGGAACGTTTGTTGGTGTAGGGGATGGCATCCATGATGCACAAGGTGATGCGTATACCATTCCCCTCAAAGATGGTAATACAGTACTGCGCTTGGAGAACTTTAGGTCCACAAACGGTCCTGATCTATATGTGTATTTGTCAGCAGACATTGACGCGAAAGATTTCGTAAACTTGGGCTCACTAAAAGCAAACCAAGGTGATCAAAATTACGATATTCCAGACGGCGTAGACCTCGATAAATACAACAAAGTTTTGGTTTGGTGCAAACCATTTGGAGTATTATTCGGAAGTGCAGAGATTACTCCAACTATGTAGGATACCGGGCGTTAAGATCAAAGATATCGTAGAAAGTATAGTTTAGATAAAAGATGAGCAAGTAGAGGTAGATGAGCTATAGATTTTTAGATCATGCAACTGATGCAATAATAGAGATCGACGCAAAGGATATCAAAGAAGCGTTCAAGCTAGCCGCAGACGCAGTGATCAACCTGACCATTGATCAAGATAATGTCAAAGAGATAGATAAGAGAGAGTTTACTGCTAGTGGCAAAGACTTGAGATATCTCTTGTTTAGTTGGCTGGAAGAGATACCATTCATACTAGTCACGGAAGGATTTGCGATAAGAAGGATAGAATTTGAACTCAAGGATGACACATATACCATCAACGCTATCGCTTTCGGAGAGCCACTAGACGTCAAGAGACACAACTTTAAGGTAGAGATAAAGGCACCTACGTTTTACGAGATGGAGATCAGACGTAACACACGAGTATACATGAAGTTTCTACTAGATCTCTAACGTCAGCATACCTGCGTCTGTTCTAGCACCAGATTACTAGAGATCCACTGTGTGGAGAGGCAGTTGAGAAAAAATTAGCTTTAACACAATTGAGTAAATGGATCAAGAAAGTTGTTCTCAAATTTAATAAAAAGATGATATGATGAAATCATAGTTTGAATAAGATCATTATGGGATTGCTGGTAATCGTAGTGATGGCAGTACCCTTGGCATATGCCGATATTCAATTTTCAAGCAATATAGGTTCTAGCGGTTCAGGAAATACTAATCTAGATAACGTTACAGACGTTCTGCTAGACAGACGGGGAGCTGTCGTAAATGTCAATATTGTAGATAGTGGAAATAATCGAATTAGTACCTTTATAGGCGATCGCCATAATTCTATTACCGGTAGCATTTGTGACAACACAGGAATCCGTCCTGACTGTGATGGAAAGTTCAAGAATCCTACTGCTATCGATAGTACCAGTAATAACAAATTTGTTTTAGATGCAGGTAATAAACGCGTTCAAGTCTTTAATAATGGACTCGATTTCGTGACAGCATTTGGTACACATGTTACTACCAATTCTGATTATCTGGGTGGTCCAAAAGGAATAGCCGTTCATGAAGGTTCGTCTACAATAGTATTTGTTTCTGATGCTGAACGAGATCGAATTATGGCATTTGCAGGCAATAATAGAAACTGGGCCCAAAACTCTGATTATAGTTTTAGCAAGACAGATTTACGTTCCTTGAACGATCCTAGTGGAATGTTGGTCAGTAACAGTACGTTGTATATCGCCAACTCCGAGGGAAATGAGATCATAATACTCAAAATTATTGATCGTGGAAGTTGTCCTAGTGATACAGCAGTAAAGAGTGGCAGTAAACTATGCTACGTTGACAATTACAATTTTGGTTCTTTCGGCAGCAATAATGGTCAATTTAAAAACCCATCAGGACTTGCGATTGATGAAACAAACGACCTGCTATATGTATCAGATACAGGCAATAATCGAATTCAATCCTTCAAACTCGTTGATTCTGCAGAGTGCCCAAATGGAACCACAAAGATTAAAAATGGTATATGCTTTGTAGAAAAATTCGGCCGTGAAGGAACGTCTAATGGTCAATTCAAGTCACCGATGGGACTTGCATTAGATACAAGAGATGATCTCTTGTATGTGGCAGACTTTGGAAATGATAGAGTACAAGTATTGAGTGTAGATCCAACACGTTCAGGATCTAATACGACAACCACCACAACTACAACCACGACTAGATCTACAACTACGTCAACTGTTCCTCAAAATGTACAGGCCATTCCACTCTCTCCCACATCTATATTGCTCAAATGGAATGTTCCTAATTTAGCAAGTACTGTTCCAGCGATTACAGGATACAAAATAGAGTACAAGAGTGACACCCAAAGAGATTACGAAGTAATCACAGATGATACATCTAGTTCATCAATACTATTTGTACACAAGGGATTAGATAGTGACAGAAAGTACACCTACCGGGTATACGCAATTAATTCTGACGGTACAAGTTCAGCAACAACATCATCACAAGTCACACCAACAAGAACAACTCAACCAATAGGCGTAGCAGTGCCCAATAGTCCTAATTCAATAAAGATGTCATGGTTTCCACCATCCAATATACCTCAGGGAGTTACCATTAATGGATATAAGATATTTGGAGTACTATCGACTGGTGATACGGGTTCCGAAATAGGTACAACGAGAGCAGATGTGACCACACATACCGTATCTGGTCTTACTGTAAATACAGAATACTCGTATAGGATTGCAGCAAAGCTCTCTGTAGGTAGCGCTTTAATTGGTGGCGGAGATGAGGCTCCGAAAGTATCTGCTACGCCAAAGAGTGACTCTAAAGATGTTAACCTCACACCAGTAGAAGCGACTCGAGTCGTAAAGACTGCGCCTGATCAACCAAGGGATCTAAAGGCGACAGCAAAGAGTTCGACAGAGATCACACTTACGTGGAGAGCACCGTCCAACGATGGAAACACGCCTATAACCGGTTATCAGATAGAGTCCAAGAAGGGTTCTAATTCATTCATAACTTTGGTTCAAAACACAAATAGTTCATCTACTACATACTCGCATAGAAATATAGACGAGGGCACAACATATGCTTACAAAGTATTTGCAATCAATGCTATCGGAAAGAGTGAGAGTGCATCAAATGAGGCAACTATTGCTACAAAGAAGACCGTATTAGAGATAAGTCCAGTACAAAAGATCACATCTGATGAAGAAAAGTCGATCTCGTTTACAGCAAAACTTACTGATAGTTCAATAGGTGGTCATAAATTTGCTCTTAGTAAAGCACCAAAAGGTGCTAGCATAAATGAGAGCAGTGGCAAATTTACATGGCAGCCTTCAAAGACAGATGGTGGAAAGACGTATAGCTTTGAGATAGTTGCTAGTCAAAGTGGATTGAGAGATACAGAACCGATTACGATCGAGGTAAGAGATAGTATAGATGAGAATGCAAAGCCAGAACCTAAACCTGTCAAAGTAGTACAAGCCAAAGAACCAGAACCTAGTAAACCTAAACCCATCGCTGACTTTGTAAAAGAAGGTGACAACCCACAGACATATGTAGATCGATACAACAATGAAGCAGACTCATTCAAGAGTTGGTTTGATACAAACTATCCACAATACGACTCCATCTATGAAGCAGTTGGTCTACCTGATCCCAACAAGCCGGTACCAACAACACCTGTAGAGACTAAACCATCCAAACCAATCGCTGACTTTGTAAAAGAAGGTGAGAATCCACAGACATATGTAGATCGATACAACAATGAAGCAGACTCATTCAAGAGTTGGTTTGATACAAACTATCCACAATACGACTCCATCTATGAAGCAGTTGGTCTACCTGATCCCAACAAGCCGGTACCAACAACACCTGTAGAGACTAAACCATCCAAACCAATCGCTGACTTTGTAAAAGAAGGTGAGAATCCACAGACATATGTAGATCGATACAACAATGAAGCAGACTCATTCAAGAGTTGGTTTGATACAAACTATCCACAATACGACTCCATCTATGAAGCAGTTGGTCTACCTGATCCCAACAAGCCGGTACCAACAACACCTGTAGAGACTAAACCATCCAAACCAATCGCTGACTTTGTAAAAGAAGGTGAGAATCCACAGACATATGTAGATCGATACAACAATGAAGCAGACTCATTCAAGAGTTGGTTTGATACAAACTATCCACAATACGACTCCATCTATGAAGCAGTTGGTCTACCTGATCCCAACAAGCCGGTACCAACAACACCTGTAGAGACTAAACCATCCAAACCAATCGCTGACTTTGTAAAAGAAGGTGAGAATCCACAGACATATGTAGATCGATACAACAATGAAGCAGACTCATTCAAGAGTTGGTTTGATACAAACTATCCACAATACGACTCCATCTATGAAGCAGTTGGTCTACCTGATCCCAACAAGCCGGTACCAGTAGTACCAGCTACACCGAATGCTACAAAGCCAGTTCCTGCCAAACCCATCGCCAACTTTGTAAAAGAAGGTGACGATCCAGAGATGTACGTGGATCGATATAGTACCGATTCAACATTCAAGAGTTGGTTCGACAAAAACTATCCCCAGTACGACTCCATCTATGAAGCAGTTGGCTTGCCAGAACCTGAGGAACAAGTATGTGGTGAAGGAACTAAACTAGTAGATGGCAGATGCGTGCTAGAAGACAAACCAAAGCCAAAACCATGGTGGCGTTTCTGGTAATGTGTTATAATTTATGATCAGAGATCCTAGAGTGTTATTTGTGGCCGAATTCAAAATCAAACCGTATCTTTGGCACTCGTCACCTACACAAATCTCAAGATACTAATTCACAACATACTAATCTGGTAAGTAACTTGGATAATATGTTGACTAGTCAAAATTTACAGAAACTATAACACAAAGTAATTTAGTAAGATCTCGATTGTCAAAAACAGATGGAACCCTTTGACTCTTTTCTGGTGTGGCTATCTGACTTTTTAGGATCCTATCTCTATGAAGGAATATTCCTTGCCGCACTCGCTGAGACTATATTTCCACCAATTCCAACCTTGGCAGTATTTCCTACAGCAGGATTTATTGCAAGTCAACAAGGTCTAACCCCGATCGAGATAATTCCGATGATCTTGTTGGGTGGCTCTGGAGCGACCATCGGCACATCTGCGATCTACTTTATCGCTCTCAAGCTAGGACGAATAGTACTGTTACGTTATCTCAAGTATATCAGAATGTCAGAAGCAAAGTTAGACAGGGTTGAGAGATGGTTTGAAAAGTATGGTGACAAGGCAGTCTTTCTAGGACGAATGGTTCCGGTAATGCGCGAGATGATCTCGATACCAGCTGGGTTATTACGCATGAACATACCTAAATTTCTGATCTACACCTTTGCAGGCTCTCTACTATGGTCTGCAGGAACACTCTTGGCAGGTTACTACTTTGGAGAAGGTTTGGGTCTCGCAGTTGATCATCTATGATTAAATCGCTGTTCTGTTTACATGACACTAGTCATATTACAGTAACGTGACTAGGATCTTTTTTGATTTACGTGATATGACATCTCATGACTTCAGTAAAAATTCCATCCCTCGCAAACCCAAAAAGATATGGGAACACCGACATCCAATTTGTTCTCAACACGAATGAGTCATCCCTTGGAAAATTCACTTTACTGTCAACAATACCTTGAACAGATTGTAGACTGGACGAGAATTGAATTGGGCATTGTTGATAACAAAATGTTACATCGTAGCTACCATTACACAAAATTCACTTTACACATTATGAGATTTATGACATCACATTGCGACACCACATGTACATTGATTTAGCAAAATCTAAATCACGATATTCTTTGCCTCTAGTATGTTGGAATTACCTCGTGGCATGAAAGATTTTGAGGCGCAAGAGATGTCAGATATCGAATATGTACGACATTTATTCAAGAGAGTATCTGATCTGTATGGATTCTCATTTATGGATCCATCCCCTATCGAGTCACTTGAGACCCTTGAAACAAAATCAGGCCCTACAATACGAGATGAGATATACTACTTTAAAGACAAAGGACAACGAGAGATCGCACTTCGATTCGACTTTACAATGGGATTGACTAGATACGTATCATCACAGCGCTCGCTCAGACTTCCCATCAAAGTATCGTCATTTGGTGGTGTCTTTAGATATGACGAACCACAAAGAGGTCGTTATCGTTACTTTCATCAATGGGACTTTGAGATATACGGAAAAAAGAATCTTGAAACAGATGCCGAGCTAGTAGAGATGACATCGCGACTCTTTGCATCACTAGGACTATCCGACGTCATAATCGATATCAACCATCGTAATCTAGTCGAGTCTCATATCGCTAGAGTCTTTGGTTCAAACAACCCTGAACTAGTATCTGACATGTTACGTGCTATGGACAAGACTACAAAGAAATCAAAGGATGATATTCTCGCAGAGTTTGCAGCAAAGGGATACGACTCTACAAAATTAAAAGAGATACTTGCCTTTGCACAGATTAGAGGAACTACATCTGAGATCGAGTCACAGATGGATACGTCTCAACTACAATCTTGGGACGAGTTAAAGACGTTATTCTCAACTCTTCAGAATCGAATGATATCTAATATTCGCATAAACTTTGGTATAGTTCGAGGTTTGGATTACTATACTGGAATGGTCTTTGAAGTCTTTGACAAAAAGTCTAAACTTGGAGCACTAGCAGGTGGTGGAAGATATGATACACTACCAGCAGCATTTGGCCGAGATGATATTGCGGCAGCAGGTGTTGCAGGTGGTGTTGAGAGAATAATCATGACCATGCGTGAACATCAACTCTTTAAAACTCGATTAAAAGATCGAGTCGCTGTAATCTATGTAAACGATACTGTGAAAGATATAGCTTGTAACATCGCCTCTGCACTTCGATCATACAATATACCTACTGATATCGATCTTGTAGGACGTAACATCAAGAAACAGTTCGAGTATGCTCAACGCACACAATATGCACTAGTTGTCGGACCACGAGAGATCAAAGATAACAAGGTAATTGTACATGACATGCGAGGTGGCAAAGAGAAGACAATATCGTTAGAACAATTGACCAAAGATCCTATATCTACTCTCAATTTAGAAATGCTCTAGTGATCATCATGATCTCTGGTCCTGTAGTGAGCGTGCCGACTATGATGTTGTGATTATTTGCGATTATGCCTGACGCAACATATGGTATGCCGTTATTTATCGAGCAGTGTTCAATCTTTACTCCAAGTACATTTGCAAAAGTCTTCATATCTTCTTCGTCTGCTTCAGGGTGGATAACTGCGCCAGTATTGTTTGCAACCATTACTGCACCTGTCTGATAGAACCCTGATATCCTTCTCTGATACACCTCTACTCCCAACACATCTGATATTGCATTACAGTCTGATCTACTCAACAATGGCGACACGACAGCTCCTTTGTCGTTCGCACATATCATATTTCCAAGTGCCGTAAATTTAGAGTCGAGTATACCGATCTCTAGCCCGATCTCTTGCAGGCGTTCATACTCGTTCTGAAACGCAGTCTTGGGAATCAACATTCCTGTATTATTCATAACCGCTAGTGCGCCGATCAATCGTGTGTTTGCTATCGATACATATTGGTAAGATACCTGTAGATACTCGGCCAACGCCTCTGCTTTGGACTCTGCAAAACCCATGGGCACTAGTAGTATATCGTCATTCGCTTTTGCATATACACCTAGGTTGGGCCCTCGATACATGTCATACTTTATGATATCCATGTGTTGTACATCCAATCAAACATTATGAACGTAGAGATCATACTGGTAATGACACAGCAGATATGCACAAAAAACATCCATGTATATCATAAATGTCTCAATAATTACGTCTATGACGATCTTAACCTAACTTTAAATAACATTCTAACTCGTTGTTATATATGCCAATAGCAGAGAACTTTCCAGAAGGTTTAGAGCCTATCGGAAAGATTCACCATGTCGACGGACAATTTCACTTTATGTGGGGTCCAGGAAAGACGAATAACACTGATGGCTCAAAAGCAGAGGTGTTTGAAGACCAAGCAGTAGTCGATGCATATAAAGCACGAGGCGAGGAACAGGTTCCACTCGGTGTTAGCGGTACAATGGTCGCTGTAGACTGGGACTCTTGTGTCGCTGACGGCGCATGTATCGAAGCTTGTCCTGTACAAGTATTTCAATGGTATAGAACTGAGAAAGACATTCCTGCAAAGGATGTAGTTGGTCAAACCTTTGAAGGTACAGGCAGTTCAATGAAAGACGAGCGTAAAGATCCGACCGACAAGGCAGATCCAATTCGTGAACATGACTGTATCTGGTGTATGGCTTGCGTATCAGTATGTCCTCCACAAGCAATCAAAGTTGATCAATCCAATCTAGAGGCACACGAGAAAGCAGCTGGAACATTTGTAAAGATGGAAGCCGGTACTGCCAACCCACATGCACACGACTAACTCTCTCTTTTTTCTTTTCCTATTTTGAATACACTCTATTTGTGTACTGGATCTGTTGGTAGATTATGACAATGACATTATCTTTACCAGATCCTCGATTCTACACACAACTAGAGTCATATCTGATATGTATCTCGTGGTTTGGACTTTACAGTCTCTTCGATTCATTGTGTGGGCAATCGATCTAGATGCGTCTAGATTCACAACCAATCTGGACTATTGTATGGTTCATCAAGATTGATCGATCATACCAATTGTAGAGTCTAGATGTTGGTATATTGTATTGGTGATACGTTATCCCAACAAATTTTAATCGGATTCTATCTATGTACTATGCAGAGGTCGCCTAGCTCGGTAGGGCGCGGGCCTTGAAAGCCTGTGTGCGCAAGCATACGGGGGTTCAAATCCCTCTCTCTGCGCTATCTCTCTGTCGCTCCAATCTCGGCTAGCATTGCAACTAGTTGTATCTCGGGGTTTGCTCCGACCAAGACTCGATAGTCGTACTTTGCAATGATCTCCAAAATCTCGCCTAGGTTCTCCAACTTGGACTTGAATACAGCAGCATTGATGTACTTTAAAAAATCCGATTCAGACATTCCGTACACTTTGATCAACTCGATCATCTTTGTTCGTGCATCGGATATTTTACCCGCCAATGCCATCTCTAGAATCTTGTCTACATCACTGATCTTTGTCAGTCCTGCAACAGACTTTACATTCGCTTCGGTGATCTCACCCATGCTAGCTGTAGCTTGTAACAGATTTATTGCATGTCTCAGATCTCCTCCGGCATAGTCATGTATGGCCTTGAGCCCTCTCTTTTCCGTCTTTACCTTCTCTTTTTTTGCAATCATGTCTAGCCTAGACACAATGTCGTCTTCACTAATCGAAGTAAATTTAAAAGTCGCACATCGACTCTGAATCGGATCGATTATCTTTGATACGTTATTTGCAATCAAGATGAATCTGCATATCTTTGCGGTATCTTCGATTATTCTTCGTAGTGCCGTCTGTGCATCAGCCGTCATCTCGTCTGCTTCATCTAGTATTATGATCTTGAATGGAGCAGATCCCATTCCTGCATATCTAGAAAACTTTTTCACCTTTTCTCGTACCATCCCTATTCCTCTCTCGTCTGACGCGTTGAGTTCTAGAGTATAGTCTTTGGTGTACTCGCCCAAGATCTGTCTCGTTATACATAATGCAATCGTGGTCTTTCCAACCCCTGCCGATCCAGAGAAGAGCAGGTGTGGCATATCTGTTGGATCTTTTATCAGAGCTTGTAGTGTCCCAACTATCTCAGTCTGATTTACTACGTCACCAAGATCCTTTGGTCGATACTTTTCGACCCACATTCCACTAGCCGACATTTAATATCTGGACTAAAAACCCACTAATAAATCCGAGTTGAGCGTTTCATCATATTTGTGATTTGAATTGGATCCGATTTTATTCTGAGACCAAAGATTTGTCAAGTTGTAGAGATGTGTCTGATGTTTTAAGAGTTTTGGGATATGGCTTGTTTTCCTAGATTCCTTATCATGTCTCCATGATCAAATGACATACAGACGATTTGGGAATCTAGTCTATAATTTTATATGTTCTGCATAGTGTAATACGTGAAGAGAAACGTAAATCGTAACGCGAGTACTTTTGAACCCTGTGGACCTGGATTTGCTGACAATGACTGCCAAGGCGGCTGGGACTAGATCCCAAAACCCTTTTTGTATATTTTAGTAGGATTCTTAGATTTTGTATGCCAAAACTATCTCACATGAGCGACACCGGTAATTGGGTTCTGTTTAATCAGTTGACATAAATTGTATGTTTCTTGACACGCGTCCTACCGCATTTGATAGATGTCACTTTGATAGGCATCTTGTCTAGTTCTTACATGACATATTCATAAGACGAGATGAGTGTCTATCTGGATGAGAACCAAAAAAGAATCAACAACACAAATGGGTACAATATGAGCGTGAATTCTCTAATTCGTTATGGCATGCTGACTATAAACTATGTGGTGGCAGATGGTTAATCGCATATCTAGACGATGCTTTAGGTTTATAGTTGGATATGGAGTGTTTGATCCCGCAACAACAGAGAACGCACTTGCAGTATTAGAGGAGGCGATCAAAAATCGTGGAAAACCAACTGCAATACTCACTGATCGTGAAACACAGTTCTGCAAGTCAGAGGTCAAGAAAAGGGAGTATCCAAATTTGAGATGTGGCTGATAGAACTGGGCACCAAATACATTCGTGCTAGAGTTGGACATCCACAGACCAATGGCAAGATAGAGAGATGGTTCGGTGAAGTTCAACGTAAATTGCCTTTGAAGCAATTATGCAGAGTTAGTGATCCAGTAGACCTATTCGTACACAACCACAATTACGAACGACCACACATGTCTCTTGGAAAAGGTGGGTACGAGGCACCTCATGAAGCATTTAGTAGAAAGATGCCAAGAGAAGGAACGATTATTGACGAGTCGTCAAGAGATGAATATCGTGTCAACTGAGGGGCGAACTACTTTCCGGATCCCACACCTACTGCCTTGTCCCGTAATGTTTTTAAACATGATGTATACACTCTTATTATGAAAGCAACTGTTGCGTTTGATCCAAACAAAAAGCGATTATTTAATGATTTGAATTTAGCAGTATATGCTCCCCAAAAGATTCGTATCAATCACGCACGTGAGTTTAAATTAAAGATTGACTGTTTGATTGACAAAATTGATGGTGTACTTGACATATGAGTATATTTGGAAGCGATCTATCTAATATCAAGACGACAATATCTTTTTTTAATTCTCTTACGCCTCAAGAGAAAGCATCAATTGTAGCCGATCTCGGTTATGTGTATGACCACAACGAATTATTGAATAGGATGTTACCAATACTAGACGCAATACGTAATGATATTTCTAAGCACCACGAAACTACTATAGGCGACAAACTCTTCCAATTGGGAATGGAAGAGGCTTATGCTAGATTATTAGTTAGTGCAGTCATAAAACAAGCACCTACTGTTCAATATGAAATAAGTATATTGGCAAAAATTTCTGACAAAAATTTTCAAGAAAACATCCCAAATATTATGAACGATATGTGGATAAAGCAAATTTCTCTAGATGAATTGGCCAAAAAATATGACGTAACTGTAGACTTCATTCAATGTTTTGGAGACTTTTCAAGCAACTACATGAATCAGTTACAACGGCGTAGCATTTCTGATGATTATGTTAAACAATTATGTTCAGAAAACGGATTGTCTGACGCAAGTGTTGACGTACTAGTTAACACATTTCATAAATATGCAGATTTTTGGTATAAAATGGTTACGTTTACAAATATTCAAGACGCTGTTGCTGAATTAGATATGTTGCGAAGAGAAAATAAACATATGTTAGATGCGATTAAAGAGCTGACTGAACTAGTGAAGCATAGAGACCAATCTGATCACAATCGATTCCAATAAAATTTCATCATTTGAAGAAGACCTCTTACATTATATTTTGCAACACAAGTTTTTGAGTGGCCTAATTGACTCTGATTCTTGTTACTGATAAGGAGCTTCAGACATCGCAAATGTACGTGTAAATTTTGGCATCTAGGGTGCAATCGGCTCAGGCGGAGGCTCAGGTGGGATCTCGATCAATGTTTGCACTGTTTTAAGAAACAAGCTTTGGTACATCTTGTGAGATGTGATACCTTCAACCAACAATACAAGATTGAATATAGTCCACAAGTTTAGCAACATTTGTGCAGACATGAACATGTATGTTCTACACGGTGTTGATCTACTGTGAGTTCTAACACGCATATTTCGAGTAAATTTGAATCCATTCTCAATCTCCCAACGATCGCGATATTTCTCTAGATCAATATTTGGATCATTTGTTGCAAATGCTCTATACTCTTCTGGGTCATCTCTGTCACGAGTTATTATGATGTAACATCCTGCTTGATCCTTGTTGTTCTTTATTACATATTTTGACACTCTAACTCGTTCTCCTCGTTTGTATTCCTCTATTGCTTTTTTTATGCCAGAAGTGTTTACGCATGGCATCAGATATTTGTGTCTAGTTCCATTCAAGAATTTGATCATAGCAACTGAATAAAACCCACGATCGGCAACAAACAGCGCTGGTCTTGTAGAGTTTATTTCGTAAAAATCTACAATTTTAGGCATAAAATCAGCATTTTTTCCCCTTTTTTGACTGAAAATGTAGATAAAACAAGTCTTGTGCCGGGGTTGACCAGCTGTGCAGAGATGTGTGTCTCAAATACAGTCGTACCATCTTTCGCTCTACCCTTAATCAGATCTGGATTATCTTTATCATATCTTGAAAAACTCGTTCTGTCTACTCCAATGATAGGATGTCGAGGAAAGCGACCAAGCCGTTTTAGCTCTGACAGGTGTTGCGTCACGGCATACTTGAATATCTCATCTATCGGTTTCTCACACGTCTCTTCGATCCTCTTCCTAATCCATTCGCCTGTAGGTGCATAACCATCACTATCTCTGATCAATCTGGAACGATCAGCAGGAGATTTGTTTGCTACTGCCGCATCTATGATGATCTTGAGTCCGTCCCATTTTGTGTATTTGGCATTGTGATAATTAGATACTTTGAATGGTATCTGATCCATAGCGTTTATGAAAATATATCTATAAGTAGAACGGTTTCTAGATACTGCTTGTCTCAGCGAGTCTGATTGTTTGCGCATTAGATTCCTGAGACATGCAATCCTTATTGACTTTGTTTGATCGATATTTTTGATCTTTTGGTTAAATTATAGTTACTTTTGCGATGTCTGAGCTTTGACAATTGGTTATCTGGCACCACCGAATGATCTTTAAACCACATACAAGTTCAACATTCGAAATCTGTTAAATGATGGGCAAAAAGCTTTTGTTATCCAACAGATTTGTGAATTGACTGAGTGGAGGAGGTCGCCGATCTTGAGGATTCTGATGACGTGAACAGTATGCAAAGCCAATAGTAATATTGCATACTTTATCAAATTCTCAGCCCAAAAGATACGCAGAACCGACAATCACCATGTTTTAATATAGGTTACCGTACAATAAAGTATAATGTATGTCTCCGTAATATTTGATTACTTGCTACTAAATGTCTGTATAATGATTTTTATGTCTTTAGCTAATTTATTGAATGTTTGTACACCAAAATTGTACAACTTGACGTCCATGTATGGAGATAATCGATGCTGAAAGTATTCATTCTATAGGGTATAGTCTAAAGGAGGTCAAGACAACGCTAAACCGTGACATCAAGATCGATGTCGCCGGTATAAAGATCAAGGGATCAGAGGGCGAGGTGATCAATGCACCACAATGGATAGGAAGGATCCTCCAAGACAAAAACTATGTTACGTTAGAGTTGCCTGACATGATATCTGAACTCAAGCAGGCATTATCAAAAGAGAAGATGATCGGCGAGTACAAACTTGCAACACTATATCCACATTTTTACATTCAACTCAAGGTCGAGATGAGTACACTCGATCGTTATGACTATGACCGAACTGAGAGTATGATGCTTGAACTCTTTCGAATGAGGCGTGGCAAGCTGATAAAGATGGCCGATACCACAAATCTGAACGCTGATCTATACAACAAACTCGCAATCGAAGAGATCACATTCTACCAATCTATACGCGACAGTATCTTAGAGTTCGAACGACAGATAAAAGGTAAGCGAGATGAGCGTAAAACAAGCTGATGCCTATACCGACTCGGCACTGTCGGATAGGGTGAAAGAATTTCTCAATCGATTCAAAGATAGATCGGGGGACTACAAGTATATTGATGCAATAGATGCAATGATGCCCAAGAACTCTAAATATATTGTAGTTGATTATAATGACTTGGTCTTTACAGAAGAGATTGCATCAATGTTCACTACCAATCCCGATGAAATTCTTGCGGCATTCTCACGTGCAATCAAAGAGGTACTGCAGATAAGATTTCCTGATTATGCAGAAAAGATAAAGGATGAGATTCGTGTAAGACTGGCAAACTTTCCACTAGAGCGTAGTCTTAGACAGATCAATGCAGAGACTATTGGTACAATCACATCTGTCTCTGGAATGGTTGTACGCGCATCTGAAGTAAAACCACTTGCAAAAGAGTTGGTATTCAAATGTGGTGATGGTCATATCACCAAAGTTGTTCAGATAAAGGGGATGGATGTCAAGACTCCTGCGCTTTGTGACAATCCAAAATGTAAGTTACGTGAGTTTGAACTAAAGCCAGAGGAGAGCAAGTTTATCGACTTTCAGATACTCAGACTACAAGAGCTTCCAGAAGATCTACCGCCGGGACAACTCCCTCATTATGTTGACATTACTATACGACAGGATCTGGTTGATAACGCAAGACCAGGCGACAGAATAGCTCTGACTGGAATAGTGCGTGTAGAACAAGAGTCTGTCACAGGAGTAACCCGAGGACATAGCAGTTTATACAGACTACGAATAGAAGGAAACAATATCGAGTTTCTTGGAGGACGAGGCTCCAAGACATCACGCAAGATCGAACGTGAAGAGATATCTCCTGAGGAAGAAAAAATAATAAAGTCACTATCTCGTAGATCTGAGATTTATAAAGATCTGATCGACTCTTTTGCACCTCATATACACGGACATGATATCATCAAAGAGTCTATCTTGCTGTTGATAGTTGGATCCAATCAACGTTCTCTTGGTGATGGCAGTAAGATTCGAGGTGATATCAACATCTTTCTTGTAGGTGATCCAGGTACTGCAAAGAGTGAGATGCTAAAGTTTTGTTCACGTATAGCTCCGCGTGGTCTATACACCTCTGGTCGTGGCTCTACAGCAGCTGGACTAACTGCAGCAGTGGTTCGAGACAAAACAGGTATGATGATGTTGGAGGCAGGAGCTGTAGTTCTAGGAGATCAGGGTCTAGTGAGTATAGACGAGTTTGACAAGATGAAACCAGAAGATCGTTCTGCACTACATGAAGTGATGGAACAACAGTCTGCAAGTATTGCAAAGGGTGGCATCGTTGCGACGCTTAATGCACGAACATCGATCTTGGCAGCAGCTAACCCAATGTATGGCAAGTACGATATATTCAAAAACATTACAGAGAACATCAATATACCGATCCCTCTATTGACTAGATTTGATCTGATCTTTGTGGTTCGTGATGTCGCAGGACGAGAACGCGATCAACTGATTGCTAGACATATCATAGATCTACATACTCCGCTAGGAATAATCAAGCGTCCACCCATCGATGTAGACATGCTCACTAAATATCTCGCATATGCAAAGCGTGGTACACCTGATCTGACAGATGCTGCAAAGAATCAGATAATCGAGTACTATCTCAAGATGCGCACCGTAGACTCTGATGATATGATAACCGTCACTCCTCGTCAACTAGAGGGAATCATCAGGCTGTCTACTGCTAGAGCACGTCTGCTGATGAAAGACAAGGTTGAAGAGGAGGACGCAGAACGAGCGATATTTCTAATAGAGAATATGCTCAAAGGTGCCGGAGTCGACGTAAATACTGGAGAGGTTGATCTAGGTGTACTGCACGGTAAACCTCGAAGTGAAGTCTCTAGGATGCAGCTCTTCATGGATGTACTAAAAGGCATGGAGGGAGATAACAAGATACCTGTAGAGGAGCGTAAACTAGTAGACGAACTTGAAAAGACCGAAAAGTTTACCAAAGATGATGCTCACAACTATATCCAGCGGATGATAAAAGAAGGAACTATTTATGAGCCAAAATCTGGTCACTATAATAGAGTATGAACATAGACAAACTCGACCTCTCAGAGTCTGCAATATCTTTTCTAAAATCTCAAGGATTCACAAAGTTGTATCCACCACAAGCAGATAGCATAAAGTCTGGTCTACTAGACGGCAAGAGTCTCTTGGTATCTGCACCAACAGCTAGTGGCAAGACGTTGATTGCAATGCTTGCGATTATGGGTTATCTCTCAAAGACTAACGGTACAGTGGTATATCTTAGCCCACTACGAGCACTCGCAACTGAAAAGTTTCACGAGTTTAAAAAACTAGAGCAAGTCTCTACCAGATTCAAGGTTGGTGTATCCATGGGTGACTATGATCGAGCAGCTCGAGGTCTCAAGAGTCGTAGCATCTTGGTACTTACAAACGAAAAGATGGACTCGATGATCAGACGCGGTGATGAATGGATAGATAATATCGGATTGGTAATAGCAGACGAGATTCACTTGATCGGTGATGAGACTCGTGGTCCCACTCTGGAGATGGTTCTTACACAACTGATGAGACTCGATTCGAGACCACAAATAGTCGGTCTCAGCGCCACAGTTACAAACTCGGGCGAGATTGCAAGATGGCTAGGTTGCAAATTAGTTGAGAATGACTGGCGACCTGTTCCACTAGCTGAAGGTGTATGTAGTGGAGGTCATGTTGTGATGAATAACGGACAAGAGTTTGACATACCTACTAGCAGCAGAGGACTAGCTATCGATCTTGGTCTTGAATGTGTAGTTGATGGTGGACAGTCGTTGGTGTTTGCAGCTACGCGACCACGTTCAAAGTCTCTTGCCGTAAAGGCCACTAGCGCAGTAGAACGGCTATTGTCTACTGACGATACAGTACGACTAGCCAAGGTATCATCCAAGATTCTCTCTGATAATGAGAACACTGAACTCGTAAAGACTCTTGCAGATGTGATCAAAAAAGGAGTCGCATTTCATCACGCGGGACTAAACCAAAACTGTCGTACAATAGTCGAAGACGAGTTTCGTAGAGGGACGATAAAACTCTTGACGTCTACTCCTACTCTAGCAGCCGGAGTAAATCTTCCTGCAAGACGTGTAGTCGTATCTAGTGTTACCCGATATGATGCAAAGATTGGAATCAATGCCCCAATAAGTGTTCTCGAGTACAAACAGCTCTGTGGACGAGCAGGTAGACCACAATATGACAAACTCGGCGAGTCGATAATAGCTACCAACTATACCATCGATGAAGTCTATGATAGATATGTAGATGGCACACCAGAGCCTATAGAGTCTGCAATAACTAGTGATCGTGCACTACGAGTTCATACACTTGCAGTAGTCTCTACCAAACCTGGTATCACACATGATGAGTTGATCGAGTTCTTTTCGCATACACTTGGTGGATCACAGATACCTAAAACGACGCTAAGATTTAGCCTAGATTTGGCACTGCGATCTCTAATCGATCAAGAGATGTTGATAGAGAAGAGAGATCGATATGCTGCCACAGAGTTTGGAAATGAGGTTGTAAAGTTGTATATTGATCCCGAGACTGCTACTCAATTCAAAACTGCACTGGAGAGTGTATCGTCTAAACGATCTCATACACTCAGTTATCTACATTTAGTGACTCAAGCTGTCGAGTTCTTTCCAAACTTTTACCTACGTGAAAAAGATTACTCTCTATTGAGCGAACTGCATCCTAAGATACGCGATGAAGCGATTGATATACGTGGCGAGTATTCGCGTAGCCTGATTGCCTTGAATGAGTGGATAAACGAGTCTAGTTATACTAAAATATCTGACAGCCTTGGTCTCGAATCCGGTGACATGTATCGTATGGTAGAGAATGCCGATTGGCTGTTCTATTGTATGCGAGAGCTCTCAAAGCATATAGATCGTGGTGATCTACTAGAAGAGCTTGATGTTTTACGAACGAGAATCAAATATGGGATAAAGTCTGATCTACTAGATCTAGTCAGAGTCAAAGGAATAGGACGAGCACGTGCCCGCAAATTACACAAAAGTGGAATAAAGACTGCTACTGCTCTCGGACGTACACCTGCAACTAAACTTGCCAAGATTGACAAGATTGGACCAAAACTTGCAGACAAGTTAAAAGTATCTGCACAACGAGTACGATAGTCTTGATCGACATGCTATATTATGCAATGTTGTCTAGCGCAGTAGCATTTGGTGCGGTCTATGTAACTACTTCTCCTCTGATCAAATATCTGACAGCCCGAGACATGACAGTACCTGACGTTCACAAGGCAGGTAAGGTCATGGTGCCAAGACCTGGAGGTATCTCTCTACTTGGTGGAGTTGTTACGTCAGGGATCATTCTTTATGCATTTTTACAACTAGATGCTATTCTCGGGATACTGTTTACAACCATAGCCGCATTTGTTGTCGGATATGTCGATGATAGGAGACCTATGACGGGATGGTTCAAGCCGATCGGTTTGGCGGTAGCTGCTGTTCCGATACTGTTGATAGGTGCATATGATACCAATCTAGTCTTTCCACTATTTGGGATGGTTCAAATTCCGCTATTGTATGTCGGACTGATCGTGATGATGATAGTGGTTCTCGGAAATACTATAAACTCGATCGATGTTGCCAATGGAATAGCAAGCATGGTTATGATAATCTCTGGCTCTGCGGTAACGATATCTCTAGTAATTGTACAAAACTATGAGATTGCATCTGCATCTCTACTTCTTGTAATGATATCAGTTGCGTTTTATAGATATCACAAGATTCCTACTAGAATATTTCCTGGCGATTCTGGAGCTCTCTTGTTTGGAGCAATGTACGGCGCCATTGCAATCTATGGTGGAGTCGAGATCGTTGCAGCAGTAGCACTACTTCCTGCAATCTTTAACTCGTTTCTATTTCTATCTAGTGTAAAACGTATAGTCGAGTACAAAAAGGCTGGAGGCGCAGGCGTAACCTTTGGTAGAGATCTATTGCTACGCGCAACCGACGATCCAAACGCTCCTGTATCACTAGTGCGCCTGATTCTTAGAGGAGGACCACTAACAGAACGTCAACTGGGTATGGCAGTCTACAAACTCTGTATATTTTCAGGAGGTCTTGCCATAATTACGGCGTTGATGATGTTATGAAACAACTTGTCATATTTTTACTTGGCATGTGGGGGTTGATCATTCTTGGTGGTGGATTCGCAGTGATCATTCTTGGACCTCTATCAATATCTGGATTTGGTACTCTTGATGAGATTGTAACATCTCTCCTCAAAGGTATAGTTGCGATTATCATGGTTGTGATCTGGGTTGTAATACTATCAAAGTTCAAGAACTGGTTCTTTTATAGAGCGTAATCACATATTACAAATAATATCTGCTCTATAGAATCTCTTCGATTTACATGAGATGATCCTTTACAAGAATGTTCTCACTAAATTTTCATTATGTGGTCACGAATGGAATTGTTTTCTTGTTTACTCCCGTATATGTGGGATCAGAGACGGAATTTACCTCTGGCAGAACATATAACACCAAATTGTGATACTGAACACTAGGAAAATTCTCATGTTCACGACTATAGAATCACATAGTACTTTTTCTGTAAAAATTTTGTTCCATGTAAACCAAAGAATACATGGTACCATGACTGTGTAACTTCAGAATATTTTTATGTCGTCATGGGGATAAAAATAGTATGGCAATAGACACTGCAACTCTAGAGATCAGTGAACTCGAAAAGTACATACTTTTACTTGTATGTGTGGATGATGAGCCAATACACGGTAGACAGAAACTCCAAGTCTTGATGTACATGTTGGGCGATTCCTATCCAGAGATCAGAGAGTGGTGTAATTTTACAGTAAAAGATGATGGTCCATACAGTACTGTTCTAGATGATACTTTGGAGCACCTAGTACACATGAATATGCTGATAGAAAAAAACGATACCATTCAATTAACCAAGTACAGTATAGAATGTGCAAAAGCTATCGTAGATGAGAAGGGTGGGATGCCAGTGATTCAAGACATATTTGATATAAAGATATCACAAGTATGTAGCAATCATAAAAGTATGCTCAATGACATAACCGTACCAGAGATGCTGTCGTATATGTACTGTGATTATCCAGATATGACCAAAGGTTCCAAAACATATGAAAAACTCAAACCAGATATTAAAGAACATATAATTTCAATGTATGTAAAAGAAAAGATTACTCTAGGTAGAGCAGGAGAATTACTTGGTATACCTAAACACATAATGATGGATGAGATGGCCAAAAGAAAATTATTCTGGATCTGACATTGAAGATATTTGACTCTTCGCCATTGATTGCGATATTTAATCAATTCCAGTATCCACAAGCATTTGATTATATTTTACAATTGGGACATGAAGTATGAGGTTAGGTCTCACGCACAACTTTTAGGAGTGTATCATAGACGTTGAGGCCTTGTTGCTCCCATGTTGTTACACATGTAAAGATATTGCCAACTCGTCGCTTACTCTCCTCAGATACAATACGTTGAGTTACCTTGCGGAATAGCACCATTGATCGTATAGCGCGCTCTGCCCTGTTGTTTGTGTATTCCATACCATAGTATAGCACAAACGTGTATAGATCATCTGCTGCATTCGCTAAATGAACTCCAAATTTGCGACAAGCTTCGTTATCTAGTTTCTTGTACTCTGCTGCAAGTGATAATGTCTTTTGCACTAGATCATCTACTCTGTATTTTAGGTATATGTCCACATGATTGGGATTGTCCACCTGTAGTGCTTTTGCAATTTCAAGTAGTTTCTGTAATCTTTTGTACATTAGTACAGTATGTACGTCACACATTGTATCTTTTGCATTTCGCAGTATGTGCGCCCAACAACGTTGCCGTACATTGAATAGTTTGTACACGGCATATCCATCCGACACGAGTGGTATCAGAATATACTTTTTGAACGTTTTTTCTAGAAACTTTTTTGTACGATCTGGCGATATGATAAATTGCGTACCATAATCGCCGACAAGAACCCAGACCCATCCCAATTTCGCAGCAAGGGACATCGACGTCTCATCCATGTAGATTACCTTGGATTTTAGGTTCATTCTCTCTATTTTTTTGACATATTTGTCTAGTTTATCGGCAATCGTGTCTATTGCTCCCGTTACCATCTTTTTAGATATACACGGGTCTAGGCATTGGAGAGTACTGGTTATTGTTCTGATACTACAGCCATTCTTTCTCATTATGGTTGCAATCACGCCTAGAATTGGGCACAACATGGTGTTGTGTAGTATGTCTGGGATGCTGTCGAATGTATCACCTGATGCGCCACAATCTCTACAGTTGTAAAAGTATCCGATATGGAGTATGTGTAATATTATGATCTGTATGTCAATCGTTCTCTTTTGTCTAGACCTCTTGTTGTCAACATGCTTACTGCCACATCCATCACACTTTTCTTTTTTATGATGTCTTGTCTTGTCTGTTTTTATGTTGTCGGAAACTCCTTTGTGACCCTTGTCCTGTCCTGCTTTTTTCCATTCGCTTTTAGATTTTCTTGTACCCTTTTTTACATGATCTGGTTGTTTTGATGAGGGTACGTTAGAATTGTCGAGCTGCTTGCGTCTCGTTTCTTTGTTCTTGGCCTGTGCTGTTTGTACCTCTATCTTTTCTTTTTTACCCTCTATCTTTTTTCTGGTGTTACGAATCTTGGTCTGTGATAGTTGTTGACCACGTTCTATAATTTTGATCATCCTTTGGAATACATTAAAACAATCATTGATTGAATTTGGAGATACTTGAAGTCCCATAATTGTAGCAAGTAAAATCTCGTACAGTTTCATATTCATTCTCTTATGCTTTGCAACTTGTTTTTGTAGACTCGTAATGGTCTCTTGTTGTTGTTCGATGGTATCATTTTGCTGCTTGACAGTATCCTCTAGATCTGCTATCTTGGCAGATGTCTCCCTATCTTTTTTGGTAGTCTTTTGTCTCGCGATCTGTCTAGACATTGTCATAATTGGTAATGTTTGGATTTAGCCTAGATTATCTAGAAAAGTTGTCCCTTTGGGTAGATCTTTTAGACCTAACCTCGTACGACATGAACTGGCGATAACAAATTTTGTATGGGACGAGTTAAAGGACGATAGAACACGTTCAAATGTAAAGAGATTGATCAGAGAAGGCAAACTCACACGGCACAGAAAGAATTCCCTAAAAGAGATCCATAAAACTCAACGAGATGGACGAAAAGCTGAAATAGGTGAGATAGATGTACTCTTGACTTGTCAAAAGTTAGGTGGATGTGAGAATAATATTTATTGTATCCTTGATGACAAGAGAGCACAAAAAATAGCATCAAGATCAGGAATAAAATATCTCGATTTGCAAGGACTCTTAAAGATGCTAAGCAGTAAAGGAATCAAGTATCCAAAAAAGATTGATGAAATTATTGAGTTACTTGACAGATCAGAATTTAGACCTCCTATCGGTTTCACATAGCCTCTTACGATTACTAGCTGATTACTAACTGTGGAAAAATCTAGATGGTTTTTGTATACTTGAGATATATTCTAGCACATACATCATACATCTAACACTATCCTAAATTCAGAATGCCTAAAGATTTTAAACATATTCGTAGATAACTCAGATAGCACTTTTTGTACAAAACATAGTTCTCTTGGCTAGGTGTTATTCTTGAATCTTTTCGGTTCATGTGGGGTGAATGGTGACAGAAAAAGTACTACAAGATTCTATAAAGGAAAATTATGAAAAAAATCTCGCGAAATTTCATCCCATGCAAATCGAAGAGTCCATAAAAACTACTTTGGTCATTCATACGTTTCCGTACAAATCCCAGACTTGTCGACCGCCCAAATATTCATCGGATAGAACCAATAGTAATTGTGACTTTTTGTCTCTCTAGATGATTCTACAAAGCTTTATTCTATCTCGAGGTGCCAAGGATTTGCAGACGTGAGGACTGTTTTGGGTATCTTTTCCTTGAACTTTGTAAGAAAATCGATCTCTTGTTCTTTATCCCGTAGCTCATCTGGTAGCATTATTGGAATATCTTCGATTATCGGATAGAATCTACTGCATTTTGGGCATGACAGCACACCCTCTGATACAATATCATCTCTCTCGTTTATCACAGTCAGTTCTAGTGGATGGGTCTTGTCTATGGGACATGCTAGGATGTCCATCATGGTCTTTCTCATTTTAACTCCAAGTATATTGGGGTACCCTTTTGACTAGATAAAAGTGCAGCTTCGGCGATCTTTGTAACGTTTACTGCTTGTTCAGCTGTAACGATATGTTCGTTGTTTCCCTCTATTGCACCAACAAAACTCTGCAACTCTACTAATAATGGTTCTTGTCTCTTACTATGTATGGTAGATGTTTGTTCATTGTCTTCTACTGTTATCTCTTGTGTAATAAAGTCCGATGATATTACCGCATCGTGACATATGGCATTAAAACGTCTAACCCGTTTTGGTGTTATCCAATTTGCAGTAATTAATGCAATACGATCTTTATCATATCCGAGCATTATGCTTGCAAAGTCTTCATGTTTCTGTCGTATCTTTCCAGCTCTTGCATATACGACATGTGGCATCTCATCAAACAGCCAATTTGCTGTATCGATATCATGTACTGATGTATCATAAATCACTCCCACATCAGTTACATGTATTGGTATTCTATTCTCTCTTCTAAAATCGAGCATTATCAGATCGCCGTATGTGCCGTCTATGATCATCTTTTTGACTCGCTCTACAGCTGGATTAAATCTCTCTATATATCCACATGTTAAAAGTATGTTGTTCTTTTTAGCTAGATTGGCTAAATATTCTCCGTCACTAGATCTATATGTGAGAGGTTTCTCGACAAAGACGTGCTTTTTTGCTTCGATGAATCTCTTTGCAATGTCTACATGTGTCAATGTGGGTGTCGCAATTACCACACCGTCAAACTCTTCTGTACTCAACAGCGTATCGATCGAGTCGTAGCTCTTTACACCGTACTTTGTAGCATACTCTTCTGCTCTACCGATATCACTGTCGCAGACTGCTCCAAGTACTCCCATATCTGAGAGTGTACGGACATGATTCTGCCCCCATCCTCCTACACCTACTTGGACGATCTTCATCTAGTACACCGCAGTCAACCAATCAGAGTATCTGTCGTCTCTGCCCGTCACGATATCGTTGTACTCTTTGATCACTTTTTTAGTAATTGTACCTGGTTTACCATTTCCGATCTTTGCACCATCGATGCTTACAACTGGCGTGATCTCTGCTGCTGTTCCTGTGAGAAACACCTCATCTGCAACTAGTAACTCACTGCGCGTAATGATGCGCTCCGTCACATCGATCTCGTTGTTATTGACAATCTTGATGACTGCATCTCTTGTAATTCCTTCTAGAGCTGATGATGATAACGTTGGTGTTGATACGATATCATCTCTTACAATAAAGATATTCTCGCCAGGAGCCTCGCTGACATCTCCATTATGATTCAATAGTATGGACTCGTCTGCGCCATACTTTTTTGCTTCTTGCGTAGCAATTATCGAGTTGAGATAGTTTCCTCCCATCTTTGCTTGAGGTGGAGTCGAGTTGTCTGAGAACTTTCTCCATGAAGATATCTTGGCCGATATGCCTCTCTTGTCAAATAGATCACCAAACGGAAATACAAAGATGGCTGTATTTGTTGGAGACTCTTTTGTAACGTTTAGATTTATTCCATAATTGCCAACAAAGTAGAATGGTCGTATATAGCACGATGCCTTTATCTTGTTCTTTTTACAGATACCGATCATTGCATTGTACATATCTTTATCTGAGAATCTCAACTCGATATCATAAAACTTGCCTGATCTTCTAAATCGCTTCAGGTGCTCATTGAGTCGAAATATGTGTAGATTTTCACCATTCCAGTATGCTCGTATGCCTTCAAAGATCGATGTTCCATAGTGAATGGCATGTGTTGTTATAGGTACCTTTGCCTTCTCTGCAATAACATATTTGCCATCAAACCAGACATACTTTGATAGATTCATACCATAAGATCAGTTCATATGTGTATTAATCTATTCTTGTTTGGACTCTTATCGAGAGACGTATCGTGTCGATCTCGGAATCCATGTTTTGTCACCTTTTCATTATGACATGTATGATTGTAGTTAAATCGAATCCATGTTTGCGTTTCTAGATATGGTCGAGTATTGGCATTGAGGTTTTATGAGATTTTACAAAACCAGACCTATCAAAACATACTACACAAAATATCATAAGACTGTATTCGCATTATTGAGTGCTCATGTCCCGTCATCGAACATGATAACAATGAATCGGTTTACCTCTGGAAATTATACCTGTGTTTTATTGTACTTTAAAATGTGCGTATGATATAAGAAATACGCATACAGTCTCGTGTGTACTGTCATCATCGCTAAATCATGACCATCCTTCTCTTGGAAACTTCATTCCAGCTATACGTCTAGTAGCATCTTCACTTTGTGCAAATCGTTTGACTATATCCCATCTGTCTCGAATTATGTCTACTATTGTCTTTGGTACATCCGTACTCCATGTATCATCACCACCTAGTGCTTCTTTGTACATCTTTGCTTTTACGACAGATGCTGCAAGTTTACGTCGCTCTCCGACCTTTGGATGTAGTCTATAGATCTTTAACATCAAACCTTCTGTCTTGTCTCCTGTGTATGTGAAAAATTCATCATCGATGTCATGTAGTATCTGTCTTCGTAGATCCCATGACTTTGGAGCAAGTAGCGGTGGAAAGTATCGCTTGAAAGGAGCTTCAAAAGTATAATCGTCTGTTATGTTTATCGTATCATCGAATACCGATTCAAGCATCATTCTTCGTGTATCAAAGTCGAATGGAAAGCTCTTACTGTTCACTTCGGTATCATCTAGTCTAAAGACTACTGGCATGACCTTTACACTATCTGCCTGATCTATCAACTCTTGTATGATCTCTACATGTGCGTTTGTTATCGGGTTTAGATGCGCAAGATATAGTGCTGTCGTCAATGCTGTTCTGATAGTGTGTGTTAACCGTACGACTCGTATTTTACTTCAAAACTTCCATCAGGACGTTTCTCTTGCTCCGTCAAAAATCCTTTTGGTTTTAAAAAGTCCATAACACCGTCAATAGTACCTTGCCATCCACACACATAAAATATTGTATTCTCTTTTGTGATCTTTTCACCCACGAGTTCTTCTAGTGGTGATAGACCATTATCTCTGGGTCTCAGAAATGTCTCAACCCTTCCAACTTGACCTGACCATGATCTATTGAACCATTCTTGTGGTCTACTAATTGCAGCTCTATATGTAAAGTTCCATTCTTCTTTGCCTCTTGCAATGCTCTCATATTCTAGTCCGGTCAAGAGATCCTTGTAACTGAGTTCATCTACATAGCTTGCTCCATGTAGTACAACTATTTCACGTTTGTCACCTGTTGCATGCAAATGTTGAGCAAAACTGACAAATGGTGCGATTCCGGTACCGCCACCGATACATACTATTCTCCGCTCGTCTCTCTGACCACTTGGCAGCTCGTTATTGATCAATAGGGCACGCCCGGTCGGTTTGAGCCAAAGTATCTCATCTCCTTCCTTTGCGTTGAACAACTGTGTGGTTAATCTTCCTGGAAGTGGCTTTCTTACCCATCTTATGACTAGCTCTATATAGTCTCGATTCTCTGGATGTGATGCAATAGAGTATGCCCGTCTAACTATCTTTCCACCTTCTGTGGGGTTTGGCAGTCCAAGTGTGATGAACTGACCTGCCTCATACTCTGGAACAGGTCCATCCTTTGGAACCATCCTCATAATTACAAGATCCTCTTTTAGTAATTGAACATAAGTGATTATTGCCTTGTTATCTACTACCATACATTATAGATGTCCACTTTGTAGGTTAAATACATAATGTTGATTCTACTAGAACACTCTAACCGCATATTCAATGATCATTTGGTACTGGACTATTACTAGATGTACCCATGACACACTTGTGATACACTATTACTAAAATTATCTGGTAATATTACTAAAAGTTAATAACCGATCTCTAGTCCACTTGATCACTAAATGTGGGCCGGTCGTCTAGTCTGGTAGGATAGGTGCATGGCATGCATCGGATCAAGGGTTCAAATCCCTTCCGGTCCACTCTTGTACTAGTCTAGCAATTAACGGGTCAGACACATCAATGACATGTTCTATGTTTGGTGGTACTGGAATCTCTAGATCAATTAATCCATACAGCGCACTCTCTCTTACCTCGATCTTTGGATCAGAGACTAGCTTGTAAAATATCTGCTCAACGTTTGTCGCTCCTAGATGTCGTAGTGCGCCGGCAGCGCAAGATCTTACAACCGAGCTTGTGTCGTCTGTACAATGTATGATCTTTGGAATGACTCTCTTCTCTTCCCTGTTTGCAAGTACGAGCAATATACAACTGCGCGCATTTACACTCTCTGATCTCAAACCTCTCAAAAGTATCTCTGTTATGTCATTGCTGTTTAGAGTTAGTGCAGCAAAAGCCTCACCTCTGACTCTAATGTCTGAGTCATTGAGCAACTCTATCATCTTAGATAAAACTACATGATCATCTATGGAATCTAGCGACTCTAGTGCATTGATCTTGGCCTCACTCGTTCCAGTCTCTAGTACTCTGATAATATCTCTTGGCACAACTCGCATACGTTGTTGGCAACTAATATTATTTATTAAAAATGGACTCTGTTATGCTGCAACAACGACCGTATCTCTAGTCAGATGAAACCTAGAATATTCTAGTGGTAGCAAGATACATGAATAAAAGAACAACGCAGAGATTGGTCTCAACGACGGCAAGTATGTGATCTAGGGTTCTTTTAACTTAACGGGGGGTCGATAGTTTTCACGCAACATTCTCTCAAAATTTTACAAGTCATGAAAAATGGTTAGATCACCCATTGTAGATTATTGCTGTTTTAAGTTGCATACCGTGCGTTTCTCGAAATACCTACAACTTAATCTTAACCCCCCATTAAGTTAAAAGAACCTGATCTAGACTATAACGTGATTGGAGTTATCTTGACTGTTTTGTCCAAACCTCTTCAATTCTCTGCCTTTGCAAGTTATCGTTTTTTAGATTTAAATTATCCTAGGTGAACAAAGCTTTTATGTCAACTGAAGCAAGAGACACCATATTCATCGGTAAGAAACCACTGATGGCATATGTCACATCAACATTGATCCAACTGGCAAATCTGCCTTCGGTGAACATCAAGGCCAGGGGTCTGAGCATCGCTAGAGCTGTAGATGTAGCTCAAATCATCGCACGAAAGACAGAAAACGCAGGTTACTCTATCGGCGACATTCAAATTGGCTCCGAATCACTCGAGTCACAAGACGGTAGAACCAGAAACGTTTCGACAATAGAGATTGAAGTAAAGAGAAATGCAGCATAACTGCACTTTACTTGAAATTTTTTATTTTGGACTATCATTTAATATCTGGTAGAGTTATTGTCTGTTCCATATTTGACTTCCATGTCTTGAAATCTCTTCAATTCGACTAGATCATTAAACTGATCAAAGTTGGTCAACTTTTTTCTATGTCTAGATGTTGTTCCACTACGTTTGAGTTCAGACAAGACAGATATCGTTGCATATGTATTTGCATATAGTATCGATAATGGATACAGTATGATCTTGAATCCCATCTCGCCTAATTCTGCAGCCGTACCTGATGGCGTTGCACCTCCCTCTATCATGTTTGCAACTAGCGGCGCTTTGATTCGTTTACCTATCTCTCTCATCTCTTGTTTGGTCTTTGGCGCTTCAATGAATATTGCATCGGCACCTGTCTTTTGATTTTGTTTACTTCGGTCTATTGCTGCATCTAAACCATCAACTGCTCTTGCATCTGTTCTCGCAACGATCACAAAGTTGGAGTCTTGTCTTGCATCAACTGCTGCTCCCAACTTTTCTGTATACTCTTCCTGTGATATGATCTCCTTTCCTTGCATATGTCCGCAACGTTTTGGCCATCGCTGATCTTCTAGAAACATCCCTGCCGCTCCTGCAGACTCGAGCTCTCTTACCAACTTCCAAACACTCAAAGCATTTCCATATCCTGTATCGGCATCAACTATAACTGGAGTAGATGTTGCATTACATATTCGTCTGGCATTCTCAACAGTCTCACTTCTTCCAATAAATCCATAATCTGGCATCCCTAACAGCGCAGCAGATGTTCCATACCCTGTCTGAAACATCGCATCAAATCCAACATTCTGTACTATCTTTGCTCCTAGTGCATCGTATACGCCTGGTATGACCAGTGGATCTCTTGCCTTTAGTAGTGTTCTAAAACTCTTCATGACTTGTCAAAAGATATCATTTGATTTAAAGTTAGACAACCTACCACATTTTGGTATTGGAGTATATGCACATTTCTTATTGATTATGTACATCTCATAAATGTACCAAAATTAAACATGGTATAGTGAGTGAATTCAAAGTTTCTGTTGTATCTAAAAGCTATGGGGTGGTGATATGGTAGTCAAGATTATGCTCTTTGATTTGTTTGTACAATACATGTTGTTGGATCGCTATTACAGTTGTACATTGTTTTTGACGGAACATCCAATCTCTCTTGATTGTAGAGCCTCTACATGATATCAAAGACAAGTAGACAACATTTGTCTTAATCTTGGCGTGAACAAATCGTTCACAGTCTTTAAATACAAACTTTTGAAAGAAACATCAATAACATGAATAATTGTACAGGCTGTGCAATGTGCCTGTGTAAAGTTTAGCATGATGTTTTGTAGTCTATCGTCCTACGCACCAAATTCAGATCTCTCGTATCAAGTATCTTGTGAATGAGCAATATTGTATAATGTAAGAGTAGAGATCATTGTATTATAACGTGATGTATGTAGTGCTATCACATACGATTACTGTTATCTTTACCATATGCAGCTATTACTATGCATTGCTATATCATATAAAAAAAGAAAAAAAGAGAAAGTTTGAACTAGTTTACAGTTATTGTTGTTGTCTGTTGTGGAGATAGTGCAGTTGGTATAGTCAACGACTCCCATGCAAATACGGTAATTGTGTATTCACCGGATGCAGTTGGTATCCACGACTGAGATGGACTAAACGACTGAGATGGTGTTAGTGAACCATCAATCCAAGACAGAGATACCGTTACGCCATCGCTATCTTGTATTTGTACCAAGTATGCAAATGGCTGGTCTTTGTCTTGTGTGTTTGTCAAATCTGCAGTGATCTGGACTTGTTGATCTATTGATACTGTACTGAGTGTTGTACCTGTAGAGTCTACTATTCTCAATGACTCGATCTTTACTCGTTCTAGAGGAGGTACTATTGTTCCTATTATGGTGGTTGCAGTGATGTCTTCAGAGTCGCCTGTATTGTACGGAGCAGGTAGAGTGTTGTCGCTGTACTTTGCAGTGACTGTGTCTCCTTCTTCTGTGGATAGTTTGTGACCACCTGATTGGACAGAGAGTCCAAAGAATACAGTACCTTCAAAGATACCACTTGCTGGCTGAGTCTCTGTTACTGTAAGGGTTATTCCACTAGGTGCACTAGAAGACCATACTTTGACCTCAAAATTGTCTGCAGATTCTGGATTCAAGTTCATGTCGGGATCGATTACACGTAGTACGCCTGTAGCTGTAGCAGGATAACTTGCTTCTAGCCACTGAACCTCACCAATGTTCCAACGGATTAGAGCAGACTTGCGAACAGTCTCGTCGTCAGAGAACTCGAATGATACCTCGAGTCCGTCGTCGTTGTCTGTTGGTAATAGTCCATCGGTTGGTCCTTTACAGCTATCACATGTACGACCTGTGACGTCTTTACCGTTTTCTCCTGTGGAATCATCACCGTCTGCGTCGTACGAGAATCCTGTCAGTATTACTTCACCTGTAAAGATACCAGTGTTTGTACCTGTCTCTACGAGTTTGTAGTTTTTAATGTCGTCGGATCTTGTAGCAACACGTACCGGATATGGATCAGCACCAATCTCGTCTACTTGGTTTGTGTTTAGGTTGTGATCAGGAGCTGTTACAGTAATGAATACCTTGTCGGTCCAACTGTATACGCTTTGATCTAGTTCTATTGTAGCACCAAAGTTTGATGTGAATACCGTTCTGTCGATATCTTCTGTATTATCACCTACATAGTCTGCACCTGATGGTCCATAGTCTGTGTATTCTAGCTTGATCTCTTCACCACGCTCTAGTCTGTCGCTGTCTATAGCTTTTGGAACAGATATGACCACTTGGAATATGCCTGTGCTAGGACCAGTCTCTCGTAGAGAACCTGGTTCTGCATCGAATATACCTTCACTCAGGTTTTTGGTACCTGCGTCCGAGTCCCACTTTATCAGATCAAGTGTATATGTTTCACGTGTACCGCTGTCTAGATCAAGGTCTGGATCGATGAGTGTTACGATCATGTCCGAGCCTATAACATATACAGACTTGTCTGTCTGTAGAGCACCGTTTCGTAGATCAAAGGTAGCAGAGTCTGTGACTGTGCGTTGATTACCAGAAGCGTCTGTAGTGTCGTTGTACTGTACGGTGAGGATATCACCTTGTAGGATACAGTTATCATCATTTGGACAGTCGGTACTGCTTGGTCCTATGCTGTGAGATAGATCAAAGCTTACTTCGAACACTCCAGATTCGGGAGATGTCTCTGTTAGAGCACCAAACGGTTCTGGAACCGGACATGCACCACCTGTACTTCTAGCATCATCATACTTTAGTTGTGCCAAGAGATATGCTGTCTGTTTGTCGGTGTTTGTCTTGTCTGCATCATAGCTAGCTTTCTTTGTATTTCGATCTTCTAACAATCTACTGATCTCGTCGGTTGCAACTGATCTAGTACCGCCTGCATTACCTATTAGACACTCGTCACCACTGCGAGAGATCGTGACCTTTACTGGACCATTTCCATCCTCGTCTTCGATCTTGTCCTCACCTGTAGGATTCAAGTTGTAATCTGGGTCGTTTACTTGAACATAGACTTTGACTGTACCGCCTGCAAGATTTGCTCCGGCCATGTCTAGGGCTCTTGAACCAGTTGTTGTACCCTGACCATACGGAACTGGATATACAGTTCTATCTAGAGATACAGAGCCTGTACTTGCACCAATCGATGCAGAGTCGCCCGCTGTAACTATCTGACCAGATGCATCTCTAAAGTCTAGATATGTTACACCAATGTCTTTGCCGCTTACAGTTATTTTAGATTCGTTCGTGTTTACACTACCATCATCATTAAAGTTGCATACCTCTTTTGGTACAGAAAATGAACCTGTAAAGACTCCTGTACTGGATCCGGTCTCTTGTAGAGTGAATCCTGTTTCGCCGAGTCCGTTCTGAACTCCATCAGACAGAGTACAACCAGATTGCCATCTCTTACCATCAAAGGTTACTTCGAGTAGCATTCCTAGTGATTTCTTACCTGGTAGTAGAGTCTCATACTTGGACATGACATCGATGCCCACTTGGTCCATGTCCTTACCAATGTTCGTGGTTCCACCAGTCATGTTTCGTGTTACGACAGTATATGTATCAGCTCGATCAGGATCTGTATTTAGATCAGAGTCTTCTAGTGTGATTACGACATTACTACCTACACTGTATGTCTCTGCGTTTAGAGATACCACACCACTAGAGGTTGCGATATCTTGTTGGTCGGAGACTGTAGCATTGTTGCCATTTGAGTTAATGTCGGCATAGTTTACTCGCGCGTCAGAGCCTGTCATATCCTCAAAGGCTATGAATTTGACTTCGTTGCCTATTGGAGTGATGTCTTTGTATGTATCTGGATTGTTTACGTTGAGTTGGTTTATCATTATGTACTCTAGTGTTCCTGTAAAGGTGCTGGTGTTCTCACCGGTCTCTTCTACTTCGATTCGTATTATCTGATTGTTGATACGTTCAGAGGCCTGTGCGCCGTCACCCGTGAATCCAATGCTAAAGACGTCTGCGGCTACTGGATATGTCTTGCTTACATCAAATGTACTTGTAAATTCTGCAGTGACCGCAATTCTATATGTACCTAGATTAGCTAGACCTTTATCGCTTGCTTGTGCCTTTATCGAAGAGTTCGTAGCGAGAGACATATCTGTTGCAAGATTGAATACACCTACTCCATCACTATCCAACTCCACATTATATTTAGGAGACGTTGAAGGGAAAGAATACATCGTGAGCCAGTACTTGGTAGCACCGAGACTACTAAAGTCATAGTTTAGTAGATTTACACCTACAAAGTCATCTTGTAGACTCATTGCTGCTTGGTATTCATCAAGGAATCCAAGAACCATAACCATATATCCGGTTTTACCATTAGTATTGGTTGTCAAGTCATTGGAACCGCTGACTTTGATTGTGCCTAGTTGATGTGTATCATCCATCATCATTGGCCCGGTAGCTATCTGGCTAGCACTGGCAAATGTCGTTGGATCTAAGCCGGGTCCTAGCAAGAGGTAATTAGGATTTTTCACATTACCAGACATCTTGTGGTCATCGGCTAGTGTGTATGGATCACCTATGATCATTGTTGGAATCCTTGCGTCTAGATTGTCTATTGTTTGATCGTCTTCTGCATCACTGTCTTTGTTTTGATCTGCATCGACTATGGTTAGGTCTATCTTTTCGCCAGAGTTCCATGTACCGTCGGATACATCTAGATCTACAGTAGCAGTAGTTAGTCGTAGGTTTACGGCTACATTGTCGTCATCGTATGTGATCTGTGTGTTTGTTCCTCGTGGTGCGCCTGATTTGATCTTTACTGCTCCAAAGTCATTAACACCGTCATTATTGCTATCTTGTTCTCGTATTTCAAAGATGCCGGTGTTTGGTCCCGTCTCGATGAATCCAATAACTTTTGCATCTATTGCATCAGAATCTGGTTGTGGCATATAGTTGATTATGTTTTCCGTATCGCCCATTGGTATATTGAGTAGACAGTTATCATCACAACCAAGTGATGAGTAGTGGTAATAGAACCAATATGGTTGTGGATCACCATTAGATTTCAATATCTCACTAGTTGATTCACGACTTAGAGTCATTGTCTCATCAAAGTTACTAGGAATCAGAGTACTATATTCTCCATCATGTTCCGTATCGTTGAGATCATACATGTGGAAGAACCATTTGTCTTTGGATGTAGGATCTATGTTTAGCACATGATCAGTGATTGTGATGTATACATTTGCTCCTTGTGTGTAAAAGTCTCGATCAAGCTCGATAGAGTTGTTTTTAGACTTGTCATATGTGAGTGTTACTGTTTGAGGATTTCCAGCCTTTTGATAGACTACTTTGACCTCATCCTTATCATTAAAATCAAAGTATGCGATACCGGTGTTAGTATCTACTATGAGTGGTTCGGTAGCATTGCGTGCCTTCCAAACTTTTGGAGATTCTTCGATTTTGTCCCGATTGTCAAATTTGCCTTTGTTGTTTGGTTGATTAACGCTCAAGTTATCCCAATCTATGTTTCCGTTAAATGGCTGTTGTGCGGCAGTGTTGTCTTCTGTACCTTGTCCTTTGTCTGCAAAGTAGCCATACCAAGAACCATCACCAGATTGTAACATGGTGAGTGTCACGTCATCTACTGTGACACGAGGCGCAGCATCAGTTGAATCAGTCAATAGTGGATCAGTTACGATAACTTCTACTATCTGTAGTCCACCAAAGGTGTTGTCGAATCTAGCGCCATAGCCATTTGGATCAGCAGCTGAGACGTATAGATTTGGTGTCGACTGGGCATAGACTGGCTCCATGCTTGGTATAGCAAAGGTCAGTCCGCCTGCGACCATTATCGTCATTAGTATTAAACTAGTTGTTTTTCGTCCTATTTCGTTATTCATGTTATTGATGTTTCTATCTAAAGCTTGTATTGTGAGTAGACGCTCATGTCTCTTTTCTCTTACAGTTTTTAGCTTGACATGTATTGACAATGTACATAAATTCCTGAAAAATTTACTAGAATGCAGATGTAAATTAGTTGATCCAAATGTGTTTTTGAGCAAATCAACCCAATATTTTGGTAAGGTTTTATTTGGGCAATGCACATACAAACAGTTATTCCTGATCGCTATTGTGATCAAAGATTCTATAGGTAAAAATCGACCGAACGGGTTAGTCGTACAGCAAATTCTTGATTACATGACGTTTACTGAACAATGACAGAGTATTGTAATGTCTTGGAAAAACACACATGTCTATTGCGTGAAATCTAGTCTAGTTTGATCTTTTTACCTTGTGGTTTATCTTGGATCTTTTCAAGCTCTGATCTGAGAAACTGTCGATACTTTTCAGTTTCAGCCTCGCTCATCTTTTCTATATTTGCACCAAGAATTGCACCCATTGCAGATATCCTCTCTAGTATATCCGTCGCGACAAATCTTCCGACACTACTCAACCTAAACAAGACATCTAGCTGGTGCCTTACAATCTCTTCTAGCTTTTCAACATCTTGGGACATCTCTCTTCCCTTTGCTGTAAGCGAATACTTGCCATCTAACTCTTCTATCAATCCCTCATCCAAGAGTCTGCCTAGCAACGGATAGATCAGTCCTGACGATGGTTTCCATACACCACTAGTCTGTCTTGTCGCATGATCTATGATCTCTTTACCAGATAGCGACTCGTCCTTTAGTGACTCTAGTATATAGTATCTAGAAAAGCCACGAGGAACTGCACTTCCGACTTGCTGAAACCATCTTTGGTGCATACGTCTTGTATCGCTAGCGATATATTTCTGTCTTGCGCATAATCGTTTATTACATATTTAACCCACTCTAAACAACTCTTGAACTAATGGTAGAGTCTATCGAGTTTGATCTGGTAATATGTGGATCCGGCCTAGCTGGATTACGCGCAGCAATCGCTGCTGCAAAACGTGGTGCGGGTCTCCGAATTGCAATAGTATCAAAACTTCAAGTAATGCGTTCTCACTCTGTATCTGCTGAAGGGGGAACAGCTGCTGTACTGTTTGAGGATGAGGGTGATACTATAGAGTCTCACATATATGACACTGTAAAGGGCAGTGACTTTCTTGCAGATCAAGATGTCGCAGAGCGTTTATGCGTCGAGATGCCAAAAGAGATCCATCAATTAGAACATTGGGGAATGCCTTGGTCTCGTAGAGAGAACGGCAGGATCGATCAGCGCAACTTTGGTGGATATAGTTTTCCGCGAGCCACATATGCCTCTGACAAGGTTGGGTTCTTTGAGATGCAGACCTTGTATGATACATGTCAAAAGTTTGATAATATCGAATATCTCAACGAATGGTTCGTAACATCAATAATTCATGATGGTCGACGATTTATGGGCGTTACTGCGATCGAGCTCGGCTCTGGAACATTTTATACTATAAAGGCAAAGGCGCTAATCATCGCTACTGGCGGAGCTGGTAGATTGTACAGCTTTTCAACATATGCGTTATCATCTACACCTGACGGACTAGATATGGGACTACGTGCTGGTATGGCACTCAAAGACATGGAGTTTGTACAGTTTCATCCTACTGGTATACTCCCTTCAGGAATTTTGATCACAGAAGGTGCTAGAGGTGAGGGTGGTTATCTACTTAACAATCAAGGCGAGCGGTTCATGAAGAACTATGCCGCAGAAAAGATGGAACTAGCACCGCGAGATATAGTGTCTCGTTCGATAATGACCGAGATCCAAGAGGGTCGAGGATTCAAACATGAGACTGGCGTTGATTGTATGAAGCTAGATCTACGTCATCTTGGTGACGAAAAGATCAAAGAAAAACTGGGCGGAATTCGTGAGATATCGATAAAGTTCTCTGGCATCGATCCAGCTCAAGATCTGTTGGATATTAGACCTGTATGTCACTATATGATGGGCGGTCTACACACAGATATCGAAGGAGCAACTGAGATTCAAGGAGTTTGGGCTGCAGGCGAAGCTGCATGTAACAGCGTTCATGGTTCAAACCGACTTGGAGCAAACTCGACATCCGAGTGTATCGTATGGGGAAGAATAACAGGCGAGCTCGCAGTTGATTATATTGCCAAAGGAGTACCAGAGAGTCCATGGCCATACCATTTGGTTGCCGCAGAAGAGTCACGCATATATGATGAGATATTTCGTGGAAACGGTGGCGCAAACCCATACGAGATACGTCAGACTCTAACCGATATCATGAACGAGAAGGCATATGTGTATAGAAACGGGACCGATCTAGTCGACGGTCTCAAACAAGTTCGTGACCTACGAGATCAGACGTGGAAGCATGTAGACGATAAAGCAAAAGAGTACAATACCAACTTTGTACATGTCATGGAACTTGATTCGATGTTTCGTGTAGCAGAGATCATACTGATAGGAGCAATAAATCGTCGAGAGTCACGTGGAGCTCATTCACGAACAGACTATCCGAGGCGTGATGATGCCCACTTTCTACACCACACACTAGCATACTATGATCCTGCTGAACCCATAATGAGAACATTTCCCGTAACAATTACAAACTATCAACCTGTAGAGAGGAGATACTAGATGGCACAAGATGAGAACAGAGAAGGCATTGGCGGAATGATCAATCCTCGTCGATATGGTATAGAACGAGTTGCCTATTGGCTTATGCGACTTAGTGGACTAGGTCTGCTTGCATACTTTATTGGTCATATCTATGAGACCAGTACTATACTACGTGGTAAAGCTGGTTGGGATGAGTTTTTGGCATTGACACAGACTACCGAAGGTCATATACTACTTGCAATCGTGATTGGGATGTGTGTCTTTCATACTGTAAATGGTATTCGAGTGATGCTTGGACACGGTGGCATAGGTGTAGGACGACCATCTAGACCTGACTATCCATACAAACCTGCATCACAGAACTATAAACACAAGATTGGGATATATTCGGCAATAGTTCTTGCTGCTGTTGCAATGATGTACGGTTTGGCAGTAATGTTTGGTGAGTAATATGAGAGAGAGTACAATAATGAAGATTCACTATGGCACTGCAATAGCTGCAGTGGCTCTAGTGGCAGTACATGTGTTGATGAGAGTCACAACGAGTTTTGCTGAATCTCTAGAGTATGAGACTGTACTTGCAAACTATAGATTCATTCCGTATGCTATAATGCTCGAGCTGATACTGATACTATTATCAATTCATGGGTTTAATGGACTACGTGTAATACTACTCGAACTCAAACAAGGTAGAACGTACGAACGTGCAGTATCCTATGGATGTCTTGCGGCTATGTTTGGTTTGATCGCATATGGTTCACGAACGATTATTATGACAAATATGGGGATGGTATGATATGTCTCGATCAGATGTTATACACGAGCAGATGGCAACTCATCTATCTCCACAAAGTATTGTAAAACTTCGAATCGCAAAGTATAATCCATCCGTTGACTCGTCACCGGGGTTTATCGAGTTTGACGTACCCTATGAGCGATGGACTACTGTACTGGAGGCCATACTCGAAGTAAAACGACATCTCGATCACTCTATAGCTGTACGTTACTCTTGCAGACAAGCAACATGTGGATCTTGTGGGATGATGATAAACGGCAGACCCCGTCTTGCATGTTTTACAAAGATCAGCGAACTTGGGACTGATACCGTGACAGTAGAACCTATGAACAACTTTCCGATAATTCGTGATCTTGCAGTACGGTTTGAAAGACTCTTTGACTCACATCAAAAGATTCATCCATATCTTGTACGTGATGACACCGAGCTGGATCACGACGAACCAGAGTTTCGGCAGACGCCGGAGGAGCTAGAAAAGTATATCCAGTTTGCAAACTGTATCAAATGTGGACTGTGCAACTCTGCATGTCCTACTATGACCACCGACTCGTTATTTGTTGGTCCTCAAGCTCTTGCTCAAGCATATCGATATGTTGCAGACAGTAGAGATCAAGGCAGAGACTCTAGGCTCAAAGTTATCGACGAGTCACATGGCATCTGGCGATGTCACTTTGCTGGATCATGTAGTCAGGTATGTCCAAAAGGGGTAGATCCTGCCATGGGAATACAGATGCTGCGTGGATACTTACTTGGTTTCAAAGACTAGGGTTTTTTGGGATTGGGACTATTATTCACTTGATTGTTTATCTGCTCTGCCATAAAGTGATTTGATACGTTTACCTTTACGTCGTCTACTCCGTCAACCTTTAGTAGATTGTCATGAATATCTTGGCATATCTTGAATCCAAACACAGCTGGACAGAACGGACTAGTTAGGTGCAGATCGACATTTACATTACTACCATTGATATCAACTTCGTCTATCAACTCTAGTTCTACAATCGATGTGTTTATCTCTGGATCGACTATCTTTGATAGTTCATCGAAGAGCTTTACACGTAGTTGCTTGATATCTTGACTCACGTCTCAAAAATATCGTTTACGCTATATATAACCATGCCAAATCACCACACATGTACAGATCACGACTCTCTGGCGATCTAGATGATATTACATTACGTTACCTATCTTCGATAAGCGATGATCGAGAGATCATACATTATGATATCCTTGGAACAAAGGCACATGTCTTGATGTTGTTGAAGCAGAGGCTCTTGAATCGAGTAGACGCCAAAGCAATATTGGTGGCACTTGACAAGATTGATCATCAAGAGATTGATCTAAAATTCGAAGATATCCACGAAGCAGTCGAATCAGCTGTAATAGATCACGCTGGTATGTCCAGTGGAGGACGAGTACATACTGGTCGCTCTAGGAATGATCAGGTTGCACTCGATATACGACTAAAGGTTCGTGCTGATATCCTTGGAGTATGTGAGAGAATATTGGATCTAGCTGATACGTTGCTATCTCTTGCCAAAGAGCATCAAAAGAGTATTGTGCCATTATATACACATCTACAACAGGCCCAAGCTGGACTTTTTTCACACTATCTGCTATCTTGTCTAGATGCTGTACTACGTGACTATGATCGACTATCGGATACATTTAATCGAGTTAACAGGAATCCTCTAGGCGCAGGACCTGTTGGTGGAACTAGTCTTCCTATAGATAGAGAGATGACCACAACTCTGCTCGGCTTTGGTGGAATCGTAGAGAACTCGATTGACGCTACTAGTAATCGCGACTTTGTAGCAGAGTATGTTGCAGATGTATCGATAATGATGACCAATCTCAGTCGCATATCTGAAGATATCATAATTTGGTCGACATCAGAGTTTTCGTTCATAGAGCTTGCAGACGAGTTCACATCTCCTTCTAGTGTTATGCCACAAAAGAAGAATCCGGATATCTTGGAGATAACACGTGGCAAGACGTCAATGATGATCGGGGATCTTGCAGGTATGCTGGGAACCCTAAAAGGACTCGCAACCGGCTATGGTCGTGATCTACAACAGATCAAACCTGCAATCTGGAGTACATCGAATGTGGCTCTGGACGCAATACCGATATTTGATCGTCTATTGAAATCGATGACTGTAAACGTCTCTAATATGAAGACAGCAGCCGAGTCTAGTAATCTGATCGCACTAGATATTGCAGAAGAGTTAGTGACAAAAGGCAAGGCGCCGTTTCGAGTCGCACACCAAATTGCAGGCGCACTAGTTAGACAAGCAGGGACTCGTCTCATCTCTGAACTAGACATTCAAGAGATACAAACAGCTATACGTGATATCGAGATTGATCCAAAATTCGTACACAGCATTACCGCCAAGACAACAGTTCAATCGTCACTCGAAGCACGATCTTCATACGGTTCATCTGGATATGCCGAACAGAAGAGAATGATATCTGATCGTCGGTCCAAGATAAAGCGACGACGTACCGAGACAACAAGACGATTATCCAAGATTGATAGATCACTATCTAGTATTGATGCAGCTGTTGTTAAACTGATCAAGTGATTCTGTAGTTTTAACAGTATGAATAGTACAAAAAGCATTCAAATTTTGATGTAGAATGGCTATGAAACAAGTTCACGATGAGACACGAGTATGATAAAAAGTCTCGAGTTCTAAATTTAGATCTTTTGAGCAATTTGATCTCGATAATCTCGACTCTGTTGATGGTAGATTGCGATCAAAATGATACTATCTCACGGAAAACATGTTGTGCAACTCAACATTGGGATTTACATTAGACGATACAGGCCCATTTCCATACTTTACAAAATGAAAATTTTGTACAAAACTGACGCTCTGTCAATCGAACAGAACCCTCCTCAATATCTTGTGTGCTCAAAACGCAGTAAGAACTGTTGTCGGGCTAACCGCTTACGAACCATTAATCTATACTTTTATAAATCACGGGGGGGGGGGGGATAATTATTGAGTAAGCATCGTCTGATCCCTGTTCTAGTCTTGTTAACTGTTGTACCACTTTTACTAGTTGATCTAGACGATGCGTTTGGTGCGGTTATACCTCCGTACAGCTATTCGAATCCTGGTTTAAGTCCCTCAACAGGTTTACGTACTGATATTCATTCTAACGGAATCCCACTTGTCAAACATAGCAACAATAGCGCAACTATTACTCCTGTCACTAGTTATGATCACTATAGAATTGACCCTGTTTATCAACCTGAAGGAGATATTACCATAGACAAGGGCACAATGATACTATCAAACCCTAAATTGACATCAATTGGCTGTACAGTCCAGTTTGGAGTAAACAACGTTGGTGCCAATCCATCTAATGCAATTCACGAGTATGCTAAACTACCTACTAATGTCAATGGTAGCATCTATACCAATTTACCTGAAAGCGATGTTAAAGTAATAGGTGTAGACTTTAAAGACTATTCCCATGGCTGCGACGTCTCTGCTCTTACCACTGCAAACTCTAACAATGAACCACTACTCACAGACAAATCTATGAGAGTTACCATTTATGGTCAGGCTGGCAAAAAGGCATTCTTTTCTTCACACTTTGAAAATATCACCAAGGCTCAACTGATCCCAGAGTGTACTAGTGCAAACTTTGACAACAGTACCAAGCAACTCAAAGGACAAACCCGCATGTGTTCTGGTACGTATAAGAATGATCTAGTCATAATAACAACACAAATAGGAGAGTATGGATCAGCTAGTACACCGCCAGGTACATTATCAATACCTCCAATATTCGATGAAAAAGATTATACTGGACTGAGCGTTAAATCAACGACAGAATATGACGGCACATTATTCTATGAAGGAGACACTATTAGAATGACCGATTTCACCGACGAGGATACAGATGCTACTGCTGATCTCTATCTGGAACGTGATACTACAACACTACCACTCACTCTGTTTGCTGGCACTGGTGAGTATAGCTGTGATATGGACTTTGAGCGTGTTAAAGATTTCGCCAAAAACATGCGTCCCAAGTTTACCGTACCAGATAATATCACTCCTACACAAAAGAATGAACTCTTTGCATACGGTCTAGGCTTTGACAAGAAATGCAAACCAAATCCTGGTAAAGTCTCTAACCAAACACTGATCACCGACACAGAGATGCGAGTCACCATATATGACAAGGTGTACAAAAAGCCTTTCTACTTTTCTCCACCTGACAGCATATCTACTGCACAACCCATCCCAGTATGTACAACTGATATGATCGACACAAGCAACAACAATACACTCAAAGATCACAATACTATATGTTATGGCGTACATGGTGACGATATCGTCATTATAACAAAACGACTAGTTGGATTTTACGGTGTGGCAGATACCATCACCACACCTACAAATCCAGTGGATCTCAATGCAGCACCTCCAAGTACCGAACCTGCTAGTACCTATGCGATGGCATTAACCATACTGCCATTAACCGAGGCGGAAGATGACGCTTACGCTCAAGCGTCTTTCCAAACAGACGAATTTAACAATGGCAAGATATACTATGGTGGTGTCGATTATAGATACTCCGATCATAGTACCAAGCCCACAGCTGATATCGCTTTGACACAAGATACCATAACACTAGTACACCCTCTGTTTAATGGCACTAGTACTTACAACTGTTTTACAAATTTCGAGCATGTTGCAACTCTAAACATAGACAAGGTTCCAAGCTTTGCCATACCCAATAATATAGTTCCTAAAACGCCCCTGCGTAGTGTACACGCATATGGATTAGACTTTCACAGCTGCACACCAGATCCAGAGGCTGTCTCTAGTCTACCACTAATAACCACCAAAGAGATGCGAATCACCATATATGGCAAGGCAGAGAAAACTCCTTACTATTTTTCCCCACGTGACAGAATACCTCAAGCTCAACCAATTCCTGTGTGTACAACTGATATGATCGATACGAGCAACAACAATGTTCTCAAAGGCAACAACACGATATGTTATGGCATACATGGTGATGATATGGTAATTATCACAAAGCGACTGACTGGATTTTATGGTGCAGCCGATACCGTCAACTTGCCTAAAAGTCCCGTGGACCTCAACGCACCTACCGTTCCACGTGATACCAATATTCTGACACTGGCACCACCATCGGACTTTCCTGCACTGAATGCAGATGGTCGAACTTTAGCTGTTACATCTGACCCAACTACTACTCCTGGTGCATACTTGGCAGGTAATGATCGTGAACGATATACTGGTCACCAAAACACTAGAATAGGCGACCTGCATATACAAAACGATACAAAGATACTCCCCAACGAGTTTCCGGAAGAGAGTACGTGTGTAGCTCAATTCAGAATTGTCAATCTTTTGATTGCAGACAACAATTATGGAAATCTCACTCTTAAAGTACCTGACAATCTAATCGCTGACTCGGGTTCATTTGGACCAAACTTTATCAAAAGAGATGGATGTAACATAGACCTCACAAAAAACTCTACCAAACCTCTCATAACCGACAAAGAGATGCGATTTACCATATATGATAAAACAGATGAACATCCATACTATTTCTCACCTCGTGAAAACATAACAAAGGCCCAACCGATACCAGCATGTACAACTGATATGATCGATACGACCACCAATACTCTCAAAGGCAATAATATCATGTGCTATGGCAAGAACGGTGATGATATCGTCATTATAACAAAACGGTTGACTGGCTTTTATGGTACTGCTGGTACAATAATTGTACCTACGCATATTATCGACTTCAATAAAGGTGATGAGCCTCCACCTCCACCCTCAGACGATGACTATTTTGCACTTGTACCAACGTTTGGTAGATCACAATTCACCGGTGAACAAGTCGTAACATGTGGCTATAAAATGGACGACACTTGTCGTGATGTTACCGCATATCATGTCCAGTACGAACGCGATACAATCCAGACAAACACAACACACACATTTGCTCTCAAGGCATATGCACCAACCTTGTTGAGAAATGTCGTACTGGCGTTTAGTGTACCAAATGTGGGCGCTCCACTGAGTACAGCTGAAGCATACATTTCTGTAAATCTTGGTATAAACTATAGCGAACCGTCATACCATTATATCGAAGGCGTAACAGTACATGACCCAAACAACATACTAGATTATGACATCACTGGTACGATCGTATCTACTGCATCTTGTTCAGGTGGTGAGTTGCAATGTACCCAAGTAACCATTCCGGATGTACTGTTCCGTGAGGTGATGAACCATGAACCATTTGCAATACAAGTAACAGACACACTGGGATTAAACGCAATAAACTACATGAACGAAGGTGTCTTTGTCACCGGTACATCACTAAATGCACCACCAACAGTACATACAGGAATCACACTAGATACAGGAGATATACGTCCAACCAATCTAGTCCTAGTACGAACAGACAAGGTCTCTGATCTATGGGCAGACGCATTTGGAAACACGTGGAGTCGCAACTCGTTTGGCAACTTTGTCATAGTACAATATGCACCATACGCTGGTACATTCCCAGTATGTACAGATATCAACGACAGAATATGTACACCATTCAAGATCAAGCTCGACTGGCACACCCAAAAGATGATCGAGTTACGTGACTCGCTATACGATGCATACAAGACAAAAGCATACGCCGAGATTGACAATATCTTTACCTACGAGTTTGGCGATATGGACTCTCGCACTAGAACACTGATCAATCTGGGCTGGCTAACCGAGTAAGTTTATGCACTAGGATTATACAGACGTCACAAATGTTCATAGAAAAAAGAACAAGTTCTTCATTCAGCGAGATCGGCTCTAATAGTTCTAACTGAATCTTTCCAACTCAAGCATCGTAAATGTAACTCATTTAACCAAAAGATCAAACATGTCGGCCAAATGAAGCCGATAAGGATCCATATCTCCGATACTCACAAGGTATCTGATTATCGTAATGTCAAATATACAAAATGGGATGGATTCAAGATCATCATAGATGATACAATAGTAAACACATCTCATATCGTTAGTTCTAGATTGATCAGAGACTGTGCGGTTATACGCATACAATCGAATGGATGAGGAAGAGAATCAAAGAGACTGTGAGAAACCAATAGCGGATGCATTCAAGGATGGTCTGCTGTTTACCTTTACATGTAGTAAACGCGAACTGAGCATTAAAGATGAATCGTTGGGAATTTTTCAAGTCAAGGCTACTGCACAGACATACAAAATAATGGATTCACATATCACGTAAATGACTATCAGTATGTATGTTTTGTCGATTTTTATCTTTAGAAATTTGGTGGCTCGATATCTCTAATCGCCTAGAAATAATTATGTAACAGTATGCATAATATATTCGAAGTAATGATCCAAGTAAAATATTGTATCGCCTTGTTCAAAAAGACATATTCGCGTTAACTGAGTAAAGGACTAAATTAACGCATGCAATAGTCTATGTTGGTGGGTCTATGGCGCAGCCAGGTAGCGCACCGGACTTTTAATCCGGTTGTCAAGGGTCCGAATCCCTTTAGACCCGCTTGGTTCTTTTATCAATGTGTTCAGAACTCTGTGTTCAAAAACACCATATCTGCTCACAAATCCAATACATTGTCTCGATAAATGATCGCCCTCTACTGTCATCGAGTTGGTTTGCATGTACAAGTTGTGGATCTTTTCGATTTACGTGGGATAGAATGGTTATGGAGACAGCACTATGAGATTCTATGGGGAAAATTTAGCAAGAACAGTCTTGCAAAATACCATCCCACGTAAACCGAAAAGATCCGTTCTGCTAGTATCTTTGAATCTACCTTGTCTGTCTTTTTCTTTGATGCTGCTATCGCTTTTGTTTGGTACGGATTCGATAGTACTAGATCAAATCCCAACTCGTCTGTCATATATCGATACAATCCATACCAGACTGACGATGACTCCATTACATAGTGGGTCTTGTCTACAGGGAATTGCTTGAATGTCTCTGCAACACTATAGTGATTTGTCATTATGCGTTTGTCTAGTAAGATGTTGTCATCTTCATCAATTGCTGTCACATACAGAGAGTTCTTGTGAACATCTATTCCAACATAGATCGTTCTTGTTTTTACTTTTTTGGTGGGTAATGTGTTTGTTTGCATTTTTTGCCATCTTGGCTAGTTTTACAGACGATCGTTTGGATCTGGCATGCTTGGTATCATCTGATCGATTTCTTTTCGGCTTCACATATGGTTAACCGAGATTGCGATCTGTTTGATTTATTGGTGCAATACATGCTTAGGGACTCGAAATGAGCAATCGCCTAAAGAATACCACATCAAACGAGGGGCGAACTACTTTCCGGATCCCACAATTTTTCGTACTACTCCAAACCATTTTATATTACTACTACATAATAACATACATGGATGATAGTATACTTCTAAGAGATGGTGAGACTAGGAATTTATCGATGTCAACCGCTTCTACAACTAGACAAATAATTCAAATAATTACACACAAGCCAGAAAAGACTAATGAAATAATCGCGTTTGATTAGGGTGATTGTGGAGTAATGATTATATTTTCAGTAAGATCGACATCATACATTCGATTACCGCGTATATCGTAAAGTGTAGTTCGAGATATCTTTGTTATGTTGTTATGTACTAGTATTCGTGTACCCTCGTCCAAAAGATATTCATTTGCGTCATATGAGGTTGTAGTGTATCTGGAATTGTTAACTTCGATATTTTTCAAAAGTTCGCTCTTATTGGGCATCTCTGAACTAGGCATTCCTTGAAGTGACGGATCACACATTATTACTATGAAACGTTCTGGTTCGATAAATTTTTTTATCTTACCATTATCTAAAGTGTGCCACACAGATTTCAACACAAATCGTGTTTTTATCTCACTTCCGTCACTTATGCTGTATTTATTCCATGGCTCTTTTATTATTTCAAAGTCAACATAGTTTCTAGGCATTACCGTAATACACAGTAATGCACTATATAAAGGTAACATGACGGATCTTTTTACGCTTTCAAAAACTTTTAATCTAACATGTTGTCATCAAAAACTAGTGCCCTTGTAGTATAGCCAGGTCTAGAATTCGGCCCTGTCACGGCTGAGACGCGTGTTCAAATCCCGCCGAGGGCGCCATACTCTTGATACTAGCGGAGTCTCTTCGATCTACGTGGTATGTTATTTTGCAAAACTTTTCCCCTAAATCTTCCATATGGAATTTTGTAGTATTTTCTGTGAAAATTATATCTCATGTAAATCGAAGAGATCATGAGAGGAATCCAAAACGCATCGATCTAGTCACTATGTCATCGATCTGCCGCAATATTTATCGAGCAAGACTAAAAGAATATTAAAATCTAAGCAACTTGAATAAATTACTAATGTCAGTAAAAGAGACTACTAACGAGGCATCCGGTGATGTAGAGACTGCACCCAAGGCCGACGAATCCAAAGAACATAGTACTACTGACGCTGCTATAGCAAAAGCCGAAGCTACGGCCAAAGCTGCAGTAGAAGCAGAACTTGCACTCGAGGCAGCAATGGAAAAAGTGGCTACGGCCAAAGCTGCCGCAGAAGTGGCCGCAGAGGAAGAGTACAAAGCGATTGCGGCTGAGGTAAACGCAGAGACAAAAAAGGCGCTTGATTACACCTTTAAGAGACAAAGTGAGGAGATATTTAGACGTGAGATGGACGAGCCAGAGTTCTTTCTTGACAAGAAAGACAGATTTCCGAGACCAATCCTATCTCAAGACGAGCAAGAGTCTCTTACACGCAAGGTCGAGATTCCACAAGACCAAACACCTACATATAATCCAGAACGTGTCCTGAGCCCAGAGTTTGGTGGCATGTCAAACTATGAACGTGGTATAGACACATTCCTTGAAGAAGCACAACAAAATCTTGAACAATTGAAGAGAGATCCAGAAGCTACTCAACGTCAGATTGATGCTGCTCAAGAAAAGATTACGTATCTAGAGTCACTACACGAGAACTATTTTATTGGAATGAATGTATTTCGAACTGCAAAGGGTGGACGCGCCAAGTTACATGCTTGAATGGTGATACTTGTGGCACATGTAAGATTTGATGTTATGAATACTAGAGTTACATTCAAGAACGTTCCGCTACATACATTATCAAAGTTTGCGTTCAAAGACGTCAAAGCAGCTTGTGAGGAATTTAAAAAGATCAAAGATGTAGAAGAGTGCATCGTAGTTCAAACTGCCAGCAGAGTCGAGATATTTACTGTCAGTAATGTAGAGACGACTGACTCGCCTGATGCCAGACGTGCTGAAGGAAAGGGCTTGGTTCTAAACCAGATAAAGGATACATGGGTATCTCTGTCCTCGCTTGAGCAGATAGATATCGATCACTTTGATCAAACTATAGAGGTTTACAAAGGTGATGATGTGTACCGAAACCTACTTCGTCTAGCAACTGGTCTCGACTCCACTGTAATCGGTAAACAAGAGATATACAACGAGCTTGTCGAGTCTCATTCTATAGCAAAGAGTGCTGGAACTTGTGGTAATATTCTGACCAAGCTATTTGATAGCGTCTTTCGACTTGCAACGAGAATGCGAGATACAACTGGGATCGCCAAAGATGTACTATCTCTTGGCGATGTCGCGGTCAATCTAGTAAAGGACAAGACAGGTCTTGACGCAAAGAAGAATATTCTGTTGATGGGTACAGGTACACCTGCTGCAATGATTGCAAAGACACTCAACTCACTCCAACTCAAATATGATGTAGTTAGTAGAACTATAGATCGTGCTACCGGATTCACTAGTATGGTTGGCGGAACTCCTGTCGAGTTTGCTGATGTACTGACAGGATTTGCTAAATATGATATTGTATTTGTTGCTACAACATCTGACTATTTTCTGATCAATTATGAGAGAATACATCTTGTCATGGAAGATAAGAAGAAAGGAACTCTGATTCTAGATATATCTGATCCGCGAACCGTCGCTGAAGATATTACGACTTTGCCTGGAATCAAACTATTATTTCGAGATCAGATATCAGAGATATATGAAGAGAATGCCAGTGCACGATCAGGTATTGTACCAGCTATTGAAAAGTTGATTGCAAAAGAACTACCTGTCTTGTCTGCTAGAATGAGACATCTAGATGCATGATTATTGTTTTCGTAGTATAAACTGCATAACGGCTTCTTTTGAATAATCTATTCCATGTTCGTCATCAGTATGAGTCCTAAACTCTTCTATGACCTGTTCTATCTCACCTTCTGCAACAAACTCACACTCAAAACCATAGTCATTACATCTCAGCTTTGCCATATGTTGTTCACGCATTAATCAATATAAAAATCCACAGACAGATATCTTGCATGGTGTCAAGTTACTATTCAGATTAGGCACTTTGAAGGATCTTTTCGGTTCACATAGGATAGAACGGTTACAGAAAAAGCACTGCAAGATTCTATGGGGAAAAATTACAGAAAAGTCCTACGAAATATCATCCAATGTAAATCGAAGAGATCCGAATATAGCAAAGTTGTCCTGTTGGTGCCCATTTCTTGACTAATATCTTATGATATCTTTCAAGTGACTATCAAACTTGTCTGAACACCAATTCTATCCATATGACTCGTACTTTACTCCAAAACTACCATCTGGCTTCTTCTCTTGTTCAGTTACAAATCCTTTTGACTCAACATAACCCAAGACTCCATCAATAGTTCCCTGATATCCACAGATGTAGATTATTGTATTGTTTGGTGTAATCTCTTCTCCTACCATCTCTTCTAGAGGTGACATGCCTGTCTTGCCTGGTTTGAAGAATGACTCTACTCTGCCTACATGTCCAGACCATGATCTGTTGAAGAACTCTTTTGGTCTGCTTATTGCAGCTCGGTATTTAAAGTTCCATTTGTCTCTCCCTTGTTTTTCGCTTTCTAACTCGAGATCGGTCAACAGGCGTTTATAGCTCAACTCGTCAACATAACTTGCACCATGTAATACAACAACTTCGCGTTTATCCCCAGTGTCGTGCAGATGTTTTGCAAATGCAATAAATGGTGCCAGTCCAGTTCCTCCACCAACACAGACTATTCTACGGTTGTCTTTTTTACCATCTGGTAGTACATCACTGATCTGTAGAGCAGCACCGGTAGGACTTCCCATGTATACCTCGTCACCTACGTTTGCATAAAATAACTCGGTTGTAACTCTACCTGGCAATGGTTTTCTAACCCATCGTATAACAAATTCAAAATAGTCTTTATTCTCAGGATGTGATGCAATCGAGTATGCGCGCCTGACTATCTTCTTCTCTGATGGTATTGGAACACCAATCGTCAAAAACTGACCTGTCTTGTAATCTGGCATACCGTTCTCTGGAACTATGCGTATTATTACAAGATCTTCTTTAATCAACTCCATGTAGGTTATCTTTGCCTTTACCTCTGATACCATGATGTATCTATAGTACCATTGGATATAATATGATTTCCTATCGTTTCGTCTAATCTACTGATGTCTGATATGAATGCACGAATTCTGCAATATGGTACAAATGTACAACAAAATATTCAATAAATCATGGTCCGATCTGGAGTCTCTTAGATGTATGTGTCATTGTACATATGATTGAATGGCCGATCTTGTTGCCTTTACAGTATAATGCATGTCTTGGTTTTTAGTTTTTCATCATTAGAACTAATTCTATCTCTTATGTATAGTAATAATCCCCTAGACCCTATTCACAATTCGGTTCTCTCTTGATACTCGCCACGATCATCTTGACATAAACCAAAATACACACTTACCACTATGCATATTTCCTGTTTAGTTTAATATTGATGAAAATTTTTGACAAAATTTTTGATATCCTAGAGGTAAATTTACAATATGTTGTGAATTTATAGATCTGCATATATATTAAAACCCAACATAAATGGAATAGCTCAAATCACGTCACATCACGCAAAAATATTCAAACACCAATATTGGCCAAAATTGAATTATGAATACGGTCTCCTGTAGACATCTCTCTATTGTGCAATGAGAGTTCTCTAATCTTTGTTCCATTATATTATAATTCCACTCTTACAGAATTCTGTTCTGGGAATTTGTACAATATACTTTGATTTCAATATATGAAATACTTTATTTCGATACCCTATAGTGTCGATTTACATTGTCATTTATCTCATATCTGACATTACTTCGTCTAGGATCTTTTGGTTGGCAGCTGCAATAAATGATATTCGAGTATCATAACTGATCGTTGCATCTAATGTATCGAGTTCTTTATCTAAGATAATACCGCCTGCCTCATTTATTATTAGATAACCAGCTGCAATATCATGAACTCTGATCTTTTCTCGTAGATCTATAAAGACGTCCATCGATCCTTTTGCAAGTGTGGCCATCTCTAATGCATTCGCACCAAGATGTCTAGTATGATTGTTGATGAATATAGAGTCCATTTGTCGCATCAGCTCTGGTGTTGCTCCTGATGTGTTTACTCCAACTATGCGATATATTGGATTGTACTCGTATGTAGATATTTTGACTCCATTTAGATACGCGCCTCTGTTTCTTGTAGCCCAATACATGTCTCCGTTTGATAGATCAGTAACCACGGCGTCCGTTATTGAACCAAGCGTATCACCTGTAGCATATGCTAGCGAACTACAAAAGAATGGTAATCCTCTTACGGCGTTTGCCGAACCATCTATCGCATCCATTATTATGCAGCCTTTTGGTTCTATGACGAACTGTACAGGACCACATTCTTCACCTAGAACAATTCCGTCAAATTTCATCTCACGCAGAAAATCTAACACTGAAGCCTCTGCTGTAATGTCTATGTTTCTAGAAATATCTCCCCCTGCACCGACCCCAAAGTCTCCTGCCGCTGCTGGTGTCCCTGCAAGTCCTTTGACATCCTCATAAATCCGTTTTGAAGCCTCCTTTAGTACATCTATCATATCCATTGATACTCTGATTTGATCGTTTTAATTTAAGTTCACTGTACTTGTATGAAAACAAGCGATGCAAGATATCACTCAAAAACATACGATTAACTAACATGATGCCTCAAAACACTACAAGGTCGTTGTCAGGTTAATTGCTTACGAACCACTGATCGATACTTTTATAAACGCCTTGGGGGGGAATTATTGAACAAGCGTCATCTGATCCCTGTTCTAGTTTTAATAACAGTTATACCGTTTCTGATAGTTGAGCTAGATGATGCATTTGCAACTAGTGATCTATTAACCATCACTCCTATAACCAACAAGACATCGTCTTCTCAAGTTTATTTCTATCCAGACGAATATGGTCGTATGCACTATGCTAGTGCCGCTTCTAGACTAGTTGACGTCTCAGAAAAAACTACAGCTGATCTCTATATTGTACCGTACGCTATGACATTAGAGCACCCTGCGCTTGTGGGCTCTTCTACCACTCAATGCCATGCAAATTTTGAGCGTGTTAAATGGCTCAACGCAAAACGTGTTCCAGGTTTTGACATACCCAACAATATAGAACCTAACAAAAAGAATAGACTATCTGCATACGGATTAGACTTTCAAGTTACAGGCGGTGGAAGTTGCTCACCAGATCCTGAAGCTGCCTCTAACCAACCGTTGATAATCGCCAGGGACATGCGAGTTACCATATATGACAAGGCAGACAAAAAACCATTCTACTTTTCCCCACGTGACAACATACTAGATGCTCAACCAATCCCCGTATGTACAACTGACCTGATCGATACAAACAATGTCCTCAAAGGTAACAATACTGTATGTTACGGCAAACATGGTGATGATATGGTCATCATTACAAAACGACTGACTGGCTTTTACGGTGCAGCAGACACCGTAACCACACCGGCAAATCCCATAAACCTCAATCCAGGTACACAATCTACAAGTTCTACATCTAGCCAACTTGGATCTACATACACTCATCAAGATTACTCCAACATGATAAACAGCACGACCCTTACTGCACAAAATAAAGATATTATGACGCAATACCTCTCAATGCCAAAGTGCAGCCAAGAGCGTCACAAGATATCCTATACAGTATCGATGACTCCCGATCAAGATGTTGTCTTGAAATTTTCAACGGGTCAAACCGAGTTCGATGGTAAAGTCTTTGTGATTATAAAGAAGGATACTGGTGTCTTTTCCATCTCTCTGCCTTCCACCTTTATCGAAGAACGTGGCGGTTCTAGATATTATAACGCAACCATCTCAAACGATCTATTTGGTGACAGTGATACTAGTCGTTTGATCGCATTCTTTTTTGAAACCGATAATACCATAAACAACAAACGAGTATACAGTACCAGCTCTAGTGGTTCTCCACTATACTATAATGCAGCTCCAATATTCTATAAAAAATTAGATAACGGCTTGATCATACAGCTGCCAGATGCTGACAGCAGTACAAACTTTGCGCCCGGTACAATTCGTAATGCGCCCGGTACAGTCCATCTTCCTCAAGGTACTAGTGTACAGTTGAGTGATGATGTAGTGTGCCAATTTGGTGTCATTAAAAAGGAGCAGTCTAGACAGATAGCAAAGATATTTGACCTGAACATATCTGCCACAAATTCTTCAACTGGCATACAATTTTCATACACGTTTGAGGAAAAGAACTTTGCCTCTGGAAGCGACACAGTCAAAGCACTCCGACCAAGTACGATCCACTGGATTGTAACCGCCTCTGACGACACTGTAACACGTGGCAGTACCAGCATCGCTGACAACAACGCGACATTTACGATCTCTCTAACCGCCGGCGACTATGATATTATACTATATGGCACAAATGATAAGGCTAGACTGATAGGCACACATGCAGATTCGTACAAATTCACTCCACCTGTGACAGACCCACCTGAGCAACCACCTCAAGATGAGGCATAGAAAGACTCAACCCTGGAGACTATAGACTGTATGCATATTATTAAGAGCGCTCATGTCCCATCATCAAACATGACAACAATGAATCAATTCGCCTCTAGAAATCACACTTGTGTTTTATTGTACCTTAAAACGTGAGTATGATGTAAGAAATACGCATACAGTCTTATGTCTATTCCTTTAGTGTATCCCAAATATAGGATTCTTCGATTCTTGTGAGATAAGATTTTAGCGGAAGAAGGAATGCCGGTCTTTTAGGAGCACTTTTAGGAAAATCTTCCAAGATGCCATTTCACGTAAATCGAAAAGATCCATGCGCGAGACCAGTACCTTGTATGTGGTTTGAAAGCATAAATATCAACAACCTAGATCTGAGATCTATGAGCAGTAAGGATCCATCTGTTACAAGTAAAGAAGCCTTGATGAGTACAAAACCAGGAAAGAGTATTCTCAAACAAGGACTCTTTAAATCAAAGGGTTTCAAGATGTTTGAAACGTACAAGACTCAGACGGAGAACGAGTTTTCTGCATTTGTGCAGCGTTTTGCCAAAGGACTATATGATGAGATCCGTTCTGATCCAAACCCTAATAGTACTCAACAAAAATTCGCAGATGAGGTCGGCTCTACCAAGATCACCCTCAACTCTTCTGAGATCGAACCGATACGTTCAAGACTCGATGACTATGATACATTGTATGATCGTGTACTACGTATACTTGACTCTAACTTTGTCAAGATGACATTTCCTGTATTCAATGCATTGTATGACAGTGCAGCAAAACTCACAAATCGCGATGATTCTACACTGCGCCAAGATATCGTCGAAGGGCACATCATTGCAATAGATCTGAGTGAGCCCATGGATCGTATAGTTGACAGGGACGAAGATCTAGAGTTTCTTGACGACTATAAACTCATGAATCCATATATTCTCAAACTTGCTCGCACAAAGATAGCGCGTGGTGGCGATAAAGTTCTCAAAGAGTTTGAACGAGGATTTCAAGATGCGCGTGTTGGACAATATATGGATGAACAGTTAAAGTCTAAACCAACTAGAATAACCGAAGAAGAGATGAACATATCTTACAAAAAGTATCGCGCAGTGATGGGAACCGCTGGTCGTAATATGGCACTAGCAGAACGTCCTCTCGGTGAGATATTTTATCTCGGCATGGCTCGTGCAGCAGAGAGTGCTGGATGTGGTAATGAGATCGAAGACTCGTTGAAGGGACAATTCATAAAGATTCCGTCATGGCCATTATATTACTCACTACTGTCGGGTAGCGTCTCTGATGGACTTGATCTTACACTAAAGAAGAGCAATCTGTATCTAGATGATGCAAGACTCGCTCTAGAACTACTCCCAGACGATTATACTCATACCGACTTTCTAGAGTTTCTGTTTTTGACACTAGAACACTACAATCAGTACTGGCATACACGACTACGACGATCAGATATATTGAAAGATCTTGAATCCCGACTCCCGCGAGATGATCCTAATTGATGTGGTCTGAAAAGCATCGACCAAAGACGATAAACTCTATGATCGGTAACGAAGAGTCACGTGCAGAGATTGTAGAATGGTTTGCAAAATGGAAGAAGGGCTCAAAACCACTCTTACTTGTAGGACCACCAGGCATCGGCAAGACCACCATGGCATTTATCATTGCAGATCAGTTTGGATATGATATGATCGGACTCAATGCGAGTGATGTAAGAAACAAGGCCAAGATACAAGAGATACTATCTCCTATTTTAGAGAGTACGACCCTTGTAGGCTCACCAATGATCTTTATCGACGAAGTGGACGGAATTCATGGTCGTAATGATTATGGTGGTGTTGCCGCCCTAGTTGAGATTCTCAAAGAACCAACCATTCCAATAATTCTTGCTGCAAACGACGATACATCTGACAAGATGAAACCGATCCTCAAAGCAGTAAAGACGATCAAGTTTAAACGAATCGCTCCAAGACTTTTACGCATATATCTACAAGATATTCTAAAACGTGAGGGAGCTCAACTCAGCCCCGGTTCACTGATCAAAGTAATCAACAAGGCTCGTGGCGATATCCGTTCTATGATAAACTTGGCTCAGTCACTAGTTACTGGATTTAACCCACAGACAGATACGTCCTTTGAACGTATCTCGGTTGAGGACGGAATCAACTCTTTCTTTAAAGCCAAAACCATTGAAGAGGCACGTGGTATACTATATGCGATGCAAGTCGATCCACGTGAAAAGATCCAAGGATTCTACTCTAGTGTGATAACTAGTAATATAGACGCACAAAGACTTGCGAGCCTTTTGAACGTCTTGTCTGATGCAGATATGTTGCTTGGCAAGATAACAAAGACACAGAATTGGAGGCTCTTGAGATATCTAAATGACACTCTACTGCGTCTACATGGGAACAGTTCAATTCGATACACGAAATACAATCTATCATTTCCTCTATTGAATCAAATACGATGGGATGGTGCAAAGATACGAGAGATGTCCAAGTCTTTTGCAAAACAACTACACATGTCATCGAGCGCATTTGTTACAATATGCATGCCGTTTATGTTGTATTGCATCAAACACAATGCGATCACATTCGATGACCACATAGAGATCATCACAAAAGAGGTTGAAAAGATATGAGTTGGATAAAGATGCAGATGAAGTTTCCTGGCAAATGTGTCATATGTAAGGGTGATCTCAAAAAAGGTGATCTTGGACTATGGGCAAAGAATCAAGGCGTCAAACATCTTGAATGCTCTGAATCAGAGTCTATACCTTGTGCCATCTGTGGTGGACCTGCCGGTTGTGAAATATGCGAGTTTGCAGATATCTGTGATATACCAAATATATCGCCTAAATGTGTATGTAGTAAATGTGTCGATACAGATGATCCACTACACTCATATCAAAGAGCGGTAGGTAATAGATCTACTGCTCTCAAACTTTAATATCGAATCGATTCAACTATTGCTATTCTATCTGTAAACTAATATAGGAAATATTTTTTGTATATATCGTTAATGCACTCTGAAAAGATTGACGAGTTTACAAGAAAGAGTAACATAGTCTTGCAGGGAGGTGGCAAAGATCGTATAGATGCACAACATAGTAAAGGCAAACTGACAGCACGTGAACGAATTGAGATTCTTTTAGACGAAGGCACTTTTACAGAGATCGATGCTATGGTTACTCATCACTATCACGAGTATGATATGCAAAAGAAAAAGTTCTTTACAGATGGTGTAGTTGGTGGATATGGCAAGATATCGGGACGTCAAGTGTTTGTATTTGCGTACGACTTTACTGTTCTTGGTGGAACACTTAGTAAGATGGGTGCAACAAAGATCACAAAACTCATGGATCATGCAGCAAGAACTGGATCCCCTATAATTGGAATAATGGACTCTGGAGGCGCACGAATACAAGAGGGAATAATGAGTCTTGATGGATTTGCAGATATCTTTTATCACAACCAACTCATATCTGGTGTTGTACCACAGATTACCGCAAGTATTGGTCCATCAGCAGGCGGCTCTGTCTACTCGCCTGCTATGACTGACTTTGTAATAATGGTCGAGAAAGCAGGAACGATGTTCGTCACAGGTCCTGATGTTGTAAAGACTGTTCTTGGTGAAGAGATCTCTTTTGAAGATTTAGGTGGTGCTATAACTCATGGTACAAAGAGTGGCGTCGCTCACTTTGTTGCCACAAACGAGTACGAGTGTATGGATTATATCAAACAACTATTATCGTTCTTGCCACAAAACAACTCTCAAGATCCGCCAAAGATAATCAACACAGATGATCCCAACCGAATTGATCACAATCTGATAAATATAATTCCTGATGATCCTCGTCATCCATACGATGTTAAAGAGATCATTAACAGTATAGTTGATGAACATAGATTCTTTGAGGTACATGAACTCTTTGCGCCAAACATTGTGGTTGGCTATGCTCGACTAGGCGGTAACGTTGTAGGAATTGTAGCAAATCAACCAATGCATCTTGCAGGCGCACTTGATATCGACTCTTCCAATAAAGCTGCTAGATTCATTCGTTTCTGTGATGCGTTTAACATACCTATAGTGACGCTAGTTGATACTCCTGGATATATGCCTGGATCCAATCAAGAACACAATGGTATCATACGACATGGTAGTAAATTATTATATGCATACTGCGAGGCTACTGTGCCAAAGATCACACTAGTACTTGGCAAGGCATATGGCGGTGCATACATTGCAATGGGCAGTAAGAATCTTCGAACTGATATCAATTATGCATGGCCAACTGCTAGGTGTGCCGTATTGGGTGGCGAAGCAGCTGTAAAGATAATGAACCGTAAAGATATCGCAGCTGCGAGTGATCCAGACAAACTACGCAAACAGCTTGTCGACGAGTTTGTATCAAAGTTTGAAAATCCATACGTTGCTGCATCACACGGTACAGTGGATGATATAATTGATCCTGCACAGACACGTCCAATGTTGATCAAGGCACTAGAACTAGTCTCAAACAAACGAGAACATCAACTTCAAAGGAAACATGGGAACATAAACTTGTGATGTGTGATGATTGAGAAAGTTCTTGTTGCAAATAGGGGTGAGATCGCTCTACGCGTGATGCGTACATGTCATGCGCTTGGAATAGATACCGTTGCTATATACTCTGATGAAGATTACAACTCGTTACACGTAAAGAAAGCCACAGAAGCATATCATATAGGTAGAGCTGCACCTGCAGAATCGTATCTAAATCAAGAGAAGATTCTAGACGTCATACTATCTTCTGGTGCAGATGCAGTTCATCCAGGTTATGGATTCTTGTCTGAGAATGACGACTTTGCAAGACTCTGTGAAAATAACAAGATCAACTTTATAGGTCCATCTGCCGACTCTATGAATCTGTGCGGTGACAAGATGCGTTGCAAGGCTGCAATGCTCAAAGCAAACGTTCCAACCGTACCAGGCAGTCCTGATCTTGTAAAAGACGTTGAAGAGGCCATCAAGATTGCAAACGATATAGGTTATCCTGTACTGCTCAAGTCGGTATATGGTGGTGGTGGACGTGGAATCAGATTGGCCAACAACGATTCAGAACTTCGAACAGGATACGAGTCTGTAACCGGCGAGTCTATAGCAGCTGTAGGCAAGTCTGCAATTCTTGTTGAAAAGTTTCTCGAAAAGACTAGACATATTGAGTATCAGATGGCTCGTGATACTCATGGTAATGCAGTTCATCTCTTTGAACGAGAGTGTTCGATTCAACGTCGCAATCAGAAACTGATCGAGCAGACTCCCTCTCCTGTAGTAGATGATGAGACTCGTGAGCGTATAGGTCAGATCGTATGTGATGCAGCAAAGGCTGTAGATTATACAAATCTGGGAACTGCCGAGTTTCTTCGAGCTGATACGGGTGAGTTTTACTTTATCGAGATCAATGCACGGCTTCAAGTTGAGCATCCGATAACAGAGTATGTCTCTGGTTTAGATCTAGTTAAACTACAGCTAGATATCGCAAATGGCGAACCCCTTCCTTTCAAGCAGAGTGATCTAAAGATGAATGGATATGCAATAGAATGTAGGATAAACGCAGAGGACACATTCTTGGACTTTGCACCATCTACAGGTACTATACCTGCTGTCACTATACCTGCTGGTCCAGGTGTTAGATGTGATACCTATCTGTATCCTGGATGTACAGTATCTCCCTTTTATGACTCGTTGATGGCAAAACTTGTTACATGGGGTCAAACCTTTGAAGAGTCTAGAACAAGAATGCTTGCAGCACTAGATGACTTTTACATCCAAGGTGTAGAGACATCTATTCCATTGTACAAGACTATTCTAAAGTCTGATGAATACAAGACTGGTCAACTCTCGACCGATTTTCTTAAACGCTTCTCGATGATCGATAGACTAGCTGCAGATCTCAAAGAAGATAAACGTACACATAGTAAAGCTGCCATAGCAGCTGCGATCATTCACAACGAGTATCTCAAGAGTCGCATAATTGATTCTACACTGTCACAATGGAAGGAGAGATCATGAAGTATACGATAAGCGAGATCGAAGAGTCTTTTGACGGTGTAATACTCAAAAGGCTTGGGGATAAAAGATATGCCATCAAGATCAATGACACAGAACACCAACTCGAGATAATAGATGTAAATGCTAACGGTGTTGAGTTTATTCTAGATCAACAGTATCACAAAGTAATCTATATAGATCAAACTACAAATCATATGGATCTAGTTGTAAACAATACTCAAATTACACTATACAAGAATACTCACTTTGACGATATCGTATACAAGAATTCTGGCGGTGGCGGACCAGGTAATATACAGCTTGGACTAAAGAGTCAGATACCTGGCAAAGTTGTATCCATTCCAACAAGTATTGGTGATACAGTTGCCCAAGGTGACACGATATGTGTTCTAGAGTCAATGAAGATGCAGGTGGCTGTCAAAGCACACAAGAACGGTACAATACACGCAATGTCGATCAAAGAGGGTGACACAGTTGCCAAGGGCGATACAATCGCTGAGATTAATTGATATTACTTTAGATGATTGATGATCTCTGTATAGTTTGGCTCTTTTAGTGGATCTTCGGATACCCATCTGTATCCTATCTTGCCATCTTTGTCTACGATGAATACAGAGCGTTTTGCAGCGTTGTAATCTTTGATGTGCAACAAGTCCTTCATCAATACATCATAATCTCTAATGGTCTTGCTAGTATAGTCTGACAACAATGGAAACCTAAAGTTATGCTTCTCTGCAAATGCCTTGTTTGCAAACGGTCCATCGTTACTGATCGAGACAATATTTGCTCCCGTATCTGCAACATCACTCCATGCATCACGGAATGTACACAACTCTCTCTCACATACTGGCGAACTGGCTGCTACGATAAATGACATTACCAACTTTTTACCACGAAACTCGTCTAAAGTTCGCATCTTTAGATCAATGTCTGGGAGCTCCCATGAAGGGGCCGCATCGCCTACATCTACCATGAGGTAGGTCTACAAGTGCTCTATAAAGTAGTTTACTATACATTGCAATCTGGACACAAATACTGCATGTCAGTTAACGCAAATGTGTTTTTAGCAAGTCCTTGGAATATCTAAACTGTAACTACTCAATAATCATTATGCGTATCTTGAGTTTATCTTTTGACAAGTGGTAGATACATAACTAGTTTTGCTCATTTGTGTTAGCTGTTGTCATTCTCTTGGAACCGATACCGCGTCTCTATCTTACGGTTGAGGCTAGATGAACAAATCGTTCACAGTCTTTAAATACAAATTATTGATTGGAATATCAATAACATGAATAACGAAATAGGACGAAAAACAACTAGTTTAATACTAATGACGATAATGGTCGCAGGCGGACTGACCTTTGCTATACCAAGCATGGAGCCAGTCTATGCCCAGTCGACACCAAATCTATACGTCTCAGCTGCTGATCCAAATGGATATGGATCTAGGTTCGACAACACCTTTGGTGGACTACAGATAGTGCAAGTAATTGTAAATGATCCGTTGATCCGCGATGCAGACGATGCTGAACCTCGTGTAAGAGTTGATGACAAAGAACTAAAGATGTTCAGACACACTGATGGTAATTGGTATGGTTACTTTAGAGTAGCTGCTGATGGTGGTGACAGTAATGATGGACTTACCTTTGCTGATGCTCAAGCTTTGTGGGGATCTGCTCAGCCTAATATGCCTAATCTCATTAGACAAGCAGGCATCACTATTCCTGCAGACAATAGTGTTCTAAAGACCTTTGATCTAGATGATACCTTTGATATTGTATATCACAAGGCTGGAGCGCCACAGACAATAACGATCACATACGACGACTCTGTAAACAATGATCTTACTCTAGATAGAACATCGTACCCAAGAAACTCTCACGTACATGTGGAGATAACCGATCACATACTAAACATCGATCCAACTACTAAAGATATTTGGAGATATGCAGTCGATGGTGGAGCACCAGCCTATATGTATGATGATCGTGTTGGCTCTGGAACGGGCGGAAAGACTCCAATCATGCCTACTAACAATAATCTTGGTTGTAAAGATGACAAGTGTAATTTTAGCATAGATAATATGAATCCGGATACCAATGATCTACTACAACTAGAATCTGGTACTACAAATTACATATTTGAAGAGACAGGTCCAAACACAGGCGTCTTTACTATCACCAACGATGACAAGTCTCCAATAATGATTGAAGATATGGCTCCTCGAGGCCAAAACACACAAATCATGTATAGTGATGAGACTGTATCTGTAAACACACAACTTACCACAGCTACTGTAAACCTAGATATCGCAGATGGTACATGGAACTCTGGTGAAGTCATTGATCTAACTATCGTTGATGCAGATCAAAATCTCAACAGCGAAGTAGACGACGATCAAAAGATAACCAATTCAGACGCAAGAATTCCAACGTTTATGATTGGCGAACCGTATACACTAACAAAGGATCGTCCATGGAGCCCATATTCTATAGGTAGTGATAGTTCTACTACCGGCGGCATTAATCCATGCCCTCTGATAGTTGACAATAGGATTGATGCGAAAACAAGTAACGTTCTTGGTACAAATTACATGGCCATCCATTGTGGTCAAACCAGTCAGTATGGCTTTACATATGACACAGATCATTACGTGGCAAATATGTACATCAACAGGACCGGTAACGATTTAAGAAATCCAAATGATGGTCGATACGGTACCATCATGGTTGTTCTTGGTACAGTTGCTGAACACAAAGCCAACATGCAAATGGGTAATGATTTTGTAGGTGTAAATCTACTAAACTATGACTTTGGCAGTCTTGGTGGTAGCAGTTATTGGATTGTGGCGTATAACCCATTTCAAATAAACTCTCAAAGATACCATGCAGATTTAGCTAGTGATGGAAGAGGAGTCTTTGATCTCGCAAGTAAATTTATAAAGTTTAACGACGATACAGACACAAAGACTCTCTCTGACTTTGATGGTGAATATAGAATTGCCATAGCGTCAGAGATTAAAAAACAAGTCGATCTTACCGACAAGACATATCTAATAGTTGCAGATATCTTTAGCATTGGATTCACAGATGATGGAGCACAAGCCTCTGAGCGTGTCAACAATCAGATAATACGAATCGAGGTAGAAGAGACCGGTGAGAACACCAGCACCTTTACAGGAACACTAGAGTACATAATGATAAACCAACTCAACGTAAACAATGCAGATACATACAAAGACATCACTCCAATAGGCAACGAAGTCAAATTCATCGCCTTTGAGGATCTTACCGGCTCTGACGCGCGAGTAAACTATGTCGATCAAAATGCAAACGACAATACTGCCGTAGTCTCTGATCAACAAGATATCGCAACCACCAGTGGAGTGGTATCTCTGAACGCAGAGACATACAGTGTAGGCAGTAATGTCGTAATCACTCTAGAGGACTCTGATCTGAATACAGATCCTGATCGAGCTGATACCTATACAGTAGTGATGGACAGTAACCACACCGACACAGATAGAGATCAAGTAGGCATGAACGTAACCAATACAGATGATATCATGTACACGTCTCTACTACCAGGTGGCAAATCACTAGGAATGCTACTAGAGGTAACCTTTGATGGTAAGAGATGGCAATCTGGTTGTACTCTGTCTGATGGTGTTCAGAACGGACTCGGTGCAACAGGATTCACTCTACAAGAGACCGGATCCAGTACAGGAGTCTTTACAGGTTCATTTTCTGTACCAAAAGAGGTATGCAACTTTAATGATGATGGTAGTGTAAACACGAACGAACCTAAAATAACTGTAAGCGGCAAAGACATTGGTGTAACATATCTAGACTTTAGAGATGCCTCTGGTCAGATAGTTACAGCTGGCGACTCTGCATCGATTGGTGCAAGTACAGGCTCTGTATCTCTAGATAGAACTGTATACCCAGTTCCGTATGGTACTGGTACAGACGATGGCTCTTCAGGATTCTTGGACATGAAGAATCCTCCTGAACCTCTTCCACTAGGTACAGTCAAAGTCTATGTTCAAGTAAACGACCCAGATTACAACTTGAATCCTACAGGTGAGGACAAGATCGAAGGCATGTCTGGAAATGGTCCAGTAATGGTCACGATCTCTCGCAGTGGTGACGAGTGTGCAATAGCCTATGCAGGTGGTACTACAACAGACGCGAATGATGCAATCAGTGCATTAAAACGTGATCTAGATAAAAAGGAGGCCGAATACAAGGCAGCCACGACAGATACCGACAAACAGACAGCATATCTCTTGGCACAACTAAAGTACGATAACGCTAGAAGTACAGGCGGTGCATGTCCGGAGCCAGATCCAACAAACTATGCTCTGGTAGAGACATCTCCTGAATCTGGAGTCTTTGAGGCAAGCTTTGATCTATCTTATATCGATGGACCAAGCAGTACTGACTGTCCAAATGACGGTAACTGTATCCTACAAGGTGATATCATTACAGTACAGTACAACGACACTACAGATGCTTCTGGTAACCCACGTACAGTCACAGACTCTGCTACCTTTGATCTACGAAACGGCGCTCTACAGACAGACAAGTCTGTATATGTGATAGGCTCGGACATGATCGTAACACTCATCGATCCAGACCTTGATCTAGACAGCGGTACACGCGAAACATACACACTTGATCTAATAAAGTGGGACTCGGACGCAGGTACCAAGAATCTGAGTGAAGGTATATTCGATGCAGAACCAGGTTCTCTACGAGAGACTGGTCCTAGCACAGGCATATTCCAAGTGGTCATATCTGTTCCCAAGGCCATAGACAACGACAGACTAGAACGAGGCGAAGAGATCAAGCTAGAATACACCGACTATGGACCATCAGGTGCAGACTATGTAGGTGATAATACAGAAGATATCGACAGAACGGTATTCACATCAAACTTTGGTGCTACAATAGAACTAGATCAAAGTGTATACAGTTGGACCGACAAGGTATTCATCACTGTAACAGCTCCTGATCACAACCTAAACACAAACCAAGTAGACGAGATTGGTGCTGATCCATATCCAGTGCGTGTTGCTACAAGATCCGACGACATTAAAAACTACAAACTCGTAGAGACAGGTACAAACACTGGTATCTTTACAGGTGAAGTAATACTGACAGGATTCTCGTACGACGCAGACGGTGATGATTCCACAGGAGAAAACGGTAAAGACGTCACAGGTCGTACATGTGACACATGTAATGGACCAACCGATGGACTATTACCAACAGACAACGACGACGGACTCGAGGTATCATTCGAGTTCTCTGACGACGAGACTGTACGCAAGTCTGCTCTAATCCGTTGGAACATTGGTGAAGTTCAGTGGCTAGAAGCAAGTTATCCTGCTACAGCTACAGGCGTACTACGTGTAATCGATCCCGACATGAACTTGAATCCAGAATCTGCAGACAACTTTGAGGTCAAAGTATGGTCTTCTAGTGCACCTAGTGGAATAACCCTTACAGTAACAGAGACTCAGCCAGCAAGTGGTATCTTTGAAGGTACTGTATTCTTTGGACTCTCTGTCCAATCAGGTGGTCACAAACTATCCACAGAAGAAGGAGACACAGTCACTGCAAAGTACAGCGACAACACTCTACCTGCTCCATACAATACAGGCGACTCTGAAGACATCACTGCAACCACCATAATAGGAACAATAGTACCTCCTCTAGAACGAGTAAAGATCGAGTCGTTGAGAATAGTAGACTCTACAGGTACAACACTCAGTACGGTATCAATAGATCAACAAGTCCAGATCACTGCAGATTTGACAAACACACAAGACAAAGACCAGCCATTTGCATACTTGGTACAAATTCAAGATAGCGATGGCGTAACTGTATCTCTGTCTTGGATTGATGGTTCACTGACACCATCTCAGTCGTTTAGTCCATCTCAGTCTTGGATACCAACAGCAGCCGGTGAATACACAATCACCGTATTTGCATGGGAGTCGTTGACGATACCAACTGCACTATCTCCACAACAGACAACAACAATAACTGTAAACTAGTTCAAACTTTTCTTTTTCTTTTTTTATATGATACAACTATGCATAGTGATATCTACATACAGTGTCAATGACAATATGCGATGATCTCTACTCCTTCATCCTCGACTCTTGCATTATACAATATTACTCATTCACAAGATACTTGATACAAGAGATGTGAAGTAGGTACGTAGACTAATAGACTGTAAAAGGTCATGTCAGATAACTTTACAAGCACTTGTACAACCTGTACAATTATACATGTTATTGATATTACCATCAAGAGTTTGTATTTTGGAGGTAATTCATGGGTTCTATTCAATTGACTGGGGGGGGGGGGTTGACATTTTCTGCCCAAAATCTTCGAAAAATTTTACAAAATATGGAAACGGTCTTAAACCAACCATCGTAAATTACTGCTGTTTTGAGTCACGTGTTGCGCATTTTTTTTTGAGATAATGTCATAATGGTCTCAAACCCAGTCAATTGAACAGAACTGTCCGCAGAATCTATCGATAAGTTGCAGTAATAATGAAATCTCATCAACTGTCATCTTGTGTGATGTGTGGTGGTCTTGATCCCTTGATCTATTCTGCAACCAGTTTGTAATCTCTTCTTATCGGCGGTTCGCTTAGAAAAGCATGTCCTACTTTATGCAACTCTTGATGTTCAGAGCTCTGTTGCATTACAGTAAAAGAGTTCTTGTCCTGAAACTCGATCAAAACTCTATAATTGCCATCATTGTCCATGATCAATCGCCTAGAGACAAATCCAGAAAATTTTGATATCGTCTTATTTGATTCAGTAAACCACCTTGCAAAGTTGTCTTTTACCCCGTCTTTGAGTTTTAGTTTGACTATTACAATATACATGCACATCTTTTGGTCTTGTGTAATAAAAATGCATGACGATCAACTATTTGCAAACACCCAACATCAAAACTATCTCACATTGTCGATTATGGTGTTTCAGATCATCGAGATGCAGTAGATATTTTTGAACGTGGTAAAGGGTCGGCAACTTTATGTAGATCACAAATTATCTAACTATGTGTGTTTGCATAAACTATTTGATTTGAGCAATACCCGTTCTGGATAGTTATCGCATCCCAACAGAACCGCAACTGGTTACACATCACTAATTTTGAGCAAATCTAGTCATTTCAATTATGTGCTACGTACAGCTCTGGTCTATTGACTACAAACTATTGAATTCTATGACCTCTTTTACACTGTGTTCCACAACGTGTTCCACTGATCTCAATACTTATTAGATTTACAATAGTCTATCAATAGTGAGACATATTCCAAGAGTTGGGATAGGCGGTCCTGTAGGTTCGGGCAAGACACAACTCATAGAACAACTCGTTCCAATCTTGTTCGAACGTGGATACAAAGTGTGCATAATCTCTAATGATGTAATATCTAAAGAAGACGCAGATAGGATGCGTGCTAATCTAGCTACAAAGAACAATCTACTTCCTGAGAGTATGGTAATTGGAGTTGCCACCGGTGGTTGCCCCCACACTGCAATCAGAGAAGATCCGTCCATGAATCTTGCAATAATCGAAGAGATTGAAGCAGAACATGACGAGATCGATCTGATCATAATCGAGAGTGGTGGAGACAACATCACCACAACATTTAGCCCATTGATCGCTGACTATTTTTTATATATAATAGACGTTGCAGGAGGCGACAAATATCCGCGAAAGGGTGGCTTAGGCATAGAGAGTTGTGATCTATTAATAATCAACAAGATCGATCTTGCGCCACTAGTTGGAGCAGATCTGGATATTATGTATAGTGATGCGACAAAGATACGTGGCTCAAAGCCATTCGAGTTTGTAAACTGCAAGACCAATCAAGGTATGTCTGGGGTTGTAGATCATATTGTAGATAGAATCTTGAGTGTATCCGGGGTATGATGGTGTGCTAACACGACCTAGAGATATTGAAAGATTTGACGAGCATATAGACCAGCTAGGTGTCGGCAAGGCCGGCAAAATGGGCACTATTCAAATGACGCTTGAATCCAAGTCTGGTAAAACAATACTCTCAAAACAGTTCACGCAAGCCCCATTGCAGGTACAACGCGTCTTGTATCTTGAACCTAGTCTACCAAATTTGGCATTTGTATATCTCTTGTCTACATCCGGTGGTATCTTGCAGGGTGATCGATACACTAGTGAGATCATCTTGAATAATGCCGCAATGGCGCACATTACGACTCAAGGTGCGACTAGGATATACGGAATGAATAGAGACTCTGCCACACACATTACAAAACTCAATGTAAATGCAGGTTGTTATCTAGAGTACATGCCAGAACAGATAATTCCTTATGCCAACTCTAGATACTATCAGATGACAGATGCAACAGTACATGACACTGCTACTTTGATATATTCTGAGATTCTGACCTCAGGCCGTACTGCAATGAACGAATCGTTTGCATATGATCTATGCAATCTACGATTTCGTTATCAAAACCAAGATGGTATCATTAGAGCATATGATAACACAAAGATCGAACCTGCAAAACAAGACATACGTGGTCTAGGAATGATGTCTACAAATCAGTCATTGGGTACACTAGTTGTTATCAATAAACAGCATAATATGCAGAGACTTCGAGATATCATATCTCACAATATGTCACAGATCGAGTCTATCTCTTTTGGTGTATCTATGCTGGCAGACGATGCAGGAGTTGTTATTCGAATGTTGGGTACAACAGATGATCTGATCACTGCAAAAGATGATACACTTGGTACATGTCGCAGACATATACTTGGTGTACATATCTAGTCTAATAGGATCACAGGTTTTGATGTGAGCTTTAAGACTTGTCGTGTCACCGAACCTAGATCTGATCTAGATCTGCCTAATCCATGTTTACCTATGGCGATTGCATCTACATGCAATCTCTCGGCAACCTCTGCTATCTTTGTTGGTGGGTTGCCGATCTTGACTATTCGTTGATAGTTGCGTAACTGCTTTGGAACAACAACACTACGAAGTATCATCCGTCCCTCTTCTTGGATCTGAGCTACAAGCTCTGCATCAATCTCTTCTCCATCCTCGTTCCATTCTATTACATACAAAAGATATACTCTGATCTGCGCTGCACGAAAGAGATAGTTTGAGTGATACAATGCCTTGAGTGATATAGATGAGCCGTCTACGGGAACTAGAATACGAATAGACGGCGCCTCAATAGATGCTACCGTATAATCTAATTCGGTCTTGACACTTGCTCTGTGGAATATCTCTGCAATGCTATTTCTTGCTTCAATAAATGGGAGAACTATGATGATTCCTGCTGCTCCTGCTGCCCAAATTATGGCCAGCCATATCCATACATGGAACGACGCTTCATCAAATACAAATTCTGTAAGATAGAACGTTGCTGGCCACACAACAACGAGCGATAGCGTCACTCCTAGACACACACGTTTACAGAAAGCAAGTGATCTCTGCAACATGATATCATCGGTATCTAGTTTTAACATAGAACGAACTCGATCATCTGCTACCATGATCTTTTGTCTCATTAGCGTAAAGTCAAAGTTATCTGGTTTTATCAAACTACCAACAATCGTTATAGATAGACTCGATACAATCGATACGATGTTTCCCACCATCAGTGGTAAGAGTTGACCTGTGGATGACAGTGTGATCTCACCTGATGTCGCATTTGCTGTATACAACCATGATGCGACACCGCACCCAAGTCCGATCAGCGCAGCTAGTGTCGCTATGTGACGATGTGTCTTCTTCCAAAGTAGAGCAAAAGAGATGGGCGCAACTGCCGATCCTATCAGTATTCCCATCATCAGATATACATACTGTAGACTGAATCCTGAATGAAAGAGTATAGAAGCAAGTAGTCCCATCCCAAGTCCAAAACCCAAGATCGTATATCTCGATACACGCATCAGCTGTCTACCTGTCGCTGAAGGTTTGAGATACGTTCGAAATACATCATATGTGACTAGTGATGACACACTCACTAGCTGCGACGAGCCAGCAGCAGTCACTGCCGTAAAGAGTATCGTTAGAATCAGTATCGCACCAATATCACCCAAGATCTCTGCTGCAGCAGTAGGCGCAACCAGTCCGAGCTCTATCTCACTATCTGTTAGAGATACTCCAGTAGCTATTGCTGCCAATCCTAGTGTAGTTGCGAGTGTAAAAGGAATGGCAAACCATGCCAAGCCACCTATGATGAATCCTCCTGTTGCCGACTTTGGTCTAGATGCAATAGCTCGTTGCCAATAGGATTGATCTACAAATACTGTCCCAAAATTTCCAACTATGTTTATTATACCAAATAGTAGAGCACCGATCGATGCCAACGTCAAGTATGTACCAAATACATTCCCTTCGACTGGCGTAAGAGTTGATGCTTGTGATAATTTCTCGTACATGCCAGAGATGCCTCCTATCTCTGGTGTTGCAAAGTATATGGCGCTGACAAATACAAGTACTACTATAAAGATCAGTGCAGCATTCAGATACTCTGCAAAGAACGTTGCTTTCAGTCCACCAAATACCGTATACAATATAACTCCAATAGGAATCAAGAATGCAGCTATTTGGATATCGATGTTTGTGAGTGAGTTGATTACAGCTGCACCACCAAGCACCAACATTGCAGTTACTATGGTGTTTGTCACTAGTGCAAAGAAGAGAAATACCTTGTGTGAATGTTTACCAAATCTTGCATAGATCATCTCTGGAAATGTATGTGTCATAGGTGCTTTGCGTTTTAACTCGATTGCTAGTATCGCAAATAGTATTACTTGAATGCATGCTCCTGCTGCATACCAGAACGAGCCTGCCAATCCAAACTCATAAGTTACAGTCGAAGATTGAAGTAGTGTTGCCGCCCATGTCCACGCAGAGACTATCGATGCTGCAATGAGTCCGGTCTTGATGGTTCGCCCTGCTGTATAAAACCACTCTGATGTCTTTCTTGTACCCAACCACTTTGTCTCTGCTTTTACCATCAAGGTTACCGAGAGCGCCATGACCAACCCAACTCCTATCAGAATCACATATCCCATGTTCTCTGATAGGACTGAGACCATAGCAGAGTAATGTACCCTAGATATTAAAGTATGATATCTGTGGTGTATGGGGATCAATTCTGCATATTCTTGATTGATGCGGATTAGAGATTCGTGACATAGATCGATATTTTAGAATTATGCATTTTGGCACTAAACTTGAGGGTCGATACTCGCGTGTTTTAGAATTATCACAACGCCAACGTATGTTGTCGTACAGATGACTCACATTTTACATATGTGATTGAAGGATTTGGCTCAAATTAAAACAGTCTCCCTTTGTGTAGGCTTGGATATACATTGCGAGATCTCTGATCTACAAAACTCAATATTGTGCGATGATTCATACATGTTGTTGTCTGCATGGTTGCGTATAATTCGCTTACGTTTTCTCTTTGCATCGGTTATTGCGGTTGGTGTAGGTTTGAGCATGTCTTGGTATCATACATCAATGATCGATATATCTGCCGCAATCATCGCACTTGCAGGCGTACTTGCGTTACACATCAGTGTTGATCTACTAAATGATTATTGGGACTATAAACGTGGAATAGATACCACCACAACTCGCACGCGCATGAGTGGTGGTACAGGAGTATTGCCCGAAGGCCTATTACAACCCTCTCATGTATACAGAGCTGGTATTGCGTCACTAGTATTCGGTGCCGTGATTGGCAGCTATTTTGTTGTCTTGCATGGTTTTATTATTGCGATAATACTTGGATTTGCAATACTTGCGATCTATTTCTACTCGACTAGAATAGTCGATGCTGGTTTGGGCGAGTTATTTGTTGGAATAAAGGGAGCCATGATCGTTCTAGGTGTATATTTCATTCAGACTGAGACTCTGTCTTTTGATGCGGGACTCGCAGGCGCATTGGTGGGTTCACTGTCTGGACTCGTTCTCTTTGTTACGGCGTTTCCTGATCACGATGCTGATAAATTAAAGGGTCGCAAGACTTTGGTGATTCTAGCAGGTCCAAAACTAGCATCTCGCATTTTTTGGCTTTTTCCGATCTTGACAACAGCGATAATTTTAACTGGTGTGATCTATGCATATTTTCCTGCTACCGTTCTAATATCTCTTTTATCTATACCTATTGCTATACGTTCTGGCATTGCTCTCTACAAAGGCTTTAACTCTATCAAATTATTGCTCTTACCGATGTCATACGCATTACTGTATAGCAGATCTACAGGTGTACTGTTTGTTGTTGGTCTGGTTGTAGGTTCTCTAAACATAAATTTAGTATAATGATCATATCTTTAATGATTCAAGGCTCTGCCACATCTAGTGGTACATTACAATTTGCTCAAAGGTCTAAACTTGATCAATCTAACTTTAAGCGATTTGCTGATCTGACTCTGTCGAGTTTAGGTGTTGGTACATATCTAGGAGATGTTGATGCCACGACTGATCAACTTGTATATTCTGCAGTAAAGCAGTCTATCTTGTCTGGAGTAAATGTAATCGATACTGCGATAAACTATAGATCCCAAAGAGCAGAGCGTACCATCGGTCGTGTGCTAGAGGATCTCTGTCCTAATGAGATATCGCGAGAAGAGATATTTCTATGTACAAAGGGAGGTTATGTTACAAATGACGCTGACAGCAATCTGGGATTTTGGGAGTATGTCAAAAAAGAGTACACTTCACAGGGTGTGATATCTGCAGGTGATATTTCATCTGGATACCACTGTATGAAACCATCGTATTTGGCAGATCAACTAGAGCGTAGTCTTGTAAATCTTGGTGTAGATTGTATTGATCTATTGTACCTGCACAATGCAGTTGAAGGTCAGCCTGATATCAGTCGTACCGACTTTCTCAAACAACTAGCAGATGTTTTTCTCATGTATGAAGAACAACGTGATCGCTCCAAGATTCAATATTATGGCATGGCAACATGGGAGTGTTTTCGCGTATCTATGGATCACCCACAATATCTGTCGCTAGAAGATGTCATTGATATAGCAAAAGATGTTGGTGGCATTCATCATGGACTTAGGTTTATTCAACTTCCATTCAACATGTATTACGATCAGGCACTATTGAACAAGAATCAAAAGATTGATGATCGGACATGCTCGATACTTGATGCTGCTATCCATCTCGATATCGGCGTCTTTACTAGTGTCCCACTAATGCAAGGCCGACTAGTCACATCTGGAACACTACCGGAGTTTGGAACTCTTGATCCTGCTCTACGTGCTTTACAGTTTGTCCGTTCAACACCTGGCGTAATAGCTCCACTTGTGGGCCACAAGAAACTTGAACATGTTATAGAGAATTTGAGGCTATTTGATGTATCTCCAATGTCTGTTGAAGAGTTTAACGAGTTGGTATCAAAACTTGTATCGTGAAAATACCAGAAATCATACGATATCGTTTCATATGTAAATCCTACAAATCGTTATACAAAATATATCAACTGTTTATGCTCTGCCTTGATCCATTGACATGTCTTGTAGAGCGTAATGTATTCCAGAATTATTCTGTTCAATGATCTCTTTATAATATCTGTACAGCAAAAATGTTAGTAATTTTTACATTTTAAAAAATATAACAGATATTGAATATGAGTTTTTTACATTGAGCCATAAAATACGCAGTTTATTTTCATGCTGACTATTTTCGTACGTTGAAAAGATCTGTTATGGAATACATAAAAACATTGCATAGTATTGATTCGTCTCTGATATGTGGTCACGAAAGGAATTGTCTTCTTGTTTACTCTCGCATATGAGGTGAGACGGAATTTACCTCTGGCAGAACAGCTAACGCCAAATTGTGATACTAGACACTAGGGAAATTATTATGTTCATGACTATAGATCAATTTTCATTTGTACAATATGATCCTGATATGTGGCGGTGGAAAATTAATCTCTATTCGTTCTCACTTTTATTTTATCTATTTTATTTTATCTATTTTATTCAATTGTAATTGCTATGTTTGTTCTAATTGGAGTTTTCATACTATGTGTCAAAAAATGCGTCAAGATACCATCGTCACAAATCCAAAGACTCGTATGAAAAATAACATGTAGTAGATGAGTGGAGTCTGTCAAATCATGGTCTGAGCTAAACAGCTTTGGATTTACAAATCTGAGTTACAGTACCTCACATATTGTATTTCTCACATGCAGCATGTAATCCAACATCGTTGCCGTGTGTTGAAACACATCGATTATCTGTCATGTGTGGGAAAAAAAGTCTTCAATATCTCGCAAATTTTGTCTCTGAATACCTTTCAGTCTTGTGGATGTGTGGGAAATTGAGTACCGCAGTCATCTGCCGACTCGCCCTGCCTGATATTGCTACCTGAGACATAGATGCCTAGTATATCGTGTATCGATTTCTGGATATGCGATCTACTTGGTCATTGCTTGTTTACCTTGTTATGTCTTGATCTTGTGCTACAACTCGTGTCTTAGACACAAGTCTAGATAAAATAGCACAGTACAAACTGCCTCACAGGATCCCTTTATGCTTGTGTCTTGATCTGATAAGGCTGCCTTGAGACGCATAGAAAGGTAATAAATGAGTAATGTGTATGATAACTAGACATTGTCATCAAAGATTTACAATTATACAAAGGTGTGTGATGCTATCTTGGCGATGGATTCAAAGATTAGGTTTGCTGGAGTGATCAATGAACGAGGTAGATTGGTGGCGGGTGGAATGAAGGCAAACGTTGAGCCACTTGAGAATGAAAAGGACGATGAGATGCTCTTTATGGAGTTAGCTCTACGTGTAAAGATGAGAAAAGAGTTTGATAAACAACTCGGTCCTGTAAACTTTGCACTCGCATCACGCGAGCGAGCCCTTGCCATAAGCGTACTGATCAACAATGACATCTTGTATGTGGTTGCTGAACCTGATGCAGATTATGGAGAATTACCTAGAAAGATACAAGAAATCATCAACTCGTAAATGATTAAATAACAATCTAGAGTTTAGTCATTGTGCCAATTGATCCAGTTTGTGGAATTGAGCTAGATGAGGATCTAGCACTTGTACACGAGTATGATGGAAAAAAATTTCATTTTTGTTGTAATGGTTGTAGACGTATATTTATCAAGAAACCACGTAAATACAAAAACTAGATCGGAAACGCGCCACACATTCTACAAAACTTTGCTCCTTGTGTCTCATGTTTACAATGCGGGCAAGGATGTTCTGCGTCTTTGTCAACCGGCGTTCCATGTATCTTTTTGAATATTTTATAGTAATGTAGCGACTCTCTACTACGTATGTTTACACCATCTATTGTCTTGATTCTTAATTTTTGTTCAATATAGTCTGGTTCGTATATCATAGATTCAAAGAGTTTTGTAAGTCCGGCAGTCCCTGAACCGTCTTGCATTGGTGTTTTTGTACGCCATGTTATCTGTTTTGGGATATGTGTCTCAAATGTACTGCGTAGTATATGTTTACCATATCTCACAGAACCTTGATCTCGAATCTTTAGTTCCACAGGAATCTCTTTTGCAAACTCTATCATCTCTCTTGTTAAAAACGGCGTCTCTAACTCTACTCCTAGGGCTTGAGCGATCTTGCGTGTTGGAAAATGCATTGTATCGATTATTCGCATAATCTCTCTCGATTGCTCTTCTCTCGATTTTGAGAGAAGAAAGTTGTATCCTCCAAAGAGTTCATCTGCACCATCACCTGTAATGATCGAGTTGTAGTTGTGTTCCTTTGCCCACTTTAGAGCTAGATATATGGTTACATGATTTCGTATCTCGATATCATTAAAGTTTGATAATATTCGAACTGTCTCTTCTACCGCATCTAATATCTCGATAGTTGAGACAGTATGAATATCTAGTGGTATGTTCAACTCACTTGCAATAATCTGACAATAGGTCATATCAGCTGATATGAAATCGTCAGCAATTACCGTAATGGCATGCTTTGGTCGTATCAAATATGCCAAGATTGAGCTGTCCAGACCTCCAGATAATGCAATAAGATCTGACTTTGATGACTTTGTTGCATTGATCAAATGGCTGTACAGTTCTTGTGATGTGCTCATTGATTCTATGTTGTGTCTTAAATTAAAAAAGATAATGTTCCTATTCTACAATCACAACAACTTTAACATCCTGATCAATGTAAACTATAAATCTTGTATGTGTCGATTGAGAGATTATGCTACTACCGGCTGAGATCGAGTCAAAGACACTAATTCCTGCTCTAAGAGCAATCCTTGCAAAAAAACTTGCAGAAGATCACAAAATAGGCGAAGACGAGATATCCAAGATGCTTGGTGTGACTCAAGCTGCTATCAGCAACTATATTCGAGGCACACGAGGTGATCCATCTCTTATTGCAAAACTCTTGAACGAAGAACGTGTATCTGAGATGATCGATGATCTATGTTTCAATCTCTCCTCTGATATGGCGTATACTCCATCTAGTCTATCAAAATTTATTGGACTATGCAATTATATCAAATCCAGCCTTTTGATATGTGATATACATCACAACCTTGAATCTAATATAGATGAACAGATATGCAAAGAGTGTGAGAATCTACTTTTAAAGGGATCTGGAAACATCTCTTAGATTTTTTTGATTACTATCTGTATGGTGGATGTCATCTTTCCGATACCTGCCATCTCGACAGTATCTAGATCGATTTTTTGGATCTTTACTTGGTTCTCCAAAATCTCATCATTTATGAAATTTGCTATAGAGACCGTACTTGGAATTGCGTCTCCATGAGCCTTGAGTGTTACAGTTCCCTGTGATTCTAAAATATGTAATACATCTACTACTTGACTCATTATTGGTGAATTATCGACGTAAAATACATCTACGTCATTGTTATCCCTATTCCGAGTCATCATCTATCGCTTAAAGTATATTCTTTTAAGTTTTATAGACAAATTGTTCATTTTTTGATTAGCTGTCTCTAACAAGATCAATAGATGCTATCTCGCCATCACATGTGATTTATCTCAATTAAAATTCATCTACCTGAACGAACTATTCCTATATGATCTGTTGGTTCTGTTCAATTGACGGGGGTTGAGATCATTATGACGTTATTTCAAAGAACGTACAATATGTGACTCAAAACAGCAGCAATTTACGATAGACGAGGTGATGCCGTTTCCATGTTTTGTGAAATTTTTCGAGAATTTTGTGCAGAAAATGCCAACCCCCGTCAATTGAACAGAACCGTTTATGGTGGATTATATGTCAATCATGCTTGGGGTACAGGCGATAGCATTTTACTCTCAATGGGAATTGACACAATGTTGAACCTCTCGTCTAGGAATTCTCTGTTCGTGATGTTTTGCTTTTTAATTTCAGTTCTTTAATGATGTATACTTGACAATCATGAATTCATTTTTCAAAATAACTGATTGGTATGTTTTGATAATCACCGTTTGGGAATACACGACGAATGGTGATCGGGATAATTCTCTGTTCGAGTTCTTCCATCGCAATATCTAGCGAGATTCTAGCTGTGTCTGGTATTGGGATGAATGGTGGAGCTCCTAACGATAATTGTAGTGCTCTAGCGCCCATGATCCTCGCCTTCTCAAATCTGGTCAACGTTGGTGGACCTACCGTTATCTTGTTCTTTACGCAAGGAATTTCTACGGGTTCATGTTCTTCTGTATTTTCAATAATCTCTCTCTCAATGATCTCCCTCTCTCTTCTCTCAAGTTCTTCACCAGTAATCTCGTTATCCTCGTTTTCCATGATCTTGTGATACTTTTCGATTGCCTTGTCTAGCGCACGATTATCACTAGATGCTGAAGACACTACTTCTTCTTGAATCTCAGACAAGCAAAATGTTTGCGTATAAAACATTATATAATCTAATCATTTTTCTAGTGTGCGCCAAAGATTATACAGATCGACGACACATTCAGATTATGTCTGTATCAGGTCGAGAGTTGGTTTTAGAGATTCAAGGCAAAGCAAAGACTAGATGTGTGCTGAAACGTCATCTGTCTCCTAGAACCGTTGGTATACTGTTGCGCAACCTGCCTATCGAAGGGCATATACATCAAATGGGAGCGTCAATAATGTACATAGAGACACCGCTAGACTCGGGTACAGAGCGACCCAGAGATACATTCAAGCGAGGGGATATTGCATTTCTCTCTTCATCCGGTAGTGTGTGCTTCTTTCTTGACGATACAATATTGCCTAAAACTATGACCACTATTGGTCATTTAGATGATGTCAAAATATTGCATGATACAAGGTCTGGTGATCTATTGCGCATCTATGCAGCAGATTGATAGAGGTAATGCCCTGAATATCCTCCGACACGTTTTACTGATCCTTTTGCAAGCTCTTTTTGCAGAAACGCATTAGCTGCAGATATCTTTACTCCTAGTTGTCGTGCCAGATCTTGAACTGTGATGACCTTGGCTCCTGTAACTATCTTTGTCGCTTGTGTCTCATTGACCTGTACAGTTATGTCTGCCCTCTTTGGTCCACTATCGCCTCTGTCCTTCTTTTTTGACGTCTTTGGTAACTTGTCTGCTTTTGCAGCAGTCGGCTTTTTTGCTCCACCCATTATGTGCACAGATCTCTGGTCTCTTATAAACGATATATGCACGAGTCAATATTGATGACTCGTCAGGTTGTTGGAATATTCGATGTTTGATGACATGTCTAGTACACTGATGATTGATAACTCGACTAAATTACAGTTTGAGTGCTAGACATCTAGTTTGGATTTTAATACTTTAATCTTATTCAATATGCCTATTCTCTCTGAATCGCTCAATTGACTCATTTTTATCATCTCTTGGATCTGTTCAATGATCTCGTGTATGTCTAATCTCTGTATGGTGTCTGATCCCTGTTCATTAAACTTACCCATATCTGCTTTATCGATGATCTCTATGCCCTCTGGTAGTATCTCGTAGATCTTGACGAGTTTTTCGTTACGCCTTTGGGGAGTCATCAATACGAGTTGTTCCTTACGCATCTTTGTCAAGATGTCATTTACTAGATCTGAATCCATGCCCAAGATATCTATGATATCATTGATATCACATGATCTAATTTGTAACAGCCGTAACATCTTTGCCCATGTTGGCACTGCATCTGACCAAAGTATCTCTCTTGCTGTGTCGGTAGCAGTGAACGTTCCATCTGTATTTAGTCGAATCATCGATCTATCTTTGAGTGTTGCGAGGGTATCGAGTATCCGTCCCACACCAAGATCATTTAGATCCGATGCTGCGATATCTCGCTCATTAAAAGTCCCACCCTTTTTGAACGCAAGAGATAAAATTCCAAGTTCGAGTGTTCCTAGACGTCGCACCATGCATCTCTTTTACCTCCTCGTATATTGTATGTACTCATATTTTGGTATGGGATATGAATAGTGAGAATGAATAGTGGAATAGTGGAATATGAACAATATTTCCTCATTTGATGTGGTATCCATCTCTTGATCGTTCATCAATACTATTTGTACAAGAGTCTTTGGTATGGTTATGCTGTAAAGTGCGTTCCTGTTATCACAATATTTCGGACACGTGTCCATTCTAGATCAAAACTCAGTATCATCTCTATCAAAATCGGTCCATTTATTGAAATGTCAAAAGATGAATATTGTGTAGGATAAAGTGTACGATTTTTCACATCTCATAAACGATTACATAAATCTTGAGAGATATATGTAATATGAAAAGATGCTGACATGTGGTACTGTATGATCTACCGAAACTCTCTTACTCGTACGATGCTCTAGATCCATTTGCTGATAAAGTAACGATGAGATTACATCATCAAATCTGTCATATGGAATATGTTCGTGGACTAAATGATGCTCTTACTCGAATAGGGAGTCAACATCACCCTATGCACATCTCTACAATATTGTCCAACTTGGAATCTATTTCAGAGCCAAATCGTGATCTAGTCAGGTATTATGGTGGCGGATTTGAGAATCATCAGCTTTTTTGGGAATGCATTTCGCCTAATGGTGGCGGAACACCATCTGGTAAACTTGGAGATGCAATAGATGTATACTATGACAGTTTTGCAGAGTTTAAGAGCCTGTTCACAGATCATGCAATGTCGATATCAGGAAGTGGTTGGTCTTGGTTAGTGTTTGATCCAACATTTGCACGGATTGAGATACTAAATACTATAAACAACGACAGTCCCTATTGCTTTTCAAAGATCCCACTCTTTGGTATAGATCTGTGGGAACATGCATACTATCTCAAACATGCTGATAATCGTTTAGATTATGTCGACTCTTGGTGGGATGTCATCGACTGGAGTCACATACAATATCAATATGAACAACTATCTCGTTGACTAGTACTCAGAACCTACTGGTCAATTCGTTGGGATCTTTTCGGTTTACGTGGGATAGAATGGTTACAGAAACAGCACTATGGGGGTCATAGAGAAAATTTAGCAAGAATAGTCTTGTAAAATGTTATCCCACGTAAACCGAAAAGATCCGTACTCTAAACCTAATCCATAAACACTATTTGAAATTTTTAGATGGGTCTGAACTCGGATCTATCAAGTAATTCTATAATCTCATCAATCTTTTTTGGATACTTGACTCCTTTATTGCCTAGCATCTTTAGCAGTCCCTGCAAATCGATACATCTTATTCCTAATCTTGATGCTACTTGTTGTGCATCTTTATCATCTAGTATACAATAGACGTTATTCTTGTATCCGCCCAGTTTTTTATAGGTCAAGATTACATCTACCTCTCCCTTTTTCAGCTCGTGCGCATCTAGTTGAAATTTTTCGATCTCTTGAGCTGAATTCTTTTCTAATTTTGTGAGTTTGCCTTCGTCTATCAATCTCTGCGCATTTGTACGTGTTCTATCGTCCTTTAATTCATCCCACACGAAACGAGGTATTGCCAATTCATGCCCCAACTGTAAAATGACATCAAACGTTTGTGGATATTGGAATTGATTAAATATCGCAATAAGTTGTGAAGCGTCAAATATCTTCAATGTCCAAACCGTAGTAATCCTCTCTTGGCCAACTCATCCATTATTATGTGCTGGGGCATCCCAAGTAATTCTCCAGCCCTACCAAAACTCATCTTTTCCTTTGTATACATGGAAATTATATTTTCCTTGATATCTGGCTTGAGTTTTTCGTACGTTTCAGAGCCTTTGGTCATATGTGGATACTTGCAGTACAAAAATGATAATGCTTCTGGAATAGTTACATCGTTTATAGTGTTTTTATAATTGTGAAATACCCATCCCATAGTTGGATTAAATGCTTCTTCAATTTCTGGAAATCCTCCTTTCTCTTCTCCAATGATTCTGGCGTACTCTATGCTATGTTTGGTTAATTGAATGGTGTTGTCTTGTTCTTGTAATAACTCCATGTGTACTAGACGTTCCAAAGTATCATCTAGGACTGCGCTGTATGGACCGTCATCCCTTATTGTGAAATCACACCACTCTCTTAGTTCTGGGTAGGGATCTCCCAACATGTACATCGTCAGTTGAAGCTTCTGCTTTCCTTGTATGGGCTCGTCATCTACATATACTAGCAAAAGCACATACTTTTCTAGTTCACTGATCTCGAGGGTTGTAGCATCTATTGCCATGCATAAAGTTCAGGTAAGCGGTTAGCCTGACAACGATTCTTGCTGTGTGTTGAGCATTTAGGATATTGATGGATTATTTACATGACATACGAACTTACTATCTAGTACGTCTCTTCAGCAGCCTTTGCCGTGAGAATCCTCAACAATTCGTCTCTAATGCTCAGCCCACGTTTGCGACATGTAAAGAAGAACGTAAACAAGATAGACCATGCATCCATGCCGCGCTGCGATGTAAAGTGCAGCGAAATGTTGCGATGTATTGCAATTGGCCGCATGTACAGTTCTGTCTCGTTGTTCGTGGGATCCATTCCAGGATGGTTCACGAATGTAAAGAGATTGGGAGCAGCATTACGCAGCGTCGTCGCAAATTTCTTGTTGCCGAGCTTTTCGTGCTGATCTACGATATCCAATACCTGTGCTATTAAATCCGACACATCTCCCGGCGGTCGTCCCTTGGCTATGTGAAATATCTTTTGTAGTCTTTCATGCAATATTGTAGTTTCATGGCAATATAGGGCAGTCTTCATTGCATGTTTTGAATCGATCAATATGTGTGACCAACATCTCTGTGTGTCATCATCCGTCTCGTAACCGCAATATCCATCAACAGTCTTGCATTTGTTTTTAAACGGTTTGAAATATTCATCTAAAACCCTCGATCCTCGTGTATCTGTGACACGAACGAGAACTGCATCATCTGTGACACATGTCCACACATATCCACGTTTGCCTGGTACTTTATGTGGCGTTTCGTCAAATTTGACATTTTCAGAACTTTCAGCTGCTTTCCAGATGCCTGAAACATCGTCTTCTATTGCGTTAACGAGTGCAAATGTAGCGTTGTTTATGGTTGCTTTAGATGGACGGTAATCAAAAAACTCTAATTGTTTTTGAATCATTCCTTGTGACATATTGTTGAATAGTGAAATTCCATGATGGACTAGCATGTTTATGCTCATCTCTGTACCCTTGATCTTGGGAATCTTTTTACTAGTATCCCACTCGTATCCGCAACCATTACACGTATGTTTATATCCAACATGCGTATTTATCTCGGTTTTTGGCAGAGGTACATCACGAATCCTACACTGATATGATTTGTTGTACGTGATATCTATGCCATGGCAGCCTGGACACGCTGAATCTATGTACGGGACAGTACCTGCTGATTTGTCCGTCTGCGATACTCCTACGTGATTCTCTTTTTGGCCTACTTTATTGTAATCCTTTGGATCTATATACGCTGCTATTCTTTCTTGCATTGTAGGTATGCTGTTCTTGGATGATGGATTAAACGGACTCTCATAGTATGGCATCTTTTGTTGTAACTCTTGGCTCTCTTTTGCGTGTGTACATGTCTCTGGTTTACATTGATCTGAATGACCGCCCAGTTGTTGCTCAAGTTTACGTTCTAGTTCTGCAGTTCGTAGTTCTCCTTGTAATATGACGCCCCTCTGCCATTCAATCATATCTAGTGTAATGCGAATTATCTCGTCTTTGTCATCGAGTTGTGTATGCAACATTGCGATCTCCTCTCGAAGTATCTTCATCTCTGATTGAGGCATGACATTCATAGTTATGTACTAGTATTTACACAGATCAAAAAATAAAGTTGACACAATGGTAAGCCAAACTAAACACTAATTTTTTCTAATCATGCAGATCGACATGAATTGCATACGTTATCTTACTCAAAACACCACGAGATCGTTGTCAGCCTAACCGCTTACAAGTTCAGTGCTTCACAGTATAAAAATAGTAGGTCCTGCCGGATAAATAGGCGTAAAATAGAGAAAAAGTGACGTCTTGGAGACGATATCACAGTCAATATTAGACATTATGTGTTAGTCGTTTTCAACGATACCAAAGCTGGTTGAAATTAGTAAGTTATTGCGTCAACGTCATTATACAAGTGTCTAAAATTAGAATATCTCATTCAACTTTGCAAATACAGTCAAAATGTTGCGTTAATGTACAGGAATGTAGTAAATCATAAACAAATAATGGTATCCTGTATTGCATTTGTGATGTTTTGGCCGTATCTCTTTCTCAATTTGTTGGCACGCCGATGATATGCACGCAATAGCTTATCAAATCTCTTGGTCGGTCGATCGCGTCTTTTGTCCCATAATATGCCTGCATTTACAAGTGCTGCTACCTCTTCGATTCTTTTTTCTAAATCAGGTTCAACACATTCAATTTGTTGTCGCATGTGACGATACTGCTTGATCATTTCTATGGAATTTTCAACCACTACGCGTTCTGAGCCGTGATCTCGGTTAAACTCTTTCTGCTCTTCGGTAAGCTCGCCGCCACGAGGTTTTTTTTGAATGGTGTGATAAAGTTTGTTCCCGGAAACACACTCTCGCCACCTTGGTATGCAGAATCCTGATGCAGCTCTATTCTCTCTTTACGTGGAGTTGATGGATCTCTCATCTTTTTCTCCCATTTACCAAATCCCAATTTCCATTCTTTGAGTATAGTCATCTCAATGTATGCTACCATAGTATAGTGGACTCGTAGTTAGGATCAACTTTTCCTTGTTTACTAGTAGTACGATCACACAAGTATGTTTCCGTAGTTTACCCGAACGTGCCAACTCTTCCAACTCGTCATCTGATGATATATCGGTCTCAAAGTGAGTTCCATCAATGGATCTTTTCGGTTTACGTGGGATAGAATGGTTACAGAAACAACACTATGGGGGTCATAGAGAAAATTTAGCAAGAATAGTCTTGTAAAATGTTATCCCACGTAAACCGAAAAGATCCATTCGTTGTATTCAAAAGATGATGGTCAAGATACACGTGATAGATGCAGAACCAGATGATGTACAAACACACGTGAACAGATCCCGGAAGAGTCTTTCAAATGGATCGGATCATTCTGTTCTCTTGTGCATGTGCGCAGATATTTTGTTACAACATGTATGTGGTCTGAAAGACGTTATTGGAAATAGATATTTCCTATGATGTCCATCCGCTCTGCAATTATTGCATTCCTGGTGTCTGAAAGACGTTATTGGAAATAGATATTTCCTACGGTGTCACATGTCACATATTGCAAGTTGAAAATCTATCTAAACACAAACCAACTAAACAACACAAGCAGGTAAGATCTGATTGCGAATTCTCTAATTCGCTATGGCATGCTGGATGGAAATTACTAGATGATGGTAGATGGCTTGTATGTTACGAAGATGACGCATCACGATTTGTAGTTGGATATGGTGTGTTTGAACATGCTACGACAGAGAACGCACTCGTAATACTAGATACGGCTATAAAGAATCATGGAAAACCGTCTGCGATACTTACAGATCGTAGAGCACAATTCTGTGCAAGCGAATCAAAAGTCGAGAAAAAAAGTGTAAAGTTTGAGGCGAGATTGACAGAACTAGGAATACAGCACATTCTTGGAAGCGTAAATCATTCACAAACCAATGGTAAGATTAAGAGACTGTTTGGTGAAGTTCAACGCAAATTTCCAGTATTTGCAGGATACATGCAACGAACAAGTGATCCAGTAGACATGTTTGTAGTAAATACAATGAAATGGTACAACTATGAACGCATTCACATGTCTCTCAATATTGACATCAGAGAGACGCCATACAAAGCGTTTATCAACAAACAACCGCCAAAAGTAGTAGAAATCGACGATTCGTAAAAAGAATACCTCATCAAACGAGGGGCAAACTACTTTACGGATCTCACATCCGATCTGTTTAAACTAAAGGTTTTTAAAGTAATACTTGAGCTTTAATCTAATGAAACAAACAACGCAGTATATCGCAATGTTGACACTTTTACCTCTGATTGCAGTACTAGCCATGCCCACAAGCGTTGCTAGTGCAGCAAACTCGAATATCTGTGGAGTACAATTGTGTTCTGAGATTCAAGGTGGCAGAGATGCTTGGTCGCAAGATCCAAATAGGTATTTTCCAACAGCTCCTGTTACTGAACCCGACATGTCTGATCGAGTTCTATCATGTACTATACAAGGCACAAGCAGTGACATTCAACTGTCTCTGTCAAAGGCACTAGGTAGTATGGTAGATAATACTATGATGGAACGTGGCATGATGGAGTCTAATCCAAATATGACAATGGAAGAGACCATGTCATATAGTGAAGACTGTATGAGTGTGTTGAAGATATTGGGTGATGGATTGAGCCGAATCACTTCATCAGATATGATGGATACAATGATGGATACAACGATGACAAAAGATGCCGACAAGTCCATGATGAAATACAACATGACGGGCACAATGATGGATAACATGAATAAGACGAAAATGCAAGAAATGAGAGACAACATGATGAGCGAAGACGTTTTATCTTGTACTATACAAGGTACTGCTAACGAGATCTCGGTAGATCTGGCAGACGCACTAAGTCAAATGTCTGGCATGATGATGCTATCTCCAGATATGGATATGATGTCCAAACAAACATACACTTCTGATTGCATGAAGGTATTCTATCTATTGGGAGACTTGGTGATGAATGCCAAAGAAATGGATTCAATGATGGATGACGCAATGAAAGATAAGATGATGGACGATAAGAAAGACAAGATGAAAGACAAGATGATGGACGATAAGAAAGACAAGATGATGAGTGACAGAAAGGACAAAAAATATGACAAATCTTTAGAACTTCGACTATCTAGAGCAAATGTACCAGCAACAATTCCATTACACCTTGGCTACTATGATGGTGATAGTGTATACTATATCATCACAGATGCAAGCGATAAAGAACTAGCTGACACAATAACCGCAATACAAGATTGGAAGGTTGAGATCGCAAAACCATTGGCATCTGCACCAGACTCTGCTTTATCTACAGCATACCTGTTTAGTGATGGTATATCTGGTGATGGCATAAATGGATTCCAAGCTGAAGTCTTTACAACTACACCTGCTCAAGAGGCATATAGTGCACTAGCACGTATTGTGCAAGTAGATTGGAATGATGACGCAACTCCTAGACTTCTCAACTCTGCTGACATGGTGATGGCAGCATCTGATGCTGGTGAGCTTGTGCTTACATCGACAGATGTGGTTGTTAATATGCCTCAGATCGTTTGGCCTGATGGTCAAATGATCGTCAAAGAAGACAAGACACTCGCACATGATACGCCTTATGGTGGTGGTCAAGTACTCGATATCGACACAGATGAGATGACCGTGACCTTTATCGCACATCGTGGTTGGGGTCCTGACGGTTCAACAATCTACTATATCGTGACAGACGCAACTCCTAGCGATCCTGCTAAGATGATGGGGGTAGTTAGCGCACCTAGTGCTGCAAACTTGATTGCAAATTCAGCTGCTGTAGATCTGTTCCAATTCAAAAATGGTCTTGTGGGCTCTGGTCCTCTAGGATTTCAACCTGGAATTGCAGCCGCTGCACCCGGTGACGATGCATACTCGCCTATGTGGCGTATCTACATGACTAGTTGGAATAACCCAAGTGACGCATTGTTGCTAGAAACTATTGACGATCTAAACTCTTATCGTCAAGATGGTCTAGTTGAGATCAATATTGCAAAGCCTATGAACTCGGATCATATAGTGAACTGTCCGTTTATCGATCCATTCCAGTGATCACTTTTTTTCTTTTTTTATTTTGACTGATCTATGTCTTGATATTCTATACGATGGCAACACATCGATTAGAGTATTTATGACTCATTATGTTATAATCATATGTGAATGCAATCTCGCGTAAAGTTCTCGAGTTTCAACAAAGACGATTAACAACTGCTACTAACAAGCTACAGTATCATACTGGCAGACTCTATGATCTTAGAGATAACTCGTCACATATGGTTGACGCTATACGCTATGAAGAGTCTATGGTGACAATTTGGAAACAGAATGTCATAAAGATCCAAAATGAGATACAAAAGATACAATCTAGGGATTGAGCGACTATCGATATCTAGACATCTTGATTTTAAATCAAGCCTCGACGGTATCGAATTTTCACTAGAGTTATTAGTGATTCTCTGACTCTCGGAGATATGGACTTTATGTTGGAAGAGGAGCTCATAGATCTAATGACCTTTTGTCTGCAAGACCCAGACTCGGATCAGATTGCTACAAAACAACAAAGAATCACTGAGATTGGTAAAGAGTTGTATGCTGATGGTGGTCTTGATGCTCTAGAGAACTTTTTCTTTGTGCTCAAGAACAGGATAACTGAAGAAATAAACAAGGATCCGTCCCCGATGCGTTCACTCTGGAACGGTCTTGATGATGGATGGCAGTACTGATTGCTCACTGTGGACTATCCTCGACCTATTCTAAAGATCGAAGTGCTACATGTAGGGCATGTTCCCTTGACTGCCGGTTTACCATTCTTCATGGTGTAGGGTTTTGCGCCTTTGATATCTCGCTTGTCGCGACACTTGACACAGTATCCTATTGTCATACTCTTTACTGTCTTTACTCATATTAGCGGGTTTGAGTTGATTTTTTTTAACCAATTGGCAAATCAATAATGATAATAATTTATGCGTTTGTCGTCCATTTTATACTATCAAGTTTATACTATCAAGTTTATGACCTCGTTCTAGAGTCTGACTCGATAATAGTCCCATCTCTCTGGATCGAATCTGGTCACAAACTCGGCTTTTTCTTTGTCGACTCTTGTCTGAATGACTTCGCGTAGTGCAAAACTAGTTAGGAATTTGTACTTTAGCGCATGTGCCTGCATGATAAACAAATGTCGCATCTCACTACCTCCTTTCAGTCCCCAGTATCCCATCGTCAACGCCAACGGTTCTAAAAATATGGTGTTATGCGCACCATAATTCTCGTCATGAATCTCATCTCGTAGTTTGTACTTTTCGAGTGGACCTCCTTTCGCAAAGCCGATGATCCTTCCATTTTGATCGTTTCGACGAAGCGTGTTTATGATCCTCTCTGGATCTCGTATCGTATATTCAAAGTTTTCGCGCTCAAACTGTAGTGGTGTTGGCAGTTCAAGAAATATACGATACAGTGTATCTATGAATTTTGGATCCTGTCTGGTCGACATATTCTCGATTGTAGGTACTAGCTTTAGATTCTCATGTACATAGTCTGCTTGAATTGCAATCTCTTGCTGTCTTAATTTCATAAACAACAAGACTGTGTCAAAAAAATTTTTTCGCATATTCTTCGGAATGGTATCTAATATTGCCTCTAACATTTTTGGTTCTTTGTTTAATATGTCTTCAAAATATGCTACTGCATTTCGTACAATAACTGATGGACGCCATGCTAATGCATGTGCGTTCATCTTTGCCATCTCCATAGCCTTCTTAAAGTCGCCTAATGCGTACGTACTAATCCTATCCACTATCGATAGATAAGACCCCATCTCCATTACATGCTGTTGATATGCAGAGTCATCTCGAGTTCTATCGGAGTTGTTAAAGAATTCTGCAATTTGTGACTCTGCATTCTCTTTGAGTTTACCACTCCACGGATACGTTGTTCTGAGAATCAACACCTTGATTATCTCTAAATCGGTTTTTGATCTCTTGAGCATTCTTTGCAATTCTTGATCACTCGAGATAGTCTTTATTACGCTCTCTTCATGTGGCTTGTCTACATTCTTTTGTGGGTCAAAGTCATGAAACAGTGCAGATATGTACAAATGTTTTATGTCGTCCTTGTTCAGCTTTACCAGATCTTGATTTGCTGCCAAGAGCGACGTATATGTGACCTCTAGTTCATGGTTGATGTTGTGATATCCGTAATAGTCTGTCCCAAACCCCTGACTCTCAAATAGATTGATAGCATAATCTAACATCTCTATATAGCAGTCGTCCTCGAGACCATTCTGAACCATCAAGCTGATTATACTATCTCTCATATGGTGAATGCTATCGAGTTGTTGCAATGATTTGAATCTAGACACGGTATTTTTAAAGGTGATCAAATGGATCTATACATTTTGTAATTGATGACAGTTTATGTCGTGTCTGTTACAATACTAGGATACAAAATACGTTGGGTTATGTTGTCCATTAGTATGCATAAATCTCCAACTCGAAACATTTGAAGAGCAATTGACACAGATGATCTCTAAAATTATCTAGGTAGACTGTTATCTACATCTAGAAACACACAAAAGAACTATTACTATATTGTATTTGAATGTCAGTTGACACCAAGCTGTTGGACTCACTAGTCGGTGAATCTTTTGTAAATTATGTGCTTGATCTTGATGGTCAAAGATATCGTATCACACAAACGACTATTGATAATGTTCCTACGCCCATGAACAGGCCTGCCAATCGTGGCGGCGTCTACTTTACAGACAAGACTGCATATCAGATGCGTGGACTGATCACAGAACTAAAGATACTTTCAAAACTGTCTTCCAAGATGCTTGGCCCAAATACTGAATTTGAAGAGCTACACATAATTGCCAACACTGGTGACTCTCAAGTTCACATCTATGCTTATCTCACAAACATGATTCAAACTCCTGCCGACATACAACTGAACATGATGATTGTACGAGTGTGCTAGATCTGACTCTTATATCTGTCGTATTTTGCTCTACTGTCTACATCTGAAAGTATCTCGTATGCGTGATTTAGTTCTGCCATGGCCTCTTCTGTCTGTTGACGTGTTTTGTCTGGATGGATCTCTTTTACCTTTGATCGAAACTTTTGTTTAATCTCTTCTTGTGTTGCATCTGGTTCTACGTCCAGTATCCTGTAATAATCTGGAAGATCGCCGTTATTGATCGCGTCACGAAACTCTTGATCTCTTTTTGTACTTGTTCGTTTTCCAACCTCTTCATAATCATCATTCCAATCCGAGTGATATTTTTCAAACGTCTTATCTTTCTTTGATTCTAAATCTTGTGTATCGTATGACGTCTTTCGCCGTAAGATGATATCTCTGGCTAAAAATATAAACAGACCTATCACCGCAATACCAAATCCGGTTATCCAGATAATCTTGTCTTGTTCCGATACTCTGATGTCCACAGCCGTCTCTTGTGAATAAGAATCAGGCATATCGACTAGTAGCAAGCATAATGCTGCTAAAAATATGATTAAAGTGCCGGTCTCTACTCTCAAGTCACTATTCTTTGATCTCTTGTTGTATTATGAATTTATGTCTACTCGTTATAGAACTGTAATTTTTACACAATCTCTGATGCGGACATGCAGTAGATCATGTGAATATAAAACTAAGTTATATTGGTATGTTACTCTGCGATTGACAATTTTATTGCTTGGTGCTAGATATATTGCAAGTAACTTAAGCATGACAAGACTCAGTCATAACTCTGATATTTTGGCATGTTGACTTTTGACAAATCTGTATGGCAGAAAATGAGATACACTGTATATGGGAAAGTCGTGATTTTTTTGTATGTTAGAATATTTGAATACGCGTCTTGATCTAACATGTGACCTAAATGTCCGTGACAATGCCATCTTGCTGATGAATCATTAATGTTTAGATCTTTGCTCAAATCGACCGATATTGTCTATGTGATGTATGCTTTACAATTACCTAATTTAATATTGACAAGTTCACTTTGCCTATGTAGATGATGTATGGATAATATTGACAAACTAGTAAGTCAAGCAAAGCGATATCTAGATGATGCTGACTTTGATCAGGCTTTGATATACTTTGAAAAGGCATTATCTCTGAATAGATCTGATCCTGACTTGTGGAATAATGTGGGTGTTGTACTGCGTAGCCTTGGTAGGTATGAAGAGGCAATTGAATACTTTGAACATTCACTTAAACTTGATCCTAGAGATCGTAACTCTTCCTAGTGTGGCAAATCTATTATTGTTGTTAGAGTAAACAAATACATGCATGATGAGATCGATACGTTACTGTCTCGAGCAATCGAACACGTTGAAGATGGCGATCTCACACTCGCAATTAATCTATATGATGTGATCCTCGACACCGATCCTAAACATGTTCACGCATTGATTGACAAAGGTGTTACACTTCAAAGTATGGGGAGATATGATCTTGCAATACAAATGTATGATGAGGCATTAACGATCGACCCAGATAATCACACTGCATTGTTGAACAAAGGAACAGCACTACACTCTCAAGCCAAGTACGTGTCTGCGATCCAATATTATGACAAAGTGTTAAAACTAGATCCTAGATCTATTTTGGCACTAGAGTACAAAGGTCTATCCTTGGGAGAGGCAGGAGAGATCGATGATGCTATAAAATACTTTGAGTGCGCATTGTCTATAGATGATCAGTTTATTCCAGCTCAAGTCTCAAAGACTATTGCACAAAGATCTAAAAGATCGTAACATCTCCTGGTGCAGACTTTTTTGTTTTTTCATGTGATTCAATATCACTGTGTTTGGTTTTTTGATGCTCTCGTAGATCATCTATGTTGTCAAACCGTTCATAACATAGATAACACTTTGGCTTGGATTCATCAGCTAGAGGTAGCACCATGTGTTGATGTGTTATTCTACTCTTAATAATGTGTGGCCATACAATAGTTGTCATATTAAACTCTACACTGTCCTAGACAAGATCGTACTCGAATAGACTTGAGATGATTTTGTTAATGATGCGCAACAGGAGACTATCTAGTCAAAGGAATATATCACTAGATCTAACTAACCTCTTTTATGTTAAGAGATCTAGCGAGAGACTCTGTTGCATTGGAGCGAGTAATTGCAGGACAAGAACTAAGTTTTAACGATGGATTAGAGTTGCTAGATTATGATAATCTGCATATCTTGGGCGCAGTTGCTGACTCTGTACGAAGGAGAACTGTAGGGGATGTCGTAACTTTTGCAGCATCGTACTACATGAACTATACTAACGTTTGCGCTGCAAGCTGCCAAATGTGTGCATTTTACAGAAAAGATGAAGACGATGATGCGTACACGCTATCTCCACAAGAGATCAAGACTCGTGTATCGATGGCAAGTGATATGGGGGCAACCGAGGTGCATATTGTGGGCGGTTTTCACCCTAAACTTGGATTGGAATATTATGAAGAGATGATGCGCACAATCAAATCCAGTCATCCTGATCTAAACATCAAGGCACTCACAGCTGCCGAGATCTATTATCTGTCCAAACTCACAAAGAATTCTACAAAAGAGATTCTATCTCGCCTCAAGGCTGCTGGTCTGAACTCTATGCCCGGTGGCGGTGCAGAACTCTTTCATCCTGATATACGTTCCAAGATCGTTCGTGGCAAGTGTACCGGACAAGAGTGGCTCGACGTAATTCGAGAAGCACACGATATTGGAATCCAAAGTAACGTAACCATGTTGTATGGTCATATAGAAAAACACGAACATATCGTTGATCATCTAGTAAAGATCCGTGAACTGCAAAAGAAGACGGGTGGTTTTATCACAATGATTCCATTAAAGTTTAGTTTAGACAATACTGAACTTGAAGAGACTAATCTGGTAAGCACTGAATGCTCGTCGATATATGATCTCAAGATTATTGCATTGTGTCGTTTGATGCTTACTGGTATACTAGATAACATCTCTATCTATTGGGTTGCCTATGGAAAGAAACTAGCACAGGTAGCATTATCGAACGGCGGAAATGATCTTGTAGGTACAGCTTTCTCAGAAGAGATCTATAGATCTGCAGGCAAGCCTACGACCTCTTCTGTGGATGAGCTCGCAACTATGGTGAAAGAGATAGGACGTACTCCTGCCCAGCGCAATACACATTTCAAAGTACTGAGGCAGTTTTAGATCATTTACTATTGTCCGACAAAACGAATATCTATGATGAGACATAACTCGTGACTGTAAATCGTAATGTATATTCCACGATATTGTCTCTCTAAAGCATACGTCCTCAAGATATGTACGCAATTTTATTTGTCATCCTGATAATGATTCTATGTACTGTCTTGCATATACAACGTTCATTATCTAATTGATGATCTAGTATTTGTCTTATTCTGCTGGTTTCTTCTCGACTCGTTTAGTTTTACCTTTTCTTCTACGCGTTCCAAAACTAATGAGTATTAGCAGAAATCCAATACCGACTAGAATGCCTGCTAGTGTTGTATAATCTTCATTCTCTTGCTGTGCAAGTACTAGGTCTAGTTCCTCTTCTTCTGTCATGCCTTGCTGACCAATTGGCATTGTTGATGCAATACCTATACTTAGTACCATTCCTACTATGAGCATTGCAAGTCCGCCAATAAAGATCCTCTTGTCTACTAGCATCAATAATGTATGCACATTCATCATATATTAGGGAATCTCGAAAGGGTTTTGTTTAATTGCAGAGTTTGTGAGAACAAGATACGAAATCTAGGATTGCGCCATCATTGTAGCTATGTGTTGTTTTCTCATACATGTTTAATACACACATTATGTAAAATGAAAAGATCTGTACGGGAGTTCTAAAAATAGAAATCGATGGGCTCTGTCTGATGAATATTTTGGTAGAGTGACAGGTTTGGGATTTGTACAGAAACAACATGCCGAGTTCCAAAACGTAGTTTGTACACGCTCTCGTAGAAACACTCAAGTTTGAGACTAGATTGACAGATTATGAATTCAACATATTCTGCTCGAGACAATCCGCACATGAACAAATTGTTCATTAGGCTTAAATACAAACTCTTGATGAGAATATCAATAACATGTATAATTGCACAGGCTGTGCAATGTGCCTGTGTAAAGTTTAGTGTGATGTTTACAATCTATTGTCCTACATACCGAGTTCAGATCTCTCGTATCAGGTATCTCGTGAATGAGCAGTATTGTATAATGCAAGAGTCAAGAATGAGCGAGTAGAGATCATCACGTTAATAACAATAGTATCCGACAGAATGGTATTACATGCGATATACAGCTATACTATGTACAAACTGCATTGTGTATATTGTATTATGTAAATATAAAAAAAGAAAAAAAGAGAAGGTTTGAACTAGTTTACAGTTATTGTTGTTGTCTGTTGTGGTGATAGTGCAGTTGGTATAGTCAACGACTCCCATGCAAATACGGTAATTGTGTATTCGCCTGGTGCAGTTGGTATCCAAGACTGAGATGGACTAAACGACTGAGATGGTGTTAGTGAACCATCAATCCAAGACAGAGATACTGTAACGCCATCGCTATCTTGAATTTGTACCAAGTATGCAAATGGTTGATCTTTGTCTTGTGTGTTTGTCAAATCTGCAGTGATCTGGACTTGTTGATCTATTGATACTGTACTGAGTGTTGTACCTGTAGAGTCTACTATTCTCAACGACTCGATCTTTACTCGTTCTAGAGGAGGTACTATTGTTCCTATTATGGTGGTTGCAGTGATGTCTTCAGAGTCGCCTGTATTGTACGGAGCAGGTAGAGTGTTGTCGCTGTACTTTGCAGTGACTGTGTCTCCTTCTTCTGTGGATAGTTTGTGACCACCTGATTGGACAGAGAGTCCAAAGAATACAGTACCTTCAAAGATACCACTTGCTGGCTGAGTCTCTGTTACTGTAAGGGTTATTCCACTAGGTGCACTAGAAGACCATACTTTGACCTCAAAGTTGTCTGCAGATTCTGGATTCAAGTTCATGTCGGGATCGATTACACGTAGTACGCCTGTAGCTGTAGCAGGATAACTTGCTTCTAGCCACTGAACTTCACCAATGTTCCAACGGATTAGAGCAGACTTGCGAACAGTCTCGTCGTCAGAGAACTCGAATGATACCTCGAGTCCGTCGTCGTTGTCTGTTGGTAATAGTCCATCGGTTGGTCCATTACATGTGTCACATGTACGACCTGTGACGTCTTTACCATCTTCGCCTGTATCTTGATCACCGTCTGCGTCGTACGAGAATCCTGTCAGTATTACTTCACCTGTAAAGATACCAGTGTTTGTACCTGTCTCTACGAGTTTGTAGTTTTTAATGTCGTCGGATCTTGTAGCAACACGCACTGGATATGGATTAGCACCAATCTCGTCTACTTGGTTTGTGTTTAGGTTGTGATCAGGAGCTGTTACAGTAATGAATACCTTGTCGGTCCAACTGTATACACTTTGATCTAGTTCTATTGTAGCACCAAAGTTTGATGTGAATACCGTTCTGTCGATATCTTCTGTGTTATCACCTACAAAGTCTGCACCTGATGGTCCATAGTCGGTGTATTCTAGCTTGATCTCTTCGCCTCGTTCTAGTCTGTCGTTGTCTATGGCCTTGGGAACAGATATGACCACTTGGAAGATACCTGTGCTAGGACCAGTCTCTCGTAGAGAGCCTGGTTCTGCATCGAATATACCTTCACTCAGATTCTTGGTACCTGCGTCCGAGTCCCACTTGATCAGATCAAGTGTGTATGTTTCGCGTGTACCGCTGTCTAGATCAAGGTCTGGATCGATGAGTGTTACGATCATGTCCGAGCCTATCACATATACAGACTTGTCTGTCTGTAGAGCACCGTTTCGTAGATCAAAGGTAGCAGAGTCTGTGACTGTACGTGGATTACCAGAAGCGTCTGTTGTGTCGTTGTACTGTACGGTGAGTATGTCACCTTGTAGGATACAGTTACCATCATTTGGACAGTCGGTACTGCTTGGTCCTATCTTGTAAGATAGATCAAAGCTTACTTCGAACACTCCTGATTCAGGAGATGTCTCTGTTAGAGCACCAAACGGTTCTGGAACCGGGCATGCACCACCTGTACTTCTAGCATTATCATACTTTAGTTGTGCCAAGAGATATGCTGTCTGTTTGTCAGTGTTTGTCTTGTCTGCATTATAGAGATCTCTCTTTGTATCTCGATCTTGCATCAATCTACTGATCTCGTCGGTTGCGACTGATGTCTCACCGCCTGCGTGACCTATTAGACACTCGTCACCACTGCGGGAGATCGTGATCTTTACTGGACCATTTCCGTCCTCGTCCTCGATCTTGTCCTCGCCTGTAGGATTCAAGTTGTAATCTGGGTCGTTTACTTGAACATAGACTTTGACTGTACCGCCTGCAAGATTTGCTCCGGCCATGTCTAGGGCTCTAGAAGAACCTGCTGTACCCTGACCATATGGGACTGGATATACAGTTCTATCTAGAGATACAGAGCCTGTACTTGCACCAATCGATGCAGAGTCACCTGCTGTGACTATCTGACCAGATGCATCTCTAAAGTCTAGATATGTTACACCAATGTCTTTGCCGCTTACAGATAGTTTGTCAGATCCCATGCATACCTCTTTTGGTACAGAAAATGAACCTGTAAAGACTCCTGTGCTGGGTCCGGTCTCTTGTAGAGTGAATCCTGTTTTACCTAGTCCGTTCTGAACTCCATCATCTAGGCTACATGCGCCAGATTTCCATCTCTCACCACCAATGGTTACCTCTAGGAGCATTCCTAACGAGTTACCACCTGGTAGTAGAGACTCGTACATGATATCATGTGTTTTGTTACCGGTATTGGTTACATCTTTGCCCACTTGATCTCTATCTGGATCCGCGTTGGCGTTGTCCCTCACTACAGTATAGGTATCTGCTCTGTCAGGATCTGTGTTCAAGTCTGCGTCCTCTAGTGTTATAACGACATTGCTGCCTACACTGTATGTCTCTGCGTTCAGAGATACCACACCACTAGAGGTTGCGATATCTTGTTGGTCAGAGACCACAGCCATGTTGCCGTTAGAGTCCATGTCTGCATAGTTTACTCGCGCGTCAGAACCAGTGATGTCTTCAAAGGCGATGAATTTGACTTCGTTGCCTGTTGGTGTGATACTATCGAATATGTAGTCTGTCTTTGGATACGTTATGCTATTACCAGTTCCTGTCGTTACAGCAGTATCGGTCACGATCATGTCGAGTTGATTTACCATGATGTACTCGAGTGTTCCTGTAAAGGTGCTAGTGTTCTCACCAGTCTCTTCGACCTCGACTCGTATTATTTGGTTCGCAACTCTCTCGCCTGCTTGTGCGCCATCGTTATAGAATCCATACGAGAAGAAATCTGCGACTATGGGATATTCCGTTCCACCTTTCAACTCAAATGGAGTACCGAAATTCAGCGATAGTATGACCGGAGTGTTGTTGTTGATATTCTCTGCCATCAATTCTGAACTAGATAATCTGAGATCAGTAGATTGATCATAGTTGCCTCCATTAATTTCAGCAATAAACCAACCCGTTAGATCTCTCACATCGGCCTTAACGTCATATGGTAGTGCTGCAGCAGTAACCATGATGGTTCCGGCACGAAGTACACTTCTGCTATTGTCAAGTAGTAACAGTTCAGTTGTTATGTCATTTCTGTCAAAGATACGATAGTCATAGTGGAATATGTTGCGTCCAGTAAAGTTACCTGTACCGTTGAGATCATCATCGTTTATTGACTCGTGGAGATCTCCTAATGTTCCTAGAGGAATAGCAATTCTCTTGACTGTTTTAGTTTCAAAAGATGATATAATTCCTCTATGACTGTCATCTACGGTATAGTTTAGAGCATGTACGTTAGTTCCAGTTACTGTTGAATAAGCAGTAAATTTATTGCCTCCAGTATATGCATATATTGTAGCATTTTTTCCATCTGCCAGAGTATGTGGATCTCCAGTCATGAATATTGGAATTCTTGCGTCTGGATTGATTATCGTTTGATCATCTTCTGCATCACTGTCTTTGTTTTGATCTGCATCGACTATGGTTAAGTCGATCTTTTCGCCAGAGTTCCATGTGCCGTCATCGATATCGAGGTTTACTGTAGCAGATGTAAGTCGTAGGTTTACTGCGACAGTATCATCTTTGTCGTATGTGATTACGGTGTTTGTTCCTCGTGGAGCATCGTCTTTGATCTTTATTGATCCGCCATTGTCTGCAAGTTCAAAGATACCGGTGTTTGGTCCGGTCTCTTCGAATTTGAGTCCCACGACAGTATTAGCGCTATGAGTATTTAATTTAACATCAAGTACCTTTTCCATATCGCCCATAGGTACCTCGAGTATACAATCATCTTCACACCCAAGTGTACCGGTATCTGTTCTGAACGTCTCAGTAGTGGCAGGATTAGTACTGTGCTGATAAGCGATACGCATCTTACCATCAGTAACACCCGTGGTAGTCTGGAGCATCAGATGTACAAAGTCTTTCTCAGTTGGGTCGACGTTTAGTATGTGATCTGTGATCGTTAGATAGACATTTGCGCCTCTTGGGTAAAAGTCTCGATCTAGCTCGATTGAATTGTTTTTAGACGTGTCGTATGTCACGGTTACTGTCTGAGGATTTCCAGCCTTGTGATAAACAACGTCAACTTCGTCCCCATCATCAAGTTCAAGATACTTTACGTGTTCAACATTGTCGGCATTAGTGATGAGTATCTTGTCATCTGTACTGCCTCTCTGGTATGGTAGCTCACTGAGAAACGCATTTCTAAATTTTTGTTGATCATTGTTAACATCACCGACAGCGCTACCGCCAATAGTACCATCTCCATTACCGTCTCGTTCTTTATCTGCAAAGTAGCCATACCAAGAACCGTCACCACCATGTTGTAAATGGAGTGGATCATCATTGACTGTGACTCTTGGCATAGCATCATTTGGATCGGTTAGTAACGGATCACTTACGATGACCTCTACATACTGTATACCGCCAAAGGTGTTGTCGAATCTAGCTCCGTATCCATTTGGATCAGCAGCTGAGACGTATAGATTTGGTGTCGACTGGGCGTATACTGGCTCCGTGCTTGGTATAGCAAAGGTCAGTCCGCCTGCGACCATTATCGTCATTAGTATTAAACTAGTTGTTTTTCGTCCTATTTCGTTATTCATGTTATTGATATTCTCATCAAAAGCTTGTAGATGCTTATCTTGTGTTCAATAACATGTATTGAAGCAATAGATCAAGGCGATTATAATCTAGATCGTTATCCTCAATCAATCTGTGATCTACAGTTTCATTGAATTTACACTATGATGAGTGGTGGAGCATCACATGATATTTGATGGATTGTCTTGAATATCATTCAAGATACGATCGATCAAGTTCTATAATTTGTTAGTTGCTCCGAGTAAGGAATCTATAGATTAGCTCTTGACGGTTCATGACATTTTTGTGGAATCCCTCTTTGAATTGTATAGTCGTTTGGGTTCTTTTAACTTATCGGGGGGTTAAGATTAAGATGCAGATATTTCAAGAAACGTACTGTATGCAACTTAAAACAGCAATAATCTACAATGGATGTTCTAACCATTTTTCATAACTTGTAAAATTTTTAGAGAATGTTGCATGAAAACTATCGACCCCCCGTTAAGTTAACCATATGTGAAGAAGTCGATCAGAGTACATTCAGATGATACAAAGCATGCAGGTCGATCCAAGCGATCATCTGTAAAGCGATCTAAAAGAGGAAATGCAAACAAACAGATTACCCATCCAAAAAGTAAAAACAAGATGATCTATATCGGAATAGATGCACATAAGAGATTTCTGCAAATTGCAGCAATGGATCAGGATGGCAAGCGTCTACTCAATGAGCGTGTTGCCACAGATCATGACAGTCTAAAAAAATTCTTTGCGCAGTTTACACCACTCAATACACGTTGTGTGATGGAGTCATCGTCAGTATGGTATTGGTTGTATAGATACTTGACAGATGAATTGGGATTTGGTGTAGTGTTATCGAATCCATATCAAACAAAGGCTATTGCAGAATCAAAGAAAAAGACAGACAAGGTGGATGCATGGACACTGGCAGATCTTTTAAGAGGAAATTATATCTCGCCTTGTTTTGTTCCTAGTGAATACATTGTTAAATTGAAACAGTTGGTTCGACATAGAGATATAATTGTAAAAGGAAGAACGCGATACAAGAATCTTATACATGGGATATTACTGCAATATGGAATTAAAATACCTGGTTCAAGTTTTAGCAAGTCATTTAGAGAGGAATTGAAGAAACTCGAGGATTATAGAATAGATAACTATTTGGACATGATAAACCTCTCTGACGAAAAGATTCGACAGTTGGATATTAAAATGCATAAAGAAGTAAAGAGATCACATGATGCGCAGTTGTTAAAGACAATTCCGGGAGTTGGAAACTTTGTTGCACTTGTTGTAATATCCAGCATTGGAGATGTCAAGAGATTCCCAAATGTACGCAAAATGTGTTCGTATGCAGGAATAGTGCCGTCTGTTCGCAATTCAGCTGGTAAACAAAATCACGGACGTATAACGAGGAAAGGTGATAAAATACTTAGATGGGCATTGACCGAAGCAGTTCATGTACACATAAAATGTGAACCCCATAGCTACATTACAAAATTTTATACTAGAATTAAAAAGAGACGCGTGACAAGCAAGGCAACTGTTGCAACTGCCTCCAAGCTACTCCGATTGATGTACCATATGCTTATAGATAGGGATGATTATGTCACACATTGTAGTCGAAATCATTAACGTACGGGTTCTGTTTGAGATATCACTCGGCAAGTTAAATGTACAGATTTTGACGAATGGACGAAGAATGATACTGAGTTAACCACTCGAATGGATATATGTTCGCAGTCCTTTACATGGGAACACATCCCTAGCGTAAGCTATACACAATAGTCGTGAATCAGAGTAAATCTTTATAAGCTATTCACATGGATAAAAGAACCGTCGTTTGATCTCGGATCCGAGTAGAGATCGTGCAAGTGTTAAGGATCGACCCACTCCTAACATTTTGAGTATCGCACTAGTATGAAAATCAAAATCATCACTAGTTATCGTACTGACGATCTCTGGTGTGACCGAGTTGATAAATTTAGAGATTGTCTTATTGTCTATCTTTTCTAGAATCTTTCTTGCGAGTAATTGTCGTTCAAATTCATTGCCAAATTTTCTATTCCATCTAATCTGATATTGATCAAGATCTTTGATATCTTTACTATCTAGATATTTAGCAATAGCAAGACCTGCGTAAACTCCTCCCATTCCGCTGGAGTAGATTCCTCCAGATGTTGTAGGTTTGGCCTGACCAGCTGCGTCACCGACTATTACTGTATTACCTCTGACGAATTTTTTGATTGGCCCTTTAACCCATATTGGCGCAAAGATCTTTCGAATAACTGAAAAGTTGCGTCCTTGAAGAAACGAGTCCATGGCATTTGCTGGGTTTATTCCATACCCCGCAACACCTACCTTTCCCCTACCTTCTCCCGAAGGAATTATCCATGCAAAGAATCCTGGAAATCTAGACTGATCCAATATTACATGTACCAAACCCTGTGTTATCCAATCTGCATAAATCTCATACTGCGCTGACGGCATCACTCCAGATCTGTCTCTCTGTATCAAGGATGAGATACCGCGCGCATCAACAAAGATATCACATTCTATCTCTCTCTTGTCTGTGCGAATACCGGATTTGGTCATGCCATGAAAACTCGAACGAGTTGTAATTGTGGCCCCAAATCTTTGAGCTTGAAGTGCTACATGTTTGTCGAGTTCACGTCTGCTAACCTCTACGATCTTTTGTTTTGATGTAGATATAGTAAACCCTCTGCCATCAGGACCCGTGATCTTTGCATGTTGGATGATCGATCCAAATGTTCTAGAGGATAACACAACGCCAAGATCTGCCAAACCATTTACACTGACTAGTCCGCCACAATGCTCAGGCGTACCTATCTCATAATCTTCTTCAAGAACCATCACGGAATGACCAGATCTGGCAACTTCACGGGCACACAACAAACCTGATATGCTCCCACCAGCTATAACTACTTCATACGACAATATGATTCTAGTTTGTATACAATTATTTAATTCAGTGCGTAAACATATTCGTTACACATAGTTGAAAAAATCTTGTGAATTTAATTTGTAAAATTTGTATAATTACATTCTATAGTAAATGATCAAGATTGACGATTAATCATTCTAACAATGTGTTGTTCAGTGATCCCAAATGTGCTCAGATTGGGCTGAGATGGGAGTCGATCGAAACATTTAGATCGGGCAAGTTTTTGGATACTCTTTATGGTTCAAAAAACCCGGATGCAACGTGATGTGCGCTCAAAAAGAACAACATACAATGCCATCATCATGTGGCTGTTCTCTCTCGAAATATCGGTATCAAATCGATACAACAGATTGTACGACGAGTACAATGTCTTTTACGTGATGATAGTGACCATGATAAATGGTGCAACGATTACAAGCTGTGCAATATCTGTAAGACAGATATTCGAACTATCACCAACGAGTGAATGGTTTAGAGTATTATTTGCAAAAATGTCTAAACTTAATTTCCAAAGACAATTCAAAACTATTGTCAAACAACAGATCAAATCTTTACAGGATGCAGATATTTGGCCAGATGTAGTCAACATTGCAATAGACAAACATAAAATCATGCGATACGACAAACAAAATAAAAAACTGAAACGCTGCAAACCAGAAAAGGGAACAGACAAGGTAGAGACCTACATGACTGCCCAAGTTGCTCATCCAATAGCAAAACTAAATCTGGCAGGTATTCTCATGTCTGCAGCTGATAATAACATAGTTTCTATAGTCGTGAACATAATAATTTTCCTAGTCTGCAGTATCACAATTTAGTGTTATTTGTTCTGTCAGAGGTAAATTCTGTCTTACACCACATATGTGGGAGTAGACAAGAAAATAATTCCGTTCGTGACTATATAGGTAAAATCATCGATATCTGTGCGTCATACAAGTTCAAGATCGGTGTATTCTTGTTTGATCGTGAATTTTATGCTGCAGAGATATTTGCTAAATTTCAAAATACCACGTACAAGTTTCTTACCCCATGTAAAAACACCGCATATGTTAAAAACTGCATACGAGAGTATCAGCAAGGACTACGTGGTAGAATATCACAAGCGAAAATCACCAACGGAAAAGGATTGACCGTACCATTTACCATGATAATAACCAAGGAGTTCATGCGAAAGTCATTTTGAAGACTCTGGACGCCTAGCAACAAAGACATTCCAAATTATAAAGTGATCTCAGGTTTGTGATCTGTGCAATTGTATGATTATACATGTAGAGTCAAAACAATGAATTATACCTTGATATCTTACAATATCATTCTATAAATCACAATGTTGTTGTGTATTATTTACGCAACTATGCGGTGAGATAATTTCATCTTTTTTAGTTTAGCCTGTTTTTTACGGTTTATCTTTACTCTCCATGCTGCAACAAGCTCTTCTAATCTAGGACTAGGTCTGCCGTGTTCATGATCCCAAAGAATGTGATAGTTGACCAATGTAGATGCCATCTTGAAGGCAGCGTTGTATTGGTCGTCATCTCCTCGGAACATGTTGAACAAGAGTTTAAACTGCTTTACACATCCAACTACGTGTTCTACTGTGGCGCGTTCACTGTCTATCTTTTTGTTGTATATCTCTTGTTCTTTTGTGAGTTGCCCACCTTTGGGTTTCTTGTATTTTATGCCTATCTTTGCACCTACAAAGATATCTCGAATTCCTAAGAATCCTAGATCTACTAGAATGTACAGTCTTTGGCGAAGTGGAGTGTTTGGATCTGTTAACGACATGGACCACTTGCCAAGATTCAGTTTGAGTTCTTTGAATATGCTGAAATCGTGTGTCTTACCAGGAAACGTAGAAGACACATGTACTATCAGTCTCTCTTTTGTACACATCAATAGCGTATTTACCGTATGCATCTTTTTTTTGCCTGATTTGTAGTCATTGCGTATCTCTCTATCTACGGGTGTTGGAACACGAGTGTGTGTTCCATCGAACAAGAATGTGTGATCCTTTACCCATTTTGCAAGCTCTTTCTTTGTCTTGCATTTACTTATCGCATTTGCCAACTCGTCTGGTGAAAAACCCAAACTTTGAAAAAACTGATTCATGTATGTACAGTACCGGGATACATTGCTCTGATCTATGCCAAATCTACTGGCAAGATGGCACTGACTGTGACCACTCACCAGCCTCAGAATTGCCAAGAGCATGGCATACTCGGGAGTTAGTTTGGATATTCTTCCACGTACTATGAGAACATTACGAAACTGTCTGTGAACATCTGCTGCCGGTATCCATTCTATAAACAGACCGAGCAAAAAGTTAAACATGTCGAAATCCAGCTTTGTATGCTCCCATAGAGTCTTTTCATTGCTAAGGATATTCTTACATGGAGGGAGCTCGAGTTCTTTTTTTGCTGCTTTGAGCTGTTCTTCTGCTATATCTGCACGTTCTTCGGCTGCTTTGAGTCGTTGTTCAAGCACTAGTTCCTTGTTCGGATTAGCCATACTCTTGTTTATTCAAATTGGTATTTACCATAGAGTGTCTTAAAAAATTGTCTTGTTGCGTATTCTATTTTTGGTTAATTTTTTACTCCCCCTCACATACACGAAACCCGCAATAACTCGGAGAATTTAGTCAGATTTGACCCATCACACATCATATGTGCCTGAAAATGACTTTCGCATGAACTCCCAAGAACAGAAAAGGAAAGATGATGGCATATGCAACAAATGATCCCAGTATCGACGTATCGATATATGCAAGTCGATGGATCATAGAATCTGGTTATCGTGATCTAGAACAGATGAGATTAAAGATGCAGAGTAAAAGTGAATCTGTAAGATTTATGTTGTTTTTGTTTAGTATGTTATTTTACAACGCATGGATCCTAGCACGACACATGCCATCTGAAACAAAAGGATTCTCAGAGATGGGCAAGAAAGTCACCAAAGTATACTTTAAGACATTTTTACAACTGCGTTTTCGAGAGCTAATGGCTTGTTGGCCACCACCCACGAAATGAGTCTACGAGGCAGCACATTTGGGATGACTGATGTTAGACATGAGAAGGTTTTTGAGATGCTACGATACTGTCTGTGTACATGATCAAACAAGTTATTGTTGTCCGAACAGATCTAAAGATGGGTAAAGGTAAGATTGCTGCACAAGCAAGTCATGCTGCAATACTTGCTGCAGAGCGAGTTAAAGAAATGAACAAAAAGTGGTATGATGCATGGTGGCCACTACAAGCAAAAGTTGTGTTAAAGGTTGACTCGTTGGAGGTATTGGAGGCGATACGATTGGATGCAATTGAAAGACGTCTACCATGTGTTCAGGTTAGAGATGCTGGACATACTCAGATAGAACCAAACACGATAACCTGTATTGGAATCGGTCCTGTACCTGAAGATCTAGTGAACCGAGTTACCGGTCATCTAAAACTTCTCTAGTCGACCCTATTCATAATTCGGTTCTTTTTTGATACTTAGCACGATCATCTTAACATAAACCAAAACACACTCTCATCATTATGCATATCTTTTGTTTAGTTGAATATTGATTAAAGTTATTGACGAAATATTTGATATCCTAGAGGTAAATTTACAATATGTTGTGAATTTATAGATCTGCATACATATTAAAACTCAGTATAAATGGAAGGCGATTAGGGATGTGCGACTAAATCACTTTGATGTAACGTGTGTAGTACAAAAAGTTGTTCACCCTAGCCCGATGGGTAGTCCAAGCAGGCAATCTGAGTTGCAATGGAAATGAAGGTGTTTGGGTTCGCTCAGATCGGCGTTATATCGATATGTTGCAAATATGCCAAAGTGCAAAAGTATTTTCCAAGGCGACAACAAAAGAACGTATATGTACTTTTTAGGGAGGTACTCATCTTGTAATGACGACAGCGTATATGTTATTTCTATAGGCAAAATCGTTCAAATGACATACTTTTGATTTTCGTAAAGATGTATTCATAATTGCACACATGCTATTCTACGATCTACTTGGAAAATGCTTTTGCACTTTGGTATAGAATCAATAAAACTAGATGAAACCAAAGTACGATACATCGTACTAGAAAAGAAGAAAGGAACCAAGAATGCAATAATTGCAGAGCGGGTGGATATGTCGGTTCGCTAGATTCAAAAGATATGGACACATACAAGAACATAAAATCAAACCAGATGATATATCCGAGACATATGGACAGACCCAAGAAGAGTCTTCCAGGTAGACTAGTACACTCTACTGTACTAGCTGCGCGACAAGATGGCATCTTGTAACAACCCGCATAAAAGACGAGATAAAAGATTCCACTGTAATGGATATTTCCTATCCTGCCATATACCACATATTGCGAGATGAAGGGCTATCTAGGCGAGAACCAAAGAACCAACAACGCACATGGGTACGATGTGAGCATGAATTCACTATGGCATGCTGACTATAAACTACTAGATGATGCTTCTGGGGTTGCAGTTAGATACGGCGTGTTTGATCATGCAACAACAGAGAACGCATTTGCAGTATTAGATGCAGTAATCAAAAATCATGGAAAACCAACTGCAATACTTACAGATTGTAGTAACGACAATGGGACACAGTTCTATGCAAACAAGTCAAGGTCAAGAAAAAGGAATACCAAAATTTGAGATGAGACTGGTAGAACTAGAAATCAAACACATTCTTGCTCGAGTTAGGCATCCACAGACCAATGGCAAGCTAGAACGAGTGTTTGGTGAAGTACAGCGCAAGTTACCACGCTTTGCAGCAATCATGCAAAGAACTAGTGATCCAGTTGATCTATTCATGAAATGGTACAACTATGACCGACCACACATGTCTCTAAAAGATGGCCGTGAAAGACCAGCAGATGCATTTGTCAGGAAACAACATCCAAAAGAAACGATTATTGATGAGGAATCTGGAGATGAACATGATGTCAAATGAGGGGTATACTACTTTTCATATTCCACACTTTTCATATTCACAACTAAGGTTTATATGTACATTAATGCACTAGTTTATGTGGGAGGTATATGAGCCAAAACAAGAAATCAACAGTAGTCAAGATCTATAAAGTAGATAGATATCAAGATGGCGAAGACACCATTGCATGCACATATCCAAATGCAGATGTAGCTGTAAGAGAATTGTTGAAAGAATACTTATGAAGTTCAAAATTTCTACATCTGCCCTTTTTAAAGAACAATCACATCAGATAGGTGATGTTGAAGACACTCTAGTTGTAAAAAGGATTATGCAAAATATTAAATCCACTGCATTAAGTTTGGAACATCTTGAAAAGAAAGGACTCAGCATAGAAAAAATGATTTTAACTACAAAAGTTCCACAAACCAAATATGCTGTAGTCTATAAAATCATAAATCGTCCCCACAAAAAGATAATTGCAAAAAAGATTAGGCGATTATAAACTTGGTTCTGTTCAATCGATGGTGATTGAGATCGGTATGACGTTATCTCAAAGAACGCATAATATTTGACTCAAAACAGCAGCAATTTACGATAGCAGATATGAGACAGTTTCCATATTTTGCAAAATTTTTTGGGAATTTTGTGCAGAAAATGCTAACTCCTGTCAAGTTGAAAGAACCATCAAACAACCTCTATCTGTCTAACCTGTACTGGCGTAACCAGATCAATGTAGGCGCAAAGTGTTTTTATATTTTGTGTAGCAATAACTTACTGAAAGGAGGTCAAGTTTACATGAATACAAGTTTACAAGATAGATTGCTATTGACACTAGCAGAGAACAGAGTCACCATGTTTGACTTTGAACACGCAAAAGCAATTTTAGGTACTGGCAACAAATCTGTTGCTCAGGTGCTAATCAGACTAGTAAAAAATGGACGTCTAGTACGTATAATGCGTGGCAAGTACATGTTTGTACCCGAGATTGCAGGCCCAAGTAAGGCGTGGATGGAAGATGGATTATCTGCTGTATCACTCCTCGTTAATCCCGGTTATGTGAGTTTTTGGACAGCAATGAATTTGTGGGAGATGACAGAACAATTGCCTAGAACAATTCATATTGTGACTACAAAGAGAAAAAGAGATCTTGAATTTGCTTACAACTTGTTCGAGTTTACCACATTTTCTCAAAAAAAGTTTTTTGGTTATGTTGAAGCAGAATCTGTGTCTGGAATACCATTCAATCTTGCAACTAGAGAAAAGACACTCATTGACAGCATGATGCAACCTCATCAGTGTGGTGGAATAATAGAGATAGCTAAATGTATGTGGTACGGTCGAAGAGATATCGATTGGGACATGATGCTCGATATGGCAAAAAGAGTAGGGGTGGTAGTAGTACTAAAGAGATTGGGATATCTGTTATCTGTGCTCGACATTGAAGAGCATATATCAAATAAAATTAAACAAACGTTGTCGTTAGGGTATGACTATTTAGATCCATCTAGTGAAAAGATAAAATATATAGTCACGAACATAATTATTTTCCGGTTCGTTTTTGCCAAATGATGTGATTTCTTTCAACATCCTCGTTGAAATCACATTGATCATAAAACATACGAGGCAATAACAACAAAAAATCACTGATTATTAGTTCATGGTTGGAAATAAACAAAGATGATTAGTGACCAAAATTTAAAATGTCCAATGGCGCACAAAAAATTTAAATTTTTGTTAATGTTGGTATTGAACAATAATAATTAACTAATTGATCATGTTTAGTTGACTATACATGTTTATTTGTTACTATCTTTTATGATATGTAATGAATCAAGTATGTGAGGATATGGTTAACTACATCAAAAACATGCCAAACCATAACGTACAAAAAAGAATTATTGTTGTACTAATGGTACTAAATTTTAGTTACACACAAGTAAAAGCTGCAGAGATGGCAGGAATTACACCTCGCACCGTATTTAATTGGATTACACGGTATCAGAAAGAAGGAATTGAGGGACTCAAAGACAAGTCAGGTCGAGGAAGGAAACCAAAAGTATCTAACCGAATGTTTGAGTACATACTGGGACTCGACAGCACCACAACAGTACAAAGAATTTTAGAGTTGGTTTTCAATATAACAAAAGTACGATATCATCCCAGCACAATACGACGCAGAATGAGAGAGCTAAGACGCTCTGCAAAGAGCTATGTCCAAGTACATTTCACTAATCGAGCCAGTGATGAAATGATAAAAAAATTCCAAAGAGCCAACATATCTTGGATTTCACGTCTAAACAACATGGGATTTCTAGTGATGGCAGTAGATGAGATGCACATCAACACCCACACAAAACGTCGTGTAAAAAGTTGGTCAAGGATAGGTGAAAAGATACGCATGCTAGCAGTAGCAGGAAAAGCTGAGAGAATAACAATATTTGGAGGAATCAGCACTAACGGAAAAATATGTCATACAATACGTCATTCAGCAAATTCTAAAGACTTTATAGCATTTATGAAGATCATACGAAAGATGCGTCCCATGATAGAACCAATAATACTCATCCTTGACGGTGCATCATGTCACACTAGTCAAATAAGTAGACGATTTGCAAAAGAAAATAACATAAAGTTAGTGCAATTACCAGCTGCTGTTCCTGAACTCAATGCATCAGAAGCACTCTGGAAACAGTTTAGACAATATACTCCAGTCAACAAAGTCTTTAAAACACTACGATCTCTAGAGAAACATGCAGATGAAACTATGAAAATCATGAAATGCAACGCAAATGTCATGGGTTGTCTTAAGAGAAAGATAATTACGCCAAAAATATAGCTTGAAATTACAAAAATCATTGTGTCGTGCAAGAATAAATCATGCAGACGACCATAAAATTTTGATTGTTTTGTGTATTGGCGTGAATATCTTTACAACAAATCAAAATTTATCTGACTTTTTTCGTATTTTATGATAATCGTTGTGATTTGAGCTACACGATTAACAAAAGGCAACACGATTGCTTAACAACGAACCGGAAAATAATTATGTTCGTGACTATAGTACATCAAAGGAGTATAGACTTGTATTAAATTTACGTAAAGAGGATTTAACGGAATGGATGGATTATTAATAAAAGAGCAAGTTAAGAAATTATCACAAAAGTATTCATTACCATACCAGACAATTGAAAAAGATTATGCACTTACTAGTCTGTTATTTGTAATCTCACAGTTTCCAAAATTAGACAAAGTGGTGTTTAAAGGTGGCACATCATTGAAAAAAATACATTTTGATAACTTTAGATTTTCTGAAGATCTTGATTTTACATGTTCGAGTGACATATCGGACGAGTTTATTAATTTTATGCAAAATAATATGAATAATATGAATTTCAAGTTTACACAAATAAAGAACATCGAGAGAAAGAGATCTGGAATAACATTTCGCATAATGTACCCACAAACAGCTCAGCTAGAAACAAGCGTCAGGCTTGATTTGAGCATGCGTGGTGACACATTTTTGAAACCTGTTACCAAACCCATAATGAGCATATACCAAAGTGCAAAAGTATTTTCCACGATTTGACAATAAATTACTCTAACCGAAACCTTTATCGATCAGATGTTTTTCTGTATTTGTAATGGGCACACACTTTCAAGGATTAATGGAAGCGTTTCAAAAAGAAAAAGATGATACCAGTTTCTCAAAAAGAGCGTTGGCGGTAATACTAGTCAAAGTTAAAAAAATACCTATAGACGAAGTAGCAGAAATATTTGGTTGTGTACCAAAAACGATAAGGAACTGGTTAAATCGATACAAGGAAAGAGGCATCAATGGCTTGAGAGATCGTCCAAAAACAGGTAGACCAAGAAAGATTTCCAAGTTGCAAATTTTAGCAATAGTTTTGCACATGCCCCAAAAACACCCAATCATCATAAAACGAATTATCTATGATCTAACAAAAATCGAGTATTCTGTGTGGAGCATTAGAAGAGTATTACGTGAATTGAAGCTTACCCGAAAGAAGCCCAAGCCATATTACATAAATCGAGCTAGTGCAGAAGACACTCAAATATTTCAAGATAGAGTACTTTTAAAAATACAAAAAGCAAAAAGAAAAGGCATACCAGTATTTGTTTGTGACGAAGTCCAAGCCAATTATGACGACAATTGTAACTATATGGTATGGGAGTTTAAATGGAAAGATGCACGTGTTCCATACGTAAACCAATATGAAAGTGTCAGATACTTTGGAGCTCTTGATTCAGACGGCAATCTATTTACAATACAATATGAGGATAATTTTACAGCAGATATGTTTAGGATATGTTTGAACATGCTTTACGACAAATGCGGTAAATTTATGATAATAGCAGATGGAGCTAAAGCACATACTGCAAATAATGTCAAAGAGTTTTGTGAAAAGAAAGGAATAGACCTAGAAATTCTTCCTGCTGGACGTCCAGAACTCAATGCAATAGAGACAATATGGTACATGGGGAAAAAGGAACACGTAAATGGCAAGTTTTATCCAGATCGTAGAGAATTAGTGTCAAAACTCAATGAATTTTTTAGTCAAAAATTCGATATTGACCTAGTAAAATACTTGAAAAGAAAGGTTGATGACTAGTAAACAGTCGCAAATCGATCATAATATGGATATACAAGACAATTGCATGAACTTTAATAATTACAATCTCATCTTTCGTTTAAATTAACTAACTCTTTATCAATTTCTTAGTTAAGTAATAGACAAACAGAGTGGCTTGGAAACAAAATTTAGACCAATACGTTTTGGGACACAGTTTTGGAAAATACTTTTGCACTTTGGTATATATGAGAATTTTCCAAGCAACGTAATGCTAAATGTTATGAGTCTTGAGGAGACAATGGCAGAAAAGGTTAGAGCTCTTTTGTATAGCAAACATGCGCGACATCTATATGATATTCATTTTCTGAGTTTACACGGAGTAGCGATCAACCCTGATCTAGTTAAGAAAAAATGCAGAATAGTATATGGAGAATTTGATATAAGCAAATTGAACCCGAGAATTGCTGAAAAAAGAAAAGTATGGATTCAAGAACTAAGGCCATTTGTATATGGCACAATACCTGCGTTTGACGATGTTGCAGATCATGTATCTGGACTAATCCGTGATGCGATGGTTTGAGTATTATTTTGGGCTAGGACAATTCATATTGTATAGATTCTATGACGGACGTTTTGGATTAATGAACCGATCCCAAATCTCTGGCGTGTTCAATTCATACTGTACAGATTATACGATGAATGTTTTTAGGATTGATCGATTTAGGATTTGTAAATAAAGAGTTATCAGACATGTCGTGTACCTATTAATCGTAAAGATTACAAACCGATCTGCGAATAAGATATAACACGGAGACATACTTTTACCTATGTGAAAAAGAAGAGTAGAAACATAATACTAGCTCTATTCTTGGGAGGAATAATGGCAACATCTGGCGTGGCTATTGCGATTCCAGGTATTGAGCCTGACGTTGCTCCTGGTGCGATGGATGATACGAGCATGTTTGATACTCCTGCCCAAAAGTTCTCTGTAGAGCAGCGAGCAACGTTTTGTGGTTCTAGTGATCCCAAGTCTACTATGTTTGTAACCGAGTTTGCAATTCCTACAGAATGTACTATGCCACTAGCAGTAACGACTACACCTGACGGGAACGTTTGGTTTGCTCAAAGTAATACCGGCAATATTGCAATGTTTGACCCCTCGACACAAAACTTTACCGAATATAACAATCCATTTTGGGCCGATGCTGATCGTACTGTGAACTGGGGAATGGACTACTCTTCTGATGGTTCTATCTGGTTTACTGATGGCGAGAAAGCTGCACTATGGAAGTTTGATATCGATACAAAAGAGTATACCCGAGTACCATACCCGACAATAGAGGATAGTCTTCCACAGCGATTGAAGATTTTAGATACACAGATAATAGTGAACGACTTTGCTGGAAACAAACTAGATATCTTGGACTCGCGTGACTCTATCAGTTCGATAAAACACACGAGCATCGAGTCGCCTCATCAGCAGTCATTTACATCTGATTTTGTCATAGATGGCGATGATATCTGGTATACAAATTGGTCTCAACTTGGTGGATATCTCATACAATTAGACTATCTAGAATACATGACAGATCTTGATACATCTGATCAAGATCTATCTATACTTGACTATATTGTCCAGTATCAACTACCGGCTGAACTGGCTGTACCTAGTAGTGTCACAATAGATGCACTTGGACGCATATGGATCAGTGATACAAACTCGTCTGGGTTTTATAGTTTTGATCCTACTAGTCAAGAGTTTATACGATATGTTACAGCAGAACCGATCGTAGAGACCTATGGAAACAAGACGGGAGTGATTTTAACACCTGTATCTAGACCATACTGGATGGATACAGACGATATGGGACGAATTGTATTCAACTTACAGACAGCAAATAACATTGCTGTCATGGATCCTAGATCTGAGATGCTCGTCGAGTATCATATTCCATCTCGAAATCCTGCATGGGCAGACTGTGATGATGGAACAAGACTATTCTTGGGAGATTGTGGTATAGCACAAGTCTTAGACTTTACAGTATCTGGTGAATTGATCTGGTTTACAGAGTGGGTTGAGAACAATATCGGTGTGGTGGACACAAGTCTTGCACTACCAATAACCATCAATCTCGAATCAGATGTGGTGACTATACAATCCGATAGACCTACATCTCTAGATGTCACAATATCGTCCGAGTCTGTCTCCAAGATTATCATCTCTCCTGCTAGTGCCGGAATAGATGTTCAGGTTGGACAAGATACGACTAGCGATATATCTGGTGATATATCTAGAGATATAACATTGGATATTGTGGCCCAAGACGTAGAGCCAGGTACCTATAAAGTTCTTGTTGGCGCACAACTCGATGATATCACAGTTAGCAAGTTTATTACAGTGACTGTACTGTGATCCCCGAGATAGATTCTCAGATCGGCATAAGAGTATACAGTACAGACTTTCCAGGTACAGGTGGTACAATACGAAACACGCCAAGTGACTTTGACGTGTCAGAAGTTATATCAAAGCGTGCAATAATGTCTATATCCAGTAAGGGAGACTATTGTGTATACAAACTAAAGAAGAGTCGAATTGACACAACTCATGCACTAGATGATGTCTTTAGACGAACTCGCATTCGTCTCAAATCGCTGGGTCTCAAGGACGCTTTGGCATCTACTACGCAGTATGTATGCGCTAAAAGAAAGGATAAACCCATAGATGATCTCAAGACCGATAAATATGAACTAGTATACATTGGATCAACAGAGCGACCATTATCTAAAAGAGAGATGGTTGGAAATAGATTTACCATAAAGATCCAAGACTGTTCTGACACGTTAAAGTCGTTTTGTGAGTATGACAAGATATTGAATTTTTATGGTTATCAGAGATTTGGTTCCAAACGTCCTGTAACACATCTCATAGGCAAGGCACTCGTACAACAAGACTTTGATCATGCAGTACGCCTAGTACTAGCTTTTACATCACCCTACGACTCTGCAGAGAATACAGAGATTCGAGACAAGCTCCAAGACCCCAACAACTATGCAAAGTATCTCGATCAAGTTCCATCAAAGATGGATATTGAGAGAATAATCCTAAAAGAGATGATCAATCATAGTAACGCATATCGTGCTTTACGTGCATTACCTATATCGTTGCGGCGATTCTTTGTACAGTCATTTCAAGCGTTTCTGTTTAATGTATCGTTGAGCGATGCATATAGCGCAGGCGAGGATCTCTTTGAACCAAAGCAAGGTGATATCTGCTTTGACTCCAAGGGCGTAATCAACAAGATGTTTTATCATGATTCGCAAAAGTTGGCCATGCCATTTGTTGGATATGCATATTACAAAAAGACCAGATTTAACTCGTACATATTAAACACACTCAAAGAACAAGGAGTGTCACCAAAGAGCTTTTTTGTTACAAAGATGCAAGAGATCAGTAGTGAAGGTGGATTTAGACAGACTAGGATCAGCTGTACAAACAGTCATGTCCAAGATGATACAGTACGCTTTACTCTATCTCGTGGCTCTTTTGCAACGATCGTCTTACGTGAGATAATCAAACCGACCGATCCTATTCTTGCTGGTTTTTAACCATCATGCAAATACTGTATTGAAAAATTTCGTAACATTCGACGGTTCTGTTCAATTGACGGGTGCGGAGCTCATTATGACGTTATCTCAAAGAACGCATAATGTTTGATTCAAAACAGCAGTAATTTATGATAGATGATGTGAGTTCGTTTCCATATTTTGCAGAGTTTCGAGAATTTTGTGCAAAAGATGCCAACTACCGTCAAATGAACAGAACCCATTCAACTCACATGCGCAAAGCTAACCCTCGGTTTGAGTGCCTTTACCTAGATCGGTGTCGTCTTTAATCGATCTCTTGTTGCTGTGCTGCTACCGATTCAATCTCCAATAGCTATAGAGGCTGATTATCGACCCACTCAAAATGATCCATATGCCGTATCTAGTCCAATCTGGATCTGCATACATGAAAGAGGATGTAGGGCCTACTATGGATAGCCCTTGTAGACTAAACAGTATGCCCAATGCGACTAATATTATGCCGAGTATAACATAGATCATCATGGCGTATATCGTGGCTGTTTACTAAAAAGGAATTGATTAATTGACTAAATGATTTTCTACCTGCTCTTTTAATCCGAGTTGTACACTATATAGTATGTATAATTGGGACGGTACTGACTCTGGCGTACACAAGCATCGATACGTCGGTTTGTTGGTCTTTGTGTTTGCGACCATCTCTGCTATGCTGGTCTTTTTGATATTTTATCCACACATCAATCAGATAAATGCCGAGTCACCGATCTTGATAAATCTGATGTTCGTGCCTGCGATGTTGATAGGTCTTCTCTATGGAATAAGGATAACCGAGCGTGCTGTGATGCCGTCTGAGACACGTAGTCCGTTCAAACGCGCCACGATCAAGATATTTCTATTCTTCTTTGTAATTGGTGGAATGTTTAGTGCCGTCAACTTTGCTATAAATGGTGGTAGTGTCTTGCCGGAGATCTCGGTGTTAGAAGAAGAGGGGCTAATCTCATGGGTCATGCAGTTTGTTACAGCAAACGGTGGAGCAACATTTCTGATCATCACTAGTATAACACTCATGGCAGCTGCAACAAAACGTATGGTTGGGTTGAATAGCGGTTCTCTAAATCATGTTGTAACGTTTATGGGCACTTTTATCTTTTTTAGTATGTTGATATTGAGTTTTACAAAGTCTGATCCCACATCCTCTGGTGTATTCTTGTATACCTTTTATCAAGCCGGTGTAGTTGGTGGAGCATTTTACGCAATGAACAAGCTCACCAAGAACAAAAATATGCTTGAAGACTTTGCTAATGGGTTCTAGCTATTCATCTAGTTCTACATATATGCCAGATATCTGGTTGTTGATTCGATCCCAATACTTTTCACACCCCTCACCCTTGAAGTCACTATCTTTACATTCATTAAAGTGGATTGTGTTACTACGTTGCATGTTATCTGAGAACAAGACATCTCCTCCAATAAAGAGTGTCAAGAGACCTATGGCAGCAAGACTACCTGCAACTACGATCATAGAGTATCCTACCTTTGCATGATTGTGTGGATCTTTCATCGATATTGATTTTTATGTGATCTTGAATTTAATCGTTTCAAGCTCGAACTGATCGTACTTGTGAGTACTCGTCACAAGTCTACAAGATACTTTTATAAGATACGGGGGGGGGGGGAGTAATTATTGAGTAAGCGTCATCTGATCTTTTTACTAGTCTTGATAGCAGTTGTACCGTTTCTGCTAGTTGATCTAGATGACGCGTTTGCAACTAGTGATCTATTAACGATACCGCCATTAACCAACGAGACAACATATGGTCGAATTACTTTCATGCTAGAAGAATATGGCCGTATGCACTATCGTACTAGCGCTCATAGATTAATTGACGTTTCAGAAAAACCTACTGGTGATCTCTATATTGTACCATACGCTAGGACACTAGCGCACCCTGCGCTTGTGATCTCTCCTCACACTCTTTGCCATGCAGATTTTAAGCATGTTAAATGGATCAAAGCGAAACATGTTCCAGGCTTTGACATACCCAACAATATCGAACCTAGCAGAAAGAATAAACTATCTGCATACGGATTAGACTTTACAATTATAGGCGGTGGAAGTTGCTCACCAGATCCTGAAGCTACCTCTGATAAACCATTGATAATCGGCAGGGACATGCGAGTCACCATATATGACAAGGCAGACAAAAAACCGTTCTACTTTTCTCCGCGTGACAACATACTAGATGCTCAACCAATTCCTGCATGTACTAGTACAATAATTCACACAAGCAACAACACTCTCAAAGGTAACAACACTGTATGTTATGGCAAACATGGTGATGACATGGTCATCATTACAAAACGACTGGCTGGCTTTTATGGAGCAGCAGATACCATAACCACGCCTGCAAATCCAGTAAATCTCAACCCAGATATACCTGTTACAACTCCTAACGATCCCGTAACCGGCAAAATACGAACACACGAATACTATACTGAAAAGATAAACAGTACATCCCTGATAGAATATCCCAACCCTACCATTCTATACAACACATTACCACTTTGCAAGGCCGATATCAGTGGCACACATCACACAGTTCTAATCACTAAAGATAAAGATATTTTGTTCAAATATGCTCTATACAAAGTACAGTTTGACGGTAGACTACATCTACTCTTGGCAGATCACACTCTCAAAAAGACAATATCACTAGACTCTACATTTGTCCAACAGCGTGGTCATTGGTACAACTATAACAGTACTCTTCCAAAGAGTATGCTGGATCAGTTTGGCAACTTTACCAGTATAAACGCCAAACTGTTTGCAACAAATGACACCATATCAAACCAAAACATATTCAGTAACAGCTCTACAGGCTCACCTCTGTACTATAAAGACCACAAAAAGTTTATCATGGAACTACCAAATGCCACAAGTGCGGTAACTTTTGTATCTGGTACAATATCCGGTGTCACTGGTACGGTATACGTTCCACAAGGTGATACAGTACAGTTGAGTGAAGAGATACTATGCCGGTTTGGTCATATACAGCCGTATCCGATCGCCCAGGTATTTGACCTAGATATATCTGCAGATAACGCAACAAACGGACTCGAGATTAAGTATGAATTTACATCAAAGACGTTCTATCAAGGTGCCAAAGAGCAGAAACCCACAAAGTTCTTTTGGATTGCAACCGACTCTGACGGCAACTCTGTCAACGGCGATACAACTCGTACTATAACCAACTCGTACAACTTTGTCATTCCACAAAGTACAAATGGTACATATGATATAGTGATACACGGTGTAGATGCTGAACGCGCCATGATAGGTACACATGCCGGTTCGTACACGTTTGCAGCTAGTACATCAACACCTGTGACCAATCAACCTGTATCGCCAACACCTAGCCAAACCCTGACGATAACCATACCAAATACCACTCCGTCCACTGCAACTATTGGTCTCAATACTCAGACGGCAAACGAGATAAAGTTCATCACTAGAGAGACCTCTCAAGGAACCGGTACTAGATATCATCACCATGATGATGACTCTGATGACACTAGGGCCGACATTACCATCCATTATGACACAAAGATAACTGGCAAAACATTCAGTGTCACATCAAATACATTCTGTTATAATGCCGAATTGCAAGTTGGTGATGATATTACAGTACCAAAATTGAGCAGCTATATGGCATTGGCACTAGAGATCACAGACTTTACTCCTAAATGTCCTAATTATCCCAATATATCATTTGACGGTAAACTGGTATTAAACAAAGAGGTCTATATACGACTAAACAACACGGACGGTCAAAACATCTTTTATCATGTGAACGGCACAAACGACATTGTACAGATACCAAAGTGTACCAGTACCAACTTTAATTCTAACAACAATACACTAAAGGGCAATACAGAGGTATGTTATGGCAAAGACGGCACAGACACTATTATCGTATCCAAGATACTTGCAATCTTTGGAGCTACAACAGAGTCTATTCCAAAGTCTGGTACTTCGACGGGTCCAGATACAACAAAACCTACGACTAAGAATGATCAAGACGACAAAGACTCTGGCAAGTCAAGAGATCTAGCAAATGCACCAACCTTTGGTGTATCGCAACTCACTGGTGAACAATTGGTAACATGTGGCTATAAAATGGACGACACTTGCCGTGATATCACCGCATATCATGTACAGTACGAACGAGACACAATACAAACCAACACGACACATACATTTGCGATAAAGACACTCGCACCAAACATGTTACACAATGTAATACTGGCATTTAGTGTACCAAGCGTTGGCTCTCCAGTGAGTGCAGCAGAAGCATACATTTCTGTAACCCTTGGAGTAAACTATAGTGAACCATCATACCACTATATCACAGACGTTACAGTACACGACCCAAACAACATCATAGACTATGATATACAAAACACAACAGTGTCTAGAGTGTCATGTTCAGGTGCTGAACTACAGTGTACACAAGTGACATTCCCAGATGTACTATTCCGTGAGGCGATGAACCATGAACCGTTTGCCATACAGGTGACAGACACATTGCTGTCCACTGCAATAAACTACATGAATGAAGGCGTCTTTGTCACTGGTACCTCACTAAACGCAGCACCAACAGTACAACCAGGTCTGACGATATCTCGCGATGATGGTAGACCAATAAATCTGGTCTTGGTCCGTACGGACAAGGTATCTGATCTATGGGCAGATGCATTTGGCAACACGTGGAGTCGTAACTCGTTTGGCAACTTTGTCATAGTAGAGTATGCACCATATGCAGGTACCACTCCAGTATGTACAGACATCAACGACAGAATATGTGCACCATTCAAAGCCAAACTCGACTGGCACAATCAAAGGATGATAGAACTACGTGACTCGTTATACGATGCATACAAGACAAAGGCATATGCAGAGATCGACAACATATTCACATACGAGTTTGGTGACGTAGACTCTCGCACCAGAACACTGATCAATCTGGGCTGGCTAACCGAGTAGGTCTGTGTCCTGTGCTTCAAAGATTGAGAGTACACCATGAGTTTTGTTAATTTGTAGGATGTTGATAGTTTTGTACAAAAATTCGTAAAATTCTATAAAACATGGTAATGGTTGTGTGTGGTCTATTGTAAATCATCCTTTTACTATGCTGTTTGGTTCGCATGGCATATGCATTCATTGTGGTAACGTCATCTAGATATCATCCTCCACAAATTAACAAAACCGATTTACACATTTTGAATTTTTTGTCTGTAAAGATACATTAGACGAGATTTGTAACTAGACGATTTTTATCTCTGGTTGATAGATGAACTTTCAGGATCCAGAAAGATAAGATCAGTAAAAGAGAAAAGTAACTAGTATTCTATAGATGACATTGAGCATACAGATACTTCAGTACGAGTTTTTGGGACCTATCCCACTAACAGATTGGGGACCTCCTATGTCCAAGATTGTATATCTGATTCTTGGTGCTAAAAAGGACACTTTTACTATCTTGTATGCTGGTGACTGTTCAAGCACTGATGATAAAGCATACTTTGTCCAGAATCCGCAATTCAAATGCTGGGTTGAGAATGCTGGCTCGGAGAGTTTATTGCATTTAGCAATCTTGCCTCTGTTTGCTGCAAGCGATGATCGTCGAGCAAGTATATTGAACAAGATACTAGATCACTACAAACCACCATGCAACTCTATCAAATCACACTAGGTGGACTGTAGGTTGGGTTCTGTTCATTTGACAGGGGTTGGCATTTTCTGCACAAAATTCTTGAAACTCTACAAAATACGGAAACTGTCTCATATCGGTCGTCGTAAATTGCTGCTGTTTTATGTCTCATATTTTACGTTCTTTGAGGTAACGTCATACCGATCTCAACCCCAGCCAATTGAACAGAACCGATTCCTGTTGCATGTGGCCTTGTTGATACTATCTAGTTCGATCTTTTTGGTAAAATTAGATACACATTTGCGATGTCTGATCCTAGGATGTTTTGCAGAAATCATAAAACTATATGTCAAATTATTAAGTTGACCGACTCAAACATCACGTGTCTTGTTTTGTATGTCAAAGAGTTGTAAGGTTAGTAGATCTATTGCCTTTTTGAGGTGATCAAACTCTCTTATCGAATGCATCTGTCCTTGTACTAGAGCACGCATGATCTTGACTGTGTTTTTTTGTATATCGTCTACTGCAACAATCTCCATGGCATTAAGTTTCGAGAGAAGCGCATCAAACTCTTTGATCATCTCATCTGATGGCTTGTGTGTAGACATGCGTGATCTGTAATGTGTTTTACATATAGATGAAACTGTTACACTAGTTCTTCGTCGATCTCGTGTATGATATCTAGATATTGTGGGCAAGTACATGTTGGTATTTGACACTTGCCTGCACGCATCAAAGATCTACTGGCTAGATTCGGAGTATGAGCTTCGTCGGTATGATGACAACGTTTACAGTTCATACGATTTTATCTCGAATCTGTTATTTAATTCTCGTACGCGTTTACGTCCCTTTTAAAGACTAGCTTAGAGAGATCTTGCTCTGTAATGTGCCAAAGTGTTTGTGGGGAGAGATGTTGTGTTGTATCAAAAGTATATCTAGTATAATGACGTATTCAAATAATCTGCATAACACATTGATCGCAATATTTTAGTAACATGTCGTGAAACGTTGACGGTGTATGTCAATAGGATCTCTTCGGTTTACCTGAAATGACGTTTCACAGGGATTTTTTCTAATTTTCCCTTATAGAATCTTGTAGTGTTTTCTGTAACCATTCTATCCCACGTAAACCGAAAAGATCCCCTGCAATGATGAGGTACTAGTCTCATAACTGATGAATAGACCTGTAAATTATAGACCAAGTAGAACCCTCCATGCGAATCAAATCTTGTGCTCTAATTGGGTACTTAAAAGGGAGACTTGAACGCATACAGAGACGCCATACGAAGCGTTTATCAACAAACAACCGTCAAAAGTAGAAATCAGTGGCTGGTAAGAACGTCACATCAGACAAAGAGTGAGCAACTTTTTGGATCCAGCGGGTAACCTATTCACCAATACTTTTTTTATGTTGTGTCTGCGTAATAATTAGTATGTCTGATGACAAAAACGACAAATCCAAGGATGAGTTTTCTGAATTTTTGTGTGGTAGTGTTCCTGCTCCAGACATACAAGGAGCTCGAAAGGGTAAACTCCGACCCGTCTCAGATGACTGATCCTATCAATATTTTTTATAGAAATCACATAAATTTGGATTCGAGTTTTTCTATCATAATCGGTATATGCTTTAGTAACTGTTTTTCTTGCTCATCCATCCAAATATAATATTTGTACGTTTCTTCTGGAAACGTTTCTTGTTTTTCTTGACTCATTTTTTCTGTTAGTTTCAAATATTCGTTATGCATTTTAATAATTCTAAAAATATTCTGAACAGATTGCTGGAGATCGGGTTCAAGAAAATTGATTTTTCCTGAAAATATCAAACTATCATAAAAGTCATGGTTAAATAATCTATTCATAAAAAACACTTTTTGACCATGCTTAGTTTCAAAATCTATTGCACGGTTGTAATGCTTATTGCGATCTAATCCTTCTAACGTGTCTTGAAGTTCGCGGCAGATGTTGTTTGACGCTCTCTTTCTCTCTCTTTCTTCCTTAACTAACATCATTTTTTCACTATCGCGTCTCTGTAGAAAATACATGGATGGAGAAATGATTACCGAGAGTATTGTGATGATCGCAGCTATGCGATACACGGTACTGTTATCTATGTCTAAAATTGTGATTGGGAATATGACTAAGATGGAAACAACAATCGGAACTAGAATAATTTTGATTCTAAAACGTATATGAACTACACGTTTGTACATCTTAGATAAATGCCTGGTGATTAATACACATTCTCAACGTATTCCGTATTATGGGATGAGTACTGCTCTTGCAGATATCTTTGAGTCTTTGAGTTTTTTGAGTACATCGTTTGCAGACTCTAGTGGAAACTTTTCTGATACTACTTTTAGACTCTCTGTATCGCATATCTTTATGACCTGCTCCATATCTTTGATAGATCCGATAAGCGTTCCCCTAATGGTCTTCTCTTCAAATGCCATAAACGGTAATGGTCCACCAATAGTTGCGATTACGATTACTCCTCCCTTTCTTACCGATCGAATGGCCACCTCTGTTATGGTATCAGATGGCGCAAATACTATTGCTGCATCGAGCAGTCCTCTCTCTGTTATCGTGTCTAGAACTCTAGCTGGTTCTGTAGAGTCGATCACATCTATAGCTCCAAGTCGCTTTGCAACCTCTAGATGTTTACTAGTTCGAGAGAACGCAACAACATTACACCCTTTTAATTTGGCAAACTGGATCGCCATGTGGCCTACTCCACCAACTCCGAATATCCCTAGTCGCATTCTGGGTTTTGGCTCTATAGCTTTTACTGCCTTGTATGCTGTTATTCCTGCACAAAAGAGTGGTGCAGCATACTCGGGACTCATACTGTCTGGGACTTTTGTAGCAAAGTCTTCGACAACCGTGATGTATTGAGTGTATCCTCCTTTGAGAGATTCGCCAGTAATTGTGGATGATTCGCATAGGTACTCTTTGCCCTCGTTACAATAGTCACATCTCTGACATGCTTCAAGTAATGGAGTTATCCCCACTCTATCGCCGGTGGCAAACTTTGTTACTGAACTACCTATCTCTACCACTCTGCCAACAACCTCGTGGCCAGGAACCGTGGGCAGTACGGGAGGAATTCCAATATCGCGCCAATCGCCTTCGATACTATGTAGCTGAGAGTGGCATACTCCACAAGCTTCGATCTTGATGAGGATCTCGTTGGGTCTTTGGATGCTTGGCCGATCTATCTCGATCAACTCTAAGGGATTCGTCTCAATTGGTGCACACTCTTTGAGAACCATCGCACGCATCTTGTTCATAGTGTTCAAGTTCCTACACTAGATTTTAAGATAACTAGTGTAAGATAACTAGAATACATGACATGTGTAATAACGACAATGTGAACATGAATTGTACATTCTATTGATAAACTATGTGCGTATTATTGAGGGTGTTCCATGCCCAATCATCAAACATGACAACAATGAATCAAGTTGCCTTTAGAGATGACACATGTGTGTTTCATTGTACCTCAAATATGTACAAGATATAATAAATACGCATACAATCTGATGTATATCACAGACTGATCATGTCTAGTGGATGGTTGCTAGTTTGAGCTGACGAGTAAACTCTGCAATGTCTGACTCTAGTTTAGAGTATGGTGTACGTTTTATGATATCCAGGTAGGCACTACCTACAATTACCGCATCCGCGCCTGCCGTAACATACTGTTTAACATCTGTGGGTTTTGAGACACCAAATCCCACTCCTACTGGAATGCGATTTTGAGCTTGCCTCTTTATCCTGGTTAGCGCATCTAGTGCATACTGTTTAACTCCTGTTCGCGCGCCAGTTGTACCATATACGGCAACCAGATACACAAAACCCGAAGAGATATCTATTATCGAGTCTACTCGCTCTCTAGTTGTATTTGGTGATAAAAGAAATATGGTATCTAGTCCTGCAGACTCGCGTCTATATGTCTCAGACTCTTCGAGAGACATATCGGGCAAGATCAATCCATCTACTCCTACTTTTCTTGCCTGTGCAGCAAACTGTGCATAACCTCGTTTGTAGAGCAGATTGGTATATGTCATCAAGATTATCGGTGTTGTGATCTGTTGATCTCGAATCATATCTAGTATATCGGTTATCTTTGTTCCGTTGTCTAGTGATACCTTACTCGCATCTTGGATCGTTGGACCGTCGGCTAGTGGATCAGAGAATGGTATGCCTATCTCTATCATGTCGACACCGCCGCGCTCTAGTCCTCGAATCGCAGATATAGTTGACTTTATGTTGGGAAATCCTGCCATCAGATATGCGATCAATGCACTCTGTCCATCGTCTGCTAGATCGACAAACTTGGAACTAATCTTTGACATGCCTCTGCTGATACTCCTGAACTTGGTCTACATCTTTGTCTCCGCGTCCCGAGAGTGTAACGATTATGGTCTCGGTTCGCTTCATCTCTTTTGCAATCTTGATCGCTTCGGCAACTGCATGTGCTGACTCTAGTGCAGGTATGATCCCCTCGGTTCTAGTCAACATCAAGAACGCGTCGACTACCTCTTGATCGGTTGCCGAGCGATACTTTACACGTCCAATCTCTTTGAGATGTGCATGCTCTGGACCAACACCTGGATAATCTAGACCAGCTGATATGCTATGTGTCTGTATAATCTGACCTTCATTATCTTGCAGCAGATACGTCATCATGCCGTGCAGTACACCCCTGCTGCCGACAGAGAGAGTCGCAGAGTGTTGATCTGTATCTAGGCCTCTACCGGCAGCCTCTACTCCGATTAATTCGATCTCTGTATCGATTAATGGATAGAACGTCCCAATTGCATTTGATCCGCCCCCTACACATGCAATCACACAATCTGGAGTAATCTGCATCTCTCTTATCTGTGTCTTGATCTCTTTACCTATGACACTCTGAAAGTCTCTAACCATGGTTGGATATGGGTGTGGACCAACTGCCGAACCTAGTAAATAGTATGTGGTCTCTACGTTTGTTATCCAATCTCGTATCGCCGAGTTTATCGCATCTTTGAGAGTCTCAGAACCAGATCGCACAGGATGTACAGTTGAACCTAGTAGGTTCATACGAACCACATTAAGTTGTTGACGAACTGTATCTTTGTACCCCATGTATATCTCTGATTTCATATCTAGGGCTGCACACGCCATAGCTGTTGCCACACCGTGTTGACCAGCACCCGTCTCGGCTATTATTCGACGCTTACCCATCCTCTTTGCAAGTAGAGCTTGACCTAGCGTATTGTTGATCTTGTGAGCACCTCCATGTAAGAGATCTTCACGTTTTAGATATATCTGAGCACCACCAATATTTGCAGAGAGATTTGCTGCGTGATACAGTGGTGTCGGCCTTCCTGCATATACTCGTAGATGATGATCCAACTCGTTGATAAACTCTTCATCCCTACTAAACTCTAGATAACTAGACTCTAACTCGTCGACTGCTGGAACTAGGGTCTCTGGAATATACCTTCCACCAAAGTCACCAAATCGCCCATTCTCTGTATTCAATACGACTCTACCAACCTCTTCACTTGAGCCTCTATATTGCCATGTCTCATTATACTTGTTCCTATCAAAAAGGCACCAGCTCCACAGCGTTTTAGCTCTCGAATCTGTTCAGATGACTCGATTCCACTCTCGGATATGATCAGACGCGATGTCCCATTATCTTTTAGTATCTTGCATGTTGTGTCGAGATCAATCTCTAATGTGTCGAGATCTCGATTGTTTATTCCAATTATATCTGCAGCCGTGTTTGCTGCATTATCAAACTCTTGTCTTGTATGTACTTCGAGCAGTACCTCGAGCCCAGACTTGTGAGCATAATCGATAAACTCGTCTATCTCTGATACATATGCTCGATCAAAGAGTGACTGTATCAGTAGGATCATATCTGCTCCTATCTTTACTGCTGCATCTAGCTGTATCTTGTCTACTATGATATCTTTCATCAACATTGGAACCTTTACTGCATCTCGTATCATGGTAAAGTATCTTGGTGATCCAGAAAATAGGTGTGGTTGTGTAAGGACTGAAAGGCCTATCGCACCGCCTGCTATCATCTGTTGCGCAACTAGAACAGGATTGGTAAGAGTGCTGATCTTGCCAAGAGATGGCGATGCAAACTTTATCTCTGTAATGACCGGTGTGCATTGACTAGTGTTGATGGCAGATACAAAGCTAGACTCTGAAGAGTCAAGACTCTCATCGATGTCGTATATGCCGTCACTGATTGCTAGATGTGAGTTGTGTACCAACCGCTCTAGTATATCTCTAACCAAGTGACACCGCCTCCAATCTCTCAATATCTCCTGTATCTTGTACAAATCTCGTCAAGAGATCCATTGCTTTACCAGATCGTATCGTATCTAGTGCTATTGTGACTCCTTCAGAGATATCTCTGCACACATTACCTACAACTAGTCCGCCGGCAGCATTCAACGCCACTGTCTCGATCATTGCACGTGCTGCAGATCCGTGCAAGACTTTTACGAATGCATTCAACGACTCTTCTTTTGTAGATATCTGAATATCTGTAATCTCTGATCTTGCAAGTCCCATCTCTTGAGGATCGATCGTACTTGATACAACTTGGCCATCTTGTAATGTACATGTATGATTTATAGAACTGGTTGAAAACTCATCCATGCCGATATCAGACATTACGGTCATCACACGTTGTATATTGTGATGGCTCAGGATGTTTGGTAGTCTGGTTAGGTACTCTGTAGATGATACCCCAATCAACTGATGCTGCACCCTGGCAGGATTTGCAAGCGGACCCAATAGATTAAAGATCGTCCTACGTCCCAACTCTCTCCTTGCAGCTGCAACATGTTTCATGGCTGGATGAAACTTTGGCGCATACATAAAGCAGATACCGTGACGACAAAGCATGTCGTCTAGTCTGTCAGATGTGGCATCTAGATTATACCCTAGCGCTTCAAAGATATCAGCACTGCCTGATATGCCCGAACTAGATCGATTCCCATGTTTTGCTACTGTTCCTCCAGACGCAGCAACCACAAACGCGGCTGTAGTGGATATGTTGAATGTGTTTAATCCATCCCCCCCTGTACCACACATGTCTATTGTGTTGTGTTTGTCGAGTTTGACTGTATCTGCAGATGAGATCATCGCGTCCAACATTCCCAAGATCTCATCATCTGTCTCGCCCTTTGCCGCAAGCGCATCTAAGAGCCTGACCTTGTCAGATGTATCTGTATGATCTTCGAGCAACATGCGTGCAGCTTTATACGCTTCATCATATGTGAGATCGACTCCTTGAGATAACTTTGTCATCTGGTTCAACCATATCTCACCAATCGAATAAAGTTTGCAAGTATCTTGATTCCTTCTTTGGTCATTATAGATTCTGGATGAAATTGAACTCCGTGTATTGGATACTCTTTATGTTGTATGGCCATGACTTCGCCATCATCGTCTGCCGTTGCGGTAACTTGAAGCGTGTCCGGAATCCGAGTCTTCTCTCCCACCAGACTGTGATAACGAGTTGCTTGAAATGGGTTATTCACATCTTTGAAGAGATCTGAATCTGTATGAGTTATTGTGCTGATCTTGCCATGTCTCACGTGGCGTGCGTTCGTTACTGTACCGCCAAAGACATCAATTATTCCTTGATGCCCAAGACATACACCAAGAATTGGTACGGTCTTGCCTAGTGTCTTGATCACATCAGAACAGATTCCAAAGTATCTCTTATCTGTGGGCGTTCCTGGACCAGGCGATATCACGATTCCGTCATAGCCTGCTGCTCTGATATCATGTAATGTGACTCTATCGTTTCGTACAACTGTACAATCTACTCCTAACTCTCCTAGATACTGTGCAATATTGTACACAAAAGAGTCATAGTTGTCAATTATTAGAAACTTCAATCTACTGCCTCCTCTAGTGCAGCAAGCATCACACGAGCCTTGTGTTGAGTCTCTAGAAACTCATTCTCTGGTACCGAGTCTGAGACTATTCCTGCACCAGACTGGATGAATCCAGACGTTCCATTGATAAAGATGCTTCGTATCGCAATTGCAAAGTCACAACATCTATTGTTGGCCAAGTATCCTACCGCGCCTGCATAGTTGCCACGCGCAGACGGTTCTAACTCTTCTATTATCTCCATCGCTCGCACCTTTGGAGCACCTGATACAGTTCCTGCTGGAAAGATCGCATTAAACGCATCAAACATGTCTCTATCTGCTCCCAGTTGACCTGCTACATGACTTACAATATGTTGAACATGGCTGAATCTCTTTATGTCCATCAATGACTCTACACGTACTGTGCCATTCTTACATACTCGACCAATATCATTTCTGCCAAGGTCTACCAACATCGTATGCTCTGCAATCTCTTTCTCATCGTTTAGTAGATCTTGGACCAATCTCTGATTCTCGCCATCGTCGTCAGATATCTCTCTTGTTCCAGCTATGGGAAACGTCTCGACTCTATCGCCTGTTATCCGCACTAGCATCTCTGGAGATGCACCAACTATTACATGTGTGTCGTGTTTGAGATGATACATGTATGGTGATGGATTCAGTCTCCGTAAAGTACTGTACAATTTCAGAGTGTCACCGCTTGTTGTAAAGTCGAATCTACGTGACAAGACTACTTGAAAGATATCGCCATCATTGATGTACCGTTTTGCTCTCTCTACCATTGTGGTGAATTCTATCTGATCTATATCTGGCTTGATGTCGTATGCCTTAAATGAGCCTAATGTATCGTCACCCATCTCTATCTCGTCGAATCGATCTGTATCATAATAAAAGTAGAACAACGACTTTCTGATATTGTCATATATGATGCCATCGTCGTATATTCCAAACTCCATTAGAGGCTCATCAAGATTATGTCGATCTGGAATATTCTCTGTCAGTCTTATGGCATCATAATTTACATAACCTACAGCCCCTCCTAGATATCGATACTTTTGATTGCTAGACTCTCGTAGGTGTGATCGTAACTCGATAAATGGACTGTCTGTCTCGATGACCTGTGTGTCATCTCTGATGATCTCAATCCTATCTGTGTATCCACGAATTATCTCCTTTGGATCAAACCCCATCACTGATGTCTCTGCCAGTATCTCTGGACCTGACAATGACTCAAAGAGAAAGGTATGTTTATAATTTTTAGAGATTCTTGTATACAGGCGAAACTGGCTCTCATCTAGATCTAGAGGTATGATTTTTGGTTGATCTCCAAAGACGTTCACCCATGAGTTGAGGTATCGTGTATAGTTATTTAATTATTTTGTTCAAGTGTCTTGTGGACTATACACGAAAGAGAGATTTGTCGACATGTTGAACCTAGTCTGTATATCAAATTAGAAAGCAAGCAAGTTTGATTCCCTAGATTCTTTGCTCTTTGGGAGCCACGTTGAGAGCCAAACAGGTCAGCATCTTGCCTTCAACAGACATTCTGCAAATGTCATTAAAACTGACAACGTTCTAAAAATTGATCAAAAGAGTTGAAAAAGTGATCAAAGATACACTAGTACAGTTAGTCTTATTTCTAGTAGTCTCTGTCTAGTACGTATGAGTGAAGGGGCATATTTTGTATGGTCTAGGGATCGCCTTCTGGCGTGGTCTGACTATACCGCAGATCCGAATCCCTCCGTATATGAAGATGCAAGTAGCTATATCAAATACAACTGTACATGGACGGTGAGTTCTAGAGATATAGATGATCAGATCAAGTTTGCTATAGAGAACATCAAACTAGATACTTGTTTTTATCCCCATCTGTCATGGGTTCGTTCTCATCATATGACTGACCAGCTTCTTGTACACGAACAAGGTCACTTTGATCTTGCAGAGATGACTAGAATAGAACTCGTCCCCAAAATTCTAGATCACTTTAAAGATAGATACTATGTGACGCGAGGCCAAAACCAAGATCAGCAGAGGCAGTTTGCCCGTGAAGATTCAAGCAAGCTGCTCTTTACACAAATCGAGAAGATAGAATCTATATTGACACAAAAACGTCTAGAGTACGATCGAGATACCGAGTATGGAACTAATGCAGATAAACAAGACATGTACAACAGCATGTTCTCACACTTGCGCACATAAATTACCCAATAGCATCTGGAGTGCTGTTGATATAGTTTACTAGACCTCGATAATACTTTAGATGAAAGTTTATATCTCGTATCTCACTCTGTTTTAGTTCTTCGAACTCTGGTCCAAAGACACGCTTGTCTGACTCGATACTGTTTAACATCTCTTCATTTACTTGAATCATGTGAAATAGACTGTGTAGTACCTCGCTCTTTGTGAGTGTATTTTTACATGATTTGTCCAACAGTGCATCCACCCACTCCATACCGATCTTGAACGCTTCTGTTATTTCAGGTTTGCTGTAGCTGAACATTTGATGTGTGGTGTTTCTATTCTTTTATCCATTTAAAGGATATTTTCAGTTTACCTGGGATATGACGGTCACAGAAAAAGCACTACCAGATTCCATGAGGGAAAATTAAAAAAAGCCTTGCGAGACACCATCCAACATAAATCGAAAATATCCTTTAAAATGGCCTTGAACGCTTACCTATTAGAATCAGTTATATGTGGTAATGGTATAATGACGTGCGTAATGTCGAGTATTAATTATGTGGAGAAATCATTAGGTAATGTAACACATTTGATAGAAAACTTTAAAACATGTTATTATGTGACAAATGATCCCTATGTTTCATTGATAGTACATAAAGTTGCAGATGGCCTTGTGGTTGGAGTTTTACTTGTTGTGTTTTATAATACACGTGTTATTACAATATATTATAATTTCATAATGAATATACAATCGCGATCAAAATCATTTAACCTTTGTACTTTTGACAACACATATACTACGTTTAGAGGTGCTGATTAATTGTCGACTACGGATGATGTTGTGTGCTATAAAAATGAATTGGCGCCTGAATTGTACCGACTAGGCCAAAAAGGTCTTACACAGTCAACAAGTCACCTAAAAAATGCAGAAAAGTTATCTACTAAAGCTACACCAAAACATCCTGATGAGTCAAAAAACGACTTTAAAAAGATACATAAAGTAGATGTGGAAAAGATAAAAATAAAAATTAATGATGCCTTTAGCAGTGTTAATTTTGTAAAACTAGTGTGCTATGAGAATATATTTGATGAAATAAAATTAATTGTGGTTTATGAACACGATGATTATGAATATTCAGAAGACACAATTTATGATGTGTTTTTTAAATTAGAAGATCAATTTCCAAATATTTACATGCAATTGATAATTTTGCTTCCTTCCGAGATCGATCAAAGCGTATTAAACAATACGACTACAATTTTTAAACGAGAATGATCATGTCAAACTATTATGCTAAGAGTATTAACAACAAAAACACTCTTCATTATCTTAACCAAAAGACTCCGGATTATATTGAATGGGAAGTAATTGTTATATTTTATACTGCACTGCATTTGGTCAACGATTATTTACATAAAAACGGAATAGAGTTTGAAAAAAATCATAAAGGTAGAAAAAAAGCAGTAAAGAAAGAATTAACTGACTTGTATGATTCCTATGTCAAACTATTTGATGTAAGCATACGAGCTCGATATTATCCAACCGCAAATATAACAGAAAAAATAAGAAATACGTGTAGAAAAAGACTTTCGGAAATCGAATCAAAATTGTCTGGTATGTAATAAATTGCAAACACATTAATATGATCGACGTTGTTATATGTTTTTGTCTAGTTTAATCCTAAATTTTTCTTAACCTCATCTGGAACTTCAGATAGTAATAACTCTTTACCCTCTTTTTGTAATGCTATCGTGAATAAATGCCAATGGCCACATTTTATACATATGTACAAACTTGATGGTGGCAAGTCTGTGGCTATACTAAATGTGTGTATTTTACCATCTCGAAGATATGGTACTAATGAACCCCCACACATGCATTTATCCGATTCCATGATGACTGTTACACGAACTCGTATATAATTACATTGCTTGGAGGATAGATGGAGTGTTTGGAGCAATCGTGCAAAGGAACTAGTGATCCATTAACATGTCTGTTCATGCATCGCTACGGATCTTTTCGGTCTATTTGGTATTGAACGGTCAGAAAACCACTAGACTGTATGCGCATTATTAAGAGTGCCCATGCCCAATCATCAAACATGATGGCAATGAATCAATTTGCCTCTAGAAATCACACCTGTGTTTTATTGTACCTTAAAATGTGCGTATGATGTAAGAAATATGCATACAGTCTTTTGTACTAGGTTCTGTTCAATTGACGGTGGTTGGTATTTTGTGCACAAAATTCTCAAAAAATTTCGCAAAATACGGAAACGTATCATATCGACTATCGTAAATTACTGCTGTTTTGAGTCTCATGTTGTGCGTCTTTTGAGATAACATCATCACGATCTCGACCCCTGTCAATTGAACAGAACCGCGGATATTTCACTCATAGATCCTTGTATCCCTTAACTAAAACGAATGTAGATCAGGCTTGTTTTGTAGAAGGATTAACAGCATATGATCTTTGTGGTTTGTTGTGACAATACATGTTACGATCAGACCTTTAATCGTCTAATGTTTACAAAATTTATTGATAATCGATAGACATATCAAGATCGAACAAGTGAACAGAATCGACTCGTCTAGGGCACATATAAAAACATTACGTATCATGGATACATATCATAGATACGGCTCTCATATATAGTAAAAAAGTTATACGATAATTAATAACATGAACAAAGTACAAATTGCCAGATCACGTCTGGTTGCTATATTCTTAGTTCCATGCATAGTATTGGCACAAAACACTGACGCAAGCACACCAAACCAATTCAAATCAGAGATTGAATCATTAGAAATGCAAGTTAATGTGAAATTGACGGAATTAGATAACACACAAGTAGAGGAATTAGAGGATACTTCACAAGACTATACACTACAAGAGATCCATCACGCATTTGATGTAATGGAACCTTTTGTCATATATGATGAAAACAAAAACATCAAATTTGACATATCTGCAACAAAAGATCCTAATGTAACACAAAAAGACATTGATGTTGCACTGGATTTTACAATACACAATAATGCAATAATGAATGCAACTGTTGGTTCAGTTGGTAAGGTAAATGAGTTAGGAACTAACAATATGGAGCTAAAACTTGCTCTAAAAGATCTACAGACTGGAAAATTCAAAGCTCTGTTTGCCAATTCTGGCGCAATTGGTTCTACAAATGATATAACGCCTGTGTCCTATGATTATGTCCAAACACCAATTGTAACTGTCTTTGGTATTGATAGTATTGTTCCTGTACATCACGGTGCATGGCTTACTGTCTGTGGAGGAGGTTTTAATGATCCACATAAACCTGACACATATCCTGATAACTATCGAGGTTCAGGAACTCTAAGTGCTACACAATCTGAATTAAAAAGAGCAGGATATCATATGGTTGATGTTTATGCTTCATGGACAGGTACTACATCACAGCCTTATGATTTTGCCAAGGTTACGCCTAGTAGTCAATATTCTGGATTGTGTGATTTAGGAGCTTTTCGTGATCAGGCCATAATTGATCCTCCAAACTTCTCATACCGTGTATTTGAGTACGAGCCAAATCCAGAAGTCATAAGGTATGTGTGGCCTGCTTTGTGGTGGGGACCATATGTTGCGTGGTGGCATGACAACTATTAATCTTATTTTTCTTCTTCTAGTGTTTGTGTTTGGGTTTTTTTGTGGATTGTTTTTCCCACTTATCTCAAATGTGATTTTTTATGGTACTATTGCAGGACCATGTGTATGGCCATCAGATTACGAAGCTATGAATTTTGGATCTGTAGAAGATTTGGAATACTCTGATTTTTATCAATGTTATTTAAAACCTTGAAATCTTAAGTTTTGGTGATTAGAGATACCGAGTCCCGGTTCTGTTCCATTGACGGGGGTTGGCATCTTCTGCACAAAATTCACGAAACTTTGCAAAATATGGAAATGGCCTCATATTGGTTATCGTAAATTGATGCTTTTTTGAATCTCATATTGTACGTTTGAGATAACGTCATCACGATCTCAATCTTCGTCAATTGAACAGAACCTACACGTGTGTGTTTTACATCTTTATAATTTGCGATCTTTTATACACTAAATCTTCAGGTCACTATAACTTTACAGAACCCCTTCGACAAGAATGTTCGTAACTCTTCAAACATACATCTTGTCCATCAATAGAATCAAGAAATGAGTCATCTATTCTGACTCTGTGTCTAGCTGTTCCTCAAGAAAATCGATCATCTTTAGGACTCTATCTCTACTCTTTCGTAATAATATGGGTGAATATGATGCTATAGAATAAACTATCTGCTGATGAAATGTGGGTGGCAATAATCCTCCAGAACTAATTCGTTGTTCGGTTACATACTTGTGTGTTAGAATGCAGACTATCTCTTCGTACGAGCTGTCTTCTTCTTCTAGTATCTGTCTATACAGAACGATCGGCTTATCTGTCTTTGCGACAATCTCTGAACCTTTTGTCAACAACTCTGTCAAATGTTTGATCTGCCACGCATCGAGACTGATCTGTTTTACCATGTATCATTATGGAGATTTTTCTATTTAACCATGCAATTTGTACAAAAAATATGAAGAGTGATGACCAACTATGCCATATCTAATGCTCTGGAGTGCTTTCTAGTGTGAGGTCGTTCGCCAGCATATTTGCGACGCATATGTCCTGACGGTCTACCGTAAATGAGCTCGAGAAACCACGATTCGTGCTCAATCTCTTCAGCTAGAATATCTTTTGCAATATCATACGTTGCAGGATCTTTACCTAACGTCATTTGACATATCTTGTTCCAGTTGATTATGGCTCCTTGCTCTGCCTTGAGACATCTCTCAAGAATCTGTTTGTGATCTGTAGGGTTTGTAGGAAGTTGCAAAAACTCACAACCCGACATCTTGATAAATTCAAGAGCATCATTTGGGAGTGTGCCACCGAGCTGGTATATCCGTTCAATACATGCTTCAAAGTGGCTGAGGTCTTCCAAGCGAGCATCTTCTATTATTCCTTTGAGGCCTTCTCCCTCGATCCCTGTACAATGCGCTCTGAGGTTGGTAAAGTAATAGTATGCAGTAAACTCTACTGCTGCGTTTTTAACTAGTTCTGCCACCAGCGCTTGTACATCTAGACCGTTCTGCTCTAGAACCTTGACTCCTACAACATTTGGTTCAGACATTGTGTTCGTTGATCTATTTATAATAAAAATGTTGACGATCAAAAACATAATCAAAAGTCTCCAAGATCTCGAACAGAGAGTGAGTATGATTGATCGTATTTTGATATATTTGAGACAGTCTCGAGTTCACATCTCTTTACCTGTTATGCAAGAGTACTCTTTCTTTTGGAAATAAAGAATGCTTTGTGATGGATACTGCTGTCTAGAGCATTATTGAAAAATAGATAAAATCTATGTTCTAGATTGTGGAAAAACAATGATCATTGATATTTCACACACATGATCTACACGTTTGTTAAAGACTCTCATCTTAGATACACTTTATGGATAAGTTATTAGACTAGTATCTTGACTATTCTTCTATGGAACTTGATCCACGCCAACAAGCAGCTGTAGAATATGATCAAGGTCCTCTCTTAATTCGAGCAGGTCCAGGTAGTGGCAAAACTAGAGTCATAACCGAACGCGTCAAATATCTAATCAAATCTGGTATAAAACCAGAAGAGATACTCTGTCTGACCTTTACTCGAAAGGCTACCGGTGAGATGGTACAGAGGTTGGAAGGCGACAATATAGTCGGAGTTAACATACACACTCTTCACTCATTTGCTAAATCGATATTAGAAGATCATGTGCTAGAGTCAGGAACAAGTATTCGCGGAATATTGGAACAGTCGTCTATTCTCATGTGGGGTATTCGAAATATCGACTCGTTTAACTTTGAGTATGTCAAAGTTGGAAACAATATAGTAGATATAATAAAAGACATAACTGACGGAATCAAGCTATTCAAAAATGAACTAATCTCAACTACCGAATTGGTAGAGTATCTTGATCGAAAAGGGAACGAATCACTCTCTCAAGATCAACAACAAAAGATATCACAGCTATATGATCTGCATAAACTATATGTGAAGTTTCAAGAGTTTTGGAAGTCTACAAACTTGATTGACTTTAATGATATTCTAGTCGAGGTGGTTGATCTATTACAACAGAACGAGTCGATTCGAACAAAACTTGGATCACAATTCAAACATATTTTGATTGACGAGTTTCAAGATAATAATTATGCGCAAATGCAGCTTGTCAAATTGATCTCGACTGATGGAAATGTCACAGCTGTGGGTGATGATGATCAATCCATATTTGGATTTCAAGGAGCATATGCAGAGATCTTTGTAGACTTTAAGAACTATTTTCAAGGTACAGAGACACTAGATCTTGTACAAAACTATCGTAGCACCAAAAATATAGTCTCTCTGACCAATCAACTGATCAAGTCTATTCCAGATCGAGTTTCAAAAGAGTTGTCGACTAGTAATGTAACTGGAGAGCGTATCAACGTCTGTGAGTGCTCAAATGAGGGTGCTCAAGCCGAGTATGTTGTAAATACAATCAAAGATCTCTTAAACAACCAACTGATCACAGAGGATGGCACAGAATATCGCTTGTCTCCCAAAGACATCGCTATCTTGTTTCGAACTAGAAGATCTGCATCTCGATTCATAAAATTATTAAAGTTTGAGGGACTACCAGTAAATTTTATGGTATCAGATCAGCTGTTCAAAGGTCCTGTAATTCAAGACTTGATGGCGTATCTAAAGATAGTGGCTGATCCTGCACGAGCCGGCAACGAGATCATAAGACTGATGAAGAATCATGGTATAGACGAGTACAACATATCTGATATAGGTCACCACTCTAAAAAACTAGCAAACAACCGTGTACCTGGAGTCGATTTCATCTTAAAGTCATTACAAGAAATTAGTAAAAACAATCCACAATGGCGAGTATTAAACGAGTTTGTTGACGTCTTGAACAAATTATGCAACACATCATCTTCGATCTCTAGTACCGTACACACAATTATAATGTCTACTTCTGGATTGTATAAAAACTCACTAGGTGATGATTCACTCGAGAGTCGTATACAACGTGCTGCACTAAAAAAGATTATTGACTTTGCACAAGAGTATGAACAACTATATCCAAATTATGATATGAGTGACTTTGTTGATTATCTGAAACAACTATTTGAACTCGATCTAGACTTTACTGACGAGTCGGACGATGACGATGGCATATTTGTAAACACTATACATCAAAGTAAGGGTAAAGAATTCCAAGTGGTCTTTATAGTGGATGTATCTGAGAATAGTCTGCCATTACGTCTAAAATCCAAACCATTTCGTGTCCCAAATGATCTAAACAAAGGCATTAAAACAGTGGGAGACGAAAAGACACTCCACATTATAGATGAAAAGAAACTCTTTTATGTTGCAATGACTCGCGCAAAGAGCCACCTATACATCACATATACTAGAAAGCCAGAGGATCGTAAAACCGAGAATAAACCTTCACAATTTTTAACTGAACTAGACTATACCAAAAACCCACTAATTTCCTTTGATGAATATGTCTCTGATATTAACATCTCGACAACACCAATAGAACATTTTGAGCGGTTAAAGAATGAACACCAAAAACTTGCTATAAACGCGATCAATCAGATGAATCTATCTACTGCAATCCAAAAGATTATCGATCTAGCCAAAATTAAGCATTTTGAAACGTATGATGATTTAACAAAGTTTGATCACAAAAATCTTTTAGACATAGATCCGGACTTTGCGATAGACTATCAATTAAACAAACAACCTACTCAAAAACTAATCAAAAAAGATACATTTCATCTCAGCTCGACAAAGTACACAAATTTTGATAAATGCCCTTTACAGTTCAAGTTTCAATATGTGTTGAATGCTCCTGGTAGACCAAAGTCATATCTTTCATTTGGTAGTGATATCCACAAAACAATCGAGAGTATAGAAAAGTTACAAAAAGATAACAAAACAGTCACCACGGAATTAGCATTTGAAATATTAGATAAATATTGGAATTCATTGTCATACGATAATAAAACTCTAGAAGATCAATATCTAGACTCTGCAAAGGATATGTTGGAAAAGTATTTGCAATGGCACAACTCTAATGAAAATTCTATAGTGGATATTGAGATAAAATTCACCACATCGTTTAATGACGTAGTCATAACTGGCAAGATTGATAGAGTTGAGATGACTCCGAATGGTGATTACATGGTTGTTGATTTTAAGACTGGCAAGTCTAAACTCTCAAAAAATAAGATCAAGAGTGACATTCAACTAAACATCTATGCACTAGCTATACGACATTTGTATGGAAAACTTCCCAAAAAAGTATCATTGCTTTATCTTAAAGATGGTACAATGGTATCGTATGATGTAACTAGTAAAGATATAGAAGAGTTTGAGACTAGATTGTCCGAGATGACTAATTTCATATTTAATGAAGAATTTCCAGCCAAACCTGACTATATGAACTGTAAATACTGTGATTACGCAACAATATGTGACAAAAGATATGGTCATTAGATCTTGAGCATTTGGCACAAACATACAATTGTATACATTTAATCAAAAATATTTGTCGATCATGCGTGATGCATTTGTCTTTGAACTTTTTTGACGATATATTTGGTGTTGAGACTATGGTAGACTGTATGCGTATTTCTTACATCATACTCACGTTTTAAGGTACAATAAAACACAGGTGTGATTTCTAGAGGCAAATTGATTCATTGTTATCATGTTGATGATTGGGCATGGGCACTCTTAATAATACGCATACAGTCTGGTGTACTTATATCCGCTAGTTATCCTGGAATTTTTATGTGTGGACAAAAACAATTGTTTGAGTGCAAACACACTCTTATCAATTATGCGTATTTGGTGAATTTGACAAAGTGTATTAAATGAGTCAAAAACCGATAGACGCAAATACCCATTACAGATACAGACTCGTAATCGAGTACGTTCTATTGCTGGTTTTACAGCCTTGTGGAATAATAACGAGATCACGATAACTGACAATTCGTAATTGATTGCGTTCTATTGTTGATTTTACAACATTGCAACACATCACAATATTTTGGGCTTGTAAACCATCATCCGAGATACATCAATTGATATTTTTATGCCTCCGTGTGAAGTATAGTGAATGTTTGACCTAAATATCAAGCACGTGATGGCCATGTTGTATTTACTATCACAAGGTGCACGATACAACTATGTGTCTATTACCACTACAGATCTTGGTCGAGCTATACATAGATCGCAGCAAGCTACATCCAAGTATCTGCTAGAGTTAGAACAGAATCGGCTTATCGATAGAGTGATTACTGGTCGCCGAGTCGCAGTACGTATAACTCCTAGGGGATACTCAAAGATAGTACGTCTTGGTTCAATGATCCAAAAGGGCATCAACTCTGACGACAACGTTCTAGTTCGAGGAACAGTAGCATCTGGCATGGGTGAAGGGGCATACTATATGTCCCTTGAAGGATACACAAAGCAGTTCAAGAACAAGATAGGCTATGTACCGTTTCCAGGAACGCTCAACATAAAGTTGAGTGATCCGATATACCAACAGACGCTACAACAGTTTAACAATATGTCTGGAGTCATGATAGATGGATTTAGTGACGATACCAGAACATTTGGTTGGGTCAAATGCTTTGCAGCTCTAGTCAACTCTGTCAACTGTCAGATGATAATCTTGGAGAGGACTCATCATGACGAGTCGATAATAGAGTTGATCTCTGACGTATGTATCAGAGAGACTGCTAGACTAGATGATGGTTCCAAAGTAACTGTACGTATCGCAACCAATCATAACCCATGAATCTCACTACCATACTCTTGATCTACCACATTCTCTAGACATACTATCTGCTTAACCAGCAATCATAACCCGTGAATCTCACTACCATACTCTTGTTGAATCTTTGAGCTAGAGTCGTCCGGTATAGGAGACTCGAGTCGTGCCACTCTGACATCGAGATCTATTCGCTTACATCCCTCTAGTATTGACTTTTCTTGGTGTGTCTGGTCATACCCCAACGCAATGATCTGGGGCTGTATCATGTTTACAGTCTTGAATATGTCGTCTTCTTGACCTATTACACATAGATCAACCATGCCTAGTGCCGACACCAACTCACGACGTTGTTCCTGAGAGTGTAATGGACGTCTCTTCTTCATCTTGACTGTGGTGTTGTCGGTAGCAACCACAACTACTAGAACATTACCTAGTTTTGCAGCTGCGTTCAACGTATGAATGTGACCTGGATGAATGATATCAAAGACACCTCCCGCAAGAACTATCTTTAATTGCTCTCGTCCTAGTGCAGTGAGTCTCTGTTCTCTATCGATCTTGAGCTCTGTTATCATCTTGTCTATCTGGTTAGTTATCTCTAGCTCCGACAGTGATGTCTTTGTCTCAAGTATCTCTACAAGATCCTGACCTGTAATCTGGCTTACATATGCTGCACCTAGAATTACATTCTCTCTCATCTTTGAATGTGGATACATATCCTTGAATTTAATTTATACAGATCTAATTTGACGTGTCAGCGATCTTTGGTTCAAGACCACATTGTATTCGTATAGCGTCAACTAGACCATCTGCATATCCGACACTTAGCACTGCAACCTCTTCATGTCCGTCTTGGAGAAATCTCTCTGCATCTTGAACGTAGAGTTTGGCGTTTTCTAGTATCTGATCTATGTTGGGGATATTCGCACATAGTGGTTCTATCTCTTGTATGGCATCATGTATCATGGGAATGTATCTATTTAGCATCTGTGCCGATATCTTTGTAGTCATCTCTGTATTGTTTGTAGGTGCATCTATACACCTCACAAAAGCCTCGAGGGCATCAGATTCTGTAAAGTGTAATGTACCTGGAATGATGATAGAGTGTGGCGGAGGACCAAAGTCGATATCAATTAGACTGGATATCTTGCCTGCGACTATTCTCTGATCGGTCTGCCCAACTCTGGACGCAATTATGCACCATGTCGATTCGGTTACAACACCTCGCTGTTGTCCCGATTCGGTATCTAGTAGATTGCCAAGTGCCGTATTTGGTGCTATAAAGAAATCTCTGTCTTGATTGTACTCTAGTAATAGTAATGTATGATAGCCCTCGATGAGATTCTTGTATATAGTATAGTATGGAGTGACTAGTAGATTGGTCTCACTCATTATGGTTGCAATTCGTCCAACTTTATAGACGTGTAATCCACATTGGCCTATAATTGCAGTGAGAGCTGACGCTGCATGAATCGAACGAGTCTCTATTCCTTGAGATGTGGCACGTGCTCGTAGTTCTATATGTGTGGTAGCAATGTATGGATCTCCATATGTCAACAAGACTGTTGTCTTGTCAACTGCATCGTTTAGGATCTCTTTACCATCTTCTATCATCCATCTTCTGCCTAGTCGAAATCTGCCTCTACACATGTCACGAATCTTGGACAGATCTCTGTCGTTTATGGGGCTAGTAAACTGTTCTAGATATACTACATCTGCATTAGATATTACGTCTATTGCTCTGTTTGGTATCGACTCAAATCCCGAGATGCCCAGTCCTATAAACCAGAGCATTGTTGTATCCTTTTGTCGTGTAATCGCTTTAGGTGTTGGAGTGACTGTTTTATGATCTCAATTCCCTTTAGATACTCTTTGATCGATACCTTTTCATTTATTGTATGTGATTCGTGCGGATCACCTGGACCATACGTTACAACAGGAATGCCCCACTCGTTTCCGAGTACATTCATGTCACCGGTACCGGTCTTGCGAATGAGTTGTGGACGTGTACCTTCTATGCTCATTATACTCAAAGTTAAGGCTCTAACTAGCGGTGAGTTGTGTGGTGCCTCAAACGGTTCTGTTTCATCAAGTATAGAGTAAAATGCCTCAACTTGTCGTTTAGCAGATATCTCTTTTACAATGGTTGCGATATTTTGCTCGACGTCTTTGCAACACATGTTTACGGGGATACGGATATCAAACGTGGTCTCACATTCTTTGGGTGTGACGTTGTGACTAGTTCCTCCAGATATCTCTGTTATGGTTGCTGTTAGTAACATACCTTTGGTCTTGTCTTCTTGGTTTGCTTCTAGTGATGTCTTGAGTTCATTGGCAAAGATCATGGACTCTTGTATAGCATTCTTTGCAAGCCATGGAGCACTGGCATGTGCACTATCTGGTACACTCGTCTTCAAACTTATCGCTAGCCTACCCTTGTACGCAATCGTGATTTGTAGTATTCCGCTAGGTTCACCAAATATTGCGTAATCTACATTCATCTGTTTTTTTACTAGATTCTTTATTCCTGTCGCATTTCCTTCTTCATCTACCGCTCCTACAAAGATTATCGTCCCAACGTTTTGAGATAGAGCTGCACCAAACAACATTGCCATGAGTGGAGACTTTGCATCTGACGCACCTCGACCATACAACCAATCGCCTTCGCGTCTAACCTTGATCTTGCCTGGTACCACATCCATGTGTCCGCACAACATTATCGTAGGTGAGCCTGATCCCTTCTTTGCGATGAGATTGCCTACATCGTCTATGCTGATCTCGTCAAACCCTAGATCGTCACACTTGTCGGCGAGAAACTCTGCAAGGTGCTTCTCTTCTAGTGATGGAGTGTATAGACGTAGTGCCTTCTCTAGCATCTTTATCGTAAACCTTGGGGTAACTGTAAAATTTGTGTCCAACTCTATCGTTCTTTCTCTAAAGCGTACTGTATCATCAACTTTGGAATATCTATACCACACACTCTGACGGTATTCTTGTATTCCGTTGTATTGTTTATCTCATGAATCACCAAACCATTCTCACTCTCCATCAGATCCACTCCTATGATGTCACCTCGCACTGCTGCTCTTGCCTTTATACACATCTCTCTCATCTCTGGTGTGACTTTACATGGTTCTGCTACCCCTCCTAGTGCCATGTTTGTCTTCCAATTGGTAGAGTTGCGATATATTGCAGCAACGATCTCATCTCCTATCATTATCGCCCTAATATCTCTGGGCGGTCTCTTTACAAACTCTTCTATATAGTGTATCTGATGTATTGGGTACATCTTTTCTCTACCCTCTAGTATTCCTTGAGCGGAATCATGATCATTTAGTTTAGAGATCAATCTGCCCCAACTTCCAACAGTCGGTTTAATCACAAGGGGAAAGCCTTTCGCATCCATCATCTCGAGAGCGGCATCTTTGGAGAAAGAAACTGTCGCAGCAGGTGTTGGAACTCTGGACTCTTTTAGTAGCATATGTGTAAACAGCTTGTTTCCTGCATAGATTCCAGTATGGAGGCAGTTGATCACATGGACACCCAACCCTTCTAACGCTGCAGTGGAGTGTATGTTTCTATAATAACTCACACATCGTTGAATGACAGTACCGTAATCATCAGGGCTCTTTTCTAGATCTAGCGCGAGTTGTTTACAGTCTATCATCTGTATGTTGATGCCGAGGCTCTCTCCTGCTGCCAAGAGCGCCTTTTCTTCCCATCTGATCGTATCATAAAGAATGGTAATGTCCGGACTCACTGCCCCCAATCCTCGCCTACTGTCTGGGCAGGCTTTAAATCAAAACCATCTGCACCTTTGGTCAACTCAAAACTTGCACCACATTCTGGACATGTTACGATCTCACCCTCCAAGGCATCGGCAGGAATGGAAATATCTGCGTCACACTCTTCACATTTTGTCATGTCTCTGTACATTCTACTCGTTATTTATCATTAATTATCTTATCGAGTCTGTGTGAACTATGGGCTCTTTTAGCTTAACGGGGGGGGGGGGGTCGATAGTTTTCACGCACCATTCTCTAAAAATTTTACAAGTTATGAAAAATGTCTAGATCGCCCATTGTAGATTATTGATGTTTTAAGTTGCATACGGTGCATTTCTTGAAATACCTGCATCTTAACCACCCGACAAGCTAAAAGAACCCATCAATGCGTTTTAATTTAATTTGTTTGAGATTCAACCTCTAGCTCTTCCCCATATTATTGATTGATATTTTTTCTTGAGTAAAGACTTTTCAGTATATTCGGGATACTTGTTGTAAACGTATGCTAAAATACCTCTAACATGACTTTGATCCCATCCTATGCGTTTGTCAATTAATTCATTTTGTAATTTACGAGGCAATCTTGTAAATTTTTTCTTGGCAACTTTTATGCCTTTTTCTGTTAAAATGAACTTTTCACTAGATGTGTTTTTTCTTCCTTTGATATCAAGTAACCCATCATATTCCAAATTTGATATAACATGTGTTACAAGAAAGCTGTATGGTCCATACCTATATGGAACAAATTTAGGATTTTCCACATTTTCTTCTCCTAGTACTTCTTTGATTGTCAAGAACACTTGTTTTGTTATCGTAATTCTGCCATGAATTGGATATGATGATTGAGCAAACAAAATGTATAAAATCACATCAGAGATTCTATGCTTGACGTTTTTCCTAACTTTATACTCCTCGTTAGACTCTAGAATAAGATTCATGATCCTATTTCTATCATGGGTATCTAAACTATGGTTTTTTAACTTACTTGCCATTTCTTCTAACTTTTCAAACTGTATCTCTTCCGCATGTTCTGTTTTTGGATGTTCCTTTCTAACCTTTTCTATTTCCCTCAATATTTCTACAAACTTTTTTTCATTTGGATCGTCAATCCTCTTGAGTATGTCTCCGCCTTCGATCTTTTCAATGATCTTGAGTATTCCTTCTAGTGAATAACTTTTTGTTGAGTCAGGATACACTTTGATTGGCTCTGTACTTTTCATTTTAGCCAAAAAGTATCTCCTCCACATAGATGCCTTTGTATCTTTTATTTTCTTTGACACAGCTCATATATGCGCACTTTCCGCTTTTCTTAAAACAAATATCAAGAGTATCGTCATCCTTTTTAGCAACCCCCGTAATATGGGATAAAATACCATCCCTAGAGATCGAACTACCAAAGACTTCCATCATACTGTTTCTTACACTATCATCCCAAATTAGTTTTGGCGATTTGGTATTCATTGCCACCAAATGACCCTTGAACTACGTACGAATTTGATGTCCGAAATCAGTCAAAAAATGAAGAGATACATCAGAAACTGATTGAAAGTCAATCGATTCTATCTCAATATGTTCGAATTTCGTATCTGTTTTACTGTGTTATCGATCAGCAAGTTTGGAGACCTGATATCCCTAATCGCATTAGTTTTATCTCTTATCTAGTCTAAATCTTTGAACTTTGTGAGCGTGAAACACCTTTCATAAAATACACAACTAATCTTAAACGATCGTACTGTGTTCATTTTAGATCTCTCGTATCACAAATATCTAAGAAATGAGTCCTACATGCGACTATTCTTTGAGATAGTTTGTGATTCGTTCGATGTACTACAATAAGGACATATCTCTTCAGATCCACTCAACGCTAATTGGAACAAATCTTTAGATGTTAATAAAGATGTAAACTGTGACATTGTAAGCGGTTAGGCTGACAACGATCTCGTGGTGTTTTGAGCAAGATAACGTATGCAATTCATGTCGATCTGCATGATTAGAAAAAATTAGTGTTTAGTTTGGCTTACCATTGTGTCAACTTTATTTTTTGATCTGTGTAAATACTAGTACATAACTATGAATGTCATGCCTCAATCAGAGATGAAGATACTTCGAGAGGAGATCGCAATGTTGCATACACAACTCGATGACAAAGACGAGATAATTCGCATTACACTAGATATGATTGAATGGCAGAGGGGCGTCATATTACAAGGAGAACTACGAACTGCAGAACTAGAACGTAAACTTGAGCAACAACTGGGCGGTCATTCAGATCAATGTAAACCAGAGACATGTACACACGCAAAAAAGAGCCAAGAGTTACAACAAAAGATGCCATACTATGAGAGTCCGTTTAATCCATCATCCAAGAACAGCATACCTACAATGCAAGAAAGAATAGCAGCGTATATAGATCCAAAGGATTACAATAAAGTAGGCCAAAAAGAGAATCACGTAGGAGTATCGCAGACGGACAAATCAGCAGGTACTGTCCCGTACATAGATTCAGCGTGTCCAGGCTGCCATGGCATAGATATCACGTACAACAAATCATATCAGTGTAGGATTCGTGATGTACCTCTGCCAAAAACCGAGATAAATACGCATGTTGGATATAAACATACGTGTAATGGTTGCGGATACGAGTGGGATACTAGTAAAAAGATTCCCAAGATCAAGGGTACAGAGATGAGCATAAACATGCTAGTCCATCATGGAATTTCACTATTCAACAATATGTCACAAGGAATGATTCAAAAACAATTAGAGTTTTTTGATTACCGTCCATCTAAAGCAACCATAAACAACGCTACATTTGCACTCGTTAACGCAATAGAAGACGATGTTTCAGGCATCTGGAAAGCAGCTGAAAGTTCTGAAAATGTCAAATTTGACGAAACGCCACATAAAGTACCAGGCAAACGTGGATATGTGTGGACATGTGTCACAGATGATGCAGTTCTCGTTCGTGTAACAGATACACGAGGATCGAGGGTTTTAGATGAATATTTCAAACCGTTTAAAAACAAATGCAAGACTGTTGATGGATATTGCGGTTACGAGACGGATGATGACACACAGAGATGTTGGTCACACATATTGATCGATTCAAAACATGCAATGAAGACTGCCCTATATTGCCATGAAACTACAATATTGCACGAAAGACTACAAAAGATATTTCACATAGCCAAGGGACGACCGCCGGGAGATGTGTCGGATTTAATAGCACAGGTATTAGATGTTGTAGATCAGCACGAAAAGCTCGGCAACAAGAAATTTGCGACGACGCTGCGTAATGCTGCTCCCAATCTCTTTACATTCGTGAACCATCCTGGAATGGATCCCACGAACAACGAGACAGAACTGTACATGCGGCCAATTGCAATACATCGCAACATTTCGCTGCACTTTACATCGCAGCGCGGCATGGATGCATGGTCTATCTTGTTTACGTTCTTCTTTACATGTCGCAAACGTGGGCTGAGCATTAGAGACGAATTGTTGAGGATTCTCACGGCAAAGGCTGCTGAAGAGACGTACTAGATAGTAAGTTCGTATGTCATGTAAATAATCCATCAATATCCTAAATGCTCAACACACAGCAAGAATCGTTGTCAGGCTAACCGCTTACGTGACATTGTATGGTGTTGTGCCTCACACAAGATTCTCTTCAGTTTACGTGGGATGACATTCTACAACAGACATCGCAAGTGTTGGCGGAAAAAGGTAAGTGGGAAGTCTTCGTTCACGGAGCGATCGGTTCTGGTGGTTCTGGCGAAATCTCTCCGATTAATGACTCCAAAAGATCAATAGTCATCTTGAGGTAACTTGCCAACTCTGTCTTGTAGTAGTAATGTGGGTTCTGTTCAATTGATGGTGGTTGGCGTTTTCTGCACAAAATTTTTGAAAAGTTTTGCAAAATATGGAAACGGTCTCATACTAGCTATCGTAAATTCTGCTGTTGAGTCTAGTATTGTGCGTTATTTGAAATAACGTCATCTCGATCTCAACCCCCGTCAATTGAACAGAACCTTCTATCGCACATAAGAGATGACATGACGATATAATTTCAAGATATACGATTTGTTCAATTTATTGATGAAATTTATGTTAGGATCTGTAGGTTTATAATCGCCAATAGTTAATCATACTAATAAATGAATTTTGTAGTTACGCTAACTCTGTTGCTCATTATTGTGGGGGGGGGGGGCTGTAGGATCTATCCTGCCTGAATATGATAATGTATATGCTCAATCGACGCCAAACCTATACGTCTCAGCTGCTGATCCAAATGGATACGGAGCTAGATTCGACAACACTTTTGGTGGTATACAGTATGTGGAGGTCATTGTAAATGATCCACTAATAATTGATGCTGGTGATGCTATGCCTAGAGTTACTGTAAATGACGAGAAACTTACAATGCAACATGGTGCAGACGGTTCTTGGTATGGCTACTTTGCGGATATCGGAAGAGATGGTAATAATGACGGCGATTATGGTGGTGCTATTACTACCGGTGATTTTAATAGTGATGAACAAATACACAGAGATAGATTTCTGAGTGAAATACCAAATAAAAGAGATAACAGTGGTAAGATAAGCGTTGTTAATACTGACGATGTCAAATATGTAAAGTATCTTGAACTTGATGATGGAGACGAAGTTGATGTTGTTTATCACAAGGCTGGAAATCATCAAACAGTAACCGTGACATATGACACATCTACAAACAATGGAATCGAACTTGATCGTAACTTTTATCCACAAAGCACAAGTGTCTATCTAACTGTAACAGATCATGTACTAAACATCGATCCAACCGATAAAGATGTTTGGGAATTTAAAGTAGATAGCGCCCAGACAATTACCTACAAAGGTAATGGCACTGAAACATTTACTGCTACATCAACTAATCTGGGTTGTGACGATAATTGCTTGCTAGTGATCGAGAGTAGTACAGTACTAGATGCTGTCACTACCATTACTCTTGAAGAGACAGGACCAAACACTGGTGTCTTTGAGCTACATGATGACAGTAACAAAATAATGACAACGTCAAACGCACCACGAGGTACAAACACACAGATCACATATAGTGATGAGAGTGTAGCCGTAAACGTACGACTAACCACTGCCACAGTAAACCTAGATATCGCAGACGGTATATGGAACTCTGGTGAAAAGATCGACCTAACCATAGTCGATGCAGATCAAAACAAAGACAGTGATGCAGAGGACGATCAAACAGTATCTAATCCAGATGCAAGAATTCCAACATTTATGACAGGTGATCCACGTACACTGATGGACAGTAAAGACAATTCTGCACATGCTTATACGCAGCCAGGTTCCACTTGGCAGAAATATCCAATAGATCCAAATGATAGGACATACATACGTGACTTAGATTTTAGAGTCGATGATAGTCATAGAGGCATACTGTCATGGAACGGTACAAATAATATTCTCGATACAGAAGAACTTCGACTTGCTGGAGTAGCATCCGGCGCCTTTATTGGAGGGATGATTGCTATTCCACTAGGTACGGTAGAAGATCTACACGAATCGATCAACGATGACCGTTCAAATAAAGGCAACTTTACAGGACGAAATCTATTCAACTATGACTTTAACGTCTTTGATACAAACAACATGCGTGTTGATCTAAACATACACAACAGTGCAGGAGATGTTGTTTACTTTGAAACATTGCTAGACAATAGCGACAGTAGACTCTCCACATACGATACTCGTTCTGGCCTTAGAGACATAACCGGCTTTATGGTCAAAGATAGAAACAACGAGACTCTGTCATATTCACTATCTAGTTCTGAATTCCTATTAAAGGTCGGTACTAGCGCTCAAGTCACACTGGGAATAATAATCAAAGACGGAAATGGCCACACAACACCATCATTTACTATCACTGAAGGCAAAGAATATCCCATAATCGTAGATTTCTTCTCGTATGGATTCTATGATGATGGCAGACAAGCCTCTGAGCGTATCTACAATCAGATAGTACGAGTAGAGGTAGAAGAGACAGGTGACAACACCAGTACCTTTACAGGAACACTCGAGTACATAATGATCAATCAACTCAACGTTGACGATTCTGACACATACACTAGTATCACACCAATAGGCAACGAAGTCAAATTCATCGCCTTTGAAGACATCATGGGCTCTGACGCACGAGTAAACTATGTAGATACTAACGCAAATGGCAATACAGCTGTGGTCTCTGATCAACAAGATATCGCAACCTCTAGTGGTGTGGTATCTATGAACGCAGAGACATACGGTGTAGGTAGTCATGTCGTAATCACACTAGAAGACGCAGACTTGAATACAGATCCTGATCGTGCTGATACCTATACTGTCGTAATGGACAGTACTCATAATGATGCAGATAGAGATCAAGTTGGTAAGGATGTAGATTCAATGTACGAGTCTCTACTACTTGGTGGCAAATCACTAGGAATGCTACTCGAGGTAACCTTTGATGGTAAGAGATGGCAATCAGGTACATGTGGCCTAGCTGATAACATTCAGAACGGACTCGGTGCAACAGGATTCACTCTACAAGAGACAGGATCCAGCACAGGAGTCTTTGCCGGTTCATTTGCTATACCAAAAGAACTATGTGTCCAAGATGGTAACATAACGAGAGTAGAAAGTGTAGGTGGCAAGGACATTGGCGTAACATATCTGGACTTTAGAGATGCATCTAGTCAGATAGTCACTACTGATGACTCTGCAGTAATTGGAACAAATACGGGTTCTGTAATCTTAGATCGTACAGTATATCCGGTTCCGTTTGGTGCTGACGCCTCTGACAATTCTTCAAGAGTACTAGACAAATCTAACAATACTCTTCCAGCTGGCACAGTCAAAGTCTACGTTCAAGTAAACGACCCTGACTACAACTTGAATCCAGTAGGTCAGGATGAGATCGAAAATGAAGCCAACAACGGCCCGGTCACGATCACTATCTCTCGCAACGGTACCAGTTGTGAAATACTTCATGCAGGTGGCATGTATTCGGTCCCGAGTGGCGAGAACAGTACATTAAAACGAGCTTATGATGATGCAAAGAAAGCATATGATGCAGACAAGTCAAACGTTGATAAGCAAACAGATTACACATCTGCAAAGATATTTTTTGAGAACTCTAAAAATGCTCAATGCCCAACCTCTGAACAACTAGGTGCTCTAACAGAGACATCTCCTGAATCAGGAGTCTTTGAGGTGAGCTTTGATCTAAGATACACAGATGGACCTGGCAGTACCGACTGTCCAGGTAATGGTACTTGTATCTTGCATGGTGATATCATTACCGTACAGTACAACGACACAACAGATGCTTCTGGCAACCCACGTACAGTCACAGACTCTGCTACATTTGATCTACGAAATGGTACTCTAGATACAGACAAGTCTGTATACGTTATGGGTTCTGATATGATCGTAACGCTATCCGATCCAGACCTTGATCTGGATAGCGGTACCCGAGAGACATATACACTCGATCTGATCGAGTGGGACTCGGACGCAGGTGTAGTGAATCTGAGTGACAGTATATTCGATGCAGAACCAGGTTCACTAAGAGAGACTGGTCCTAGCACAGGCATATTCCAAGTGATCATATCTGTTCCTAGTGCTATAGGTGCAGACAGACTGGAACGTGGTGAAGAGATCAAGCTAGAGTACACCGACTATGGACCATCAGGTGCAGACTATGTTGGTGACAATACAAAAGATATCGACAGAACGGTATTCACGTCAAACTTTGGTGCTACAATAGAACTAGATCAAAATGTATACACTTGGACTGACAAGGTATTCATCACCATAACAGCTCCTGATCACAACCTCAACACAAACCAAGTAGACGAGATTGGTGCGGATCCATATCCAATACGTGTCGCAACAAGATCCGACGACATTAAAAACTACAAACTCGTAGAGACAGGTACAAACACTGGTATCTTTACAGGTGAAGTAATACTGACAGGATTCTCATATGACGTAGATGATGATAACTCTACAGGCTATAATGGTAAAGACGTCACAGGTCGTACATGTGATACATGTAAAGGACCAACCAATGGACTATTGCCCGCAGACAACGACGATGGACTCGAGGTATCATTCGAGTTCTCTGACGACGAGACTGTTCGCAAGTCTGCTCTAATCCGTTGGAACATTGGTGAGGTTCAGTGGCTAGAAGCAATTTATCCTGCTACATCTACAGGTGTTCTACGTGTCATAGATCCAGACATGAACTTGAATCCCAAGTCTACAGACAACTTTGAGGTCAAAGTATGGTCTTCTAGTGCACCCAGTGGAATAACACTCACAGTAACCGAGACACATCCAGCAAGTGGTATCTTTGAAGGTACAGTATTCTTTGTACCCGAGGCCAGCTCTGGTGGTCACAGACTATACGTCGAAGAGGGCGACACAGTCACTGCAAAGTACAGCGACAACACTCTACCTGCTCCGTACAATAAAGGCGACTCTGAAGATATCACCGCAACCACCATAATCGGATCATCTGCTTCTATTCTTACTAATTTGCAAGAAAAAATAAATGAAAAATCTCAAACTATAAACCAACTAGAAGACAAAAAAGACAAATTAAAAAACAAGAAAGACCAATGGAAAGAGAGATTACAAGAGTTCAAAGAAGAACTAAGAATAGCCTTTAATACAGATAACAAGACTAAAGAACATCTGATTCAATTAGCAGAGTCATGCAAAAACACTCCAACTGAACTATCAGCAGCGCAGAGTCTAATAGAATCTTTGAATACAAATCAAACTATACACATACATGAAATAGAGAGATTGAAACACGAACTATCTGAAGTCAAGAAGACTGTTGAGCAATTAAGAAACAAGAAATCAGAATTGCAAAAATCTACATTAGAAATAACGGTCCCTGATTCAATGCTGTTTGATAATGTAGGTAGAACAATAGATCTATACACTCCTAGTAACAACAAGATACGGATAGATACATACGCAAGTGATGTTGGCACGACATATTATATCGACAACAAAGCCTACCTCACATTGTACCGTGATACTTGGATAGTAAATAAAACATTCACAGTATCAAATATGCCTTACTGTTATGTTGGCGATCTAATAGTTGGTCAAGATACAAGTATACCTATTCAACACACAAATGCACTCCAACTCCAATTTAGACAATCTATAGATCCTAACAGATGTGATGATGCGCCTGATATCACATTTGATGACAAGATATCACTAAGCAAAGAAATCTATGTACAATTCACTAGTACATCTGATCAAACTCCGTTCTACTATGCTGGAAATAAAATAGTTGAGATACCTAAATGCGATGACAGCAACTTTGATAACATATCTAGTAAACTAGTTGATGATACTGAAGCATGTTATGGTAAGAATGGTGATGATATCGTTATAGTGTCCAAGACACTCGCCATTTTTGGCACCACCACAGAGGATCTCCAAAACTAGTCGCCTAAATTTTTCTCGACAAATCTACAAATTTACTATCTCTTGAAGAATCTAGTCCGTTTGTAGAGATTATATATTTCCTAGACTGCGTGAGAGTATGACATTCGATCAATCTGTGTTGATATGTGATGAAGTAGATCCAATACTGAATAAGATTTTAACAGATAACGGTCTTCATGTTACATACAAGCCAGAGATTACGCCTGATGAGATCCTAGCAACGATTGCAAACTTTGAGATTGTGATTGTACGGAGTAGAACAAAGATCACAAAAGATATGATCAGCAACGCAGAAAAGTGCAAGATCATAGCGCGGGTTGGAGTTGGCTTAGACAATATTGATCAAGATGCTGCTAAATCAAAGAATATTCGAGTAATTAATGCAGTAGAGGGAGCAATGAATGCAGTAGCTGAACTAGTCTTGGGATTGATGCTGTCTCTTGCACGGCAGACAGCATACGGCGATCGTGCTATACGCGATGGTAAATGGCTCAAGAAGGAACTAAAGGGAACTGAGCTTAAAGGCAAGTATCTAGGTATAGTTGGATTGGGAAATATTGGAAAGCGGCTGGGTAGGTTGGCTAGGGCACTAAACATGAATATCATTGGTTATGACGTAATTCCGATTGATGAAGAGTTTTCACGTGAGGTTGGTTTGATGAAGGCAGATCTAAACACGTTATTGCAAAGTGCAGACTATGTATCCATTCATGTTCCTCTATTGGAATCTACATATCATATGATCGATTCTACAAAGTTGTCGTTGATGAAGAGTAGTGCCAAGATCATCAATACTTCAAGAGGCGGAGTAATCGATGAAGATGCTCTATATCTAGCACTAGAGCAAGGTCGACTCGGCGGAGCTGCACTAGATGTATTTGAAAAAGAACCGGCACTAGAGAACAGATTGGCAAAACTCGACAATGTTATACTGACTCCTCATATTGGAGCACAGACCAAAGAAGCGCAATCGTTAGCCGCTAATGTTATTGCAGAAAAGATAGTTCAGATACTTCGAGGAGTCATATAGAATATGCACGCTAGACGTACTTAGCATTTTTAAACCTGCTATTGAATAGATAGATATGTCAGATCATGTAAATCTGTCTTTGCCTTGCAAGCGATTTCTTGCAGGGGTAATCTTTGGGACGGTCTTGATTGTGTTGGCGCCGGAATCTACATGGGCCGAGACACTATCCATCGATATTGGTGATCGGTCTTACAATATCACATATGCTGCTGTAAATATGACTATTGATGACGCTGTGGTTGATTCCCTATATTCCTCACTAATCTTTGACGTAACGACTTTTGGAGATGGAGGGGTACTAGATGTTACACTTGAGCGATTATTTCTTGACTCTATAATGGATGGAGAAGATCATCAATATTATGTTGCTATTGACGATCTTCCATCAACAGTAACCGAAGAGACAACCACAGATCAGCTGCGTGTACTATCTGTTGAGGTTCCGACCGGTTCGCGGACGATCGAGATCATTGGAACTGTACTCGCTAAAGATATTCTAGAACCAACAGAACCGATACCCGACACACCACTCGACTCTGCTGAACCAACAATACCCGACACACCACTTGATCCAGTTATTGCAGAACCACTAGAACCAACAGAACCAATACCCGACACACCACTTGATCCAGTTATTGCAGAACCACTAGAACCAACAGAACCAATACCCGACACACCACTCGACTCTGCTGAACCGACAATACCCGACACACCACTTGATCCAGTTATTGCAAAAGAGACTCCAATTCCACCAGATACATCATCCGTTGATAATTGTGGCCCAGGAACTATACTTGAAGGTGACACTTGCGTTCTAGAACCGCCTAAACAGACAGCTATGGAAAGAATGAATGTGTTTACGAGTACAGTGATTGCCTTTATAGTTGCTGGCGGGATTGCCGTTGCTCTGGCATTAATTGCAAAAGCTAGTAAGCGACGTTAGTCACAAGATAGATTCTCTGTATTCATCATCTGATCAAATTCGATCATATCTAATTGAGTAACGGTAGAGTAAGGTATTACCCCAATTATTGTGGTGTCTATCTCTAGAATTACTGTGAACTCGTTAGGATCTACTCTAAAACTCCCACCATCTAAAACAAAGTCGATCGTCATGAGCTCATTTAGTGACATTGCAAAGCTCGATGATGTAAATGTGACATGTACAACATCGGATGAGTTTGGATCCAACACAACAGATTCTGTCGCAAACGTGCCGATGGCAACATCATTGCGAAGCACAGTCATCTCTATTCGTTCAAAGTTGCTCCAGAATGGTACTGTATTACAAAATTCTATACTGCCATTGTCAGTAAGCTCAAAGAGCGAAAAGTCTGATTGCCCATACCATCGATATTCTATATTCTGAGCAGCATACACGTTCACTATTCCATACAAGCACGGTACAACAATGCCTGTTATTGCAATTATGCTAATTATTGTGTACCGATTCATCCTATGTCTCCTTGATGGTTATGACCGACTCATCTAGTAGGTACTGTAATATGGCAATTAATTGTTCGTCGCTTATCACTCCATTCAACCACCAATATGTTGGCGTTCGTACCCAATCTGGAATGTAGATATTGTAAAAGTTGTCGTTGTTTATAGTAAATGGTATATCGATCATTGTGTCGCTTGTATATTTTTGTAACGCATCGATGACAAATCCATCACTAAATTCACCTGCGACCCAAGCACCAAGTATGGGCCGAATATTACTCGAGATGCATTGTACATCTGACTCAACCAATTCAAACTCGGCACTAGTTTTACCATTCACGTATTCTGCTGTAATAGTGTACTTGCCAGGAGCAAACGGTGGATTCTCGAATGGAACACGAGCCGGTACATGTGTGGTCGTATCTGTGATCAGTATTGGAATCGCGCTGCTAGAAGTCGAGTTTGTATCTATGATGTGAATTACTGCTGATTCGTTAGGTACGGCAACTTTGTCAACAACTATAGTATAAAACAACACTTGACAGTAAGTATATTCAGACTCTTTCAATATGATCGATATTGAGGATTCAGCATACCCTAATGATGCCATCGAGACTATAACAAGACCAATTACAAGACCCGTTACAAGATATCTGGTCGTCAACTCTTCTAAATGTTGTCATACACTTTATAAAAATCTCAAATTGTACCATGCCGACTAGCGATCGCATCTTGTGAATGATTATTTACAATGTCACACCTGCAACAATATCTCTTGATGAACCTCTGCTATGCGAGTTGCTATTACAACTATGATATACTAGATCTTGTCGCTTAGACCAAAGAATATGGGGTTTGTACAAAACACTCACAACGTATGATCCAACTCGACCTTATCTAGATCAAGATGACTGGATCGCTACAATATTCGGGCAGTTATCATATATGTCATGCTTTGATGTCGTGATCGCTACTCTCCCAGGTGTATGGCTGATGAGCATTTAAATTATTAAAGGGTTTTTTATCACGTCTCATATGCCTAGTAGTCAAGACCTAGCATGGATACGACTCTGGAAGGAGAACGCCCCTGAACTACGTGAACGTGCAATAATGTGGCGTAAACAGAATGCAATAACACGAATCGAACGACCCAGTAGAATTCAACGAGCAAGGAGATTGGGCTACAAAGCAAAACAAGGCATAGTCGTTATTCGTATGAGGGTAGGTACAGGCGGTATGAGGAAACAGCGACCTCGTGGTGGACGAAGACCTAAACATCTAGGTGTAGTCAGAATCAAAGCCGACGATAACATGAAGATCGTTGCCGAGAGACGAGTACTAGAGAGATATCCCAACATGAGACTACTCGGTTCATACTTTATCTACAAAGATGGCAAACACTATTGGTTTGAGGTGATTCTAGCTGATCCATCACATCCACGAATATTTAATGACAAAGAGTTAAAGAAACGAATACCTCAAGTTGCCTAAATTGTCATCCACGATATCTGACGCCATGACTATACTAGTGACAATGTTTGCAATCTCGATCGTCACCATCATATTGCCTGTACATATGTTGGATGCAGATGCTCAACCACTCTCTGATGCTACTGGATTGGTTAATCGATTTGATGTGATGCGAGATAATAGTACATTTGAGGTAAGCATTGTTGCAAACTTTGACGTACCTGATGTACAATACGATCAAGAGCAACAGATGCTGACTTTGTATATCGATAGCAGTCTGGACAATAATGTGGGCGAAGTTGTTCTACCCATCAAAGTACTTGATGGTGAAATAACCTTCGAGTTAAATGGTCAGTCTTATACTCCAACTATAAACTCAAACGATGACATTTACTTTATTCTCTTAAACTTTACCGGTACTGGAGATAATCAGTTGGTTGTCTATGGCGAATCAAACACGCAACAATCTAGTACCGGCGGTGGTTGTCTTGTTGCCACAGCTGCATATGGTACAGAACTCGGACCAGAAATTCAACTCTTGCGTGAGATCAGAGACAAGAATGTACAGAGTACTGTATCTGGTGCAATATTCATGTCTGCCTTTAATCATGTATATTATGCATTCTCTCCAACAGTTGCCGATTGGGAGCGCCAATATCCTACATTTCGTGAGATAACAAAACTGGTAATAACGCCAATGATCTTCTCATTACACGTACTAGAGCATGCAGATACAGAACTAGAGTTGGTTGCATTAGGTATGTTGACGATTCTAACAAACATTGGCATGTATGCGGGACTACCAATAGGCGCTATTATCGTATACAGGAAAAAGATCAAGCGTAAACAATCCCTAGTAGGTTCTTTTAACTTATCGGGGGGTAGTAAATTGACAAATTTGACATTAAATTTTAGAAATAACGAATCATGTATCAAAATATATACCAAAGTGCAAAAGTATTTTCCAAATAAATTGTAGAATAGTATGTGTGTAATTATGAATACATCTTTACGGAAATCAAAAGGACATCATTTGAACGATTTTGCCTATAGGAATAGCACATACACTGTCGTCATTACGAGATGAGTACATCCATAAATAGCACATATACGTTCTTTTAGTGTCGTCTTGGAAAATACTTTTGCACTTTGGTATATTTTACTACCAATGTGTAAAAAATCTTAATTACAAAAACACATGTGCGACTTTTATTAGATGAAATAACACACGATATCGAGAAACAGGGTCGTTATGAAATTTTAACACTCAACTCGCTGATTAAAAACACTAAAAACAACGTCACCCCCCGTTAAGTTAAAAGAACCCCATTGATGTCAATATGTTTTGGTATTCTGAAACCTCCTTCTTTTAATAGTTTGAAAATCTCTCTGATCTCACCTGGACTCTTAATTCCACGAGTCTTTAGCATCTGCAACAATCCTATCATGCCGGTATATCTTACACTTAATTTCGATGCTGCATTTCGTGCGTTTCCGTCATCTAAAATACAATAAACGTTGTCTTGATGGGAACTTAATTTTTGCCAAGTTAAGATTACGTCTGTTTCACCTTCTCCTAATTCTGAATACGTCCGTTGAAAGTCTCTAATCTCTTGAAGTGAGTTTTCTTCTAAGCGTTCAAGTTTATCTTCTCTTAATAATCGTTTAACACTTGTACAAGTGTTGGGATCCTTTATCTCTGCCAACACATATTTTGTAGTTGCTAATTTATGTCCCAACTACAAGAGATCATCAAATACGTCTGGCCTTTTAGCTTCGTTAAATATTCCAACTAGTGCAGACGTATCGAATATTTTCAAGGATATAACCTGAGTAATCCACGTTTACCTGCCTCTTTCATCATCAGATGTATTGGTATGTTAAGAAATTCTCCAACTCTCGCAAGAGTCAACTTTTCTTTTGACAGCAAAGAAAATAAATGCTCTTTAATATCTAGTTTTAATTTCTCATATGTTGTAGAACCCTTTTGCATATCGGGATACAAACAGTACATGAAGGATAACATCTCTGGAATGGTGATATCGTTTATGGTACTCTTGTGTTTTGTAAATATAAATGACATCTTTAGGTCAAACATGCCAGGAAACTTTAAAATCTTGTCTTTTTTATCTATGATCTCTTTGGCATATGTAGTACTCTTTTCGGCTAATTGTATGCTATCATCACGTTCTACTAGTAGACCTAGACGTATAAGGCGATCTAGAGACGTATCCAATACTGTACTGTATGGACCATTATCTTTGATTGTAAAGTTGCATAACTCTCTAAGCTCTTCGTACGAATCACCCAATATGTACAGCAAGAATTGGAGTTTTTGTCTACCTTGTACGGGTTCGTCCTTTACATGTACTAGTAAGATGATATACTCTTCAATCTCACTGATCTCTAACATCTTACTCTCAATTGCCATATTATTTCATGCTCACAAGTACATAAAAATATTCTGGAATTGTATAGTCATGGTGCCAGAACTGGAACATTTTGTAGGTATGAAAAAGTCTTGAATCGATCCAGTAGATATCATGTATAATTCGTTTTCACAGGCGCAAACGGTGAGATTTGGTTTACATCCTTATAGACAGAATCTGACCTAGTTGCTTAGATAGGTAATGTGTAGAAGCCATTATGAAGTGTGTTACTGTATGTTCTGACACAGAAAACAAAAGGATACAATCGCTAGAACGAAGACTAGCCAAACTAGTGAACGTGATGCAGCTAGAGCTAGAGTCAGAATTAAAGACCAAAGTTAAAGAATTGAATGAGGAACTCGACTTTGCACATGCCAAACAAAAGATTGAAGAATCGATGTGGGTGTGTTCACTTAAACGTAAACCGAACAAACGAGATACGCAACACCTGTTAGAGTTTTGGAACAGAATAATGAGCAATCCAAAGCTCTTCTATATGTACGTTAGGATGACACAAGAGCGATTTGATGACATACACAAACGGTTTGTAGAGTATATGGAAGAACATCCAGATAAAACTCCACAGTTCTCGGATATCTTTGTAACACAAGGAAACGTGTGTAGGTACATGTCCAAGTACTATCTGTTCATGATAATCGCATATCTGAGATGTGGGCTATCACAATGGAAGATCGGAGGTTTGTTTGATCTAGATCAAGGTACGGTATCTCGACATCTAGCATATGTATCGAACTTTTTAGAGACCAATAGTACTTTAGTAGAGAACATATTTGAAAAGATCACTAGCTGTAAAACAACTAGAGTTCAAGAGATGGGTCAGGCGAGAGAGGTGGTAGAATATTCGTGGATGGATTCGAGACAGAGATAGACAAGCCAAAAAAATCAAAGGATGAAACAGCAGCTTATTCAGGCAAATCAAAGAAACACGTCTATCGCCAAGTGATCCTAACAAATCAAGACAAATTGATTCTGTACACTAGTAAGGTGCACTATGCCGATACAGCAGAGATAAACATACTACGAACAATGTTTGAAAATTTCACAGGAGACTGTATGCGTATTTCTTACATCATACTCACGTTTAATGTACAATAAAAAACAAGTGTGATTTCTAGAGGCAAATTGATTCATTGTTACCATGTTTGATGATTGGAGATGGGCACTCTTAATAATACGCATACAGTCTATGATATTATTAGACATGTTTATCGTACAACAAAACCTATAATTGACATGTCTCTAATACCTAGTATGATATTCTTGATTGAAGATAAGAAGCTAGTTCCGAGGTGTCAAAGATAAATCTCTACAAACTACTCAATGCAAACTCTTTGGACAGGAATACACTAGAAAGAGAGTCAATAAATGTCACTATAACGTCTCCTCCGTATAATGTGGGAGTATCTTACAAAGGAGGAAGTCAAGATGATGTGTCGTATGACGAATACCTAAATTTTTCAAAAGAGTACCTCTCGAATATTTTGTATTGGACAAAACCTACAGGGCGACTGTGTCTCAATGTGGGACTAGATAAGAACAAGAACGGCAAGCGACCAATATGCTCGGACATAACAAAACTAGCTATGGATATGGGTTGGAAGTACCATAGTACTATAATCTGGAATGAAGGAACAGTATCGAGGAGAACTGCGTGGGGCTCGTGGCTATCAGCTTCGGCACCTCATGTTATAGCTCCCGTTGAAGTCATCCTAGTCTTATACAAAGACGAGTGGAAGCGAGACTATAAAGGAACATCAACGATACAACGCGATGATTTTATCAAATGGACTAATGGTCTGTGGATTTTTGGCGGTTCAAGAAAGAATGGACATCCAGCTCCCTTTCCTCCCGAACTACCTAGACGCTGTATTCAGTTGTTTTCATATCTTGAAGATACTATACTGGATCCATTCTCTGGCTCTGGAACCACTGTCCTAGAATCAATATCAAATGGGCGTAAGGCTATAGGTGTCGAGATATCAAAAGAGTATCACAAACTTGCAAAAGAGAGGATAGAGTCAAGCCAATGTCAACTAAAATTACCCAACGTGACATAGTTCTAGAGTTTTACAAGAACAATCCTGACCGGGACATAAAACATCCTGAGATTATTGATTGGGTCACAAGCGAATACAAGAAAAGAACAGGCAAAGTATTTCGCGATCCAGATAGACAGATTAGGATCTTACATCAAGAAGGATATCTAGACAAGATCAGTATTGGGGTATACCGGTATAATCCAAAACCGAAAGCAAGACTCCATGACTTTACACGATCACAAAAAGAAGAGATACTAGAGCGAGATGGTTACAAATGTGTTGTGTGTGGTAAGAGTGAAGCCGATGGTGAGACAATGCATATCGATCACATCAAACCGCGAGATAAAGGAGGTAGATCTACAATAGACAACGGACAAGTGTTATGTTCTATTCACAATTTCAAAAAGAAAAACTACAATCAAACCGAGACAGCAAAGAAACTTTTCATCAATTTATTGAACAGATCGACTAAGAATAATGATATTGCTCTTGCTAGTTTCTGCACGGATATACTAGATGTGTATGAAAAGCATGAAATAAACGGTCATATCAAGTGGAAAGACAAGACAAAATGAAAAGACCAGAATCAACGATTTTTCTTATTCCTATGGTGTGTCTATAGTCACAAACGGAATTGTTTTCTTGTTTACTTTTGCATATGTGAGATCAGAGACGAAATTTACCTCTAGCGGAACGGATAATGCCAAATTGTGATACTATGCACTAGGAAAATTATTATGTTCACGACTATAGTGAGGATCTCTTAGGTTTACATGAGACAGAATTTTTACAGAAAAAGTACTATGTGATTCCATAAGGAAAATTCAGTGAGAACAGTCTTGTACAATATCATCCCACATAAACCGAAGAGATCCGTATAGTGCTGCTCATACTATTCTTTCGTTTCATGTAGCAGATTGGAAAGTTGTAGATCGTTATTCAAATTGGATTGATAGAGATATTCGTCACATCAGTTCCAAGATGACCTTTGATTGCGCGACTTTATTCTTTGATAGAATACTGTGTGTCAAATTACGGTATGAAGAAAAACACACTAAAGGCAGAACTAGCAAGTAAACTGAGCGACTTTGACAATCTGCAAAGAGAGGTACAGAGACTTCGAGAGTATGAACAGTCTCGTTCTGGCGTGATGAGGTCACAGGTTAGTGAGACATCTGGTACATCGAGTAATACATCTGATGTATCGAATACTCCCGATATTGATAAACCTCAAATAGAGTTCTGCTGCGTGTCGTGCGAGTTGATTCATGGCGAGAGAAAGTGTCCTGACTGTGGATCTAGTCTGTGGCGGATATTTCATTCATAAAATCCAACACATTATGATATCGAGTTACTCAAACATCATATCGATAGTTCAACCTCTCAACTTTGACTGATAGTTTTTAGGGTTGGTGTATCTGTCTAGACCAGAGGGTTTCGGCTTCCATGCTTTAGGTTCAAATGGTTCTTTGGATAGTTCTTTGATGATCTTGTCAGATTCGACACTTACGTGTACGAGTCGTTGAATCATTGATATTGTCTTTTCTTCGGTCATTGTTTCGGTCGGATCATTTACTATGCCACTGTCCTTGTCTGTTGTTTTACGGTATCGATCTATAACCCACTCGATTGTGGTTCTGCCGTTTACTGTGTATTTTATTTCAGGTAGATCAAAGACCTCGATTCCGTTTATGAATAGTCGTGTCTTGTCTGGAATCTTTTTACCGTTTTTTGTTACTTTGGGGAATGCCATCTTTACTAGCTTGCCAAACTTGGCTTTAGGTTTGAGTGGATATTTTTTACAGGTCTCGTAGTGTATGTGGAGATCTGCTAGTTTACGTCCAGCTGTTTTGAATGTATGGAAGTTTGGAGCCATAGGGATTCGTGGTAGTTCTTTGGATAGGTTGCTTGCGAACTTCTTTTTGTATTTTTCATGGTGTAAGAGACCATACGTATAGTAAAAGATGTCCTCTTTGGTTATTGTCTTGTCGTTGTAGTGATCTTGGTATTGTGTTAATATGTAATCTGTAATGTTGATTCTCTTCTCACCGTTCTCATATGTGTATAATGGAAAACATTGACATGCTTCGATTACATGTAGATCAGGAGTGATATCAGTAATGAACGTGGATGGGTTGCCGTGATACTTGTAGGGGACGATGATGGCGAGGTTTTTGGTGGTTTCGGTTGGGAAGAATTTTGGGATTAAATGAACATCTTCGTTAAATGTTCGTGTTGTGTCAAAGTACAAAAATTGTTTGAAGAATGGCCTATAAATTGTCAGTCTTATTTTAGTTTTATCAAACTTTGGTTTAGATTTTTTTAATTTGTTTTTTAGACCTCTAGTTATTTTTCCCATTTTTGGATTTAGTTTTATGTTTTTCAAATCTATTGTTTTGCAAAAATCGACATGTCTCTTCATGTTGTCTGTTAGAACTTCTTTAGAAGAATTATAAACCCAAGCATCACGATTAGTTGAAGTACCTAGCGAGTATACTTTGAATATTGAAGATGATTCTTTGCCATATTTAGTATTCTTGTTGCCCATTTCCACATACTTTTCAAAATCTTCGTTTTGTTGACCAACCCAGTCGTGGTGCTTGTCGGGTGTGATGGTATCCCAGTCTTTGATGTGTTGGATGGATTTGTATTTTGATATTGTGTCTAGTTTTTCTTCTCTGGATAGATAGTCGCCGATATCTTTGTAATGTATGGTGTGTTTTTTCTTGTTTGGGTTTTTGACTAGTATTGTGATGGCTACTGGTGCGCGCGAGCCTGAATCAAATACTGTTCCTGCTTCTTTCTTTCGTATTTCGCCTTGTGTTCGTGCATTTCCTCGCAGGTCAAAGCAGTAAATGTCTGTGAATTCTTCGTGGAGTGAGGCGCGTACGCCCGTAGTAGATGGAGAACGAATGAAACTAGCGTTGGTTACAAAGCCAATTATGCCTGATTCGCCTATCCTGTCAGACGCCCAACGGATTGAGCGAATGTATGAATCATACAGTGACGTTACTCTGACTGTTTTGGTTTTTAGTTTGAATGTATCTTTAATACGTTGATCCAATTCAGGATATTTTATGTTGGGATTTTCATCACTAGCGTTTTTTTGACCTACTGAATAAGGCGGATTCCCCATTATCACGTGTAGATGAGACCATCTCTGAGCATGCACTCGTTCGTGTGCCTGTTTGAACTGACCTGTGAATGGTTTGAGCTGTACTCTATGTCTCTCGTCTGTGCGATATAGTGGATTTATCTTTAGTGTATCGGTATAACTGATGCCATCAAACGGAACATGTCTGTGTCCGTTTCGTACACTGGAATATACCGTCTCGATGTTTACAGTTGCAACGTAATATGCTAGTAGGATCAGTTCGTTTGCGTATAGATCGTGTTTGTACTTTTCGTAAATGTTCTCACCCAGATATCTAGAGTTTATCAGTTGTGCAAGGAATGTACCAGTACCTGTGAATGGGTCTAGAACTTTGACTTGTCTGTCTGCAAATTCGGTGTTGAATTCCTTCTTGAGAATATACTGTACACTATGTATTATAAAATCGACGATCTGTACAGGTGTGTATACGATACCGTGTTGTTCTGTTCCTTTTTTATCAGCAGATTCAAAGAAATTTCCATATATTCTCTTGATGAACTCTTGTCTTGCTGTACCTGTATTGATGTTCTTGATCTCTTGCTGTACTTCATCATAGAATTCTTCTAGGATCTCGAGCTCTTCGCGTAGTCCCATGGTACATATGATATCTTCAAATGCTCTAGATATCGGATTGTATGATGTGAACTGTCCTGTAAATAGTCCATCAAATACAGGAGCAAGTACCATGTGGTGTGCTAGGGCCTGTACAGTATCATATTCAGATATGGTATCGTTTATCAGATCTTGTAGTGATTTATGAAATTTAGATACCTCGTGTTGTATGGTATCATTTGTCTTTAACAGATTTTCGATTCTAGACTGTATCGTACTAGCTGCAGAACCAATCTTTTCACCATACTTGTCATAATAGTCTACGTCTCCTACCTTTTTGACCAGTTGAGACTTTACATGATCAAAGAACTTTGTAATCGGTTCACTCTCGACAAATGTATCATCTAAAACAGATACACTGATTCTGGGAGTAGGACTCGTATTCTCTGTGTTTTTGTCTAGTATCAGACTGTTGATCTCGGCACCAAACGACTCGTCATGTGAACGTAGTGCGTTTAGTACCTGCCATACGACAGCAAAGGTCTTGTTGTTGTCTAGTGCCTTGTGGTATTCGACACCAGCTGGGATTGCAACCGGCAATATCACATAGCCATATTTCTTACCCGCGGATCTACGCATGACTCGACCTACAGACTGGACTACATCGACTCGAGACTTGCGCGGATTTAAAAAGATTACACCGTCTAGAGCAGGTACATCTATACCCTCAGATAGACATCTGGCATTAGAGACTATTCTACAAGTGTTGGGATCATCAGTACTCTCGTCTAACCAACGTAGTTTATCTCTTCGTTCTATTGCCCTAGTCTTGCCGTCCATGTGTTTGACTTGGACTTTATGTCCCGTGTTCTTTTTTTCTTCATACTGGGATACGATACTTGCAAAACTACGATCAATGTTGTTTCCGTCGGTTATCTCGCCTGCAAACATTTGAGAACGGTCTATACGATTTGCAAATGCAATAACACGTTGTAACAGTTTTGGTGTTTTATTATCATCGGGATATTGTATGCCGTGCCATACAGCTGCTAGTAACGTACGTTCGTCTAACGGTATGGAGTGGTCCTCGTCTGTTACCGATTGCTGAAACTGTGCGTCTATTTTATCAGCTGGTACGATTGCAATCTTGACTCTAAAGTCAGAGAGTACCTTTTGTTGTACTGCAGCTGTAAAACTCAGTCTATGGAATGTTGGCCCATATCTCTCTTCATCATCCATAGAATAGATTACCTTGCCCATCTTGGCTTGTATAATATCGCTGTACACACGAGGTGTAGCAGTCATGTAGAGTCGTTTCTTGCCGTGTATGTTTGTGTCCTTGTGTACAGCTGTAAAGAACGACTTGTCTTCTACTCCTGTTGTACGATGGGCTTCGTCACATAATATCAGATCAAACTGTATATTTTTTGCAGCTTGTTTTATAACGTCTATAGAATGATACGTAGAGAATATTACGGTCATTGCATCTTTTGGTCGTGATACAATGTAGGGGCGTAGTGTCGTATGATCTGTAGATACCGGTGACTCTAGTTCTGTTATGGAACCGTCTTCACCTGTAGATTTATCTGAACATACAGCCATGTAACTATGTTGTATGGTACCGTTGTCGGACCACTCTCGCATACTCTGTAGTATCAGAGAGATAGAAGGTACAACATACAGTACTATACCGCCTATACCAACCTGTTCTTCTGCAATGTGCAGTGCTGTTAGAGTCTTGCCTGTACCACACGCCATGATCAGTTTACCACGATCATGCCTCTGAAATCCATCTATCACGTCTTTTAGTGCAGATACCTGATGAGGTCTGAGCTGTTTTTGATCTTTGACTCGTACAAGTTTTGGATAATCACTCCAATCGATACTAGAACTACGAAAGTGTTCTTGATCTATTATGGAACACTTGGAATCAAGCAACAACTTTTGTGCATGACTAGTAAATGTATCGCCAGTATACACTAGAATCTTGTTCTCTATACCGATCGAGTTTGCTTTGGCCAGAAACTTGGCAACCGACTTCATGTCTAGACTGGCATAGTCATCATAGCACTTGCACTGTACAGCACAGAGTGTACCATCAAACTGTTCTGCCACGATATCGATTCCCGTATCTGTGCCGTCTCGTTTGGGCCACTCTGACCACAGATAGACGCGTCTGAATCGTCTACTATACATGGAATCTATCTTGAAAAAGTCTTTGGTCAGTCTCTCGAATCGTTTACCGAGATCAGAGGTACTCGTTGCAGATGCTCGTATTGTTGATAGCACCTCATCAAAGGTTGATGCCTTTGAGGTGCCCATCTAGAGGCACCCCTCAAACTTTGTGTCATCATATAATGGATAATGGATAATGGATAATGGATAATGGATAATGGATAATGGATAATGGATAATGGATAATGGATAGCGAATCGCGTCATCTGTAGGCAACTAGTTTCTTTCACATATTGTTCTAACTCTATGCAGATACTCATTGCATGTATCGTCAGATTAGGGGATTATGTATTTTACTAATAGACTGTATGCGTATTATTAAGAGTACTCATGTCCAATCATCAAAGATGATAACAATGAATCAATTTGCCTCTGGAAATCACACATGTATTTTATTGTACCTCAAAATGTGCATATGATGTAAGAAATACGCATACGGTCTACCATACATAGACTTTGCGGGTTCAACTATCTGTTTTGTTCTTTTTTTGACAGGTCTATCTGCTATAGGTGTTTTCCTTTTTAGTTCTGGCTGTAAGATCCGGAAAGTAGTTCACCCCTCAATCAAGAATGTAGGTGCAAGTTCCAAGCAGTGTCAAAAGCGTGTACGCAGCTATGATGGGAGGTGGAAATATGTAGGCAAGAAGCGAATTCGAAGAATGAGTAAATTAGATCAACAAAAAGTACAATACATTGTACGAGAAAAGAACAAAGGAACCAAGAACTCTGTCATTGCAGAACAGATGGGCATATCGGTTCGTTGGATTCAAAAATTGTTTGCCAGGGTTCTGTTCAATTTACGGGGGTTGAAATCGTTGTGACGTTATCTCAAAGAACGCACACTATGAGACTCAAAACAGTAGAATTTACGATAGTCTATATGAGACCGTTTCCATATTTTGCAAAGTTTCGAGAATTTTGTGCAGAAAATGCCAACCCCCGTCAATTGAACTGAACCTGTTTTTGACAAGTCATAGAATTGACATGCTAACCTATCTGGAATGCAGTAATCTGGGTTAGTAGCAAACCAAGACTTTTGACATAGTAAGACTTACTGATAATTATGCTGGCGAATATCGCTTTCATGAGCAACACTATCCTTCATGTCTGTTCAAATTCGATCTAACATCTCGTGTTCAAACATGAATACAAATTTCCCGCATAATGAGTATATTAACAACGATTATTGATGAGTGATCAGGAGATGAATATTATGCCAAATGAGGGGATGCTACTTTTTGTATTCCACACCACGGAACTAAAACTACTCACTTTATATTGATATAATACATATCATGAATATGTCTGATGACGTCTGTGATCTCTGTAAAGGATCTGGTTCAATATTTGGTAGTTTCTGTGTATATTGTAATGGAACCGGTGAATGGAATCATGCCGCACAAGCTTATGTAAAGAACCACATCTGTCAATGCATTACGCTTGATCGTAAGTTTTGTCCTGTGTGTAACAAACCATGTCATCACGACACAACATTGAATCCAAAACAAAAACTTGATCCAGGATATGATCCTACTAGCTCGGTTATTACTGTTGTAACATGAGATTGTAGAGTTGTGACGGTGCTGATTCTAGTCCTCGTCTAGTATCTTTTTGATCAATGGCTCAATGTGATTCATCTGCCCAAAAGAGACGTCTCGTAGTATGCCCTGTCTGTCTACAAGAATGCTAGATGGTGTTCCACGTAGAGCAAAACGTTCAAAGGTCTCTGCGTTATACTCTTTGGACATTAAATAGTCTCTAACTCTGGCACGAATCTGATCTTGATACTCTTTGGGCTGAGAGTCAAAGTCTGGAATCTGTGGCAGAATGAGTTTAGTGATCTCGTCTGTAGTAGGTTCATTCTGATTTTTGATTAGATTGTCCATCCCTAAAGGAAATGGAATTTTATATGATAGTTTGTCGCCGTTTAATTGACCATTCACCGAGAGCGCATTATATGTCTCACCAATAACACTACCTGTCTCTACAAGTAACTTCAAATTCTCTAGTGTGTTCTTATCAAAGTCTTCAAACGCAGTAGCTAGACCAAGTACACGTACTCCATCATCTCGATACTTGTTGTATATGTTGATTGCAGATGGCAGCGCATGCATAAAGCATCCTGGACAGTTTACCTGAAATACTTCGACTAGAACTATACGATCTCTCTCTTGATCAAGGTTGGTAGGTGCACCCTGTACCCATGTTGAGACTCCTAGATTTGGTACTTTCTCTCCAATTGTTGCATTCATTATCCACGAGAGTTAATCAGTCCATTATTAATTAACTGATGAGGTTCTGTTCAATTAACGTGGTTAGCCTTTTCTGCACAAAATTCTCGAAAAATTTTACAAAATATGGAAATGGTTTCATATCTGCTATCGTAAATTGCTGTTGTTTTGAGTCACATACTGTGCGTCTTTTGAGATAACGTTATCATGATCTCAACTCCCGTCAATTGAACAAAACCATTTTTACAGATGCGTTTTCGAGAGTTAATGCTCGTTGGACAACACCCCCGAAATGAATCTACGAAGCAGCACATTTGGGATGACTGCCTAGCTATCAACAACTATATAAAAAACTGACACCTAGCTATCAACAACTATATAAAAAACTGACACCTAGCTATCCACAACTATATAAAAAACTGACACCTAGCTATCCACAACTATATAAAAAACTGACACCTAGCTATCCACAACTATATAAAAAACTGACACCTAGCTATCCACAACTATATAAAAAACTGACACCTAGCTATCCACAACTATATAAGTCACTTTTACTATTGCTGAATCGTGATAGATTATCGTCAAATAAAAGCATCAAATCCATGGTGGGAGGCAAAAGAAAACATCGAAAAAGATGACGAGGTAGTGAAATGGGAGAGATCCATGAGATACGATCCTCACTTGAGGCACAAGATTACATATGATTTTGAACCAGATAATACGGTTGTCTACACTTTGAAAGGACCAAGGCAGGTCGGCAAGACCACGATGATTAAACTCCAAATCCGAGATTTTTTGAGAGATGGAATTTGGCCATGGAATATTTTCTACTATTCGTTTGATCTAATGGACTCGAAATCTGATCTAGTGGCTGTTATAGAGTCTTATTTGAGACTAAGGAAAAAATACGGAAACACTGATAGATCATACATCTTTTTGGACGAAGTGTCTTCAATTATCGACTGGCAAAAAGGAATCAAGTGGTTGATTGATACTGGCCAACTTGAAAATTGTACTATACTTGCAACAGGTTCACGCGCTGTAGATATCTCAAAGTCTGTTGAACGACTACCTGGTAGACGTGGAAGGGCTACGGATGTTTATGACCATTTATTGACTCCGATGAAATTCTCTGAGTTTGTGGGAACACAAGATAAAGAGATTAAACAGTTCATGAAAGATCAACAACTATTGTCCTCCAATAATAGAAAAGATATTCTCTTACAATTATCATCCAAGGAAATCCCAAAAGAGATTGATATGTTACATAATAATTTCATAAACGATTTGAATAATTATTTGTACGAGTATATGTTAATTGGAGGAACTCCAAAAATAGTTGACGGAAAGACTAAAACTAACTTTATTCCTCCTGAAATATATGCAAGCTATTTAGATGGAATCAAAGGTGATTGGGGTCAATTAAGAAATGTGATGTTGCTAAAACAATTTATTGGAGCAATAATTAATAGCTTGGGTTCTAGTACGTCTTGGAACAATTTGCGAAAATTGGCTGATCTTAACAAGTGGGACACTGCTCAAAATTATGCACTCTTGTTAAAAGATTTTCCAATTATTAACATCATTCACAGATACAACGAAAAAAGAAAGTCTCCATTATTTACTAAAGAAAAAAAAATTTATTTTCAAGATCCGTTTTACCTACACATGTTCAATAGCTGGTTTAGTACAAATAATCCATTTGAGATATCTGAAAAGTTCCTAAGTGAGAAAATCAATCAAGGCAAGATGGCTGAAAGTATTGTCTCTACTCATCTCATAATGTTGGCATTCTCACTCGCACAAAACAAACTAGCGTTTGATTACTTTGATAATGTTTTCTTTTGGAAGGATAGAAAAGGCAGAGAAGTTGATTTTGTTCTATATACTGAAAATGATTTTGAGATGCCTATAGAAGTCAAATATAGAAACAGAGTGGATAATAGAGAACTGGGGGGACTGACTAGCTTTTTAGATGAAACGAATGTGAAAAGTGGACTTGTTCTATCTAAAAACGAATTAGATGAAAAATATGACTATCTATTTCTTCCCACGTCTGTTTTTCTAATGTTGATTTAAGTGATTGATGGTTTTCCCAAACATGTACTTGGGAGTTCATACGAAAAGACTGTATGCGTATTATTAAGAGTGCCCATGTCCTGTCATCAAATACGATAACAATGAATCGATCTGCCTCTAGAAATCACACCTGTGTTTTACTGTACCTTAAAATGTGCATATGATGTAAGAAATACGCATACAGTCTGAAAGTCATTTTTAGGCACATATGATGGGTCAGATCTGACTAAATTCTCCGAGTTATTGCGGGTTTCGTGTATGTGTGGAGGAGTAAAAAATTAACCAAAAATAGAATACGCAACAAGACACACTTTGGTTATGAAACAACTTGCATGTCAAATTTGCATCAAAATAAAAAGAGGGCTAGTTCAATGGCAGAACTAACTTTGTTGTCAACAGTATCTTGTGTATATGTGCTATAATTAAAGGTTGTGGACCGGACGGGATTCGAACCCGTACTCTCTTTGTTGACAACAAATCGTTTTGCCATTAAACTACCGGCCCACAGAGTTTATCATCTCTGGACATATTTATGAGATCGGTTCTGTTCAATTAACGGGGTTGAGATCGTTATGACGTTATCTCAGAACATACAGTATGAGATTCAAAACAGCAACAATTTACGCTAGTCGATGTGAGACCGTTTCCATATTTTGCAAAGTTTCGAGAATTTTGTGCAGAAAATGCCAACCCCTGTCAATTGAACAGAACCGCGAAATGAAATAGGTATTAGAAGCTGTTATTCGTCTTCACATGTGACTAGATCGACAAGTACAGATACTAGGCAGAGTGCTATGAAGATCATCTTGTGTCGCCAAGATCAGAACTAAAGATTCCAGAATAGACTAGCGTAGCCTAATATATCCCTCCGCAGTCTCTAAATGTAAATTGCAGATGGTTAATGATGATAGACTTGCATTGTTTGCAGAGATGGAGTCTAGATACGAGAGACGAGATACAGAATACTTTGTCAAGCTCTTGGATCATCCAGACTATGTAATTCGAACAAGAGCTACATGCATTCTGGTCGATTTTGGCGGCGAAGACAAGGTACCACATATTGCACGCGTATTAAAGAATGATGACAACGAGCTGGTAAGACATGAAGCTGCATTCTCTCTCGGTCAGATGTGCTATTCTAGTTCTGTAGGGCCTCTTGCCGAAGCAACACTCCAAGATCCTAGCATGTTTGTAAGACATGAAGCAGCAATCGCTCTGGGTGTTGTAGGCTCCAAAGAAGCCAGAGATGTCTTGGAGAGAGCTCTTGACGATCCAGACAAGCCAGTATCAGATTCTGCTATAATTGCACTCTCTAACATTGAGTTTATGGAGAAACTCTGCAAGAATGAAAAATTTGCAAAACTTACTGGTGGTTGAGATGAACTTTTCATATGGAGTTATAACGGCAGTTGGTATTCTAGTTGGAGTGTCACTATTTCTTATCATGACATCTCCAGACGATGTAATTCAACCTAGGAGTGTTGATTCAAAGTGTGATACGGTTATTCCTGTATGTGGCATAGATGGAGTCACATACGAGAATCGTTGTGTCGTCGAGTCGGCAGGAGTAGAGATACACAATCTAGGCCCATGCAATGTAGAATCTATGGCTGTAGAATCTATGGATACAGAATCCATGATGTTAAACACAGTATCGATGCCACTAGACTCTGCTCTCCCTGACTGTCAAGCCACAAACGAGTGTTATCTGCCATTTGAAAAAGTCGTCTCTGTTGGGACTACAGTGGTATGGTCCAACGATGACATTGCAGCTCATACAGTAAATAGTGGCTCAGTCCGAGATATCACTGATCTATTTGATTCTGGTCTGATACCTCCTGGGGGTACATTCGAGTATACGTTTGAGACTGCTGGTAGTTATGACTACTTTTGTATAGTTCATCCATGGATGATTGGGCTAGTGACGGTGAATTGACGACGCTGGTTCCTCCAACAAACTCAAACTTGTATATCTGTTCAACATTCGAGTCTTCAAATATCTCTGCATCATGTGTTATGATGATAAACTGTGTTGTATCTTTACTTGAGATATTTGCAAGTTCGTTTAACACTCCTACTAGCGATCTCTTTCGTTCTGCATCTAGATGAGTCGTTGGTTCATCTAGGATCATCAAGTTTAGTCTAGAAGATCCGAGCAGACTAGACATGGCAAGTCGTAGCGCTAGTGCAACGCTTACACGTTCACCGCCACTCAACGATGCGAGATCCAGAGTCTGGCCCATCATATAACATGTAATGGATACGTTCTTTGCCTTCTCTGACAAGTATACTCGTGAGATCTTTGTGTTCAAACGTGCCAGATACTCTGATGCTTTGGCAGATATGTTCTCTAGTGCCCATGAGCGAAGACTTTGAGCAACAGGACCATCCCTCGAGTATACGCGATTACTGATATTGTCTAATAGTCCAACATACTCTTGAACAATCCCTAACTCGCCAAGAACTGGTTGAATGGTTATGATCCATTCCTCTGCTGATTGCACCTTTTGATCAGTAGCGCCGATCTGTCCTTCAATATCCGTCAATCTAGATCTATTGGACTCTAACTCTTGTCGTAGTTTTTCGAGTTTTGTGATACTGAATCCACGAGTCTCATTCTCTAAATGTTTGATATCGTCTGCCATCTGAGCTGCATGTGAATCGATCTCGATGATCGTATCTGCATAACTCTCTTCTAGCTGCTCTGTCTTGGCATCGATATCAGCTTGAACCTTGTCAATAGCTTGTGTATCTACTGTATCTAGCTGCTCTGTCTTGGCATCGATATCAGCTTGAACCTTGTCAATAGCTTGTGTATCTACTGTATCTAGCTGCTCTGTCTTGGCATCGATATCAGCTTGAACCTTGTCAATAGCTTGTGTATCTACTGTATCTAGCTGCTCTGTCTTGGCATCGATATCAGCTTGAACCTTGTCAATAGCTTGTGTATCTACTGTATCTAGCTGCTCTGTCTTGGCATCGATATCAGCTTGAACCTTGTCAATAGCTTGTGTATCTACTGTATCTAGCTGCTCTGTCTTGGCATCGATATCAGCTTGGAGTGTAGCAAGATCATCCATAGATGTTATCTTGTATGTAGCAAGTATGTCTTGAGCACTCTTTACTTTCTGTAACTGGTCTACAAACTCTCTCTGTCTCGTATCCAATTGCATCTGACTAGCTTCGCCTTGTACGATCAATTGATTGGTTTTTTCGATCTCTGACTCGATATGTTGCTCATCAAAGAGAGGGTTGAGTTTATCAACCGTAGAATTACACACAGGGCACTTGCCTTCTTTTAGATGCAGCTTGTTTGCAAGGTCTAGTTGTTCCTTGTATGATGAGATCTCTTCTCTATGCTGCTGAATCTTGTATCTCGTATATGTTATCTCTTTGTCGTTCTTTTCCATGTCTGATTCTAGTCTATCTGCATCTCTTGTACGTGCCAAGAGGTCTCGACAATCATGGATCTTATGTTCACCTTCTTCTATCTGCTTTTTGAGATCGCTGATTCGCCGCTCTTCAGATATCTCGAGATCTCTGACTCGTTGCTTGAGACTCTGTATCTGTTCTTCTAGGCTCTGCTTTCTCTGGATTTCTATTGCCTCCAGATCTCCTTTATGCTTTTCCAGATCTCGTATCTGATCTCGTATCTCTTCTAGTCTCTGTTGCCTAGATCTCTCCAGATCTCCTTTATGCTTTTCCAGATCTCGTATCTGATCTCGTATCTCTTCTAGTCTCTGTTGCCTAGATCTCTCCAGATCTCCTTTATGCTTTTCCAGATCTCGTATCTGATCTCGTATCTCTTCTAGTCTCTGTTGCCTAGATTTCTCTAGATCTCTCTTGTATAGTTCTAGTTTGTGTATCTCTTTTTGTGCCTCTGACCTCTTTTGTTGTATGTATCTCTCTAACTCTAGTCTGCGTCTCTCCAGAATATCCATCTGATCTTGTTTGCGGATATTTGCATTGATATCTGACTCTATCTGAGTGGACTCTGACGTGATCGTACTCTTTTCGCCTCGTAGTTTTTTGATCTGAGACTTTGATAGTTCGAGTTCATCAGATCTAGATTTATACTCGTTCTCGAGTCTACTGATATCTTTGTGTACGTATCCTGTATTTGCGCGAATCTTTTTGTTAAACTCATCGACTGCGCCTCTCATCTGTTGCGACGCTGCATCTAGTCTGTCGATTCCAATTATTGCGTTTACCAGCTCTTTAAACTCTTTGGGCTTTGCATCTATTATAGAGTTCAGCTCACCCTGTGATACGATCGATGCAATCTCTAGTTTCTTATAATCTAGTCCTATCATCTCTTCTATCTCTTTTGACATCGACTCGCCAAACTGTTTTCGTTCGCCTGCTGCAACACTCTCTCGTTTATCGCCGATAATCTCATCTAGAGTTGCCGTCAACGTACCTTTGGTATCTATCTTTCTTGTAGCTACATACTCTTTGTCATAAAGTGTAAAGGTTAATGAGACTAGTGCGCTATTTTCGCCCTGTTTGATCAAATTCTTACTCTTGCTTCTGGTGTGCATTCCAAAGAGCGCAAATGTTATTGCATCTATGATGGTGGATTTACCTGCGCCGTTTGGTCCAACAAATACGTTTACGCCATCGGCGAGTACGATCTCTGTATTGCTATGCGATATAAAGTTGATCAACTCAATCGACTTTATCATCTTTGAACCTCACATACTCTTCCCATACAGCATCTGCACCATGACTCGAGACTCCTGATATCAGAGATGGTAACAGTCGGTTTATTGCAAACTCGGCCAACTCTTTAGACTCTAGTATGTCTGTGGATAGACGTAGCAACTCGTCATCGATGGCAGACGGCCTACTAGATAATACTTGGGATCTATCGATCTGTTCAGACACAACACGTGGAACACAACACAGTACATCTTGGTCTATCTTGGCCAATATGTTGTGCATCTGATCTGCTTTGATACTCTGACCTTGAATCTTTATCTCTACTATTGGTTTGGTCTCTAGACCTTGAATCTTTTCAGAAATCTCTGTTATCGTCTCTTCAAGATTGTCATATTCGGTATCGAATACAAACTGTGGTCTGATGTCGAGTTTATTCCAGTCTGGTTTGACCTCTTTTGTGGATATGTCCACAATAAAGAATCCCTTTTCAACATCTCCTATCTTCTCATTGGGAGATATCTCTGTAGAGCCTGGATATGCTATAGGTCCTGCCAGATGATCAAAGTATCTGATATCTCTGTCGTGCAAGTGTCCCATCGCATAGTATGTAAAGTTGGCAGGCATCTCTGTAGACTGAATCTCGCCTGCAAACTTGTTAAACTCTGTTACGCCTTGATGCATTATCATTATCTTGTGACCGTTGTGCTCTAGTGCTTTTTTGCCAAGAGCTGCAAATTTATCTTCATACTGATGAATCTCTGATCTACGAATCTTGTCCAATCCTGCTATCATGACATCTTTGTGCATTATCGGCTCACCTTGACCTACATAGTTTGCAAATCTGAGATTGCTATACACAAAGTGGATAGGCGTCTCTCTCAATCTACTGATGTCATGATCTCCTAGAATAAAGTATGACTCGATTTTATTATCCTTCAGTCTCTTTAGGGCATTTGCCATCATGACTACTGCCCTTCCACTTGGACTGGGCGTATGAAAGATGTCTCCTGCAAAGATCACAAAATCTACATGATCTTTTATCGATATGTCTATGGCTTGATTGAAGGAACGATACATGTCTTCTGAACGCTCTTCTAGGCCGTACTGTTCCATCCCTAGATGTGTATCAGATATGTGTGAAAATAACATCTCAACTCAACAATAGATCCTTCTGAATCAATCCCTGCGTTGACTCTGTCGCCATCTCGTTTATCTTTGCTGCTTTGGTCCATGCATCTACTGCACTCTGATCTGCACCTGCAATCTTTTCTTTGACTTGATCGATATGTACTAGTGATGGAAGATTACTCCATTGTCCAATCAGAATTGCGTCACCTATGTTCAGCGATGTCAGTTGTGATAACAACTCTCTGCTAGTCGACTCTGTAGCTGACGCAATCTGACGCTGATCATCCTCTTGAATTATCTTCATTATGGCAAATGATCCCATCTGACTGAGTACATCGAGGTCGACGCTACGCGGTCTCTGAGATACTATTCCCAATCCTAAGCCAAACTTTCGTCCCTCTCTTGCTATCTTTGCTGCCCAGTACTTTGCTTCTGCATCATGATCCTTTGGGACAAATACATGTGCCTCTTCAATTATTACAAAGATTGGAGATGCGAATCGGTAATCTCGTTGTTTAGAGTTGTCGTGTCTTGCAAAACTAGCATTCTTTCTATCGTATAATAACTGACTCAAATAGAATGCAACTGCAACATTTGCTTGCTTTTCAGACAGCTCTGATATGTTTAGTATATTGGCTCTACCCTCTTTGATGAAACTCAGAGGATTGCTTGTATTGGGATCTAGAATATCTGCAAACTTTGTTTTGGCATGTTCGACTATACTCAATACTCTGTATGCTGCACTACGCAGATCACGATCTCGTTTGTCATCTGAGACGATCACAGCTTCTATGTTGGTCTCTAGATAGCCCCAAAAGTCTGTAGCGCTTCGTGCATTACCAAAGGCCTTTTCGATCACATTTCGTTGTCTAGTTGCATTCTCTCTTATCTCTAAAACACTGGCAAACTGTTCTGCCTCTAATAGTCTGGGATTTATCTTTGCAGCAATTATGTTTATTCGTGGTATCTCTAGTGACGTATAGTCGTTGTGATAGTCGAATATTATTACAGTTCCATTTAGACTTGAGATGTGTTTTGCAATGAGAGATACTAGGTTACTCTTTCCCATGCCTGTCATCGCAAGAATTCCTAGATGACGAGAGACGATCTTGTCCAAGTTTATCTTGGCATTTATCTCGTTGTTTCGTAACAGTTTGCCAATCTTTACCCAATTGGTTGGTACCGGATTAAACATTGCATCTAGATCTTGTACTGTAGGTTTGGTGATCTCTGTGCCTGGAACTGGTGGTGTTGCTGGAATTATGGATTTACCTCGCTGTAGATCATACAGTAATCCGAGTACACCGATACGTGCATTGTATGACTTGTCTCTGGAATCTAACTTTGCAATCTCTGTTCCTTCTATGGCCTCCTCAAAGTTTCGAACACCGTCTAGTGCAGCACTAGATATCGATGAACTCTCAACTAGACCTAGTATCTCGTCTGTATCTGTGATGATCTTTACATACTCGCCAACAGCTAGTGGTCTTGATGTGAGTGCAGCAACAGAGGTTGGCGTGGACTCGCCTATCACATAACCAACTCTCATAGCAGTACCTCTCGTGATCCGATCTCGTTGTTCAATCCCAACATGTTACTCATCTTTGTCAGTTCCTTGTCTGATATTTTACATTTGTTGTGTGCAAGCTTTAGTGAGTATGGATACCCTCCGATACTATGTTTTGCAATTCTATCCATCACATGTTTGATCTCTGTATCTTGTATGTTGTCACCCAAAAATTCGAGTTTTATGATCGGAGTCGAGTCACTCAATCTAACAAATGTCGTCGAGATCAACTTGTCTTGACCATATCTGCGCTCAACGAATACTTTACTAAATCCTGATCTCTTTGTCACATGATTGTAGTAAAATATGTCTCCTGCTTGGGAGCCCATACTGGCAAACTGTTGTCTAGTATTTGATGTCTTTGAGATGAATATTACGTTGTCTCTCTTTCGCATTATTCGAAGTATCTCGGCATCGAGTTTTGGTTGTCGAGACATAAACTGAGAGTATAGTGATCCATCCATCAAAACTAGATCAACCTGATCTATGGTATCTTTGCATGCTTCCATCTCCATCTGACTTGACATGCTTGATAATGGAACATCGGAGCCTAGACCTGACTCGTGTCTGTCTGCTAGTATGTCACCATTCTCTTTGATCGATATTGCAGTAACTGCCCAGAGATCTATTCCTTGAAACTTTGTATTGTTGAAACTACTATCTATTCCAGCTGTCGTTATCGACTCTTTTGTTGGAGTATACTCGACCCATCTAGTTCTAGCCTCTTTTTTGATCTCTTCAAATTTGACGCCTTTGATTACCGATAGTATTGCGTCTCGGTTCGTAATGGCGTCTCTATATACCGAGTTTAACATTGTTCACTATATTGTATGGTCGCGAACATAATAATTTTTCTAGTGTTGTGTCACAATTTGGAGTTAGCTGTTCTGCCAGAGGTAAATTCCGTCTCTGACCACATGTGCGAGAGTAATCAAGAAAACAATTCAGTTCGTGGCTATACAATCAGTTAAAATCCTTGTTGTATTCAACCTCGTAAAATTTACAAATGCACTGGGTCTAAAGGATCAATCTGTCCAATTTAGGTTGGTGTCATATTTCACAAAAATCAAACATATAGTCAACATGTCTAAACGTGACTACACGTCGGAAGATTATTTACCAGTTATATCTTGAGAGTTTACTGTCACACCTGCTTTGGGTATGATCTCTCCTATCTGCTGACTAGAGATTTTGTACTTTTTAAATGTGGAAACAATATCTGACACATGCTCTTTTGGTGCGATCACACAAAAGCCTATTCCCATGTTGAACGTCTTGTACATCTCTTTTATCTTTACACCTTGTTCTTGTATCAGATTCATTATTGGTGGTGTTGGCGGTAGATCATCTATAACGTATCCTATCTTTTTTAGACGTAAGAGTTTTGCAAATGAGCCTCCAGTAATGTGCGCCAGTCCATTGATCTTGTATCTTTTAACGATCTCTATGACTGGTTTTGTGTATATCTGTGTGGGTTCTAACAATGCATCTCCTATTCGTCCAACACCCTTTACTCTGTCTCTTATTGAGTATCTGTCAAATAGAGCTCTTCTAGCAAGCGAGTATCCATTTGAGTGAATTCCTGTACTGTGTGCGCCGATTATTACGTCACCAACTTGTATATTATCTCCTAGAATGATCTTGGACTTGTCTGCCATTCCTACAACCGTTCCTGCTAGATCAAATGCAAACCCATCTCCTTCTATGACATCGGGCATAATGGCAGTCTCACCACCGACTATGGGTACAGACGATTGCTTTGCTCCCTCAACTAGACCCTTGACAATCTCTCCTAGTATCTTTGTGTTGTTTCGATTTGCGGCAATATAGTCTACAAAAGATATTGGAGTAGCTCCTATGCATATGATATCATTTACATTCATTGCAATACAATCTATTCCTATGGTGTCGTATCTCTTCATCATGTTTGCAATGACGACTTTGGTTCCAACACCGTCAGTATGTGTTGCTAAAACCCTGTCTCCATGTATCTGTACTATTCCTGCATAGTGACCATACCCTTGCAATACATTTGCTCCTTTATGCGTTGATCTGATCATCTTGCCTATGATATCCTGTGTTGTTTTGATCTTTGCTACGTCTACTCCAGCTCTCTTGTAGGTTAATACCACAAACTATAACATATTATTTTTAAATAAAAGTATATCATATCCGTTAGACAAATCTTGGTTCTGTCAAGTTATCAAGAGTTGGGAATTTAGGCATAAGATCGCTTAATCCTATATACACATGAAATATCATAAACAAAAAGAGAGATTGGTCATAGCGAGTTCTTGCAGAACATCTCTTCGATTTACGTGGAATGTCTTTTCTCAAGGCTTTGATAATTTTCCTTGACGATCCCTCATCTTTTGACCCAATACCTTTAACCAAATCAGACAATATTTTTATAGCATAAAATACTAGTAATATCACTCTGGTATCCCACAGATATCGGTGAGAGTGGTTGTTGCGTCTAGTAACGACCACAGGGAGGACAAGGGGGAGTTTACTCCCCCCCTCCTGTGAATATTTTCAATCCATAACCGTCATGTTCTCCATCCCTTGAATAAAACTTGTCTGTAATCATGGAGTAATATTTTTCCCAGTGTTGTAAATGTATGTCATCAGTATTGTTTGTTCTATGATGTTTACGTATACAGTACGCTACGCAATCTGCTATCTGTATTAGATCATCCCATCGTGAATCTGCAAACAGTATACTATTAATCAAATAATTAAAATTCGAGTACGATGTACCACTACTCAGTATTGGAGATAGTTTAGATCGAAGTTGTTGATCTCTGCTTCCAGCAGAATCTATAATCGCCATCCCATATTCTATAGATTCACTATCTTTTTGTAAATGTCGGTTTATTTGAGATAAATAACGATTGAATCTCTCAAATACAGGTACATAGCCAAATACTTCAAGATCTAGTCCTCTTCTTCTTTTGTCAAGTATAGTTCCAACAACATGTAGATGCGTATCTTTTGCAGATATAGCATCAAAAATATCATCTAGTATAGAATATGTGGCATTAAGAGATATTTCTTTATAGATACCACGGTGATTCAACATATCCTTTACATGGAACTCTACATTATCCGAATGTAAATCTGGAAAGTATTTGGACTTTATTTGACCAATCTCTTTTGTGATATTTTGCCAAGACGTATCATGGATAATTACTGACGCCACAACAAAATTTTCAGGATCACTATACTCAGGACCTCCAGATGTGTCAATATACGATAAATACACTTCAAATACTATGTTCGAGTATTTATTAAGCATTTTATCAACGGATCTCTTCGATTTATGTTGTACGAGCGTATCTGTTTTATACGGAAATTATTTAAATTAGTCAGAATCGTCTCTTGCTCGGTTGTAATTATCTCTAATTTTGGTGCTGTCAGGTTTGCGGTTCTGTGAAGGGTTCTTTTAACTTAACGGGGGGGGGGGGGTCGATAGTTTTCACGCAATACTCTCTAAAAATTTTACAAGTTATGAAAAATGGTTAGATTGCCCATTGCCGATTATTACTGTAAGTTGCATAAAGGGCGTTTCTTGAAATACTAGCATCTTAACCCACTAATAAGTTAAAAGAACCTGAATAACACAAACTTGTTATAGGTGTGGGTCTTGGACTGTGGATCTTGTTATCTTTTTTTAAAACCGCAATAATCTGAGGATGTACACCAATGACTGTTATGACCGAGTCGGTCTTACACAACAGATAATTTTGACTCAATTTTTGAAAGTCGCCTTTTCATATCGTCTCTATCTTCCTCTGTTATTTGTACATTTTCTTCATATCGAGCATCATTACTTCTCTCAAACATTATTCGATAGTCTTCATACAAGTCACATATTTTTGAATCTTTTTTTATCGCTTTCATTCTCCCACCATGTCTTTTTACAAACTCGATTCCATTTTTATAAAAATAATCGTTGACTAGATGCAATGCAGCATAAAATATAATGACCACTTCCCATTCAATATGTGTTGGGGTTTTTTGGTTGAGATGTTCAAAAGCTTTTTTTTTGTTAGCAATGCTTTTTTGATAGTAACTCGGCAAACTCACTCCCTCTTAAAAACGGTCGTCGTGTCGTTTAATCTGTATGGGCCGACTTCAGTAGTATGTAAAATTCTCACTTCCATATAAATATCTGGAAATATGTCTTCTAGTTTAAAAAACTGTTTAAAAATTATGTCGCGAGACTTTATAGAATTGTCGTGTTCGTAAATTACAATCAGAGTTATTTCGTCACCACGAGTGTCGTTTTCATAACATATGTGCTTTACAAAATCAATACCTTCGAACATTTCAATAATCTTTGGTTTTACATTCTCCATGCTTGTTTTCTGTTTGTCTATGGGCTTGGATGACAACTCTTTTTGTATTTTCTCAATTGATGCTTCAAGCTCTTTCTTGATTTTCTCAATTTCTAACTTTACATTCTCGATATCTTCGTACAGTTTGGAGTTATTTCCATGAGTTTTTTGTCTTGACATATTATACTGTCGTTGAACTTCACCAATATACTTGGGAGTTATCGATGACAACTAGTCACTCTCTCCTTTACGGTTTTTTTCTTTTAACGTCTGAAATACCCGACTTTGAAATTTAGACCAAACATAATGTGCGTCTCTTAAATTTATATAAATTTTTTCAAAATTGTTATTTTTAAACGAATCTGACAGTAATCTTATATTTGTAGATAAATCATTTTTTAATGTTTTTATCTCATCATCACCAATATTAAAATCAGATACAATCATATCTAATTGGAAAAATATGTGATTCAAAGTTTCAGCAACTATGACCGCATCAGGATTTTCATGCATTAGTGCGGCATTACTTAGATCATTTGCTATGTGGGAACAACTTTCAAAATCATCTAGATGTTCTAATATGCGAACAAGCGACTTTTCAAACACTGTTTTACTATCTATCATTACTAACATTTGTCTACATATCTTTATGAATGTTATGTGGGGCTTTCGGGTTCTGTGTAATCTTCGGGAGCTGGGAAATTTAGGTACGAAAGATCGTAAAATCGGACTTGAGATCCAATAAGCCTGTGATCTTGATCACTAGTTTGCATACTAGACTGTATGCGTATTTCTTATGTCTTGTACATATTTTGAGACACAATCAAATACATGTGTAATTTCTAGAAGCAAATTGATTCATTGTTATCGTGTTTGATGATTGGGCATGGGCACTCTCAATAATATGCATACAGTATATTATTTTTTAACTCTTCTTTTGTTAATTTTCTTCTTGATTCTAAATATGTGTAATACCACTTGCCCAATATCGATAATGTTATTTCTAGGTTTGGTCTAGTATATTCAACATGTTTGTTATTTTTTGAAGCATTACAATACGAACATAAGACTTGTAAATTTGACGGAAATTTATTTAGTATTAAATAGGTGAAAAATTTTCTAGCAACACCATATTTCTTTCGTTCTCGTTTACCATCTCCCTCTATGTGATCCAGTTGTAGAAATCTTACATTTGTTTGACGACATTCAGGATTAGCACATTCAGGTATCTTTTTACCAGAATAATATCTCAAACATACAAGGCGTATTAACTGCTCCCTTGACTTTCGTCTTAATTCATTTCTACTCTTTCTAGCACTCCAATCCCATGCAATGGTTCTTGTTTTTCGCTGATTACAGTACCTGCATAATATTTGTATATCATTTCGTCGTTTGTTTTTACTGAGTGATTCGTATAGGCGTCTTGTTACTAGGCCATTATCACGATCAGTCTTTCCATCATTATTTATATGATCAAACTCTAAATATCTCCAATCCTTTAAATGACATTTCACACATTGATTGCCATAAACCTTCAATGCACTTTTTTTAAGGTTCATAGTTTTTTGTTGTCCTTTCTGATAATCTCTCTCTACTTTTTCAAGTGATCTGTTTATGTACCATTTACCTTTCTGCTTTTTTTACATAATCTAGTACCACAGGTAACTGTTTGTGGAAGATGTGTTCGAAATAATTTTTTACATACTGTGCATTTTCTCTCCAGTAAAGGTTTCTTTGGTTTTTTGGCTTCTCTCTGTCTATTCATCATTGTTTCGTGCTGTGCTTGACATAATTTGCTTCCACATGTTTGCTGATCATGTCTCTTCTTTTTTGTTACTTTATTGCAATATGGACATTGATGGTCTCCCATCTCTTTATACACATAACCTAATCGTCTCTTTTGCTTCTTACATTGATCGCTACACGTATTTTGCTTTCGGCTGAAGGGTTTGAACGAGGCACCACATATTATGCAATTTACAGATTTAGGAACTTTGGATCTCTTTTCTGTTTGTAGCTTGTTATATCTTCTTGCAAGTTCGTCTTGACATGGTTTGGCACCACATGTTCTTTGTTCGTAGACTCTTTTTCTTGGCGTAAAAGCTTCAAAACATATCTCGCATTTTTTATTCATAATGAAATAACCTATCCTATTGCTTCAGATTTGTATATAAATGATCTTGAAGATTCTATAGTCACGAACGGAATTGTTTTCTTGTTTACTCCCGCATATGTGATGTCCGAGACGGAATTTATCTCTGGCCTAACAGATAACACTAAATTGTGATACTAAACACTAGGAAAAAATTAGGCGATTGTTCATTTCGAGCCACTAACCAAATGCGATCAAATTCAGACACAAGTCTTGACGGATTTGTTATCTCTTCTTGTAATGAAAATGCAGGTTTGTACTGTATTCTAGTCCTCCACTGTTAATCTATTGTTATGTGTGCTAGTTGTGTCACATGTACATGCCTGCTATCTCTTGACGATGTTTCACATACTTTTGTGACAATTCGTTAAACTCGGTACTTATCTGATCTGTGTTGTTGTATAGTATATCTGTCGAAATATCCATCTCGTAAAACCGATTTAGTGCTTTGATGAGCGTTGCAGCTGCTTCAGAGTCTGGTGATGTATTGTCTGCTTTTGCAAGTAGTGCGATCCCTTGAATCTCTCGTACTAGACATTCGTTTAATATTCCTCCTGGTATGCCTGTTATGAATCCTTGCGGAATCATGTTGATATCCTTGTCCTCCATTGTCCTTATCAGGTCTTCTTCTGCAGCACAATATGCTCGTTTATCGTGTTCCATACTCGCGACCCCGTCTAGTATCACAATCTCCTTTGAGCCCTTTGAGGTGGCCCAATCAAGAATAGTTGATACTAACGAGTACAATCCTTCCAACCGTAATGTTATCTCGCATATTATGGCACATATTGTTCCATCTGCGTTTGCATAAAACCGAAACGGATGACGTAACCTCCCTCTCATGAATACTGTCGATGGCGGAAGATATCTAGATCTCATCACAGCTATCTCTTTCATATTAAGCTCTTCTATGATGTGATTTATCGCAACAGGTCCCACTAGGCCAGCACCCACAAAACCTGCAAATATGGTCGGACTGTTCAACTTTGAGCTCTTAAACTCAAAGACCTCAGCCTCTGGAAAACTCTCTACCATGTTGATGTCTTTACATATTTCTAAATACCAAACAAGAGCAAATTATGTTGCGTATTTTGTCATATATTCTTCTGTATGAACAGATCTAGCACGATTCGTCCTCTGTAATGTGATAACGAACACTCGTCTCTGCATTAATCTTACAAAGTCATACTCTATACGACGATTCAGATGCCGCAAGAACGATCTCTTCATTCTAATCTTGGACTTGCGGTACAACTCGGTAAATGTAAGAGAACTGCCTAAAAGCGGGTGTGGGATATGAAAAGTCGTTTACTCCTTCATTTGACATGATATTCATCTACTGACGACTCGTCAACAACTGTTCCTTTTTTGGTTCTGTTACGTTATCGGGAGCTGGGGAATTTAGACATGAAAATCAAAGATCGCTTAATCATACACACATGTATAATATCATAAACAAAAAGAGAGATTGGTCATAGCGAGTTCTTGTAGAGACTGGCGTTTTGAATGATCGTCTTCCATTTGTTGGGTCCATCGATCAAGATTGGTGCTTCTTCAGCCGGAGTCTTGCCACCACGACCCTCATGTTTTTTGGTACAGTTGTAAAACGTTCTAAATCCACCTATCAAGTTGGTATTGTCACTCTTTAAACCACGAAATGCCACCTCGCGATCCCCCCCAATCGTACCGTTTAATCTTTCCATCTTGTTGTTGTTATCGCGGGATCGCTTACCCATGAGATGAATGTGTTTAATATGTCTTGTTTCTTTTCCGAATACTTTTTTGCTTGATTTCTCACATGCAGGTAATCCATCTGTTATAAAATTTGTTGATGATTTCTTTTTTGGATATTTCAAAATTCAATTAAGTTCTCCATATGAGACAAAAATATATTATAAACATTATGAACAAATCAATAAAAAAGATCTCATTACAAATAAATTCTCAAATTGACAACAGAAAAAGATTATGAAAAAATAAAAAACCTTGAAATTGAACACAGATCTAATTTAGAAGAATCATCATTAAAACATGATAAAGATATGGGCCGTGTTCACATACACAAGTGCAAAAGTATTTTCCAAAACGAGATCAAAATAACGTATATGTATTTTTTTTATGAACGTATTCATATTGTAATGACGACAGCGTATATGTTATTTCTATAGGTAAAATAGTTCAAATGGAGTCCGTTTGATTTCCGTAAGGCTGATTCATACTTACACACATGTTATTATGTGATTTACTTGAAAAATACTTTTGTACTTTGGTATATCAAATGTAAAATACCTGATGATTTTGTACCAAACAAACACAAATTTGTTGTTTCTCTTTATGCTTGTATTGGATTATTTTTTACCCAAAGAATAGAAAAAGAGTTAGTTAGAAAAGTCATATACATAGATATTCTCAACAAGAAATAAATCCGATGTACAATATCTCTAGATCTCAAACCAAATAAATTATATTATATATACACATATACACATAGAGAAGATATGGTACTAGGCCCACGCGTAGACCAGTTCTATACGAATCATACTTTGGCATACAAACTAACAAGGACTGTCCTGCAAAGATGGAAAGACAAGGACGTGTTGTATGTGGAACCCTCTGCGGGAGACGGTGCGTTTCTAAACCCGATCAAACAGTATGGTCACACTGTACGAGGTCTGGATCTCTATCCCAAATCCGCGGGTATAAAACAAGGCGATTTCTTTAAACCCAATGGACTGTTTAGAGGGAATCACGAAAATATAGTCGTAATAGGAAATCCGCCTTTTGGCAAGAACGCCAGTCTAGCAGTCAAATTCTTTAATCACGCTGCACAACACGCAAACGAGATCGCTTTCATCGTTCCGAGAACGTTTAGAAAGAGGAGCATACATGCCAGATTGAACAAGTATTTCCACTTGGTCAAAGATGAGGATATCCCAGATCGCTCTTTTATTCGAATGGGTAATCCTTATGACGTGCCATCCGCGTGGCAGATATGGACTCGAAAACGAACACCAAGAAAATTACTAACTGTTCCAAACATAGACCACCTAATCTCTTATACGACTCCTCAAAAAGCCGAGTTTGCAATGAGACGAGTGGGGTTCTATTCGGGTAGAGTATTCACCAGTGGAATTCTAAATCTATCACAAACGAGTCATTACTTTTTACAAGAAATGACCCACGGTATAATAGAATTGATAAAAACGGTGGATTGGCCAGAAATCACGTCTCAAACAGCGGGTTCACGTTCCCTATCGAAAGCAGAAATAGCATTCAAATTGGACGAAATTTACAAGTCTCATTAATGATCGAACAAAAATCACATAATCAAGGTCATGGAAAAAACTTTGAAAACATGATCGAGGCATGTAACAATGGAAGGTTCTTTTAACTTATTGGGGGGTTATGATGCTGGTATTTCAAGAAACGCACTATATGCAACTTAAAACAACAATAGACTGTATGCGTATTATTGAGTGCCCATGTCCAATCATCAAACACGATAACAATGAATCAATTTGCCTCTAGAAATTACACCTACGTTTTATTGTACTTTAAAATGTGCGTATGGTGTAAGAAATATGCATACAGTCTAATAATCTACAATTGGTGTTATAACCATTTTTTATAACTTGTAAAATTTTTAGAGAATGTTGCATGAAAACTATAGACCCCCTGTTAAGTTAAAAGAACCTGGCAGAATGCAGTGGTTGGTAAATTTTTTAATGTCATGTGCTGTACAGCGACAAGATGGCGTTCTCTAGTTGTTTGCCGTATTGACTATGTCTTTTGAACATTTGATATCGTAGCCTAGTCTTCTACATGTGCTGTATGTAATTTTTACACACAAATACGAACTCGAAAGCAATTCTACTCTCAGACAGCCATCTGATCGCTTGACTCTCGTGTTGGCTTTACCTCACCTTGCATGATACTGCTTACCATATAGATCGCTAGTGTACCAAGTATGTAACTATACTGTGATGGAAGAATGGCAACTGTCATTAGAACTGGAGTTACGGTTCCGGATTTTAGACATATTGCCCACCACAGTATAGTATGACTAGCAATACAATATATTTAATCTAATTGATATGGAGCATGTGGCTAGAATAGAGGTTGATGTTGAGATCAATGCAGCAAGTGACAAAGTTTGGGAGATCATATCAGATATTGACAGTGAGCCAATATTCTGGAAGGGGACAAAAAAAGTACGAAACATCAGCAGAAAAGGTAACGAGATCATCCGAGAGGTAACTATTGCGTTTCGTGATCAAAAGTGCATTCAAAAAGTAGTCATTACGCCAAAATCAACCATATCTGCAGAGTTTACAAAAGGGATACTAGATGGTCAAAAGATTATATCACTGCGATCTCACGATCAAGGATCAATCTTGACAGCAACGTGGGATATCAAACTCACTGGAATGATGGGCATGTTTAGTGGAATGTTAAAGAAACATATTCAGAGTGGAACTGAACAAGCATTACAAAGCATAAAAAAGCAGGCCGAGTTGTAAATTGATAGATGTCATCAACTATATCTTATCTGGGGCGATGTTTGGAGTTTGTGCGGCATGGATCATATTACTTCGATCCATGATTGCTACTTTCACAAAGACTCCCTACTTGAACAAGACTGTTGACTTGGATGATCCTCCCAAAGTATCAGTAATTCTACCTGCAAGAAATGAAGAAGAGTTTCTGAGTGATTGTTTAGACTCGTTAGAAGCACAAGATTATACAAACTATGAGATAATAGTTGTGGATGATTCGTCTACTGACAAAACGTCGCAGATAATTGCAACACATAGCTGTAATCCAAAAATAGTGCCAGTGTCTGCAGGACCAAAGCCAGATGGATGGATGGGGAAGAATTGGGCATGTATGGAAGGATATGCTAAAGCAACAGGTCAACTGTTGTTGTTTACCGATGCAGATACTCACCACGCGTCAAATTTAATATCACTTGCAGTAGCATACATGATATCTCACAAACTAGATGCGTTATCGGCAATGCCTAGAATTTTAACATTTGACTTTTGGACCCGGGTCACATTGCCAATGATCTCTACCTTTTTACACACACGGTTTTCTGCACTAAATGTAAACAATCCGAAAAAGGCTACGGGGTATTTCTTTGGCAGTTTCTTTATTCTAAAACGTGACACATATGATGGCGTGGGCAGACACGAAGGCGTTAAGCAAGAGATCATTGAAGATGGAGCATTAGGAAAAAAGGTCAAAACTGCAGGCTATAGTATGAAGATGATACGTGGTGAGCATTTGATCGATGCAGCTTGGGCAAGAGATCGTAAAACACTCTGGGAAGGACTGAAACGATTGATGATTCCACTATACATACAAAGTAGCAAAGTTGCTGTAGGTATATTCTTCGCTGTTGCATTTCTACTGTTTGCGCCGTTTCTGGTAGCAACACACTCGTTAACACAACTGGTACTAGATGTTGACGCTAGTGTATCCCACTCGATTCTCACTCTATCGTCTAGCGTTGCCGCTGTACTGATATATCTGGGAGCAGTAATAGAGACAAAGATCGCATTGAGAATAAAGACTATCTATTCGATCTTTGCACCTGTTGGCGGTCTGTTTGTAGTGTGTGGATTCTTGAGTGGTCTATTACATGCAAAGAGTGACTCGTCTGTAACATGGCGAGACAGGAGTTACACCATCAAAGAGTACAAGCAAGATTCGATAAAGATCTAGCTGGAATAGTCCCTCCATAATCCATCTGATTCTTGTTGATCTATCAACTATGCAATTACACCTGTACAATAAACATCAAATCACTCAATGTAATACACTCCTAGAAAAATCATCGTTGATATTGTTCAGTTTACCCAATTGTCTATCCAACACGCCACAGCAGATTTCGGTGGTGGCTCTGGTTCGATATCTGGGTCGATAAACGATTTGGTGTATTCGTATGTCATTTCTAGAAAAACAAGTGCGGTAATTTGATTGCAATAATCAAAGAGATCGTCTTCACATTGTATGTTTCGTGCTAGAATCCATGCGTTGTAAAACAATACACTGAAAATAAACATCAATTCTCGTACTCTGATCATAGCTAAAAGTCTTTAATCTCATACTAGACGGTATGCGTATTATTAAGAGTGCCCACATCCAATCATCAAACACGATAACAATGAATCAATTTGCCTCTAGAAATCACACTTGTGTTTTATTGTACCTTAAAACGTGCATATGATGTAAGAAATACGCATACAGTCTAGTAAACGTGTATTCGGCAAAGAGACTCGACACATCAAACATATCCATCTAACTGGTAAGAAGTTAAGAGACAACAATAACAAAATGGAACGATTGAACGGTACAATTCGAGATCGTAAAGTCGCATTTAGGAGTCTCAAGAAAGATGATACCAGTTTGATAGGTGTATTCAGAACACTCTACAATTGTACAAAGAAACATGAAGCGTTGGTCGGCAAGACTCTATCTGAAGAAGCATTGATTATAATAGGGTTCTGTATAATCTTCGAGACCTGACATTTTGATATAAAAACCATTAAAGATAGATAGTATTCTAGTTATCATAATAATGCCCACACTAGATTGGATCGGCAAGTCAGCTGTTAAAGACCATCATAAGACGATCCCCTATCACCTACTAGAAAAAGATGAGAAACTATCCATTGGGAATACCAAAAACATGTTGATACAGGGTGATAATTTACTAGCACTCAAGAGTCTCTTACCGTACTATAAGAACAAGATCAAATGCGTGTACATAGATCCACCATACAACACAGGCAATGAATCATGGATATACAACGACAAGGTAAACTCACCCACCATCCAAAGATGGATTGACAAGGTGGTTGGCAAACCAGACGAAGATCTATCCATGCATGACAAGTGGCTCTGCATGATGTATCCTAGACTATCTCTATTACGAGAGTTGATGTCAGATGATGGTGTGATATTCATCTCAATAGATGACAACGAACAAGCACATCTCAAGATACTATGTGACGAGATATTTGGAGCAAGGAACTTTATTGCAGAATTAGTTTGGAAGAAAAAATATACTGGAGGTAAACATTCAAACCATTTTGTTGATCTACATGAATATATATTGGTATTTGGAAAAAATAAATCTAAAGTAACCGAATTTTTGATACCACGCCCTGAAAAAGACAAATCTAAATTTGTTTATGATGACGAATTCATTAACAGTAGAGGTAGGTATTACATTAGACCATTAAAATCAAATTTAGAAAGTAGACCGACCCTTGTTTATCCAATTAAACTTCCAGATGGGAAGGAAATTAAAACTCAATGGTTAGTTGCAAAACCAAAATTTAAAGAATTACTAAAAGATAAGAGGATATTATTCAAAAAGAAACAAAATGGAGAGTATCAAGTGTATAAAAAATATTATGAATTTGATAATGACGGAAAGATTAAATTTGACAGTATAATCGATAATACGTCTAATAATGATGCAAAAAGTGAAATTAAAAAATTATTCAATATCAAAGAAGGTAGAGATGTACCATTTTATACAGTAAAACCAGTTAAATTGATACATGATTTGGTACTTGCTTCTACATCACATAACGACATCATTCTAGACTCTTTTGTAGGGTCTGGTACTACAGCACAAACTGTAATGGAATTAAACAAAAAAGATAAAGGTAGTAGAAAATTCATTTTAATAGAGATGGATCCAAATGTCGTAAGATCAGTTACTCACAAAAGATTAGATATCGTGACAAAAAAACTAAAAGCTGAGACCGCCCCCCCCCCAAGACAATGATCAATTTGGATTTGACTTTTACACGCTGGGTAATGAACTCTTTGACTGTGATGGCAATATAACAAAATGTACTTTTACTAATCTAGCACACCACATTTACTTGACAGAGACCAATAAGACAATACATCGGATAAAGGGTACTCTGTTGGGTACAACAAATGATGGAGTTCAAATTCATCTAATATACAAACCCAAATCTAAGAATATCTTTACTTTCAAACATCTAAAAGAGATGGACAAAAATGTACAGAAAATAGTCTATTCAGATTTGTGTAGTATATCACACAAAAAACTAGAACGATGGCGTTGCATCTTCAAACAAATACCATATGAGGTGAAAATATGACGAACATTCTTAAAAAATATCAATCCAAATCTATTGAAGACTTGGTTAATTATATTACCAAAATACATAGTTTGGATAAAGATGGAGATCCTAAAGATACTGCGTTTTATGTAGTAACAAAAACAAAATATAACAACCACAACATAGACGCCCCTTCCATATGTATAAAGATACCAACAGGAGGCGGTAAAACACTAGTAGCATGTGAATCCATCAAAACCATTCATAGAGAATATCTTAGTCGTATAGATGATGTTGGTTTAGTTTTGTGGTTAGTTCCCACCGATGCCATATTATATCAAACAATTAAAAAATTATGTAATTTTGGAGATATTTATTATGCTACGTTAAACGAATCTTTTAGTGACATCAAAGTATTTAGTATAGAAGAAGCACTATCGATTAAAAGATCTGATATTAAGAATAATTTATGTATCATAGTGGCGACATTTGCTGTATTTAGGACAGAAGATACTCCAAAAAAGATGTCTAAAAAGAATGTCTTTAAAGAAAATGGTTCATTAATGGATCATTTTCAAGGATTAACCTCTACTGTTACACCATCTTTGCATGAAGTAATAAAATTATATCATCCAATAGTTATTTTAGATGAATCACATCACACAAAAACACATCTATCATACGAGATGATTCAAAACTTTAATCCAAGTTTTGTAATAGAGTTTACAGCTACTCCAAGAAATGAATTGGGTAAAGAATCCAATGTACTAGTGAATGTAAATGCTGTAGAACTAAAAAATGAAGGGATGGTAAAACTTCCCATCATCCACACTAACGAACCTGATTGGGAAAGAGTAATTGATCTTGGTATTCAAAAGAGACATTTTCTAGAAAGAGAGTGTAATAAATTGAAAAAAATTACTGGAGAATACATACGTCCAATCATACTATTTCAAGCAGAACAAAATAAAGAATCAGAAAAAGTAATTGATACCAACCAGGTTAAAAATTATTTACTGAAAAACCATAAAATTCCTGAAGAACAGATAGCCATTAAGACGAGTAAAGACGATGATCTAAAAGGGAAGAATCTGAACTCAAAAAGTAGTCCAATTAGATACATCATAACTGTAAGAGCGTTAGCAGAAGGTTGGGATAATCCATTCGCATATGTCCTAGTATCTATAATGAACACAAAGTCAAGAACAGCAGGTGAACAAATAATAGGAAGAATATTACGAATGCCAAAACAAAAGAGAAAACCCATTGATGCACTGAATTGTGCTTATGTGTTTACATCATCGATTAATATGGATCAAATAGTAAAAGAATTAGAATCAGAATTAGAAAGAAATGGATATGATAAAAAAGATATGATACCTTCAAAAAAGAAGAAAGATGTAACACAAACTAGACAAGTTATTGATGATAATGATATTAAATTACCTTGTATTACAATCACTGAACCAATTAAACATATGTTAGAATATGAAGATTTATTGCCAGATATGCTACCGAACCCAGATATAATCAATATTGGGCAATTGACAAGTATATCTGAAGTTCGAGAAATTGATGTAACAGAATCAGGAATAAAATCCACTGTACAAAAAACTCTATTTCCTGATGATTCTGATTCTTACACAAAAGATAAACTTATGACTAAACTTAGAAGAGAGGTAAGGAGAGCGCGATATAGTTCTAAAGACATGACAAAATATATAAATGATATAGTAGATAGATATATTCAAAACGATATAACTAAATCTGAAAAAGAAAAAATAAAAGAATTGTCTAAAAACATCAGAATTGTTATTGAAAAAATAAACAACAGCATAAACATGTATGAGCAAGATGAGTCCAAAAAGAAGTTTATGCAACATTTAGAGAAAGGTAATTTAGTATGTATGTATAGATCGTTATCAAATGATATGCCATTAACAAATCCACAAGAGAATACATTTACAAAACATCTATTTAACAATCTCGAAAGAATGAATAAGGAAGAAGAGGATTTTGCTACAAAAATTGACAGTTTGGATACAGTAAAGTGGTGGTATAGAAATCCTGTTAAAAACGAAAATGCATTTTACGTCATGGGTTGGAAGCCAAATTTAATTTATCCAGATTTTATAATAAAAACAAATAATGATCATTACTATATTATAGAGTACAAGGGTGAACACCTAAAGGGTAATGAGAAGACCGTGTATAAACAAAAAATGTTAGATATTTTATCTACACTTGCAGGTGAAAACTATAAAACTAAGATCATATTCAAGGAAGAAATAAATGAACTTATTGATGAAATAAATAACTCTGTTGTGTCTTCAGATTGAAATAAAATAATGAATCGACCTAAAGATTTTATATTATAAATTTAATAGATTTAATGGTTCAACACTCACCTGTATTATACTCACCACACAAACAACAGTATCTCCCAACTCTTTATATTGAAAAACGACGCTTCGTTCACGCAATGAACGCAAGAACTCAAAAATCAATCGAGATCATGAGTACGAGTGGACATTGTTCCCAGATCGACAGAGACACGTTTAGCGTCAGATCCCAGACTAATCCAGAAACAAGATACAACGTATCAAGAACTGATCGCGGTCTAGTATGTGAGTGCCCCGATCACCGATACCGCAAGGCAGACTGCAAACACATCAAGGTCGTTCTGCACATAATCAAAAAGAACAAGTGTTGGCAAAATAATATAGTCCAAATAATGGATAGAGCAAAACTACATCTCTGCAAGAAATGTGATTCGGGCAGAGTAATCAAAAAGGGATTCCGAAATACAAAGAGAGGTAAAGTACAACTGTTTTGGTGCAAAGATTGCAAGAGTCGATTCACCCCTAATCATGGATTTGAACGAAAACAGTTCGATAGTGAAATAATAACCGACACAATGCAACTGTACAATCAAGGTAACTCTGTTCGTGATATTGCAAACCATTTTGAAATGAAGGGAATCAAGATCAGTCACATGACCATTTACAACTGGCTAGATCAATACTCTGATGAATCATGTACATACATAGACAGCATCATACCGCGAGTTGGTAAGTGGTATCGAGCTGACGAGTTGTATCTCAAGATATCTGGACAACAACGATACCTGTACAGTTCCATGGATGACGACACACGATACTGGATTACTCACGAACTGGCAGATTCAAAATACATGCACAATACCGATCAGTTTCTACTTCAAACTCTGGAACAGACTGGTAAACGACCAACCAATTTCATAACTGATGGACTTCCAGCATATGAGAAATCTAGTAAACGAGTATTTGGTAAAGAGACCAGACACATCAAACACATTCACTTGACAGGCAAACGATCTAGAGATAATAATAATAAGATGGAAAGATTGAATGGTACAATCCGAGATCGTGAAGTCGCATTTAGAGGTCTCAAGAAAGACGATACATCCCTCATCGGTGGATTTAGAACGTTCTACAACTGTACCAAAAAACATGAGGGTCTGGGTGGTAAGACACCAGCTGAAGAAGCGTTGATTTTGATCGATGGACCCAATAAATGGAAGACGATCATCCAGAATGCGAGTATGTACAAGAGATCATTATGATCTATTCATTCTCTCTTTTTTATTTTCAAATAATTTTTTAATTTTTGACATATATTTAGAATTATGTTTAGTTGATTTAATCATATTAACTGTAGATTTTGCTCCCAAACTAGTATTTTTCTTACAACACCCATCGCATAATTCTCCATTTGTGACAAGTACTTTTTGACATTCTCTACATGGCTTTGTTACCATGATTTAAGTTAGATTAGTCAATATATAAATTTTTGAATGTTATGTAGAACACAAATCATCAATAACCCTTGTTAGCCTCTTATGAATCACGTCTTTGGTAATTTGATGTTCCATTTCTATCAGAATGAATTGACGATCACCTCCATCCTCTTTGTTTAGTTCCATGACTGCCTGGGCAGTAGTACCTGACCCAGCAAAAGAATCTAGTACCAATCCATGATTATCTGTAAACCACTTCAATAGTGTCTTTGCAACTACTATTGGTTTTGAGTTAGGAAAAATAATACCCATTTTTTCTAGAATCATATCATCACTACCACCATAATTCAGTATCGAAGATATGTTTTCATTCATATTTTCATTCAGAAAATATACTCTGTTTGGTTGAGTAGTATGATCTTTACCAAACTGAATTTGATCTGTTTGCAAAAGTTCATTCATAGTTTTCTGTGAATATCTCCAACCACGTTTTGGAACTGGACATGGTTTTTTGGTTATTGGGTGAATTAATGGTACAAAATATTCCCGTGGAGCTTTCTTCTTGTTCGGCCATGCCATTGATACCAGTCTGTACACCCTCCCTATTTCAGATATATGTGAGTATGCTTTTTCACCTGCAGAAAAATTTTGATCTTTCAACCATATTGAATATTCTTTATTTATGTCACCAAGTGTTACAGTTTTAGAAAACTTTTGACTCCAGTCATATGGAATATTGTATTTTTTTGTAATGTACAAGATATCGTTTGGTATTTTGCTTTGATCTAGTTTTGAAAAAAAGTATTTTGCTTTTTTTATCATTTCTTGTGCATGTTCTTTTGGTCGTTTTAAATCATGTTTTTCTACAAAATGAACAGCATTTTTTGCAAAAATTACTATTTCCTCATGTTGATATGAAATCTTTTTAGAGTCACCTTTAGGGTTTTTCTTATTCCATATCAATGTTCCCAGATGGTTATTTTTATGAAATATTTCAAACATTAACAAATGTAATATTGCTTGTTCATGTTCATCGATGTGGATTATTATCACACCATCATCTGACATCAACTCTCGTAATAGAGATAGTCTAGGATACATCATGCAGAGCCACTTGTCATGCATGGATAGATCTTCGTCTGGTTTGCCAACCACCTTGTCAATCCATCTTTGGATGGTGGGTGAGTTTACCTTGTCGTTGTATATCCATGATTCATTGCCTGTGTTGTATGGTGGATCTATGTACACGCATTTGATCTTGTTCTTATAGTACGGTAAGAGACTCTTGAGTGCTAGTAAATTATCACCCTGTATCAACATGTTTTTGGTATTCCCAATGGATAGTTTCTCATCTTTTTCTAGTAGGTGATAGGGGATCGTCTTATGATGGTCTTTAACAGCTGACTTGCCGATCCAATCTAGTGTGGGCATTATTATGATAACTAGAATACTATCTATCTTTAATGGTTTTTATATCAAAATGTCAGGTCTCGAAGATTATACAGAACCTATAATAGATAGACTTAACAAGTGGAAGACCATAATTCAGAATGCGAGTCTCTACAAGAGATCGACACAACTATGTTTTCTCAGTATGATTTTGGTTGATCCTTGAGATCTAGAGTTTAACATCTCAGGTCCCTACAACTTTACAGAACCATAATCAGTAATCTTTTTAGATACAAACCATACATGATAAATCGATGACTATACCCAGCATGATTCTGTCAGGAGCTTTTGGAGCTACACTCGTGCTGGTAATATTTGTTGCAATGTTTATAGCTGTACCAGAATCAATTCCAACATTATCTACAGCAAGTGGCAATGTAGATTATACTGATACATCTAGTTATTCAGATCTTACACTGATCGAGATATTTGAGAGAACAGAACCAGGTGTAGTACGAGTAAACATTCAACGTAACGATACCGAACTGGTACCGTTTGGAGTCGGTTCTGGATTTGTGTTTGACAAGCGTGGGCACATTATAACAAACCATCATGTTGTAGATGGATCAAAGAAGACGGTGATTACATTTCTGGATGGTCGGTCATACAATGCAGAGATAATCGGCGCAGATCAATATACCGACATTGCAGTGGTAAAAGTGGACGCTGATCTCTCGTTGTTACATCCGCTTCAATTGGGAGACTCTGGAAATCTCAAAGTTGGAGAAGAGATATCTGCTATAGGAAATCCATTTGGGTTATCAGGTTCCATGACATCGGGAATCGTTAGTCAGCTGGGAAGGTTACTACCATCCGGTTCTGGCTATTCTATTCCAGATATAATACAAACCGACGCTGCCATAAATCCTGGAAACTCTGGTGGTCCACTCTTGAATCAGAGGGGCGAGGTTGTGGGGATCAACACTGCCATCCAATCAACTACTGGCGAATTCACTGGCGTTGGTTTTGCCGTACCGTCACAGACTATTGCAAAGATAGTTCCAATACTGATCAAAGATGGCGAGTACAATCATCCATGGATTGGAATATCTGGCAGAGATATTGATCCAGATTTGGCCAATATCTTAAACCTCGATGATGCAGTAGGATTTTTAGTGATCAGCGTAGTCGATAACAGTCCTGCATCAAGAGCTGGTCTGATTGGTTCTAGCAGTACGATAACAGTAGATGATGCTACATACATGATAGGAGGCGACGTCATCTTGTCTGTAGATGGTATCGATGTCAGAAAGATCGACGACATATTGATTCATCTACAAAGGGCCAAGACTGTAGGAGATGAGATGACACTAGGCATCTTGCGGGACGGTGTAGAGATGAGTATAACGATAACATTACAAGAGCGACCAACCATCAACTAGACTCTTGAATATAATCACGAACGGAACTGTCTTCTTGTTTACTCTCGCACATGTGATATCGGAGACGGAATTTACATCTGACCGAACAGATGACGCCAAATTATGACACAACACTAGGAACTATTATGTTCACGACTAGTATACACACTATGGCATACCCACTATACTTGTAACTAGCTGTGAATCGACCAAGTCGCTACATTTTATAGACAAAAGATACAAGATATGTGGTCTACTAGTTTGTGATCAAGATCACTAGGTTATATTCAATTGATGGGGGTTGGCATCTGCACAAAATTCTCGACACTTTGCAAAATATGGAAACGGCCTCACTGACCATCGTAAATTGCTACTGTTGAGTCAGATATTGTGCGTTCTTTGAGATAACGTCATAACGATCTCAACCCCCCTCAACTGAACCGAATCGATCACTATAATTTAAAATGTCTAGATCAACGGTAATGTTGTGGAAGTAGTAATCAGCGCTGCGCTTACATTGCTGGGTATCGTTATGTTGTGTTTTGGAGGAAATTGGCTAGTTGGTGGTGGTGCATCCATCGCTAAAAGGTTTCGAATCAGTAATCTGGTAATAGGGATGACCATAGTAGCATATGGTACATCTACGCCAGAACTAGCAGCTAGTATAGCAGCTGCTGGTGAACACAGTGCAATAATTCTTGGAAATGTGATAGGCAGCAATATAGCCAATATTGGAATGGTAATAGGAGTGACTGGTATCTTGATACCTCTTGCAATAGAACGTACAATGTTACGTCGTGAGATTCCTGTGATGATTGCTGTGTCAATACTGCTAGTTGTTGTATCTCTGGATGGTGAACTCGCTACACATGATGGAGCAATCTTGCTTGCAGGTTTGGCGATATTTGGATACTATACGTATCGCAGCGCAATGCGACATCGAGACATAACTGATGTTGCAGAACATACTGGACTTGGAAAACCAATAGGTCTTGTAGGTTTGGGTATCGGCTTTTTGTATGTAGGTGCAATATTTACTGTCGATAATGCGGTCATACTTGCTGAAACGTTTGGTTTGAGCGAGAAACTCATCGGACTGACAGTAATTGCAATCGGAACTTCATTACCTGAACTCATCACATCGATAATGGCTATACGTCGAGGACATACAGATATCGGCGTCGGTAACATAATCGGCAGCAACATCTACAATATATTGATGATTATGGGTGTGGGTTCATTATTGGGAGGTGTATTGATATCATCAGATGTCTATGTGGATTATACAATAATGATCTTGTTTAGTGCATCACTGTTTATGGCACTCAAGACGGGTGCTATAGGACGAGTTGTAGGTACATGTCTCGTTGCTGGATATGTGATCTATCTGACTCTTGTCTTCTTTAGATAGTTTTGATTTTTTGGTTCTTTTAATTTATCGGGGGGTTAAGATACAAGTATTTCAAGAAACGTACTGTATGCAGCTTATGGTAATAATCCACAATGGGCGATCTAGACATTTTTCATAACTTGTAAAATTTTTAGAGAATGTTGCGTGAAAACTATCGACCACCTGCTAAGTTAAAAGAACCTAGATCGCATCTAACTCTTGAGAAAAATGGCCTCCGCCAAAGATTGCTGTTGCGGCTTGTTAATGAGCAGACAGTTGAAAGTACTGTTTATAGGTATGACTAGAATAAACTGATTCTTCAACCACGTTTTTCTAATTGTGATTCTATCGACGAGAGGCACTTTTTTGCAAAGTCTCTGCTATTTTTAGATATTTTTATATTACAGTATCGTGCAGCTCTGCTTAAGCTATACAAAGTATGATATTCACTAGCTATCTCGGGGAAAAATCTCTCAACACTCTCAAGTCGTGTTTCATGTCGTTTTGGTACTGGTTTGTTCTTTTTTTCAAGCTTGTAGTTAATCAAATGTATTGCTGCATAAAATATAACGACCACTTCCCAATCCATGTGATTTGGTGTTTTGTCATACAAGTAATCAGCAGTGTCTTTATTATATTTACTTTTTTCATAGTACCAGGACATGTTAATCTTTCCTTTTAAAAATAGTGATAGTATTATTTAATCCACCAGGTCCGATTTCAGATGTATGTGCGAATAATAAATCCATATGCATGTTTGGAAATTGACGTTCTAACGATAAAAATCCATCACATATTGTTCTAATTGAATGTTCAAAATCATCATGCTCATAGATTACAAGTAGTAGTCCATTATCACTATTCGTATATTCGCTCTCATAACAAATTTGCTTTACAAAATCAAGAGGCTCAAATATTTCAATAGCTTTTGACTTTATGTCCATGTTGAACTCTTGTTGTTTTGTAATTGTATCGTGTAGGTTCATAATCTTTACGATTTTTTCTATTTCTGCATCAGACAAAGTACTTTTCGTACTTTGTTCTTCTAAATCCGATGCTAGTTTATAGCGGAATTCATATGAACTTAATCCGTCTTCGATTTCTTGATCTTCTCTATACGGCTTTGACATAATTACCAATAATCAGTCCCCCCTAATTCTACTCGAGTTGTTTTTTGGCAATGTGTGGAATGCGTTGAATTGAAATTTGGTACCAGCATGACGAATATCTCTTAGACTAACATAGATAGATTCCTGATCATTATTTTCTAATGCACTCAATAGTTGCCGCAGGTTTATAATAATATCACTTTTTAATTTAGACATAACCTCGTCTGTGATGTTAAACGACCGCGTCACACGAGATGTTTGATAAAATACTGACTCTAAAACTTCAAAGATCATCACAATATCTGCATCATTATGCAATATTGACGCTCTAATTAGATCAGTTGCCATATAACTACAACCTAGAAAATTCCCACGCTCTGTTTGTGTTATCATTTTTTCAAGTGGACTTTTGAACAACTCTTTAACATTTGACAAGTTCTGTTCCATAAACAACCGCTGATTGTATTTGACATGAAATATATATAAGTGTTAGCCGATACGACATAAAATGTGGGATCAAAAAGTTGTTCGGCCACTGCATGATGCAACATTCTTCTTACAAATCATCGATTTCTACTCCTTTTAGCGGTTGCTTGTCGATAAACAGTACTTTCAACGATTCTGTAAACTTGGCGGGTGGTGGTTTTACCAAACAAAATTTTCTAAATCTCTCAAATTGTTTTCATCTAAATTCAACCATAAAATTAACAATATGCTGGATATTTATCAAACAAGATGTTATTTATCAACTAGAGTTTAAAATTCACTTTTTTAGACTTGAATTTTGAATTAATGTTTTCCACCTATTGTCTCCAAGTATTACAATTCCTGCCATAGTACAAGGTATTTCACCGTCTAAACCCATATGCCGTGTAATAAAATTTCGAGTTATCATCAGTCCAGAAATAATTGTACTGTCAGATTTTTTCATACCTCTGTATACTTTAAAATTGTCTTGGAGCCATCCATTAAAACGCTCTTCTATGTTGTTGTTTGATCGTTGATTGCGCAGATGAGTTTCTCTTATGTGTTTGACACGTTTGTTTGTAGGATTTTTCTCAAGGAATTCTTTTCTAAATGCTTTAGCAAATGAACGTGATGAATCAGATACAAATATTTTTGGTACTGTCTTTGCAGCTTGTTTAGCTTTTCTAAATAGTCTTGTTGGCGCATTACCGTATTTTTGTTGTTTCATTTGATGTGCAATACAAAATCTTGTATCATGATCCATTACTGTAAATAGATAGTGACCCTTGCCAAGAACTTTTATGTATGTTTCATCGCCGTGCCATTTCTCACTCAAATTTGGCACAAATTTTGACAGGTACTTTACTATTCTTGGAATGTATTTTTGAACCCATTTCCATATAGCAGTATGTGATATTGAAATGCCTTTTTGTTCAAATCCTTCTGCAATGTTCCGAAGACTTTTGTGTGTAAAGAACGATTAGATTGCATCCGTTATAATCTCTGGCGTCATTCTCATGCCCTCGAACCCCAAATTATCCGTGAATCTATGACCACATGACTTGCAAAGGTAGCGTTGAGCGGATCCCAATTTCTTTTTACGCTTGCCGTTTTTGATGTATTTTTTACATTTGCACTTTGGACAGCAGTTAACAGACTGTGGTTCAATTATGTGGTTTATGATAAATTTTTTGATTACAGAGTAAACTAGCATACTGTGTTTGCATATGTTTATTACTGTCTTGTCATCATAAGAACACGAAAAATATTTCCTTCAACATGTACATGATATGGTGTTCCTTGTTGTTTGTCTTTAACGGTGTATTCATTTTGGTTTATCTTGATTATCTAATATTCTTCTTTATGAGAATTTATTTTGCAAGTTGTTTTTCTAACCATACAATTCCTAGAAAATTACTAGTATGTAGATCTTTACATTTTGTTATATTATTGCAAAATTATGATACATACTTTTATAATTTTTAGCAACATGACACATTATTATTTAAAAACAATGTATCTAAAGAGACAGAATAATATTGTTTTGTGGCAGTAATTGTAATACATTTGATGTGTTTTTTATGTGCAATATTAAACATTTGACAAGTTTATGAAAAAACCGACACCATCAGCCAAGTTTACAGAATCCTGATTTTTTATACGATGCGGTTACTTTATGTACCGAAATTCTTTGATCTTTATCAGATCTGCATATGATCCAAACTGATCTTGGTTTACCGTGTCTAACTCGGTATACTCGTCGTTGTCATATTTTTGTATTATGTTATAGCATGTATCTCGCTGTGCCAGAGTTCTCCCTATCTCGTTTACGAGTTGTTTTATCTCTCTTGGTCTAACAAGTTGACCATATCTTGCACCCGCCGATGTAGATATACTCTCATTTATGAGAGTTCCACCAAAGTCGTTTGCACCCCATGTCAATAACAGCTGGGACATACTGTGGCCCTCCTTTACCCATGATACTTGTATATTTGGAATATTGTTCAGCATTATTCTCGATATCGCATGCGTCAACAAGACATCTCTTCCTGTGGCGCCATCTCGAATTCCTGCATATGTTTGGTGTTTGTACATTGGCGCTTCTGATGCAACAAAGTTGAGAGGCACAAATTCGGTAAACCCTCTTGTCTCTTTTTGAATATCTCTAATCTTTGCAATGTGTTGGGTTCTGTCCTCTATTGTTTCTAGATGGCCAAACATCATAGTCGAAGTAGTCTTTATGCCGAGTTTATGTGCCTGTGTGATTATCTCTTGCCACTCTTTGACACTGATTCTTCCAGGTGATATCTTGTCACGTAGTTGTTGATTCAGAATCTCTGCTGATGTACCAGGTAGTGTATCGACTCCAGCCTCTTTCAATCTGGCGAGAAACTCTGCTGTTGTAATATTTGATCTAGTTGCACCGTACAATATCTCTTCTGGCGAGAATCCATGAATGTGGATATCTGGAATCTCTTGTTTAATGTCTCTACATATTCGTTCATATGTGTCACCGTCCATATCGGGTGGGAGACCTGCTTGGATGCATACCTCGGTCGCACCTAGTTTATGTGCCTCTTTTGCGCGCCTAACGATCTCTTTATTTGGTAATATGTATCCTTCATCCTCTCTAAAGTCACGACTAAAGGCACAAAACTTGCATTGTTTTATACACACGTTTGTAAAGTTGATGTTTCGATTTATCACAAAGGTTACGGTATCGCCCACTCTCTGTCTTCGGAGCTCATCTGCCACCAGTCCGATCAGATATAGATCGTTCTCAGATCTATACAGCTCTGCTCCCTCTTTGGCAGATATCTCTCTTCCTGACAATGCGGCATTCAAGATGGATGCTACTATTGGGTCAGCATCAGAGAGTAATGCATCTATACATCTCATCGCCAATAGTCCTCACAAACTAGTCCGTCTCTATCCATTATGTGACTCATCTCTTCTCTGATATCTCTATGTACCATATGGTGAAACTCTGGATATACAGGAAATCTACACTCTAGTTGAAAACCAGCCCTTGTGGCATACTCGTCTATCCTCGAGATCTCTGGCCACCCAAACTCGGGATTGACAAAGTCTGGTGTAAGTGGTGATATACCGCCCCAGTCATTTATCCCTACCTTGAGAAAATCATAATACGATGATGGCGATAGGTTTGGAGGAATCTGAATATTCATCTCTGGCATCGCGATCCTGCATAGTGCTACTATTATCTTAAAGTATTGCGTCTCTGGAGTCTTTGTGTTATACATTGCGGTGTCTGGCTTTGGTTGAAAGTTTTGTATTATTACTTCTTGGATGTTTCCATACTCTTGATGTAGGTTGCGTATCGTGATGATCGAGTCGATGATCTCTTGTATCGTCTCTCCTATGCCTACAAGGACTCCTGTAGTCATTGGTATGCCTAGTCTGCCTGCATCCTTTAAGACTCTTAATCTTGCACGTGGATGTTTGCTTGGTGCTAGATGATGTGCCATGTCTTTTCTGCTCAATCTATCACTCGAGTTCTCTAACATTATTCCCATGGAAGCGTTTGTTTTACCTAGTTCGCATAGCTCATCATACTCTAGATTGCCTGCATTTGTGTGTGGGAATAGTCCCATGTCTAGCGCCAAATGTGATACATGTATCAGATACTCTGCTGTTGTCTTGAATCCATTCTTGGCAAGCCACTCTCTTGCTTGTGGATATCGCTGTTCTGGTCTCTCACCTGTGACGAGCAGAGCCTCAACACATCGATATCGTTTTGCCATGCTCAATATCTCTTTGATCTGCGTCTCTGACAAGAGTGTTGCTTTTTCTTCGCCCGGCTCAGCCTTGTATGTACAGTACAAACATGTGTCTCTACACAAGTTTATCACATTCAGGAACGCCTTTTTTGAGAATGTCACGATGTTTTGCTTAAACTTTGTTCTCAAGTATTGTGCACTAGCAAACAACTCTTCAGGTTTGGTCAACGCGTCATGGTATATCTCTTGAATCATCTCTTGTGATGCCATATTGCCATCTAGGACTAGGTTCAAATTCTCTGAGTTTAGAACAATGTTACTCAATAATAGAGGCTATCGATTTAGGACTATTTATCCTTGTGTCATTTGTGGTTCTACAATGATATCGTATAGTTCAACTATACATCACTGACTCGATCACAAACATCTAATTTGATTAATGTATTGACGAATAACTGACTCGAGATTCGTGCAGGATTCTAGTTGAAAAGACACCGTTTCATGACTATTTGCCACGCAAACTGCGTTCTCATAAACTCGAATATTTGGTAATGATTGCATTTTCATAAATTAATCCATCTAGTATTTTTAAATCTGTACCCGACTGTACGTGTGTTTCTTACATACGTACATTTTAAGGTCAATAAAACACAGGTATAATTTCTAGAGGCAAATTGATTCATGTTATCGTGTTTGATGATTGGATGTGGGCACTTTTAATAATACGCATACCGTCTAGTATGAGATTAAAGACTTTTAGCTATGATGAGTACGAGAATTGATGTTTATTTTCGGTGTATTGTTTTACAACGCATGGATTCTAGCACGAAACATACAATGCGAAGACGATCTCTTTGATTATTGCAATCAAATTACTGCACTTGTTTTTCTAGAAATGACATACGAATACACCGAATCGTTTATCGGCCCAGATATCGAACCAGAGCCACCACCGAAATCTGCGGTGGCGTGTTGGATAGACAATTGGGTAAACTGGTACATGATGTCTAGTTATCTAAGAGCCTGAATTTTTGATTTTAGCCTTGAAAAAGCAAGTAGTGCAACATCTACATCATTGTTGGATATCTGTATGTCTTCATATCTTGCACGAATACTTGGAGTAAATAAAAGTTCGTAATCTGCCTCTACATCTGAAAGATATTTCTCTACCATTATCTTTCGTTTCTTGTGATTCTTTCGCACTTTGATATTACTATCCTCAAAATAATCATCAACTAGATGCAATCCTGCATAAAATATAGTGGTTGCCTCCCAATCCACATAATCAGAAGTTTTTTTTATGAAGGTAATTATATGTGTCAATGTTGCGATTACTTTTTTCGTAATGCCACATAATTACATATTCCTTTTAAAAACTGTTGTTGTATCCTCTAGGCGGTTTGGTTTAACTTCAGTAGTGTGAAAAAACATTAATTCTAGATACATACCCCTAAAACATTTTTTAAATTGTACGAATCTATTAACTATTATGTCAACTGCGTATTGAAAGTCATTATGTTCATAAATCACAACTATTTTTATTTCGTTATCTTCAACATCATTTTCATAACACACCTGCTTTATAAAATCAACATCAAACACTTCAATAATTTTTAAATTTACTTTATCCATGCATGTTTTTTCTCTTTGGGCCAAATCTGTTGCTGTGGTTTGAACCTTGCTTACTATGGACTGTAGTCGTTTGATGTTGGCTAACATCTCATTCATCTCTGATTTTTCTGTACTCTTTACTTGAACACTAGTCAATTCCAGTCACTCTAATATCTACCATTTATGATATAAATCCTTTATGTACATGACGGTTTCGTGTGGGCTGTGTAGGATCCGGAAAGTATTTCGTCCCCTCATTTGACATGATACTTATCTCGTGATTCTTCAGCAACAACTGTTTTGGAGGTTGCTTCTTGGTAAATACATCTGTTGGGATCTTTGTGGCTTATGTGGGATGACTGTTACAGAAAAATCACTACAAGATTCTATAAACTGTATGCGTATTATTAAGAGTGCTCATGTCCAATCATCAAACATGACAACAATGAATCAGTTTGCTTCTGGAAATCACATATGTGTTTGATTGTGTCTCAAAATATGCACAAGACATAAGAAATACGCATACAGTCTACAGCTGCTATCTCTAACTCGTGTACTTGGACTCAAGTTGTAGTTTTGATCTTTTTGTCAATCTCTCTACACATGTTGATGATCTCTGGATTATTGTTCTTGCATAGTTTGTCTAGTAGTGGTTGTATAGTCTTGTGTGTTAGACCTACATGTCTGCCTACAAGCATCTTTATACATTGTGCTACCTTTAATGGACAATCGTCTATGTATTCTGCAAGTCGATCAATGGGGAATTCACTGTCTGGAAACTCTCTAGTTCGGTTTTGAATATAATACAACAATAGATCAATGTTATCTTTGTCAAATATGCTCTCCTTGAACCAGATTTCAAAGTTGGACGAGTTTACAAATCTCTTATCTTTCCACAATAAATGTATTTTAGGTTTAACTCTGATGCTATTCTCTTTGTCTGTTGAAGCGATAAACGCAATGTTGAAACAGCATTCTAACGACTTGTCGTCAGCATCATTGATAAACTCTGTCAATATTTCATCAAAACCTTTTACATCATACAGAAAGGCTATTGTAACATGTTCAATAGTTTTCCTGTACAGTCTATTGTCATGTATGACATGTATGATCTCACGATTAGTGAGAAATTCACGGTACCATGATCTCATTGTAATGAACAACTCTCTCTCTTTTTCATTAAACAGATAACAATGCCAAAAAGATATCTTGAAATATAATGAACTTGATTCTATCTTCTTTATCACCACATCTAGTGTCCACTGTCTGTTTATGTATAACGATCTAGATAAAAAATACCCAAATACTGCATGCCTAGATATTGTATATTTTTTGGTATTTGTTAGGTACCTTTCAAAGATTTGTTTGACATCTTTGAATCTGTTATTTGGTTCATTATTATCGTTGCACCAAACCAAATACATGTACAACACATGGTATGACTTTCCACCGATATTTTTTACTGATTGTTTAAAAGACTCAGCTGCCATAGATGTGGCATGTTCTGGTTCATTGTACATGTCTCCTATCTCAACTATCTTTAGAATAATATCCCATACTCGTTCTTTTAAGGAGTAACTGATAACATTCCGACGCATTCCATTTTCAAGTATGTCTGATGCAAGATTTGTCATATCACTATTGATCAATTCTGGATGGTATTTAGAGTCGTTGATTATCTGCTCGATCAAATTTAAAAGTGGATGCCAGTCAGGCTCTCCTCGAAAATAGACCGAATCACTCATAGCTTGTAGATATTCATTTTGCATCTGTGATGGAAGAGTAGTTATCGAGTCGGCATGCTTGGAAGCCTCTCTTATGTGATTCGCAACAAATTCTCTGAACGTTTTTTCACCATCCAAGTTTGGTTCAGACTCTTCAAAAGATTGTAAAAACTCTGAAATGCCTTTTGCTTTCTCAACTAGCAATTTTTCTCATATTTTTATTGATTGCGTCATATTTATATTTTGTGTTGGTCTTGCTGTAACCGGTTATCCATGTGAAGTATTTATAAAGGTTTTAGAGATCTTATGATTGTGGTGCATAGCTTACGCTAGGAATGTGTTCCTATCAATCAAAGGATTTCGGATAATTATCCATCCGGGTTCGCAATGTCCCACCACCATTCTTCGTCCTTTTATCAGAATCTATGCAATTAAGTTCACGGGATGATTTTCTCCCAACCGGTAGCACGCACTTTAACGATTCTGACCATAATGTATATCAAATTTTTCCTCCTTTTTGAGCATGTAATACGCAATTCTGAGTAGCTTTGCAGCTGCTGCAACTGCTGCTTTTTTCTTTCCTTTCTTTTTTGCGAGCTTGTTGTAAAATTTTGTAATATGACTATCTTTAGCATGAACAACATGTACTCGTATGGCCTCAACTAGAACCCATCTCATTATACCGCTTCCTCGTTTTGTTATTCTTCCTTTTATTTTTTTTTCTCCCGAGTTATATACTGCAGGAACTATTCCGGCATACATGCATAGTTTGTCTGCGTCGTTAAATCTAGATATGTCGCCAATCTCTGAAGATATTGTAAGTGCAATATAGTCTCCAATGCCAGGAATAGTTTTCAGTAATTGAGCAGATTTAGATTCTTCTACTCTTCTCTTTATCTCAAAATTAGTCCTAGTAATTTCATCGTTAATTGAATTAATTAGATTTAGATATCCTAGTATACGTCTGTCTCCAATTGTTTCTAATTGTTTTGTATATCCTCGAGTAAATGGTGTACCTATTATCTTGATTCCTTTTTGTAGTGTTATTGCATGAATTAGATTCTTAAAATCTGTTTTATGTTGTACGAGACTGTTTCTATATCTAACTAATTCTCTTGATTCCATAGTGTACAGATCAGCCACATAACATTCTGTTACGTAATCTCCTCTGAGTAGGTCTGCTAGTATTTTGGCGTCTGCTTTGTCTGTCTTTTTCTTTGATGAAGCAATAGCTTTGGTTTGATATGGGTTAGACAGTATAATATCAAACCCCAGATCATCTCTAATGTATCTGAACAACCCTTGCCATACTGATGATGACTCTACCACACATTTTGTTTTATCCCTAGGAAATTGAGCAAAGAATTCTTTAACATACCTATGTTCATTAATTACACGCTCATTGAGTAGCAATTTGCCTTTTTCATCTACTGCTGCTATCTGGAGAAACTTTTTGTGAGCATCTATCCCTACATAGATCATCTTGATTCTCTTGGGTAGTCGTATAATGTGTGTGTTTCCATCTGTCTTGGGCTTTGTAGACGATTCTTTGGATCGACCAGCATGCTTATCACCATCTATCTTTGTTGAATGCACCTTCACATACGGTTAAGTTCCTTATAAAGGCCAATTTGTGTGGGATTCTTGTGAAATATCAAAGTTCAGCAGATATCATCGTATATTGATGTGTCCAAGTAATTTGCATAACAATATTGATCGTAATATTTTAGCAATGTGTCGTATAACTTTGACGTACATATCAATATACTAGTTGGTACTAGATATGAACATGTCAAAGCAAGAAACTGTGCTGGTCAGAAAAGAGTTGAGTCGAGTATGGGAAATGTATGATGATATTGTAAAAGAAAGAGACACTCTAAAATCAGAGAACGATAGACAAACAGCAACGATAGTAGAACGTGATCTAACTATTGCCGAGATGACTCATCAACTAACCGAACAGAGTAACCAACTAGTTGATACGCAGTATAGACTTGCAGAGAAAGAACAAAAGATTACAGAGTTAAATGAGATTATACGAGATATGAGTCAAGGTGAAAGTAAAGATAACGATCTAGCCATGCATCTGTATAGTATAATCGATGAACAGAATAAAAAACTTACAGCACAGGACATTCCACTCAATTTCTACAACAGTCCACACATGTCATCATCTACAATCAGTTTTACAGCACAAAGAGCTAGTAAGGAAAAAAAGAAACCAGAAAACAAACACAAACGAGCAGGTCGACCTAAAAACCATGCGGGGTCACGCACTAGTAAACGAAAATCTGTAAAGGTTATACAACGCAAGGCCAGTAAATGCCCAAAGTGTAAGAGCCGTAACATCAAACACAAAAAACCAACAGTAAATAGACTTACAGACATTCCACCTCAAATTTCTGCTACAACGACAACAAACATCGGACACGAATATGCCTGCATGGATTGTTCATACACATGGAATACAGCAGACGATATCCCAGACAAGGTCAAAGGTACAGAGTTTGGTGCAAATCTCGTTAGCAATATGGGCAGTCTATTAGCCAATAATCTGTCTCAAGGTATGATTAGAGACCATTTTCAAGAGGTTTATGATATAAACGTAACAAAATCTTCAATAAATAATGCCATCAATGCACTAGCCACAGCAGCAGAGCCAGTCGCAGATGCAATTAAAACAGCAGCAAAAAAGACCAAATTCGTAAAATTCGATGAATTTCCATATAAAGTAAAACTAGCAAGAGGATATGGTTGGATAGCAGTCACAGATGGACATGTAATTGTATATATCGCAACCTCTCGTTCAAGAGTTGTTTTGGAACAGTTTTTCAAAGAATTTCTGCGTATGTCGATGACTGTTGACGGATATATCGTATATCAAATCCTCTGTAAACTGTTGGGAATCAAGAAACAGCGATGTTGGGTGCATGTCATACGTGACTCAAAAGGAGCGCTAGACACAACAAAATATGCAGCAGCAACGCAGGCACTACACCGAGAGCTACAGTGGGTATTTCATACTGCAAAAAAACGGCCGCCAGGAGACGTATCTGATCTACTGGGCAAACTGTACGAGATTGCAAACCAACATGAAAAGCTAGGCAACAAGAAATTTGCCACGACATTGCGCAATGCTGCACCAGATCTGCTTACGTTTGTACAACATCCTGGAATGGACCCAACAAACAACGAGACCGAGAGATATGTTCGCAAACCTGTGATCAAACGTAAAATATCACAACACATCGTATCAGAAACAGGAAGAAAGAATTGGTCTATTCTGTGGACAATCTTTCTGACGTGTCGCAAACAAGGCAAGAACATTCATGACGTATTGTTGCGAATCTTAAAGAAACAAGACGTCAGTGATCTCATAAACGGCGTATAATTTTCACACCAAAACTCGATTCTAGCAGAGCATTTGCATATCTGGTATCTGATAGTGATGTTTTGTGAACTATACGTATTCCTTTAAAAGGGACTTAACCGGTTACGTCTTGCTATAGACTGTATGCGTATTTCTTACATCATACGCACACTTAAGTACAATAAAACACAGGTGTGATTTCCAGAGGCAAATTGATTCGTTGTTGTTGTGTTTGATGATTGGGCATGGACACTCTTAATAACGCGCATACAGTCTAATCCTATAAAAATTATGGCAATTTATGGGTTATTGTGTAATAACCTATAGATTTATAGTATATCTCACATATGCTATTGAGGATGATACGCATTGATAAACAAATATTGTTGTCTGAGAATCTTGGAGAGTATTCTCCTTTGATCAAGACAGCTTATTTGGGCGCAGTAGATGTACTTTATTTACGCCATAATGACAGAATGGTACATTTTGCACATTCGTTGAGAGAAGTGATTGATCTTTTAGCAAGGATTAAACGATCTATTTATGGTGTTGCGGAACTCAAAGTAAGAGGTTACAGCGATAGAGTTAACAACCTTTTGGATAATACAGAAATGTTAATTTATGGCACGAACAAAAAATCAAAACTCACATATAAAAAAAGACAAGAGTTATGCGAGCAACTTGCGAGACAATATAAATTCTTGAGTGAGGTCGCTCATCATCGACGTAATATGACTCAACTAGAAGCAGAAAAAATATTACAAGATATTCAAGATAATTTAAAAAGTTTATTAGATATTGCTGAAACCAGATAAGATTCTGTTATGCTGGTAGGGGGTTGAGATCGAGGTGATACTGTGTGAATCAACACGTGCTATGTGATCAGAAACATGGGTGTAGTGAGGATAATTTGTCATAGACAATACGCTGACCGTCTTATTTTGCAAAGTTTTTAGAATTCTCATACAAAAACTGTTGATCGCTACCAATTTACTAGAATGCATGAGACTGTATGCGTATTATTAAGAGTGCCCATGCCCAATCACCAAACTCGATAACAATGAATCAATCTGCCTCTAGAAATCACACGTGTGTTTTATTGTACTTAAGTGTGCATATGATGTAAGAAACACGCATACAGTCTATGAAAAACATTCTTCGTTGTACTGTAATGTTACATATCTTATCTGGACTAGAACAAATTATCCACATGTTCACTAATATTAGAAAGTCATTTTAAACCCAATTCTATACACTAGTCATGCATGTGTCTTATGATGATTTTAAAAAGATCGATCTACGTACAGCTCGCATAACATCGATCACTCCTATACCGGGCAAGTCCAAAATAGTTCAAGGGCTTATAGATCTCGGTAATGGAGATCAACGTACAGTTATTGTTGGTGGCGCACAATACTATGCTCCAAAAGATCTAGTTGGCAAAACCGTAGTTGTTATAACTAATCTTGAACCAAAAGAGATTGCTGGCGTCAAATCCAACGCGATGCTGTTAGCCGCAGATGTGGACGATAAACCGTTTTGGTTAACAGTACCTGGCGATGTGCCACCAGGTAGTAGAATCATCTGATCTTGTTTGCATGTGTGGTTTGGATACAATCGAGTTTACAGTCACACTTGCCTATCATGTTATCGATCAATCTCTTACTCTGATAACCGTGTGGCAAAACAATTCATCAACAAGTCATGAACGAGAGTAAACTTGTTTTTGTCCATGACTACTCTAGTCGTATATCATGAGATCTTTATCTTCTAGTTGTGAATGCAAAGTGTTTACAGCTCGATATACATCTGACTCGTGTTTTGTACCTGCACATACAAGCTTGCCAGAAGAGAATACTAGGATTACTGTCTTTGGATCAATCATTCTGTGAATTAGTCCTGGAAATTGTTCTGGTTCATATATGCTTCTTGGTAATGTCCGTGCCGCTTGTTCCAAGTGAATTTTTCCACCCAAATTTATAGCCGCTACAATATTCTGAATCTCGACCGTAGCATCTTTTTTTATCTTGATTCCTCCTCTTCGCAGTCTTTGGACTACTGTCTTTACCGCTTTTCTTGCCAACTCTTCAGATTTGGATCCAGTACATACCATCTTACCAGAACTAAATATCAATGTGGCTGTTTTGGGACTCTTTAATCTAAACACGAGTCCAGGAAACTGATCTGGATGATACTCTACGTCAGAGAAGGTCTTTGTGATCTCATTTAGATCCATCTTTTGCTCTACGGCTGCAGACGCAACGACATTCTCGATGCTGACTATTGGTCTTGTCATGGGCATATTCGGACTCTGAACCTCAACTGTAATAAAAGTTCTCAAACTAGTATGGTCTTGTCATGGGTATCGTGGACAAATCCTAAGAATATATGACGAGTATTGAGACTTTTGTCCACGAGTTGCGTGTCTATACCTGCAATACGTATCATGATCCAAGATCTCTATGTTGTGTCTGATGCGGACAAATCCTGTACCTTGACCTCGATCACAACCCGTGGTTCTTTTGCACGCTCTTCGTTTGGATACTTGGCATTTGATATTGACTGTACTAGTTTGGGATCTGTTATCTCTCTTGCGATACCATTGAGCACCTCCTCCTTGTGTGATATCTTTACCATGGGGTAGGCAAGTGCATTCTGAAACCAGTCGCTATCAGGACGGTGTCTGGAAAAGTACCACGATCTAACCATATGTGAAGAAGCCGATCAGAGTACATTCAGATGATAGAAGGTATGTGAGTCGATCCAAGCGATCACCTGTAAAGCGATCTAAAAGAGAAAATGCAAACGAACAGATTACCCATCTAAAAAAGAAAAACAAGATGATCTATATCGGAATAGATGCACACAAGAGGTTTCTGCAAATTGCAGCAATGGATCAGGATGGCAAGCGTATACTCAATGAGCGTGTTGCTACAGATCATGACAGTCTCAAAAAATTCTTTGCACAATTTACACCACTCAATACACGTTGTGTGATGGAGTCATCGTCAGTATGGTATTGGCTGTATAGATACTTGACAGATGAATTGGGATTTGATGTAGTACTATCGAATCCATATCAAACAAAGGCTATTGCCGAATCAAAGAAAAAGACAGACAAGGTGGATGCATGGACACTGGCAGATCTTTTAAGAGGAAATTATATCTCGCCTTGTTTTGTTCCTAGTGAATACACTGTTAAATTAAAACAGTTGGTTCGACATAGGGATGTAATTGTAAAGAGTAGAACAAAATACAAGAATCTCATACATGGGATATTACTGCAATATGGGATTAAAATACCTGGTTCAAGTTTTAGCAAGTCATTTAGAGAGGAATTGAAGAAACTTGAGGATTATAGAATAGACAACTATCTAGATATGATAACTTGCCATGAAGAAATGATTAGACAATTGGATATTAAAATGCGTGAGGAGGTAAAGAGATCACAAGATGCACAGTTGTTAAAGACGATTCCCGGAGTTGGAAACTTTGTTGCACTTGTTGTAATATCTAGTATTGGAGATGTCAAGAGATTCCCAACTGTTCGTAAGATATGTTCGTATGCAGGAATAGTACCATCTGTTCGTAATTCAGATGGTAAACAAAATCATGGACATATAACGAGGAAAGGTGATAAAATGCTTAGATGGGCATTGACCGAAGCAGTTCATGTACACATAAAATGTGAGCCCCATAGTTACATTACAAAATTTCATAACAGAATTAAAAAGAGACGCGCGGTAAGCAAAGCAACTGTTGCAACTGCCTCCAAACTACTACGATTGATGTACCATATGCTTATAGATAGGGATGATTATGTCACACATTGTAGTCGAAATCATTAACGTACGGAAGATATTTGAGATATCACTCGGCGACCTAAATGTACAGATTTTGACGAATGGACGAAGAATGATAGTGAGTTAACCACTCGAATGGATATATGTTCGCAGTCCTTTACATGGGAACACATCCCTAGCGTATGCTATGCACAATAGTCGTGAATCAGAGTAAATCTTTATAAGCTATTCACATGGATAGCATATCTTACAGCTTTTAGTTTTACTGCATGCTCTCTTCCTGTTCTTCGCCCTTTGGTTATCAAAGTTGCAATAAACGTCTCTGCCATGTAGAGCCATTGTTAGTCAAGTAATTTAACTTGATTGCTAGACTTTTCTTACACTTGATATGATAAACAAACTCTATCATTATCTGACATGTCAGTAATAGATGGAATGCCTGAGAATGTTGCTACGGCAGATACATTTACTGGAAAGAAGGTTATTGATAGAGAAGGCATAGAGTATGGAAAGGTAAAACACGTACACATAAATCAAAACACCCTAGTTGTATGTGGAGTTACTGTTCACCAAGGATTCAAGAGAGACTATTATCTGGGTGATGACTATATAGACAAGTTCTCGAATGAGACTCTCTTGCTGTCTAGACCTCCTGTACGAACTGGTGTTCCAGTAATTGATCTAGATCGTAGAAAGATAGGTAAAGTAAAACGCATCCACCGTAATCCTGAAACAAATGAGGTAGAGTCGTTGGAGATCAGCGATGGACTATTACACTCTAGGATCATCTCAAAGTCAGATATCTGGGGTGTCGGTGAGAAGGTTATTCTCGGCATGACTAGAGACAAGTTCAAGAGCTTGACTTGACTCGATACAAATCATGCCTTTTTTTTTATTATCGATCCTAGATTTTATGAGGATCTATTCGATTTGTGTGGTATAGCACGGTTACGGGAAAATCAGAAAAAAACCTCGTCAAATATCATCCGACGTAAACCGAAAAGATCCGAAACCGAAACCCTCTGGTCTAGATTAGTACGCTGATTCGAATTAGCGTCTGGCAGAATTCGGGTTTGGCCATATCGTGCCTCCAATCGCACTCATTTTTAACCAAAATCACCATCACGCAAAGCAATTATGTATCATGCAACAATACCAGAGTGAAGAAAATTGGCTAGTATTCAAGTAAAGTCTGTAGAAAAACCAAATATGGATGAGATGTTGACCCGTATCAAACAGATACAAACTAGTCTGGATCAACTACAAGCTAGTGTAAATAGACTTGCTCAACAAGACATTGATAACATAAAACCAAAGATTGTTGAAGCATTTGATGTTGATTTCATAAAGCAGGTGTGTTATGAGAACAACTCTGATCGAGATGTAATAAAATTGATTGTGATTTATAAGCACGACGATTATGATTTTGCTAGTAACGCAATATTCGACAGGTTTGATAAATTAGATGATCAATTTGCATCTTTGGACATGCATATAATGTGGTGTAGCGTATCTGAAGTTGAACCAAACGATCTAAAGAATACCACAACTGTTTTTAAGAGGGAATAGTATTCATGCCATGACACTACAAAAGATATACCAAAGTGCAAAAGTATTTTCCAAGACGACAACAAAAAAGCATATGTACTTTTTATGTGTGCAATCATCCGGTAATGATGACAGCGCATATCTTATTTCTACGGGCAAAATCGTCCAAATTATGTCCCTTTGATTTTCGTAAAAATGTATTCAAAAGTACATGCATGCCATTATACGATCTATTTGGAAAATACATTTGCACTTTGGTATAGCACGGTTACGGGGAAATCAGAAAAAAACCTCGTCAAATACTATCCCACACAAACCGAAAAGATCCCAAGATGCTTGTTCAAGAAGAGCCAAGAAAAAAACTGACGTATTGGAATCTCAAAGATCTAAATAACAACAATTGGCGAGTTACATACAAACATGACGATGACTGTTTTATGCAGATTCTGGTAGTGATTGTTTACTGGAATGAATCTGACTGTACTTTTCAATCATGTTGGTAATCTTTGGTGGATCAAATAACGTGTCGTGTTTCCATATGCCGTATTTGCCGTTGTCGTTTACAGCCTTGATCCAGTTTGCTAGGCCCTTTTCTTTTTGTACGTCTTTCTCTTTCTCTTGACCCTTTACTTCTAGTATCAAGTTTATGTTGTTTTTTAGTTTGATTATAAAATCTGGAATGTATCTGTGTATTCCATCTTTGTCCATGTATGATATCAACAAACCACTATGATAATTTTTAAACCATGATACAATCTTTGTATTTCTGTCGAGCTCCTTACTTACTATTTCTTCCCACCCGGAATCACATATTGCATAGTTTAGATGTGATTTCTTTGTTGGCACAGTACTTTTAATGGTAGGTAGTACACGCATGTCACTTGTCGATCTTGTGGGTTTTAGTGGATTTAAAATAACATGTGTTGTGGTTCTGTCGTCATTTTTTATTGCATTACACACATACGTTACTATTTTTTCCATATTGAACCATATTGTCATCTTTTTCCGAAGATTATCTTCTAGTATGTCTGGCACGTATATTTTTTTACGAGCAATAAACTCTTCAACTAGCTTTACTACTTGTACAAATAGATACATGTTGTTACGAGTGTCAAACCAATCAATCTCTTTGCCTTTTTTATTTTCAGATTCTATGTTCTCAAACACACTCTTTGCTGTAGTAAATATTATTGTCTGTTCTCTTATCTCTTTGGCTATTTCTTCTAGTTTGGATTCTTCTAATTGGTCTAGATGAGGTTTACCGTCAGTAATACAAGCTAGTTTCATAGATATGATGGTATTTTCACTGGTCAGTTCAAGTGGTTTAATCTTGTTCCAATTTACTTTGAGTCTCTTTGAGTATATTGAATTTATTCTTTCTATGTTTGGCCATGATATCTCGTACTGTTTCTTTGTCTTATCTGGAAATACTTTTACTGGCGGCTTTTGATTTTTTTGTTCACTCTGTTCTTGTATCTCGTGCGGTATGAATGTAAATGGTACTCCCATAACATACACATATTCTGGACGAAATAGTCCAGTTTGGGGATCTATGTCATAAGACATTCGCCTCAAGCCTCTGCCTATTACTTGTTCACATAATAATTGACTAGAGAATGCTCTCAAACCCATGATGTGCGTTACATTATGTGCATCCCATCCTTCAGATAACATGTTGACAGCTATTACATTTCTGATCTGTTCGCCAGGTTTGCCATCCTTGCCTACTGTGTTTACTTTGATTCGGAGGTCTTCGTCTTGATTGGCGTTGATAGTATCTTTTGACTCTGCGTGTTGTAAACTCTTGGAATCTATATGCAACATGTACTTTGGATCAGATAGCTCATCAAGTTTAAACCGATCAGTATCAAAAGCGTGTAGAATTCGTTTTGCTGTGTTTGTATTGTTACATACTGAGATCATTACTGGCGGTATATTGCTTTTTAGCCAACTCTTCTTTATTTTTGTATAATGCTCACCTAGCATCGTATACGCAACTATAACTAGTTCTGGCAACGGTACGTCAAGTTTTGTTGACGATTTGAGATTATCCTGTATAGCTCTCTCTTTGTATATGTGATAAAACTTTGACCAAGTATCTCTAGTGTCATCTTTGACTGATATGGCAGGTGTCTTTGTTAAACCAGATTCGATTGCATCGTTTAACGAGAAATCTGACACAATCCAGTTGAATATCATCTCTTCTGATATATTCTTTCCAGTTGGTATGAATGGAGTGGCAGAAAAATCAAAACATTTTATTATATTTCGTGCATTGTGGATTCTATCTAACCCATCTATCCAAATCGTGTTTCGTTCCCGTTCAAACTTATCTACCGAACTATCTGATTTTCTATATGCGTGATGTGCTTCGTCATTTATTACTATGATATCTTTGTTGTTGTGTTTTAAAATTCGTCTAGATAACATCTCATTGCTTTCTGTACCCAGTTTCACAACACTCTTTGATTTGTCTTCTTCTGGTTGGAGTTTGTGCCAATTGTGTATTGTAATATTGCCATGTTGTAGCATATCATGCAATGAATCCGGCACAATATCGAATGTATCGTAATAATTATCGTCACTAGATGGCACTAGTACCTCTAGTCGAGACTTTACTGTTATGCCTGGCGCCATTACCAACACATCTTTAGAAAACCTAGCATCTCTAGGATATGCTACCTTGTTTGTTACTTGCCAAGCAATCAACATGGCCATAACTACAGTTTTGCCTGTGCCGGTGGCCATCTTGGAACATAATCGTTCAAATAATCCTCCATCTGACGGAATAACAATATCTTCTTTTTCAGTATCAGGCGTCTCTATCAGCCATATCAGAGTCTCTATGGCTTCTAGTTGGCAGAAAAAGTATGGATAAACTCGAAAAGAGTTATCATTCCAATGGTTTAACAACTCTCGAGTTATGCCTGTAATGTATGGATATCCGGCATCACGCCATAAATCTACTAGATTACGAATCTTGTTTACGAGGTTTTCTTGTACCTCTGTATGATCGTCAAGTGTGGTGGCTTTGCCTGGCATGTACTCGAACGGTCTTCTACCTGGTATCTTGGACCATTCATTCTTTGTATCATTATATTGCCAATAGTGCGACGGTTTCTTGTATGGATCACAGATTATTAGGTTTTTTATGCCCGTCATTCTACATCTATGGTATCTAGTGTGGATATTCCCCTATCGTCGATGATCTTAATTGCTATACGTTTGTGTTCTCCAGGCACAAATGGTAGAGATTCTGTGCCTGTGTATTGTTCTATCAACGACTCGTCTATGATATCATCACTTCGGTTTAATGTCTTGGCTAGTTTCTTCATCTCGTTGTTTTGATTACCTACAGTTTTTGTAAAGAATACTTGTTCTGGATATAGACTGAGGCCATTGTAATCTGTATCTAGCATCCACATGGATATTTTAGATGTATCTCCTGATACAATCTTGTTTGTACTAGTATCGTAATAATCAAACCCGTTTACTTTGACAATGTATTTGCCATTATTTTTTATTAGTGTACAGTCGGGTCGTCCCACTTCCCAAAATGACTCGCTATCTCTTTGTTTCTTTTTGAGGTCTGATACCAACAAATCTTTGTTCATATCTACTTTGAGAATAGTTACTCCTTTCCATTTGGTCTCTTTGATTATCTTTGATGCTTCTGGATCAAACTGCATGGCTGCAAATATCACAATAGTTGGCTTTGGTCGTATGTGCTCAACTTCGTCTAGTACGTTTGATACTTGTACGGTGGTTAATGGTCCGTGAGGTGGACCAAACGATACAACAGATACTTGTGGATTATCCTCTCTAGTATTTGCTACTGCATGTATCCATTTGGTCTCTTTGCTAGTACTGATATCTGTAAATTCTAATCTCTTGTTGTTTCTGGTACGAATACCTGTGTGTAATAGTTCGTCTCGCCATTCTTTCTGATATGATATATGATCAGACATATTTTCAAACTCTTCATGCAACACGTCGATTGATTTTCCTACGGGGGAAGGTATTGCTTCTACCGTAAAGGGGCCAGATATGCGATGCTTTGATCTGTCGATGTGGGGTTTGTCGTATAAGGTTTCTTGCTTAGGTGGCTCATCATTTGCTAGTGATCCCGGCGTAATATTTGTTACTGTATTGTATTTGAATCCTCCACATACTCCTTCTTTTGAATTCACTAACTCATAATAATCATAGACAGATGTCATTAAGCGCCTCTGTGCTAGGTTTAATGCTACTCGTGACGTATCACATGTGATCCACCGTCTTCCGTATTTTTCTGCTACATATGCGGTAGTCCCTGAGCCACACGTAATATCTAATACAAGATCACCTGGATCTGTGCACATTAACATACATTGCATAATCCCTTTTGGTGATGTTTCAACTACATATTTTTTGTTGGTTGAAATTAACTGTTTATCCCATTGATTGTCTAGTGTATTATAAGGAAAATCGTCCCAATAAGCAATAAAATTTAATGTATTCTTAGACGGTTCTACTCTATTTTTTTCTATTAGTTTTTTAATACCTTCTTTATTATGCTTCCAACTTCGTCCACCACTTCTATATGGTGGCCCATATTCTTTGCCTTTGTACATAACATTGAATGTATACTGTCCACTAAATGATGATGGTGCTAAATCATATAATCTGAATATTTTACTAGTATGGGGTATTGATTTTGGTTTTTCTATTTCTTGTTTTGTTAATTTTCTTCTAGTACCGTCAGGTAACTCTGCCCAACTCCACACGCCGCCTAATTCTGGATCACGTTCTTCAAACAATTTATGATATTTAATTTTTTCTTTATCTTTTGCATACCAAATAATATAATTAGAGACAGACGCCATTAATTTTGCGCCCATTGAATTTGTTTTACGACGCCATGTAATTAAACTTATGAAATTTTTTGGTCCAAATATCTCATCCATTATTGTTCTTACTAGATGTATGTTTTCATCAGAGATTTGAATAAACATTGATCCTGACTCTGTTAATAATTCTCTAGCGAATAAACAACGCTCTCTAATGTGTGTTAGGTATGAATGAATACCTAATTCCCACGTATCTCGAAATGCCTTGATCATCTCTGGCTCAGAAGTCAAATATTCATCTTTACCATCTTGTACACTGTGTTGATTTACAAATGGTTGAAAATTAGAACCATACTTGATTCCATATGGAGGATCAAAGTAAATCATCTGCACTTTGTTTCTCATATTCTCTTTGATCAGTAAAGAATTCATAACCAGTAAAGAATCTCCAGCAATCATTCTGTTGGACCACCCCTGTTCATGCTCGTAGAAATCTAGCGCTTTGTATAGTGGAGGATTGTTCTCATCCGTGTCAAAGAATTCTGTCATCGTCTTTGACGAGCTTGTTCGTTTTACTTTCTCTAGTATTGTACTCGGATCAATTCGTTCATGTACGTGTATGGATACAGTATCTATTTCAAATGATGTATTTTCTTGTTTACCTGACCAGTACAGCTGAGGATCAAGCCTAGGATCAAAAGAGTATTTTTGTTGTTCTTGTGAGTGTTGTTCTTGTTTGGCAAGCCCAACCGGCGGATTGTTTGTTCTTTTGGTTTGAGAATGTACATATCCTTTGACTTCTTTCTTAGATGGTATTTTTTTAGTAGTCTTTTTACGTACCAATTAGAGTTCACCTCTAATTTTACCACCACCTGTCGAATAATCCTCCGCCAACCGGAGGTTTGCTCTAAGAGTTTGAGAGTTGAGTTTGAGAGTTGAGTTTGAGAGTTGAGTTTGAGAGTTGAGTTTGAGAGTTGAGTTTGAGAGTTGAGTTTGAGAGTTGAGTTTGAGAGTTGAGTTTGAGAGTTGAGTTTGAGAGTTGAGTTTGAGAGTTGAGTTTGAGAGTTGAGTTTGAGAGTTGAGTTTGAGAGTTGAGTTTGAGAGTTGAGTTTGAGAGTTGAGTAATCCGTATCATCCGATGGGGGGCTAGTTTTTCTCCCATTTGAATCTTGCTATTTGACATATTCTGATTCGGAATCATGCCCCTTATGTGCTTTAATGATCTCTCGATTGTGGATAGGAGGAATCTAAAAACATCTTGTTATTCATATCGTAGAGTATGGACAACCACTAAAAAGAACTATCGGTATCTATTTTTGACTCAGACAAGAGCACAAACTTTCACATCTGAACGAGCCAGGCGATTCATGTTGGATAATGACTGTTTGAAGGTTGCTGACATGTGACAAGGCAGACGCATCCATGAACATATGCGTGAGATTGTTGCTTGTACTAGCAAGTGATTACGGATTTATAATTACAATGTAATTTGAAGATCATGTATGCTATAGAAGCTCGCAATCTAACAAAATCGTTTGACGATCTTGTTGCAGTAAAAGACATATCATTTACAGTTGACGATGGTGAGATCTTTGGATTTCTTGGACCAAACGGTGCAGGCAAAAGCACAACGATTATGATCCTTACGACTCTACTCAAACCAACTTTGGGTAGTGTAAAGGTTGCTGGATTCGATGTACAGAGCAACGCAAAGCAAGTTCGAGCAAATATTGGCTATGTACAGCAAGACTCTACTGTGGACTATCACCTCACTGGCAGAGAGAACCTGATCTTTCAAGCAAACCTGAGCCATGTTCCAAAGAGCGATGTCGAGTCACGAGTCGATAATCTGATCGACATGATCGAGCTTGGAGATAAACAGAACGACTATGTTGTAAAGTACTCTGGCGGGATGCGAAAGCGACTAGATATCGCATGTGGTTTATTGCACCGTCCCAAGATTCTATTCCTAGATGAGCCTACCGTTGGCCTTGATATCCAGACTAGAAGAAAGATCTGGGAGTATATACAGCGCCTTCATGATGAGTTCAAGATGACGATATTTCTCACCACTCATTATATGGAGGAGGCTGATCAACTATGTGATCACATCGGAATAATCGACTATGGTAAAATTCAAGTGATTGACACTCCGACAAACATGAAGAACGCTCTAGGTAACGAGATTATATCTGTCGTGTTGGGCAACTCTGACAACATTGCATCACTCGTCCACGCTATAGAATCTCTGCCAGATGTATCTCGTGTAACAAACAGCGGTGAAAATCTAACCATCTTTGTCTCAAACGGTGCGACGATCATTCCAGAGGTATTTCGACTAGCTGCAAATAACCATACAAAGGTTGATTCGATCTCACTTACCAAACCAACCTTGGATGATGTATTTATCTCGTATACTGGACGCGAGATACGTGATGAAACTAAACGAAACAAGAGTACGAGTTCTAAACTGAAAGGATTTTTGAATACACGACGTTGGGGATTTGGACAGTTTTATGACAAAGGTGTCAAAAGAGAGGAGCTCAAGAGATGATAAATGATACATATATGATCCTCTGGCGTGAGTTCAAACGGTACAAAAAATCACGTAGCGGCATGATCATCAGACTGATCCAGCCAGCAATATGGATAATTGTGGTCGGCAATACATTTGCTGGAACCGAGTCTCTAATAGCTGCAGTGGGTTTTGAAGGAAAGTATATCGAGTTTATGACACCTGGCATCATAATTCTCACTGCCATCTTTACAAGCATATATGGTGGTTTTGGAACATTATGGGATAGGCGATACGGCTTCATAAATCGTGCATTAATCTCACCTGCATCTCGTCTATCTATAGCACTTGGTAAGATTAGTGCGATATCTCTTATTGCGACACTTCAATCTAGTGTTGTCTTGGGCATTGCTATAGCTATAGGCGCCACGTTTCCGAATTTGTTGATGATTATTCCTGTGATGGCTACAGTCGTTCTATTTTCGTTTGGATTCTCTGGAATATCCGTCTTAATAGCTACCATTGCAAAGTCACATGAGACATTTGGAGCACTGGTAAACTTTTTGAGCATGCCTCTCTTTATTCTGAGTCCTGCTCTCTTTCCTTTGGACTTGTTACCTGAATGGCTTGCAACTGCAGCACAATTCAACCCTGTAACATATGCAGTCTTGATGGTTCGTGGACTGATGACTGGTGTGACCGAAGCCGGCATCTCTGTCGCGTTCAGTATAGGCATAATTGGTATCTTTGCTCTGGTAATGGTCTCGATCTCTGCATATGCATTCACACGTGAAGTGAGAAAGCCAATCTAGCTACTTGTAAAGTCATAACTCATGGACTTTCTAACTCCTCAATCTGTTTCTTGGCTTCATTCAGTTCAGTTGTTAGTTTCTCTATTGTGAACAACGCTTCAGATAGTTTAGATTGAGTTTGAGTGGAGTTGGTTTGTAGAGTTGTATATTGAGATTTTAGAGTTGCATGCTCAGTTTCTAGAGTATTGAATCTAGACTGCAGATCAGATAGTCCAGTAGTGGCATCTTTACATGATTTAGCTAATTGGATCAAATGTTCTTTAGTCTTGGTATCTGTTTCAAAGGCTACTCTTAGATTCTCTTTGAATTCTTGTAATCTATCTTTCCAGTTGTCTTTCTTTTCTTTTAGTTTGTCTTTCTTGGCTTCTAGTTTCTCTATGTACTCATCAAGACTGTATACATGTTATTAAGAGTGCTGACGCCCAATCATCAAACATGACAACCGTGGATCAATTTGCCTCTAGAAATTACACATGTGTTTTATTGTACCCTAAAAGGTGAGTATGATGTAAGAAATACGCATACAGTCTGATCAAACAACAACATAGAAGAGCGTTTTAATGGATGACTCCAAGACAATTTTAAAGTATACGGAGGTATGAAAAAATCGAACAGTACAATTATTTCTGGAATGATGATAACTCGAGGTTCTTTTAACTTAACGTGGGATGAAGTTGTTTTTGGTGTTTTTAATCAGCGAGTTGAGTGTTAAAATTTCATAACGACATTGTTTTTCGATATCATGTGTTATTTCATCGAATAAAAATCGCACATGTGTTTTTGTAATTAAGATTTTTTACATATTGGTTGTAAAATATTTTTGAAATAGTCGCTTTGGTGCCTTTACGTTTTTCTCGAATGATGTATCGTACCTTTTTCTCATCTAGTTTGTGCATTCGGTGTCCATGTTTACACACTACATGTTCCAATATCTCTTGCCCCCACACCTTCATTTCCAGTGCAAAACAGATTGTGTCTCTATTACCATCTGTTTAGCTCTGTTCAATGAATATTTTTGCAATATGATGGTTTAGTGGTGGTTTAGATGAAAACACATCCGATGTGCAATTTGGAATCAATTTCACTTTAAAATTAAAGCTTGTTGTACTGAAATGTTGTTTTTTACTACAAAATGAACAAGATTCTGACAATCAAAAGTTAGAAATCATTAAAAAAATCAAAGGTTTGCAAGTATTTGTTTTTTAATTATTCTCAAGTTATGTGCGGCAACCCTAAATAACAATTCTTGAACCATGTGTTCCCACAATATCGATTTTAAACCTTCACCAAACAGACGCTTCATTGTAGAAAATACACCTTCCGATGCAGAGCGCTCACCATAACCGTTTTTTCTTCCCCATCTTGCTTGATTTTTTAATCTATCTTCTTTTGTGATCTTTGTCACATCTTTGCATTTTGAGCCAAAAGTTAACTGAATCTGAGCGGTTTTACTTCTAACAGTTTCAAGATATGTTTTAGCAGTGTATCTTATTGGAATTATTGGTTTAATCCCACGCTTTTTACAGTACTCAAAGATTTCAACTGTGTCGTAGCCTTTATCAGCTAGAATTTTAATCTCTATGTCATTAATATTACAACATTTTTGGAGCATACCAAGCGCAAATTCAACGAGTTCAATAAATTGAGATGAATCTGCTTCAGAATCGGTTGTAATGGTACATCCTAGTATTGCCTTTGTTTTTACGTCTATGATTGGGTGTAATTTAACAAATCCTTTCTTCTTTACTTTGTCCTTTTCTTTCTCGAACCTAAACTCGATCCATCTACCGCCTGCGTGTTGTGTAAATCCAGAGGCATCCAGGGAAAGAATGACTTCTTTAAAATGATCTGCAACTACGATATCATTTAAAATGTCTACCTCCTTGTCATTTATTCTAGTAAATAATGTAGTATAAGCTGGTATATCGAAATCAGGAAAAAATCGTTTTAATTCGTCTTCTAATTCTCTATACGATAATCCTCGCTTAGCTCTTATCATTGCAGCACATCTCAAAAAAGATTCCGAATAGGCGTATTGACCGCCACGTTTCTTTGCGTTCATCTTTTTTAATTCTTTACTAAACAGTTCTGCAAGTTCCTCAATATCGATTACTCCAAATTCAAATAATAACAAAACATATCTGACCGTTGAACCATTACTAAGTTGCTTTGCTATTCTTCTTATTTTATTTCTTTCTTTATTTTGAACTTTTTTATCTTTTAAAACTTTGAATGTTGACTTGTTTTACGTTTCAATATCTTGTAGAAAATAGATACCCTATATAGATCTTTTCATTTAATTTTAAATTACATCACAAAAAATGAAATCATAATTAAAAGCAAACTAACATGCAATTTAATTTCATAATCTCTAATCATCTTCGAATTTGACGCAGTTGAGTATCAACTAATGAGAAATTTTGCGGTTTTGTGCCTATTCATTGAACAGAGCACAATGGATACCTAATCGCCAGTTCTTTTTGCAAAAGGCGATGTGTACATCAACGACATGGAAGGATGCCGGGGATTTGCTAAATTGAACTTGGTAAAGTATCGTGGTGTGAGTTCAAAGAAATTCTTACTGTGTCTCAAAGAGATGAAGTGGCGATACAATAATCGAGAATGCGATCTGTTTGATTTGCTAATGCAATACATGTTGGGGGCTTGATATCCATAATTGCATATATTTTAAAAAAATTCCACTAGCACCTTATTGAGGTTACAAATAAAAATCTCGTCATTTCCTGAATAGTTTATGTCTATTGCTCTCTGATCGATCTGTGTTTGTGTAATGTTAAAATTAGTTATACATGATTTTATGTCTCTCTTGTCTCTATCGTTGAGTCTTGCAATTTTTGTAATTACGATATCTACAGGATCTAAAGATCTCAGATCGATACTTTTAAAATTAGTTATGATTGGAATGCTCCTTTCTAGATAATCTTCGGGCAGAACTGTTATGAATACACTACCGCCCTTATAAACATCTATTCGGAAGCCGGGCTGTACAATTTTTCTTGCAGATTCGAATTCTTCATAATATTCACACGGAATGGTAAAATCAACATCTAGTGTAGATTGTTTTAGGTTTAGCAGAGTCATGGCTGTACCTCCTACTGCAACTATTGTGATTCTTTTTGAGATCTTTCTGTCTATCTCATTTAAAAAATTTAATAGTTTTGCTTTATCTAGTGACATTGTATACTCTCAATCTTTCCTTGATGTCGTTGATGTCCATGTTTGCCTCTTTTACTCCTGTTGTTTCTAACAGCTTTATTGGCTCGTCCACAACCTCGATTTCGTATATTGGCATATCCCTTAATGCTCGTAGTATGCCGAGTAGTCTATCACCGAACTCGTACTTTTGTGCTAGAAACAATAATAGATCGTACTTTATCTTTGGATTCTTTGCAATAATTACTGGAATGGATTCTACTGTCCTTATATCATCATGAAACATTACTGCAGTTATAATGTACTCTATACAGAACAGCTTGCCTTGTTCAACTTTGTTACCGATCCCTGTATATCCAAATCTTGCGAGATTGTATGTGATATCTTTTTGATCTATCTTGGGAACATCTTCGCATTTTACATCTGATACTTTGACTCCTGACACCTCATCTTTTACAGTCAGCCAAAAGTCTTGTGGGTGCAATATTACAATCTTGTCATACAACATCTCTCTGATCATGTTATGTTCGTTTGATTTGAGCAGATCTAGAAATGCTATATCTTCTAATGTGAGACAATCTATTCTTATGTTGTAGATTCTTTGCAATCTTTTTACTGCTGTATGAATATTGATCTTTGTTCCAGTTGCTCTTTTGGCATTGGATTCTTTTAGATGCACTAGCATCTCTATCTTGTTCAATCTCGCATTCTTTTCTGGATATATCAGTAATGCATAAGATATTAGAGGAATTTTGAGTAGATGAGTATAGATATCTGACAAAAGAATCTGTAACTCTTGTCTCCCTCGTACAAATTCACGTTTGCGTTTAAACTCCATCTCTGCAAGCATATCCACGATAACATAACTGTCGAAATTTAGGGACACCAATGTTGACTTGCCTATCTTTGCTAGTAATATGATCTCTTCTTGTTCTAGTTGCTTGATCTTTTCATAAGTGTTGGCGTAATGAGCACTATTATATCTCTCTTTAATCTCTCTTTTGCTTTCACTAATGGATGTGGGAATCCCTATCCTTCGTGACAGTACGTCTAGTACTTTGTATGTTAAATCCAGCATGTTATCTAGTTATTATAGTAAAATACTATAATATTATCCTTTTTGACTATCTATATTATATGGCTAGGTTCTGTTCAATTGACGGAGGAGAAGGGGTTGAGATCGTTATGACGTTATCTCAGAACATACAGTATGAGACTCAAAACAGCAACAATTCACGTTAGTCGATATGAGTCAGTTTCCATATTTTGCAAAGTTTCGAGAATTTTGTGCAGAAAATGCCAACCCCCGTCAATTGAACAGAACCCAAGAAGCAACGGTGGGTCAATTGTGGTTGTATGATATAGATCCGAGACACACAATTAGCATAACCTTTGACGATGACACCTACGAGGTACAAGAGTCGCATCACTATCAATGTATGTTACATCCGTGGATGCAAGATCTTCTGAGAATACCGGTCCTAGTTGGTCGCATACTGTCATTATGCTGTCATTATCATATCACTATCATGTATAATGAAAGCCACTTTTATACCGTAATGTATGGTAAATTCTTAAATATATGTTCAAATAATACAAAACGTGTGTGAGAGAAATTTTGTGGTATGTGCTACCATATCTGCCAATATGTCATCTTGCATATACGGCAGTATGAGAACCGATCTAGAAACTCGTATATCTGATTCGACGGTTACTTTATCATCTACGATGACAAACAATTCCACAGTATACGAAATTTGCATATATGCTGAACCACACAATGATCCATTACAGAGACGTGCCTCGTGGGGCTCAAAACCATTTTGGACAAATGTTCGAGTATAGCTTTTACACTAACCCCACAAGACCCGATCAATATACGCTTATGTCATATAATAATTTATTTTTTTTCAGATGTTTCTAATAATGTGTTATTGATTTTGCAATAATATATTATTGAGATCTAGTGTAAAAAAAATTTGATATTTTTTGCCAACTTGATTGTATTGAACTATAACATGGTTGCGAACATGATAATTTTCCTGGTGTTCAGTATCATAATTTGATGTTAGCTGTTCTGCACGAGGTAAATTCCGTCTCACCACACATGCAAGAGTAAACAGAAAAACAATTCCATTCGTGACTATGGATACAGTTATAAACAACACATGTGTGAATAATGTTGGACAAATGTTGGATATGAGTATGGTGGTGGCACCTGTCTAGTGGCATAGATACAGGGATCGCATGTTCGATCACTATGAACAGTAGTGTCATTATTGATCGAGTAATTGCAGAGTCTAAAGTATTTGCGCGTCTATATGAGATTGGACTGTCCTTCAACAAATGCACCTTGATACGTTGTGCAATCGCTCTATTCCTAGAAGAGTTGCCAAGACTTCAAGAGATTGAGATCCTACGCCGATGTGGTAATCGAATATCTACAGACAAACTATTAGCAGAGATATATCGAGATCTCGTACCAGACCATAAACACAAGATCAATAGACGGAGTAAGCACATGACGAGCATATCTACTGGTCTTACTCCGTCTGCCATTCATATAGTCAACAAGATCGTAGCGTCTGATTTGGTTCAACGGATATTCCAGGGATTAGAAGAGGATGGATACATACCAAACTCCAAGGTCACTACGATTCGCAGTATTGTGATTAGAGCAGCTGTGTGTTACTTTTTGATCAAGATTGATCAGTTGGAGCAGAGTCCACAAAACTATCAACGTGTAGCAAACGAAAAGGCAGCCGAGATCACTCTAGATCACATCTATCAGACACACTATGGAGGCACAAAATGAGCGAACAAAAAGTGATCCATCAATACTGCAACAACCCAAAGTTGTATAGAATAATGTATAAAAGTCTAGGATATATCCCAGTAATAAAACCAAACCGAGACAGATCTGAAGAGAGTATTGAAGAGATTGGCGGTACGGCTGATAAAATCACATGTGTTAGTAACGGCAAGAGATCTCTACAAACAGTATACAGAAAAAATCTAGAGGTCCTAGTCTGCATAAAATATCTCTTTAATGAACAGAGCAATGTCTACGATCTATCTCAGACTTGTGAATCGTTTCTAAAAGATATCGAGATGGAATGTCTACAATGTCAAAGAGATGTTATGGCAACGGGCGGATGTAAACGACACCACTCCAACACACGTGTTCTTGTTACATGTGTATGTGGAATGACTCTGGATGATCCTATGGAACACCTTGCAGCACACTCGGACATACAAAGTAGCAACATCAAAGGCAATACTGCATTATTTCGGGAGGAGTTTCTTTGACTAGAGTACACACAATATCGTTAGAGTATCACGAGCTAGTACGTATTCATGAATATTTACGCATCACATCTCGTAAAGATGATCACACTTTACCTAAAATACAACAGATACTAGAGTCTATGAAAAAATCTGAACGGCCCACGTGTAATCTAACTGTGGAGGACTATACATGATGTCTATAAAGATATCTACAAATGATCTAGAGATGATATCTCGTCTCCCTAGTGGTCAGTGTATTTCAGAGTTGACTCGTTTCATATCAGACGAGAGAGACTATTACATTTATGGCAGAGAACCAATAGATGCAGACTTTGTACAAATATCATTACAGCAGATAAAACAACTCGTAGCAGAGATATCAGATGGTCCAACACATGACATACTAGCACAGGTGTACCAAGCAGGATATCTTACGGGTCAAGAGTATGTGTATCTGTATGGTAGAAGTCGTTGTCTAGATTGTGAGGTGGCTGTACAATGAACTGGATATCTCGTGTACAAGATGACAATATACTAGATACACATTACTATACCAAAGTGCAAAAGTATTTTCCAAAACTGTGTCCCAAAACGTATTGGTCTAAATTTTGTTTCCAAGCCACTCTGTTTGTCTATTACTTAACTAAGAAATTGATAAAGAGTTAGTTAATTTAAACGAAAGATGAGATTGTAATTATTAAAGTTCATGCAATTGTCTTGTATATCCATATTATGATCGATTTGCGACTGTTTACTAGTCATCAACCTTTCTTTTCAAGTATTTTACTAGGTCAATATCGAATTTTTGACTAAAAAATTCATTGAGTTTTGACACTAATTCTCTACGATCTGGATAAAACTTGCCATTTACGTGTTCCTTTTTCCCCATGTACCATATTGTCTCTATTGCATTGAGTTCTGGACGTCCAGCAGGAAGAATTTCTAGGTCTATTCCTTTCTTTTCACAAAACTCTTTGACATTATTTGCAGTATGTGCTTTAGCTCCATCTGCTATTATCATAAATTTACCGCATTTGTCGTAAAGCATGTTCAAACATATCCTAAACATATCTGCTGTAAAATTATCCTCATATTGTATTGTAAATAGATTGCCGTCTGAATCAAGAGCTCCAAAGTATCTGACACTTTCATATTGGTTTACGTATGGAACACGTGCATCTTTCCATTTAAACTCCCATACCATATAGTTACAATTGTCGTCATAATTGGCTTGGACTTCGTCACAAACAAATACTGGTATGCCTTTTCTTTTTGCTTTTTGTATTTTTAAAAGTACTCTATCTTGAAATATTTGAGTGTCTTCTGCACTAGCTCGATTTATGTAATATGGCTTGGGCTTCTTTCGGGTAAGCTTCAATTCACGTAATACTCTTCTAATGCTCCACACAGAATACTCGATTTTTGTTAGATCATAGATAATTCGTTTTATGATGATTGGGTGTTTTTGGGGCATGTGCAAAACTATTGCTAAAATTTGCAACTTGGAAATCTTTCTTGGTCTACCTGTTTTTGGACGATCTCTCAAGCCATTGATGCCTCTTTCCTTGTATCGATTTAACCAGTTCCTTATCGTTTTTGGTACACAACCAAATATTTCTGCTACTTCGTCTATAGGTATTTTTTTAACTTTGACTAGTATTACCGCCAACGCTCTTTTTGAGAAACTGGTATCATCTTTTTCTTTTTGAAACGCTTCCATTAATCCTTGAAAGTGTGTGCCCATTACAAATACAGAAAAACATCTGATCGATAAAGGTTTCGGTTAGAGTAATTTATTGTCAAATCGTGGAAAATACTTTTGCACTTTGGTATATATTGGACTAGACAGTATCTGTGGTACAGCAAAGATCGGTGATGACATTTACACATACAAACCACATACACAGTTTGGTTCAACTCGATGCAAAGTATGCATAAAGATGTCCAAGTGTACCGCAATATCTGAAAAGGTACAACAATATCAACTCGAGACTGCAGACATTCAAGAGCGACTAGACCGAGAGTTAAAGACATCGCTACAACGCATGATATTCACTCTATTGACATACGACAATACTCAAAAAATTACACTAGATGCACTATACGAGACATTTGCTATAGAATGTACATCGCAGGTACTAGCTTGTATTCTACCACAGATGATCTTAAACAAGCAGATTACAATCCAAGACAATGTAGTCAAACTATTGGAGGTGCACCAATAATGTGTACCAAACATCTCACTAATCGATCGTACCATATCGAGGGGCAAGTTGGTCTAGACCAACCGTATGGTACCTTTTCATCAGAACTGGCAGGTAATACCTGTGATAGATTTGCGAGGTACAAGGTACGGGCTCTGCCAGGTCAATCCTGCAGCGTCGCTTGTATCACACAGATTTCAAAGAAGATCAGCAAGTTCAAAGCATATTACATGCGGGCGAACATACTGGTACGCAATCTCGGAATTATGAGGTTGTTCGTCCGTCTATGCCGAGGATTTTCTTCCAATATGAAAATTTGAATAATCTAGATTACACGGGCAATGTGATCCAACATGGTGATACCATATACCATATACCATACGCTATATACCATACGCCATATACCATACGCCATATACCATACGCCATATACACATCCTATACAAAGTTCTGATCGAGGGTTTTACACATGAAGAGAGTTCAAACCAAGATCACTATCATGATATCTCTGGATGTATTTCGTAGGTTTCTTTTGTCTATATACGATGACATTCCCGAAATATACATTAAAGATACTACAATATTTTTAGAACGCGAATCCAAATCATTGATACACGTTCGAGCAATAGACAAGTGTACAATATCTGAAACACCAGAGTACACAATAATATCTGCAAAAGGCGTCTTGGATATATTCTACAGATCAAAGAGTGGACGCACAAAACTTCACTGGGATCTTGTACAAAGAGAGGACAAGATTGGTAAACTCACAGGTACAGCATCATCATCTACATTGATCAGACTAGCTAGTGCTGGCATATACAACCAAAAGTACGATCCTAAACGTAACCACAAACAGACTGAAAACCACAATTCTCAAACATCTAATATGCAGATGTTATTTGACAACAAGAGATGAAACTAGTCGGTCGTCATTATCATGCAATCATACATGCCTGAAACATTACACATAAACAAAAACCAACGCGAATACACCATGACTAGAATATCACACATGTGCAGAAACGGTCATCTACACTCTTGTGTAAAATGAAACGATACTGTTACTGTAATACGCCCCAGCTGATATCTGACATAAAACAAGGCGAGATATTGTGCAGCAAATGCGGCGTAATAATCGAGTCTAGAATGGTCGAATCAGATGTAAGTGACTCTGTCATACAAACTAGTGATATAATACTTGGTAATGGACTAGGTAGTGAACCAATTACAAAGATAGGTGATAAAACTATCTCAAACTCTTTACAAGTTCAAGGCATCGATAGGAGATTCGTCAAGACATACAAATTGTTAGACGCTCTACTAGGTAGGTTAGGCGCAACCACGCTCATCGCGACTGAAGCCAAAGTCCTTGCAAGACGTGCAATCCGTGAGGGACTCACACACGGAAGACGTCTCGATCAAGTATCTGTAGCATGTGTAATGATTGCATGCAAGAGACATGGTCGAGTCATAAAAGAGACAGAGATAATGGACCAAGCAAATGTAAACAAGAGATCTACGCGTAGAGTATATCGATACATGTTACAGAGATGGAACATAACATATGATATCCGTAACAACATAAAGATTCGAATCAACAAGGCATGTAATATTCTTGACATATCATACAAAACACGAAACAAGATGTTTGACATACTGGCTAGCTGTCCTTTTGGTGTAATATCACATCCTGGTGTATGTGCTGCTGGAATAATTTACCTTGTATGTCGTAAATCTATCAAACAAGATACAATATCTAGTGCAGCTGGTGTAACAACCATGGCATTACGTAACTTTGTGAAACGATACAAAGAGTATGAAAGACACTAGTGTGAAGGATACTAGTGTGAAAGATACTAGTGTGAAAGATACTAGTATCAAATCTAGTATCAAATCGGATACCAGTATAGACTATACCAAATCTGGACTAGCAGATGTGATAAAACAGTTCATGCAGAATTACAAGCTAGGTGGAGAATACGTATACGTTAATGCGATAGATTTGATGCCATCTGCTAACAAGACATCATTGACGATGAATTACATGGACTTTGCTCTAGATGATGATATCGCATATGTGTTTCAGCAAGACTCGGACATCTTTCTTACAGCAGCTGCAAGAGCAGTATACGAAATATTACGACAACGATTTCCTGACTATGCTGATGATATACGTGACAAGATATCTGTACGTATGTCGAACTATCCAAATATACTTGGAGTTCGTGAGATAAACAGCGACAATTCTGGTCAGTTCGTGACGATAAAAGCGATGCTGATCCGCATGAGTGCAATCGAGGCCATACCCGTCAAGGCTGTATACAGATGTGAGGAAGGTCATGTGTTTAGTATTCAAGCAGACAAGAACTATACCATGTCTGTACCAGTAATATGTGAAAACGACAGATGCAAGAGTCGCAAGTTTGAGTTAAATCCAAAAGAGTCTACCTTTGTCGATTATCAGATACTACAGTTGCAAGAACTACCAAATGAACTACCAGCTGGAAAACTACCTAAAACTTTGGGTGTATTCGTAGCAGGTGATCTAGTGGATACTGCGCGTATGGGAGATACAGTAGAGATATCAGGTATGATTCGTCCAGAGATGTCAAAGGAGATAAAGTTAGGAGTGCCTGTTCAAACATACAGACATAGACTATACGCAAACCACATACGACGGTTATCCAACGAGAATGACTTTGGTGGCGAGATAACAAGTGATGACAAAGAGCGAATAAGCAAGATGATAAAAAATAACAACGAGACAAACGCTACAAACATGATAATATCCTCTTTTGCTAGTCACATCCAAGGACATACACTCATCAAAGAGGCTCTGATATTGACGATGATTGGAGCTAATCCTCACATACTATCAGACGGTACTAGAATTCGTGGCGATATCAACATATTCATTCTAGGTGACCCAGGTACTGCGAAAAGTGAGATGGGTAAAGCAACATACCGAGTTGCACCAAGATCATTTTACACATCAGGTCGAGGTTCATCTGCAGCTGGTCTGACTGCAGCAGTAGTACAAGACAAGGTAACTCAAACATGGATGCTAGACCCTGGTATTACTGCTCTCGCTGATCAAGGGTTGGTCATAATAGACGAATTTGATAAAATGGAGACCAAAGATAGAGCAGCACTCCATGAGGTAATGGAACAACAACAAGCCAGTATATCCAAAGCAGGAATAACAGCTAGTCTGAACACGAGAACGTCAGTAGTTGCAATCGCAAATCCTACATACGGCAAGTATGATCCATATAGAAATCTAACAGAGAATGTAACGTCTATACCTGTACCACTATTGACTAGATTTGACATGATATTTGTCGTACGTGATATACCATCTATAGAACGAGACACAAAGATTGCCAAACATGTAATGTCGTCACATAGATTAGAGCATGATCGAATACACACACCCATAGACATAGATGACTTTGCAAAGTATCTGCGTATTGCAAAACGCCTCAAACCCAAGATATCTAGATCAGCTGAATCAAAGATCATACAGTACTATCTAAACATGAGACGTGCAGAGGATGCCGAGTCTGGATTCACCATAACAGTACGACAACTAGAAGGACTAGTTCGACTGACCATTGCCAGGGCAAAATTTCTGCTAAAAGATACTGCTGACATACATGACGCAGAGCGTGCCATCCACATACTAGACGAGATGTTAAAGACCAGCGGAGTAGACGTAAACACGGGCAAGGTTGACTTTGGAGTACAACGTGGCAAACCTGCAAGTATGGTATCTAGAATGAATCTATTCCGTGATATCATGCAAGGCATTGCGCCACAGTTCTCTGACGGTGTATCAGAACAAGAGATCATAAGCGAGATGATCAAGAGCACAAAGTGGGATGATGATACTGCACGAGATTTCTTGCACAAAATGTTTCAAGAGAACCTACTCTACGAGACATCGCCGGGCAAATTTGCTTCTGTATAAAGTACATAAGCAGTTTATGTTTATGTACAAATTGAGTAACATCGTATTATCATCCAGATGTACAAAAGAATGGCAAAAACTTTTGAAAACATATGACATTTGACACACGGACGAAAAAACATTCCGAGATGAGAATCTCTAGGCGTGGTTCTGAACAAAAATGCCCAAAAGACCAACCAAAAATGAACTGTTTCAGGAAATATCCAAGAATAACGTCAGCTGACGTCAGAAACCATATAACGATACAGACATTCCACATTTATACACAAATTGAATAAAAAAATACATCAAAAAACTATACAGATGTGGATCTCGTGCCTAGAATTTTATGTCTGGATGCATATGGACAACATTCGTCAAATGTTATGTGTTTTCATTTTCAGTCATTACCATAACATGTTATCAATATGTACTCTGCATACTGTATCCAACAGGAGATATAGATTACATACAATAAATCATGACAGAAACAAAGAATAGTCATAAACCAGAACGCCGTACTGGTCGCATATCGACCAAGATATCCGCAGAGATTAAAGAAAAATGGCACAACTTTCTTCTCTCAAGGTATGGTACAATCAAGAATGTGTATGGCAGAGAACTTGAATATGCATTAGAGATGTACATGATGTCACATGTATCGATACAAGAGTCTCCTAGTAAACCACTGTATAAAAATACACTAGCACAGTTGAGGAGGATCAGTGATGCGTTGGAGAGACTTCCATCATACCCTTTTGTGACTCCCATGTTATTGAATAATACTATAAAACATTACGTACATACATCATCGGCATGTACACGCAAGAGATATCGGGATATGGTGTTGAACTATATCGGCAATCCAGTAAATAAGACACTAGTCCAGTATAACATGGAGCCGTTTGTAAAGTTTATAGAATCAGAGCGGATCAAGAAAGAGCTCTCTTGACTTACCGTACAATGTATCTAGATATCAATACTTGTCACTTGGCAAAATGAGTGATATGTCGAGACTGTACACAATAGGTCATCAGCTAGACTGTATCAAGGTCACGTTCAAACGAGATATACGTATACAGATACAAGAAACAAAGATATCTGGTAAAGAGGGCGAGCTAGTATCTCTTCCCAGATGGATTGCAGATGTCCTTGCTCAACAAAATTTGGTCATATATGATAAATCCAGTGTGATATCGGCCCTCAAACAGGCACTGTCCAAAGAAAAGATGATTGGTGAGTATAATCTGGCAACTCTGGACCTACACTTTTACATCAAACTCAAAGATGCAGCGAGTACGCTAGATCGATATGACTATGATAAAGTCGAAGGTATGTTGTTAGAACTGTTTAGAAAGAGGCGCGGCAAACTAGTAAAGATTGCAGACTCTACCAATCTCAATGCCGAGTTGATCAATAAACTAGCCATAGAAGAACGAGAGTTCTATCGACTCATCAGAGAGAACAGCGTCAAGTTTGAACAAGAATTACTGAAATGATATCTCTTAACGCAGTATTGGAGATATACTAGCATGGTACCAGATACAGATATCGAGACGTACGAACAAGAGGATGACTATCAGATCGTACATGCATCAAAAGAGTTGATTCAAGCTCTAGTGTATGTAAACAAGCAAGGCAACAAAGAACTCTCCTACACAGGTATACAGTGGATTGCTCAAAGGATGGCAGAAAATGGTCAATCACTCGAAGCAATATTTGCCGATACAAAACTAGTAAAACATGATCCCGATGATAAATCGCAGTGGATATGGTACTCAACTGCAAAGGTCAAGAACGCTGGAACAGGTGCAGTAACTATAGGAGTATCAGAGTCACCATTCTTGAAATATCGCTTTGATAAAGAGACAGGTCAGTATGTATGCACGGACTATGATGAATTTGGTAGAACCAAAGCACACGGAAAGGCGATGCGAAATGCAATGCGACAGATCATACCCGTAATAGAGATAGACAACATGATCAAAGACTGTACAGAACAACAGGTAAAACATATTGGAGATGATGCTTCTTCATCTAGTACAATTCCCAGTACCGATTCGAGTACAACTGCCGGAAATGTCTCAACAGACGATACTTGTACACCAGAGAATACTGGTGTACAAAACAATGATAGATTACAAACCAACATAAAGAGTCAATCTGATGCCAGTACATCAAACACAAGCGACCAAAAACCAGTAAACACTCACTCCAACTGTACCAGTCCAACAGTGCGACAGATAAAGTACCTAAAGGTATTGGGTTATACTGGAGATATGCCCCTCAATGTCAGTAAAGCGAGCGAGTTGATCCAAGACCTCAAAGAAAAGAAGAGAAAAAGATGAGATCTAGTGTTTGCAATAAAGGAGAGACACTACCTTGATATCTGGGTATGTTACAAGTGTTTACTCCGATTACAAAGAGTTGAAAGTATAATGGGTTATTGTTTAAAGAAGGAATGATGTTGTGTTGGAAATTGCTGTTGTGAATAATACAACAAACATACAGAAAAAATTGATTGATGGTTAATTTATGGTTAATTTATGGATTATTCATGCAATGTCCATGTTACGAGAAAAGAATCACAGAACAGTACATGAACAAACTTGTATCATACACTATTTTTGGTCTAGACACGTATAATTTTAAAAGGTGTTAAAGAATGAGATGTCCAGAATGTCTAACCCGCATGACCAGGAGAGGTAATCACCATATGAGACGACATTACTGCAGATTCTGCAAGATCACGGTGGCAGTAGACCCAAAGCGTTCCAAGTGGATCAAACAACAAGAATTGATCGCATAGAGTTGCATAGAATACAGTTGGCGGAGTTGTTTCACAATTGGAGTCATTCTCGCATGTGTAGATATGTACCAATTCTAGTAACAACTAGAATACTCGATTATCTCAAAAGAGCGTAAAGCCAAAGAACTAGCTGATTTGAAAGGAATCTAGAAAGTATGACTTGTTGCAAAAAACTAAACAAAGCATGTCTTACATCTAATCTAAACGTAATATTCTGTATGAATTGTGGACACCTCTTGAGTATCAAAGGGAATTGGTTTGACGAGTTTGAAGGTGAGGATATACGATTAAAATGAAATGTCAAGACTGTAACGAGTCATTCAAGATCTAGTATGATGACTAGCGTTATAGTGTTGTATGTAATTTGGAAGAACTGAAAATACAAAAGCATGTAACAAGTATGATATACATGAATGTCTGGTATGGAGTAATGATGGTTGTAAAAGAGTGTGATACAGAAATATACGTGGGATTTACCTTTGGTGAGAGGTGTTTTAATTGTGCCACTTGTAAAGATTGTGGGGAGCATCGAGTATGACAGACGGTTGCTTTGATGCAAAAGATCCAAAGAGTACCTGTGTGCATTGCAGAAATTATGGCTACCATAAATCCTATCAAGATAATTGGATTTGCGATACCTGTTGGGAAGCAGGTAAACGAGGGCGGTTCTGGAAAGTAATCATAACAGGACTACATGAATATGACTACGAGTTAATACGCACCGTGTACGAGTATATTGCTGAGAAGAAGAGTATAGATGGCTCTGCTCATAAACTATCGTTTTATCGAGAGAGATCAGAGGCGTGGGTAGATGATCTGAAAAAGAACATAGAAGAACAAATGAAAAATGAATAGCATAGATAAAATAGCCACGACATTGAAAGAAACTCACAAGCGTATGACTGTTATACGATGCAAAAACTAGACACAGGTAGTGAATTTATCCTAGTTGAATTAGAACATGACTTGGAAAAAATATCTCTTGACAAGCAGTTTACTATTCTAGAGATCGAAAATAGACAAGATACTAAACATCTGTAAGAAACAAAGAGATCAGTTTTTGACTATATTGGTGGATATGGTGAGACAGTAGAATTATGGACAAGACTGAGAGACGCATACATGACACACATTACACACATGACATACATGACATACATTACATAACCAATAAACACGCCATTATGCTAACGAAATTAGAAAAAAGAATAGACGACCAACAAGACGTGCTATTACCTTGTGATAAACCTCTATTCAAAAAAATCAAAGGCTTGGAAAACTAGTGAATGAATTAGAGTTTATTCTGTAGGAATGTAGAAAATGACAAAGACAGGATTGTGTCACAAGTGTTTCACATCTAATATAGAGACGATACAAAATCTTACGAATCTACCAATATGTGTTAGATGTTATAATGATAAAGATAAATGCCTAAACCCGATTTCAAGAGTATAACAATACGGGAATCAATCTACATTACAAGATCATTATCAAAAAAAGAAAAACCAATCTAGAATGAGAGTGGATTAACTCATTTACTAGATTACTAAAGCAATATTGGGTTATTTAGAAGAAAGAAATGAAAGAGTACAATGTCAGATTTTGATCCACTAGAACTATTGATAAACACATACGAATCAGTAATAAAGACGATAAAACAACTCAATTCTATCACAACTAGACAGTACAAGTTACTCTAGACTTGCAAGATTCAGACATACCAGAGGTACGAGTACCATATATCATCTCTGATATCATCAAGATGTTGCAGGCTCGTGAGTTGCTAAATGGAAATGGACTATACATTGGTGATGGCAGAGAGTATGTTTCGTTACATGGTGTACAAGATTTGATCAACCTAGATACATCTAGATCAGGCACGTTCATACAGATGCTAGACGATGTTCCATACAGTACAATAGACTATGCAATCGCCATCAGAGCGTTTGCAGGTAAAGTACACAATACCTTCGAGTTGTTTGAGACTCTATCTCGCATATTGCATAGAGGTTCCATACTGTACATGTATGCAAACAAGGCGACGCCAAAACTCTTCAACTCTAATAAAGTCACAGAACGTGATCCTCGTGGCGGTTTCACCATACTGAACGATACACATGTACACTATTTTACAGAGTATGAACTAGAGCTACATCTTACCGACTTTGACATTGAACGAATGAGACCCGTAAACCTTGTCATAGGCAATACAAAGTATCTACAGTGGGAGATCGTTGCGTCGAGATGATTGATATGCAGATAACAGCAAAGCATAGTGATCAGTGTACCATATGTGGTAAAGAGATATCTATGGGTGATGTCATATACTGGAACAAGTACAAGGGCATGAGATGCTATCCCAAGTGTCATGTATAGAATACTAGTGGATCATAATACAACACTAGTGGATCATAACACAACGCCACATATTATCCAAGTATATTTTGGAGTTCAACATGATATCTAGAACAAGTAGATCACACATTCAGTATATGTCAGTATCAATGTTGGTTTATCTTGTGGCTGAGAATCGGTTCTTTTGGAGATCACAAGTAATATTCATAATGTGTTGTACGCTAGAGATAGTATTGAAGCCATGTACACACAAGCATAGTAGACATTGCAGATATGTTCAACTACGCAAAGAAGATCCAAAAGAGATCGCTAAACGATTGAGTGAATACGTTGATGAATTTTATGAAAATGCAGATGAGTATTGTCTAAACAATGCAGAGTACTATTGGGCGGACTATGAAGGATTGGCACGGGATGAACATCGCTCATTTAAACAGAGAATAGCAAAGATCGCAACAGATATGCGTGTAGAGCCAGAGATAGAGATGATTCCAATACTGGTGCAAGGATATTTTGACTATCTCGATAAATTTAACACACGTAGAGATATTGCTCAACATTTGATCAAACTATTTCTTATGAGGATGGGTTTACATCTGCATCAAAAGACTATACGTCTAATGAGAAAAGACGTAAGGGAGATACTGGCATCGGGAGTTAAACCACCTGCAGTAAATGACAAAGAACTGGATCGTAAGATACGGAGATTCATTCTAGCAAACCCTCGTCAGCGATCTAGTGAAATATTTGATATTGAAATTTTAGACCATAGACTACAAGAGTTATAGAAAAAGAATAGCAGGACTCGCTGAAAACTAGTAATCTAGACAGTATGAGATTGATCTTCACATCCGATATACTCCAATCTAGTACATTTCAAACGCATGAACTGTAAACGCTGTCTAACTTCCATGTATTCAAAGATCACAAATGCTTTGATACAAATGCTAAACCACATCACATGCACGAGTGCAAGACTGCTCCAGGTAAAGTATACTGTCCAAAGTGTAGAGACATATTTCCAAAAAAGTCGCCTTGTCTACACTACTGAGAATTACACTATAATTTCCAAACACAAAAGATGCATACATTAGATTCATCTTGAATAAGTTTCGATCAAAACCACAAAAGATCGAATCGCCCAAAAAAGTTGTATGTGACAAGTGTTTGGCTATACTTACACACATGACCGAGTCTCAGCAGATGACACACAAGAGACTACATCAAAACCAAGAGAACAATCAACCACAGATCTTCAAGTTCTTTTGATTGTTTGGTGTTGATCGTTAGATCTATTGTGTATCAGAGTTTTGAGAATTGTATATCTGGTGTATATGGGATTGGTAGATGCAGACTATGTCTTGATATCAACATGTCAAGAGTTACACAAGTGTAAAGAATACCTTTATAACCCCCCCCCCTAACGCAACTTCAATGATGAAAACAATGACAGCTAGTATCATAGCAATTCTCGCTACAGTGGGAGTTGTAGGGATATCTGACGTATATGCGGACAAAGAAGCAAGTATAGATGTGACCATTGATGGTTGTACAGAGTTCACCATATCTGGTAATACAGGAAATTATGGTTTGGTTAGTACATCATTGGTTTTTGATGAATACACTGGCACTGCTTCAAGTGGCGAACATATATTCAGTTTTAACAAGAGACTGATCACAGAACAAGTCACAGATTCTGAGGGTGATTTTTCATTCACTATATCATTGGACAGTATCAGTAAAACGGAATATGAGTTTGGATTTGACGAAACCGACAAATCTACATATGGTAAATGGACAATTGAAAGCCAAAGAACAGTTGATTGGAGCGACCTAACACAAGGAGCCATTTCAATCGAAAATACACATGCCTTTTACAAAAAAGATAATTCTGTAGATCCTGATGTAGATTGGATACATAATCATACAGAATTTGAAGGTTCAGAACAAGACTGGACTTTTCTTTCTGTAAGAGTGAACCCAGCCACAAATGAAAAATGTTTGTACGTGTTTGACGACCAAAATCAACCAGCATTACAAACAAGATCACTATCAACCACAGAACTCAATGATCGAATAGAGAAACTAGACGAAGCCAGAGAGAACAAAATTAAACTAAAAGATCATTGGAAAGTAAAACACCAGAAATGTGTAGACCAGAAACAAGACTTGAAAGTGACAATCAATTCATGGAAGTCCAAATTGAACGCACTGCAATTGATATATGATCCACTTGAAGAAAAACATGCAGTACTAGAAAAACTACACGAAGAGGCAGATTCGGAACGTCAACGACTACAAGAAGAAAATGAAGAACTGAAAACCAAACTAGAGACTACTGAATCAAAACTAGAGGCAATAGAAGCTGAATTGCAAAAAGCCAAAGATAAAATTCAAGAGTTAGAGCCTCAATAAACTTTAACTATTTTTTTTACTTTATCGTCCATGATCCCGTATGTACATTTTTCACAGCATGTGACAGGTTCTTTTGGTGTTGAGATACCATACTGGTAGAATAAAAAAAGTTGGACATGTCTAGTATAGTTTATCTCTTGAGAGCACATGTTGTATGAAATCCCTACTTGTAAATCGTAGCATTCTAGATGTGTTGTATAGTGTGATTGGTTGTGATTTATGTTGTTTTGTAACAAGGCATTATATGATCAAATCTTGAGTTAGAACTATGATGCCTCAAGATATGACAATAGCATCTAGATGGAACGATCAGTATAGTATGGGCAGATATAGAGACGAGTCTCCGATCGACTTTGTAAAGGAGATCATTAATTTCGTAAAAGCAAATGATCTAGATCAGGAACGTGGATTGTATCTCGGTTGTGGAAATGGAAGAAATTACATTCCATTACGAGCCAAAAATCTAGATATTCTGGGTATCGATCTATCACAAAATGCCATATCTGAGCTAGTCTGCTTGTATCCAAAATATGCTAAAGACTTGTGGTGTGTCAGTATCAGTGGACTTGAAACTAGTGATACCTTTGGATATATTGTCGCCATCCAAGTACTTCAACATGGAAACAAGAAAATAATCACTTCATACTTTGACAAGATCAATAAACTACTAGCAAACAATGGTATGTTGTTTGTACGTGTAAATTCAATATCTACTGAAATACATCACAAGCATACAATCCTTGAAGATACCGATGGACTAACTATACGATACGATGAAGGATCAAAGCAAGATATGTTGATACATTTCTTTGCAAAAGATGAATTAAAAGAATGTGTTGAGTCCAGAGGCATGACCATGCAATCTATACGTGAACTAGCCATAAAACGTGATCAACCAAATACTGGTTCTTGGTATCAATGGGAACTGGTATGCAAAAAAGCAATCTAGATGGTGACCATCAAAATACGCTCTTGGCATTATGGTGTACAGTCATCGTCTGCAGAGGCTTGGATATAGATCGTCTTGATTCCTGTACAAGCCTGACGTTTTGCTTCAAGTCACCCACAATGTGCCTGAACAATTTGTACTGTCCATCTCTTATCTTGGTAAGGCAATTCTGATCAGATCTCTTCGGTTTACGTGAGATGGAGAGTTACAGAAAACACTACAAGAGTCCATAAGAGAAAATTACAGAAAAAGCCTTGCGAAACACTATCTCACATAAATCGAAGAGATTCATTCACATAGATATAAAAACTCGACAGTCTCGATTTTGTTAATGGCGTGTATAAATCCAAATAGGACAGAAACTAGTCCCCAGTGGATGACACAGATTCACTTACAACTTACATCACTTACAACTTACATCACTTACAACTTACATCACTTACAACTTACATCACTATGATACAAAATCTACTCATCCTTACTGTAATCACTCAAATGAATATGCTTCAAAGGAGATCATCTAATTGGTCTCCAAACAAGAGACCAAGACATTTGATGATATCTTACAAGAGATTAGATCATCCGCTAAAAATGATGTTGAGAAAGGAGAGCAATTTGAGATACTTGTCAAACGATTTCTAGAAACTGATCCTATTTACAGAAATCAATTCAGAAAGGTAGACCGTTGGAACAAGTGGCAAAAACGCACTGACCGCGATATTGGTATAGACATAATGGCGGAGCGACACGATGGTACCTATTGTGCAGTGCAATGCAAGTTTTATGACGACGACAACACAATAGACAACAAAGGTGTATCTTCATTTATATCTGCAATACCAGCTATTGAAAAAGCTTCAGGCGTTAAAATCGTACAAAAAATATTTGCGCATACATCAGATACTATTACTAGTACAGCACTCAAGAAACTCAAAGGAATAAAATGTACAGTCATAGAAAAGTCTGACTTTAAATCTGCTAATGTAGATTGGAGTAGATATCCAGATTCGTTTGAGAGATTACATAAACCATTTACATTACGACCATATCAAAAGGATGCTCTAGAGGACGTACTGGACCACTTTGAAACACATGATCGTGGACAATTAATAATGGCATGTGGTACAGGCAAGACTCTAACTGCGTTACATGTAGCTGAACATGTACAAGGTAGAGGGGGGTTGATATTGTATGTTGTACCGTCAATATCCTTAATTCAACAAAGTATGAGAGATTGGTCAAACAATGCTAACGTAAAATATAATTTCATAGCTGTATGCTCTGACAAAACTGTATCTGCATCTGAAGAGGGTTCGCTTACCGATTTAGAATGTCCTGTATCTACTGATCCTAAAACCCTAAAATCATACATTTCATCAATACCTGGCGACAAGATGACTGTGATCTTTTCAACGTATCAGTCTCTAGATGTCGTCAGACAGACTATGAAGGGTCGCACATTTGATGCAATATTCTGTGACGAGGCACATCGTACAACAGGAGTAGAAGATGAATCATACTTTAAACTAATTCACAAAGATTCCAACATCTCTGGTAAGAGGCGATTGTACATGACTGCCACTCCTCGTGTATATACCGATGCCATTAAAACAAAGATGACTGACAATCTATACTCTATGGACGACGAGTCCAAGTATGGTCCAGTATTCCACAAGCTTAGTTTTAAAGATGCAGTAAACAAGGGAATACTAGCTGACTTTAGAGTAAAGGTTGCAGTTGTTCCAGCTGATATCATCGACAAGACATTTCAGCAATCTGTGGCAAACGAGGACAATGTGATGCCTCTAGATGCTAGAACCAATCTAGCAGCTACGTGGCATGGCATAAAATATTCTACAGGTGATGAAGAGAAACCAAGACTATTGCAAAGAATCATTGCTTTTACAAATCGTATAGACGCGTCAAAATTATTTGCTGGCATAATAAAAGATCAGGATGATGTAGATCGTAGTTTCGACAAAGTAGTTACACAGTATGAAGAGATCAAGGGCGGTACATCTAAAGTCGAGGTCAAGCACATGGACGGTAGCACCAGTGCCAACAAGAGACGCCAACAGCTAGAGTGGCTCAAAGATAGTAATCAAGATCCCGACACATGTAGAATAATATCAAATGCCCGATGTCTATCTGAAGGAGTTGATGTTCCAGCGCTAGATGGAGTAATATTCCTAAATCCGCGCAAGTCTCGAGTCGATGTAGTCCAGTCTGTAGGTCGTGTGATGCGTAGAGCATCTGGTAAAAAGTATGGTTATGTGATCATTCCTGTTGCCATACCTGCTGGAATCAATCCCGTTGATGCACTAGACGATAACAAGACATGGAAGGCAGTGTGGCAGGTACTTAACGCTCTAAAATCACATGACGAGTCTTATGGTGCTGAAATTAATGATCTGATACTTGATAGCCGTACAGAAGTCACATCCGAATTAACTGCACGAACCAGTATATCTGTACTTGATGAAGACTTTACAGAGACCAAGCCTCTTACTAGTTTCTTCGACAAGGCCAAGTCCAAGATCGTAAAGATGGTGGGCGAAAGTAATCACTACGATAAATTTGGCGAGACAGCTGGTTACAAATCTCGAACCATCTTGGCTCAGATCGAGAACAGAATTGAAACTGACGACTCTATCAAAAAAGAGATTGAAGAGTTTCACGAGAATCTCAAAATATTGATAAACGATACTGTAACATTTGCAAGTACATTACAAGCTATATCCCAGCACATGGTTCTAGCACCAATATTCAATCAACTCTTTTCAGGAGACTTTACAACACAGAATCCAATATCAAAGGCATTTGAGGATATTGTACAAAAGATAGGACTAGGGGAAGAGTTAAGAGAGCTAGACGACTTTTATGAAGAAGCAAGACAAGAGATAGCCAGAATTAAAACCGATACAGCTAGACAAGAGTTTATCAAGAAAATATATGACAACTTTTTCAAAGGAGCAGACAAGAAAGGCACAGAACAGCACGGCATTGTGTACACACCCATAGAGATAGTCGATTTCATTATACATAGTGTACAGTATATTCTCAAGAAAGAGTTTGGCACCGAATTTGCAGACAGACAGGTCAAGGTTCTAGATCCATTTACCGGCACAGGAACGTTCCTTGCACAACTGATAAACTCTGGATATCTGGACGACAACATTTATGAAAAGTACAAGCATGACCTGTACGCAAACGAACTGATCCTGCTAGCATACTATGTCGCAACTGTAAACATCGAGACGGTATACTCTAGTGTACGACATGGACACAGACATGTACCGTTTGACGGCATCAGTTACACAGATACTCTAAAGATAAATCCACAATATAGAGAAGACGAGAGACATCGAGTACAACTCAAACCATTTACAGGGCAGTTCAAACAGGCACATGAACGAGTACATGCTCAGAGGTGGTCTCATCTACACGTGATAATGGGGAATCCACCTTATTCTAAAGGCCAGAGTAATTTTGATGATCAAAATCCTAACCAACAATATCCAGAATTGGATGCTCAGATAGTCAAAACCTACATGCAGAAAGCAACAACACATGATAAAAAGTCATTATATGACTCGTACATACGTTCCTTACGTTGGGCCACAGATCGAATAGGTAAATCTGGCATCATTGGTTTTGTAACCAACGCAAGCTTCATCAACTCAGACACAACATCAGGCGTCCGCGCCTCTCTCCACGAGGAATTCACCGACATTTACTGCTTTGACCTGCGAGGTGATGGCAGACGTACAGGTGATGGACGGAATGTGTTTGAGTATCCTGGGAAAAGTACTGGTGGTTCTAGAACTCCAATCGCAATTGTAATTCTAGTCAAAAACCCAAACAAGAAAAAACACACCATCCACTACAAAGCATTGGAAGACAAATACTATTCTGGCCCAGATAAACGTAAACGAATTAAAGAGTTGAACTCGATACAAGGTATCAAAGACTGGGATACCATCACACCCGACAAGCACCACGACTGGGTTGGTCAACGCTCCGACGAGTTTGAACAGTACACAGCAATGGGCAACAAAGAGACCAAGGCTGGCAAGACTTCTGATTCCATATTCAAGTTATATTCGCTTGGAATAAACACTGCTAGACAATATTGGGCATATAATTCATCTAAAAACATATTGTCAAACAACATGAAAAAAACCATAGATTATTGTAATAAACAAAATTTGAAGTCTCCTGAAAGAGATCCAAAACAAGTAAAGTGGAGTTCAGTACTCATACACCGATTAAAAAACAAGACGCCGATTTTTAAAACAAATAAAATTAGGTTAGCAGCGTATAGGCCATTTTTTACACAATATTTGTACTTTGATGAAATATACAATGAAAGTCATTATCAAATCTCAAAAATATTTCCAACCGAAACTACCAAAAACCTCGCCATCATCGTCCCCTACAAATATCACGGCAACCCATCCACATTCATTGTTGATATCACTCCTGATCTAGAAGTAATCCATCATGGTCAATGTTTTCCATTATACACATATGAAAATGGAAAGAAGAGAATCAACATTACAGACTATATCTTAACACAATACCAAGATCACTATAACGACAAGGCAATAACCAAAGAGGACATCTTTTATTATACGTATAGAGCCCATTCATAATTCTCTTTTGGCTCGTATTGTGCTCTAGTTTTTTACCATTTTGTCAACACATTTCAGCAGTAATGCTTTAGTTTTAATCTGTTGTACAGTAAACATGGATTGTCAAACTTGTTGTACACTAGAATCTGAACTAGAATCAGAGAGAAAGAGACGAATAAGAGCAGAAGCGGCTCTGGCCAAAGCTGAATCTAAACTAGAATCAGAGAGAGCAATGTGGAGATATGTAGATAAACGTGATGAGACAAAGACGAGTCTACAACATGCTCTAGAATTAATTGATGAGATACTCGACGACCCAAATAAACTACATCATAACATAAAGATGACGCCACAGCAATTTGATGAGATGTATGACGAATTTAACAAATACGCAGACAAGTGTGGAAGAGTACCACAATGTTCGGATACAGAGTTTGGACAAGGAAAAGTCTGTATGGTCACGTTACGACATATCTTATTTTTGGCATTAGCATACATGACAACAGGGTTAACACAAGATAGACTAGGCAGCCACTTTTCAATATCGCAACCCACGATATCAAGGTATGTAGCATATGTCCAAAAGTTTCTTCCGATATTTTTTGCGTCAACTGGTGGATTCAGCAAAGCAATCAAGAACTGCAAGACGATTAAAGAGCTCAAAGAGTGGATACCAAATTTAGAACTGTTTGGAGACTGTACAGAGTCGTTCATTAATGTACCTACAGACGAGGAGTTAAATGAAGACTATTACTCTGGATACAAGCACCATCATACAGTAAAGGAGGGCGTTCTGACAAACAACAGAAAAGAGATCTTGGACATCACCAAGACATATCCTGGGCCTAAAAGCGACATAGTGATTCTTAGAGAGATGGAACTGGACTGGGGTAAATGGGGGCTAGCAATGAAAGATCCAAACACGCCAGACAAGGAAAAGTTTGATCTCTATTTGGATGCTGTGTACATATCAGCTGGCGAAGATTATCTTGGCGTTAATGTAATCACACCATACAAGAGACCACCAAAAGGTCAACTCACAAAAGAACAGATGGAGTTTAACAGATGGCAACGAGCAATTCGTGTAATAATAGAGAATGTAATAGGTGAAGGTAAACAGTATGCAATCTTGCAGCACCAGTTTCAAGGAAACGATGATGATCACAACCTACTGATGCAAGGAATAGCTACTCTGGTTAATTACAATCGTCTTTGGGATAAAATAAGAGACAGACCAACTGCGCGACTCAAAAAGCTAAAAGAGATAGCCGGAATCAAATAACACAGAGTGTATTGCAGCACCATACGACTGCGCACGATGTTTTGGATTTTTATGATATTTGTATATTCTTTGCATCGATTTGAATATTTTATTATCAAACTGGACATTATCTTTTGCATTTCGTGTTACAAACTTTGCTCTGCAACGTTGATTACAATATATTTTACAAAGTTATCAAAACTGTGGACTAATGAAAAGGGAATTATGAATGGGCTCTTATGGTGTGTTACACCATGAAAAATACAAAAAGAAATTCACAAGCAACCTATCCAAAGAACTACCACGAATCCCAATGGCGCCAAACTTCCATACATTCAAAACAGCTGGACGTAAACTAGCAGATCTACATATACACTACGAGACCTGTAAAAAATATCCGCTCAAACCTAAAGCCAAGTTTGGCAAGCTAGTAAAGATGGCATTCCCCAAAGTAACAAAAAACGGTAAAAAGATTCCAGACAAGACTCGACTATTCATAAACGGCATCGAAGTCTTTGACCTACCTGAAATAAAATACACAGTAAACGGCAGGACTCCAATCGAATGGGTCATAGATCGATACCGTAAAACAACAGACAAGGACAGTGGCATAGTAAATGATCCAACTGAAACAATGACCGAAGAAAAGACAATAGCAATGATTCAGCGACTAGTCTATGTTGGAGCAGAATCCGACAAGATCATTAAAGGATTACCAAAAGAATTTGAACCGACTGACTGGGATCCTTCAGAATCTGTTGGAGTAGATCAAGCTGTTCGTAGTTATGATGCCTTGGCATATATCAAAGAAGAACTACGTAAAGCAGAACTAGATCATAACTATACGCCTGAGAGAGAGAAATACATCAAACATATGCGCAAACTAGTAAAACGAGCTGAAGAGATAGCCGATCAACCGCAGCGTGATGAATTCTCTGAATCAAAAATCAAGTTAGAGTTTACCATGAAATTTCCTCATGACAAATTACTAAAGTCCATCACACTGCGAGATGATGGAACCTGGCAACCAGTAACCAAAGATGCCAATAGACGTACCTATAGGTGACATAACCATTTCCATACTATATCGAGATCTGCCCCATCTGAGCTAAGATCAGTATTCAAATTTAGACTAGTACATATCCGCATTTTTCTCACATAATTCCGTTTGACAGACAACCTACATGTACATAAAGGATTTATGTCTCAAATAACAGATACTAGAGTGACTGAAAATGGCAAGTGTTCAAGTAAAGCGTGCAGAGAAATCAGAGATGAGTGAAATGTTGACTCGCATCAAACATCTACAAACTAGTATGGATCAACTGCAAACTAGCGTAAACAGACTCGCTCAGCAAGACATAGGCATGGACAGCATAAAGCCTAAAATTATTGAAGCGTTTGATCTTGATTTCATAAAACAGGTATGTTATGAAAACAATTTTCATTGTAATGTGATAAAACTAATTGTAATTTATGAGCATGATGACTTTAGCTTTGCAGTGAAGACGATATTTAAAAAATATAGCGAATTAAAAGATCAATTCCCAGACTCTGATATGGAGATGTTATTTTTCAAGACATCTGAAATTAAACCAAAGCGTCTAGATAACACAACCACTGTTTTTAAGAGAGAATAGCACTCATGACATGGCACTGCAAAAGATACAAGCACAACAAAGGGTATTTGATCATCTGTATGAAAGTGACTCAAATTCTTATGATTGGCAAGTGACCATATTATTTTATGCTGCATTGCATTTGGTTGACGACCATTTTGAAAGAAATGGACATGCATTACCTAACAATCATGCAGTACGAAACAAAATGGTTGAAAAACATTTTTCGGATTTGATGAATAATTATGATTTTTTGTTTGAAGCGAGTATGGTTGCTAGATACGAAGAGTTGGAAATAACTTTAGAATACAGAGATGAGGCACTGAGTGCTTTATCGAATTTAGAATCAAAACTCTTAAACTATTGACTGGCTAGATTCAGCAAGTAGGCACTAATGACAACAAGTCTTCTAAATAATCAGTAATATACTGAAACCTGCACGAGTGCCTAGAGGCACATGTAAAGAGCTTGTAAAGAACACACTGTCGATACGTCGTAGACGTGAAAGTAAATTCAATATGAAGAGCTCCAGAATAGTCAAAGGATCAGCAATTTATAAAATGTTAAAATACGGCCCATTACCAGAAGGTAATTTCCAATATCTGATCAAGAATGGTAAAGTTACAATATATGCTAGATGGTTGCTGTCTGCAGCAGATCTTGGACTCTCTTTCTTGGAATTGTGTATACTGGCACGTCTGATCAGCGTATTACAAATTCATAGACGATTTGGTGGTGGAGAACATGTCTATCGGAGATATCATCTAGATGATGAATTTGTATGTTCAAAATCTAATTTTAGTCGTCAAACAGTATGGAACGCACTGACGCGTCTAGTCAATAAAGGATATGTCATTACTGGTCACAGACATTGGATGATACATACCACAGATGAGACAGAAGAGATGATAAAAGATACACTTGGGGATGACTTGGAACATTTGATCATATATGTCGAGGATGAGGTAGGGGTAGATCCATCTAGTTTTGACTATACATCTGCAAATAACGCCACAACCATAAAAAACAAACCAATGGTCATAGATCAATCTGATTCTGTCAGTGATGCAGAGATACAACATTGATCGAGTATATCTGGTACAAACTATTACCATATTCCACAGCTGTTGGAGAAAAGTATGATGATACAAAAGACGAGGATCTGCTCATGCTGTGCAGAAATATACCCGATATCTTGTTTCTGATATTCAAGTTACAGTCTAGTGGAATGACTATTGCAATGCGTGTGCCAAAAATATACCAAAGCATGATGGAGTCAATACAGTCGTTTGGTATTGTACATAACGAGTATCCGCTAGTTACAAAACTCGATGCATACGTTACACTAAAACTTGCCAAGAACTATGTCTATCCACTCGTACCTGATATCAAACTATCCTCTGATGTATACTCTATAATATCTGATGCGCCTTGTGGCGTATTTGGTATCAAACTAGGACATGCTCCTTCCAAACACGTAACACGTAGATACAAGAGCTTACTAAAAAAGAGTAAAAAAGCTCAAGATACTGTACATGTTGATCCATATGAAAAGTTTGCCAAGCAAAAGGCAGAGTCTACATCATTTTACTATGCAGAGATATTTTATGGAGTAAAAAAGATATCAGACATCGAGCCCTTTGAAAAGACTATACCGTACACAAGTGATACACTAGAACCAAATCATCTCATCACAAGTCGCGTGTTCACAGCTAGGCAAAAGAATCTAGATGCTGCTACAAAGATACTACAAAAAACAGTAAAGTCTAAACCAAAGTCTAGAAAGACTATACTATCTGAGCAAGATATTAGACCGTTTGTAAAGTTCCCTGAACAACCACACATCTTGGGTCTAGATACTGCAGCAAGTCCAGTCATGTCTAGCGGTGATCAAAGTGATGGTACGCTATTTCCTCATCTTGATAAATATGATCAATAGTTCTAGTCTTTCTATTGTTGATTATCGCTTACTAGCTCTTGTCTTTGGTGTAATGCTATTTAGTATCTCAATCACCAACTTGGCATCTGCAGATTGGATTGACATCCAAGATAATATAGTACGCAAGAAAGGTTCATCAAACACAATCGAGATAAACGGACACGTATCTACAACTCGTGCAAATATGACGGTAATCTATCCAGATAATACAGTAAAAAACTCTCAGCTCAAAGTTACAAAACAGGGAGTCATAAATCCGTTCATTGTAATATCGGATAAACTACCAAGTGGACTGTATACAGTTCAAGTACACTCATACAACGATACAAATTTTAGAGATAGTAAATTAACTTCATACTTTTTTCTAGGCGACTATGATGGATTGTTACATCTAGATATCAAACGAAACGCAGCAATTGGATGTGAGACATCTGGAATCAACATATCTGATGAGTGTCTATCTCCTACATATACCAAAATTCCACTTACATTCGGGATGAGATTCTGGAATGATGATTATCGTACACATCAGATGAGTATAGGTGCTGCAAATACAGGCATAATACTGCCAAACGGTGATGGGATTGTTTTTCCAACTAGATCGGGTGAGATCGACTATCGATGCTTGATACATCCCTGGATAGGTGGTCACGTAGACATTGTTCGAGTCTCTACACTACAATATCGAACAGCAGAACTCACTAGCCCAAACGTGACTAGTACCATAGCAGGCACAATATCTGATATACCCTCAGACCATACAGACGGTGTCGATATAGTACAATACACATATGATACCAGCTGTTCAATGTGTTGGACTGGTATTGTAACAGAGATCGAAGATGGTGACACCCTCTATGTCGATGAAAAATATGTCAGATTGGCACTAACAGATACTCCAAACGAAGGACGTGATAACTATGATACAGCTACTGCTCACACATCTAGGACGTGTCCAGTAGGCATGAGAGTTTTGGTAGACCCAGATGATAATCAACCTACTGACAAATTTGGCAGAACCATAGCAATGGTGACGTGTGGCGATATTCTACTAAACGAGTCACTATACACAGCTGGTCTTGCACAAGTCTATGACTTTTCCTGCAATGACTCTGAATTTGCAGATGAAACATGGCTAGATGATGAGTGCCCTAAAGAAGAGCCACCTACTGAAGTATCTACTATTATTACAAATACCATAAACGCTACTACAAATGATACTCTGGAAGATAATATCTCAAATATCATAACAAATTCTACAAACAACACTGCAATTATATCTGCTGTTGAAAACAACATGGAGTTAATCTTTATAAGCATATTGGCACTAGTAATAGTGATAGCAATATGTTTAGTGGTAATTATGAAACGTATGAACAGTTCAACCAAGACTGTAGACACATTCGAGTTTCTAGAATAGACATGTCAACAAATAACCAAGTCCCGATTATTCGGTATTGTGGAATACTAAATAATGAGGAGTAATTGTACGTCATTTTTAAAAGACGCATTGGACAATTTAATTATGCAAGTACTGTTTTTATAAACATGTGTGGCAAATTATTTGATATCTGCAATCAGAAAGTATGTTTCTAGAATTAAAAGTACATAAATTAAAACGACAAGAATCATGCATAAAACCTATTATTAAATACTAATCTGATCTATTATTTGTGGTGCAATAATGGAAAAATCTTGTCGAATATGTGGTAGTACAAAGAGAATAACAGACGAGCATGAGATAATTTGTGTCTGTGGTGTCGTATGCGATACAATTGAACAAGCAGATACCGGTCCTGCATATGATACAGCAAATCTAGGATCAAAGAATCTAATAGATCCAAAACTAAAGTTACAACACGTCAATAAAACAAAGACCTCACAAATAATACAACATAACAATCAGTACCTAAACAATTTTGTTGCGTGTTGTAATGTATTGAATCTAAACGATATAACAACTAGATCAGCAACGTTAATCTTTAGGAAACTGTTGCCAAAGAAACTTGGCACAGGCAAGACAGCTGCATTTGCTATACATCAAGCATGTATAGATTCTGGGGCGATATGTAATGGAGATGAGATAATCCAAACAGTACGAGCTAGATTCAATCTAAAGAGATACTTTAACATGCGTGAGGCAATATACGCAATAAAGCCGACTGCTCAAGATATGAATCTAGTAAATACAATACAGATTCCAGACAACTATTACATTCGTAAACATGTTGAGCCCAAATATCATCACACAGCTGTCAAACTGATGAATGTATTCACAGGCAAGGCAGAAAAGAGGGCAAAAACAATACAGGAGTATTTGAGTAGTCTTGGCTAAGTTTCAAAAACTAAAGGTATCCGAGATATCTATACCAAAGGATGTCATATCTGTAGTATCAGATCAAAAGCGACAATCTATTGCAGATACATTTGGAACAGAGTCTGAGGCATTGTTCTTTCCAATTGTAGTTGAATCCAAAGGCAAGTATACGTTGATCGACAGATATGAGGTATATGTAGCAGCTAGAACAAAAGGAAGAAAGACGATAAACTGTGCTGTACTAAAGGAACATGATACCTTTACATCCCACATGACACTATCTCTAAAACCACTGCCAAATCCAGTAACTGTGCTGAGACTGATCAAACCGTATGTAGAAAGAGACGGTATCGAACATACTACAAAGACGTTCCATCTAAACTCAATGTATGCTAGATTATATCCATATTATCCAAAACCACACGTCATTAAAGACTTTGAGCGAATAATACATCTGGCATATACGTTTGATGCACAAACAATAGTTCCTGTTAAAGTATTTGAAATTTTACAAAAAACTACGCCACAAGAGACAAAGATGATTATGAAAAAACTACAAGACATGATTAATGCCACAAAATCTAAATTTAATTGGCCCGCAGGTAATCTACTAGATCTTATCAAATCAGAGAGGCCAAAAGTAAAGAAAGAACGTACTGCAGTAAATGACATTCGAGAGTATCAGTGCGAACATTGTAATGCAGATATAGTGATAACGCCAAACCACGTTGGACTAAAAGAAGAGAAAGATGGCGTCATACTGATATCAGGAGAGGACAAGTCAGAGCCACATTATGTTCCAGACAAATACAAGAAACATCTACACATAACTCCAGAGACTCCACCAACTGTAATATCATCCAAGGATATCGATGACTGGTCTGCATTAAAGCGTAGACTCTACAACAAGAATTTCTTGATATTTGTAGATACTAGCTAGTACTGTATCTGATACTGTATCTTGTGTCGAATCTAGCAGACTAGTGATGGTTAGGCACAAAACTATCAATCCCTCATATGTCGGAGTAATCTCTTAAAACAATCATCGAATAGATCACATCTGATATCGCAGTTAATACAATGTGTACTAGTATCGTATTGTTATTGCACCAATATATCTGGCAGAGGATGTCGACTCCTTTGTCAGGTGTATCTTTTACAAACGAGTTCTTGTTGATATCTGCAGCTGTTGGAGTATTACTAATTGGATTACTAGCTGCATTCTCTGAGAATATCGGCGTAATGAGTGAGACGCTAGGTAGAATAAACGAGGTTAGATTGGCGATTCTAAACGAAAAGATCGATGTCATATCTGCAGACAGACATGTAAATGGCAATGTGAGTCTAGTCTTGACAAACTATGGCACTACTGACAGTAAGATACTTGCTGTAATTGATGCAGATGGTAACGAGTGCCCTTGTACTAATTCGACAATAACTCCAGACGCACCACAAGAACTAGTTTGTAGCATACCAAATAGTCTCATTCATGATAATATCCTAGTGATAACTGGTGCTAGGAATATCCTTGATGTAAAAATTCATAGATTGAACGGCAGTGTACCAGATACTGTACCGCTTCCTTCGCCTTGTGCAGATCCTAGTATATCCACTAGTATGTCAACCAGTCCAGAGAACACACAGTCTCCAACTGTACAGCCTGATCCACCAAACAATCTAGAAACTCTAACTGTACCTACAAGTATGTCGTCCAATCCACAGACACCTAAACCATCGCAAACCAAAAGAGTAACAGAACCACCAAAAACAGAGGAATTTGATACTACTGGTAGAACCATTGATCTGTACACAGGCGTTACTAGTAAGATAAGAATCGATACTCATTATTTTGGTGACAAGGGTACTAGATATCACATAAACGACAAGGCATTCATCACAATATTTCGAGATACAGAGATAACTAGTAAATCATTTGTGTCACAAGGTAATCCGTACTGTTATGTTGGTGATCTACTCGTAGGTCCAAGCCCATCTATATCTGTACAGCATGATACCACATTACACATACAGTTTAGAGAATCAGATGATCCTGCTAGGTGTAATGGCTCACCAGATATCGAACTCGCTGATAAATTATTCTTAAACAAAGAGGTCTATGTAAGATTTGTAGACAAGATTGGCAAAGTACCATTTTACCATTATGGTGATGGCAACGGTAGTAATCTAGTAGAGATTGATAAATGTGATAACAAAAATTTTAACAAAAAACAAAACAAGCTCAAGAGAAATGCAGAGATCTGTTATGGCAGAGATGGTAATGATATCTTGCTGGTATCCAAGATACTGGCCACATTTGGAGTAAAATAGAGAATTGGTGATATGTAATATACATCAATATCTGCTCTTTGATTATATAAAACATCACGAGATCGATTATCTGGAGAGTGAATCATAAATGAAGATTTACTTGTTGTCTCTAATTCTAGTTATGTTTTTTGTACCAAACGTACATGGTTGGGAGTTTGGAGGATTTGTACCAGGTGACGTATATGTGTACGATATATGTGACTATCGGACAATAAATCGTGACATATCTAGACTACACTTGTGCTATACCTTACAACTATTGATACTGGATACAGGCATATCTGGATCAAATACCGTCTGGATTGCACAAACAATCATAACAAACTCTAGCTCTATAGGCTCAGATATATCACTAGATTACACACAAAGTCATATTCAGAATGACGTGTTGGACCATATGATGGATAATATGCCAGGTGATATAGGCGATATAGGCGATATGATGGGCGATATCATACTGATTGATGATACAACATACGATGTACGATCACTATCTTCTAGATATGTAGCTGATACCCTATCAAATACCCTATTCTGGATATACCATGATGCACGTATCTCTAGCCTCGACCCAAGACTTGGTGATGACATACCTGCCAATCATCTATACTCGCCAGTGATAATTGACGAGTATACCGAATTCGACATTGCAGAGTTTCGTGTATCGTTTGATGGTGAGCTGATATCAGGGCATTTGCAGTTCCAAGATGACATTGGTTTACCCGTATCGGGTGTGATGTACATTCCACAAACAATACAAGATAGGCAGTTGTTTACATTTGATCTGGTATCTCTGACACGTGGTATAGATATCTCAGATAGTATTCCAATATTTGATGATACGTCTGTTATTGACAGTATCTTTGACGGTACATTTAATGATCTTGACGATAACAATGATATCACAGATGATATCACGGATACAACAAATGAGATAGGTACAGATATTGTATCTCTAATTTCTAATGATACTTTGGACAACAATACTCTAGATGTGTCGGACGACTCTTTATCTAATGTATCTTTGGACATGATCTCTTCAGACGAGCTATCAACTATATCTGAAGAGACTTTACCTAACGGTACAACAGATGTACTAGTTGTGATAGATACCATGAACGACGTCACTAATGTTTCATCCAATACATTGATTCTAGTTGACGACATCACAGATACTCTAAACGATACATCCCGAGGATCAAACCCGCAAGATAATGAATCACAGACAGAACCAGATCTGATAGAATCTCTAATTGGATTAATTCAAGACTTTGTTTCAGATCTACAAAATGCTTTCAGGTCAGCACCGGTACCATGACTGTGTGATTTCAGAATGTTTTTATGTCTTTATACAGATGAAATAACATGGCAATAGATACTGCAACCCTAGAGATCAGCGAGCTAGAAAAGTACATACTTTTGCTAGTATATGTGGATGATGAGCCCATATACGGTAGGCAAAAGCTCCAAGTCCTGATGTACATGATAGGTGATGTATATCCAGAGATCAGAGAGTGGTGTGATTTTACAATAAAGGATGATGGTCCATACAGTGTATCTTTAGACGATACTTTGGGGCGTCTCGTAGACATGGATATGCTAGTCGAAAAAAACAATACTATTCAATTAACCAAACATAGCATAGAGTACGCCATAATGATTGGAGAAGAGAAAGGTGGATTCCCAGAGTTTGAAGACGCATTTAATCCAACTATGGGATGGGTATTTCATAATCATAAAGATATCATAAATGACGTAACTATTCCAGAGATGTTATCCTTCATGTATTGTGAGTATCCGGATATGACCAAAGGTTCTAAAACATATGAAAAACTCAAACCAGATATTGAAGAACACATATTTTCAATAATTGCAAAAGAAAAGATTAGTGGTGGACGAGGAGGAGAGTTGTTGGGCGAAACTGCATACGATATGCAACGCAAGTTGCTTGACAGAGGATTACTGAAACTAGAGTTATGAAGATATTGGACACGTCTGTGTTGATTGGCGTATTTGATCTTATCAATAGGCCAGATGTCTTTGATGATATTTTAAAATTAGGACATGAACTAGTGATCCCAAAATATGTTCAAAAAGAGTTAGAGGCTAAGCCATCAAATATATAGTCGTGAACATAATAATTTTCCGAGTGCATAGTATCACAATTTGGCATTATCCGTTCCGCTAGAGGTAAATTTCGTCTCTGATCTCACATATGCAAAAGTAAACAAGAAAACAATTCCGTTCGTGACTATAGATGTACAAGAATTAATCAAACAAGGCAAACTCACCAGTTTAGAAAAAAATTCATTAGCAGAGATCATGAATTTCAAACCAAATGCGCGAAAATTAAAAGAGGGTGAGATAGATGTAATCTTGACCTATCTGAAACTAGGAGGACACAAAAATAACGTCTATTGTGTATTAGATGATGGTAATGCACGAAAGTCAGCATCAAAATTAAAAATAAAACATACAGGATTAATTGGATTGATACTAATGTTGGCAGACAAGGGAATTAAAAGCTTTGACGAGGCTGATGAGCTTCTAACCCTACTGTATAATTCAAAATTCCATATGCCTAAGGATTTTAAACATATTCGTAGATAACTCTTATGATATTTTTTGAACAAAATACTATTCTCTTGGCTAGTTATTCTTAATATAAACAACTAGCTATACATGAACCAAGTAACTTGTAGCAGTTACGACAGATACCATGAACTAATATCATTAATGTTCCCCTCACTGCCTCGATTGCGGCTAACGATAACACAAACACTCTAAATGATACGTCACAAGGATCAGAATCAGACATAGCAGAACCCTAGTTGGATTAATTCAAGACTTTGTTTCAGATCTACAAAATGCTTTCAGGTCAGCACTGGTACCATGACTGTACGATTTCAAAATGTTTTTATGTCGTTATACAGATGAAATAACATGGCAATAGATACTGCAACCCTAGAGATCAGCGAGCTAGAAAAGTACATACTTTTGCTAGTATATGTGGATGATGAGCCGATACACGGTAGGCAGAAACTACAACTCTTGATGTATATGCTAGGTGATCCATATCCAGAAATAAGAGAGTGGTGCAATTTTACAATAAAAGATGATGGTCCCTACAGTGCAGTTTTGAACGATACTCTGGAACGTCTAGTACATATGGATCTACTAGTAGAACAGGACGATGCTATTCAATTAACCAAGCATAGTATAGAGTACGCTAGAATGATAGGAGAAGAGAAAGGCGGATTTCCAGAAGTTCTAGATGTATTTAATCCAGCAATGTCATGGGTATTTCAGAACCACAAAGATATCATAAATGACGTAACTATTCCAGAGATGCTATCTTTCATGTATTGTGAGTATCCAGATATGACCAAAGGTTCTAAAACATATGAAAAACTCAAACCCGATATTGAAGAGCATATATTTTCAATGATCGCAAAAGAAAATCTTGGTGGTGGACGAGGCGGAGATCTATTGGGTGAAACGGTATATGACATGCAACGCAAGTTGCTTGACAGAGGATTACTGAAACTAGAGTTATGAAGATATTAGACGCGTCTGTGTTAATTGGAATATTTGATCTTATCAATAGACCAGATGTCTTTGACGATATTTTAAAATTAGGACATGAACTAGTGATCCCAAAATATGTTCAAAAAGAAGTGGAAGCCAAGTCAACAAACATAGATGTACAAAAACTAATTAAAGAAGGTAAACTCACATATTCAGAAAGAAATTCATTTATAGAAATTATGCATTTCAAATCAACAGCGCGTAAATTAAAAGAGGGCGAGATAGATGTAATCTTGACCTATACAAAACTAGGAGGATACAAAAATAACGTCTACTGTGTACTAGATGATGGCTATGCACGAAAAGTATCATCAAAAGCAAAAATAAAACACACAGGATTAATTGGATTGATCCTAATGTTGGCAGACAAGGGAATTAAAAGCTTTGACGAGGCTGATGAGATTCTAACCCTACTGTACAATTCCAAATTCCACATGCCTAAGGATTTTAAACATATTCGTAGATAACTCTTATGATATTTTTTGAACAAAATACTATTCTCTTGGCTAGTTATTCTTAATATAAACAACTAGCTATACATGAACCAAGTAACTTGTAGCAGTTACGACAGATACCATGAACTAATATCATTAATGTTCCACTCACTGCCTCGATTGCGGCTAACGATAACACAAACACTCTGAATGATACGTCACAAGGATCAGAATCAGACATAGCAGAACCCTAGTTGGATTAATTCAAGACTTTGTTTCAGATCTACAAAATGCTTTCAGGTCAGCACTGGTACCATGACTGTACAATTTCAAAATGTTTTTATGTCGTTATACCGTTGAAATAACATGGTAATAGACACTGCAACTCTAGAGATCAGCGAACTCGAAAAGTACATACTTTTACTCGTATATGTGGATGACGAGCCAATATACGGTAGACAGAAACTTCAAGTCTTGATGTACATGCTAGGTGCTCCATATCCAGAAATAAGAGAGTGGTGTAATTTTACAATAAAGGATGATGGTCCCTACAGTGCAGTTTTGAACGATACTTTGGAACGTCTAGTACAAATGGAACTACTGATCGAACAGGACGATACTATTCAATTAACCAAGCATAGCACAGAGTACGCCAGAATGATTGGAGAAGAGAAGGGCGGTTTCCCAGAGTTTGAAGACGCATTTAATCCAACTATGGGATGGGTATTTCACAACTATAAAGATACTCTAAATGACGTAACTATTCCAGAGATGCTATCTTTCATGTATTGTGAGTATCCAGATATGACCAAAGGTTCTAAAACATATGAAAAACTCAAACCCGATATCGAAGAGCATATATTTTCAATGATTGCAAAAGAAAATCTTAGTGGTGGACGAGGAGGAGATCTATTAGGTGAAACAGTATATGATATGCAACGTAAGATGCTTGATAGAGGATTACTGAAACTAGAGTTATGAAGATATTAGACGCGTCTGTGTTGATTGGAATATTTGATCTTATCAATAGACCTGATGTCTTTGATGATATTTTAAAGTTGGGACATGAACTAGTGATCCCAAAATATGTTCAAAAAGAGGTGGATGCCAAGGCATTAAATATAGATGTACAAAAACTAATTAAAGAAGGTAAACTCACATATTCAGAAAGAAATTCATTTGTAGAGATTATGAATTTCAAATTAACCACATCTAAATTAAAAGAGGGCGAGATAGATGTAATCTTGACCTATCTAAAATTAGGAGGTTATGAGAATAGTGTTTATTGTGTATTAGATGATGGCGATGCACGAAAATCAGCATTAAAATTAAAAATAAAACATACAGGATTAATTGGATTGATCATAATGTTGGAAGATAAAGGAATTAAAAGCTTTGACGAGGCTGATGAGATTTTAACTCTACTGTACAATTCCAGATTCCACATGCCTAAAGATTTTAAACATGTTCGCAGATAACTCTGATGACACTTTTTGAACAAAACATGGTTCTCTTAACTAATGTCTGTTCTTAATATAAACCGGTCTAACTATGCATGAACCAAGTAACTTGTGGCAGTTACGACAGATACCATGAACGAATGTCATTAATGTTCCACTCACTGCCTCGATTGCGGCTGACGATAACATAAGTACTCTAAATGATACGTCACAAGAATCAGAGCTAGATATGTCAGAATCCATATTTAGATTAATTCAAGATTTTGCTTCAGATGTATGGAGTTCATTTGAGTCGATACTGCCACCATCATAATTTACCATTATCTCTTGCAGACTATCAAATCTATATGGATCATTCATAAAGACGATCGCTTGTTATATAGATTCACACAAAATTATTAATACCGAGTTCTTTATCTAAAAAACGATCAAAACAGATGATGGATATCACATATTATCAAGCGCATAACGTAGATCAGTTTGATTTACTACATGGTAGGGCAGAAGATGTATTGAAGGGGTTTACAGCAAAGTCGATAAATTGTGTTGTAACATCACCACCGTATTGGGGTCAACGTGAATATGATGTTAAAGGCAGTATAGGTCTTGAGAGTAGTTTTGACGAGTATCTCTCAAATCTATTGAACGTCTTTGATCAAGTCTATAGAGTTCTAGATGATCGAGGATCATTCTGGCTCAATATTGGTGACAAGTATGTAAATAAAGATCTCTTGGGAATGCCTTGGAGAGTAGCACTAGCATTAAAAGATAGAGGATGGATACTGCGTAACGACATAATATGGAACAAGGTTCGTATGACTCAGAGTGCAAAAGACAGACTACGAGATTTGCATGAGTATGTGTTTCATTTTGTAAAGAATCCAAAATACTATTACGATAGAAAGAGCATACTGATCAAGCACAATAGCCAACCTAAAAGACGTAATGGTCGTTTGGTATCAATTACGGGTACAAGTGGTGTCAGATACAGACAGCAGATAAACACATCAACAAAACTCACAACTAGTGAGAAAGAGAATGCATTACGTGCACTTGATCAAGCAATAGATAACATGGCAAACGGCAAAACAGTTGACTTCAGAATGACCATACGTGGTCAACAGAGAACATCACATGGAGATAGTGAACGACTAAGTGGCAGAACTAGAGAACTACAGATGAATGGATACTATGTCATTGAACAAAAATCAGAGGGTTTTATGCCCACTGATCTATGGTCAATAGTACCCGAAGACACACATCGTAAAGATATTCATTGTGCAGTTTATCCAACAACATTGTTAGAGATACCAATAAAATCGACATGTCCTAAAGATGGTATAGTACTTGATCCATTTGTTGGTACAGGCACAAGCATAATATCCGCGTTAAAATATGGCAAGCGCGGTATAGGAATTGACACAAGCAAGAGATATTTGAAACACGCTGAACAGCGAATTAAAAAATTTTTGGATACAGGATTAGAATGTTGAGATTGGCTCATACTTGTCGATCTTTCTCTTTATTATCTCTTTGACTTCGTTATAATTTATCAATAGTTTTCCATCTACCGCAAATGATAACAACAGATCAACCCATCTAGTGGCCATGACCTTGTTCATGATTATGTGATATCCATCGTTTGACTTTTTCAACGAGTATATGAAAAACAAAAATGTTTCTGTAGTGTATTTGTCTATCATGTGTGATTGTATTCTAAACTTTGAGACAAACTTTTCCCATAGTTCATCCTGCATAACTGCCACATATGGCATCTTCCACTCATCAAATAACTGGCCTTTAAAGATGAATTGAGGCAGAAATCCCTTGAAAGATGCCATTGTATTCAAGCCAAAGGTGTAACTTTCTTGCAGCCTGTTATTTAATAGATCATCTATTGCATCGGCAAATGAGCCAGTACCGGTTGTGGAGTCAGATTGAATCTCAACACCAATAAATCTATCAGCATCTTCGCAATCTGTCATGATCCAGTCCAAATTACCATAATCAAATTTGTCAGATCCTAGACTTTTGGATAGTTTCACTTCGTCATGTATGTTTACTGTGGTGCTGTTTCCCCAAACAAAGTTGCGTATATCCTTTAAGATTTGATAGTCACCTTCATAAAACCTTCTTGGACATATTATCTGTTTTGATCTCCGATACGTGCGGAGCAGTTTCCGTATTTGTGAACAGTTCGATTAGGCTTGTCACAAGAGTCTATGCGAACATCAAATGGACATTTGTAGTTCCTATCTTTGAATCGTTTTACAGATTCAAGAGAACCAAATATCTCCCCAAATGCCTCCAACTGTCGCCTCTTCACCATATCTAACAGTTCACAACTTGAATATATCTAAACTTCTTAGTCGATCTAATCTATTAATTCGTAGATTTGCAATTCTTAATACAAATACACCTAACAATACATGAATCAAGTACTCGCAGCCACAATAATAATCACAGCTATACTTGGTATGGGAACATATGTCGGCTCCACCATACTAGAGACATCAACCACGTCAACAATATCATCAAGTATTGATCAACAGAAAAAGCAAGAAGAGATTCATGCTGTGTATAATGGTACACATGTTACATTAGAGAATCGTGGCAAAGACACATCACATATTGTAAAGTATCGATTTTATGACAATACAGCAAATCTTGTACGCGAGATTCAATCGGATGATTTGTCAGGTGGTACACTAGATGATAATGACAGTACTCTGGAGAGACGCGTACCTAGCATCAATGAATATTGGCCATCCAACGCAACATCTGGTGAGATAATCACATCATTTGGAAACGTGATACCGATATCTATGGATATAGATCCAAACAGGAATAACACTCAAACTAGTACACAAGGAAATTCCAGCAATCCCATAAACATAGGACAGTCAACACTTGGTGGACTCGGCGTATCTATGAGCATCGTAAATTATGATATCACAGGTAAACTATATGAAGGCATTAGAGATAGAACAGGCTATCAGTATGATCTATCTTCATATCGTACAGTCCAAGACGACACGTATTGGATTGCAGCTGTACGTGACAGAGGAGAAAAGATAACTGCTACTATCTCGATGGACAATAGTAAATTTAGATACAATCCCGACAAGACGTTTACCAAATCATATAGGGATAATTGGGGTCCGGAACTGTTACGAGATCACACGATACACAAACTAGTTGGAAAGAAGCAAGTAGAGTATATTCCAGCCACTGATCGATATCCTGGTTATCTTTTATTCAAAAATACAGTTGATGGTTCAACAGAAGAGATCTGTTCCGATGTAACCCCTAATGATAAAACCTATTCTAAGAAATGTAAAAAGAGATCACACAATGCAGATTGTTATGATATATTTCCAAGAAAAACAGCATCTGGTTATGGTAGTTATACAAACACTGCTACAACAAGAATGTTAATAGCTCATAACCAAGCATGTCCACAAAGTCAAGTCTCAGACAAGGTGTTGATACAACTAGACGATTCATTAAAGGGTCAAACTTTACTGTTGCATACATTTTTAGAACCTGGACTACATGTACAAATCTTAAACAGCGAGTCAAACAGATTAAATGATTATACCATGACCGATAACTATTTTTGGAATAGATTCGGTTATAGTTATAGTGGTGGTTTACATGGAAGTGGTGCTGCTTTTACTTTTCCGAGTTGCCCGTCTAACTATCTGCCAATTGTTGAAACGAGATGCACGTATGGAACATTTCCTACACACGGCAGATATACCGAAACAGGAGTCTCAAATGTCATATTCAAGATGCAGAATCCTCATCCCCTAAACAGACCAATTGCTGCACATTATGATATCTTGGGAGAACAGTCAAATGATGATGGATGTACTTTTAATCAAGACTCGTACTCGTATTCATATAGATCTAGTCGGTATACCACATATTCGATAAATCTCGGTGCCATGAATTATGGTACTTTTTGGTGTAACTCGTACAATTCAAATGCTACGCATAGTCAATTGTTTGTCAACTTTCCAACATCAGGCACTAACTACATCTTGATAACAAAAGAACAGGTACCGTTGTTTAACACGCAAACATATCTGACTCGTGATCACGTATTCTCTGAGATGAATAGGAACGAGTCACATCTAGGAGACGACCAACTCACAGAAGCAAAGATATGGTTGTTAAACATACCTGATGAGGACCAAGACAGAATATTAACTGTAACAGATCTGCCACCCAACACACCATACGAGATACGTTCTGAGAAACATGTACTGGTTACAGGACATTCAGATAGTTCAGGTACAATATCATTAAGAAAGGATCAAGTGTTTCTACCAGCTAGAGATGATACACCTATAGAATTATCTATATTCCCAAACTCTGCGATATGGATAGGTGATATAAACAATGGAGTTATTTTAGATGGATACAATTCTAATTCTATACAATTTGATTGGCAAGAGAACAGTGTGTATATACCACAGGCATTTGTTAGATTGGTCTTTCCAAAGGCATTAACAGTTACAGATCTACACATAGATGACACTTCTATACCATACTTGAATAAGAGATATGACGACAATAGTGCCATGTACATACCATTAATTCCCAAATCATCCCTCATCAAAATGAAGATAAATGGCGAATACATAGAACTTGCGACAAAATGGATAGAGAACAATCTACGTGTCAAGATAATACCAGAGCAAGAGTCATCTGATTATGTAGTGTCGTATAATGGTGCTGCTACATCTTTGGCAAAAGTACAAACAACAGGATTTTACATGGCTTCTGCAGATGGATACCTGAGTGCTGTACTTGACATAGATTTTGCGGGATCATCTGAATCCACATACAGCACTAAAACGAAATCACAAGTTGGGGTCCCTGTATGTGTCGGCAAAGTAACAGATACATGGAGATGGTATGGAAGTATAATGAGCGCTTTAAAATGTTCTTCAGCTTTTGTTCAAATGTATGACCCTCCTGATGGTGCTAAATATCGAGACTGGGATGAGATTAATGAAAAGCAAAGGGGTGCCCTAGACTATTATTCAACGTTTGCCAAGCAAAGCGCATACAATCAGAGAATACACGATAGTATCAATTCGGGCAGTTTGGGTGTATTGGCATTAGAATTAACCGTTTTGAAAAATATGGAATTATACTCTACTGGTATACTGTATTATGGTACATCTGCACAGTCACAACCATCAACATCACTAAGTAATACATTCAATGTGATCAATAAGCTTGGGTTATCTTTCCCACTGCAAAATGCAAAGACTACTGTACAGATCCCTGTAGAGTCTGGCGATATGGTCGAATTTGTTGTAAATGCATATGTGAGTAGTAGTGGGTTACCTGTTCCTGGCAACGATCTACTAGTAAGTAAATTTCCACCTAAACCAACAGCATGTATCTCGGCATTAAATTCTGCCAGAGGGGGAAGTTGTACATCATACAGTAACGACTTTGATTTTACTAGTGGATCGTTTAGCATATCTCAGTCCACAGCAAACATTCATGTCAAGAACGGTCTTTTATTGATATTACAGGATTAATCTCACATAGATTTAGTGCTTTTTCGATGATATGCCTTACAAAAACATGCTTTCCAGACACAGACGTAAAGACAAGTTCATCGTCTCTACATCAGATCGATGACCATAGTTATCTTGGTAGATGTTTATCAACATTAAGATTCGTGGTTGCTGATATATTGACTACATCTTGATTCTGAACTACGGTCTGACATCTAGGTTTAGGATCTTGGGTATCAGCGATATACAAATCCTGATCGGTACACAATTCATAAAACTTTAAAAAAAGAGAAAATTATCACACAATATGAATCTGGACAAATTTGACCCCGATATACGTGAATACGCACGAGCGTTTGACATATTGGAAAAGACAGCTAATCTAAACCCAGAATATGATATTGATGCGTTACTAGATTTTTGTAACGATCTGTTAAAGGCGAACCCAAACGATTCGTTTGCATATGTGCTCAAATCCACATATTTTCAAGAAGTTGGAGATTATGATAAAGCAGTTGAATGTTTTGATATGGCCATACAGCACTCTAGTGGTCTAATTACATCAATGTATCTTGGTATGAAATCTTCACTGATGTATGATCTTGAAAGAGATGATGAGGCTGCAGAATTGGCAGAAAAAGCTATCCGACAGGGACACGGGAATTCGATGCTGTTTAGTATTAAGGGACTAGTACTACATAATACCTATAATAAATCTCCCGACAGAAATCTTGCAGAAACGATTCTATACTATTACGATAGAGCATTACAAGATAATGACCTTGAAGAATTTGATGAAATGTTACTGAATCCGAAACGTAGCTATAGTGACCAAGTTCTACACAACAAGGGACTATTATTATTTGATCTAAAAAAATATGATGCGGCAATCGAATGTTTCGAAGAGGAACTGTCAATACGTCCTGACAATGTACACACTTTGACAAACAAGGCAACAGCTCTACATCGTATTGGTAAAAACAAGGAATCAAGAAAATGTTGCAGGTATCTGGCAAAACTAGATCCACAAGATCCTGAAATATTGTATTCTCTTTGTGCCAGGTTTTACAGTCTAGAACTCTATGATGAAGCACTCGATACCATAAATACTGCAATAAATCTAGATCCTTTTAATCCCAAGGGCGAGAAATATAGACGTGTGATCGAATCAAAACTGAGATCAAAGAATAATTGAATCAAACATTTTTATTCTATACTAAAGTGCAAAAGTATTCTCCTACTAGATCGTAGACTAGTATGTGCGTAATATCTACTTACGGAAATCAAAAAGACATCATTTGAACAATCTTTACCTATAGAAATAACACATGCGCCGTCATTACAAGATGTATATATTCACAAACATGTATGGTTTCTTGGATTGCCATATTGGAAGATACTTTTGTACTTTGGTATATGTACAGATTGCCAAGAAAAGTCTACACAATCTAGTCTTCATTCCTGTTGACGGTACATTACTCTGACATGTCATGTACAATATGTACAAATGTACTATTTGTACAAATGTACAATTTACAAAAGACTTTAAAGTCAAGCCAAGGGACGATATTTGTGAGTTTAAGAAATATTGTAAGTTTACTGAGTAATGACATGGACCCATCATTGGACAACATATTCAGATTGGAGAACCAAGGCAAATATGAAGAAGCGTTGGCGGCATGTGATAAAGCTCTAGACACAAATCCTGGAGATTTTGCACTGTATCTTGTCAAATCATTCTGCTATAAGGACCTTGAGAGATACCCTCAAGCAATAAAATGCATTGACAAGTCATTGAGATACGCTGATGGTATTATTGCGCCAGTGTTGGCACTTCATAAAGCAAACTTGCTACACAAATGTGGCATATATGATAAAGCAGTAGAGTGGATCGACATAGCAACGCAAAATGGTATGGCAGATCCTACTACATATGCCATAAAAGGATCATCATTACATCATCTTTATATCCAATCCAATGACAAAAAACTTGTAGAGTCTATACTGTACTGTTATGATAAAGCATTGGAAGATCCTGCTAATGCGGGTCTGTATGCCGATAAAGGAAAGATCATGATTGATCTCGGAGAATATGGGCAAGCACTAGAGTGTTATGATCAGGGATTGTTGATCAAGCCAGATGATGCTAGGTTGTTGGCAGAAAAAGCATTTGCACTTACTTTTCTAGACAGATTCAAAGAAGCATATGATCTCTGCTTAAAAGTGACCAACCTGGAAGCCTATGATCTACCAACATTGTACACTCTTGCTGCGGCGTTACATGCCCTTGGACAAACAAAACCTGCAACAGAGGCAATAAATATTGTACTTGAGTTAGATCCATCTTTCCATCGTGCTAAGGAACTTGAGCAACTCATCAAAAAGGCTGAAAAGTCAGAACAAGAATGAAACAGACTGTCAAGCATTGAGTGTCGATTCTGTGTAATCTTTGAACTGTGTTTTTAAGCATGAAAGATTGTAAAATATGAGATATGAGAACGCTACTTTGAATGTCATTCATATGGTGAGATCATTCGAGATCAACTAATCTCTCATTCACTAATCAATCATTAAAATCACATACTTTTATAACCAGACATATCTCTCAAAAGTAAGAATGAATGTTCTAATCTTGGGTCTTGCTGTAGTATCTCTTATTGGAGTTATGGGTCTAGTCGATAACGCTGAAGCAGAATCATATCAAGAAGTAGATTTAGGATTAATAATATCCACATGTGATACAAGTACAATAGAGTTTACATCTAGATATATTCATTTTGTTAATATAACGCAGATTGAAACCTCCTATAACTTCTTTAGAAACCATTTTGAACATAGTGAACATGAAGGAGTAAAGGTTGTTGGTGATTATGATCTTGCCAGAGGTGATAAAAAGGATATTATTCATTTTCATGGTGTGATTATTCCTGATTATATGAGTATTGGAGGATTTGGTGATAATAACGGATACCCATTGTGTGGAAATGTAGGTGATTATATCGACGGTAAATATACTACGGATATGATGCGGCTTAAACCTATAACATGGAATTTTCCTGATGAATCAAACCAATTAAAAACAACAAAATTAACGAAACAAGAAATCATAAATCTTATTTCAAGAACATTCAACTTGACACCAAACAATCAACCAGATAGAACAGAATCAGTATCTAATGAACAAATCCAGAAACTCAAAGACAAGAATAAAGAACTCAAGAACAAACATGGAGCTTGTAATGATGACAAAGATAGAATCACAGATGAACTATCTGAACTGCAACGACTGTATCAAATCATGAACACAACTTCTAATGAACAACAACTTACCATAGAGAAACTTACTCAAGAACTAAACGATGCCAAGAAAAAGATCGAAGACCTAGAGACCGAGAATCTGGAACTACGCGATAATACAGGTTGATACAATCGGGTTGTTGTCTGATGTCAAACAATAAACCAGTTGCGTTAACCTCCGTAGCCATAAAGTATCATACAGCAGATAACAAATTTCTGACTAGGGGTGTCCCATAACGGCACTCACCACGGACTGGCACACTGATGCCAAACAACGTGCTAGAGAGTTTGTAGAATCACATAAAAATGACAAGTATGAGCTAGGAGAAGCTCAAACGTTTCTAAATGACTTTTTTGAGATATTTCGTCTGAATCGTCGTGTTGTCGGTGCAAAATTTGAAGAACATCCAAATGGTGATAAGACAAGAGTCGATCTGATATGGCCAGGCATACTATTAGTAGAGATGAAGAGCAAAGACAAAGACGTGTATTCAGCAATGGAACAGGCTCTGGAATACTATCCGAAACTACGATACGATGAAATACCTAGATTCGTTCTAGCATGTAATTTTGAAAAGTGGTATTTGCAATACAAAGAGGATAATTCTACCTATGAGTTTACTCTGGCAGATCTACCAGACAAAATTGGACTATTTGGGTTTATGGTAGACAAACCCAACATGGTGGAGACAGATCCTGTAAATGAAAAGGCAGGTGAAATAATGGCAGACATCTTTGATTCTTTAAAGAAAGGTAGTTTTGAGAAAGGCGGATCTGTGGAATTTTTCTTGACTCGAATTGCATTTTGTTTATTTGCTGACAATACAGGAATATTTGAACACAAGTCATTTCAGCAATATGTCAAAGATACAAAATCAGATGGTTCGGATTTAGGAATGCATCTCAAATATCTATTTGATATCTTGGATACACCAAATAGTCGTAGACCAAAAAATTTGCATTCAAATCTCAAGCAATTCCAATACATTGATGGTGCACTATTTGATCACACGGACGTTCAATTTCCAGAGTTTACCTCTGAGACACGTAAATTACTAATACAAGCTAGTGATTATGATTGGTCAAAAGTATCACCTGTGATATTCGGTTCCATGTTTCAAAATGTTATGGATCAAGATGCTCGTAGAGAGATTGGCGCACACTATACCACGGAAGAGAACATTCTAAAAGTGACAAGGCCCTTATTCCTGACACAACTATATCAAGAATTTAACGATATTGTAACATCTGATGATTCAAACAAGCTAGAACTGTATAAACAACTACAACACAAACTATCTAGTCTTAAATTTCTAGACCCTGCTTGTGGAAGTGGAAATTTTCTGTCAATTACGTATAGAGAGTTACGCAAACTAGAACACAAGATACTATACAAATTAAAACAGCTAGACGATACAACTGAGATTAAATCTCAAATAAACGTTCATCAATTTTATGGCATAGAATTAGCAAGATTCTCTGCAAAGATAGCAGAGGTTTCACTCTGGATGATGGATCATCTTATGAATCTTGAGTTGAATGCAATGTTTGAGCCAACACGATACAGATTGCCATTATCAAAGAAACCGTACATCACATGTACGGACGCATTGATTGCAGATTGGAATGATATACTATTATCTGATGACTGTGACTATATCTTGGGTAATCCTCCATTTAGTGGTTCTAAACAGTCAACAGAAGAGCAACGCAATCAGATAAAACAATTGACTAAACCATTCAAAGTTAAAGGCGGTACGTTAGATTTTGTCTCTGGGTGGTTTATCAGGGCTGGGCAGTATGCCAAAAACCATACCAAGATTGGATTCGTCAGCACAAAGAGCATCACTCATGGTGAACAGGTAGGTCAGTTATGGCAGATTCTTCTAGATCATTGCAAACTAGATATCATCTTTGCGTACAAGCCATTCTTGTGGAGTTCTGAAACAAAGAACACAGCTGCTGTAACGGTAGTCATAATTGGATTATCCAAAAATCCAAATGATACAAGATATCTATATCACAAAGATGATGTAAAAGAGACACCACACATTTCTCCATATTTGATTGAAGCATCAACAAGACTGCCAATCGTATCAACCTCAACAAAAGCAATCAATGGTTTACCTAAAATGATTATGGGTTCTAAGCCTATTGATGATGGAAATTATATATTCACAAAACAAAAAAAGATTGAATTTCTAAGAAAAGAACCACGCGCAAAACATCTACTTAGACCATATTTATCAGCTGATGATTTTATTAACAACAATATGAGATATATTCTTACATTACATGACACATCTCCAAAACAATTAAAGAGTATGCCAAAAGTATTAGAAAGAATCAAAAAAGTAGCTGAATTCAGAGCAAACAGTCCCGATGAAACTACTAGAAAGTTAAGTGAGACGCCAAGGTTATATCATCTCAATGTAATTCCAAATAAACCATATTTGCTGGTGCCTAGAGTCAGTTCTGAAAACCGCAGATATGTCCCAATTGGATTCGTTGAACCGCCAATAATACCTAGTGATGCTACTCTGATTGTACAAGATGCCACCATGGGTCTCTTTGGACTATTGACATCAAGGATGCACATGGTTTGGTTATCTGTTATTGGTGGTAGACTAGATAACAGATTCAGATATTCGAAAGGCATAGTGTATAACACGTTTCCTGTTCCAAACAAGCCGTTAGACAAACTAGAGAAACTCGCCCAAAACATACTAGATATACGAGCTAAATACAGTACCTCATCTCTAGCTGATCTATACTATCCAAATACCATGTATCCAGATCTACTCAAAGCACATCAGAAACTCGATAGAGCCGTTGAGAGACTATACCGTAAAGAGCCCTTCAAAGATGATGATGAGCGACTAGAGTTTCTGTTAATTGAATATGCTAAAATGGTCAAAGCAAAGACGACGATAGAAGAGTATCCAACTCACTAATAGATGAGTGGAATGCCAAAGGATCAATGCAAAGAGATCTAGTGAATACTACAAGTTCACGATTCACATCAAGTACACAAAGTGTACAAAAGGGTCTAGAACACCTTTACTAAATTGTAAAGTACAACTTGTCGGCAATAGATACCAATAGGCGTATGGTCGTATTGATTTTTGGGGCATGTGCTAGAGCACGGTTAAATGGGACTCGTCTCCAACACAATATTCTAGATCTCTATGGACTCAAACCCCATCGTGTACACATCTCGATACTAGATATCTCTGACTCTTCATATCTCTAAATCTAGTCGCTAATGCCATCAGAGATAATCTCGACAGAATAGTACATTTCAAAACATCTTGATCTACCTTAAAACCAAATTTTATTCAACATGACATGTATTCAGAGGTACTAGCATTTGTGATGTTTTGTGCTTTTTGTGGATTTGCTGTACTGGATATCAAACATCGAGAGATCAAGTTGTACTGGTTTGTTGGACTAGCTACATTTGTCGCACTAAACAAGATGGTATTTGCACTAGACTATCTTGTGTCTGATATTGTGATGTTTGGAGTATCTGCCATCTTTGTATTTATTGCGTATCTAGCTAGACTCTTTGGCACAGCTGATCTACTGGGAATCCTGATACTATCCTTTGCAGTGCCAAATATAGGTCCGATTCCTACTGGGCTGCCGATATTGATACTGACACTGATTATACAAGCATGGGGCATTACACTATCAAACGTATCGTACAATGTATCAGATATCATACATGATAAACAACTATTCCAAGATGTATACAAACAGAAACCTAGACACAAACTATACTGGTTCTTTCTAGCTAGACGCAGACGTGACAGAGATAGATTTGTACTCTCTGCTCAAAAGACAACAGATACAACATCGTATGTGGATACACCAAACAAGATAATCCTATCCATACGTCGAGACAACAGACTAGACGACACTACAAAGTATGTCTTTTCGGCTCATCCACAGTTTGTATACAGTACAATATCGTTTGCAATAATCTGGCTTGTCGTTACTGGTATAGTGGGTGTAGTGAATTGAAGTTCAAGTTATCACTCAAGAGAAAGTCACAGCTCAAAGACACCGTACAAGATAACGGTACACACAACGATAAAACACACGATACTGGAAAAGAGATCAAATCCAAACCAGACAAAGAGATCTTTGAGACTAGCACATTTACAGCTGATGTACATGACTATCTGGATAGATATGATATAGGTGCAGCGACAGTTACAATAACACAAGACCATCAGTATCTGGTATCAGAGCCACAGTTTCGCACTATTCAAGATAAACACGCATACGATACAATAATGGACTATAAACAGCTGTTACATGCAGATCCTACACATACTAGTTTAGATCAATTAATGACATCGATAAAGAGTGCGGCAGACGAACTAGGACTCCTAGACGTATTAAATCGAAACTATAAGACATTCCAGTACTATGTGAATCGAGATATCCTTGGATACGAGATACTTGATACAATGATGAAAGACTCTGAACATCTCGAAGACATTACATGTTCCGATTATACATCCGTAGGTGTAATACATCGAGACTATCTAGAACAAAAGGTACTGCGATCAAATGTTCGATTCAAGACTATACAACACATGAACGTATTTCTTGAACGTATTTCTAGAATGGGCGGCAAACATATATCGTCTTCTGATCCAATAATTGACTTTCATCTAGGGGAACGATATCGAGTTGCAATAATATCTGACGAGATAACAATGTCTGGTGTACCGTCTCTATCGATACGTCTCAAGGCAGACAAACCATTTACAATATCGCACATGTTACAACAAAACGTCATACCGATAGACGTCATAGCAGTAATCTGGAAGATGTTGGACTTTAGGGGTACTGGTCTGATAATAGGTGGTACAGGTGCTGGCAAGTCGTCGTTTCTAAATACTCTATTTCCTTTACTACATAGATCATCTAAAATAATGAGTATAGAGGATGCTGCCGAGCTAGCCATTCCACAGTTTGATTGGTCTCCACTATCTATCGATGTACCTATAACATCTCCACAATATACTGAAAAATTTGCTGAATTACTCAATGCCGTACTACGACACAGACCAGACATGATTGCAGTAGGTGAGGTTCGTGGAAGATCAACTAAAAATCTATTCGAGGTGATGAGTACTGGACACAGCTCACTATCCTCTTTCCATGCTAGTTCTGCAGATACTGCAGTATCTCGTATTACCACAGAATTAGACGTACATCCTGCATCATTTGCACATCTCTGGTTTATCTTACATATGGCAGTAATAATAGGTAAAGACAAACGACACATACGCAAGTGTATCTCTTTTGATGAGGTACACTGGAACGGTACAACAATAGAGTTGATAAACTTGGCAAAATATGACGCGCTATCTGATACATTTGAAGGTGCTGACATCAATGACATATTACAAAAGAGTAAGAAATTGAGATACATATCAAAACTAGATGCGTCAAGTACCATACGAGACGATCTATACTATAGAAAAAGTCTGTTGGAGCGATGTATCGAACATAATGCATACACACCTAGACAAGTAATGGAGATATTGTCCAAATATGGCTAGTTCAAAATCTGATGTGGATATATCTGGGACAGCTGTACATGGTAGTACAGACACATCTCACGCAACTGTATCTAGTACCGATAAAGGCATAGGTCTAGTGATGCAGATGACATATGGTGTGTCGTGTGTGCTGCTGTTTGTAGGTGTCATACTTGGCATTGCAGGAGATATCGTACCATCACTAGCCGTGATATGTGTAGGTGCTGCAATGTTGTTTGTACCAAATATCGACACTAGGTGGTTACCACAGATATCTATAGGTAAGACTATCGTCGTACAAAGACCAAAGCAGTCCATACTTGGCATGATATACTCTAAACTATTGCGACTAGAGTTCTTTGCATCAATGTCGCACAATATACGACAGACGTCACTTGGTGGTGCAATATCTACGGGTCAGCTAGTATCGCCCGGTACTACATCTAGACAGATAGTACTCGCATTTATCATTGCGTTGTTTATTGCTGGTACAATATCTGTTATGGGAGTTGTACTGTTTACAGAGCCGTTATTCCTGATATCGTTTGCTATACCTGTACTAGTTCGAGCATATCCATATCTATCAAATGTCCTGAATAGTTCAGACGTATCATCAAAGTATGACTCTGAACTAGCATACTTTTTGGCATATTTACAGATATCTACAATGTCGGGATTTGGTCTCTTTGATAGTATGATGAGAATAGCAGGTAAGGGTATCATACATGCAATAGAAAAGGATACAGCAATGCTCAAGAAATGGATCAAATTAGATGGGTATACAGAAAGCATGGCAATAAATCGTCTTGCTACAAAACATGTACACAAGACATTTCAACTATTCTTGTACTCTTATTACGAGATATCAAAGTCAAATCCTTCTGGATTGAATGATTATGTAAGTAATGCAGCTGATTCAGAGTTTGTAAAGATTACGGAACGAGATGAGAGACGAGTCGGTAAATTCTCTAATGTATTCATGCTAGGGGCAATGGCGATGATAATGGCGCCTGTAATGCTACTAGTGATGATGTTCATCGAGACATCTAGTATTACAATACAATACATTATGGTTACAATATTTGCAATACCGATAATATTTACACTATACGTGTTTGTATCTAGTTCGAGTATATCTGATGTTAAACTGTACAGTACAAAGTTATCTATACTAGGTGTAATTCCTGGAATTATATGGTATGGTACATACAACGATGCACCAAGTGCTGTATCACTTGCAGTTGCAATACCGTGTATCTGGAACGGTCTGCTGGTGTCGAATCAGATTGCACGTTGGCGTAGTGCAGCAGACGGGTTTCCGGTATTTATTCGTGATCTAATAGAACGTATCAAAGTTGATGCCAACTTTATTGTTAGTATATCAAAGGTTGTACACGGTACAAACCAGGCCAAGTATGGCAGATTCGCAGATATCGTAAATACGATACGAACACGACAGTATGTAGTGTCTGATGTACAACAACCAATGTTCTATGATGATACGTTAAACTCTCGTAGGCTACAAATGTTATTGTTCATACTAGAGACCGTATTTGATGGTGGACACAAAAAGAGTATATCTTCACTAGAGCGAATATACCGTTTCTCTGTAAAACTCAACGAGATCAAGAACAGTGCTGATGATGCTCTCAAGATGTCCTCTGTGTTGTTATTTGCTGCATCTCCAATATTCTTTGTTACGATGCTTGGTCTATCTAGCATGTTGATATCATTTACTAGCAACATACCTGATATCAGCCACATATCAGGTATCAACGCCGAGTCTATGAAGCTATTTGAGAGACCCGACTATTCTGGTGTACTATATGCATTGAAACCAGCTGTTATGATAATGTCTGTATGTGCAGGTGTTATCGTATCGCGTGTTGCGTATTCATCGTTAATTGCTACTCTGCCTGTCGGAATATGTACGAGCATATCGTTTGTGATACTTGCAGGATGGGAAGTATTCTTTGATATCATCAATGGTCTAGTGGATGACTTTTTGGGATGATGTGATATAACATACGATCTTGTACTATTTGATTTAGATCATCAAATGCATGACAAGAACTTTGCCCCATTATAACGCAGTTTATCGAGCCATAGATTCGTGATTTATATCACACATTTCACATGGATGATCGCTTTGCGTATAGTGTAAGGTTTAAACAACCAAAAGTAGGATATTGCAAACATGGACGCCAACGATAGAAAAGCACAGACGATCTTGGAAAAGAACACGTATTTTCTCAATATGGCTAATTTTGATGCAAACTTTGAAGAATATATAAAAAATATTTCATCCTTACTGATTGATATGCATAATCAAATTCAAGAAAAGATGCAGCATGTTCAATATAAAGTCTTTGTCGAGTATGTTCAAAAAGAGCATGGATTGCTGTGTATTTTGGCATTGATGGGATTATCGAAGGAGACTCTTGAAAGGATTTTAAAATTTACCATTGATTCAAAAGACATAGAATTATCCAACTTACTACATATTGACAAGTGGGAGAAAAAGACTGATAAATATAACATAGTTTAAAAATGCATCACACATGATGATATTATGGCTAGAGGAATAATAAACTTGCTTTTCAATGGCGGAAAAAGTCAACTACTTTTGAAAACGATGTCTAGTTTTGAATTAAATAAGCTAGATCAAACTAAAGCTAGTTTTTCGTTAGAATCCTTACTAGATACTATAATACGTTACAAGATAAAAGGTAGTTCAAAAGCTAAGACCCAAAATAATGCATCTGAAAAAAATTCTAGAAATCTTAAATAAACATAAAATTCATTCACAACAGGAAGTAAAAGTTTTAGATATATCTATAGTGACAAGATAAATTAATTTCAGTATCAACTATTTTTGACATCATAAGTTATGAATTAATGTGTTCTAGACATTACAATGGCATCAAAAAAGAGATCTGTCAATACTTCAAAGACATCTAAATCGCCCAGACGATGGTCTGGATCACAGAGAAAAATACTCAAGAAGGGTCTTAAGAAAAGAAAACACCAACACATACGACACAAAGTCATAGCTCTCAAGATGATCATAGTCGATGGCTGTACAGTAGCACTTGCTGCAAAATCTGTTGGAGTAACAGAACGTACAGTATACAATTGGCTCAATCTGTTTAGCGAAAAGGCTCTTTTTGGGCTGGAAGACAAGGGTGGTCGTGGAAGAAAACCCAAGATACCTGACGAAACATATGAGCAAATACTAGACACTCAAGAAAGAACAACACCTAGAGACATGTACAAGTTACTTTTAGACGAGACGGGTGTGAAACAACACTTTGATACGATAAGAAAGAGGATGAAAAAGTTAGGGTGGTCAAGGAAACGTTCACAAACGGCATACAGAAATCGAGCTAAACCTCCAGAGATCAAAGCATTCCGTAAAAGGGTACTGTCCATGTATGGACATCTCAAGAAGAAAGGTTGGAAACTGTTTGCAATGGACGAGACAATCTTGACGTTAGAAACCAAGAACGGTGCTAAATTCTGGACCAAAATAGGCAGGCCTGTATATGCTACCTCAAAGGGGTCACGTGATAAAGTGATCGTAATGGGGGCAATAGGTCAAGGTAGAGTGCAATACTTTGAGATAGTAGAGAGTACAAACAAGGCCTGTTTCTTGGAGTTTCTGAAAAACCTGTACAAACGCTTCAAAAAAGTGATACTGCTGCTCGATGGTCCCAAGACGCACAAAGGAGAAGATGTTGAAGAGTTCATCAAGGGCAAGGATATCAAACTCGTCTATCTGCCAAGAGCAATACCCGAGTTCAATCCAATCGAAGAGTATTGGCATCAGCTCAAACGAGAGATCAAAGTTGGAGTATACTATGAGACAGTTGAAGAGATGGAAGCTGCTGTGCGTGACTATCTAAAAAAGACACGACATACGCTCGATCTTTTGGCATTCATAAAAAGAGAGATCGTTGCATAATACGTCAAACTCGTGTTAGTGGCTTTCTTCCTCTACCTGGTTTGTCTTCTAGTCCTGCAATTCCTTCTCGCTTGTATCGTCTTAGCCAATTATACACGGTACGTTCCGTCCTGCCAACATGCCTTGCTGTACGTGATATTGTGTTTTTATCAATTAGAACCATCTTTACACCAAAGATTCTAGTTCGTATGTGCGCGTACTTTTTATTTTTAAGAGCTAGAAGAAGATTTTTGTGTTTTGTACTCAAGATATCACTAAAAATTGTGTCAATGCGTGAATTTTAGTGTTTTAAGGGACATAATAGTGAAATTAATTCGTCATGTCACTATAGGAAAATGGATTTTGCAATACCAAACAATACAGATCCACAGATACTAATTGAGGTGTCATACCAAACAACAACATCATCGTCAATGGGTGATAAAGCTAAACATGAAATAAATGTAAATAATCAAATCAAGAAACATTACCCTAATTGTATGTTTATAGGGTTTATTGATGGTGCAGGTTGGCTTTCCAGAAAAGGTGATCTAAAACGTCTTGTTGGTGCATTTGATTATGTATTCACTTTTCATAATACTCAACTCAAAGAATTTGAAAAGTTAATTTTAGAAAAGTATGGAGATGTGCAATGACTATCAAAAATAAAATCTTCAATGGCGATGCGATACCACTAATGAAAAAGATAAAATCAGAATCAATAGATATGATATTTGTTGATCCTCCATTCAATCTAAATAAGAGATACAAAAATAACAAAGACGATCACACAGAATCGGATTATCTTCAGTGGTGCTTTGATTGGCTTGATGAATGTATTCGTCTTTTAAAGCCGTCGGGAACGTTATTCATTCATAATATACCAAGATGGCTTATTCCATTAGGCAATCATCTCAATACAAGGAATATGAAATTTAGACACTGGATATCTTGGGACGCGATGGGTAGCCCTCTTGGTAAGACTCTGTTACCTAGTCATTATGGTATACTGTATTACACAAAATCAGATGCTTTCAAGTTTTATGACTGTCGTATTCCACACAAGAGGTGTGTCAATTGTAATGAAGTAAACAAGGACTATGGGGGTAAAAAATATCTGATGCATCCCTTCGGTACTTTACTCAGTGACGTGTGGACAGACATACATCGTATTAGACATAATAAACGGCGTGATGCTCACCCATGTCAACTTCCAGAACAGCTACTAGAGAGACTGATAATGATGTGCACTGATGAAGGCGATATCATACTTGATCCAATGATGGGAGCTGGTACAACAGTATTGGCAGCTAAGAGACTAGCTAGAAAATATATTGGTATGGATATCGCGGATATCTATTGTACAATAACAAAAGAGAAACTAAAAGAGATCAATCCATATGATACGAATGGATACGTATACACGTATAACAAAATTGGGCAAACCAACACATCCTTTCTTAAATCATCATATGGAAAGACACCGCATACTTTGAGAGACAAAGATATTCAAATAAATGCTGAAAAAGAGATACCTGTAAAAACTAGCATGTATAACAATTATGAGTTAAACATCAATAGATTGAAGCGGTGAACATACATAATAATATTTGAATAAATTTGACTAAATTTGAAGATTTGATCAAAATTGTCATATTCGGAACATCATTTATGATGCCTGTAGGCTGGGATGTATTCTTTGTGATTGATGGTCTGGTAGAGGACTTTCTAAGATGGTGAGTATAAGATTATGCGTACATAGTTTTATGTAAATATTAGATGGTCCAAACGACTTTTGCCGTCTAGCAAGTCTTGCAATAATTTACCTGTAAAATACCCTCCCATGTAAACCAAAGAGATCTTGAAGAACCGATTTATATATGACATTTGGTTGAGGTTTTACATGAGGTCTCGTACGTTCCTCTCTCTCCCTCTGCCAGCAAGTTTGTTGGCAATAGTTTCACTAGCGCTGTTTCTGTCTATTGATCAAGTACATGCGGACATAGATATTTCAGAAAGGTTTGATCCTGGGTTTTATGACAAAATTCAAGAGATTATAAATGATGAGATAACGGGTGTACCGAGTAGCAATGGTACTGTGGCACTTTTATTAGACGAGTTTTACAATGTCATAATATACGTCACACGACATGACCAGGATTCTATTTCTGAAGACACGACACAAAACAAAGAAAAGATTGTAGCCATACTGAAAGAGATTGGTGCCAAGGATATCATTGTTGCAAAATCTCTGTCTTTTATTACGGCCAATGTTCCTATTACTGCGATCTCTTATCTTGCTACACACAATATTGTGTATCAAATCGGCGATGGTCAAGAAGAAATTGAAATAAATGTAGATGCCGCCAAGAAGATTGTTAAAGGAACGACTCGAGATATTCCGTTATATGGTGGTACAAAAGTCACAGGCAAGGGTGTAACTGTAGCTGTTGTTGATTCTGGCATAAACAGCATATATCTTAATGACAAAGTGACAAAGAGAATTTATTGTCCCTCTGGAAACTGCACTATACAAAATGGATTGCTTCAAGGCACAGTGACATATGATCTTGGTAAATTGAATGGTACTCGTGGTGTTACTCATGGAACAATTGTAGCTCAACCGTTAGCCGCCACTGGAATGTCCAGAAACAATGGGATCGCACCAGGGGTCACATTATTAGATGCGTTATGGTTTGTAGAGTACAATAATGGTAGTAAAATAAAACCATACAAGATTGGAAGTGCATCTTCGTTTGCACATTCACTAGATTGGGCATATACACAAGGTGCGGATGTAATAAATCTTAGTGCATCATCTACACTAAAATGTAATCCAGGGCGAGCATCAACCATAAATTTAATCGGAGATGAACTAGTTGAAAAAGGAGTAATATATGTCACGTCTGCTGGTAATTATGGACTTTATAATGATAAACCACGATATAACAGCGTCACAGCGATTAGTTGCTCTCATAACGCAATCACAGTTGGTGGAATAGATGGTCGTATACCTAATTCGCTAAAAATGTTAGAAGAATCTAGCAGGGGACCGTCTAATAACAATGCGCCTATACTGAAACCAGATATTGTTGCACCGGCAGTTCATCTTTTAACAAGCAGTTCGCCAATACATGAACGATATTATTATAGATACTCTGGTACAAGCATGTCTGCACCACTAGTATCTGGTACAATGGCATTAATGTTAGAGTCAAATCCTCAATTAACACCAACGGAATCAAAAGCATTGTTGTTGTTGGGCGCAAACTGGACTGGTCCGGTACCATGTACGTCTAAACAGTTTGAACAGCGTAACCCTCTAGATAATTGTTCTTTTGCAAGACAGCCCACCAATAAAACCATTGCGAATAATGAACAGTCACTAGAGATATTAAACAACGTGGGGTTTGGTATATTAAATACGCAACAGGCTATTAACTATGTTAATAAACCAAACACATACATTTCTGACTATATTAATAACACGATTACAAAAAAACATGCCATCAATATAACTGACACATCAAAACCAGTAAAGATAATCCTTCATTGGCTAGTACATCCACCAGGTGAGCTAATAAAGAAACCTTCAAACATATTATATATATTCCCTTTCACAGATCTTAATTTTAAGGTACAATGTGCAAGTGGTCAAACGCTTGACGCTACTTCAAAACATCAAACCAGTGAATTTGTAGTATTTCAGCCTTTGGCAAAAGGAAAGTGTGATGTGACTGTAACATATTCTAACATAACTCATGCCACGTACATTGAACACCTTAACATGCGTTCAAAAATAATGCAACAAAATTATACAATTGCAAGTACAGTGCCATTTGTTACATCTATGGAAACGCCCACTAAACAACCATCTGTTAAACAGCCTGTACAACCTGTTGCGCCTGATCCTGTAAACAATACTGGATCAACAAGGTACGCTCCACTGGTTAAGCCATCATCTACACAAAATAACAGTCAAACTATGTCGATAACCATACCTCAATCCATGGAATATGACACTACTGGTAGAACAATCGATCTGTATCACGGTATAAGCGACAGATTACGAATAGACACAGCGTACTCGGACGGCGGTACAGCATATCATATTAACGATAACGCATACATTACGATGTTCCGTGATACATGGATCACAAATAAACAGTTTACAGCCAGTGGTGGACAGTACTGTTATGTAGCTGATTTGCTTGTCGGTCAAGATGCAGATATATCTATTCAACATACAAACACATTGAATCTTAAATTTAGACAATCCACAGAGGGTAATAGATGTGGTGGTTCACCGAGTATTGATCTTGATGGTAAACTAGTACTAGGCACAGAAATATATTTACGGTTTGTTGGCACAAATGGCCAAACACCATTTTATTATAATGGATCTAATATAGCAGAGATACCAAAATGTTCTAGTGCGAACTTTGATAATAATACAAATAGATTGAGTGGTGTCACAAACCAGTTAATAGGAGATACTGAAATATGTTATGGCAAGAATGGAAACGATACCATATTGGTCTCAAAGATACTTGCTGTGTTTGGCATAACAACACAAGATTTATCACATAAAGTAACACGAAATCAACCCCCACCACCACAACCTCTGCCACCACCACAACAACCCCCTGTACAAACAGTCAATCTCATGACGCAATTACCGATTCAAGACTATGAGGTATACAATGACACAATAAATGGCAATAATATTGATCATGAAAAAATTGCTATTGTACATAAAATGTTACCGATTTGCACTCAAACGTACTCGCCAATTAAGCAATCTGTAAAACTGTCCAATACAAGTGACTTGAGTGTGTTTTATTCTAGCCTAGGTGATTTTAATGGAGGTACCATATTTACAACAATAAAAAATGATTCTGGAACATTTACAGCAGTATCGTCAAATCCTACTTTGCCCAGCACTGCAAAGAAATTTGAATACACAAATGTGATATCAAACAACATGATAAATACAGATAATGATCATCTTGGTATAAGATCATTCTTTTTCATGCCCAGTAATGTAATAAACAGTACACAAATATTCAGTAACAACTCTAATGGGATTCCTCTGTTTTACAAGTCTGGCTCAATAGCTGTACAATTACCTTTTGCCGTTAATGGGACCACATTTGTGTCTGGTACTCTTGATGGTCTAACTGGTACCGTGTACATTCCTTCAGATGACACCATAACATTGAATGAAGATGTGTTTTGTGAGTTTGGTGAGACCAAGCCAAAACAAGTTGCAAAGATATTTGATTTGAATATAAAAGCTAAAAATGTGACTCAGGGATTAGAAGTTACATACAAATTTGAAAAACAGAAATTTCAATCTGGAAATAATACCGTCAAAGAAGTAAGACCAAACACATTACACTGGGTTTTGTCTAACTCAAACAATACTATACATGGTAATACCACAGAAAAGATAAAGAATAATTACAAATTTATCATTCCATTAAAAACGGATGATGTTTATGATGTTATAATATATGGCACAAACAAGCAAGAAGGAAAACTATTGGGTGTGTATAGAGATTCAATAAAATATGTTAATCCCTCTCCACCTATTGTACAGTCTGTTATACCTGATCCTGAACCACCTCCTCCACAATGTGAACAAGGTACGAGACTTGTGGGTGATCAATGTGTACCTGACGCACCTCCACAACAACCACCTCCACAACCACCAGTACAAAACACCACGCAAGCAGAGACTATACAGATAACCATACCTCAATCCATGGAATATGACACTACTGGTAGAACAATCGATCTGTATCACGGTATAAGCGACAGATTACGAATAGACACAGCGTACTCGGACGGTGGTACGGCATATCATATTAACGATAACGCATACATTACGATGTTCCGCGACACGTGGATCACAAATAAACAGTTTACAGCCAGTGGTGGACAGTACTGTTATGTAGCTGATTTGCTTGTCGGTCAAGATGCAGATATATCTATTCAACATACAAACACATTGAATCTTAAATTTAGACAATCCACAGAGGGTAATAGATGTGGTGGTTCACCGAGTATTGATCTTGCTGGTAAACTAGTACTAGGCAAAGAGGCATATGTGAGGTTTGTAGGCACTAATGGTCAGGTGCCATTTTATTATAATGGATCTGATACAACAGAGATACTAAAATGTTCTAGTGCGAACTTTAACAATGTCACATCTCAATTAATAGGAGATACAGAGACATGTTATGGTAAAGATGGAAACGATACAATACTAGTGTCCAAGATACTAGCAATATTTGGAGTTACAACACAAGACTTGACGCCAAAACTCTCGCCTGCACCAATCGTACCAACAATATCAATAACTGTACCAAAATCTAGTGAATTTGATAATACCGGTAAAACAATCGATCTTTACCATGGCATAAGCGACAGAATAAGAATAGATACTATTTACCAAAATGAAGGTACTGCATACCGTGTTAACGATAAAGCATACATTACCATATTCCGTGATACATGGATAACAAATAAACAATTCACCGCACAAGGTGGTCAATATTGTTATGTGGGAGATCTAGTAGTTGGTACTAGTGCAAAAGTCTCTAAACAACATACAAACACATTGAATATATCCTTTAGACCGTCTACAGAGGGCAATAGGTGTGGTGGTTCACCGAGCATCACACTAGATGATAAACTCACTCTAAGTAAAGAGGTGTATGTGAGATTTGTGGGTATGAATGGTACCGCACCATTTTATTATGACGGTACCAGTACAAATGATATCCAAAAATGTACAGATGCAAACTTTGATGATACCACAAACCAGTTAACAGGAGATACAGAGATATGTTATGGTAAAGATGGAAACGATGCCATATTAGTATCAAAGATACTTGCCGTATTTGGTGTGTAGCGAAATTCCATCAATGGTGATTGAATATCTCTAATATCGATATAATCTTAAATGAATATTCTATGATCGCTAAATGTGTTATCGTTTGTATGTGTGACATTATGTACTATTAAAATAGTCTGTTAGGTATATGATGTCCACAAATTGCTCTGTTCAATGAATAGGCACAAAACTGCAAAATTTCTCATTAGTTAATACTCAACTGCGTCAAATTCGGAGCTGATTAGAGATTATGAAATTAAATTGCACGTTAGTTTGCTTTTAATTATGATTTCGTTTTTTGTGACGTAATTTTAAAATTAAATGAAAAGATCTATATAGGGTATCTATTTTCTACAAGATATTGAAACGTAAAAACAAGTCAACATTCAAAATTTTAAAAGATAAAAAAGTTCAAAATAAAGAAAGAAATAAAATAAGAAGAATAGCAAAGCAACTTAGTAAAGGTTCAACGGTCAGATATGTTTTGTTATTATTTGAATTTGGAGTAATCGATACTGAGGAATTTGCAGAACTGTTTAGGAAAGAATTAAAAAAGATGAACGTAAAGAAACGTGGCGGTCAATACGCCTATTCGGAATCTTTTTTGAGATGTGCTGCAATGATAAGAGCTAAGCGAGGATTATCATATAGAGAATTAGAAGACGAATTAAAACGATTTTTTCCTGATTTCGATATACCAGCTTATACTACATTATTTACTAGAATAAATGACAAGGAGGTAGACATTTTAAATGATATCGCAGTTGCAGATCATTTTAAAGAAGTCATTCTTTCCCTGGATGCCTCTGGATTTACACAACACGCAGGCGGTAGATGGATCGAGTTTAGGTTCGAGAAAGAAAAGGACAAAGTAAAGAAGAAAGGATTTGTTAAATTACACCCAATCATAGACGTAAAAACAAAGGCAATACTAGGATGTACCATTACAACCGATTCTGAAGCAGATTCATCTCAATTTATTGAACTCGTTGAATTTGCGATCGGTATGCTCCAAAAATGTTGTAATATTAATGACATAGAGGTTAAAATTCTAGCTGATAAAGGCTACGACACAGTTGAAATCTTCGAGTACTGTAAAAAGCGTGGGATTAAACCAATAATTCCAATAAGATACACTGCCAAAACATATCTTGAAACTGTTAGAAGCAAAACTGCTCAGATTCAGTTAACTTTTGGCTCAAAATGCAAAGATGTAACAAAGATCACAAAAAAAGATAGATTAAAAAATCAAGCAAGATGGGGGAGAAAAAACGGTTATGGTGAACGCTCTGCATCGGAGGGTGTATTTTCTACAATGAAGCGTCTGTTTGGCGAAGGTCTAAAATCGATATTGTGGGAACATATGGTTCAAGAATTGTTATTTAGGGTTGCCGCACATAACTTGCGAATAATTAAAAAACAAATACTTGCAAACCTTTGATTTTTTTAATGATTTCTAACTTTTGATTGTCAGAATCTTGTTCATTTTGTAGTAAAAAACAACATTTCAGTACAACAAGCTTTAATTTTAATGAGAAATTGATTCCGAATTGCACATCTGATGTGTTTTCATCTAAACCACCACTAAACCATCATATTGCAAAAATATTCATTGAACAGAGCTCCACAAATGCATCATGATCGCATACAAATTCAACGTTTAAAATACGTCAAAAAATGATCAGGTATATCAGAAATTGTTCAAATAACAATATGTTCAACCACACGCTCTGATTTTATGTCAGAGTGTGCTGATAAAAGTCTAGTAGAGTAGATCAATATGAATTAGTATGACTAGATAGATGTCTAACAATCTTTTTGATCTTACTGGTGTCCAAGTAATTCCTTTTGTTGTTTGTGATAAAGGTGTTAATGTTATTGATATTCACAATTAATACATGTGGATAACTTTTTCTGTAAATTATATTGTTCTTGATAGGCAGTATGACATTAGTGACTCTAATATTTCCACGCCAAAAAAGCTGATTGATGGATTTGTATAATGCCAAACCAGCTCTTTGTGCCTGTTCGTGTGGATCATCTATTGGATTACGTGCATATTGATCAGACCAATTCTTGATCTCGATCATGTATATGCCGGTTGGACCGACTACGGAACAATCGACTTGAGCCCAGTCACCATATCGTGGTTGAAGTTTTATTCCCCCAAAGACATGATAAGAGTTATCTAGATGTGACAATCTATCTATGACTCTTTTTTCACCGATTGCACCTGCCAACCAAACTTTGAACTCTCTACCATCGAATTTGTTGATTTGGCGTTGGTAGTTCCAACGCTTTAAACCACCCCAAAATCCTTTCGTCTTTGTCATTTTTTCTTCAAACTCCCTCTTGACTCTATTGATATCAGAGATGCTTTCGACCTCGTTGGGTAAACGACTTAGCAACTCTAATTCACTATCTGAAATACCATGTATGATTGCCATATCCAACCTGACTATATTTCACATTGACTATTATACGTACATTATGAATTTTACTGATCTGGCTAGTGATGTGTATATTTCCTCCTTAATACAAATCAGGTATACCACATCAATGCAAACAACAGATATCGTTGTACAAATTGAGGAGCTGATATAGGTGGTACAGTTTACCAAAGAGAATCTGATCTGGCTTGCACTTACAGCTGTCATGGCTACAGGTGCGCTAGGCATAGTTGGCTCTGGTGTATTCGGTGGAGCAACAAACGAAGGTCTGCAACTTGGGGAGACTAGTCTCAAAAAGGCAGGCACTAGTGACGCTGTATTGACTGTTCAAGTAAAGAACGTTGGTACATCAGAGGTAGATTCCGTAACAGTAACTCTGAATGGAATTACGTTAGGTATAGCTAGTCCTACCAGTACTGTACTAAACTTTACTGCAAACTGTGACACTGGATGTGACATAACTTTTGCCAACACTCCTAACATGGACAGCAGTGAAACAAACTACTTTACTAGTACGATACCCGACTCTGATGACTTGGACATCGGTGATTCTTATACCATAACAGTGACAGGTACCATTGATGGCAGTCAAGTAGTGACCACGGGTGTAGTGACTGTTACACGCTTTTAGAGATGCAATCAATTCCCTTTTTTCTATTTTTATGTAAAATTATCAGGAGTGTTTAGTTGTCAAAGTATTTACTAATCTTGTTGGGCATAGTAATAATTACAACGGTTGACGCGTATGCAGATCAGTTAAACATACCAAATAATATGTTTGTAGATAGTACAGATCAAGGAATGCTGGTCAGAACAGCCGCAGATGATAAGACCGATGTGACATTTGTGTTTGATTCAAATTTTATCAACATGACTGTTACAAAGATATGGTACAAAGGTGAACACTCACTATCATTTGATATCACACCCATCAAGCAAGGTATGACAAATGTCACTGTACTATACGACAATATTACACTCTCACAGCCGATAACAATATCATCTAGCATAGAACAAGAGGTCGATGCGGTAAAGAATCTCTTTGTACCGCGACACATACTACAGCAAGGTACATACAAGGGCGTATTTGTACGAGATGCAGCTCTTGATACCGTACAAGTGAAACTCTCATCTGACTCAGACATTCTACGTATTCCTGATTATATCACAATACCACAAGGAAGAAACCATGGTACATTTGACATAACGACACACGGCATAGGTGATGCAAACATTATCGCAAAGGTTGGTCAAGACTTTTGGAAGGCTAGCAGTACCATACACAATACGATATCTAGTGATTATAACATACAGCTGTATCTACCAGAAGAGACGTCTGCTCAAGAGATCACAGCTGCGATATATCTTGTCGATGATTTTAACAACCCCGTATACGCTGAATCTGACATACGAGTATCGTTAGTTGGCACAAATATCGACGCACCTGATTATATCACAATTCCTAAAGATGATGCACATACCTTCTTTACTGTTATAGTACATGGACAAGGTACACTAACAGCATACACAGATCAATCAATATCCGATACTGTACCTATTACATATAATGGAGATTCATCAAAGATAGAGATCGGCATATCGTCTGATACTGTGTCTGCAAACTCGTTTGGATATGTATTTGGTTGGATAACTGACGAAAATGACAATATAATGCGTACGCCCGTACCAATATCTGGAACAATACACGTCTCTGGAGATAGAATAGTATCACTCGGAGACGGCCCAAGCACACAAGACTCGTTAGATGATGATGCCAGGATTACCATCAACGATGGTATATTTTATCACAAGTTCTTTACACATGGGCCAGGTACATCTACCATAACAGTATCTGTACCTGGATACGGTACTGCATATGTCGATGTCTCTGTAAAGTATACTGCTGCACAACTATTCAAAACCAACGATCCAGTAAAACAAGTAGAGTATGAACGGCCAACCAGTCTCAAGAGTATGATATTCCCTCCAAGTACAGATTCTACAGCATTCTTGTTGGTGTCTATGTTTAGTACGGTACAAGAAAGAGATCTAGTCGAATATTGTAAAGAGCTTGCATTAAAACTGAATGTAGAAAATGATATCGTAGATATAATATACAAACTAGATTTGTTGCTGAATGACACACGAGAGGATACATTAGATGACACACTCAACAACCCTGATGGTACTTTGGACGCACTAGATATTCTAAACACATATGATGACTGTAATGAGATCTTGGACGAATCAGAGTTTCCCGCGTTTGGTATAGAACTCGTACCATACACCATTACATCTCAGAATCTAGAGCACGATACTATGAAAATATTCCTACATGATGGTGTACATACACAGACCATGTTGATTCCAATATCTGGTAGTATAATAGGAGAGCATGAGATACATGTATCTGCACCGAATCTACCTACAACTACTAGTACAGTTAAGATAACAGAATCAAAAGAGTACCATCTGCATCTGACTCCATTACCACATTTGACTGGTGAGTACTATCCAATGTTTTTGATATCGATTCAAGATTCTGATGGTAATACCATAAACCCTCAAGATACATTTGGTAGTATCGATATACGACTGATATCAGACGAAGTACAATTTGAACAAGATCGTATCAAATTGAACAATCCAATCACGATCATATACGGCAAATCAGATATCAAATTTCCTAGTATGTCGGCAATTGCCATAAACAATGATATCGTAAAGACTGTAAAGTCAGAACCAATATCTGATCTTGCAGTATTGCTAGAATCACCAGATAAAGTACGTGCAGGGGAGCAATTTCCCGTATATGCATATCTGATGGCAGATGACAAACCCATATCCGATATTAGTCACATGATAGATACAGATTGTACTGGTAATGGTTCAATGTATCAATGTTATCAAGACTCTGCATTCTATGTGTTTAGTACTCCATATGGTCTGACAAATAGTACAGTCGATATATTCTACAATACATTTGATGACAATGAATTACAGGTTGACTTTGGAAGTAGTGTATTGTATGTAGACATGAAATATACCATTACGACGAGAATAGATGAGGACATATCAATAGATGTCACATCGGACATTCCGTTTAATGTACAAGGAAACAATATCGTACTAGAACCCATTCGTGCCGGTACCTATGATGTTGTAATAGATTTTACCAAAGAGGGTTATATCGCCAAGAAAAAATCAGAACAGTATCAAATACTAGATGATACACTAGTAACTATTCGTACAGCAAACACAGACGATGAGGAGATACTAACCACAGTCAATATATCGTATGATGATGTTACGGGAAATGTCGAGACTCCTGATCAACTGTATGTTCGACGTGGTCCTATACAGGTGTCGTTTCCACAAGATCTACAGATCGGTGATACCAGATATGTGTATAACATGTCCGAGATATCAGATGGTACAATACAGACTGAAAGTAGATTTGATATCAACATTCTACAACCGACATCGATAAAAGCTGTATACAAGCCCATGATTACTATTATTGTAGATGGAGGTATCGGTGGCGGAACATTTGACAGAGGTGAACAGACAATCCTATATGCCCCATCTCGTGATGTTGTATTGTTTTTGATCAGAGACGTCTTTGATCGTTGGAGCGGATTACCTGTAGAATATGGCCTCTATCAAGAACCTGTTACGGTAACAGCTACCGAATCGTTTACTGCTGTGCCGATGTATCAAACAGACTATACAGGACTGATCGTTGTTATCGTTATTGGTGTACTAGTATCGTTTATGATATCACAACGATCTAGGATATCGTATATGGTAAAGACAGATAAATCTAGTTCGTCCGAGAGCTAAAACGCGATCAACGTGAGACAATTACTCTAATCTCGAATATGGTGATCTAGTATTCAGTCAAATGGTTTAGATCATTATGCTTTCATATCGAGATAATATTCTTCTACAAACGATCTCATCAACTCTTAAATAGATTGGATCTTTAAATATCATGATGAAAAGCACACTGAATAGAAACACCAAACTGAAAGGACTTCAAACCATATCAAGTAAGTCCGAAACTATAAAGTATTTGACATCCATGTTATCTGACCAAAAATCCACAGACACATCAAAAGTAAACAAAGATAGAAAAATCACGATAATAAAACAGCTGGGTCAAACTACTCTAACTGCACATGACATTAAATTTCTTGTAAAGTTTTACCATCAAGAAACTAACTCCATCGTAAAGAGAGAGATAATCTCCACTATCGGTCGGCAACGAAATAGAGAGAATGTAGATGTACTGATATCATTATCTCATGATCCAGATCCAAAGCTAGTATTACAAACTCTTAGAGCATTAAATTGTTTTAAAACTGACACAAAAGTCAAAAATCGTTTAAAGATTCTCAAAAAACATAAAAACGAATTAATACGAGAGTTTATTCAACCCAAATCCTCAAATTCTGGTGTTGTGGATTCTGATTACAAAAAGACGTTCGAGAACAGAATCTATCACAACGATGCACTGTCAGTACTTGAAAAGATCGATGGCGAGATTGTCGACTTGACCTTTACATCTCCGCCCTATTATAATGCACGAGATTATTCGATTTATCAAAGCTACGAAGAGTATCTAGACTTTCTTGAACGAGTATTTTCTGAAGTATACCGAATCACATCTGAAGGTCGATTTTTTGTATTGAACACATCTCCCATAATTGTTCCGCGTACTTCTAGAAAACATTCGAGTAAAAGATATGCAATACCGTTTGACATACATGCAAGACTTGAAAAGATTGGATTTGAATTTATTGATGACATAATATGGAAAAAGCCTGCACCATCTGCAAAAAATAGAAACGGTGGTTTCTTTCAGCATCGTAAACCATTAGGATACAAACCCAACCTAATAGTAGAGTATGTTATGGTGTATAGAAAAAAGACGGATAAATTGATTGATTGGAATATGAAGCAATATGATGATGATATAATTGAATCTAGTAAAATAAAAGAAGATTATGAGATGACTAATGTCTGGAACATTGGACCAACCGCAAATAAAGTTCATCCTGCCACGTTTCCAAAAAAACTAGCTAGTGATGTTGTAAAATTTTATTCCTATGTGGGTGATCTAGTGTTGGATCCATTTGCAGGTGTTGGTACTGTCGGTATGTCGTGCATTGAAAATGATAGAAAATATTTACTAATTGAAAAGGAATCCAAATATGTCAAAGAAATAAAGAGAGTACTGGTTCGTAATGGAAAGATTGTCTAGAGAGCACAAAGTAGAAATAATTAAGAGCTTACTATTAGAGGTAAATCATAGAGAAATCATACAAAAACATATTGATGTGGTATTTTTAGACAGAGTGATTGGTTTCTTTAGCAAGATTGTGTCTGCAAAACTAAAAAATAACTCCATAACTAATGATTGGTACAAACAAAATATGCTATCAAAAGATCTTGACAAAGAGGATATTGCTTGGAATTCGGGATTGAACTTGAAATCAATTAACAATATTTATCATTCTACAACAAAATCTATAGTTTTAGACGCATCAATAAAACATTATGATGATTTATTGGAACACATAAATGACTTAATTAAAGAGGATAACATAAACATATCAATAACAATAACATTAAACCAAGTCAGCATAAACTTGTCAATTGATGAGTCATTGATAGTGATAAATGCCATAGCTGTTATGAGAGCAGGTTTGAGAGGAGGCATTTGGAGCACTATGGGCAAACAGATTGAAAAGCCGTTAATGTACACCTTGTGCCGACTGTTAAAAGTTGACTTGAAGCATTATCAAAATCAAATTACTCCGGAATCGAACAATCCTAGAGAATCTGATTTTTTTCTAACCAGAGATGATGGAAAATACATAAGATGCGAAGTTAAATTAATGGGACTTGGCAATCCAGAAAGTGCTGATGGAGCAATAGCTAGAGATACTCAATTATTTATTGCAGATAAATTATCGGATCAAAACAAATCCGAGTTAGATAAACGTAATATAAAATGGATTGCAATGGCAGACGGGAACATGCTGGAACATTTTTCAAAACATCTAGATTACTTTGGAATATCATATGAGCCAATCAAATATAAGTTAGATCCGTCCACACTTATGAATGCCATTCCGGATTGATCTTATGTTCTGCATATTGACATAATCTACAATTACCACAATCGTAATAGATGAATACTAGATCTGAATGTTTACAAAATATTTTTGAAACAAGGATATCGTGCATAAAATCACATGCCTCGAAAATCGCATCTGACATTATATCATATACTTTTTATATTTTGTTTATCTAATAAAATTATGGCTAGATATTATGTATAATTCATTTTCACATAAACACTATTTGTTGATTAAAATAATCCGTTATGTTTTAAATTACAGAAAAAATAACACGTACTCTGTAATTTATTGGAATTAAAAATAAAAAACAAAGACACTGCAAAAATATTGTACGTTCGTACATAATTGTACAGAATTGTACACAAATACACAGAAACCAAAAGAACGTGAGCGGTAGTAAGACCATATGCTGTATAAAATACGTTTTAATTCCAGAGTTTTACTTTTTTGTTAAAGGTTTTTTATGTTTTTGTGTTTTCTCTAAGTTGACAAAACTCTTCCATAACTTCATAATGTCACATAAAAGTTGGAATTGTAATACAAGGCAATAATAAATGGCGCATATTAATTGAAAATACATCTATCGATGCCTAATTTGTTATAATTTTTTAAGCACTAGACAATGTAGGTGTAATCGTTCTCTTATTTTTATATTTTAATACACAGATTGTTATTTTTGAAATTTATTTCCAAATTTGTCAATTTACCAACTCTAGTTAAATTAAAAGAACCAACCCATGATTACTATTGTCGTAGATGGGGGAATAGGTGGTGGAAGTTTGATGTGGGTGAGCAAACAGTACTACACCATCTAGAGATGTGGTATTGTTTTTGATCAGAGATATCTTTGATCGTTGGAGTGGACTACCTGCAAAATATGACATCTATTGAGACCCCCTTACAGTAACGGCTACCGAATCGTTTACTGCCGTGCCGATATGCCGAAGACTATACAGGACTGATCGTTGTTATCGTTATTGGTGTACTAGTGTCATTCCTTGGATCTCAACGATCTAGTATAACAGAGATGGTAAGACATAGCGAAATCAAATCAGATGTCTAATAATATATGGTTAATAATGGGATACGGTTACTTTGAATAATGGATGATGTCAGTTATAGAGTCCTAAACGATTCTAATCATACACTAGAGATCACTTGTGGTATCAAGACTTGTACCTTTAGACTAAACATAAAGAGAGCATTCACTGTACTATGTAAGATACTAGAGGTTTATCCCAGATCTCTTAACATCCATAATGATCTCGATGCCACTTTTAATGATCCAAACAGAGCATATAATGATTTGAAACACCAAGAAGGTTATCAACCATATCTAATCGAAGGAAGAGATGATCGAAATAGTATGACAGTAGCACTTGATGTCGAAATGTTATGTAAATATTGTACATCTCAAAGTGATATTGAGATCTATCTGGGAGTAGAAGATCAACGCAAAAACCTCTCAAATGACGACCAACAAAAGATATTTGACAGTTGTAATGGACTATGCAATATAACACAGATACCAGTACAAGAAAGAATATCTATGGGCATAGATACTTTTTGCAAGTCATTAAAGACAGTAAACTATGATCATAGAAGACCGCTCTTTAAAGGTGGCAGAAACACGACTGGTAACTATCAGATAATATCTGCGTTTGTGAATCGCGAAAAGAACAAAATATGTAAACTCTGCAAAGATCCAAAATGTGAAGAATGTGCTTTAGCGTATCCGGAATCTAACAATGTAATATATCCTACACGACAAAATATTCTAGAGTTGAGAAGAAAATGAAAAAGCTAGTAGATCAGAGCGACTGTATTCTGTATCATGGAAACGCACTAGAGTGTATCGATGAAATTAGTGACCACATGATACAATGCTGTATTACCAGTCCAACATACTGGGGCAAGAGACAGTTTACAAACAACAAGCAAGAGTTTGGCATAGAGACACTAGAAGATTATGTGGACAGAAATATTCAACTATACTCAAAGATACTTGACAAGATGAAATCTACGGGTTCATTGTTTGTTGTGATTCAAGATAGTTTCATGGGTTCAGGTATATCACGTACACATCACAATCATTGGGAGAACAACAAGGATCAATCATGGATACGAGATGGACTACATGCAGATAAACAAGGTAACACTAGTTGTGTAACTGCATATCATAAAACAATTAAATCCAAATCATTATGTGGTTTACCATTTAGGATTGCAATAGGTCTCGTAGATATGGGATATATCTGGCGTGAAAATATCATCTGGGAGAAACCAAATCCTATGCCCGATAATGCAAAGGACAGAGTTAGATCTAGTTCTGAATATGTCTTACATTTTACTAAAAGTGGAAAGTACAAATTTAATCCAGAACCATATATGGTAACAGGCAAGAGTGGTAAAAAACGACTCGCAAATCAGGTATGGTTGATACCGACACAACCAAAAAAGAATCATACGGCAACATTTCCAGAGAGACTCGTTGAAAAGTTACTACTAGCAACAACAGATAAAGATGATGTTGTCTTTGAGCCTTTTCTAGGATCAGCAACAATGTTAGAGATGTCGTACAAACATGGGCGAAATTTTATTGGTTGTGATATCAACCGAGAGTTTGTTACACATGGTAAAAAGGTGTACAACATCATAAAGAAGCAGATGCCACTTACTACCCATAACACATCAAGATAACGGTTGCTTTAATACAAAATCCATTTATACAAATGTTGATCATCTATTTGATTGGTCTATGTATTGTTTGCATGATGTTGCTGTCTGTTGATCATGTGCCAGAGGTACATGCACAGAATCCTTGTTCTGTAAGTGTATCCCAGGTTATATCGCCTGTAATCTATCAAGATAGCCCACGTCAAAACCCAGACGGTTCGTTTTGGCCAGGTGATGCATTCTATGTTATATTCAAGGCTCGTGGATCCAGTACATGTCTATCGTTTGGTGTCGAAAATATCAAGTCTGATGCAAATGTTACACTGTATAATCCAGGGAGTGGTCCGTGGGAAGACGAATCATCATACGATAAGTTCAAAGGGTGGCAGGACTCTCACTGTAAAGACAAAAAACCAAAACACAAGTGCAGATCTGCTCTAGTTGAGATCAAGTCAGACCTGGCACCACACGAATGTTTCCGTGATGTGTACAATACGTACAGTTCTACCAAAAAGTTTGACCATATCAAATATGAAAAATGCGTACAAGCGATGCCCACTCCAGAACTATCAGTTACAGTTAAGGGTAAAGGCAGCTATCGAGGTAGCGACAATCGTATTCGATACACATATCCACAAGATACCGAGACTGTGTCGCCCAGAGTTCATGTACCATACGGAAACATTACATTCTCATATCCTATACTTTATGATCCAGATAACTTTCCTGCCAAGAACCTAGATGGTACATACTATAGAGATGATCCCATAGGCATACATGCAGTACCAGACTCGATATACAAAAGAGAACGACACGGTACAATATCGTTTGATAGTACCATGACGTCAAATCCGTTGACTAGGATGGATAGCACATCATGTCAAAGTACGTGTGATGTTACAATATCTGGCAGCTTGATGAGTCCATACTATACTACTATACACCATGGTGATCTATTGTCGTCACACTATACATCCGCTAGATTGGGAGTTGCAGATGTACATCATGCTAGTAAGATGTACAATCTAGATAGATACATAGGTGAATACTATGGCATTGCAGAGCCGTTAATAGTCCGATACGATCCGCAGATAACATACTCTGAGACTTGGACTAGATTAGAAGATGCTGGTCTACAATCATTTGACAATCGTTATACGATTGCTGTACATTATGAAGGGTCGATGGGTGGCGGACCAGATGATCTAGACATAATACATCCAAACAGACCAGTAAAAATAACCGAGATATTCTCTGTATATTTGATCACAAACGGCTCTGAAAAGATAAACACATTATGGAGTCCAAATGCCAACATGACTTTGGCACAAGGGTTGGCAGATTTATTAGTGCATGACTCTGTGTACGAATACATTCCTGAAAATTATACATTTGTAGATACATTTGCGAGTCCTGCGCGAGTATACTGGAATGATACAGTACGTGATGCAATGATAGAATCAGCAGGATATGGCAAGATTCTACGAGATATTGACTTTGATCCAGAGCAGATTGCAAAACTAAACACCAACATTACAACAATAGACAATCTAGTATCACATAACTATGGCGGTGACGATATCACGTATATTCACAGTACCAAATTTCAATATCCATTTGGATATCTATCGATACCGTTCAATATTACAGCATATTATATTGATGATCTATTTGAGCCACAGCATGATGATGCAGTCGATATCGTGTCAGTAAACATTATAGAAGATATTGGTTATAGAACATTCTTGTCACTTGTAGAGTATTATCTAGACAAGCATACATCAGACGAGTTTGAGTTCATGCACATGTCAGACATGTACGATATGAATCCCATACAAAATCTAACTGGGCATACACATCTATTAAAGATAAACAAGACGGGAATTCAATACGATCTAAGGCTGTACAATGAGATGGTATCAAATAATCTGATAATTACAGAGCCAAAAGTATTTGATGATCTAGAGCCACACACCATCACTGATATCAAAAATGATACGTCTCCAGAGTTTCTACTAGCATCATCTTGGTATGACGTTACCATAACTGCAGTTAGAGATCATATCGAAAAGACCAATACGCTAAAGATGGGTGGTTCAGAGATCTCTACTGTTGTATACTATCAACTAAACATGTCGCCGGATAATCGGCTATACGTGAATAAAGCACGTGATGTCGCAATCATTCCATTTGATGTATACTTTGGCAATATGACTGGAGTGTATGTAGATGGTACCAGATACACTGGTAGTACATGTAGTACAAATGGGTGTCTAGTGTTATTATCTGATACTTGCCCTACAGACTTTGTTGTGTATAACATGTGGGGCGGAGTTGCTACCGCAGAGAATGTTGCTGGTATCGTACGAGAAAAACACAATGATGACGAACGGTTAGAGTTTACGTCCATGAGACTATTCTGGATACTCTTTACACTCGGCGTATTTTATGTACTGTATAGAGTCGTCAAGATGGTGTGGAATTCTAGGTGATGTTTGATGATCAAGGATAAGTACTCGTCATATTCAGTTATCGAAACAAGAGTATGATCATGTATTCAAATACATGATCACGTTCTTGTCGTGATAACTTTGGAACCATTGATGAGTAATGTTTATTAGATATTATGGCCTGTCTAACCCATGTTTACGAAAGCAATTTTGTTCACAACTCTTATCATGGCAACGGTTCTACCATTTTACGTTGCAGATATTGCAACAGCATCACAGACAAGTGAAATAGAGCAAAAACAAGTACAAGATATTAAAAGTTCAAACGGAACAGAGAGCAAGTACAAGATTGATGAAACAGTAAAAGAGAGATTCAAAAGCGACATTAGAGATCTGATAGATGTTGAAGACGATAACACATATGAAATAAAATCGAACGAAATCAAACAAGAGTATGATTCCTTCTTTAGAGATGTTATTGAAAGAGTACGTACAGAGACAAATACCGCAACACTAACAGATGCAGAGATTGATACTGCAATTAATTATATCTTTATAGAAACCATCAAGGATGAAAAGTATAAACAATTTCTGAAATCTTATAATTCTTCAGACACAACTAGTGTTGATTTTATGGAAATGATCGGTGTTCAAATGGCTCATGCAACATGCCCTGCCACCACAAACCCACACTACAAGCAAGTAAGAATTGATATTAGTGGTGGTAGATATGGCATTTTCAATTTTAACGGCAATAATGATTTGTATAATGTTTCGATGAAAGATGACCCAAAAACATGTGAGCGTACATATGTTCTGTCGTTTTATGATGAAGATCATCCATTAATTGATATTGTGTATGATAGAATAAGATTAGAGTTGTATAAAAGAGTACACGATATTGAAATGTTTGTTATTAAAAATAATAATGTGATAACATTTGATAATACATGGAGTTCAACTAATACATACGATTGCGTTTTTGATATACATGGTTGTCATAGGACAACCACAAAAGCATATACGCCAGGTCAAACAATTTACGTCAGTAACACTTGGAATCACATGATGGACACCTTTGACACAAATCCGAGATTGAACAAAGTTTCAGTACCATAGTTTTGATCATGAATAAACGAAAAATTGCAATATACTGTACTCTAGTGACATTTGGTGTTGTTGTTTCATTACTTGTAAGCACGTCTACAGTTGTAAATCATAGAATCTTTTTTTATGTCTTAAATTTACCGCCACATATATTACAACTTGCAATATCCGTATTACAAGGCGAAATAACTGGCACAGATTCTTATACTTTAACGTCCATAACAAATTTGAATTGGTCAACAATCACAATCGTCGTGATTACCAACATCATGTTCTGGGCACCAATTGCATGGGGAGTAAATAAGAGATGGGATGAATTCGATCATCGTACTCGTAGAAATGAACCACAATGAAACGTGGAAAGAAATCTATTTGAAAAACTAGATACAAATTGTATTGTACTGAAAACCACGCACAACAAGGCATTAAAGATTACACGTAATGGATATGTTATCGCGCTGGTTTGATCTTTTCGACTTAGATGATATTTCAGAACCATTGATCAGTAACGTTTATCAACAATTATGTTGTAACTAGGTTATGTTTGTAAGATTCGGTTGTTTGGAGAGTAGTCTTGGTTACTGTACCACAACTAGACGCTATATGCCTAATCAAACAATTTACGTCAGTAACACTCGGAATCATACTATGTGCATATATAGTACAAATTGTGGCTCATCTAAATTATCTGTACTTGGATACATTGAATAATGAATCATATACACAAACGTAAATTTGCTCTATATATTGGATTGCCAACATTTGGTATGGTGATATATTTGATAATGGTATTGGGCGTCTTGCAAAAGGCAGGTATCTGGATCGATTATCACATACTGGCAGCAATAGATTTTGTACCAACTGTAATATTGCTAATTTTTGCTGTGATTCAAGATGCTAATAGAGACATGTTTGATGGAGTACCTGACGAGATATTGCCAGTCATTTATGCAGGGATTACAATTATGGCACATCTGGCAGGGTGGTTACCAGTAGCCTATCTCATAAACCGTTACCTTGATGGTCGTAAAAAGCCCAAGTACTTGTATTTTGATAATGACAACAAAATATGATTGACGATTATCTACATGGGGCCTAACAGATATTGAGTCATCAAATCAAAGAGCATAATCTCGGCTATTGCATTATTATTCCATCCCCTAGATGATTCCTAATCTAGCAACTAGATCACAACCACACATATAAGATTCTACATGATCTAAAAACCACTTCTCAACTGCCATATTTGATCTTTAAATTAAAATTCTGCACTACACAATGATGAATCGGAGTAGAGCATTTCTCAAGATGTGCGACAAGATGAATCAGCAGCCAGAGAAAGTCATACACAATATACTCTCAGCAGATACAGGTACCAAAATAAAGTATGGTAACTATACTCTAATATCTAATGGTCCAACACGACTAGGTTCAGATATTCGATATCATCTGTATCTGTACAAAGACAACATACTGGTGACATCGATTCTAGCTGATATCGACTCTTAATACAATATGCACTGAATGTGACGTGTCTAGCAAAGAAAGAGATACAATTCATAAAGATACTGAAATGCTAGACTCTTCAAAACATGAAATCGTTGAAAACATTGAAACCATCTCAGACGAGCCCAATTATCAAAACTACAAGAATACGATATACAAAAGCGAAGGAGTGACTTTGGTGCTGTCAACAATACTAGGATTGCTAGGATTTAATGGAACAGGACATATCTATTTAGGAAAGATAAGACGAGGCATTGCACTCCTAGTTGGTTCACTAGGGATACTTGTCGCAATGGTAGGTTCATTGGCGATAGTAGATGTACTTTGGTCATCCGAGCTAGTTCTTGCCGTGTTTGGCATATCTTTCATTGGTTATATTGCCCTATTCGTATATCAGATCATAGATGCTAGACGACTATGCAAGGAATACAACAAGGCAGTTTATGAGACAGGTATAGCACCCTGGTAAATCAACAAGACGCTGCTCGACCATTCTCATATTTTGTAAATTTTGAGAATTTTGTACAAAAACCATCCATTCCAAAGTTAAAAAACCAATCTAGTCTATACCTCTTGTAGCCGTGGCATCCTAAAAGTTAAAATCATTGACAATAGTTGTAAAACATGATGGGTATTCAACAAGTACTTGACAAACAGATATCGGGCAAGATTTTCATTGATCCGGATCTAACTCGTAAAGTTGTATCATATCAAGCCAATCGATCTATTCCTGGATTTAGATGGTTATGATACAAGGAAGGATTCTCTGTAGATCTAGTATCAAAGATATTGTCTAGCATAGATGCAAAATCTCTGCTCGATCCATTTTCAGGCATAGGTACTACAGTATTAACAGCATCAAGATTGGGAATCAAAGCGACCGGGATCGAGATAATGCCAGTGGGAAATAACACTGCAAAAGCTATTATGTCCATAGCTAAAGATATCAACAAACAAGAACTTGAAGTAAAGTTTACCGAGTTGTTAGATAATTTAAGTAGGAATATTGACGGAACTCCATTCAATCACATACGAATAACCCAACATGCTTTTCCACCAGAAACCGAGAGAGAACTTGCTATTACTAGAAAGTTCATAGACAATGTCAAAGATCCAAAAATAAAATCAATTCTAAACTTTACATGCATGAGTGTACTTGAAGAGATCAGTTATACTAGAAAAGATGGACAATTTTTGCGATGGGATGCAAGGTCTGGCAGGGATGTAAAGAATGGATTATACAAGAAAGAGATACCTTCACTATATGCCGCGTTACACAAACGATTTACCGAGATCATACAAGACATGCCGTTATTAAAAGAGACATATGGGACCTCACCTAGACCAAAGCTAGTCACTGGCTCTTCACTATATCTACTAAGAAAATATGCCGATAGATCATTTGACACAGTGATAACTTCGCCACCCTATGCCAATAGATATGATTACACTAGAACATATGCTCTAGAGTTAGCGTGGCTAAACTATGGCCAAGAGAGTTTTAACAAGTTACGACAAGAATTATTGACAGGGACAGTAGAAAATAGACCAAAAACCGATACACTGAATTCAATATATGGTGATTCGAAATTGTTAGCCACATCACGTAAAAATGTTACTCAAAACGCTCAACTAGGATGTTTTCGATTTACGTTGGATGGTTTTTTAGACGACTTTTTCCTAAAACTACCCAACACTTCAAAAATAAAGCGATTGCGTCATATTTACTAGATTTCTATTTGTAATTTAGTATATGATAGAAAACTTTAAATGAATAAAATTTTTTTAACTAAAAAATTAACTTTTTTTAAAAAAAGTGGTATATACTAGTATATTTCTACTACACATGTGAAGCAAAATCTAGAGCAAATCTGCATGTCTGATGCTACAAAAGAATATTTGGAAATGTGCAAGTGTGTCAAAAAAGTACAAGATAACCACTACAAAGTCAAGATTCAAACAGGAGATGAAACATACGATGTTATGGGTGAACCAGGAAATTGGTTTTGCACTTGTAAAGGCTACAAGTTTGGAAAAAAGAGATGCAAACATGTCAAAATGGTTGATATCGTAGTGGAGGTTGGGACAAAAACAAAAGAAACTACGCTAGAGTCACTAAATGATGGCAAGATTTGTTGTAAACATTGTGGCACACTAGAGACTGTAAAAAATGGCATCAGACCTAACAAAAATTATGATAATCAAAAATATTACTGCAAGATATGCGAGGTATCGTTTTCTGGAAATGTAGGATTTGAGGGACTAGCCGCGTCACCAGAGCATGTAACTGATGCAATACATTTACATCTTACAGGATCTAGCTTGAGTGAAGTCGTACAATTTTTGGCAAAGAAAGGTGTCAAAGTTGGGTGTACCACCATTCACGACTGGACTGTAAGATACGTCAAATTGATGGATGAGTACATTTCAACACTCGCACCTCAAATTGGTGAGATATATCATGCTGATGAAGTGTGGTTCGAGATCAATGGCAAACTGCATTATCTCTTTGCGATGCTGGATCGTAAAACAAGGTTTTGGCTGGGCAGTCAAGTTGGCAAGAAGAAAAATAAAGCACAAGTCAATAAATTATTTAAAGAAGCAGAAAAGATTGCACAAAAAACACCATCTGTGCTGATAACTGATGGCGCAGCTTGTTATGAAGCATCGTTTAAGAAGATATTTGCAAAAGCAAAATCAGGCAAGTCATCTATTCACATTAGAGAAATTCACATGGCAGGTGATCATGTACACAACAATGAGATGGAGAGTTTTAATGGAAAGTTTAGACATGTTGAACAAAAAATCAAAGGCTTCAAAAATGCTTTTCTTATTCGTGGAATTAGAATACATTACAATTACATTAGACCACATATGGGTTTAAACAGTGACACACCAGCCGACAGAGCTGGAATTATCATAAAAGGAGCAAATAAATGGCGCACATTAATACTGAACGCAGTGAAAACTCTGTATAATTTTAAATTTGTCTAGTAAATTCTAACAGAATTAAATAACAAGTGTTTTTTTAATTGACATTTTAATACAAAGTTTGAATATTTCGTTTCAATAATTCCATAAAGTCTTGCAATGATGTGTCTGTAAAAAAAAATCCATCCAACGTAAATCGAAAAGATCCTGTGAGGAGGAGTAAAAAATTAACCAAAAATAGAATACGCAACAAGACAATTTTTTAAGACACTCTATGGTAAATACCAATTTGAATAAACAAGAGTATGGCTAATCCGAACAAGGAACTAGTGCTTGAACAACGACTCAAAGCAGCCGAAGAACGTGCAGATATAGCAGAAGAACAGCTCAAAGCAGCAAAAAAAGAACTCGAGCTCCCTCCATGTAAGAATATCCTTAGCAATGAAAAGACTCTATGGGAGCATACAAAGCTGGATTTTGACATGTTTAACTTTTTGCTCGGCCTGTTTATAGAATGGATACCGGCAGCAGATGTTCACAGACAGTTTCGTAATGTTCTCATAGTACGTGGAAGAATATCCAAACTAACTCCCGAGTATGCCATGCTCTTGGCAATTCTGAGGCTGGTAAGTGGTCACAGTCAGTGCCATCTTGCCAGTAGATTTGGTATAGATCAGAGTAATGTATCCCGGTACTGTACATACATGAATCAGTTTTTTCAGAGTTTGGGTTTTTCGCCAGACGAGTTGGCAAATGCGATAAGTAAATGCAAGACAAAGAAAGAGCTCGCAAAATGGGTAAAGGATCACACATTCTTGTTCGATGGATCACACACTCGTGTTCCAACACCCGTAGATAGAGAGATACGCAATGACTACAAATCAGGCAAAAAAAAGATGCATACGGTAAATACTCTATTGATGTGTACAAAAGAGAGACTGATAGTACATGTGTCTTCTACGTTTCCTGGTAAGACACACGATTTCAGCATATTCAAAGAGCTCAAACTGAATCTTGGCAAGTGGTCCATGTCGTTAACAGATCCAAACACTCCACTTCGTCAAAGACTGTACATTCTAGTAGATCTGGGATTCCTAGGGATTCGAGATATCTTTGTAGGTGCCAAGATAGGCATAAAATACAAGAAGCCCAAAGGTGGGCAACTCACAAAAGAACAAGAGATATACAACAAAAAGATAGACAGTGAACGCGCCACAGTAGAACACGTAGTTGGATGTGTAAAGCAGTTTAAACTCTTGTTCAACATGTTCCGAGGAGATGACGACCAATACAACGATGCCTTCAAGATGGCATCTACACTGGTCAACTATCACGTTCTTTGGGATCATGAACACGGCAGACCTAGTCCTAGATTAGAAGAGCTTGTTGCAGCATGGAGAGTAAAGATAAACCGTAAAAAACAGGCTAAACTAAAAAAGATGAAATTATCTCATCGTATAGTTGCGTAAATAATACACAACAACATTGTGATTTATAGAATGATATTGTAAGATATCAAGGTATAATTCACTGTTTTGACTCTGCGTACATGCATAATCGTACAATTCCACAGATCACAAACCTGAGATCACTTTATAATTTGGAATGTCTTTGTTGCTAGGTGTCCAGAGTCTTCAAAACGACTTTCGCATGAACTCCGTAAAATCCTCGAAAAAGCCAAGAAATTTGGGATAAATCCAGGGGTTCTTTTAACTTATCGGGGGGTGGTAAATTGACAAATTTGACACTAAATTTTAGAAATAACGAATCATGTATCAAAATACAGAAAAATAATAGAGAATAATTACAAACTGGTTGTTTGTGATTTAAAATTATGACACACTAGTTGGCAAGAGCTGCATTTTCAATCAATATGCGCCATTTATTGTCACCTTGTATTACAATTCCAGCTTTTTCAGCTGGCGTGTTTCCATTTAAACTACTATGCGGCCTTATGAAATTATAATTTATCCACATGCCCTCAAAAAATGGACTAGAGGTTGTTTTCAAACCTCTGAGAACTTTTTCACGGTCTCTTATACTGCCGTTAAAGCGTTCTTGTTTGTTGTTGTTTTTTCTTTTCTTTTGCATGTGAATCTCTTTAATGTGTGTGGGCTTTTTAATTGCAGATTTAAACGCGTTTTTGATGGCAAAGGGATACACTGGCGAACCATCAGATACCACTTTGCTAGGAACCATTCTTGTAATTTGTTGAGCAGAATTAAACATTTTGATTGCATTGTGTCCCTCTTTTGTATCGCCTAGTTCATATGAAATAAAAAATCTTGTAGTACTATCAGTTATTGCAAAGAGCCATTTTATCTCACCATTGATCTTGACGTACATCTCATCTGTGTGCCATTTTATCCCAACCTTTGGTGAAAACTTTGACAAATATGCATGTATTAGTTTAGTGTATTTTACGACCCATTTGTATATGGAAACAAAGGACACTTTACATCCTTGTCGTTTAAAACACTGTTCAATAGCGACAAAAGACATTCCTGAAAAATACAAGTCTATGGCCAAAGTTATCCATTTGGGATCAACTCTAGCTCGCTCAAATCCTACATTGCCACAGAATTCTCTGTTACATTTTAGGCATTCATACCTCTGAACGTCACCGCTTTTGTTATGACGTATACCATTTTTGCGAAATTTTCTTAATTTGCAATGCGTGCAACGAATAATCTCTGCAGGTTTAATTTTAATTTTCTTTATCAGGTTTTTTAAAAATTCAATAACCAACAAGACATGTTTGCACAAATGTTTTCGAACTCTAATACCATTGCAGGAACAACACCAACAAGATTTATCTTTTTTAATTTTATACGTTTTATTCTCTTGTTTGGATTTAACTGTATAGCGATTGTTCCTTCTCGCTTTGATTGAGTACTTGTCGCTAATGATTTTTTCTATCTGCATTAATTCTTGCTCCATAATTACCTCAAAATCGATACCATATATAGATCTTTCGGAATAAATCTAATATTTCAAAAATATTTTACTACCAATATGTAAAAAATCTTAATTACAAAAACACATGTGCGACTTTTATTAGATGAAATAACACACGATATCGAAAAACAAGGTCGTTATGAAATTTTAACACTCAACTCGCTGATTAAAAACACCAAAAACAACGTCATCCCCCGTTAAGTTAAAAGAACCTGAAATCATCTATTTCCAAGTCACAGACTTGTCTGCAGAGAGGTATGTACCTATTATTGACCACTCTCCATCAACTGCAGTCCAGATATCATAATCTGCAGTCGCAAGATCACCTGCAGCATTTAATCTATTTGGACCGACTGCGCCTATACGATCATCAGCTACAGACATGATCACGGACTTGATATCGTCTGTCTCTGTACTCTGTGATTCCAGCATAGATAGACCAGCAAGCCACACTGCATCATATGCAGTATACGCGTATACGGTAGGTGTGCGCCCAAGATCTTGAAGAATGGTGTCGGTCACTCTTTTGGTATCCGAGTTGTTATCGGGTGCAAGTTGGAGTGAAGTGAACTTTGTCGCCGTTGCAAAGTCTCTTCCAATAAGATCATTTGTGATCTGATCTATGTTTGTATTGGCATTTGTTCCAAACCATCGAACATCATCCAGGATGTCTTCTTGTGCTGCAGACTGCATAATCTGTAAACTCTCTATAAATCCCATCAATACAACTGCGACTCTGTCCGAGCCGTACTCGTCTACTAGTGTTTGTACCTCATCTGCCAAGACAGATACAGAGACAGAGAACTCGTGGAGTTTTGGATCATATCGGATAGGTTTATCGACCATACCGCCAAGAGATCTGAAACTACTAGTCGTTGACTCGTGTAGATCATCGCCCCATGCATCTGCCCTATACATGATCACTATTGCGTCAATCCCTCGATCACGCATCACAGCTGCGAGTGCAGGCCCTTGTTTTTGGTCATCTGCTACTGTTCTGTATATGCTATCATCAACAAGTGCGAGCGATGGAGCTGAACTACTATAACTGATCACCAGCATGTTGTTTGCATCTGTATATCCTTTTACGTTCTTGACGCTAGCACTGGTGGCAGGGCCAACTATAACATTGATTCCTTTGCCCTTGAATGATGTGGTCTTTTCTAATGCAATTACAGGATTTGTCTGAGTATCTTCGATGACCAGGTCCATAGTCCAGTCTTGATCAGACTCGGCCAAATACTTGTTAAAGTCATCTCTTGCCAATTTGACCGAACTCACTACTTCTTCACCCAAGAAAGATGTGTCACCAGATATTGAAGCGAGAACTCCAATAGATATCTCGCCACTCAATCCCGCAGATTCACTGGTGTTCCAATCTATCGACGAATCAGCAGAATTATACCTGCCGATCGTCGACCAGTCTCCATCAACTGTGGTCAGGATATCATAATCTGCGGCAACGAGATCACCTGCAGCGTTTAGTTTGTTTGGACCAGCAGCGCCTATACGATCATCAGCTACAGACATGATTGTGGATGTGATGTCATCTGTTTCGGTGCTCTGCGATTCCAATATGGATAGACCAGCAAGCCATACTGCATCATATGCAGTATACGCGTACACAGAAGGTGTACGTCCAATATCTGCCAGTACTTTATCTCGTACCATTGCAGTCGTTGGATTATCCGATGAAGCAAATTGGAGCGTAGTAAATTCGGTCGCGATGACAAATTCGCGCCCGATAGGATCATTTGTAATTCTGATATCATTTGCAACTGCATCTGTACCAAACCACAATACATCATCCAGAATATCCTCTTGTGAAGCAGATTGGATTATCTGTAGAGTCTCAGCAAAACCAACTATAACGACGGCAACCTCGTCTGTGCCATACTCATCAACTAGTGTTTGTACCTCTTCTGCCAAGACAGACACAGATACAGAAAACTCTTGATTAGTTGGACTGTATCTGATGGGTTTACCGACTATGCCACCAAGAGACGTAAAACTCTCAGTTATGGTATCCAGTAGACCGTCACCCCACGTATCGGCCCGATACATAATTACTGCAGCACGAACTCCTTTTTCGTACAATAGATTTGCAATTGCCGGTCCTTGTTTTTTGTCGTCTGGTATTGTTCGATATATGCTATCATTGGCAAGTGCGAGTGAGGGTGCAGTGCTGCTATAACTGATCAAGACAAGATTGTTCGCGTCTGCATATCCTTTGATATTTTTTAGGGCTGCACTGGTACTTGGGCCCACTATAACGTTGATTCCTTTGGCATTGAACGATGTCGTCTTTTCTAGTGCAATTACAGGATTTGTCTGCGTATCTTCGATGACCAGGTCCATAGTCCAATCTTGACCCAATTCAGCTAGATGTTTGTTAAAGTCATCAGCTGCAAATTTGATCGCACTCTCTGCTTCCTCACCTATGGATGACAAGTCTCCAGATGTTGCAACCAGAACTCCTATGGGTATAGAACCATCTAGTTCGCTCTTTACAAACGTCGACATCTCTACAGAGTCAGATTTGTGCATGTATTGTCCTGTCTGTATCCATTCACCGTCTATGATCGACCATACCTCAAAGTCAGACATTGCAAGATCACCAGCTGAATTCAATGTGGATGTGTCCATCGCACCGCTAAATGTACTAGACTTTGCAATAATCGAATCTCGAAGAGTTTTGGTATCTGTCGATTCGATCTCTAAAATGGCCTCACCGATCAATTGTGGTACATCATATGACGCATATGCAAATATGCTTGGAGTACCAGCATCATTATCTATAATATGATCTCTTACTTTGTTATGTAACGAGTTGTGTGACTCGGCCATAGAGATCGTTGTAAATTGAACATCACTCATAAACTTGGATGTATCTGGATCTTGTACGAGTCCAACATTCTTTGTAAGAGCTGTAGTACCAAACCATGGCACGTCATAAAGAACGCTGTGTTGTGTAGCTGCTCTTACAAATTCTATTACCTCATCAAACCCCATAAATATTACAGCAGTCTTTGTTGAACCATATCTCTCTGAATATCTAGTTACTTCGTCTGCCAACATAGAGATCGATTCGGATGGATTTGGAGTTGATGGATCATATATTATACCGTCAGAGACAACTATGCCTCTCTCCTCAAAAGCAGTTCTAGTAAAGTCTATCAGATCATTGCCCCACACATCGTCACGCCATATTGGAACTATTGCATCGATATTATGCTCACCTATGACTTGGACTAACGATGCACCTTGAACTTTATCACTAGGAACTAGACGAAGTATGTTGTCGTCTTGTACTGCAAGTGAGTGTGCTGAAGAACAGCAAGATACCACCAAGAGATCATTGTCATCGGCAAAGTCCTTTACGGCAGCAGTTGCCGCGCTAGTTGCAGGACCAATTACAACATTAATGCCTTGAGAGTAGAGCAACTCGATCTTTTCTCTAGCTACATCTGGATTGGCTTCGGTGTCTTCTAGTACTGTCTCAAACCTCCATTGCGCATCAATTGATTCTAGATATTCGTTAAAGTCTTTGATGCTAAGCTCTGTAGCTGCGACAGCTCCCTTACTCTCCTCTTCAAGAACACCTGTTATCGGTAAGAGAACGCCAATCTTGATCGTGCCTTTCAGAGTAGACCCATTCTCAATGTTGTCTCTAGAGCCTCCCGATATTGCCATCGCAATGACTAGACCAATTATTGCAAGTCCTACCCCTATGCCAATTATGACGTTCCTAGAAACCACATACATTGGTTTGATACACATTAAATAAATTCTTTGATTGATCATCAGCACTAGATCTCATGCATAATGTCCAACAATTTGTCAAGAATCTTTCCTTTTTTTAGTAAACGATCATGTTGGTCACAAGATTGAGAATCAAAATCGCCTATTGTATTTCAATATTATTACTAGTGATGAACTAGACCGTTGTCGCATGCGTCTGTGTATTTTATTATGATCGAGAACTAGGGTTGTATCGTTTATTGGACAATTGTCAGATCATCCAAGATATAGTTTCCAAAGTTGAATCCTCATACCACGAGATGATTGTTTATGCGGTTCTATTGTGATGAGAATGTGTATGAATCGGCATGTGTGCCGATCAGTCCACCACTTGCACGTTTGCCATACATTACAATATTATAGTCACCAGACTCTAGTGGAATTGTAAATACATGAGTGGAACCAACATTGGTAGTACTACCACGTGTTACATTGTTGTCCGAGTCGGTTACAATCCAATGTATAATACTTGGTTGAGATGTTTTGACTGCACCGTCTCCAGATGCAAATTTCTTCTTCTCAAATGTGTATGTAAATTGTAGACCAGATGTAGCATTCTCTGCAAATATGTTCATGTCAAAGATCTTTGCCACCTGTTTGGATTTAAAGACAGCAAATTGGCACAATACATCACCGGTCAACTGTACATTATTACCCTTAGGAACGTACACTGTACCATCTACATTATGGACTTTACCAGGTACAAAGTTCACACTGCTATCAGCGTCTGGCATCTGGATCAGACCATTATCTGACATGTTGAAGAATTTTGGAGCTACGTTGTAGTATAGTGGAGAACCACTAGAGCTGGTACTGTATACTCGTTTATTGTGTATGATGTCACTAGTTTCATAAAGGAACGGGATTAGACGAACGACATTATTGTCACCCAAGAGATCATTTGAGATGGTGACACTATAGTATCTATAAAATCCAGTCTGCTCTACAAGGGTAGAAGGCAGAGAGATAGAAGAGATGCCAGCATCATTTTTTATAATTACAAATGCTTTACCATCAAAGTCTTTTTTATATGTTGAAAACTTCAAGACAACGTCTTGATTTGAGTTCATGGATGCGGTATAAGATAATTGAACACGTTTTTTGTCACACCTGGGCATTGAGAGATATTGTTCCATAATATCTCCATCTTGTACAGTAAGAGTTGATGTGTTTATCATGTTAGAATAGTCTCGATAAGTGTATGCGATTCGAGATTCGTCAGTGATGCCAGGTACTGTGAGAGTAGGATCTGGAGCAATAGGTTCGAGTGGTGCATTTGCGCTGTATATGCCAATACGCTTTGATATTATTACAGTATTATCGTTGTGTTTGCCATAACACATCTCTGTGTCATCCATCAGATTCTGTTGAGCGTCTATGTTTGTACCCGTCTTACATGGGGGTATTGGTTTGGTTGCAGAGTTACCTGGTGGTTGTGAAAAGAAATAAGGAATTATGTCATATGTAGTTGCATTTGGATATAGCGTTATGCGCATCTCTTTGTCTGTAAGTATAGATCCATTGAATGTAGAGGGATCAACAGTACATGAAAAATATGTGGCACCATCAGTTGTCGACAAGTCAAACCCCATTGCGTCTGCACCCAGTATGACTGTCGGTGGAGTTTGTAAGAGGGAAGGATCTCTAAAGTTCACGGTGATGCATGGTTTCCCGATATCCGTTTCGAATAGTGTCGCAGGCTCTACCTTTGTATTGGCCTGTATCAATACGTCACCCTTGCTGTTTGGTGGTCCAAATCGAGCATCATCATATACACGGATCTCTCCACCTTTACCTGCTCCAAGTGGAATGATTCCAAATGCCGTAAACTTGGGCTCTATATCTTCAAAGTTCTCCTGAGGAGGCATAGTCTCAATAGGAATAATCTCTTGTGTTGTAGTTCCAAAAATTGCTAGTACCTTGGATACGATTATAGTTGCTCGGCCATCTTTACCATAACAAGCTTCAGTGTCACCTCTTAGTGTATTGTCAGCAAAATTAAAGTTAAAATTAGTACATTTTGGTATCTGTACAACTGTATCTGCACCATTTACATAATAAAATACATTTTGATTGACAATGTTATAAATGCGTACATATATCTCCTTGTCGAGTACTAGTTTATCATCAAAGGTTACAGCAATAGGATCATCACATTGCTCTGGGTAAGCAACCCAAGTATGGGGCTCAATTTTAACGCCCATTGCTGCCGTATGGTCTATTGGTATCTTGGCCCGCAAAACAGAGTGAGTGCCACCTATGGTAGAAACTGTGGCTTTGTTACAACCTTTATCGGTTCCGCTACCATATGTCAAGCCTGTTATTGCAGTATTGCTAAGGATGGTAATATGACCATTTTCGTGGTTTGCAGCATAGAACGTGCCTGAAACTGATATACTATTAAGAACTACTCGATTATCAGATTCAGCGTATAGCACTATGGGTTTGTTCTGTTTATCAAAAGAAGGTGCAGTTATGGTCGATACTGGTGTTTGTGCATACACATCTAGTGCTAAAAATGGAATCACCATCAATATTGTCAGCGATAACACCAGATATGTTTTAACCATAGACACCCCCCCCCCCGATATATATAAAGGTATAGATTTGGGATTTACAGTGTCTTAGACGGAAATCATTTCATATATAAGTCAAGATCTGCCCATTTTGGGTCTTTTCTAATCTCAGCACTAGCTTGTTTTGCTCTAAAAGCAATAAGCGGTGTTTCTCCGTTATCGATATCTAGAGCAAAGTGTGGTCTTTTTTCATTGTAATGACTAATGTATTCACCAATTCTGGCATGATGTTTAACCTCATTTTCAAATGTTCCAAAGAATCTCTCTATCTTACCATTAGTTTGTGGACGACCCACTCCTGCAAGTATGTGAGTAATTTTACGCTTTTGTAAAGCTCTTTCAAAGTGCGTAGGTTTCTTTTTACCTTTCTTTGGTTCTTTGTTAGATGTAAACTGAGGGCCATGATCAGATAGTATCTGTGCAGGTCTTCCAAACGTCTTAATTGCTTTGTCTAATACAAGTAGTGCATTCTCTGTTGTGGGATGTTGAAAGACTCCAAAGCCTGTAATACATCTGGATGCATCATCTAGGTAGCAAATTAGGTATAGATTTTGCCATCTGGAGTCTTTTATGACATGCCAGTCCACATGCCACATTGCGTTAGAGTACTTTCGTTCAAAGCGAATCCATTTGTGACGCGTTCGGTTTGTAGATGCTGGAGATGCTAAACCTTTTGCTTTCATGATCTTCTTTACAGTGTTGTAGCTTATTTGTATGCGGGCAGAGCGCAGATGTTTTGCAATAAAAATAGCACCTCGAGGATCATCATTGTATGCTGCAGTTACAATTTGAATCTGTTTTGGTGTTGGTTCTATCTTTGGTCTTCCTGCATTGAGCTGTTTTGGAACTGAACCTGTCTGAATATAATATTCATAAATTTGATACACACGTCTGGGAGTTACCTTCATTCTCTCTGCTATGATGGATGAGCTTGTGCCTTTACGCATTTCTCTAATTATATACGCTATTTGTTTTTCATTCAGCATCCTTTACCAATGGTTTTATTTCGAGTTTATATATGAAATGATTTCCGTCTAAGACAATTTGGGATTTACAGTGTATTTGGTCAAGAGATGAGACTACAGATGGACAACATTGTGCAATATTCTATCTTGCATAGATTTTGCCAACTAGAATTACGTAAGACTTGACAATCCGTCACATTGCGTCGATCACTAGACATAAAACTAGATATCATATACGGACATTTATTCAACATCAACAGAGGCGTCTCAACACTGTCTTGATCACAATTCAATCGATTTATCATTTAGGCGACAACAACTGCCAGATTATTGATGCGCCAATCAACACTCCGACTATTCCCATACCCATTGCAAGTAATAAAAAGATCTTTGACTCTCTCATGTACATTCGACCACACTATTGTTCTATTAATATCTGAGACGTCGGATCTCTTCGGTTTACGTGATGTATAGTCACAAACGGAATTTATCTCTGGCAAAACAGATAACACAATGTGATACTAAACACTAGGAAAATTATCATGTTCGTGACTATAGAATGGTACAGAAAACACCAAGATTTCATAAGGGAAAATCACGGAAAACCTTGCAGAATGCCATCTCATGTAAATCGAAGAGATCTCTTGAACCCACGCCTATAAAGATCCAAGTTATTCGACAAAGAGATATCGTACTAGACCTGGTATGTACGACTCCATGCTGCGTCAAGATCGATTATGGACTACAATCGGATTATTTGAGACTATATTTTATGAACTATCTGGACATACAACATAATTAAGACGTAAGAGATCTACTAAAATACCCGTGAGAACACATTCAAGACAAGGAGAGTATGATGACTAGTGCTAGATTGATCAAAGAACTGAGCTGGTCTGAGAAAGAACTACCACAAAGAGAGCGGACAAAACACGTTCACAGCATACATCAATATATTGGGAAATTTGTACCACAGCTAGTCGACTATTTTCTTGAACGAGATCTAAAGAGATCAAAGTTAATCTGTGATCCATTTATGGGTTCTGGAACTACACTTGTAGAATCCAATGCTTATGGAATTCCATCAGTAGGGCTAGACATCAGTAGATTTAATGTAATGTTGTCCAACGTAAAGACAAATCATTACGACATTTCTGCTCTAAAAAGAGAGATAGATTCGATTCTAGAGCAGACGATATCTAGCGTTACCAAAACAAATCTTGATAATTTTATCTCAAACAAGAATAAAAGAAAGATAGGCATTACAGACTCGGAGTATCTAAACAGATGGTATCATTCAGACGCTTTGCACGCACTACTTGTATTCCGTGATCATATTACAAAACACAGATACCAAGATGTTCTAAAAGTAATACTATCGCGTTCGGCACGTTCATCAAGAATGATCGCTCACTATGAGACAGATTACCCTAAAAATCCCCAGAGTGATGATTACTATTGCATAAAACATGATAGAATATGTCACCCGACCACAAATTCATTGTCTTTTCTCAAGAGATATTGTAGAGATACACTAAAACGCATAAAAGAGTTTCAGAGTATACGAAATAACGTATACACTAAAGCAATACATGGAGATTCATCAAAGTTTAACTTTAGTAACTTGCAGATTAGCGATGTTTTAACCTCGCCTCCATATTTAGGACTTATTGATTATCATGACCAGCATCGATACGCATATGAATTATTGGAACTAGAAGACAACTGGAACAAAGAGATTGGTAGCAAGAAGAGGGGTTCTAGCAAACAAGCAATTAAAGATTACAAGAGATCCATGATTAAAACAATACAAAACATATCAGAAACAACTCTTAACAAAGACAGCAATTTCATCATAGTGGTAAATGACAAGCTTGGATTATACGATGATATCATACAAGAATCTGGAATGCATATGAAAAAGAGATTATACCGTAACGTAAATAGACGATCTGGTAGAAGGGCAACAGATTTCAATGAAGATATACTAGTATGTGGAACGCATGGCACTATCAGATAAAACCAAAAAAGAGTTAGTAGATTATCTATGTCATGCAATAGATAATATGCTTGAGCAAAAAGATGTTGGTCAACAGAGTTCCGATCATAAACCCTTTCATGCCGCATTATTGCCAAAAGATATGATAAAGACAGCATCGTTTGAGAGATCGTTTTCAACTAGTATAGGAGAGATGTTTGAGGGGTGTTCGTTGATAATTGCAAAAGAGAGATTTACTGTGGTGTCTCAGAATAAACTTGTAGGCACCATTCCAACAGATACAAATGCAGAGATTGATAGAATAGTAACTAGAATAGATCAAGGAGATATTTTTGAAGACTATATCAAAGAAGTAAAAAGAATAGTCGATTTTGTTAGTCTCGATACAAGCACACCGATAGAAAAAAGCATAATCTCTGATCTATATCTAAGAGATAAACAAAACAATGAGATATTCTTGGAGATAAAATCCCCAAAACCGAACAAAGAACAATGTCTCAACATCACAAGAAAGCACTTGTGGATTCATGCTCTTAGAAGAAGATCATTTCCAGAGACCAAGACATACTTTGCAATGGCGTATAATCCGTACGGCAACAATCCATACAAACATAGCTTTTCTATAAAATATTTGGATGTTACCAACCAAGTCTTGATGGGTAAGAGTTTTTGGGATCTTGTTGGCGGTGACAATACCTATGAAGAGTTGCTAAAAGTGTTTGCCAATGTTGGAAAGAGAAAGGCAAACAAGATAAGAAATCTATTGAATTAAAACCCATCAATTGCAGGAATGATTTTCAAATACTCTAGTCAAGATCGACTTGTCTAGATCTCTTCTGTAAGTGGGATGTGAATGGTTGCAGAAAAAACACTACGAGATTCTATAGTTGTGAACATAGTAATTTTCCTAGTATGTAGTATCACAATTTGATGTTATCTGTTATGCCAGATGTGAATTCTACATCTTGTCCCACATATGCAAAAGTAAACAAGAAAACAATTTTGTTTGTGACCAAATACCCAACATGTTGTTAATTTTGTGTTTAAATTTAGCTGACAACAACTTGAGAAATGCAGAAAATTTTTTGGCAAGACCGTTAACACGGTCAAGTTTACATAACTGTTCAAGGGTTATTTAAAAGTCTCTTAAATTTTGTACAGTCGATCAATTTATTAGATCCCTCTTTTGATGAAATTTCTTCTTCTAGTTTATTTTTTATTATTCTATATTTGGGCTCATCTGGATCCCAGTCAATCAACATGTCTAGAGGGTAGTTCATGTCTTGTACTTGATTAAGATCAGCTAAGAGCAGGAATAATTTTGTTTGTATTTGTGGATCCATAGAGCATAGTTTAATGAGTTTTTTACAAAACTTGATCGCTTTTTTATCCTGCCCCATCTTGTAGAGTACATTCGCTTTTCCCAACATTGCTCTATCATTATCTGGATATCGTGCAATGACGTTACTAAAACACATTAACGCCTCGCTATATCTCTCAAGGTCTGTTAATATTTCACCTTTACTGTTTAGTATTCCAAAGTTGTTTGGAGTTCTTTGTATTGCATCATCGTAAAAGTTTATTGCAGTCTCTGCCAACTCTAAGCCACCATATTTTTTATATTTGTCATATAAAATAATTGATTTGAAATCGTCAACAGTTTCATCATCTACATACTCTACTAATTTTTTATCTACCCATTCTAATCCCTCATCATATCTATCACTACTTTCAAAAGCCAGTATCTTTATTGTTGCTATCTCTTCAATTCTTTCATTGTCTGTCAACTCTAGAGCTTTCTCTGCACACTCTATCGCCATGTCGTATTTACCGCAGTCTAGGCAAGTGTCGGCTTTACACTTGTATGTCATCCAATCATCCGGGTCTATCATTAGTGCTGAATCATAAAGCTCTAGAGCCCTCTCATATTCATCAACTTTTAACCCCACTGCTTGTTCTATAAGAGCGCGAATTGTTTTCTCATTCTTGTTCATCTAAAATCTTTATTCATACTCTAGTATTTCTTTCTATTCTTTTAGTTTATTGGTTGGTGTATACTTGTATCTTGGACTGAAATCATTTAAACGCTCATTTAGTCATGGAGTCATGGCGGTTGCCAAACTAAGCGATCTACAAATATTGTACATTGCATGGATCCTTCGATTTATGCGGAATAGAGTTTCGCAAGATTTTTTTACATAATTTTCATTTAGAATCTTATGTGCTTTTTCTGTAACTGCTCAGCCCACATGAACCATAAAGATCCGTTTCATTGTACCTCAAAACACGCATAAAATATAGGAAAATGTACATGAACTGATCATTGTTTCGAGTATAGTATAACATTTGAGTTTTCAAATCTCTTAACTAGCCTGATCTAAATATTTTGATCAACGCCTCATTTTGACATAATCGCAGAGCATGTCTGTGATGACCTAATAATGCGATATGTTGCGATATAATGCGATATGTTGCGATATAATGCGATATGTTGCGTATATGTTATCGTGTAAATGTATGCCCAATATGTGATTAGGCATACTATGGTTGATTTCGCTACTAATGCGTATGCATGAACTAGATTTCACGGTCAGCGCGTATGTGATTTATTATCGACAAGACGCCCAAAAGAGCTTCTTCAAGACGTACAGTCTGTGTCATTTGATCTGGAAAAAAGTTTAACGACTTTGCATTTTGAACATGTCTTATCTTTGATCCCAATATATCATGTATGCCTCTCTCTGGCGAACCAAATACCAAAAGAGTTGGTCTCTTTGACACAAGATACTTTGTAATCTGTTGGCGACTAGCGCTCTTGGCCTTTCTTGTTGTGAGAATTATGTTGCCCTCCCACTCTTCAAGTAGGGCAGACAAGCTTGATCTCTCTTTTGTAGTATAGCCCCAATACTTTGTAATCTCTTGACGTCCGATCTCTTTTATCGAAAACTTGGGATAGCCTTCTTTGAACTGGATGGTTGTGCGCTGACCTACCTTTGTACTGCCATAAAATGGAATGAGTTGGTTTATTCCAGTGTCTACAAATCGCTTACCTTTTATTGTGACGACTATTCCTTCACGAATATCGCCTCGTTTGATCTCTTTTGGTTTTGATGTAACGTTGTGGCTAGGAATTCGCAAAGGATACAAAACACCTGAAAACTTTAAGTCATTTAGTTTTGAAAAGAGTATCTTTCGTAAAAACTGTGGTGTCTCCAAATATCGTAGTATTGTCGCTAATAGTTTACCATCTTTTGATTCACCATCACTGTATATGAATATCGTGTCGATGCCAAATATAGCACAAGTGCGTGCGAATGTGGCTGCTTTTCTCGTCTTGTTCATCTTTAGAGATTCGTCAGATAGTGATGAATCTGGAATTGCGATAGCTAGTTTCATGTCGTATTATGCGTTGGGGTTTGGGTATTTTTTCTTGCTTTGATCAACATACTCTGTGATCTTGTCCTGAGAGACTAGTTCATATACCTCAGACTCGGCGCCGATGTGAGCCATCCTGATCTGATCGGATCGCTCTTTGTCATCACTAGCAATATAGATTCCTGCAGTTGCAAGCGCTGACGCGTCATCTAGTGAGAGATCGTTGGTATATGTCTTTTCTAAAAAGTCTGTTACTTGATCTGAGCTAGAGCCTATCGCAATTGCATCATACGAAATGTATGTTCCACTAGGATCTGTCAAATATAGTTGAGGAGTCTTGTTTGTCACTCCACCCAAAATCAGAGCAACGCCAAATGGTCTCACTCCAGCATACTGTGTATATTGTTGCGATTGATCAGCTAAATGTTTTGCAATAGACTCGACATCTACTGCTTCATCATAAATCATTCTGTTGCTTTGAGAGAAGAGCCGCGCTTTATCCACTTGACTTCGTGCGTCTGGGATATAACCAGCTGCGGCCACGCCCACATGGTCATCGATCTGAAATATCTTTTGTGCCACATCTGTTATCTGTAGTTTTCTTGACTTTTCTTCTACAGCGATTACTATACCTTGCTTACATTTTATGCCTACAGCTATTGCACCACGACGAACAGTCTCTATAGCATACTCGACTTGATATAGTCTACCATCAGGAGAGAATACCGTTATAGCACGATCGTAGCCTTGTTGTGCAGGAAGCATATGATGAATGCTCGTAAGAGTTTAATTTATAGTCTGCTCATCACACTCGTTGTCAAGATAATGTGATGTACGTTAGGTTCAAACATCGATATCGAAGATTAGGCAGGGCGTGATTACCGAACAATCTACACACACAATCTACACATACCACGATACTTAAGTAATTCCAAATACTAGACAATGTTGATGAACTATGATAACCTCTTGAAGCGTATAATGAACTCTGACATCAATATACGACACAGCATCATAACAGATATTGAAGGAACGATAATCGCTACGAGTCACAGATCTGGAGTTGTAAACTATCTATCACCCGAAGAGACAGCAGCGTCACTCAAACGTGCAGCAAGTTCTTGGAAGGGTCGCAAGGCACTATACCCAAAGATAGGTCGAGGCATGTATGCTGTAGCATCATTTGAACGACTCACCAGGATAACATTTCCATTAGGCGATGACAACTTGATCTTTATCAGCGTTGGCTCTGACGCGATTCGCCAAGACTTGCATGAAGGTGGTCAAAAGCAGATAGTCGAACATGTTTTGAATATACTTAGTCGAGATCCTACCAAAGAGTAGGCTCGATATTTTTAATTTATCTCGTCGTTTTGAATAGTGTAATATGATAACTAGCCATCAATAGATCATAGTCTTTGTTGTAGAATATCACATACGGCTATTCATTTAAACTGTTTTTTGGATCAGTACCTTTTTGATTCGTGAGATTGTAGGATAGCTGTATCCACGTCTGCGATAGTTAGCAATCATCAACTTCCAATTATCTAGTCGCCATTTGGCCTGCTCGGAGGTTACAGAATGAACCTCTTTCTGAACTATGCCGCGTCTCCCAACGCGAAGAGTTCCAGAATCTTTTGCTGACCAACGATTCTTTGCAAACTTTAAACCTGTCAATATCTCTTCCATAGGCATCTCGTTAAAGTAGGCACGAAGTTGTTTCATCTGAGCAGTGGTTGGAGGATCATGTACACGAAGTCTGATCGTTCTTTTATCGATCTTTTTACTGGTATTCACATCTGTTGACACATATATCTTGAATAACATCGATTTGATAAATGATATCTAGTTGTAGATTAGACCAAGATATGTGTTGGTGATCATTGGTCGAGTTGAGACCCGACTGTGTTTGATACAATATTTACTGTTCACTAACAACCTAGTGGAATATTTGCATTCTTGCACAACGTGTTGTATAATCCAAATCCAAGAATGATTGCTGCAAAAGTGGCAAGAGGTACTAGAATGAACAAATTGGTCTTTGTGCCCATCAATATACGGTCTGCTTTGATCTATAAATGTTACACTTCGATGATCAACTTGCCACTAGTACTTGGATCCTGTAACAACCTGATCATCTCTTTTGGTACCTTGTCGGCTGTCTGATCACAGCATATGGATATAGTCCTAGGACAGATGAACTTACTCTTTCTCAAGACAATGTCTGTTCGATGATCGAGTACTAGTTTTGGACTGCCGCGTCCATTGATTACAAAATTATGTTTATTTACGCATAAAGTGAATTTGACTGATCTATCTGATCTCAGTAGAGTCTTAAGTGTCTCCGGCAGTTCTGCACAGCCAGACTCTGCCGATACTCCAACTATACAGTCTCCTGCAACAGTGAGATCTCTATCGCATGTTATCTCGATCGTCTTGGTGTGTAATGACCTAATGTTCTTATGGCCAAAAAACCTGATCACATGTCTCATACAATATCACATCTCGTACATAGAAATTAATCTATCTAGATTTTCTGCGAGGTTGACTGGATCTGAGGACAGTACGGTTCTGTTCAATTGATGGGGATTGAGATCGCGATGACGTTATCTCAAAGAATGCACAATATAAGACTCGAGACATCAGTAATTCACGATATCTGGTATGAGATAGTTCCCACATTTTGCAAAGTTTCAAGAATTTTATGCAGATGCTAACCACGTCAAATTAATGAACCTTGATCAGCAATTATATAAACAGGCGAGTATTATCGTTCATAATGCAATATGCCATAGTACTCTTTAGCATCTTGTTGATGGCTGGAACATCTTTCACGTCTGTAGCATTTGCTGCAGACTCGGATATGATTCCATCTTGGATAAAAGACACTGCAAAGTTTTGGGTCGAAGGTAGTATCACAGATACAGAGTTTCTTGCAGCAATTCAATACTTGATAGACCAAGGCATCTTGTCGAATTCTAGCTCAATGGCAGATGTGATGGAGTCTGATCCTAGGTGTTCGGGTAGTGCAAGCTGTATAACTGGAACAGTGACTGAAGTGGTTGAAGGACACACAATCAAGATAGATGACAATCGAATCAGATTTGCGATAGCATCATCAGCAGAGATCACAGAGCCGGGAGGCCCTGAAGCAAAAGCATACATTGAGAGCATATGTCCAGTAGGATCTACTGCTACTGTTGATGAAGATGACGGACAGATAGGAAATCTACAAGGTCGAATAATTGGAGTCGTATACTGTAACGACATAAACCTCAACGAAGCACTAGTACTCAGCCCACATGGAACAATGTGGTTGGAGTTTTGTATGCAGAGTGAATTCCAAAATGATCAATGGGCAGTAGACAATGGATGTGTAGACGGTGCCGAATTTTATTGTCCTGAAGACTCTCCATCTTGTCACTTTGAACGAAATTGACAGCATCAACAACCTCTTTTTTTTAACCATGTACTGATTTTTTTATACAATATATCATCAAGACATAACAATTCTCTAGAATTGATTTGGACAACTATAACTAGACGATATATGTGATGAGATCCCTATCGATTCTCTTCGGTTTATGTAATATGGGATTTCACAAGAGACTGTATGCGTATTATTGAGAGTGCCCATACCCAATCATCAAACACGATAACAATGAATCAATTTGCCTCTAGAAATTACACCTGTGTTTTATTGTACCTTAAAATGTGCGCATGATGTAAGAAATACGCATACAGTCTAAGGCTTTCCATAATTTTCCCTTACAGACTCTAGTGGTGCTTTTTCCGTAACTATCTGTCCTACGTAAACCGAAAAGATCCGACGTACGGTTCTCTTAACTTATCATGGAGTTAAGATCAATAGGCAGTTATTTTAAGAAACGTACTGTATGCAACTTGACCGTAATAATCTACAATAGGTGATCTAGACATTTTTCATAACTTGTGAAATTTTTAGAGAGTGTTGCATGAAAACCATTGACCGCCATCCCTCTCGTTAAGTGAAAGAGCTGAAATCATAACTGAAATCACTGAAAAACGTGAAAATACTGAGATCAGCCAACTTTTGCCTACCAGTATACCATGCAACTATCTGAAATCACTGAAATCACTGAAAAACGTGAAAACATCGAACACACTAACTATACAGTAACCGGTTACACGACATATTACAATATGTATAAATATTATCTTTAAATGCACTTCTAGCGTAATCTAATCATGATTTTAGAAAAAGTCTTTGGCGTGATCAATGACAAACTAGAGACGCAAATAACACGAAAGGAGATCGAAGAGTGTTTTAAACGAGCGATTTTGCAGAAAAAACAACTTGTAGTGTATGGTTCATCCAAACAAGGAAAAACAACACTTTTGAATACGCACATAAAACACGATAGGAAAATAACCATACGGTGTTCAGCATCAACAGATTTATCAGATATTTATAAAATGATTTTGCAAAAAATAAACGTCACCATTCAATCTAGTTCATCTAGTGAAAGTTCAGACATGCATCAAACAAAATTCAACTTTAAGGTAAAACTGCTCACAAATGTAGAATCCGAAGTAGAGATTATCTCGAAAAAAGATAAAAGAGATACACTTTCTGAATTACAATTAGACATAAGTAGTGCTCAAGGAGTGGCCGAATTATTAAAAGAACATTTTCCAGACAAAGTCGTAGTGTTTGAGAATTTCCACTATTTAGACGAAAGGGTACAACAACTATTTGCGTTTGATTTAAGAACTTTTCAGGATATTGATGTCAGGGTTGTTATTTTAGGGATTTGGAGAGAAAAGAACAGGCTAGTGCAGAATAATGGCGATCTACAAGATAGAATATTTGAATTGTCAGTTGAACCTTGGGAAGAAGTTGAACTACAACAAATAATATCACTAGGTGAAAAATCACTCAATATCGATATGAGAGACATAAAAGATCAGTTAATTGTCGAATCTTTTTGTAACGTCGGCATGTTACAAGAGTTGTGTAAAGAGTGTTGCTATGATGCAAATGTGTTAGAAACCGTAATCGGTGAGCCAAAAAAGATCACTATAGAAAATTTACAACGAGTAATTAATAAGATCGCCAACACTTATTCTGGAAAGTTTTACAGATCGTTGGAAACGTTTGCATATTCACGATCGAGGAAATCTCAAGATGGAGGCAAAGGATTAGGAATACCATATTTTTTCATATATGTGATATTATCAAAATTTACTGTAGAACAAATTCAACAAGGTGTATCAATAGATGAGATAAAAAATGAGATCAAAAAAATTCATCCAGAACAAAATAACATGCAATTTGACAGATCATTGACTGTGTTTCTTAATAGAATACAATTCTATCAACAAAATCACAACATAATACCATCAATATTTGATTTTGATTGTAACTCCAAACGGCTTAATATTACTGATCCTAATTTTTTCTTTTTTATCAAACATCAAAGCCATCAAGATTTTCTAAATGCGTTAAAGAAACCACAAGGGTATGAAAATTTGGTGATCCCTCAGAAATCACAAACACTACTTACATAATCTACCATGCTTGTGATGGTTCTTTTATCCATGTGAATATATACCAAAGTGCAAAAGTATTTTCCAAAATTGTGCTTCAAAACGTATCGGTCTAAATTTTGCACTCAAGCACCTATTTGTCTATTACTTAAACTAAGAAGCTTATAGACTGTATGCGTATTATTAAGAGTGCCCATGCCCAATCATCAAACATGGTAACAATGAATCAATCTGCCTCTAGAAATTACACCTGTGTTTTGTTGACTTAACGTGAGTATGATGTAAGAAATACGCATACAGTCCATAGTAAGAGATTTGTATCTACTCGGTTAGCCAACCTAGATTGATCAGTGTTCTATAGTCGCGAACAGAATAATTTTCCTAGTCTGTAGTATCACAATTTGGTGTTAGCTGTTCTGCCAGAGGCAAATTCCGTCTCTGACCACACACATGCGGGAGTAAACAAGAAAACAATTTCGCTCGTGACTATAGTACGAGAGTCCACGTCGCCAAACTCGTAGGTGAAGATATTGTCGATCTCGGCGTATGCCTCTGTCTTGTATGCGTCGTATAGCGAGTCGCGCAGCTCGATCATCTTTTGATTGTGCCAGTCGAGTTTAGCCTTGAATGGCGCACACATTCTGTCGTTGATGTCTGTACATACTGGAGTAGTACCTGCATATGGTGCGTATTCCACAATTACGAAATTACCAAACGAGTTACGACTCCACGTGTTGCCAAATGCATCTGCCCATAGATCAGATACCTTGTCTGTACGGACCAAGACTAGATTTATCGGTCTACCATCATCACGAGATATCGTCAGACCTGGTTGTACTGTTGGTGCTGCGTTTAGTGAGGTACCAGTGACAAAGACGCCTTCGTTCATGTAGTTTATTGCAGTGGACAGTAATGTGTCTGTCACCTGTATGGCAAACGGTTCATGGTTCATCGCCTCACGGAATAGTACATCGGGGAATGTCACTTGTGTGCACTGTAGTTCAGCACCTGAACATGACACTCTAGACACTGTTGTATTTTGTATATCATAGTCTATGATGTTGTTTGGGTCGTGTACTGTAACGTCTGTGATATAGTGGTATGATGGTTCACTATAGTTTACTCCAAGGGTTACAGAAATGTATGCTTCTGCTGCACTCACTGGAGAGCCAACACTTGGTACACTAAATGCCAGTATTACATTGTATAACATGTTTGGTGCGAGTGTCTTTATCGCAAATGTATGTGTCGTGTTAGTTTGTATTGTATCTCGTTCGTACTGTACATGATATGCGGTGATATCACGACAGGTATCATCCATTTTATAGCCACAGGTTACCAATTGCTCACCTGTGAGTTGCGATACACCAAAAGTTGGTGCATTTGCTAGATCTCTTGACTTGCCAGAGTCTTTGTCGTCTTGATCACCCCGAGTCGTAGGTTTTATTGTATCTGGACCCGTCAAAGTACCAGACTTTGGAATAGACTCTGTTGTAGCTCCAAAGATTGCAAGTATCTTGGATACGATGACAGTGTCTGCACCGTCTTTGCCGTAACATACCTCTGTATTGCCCTTTAGTGTATTGTCGCTAGAATCAAAGTTGGTACTGGTACACTTTGGTATCTGTACAATGTCGTTTGTGCCGTTCACATGATAAAAGATGTTTTGACCGTCTGTGCCGTTTAGTCGTATATAGACCTCTTTGTTTAATACCAGTTTACCGTCAAATGATATATTGGGATAATTAGGACATTTAGGAGTAAAGTCTGTGATCTCTAGCGCCAATGCCATATAGCTGTTCAACTTTGGTACTGTAATATCATTACCAACTTGTAATTCAGCATTATAACAGAATGTATTTGATGTGACATCGAATGTTTTGCTGGTTATCTTTGTGTTATAATGGATGGTAATGTCAGCTCTAGTGTCATCAGAATCATCATCATGGTGATGATATCTAGTACCGCTGCCTTGAGAGGTCTCTCTAGTGATGAACTTTATCTCGTTTGCTGTCTGAGTATTGAGACCAATAGTTGCAGTAGACGGAGTGGTATTTGGTATGGTTATCGTTAGTGTTTGGCTAGGTGTTGATGTACTAGCTGCAAACGTGTATGAACCTGCATGGGTACCTATTAGCGTACGTTCAGCATCAGAGCCGTATATCACTATATCATATGTACCAGATGTACTTTGAGGAATGACAAAGTTGTACGAGTTGGTTATGGTACGAGTTGTATCACCGTTGACAGAGTTGCCGTCAGAGTCGGTTGCAATCCAAAAGAACTTTGTCGGTTTCTGTTCCTCTGCACCTTGATAGAACGTCTTTGATGTAAATTCATACTTTATCTCGAGACCGTTTGTTGCGTTATCTGCAGATATACCTAGATCAAATACCTGAGCTGATGGGGATGGTTGTATATGACCAAACTGGCACAGTATCTCTGCGGTTAGCGGTACAGTATCACCTTGTGGAACATGTACATTACCACGGACACCTGGTACTTTACCAGGTACAAAGGTTACTGTATCTGCAGCATCTGGCAACTCCATGATAGCCTTTTTCTGGCTTTTATAGTATAGAGGTGAACCTGTAGAGCTGTTGCTGAATATGTTTTTGTTTGGTATGGTGTCATTGGTCACAAACAGTCTGGCGTTTATGCTGGTAAAGTTGCCAAACTGATCCAGTATACTCTTTGGAAGAGTACTGTTATAGTTGTACCAATTACCACGCTGTTGGACAAAGTTAGAGTCTAGCGATATGGTCTTTTTGGGAGTGTGATCTGTCAGAGTCAGGAATAGCCTGCCGTCAAATTGTACTCCGTTTAGAGCATACTTGAACAAAATATCTCCTTTTGTTGTCATTTGTATTGTGTGATATGTGCCACGAACAGAGTCCTCGCAAAGAGGTAATGTGTTGTACAAAAAGACAGGGTTGGGATATTCTATCAGAGATGTACTGTTTATCTTTTCAGTATAGTATTCGTGTGTTTGTATTTTACCTGTTACGGCATCACTAGAAGAACTGGCAGTTGCAGGTGTGGTGACGCTATCTGCTGCGCCATAAAACCCAGTCAGTTGTTTTGTAATAATGACCATATCTGAGCCGTGTTTGCCATAACACATAGTATTGTCGCCTTTGAGAGTGTTGTTGTCGCTTGTATCGATGATATCAGTTGTACATGCGGGTATGAGTTGTGCAGCAGTTATGTTGTCACGTGGAGAAAAATAGTAGGGCTGTTTGTCTGCCTTACCGTATATCGTATATCGCATCTCTTTGTCGGTTATCAGTGGTTGACTGTGTACCGCCTCGGGATCTGGTGTGCAGCTTGCAAAGTCTAGTCCATATGCAAACAGACTAGATGTTGGTGTTCTAGGAGATATATTATCGGGTATGGCAAAGCCAGGTACACGGCCTACATGAAGATGTTGAACATGTTCAAAATCTGCACGACACTTATAGTCATCATCAATGCCCTCAAACAGAGGATGAACTAGCGTAAAGGTATCTGCTGCCAAGTAGAGATCAGCACTAGCAGAGTTACCAACATCGAGATATCTAAGAGAAGGGGCATCATTGCTTATCTTGTTATCGCCACCTTGATCTGGCCAAAAAGTTATTGCATTATTGGTTGTGTTGGTGATTAGTGGTGGTATTGTTAGCAGATCAGATGCATGTACATCATGAGGACTAGATATTAGAAATGATACAACGGTTATCAGAACAAGAGCAGAGATCAGATGATGATTGTACAATAATTACTTCCCCCCCCCCCTCACGCTTATAAAGTATTCTATAGGGATCTTTTCGTGTGGGATCTTTTTGGTTCAAGCAGTATAGAACGATACGGAAAAAGCACACTAGAGTCTGTGAGGGAAAATTATGGAAAAAGCCTTGTGAAATGTCATCCAGCGCAAATCGAAAAGATACTTCTAGAGGATCTCTTCGGTGCGCGATATGATAAGTCGTTCACCAACCCACCATTTGACATGATATTCATCTCTTGACGACACTTCAAGAGCATTTCCTCTTGGCGTCTTTTGATTAAACGCTCCATCTAGTATCCATCTTTTCCAAGAGATGTGCGTGGCTGTCCACAGTTGTCGTTGTTTACAAACAGGCATACAGGATCACTATGCATACTACAAATGTAGATCTCTTCGATTTACATAGGATAGAACGGTTACAGAAAAATCACTACAAGATTCTACAAGTGAAAATTAGAAAAAAGCCTTGCGAAATATCATCCCATGTAAATCGAAGAGATCCAAAAAGGTCAGACTGTTCTTTGTGTAGAAATAACAAGCAAATGTTTTTACAATTACAGAATTGATGTAAGATGCAAAGACTATATCATTTGTATACAGTACAGTTCCGGAAGTAAAGATATCTCACATTGTGGTGTGTCAAGTACCGGATTACCATTCACCACATACAATTGCAAACCATTCAGTCGTCAAACATATGAAAATATCAAAGAGTAGGTACGAGTGTACTTGTCATCTGTACTAGACTTGCTAGATCGAGGTTATCTTACTCTCGTAGACTCTCATGTTGGTGATCTTTTGACAACACGTGTGTCGTGTTAGTCTAGTCATAGTTTATTTGAGTCACATGAAAATCGTTTAAACTCGAATGTAGACACGGGATTGTAGTGACAACAAGAGTAGAGAGATATCAGACATTACATCACAAAAGCAAAATGGTAAAGTTATCTATCATATCTGCTCAGCATCTGTTAGGGCAAGATATCTAATCGTCTACAAAACACTAAATCAAGACATCTCTCTTTGAAATAATCTGATGTTTCAAACTATCAGGTAGATCTGGAATAGTTGTTTTAGCCTTGTTTGTAATGACATTTTCTGCTTCATCAAGTATGACACGCGTCTCTGCACTCACACCGCTATCTACAGATATTGCCTGTTCTTGCACAGAAGAACTATCCATGATGTCACCCAACATGCTGGACAAGTCTTGCATCGATGCAGTAGCTGATGGCATTATTCCGTTTAACGAGGGTCCTAAATCTTTGATCACGGCCATACAAGGGCTAAGCGTCACTACGAGATCACCAAACTCAGATATCGTCTCTAGTCTCACCTTTACTCGTTCTAGCGAGATTTTTGCAGTACTCATCATATTGGATACCTTTCGAACATGTGCCAACTCGTTGGCATATGCATGAGCAGATGCAACATTGTTATTCTTTCGTGCTTGGACAATCCTTGCAAAGTATAGGTCTTCCTTTTTCTTTAGTTTTATTCTGATCTCATCTAGTTTGTTTACCTTGCCATCTAATTCGGTCTGAGCCGCATGAATCTTGCTCTTGAGCGGTGTGTCGGGTTTTAGCATACCTCTCATCTTATCAGTCATGCTACTCTCTTCGTTATTCCAAGACTTGATCATGATACTGATTACCTCTTATCAGTGTTAGTTTAAAACCGATGTGTACCCGCGTCTCTTGTATCTCTAGTAACAGGCAAAAGAGTCACACTATCCAAACGTAAATGTAAAAATTTGAAAGTTAGTACGATCTTTGGTGTTATCTATATGAATCTCAATCGCATGTGTTTCACTGATATCCGAAGAGACGATATTGTATAGATCTGGCTCCGAGACCATTACAGTACCATTTACAACATCACTGCCAGCCATATGATCTGGTATTCTTTCACCATCTATCAATATCTCTAGTTCTGCTGTACCTGCAGTTACTATGTTTACTTGTTTTGCATGATAGTTTGCTTTGACGATTCCAGAATCAGACAATAGCTCCATGCTGTCAGGCGTGTTCTTCCATAGACCTGTCAAGTAAAATTTGTTCATAGACGTCTTATCTGGTATCTCGTACTGTACTGTCTGATCTGGTTGGAATCCTTGCACATTACCTAGATTGTTTCTACCATATGCAAATTTGTATCCAAAATACAATTCTGGTGTGTTTTGCGAGTGCTTAAATTCATCCATATCGACTAGATCAATATTTGTCATTGGTGCAATATTCAGTTGTTGAGAACGTTCAGCCAACAGTCGTTGTATGACAGTCTCGGTCTCTTTGTATTTGCCTTCACCGATGGTGTTATACCTGATATATCCTTCATGATCTGCAATGTATTTTCGTGGCCAATAACGATTCTCAAACGCATTCCAGATCTCTTTATCATTGTCTAGTATGACAGGATACTTTATACCATATTTGTTTACAGCTGTTTGAACATTATCGATATCTTTTTCAAACTCGAATTCAGGAGTATGAACGCCTATTATCAATAATCCCTGATCACTATATTTTTCGTCCCAAGCTGTGATGAATGGTAAAGTACGAATACAGTTGATGCAACTGTATGTCCAAATATCGTACAGTACAACTTGATCTTTGATCTCTTCTTTCAAATCTTCTTGCAATACATTGATGTAGCCTGCAATACCAGTTAGATCTGGAGCCTGCCTAAATCTAGATTTATCTATTTTCGGCACATCGCTTACGTTTGTATCTTGTATGGTGCTAGTTTTTTCATCGGATGGTACTACATCCTGTAGTGTGTCTTGTATGTCTACATTGGATTGGTTGTGCTGTACTGGATCATTTGTGTCCTTTGTGTCATCTTGTACAGTCGGTTCAATTATAGAATCTGTGGATATGGGATTCAATAGAGATTCATCGAATATGTCGGATTGTTGATTGGTATCATACATACTAAATATCAGGTTTATTGATACTATTCCGGACACAACTATGGCGCCAATAATAATACCATACAGTATGTTTTTATCCATATAACAACAACTCGTTCAGTAAAGGAAAGTTTGCAAGATACGCTATCTGATTTGTATAAACTAGAACGCCAAGTATCATAATGAATACTCCTAGTACTAGATTATAATATTTAAGGTGTTTACTCATCGAACGAATTACTCGAGTTGCCCTCGAGTAGAATATTCCGATCAATATGAATGGAATTCCAAGACTCAATGAGTAAACTAAAAGTAAATTGAATGCCAGTGATGGAGTCGTAGCAGCTAGTGTCAGTATGGTGCCAAGAATGGGTCCAACACATGGTGTCCAACCAGCTGCGAATGCCAGTCCGAACACAAACGACATTGGATAGCTTGCTTTTGATCTCTTTGGGAAGAACTTTTTCTCCATGTTTAGTCGATTTATCTTTGTGGATAAGAGGAGGAATGCTCCAAAACCTACAATTATAACTCCGCCTATCTGATTGAGACTGTCGAGGAACGAGCTTGCAGGTGTCGATAGAACGCTATTTATGATCACGCCCAGTGTCGAAAAGACTACCGAGAAACCCAATACGAAAAATACCGAGTTTAGTACGATATTTGTCCGATTCACCGTGACCGTTTTGGATCCACTCTGACTTAATTCGGAGAGTGTTGTACCAGAGATATAAGCCAAAAAAGCTGGAATCATTGGTAATATGCATGGTGCCACAAACGAGCCAAGACCAGCAAGTGCAGCTACTGCTAGTGTTACTTCTACCACAGCTATGGTACTCTTCATTTAAAGATATATGTTTTAGCATCATCTACATAACATCGTCTATACTGTAGACGATATCATAGACGATACTTAGATGATATCATGGATGATGCCATGATATCTGAACATTGACCTAAAACAAGATAACAATCTTGATTGGTTACGATATTGCTTGTGTTTGTAATCACCAGTCTTGAAAATACCCTTTCGCTATCAGTAATCTACACATCAATGAGAATATGTCTATGAACTTGTACAATGATTGGACACATTGGACATAAATGGTTAAAATATTGTTCATGGGTTTAGTATATGATGAATGATCAAGAGAGATATCGTCAAAAAACCAAGAGATCGGCAGTGTTATTTGCAGAGTCGTCTAAATACCATGTCAATGGTGTAAGCCACAACATTAGATTCTTTGAACCATATCCATTTGTAGTTAAATCAGCATCAGGAAAGAGTCTGATCGACGTTGATGATAATACGTATACAGACTATTGGATGGGTCATTGGAGCTTGATACTAGGACATAGACCATCAGCCATACTGGATCGTTTGTATGATCAAATCAAAGATAGTTGGATGTACGGTACAGTAAATCAAGCAACAAATAGACTATCTAGTATGATCGCAGATGCGGTAAAATCAGCAGAAAAGATTCGATATGTAACGTCTGGAACAGAAGCGACAATGTATGCAACTAGACTTGCACGTTCAGCAACGAACCGAAGTGTAATCGCCAAGATAGATGGAGGATGGCACGGATATGGTAGTGATCTGTTAAAGAGTGTGAATTGGCCATATACCGAGTCTGAGAGTTGTGGAATGCTCCATGAATCAGATATAGTGTCAATCCCATATAACGACATTGCAGAATCCCTCAACATACTACAAAAGTACAAAAATAAACTTGCAGGAGTCGTGATAGAACCCGTTCTTGGTGGGGGCGGTTGCATACCAGCTAGTACAGAGTATCTCAAAGCGATACAAGAGTTTGTTCATGGTAATGATAGTCTATTGATCCTAGATGAGATCGTTACCGGATTTAGATTTAGATATGGATGTTTATACCCGACTATGGGTTTAGAACCAGATATCGTAACGCTAGGAAAGATAGTTGGTGGAGGAATGCCCATAGGGATAATATGCGGTAAAAAAGAGATAATGAATCTTGCAGACACTACACTACATTCAAAATCGAACAGAGCATATGTTGGTGGAGGAACATTTTCTACAAATCCCATGTCGATGACCGCTGGTCATGCAATGTTGGAGATTCTCAAATCATCTGATATCTATACCAAGATTAATGAACTTGGTAAATTTGCCCGAGATGAGTTAACCAAAGTATTTGAAGGTAAAGCTGTGGTTACTGGAATGGGTTCATTGTTCATGACACATTTTCCAAGAGACGACATCACAGATATAACCAATGCAACTCTGGCGAGTCAATGTGATGTTGACAAGTTGACTCGATATCACTTCAAGATGATCACAAATAATGGAATATTCTTTCTGCCAGGAAAGTTGGGTGCCATCTCATATGAGCACAACAAAGACGATATCACAGACATGATATCGGCGTCAACCAATCTGGACTTATAATTTGTTTAATTAGCCCCCCACAGTATCTAGAACATTTGTACATCTGCCATCACACTACAACATAATATTCGTCTTAGATCTGATTGTGTCCCGATCCCTCAACTTTGCCATATTTACCACACAGTATATGACATCACAACTATCTCTGCACAGGTGTGTCACAGCACATATTTGAGATGCCACCGAACAAGTCTGTAAAATCACCTCGATCGAGATCTATAATCGTTTATCAAATAAAATATCGATAAATAGCTAGTAGGACAATAGACACAACTGATCTCAAAGATCTACAACTGAAAATTAAGAGTCCAGATGTTGAGTTTGAACTCCAAGTCCTCTAGTTGTAATGAACTATTCATTATTATCGATATCCCGAAATATCCACACCCACAAGTTCAACATTTCTTGAATTTGAGTATCATCCAGATGATACAGTTGTGACACATACATTCATACTCTTGTAAATCGACCACTCTACGAGATTAAAGGCTCAAGATGACGTACACATTATACGTCACGCAAAGTGAGCTATTTTGAACGTCTTTGAGTACCAGATGATTTTTTTAGTATCTGTGATTGTCTCTTCAATTGTCGCTCTATTGTTCGTTCAAATTTCTTGCATTCACTTGTGAGCGATTTCTTTTGTTCAGTGAGTTTCTTCTTCTCTGCTTCAAGATCCTTGATCTGAGATTCAATTTCTTTATTCTCTGCTTCAAGAGCCTGTATTTGTTGTAACAGCTGTTTGGCATTTCTAACCATGATCTTGTATCGACACAACTGCTTAATCAATCTATGCTTTTTAGCCAAGTGGTCAGAGCGATCAGACATTTGAGTATAAAGTTAACTATCATGTGCTTTAGTACAGTTGGCTGTAGTATCAAACTGATCGCATAATGCAGTCTCTTTAGATGGCTCCAAAATACTCTAATCGTTTTAGTTATTACATGTGTCATATTGTTATATAGAACTAGTCCGCGATAGTGTGTTTACTAACCTCTCTGTACATGCACTCGATCTGGGTAATCTTTATGCATGATCCATTGTGTTCTATAGTCGTGAACACAATAACTTTCCTAGTGTTGTGTCACAATTTGGTGTTAGCTGTTCTGTCAGAGGTACATTCTGTTTCCGACCTCACACATATGAGAGTGAACAAAAAACAATTCCATTCATGACTATAGTTCATTGTTTTACATGTCTTTGAAACTCGTTACAAATATCAACTTTTTTAAATTCATGTACTTGAAAATAATTGAGTTTTATTCTTTGAAACATTTTTTATAATCGCCTTAATAAATCACTCATCGTCTTTTCCTTCCAGATATACGTACAAGTCTTTGGATATCATGATATCAAATTTTGTTTCAAAAGTGTCTGTATAGACATCTCGGAGCTGAATTTTTTAAGTTGTTCATGATCTTTTGGTTTAATTAGAGATGAATTCCCTTGACTATCTCTACTCATCATCAATATTTTATCTCTTGAAACATATTCAAGAAGAGTTAAATTATGAGTGGCAGTTATGATTTGGTTTATTTCCGACGCATCGTCCATTATGTCAACTATGCTGTTTAACAGTCCAGGGTGAATGTTACGTTCTGGTTCTTCTATAACAGAAAGTTTGTTGTCTTCAAGAAATAGAGCAATCAACAATGCAATAATGTTCACTGTTCCGTCTGAAGCAAATAATGCAGATATGTTCCTAGTGTTGTAAATTTCTTGTAGATTAAACTCCATTGATCCACTATGATATTTCGTAGAGATTGATTTCAAAAAAGGTAACAACTCTTGTAAATAAACCAAAAGTTTTTTGAAATTTTTGTCATCTTTTTTAATTTTGTCTAGCACGTATGATAAATTGGATCCATCGTGACTCAACTCAAAAGATTGACTCATATTACTGGGGGATTTTAATTTTTTTGGATCAAAATCATATACAGATATGCTATTAATAAATTTATACCATGTTGGCAGTATAAATCTAAGTGTAGGGTCTTCTAGCAATAAATCTTTTTTGTTTGCTAGAAAAACTTTTTTAAATTCATCACAGTAATCATCAATTTGAGTTTTTATTTTGTTTGGAAGATTATTATCAAGGATAATTTTTTTCCCACTTTTTGAAATAGTTAAATTATAATCATATTCATCTGAATCAAGTACGTTGTCAAAATGAACGATCAACTGATCATCAGTTATTGTGTAGTCTCTGCTTTGTGTGAATTTAATACAAAATTTATAAACTACAGTACTTCCAAATGTCTCTTTAAATAACGAAAATTATATAGAAATAGAAAGATCTATAAAGGGTTTCTAAAAATAACTTTTGTTGAAAAACAAAAATGAATTAAATGGACAGCGATTTAGAAGACATTTAGAATATTCTCGATATACTGCATTTTTAAATGATTTAGATATTCCTGTGTCTAAAAAAAATAATGCAAAGTTTGGTAAAGAAGATGTTTTATCCATTATGTTTAAAACAGCCATGTCTAAAAGTACAATAACTGGACATTCAACTTCAATGAAAATGAGGAAAAAGCGTGCTCCATCTCCAGAATATTTTAGACTATTATTCAAAAAGGCAGCAGCTGATTTTGACAACTTTAAATTTAAAAGGTCAGTAAAAAGCAACATCGCAGCATTACAAGATATGGGTCGTTGGTCTAAAGAGCCAAAAGATATAGCAATTGATCTGCACAAATATGCACGATATGATGACAAAACAGATACTAAACTATGCTATGGTCCGGTTGACGACAGATATGCATTACATGAAAAGTACATGACAGCACAAGTCATAAACGAAGGCGAAACACTAGTTGTGTCAAAACATGCCATGTACAAAGGAGACCAAAACCCCAATTTTGTGCGTAAAATCATCAAAGATTGTGAAGATCTGCGTCTGGACATTGGTAACTGGTTGATGGATCGTGAGTTTCTTACTACACAGATCTTGCAGCTGCTGCAAGGTCGAGGTTACACATTTCTCACCATCTGTCAAAATAACGCCAAGACAAGGCGATATCTAGAAGAGTACAAACAAGGAAAACGTAAACGAGTATCAAAACGTACGATCTCTAATGGCAAAGGCTTGTCAATGGACTATTACATGATCATAGAAGAAATTGAAAAGGATGGTAAAATAGACTACATTCCATTTGCAACAAACAATCCAAGAATTGATACAAAAAAATACGCAAAGCGATGGGTTATTGAAACTGGATATAGGGTAGTCGATAAGATGAGATTACCAACTACAACTAAAAATGAATCAGTAAGAGATTTGTTGTTTTCTTTTTCTCTTTTGTTTTATAATGCTTGGATCATAGCACGTAACATAGATGATGAAAATGATCCATTGAATGTTGGTTGGTGGCACATTCCTCAACTTACGTTCAGAGATCTTGTGCTAGATTACATTGAACTCTATCGAGAAAAATGGCCTCCACCAAAGATTGCCGCTGCAGCTTGTTAATAAGCAGACAGTTGGAAGTACTGAAACTAGTCTTCTTGCTTCAAGCTTTGGCAAATAGTCATTATTTGGTAAAAGAATTTCTGGCGTGTCTGATAAAAAATGTATTTCAATAGACAGTAATGGTTCTTTTGCGTTAAAATTTAATACGTATCCACGACCACCATGAATTGATAAAGCATCTTGTAAACCTTTATCAACAATATCCTTCAAAAAAGAGAATATGTTCTTGAAATTGGATTTTCCAGAAGCGTTTGGTCCAATGATCATGTTAAATCGATCGAGTTCGACTTTTAGATTTTGAAAGTTTTTAAAGTTGTCGACTTTCAACCGGTTAATATAAAAATTTGTAACGTTCATTACTTGTATTCTACTTTGCAGCTATAAATATCGTGATGAATAGAGGTTTTGTATAATCGTCAGTGATGAGTTTTTTGTACAAGAGTTTGACAACACCATACATGAATACAGATATCATCTTGAACATCAACAATACAAATCTGTCTCTAAAATCAAGTTTATGGACATGTGTTGTTTATGAGATCGCTGACACGTTCAATATCCACAACAATACAGACCGGACAACCACCAATACAAACGACTAATTGCTAGATCAACCCAAAGTCGGATCGACTATCTTACCCATGAATAGTATCGCACCGCTCTGATCATCCTGTATTAGAAAGATAAATGGATGATTAGCGTTAAAGTGATAAGGAGCAGACTCGATAGTCAGTGTCATTGTAGTGAGCCCTGCAGCTTCTGTTCCTTTCTCATTTACTTTAACATACGCATCTTGAGTTGCGTTGGAAACATATATGTTACCTGGTAATCCACTAACATCTGCAATACCAAGTAGATTAGATTCGACTTTATCAAATGCGTCAGGCATTCCCATCTCTTTGAGTGGTTTGTTCAATTCATATTTTGTACTTGTCTCAAACTTTGGAAGCGATACAAGTACTGTATCATAATATAACGCATCTCTCCATTCTTTGATCATATCTGATGAGATCGACTCTTCCAGAGTAGCAATGCCATCAGGATCATTAGGCAGTATTATCAGCATTGAAAATCTATCTCCTTCATACGGTAATTGCAATAATTGAACATCATCTATTGCGACATATTTGAACGAGACAGGGTAAAGATGATTCATAAAGTCTGCTCCCACATAACTTGTACCTGTCCAAAAGTTCTTTTTTACTGTATCATCTTCAGAGAATGGCGTCAACCAATTTCCTTGAAAATATATTGCATTGTTTAGTACAGCAAGTGTTAAAACATTAACATCCTGTGGGTCAATCACTTTTTTAATCTTGCCGTTTGTTTTGTCGTCTGCCCAGCTGTTGATCTTTGCGACACCATCTGTAGGATCTATAAAGTCTACGTTTTCGACATCTGCTAGATATACATTACGTATTGTATCTGTATATGATTCGTACAGTTCATACTGTTTTGCAACCCACAAGGCATTTGCCAGAGTTAATGTTACCCTTTGATCTTGAGGGTTCAGTGATGTCATTAGTTCTGTGATAGTGTCATGGCGACTTTGAGTATCAGGATCAAATCCAAATACATCCTCTATCTGTGTTGCAGTATCTTCACGCGCTCCCTCATACAACATAGAGAATGCAACAATCATACTGGTTGGTGAGAAGAAGATATTTTTGTCCTTGTAATCAGTATCGTTGTAGATGGTTTTGTAAAAGTTTATGGCAAAATCATTGTTTGTAGATATGATATCTTTGGGCGTATAATCTGGTCTATCTGTGGTCGATGTTATCTTTGTATCTGAGTGCGGTAGCCATCCACGCATAATCAGTACATCTCTGGTCTCTGGTGTGACACACGCTAACGTTCCGCTTGGTCGTTGTGTGTACACCATGTCTGATTTACATGTATTGTCAGCAAATGCCATCTGATAGATGATCGAATCATTTGAGGTATCAAGTTGAGCATAGAGCATAGATATCGATACTACAAGGATCAAAGATATGGTAGGCACTATTACATTCATTGCACATACACCGCAAATGGCTCTCTATCAGAGTCTGTTTCGTCAGATACCTGTACCCAGAACAGATACGTTCCTATTTCAAGATTTGAACCGTGTATAGTAATGTCTGCAGTGCCGTTTCCGTTATCCACAAGTGTCAGTCCATATTGTGGCATGATATCATACATACGATCTATAGGCGCCTCCTGTATTATCTACTATTCGCTAGAGTACTCTAGTGCCTCCATCTAATCGTTATCTTATCTAGAAACCAAAACTAAACCTTTGATTATACCTTCAAACATCTAACATATTATGAGATTCTTTGGCAGAGATCGTGATCCCACTGACCTCTTGGCAGATGCAGAAGAGCGATTAGAGCGAGGGCAACAAAAGATAGCCATCTCGCTATTGAACCAAGTTCTAAAGCAAGATCCTCATAACACTAGAGCGCTGTTGAAGAAGGGAATCGCACAGAATCAGATCAAAAAATATACAGATTCAGTAACTACGTTTGATAGGCTGTTAGATCTTGAACCAGACAATGCTCAAGCACTCAACAACAAGGGGATTGCAAGGGCAGAGATGGGTGATTTGCAAGGTGCCGCTGACATGTACTCTATGGCAATCAAAATAGATCCAAAAAACACAGCTGCATACTTTAACAAAGGTGTACTGTTAGACAAGTTAGGAGATCAGGAAGAGGCAATAAAACTCCTAGATACAGCAATATCGCATGATCCTAAAAAACTTAACGTACTGTTTTACAAAGGAATAGTACTTGGCAAGATGAAACAACATGCAGATGCATTAGCATGTTTTGATAAAGTCTACAAGAGAGACAAGACCAATATGGATGCATTGTTTCATAGAGGCATAGAACTTGCAGAATTGAATAAACATGAAAGAGCCATAGAGATATTCGATGACATTCTCAATACACATAAAGAGAATCCAAATATCCTATATGCAAAGTCACGAAGTAAGGCTGCACTAGGTCAATATATCGAGTCACTAGATCTCTTAAAGCAAGCTGTATCAAAAGACGCAAAGACCATACGAGCTTGGGTAAAAGAAGAGACGGTATTTAATCCACTACACGATAATCCAGAATTTAGAAAGATTACCAAGATTAAATGATCTTGATTCGAGCTGCGTCGATTCTCATTATCTTTATCTTTTTCTTTGGACCAACGAGGCGTGCTTCAAAGACAGGTACGTATATCTCCATAATACCATCCAAAACAAGTTCATCGTTTATATCGTGTGCGTCATCTTCGAGTTGTATCTTGAGAACTCTGATCAATTCGTCAACAAGTTCATCATGTGTACGCTCTGGCTTGAATATTTTTATGTTATCATCTTCTAGTATCTTTTTTGGATAGTTTTCAAGGTTCTCTGATTTCAGTTTGATTGCAAAGTCTGTCTGTTCGCCATGATGGTCAAAGTAGATCTCGTCAGATTTTTGTACAAATACATGTTCTTCTAGTGGTAGATCAACTTTGTTCTTTGAATGTTTTCCTGCAAGGGTCTTTGAGAGTTTAGACTTGTCACGTATTGGAAATACACCTTCGCCAAAGATTATCTCTCGGACATTGTGGTCAACAGATATCGTATGTGTTGTCATCCTATAATAGTCAGCCGCATATTTGCCAGATACACGTGTTATACACTCGTACCTCAAATTCAACGAATGGACGTGGACGTCTTCTTTTTTAGGTTTAGATAGGACAGAACGAAACATTGATGTCTTTTTTTGTTCAACGATCTTTTCTGCCTTTGATTCGTCAATATTGCTTCTCACTACAACCTGTTTGACATCTATATCTTTCAACAGTACCTGTTAGTAACTCATCATATAAAACCATTTGACTAATGGTCATACACTAATGATCAGGTACGATCAAAGTATAGAGACAGATAATCGAGGCGACATACTCAGACTAAAGTTGGTGTCTATGGGGGATTCGTTGTCGTAGATCAACACCATAGTGTATATCACATAGATTTGATATGCATTTTAATATATTTTGTAATAATTACACATTCACTATTGACAAAACAACGATAAACAAAATTTAGTCGGCGTGTAGGATATCACCAATTTGTGTAGATGAAATTTTACAGAAAAACTCTACTAGCCTCTACAATATGGTCAAAGAGATCTGTTACGCATTTGATTGACTTTTGTTGTTGTGTTTCGGTGCTCTTTCAAACGTTACATGAATGAATTATTGACTCAAAGATTTTCAGACTAGAGACTGTATGCGTATTTCATCTCAACACGTCTTAACATGATGAGACTTTGACAGAGATTTACGTTGTTTTGTTTCAAATACACAAAGATTTGTCTGAATTAGCGAACAGGATCTTTTCGGTTTACGTGGGATGAATGGTTATAGAAAAAGCACGACAAAATTCTATCAGTGAAAATTATAGAAAAAGCCTTGCGAAAAGCCATCCCACGTAAACCGAAAAGATCCAATACGCATACAGTCTAATGGATCATGATACAAGATTTTATATTGCACATGAAATAAAACCACAAAAATATGGTGATGCCCCTACAAGACTATTTAGAAAAGCTAAACGAGTTGCAAAGACAGTAGCAAAAATATTTGTATCTGATTCATCACGTTCATTTGCTAAAGCATTTAGAAAAGAATTCCTCGAGAAAAATCCCACAAACAAACGTGTCAAACACATAAAAGAAACTTCTCTGCACAATCAACGATCTAACAACATAGAAGAGCGTTTTAATGGATGACTCCAAGACAATTTTAAAGTATACAGAGGTATGAAAAAATCGAACAGTACAATTATTTCTAGACTGGTGATAACTCGAAATTTTATTACACGGCATATGAGTTTAGATGGTGAAATACCTTGTACCATGGACGAAATCGTAATACTTGGAGACAATATATTGGACACATTAATTCAAAATTCAAGTTTAAAAAAGTGAGTTTTAAACTCTAGTTGATAAATAACATCTTGTTTAATAAAGATCCTGCATATTGTTAATTTTGTGTTTGAACTTAGATGAAAACAATTTGAGAGATTTAGAAAATTTTGTTTGATAAAACCTCCACCACCCGCCAAGTTTACAGAATCAAAGTAATCTAATATTTTAAGGTTAGGCGCGTGGGTTCTACGTAATCCTGGGGAGCTGGGAATTAGGATTTGAAAGATCGTCCAATTACACAAATATCACATAATCACACCGTTATATACCTGTAGAATCTGCAGTTCTCCATATGATTGTCAGAGATAATTTACATGAATCTTAACCATATCTCAATCTTGTCGTTCTCGGTGGATGATTTGTATGATGTGTTTGGTGACTATGTCTACCAGTCTCGTCTCAAACTTTGAGATTCTTGTTATTATATTTCTGCAATGCTGAACTCAGTCTAGAAGACAAGTCGTCTCTATTTTTTGTTAAAATTCTTTCTATGGTATAGGTAGTTGATTTTTGATCTGAAAATTTATTACTCAGATACATTACTGCTAGTTGATCTATAGTATGTCTTTCAAGAATAATATTATTCATCAGGAACAATAATCGTGACGCTTTTATTTTTGTGTCAATCATATTTAGTCTAAACAACATTTTTGGTTGGTTTGTTCTTTGATTCCAGTATTGTCTTCTTATTGCATATGCTATTGTTTGTATTTTGTCAGTGATGGAATCATCACAGCGAATACATTTTCTGCCGACAATAAATCCATACGGGAGTTGTTTAACACATATTGGAATTATTGGAATATTGGACGCGAATGCCATACCAATCTCTTGATCAAAATAGTCTGACGATTTACATGACTCGGTATGTAGTACCAAAAATACATCACACGCCCGTATCTTTGATAGAATGTATTCGTTAGCATCGTCACCTCCAATCTGGTCATGTGGTGCTGTAATCACTTTTATTTTGTGTGATGCAAGACCTGTTTTTAGGTTATCAATATACTTTTCAGACTCGCTGTCACCACCACTACTGTAGCTTAGAAACACCTCGATTGTACTATTTTGAATAAAACGTGGTATACGATCATCCATATTCATCATGCCGTGTTTTCCATGGCTTTTTCTTTTGCTTCTTGCTCATCAAGATATTTGACATAATCCCCCACTGCTTTGTCATATGTGGGTAAACAGTCCATACAAATAGTCTCTGTCTCTTTAGGAAGAGCTAATTCCCTGAACATTTTATTACATACAACACATTCTAAGTCTTTCTCGATCTTTGATTCTTTTTGCATCATACATAGAGTAAAAGTCATTTTATATAAAACTATTAGGGGTTCTGTTGCATCTTCGAGATCTGAGAATTTTAGACGAACGGTTATGAAATCTACCTTAACGCTTGTGTATAAAAAAGGTTAAAGCGATCTCTTGTAGAGACTCGCATTCTGGATGATCGTCTTCCACTTGTTGGGTCCATCGATCAGTATCAATGCTTCTTCAGCTGGGGTCTTGCCACCCAGACCCTCGTGCTTTTTTGTACAGTTGTAGAATGTACGAAATCCACCAATGAATCTTGTGTCATCTTTCTTGAGTCCTCGAAATGCGACCTCTCGATCTCGTATGGTACCATTTAGACGCTCCATCTTGTTGTTATTATCACGGGATCGCTTACCAGTCAAGTGAATGTGCTTGATGTGTCTGGTCTCTTTGCCAAATACATGTTTGTTGGACTTTTCGTATGCTGGTAGACCATCAGTGATAAAATTGGTTGGTCGTTTACCAGTCTGTTCCAGAGTCTGTTGTAGAAACTGATCGGTGTTATGCATGTACTTGGAATCTGCTAGTTCATGCGTAATCCGGTACCGAGTGTCATCATCCATGGAACTGTACAAGTATCGTTGTTTTCCACTTATTTTGAGGTACAACTCGTCAGCCCTATACCATTTACCAACTCGCGGTATGATACTATCCATGTATGCACATGATTCATCAGAGTATTGTGCAATCCAATTATATAGTCACGAACATAATTATTTTCCGGTTTGTTGCTAAGCAATCTTGTTGCCTTTTGCTAATTGTGTAGTTCAAATCACAACGATTATCATAAAATACGAAAAAAGTCAGATAAATTTTGATTTGTTGTAAAGATATTCACGCCAATACACAAAACAATCAAAATTTTATGGTCGTCTGCATGATTTATTCTTGCACGACACAATGATTTTTGTAATTTCAAGCTATATTTTTGGCGTAATTATCTTTCTCTTAAGACAACCCATGACATTTGCGTTGCATTTCATGATTTTCATAGGAGTTCATGCGAAAGTCGTTTTGAAGACTCTGGACACCTAGCAACAAAGACATTCCAAATTATAAAGTGATCTCAGGCTTGTGATCTGTGGAATTGTACGATTATGCATGTACGCAGAGTCAAAACAGTGAATTATACCTTGATATCTTACAATATCATTCTATAAATCACAATGTTGGTGCGTATTATTTACGCAACTATGCGGTGAGATAATTTCATCTTTTTTAGTTTAGTCTGTTTTTTACGATTTATCTTTACTCTCCACGCTGCAACAAGCTCTTCTAATCTAGGACTAGGTCTGCCGTGTTCATGATCCCAAAGAACGTGATAGTTGACCAGTGTGGATGCCATCTTGAAGGCATCGTTGTATTGGTCGTCATCTCCTCGGAACATGTTGAACAAGAGTTTAAACTGCTTTACACATCCAACTACGTGTTCTACTGTGGCGCGTTCACTGTCTATCTTTTTGTTGTATATCTCTTGTTCTTTTGTGAGTTGCCCACCTTTGGGTTTCTTGTATTTTATGCCTATCTTGGCACCTACAAAGATATCTCGAATCCCTAGGAATCCCAGATCTACTAGAATGTACAGTCTTTGACGAAGTGGAGTGTTTGGATCTGTTAACGACATGGACCACTTGCCAAGATTCAGTTTGAGCTCTTTGAATATGCTGAAATCGTGTGTCTTACCAGGAAACGTAGAAGACACATGTACTATCAGTCTCTCTTTTGTACACATCAATAGCGTATTTACCGTATGCATCTTTTTTTTGCCTGATTTGTAGTCATTGCGTATCTCTCTATCTACGGGCGTCGGAACACGAGTGTGTGATCCATCGAACACGAATGTGTGATCCTTTACCCATTTTGCAAGCTCTTTCTTTGTCTTGCATTTACTTATCGCATTTGCCAACTCGTCTGGCGAAAAACCCAAACTCTGAAAAAACTGATTCATGTATGTACAGTACCGGGATACATTACTCTGATCTATGCCAAATCTACTGGCAAGATGGCACTGACTGTGACCACTCACCAGTCTCAGAATTGCCAAGAGCATGGCATACTCGGGAGTTAGTTTGGATATTCTTCCACGTACTATGAGAACATTACGAAACTGTCTGTGAACATCTGCTGCCGGTATCCATTCTATAAACAGGCCGAGCAAAAAGTTAAACATGTCAAAATCCAGCTTTGTATGCTCCCATAGAGTCTTTTCATTGCTAAGGATATTCTTACATGGAGGGAGCTCGAGTTCTTTTTTTGCTGCTTTGAGCTGTTCTTCTGCTATATCTGCACGTTCTTCGGCTGCTTTGAGTCGTTGTTCAAGCACTAGTTCCTTGTTCGAGTTAGCCATACTCTTGTTTATTCAAATTGGTATTTACCATAGAGTGTCTTAAAAAATTGTCTTGTTGCGTATTCTATTTTTGGTTAATTTTTTACTCCTCAGATACACGAAACCTGCAATAACTCGGAGAATTTAGTCAGATTTGACCCATCACGCATCATATGTGCCTGAAAATGACTTTCGCATGAACTCCACTGTATGTGTATTTCTTACATCATGCACACATTTTAAGGTACAATAAAACACAGAGGTAATTTCTAGAGGCAAATTGATTCATTGTTCTCATGTTTGATGATTGGTGTGGGCATTCTTAATAATACGCATACAGTCTTAGTAGAGATTGGCCAGCATCGAGTGTGACGTGTGTATACAATTACTTGGTATTTGTATGTTGAACAACATAAAGATCCGCATAAAAGACTAGAGGTAAAAAGACACCAGATTCAAAGAACATTTGTGACTACAAAATAGACAGAAACTCTACCAAGTCTAGTTTAAGAAAACCTTTTTGTTGCAATTTGATGTTATTTTAGATTGGCTATTTAGACTCGGAAACAACTGTTTGTTAAAGTTTACAGCGTTCTTGTGGTTTCTAGAGGCAACTAGACTACCATACACATGTACTATGTGCGAGTCCGATTCTATCCCAGGATAAATGATGTGGTGTGGCTCATACAATTATACTAAAGATAGACAAAGTACCATGTGATGATAAATCCCATTGATGTATTGTTATGGACGCTGCGACGTAGCGAGCGCGACGTAATTCGATTATACGATGTAATGTCCCCATTGATGCAAATCACCACAGGTGGCGATATGCTAAACTTTGGCTATTGGGATTCAGAACATGCAGACCCACAATCCGCTCAAACCAACATGTGTGAATATTTTGGAGATTATGCTCAACTCGATACAGCCACCAAAGTTCTCGATGTGGGTAGTGGACTATCTGCCCCTGCACAGATATGGCGATCTAGATATCAGACAGACATAACTTGCCTCAATCTTAATTATGCACAGTTACATAGAGGAAGATCTGACAACATAGATCACATCAATGCAACATCCACAAGATTGCCATTTGCGGAAGGTACGTTTGATCGCATATTGGCATTAGAGTCTGCTCAACACTTTAGACCTCTCTTGAATTTTTTAACCCAGTCTAGACAGACACTAAGCTCATCAGGCCTATTGGTCATGGCGATCCCAATAGTTTTAGATGCTAGATCGTCTCTCGGTCTAGGTATATTACATCTAACTTGGTCATCAGAGCACTATTCGCTAATCAAGGTTGAAGAGATGATCAAGAGATCTGGTTTCATCATACATGATAAACACATGATCGGTTCATCAGTATATGTTCCACTTGCAGACTATTACTTTGCAAACCGGACTAGACTTAGAGAGAAGATACTGACTCGCTACTCTTCTATGATTGAAAAGCTGTTGTGCCGGTCACTCGCAAAGATGAAATCGGCCGCTGACTCAAAGTTGATAGACTATCTACTGATAAAATGTAGTAAAGAGTAGCATAGGGCTAGGTTTTTATTTTTGGGATTTAGATTAAAAGTGTGTCTGATGAAACACTCAAGATCTATGATTTAAAGTGTCACCATATTTTGCAGGAAGAAGAGATTCGTTTTGCAGGTATAGTTGACCAAGATGGCAAGTTGATTGCAGGTGGATTCCGAGAAGGAGTTGTCCCACATGAAGGTGATGAGACTAGATTGAATACATTCTTGGAGTTTGTCTCAAAGATCTCACTCCGAAAAGAGTATGATGAGACGCTTGGTCCAATAAACTATCTGGCAGCAAGGCGGGACAAAGCAGTTCTAGTAAGTTTTCCTTTTCCGATAACAAAGATACTGTTGTTAATCTCTGCAGAGCCCACTACAAACATTGAGACTCTGGCAAAAAAGGTGGTCGGAATCTTTATGGATCACAGATAAAGTATATGCAATAGTTTTTAATCCACACATGTCAGTATTTGGGTGTGAGAGCAACACTTGCAGCAGGGTGCTTTTGGCATGTCGAAGCGCTGTTTCGTAAGACAGATGGCGTAAAATCTACCAAAGTTGGCTATATTGGAGGAAGTATTTCCGATCCAACATATGAAGATGTATGTACTGATCGAACTGGACATGCTGAAGCAGTTCAGATCGAGTATGAGCCAGATAAAATCTCTTTTGAAGAGATACTAGATATCTTTTGGGATAATCACAATCCAACTACGTTAAATCGACAAGGTTTTGATGTTGGAACTCAATACCGTTCTGCAATATTTTATCACGATAAAGAACAGCAAAAGATAGCAGAAGACAAGATGAGATCACTATCATCATCAGGAGCGTATGATAAACCCATAGTTACTCAAATCGTGCCTGCGCCTACATTCTATCCTGCTGAAGAGTATCACCAAAGATATTATGAAAAGATGAATGTAAAGTAGAGATAATGTTGTCACCACATCAAGATCTCAACATGCTTGATGAATTCATGATTTTAGATTACTGTGCTACCAAAAACAAGTTCTGATACAAACCATGCATCAATGCCATCAGCAGCCATATTGATTAACTAAAACATCATCACAAGCTAAAAAAGGATTTGAAACTTTTTTGCTTCATAAAGATTTGATCATGCTATTCATGTCAAAATTTGTTTTCGTTGTCATGTTTGGTTTGACAACACATGTCAAGATCAGCACAAGTGCACGCGATTACAAAATTTATTGATGATTGGTAGACATGTCAAGATCAATTGATAGACTCGGCTCGTCTAGAGCGCATATAAAAAAATAGGCGATTATTACGTACAATAGATACGCCTCTGACATATAACAAACAAACAACAACTAGAACGTGAATAAGATACGAATTACCATACTGGACATGAGTGTCATACTCTCAGTACTAGGGACAGTATCAGTACAAGTGTATCTAACCAATCACAATTATATATTAAACTAAAGAGGCATAAAAGATGATCGAACTGATTAGCAGACAAACAAAAGAATCAGACCGCACACTACAAGAGTTGAGGCATGAAAGATTCAAGACACCATCTGCCAACTCCACAATTGATTCTACAGATGATATGGCTCTGGCGCCCTCGGATTACTCTCAAACACCAATTGTGACTGTTTTTAGTATGAGCAGTATTGTTACCATACACCATGACGAGTTAGATGCTGTATGTTGTGGAGGATTCAGTGATCATTATATTGTGCATTTCATAGTCGTTAGTGTCGGTTATACTTTGTCATCAACAATAAAATCATCACCAGTCTCTAACGAATACCGAAGAATTGTGCTGCATGTTGTACATTCGCACGATGTTGATTATGTTAAAAATGTAACACGCCATGGTTACAATAATGGCCATATGCAAAATCAATCTTTCAAATTTACAAGTATGGGTAGCAACCATCATAATTCACAACGTCCAGAACTCGATCCCAAAGCACTAGTTTATTCTTGGCTTGCATACTGGCATAGATAGTAGGATGTATCGACATGCTCTCTACTGACCGACTCTCTTTTTATTTACGTAAACTAAAAGGTGTTTGCCTTAGTCTAATTTTATTAAATGGAATTTTTTTCAATATTTTTGCTTCTTTTTCAGGTACAATTGCTGTTTTTTATGATCTTCGGTTTATTGTGTTTGTTATTAGCTTTCCAATTTGGATTTTTTTAATTCTAAAACAATTTTCCAATAACAAAACTAGTGATATCGCATCATTGTCTTGTTATCCATCTTTTTTCATATTGTCGTATTGGGGTGTTTATGTCTGTTATGGACAAGCCTGTAGATTAGATATGTGATATTGATTGTCCAGTATTTTATTATATTGTTTTTCATAATGATGCAACGTAAAGATCTCTTCGATTTACATGGAATGTAATTTTACAAGACTTTTTCCAAAGTCTTGTAGCAATTTATATGTAAAAACTCCATCTCATGTAAATCAAAGAGATACGCACGTCAAATCAGCAGTTATTTTACTATCACTACAGGTATCTTTGATGAGTGTATGACATAGTTGGATACGCTTCCAAAGAATAGAGATTTTGTTGCACTCTGACCTCTAGATCCGATCACAATCATGTCAAATTTGTCCTGTTCATGAGCCAGCTTTATGATGTTATAACCAATATCCCCATGCATCTTTATGATCTCTAGTTTGACTCCACCATTTGCAGCTGTACTAACGGCCTCATTCAGAATCTTCTCGATCTCGTCATCCATCCGTTTGTCTCTCGAACCAACTCCTTCAAAACCACTAGGAGATGGTGCAGAAATCGAATACATTCCAGTAAGTGCAGCATCACACTGTTTTGCTAGTGTTATTGCAACCTCTAAGCCCCTTTTGGAGTTTTTTGAACCATCGAGTGGAACTAGAATTTTTTTGATATCATTCATTACTATGATTTTTTGGTACTGATATTTAAAATATAGGACTCTAGCGATCAATACAACAAGTCGTTAGCTTTCTGCCAAATGACTAGTATGATCATGCAGACAGATACACGATGAAAGTGATGGCACACACTAGTTCATATGGGTTTCACATAGACGCATCATGCATAGAATCGACATAGATGATGCAAAATGTACGATACATGGTACGGGGGAGAAAGCAATCAAGAACTTGACAGGTGATAAAACGCCCAAAGCTAGAGACGGGTGATTCTTTTCAAGAGTGTGAGATCACTTGACAGATCAACGTACAAACGTTACGACTAGAATATTATCTAGAAATCCAAATCTTCAGATGAGCTAAAAGTAACCAATTTATTCCAATTTATTGTACCGTGGTCATCGCAGATTTTTTTGGTAAATTCTATTGAAAATTTTTCAATTGTTTTATTGTATTTTTTGACAAATTCCTCATTATGTATCTTGACATCAGTTTACCCAATTGTGTGCCTAAAATACGCAAATTATGTAAAATAGAAAGATCTATAAAGGGGCTCAAAAATGAGAAATTAATGGGTAAAAGAGTTAAGGAAAATCCTAACAAATTGAAAAAGAGTATTGAGAATTACGATTACATAAAATGGTTATTATGTTTGATAATTCCAGTATCAGAAAATTATAATGCGCTGTATGGTAAAATCTCTGTTCTGTCTATTTTGTTTTCAGCTGCAATGAGCAAATCTGGTATTGCAGATGTTACTCGCGCTAAAAGATCCGTTCAAAAATATACCAAAATAAGAGTACCTTGTGATGAGTGGTTTAGAAAATTATTCAAAGAGATTGTAGAGTATGATGTTGATCGTATGTTTAACAGAATAGTTAGGCAACATCTCAATGCGTTAAGACGAGCTGGTAAATTACCAAAAGTAGTAGACATTGCAATAGACATGCACTGCTATCAGAGATACGACAAAGAACAAACCAAATACACTGTAAAGACCATGTTCAAGAAGAGTGTAAAACTATGCGAAGAGTACATGACTGCACAGATTGTAAACGTTGGAGCAACGTTAACCGTAGCTAAATTACAAGTAAAAAAAGGTGCTGGAAACCCAGATCTTATACGTAAAATCATCAAAACCTGCCACCAGCAGAGACTAATCCTAGGCGTGTTTTTGCTTGATCGGGAGTTCTATACGGCAGAGATATTTGAACTCTTTAGACAGATGAATCGAACATTTCTGATGCCCTGTGTACATACCAATCCAATCAAAAAAATGATCAAAGAATTTAAACAAGGAAAGCGTAGTAGAGTATCACAGCATCATATTTCTAATAAGGATGGATTGCGTTCTAGTTATTATGTGATCATAATAGAGATCAAAAAGAAATTCAAAAAAGAGTATCTTGTATTTGCAACAAACAATCCTAGAATAGATGTTGAAAAATATAGAAAGAGATGGGTCATTGAAACTGGATATCGTGACATTAACGATATGAGATTAAAGACTTCTAGCTATGATCACAGAGTACGAGAATTGATGTTTATTTTCAGTGTATTGTTTTACAACGCATGGATTCTGGCACGAAACATACAATGTGAAGACGATCTCTTTGATTATTGCAATCAAATTACCGCACTTGTTTTTCTAGAAATGACATACGAATACATCAAATCGTTTATTGACCCAGATATCGAACCAGAGCCACCGCCAAAACCTGTGGTGGCGTGTTGAATACACAATTGGGTAAACTGGACATCATGTCCTAGTGGTTTTATAATTCGAGTATAAAACTCTGAATCGTTTGAGACAAGCTCCCAGAACTGTTGACCACAATACTTGAAATAATCGCCCTTGTCGGGTTTTTTGTCGCGTCCATAACAGCAACCATTCACTGCTTTTATAGTAACTTTGGCATCTCCTTGTCGAATTATACGAGATGCAATTTTGAAATTGTCACACATCTTGCTAACTTGAGAACTGTTGCCCCAATCTGGGCTCGATTTTATAGATATTATGTATCGCGTATCCGATTTATTGAACTCTAAATCTATTCCTATTGCACTAGATTTCCAACCATCATGTACAATTTTAGCTGCATGTATTGCTAAACCTTCAAGAAATGCTCCAAACAAGGTCTCTTCTTGTGAGCTGAGGTGAGCGTCTAGTAGCGATTTAACTAGATCAATGCCCGTGTCGATACCCTTACTCTTAAACAAGTATGGATTCTTACGAAGCAATAATTCTTCCAACCGTGACTTATAAGCTATTTCGATCGTTTATCATGAAAACTTTTGATATTTGCTTGTACGTATAAAGTAATTTGTTCGTCACTAATATAGTACATTATGATCTTCCATTTTTGAGTTTCTGTCTTAATATTGTATAATATGGTTTGTACATTTCAATTCCAATGATATTGCGACCTTTGTCTAGTGACGCAAATGCGGTTGTTCCAGAGCCAATAAATGGATCAAGTACTGTGTCGCCAGGATCAGTAAATAGGTCGATAAACCATTCGGGCAACCAATAAGGAAATGTGGCACTATGACTTTTGTTGTTGCGTTCAGTTGCACCGTGTAATACATTTGTAGGATGTACTTTATCTCTACCCACCCAATTCTCTACCTTTTTTCCAAATCCACTACCTACCTTGGATACGTCGCGTATGCGATCAGTATCACTCAGATTTCGCATCCGGTTGTCGTACCAATCACCAACTGGAACACGTACGGCATCTTGATTCATCTTGAATTTCCGTTGTTTATTAAATTGCAGTAACCGTTCCCAAGAATCTCTGAAACGGTTAGGCCATTTGCCTGGATATGAGTTCTTTTTGTGCCAGATGAATTCTTCTGTCCAAAGCCATCCACGTTTACGCATCTCAATTATCAACTCGAGGACGTATGTATGACGCTCGCCAGCTATGGCACATTCTTTAATGTTGAGTACAAATGTACCGCTAGGTTTGAGTACTCGATACAATTCGTCGGTAATTGGTATAAACCAATCCACATAAGCATCTGGTTTGATCCCTCCATAAGTTGATGATCTACGATCTGCGTATGGTGGAGAAGTAAAGATTAGATCAACAGAGTTTGATTTAACTTGATTGAGTTTTTCTAGACAGTCTCCAAGCAAAAGCGTGCTCGAGGACTTTTTGTATCTGCTCTTTTGTTTGTATACGACTGCCAATGTATATCATCTTACTATCGATCTAGATATAAAAATTATGTATTACAAAAAGCATCTATACTTACTACTCAAAAACTCGATCTATTAATTTCTACTTTTATACAGTTTTCACAAGTGTGGCAAAGTCTGTACACATCAATTCGTTTCAACTAGTACCTCTAAATCCAGAGTTTGTATCTACATTGGTAGTGGTTGTGTCAGAACGAGAGATCACCATGTCATAGTTTCTATCGTTGTTTGACTAGATGGCTACACTCTGGCTAGATGTAATGCAAGACTGCGAGTTGTCATTCTACAAGGCACCTCTATACTGTACCATTGACAGCACAATACTAGACGTAACCTATGAAGAACTAGAGAGTGTTCCTCAAAAAAGCAGTCGTAAAATAGTACGGTATTGTCATGTGATTGGAATCCATCACACGAATCAACAAACTATTGGACATCATACATATGAAAAGATGTCTTATTCATTATTCCACGCTTACGAGTCGTATTGTCAACAATTTATAGAATATATGAATCATAGTTTCTAATAAAATAAGAATTTATCGATAAACATATCAAGACAGTTGAGATATGTTATAATTATGGACACGACATAAGACTGTATGCGTATTATTAAGAATGCCCACACCAATCATCAAACATGACAACAATGAATCAATTTGCCTCTAGAAATTACACCTGTGTTTTATTGTACCTTAAAACTTGGGGTATGATGTAAGAAATACGCATATAGTCTATAGTTGAGTGTGTTTGCGGTAACTCTGATTCTGGATGGCAAGATAACACACATAATTCAAGAATATCTTGTATTCTAGAATTAGGCTAGTCCTAGTTAATTAAAAAACGATACTCGTATACTAGTTGTGAAATTTTGATAATTATGATCATCTTGTCTAACTCGAAATACTATTGCAGCATATGATAACACCACATTATGATTTCAAAACACATATGACAGAATTACTAGTCAGATGATTTTGTATTGGTTATGGCACCGTGTGCAGCAGAGCCAACTAGTTTTGCAAACTTGGCTAGTGCTCCACCAGAATAGTTTGGTTTTGGTTGTTGCCACATAGAGCGTCTTGTCTGTAACTCGCTCTCAGATATGTTGATATCTATACTGTTTGTTTCGATGTCTATCACAATTTCGTCGTCGTCTTGTACAAGTGCAATTGGTCCACCAACAAATGCCTCTGGAGCTACATGTCCAACCATAAATCCACGTGTACCACCAGAGAATCTACCATCCGTCACCATTGCTACCTTTCTTCCTAGTCCTTGTCCTACTAGAGCTGCTGTAGTCGCAAGCATTTCGCGCATTCCTGGACCGCCTTTTGGTCCCTCGTATCGTATAATCAAAACAGTACCTTCATCTATCTCACCTTGAGACACTGCTGCAAATGCCTCTTCTTCTCGATCAAATACACGCGCCTTGCCAACAAATCTGCTAATGTCAACTCCAGCCGTCTTTATTACTGCTCCTTCGGGTGCGAGACTTCCCTTAAGAATCACAGCTGTTCCAGTACTGTGTATAGGATCTGAGATAGGTCGTACAATCTTTTGTTCAGGTTCAGGGATTGTCATGGAATCTATATTCTGCTTGATGGTCTTTCCTGTGACGGTAAGACAGTCAGCGTGAATTAGTCCCCTCTCAAGCAGTCGTTTTATGATGAATGGAATTCCACCAATCTTGTCCAACGAGTTCATCACATAGCTACCACCAGGTTTCATATCTGCGAGATGAGGAGTCTTTCTTCTGATCCTCTCAAAGTCGTCGTATGTCAGAGTAATGTCTGACTCGTTTGCTAGGGCAAGTAGATGAAGTATGCCATTTGTGGAACCGCCCACAGAGTTTAGTATTGTGATTGCATTCTCAAATGCCTCAAATGTTAGAATGTCACTTGGACGTATTCCACTCTTCAATAAACGTACGACTGCAACGCCTGTATCGTGTACGATCTCTTGTCTGCGCATATCTTCAGCAGGAGGACTCGCACTACCTGGAAGGGCAAGTCCAATCGCTTCAGATATTGATGCCATCGTGTTTGCAGTAAACATTCCACCACAAGATCCAGCGTTAGGACATGCAGTGTCTTCTATATTTTTGAGCTCGTTTAGTGATATCTTGCCTGCGTCATACGATCCTACTGCTTCATATACATCGACTATTGTCAATTCACGTCCATCTAACATTCCTGGCATTATTGTGCCACCATACACGAATATCGAAGGAACGTTCAAGCGTGCCATCGCCATCATTGTTCCAGGAAGACTCTTATCGCATCCGGCTATTCCAACTAGGGCATCATATTGATGTGCTCGAACCATCAGTTCGATCGAGTCAGCTATGACTTCACGCGATATCAGCGACGATTTCATGCCTTCATGACCCATTGCGATGCCATCACTCACAGCAATAGTTGAAAACTCTCTAGGAGTGGCTCCCCCATCTCTTACTCCCTCTTTTGCCTTTAATGCCAAAGTTGGCAAGTGTATATTACATGGAGTGGCCTCATTTCCAGTATGACAGACTCCTACAAACGACTTTGCTAGATCATCATCATCTAAACCCATGGCCTTGTACATTGCACGTTGTGGGGCTCTAGATGTACCAGACACGACATTTCTACTAGATATCATCAGAGCAGATCATAATGCAGTGTAATTTAGTCTTTGTCTTGGATGTTTATCTGTACAGACAGTCATGGATCTTTTTGTAGCACGTTATCTAGTCAATCGACACATAAATCCAGTTGTATAGGTTTTCACGTATTTGAACAATCAGAGTAGATTGGTCTCAAATCGGTTAATAAAAATAAAAATTCTAAAACAAGTTGACGTTTGTATAGTAACACTTGTAGTTCTATGGAAACTTTTTAGTGCTACCTTCCAAGAATCCAGAGTCGCCATGTATGCGATCAATATGGACGGACATATCGTCCATATTATCAAAGATTGATTCGCAGTATGGACAGACATGTTTACTCTTAGCCACAACAGTATTAGACAATACGGATATAAAAATTAAGGCGATTGTATGATCCAGAAAAGAGTATCAACTGGATGTGTTGTACAAAAAAAAGTCGATCAGAGACGGGTAGTTTTTAAAACAACATAAAATATATACAAAGATCGTGACCTCAACACACCGATAGCAAGGTAGATCAAACTAGCATTAGCCAAATGGATCTCTTCGATTTGTTTGGGATTGTTTTTCGATAATTTTCATCTATAGAATCTGGTGTGTTTTTCTGCAATCGTTCATCCCACGTAAACCAAATAGATCCGCTCGGCGAACACAAGGTGTTAAGCAACTTTGGAAGACCGATCAAGCTTTCTCATCCTGTACCGTAAACTATCTCCATGATACTCTACACCTGTCTTTTCTTTGACTATACTTTTCATCTCTAATGGAAATGTAGGCTTTTGTTCATCAATCAACTTTTCAAGTATCTCATCTGATACTTTTGGTGGTCTTCCAGAACGAGGTTGGTCTTTTAGGCCTGCAATTCCGTCTTTTTTGTACTGTGCGATCCAAAAGTACACTGTACGTTCAGTAACTTCAAAAACTTTTGCAACTTGTTCCCTCGTATATCCATTCACAAGGACCATCTTTACAGCTGTACTTTTGACTTGCACGTGTCCTAACTTTCGATCTTTGCATGCCTGAGAAAGATCCCTATACTTTTTGTTCATATTGCTAGCAGAAACATACAAGTTCATAAATTGTGTTGTTAAAAAAATTTGACTGTGAAATCACTTATTGCAAACACTGTATCTATCAGGTCAGGCGATACTATTCTCTTTGGCTCACTATTGTTGTTATTTACCAATGCCAGAATGTCTGTCAACATGCTAGCTCTTCTTACATTTGCCTGTTTTATACCAATATCATTGATAAATTCTTTACAATCAAAATCACATCGAAGACAGATCTCTGCTAGTACACATTTATGATTTGATAAAGGTTCCAATTATTTCACATACTAGTTTTAATATACATGATTATATTTACGAAAAAAAATAATCTGGATAGTGTTTTTCTATTTTTTCTTATTTCAGTAAGATTATTCCTTATTGTGTCTCTGCATCTTAAAAGTATGAAGACATTTTGGTTATCAAAATATGGAGTTCGTGCAAAAGTCATTTTGATGACGACTAGTGGCAAAGACATTCCAAATTATAAAATGATCTCACATTTGGGATCTGTACAGCTGCTCAACATGGACGCAACAAGTAAAACAATGAGTCATACTTTGTCTTATAATATAGTTCTACAGCCATGTTCAGAAATAACTTTACTATTTCATAATTTCTTATAACATCGAATATTTTTTACTATTTGATCGTGTATATAGGTAGTGAACTAGTCAAGAAACGTCTTAATCGATAGATGTGAATGTAAACTTTTTCTGCACATGGCATAGACCGTTCACGTTCCCACAATCTCTACTTGATCCAAATGATCAAAACAAGAGTTTGTTTGTCATGTCTGGTTCTATAGACTTGTAAATATTATAATCAATCGCCTTCTTTTGTTGTTGTGTTTTGTTCCAACATAGATAGAGTCATCGATTTGACTTTGCCTATCTTGTATGTTATCATGAATATAGATCATCGATAGATGATTTGCGTCAAATATGATTTGATATCTGTTATAGCTTGAGCTAAAAACTAGATGATTTTTTAACCTCCAGACATAACGCTGTTTTATGAAGATCATATTAGGCATATTGACAGGCATATGTATAACCATAGGTGTGATAGTATCTCTGAGTCAAGAGGATACAAAAAACGAGACGCTTCGAGTAGCATACTTTCCAAACATTGGTCATATAGCACCAATAGTTGGTGTTGAGCAAGGACTTTTTGAAAAAAAGATGGGCAATGTAACTCTAGAAGCTCGAATATTCGATAGTGGGCCACAGACCATAGAGTCTCTCTTTGCAGGATCTATTGATCTAGCATATGTTGGGCCAGGACCTGCAATCAATGGATTCCTAAACTCTAATGAAAACATCAGAATTCTATCAGGATCGGCTAGTGGAGGAGCCAGTTTTGTAGTGCAGTCCGACTCGGCCATACTAGATATATCTGACTTTGATGGAAAACGAATAGCTGCTCCTCAGATAGGAAATACACAAGATGTATCACTACGTAATGCACTAAAGTCATATGGCTTGTTCCCAGCAGAGAGAGGCGGCTCAGTTATAATATACAATATTCCAAATCCAGATATCTATACTCTGTTTGCAAAGGGAGATATAGATGGAGCGTGGGTTGCAGAGCCGTGGGCAACCATACTAGAGATTGAACTTGGAGGTAAACGGTTATTCTATGAAGAAGAGTTGTGGGCCAATGAAAGGTTTGCGTCTGTGTTACTTGTAGGCGATATAAGGTATATTCGTGCAAATCCATCAACAGTGTCGAATTTTATATCTGCACATAATGATGCAATTGCATGGATCAATGAGAAACCCATAGAGACCAGAGACACATTCAACAGATTCCTTAAATCATATCTAGGACAGCCCCTGTCCGACCATATTGTGGATATCGCCCTATCAAATATCATAGTAACGTCAGATCCGCTATCAGAATCTGTGCATGAATTTGCTAGACAAGCAGACGCGTTAGGTTATCTAGGTAGAGACGGATATAACATTGATAAAATCTTTTACGAGGCAGGTGATCTAGTATGACGAAACTTGAGGCGAGAGGGATATCAAAATATTTTTCACATGGCAGTCATAATCTCAAAGCACTAGGTGGCATAGATATCAAGGTTGCTGCAGGCGACTTTGTATGTTTGGTGGGTCCGTCAGGTTGTGGTAAATCTACATTTCTACGAATTGTAGCAGGACTAGATAGTCCTGATGAAGGTGAGATACTCTTTGACGGTCACCCGGTTGTAGAACCTAGTCCAGAGAGGATCATGGTCTTTCAAGAAGGGGCGCTATTCCCCTGGCTTAAAGTCCAAGATAATGTTGAGTTTGGATTGCGCATGGCAAACATTCCGAAACAAGAGCGTGCAAAGATATCCCGTAGATATCTAGACATGATGCAGTTGACAAAGTTTGCAGACTCGGATACATATCAACTATCAACCGGAATGAAGCAACGTGTTGCAATCGCAAGAGCATTGGCCATGGATCCAGACGTATTATTGATGGATGAACCGTTTGCAGCACTAGACGATCAGACGAGGGAGTTGTTACTGATGGAGATGCAGTTGATCTGGAAGAAGACAAAGAAGACGATCCTCTTTGTAACACACAATGTTGCAGAAGCTGCAACTCTGGCTACAAAGATTGCCGTATTTACCGGTAGACCATCGCGCATCAAACGTGAGATGATCAACACATTGCCATGGCCAAGAACCGCAGGCGACGGGTCGTTTGAATCTATCCAACAAGAGATTCGTGCTGAGCTAAGACCAGAGACAGGTCGATGATCATGGCACGATACTTGCTGTACAGGATTGCATTCTATATTGGTGTGGTTCTAGTCTGGCAGACTATTGCCATGATAAATATCTGGCCTAGCAATGTCTTTCCATCTCCGTACGAGGTAGCTGAAGATCTGGCACATGGTATCATGGATGGCAGTCTAGTGTATGGTGTTGCGACCAGTATGGCCAGACTGTTGATAGGACTAGCGATAGCAATCGTAGGCGGAATCACACTAGGCATACTGATGGCTCGTAAAGAGGTAATAAACCAGACACTCGGCTCGCTAGTACTTGGTCTCCAATCGATACCATCTATTGCATGGGTACCACTAGCAATACTCTGGTATGGACTAACCGATCTAGGAATAATATTCGTGGTAGCAATTGGAGCGATATTTGCAGTTACTATAAACACATACACAGGAGTGAGAAACATTGATCCTCACTATATCGAAGCAGCCAGAAATATGGGTGCCAAAGGTAGCCAGCTGATCACATCAGTTCTGATTCCAGCCGCGTTTCCATACATGATATCAGGATTTAAACAAGGTTGGGCATTTGCGTGGCGTGGTGTAATTGGTGCAGAGATGCTCTTTGCTTTCTTGGGTCTAGGCCAGTTACTATATGCTGCACGATCACTAGTAGATGTATCACAAGTCATTGCCATAATGTTGGTGATAATGGGAATCGGCTTGACGATCGACGGCATTGTATTCAAGCGAGTCGAGAACAAGGTCATGCGTAGATGGGGTCTAGGCTAGACAGATATCATAAAGTTTTAGAACATGATAATGTCTAACCTAACCTTTGAGCGATATCATAAAGGTTCAACTTAAATTTACTGTATCATCATCTAGCCTAACCCTTTATCTTGAGCGATATCATAAAGGCACAGACGATCACTGCAATTGCAAAGTACATGACCCACGTATATCCATACGCAAATGCTATCATCCCAGATATCACAGGGCCGATAACAGTTGCAATAGATATGGTTGAACTGAATATTCCCGTAGATGTAGAGTGAGGATTGTTTGCCATGAGATAAAAGTTGCCACCAATAAACAGAAATGCCCACGTTGCGCCGACCAGAGACATAAACGGCATAGTCATCCACCACTCTGTTGCAAATGACAATCCTACAAAGACAAACGCAGTACAGCCTATTCCAATCTTGAACTTTGTTACATCAGATATCTTTATTCTACTTGCCATCAGATTCATCAGTATGAAAGCAGTTAGCGTGTTTGCGACATACACTACAGAGATGTGAAATATTTGACCGCCCAGCTCTTCAACTATCATTATAGGAAGGATCGTCCAGACAGATGTTGCGCCAGTATGACGCAGTAACAGAGATAGAAAGAGGAACTTGTTCTCTCTGATTATGCGTCTAGTTGCACCCGACTCTTCGATCTGCTGTTTTGGGCTAGGCAATCTAGCAGTAAACGCCAAACCCACTAGAAACGCAGCCGCACTGATCAAAAAGATCATATCTAGTTCGGTTACAAAACCTCCTGCTCCAATACCTACTAGCCACCCTAGTGCATGAAAAGACACTATGGTCGCGGCTCGTTTTGCTTGAATGTTTGCTTCATATGCATATGCTATCAGAGCCGGAATCATTATGCCACTTGCTATTCCTGCACCGACTCTTGCAAGAAACAAGGTAGTGAGATCATCTGCAAATATGTGTAGGCCAAACGCTATTGCGCAGCCAATAAAGCCCACCCGTATAAACAATAGTCGGACTCCCAGCTTGTCAGAGTACCTACCAAAATACATCTCTGCTAGAATTTGTGCAAAACTAAAAGATGCCACTACTAGACCAATCTCTAGTATCGAACTAGTAACGTCACGTGCAATTATTGGCATAAATACAAAGACTATGGCGATACCAGCATTCTGAAAGAACGTTGCAGCTCGAATTAGGTTGTTAACTTGAACATGTTGCATTAATGTTACAATTCGTGACATTGTAGGCTAATTTCAACATTCTAGATTCTGTGAATCAATAGATTCGGTATACTTGATGTACTTGTGGTCTGTCGAGTTATATGTGCGTTCTAGAATTCTGTTTTACAACGTCATGGTTGTAGATCGATATTACTAGAACTATCTCTGCTATAAAAGAGTCGATCTAGTGAAGCACAATATACATAAAAATTAAATCATATACAAATCACTCTAGATCAACTTGCCAAACAAGACACCATTCCTATCTGCGCTAGAGTCCAGAGTGTTGTTATTCGACGGAGCGATGGGAACAGAGATACAGAGATACAATCCAGAACCACGAGACTTTCCAAATGATCAGGCTGGCTTTAACGATGGACTAGTATTGACACATCCAGAATGGATTACCGCAATTCATGATAGTTATCTAGCTGCGGGAGCAGATTGCATCGAGACAAACTCTTTTGGATCAAACAAGATAAAGCTAGACGAGTACGGATTTGGCGATAGAACTGTAGAGATCAATCACGATATTGCAAAACTTGCACGTGACACAGCTGACAAGTACGCTGATCGTTATGTGATTGGCTCTATGGGACCAACAGGATTCTTACCTAGTTCTGATGATCCAGATTTGGGTCAGATAACACTAGATGATATTCGTGATGCATTCAAACTACAAGCCAAAGGTCTAATTCTCGGAGGCGTAGATGCACTACTGATCGAGACCAGTCAAGATATACTAGAAGTAAAACTTGCGATCGAGTCATCACAACAAGCCATGTCAGAGACAGATAGCAAAGTGCCGATCATTGCAAATGTTACACTAGATCAATATGGCAAGATGTTGCTTGGAACAACTATTCAAGCTGCATATACCACCGTATCCGATATGGGAATAGATATCTTTGGCTTAAACTGTTCTACAGGTCCGGTAGAGATGACACCCAGTGTAGCATGGCTCGATGAGCAAGATGAGCACGGTATCCTCGTGGTACCAAATGCAGGAATGCCTGAGAATGATGGAGGAACTGCAATATACGCTATGACTCCAGAGAGCATGGGTGAGATTTTAAGAGACTTTGTTAAACGCTACAGAAAGATTCGTATCATAGGTGGTTGTTGTGGAACAACACCAGAACATATTCGAGTCTTGCGTAAAATCATAGATCAGTCAAGTACAAATTAGATAAACATTAAACAAAAGATCAGAATATTATGTGAACATGAACAACGCCATAGATCAATAGGTTCTTTTAACTTATCTGGGGGTATTTGGAATTTGGGGGAGTTCGTGGAATTATACTCAGCAAAATTATCATGATAAAAAACTAAAAAATTACATAATTTATACTCCAAATATCGGTTCTGTTGCATCTTCGAGACCTGCGAATTTTAGACGAATGATTATGAAATCTACCTTAACGTTTGTGTATAAAAAAGAAAGGTTAAAACGATCTCTTGTACAGACTCGCATTCTGAATGATCGTCTTCCACTTGTTGGGTCCATCGATCAAGATCAGTGCTTCTTCAGCTGGAGTCTTGCCTCCCAGACCCTCATGTTTTTTGGTACAGTTGTAGAATGTTCTGAATCCATCGATGAGGTTTGTATCGTCGTTCTTGAGTCCTCGAAATGCTACCTCTCGATCTCGGATTGTACCATTCAATCGTTCCATCTTGTTGTTGTTATCTCTTGATCGTTTGCCTGTCAAGTGAATGTGTTTGATGTGTCGTGTCTCTTTGCCGAATACACGTTTGCTAGACTTTTCGTATGCAGGTAGACCATCAGTTATGAAATTAGTTGGTCGTTTGCCAGTTTGTTCCAGAGTCTGATGTAGAAACTGATCTGTGTTATGCATGTACTTGGAATCAGCTAGTTCGTGAGTGATCCAGTATCTGGTATCATCGTCCATGGAACTGTACAAGTGTCGTTGCTGTCCCGATATCTTGAGGTATAACTCGTCGGCTCGATACCATTTACCAACTCGCGGTATGATACTATCAAGATACACACATGATTCTTTGCCATACTCTGATACCCAGCGATATATGGTACTAGGGTTTACATTGATTCCCTTCATCTCAAAGTGGTTTGCAATGTCTCTTACAGAGTTCCCCTGATTGTATATCTGCATTGTGTCAGTTATGATTTCATCATCAAACTGTTTTTTCTCAAAGCCGTGATTGGGGGTAAAACGACTTTTGCAATCTTTGCACCAAAACAATTGTACTTTGCCTCTCTTTGTGTTTCGGAATCCCTTTTTGATTGTTCTACCAGAATCGCATTTCTTACATAAGAGTAGTTGAGATCGTTCCATGACTCGAACAGTGTTATTCTGCCAACACTTGTTCTTTTTTATAATGTGTAGAACAACCTTGATGTGTTTGCAATCTGCTTTGCGGTATCGGTGATCGGGACACTCACATACTAGACCGCGATCCGTTCTTGATACGTTGTACCGTATGTCGTGGTTGGTCTGAGATCTGACACTAAACGTGTCTCTATCGATCTGGGAACAATGTCCTTCCGTGTTCATGATCTCTATCGATTTCTGAGTTCTTGCGTTCATTGCGGGGACGAAGCGTCGTGATATAATATAAAGAGTTGGGAGATACTGTTGTTTGTGTGATTAGTATATTTTGGATTTATGTTGGATATTCTTCTATTGTTGTTTCTGTCCCAACTATTCTAACATATTCATTTAATAAGAATTCTAGTCTCTCATCATCGTCTTTAAATGGTTTGTCACGATATAGTTTTTCTACTATTTTATCTAATGTATGATGGGCTTTAAGCAATTCATGTGGCATTGTGTCTGGGTCGTATAGATCTGCCATTGTGGATTTTTCATATTGATCACGAATATCCAATATGTCTTGTGCATATTTTTTTAATTTACACCAGTTTCCATTTGGAACAGGAAATGTGTTATATACGCTTGTTGAATAACTAAATCCAGTACCTAATCTACCACCTATACTTGCCAACCAAATCATGTGCATTTTACTAGTTAATAGTCCAAAGATCTCTAAAGTAGCATTTGGTATAATTCTAAGCTTTTCCATTGGAATTGTTGGTGGTTCTATAAAATCAATTGGTACATACTTTCTATGCTCAGAACTAACTCGTGGTATAACTAAAAATGATTTGTCAGGTAATTTGTTATTAGTATCGTATAGTAAAGGAGTATCTGCCAGTTTTTTTGTTCTGTTGCGTTTACTCTTTGAGCGAAACTCTTTAACTAATTTTACTCGCTCCACAACATGTGACATTTTTCGTAGTTCATTAGGAGGACAATCTTGCAATGCCAAAATATATCTCATTCCTCCATTAATGAATGTCCTACCATCTAAGAATGGCATCATATATTTTTTGGCTTTTGGTTCTTTCTTTAAAAATTCATCTCTTTCTTCTTTAGAAAAAATGTAATGACCTTCATCTAATGGTGATATTCCTAAAACCATTTCTGGTAATTTGTTTATTTTTTTACTTAATTGAACAATTGGTCTTTTTTTATTTGTATTATTAAGATATGGTGTAATATATGTACAATTTTTATTCGATCCGTTATCATAAAGATATTTTATTGGCTCATTTATTTTGGACAAACCCAATATGATAACTGATACCGCAGCCTTGTTCTTAGGAGTTCATGCGAAAGTCATTTTCAGGCACATATGATGTGTGATGGGTCAAATCTGACTAAATTCTCCGAGTTATTGCGGGTTTCGTGTATCTGAGGAGGAGTAAAAAATTAACCAAAAATAGAATACGCAACAAGACAATTTTTTAAGACACTCTATGGTAAATACCAATTTGAATAAACAAGAGTATGGCTAACTCGAACAAGGAACTAGTGCTTGAACAACGACTCAAAGCAGCCGAAGAACGTGCAGATATAGCAGAAGAACAGCTCAAAGCAGCAAAAAAAGAACTCGAGCTCCCTCCATGTAAGAATATTCTTAGCAATGAAAAGACTCTATGGGAGCATACAAAGCTGGATTTTGACATGTTTAACTTTTTGCTCGGCCTGTTTATAGAATGGATACCGGCAGCAGATGTTCACAGACAGTTTCGTAATGTTCTCATAGTGCGTGGAAGAATATCCAAACTAACTCCCGAGTATGCCATGCTCTTGGCAATTCTGAGACTGGTAAGTGGTCACAGTCAGTGCCATCTTGCCAGTAGATTTGGTATAGATCAGAGTAATGTGTCCCGGTACTGTACATACATGAATCAGTTTTTTCAAAGTTTGGGTTTTTCGCCAGACGAGTTGGCAAATGCGATAAGTAAATGCAAGACAAAGAAAGAGCTTGCAAAATGGGTAAAGGATCATACATTCTTGTTCGATGGATCACACACTCGTGTTCCAACACCCGTAGATAGAGAGATACGCAATGACTACAAATCAGGCAAAAAAAAGATGCATACGGTAAATACTCTATTGATGTGTACAAAAGAGAGACTGATAGTACATGTGTCTCCTACGTTTCCTGGTAAGACACACGATTTCAGCATATTCAAAGAGCTCAAACTGAATCTTGGCAAGTGGTCCATGTCGTTAACAGATCCAAACACTCCACTTCGCCAAAGACTGTACATTCTAGTAGATCTGGGATTCCTAGGGATTCGAGATATCTTTGTAGGTGCCAAGATAGGCATAAAATACAAGAAACCCAAAGGTGGGCAACTCACAAAAGAACAAGAGATATACAACAAAAAGATAGACAGTGAACGCGCCACAGTAGAACACGTAGTTGGATGTGTAAAGCAGTTTAAACTCTTGTTCAACATGTTCCGAGGAGATGACGACCAATACAACGATGCCTTCAAGATGGCATCTACACTGGTCAACTATCACGTTCTTTGGGATCATGAACACGGCAGACCTAGTCCTAGATTAGAAGAGCTTGTTGCAGCATGGAGAGTAAAGATAAACCGTAAAAAACAGGCTAAACTAAAAAAGATGAAATTATCTCACCGAATAGTTGCGTAAATAATACGCACCAACATTGTGATTTATAGAATGATATTGTAAGATATCAAGGTATAATTCACTGTTTTGACTCTACATGTATAATTGTACAATTGCACAGATCACAAACCTGAGATCACTTTATAATTTGGAATGTCTTTGTTGCTAGGCGTCCCGAGTCTTCAAAACGACTTTCGCATGAACTCCTTAGTTTCGGATGACCATGGAAATGATTTGTATGCGAAATTTATATATAATTGTAATTTATCAAGCAAAATTGTCCATAATGGGTATACTTGTTCACCTTGTGTAATAGAATTTGTAGAAACTAAACCTATTTTTGTATTATTCTTATCATTGCAGTATTCTCCAGATTTGATAAACCAACCGCATACAAAATCTAATTTATTTACATCTTTGATATCATATTTACTATATAATGATGCTATTCTAATTTTTTGTTCTTCAGATATTGTGGCATATCCACCAAATGGTGGATTCCCTAAAATATAATCACATTTATCAGAAGGTAAAATATCATTCCAATTTACACCAAGGGCGTCCACATTATGAATATGTGGCTTCTTTTCGAGCGGAAACCTATACGCAGGTAGCTCAAACTGTACAGATAATTCACGATTCATTAAATGATCCATCATCCATATTGATACTTCTGCTATTTTAGAAGAAAACCTATTTATCTCTATACCATAAAATTGATGCACATCCAATTTGGACTCTATTTTTGTTTTAGGGTTAATGATTCTCATTTCTGTTATTATACGCATTTCGAGACGCCTCAACTCTTTGTATGTTATTGATAAAAAGTTACCCGACCCACACGCAGGATCAAAAAATGTTAATTTGGACATTTTGTCTCGTAATTCTTTGTACTTTGTTAATTTGTCTTGAGAATTAGACTCATTAATCTTGTTAAATTCATGATTTAGATCTTTGAGAAACAATGGTACTATAACCTTACGTATATTTTCTTCTGTGGTATAGTGAGCACCCATCTCACGTCTACTGTCTCTGTTAGTTTTTTTATCATTTTCTGAAATAACATTTTGAAACATGGAACCAAATATAGCTGGACTGACTTTGGACCAATCATATTCACCTGCTTTAATAAGCAATTCTCGTGTTTTATCAGTAAACTCTGGAATTCGCATTTTTACTTTAGGATTATCAAAATTCATTTTTTTCATATTAAATAGATCACCATCTATGTATTGAAATTTATTAAATCGTTCACGTATGGATTTGGATCTCTTTTCTTTTGGTGTATCTAATATCTCAAATAATCTCTCTAAATTCATGCGAACATCACTACCATTTTTAACATTCTTGATATATTCTTGAAAACTATTCGTTTCAAAAATACCTGTATTATCTGCAAATAGACAGAACGCTAATCTAGTGAGTAGAAAATCAATAGCACCCTCTCCAGATTTTTCAGTATCTTTTTTTAATGATTCATGTATTTGGGACATTATTTTGGTAGCTTTTTCATTTACTGGATCTGTTTTTACAAATATGGGTTTACCTAGTAAAAAGTAGAAAAGACCAATGTTCTCTACCAACCAATGTATGTTGAACGGATATTCTGAATTGTCTCGTTTATCTAGCAGTCGCCATCCTTGAAAATTACATGCAAGTAAAAAATCAGGTTGATCGCTTCGTTGTAGCATTCCGTTGTATCTTTCAGCCTGATTTAATGCACCTATGATGTCTTTTTTAGCTGATTTCATTTCGACTAAAAGCTTGCCTGGCAACAACATGTCTATGCGATCTTTGGATCCCTGTTTGGGATGATGCTCGAATTTGGCTTCTTTTGGATCGATTCCAAAACATTGCAGAAACTCGGATAGAAATAATTGAGCTTCACCCATCTCATATTTGTCATCTTTGTGACGTTCAACGAATTTTACAATATTGAGTCTGATGTCATTTTCCTTGTTATCGGAATGTGCTGTTAAGGGGGGACACCCCCAATTAAAATTTCTTTATCTAATGAATGATCTGGAATGATCTCTCATGGCTACGGGGGTTAATGCAGCAAGTAGTTTATTGGTTGGCATTGTACAATATTTTGTTTTTATTGTACATTTATTCATTTTAATCAGTGAGATGAAAGGGATCAACTTGCATCTCGTAATTCTTGATTCTCGGTCTCTACTTCTTCTATCTTCTTTTTGGCTTCATTCAGTTCTGTTGTCAATTTCTCTATGGTAAACAAGGCTTCATTCAGTTGAGATTGAGTTTGTGTAGAGTTTGATTCTAGTATAGTAAATCTAGACTGTAAATCAGATAGTTCGGTTGTGGCATCTTTGCATGATTCTGCTAATTGTATCAAGTGTTCTTTAGTCTTGGTATCTGTGTCAAATGCCATTCTCAAATCCTCTTTGAATTCTTGCATTCGTTGTTTCCATTGGTCTTTTTTGTCTTTCTGTTTCTCTTTCTTGGTTTCTAATTCATCTATCTGTTCATTAGCTATCTGTAGTTTGGTCTTTGGTTGTTCTATTGGTGTTAAAGGTGGTATAACTGAAGGGTGGTGTAAACCAACTGCTTCATAGATGGAGTCGTACTGGGGATAGTTTGCATCGAACCAATTCTTAAATGGGTCTTCTTCATCGTTGTATCGATCTACATATGTCTGTGGATTATCATCTTCTTTTACAAAATCAGCAAGAGGTTTGGATAGTTTTGGTGCGTTGTAAAAACATAGTTGATTAGTATCTGGATTGGTTCTAACAAGAATGGAAAAAGTTGGTAGTGAATTAGTTTCATATGTTACTAAATATGTTCTATGTGGTTTTTGGTATATGTATTGAGGGCGTATTTGTATTTCTCCTTGATGTATTTCATCTACCGTTTTCACTATGGTAGAAAACGTTTCTGTTACGTTGTGATTATAGTCCATCATTGTCCAATGGTTTACTGATATTGGTAATGTGTATGTATGTTCAAAAACCCCATTTACTATGTTAAGTGGAAATATAGAAGCGTATTGAAAACTACGATTGTTGTCAAGATATTCAACAAAATACATGTGTGCAGTAAGTAATCCATGTTCATCTGCATTTCCAAATATGGTAAAGCTGGTACAGTTGTTGATTCTAACATCTATTGCAATGTTATCGTTGGGATTTTCAGCTGGGTGTTCTGCATACGCACTATCTACTAGACCAAATGATATGATACTCAATACTGCAGTAAGACTCAAGATTAGAATTTTCATTCTTACTTTTGGGAGATGTGTGTGTTTATAAACATATGCGATCTTGTCAATCTGAACAGTATGAATGGTATGCAAACTAGTGCTCAAGATCTGGGTTTCAATTGATATGGGATCTTGGATTGATTCCGATCTTGTGATCTTTTATGTTTGAATTAGCAGGTCTCGAAGATGCAACAGAACCCAAATATCGAAAATTTAAATAATTCAAGATGAATTGTTTAATAATGTGTAATTTTTTGTGAATCGTTTGTAGGGTCGCCACCGACAGCAAATTTCCAAGAGATTTCCTAAATTTCAAATACCCCCGATAAGTTAAAAGAACCGAAAAATGAACACCTATTTTACTTTAACTCTGGTGTATCCCATTTTCCCCTGTTTCACTTTTTCGTCATATCTTCTACAGATTTCCAAATCCTGTTCATTCCAATCTGATGTAGACATGAAGTATAGTCAACACACATTACTTATAAATCCTAGACTTCATATAGTGTTCGGAAAAAGTAATTTTATGGTCAAATTTTCTTGACATTGTATTGTATTACTCAATTTCTATACAGAATATCATGGTTCAGAAATATGAGGATCTCTTTCAGGCCTGCAGAAGCAGTGAATACAAACAGATACGTGATAGGATTGTAGCTGTAAAGATGGTTTTGGTTCACAAACACACAAAAGTACATGTGGCAGAAATCTTTGGAGTTAGCGAACCAACAATTTACATTTGGATCAACAAGTACAACAAAGACGGAATCACAGGTCTGAAAGACCAACCTCTTATGGAAGACCGCCAAAAGTATCAGACGAAATACTTGAAAAATTGATTGATGAACAAAAGCCTACATTTCCATTAGAGATGAAAAGCATAGTCAAAGAAAAGACAGGTGTAGAGTATCATGGAGATAGTTTACGGTACAGGATGAGAAAGCTTGATCGGTCTTCCAAAGTTGCTCAAATATATTATGCGCATCGAGCTACAACCAGAGAGATAAAGAAAGTACAAAGAGCACGTTCTAAAGAGATTTCACGTCTAAGAAAACGTGGTTACATTATATTTTCTATGGATCAGTCAACAACAAGTCGCGCAACTCTCAAAGGCAGAGTATTTTGGGCAGAACGAGGAGTAGAAATATTTGTGCCCACTACGAACTCTGGCAAAAAAAAAATAGTAATCTTTGGAGCAATAGGGGAGAATGGAGAACAATACTTTGAACTACATGAGAGAGCAAATAACCAAACAATGATGAAATTCATGGACGGTTTTATTAAGCGACACAAAAAATCAGGTTGGATATTAGATCAGGCGCCGTGGCATACATCACCAAAAATTATAGCACATGCCAAAAAAATAGGTCTCGAGTTGCTGTTTTGTCAACAGCAGTACCAGAACTTAATGCAATCGAAGAGTATTGGCATCAACTAAAAAGAAAGATCAAAGTTGGCATATATTATGCTCTGTTCAATGAATAGGCACAAAACCGCAAAATTTCTCATTAGTTGATACTCAACTGCGTCAAATTCGAAGATGATTAGAGATTATGAAATTAAATTGCATGTTAGTTTGCTTTTAATTATGATTTCATTTTTTGTGATGTAATTTTAAAATTAAATGAAAAGATCTATATAGGGTATCTATTTTCTACAAGATATTGAAACGTAAAAACAAGTCAACATTCAAAGTTTTAAAAGATAAAAAAGTTCAAAATAAAGAAAGAAATAAAATAAGAAGAATAGCAAAGCAACTTAGTAATGGTTCAACAGTCAGATATGTTTTGTTATTATTTGAATTTGGAGTAATCGATATTGAGGAACTTGCAGAACTGTTTAGTAAAGAATTAAAAAAGATGAACGCAAAGAAACGTGGCGGTCAATACGCCTATTCGGAATCTTTTTTGAGATGTGCTGCAATGATAAGAGCTAAGCGAGGATTATCATATAGAGAATTAGAAGACGAATTAAAACGATTTTTTCCTGATTTCGATATACCAGCTTATACTACATTATTTACTAGAATAAATGACAAGGAGGTAGACATTTTAAATGATATCGTAGTTGCAGATCATTTTAAAGAAGTCATTCTTTCCCTGGATGCCTCTGGATTTACACAACACGCAGGCGGTAGATGGATCGAGTTTAGGTTCGAGAAAGAAAAGGACAAAGTAAAGAAGAAAGGATTTGTTAAATTACACCCAATCATAGACGTAAAAACAAAGGCAATACTAGGATGTACCATTACAACCGATTCTGAAGCAGATTCATCTCAATTTATTGAACTCGTTGAATTTGCGCTTGGTATGCTCCAAAAATGTTGTAATATTAATGACATAGAGATTAAAATTCTAGCTGATAAAGGCTACGACACAGTTGAAATCTTTGAGTACTGTAAAAAGCGTGGGATTAAACCAATAATTCCAATAAGATACACTGCCAAAACATATCTTGAAACTGTTAGAAGTAAAACTGCTCAGATTCAGTTAACTTTTGGCTCAAAATGCAAAGATGTAACAAAGATCACAAAAAAAGATAGATTAAAAAATCAAGCAAGATGGGGGAGAAAAAACGGTTATGGTGAGCGCTCTGCATCGGAAGGTGTATTTTCTACAATGAAGCGTCTGTTTGGCGAAGGTCTAAAATCGATATTGTGGGAACACATGGTTCAAGAATTGTTATTTAGGGTTGCCGCACATAACTTGCGAATAATTAAAAAACAAATACTTGCAAACCTTTGATTTTTAATGATTTCTAACTTTTGATTGTCAGAATCTTGTTCATTTTGTAGTAAAAAACAACATTTCAGTACAACAAGCTTTAATTTTAATGTGAAATTGATTCCGAATTGTACATATGGTGTGTTTTCATGTAGACCATCCCTAAACCATCATATTGCAAAAATATTCATTGAACAGAGCTGAGTTTTTATGAAAAAACCACCACCCGCCAAGTTTACAGAATCTTTCAGTTAGGTTATCACATAGGTTATATTATGGTATGTATAACTACATATGGAATGGGAGAAAAAACAAACCTAGTACATGCCAATAAAAGTAACTCTTTACGGGTCACTATCCCATCACACATAGTTAAACAGTTTAATTTGTTAGCAGGTGATCAAATCGAATGGGATCTAGTCCCAGATCATAATATGTTTAAGATCCAAATCAGATTCTTAAAACGGGTGTAAATTATGACAAAAACATTACTAAAAAACTCATTGCCCATAAACAAATTATCAATCAACAAGTTGTTTTCCAACACACATGCACCAATCATATTGAATACAAACGCATTACACGCACTACAAAACATGCCCTCGGGGTTAGTTGATGTGGCTGTTACCTCGCCACCATATTGGAATCAAAGAGACTACCAAACAAATGGTGAATTAGGAAAAGAATCCACACCAGAAGAATATATTGAAAAATTGTTAGAAATAAACATGGAATTGTATCGGGTCTTAAAGAATACAGGGGTATATTTTCTAAACATAGGTGACAAATACCATCGTAAATCATTACAGATGATCCCAGAGCGACTAGCCATAAAGATGGTTGAGAATGGATACGTAATACGAAATAAGATCATCTGGCATAAGACAAATCCAAATCCAAGTCCCATAACAGATCGGTTTACTAATGCATATGAAGTTATTTACATGTTTGTGAAAGATACTGATAACTATACTACGCCTGATTATTATTTTGATCTAGATAAAATACGTATACCTCATAAAACTCAACAAAAAACATTAAATGATTATCTACCTCGTACAATATCTATTAAAGACTTTGAAAAATATTCAAAAATGATTCGCACAAAAGAATATAATGGTAAGTTCAAGGGTCAGCAAACGATCAATGTAGGTGCAAGTGCAGGTGGTCGACTAAACATAAATGGTGAATATTATTCTTTACAACGTAAACATCACATTACTAAACAAGAAAAGATTGAAATTATTAAAATGCTTCGTACACAGAGAAAAAAGATCGGTGTCGATATTCCACACATAGATTATAAACTAGGTACCACACATACAGCTGGGCATTGGTTTCGATTAGATGATGGCGGTAGTTCTTTACCTGATCCTATACAATGGAACAAACTAAAAAAGATATTAGAATTAGGCAATACGAAATACGATAATATCATGACCGAACAACATTATGTATTGCAAACAGTTCGACATCATGAAAAGGGTAAGAATCCTAGTGATGTGTGGGAGATGGCCACATCATCAATTAAAGAGAAGCATTTTGCTCCTTTTCCTGAAAAATTACCCGAGATGTGTATCAAAGCATGTTGCCCTAAAAATGGAATTGTACTAGATCCATTCTGTGGATCTGGAACTACACTTAAAGTAGCACAATCACTACATAACAACAGTATAGGTATTGAATTAAATCCCACATACATTAATATAATTAAGAGAATAGTTGGTAAAGATGTTACAGTTTTAAAGATGTGATTTTATGTTTTATCTCTTTAGATTTACAAAATGGTACTGTGTATCTAGGAATGTGTCCGTTTAATAATCTAAATGTTTGATCTCCATACCTGTATCTAAATGAATTATCTTTTGCTTTACCTCTATCCATGATGTCATCTCCATACACTGAATGTAATTGACCGTTTGGAACACAAATCAGTACTATGCAACACACAGTATAATCTTTTTCATCATAAACAGTATGAATCATATACGTTGTTGTTAGTTTTTTCTTTACTGTGCTGTTTGGTAAATTATAAAACTGTGGTAAATTACCACTAATTCTATCATCTATAGTTAGATAATAGCTGGTTTGATTTAAACTAAGAGCGACCTTACCTCTATGATCTACTTCATTATCTAATTTAGCAGTCTTTGTATCAACATGTATTATTGAATCGATTGTCTCAAACATGAAATCTGCACCCACAGGAGTCGAGTTTGGCAACCATGTATTTGGAAAAAATGCCCCAAATACACGTTCTACTCCTCTTGACATTTCACCTGTCTGACTTTTCTTGTCTTTTCTATCGAATATATGTTTCCAGTGGTCCTTTATGATATCTTTTGTTTGTAATAGTTTAATGATTTTATCCATTTCATTTGTAAAGTGCCAGTTGATCTCATTAAGATATCTTAACTCAATGATCTCAATTTCTTTATTGTCCATATCTATTCAAATTTCGACTCAGATATACCAAAGTGCAAAAGTATTTTCCAAAACTGTGTCCCAAAACGTATTGGTCTAAATTTTGTTTCCAAGCACTCTGTTTGTCTATTACTTAACTAAGAAATTGATAAAGAGTTAGTTAATTTAAACGAAAGATGAGATTGTAATTATTAAAGTTCATGCAATTGTCTTGTATATCCATATTATGATCGATTTGCGACTGTTTACTAGTCATCAACCTTTCTTTTCAAGTATTTTACTAGGTCAATATCGAATTTTTGACTAAAAAATTCATTGAGTTTTGACACTAATTCTCTACGATCTGGATAAAACTTGCCATTTACGTGTTCCTTTTTCCCCATGTACCATATTGTCTCTATTGCATTGAGTTCTGGACGTCCAGCAGGAAGAATTTCTAGGTCTATTCCTTTCTTTTCACAAAACTCTTTGACATTATTTGCAGTATGTGCTTTAGCTCCATCTGCTATTATCATAAATTTACCGCATTTGTCGTAAAGCATGTTCAAACATATCCTAAACATATCTGCTGTAAAATTATCCTCATATTGTATTGTAAATAGATTGCCGTCTGAATCAAGAGCTCCAAAGTATCTGACACTTTCATATTGGTTTACGTATGGAACACGTGCATCTTTCCATTTAAACTCCCATACCATATAGTTACAATTGTCGTCATAATTGGCTTGGACTTCGTCACAAACAAATACTGGTATGCCTTTTCTTTTTGCTTTTTGTATTTTTAAAAGTACTCTATCTTGAAATATTTGAGTGTCTTCTGCACTAGCTCGATTTATGTAATATGGCTTGGGCTTCTTTCGGGTAAGCTTCAATTCACGTAATACTCTTCTAATGCTCCACACAGAATACTCGATTTTTGTTAGATCATAGATAATTCGTTTTATGATGATTGGGTGTTTTTGGGGCATGTGCAAAACTATTGCTAAAATTTGCAACTTGGAAATCTTTCTTGGTCTACCTGTTTTTGGACGATCTCTCAAGCCATTGATGCCTCTTTCCTTGTATCGATTTAACCAGTTCCTTATCGTTTTTGGTACACAACCAAATATTTCTGCTACTTCGTCTATAGGTATTTTTTTAACTTTGACTAGTATTACCGCCAACGCTCTTTTTGAGAAACTGGTATCATCTTTTTCTTTTTGAAACGCTTCCATTAATCCTTGAAAGTGTGTGCCCATTACAAATACAGAAAAACATCTGATCGATAAAGGTTTCGGTTAGAGTAATTTATTGTCAAATCGTGGAAAATACTTTTGCACTTTGGTATATATACTAGATCACGGTCGATATGAATAGTTAGTAACCACACAAACAACAGCATCTCCCAACTCTTTATATTGAAAAACAACGCTTCGTCCCCGCAATGAATGCAAGAACTCAAAAATCAATCGAGATCAAGAGCACAGAAGGACATTATTCCCAAATAGATCGAGACACATTCAGCGTCAGATCCCAGACCAACCCCGACACTCGGTACGGTTCTTTTAACTTATCGGGGGATTAAGATTAAGATGCATGTATTTCAAGAAACGTCCTGTATGCAATTTAAAACATTAATAATCTGCAATGGGCAATCTAACCATTTTTCATAACTTGTAAAATTTTTAGAGAATATTGCGTGAAAACCATCGACCCCCCCCCCCGTTAAGTTAAAAGAACCACTCTTCGATTGCATTAAGTTCTGGTACTGCTGTTGACAAAACAGCAACTCGAGACCTATTTTTTTGGCATGTGCTATAATTTTTGGTGATGTATGCCACGGCGCCTGATCTAATATCCAACCTGATTTTTTGTGTCGCTTAATAAAACCGTCCATGAATTTCATCATTGTTTGGTTATTTGCTCTCTCATGTAGTTCAAAGTATTGTTCTCCATTCTCCCCTATTGCTCCAAAGATTACTATTTTTTTGCCAGAGTTCGTAGTGGGCACAAATATTTCTACTCCTCGTTCTGCCCAAAATACTCTGCCTTTGAGAGTTGCGCGACTTGTTGTTGACTGATCCATAGAAAATATAATGTAACCACGTTTTCTTAGACGTGAAATCTCTTTAGAACGTGCTCTTTGTACTTTCTTTATCTCTCTGGTTGTAGCTCGATGCGCATAATATATTTGAGCAACTTTGGAAGACCGATCAAGCTTTCTCATCCTGTACCGTAAACTATCTCCATGATACTCTACACCTGTCTTTTCTTTGACTATGCTTTTCATCTCTAATGGAAATGTAGGCTTTTGTTCATCAATCAATTTTTCAAGTATTTCGTCTGATACTTTTGGTGGTCTTCCAGAAGAGGTTGGTCTTTCAGACCTGTGATTCCGTCTTTGTTGTACTTGTTGATCCAAATGTAAATTGTTGGTTCGCTAACTCCAAAGATTTCTGCCACATGTACTTTTGTGTGTTTGTGAACCAAAACCATCTTTACAGCTACGATCCTATCACGTATTTGTTTGTATTCACTGCTTCTGCAGGCCTGAAAGAGATCCTCATATTTCTGAACCATGATATTCTGTACAGAAATTGAGTAATACAATACAATGTCAAGAAAATTTGACCATAAAATTACTTTTTCCGAACACTATATGTTATATCTCAAACAATAGTAGCCATTCCCTAAGAATTACCTCATAAACAGATTGCTCTCCAAATGTAAAAACTTGTAATCATATTTGTGATGCGTGGTCATAGCGTCTCTAAAAAGTTAGGTAACTCTTTACTTGTCATTGCAAATGTTGTTTTCCCGTTAGCGATATCTTTGAGTCTTTGAATTTTAGTGGTGTTTGCTTTACCATTTTTGGAATTGTAAAAATTACCATCAGCCACTGCGATGAAGATGATATTACGATTTGTGGAACTGTTTGCAGCCATAATGAATTGTTTCAAGTCATCATATTGATTATCTTGATGTCCACCACCGATTTTAGTATATTTGTGATAAATGTAAACATCTTTATTATTACATTTTAGATAAAAGTCAATACTCTTACAAGAGGGCACTATATCAGAATCCATTTTTTCTAGATCAGACTTTTTTACCACAGCACCATTAATTAATTGCATTTCATATGTATTAAATTTTGGCGATTGCTCATTTCGAGCCCCTAACCAAATATGATCAAATTTAGATGTAAGTTTTGATATATTTGATATCTCTTCTTAAGGTGGGAAATGACGTGTATGATGCACGGGTCTTTGATGGATACCAGCGAGAATCAGTTGATCACCAGAATATCTTTGCTAGGGACGAAGTGCACATCAACGGAATGGAAGGGTTCTGGGGCTTTACAAAATTAAACATGGTGAAGCATCGTGGGGTGAGCTCAAAGAAATTCTTACTGTATCTCAAAGAGAGGGAGTGGTGATGCAAGAACCGAGAGTGCGATCTGTTTGATTTATTGATGCAATACACGCTTAGGGGCTCGAAATGAGCAATCGCCAAAATTTTTTTATGTTTTTTGTATTTTTAATTTTTCGTATAAACATTCCAAATGTTTTTTCATGTATGTTCTGTCTTATGGGATCTATCACAAAAAACCATCTAAAATCCATATCTGCATCAATTTTCTTCATTACTGCATCATAATCTTTTCCTGTATTTTTACAAAAAGTCTTTATTTGTGTTTTTGATATTACATTTTGTTCCCAATTTTTTATTCGTTGCTTATGACGTTCACCTTCAAAGTCAGGTATATTCATTTATCAATCTCCTCACAAATTCATAATCTATTCGTCTTCTATAGTCACGAACGGAATTGTTTTCTTGTTTACTCTCGCACATGTGGGGTCATAGACGGAATTTACCTCTGGCAGAACATATAACACCAAATTGTGATACTGAACATTAAGAAAATTATTATGTTCACGACTATATATTTACCATCCTTACGTAACCCTTTAAATGGAGCAAAGAATACATCATGGGTTTCCCTACGAATTCTATTCAACTCAAAATTTAATCTATTAATTATAGTATCGTTACATTTGAAATCACCATCAATTCTAGTAATCAATCGGTCACTATGTTTTATGGCCCGTTTAATTTCGTCGCCTCTACAAAACCTTATTGATGGTGCTCTAGTATTATCAAATGCAATAAGGCCTAATTTACCGTTTGGATGATTAAATATAATTTTTTTATTACTATGATTTTTACTAGACACTAGTGAGTGTAAATATTTAAAAGTTCCAATAAATGTATTATCATTATAGATGTTAATTCTGTTACTTTTTTGTGTAAACAATGCCAAACATACAGGATTGTCCGTGTCCATAAACATTCTATTGTTTATAAAGATGACACTATTCAATCTATCAAAAAAAAAGACCAGTTCTCAAATAGGTGGCAGGAATAATGAAACAAACATTTTCGCAGTTTTTTAACGCAAGTTTCAAACAATGCTTGTATATGTTATCGTACTCAATTTTAGGAAAAAATATATTATTTCGTCTTGCCGAATAATTAGTTAACCACGGAGGGTTGGTAATACATACGTTATATCCTACAGGAAAATTATATAGTGTGTCTCTCTTTTCAACTAGTTTATCCTTCGGTTCAACATCATAGGAACGAAAATCGTTGCATAGATTCTCTTGCTGTAACATCCTGATTATATTATTTGCTCCTGCAAATGGTTCTAATATTGCATTCTCGGTTAGACATACTTTCTTTGCCCATCTCTTGAATGGTACTAGTTTAAATGGATTATTTGCTGTATAAAATATACCATTCTGACGTTTGTGGGATCTTGACATATCCTCGATGATCTTTTGTTGTAACAACATGCATAGTTGCACACATGTATCTTAAATGCTTTATGATGTGTCGAAAGTGATGGTGTGTTTTTACCAAAAAAGAGTTTTACTTTTCTGTGCATATATAAGACTGTATGCGTATTATTGAGAGCGTCTTTCCCACATTATCAAATATGGTGACAATTGATGAATTCGCCTCTAGAAATACCATGTACGCTTTACAGTGCCTCAAAATATACATGAGCCATAAGAAATACGCATACAGTCTATAGTATCAATATATCAAATATGTCTAGTAAAGCCATGCAAATTAGATAAGCATTATACCTAGATGTATTAAACAAAGTCTTGCAAGAATAGTACCTCATGCGAGATACTATTCTCGTACATGCTTTTACCAGCGCGAGACTTTGCGTATGTCGACTTGCAAGTCCGAGTCTTCATACAGTTTGCAGATATCTCTCAGCATACTGTCATCTAGTAGGTCGTGTTCGACTTTGATAGTATGGGGAGTTGTTCTGCGGATAGTCTTGACGTAAACATTCTCAAACACATCGTTTAGATGTGATCGTAGTATGTTACCTCGTACTACCAGATCAAGTCCACGTAATTGACTCTGTTGTGTAGGGTATTCACGTGGTACATTTGCTACTTGATCCTTCTTACCTGACTGGGTCAGATAACTAATTGCACGCTTGCGTATACGATCAAGCCGAAAACTTGATCTTAGAGTACAATCATTATTTTTTGCTCCACTAGGGCGTAGCTGTGTTATTGCTTCCATATCTCTTACCTCCTGTAAGAATCTCTTCGCATGTAATCCTGCCGAGCAGCAGTCCTGTTGTACAGTATGGTATACTGTACACAGAATATTGATTGTGCAAGAGATAACGGCTCTACACTTTGGCGTGCTAGTCCATTTTCTTGTCTATATTGTCCAGCTTTGTATCTATTGTGTCTAATTTGTCCAGCTTTGTATCTATTGTGTCTAATTTGTCCAGTTTCTTGTCCATTCGTTCTAGTACAGCAACCATCTTGTTGAGGCTTGATTCCAAGAGTGCAGTTTGTTTGTCAATTCGATTGTAAAGATTACCTGCAATCTTGTTGGTCTGCATAGACATTACTATACCTATGACACTTGCAGCTATTAAAGCTGATCCAGATATGATTATTGCTATGTCTTGTAGATAAATCCCATATCCAGTTAGAGCTATTCCTGCAAACATTACGATCCTGTATACAGTCTCTTTAGCAATAGACTCGCTAAAGGATTGTATCTTGTTTGAGATGCTCTTTCTTATTCTCATACTTTCACCTCCTTGTGAGAATCTCCACATACGCAATCCCATCGAGCCATGGTCTCAAATGAGATATTGATTGCGTAAGAGATAACGGCTCTGCACTTTGGCGTGCTAGTCCTTTTGGTCTATCCTGATCTCGTACTCGTATATTCTAGATAGCTCTCAAGATGTGATTCTGGGTCAGTTCGATGACAGCCTTGCTTGCATCGTTCATTGTATTGCACGATACAAAGTTACTACGATACATGCCTGCCATCTTTTTTGCCCTATCTTCGTTGGCGCCAAAGTTCAGAAATACGCCATACACTAGATTGCCTCTCAACTTACTCTGTCTTATTGCTTCTACAGTATTTGCAAAGAGCACATTTGGATCTATTCCATGACAGTATGGTTCACCATCAGTCATCATTATGATGACTTTATTTACGGCATTGCTCTTCGCGATGACTCTGTCTAGATATTGATGTGCTAGATCATTGGCATTTTGTGGCTCATAGTTCTTTGATATGCATTTGATCTCGTCTAGTGTCGTAAACTCGTTGGCGTACAAATCGTGTCGACTGTTACTTGTACTCCATGGTACAAATGTTATTGCTACATCTTTGAGTCGCTGGGTTGCGTATAGTATTGTAGCACACATGTCTCGACAAGCCTGCATTGCACCATCTGGCATAGAACCTGAACAATCTATGCCAATTACAATAGCTAGTCCCTTACTAGGTTCTTCGTCTTCCCAATAGATACCTTGTTTGGTATTGATGATATCTTGGATATACTCATCAACATCTATCATATTTCCTTGCATGTCGTATACTTGTGTACGACTTGCTTTAACCTCGTTGATCAACTTGCGCAATCTGTATGATGTCTCATAATCTATGGTATATTCTTCTTCAGGTCTATTCGAGACATGTATCTTTTCTGCAAGGTTTGCAAGTTTGGGTTGTACAGGACGATTGATCTCTTTGATCTTACTATTGATCTTTGCAGTTGCTTTCTTGCCTTGTTTGACCAAAGAGTCCATATCTCTCTTTTGAATACTTTGTACAGTACTCTTGGACAACTTTTTAGGACTATTCTCATGACATTCCTGACGTGTTCTCGTCGAATAGTCTTTCAAGATATTTTCTACATCCCAGCTAGATATGCGTATGTCATGTATGGTCTTGTTCTCTATTGTATTGCTCATGTCTTTGTACAACTCGTTTATGCGTTTCCGTACATTTTTATCTCCAGTTCTATCTAGCTCTCTCTTTTGTTCCTCTATCTGTTCTTCAAAGTGATCTTTTATTCTCTGTACGAGTTTCTCTAAATGCTCTTCTCGTATCTTTGATATTTGTACATCTAGCCAATCCTTGACATATTTTTCATAGTATTCTATGGCAAGCTTGAGTGATACCTTGCTGTCCATACCGTGTACAGTATTGATGTATTGTATGGCTTGCTCGTACTGTGTACCCTCTAGTTTGCCGATACTACCGTTTCTAGCAAACTGTATTGCACGCATTGGATCGAGTTCACCACTATCCATTGTACCACGTTCACTTCTCTGTCGTTCAAACTCTTGATGTGAACCATAGTATATCTCACCCCAATTACTCTCGACTCGCTCTGCTTCTAGTGTATAGAATATCTCCTTAAAGAATGCCGAGCCATCATGTCCTTGATCTGTCTTTGTTATCTCGATGATTGTACTGTTTGTTGGTGCTCTAGAATCATACATGATGTGAGCTAGTGAGTGCTCTAGATTGGTCAGTGTATCTTTGTCAGTTATCATGATCTCGCTATTCTTCCACAAGATATCTCTACCATCACCGCACAGTAGAGTAAACTTGGTACCTTTGATGTTGTTTACTATATTTGCAGTTTTTTCATATCGCTCTATCATAACAGACATTATCTTGATACATCCTTGCCAAATATAGACTGTCTTCGATCGTTGATATACTCTATATCTGATGCCGCATCATACTTGTTCAAGATGCACTCTTCAAATACGGTATCGAGTCCAAACTCTGGTCTGCCAAGATATATGCGGTATCGTCTAAAGAACATGTCTAGATCACGTGGTGATAGCGCATATTCTATCTTTCCTGCAGCTGCAGTATTTCTCGTATCTTGAGCAAACTGTAACATTCGAGTTACAAACAACTCTGGGATACCTTGTGTGTTGAGTATTTCACGTTCTTCATTCTCTTCAGGATACTTCCACTTCCAGATGGCAAATCTAGACTTTAGATCTTCGTTCAGTTCGTTTGTGCCACCATACGTACTGGGATTCATTGTAGCACATATCAAGAGATTGGCACCATCTCTCAATGAATACACCTTGTTCAACTCTTCTATCATCAACGAATGACGATAATCTAATAGCGAGTTCAGTACCTTTTGCATTGCACCGTTTAGCGCATTTACCTCTTCTAGTACTAGAACGGCTGTACCGAACTGGTTTGCTGTCTCTATAGCAGTAGCTAGTATGCCGGGTTTGTACACCGTCTCATGTCCGATTATAGTAAATCGTCCATAGAGATCAAACTTTTTCGTACCATCTGAACAGTCATATCGAATCAGCGGTACATTGAGCTTTGCTGCAAATGCATCAATGCAGAGTGTCTTTCCGATTCCTTTTGGTCCAACCAAAAGTAGCGGATCAGTTGACTCCATTGCAACTTGGAGTCTTGCAGACTCGTTACGAGTCTCAATAAATCGTGGGACATTCCTTGGAATAAACTCCACCGGATTTATTGGTAGAACACGAATGTTCTGTATTGGCTCTGATGAGCCATTCATATTTTTGTTCATATTTCCTACCTCCATAGGGAATCTCTTCACATACAATCCTGCCGAGCAGCAGTTCTGTTGTACAATATCGTATATCGTATATTGTACACAGAATATTGATTACGCAAGAGATAAAGGCTCTACACTTTGGCGTGCTAGTCCTTTTGGTCTATCTATTTTCTGGTTTACTTGATTCTTTGATCTCTTTAAGCTCTGTTTTGATTTGCTCAAGTACATCGACCATCTTGTTGAGTACAGACATACTCTCTTTGTGATTTGACTTCATGATCTCGTTCTGTTCATCAAATCGCTCATGCAATGTACTTGCTATTCTATCACTGTGCCAAGCCATAACTAGTCCTACCACACTTGAACTAATAAAAGCTATGCCAATCGTGAGTAGCAGATTTGGATCTTGGTATATGTTCCACTCTGATGCAAACATTCCAAATATACCAAATGCAAGCATCATGGTATAGAATGGTTGCTTTATGAATACGTTTTTGAGAGTTTTGTATCTATTGTATGTACTTTTAGTCATTGCCTTGAAGTGTTATGAATAGTGGTCATACAGTGCATAGAATTCAGATATCACTTGACAGGTTTTGCAGTTTTTTTCTGGTACCCAGTCCGTCTCTATTGCTTCGTTACCACATTCAGAACATGTTACGACCAGATGTAGTTTGTTGTTGTATTCTACTAGGACTTTACCATCTTCGTTAAACAGAAATACACATTTGTCTATATCTATTCCTATTTTGATTTGAGAGTCATCAAAGTTTGCTTTGGCAAGGTGTGTGTATCTGTTATTCATTACACAACCTAACAAGTCTCTTACTATTGCTATCTCTCTGTATCCGAGTTTGGTTAGGTCTAACTCAGTCACTACACATCACCGAGTTTTCATAGATGTATCTGCAATGTAACCAATATTCTCGCTCACTAATGGCTGTATCCAAGTTCTTTAATGCGGTTTCTAGTTCTTCTTGACGATTTGCTATATTTTCATTAGACATTGCTATCTGTCGTTGAATTTCTTGATAGACATAATCAGGGTTTATAATTTTTACCCATTCCTGAAACCTATCGGAGAATTTGTCTTGTTTCACTGGATGTCGCCATTTTTTGATACTTGTTTCAAAGAGCATTGACATGGTTTTATTCATGATATTCACCTGTTAGACCTGACAAGTATCTCTAGATTGTTCGATGTTTTGGAATACTATTCCTATCATCATTCTTTGTATCAGATCCCCTTTTTTGTAGAATCTATCTTTTTGGAAGCCTATGTTTTTCAAGCTATACTCTAGCTCGGTACACATATTTTCGAGTTCAGTCATTATCATCTACTATGTCTGACTCGAGTTCTGCCTTTATCTTGTCTTTAAATTCTTGTTCTGTCTTGATGTCTTCTAGTTTGCCTAAATCTATGTTTTTTGTTTTGATCTCTCCTGATTCATCAAGAGAGATAAAACAGATGTCCATGTCCGTTATTTTCATCAACCATATACTCTAGACAGCATTTCTGAACAGAACTCTACGAAATCACAGTGTTCTTCCATAGATTTATCGCATTGTTTACATTCTATATATTTCATCAGTGCAATTCCTCACACTCTAGGATCGTTTTCTTTACGTATTCTGTGCCGTAATCGTCTATTCTCTCTATACAGTATATCAGAGGTGCGTGTTTTTCTTTGAGTTTGTGCATATGTTCTATAACTTCATCATAGCTCTCAAATCCAACGTTTGTCCAGCCTGATCCGTCTTTGGCGTGTAATACACGTAGATTCCAATATGGGTTTGAGAATGTCATTCTATATCTCTCCACCGTATGTTGCATGATTCATAGTCATCAGGGGTTAGTTCTGCTAATTCGTCTCTTACTTGGTGTAGTCTGAGAAATATACTCGCTACTTTACTATCTGCACGATAGTCTAGTTTGAGTTCTTGAAATCTATTCTCTTCCCATTCTAGCGCTCGTAGTTTCTGATCCAGTTGGATTGCTAGTTTTTCTAACTCATTCATGTTCATCTGCTTCCTGGGCTTCTTTCATGAACTTTCTCATACATTTCTCACATTGTGCTTTGGACTCTTGACACAGTCCATCTTGCTCTACAACTAGTACCCATGCCTCTCCATTTGGATCATCAAATGGTGTATGACATCGCGTACATGGTTCTCTATCATCACCAGCACGTTCTATCTTTACATGCCAGGATACACATTCGTTGGTCATTTTGTTACCTCCTATGTTTTCATGTGTTTGCATACGCTGCAATACCAAGTTCCACAGTTGGTCTCGTCTTGCATGTAGAACGTTGTCTGTTTCATACATTTTTGGCACATTGTGTACCAGTCATTGATCTCTTTTAGTTCTGGATTGTCTTCTTTATAGTCTGGATCTCTACTTGCTGTTACATCTCGTATGTGATTTACTATCTCTTGTGTGTAGTGTATCGCATCTTGCCAACTTGTATAGGCCTTCCATATTGCTTTTTTGGTATCACAGAGACTTGTTAGTCGCCACATCTCTTTGTAGAGTCCTTCTATCCAATTCATGTTCCAGTCTATTAGATCTCTCTCTGATTCCCAAGTATGTTCTTGATTTGGATCTGGATGACCATCTGATAACTCTCCAACTGCATTATATTCTGGGTCATAGTCTTCTAGACATACGGTATGGTTGTAGTATTTTATCTTCATGCCTCTATTGCCTTGTTATAGTATTTCTCTATGTACTCGACAATGTTATTCATTGGAACTAGATGTTGTGTACCACAATCACAATCGACCCCAATCGAAGCATTGACTGTAATGTTTGCGTGGTCATCATACTTTTGCATGACCATCTTTAACAGGTCTACAAAGTCATCTATCTCTATTTCAGTAACATTTTCGCAAGGTAAATGAATACCTAGTATTGCATCTTTGCAGTCTCTTGTCTTCTTGATGTACTCCCACACTTGTGGTAGATTCTCAAGTGTTAGATGACTATACGACATTTTCTATCTCTTTGTTTTTTACGCAATGTTGGACTTTGTTCCAACAATCTGATCTAGAACAATCAAATCTCTTTGTCTGTCCTAATTTGCCCTCTATATCGAGGGCTGTTTTTGCTGCACACATGGGGCAGCGCCAGAGTGATTTTACACTCGGAATACTCTTTGTTTTCATATTTCCTACCTCCATAGGTAATCTCTTCGCATACAATCCTGCCGAGCAGCAGTCCTAGTACGATATTATACAATATTATACAGTAGGATACTGATTGCGCAAGAGATAACGGCTCTACACTTTGGCGTGCTAGTCCTTTTGGTCTATCTCTTTTCTGGTTTACTTGATTCTTTGATCTCTCTAAGCTCTGTCTTGATTTGTTCAAGTACAACAACCATCTTGTTCAGAATAGATATGGTTTCGTTGTGTTTTTGCATAGCTTCTTTATGATTATTCATAGTCTCTTTATGGTTGTGCATAGCTTCTTTATGGTTCGACTTTAGAATATCTTCTATTCTATCAAATCGTTGATGTAGATCAGCTGCAATCTCTTTGGTCTGCCATGCCATTATTATTCCTACGACACTCGCAATTATAAAGGATATTCCTATCGATAACAAGAGTGTATCATCAATAACAAGAGCTGATGTGAGCATACCAGTACCGATCATCAATATTGCGGTATACAGTTGATTCTTTGCTAACGTATTACCGAGACGACGGATGTTCTCTAACGTTCTTTCTCGATTCATCTTGTTCTATTCCGATATAGTTGCCTACAAGGTACACGTTCTGGCATACCTATCCAATCTGGCACTTTGCCAGTATCTTTTTCTTTCATCTCTTACCTCCTGTAAGAATCTCTTCGCATGCAATCCTGCCGAGCAGCAGTCCTAGTACGATATTATACGATATTATACAGTAAGATATTGATTGCGCAAGAGATAACGTCTCTACACTTTGGCGTGTAGTCCTTTTGGTCTATTACAGTTTCTCAGCTAGTTTACTTGTGTTTTTGTCGATTCTGTCTAGTTTACTTGTGTTTTTGTCGATTCTGTCTAGTTTACTTGTGTTTTTGTCGATTCTGTCTAGTTTACTTGTGTTTTTGTCGATTCTGTCTAGTTTACTTGTGTTTTTGTCGATTCTGTCTAGTTTACTTGTGTTTTTGTCGATTCTGTCTAGTTTACTTGTGTTTTTGTCGATTCTGTCTAGTGTTTGACTCATTCTTTCGTTACATTCTTTGCTATCTTTTAGCAGTGTAACTATCTCTTTTAGTACTGACATCATCTCTTTTAGTACTGATATTGTCTCTTTGTGGCGCATATCCGCCAATTTATCTTGTCTATCAAATCGCTCATAGATAGTATGTGCAATCTTGTTGGTCTGCATAGACATTACTATACCTATGACACTTGCAGTTATTAAAGCTGATCCAGATATGATTATTGCTATGTCTTGTAGATAAATTCCATATCCAGTTAGAGCTATTCCTGCAAACATCACGATCCTATATACAGTCTCTTTAGCAATAGACTCGCTAAAGGATTGTATCTTGTTTGAGATACTCTTTCTTATTCTCATACTTTCACCTCCTTGTAAGAATCTCTTCGCATGCAATCCTGCCGAGCAGCAGTCCTAGTACGATATCATGTGATATCATATGATATTATGCAGTAGGATACTGATTGCGCAAGAGATAGCGTCTCTACACTTTGGCGTGCTAGTCCTTTTGGTCTAGATTGTAGACTCGCTGTGTACTATTCTCCAAGTCATTTTTTACTTGACGTTGTATTGTATTCCATCTGTTCTGATGTGCAAAGAGGTTTAACAGCTGTTCCAGTACATCTTCTAGTTCTCTTGTCTGATATTCTATATCTTCGCGGAGCGATTCTTGTTCCTCTTTGACTTTGTCTGTTAGCTCTTGAATGTCATCTTTGTATCTCTGAGATATCTCATACCAATTGACTTCACTCAAGATATGTGTGGTTGCCTTGTGTTTTATCATCTCGACTATGCTAGTTATCTCATTCATGAGACTGTATGCGTATTATTAAGGGTGTGCCTATGTCCAATCATCAAACACGATAACAATGAATCAATTTGCCTCTAGAAATTACACCCGTGTTTTATTGTATCTTAAAATGTGCGTAAGATACAAGAAATACGCATACAGTCTATGATACTGATCCTATGTGCATTCGTTGTTCAACCAAGGTTCACTCGCAAACTCTGACCTTGAACAAAAGTAGTGATACACGTCTGCGAGATTTGATACTAGTAGTGATTCGTTCAGTATTGTACCGCTGCAAGTCACCTTTGCTATCTGTCTGCCATAACGATCTTGTATCTGCAGATCATCTATATCAACTAGTGCTGTTGTACCAATAGGGCATGTAGATCTAGTATGTGCAGTTGCGGCAGCATAGTTTGACTCACCTCGTTCAGGAGTATCGACCATCGCAAGTCGTATTATATTATCATCTACATGAATTGTATCTCCGTCAACTATTCTAGTTACGATACCCGTATAACACATTGAGCAGCTGGTATCTCGTTCTGTGATATCTGTTTCGATGTTTGTTGTTCTATCTATATTGATGTTGGTGTTTGGTGTTTTATCCTGACTTGATTCAACGTTTGGTGTTGTTCTATCTATGCCAGATATCTCGTTTGTGGCTTTATCTATGTTTGATTGATAGTTTGGTAATACACTAGCTGCAAATAATACTAGCCCCATACACAACACAACAACACCAATAGTCCCATATCGAAATCTCATCTCACATGCCTCTGTTTTAATGCATCAAATACTGCATCACGTATCATATTTTCTGTTCCTGAACTTGCTCCAAGTCTCTTGTCAAATATGATCTTTGCTTGAGTATATCTTGTGGCTTTTGTTGCAACATATTCAACTAGGACGTTATAGAATGGGTGCCCCTCTAGCAACTCTATTGCCTTCTCTACTGCAGTCATTGTGTATACGTACAAGCTGTTGTATCAAGTTGGTTTTTAGATTTGTAGATTGTGTTTACAACGACATTATGTGCTATTACCATGACTCTATCACTATTGGTTTTGCAAGTTCTGTATCGGATAGATCATCACCCATACAGATACGTTTAATTAGTGACAAGCCAACATCTTTTGGCCTGTATCTCTGTTCACAACCTTGACAGTACAGATATCCTTCAAACCACACACAGTCTTGAATCGCAACAAAGTTTTCATCCGTAAGTTGTTTGTTACACCCATCACATACACTACAATCCTTTGGGATTATTGTCAAGTCTTTAGGCGTGAACTTTTCATGGCTCATATCTCATATCTTATGAGAATGTTTGAATTGTTCAACAATTTGATCTGCACCAGAGTCTCATAACGCCCATCTACGCGGCGCTCCAATCTAGTGTCTTTTATTGTAGATTTTGTACTCATACTATTCCTCCTTTTGGAAAACCACACGATACAGCTCTGCAGAGTTGCAGCGCTATGGTACTAGCTGCATCTGTGGCGCATGACTCTGAAAAGATGAATACTCGCCGTACCAGCGAATTATATCGTTTACATTTGAAATTAGTGTACTCGATATACAGCACAATTTATGTTCAAATGTTTTTTGATTCCATCTTCCCGACCATACTCGTACTAACGAGTATAGTTTCGGCAATGCCCATACAGGACAGAGCCAACCCAAAATGTTTGTTATTACAAGACATTTTGAGCATTCACCAATTACATAATTGGTGAAATCATCAGGGGATTTTCCTGGAGTATACTTTTGGTATCAAAAGTATCTCAACATTTTTTTGTAAAGATGGTGTGCCGTACACCACTATCATGTTTTGTGATATTGTGTGTACAATATCAGATATAGTACATGATACACTACATCTTTGTTATACTTGCCTCGATTGGTTTCAGTTCTTGTGCATCATCTAGTATCTTGTTTATTGCTAGCTGAACACGTTGTAATACCTTGAAGCACATGTTGCCAACAGCTTTGGGATCTTTTGAACCCGCATATGCTGAGATATAGTTCCATGTATGTGCCTCTACGTCATATCCATACATCTTGGCTAGAACACATGCACCAAGCTGTGCTACAGTCTCTTGTATGGGGTCTTGTCCTGGTTTCAGTTCTTGACTCTTGTTGTCGTATAGATGCATCAGTTCGTGCAAGAACGTATCCGGCGACTCTGTACTCAGCGTCATGTTCTTTGTTGGAATGTGTATCGAACCATATTCACCATGTCTAGATTCGATATACTCTACCTTGATATCATTCTCTTCTGCTAGATGATACAACGGTGGAAGTGTCTTGGGTTTGTACTCTTTTAGTGGTTTACCTTTTGTATCTTCGAATCGGAATACGGGTATCGCTCTAAATCCAGTTATTATGATTCGTTCGTCTTCACCCTCCTTGGGCTCGATCTTTCTAGTCATTGGACCTAGAATGTAGATTGCCTTTGCTCCTTTCTTGACATGTCGTCCTACTGCGTTCCATTGATTGTATCCTCTTGCATCCATGGTACCACCAAAGTACATTGCTAGTTGATTACCCAATGACCATGAGCTCGATGGCTTTGCATATGTACGAGCATCTATCAACATCTTGGCCGAACTGTCTACGAATTCGGTCTTGCCGAACTTTTCTGCTAGTTCGACTAGTATCTCTCTGGCTTTCTCAGAGGTTCTTACTTGACTCATTTTTATCCTCAAAAATGGGATGTGGGTTTGAGATACACGCCATCTCTATTGTACAAGTTTGTATACAACGTTGAACTGTTTCTGGTTGCGACGAGCCTTGTTGACTAGGTTCCAAAATCTGTTTTTACCATCACAGTCTAGTGTACAGTATGGTACATCTAGCAGTTCGATCTCATCTTGAGATAGTTCAAAGTCGTGTGTAACTAGATCGTTTCTTATCTTTTCTGGGTCTCTGTGATATAGATCTGGTTGTGAATCTGTAGATGATATCGTGGACGTTTTTACAGACTCGGTCTCATCAACTACAACATCGAACAGATTGCGATTTGGATCTTTTGTACAGTTGTATATGTGCGAACGTAGTGCTTGCTGATTTTCGGGATCAGGTGACATCTTGTATTCGCCGTACTGCTTTATGATGCACGTCTTTCCTAGAACGCAGTTCTTGTTCCAGATGTAATCTAGCTTGTTCTGTGCGGCACTCTGTTGTACTGTTAGCGGTACTGGTGGTTCATCTTCTAGTTCTATGTCCAAGTGGTCTAGTACTGTATTTGTTGTGTACTGTGGTACAAACTCACTATCAGTTGTTCTACGATTAGATGATCTGCGACGCGGTGCGACAGATTGATACTCGATCTCTTGCAGACATCTCTTTTCGATCAAATATTCATCATCATACTGTATGTTGTCTTTGTGACATACTCTTTCTATCTTTTTTAGTGGAGTGCCACAGAAACACTTGTCTGAATCGGGACTCTTGTACCATCTGTTGCAGGATGTACATAAGTGACTGTCACGTATACTGACTAGATCGTTTGGATCATATACTTTGTCATATTTTGTCGGCATTCTAAACTTTCTAGTACGCATACAGTACAGCTTGCTTTGATCATATACACCTACTATAACCTTGAATGTCTCTACTGGCTTTTCTTCTTCATAGTGTACTATGTGATCACTCTGATCAAATATCTTTATGGCCCATATCGATGGCGGATCATACTGTAGAGTGACCTTTATAGAAAACACTATGACCATTCTATCCTCTTTGGTTATCTTGTTGTAGACGATCTTGCGTGGTTTGCCTCTGTACGTTGTATTTTGGTAGAGAAACTTTTGCATCTTTTGCAACAGTTTCTGTTCAGGTATGTCGAATTGCTCTTTCTTGCCAATTCTCTTATAGTTTTTGCGTGTACTCTTTTGATAGTCTCTATTCAAGACTATTCTGCTTCCATTGGAAACAGCTTTGCTGTTCAATTTATGAACAACTTTGTTGGTCTGTTTGAAACCAACGATTGTGTGTAATTTGCTCATTTGGATTCCTCCTTTTTATATCCACACAGTATAGACGCCCGCCGAGCAGCGGTGACTCGCGTGTACATTTGTACCTTCTATACTTGTGGCACATGTCTCTCTATCTGATATCTCAGACGACTGTTTCAAATCTACATCGAGCTAACCATTTAGGTATAGTAGATTTGGAAACTATTTTGTATTTTTAAAAAAATACATGGGTTAAACCAAACGTGATATTATACTTGTGACTAACAGATGTGTAGTAACAATTACGAGATATAATATCTTGTATTGGTCAATCATCACACTATGTGTGAACTCGGAAACTAGCCGAATCGTGTACGTCGTGGTTCACAGACAAAGCATCTAAAAGACTGCCCCGTCTTTTTGCGCGTATGTACTTCTGCTTCAGAACCACAAGACGTGCACGTTACGGCATAGCCCTCAAGCGGTTTATACTCGTCGTAAACGAGTGTATCTACGCTTTCTAACTGCATAGCAATCACCTGCACTTCTCTCTCAACCTATCGCCACTAGCTTGGCTCGAAATGATAGGAGTATGAGACATGGCTATTTTTCGTCCCTCTGGGACTGACACCTTGTTTGATGTCCTAGTTTATCATCAGATGAAATAACCAATCTGTATCTCGTTCTACAAGATTGGTAAACACGCTGATCTTTCAAAAGATGTAATGTGGAATCAACAATATACAACCACTCACATGATATCTCATCAGATGTACAAGCCTCAAAGAAAATAGAGGAAAAAATTGGTTTGACTAGTATTTACATAGACTATATTCGTTCTAGTAAATCTAGTATGCGCCTTAGTCGTGCTAGTTCGATTCTAGTTTGATATCGAGCTAGGAGTGCTGAATCGTCATCTCTTATCACATCGAATAAGAGAATCGTGTATGTAGACTCGCATCTGGTCATGCAGTCATCACACTCGATATCATACATGTCGAGCATTCCATAACTACCGTCACAGCTGACTCTACACCGATATTCTACTTGAATATCTGCGCACATTTGTTTACCGAGTTTGTTCTCTCGGTCATGCGTAATCACGCCTACGCTTGCTATTTGGGATGGCATTCCATACACCAAATATCTCACTCAACCTGGTACTCTCTGAACTAGATTATACGTACAGGAATATGAGATATGGTTCAGTTAATCCGCACACCCTGCCTAGCTGAGTCTAGTGTGTGGGGAAATTAGAAATTCCATGCGGGTTTGGGATTTACGTCTCAGTCGAGAAAAAAGATTTTGGGTTTTTTGCTACGCATTAGATGGTCTAGTGTTGTTGTCTATGGTGTCTAGTTTACTGTCTATGGTGTCTAGTTTGTTGACTATGACATCCAGTTTGGTGGTGGTGTTGTTGTCTATGGTGTCTAGTTTGTTGACTATGACATCCAGTTTACTATCCATGACATCTAGCTTGTCTAGCTTGTCTAATGCGTCTAGTTTATTGGATATCTCTTTGAGTACTGATATCATCTCTTGATGACGTCTCTCTGCTAATTCATCTTGTCTGTCGAATCGCTCATAAATACGAGCTGCAATCTCATCTGTCTGCGATGCCATTATCAGCCCTACGATACTTGCGATAATAAAGGATATGCCGATTCCCATGATTGCTAGCGCATATGCATCTTGTTCTGGTGGAGTTACAAGTAGTGCCATAACTCCCATCACAAGTGCCGATACACCTGCAGTTAGAATCGACGTATACTTTGTATTGTCTCTGAGAGACTTGCGAATCTGTTCTCTACGAGATAGTCTGTTGGTTTTTTCGTCGCTCATGCTTTTTTCAATTGTCTCACTCAACCTGGTACTCTCTGAACTAGATTATACGTACAGGAATATGAGATATGGTTCAGTTAATCCGCACACCCTGCCTAGCTGAGTCTAGTGTGTGGGGAAATTAGAAATTCCATGCGGGTTTGGGATTTACGTCTCAGTCGAGAAAAAAGATTTTGGGTTTTTTGCTACGCATTAGATGGTCTAGTGTTGTTGTCTATGGTGTCTAGTTTACTGTCTATGGTGTCTAGTTTGTTGACTATGACATCCAGTTTGGTGGTGGTGTTGTTGTCTATGGTGTCTAGTTTGTTGACTATGACATCCAGTTTGGTGGTGGTGTTGTTGTCTATGGTGTCTAGTTTGTTGACTATGACATCCAGTTTACTATCCATGACATCTAGCTTGTCTAGCTTGTCTAATGCGTCTAGTTTATTGGATATCTCTTTGAGTACTGATATCATCTCTTGATGACGTCTCTCTGCTAATTCATCTTGTCTGTCGAATCGCTCATAAATACGAGCTGCAATCTCATCTGTCTGCGATGCCATTATCAGCCCTACGATACTTGCGATAATAAAGGATATGCCGATTCCCATGATTGCTAGCGCATATGCATCTTGTTCTGGTGGAGTTACAAGTAGTGCCATAACTCCCATCACAAGTGCCGATACACCTGCAGTTAGAATCGACGTATACTTTGTATTGTCTCTGAGAGACTTGCGAATCTGTTCTCTACGAGATAGTCTGTTGGTTTTTTCGTCGCTCATGCTTTTTTCAATTGTCTCACTCAACCTGGTACTCTCTGAACTAGATTATACGTACAGGAATATGAGATATGGTTCAGTTAATCCGCACACCCTGCCTAGCTGAGTCTAGTGTGTGGGGAAATTAGAAATTCCATGCGGGTTTGGGATTTACGTCTCAGTCGAGAAAAAAGATTTTGGGTTTTTTGCTACGCATTAGATGGTCTAGTGTTGTTGTCTATGGTGTCTAGTTTACTGTCTATGGTGTCTAGTTTGTTGACTATGACATCCAGTTTGGTGGTGGTGTTGTTGTCTATGGTGTCTAGTTTGTTGACTATGACATCCAGTTTGGTGGTGGTGTTGTTGTCTATGGTGTCTAGTTTGTTGACTATGACATCCAGTTTGGTGGTGTTGTTGACTATGACGTCCAGTTTACTATCCATGACATCTAGCTTGTCTAGCTTGTCTAATGCGTCTAGTTTATTGGATATCTCTTTGAGTACTGATATCATCTCTTGATGACGTCTCTCTGCTAATTCATCTTGTCTGTCGAATCGCTCATAAATACGAGCTGCAATCTCATCTGTCTGCGATGCCATTATCAGCCCTACGATACTTGCGATAATAAAGGATATGCCGATTCCCATGATTGCTAGCGCATATGCATCTTGTTCTGGTGGAGTTACAAGTAGTGCCATAACTCCCATCACAAGTGCCGATACACCTGCAGTTAGAATCGACGTATACTTTGTATTGTCTCTGAGAGACTTGCGAATCTGTTCTCTACGAGATAGTCTGTTGGTTTTTTCGTCGCTCATGCTTTTTTCAATTGTTACACTCAGCCTACACTCCTTGAACTAGGATCGTACAGTAGGATATGCAATATGGTTCACTATCTCCACACCCACCCGCTGGTCGGCTCTTTTTCAAGAGTATTGTGGTTATGAGATTTTTGTCCAGTCACCAAAAAATAGGTGATTTGAGATCATACGAATTGTCGATTAACTTCTCGCATTCTCTCTAGTTTGTCCAAGTGCTCGTAAAAATGACGTACACTCCCATAAACGTCTGAGGGAGTAGGACAATATTTCGCACACTCCTCGTTGAAGGACGTAATAGATTCATTACGTGTATGTGTGAAATTTGATTCTCTCTCAAAGTATTTGCGCTCTAGTTTGATAAAGTTCATACAGTAGAGCTCGTCATCTGTAAGACCAAACTTTGCCTCACGATACTTGAGATCTTGTCGCAGAAATTCTAGACATCCGTCATTGCTCTTTGAATTTCTGCATACACTTGGACGATTTTTTGCTGTGTCGACTACACAGATGAACAGTTTTAATATGTTCACTGTAATTTTGGTCCTTACGATGACCAACTATGCGCTTTGTGATTCAAGCGTGTCCATTCTCAACCTAAATAAGTAGAGAAAGTATGAGGGGGTTCGAGGACTCGGAATGTGATTCGTTCATCATTGAGAGGTGGTCAAACGCCCTCAGATTTCCTATCCATCCTCATCGTCTGTCTCGCCCCTGTAGATGTAATAACTCGACGAAATGTACAGCAAGCGAGGGCTCAAACTAGTCGTAACTCATCAGAGTCAGAAGTCGTTTCACTCATCATTGCCCTCACTTTACAAAGCCAAATCTGGCGAAAAGGGATAATTCTAACATGGTGAATTCGATGACTTACAACGCCAGATTCATCAATGAGAGGAGTATCTTCTCTCAGTGTTGAGTTAATAATCATCGTCTGTCGCGGCCAAGTACAGTTAATAGCTAGCAAAATGTACAAACAGTGAGGGCTCAGACAGGTTATCTTTCATCACTAGATGTCAGACGTCGTTTCACTCATCATTGCCCTCACTTTACAAAGCCAAATCTGGCAACAAGCGAGAATTATTAAGTAGGGGATTCGAGGACTCTGTGCAACTCATTCATCATTGAGAGGGGTCAAACACTCTCAGTGGAGTTCTTACTCTTCATCGTCTGTCTCGCCAGATTACAGTTAATAGTTAGAAGAAATGTACAGACAGTGAGGGCTCAGACTAGTCGTAACTCATCATGGAGTCAGATTTCGTTTCTCTCATCATCGCCCTCACTTTACAAAAGCCAAATCTGGCTGAAAGTGAAAATTATTAAGTAGGGGATTCGAGGACTCTGATTAACAGGCTCTAATCATTGAGGGGGCTATGCCCTCTCATATAGCTCCGTCTCATCATCGCCTGTCTCGCCCGATTACAGTTAATAGTTAGAAGAAATGTACATACAGTGAGGGCTCAGTTATCGTAACGCCCATCAGAGTCAGACGTCGTTTCTCTCATCATCGCCCTCACTTTACAAAAGCCAAATCTGGCGAAAAGTGAGAATTATAAAGTAGGGGATTCGAGGACTCATACAACGCCAGATTCATCATTGAGAGGGGTCAAACTCTCTCAGTGCTGGGTGAATAATCATCGCCTGTCTCGCCCCTGTGGGTAGCGTAAAATTTCAAGATTGTATTGTAAAATTAGAAAAAAGAGAGGATGTGCCATTACTGGCATGCTGAGCTCTAGGGATACAACTCGAGGATGTGTTGTTCTCTACCCTGCTCATAAATGACAAAGTATCTGTCATCGGCAATGGTTAGATTGGTCTGATATCGAACTGCTGTATCTTGGGGCTCATCCACAACAAAGTACATGGTACCTTCTCGTTCGCACATTACAACTGCTTCTAGTCCACCTGTCCGCAAAAGACAGTTGTACATCTCTTGTTCAAATGTACTAGATGCTGTGTATTGTTTGTTTTTTGTATTGTTGGTTTGGATTTCTGTGTTGACTGTCGTTGCGTTTGTTAGTGTACTAGCTGCTGTTGTGTTTGTTATTGGTTTGTCTGTGTGTTTTACTACAGCTGCACCTACACGGATTATGTCTACATTTGGAGATTCTATCTCTGTAGATTCATCTTGTAGGAAAGAGTTGTGAAAAGCTGTTGATGTTCCTCTACCAAATGATTCAAGCCTCTCTCCAAATGAGACACTGCCTTCTTTGAATTCACCTAGTAGAGATGTTGCGCTGTCGCTCCAGTTCGGATATGTGAGAACGATTGCACATACTAGGGCAATTATACTCAGACCGATTGGCAGGTATTTTATTAGATTGCGTTTTGGTTCGGTATCTGTTGGAAGTGCACGTGAACAGTTTGGTGGTGTGTATGTCGGACAGTCCGTGCTGTGTTGTGGTTTGGATTCTTTTGTACGATTCATCTCTTTTCAATTGAGACAGCAAAAGCTAACCTTGAACTAAACACGGTGATACTTGACAGCTGCAAAAGTTTTGTGAATTCTTGGCGGATTGAGACATTTTTCAAAGGAGGAAATCCAGAATAATCTTACACCGTGATAGTAGATCTATGGTTTGATTTTGGTTTGCAGAGATCGATTTGTCGTCTAATCTTGACGATAAGGTTAATCGTGTTATCGTTCAAATGTTAGCTGTGTTTTGCTGTTTTTACGCCTAGTAGTGTATTTGTTGTATTAAGGAGGTTTTTGTTATGGTTGTTTTGCGAGCAAAAATATCTTCCACAATGCTCAAAGATTTTCATCTACTATTATGTAAGATCTTTGGAGTATTTTTTTCGCTTTAAATTCAAAACTTGCTGTATAGATTGTTGAATCTGAATACAGTTGGACTAGACATTGGGACTGGGACTGTCAAGGTCGCAACCAGTACACAACAGTTCAAGTTTCCATCAGTTATTGCAAGAGGGCACAAACTAGATCTCAATCAATCTAGTGAAGTGTATGCAGTAGGTGATGCGGCAGTAAAGCTAGAACCGATTCGCTCCATAGTTCTAAAGACTCCCGTGTATAGAGGTGCGCCTACATCCATGAGAGACTATCTAGCTCTGATACAACATGCCTTGGACAGAGTTCTCAAGGCGCATACAGAACCCATCTATAATGCTCCAAAGAGCTATGAAGATTTGATTATAGTCGCAGGTATACCTTATGTAGCTCGACATAAATCAAAACAGATCAAGGCTGCAGTTGTAGAGAGATTCAAACCAAAGTTCTTTGGAATGATGTACCAAGCACGCGCCACTCTGATACATGAGAATATACAGAATGGTATCGTATGTCATATCGGCCACGGTACAACCGAGATAATGGTAGTGATTGGAGACGATATTGCGTATGGTCAGACTATAATGAACGGAGTTGGAGATATCACAGATGCCATATCTACTTCGATGGTAGAGTATCTAGACAGTACTGTATTTCAGAGACGAGATAACGAGCTAGCACAGTATCGTAAAGTTTTAGCAGGTACGATTTCAAATGCATTAGAAAAGGTCGTTTTAAATTATTCAAACCTACCTGTAATATGTGCAGGCGGAGGAGCATTAATACCAAAGTTGATATCAGAGATCAGAAACGATACGATATCCAATTTACAAGTAGCTAAAGAGCCAGTATTTGCAAACGCACTAGGAATGTTGAGGCAGGCAAAATGTGTCTAAGTGATATAGAGAGACAAGTGGTCAGTTCGCCAGGAGTCTTGTCTGCTGCAAACAAGAAATTATACAAGCGCCGTATCCGAACTAGACTAAAAGAGATAGCAGATGATCTAGAATTCTTGTGTAATAACATTGAGCATCTAGCTAGTCTGGGGATTAAAATTGATGACTATCTTTTAATATCAAAATATGATAAATCCGATACAGACTCAAAGTCTGTCGTACACATCAAAGAACGAAACTGCAAATGTACCAATAAACGATTACGAGATAACAGGAGTCGATCTGCTTGAAACCCTTGCTGATCTACAAGACAGGTACACATACAGAGCCAATATCTGTAAATATGGAGTGGTCGAGATGGGTTTGAGTATTAGAGAGAGACAAATAGTAACCGCACCTGCAACATTTTCTCCTGCAAACAAGAGTCTGTACAAACATCGCCTACGTAAAAGACTAAAGGAGATACAAGATGACGTGACGTTCTTAAATGATAATATTGAACAACTGTCTGGCATTGGAATCAAGATTGAGGACTATTCAATGTTGAATTGTACATACAAGATGCCAGATAAATTACACATACCGCATACGATTCAGTCACAACATTCCGATACGGAGAGCAAATCCGTATCAAATATTGAACAATCTAGCACATCAAAGAGTAGACGATATCAGGAGAATGGAGGTTGGTAGATTTGAGATGTTTATTGAACTTTGAAACAGATGCAAAGATCAGAACACATGTCTGTACCATGAATGTGTCGAGGTGGTCAACATGGCTCTAAGTGTCAAAGAAAAACGTGTGATTACATCGCCACGTACTTTGGAGCCTACAAAACGATACGCGTACAAACATCGCTTACGTAAACGAATAGACGAGATTGCGCAAGACATTGCATTCTTGTATGAACACAAAGAGAAACTAGATAGACTTGGAATTGATCTTGATGAGCAGCTACACATGTTGCGTCTCGGTATCAAACCAGAGGATTATACAAATACACAAAAAACTGTTGATAAACCACAATCCAATACAAATGTAACAACAAACGATGAATCTGATGGTGTACGGACATCTGACATACTCACAAAGTCATATCTCTTGGACTAGTGTGTAGATTCGCTTGTATGCCTAGTTCATCTGGTACTAGAGCTAATATCAATTGTCTAGTATTTTTGACAAAATCGTCAATTTTGAACATGATATGCTATATTAAAAGATAGTGCCAACTATGAATCGATGCTAGAACTAACAGTAACGCACACAAATGTTACGACTCAACCTATGTGTGATTTTATAATAATCTTACATAAAAACGACATGAATAAGGAAAAGATTCGTGAGAGAGACCAAGTGCTCTTGACGTATAATGGACTAAAAATACATGCTGTATGTATATCCAACAGTCACAAGTATTCTAGAAACACCAAAGTTGTTGAGGGAAAGACAGTTGCACTTGATCAGACATATCGAGAAGCACTACGATTAAACCTTGGCAATACAGTAACAATAAGCAACAGACAGCATGGCAAATTATATCGATTTAGAAACAAGATGTCAACTATGCTCAGAGAGCGTCTAAACTATCAAAAGGCAGTGATGAGATCACATTCAAATCCAATATTTCGTGAGAGTAAGATTCCCATGGTCTCTCTGTGTTCTGAGATGACAGAGATGATTAATGTTGAATATGGAGATCGAGTAATCATAGAATCGCCCACAAAATCAATAGTTGTAAAATGTACATCACTTAGCACACAGATGCAAAATCATCATGATAAGAATCTTAAACCATTTAGAGATGGTGATTATATACCACAATTGAGTGATACGGGCAAAAGCATTCACCTCATATTTATGGATCAAATATCTAGAGCGCAACTGGAAATATCACAAGGTGATCCTGTAAAGATACGTCGCCATCTAGCTTGGGAAATAAAGAAGAAGATCAATGGGTTTGGACCACTATGCATTGTTGGCCTATCTGTGATACTATAGTGACAAGATAAATTAATTTCAGTATCAACTATTTTTGACATCATAAGTTATGAATTAATGTGTTCTAGACATTACAATGGCATCAAAAAAGAGATCTGTCAATACTTCAAAGACATCTAAATCGCCCAGACGATGGTCTGGATCACAGAGAAAAATACTCAAGAAGGGTCTTAAGAAAAGAAAACACCAACACATACGACACAAAGTCATAGCTCTCAAGATGATCATAGTCGATGGCTGTACAGTAGCACTTGCTGCAAAATCTGTTGGAGTAACAGAACGTACAGTATACAATTGGCTCAATCTGTTTAGCGAAAAGGCTCTTTTTGGGCTGGAAGACAAGGGTGGTCGTGGAAGAAAACCCAAGATACCTGACGAAACATATGAGCAAATACTAGACACTCAAGAAAGAACAACACCTAGAGACATGTACAAGTTACTTTTAGACGAGACGGGTGTGAAACAACACTTTGATACGATAAGAAAGAGGATGAAAAAGTTAGGGTGGTCAAGGAAACGTTCACAAACGGCATACAGAAATCGAGCTAAACCTCCAGAGATCAAAGCATTCCGTAAAAGGGTACTGTCCATGTATGGACATCTCAAGAAGAAAGGTTGGAAACTGTTTGCAATGGACGAGACAATCTTGACGTTAGAAACCAAGAACGGTGCTAAATTCTGGACCAAAATAGGCAGGCCTGTATATGCTACCTCAAAGGGGTCACGTGATAAAGTGATCGTAATGGGGGCAATAGGTCAAGGTAGAGTGCAATACTTTGAGATAGTAGAGAGTACAAACAAGGCCTGTTTCTTGGAGTTTCTGAAAAACCTGTACAAACGCTTCAAAAAAGTGATACTGCTGCTCGATGGTCCCAAGACGCACAAAGGAGAAGATGTTGAAGAGTTCATCAAGGGCAAGGATATCAAACTCGTCTATCTGCCAAGAGCAATACCCGAGTTCAATCCAATCGAAGAGTATTGGCATCAGCTCAAACGAGAGATCAAAGTTGGAGTATACTATGAGACAGTTGAAGAGATGGAAGCTGCTGTGCGTGACTATCTAAAAAAGACACGACATACGCTCGATCTTTTGGCATTCATAAAAAGAGAGATCGTTGCATAATACGTCAAACTCGTGTTAGTGGCTTTCTTCCTCTACCTGGTTTGTCTTCTAGTCCTGCAATTCCTTCTCGCTTGTATCGTCTTAGCCAATTATACACGGTACGTTCCGTCCTGCCAACATGCCTTGCTGTACGTGATATTGTGTTTTTATCAATTAGAACCATCTTTACACCAAAGATTCTAGTTCGTATGTGCGCGTACTTTTTATTTTTAAGAGCTAGAAGAAGATTTTTGTGTTTTGTACTCAAGATATCACTAAAAATTGTGTCAATGCGTGAATTTTAGTGTTTTAAGGGACATAATAGTGAAATTAATTCGTCATGTCACTATACCACTATTCCACATATCGCCATTACCTACACCATCTGATGACTTACTCGACTATGTACAAAAGATCATACTCGATGGACGTGTGCCATGGACCATCATATTGATGACAATCACTGTTTGGAGTATCTTTACATCCTCAATGTTTAGATCTCGAAAACAGATTGAATAATACGTGTATGATATTTTGACCGTCAATAGTCTTTTCAGGATGAAACTGTGTACCATACATGTTGGTATCTTTAATGTGTATCATCTCTGGTATGCTTGATCTAGACAATATGTGTACACTTGGTGACAGTTCACTGATAAAGTATCTATGACTGGAAAAGACGTTTATCGTATGTTTGTCGAGTAGTGTAAAGTTGATTACAATATCTTGATGTAAATGACGTAGTCCATAAAGACGTCCTAACTTGCAATCACGGTATAACGCCAACAATTCTGAACCATAGCATATTCCCAAGAGGGTTTTATTACAAGTGTGACAATGTTCTATGATCTTGTAATTTGTAATATCTTGTATGGTACCGCCTCTACCTCCCGATAAGATAAAACCATCAAAAACATCCAAACTGGTATCAACCAGCTTGTCATAGACAATACAGGTAAAGTTGTATCCATTCAAGGTGTTTTTTAGATCTTTGATATATTTAGTGCCGTTATCTACTAGCAGTATCTCTACCATGTTGTGACTCTCACTGGAGTTATTACAATAATGTGTTTTATGTGTTCAACAAAACGATTGATCTTTGGGTCTTGATACTTGTCATGCATTAGTTGTTTGTATTGGTACGACAAATCTTTATCGTCTGAGATACTTGCAGTGCCTGTTATTCTGATATTGTCCGTACATAATGCTACTGATGGATTGTTTTGTATGTTTTTGATCTTTTTAGATATCTTTACACTGCCAACTAGTACTGTATTGTTGTATGTGGCGAACCATACGGGAGCGACATGTGGTTCTATGTTGTGTATTGTACAAAAAACAATAATCTTTGATCTGTCCAGTATGTTACAGCTGATGTCATCCAATGATCTGGTAATGGTGCATTTGGGAACAAGTTTGTATGCAGCATCAGTCATGTACATGTTGTATCACTACATTATAAAAAAGTGTCTGGCACACTAGGACGTGGTAGTCTCTCAAATTGTGTTGAATGTATGCCTTTTGATAGGTCGTGTAGCTTTTTAGTATATTTTACTCGATATTTGATGATATCTTTGATAAAACTTGGTGCTACTTTTGGTTCGTTTATGATATTAGAGAATAGTTCTAACATCTCGATCTGATTCAAGCTGTCATGGATGGGATTTGTTGCAGGTATATCTGCTATTCGTATAGGTTTACCCTTGTAGTTTAGTGCTCCTTGAGAATGAACATAACTATATGCGGCATATTTACTGAGACCATCTAGTCTGACTGTACCGTTTAGCTTGCCCATGATATATGATGTGTCTCTACCCTCCGTCTCATCCATTGTGTACAGCTGTTCTTCATCTAGTATGTTGCACCATACTTGTACAGTGGTACCAGGTGAGTCGATTATAGTGGCAGGTATAGAGCCATACTTTGTTATAGCATTTGCGTATACTATGTCATAGTTTTGTAATGTACCACGCAAGACGATCAATACATCATCATTAAATTTTTCATGCAGCTGTGCAGGACATGCGTTTGAACCGTATCCAATCACACAATATCTGTTGCCAATATCGGTATCATGTAGACGTAAGAACTCTATCAAGGATAGCGTTCCATGGTTGGTTGATACCAGAGTGTCTTTTAGTGGAGATACTGGACTGATAAGCGATATGCTATTGCCACACATCACGTATGACTGTGATGGGCGTTTGCCTGGATAAAGCAGTCCATTCTTTCGAGGGGCTGGTCCAAATTCATCTACATTCAATACATGACAATATGATTTTCATTAATAAAAGACTTTTAGTGAACACCGACTTGTGACCAATCTCGAAACAATGCGGTTACAGTTTGAAGATATACGGGTTGACGAGTCTGCTCATAAAACTATATTCAGAAACCTTATGATATCAAATGATCATCACACCATACGATGAGAACAGCATCAAAGTCCATATCGATCAACAAGAGAGTGGTGGTTATCCCAACTTGTTGTGACAGTTAGGATTTAGGAGAGTTCCCGGAATTATACTCGCAGTAGAATTATCCTTCCTCCCGAGCCCACGCTTGAGTCGATTGCGCCCTAGACGCCAAAACTTACACGAACATTTACGGTGTCTGGAGATAGTCAACAAGTTGATTTTTTAATAAAATCGATCTGCGAATCATCGATTTTGTCAATTTGGTCAAAAAGATCTTGTTTTCTCTCTTCATTATTCTCTCCCGTCTCGACAATTTTTTGTCGCATATAGGGCGAGGGCATTGGAATCTCAATATCTCCTATCGAATCCTTGTTCATTGTGAATCCTTTGGTAGCTCTTTGGGACCACGGTGCAAAATCAAGAGTAGGTAGTATATAGTACAAATATCTCATCAAATATTTATCATCCTTATCTATTGGGTTTAATCCTGCTATTGCTTCATTTGTGTATAGAGCCTTTCCCGCAAATGCCACTCTACCCAGCGTGAGTTTAAAACTAAACAACAAAGTTCCCTCTTTGAGTTCTTTTACGTTGGATTTTTCAATGCCTTTGTCAGTGATGGTTTCTCCAGATTCAGTAATTGTTTTTTTACCTAACATATCGGCAATTTTTACCCAAACATGGTCTCCTGTCCAATACTCTCGATTTCCTCTTGGAGGGGTTCCACCAATATCTATAGTACATAGTTCGCTTAGAGGCATAGTGGGAACTTTACGTGTTTTTCTTTGCTTGTATGCATTCATGTTCAACTTGTAATAGTTTTTTTCGATTGTTTTATAATTTATCGAGAAAGAATGGGATGAATCAGATTTGTCATTCCAAATCTCTCTTAACAATTTCAAATCATCTTTCTCAATGGGTGGCCTTCCTTTCTTACTGTCTGTCTTCTTGAACCCATCATTATCCACCTCAAAGAACCATACATCTTTAGTCGATTGTCCTTTCTGGAAAACAACTATACATGTGGGCTGTTTGGTGTATGGTGAGAAAACATAAGGATGTAATTGGATTATAGCTATTACATTACAAGTTGTAAGCAGTATCTTTCGGATTTTTTGGTATTCCGAGCCTTTGTCAAATAATAATCCATCAGGAACAATGACAGCAGATCTTCCACCATCGCTTAAGGCATCTATAACATGTTTCAAAAATACAGGGTTTGCATCGGTGGTAGTAAACCCATGAAGACTTGAATGTTTGGTTTTTTGTGAAAAGGGTATGTTTGTAAGAATTGTCTCATACTCGTTTTTAAGTGGATTTTTTAGGCTATCCATCTGTTGAATGTTTGTGTGTCCATCTCCGCTCACAATCATGTTCATTTTGGCTATCTTTGCAGTTGCAGTTAACTCTCGTCCATAGATTGTGTCTTGTTCTAAAACTTTTATGTTATCTCTAGTATGTTTAATTTTAGCTTTGATGTGTCTGAATGCTTCTATCAAAAATCCGCCTGTACCACATGCAGGATCATAAACTTTTTCACCAAAACTAGGACTAATCAAATCTACCATTAGTTTGACTATGTTTCTAGGTGTGAAATGTTCTCCCAAATCCTTGCCTACGATTAGGGCATTTTTTAAAAAGTACTCAAATGCATCACCTTTTACATCAGAATCAGTATCATATAGTTTAAGAGTAGATAGTTGATCTACAATTTCTTTAAGAATTTCAGGTGTTTTTATCTTCAATTCCTTCTGAAAAACCTCTCCACTGCCATTGTATCTGTCAACTAATCTTGGAAGAATGATTTTGTTAATGTAATCCAGTACAAGTTCTGGCTCTTTGTCACAGAATGATTCCCAACAGTATTTTTTTTCTAATATTCTTTTCTCACCTTTAGCTTCTCGTGCTTTTTCTTTTTCACTGATTAATTTCAGGAACAATAAATTAGAAAATTCGGTAAATCTCTCAATTCCTTGCCTTATTCCCTCTTCTCTCAAAATATCATTTGCGTTTGAAAAAATTTCAATTAGTTCACGTTTTGTGTGGGAGAATTTTTCAGAAGTGTATAGTTTGTAACCATCCTCAATAAATTTCAAAACTGTTTGCTCATCAAGAAAATCAGTAACTATTTGATCATCCATAAGGAGATTATTTTTACTACGGTTATCAAATGCTTGAACGATTGTTCCGTCTGTAGTGAAGATTAAATCTACATTGAGAGGTTCTGCATAATTTGTAATTGCTTGGTTTAGTGCACCTTCCATGGATTGTCCAATTCTCTTAGCTTCAATAATTGCTATAGGTTTGTCCGTATTGGATTCATACAAAACATAGTCTGGCGGTTTTTTGTAACCACTAATCTTTTTAAGCAGTTTTGTTTGTTCTTTGGTCTTTACTCTTTCTGTAAACACGTTACACTTGTTAGAAAATTCGTCAGTATTCCATTCTAGATTGATTAGGATTTGGTCTATCTTTTTTCTAGTTGCAGATTCTAGTGGGTCAGTATTCTTCTTCATTCCTTGCCTCCTTTCTCTGAGTTAATTTTTTGTGGCATGTTACGGTAAGGACTATTACCTCTAGTATAGATCATAGGTTCTCCTTGTGTTGTATCTCTCGGAATCAATGTTATGACTATCGCCAGAATTAGTACAGTCATATACTCTATGCTCTCAACAAAACGATTAATCTTTAGATCTTGATACTTGTTATGCATTAGTTGCTTGTACTGGTGAAACATGTCTTTACCAACTAGGATTTTGTTACTGTATGTAACAAACCACACGGGAGCAATATGTGGTTCTCTGTCATGCATGGTACAAAAGACAATAGTCGTTGATCGGCTCAATACTGTACTGGTATCATCGTTTAACGATCTAGTGACTGTACATTTTGGTAAAATCTCATATGCCACATCACTCATGTATGTAATCTAGAATAACATCATAAAAATTTATTTGATATATTGGTAAGTAACATTCTTTCAAATCTCGTCGCATGTGTGCCGTTTGATACCCCGCATAGTCTTCCAGTATGAGGTTAGGTCTCACGCACAACTTTTAGGAGTGTATCATAGACGTTGAGACCTTGTTGCTCCCATGTTGTTACACATGTAAAGATATTGCCAACTCGTCGTTTACTCTCCACAGATACAATACGTTGAGTTACCTTGCGGAATAGCACCATTGATCGTATAGCTCGCTCGGTTCTTTTAACTTAACGGGAGATGACGTTGTTTTTGGTGTTTTTAATCAGCGAGTTGAGTGTTAAAATTTCATAACGACCTTGTTTTTCGATATCGTGTGTTATTTCATCTAATAAAAGTCGCACACGTGTTTTTGTAATTAAGATTTTTTACATATTGGCAGTAAAATATTTTTGAAATAGTAGATTTATTCCGAAAGATCTATATATGGTATCGATTTTGAGGTAATTATGGAGCAAGAATTAATGCAGATAGAAAAAATCGTTAGCGACAAGTACTCAATTAAAGCGAGAAGGAACAATCGCTATACAGTTAAATCCAAACAAGAGAATAAAACGTATAAAATTAAAAAAGATAAATCTTGTTGGTGTTGTTCCTGCAATGGTATTAGAGTTCGAAAACATTTGTCAAACATGTCTTGTTGGTTATTGAATTTTTAAAAAACCTGATAAAGAAAATTAAAATTAAACCTGCAGAGATTATTCGTTGCACGCATTGCAAATTAAGAAAATTTCGCAAAAATGGTATACGTCATAACAAAAGCGGTGACGTTCAGAGGTATGAATGCCTAAAATGTAACAGAGAATTCTGTGGCAATGTAGGATTTGAGCGAGCTAGAGTTGATCCCAAATGGATAACTTTGGCCATAGACTTGTATTTTTCAGGAATGTCTTTTGTCGCTATTGAACAGTGTTTTAAACGACAAGGATGTAAAGTGTCCTTTGTTTCCATATACAAATGGGTCGTAAAATACACTAAACTAATACATGCATATTTGTCAAAGTTTTCACCAAAGGTTGGGATAAAATGGCACACAGATGAGATGTACGTCAAGATCAATGGTGAGATAAAATGGCACACAGATGAGATGTACGTCAAGATCAATGGTGAGATAAAATGGCTCTTTGCAATAACTGATAGTACTACAAGATTTTTTATTTCATATGAACTAGGCGATACAAAAGAGGGACACAATGCAATCAAAATGTTTAATTCTGCTCAACAAATTACAAGAATGGTTCCTAGCAAAGTGGTATCTGATGGTTCGCCAGTGTATCCCTTTGCCATCAAAAACGCGTTTAAATCTGCAATTAAAAAGCCCACACACATTAAAGAGATTCACATGCAAAAGAAAAGAAAAAACAACAACAAACAAGAACGCTTTAACGGCAGTATAAGAGACCGTGAAAAAGTTCCCAGAGGTTTGAAAACAACCTCTAGTCCATTTTTTGAGGGCATGTGGATAAATTATAATTTCATAAGGCCGCATAGTAGTTTAAATGGAAACACGCCAGCTGAAAAAGCTGGAATTGTAATACAAGGTGACAATAAATGGCGCATATTGATTGAAAATGCAGCTCTTGCCAACTAGTGTGTCATAATTTTAAATCACAAACAACCAGTTTGCAATTATTCTCTATTATTTTTCTATATTTTAATACATGATTCGTTATTTCTAAAATTTAGTGTCAAATTTGTCAATTTACTACCCCCCGATAAGTTAAAAGAACCCTAGTTCTGCTGACGACTTAGATATGTCATCATTGATAGAAATGTATTGATCATTAAATCTTGAAGTTATGTTTGGTAAGTTATCCTCACAGTCATGGTTAATTTTGTCTAACTCCGAGGCAGACAAGTTTTTCATATCTAACAATTCATCGACCAATGTAATCCTCCACCAACTGTAAAATAATATCTTGTGGCTCTTTTTTATTCTTTGTTGCAATTCTTTCTAAGCTATTGTATACGTCGTTTGGCATAGGTACTACAGCTAGAGATATATCGTCATTTCTAGATTTATCAAAAATGTTTTTACATTCTTTAACAGTTTTGGTTGGTTGTGCCAAAAGCATATTCACAAATATTCTGGAGTTGTGTGCATTCATAGACGCAACAATTCGAGCTGCCTCATCTTGCCTTTTTCCATCTAATCGAGATAAGTGATATGTTTGCTCAATTTTTATTTTTCTCTGTTTTATTAATTTTTTAGAATATGTATTTAGTTTATTTATTGCATTTATTCTATTAACACTAGTAGGAGTGATCTCAAACATGGTTTTTATATCTGATGTGGTATAATGATTCTTTACAACGTTTACTGCTTTAGCAATACTCAAAATATCATTCTTTTTATTTTTACTCCCTTTCAGATTATCCATTAAAATTAACTCGGCTTGTTTGAGATCCATTAAATTCTCATTCTCCCGTGCTTAAATTCCTCAATACCTACAGCTATAAAATTTTGTAAGACCATTTCAGGAGATATGTTTTTATCCTTTGCAATTTTTTGTATAAATTTATTTTGAGCAGTTGGTGAGCGCAAGATATATTTTTGTGAATTTGCAATTTCTTTGGAATTTTTTTCTATGTCTTCAAGTTTGTCGCTGGCTTTGCTCTCTTTTAACGCAACGTAAAAATTGTTTTTATCTTTTTTCTCTTTTTTAATATACGACTCAATAATTTTGTTTCTTTGTATCTCATCATGTTTTGTTTTCTTGTAAATAGTTTTTGCTGTATAAAAGTTCATCTTTTTTTCTCTAATTAGTTTTTGTAGTTTCTTCGGAAGAGATTCATGTTCTAGATATCTTTCAAGTGTTGAGATATGGACTCCTAGATTTTTAGCAACCTTGTTTTTATCGTTATCAAGCATTTTTAATAGAGTAATAGCAGTTTTTGCTTTATCACTCAGCGTCATATCCGAGCGAAACACGTTTTCACTAAATGATTCTATCATGGAGTCTATTTCAGAATCATACTCTCTAATTATGCATGGAACTGTTTTCAAGCCTGCTTTTTGGGCAGCTATATATCTCCTTTGACCTGTTACTATTTCGAATTTGTTTTTTCCAGTCTTTTTAACTGTAAGCGGGTTTTTTACTCCTACTTCTGCAATGTTTTTAGCTAGTTCATCTATGTCTTGAAGTACATTAGATTTTCTGACGTTATATTCTGAGATATCAAGTCAGTTAACTGGTATTGCTTGAATATTTTCAACCATAGTCTCAGTACTTCCAAATGTCTCTTTAAATAACGAAAATTATATAGAAATAGAAAGATCTATAAAGGGTTTCTAAAAATAACTTTTGTTGAAAAACAAAAATGAATTAAATGGACAGCGATTTAGAAGACATTTAGAATATTCTCGATATACTGCATTTTTAAATGATTTAGATATTCCTGTGTCTAAAAAAAAATAATGCAAAGTTTGGTAAAGAAGATGTTTTATCCATTATGTTTAAAACAGCCATGTCTAAAAGTTCAATAACTGGACATTCAACTTCAATGAAAATGAGGAAAAAGCGTGCTCCATCTCCAGAATATTTTAGACTATTATTCAAAAAGGCAGCAGCTGATTTTGACAACTTTAAATTTAAAAGGTCAGTAAAAAGCAACATCGCAGCATTACAAGATATGGGTCGTTGGTCTAAAGAGCCAAAAGATATAGCAATTGATCTGCACAAATATGCACGATATGATGACAAAACAGATACTAAACTATGCTATGGTCCGGTTGACGACAGATATGCATTACATGAAAAGTACATGACAGCACAAGTCATAAACGAAGGCGAAACACTAGTTGTGTCAAAACATGCCATGTACAAAGGAGACCAAAACCCCAATTTTGTGCGTAAAATCATCAAAGATTGTGAAGATCTGCGTCTGGACATTGGTAACTGGTTGATGGATCGTGAGTTTCTTACTACACAGATCTTGCAGCTGCTGCAAGGTCGAGGTTACACATTTCTCACCATCTGTCAAAATAACGCCAAGACAAGGCGATATCTAGAAGAGTACAAACAAGGAAAACGTAAACGAGTATCAAAACGTACGATCTCTAATGGCAAAGGCTTGTCAATGGACTATTACATGATCATAGAAGAAATTGAAAAGGATGGTAAAATAGACTACATTCCATTCGCAACAAACAATCCAAGAATTGATACAAAAAAATACGCAAAGCGATGGGTTATTGAAACTGGATATAGGGTAGTCGATAAGATGAGATTACCAACTACAACTAAAAATGAATCAGTAAGAGATTTGTTGTTTTCTTTTTCTCTTTTGTTTTATAATGCTTGGATCATAGCACGTAACATAGATGATGAAAATGATCCATTGAATGTTGGTTGGTGGCACATTCCTCAACTTACGTTCAGAGATCTTGTGCTAGATTACATTGAACTCTATCGAGAAAAATGGCCTCCACCAAAGATTGCCGCTGCAGCTTGTTAATAAGCAGACAGTTGGAAGTACTGAGTCTTATATCTGGTGCCAAATATTTAAGTGTATTCAAAGTCAATATGGCTTGGTCTTTAGCGTCTCTGGCATCTCTAGATGTGTCTGACCGTCAAGTACATTTGTGCCCCATGTACCGTTGATCTTTTTACGACCTCCAGACTGCTTGTAAAAGAACTTTATGTTATTGTACTTGCAAATATCTCGTATCTCTCGTGCCCACTGCTCGTCAAATGGTCTAGGAGATATCTGATCAGATTAGCCACCCACAATACACCACTGTATACTTTGTAAGTTGATATCAGATACAGATTCCAACAATGGCTCTAATGAGGCAAACTTTGTCTTTGCTGATATCCTCTTTAGTTTTTCTAGTCGATGGTATGCAGCTCGATTCTCAATACTTGTACCTAGCCAAAATCTATCGGGAACATCTCTAATCTTGAAATAGTTGTACATTCGATTTACTCGCTTTGTTAGAATAATGTATACATGAGGAGCAGATAAAATGGCGTCAAACCAACTCGTAATTAAATCATCACTAAAATCTTCGTGAAAGGTATCAGTCAAAGAGTTCAGGAAAACTATTCGTCTCGTGCTACCAAGTCGCTTGATATCTGATTTAATGTTCTTTATCTGTCTGGGTTGTACAACATCTGCAGTTCTGCCAAATATCTTTGATAGTCTAAACGTGTAACAGTTTTCACAACCAGATGATACCTTGGTACAGCCCCCAACTGTATTCAATGTACAGTCTGCCCACTCTATCTCTGTCTTTTCAGCCAACTAAAACACCTTGATTATATTGTTCAACAATGCCACTCAATGCAACTATACAGCTAGTCATCGTACTAGCACCTGTTTGATTACTAGTTTGTTAGAACCAAGTGCATCTATTGCATCAAATTGTAATGTTATATGATCTCCTCTTTCTAGACTACCAAGAACGATTCTGCCGTTAATCTTGATCGATTGACCTGAAAGTAATGATTCCCCTCCAGATCGTGGTGGCGTACAGTTATCACATGGTACTCCGAGTGGATGTACCAGTGCAGGATCATTTATGTTACATGTAATTTCACAGCTTGTACGTATGATATCAATATCGCTAGTTCCAGTATTGTATATCTCGTACCAGATATGCCCGATATTGTCGGTATTGTTGTTTAGTAGATACTCTGTATGTACTTGTACACGATAATCTAGTACCATGGTATCAAACTGTCCAGACGAGAATGCGATACCAATGGCACTAGCTGTTATTACGCCTGTCAGTAAAAAGATCTTTAGATACTCTGTGGTTAGCATGTGTATCGCCTCATCTTTTTTGCTATGCGAGTGATATCATCAATGCTTGTACTGCTTATTACAATCTTGGACTCGTATGCCTGAACATTACCCTCTTTGAACTTTAGTTGTATGCTGGCAAATCTCTTGATCTCTTTATGAAACTCTGGCAACTCTTTGAGTCTTTGAATGTCTAGTCTCTTTGGCTCAAATCTAACATGTGCTACGATCATACTGATGGTAGGTTTTGACTTTAGAGAGACCTTGATTCCAGACTTTTTTAGTCTTTGAATAAAGTCTAGTATAGATTGAATAGCATCTTTCGTGCCTTTGCTACCTTTGGATACGATCTTGCCAGAGTCAAATACTGATAGAGTTACATGTCTTTCATGTATACAGATTCCAGGATAACCATTTGGTCGAAACTCTACTTTTGGCCAATATACGATACTATTTGTGTTGAATCTAGTAACTTGAGCAGTTGTAACGACATTGTCTATCTGTACAGTAATCACTAGATTACCTCCATGTTTATCTTTTTAGAGTAGTGGTGATTATTGGCAGCCATACACAAGTGTCCAATGCTCAAGATATACGATAGAACAGTATCTTGTATGGTATAGAATGCAACTAGATTGACAGTTACACCAATTCCTAGTATCACCATAAACGATGTAGTGGAATCAAGTTTGTGATTCAGTACCTGAAATAATGGATTTATCTCATGTTTGGTATAATTTTTCACTCTAATGGTCGTGATATAATCTACAAAGAAACATCCAATGTACACAAATATTGCAATCCATATGCCATAGTCGTTCAAAAATACATTTGCGATTATACCTATCAGTACAGAGAATATAGCATATATCGTATAAGACGTGATTAGTAAAAAATGATACAACATGGTACTATTCACCAGAACCATGTGTATCTTTGAAGCTGGGATGTATGCGTAGCTGAACTCCTACCATGATACCTCCTGCAATTATAGCTAGATATCCGCCCCACTTGATATAGAATACAACTTCATCTATCGCATCGATCATAAATGTGCCAAAGATGGCAGTCTTGTCGGGTTTGTCACTCTCTTTAGGGATATAGTTCTCGGCTAGTGCAAACGTTGCCCCGATTACGAGGATGGCCATTGCGGCTACCATTACAGGTCCACGAAGTATCTCATTGATGTCTGCTTCTTTGCTTTTGCCTAACATTGCTTAATACAGATAATTTTACATTTAAAGGAGAAAATAATAAATTGATTCCCTTAACACACTGCTCAGACTGTGGCTTACAAGGTTCAAAAGTGTTCTACATCAAGTGTGTGACCACCATAAATACAATTAGAGACAAGGTTTCTAGAGACAAAAGCCGAACTTGTATTTGTGCAAAGGATAGACAATATAGTTTCAGAACATCTAGATATTGAGTTTATCATGCCTGGACATTGCATCTAAATACTTAATTTTTGACTGTATGTAAGACTATATGATATGTTTGAGGAATTTGTTAAAAAAAAATAAAAAGATGTTTTTTGTTATTGTAAACCTAGTCTAGACTTTAGAATAGACCAATCATGACCATAATTATGTCCATCGAATGTACCAATATTCATTCCAGCATAGTGATCGTTTGAGGTACCTACGATTGGAGCACCGCTGTCACCATCTGTAAAGTTTATGTCTTCTATTGCGTACAGATCCCAGAACCATCTGTTATCAAAAGTCTGCCATTGATTTATGGATACTATTCGTCCCACATCGTAGCCTGATTTTGCGCCATACATGAATACATAATCGCCTACTCTAAGATCAGACTTGCCGGACAAGGTAAAATCTGATCCGTTGACAATCAGTTTAGTCGCATCAATTGCACGTGAATTTGATTTCACAAAATCACAGTCACAGAACCAACCCCCATCTTTAGTTTCACTACCCACTAGATATGATGATCTAGCGTTATCAGGTTGATAATACTGTGTTGTTTCTTTGTTACAATGATCTGGGATTACTATTCCATTTTCTGTTCCATTACCTGTATTTCTAACTGCTGCAATAGATATAGTACACTCTAGACCCCAATGCCTGTCTTCCCCTAATGAGCCACCCACTAGAGGATCACAGTACCCGGTGGTTCGATCACATGATGCGCTCTGAAATACTGCATCGTCTGCGACAAAAGTAATGCTCAACGGAACATCTCCTGCAATCTCTCTTATTTTCTGTTCAGTGTCTGGTGTCGTTCTTTCTACGTCGACCTTTACACTCAACGTTCCTGTAAGATGATCAATTCCCATTCCTAACACCGGCAAACCACTTTCTGCTAGTTTTGGCAAGACTGTGTTCATTCTAGCCTCGACATCTGCGGGAATCTCAACAACAACTAATGGTGGCCATATCTCCATCATCTGTGCAAATAACTTTTCTATCTCTTCCTCGTTATCGTTGATCATATCTTGTATGAGTTCGTTGGTGGAAAATTGGGCTAGATGTTGATTTTGAATTTTCAGTTGCAACATGGCAAATCCAATCTCGTCAACTTTTTTAGAGATCTCATCATCCGATAACGTGGTACTGCCTGTTCTGGCTGGCGTGGTTATCGGACCATCTTCACCAGGTGTAATCTGAGCATTTGTCATCACAGGCGTAGTTGCTACTAGCGTAACTGCTACTATCATTGACAGTATTTTGAGAGTGTTTGTCTTGTTTGTCATTATTGTTACTATTGGCGTATATTTGCTTTTAACTATTGTGTAGCTATGGTTCGTTTGTTATATCTCTACAATTCACCGGCTGTTATTCTGAGTTTGATGACGGATTCATGGGCGTTCGCAACTGATACAAACTGATGAGTGAGATCATATATCAAACTAGACAAGATCATAGTTTAAATCCAGAACATCTTGTGGTGAGAACTTGAATTGTAGCATTTGTGCGGAACTCTTGCCTGCATCGCCTCCCTTTCGTTGAACAGTTATCTTGCCCATCTTTAGTGATCCTTTCTTTGTGATGTGTACTGGTCCCAACACATATTCGATTACTGTATTGATATCCACAATCTTTGATCGCTCTAGTCCATCACCATTCTTTTGTACAACTAGCATATAGTCTGCCTTTGGTTCTTGGTATCCTTGCAAGATGTCATTTACTATCTGCCTTTGGCATCTAGTAAAAAACTCCAACAGATCTCTTTGTTCACTTTGATCTAATTCGTTCAAAAAATATCGTCTTGTATCTCTGACATTGGTTCGTTTATGATCTATTGGTCTAAATCCTTCTTCACCACAGTATTTTCGTAATATAGTCGACACATTATCTGGAATATTCCACATCTCTTCATAGGAATCTATACGTCTCTTGTCGAGTTGGTTAAAACTAGCTTTGAACTTTTTCACAGATATGCCTATCTGAGTTCCATTGATTGTTACTAGCACATCAGCTTTGGTGTTCTTGCCAAGTGATCTTGTAGTGTGTGCTGCAACATGTTTGATATCTGATATCTTGATCTGCTTGAACCACTGTGGTGTTATTGTACTCTCTTTCCAGTTGTTGAACTCGCTTACGACTTGTTCTTCTGTAATAAAACCACTCTTTGCGATATCTGACATCATGTATCGGCTGGAACTTTATAGTTTATCGCAATTATCTCGTTACTGTTACTCTGTGTTATGTATTGCAGTGATCGTTTCAAGGTTATTGGGAATATCTTGTACATGCTAGATAATTTCAGAGTTTTACGATTGTTCTGCTCTGAGATCATGATCATATTATTAGTCTCTACATATTTGACGAAAGAGATAAAGTCGCCTAGAGGTACGGTTGCGTTATAGTGACCGTTAGAGTTGTTCATGTATGGCGGATCCAAGTATAGAAAAGAGTCACGTATACTGTCAAAGTCAGCATAGTCCTTATTCACTATTGTTAGATCTCGTATTGTGTGAGCAAGGTCTTCAAGTGTCTCTTGTTCAACTTGGGGGCACTTGGCGTTCTTTCTCATCGGCGTGTTGAATTGATTTTTGGCATTGAATCGAATCTTGCCAGAGAATGCATTTTTTGCTAGATAAAAGAATCTACCTGCAGCCTGTACTCCTTGTGTAATATCCATGGATCTAATCTTTAGATAATAGTCGTTACTAGATTTTCGATAGTGTCGTTGATACTCTTTGTATAGTTCTATGGGGTTTGATTGTAGATGGCTCATAAGATTTGTAATTACGGGATTATGATCGTTGTATATGACGTTTTTAGAGCCAAATCGATTACACGCATAAAATGTAAATCCTCCACCACCACCAAATATGTCGTATATCTTTTTGCCATAGTTGTCGGGGATCAGCAAGTCAAAGATGTGGGCAAATCCTGCCTTGCAGCCAATATATGGGATCAGTTTGAGTGATCTCTGATTTTGTACCAAAAACTGTGATGTGGATGTCATATCTATTTGATGATTAGATCAATACAAATATTTTTCGATATCGTGTGTCGATCTCTAATCTCTTGGACTTGGGAATCTTTGTTATATCTGTGATCCATTCTAGGATAAAACTATAATACAAAATGTAACAATATGCTACGGTCGATAAGAGTAATGCTAAAAATATCTTAGCGTGTCATTTGAAAGATATGTGCATCCTGATATCACATCAGTATCTTTGTAGTCTTGGAAATAAAAAAGAAGAGTTATTTGAGATCTTTGGACTCTTTCTCTATGGCTTCTTTAAATATGGGATCAAGAGATCTACCTTGATCATATTTTTCATGATTCTGTAAACTTGGCGGGTGGTGGTGGTTTTACCAAACAAAATTTTCTAAATCTCTCAAATTATTCTCATCTAAATTCAACCATAAAATTAACAATATGCTGGATATTTATCAAACAAGATGTTATTTATCAATTAGAGTTTAAAATTCACTTTTTTAGACTTGAATTTTGAATTAATGTTTTCCACCTATTGTCTCCAAGTATTACAATTCCTGCCATAGTACAAGGTATTTCACCGTCTAAACCCATATGCCGTGTAATAAAATTTCGAGTTATGATCAGTCCAGAAATAATTGTACTGTCAGATTTTTTCATACCTCTGTATACTTTAAAATTGTCTTGGAGCCATCCATTAAAACGCTCTTCAATGTTGTTGTTTGATCGTTGATTGCGCAGATGAGTTTCTTTTATGTGTTTGACACGTTTGTTTGTAGGATTTTTCTCAAGGAATTCTTTTCTAAATGCTTTAGCAAATGAACGTGATGAATCAGATACAAATATTTTTGGTACTGTCTTTGCAGCTTGTTTAGCTTTTCTAAATAGTCTTGTTGGTGCATTACCGTATTTTTGTTGTTTCATTTGATGTGCAATACAAAATCTTGTATCATGATCCATTACTGTAAATAGATAGTGACCCTTGCCAAGAACTTTTATGTATGTTTCATCGCCGTGCCATTTCTCACTCAAATTTGGCACAAATTTTGACAGGTACTTTACTGTTATTGGAATATATTTTTGAACCCATTTCCATATAGCAGTATGTGATATTGAAATGCCTTTTTGTTCAAATCCTTCTGCAATGTTCCGAAGACTTTTGTGTGTAAAGAACGATTGGATTGCATCCGTTATAATCTCTGGCGTCATTCTCATGCCCTCGAACCCCAAATTATCCGTGAATCTATGACCACATGACTTGCAAAGGTAGCGTTGAGCTGGTCCCAATTTCTTTTTACGCTTGCCGTTTTTGATGTATTTTTTACATTTGCACTTTGGACAGCAGTTAACAGACTGAGGTTCAATTATGTGGTTTATGGTAAATTTTTTGATTACAGAGTAAACTAGCATACTGTGTTTGCATATGTTTATTACCGTCTTGTCATCACAAGAGCAAGAAAAAGTATTTCCTTCAACATGTACATGATATGGTGTTCCTTGTTGTTTGTCTTTAACGGTGTATTCATTTTCGTTTATCTTAATTATCTCATATTCCTCTTTACTAGAGTTTACTTCACAAGTTATTTTTCTAACCATACAATTGTTAAAAAATTACTAGTATATAGATCTTTACATTTTGTTATATTATTTCAAAATTATGATACATACTTTTATAATTTTTAGTAACATGACACATCATTATTTAAAAACAATGTATCTTGATAGACAGAACAATATTATTTTGTGGCAGCAATTGTAATGCATTTGATGTGTTTTTTATGTGCAATGTGAAACATTTGAAGAGTGTTTATGATAAAACCACCACCCGCCAAGTTTACAGAATCTTTTTCATTGTATGCTTTATCTCCAACAATTTTGTACTTGCCATACTTGCCTAGTTCTACAAAGTAATTATTGCCATTCTCTCCGTTAGGGCCGTGAACAGACTTTCCTATGTGTACTATTACGTTTTCACCCAACTCGAATTGAGGTTCAAAGCCAAATATGAAATGTTCTTCGTGTTCATAAGTACCTGTTAGATAGAATGTGAACGAGTCACCATTATGTACAAGTTCAGTATCTTTGTCCTTTGTTTTCTTACTGACATCTATAGTTACCGGTACAGAACCTTGTGTAACGCTTTTATACTTCCAAACTATAGGATCGCCTACCGACATTACAGTTCCAGAGAGCGTCAAGACTACAGTATCTTTTGTTTCTGAAATGTTATGTGTTCTCATAGAGACTTCGGTAGGTAATACCTTGAGATTTGGATTTGCTTTGGTAATGTCTGATTGGACATACACGTACTCACTAGGCGTCATCAATGCAGCAATAGAAATTACCGAAATAGTCGCGATGATCAAAACACTAGTCGCCAATAGTTTTTTGTTCATTTCTTCTCCTATGAATAGTAGTCATTGATGTCATTGATGTCTTCGGCTCTCAGTTGCGCCATTCCTGAATCACAGCCAGGCTTCATTGCGGTATGATCAGAAGTCCATGTAAAATGGTGATGGTGATTCAAACCTGCAAGATGTCCAAACTCATGATTGAGGATATATTGTACCGGAACATCACTAGCAAATATATTGCAACTACCACGTGTGTTGTAGTTCAGATGTTCGTGGGTATTTAGCCAAATTACTTTGTAGAAATATGGGTTACCGCCAGAAGTACCTTTATGGGTTGTGGTCACACCATATGTGTTGGTAGAACCTAAATTTGCTGCGTCAACTTTACTGGCATGTGGCCATGAGTATGTACTAGTTTCGACTAGATCAAAATCGGTACTGTGAATCATATTTCGTGATACTTAGGCACTTAGTCGAATTCCAGCACCATTGGACTCGTTATCCAAATTTACATCGTTGAGACTAGTAATATCGTACCAAATTGTCTCTGACTCGTTTACACCATATGGGTGAAACGTCATGATGTTTGAGTTACTGTCGTGTCCAAAGGCGATAGGCAATGCAAATGTGACAGTGATTGCAAGTATTATTGTTGAGGTTATTTTTACGTCAGTCATGTTCTTACAACTGGAGATCCATAATATCTTTTAATTATTACGCAACTATGGTCCACTTATGGGCAAGTTGTTCAACCTGCTCATCAGGCAAGTTGATTTTACCCTTTTCATGACTAGTCACATTGCGTAGAATATTCACAAGACATGTCGTGAACAAAATGAGATATTGTTTGAATCTTGATTTTCGTATATGTGCTGTGTCAACACGATATTTTACTGTCTTGTAGCCAATAACAGAGACGCTATTCGTACAATTACCGATTTAGATCTCCTTTCAGCCATTTGATCGCTCTCTCTAAAATTTGTGTATCTTTATTGAATTTACCAATACATGAATTACAACTTCCACATATCCATCCACGAATTCTACCAGTTTTTGATCATGGTTACTAGCGAATAAATCTGAGAAGCGATCTAGCGTTGATTCAAAACGTGTAAAAAAGATGTAAGAACTAGAGACGATATTGCGTCAAACTAGAGTGGTAAACAGATTCGAGCTTGCGCAGCAAACGGAATAGATAAAAGCATTATATTCATAATAGTAGCAATGGATCATATCAACACTGCACTTGTAGAAAACAAAAGGCCAATGATGTACAAGATGATGAAGTGGTGGGGCGGTAAACCTCACAACATATGGGCAGAATACATTAAAAAGTACACAGAAAGCAACGATGTTGTTTTAGATCCTTTTTGTGGCCGTGGTGTGGGAGTCGCTGAATCTGTAAGAAATGGACGTAAAGCCATAGGCATTGACTTGAATCCAATAGCAATCTTTCAAGCAAAAATGATTTTAAAACCACTAGATATATCCAAATTCAATAAAGAGTGGAATAAGATAAAAAAAGATCTAGACAAGTATGAGAAAGGATCTAACTTTTTTGCAACGCTGTGTATCCGCTGTGGAAATAACGCAAGACTAGTTACAGTGAATCGAGTGGACGACATTCCATACACAATTTTTTACAAATGCTCATGTGTCAAAAAATATCAAGAAAAATCACTAGATCAAAACGACAAGAAAGCAATCTCTATCTCCAATGTACATGACATAAAGTTTCAATATCCAAAGCAAAAATTTCCACATACTGCTGCTTTTGATATGGCTCGAAGAAATTATGGTGAAACGTATGAGGAGTTATTTACTAGACGTAATCTTTTTGCTCTTGCAGTAATTTTTAATAGAATTAACAAGGTTGATGATATAGTTCTAAAAGATTTTTTCAAATTTGCTTTTATATCGATGGTTCATCTTGTATCGAGCATACCAAGTGTCAGAGAGCATTCTGGCAGAGTTGGTTCTGGCAGCTGGGGGAGACCATCATACATGAAACCGAAAAAGAACATGGAATTGAATCCATTCCTACAGTTTGAAAGAGCAATAGAAGGTAACCAAGGAATTATTAAGGGAAAAATAAACTCTAATGAAAGATTAATGGACAAGGTCAAATTTGCCAAAACCGTTCAAGATTTAAATTTTGATAGCACTGTATTGTTATCACAAACAAATGCTTTAGAAATGGTAAACTTTCTCAAGGACAACAGTATAGATTATGTGATAACTGATCCTCCTTATGGAGGATTAATCGCTTACTTTGATTTGAGCTTTATTTGGAGTGCATGGTTGGCACTTGTTGACGACAGATTTACAATTCCGTTTGATGATGAAATTACAATTGATTCTCATAAGAAAATAGACTTTGAAGAATATCATAGAAGGCTAGATCTTGTATTTGATCAAATTTTCAGAGTTTTGAAAGGAGGAAAGTATATGACAGTAACATTTCACAACAGTAAACCAAAAATATTCAACTCTATACTAAAGGCATGTCAAAACAGTGGATTCGTACTAGAAAAAATTTTGTTTCAGATGAATAGAAGAGCTGGGGAAACGGGTGCAGTTAGTCCATGGGGTACTTCCGTGAGTGATTTTTACATCCGGTTTAGAAAACCAAAAAAAGATGAGAGTGTCACTAAACTGACTGATTTTGTAGAAATTAAATTCGAGAGTATTGTGGAGAGAATAGCTAAAGAGGTACTCAGCCAACGTGGTGAACCTACAGAAATAGCTGCAATGATTCCACACATGTATGAAGAGATGGGACAGTCAGGGATGCGAATTCATTTTTCGTCAGACAATCAAATATCAACAATACTCGACAAAAGTAAGGATTTCATAAAAATTAAAAATGAATTGTGGTGGTTTACTGACTCTGTAATTAAAAAATCAAAGCTCAGCATTCCGCTATCTGACAGAGTTGAAGAAGCTGTTCTAAATGTATTGCGGCAAAATTATAAAGTAACTTACGATCAAGTACTTGGAAGTATCTTTGAAAAGTTTCCAAACTCACTTACGCCAGACACAGAAAATGTTGGATACTACTTGAACGAATATGGTGAAAAAACAAGCGACGGTATGTGGAAACTAAAGTTAGGAATGAATGAGAGCGAAATATTATCAAAACATACAAGTATAGAAACCGTTTTGATGAAAATTGGAGTAAAATTTGGTTACGATGTTTGGTCGCCTGACAAGTCAAAAAATTCTGAAATGAGCAACATTTGTATAGATTTCGATCTTGATAGTATTCCAAACAGCGATAGAATAAAACTAATTGACGTTTTGTGGATGAAAGAGGGGAAAATCAAATACGCGTTCGAAGTTGAAAACTCTACAGGCATTACAACTGCATTGGAACGTGGCTCCAACATAAGCTCTCACGAAGTCAAAAGGATAATCGTGTTGCCTAACGAAAGAATGAAATTTTTTGAGCGAAAGAAAACCGAACCATTGTTTTCCGATTATTTCAAAAAAGACAAGTGGCAAATCATCTTATATGATCGCCTCGAAAGTTTCATTAAAAATGAAAGTATGACTGAAGACTCGTTTACTAAATTATTCAAAAAATCATAAAACGATGTAACTAGTGCTTCAAATTTTTCTAAAATTTAATAAATATTGATGTACATGGTTTATCTTAAATGCATATGGGTAGCCAAAGGGATACAGTGGTTTGCTGTCTTGAACCAATATTATATTTCCGGTAAATTCAAAGCCAACATTCTGCATCAAGTTGATCATATCTCCATGAGCATTAGTCTCTTTTTTGTTTACTGTAAAATCGCTGATTATTATGGTACAGTATTTTTTGTCGGACAGTTTTTTGTACATTTCAACCATTATTTCTTCAATAGATTGCAAGTATGCTTTATATGTTTTTTTATTTCCTAGATCGTTTAAATTGTTTGAATAATATTCAACTCCTTGTCTTTTTTGACTTCCATCGTGCCGTAAACCCATTCCATTATTTCTAAGTATGTTGTGATATGGGGGTGATGTCACACAATAATCCATCTTGTCTATTTTTTTTATAACCTTTAAAGCGTCGCCACATATTACTTTAAAATTTTCTTTTGGTATCTGAAGCTTGCGCAGTCTTTTTTTTGCTAAATTACAATATTGTTTATTAAGATCAATTCCTATTCCATATCTCTTAGAGAGTGTAGACGCAATAATGGTTGTTCCACTACCCATGAATATGTCTGCAACATGATCGTTTTTTTAGTAAAAGTAAGAATTAACCTTTTAATATCTTCAAATAAAAATGGTGCAGGGTGATCAAATGCATCCTTGTCAATAACATTTCTTTTACTAATCCAAACACTCTTTGACATTTGAAGCCATTCTTTTCCTGTCAAGTCATTGAGATTGTTTCGTTTGTCATAGATTCCTCTTTGTTTTTTATCAACCTGTTGTCTAGTTACCATTTTATTGGCCTCTGGATTTTTTTATTGAATTCGACAAATATATACAATCTAGTTGCGTCCGGGTCTGACAAGTCTTTAATCTCTTTTTTGATATTCTATAATAATTTTTATCCAACTCACTTCTGATGTACTTGCGATCATTCAAGACACACATCTTTGTAGTTGTACCAGATCCCATGAACGGATCATATACAATATCACCTTTACTGCTCCATGACATGTTGTGATCTCTTGCGAGTTTTTTTGAAAATATTGATGGGTGTTGATCTTCTATATTGTCTGTTGCAGAATGTCCTCTTTTAGTATAGTACTCCCAAACGTTCGTCCTTTTACCCATCTTTTCGTATTCGTTTCGTTTTACGCTCTTTAGGGTGCCGTTGTACAATCTCTTTGTACCGTTATCTCCATCTCGAGAGTCTTTGTTCTCTCTGTCAATTAATAGATTGATCGTCTTTAGTTTATTTTTAGAAAATACAAACAGGTACTCAAATGACTGCCAACAAGTCTTGTTGTTACCAACAGCACCATGTGGCGGTTTGAGATATATCATTGTATCAAATAGATTAAATCCGATATCTTTGAAGAATAAGGCATATGTAAATAACGTTCCACTCTCGTTTCCATTACGCGTCTGATCTCCCATAACCCACACAACAACTCTGCCATCTTTTATCACTCGGCATAGTTCACAAGATATGGTCTCAAATTCATTGAAGCTGGTACCATTGTACTTTCTCATGTTGTCATATGGAGGATAAGTAACTACAAGGCAGATACAGTTATCAGGAAATCGTGCCATTGTATCAATACAGTCTTCATTGTAAATTATATCGGTATCGATCATAATCGAGCTTGTACTCATAGTCCAGATTGAGGCGTTGGTTTTTTTAAATCTTGTTTGCAATTGGATCTGGACACGCATATCAAAAAGTATCGAATATGTATCTACAAGTGGGGTTGTCCGGTGAATATCTCGTAAAATCTATGCATTTTATGATCTCTTAAACAAAATACAACAAATTAACTCTATTTGCCGTTATTTTTCTATTAAAAGTTAAACTTTGGTGCAAAGTGTACCGTTTTGCACTTCAATAATCAAGTTTGATTAATTAAAACGCCACAAATTAATGCTCGACAAGCATGCATTTACCAAAAAACAGTATTTGGTTACCACTCAATACCCACTTGTGCTAAAATTACTTTTGAATTATGTGCAGCAATCTTGAACTTTAACTCTTGAACCATGTTTTCCCATTTTATTGCTTTAATGTCTTCACCAAATAGGAGTTTCATTGTTGAAAATACGCCTTCAACATTTGCACGGTCTCCATATCCTAGAATTATCTTCCAATCATCTTGATTTTCTTCGCGTTCGTCTGTTGGCATGGAATTTAGATCTTTACCATCTAAAGCACCAAATTGAAACTCGGCTAATTTACTTCTGGGATCATCTCCATGTGATACTGCATTACGTTTTATCAATATTCCATTGATGAGATTATACATCATACAAAACTCGTGAATCTTTTTTGTATCATAACCTTTGTCGGCGAGAATTTTCTTTGTGATTGGTTTACCGGTACGATTACATTCATCAACTATCTCTGTTGCATCTTTTAATAGTTGCTTAAACTGTGACGAATCTGATTTCTTGTCAGTCGTAATGCTGTATGACCTTATAATCTTTGAATTCACGTCTATACAAATGTGCATTTTTACAAATCCATCTCGTTCTACTTTGTAATGGGCTTCAATCCATCGACCACCTGCATGTTGTCTAAAGCCAGAAGCATCAATAGCTAGAGTATGTGGCATTTTAGACTTTATAATTAAGAGATCGTTTAAAATATCGACTTCCTGTGCTTTTATTCTAGCGTGTAACTGAGATCTACGTGGTATCTTGAAATTAGGAAAAGATTTCTCTAACTCTTTTATGAGTCGTCTATATGAATAGTTGTTTCTAGATTTTGTAATGCCTGCGTACATTATAAGAGCTTCTGAATAAAGGAATTGTCCACCACGTTTATTTTTATTCATAAGAGTTAACTCTTTTTCGAATTCTTCTTTAAATTTATCCTCGTCTTCCAATCTTAAAACAAGCATAAAAAATAAAAGTCTTAATCTTGGTTTATGTTTTAATGATTTCATAATTCTACTTAAATTTCTTGCTTTCTCACGTTTTTCTTTACGATTCATGTCCTCATCTTTTAGAAACTTGAACCAATAAGGGAAATCACTCGCCATGACATTTCTAAAAATAGTTCCCCTTTATAGATCTTTTCATTTTGATATCTATTTTGTGTTTTAAAATTAATTGTAAACTAGAACTTGTTACTAATTCTATGCAGCAGTTGAAAAAACAACACTAGAAACGATGCAATTAGAGAAAATATTTCTCATGTGTTCAAAATCGAGCGATTTGTATCCCCGATGAGTGGATTTGCAGCTGCCCTATTCCTATTCACCGGACAACCTCCTACAAGTAGAGAATACAATACTGCTCATTTACTAAATCTACTTGGACTTTTGATTTTTGGGAATCTTTGATAGAAAGAACTTGCCTCTTCTAGATTTTACCATTAATCCTCGGTTCATCAACTTTGCTTCAATATCCTTTAGTACTGATTGAGATTCTGGATCAGTCAGATCATGTATGTTGATCCAGTACTCTAGCAACTGCACGTTTGTCATGTCTGGTTTGGCATCTGTACACTCTTTATCCGGGATAGAACTAGATGTTTGCGAGTCCTGCACATCAGATATCGGTGTATCTGTAAAGATATGATCGTCTAGAGTCGGTCTAGTTCGAACCACCGGATGATCTAGTATTTTTTCGATATTCAAAGATGTATCTTGTACTGTATTTGGATTGACATCGACAGATACGTCAGATATCTCTCGTGTTGCTGCATATCGCTCCTTGTCTTGTGGTGTTGTTCCAGGTATGGCCTCTACACCCAGTGAATCATTACTGGCGTTACGTATTGCAGATATACACCAGATATCAGCTGTGTCACTCTTATTCCGTCTAGATTCTAATGCTCCCGTTTCACTCATGTGTTGTATCGCTCTCTTGATATCCGATTTATCATAATCTACTAGTGAATCGCAGATATTCTGTACGGTTGCACCTCTGTTGTCAAATATTACTTTCCATATACACGACTCAATATCTGAACGAACTAGAGAGATATCGGCGCCAAGTAGTGACTTTTTGTCATATACTAGTATCGAATAGTCTTGAGAAGATATACCGTGTTCTTGCAGTGTGTGATATATGCCTCGTTTTGCATTCTCATCGTATACAACAAACCATGTAAAGTATCCCATCTTTTCATTTTTTATATAGTTGATGTGTATCTGATCCCAGTGTTTGTTAGGTGCAGTCTCTACCTCCACCGCAACTATTTTATCTGACCATTCGGTTGGATGGAATTTTGTTCCGTATAACGTCTCTTGTTTTGGATCTTTGGGTTTGATCTTTTTTGGTGAAAATATAACAAGGTCTGCCTTCTGTGATGTGTTTTTACCAAGATCGGGAATACAGTAACAGTACAGATTTGTTTGTAGATCCATTATGGTAAATATAGTACGTAGATGTAGATCACTTCCTGCGCGTCTACCTGCTGCTGCATGACTAAATATTTTAGAATGTGCTGTCTTGGTGATCACGTATCTAGTCTCTAGTTTATCATCACCATCGTCTGACATGACGTCTTTTATTGCAACGAATCTATTGGTAGCGACCAATGTATCGTTTAGTGCGTTTGTTATTGCGCGTGGATTGGTTACAAATATACGAGTTATCTTTTCTGTTATCTCGTTTTTGGTCATGTCTCTATTCTCCATTCGTAATAGATTCAGTATGCCAAACTCTAGTGGTGATAGTACGACATCTGCATTTCCACCTTGTGATGTATAGTACTTGTCTAGAGATATAAACGAACCTAGATTCATTACGCTTGCTTTACTTGCTTGTTCTGATGTGTCTGGAATGTTCATGTGTTTAGTTTTGGCTACCGCTCGTATGGGTTTATCTCCTGCTCCATAGTATGAAAAATAGTGAAACGACAGCTGTTGTTGAGCTTCGGGTTTGATAGGCAAGATAGACTTTAGATGATATGCTGTTGTATTGTCACACCTGAAACATGCCACTGCTCTACACAGCGTTGTTATCTCGTCTGATAGTTCTTTGCCTACTGCAGTTATCGACTGTGTTGCTATTGTGGCCTTTATACCGTATTTACGAACTGTATTCAGTAACTCTCGAATCATCGGTGGTGAGAACATTTGTACCTCGTCTAGATACAGATTGAATGTATCGTATATGCCAGATCTATTCTTGGCTCGTTTCTTGTACTGTGTATAAAATAGATGCAGAAAGACATTGCCTAGAAACATCACCATATCGTTTGGTAGTCCGCCAAAATCTAGTACAACATACATACCGTTGTTTATGATATCCAAAAATGATATCGATGACTTTTTCGTATTAAACATTGCATCCATTTCTGGTATAGTCAGCATCTTGTTGAGTTTGTTGAATATTACGCCTCCTGCCTCTTTTGGATACTGTTCGTCATATACGTGTGAAAAGAAATCTCTTGCCTGTTTGTTGGCTATTTCAGGTATGAACGTCTGACGAAAGTCCTTGTCTGTGAGTAGTTTTAACATTGCACCTATGGTATTACTCTGTGTGCCTATTACCGATAGTGCTCCGTTTCTAGCACATGTCTCTACTCGTGCACCCCACGAGTCAGCAAATGCTTTTGCTAAACACTCGGTAAAGTTTAACGCAATCATTCCTGCATCTTGAGGATCATCCATCTCTAGTGGATTGAATCGTAGTGTCTTGTCGTATTTTTTTATAGATGACAGACTAATGTACACTAGCTTGTGGTATTGCTCTGGCGGAATCATCGACAGTATCTCTCTGGATAGTTCAGAGTGATTCTCTGCTAGTAGGAATCCTCTACCTGCTACAATATCTTGATATATCAACAGTCGTAGTATACTAGATTTGCCAGAGCCTATCTCTCCTAGAATTAGTAGATTCTGTCTAGATATATTTGGAATAGCCAGTACCTTTCTCTTGTCTAGATATCCTATTACGGAATAGTCATTGGGATTTGTAATGGTCTGTGGCATCTTATCTCGGTCTAAATAGCTCCAACTGTGCCTTGTCGGGTAGAATCCTTGCAGGTACCATGTTGTTGCCATATTTGATCAACGCTTGACCACGTTCTAGTTGCAACAAAAATGATACTGCCCTATCAGATAACACAAAGTGTTCTTTTAGTGATGATATCGTAGCTTCGGACTGTCGTAGAAACATGACAGTATCGCTGTTTACAAGAACGTTTCTTGCCGATATGTTGTCTGTCATATCTTCTATATTCTGTGTAGCCATCATTAGATTGATGTTGTACTTTCTTCCACGCCGAGATAGATTTTGTATGTAATTTCCCAGTGTATCATGTTGGAGTAACATCCAGACCTCATCTAGCATGAACAATTTGGGGATTATCTTTGGCATGAGTAGTGCTCTGCCCATCGCGTATGATAACGATATCTGTGTAATGAGCCGATGGACTGTTCCACCTGCAGAGCCGATATTCTTGAGCGATAGTATTATCTTGTTGGATACAGGTGGCTTACCTTCAAAGAAATCAGAGTATGGTGGACTTGCTAGTGCTTTAAAGTAACGAATGATCTCTTTGTCATCAGACTCTTGTAGATACTTGTAAAACTCTGCAAAGCTACGCTGTTTGATATCCATACCTGCTAGTTTGGCAGCTGCTGTGTTTGGTTGGATTCTGTCTATCTCGGGTACTCCTAGTGCATTACACAGAGTTTCAGCAGCTGCGAACGAGTCTGGTACCATCTTGAATAGATCAAGACCCATCTTGCGACCAAACGAGTAATCAATGTATTCGAATCCCATGTTTTGACCTAGTGCAGCATACTCGTTCTCTGGGTCTACACCAAATATGAAACTCTGTGGATACATTCTCTCAAATGCATGAATTATCAACATTGCAAGTGTAGTCTTGCCAGAGCCCGATGTAGCTGCAAGTACGGTATTACGGTTTAACCTGTTGTTGATGTTCCATCGTATAGGATTTCCGGTAAGCATGTTCTCGCCGAGTAGTGTGCCACCATCTTCGTATAGTTCAGATGTGCAAAAAGGCAGTAATGCATGAAATGCAGATGTTGACATTAGGATGTTCTGTCCTAGTTTACCGCGAATCAACTGTGATTGTATATGCTTTGCAGTATCGATACCGGGAACATTCTTTGTGTTTTGTACAAAGGACTTTTGTTTTTCATTTAATGTGTTTAGATCTTTGGCTAGTACGATAGGTATGACTTTGGTAAAGTATAATTTCTCTAGTTTCTTGTTCAGTACTAGTTCTTTGATTATTGAAATGTTCTCTGCCAAGTCCATCTTTAATGTAGAGGATAGTGTTATTGCTGCAGTCTTGTGATTTGCGATAATACTCTGATACTTTTCTACAGGTATCGGTTCTACAAATATTCTCAATGCATCTGCATATCGATATATGTCGTATATCCAACCAGGTACAAGATCGTCATGTAGTACTGATAATGTGTATGCTTTGGCGTATAGATCATCTTCTAGCTTGCAATAGTTTGGTGACTCGTATGATATGTTCCATTTGCGTGATGATACTGTAGTATACTTTACACCTGCACCTTTGAGAATGCTCTCTGGATTTTCATCAGTTACGTTTAGTATTGTACTATCAAAGGCACAGTATCGAGGAGTCTTGTAGAATAACAGTTCTTCATAGTCGCGTATCACATCTAGCCAGAATGGACTCTCTAGCTTGTCAAATAACGATAGAAACTGCGATATTATGATGTCTCGTTCTGATACTCCTGCCACCTGTGTAGAACTCGATGCAAACTCTAGGTTTAGCGGTACCAGCTGGAACGAGTGGATCTGTACTGTCTTCACACATCATAACTGTAAAAATTGTTTAAAAGAGGAAATTTGACACATCTCGAGTTTGTGAGGGATGCGCATTCGATCAAGAGCTAAAAAAGACCGCTAGGAAACTCAGTCCTTTGATGTTGGTCTCAATTTGCCCTTTATGGCACCTGGTATGTCTGGTGCTTCTATGCTTCCATAGAAAGGCTGATATGAGTCATCTTTAGTTTTATCTGATTTTTTGTTAAACATACAGTAACATAGTAACCATATGTTTAAAAGGTTCTGTTCATTTGACAGGGGTTGGTATTTTCTGCACAAAATTCTTGAAACTTTGCAAAATATGGAAACGGACTCATATCGGCTATCGTAAATTGTTGCTGTTTTGAGTCTCATCTTGGGCGTTCTTTGAGATAATGTCATCGCGATCTCGACTACCGTCAATTGAACAGAAACTTCTATGCTTTCATAGAAAGGCTCATCAGCGATTTCTTTATTTGTATTTGATTTTTCACCAAGTACCCTATTCTACGATGGTCTCAGCTTGCCCTTACTAGCACCAGGGATGTCGATACCTGGTATACTCCCATAGAATGGTTTATCCGAGTCTTCTTTGGGTTTACTAGACTTTTTGTTAAACATACAGTAACATAGTGAAGATAAGCTTAAAAACATTACTATTGCGGGTTCTGTATTGTAAGATCCAAAAAGTAGTTCACCCCTCAATCAAGAGTGTGAGTGCAAGTTCTAAGCCCCGTCGAAAGCGTGTACGCAGCTATGATGAGAGGTGGAAATATGTAGGCAAGAAGCGAATTCGAAGAATGAGTAAATTAGATCAACAAAAAGTACAATACATTGTACGAGAAAAGAGCAAAGGAACCAAGAACTCTGTCATTGCAGAACAGATGGGCGTATCGGTTCGTTGGGTTCAAAAATTGTTTGCCAGATACAAGAATGTAGAACCAAATCAGATGGTATACCCAAAACCCATGGGTAGACCCAAGAAGAGTCTAGTAGGTAGGCTAGAACACTCTGCAGTACTAACACTGCGTGTTTTAACAGGTCAAGGAGCCGCAAATCTCAAACGTGATCTAGTAAAGTATCTTGGAATAAGCGTTCCACGGTACATGATACAAATGATCCTACAAGATGAGAATCTAACCAAAAAACAACGCAAACATCAACGCAAATTTGTGCGATATGAGCGTAAACATTCCAACTCTTTATGGCATGTAGACTGGAAACAACTACCTGATGGTAGATGGTTAATCGCTTATCTGGGTTCTTTTAACTTAACGGGGGATGACGTTGTTTTTGGTGTTTTTAATCAGCGAGTTGAGTGTTAAAATTTCATAACGACCTTGTTTTTCGATATCGTGTGTTATTTCATCTAATAAAAATCGCACACGTGTTTTTGTAATTAAGATTTTTTACATATTGGCAGTAAAATATTTTTGAAATAGTAGATTTATTCCGAAAGATCTATATATGGTATCGATTTTGAGGTAATTATGGAGCAAGAATTAATGCAGATAGAAAAAATCGTTAGCGACAAGTACTCAATTAAAGCGAGAAGGAACAATCGCTATACAGTTAAATCCAAACAAGAGAATAAAACGTATAAAATTAAAAAAGATAAATCTTGTTGGTGTTGTTCCTGCAATGGTATTAGAGTTCGAAAACATTTGTGCAAACATGTCTTGTTGGTTATTGAATTTTTAAAAAACCTGATAAAGAAAATTAAAATTAAACCTGCAGAGATTATTCGTTGCACGCATTGCAAATTAAGAAAATTTCGCAAAAATGGTATACGTCATAACAAAAGCGGTGACGTTCAGAGGTATGAATGCCTAAAATGTAACAGAGAATTCTGTGGCAATGTAGGATTTGAGCGAGCTAGAGTTGATCCCAAATGGATAACTTTGGCCATAGACTTGTATTTTTCAGGAATGTCTTTTGTCGCTATTGAACAGTGTTTTAAACGACAAGGATGTAAAGTGTCCTTTGTTTCCATATACAAATGGGTCGTAAAATACACTAAACTAATACATGCATATTTGTCAAAGTTTTCACCAAAGGTTGGGATAAAATGGCACACAGATGAGATGTACGTCAAGATCAATGGTGAGATAAAATGGCTCTTTGCAATAACTGATAGTACTACAAGATTTTTTATTTCATATGAACTAGGCGATACAAAAGAGGGACACAATGCAATCAAAATGTTTAATTCTGCTCAACAAATTACAAGAATGGTTCCTAGCAAAGTGGTATCTGATGGTTCGCCAGTGTATCCCTTTGCCATCAAAAACGCGTTTAAATCTGCAATTAAAAAGCCCACACACATTAAAGAGATTCACATGCAAAAGAAAAGAAAAAACAACAACAAACAAGAACGCTTTAACGGCAGTATAAGAGACCGTGAAAAAGTTCTCAGAGGTTTGAAAACAACCTCTAGTCCATTTTTTGAGGGCATGTGGATAAATTATAATTTCATAAGGCCGCATAGTAGTTTAAATGGAAACACGCCAGCTGAAAAAGCTGGAATTGTAATACAAGGTGACAATAAATGGCGCATATTGATTGAAAATGCAGCTCTTGCCAACTAGTGTGTCATAATTTTAAATCACAAACAACCAGTTTGCAATTATTCTCTATTATTTTTCTATATTTTAATACATGATTCGTTATTTCTAAAATTTAGTGTCAAATTTGTCAATTTACTACCCCCCGATAAGTTAAAAGAACCCTTATCTGGACGATGCGTCTAGATTTGTGGTCGGATATGGCATATTTGACCATGCAACAGCAGAGAATACACTTGCAGTGTTGGATGAGGCCATCAAAAATTATGGAAAACCAAAAGCAATCCTTACAGATCATGGAACGCAGTTTTACGCCAATGCAGGTGAGAACAAGAAGAAAGGAATATCCAAGTTTGAGGCAAGATTAGCAGAACTAGGAATACAGCATCTTCTTGGACGCGTAAATCATCCACAGACCAACGGCAAAGTAGAACGACTATTTGGAGAGGTAGAATGCTCTGTTCAATGAATAGGCACAAAACTGCAAAATTTCTCATTAGTTAATACTCAACTGCGTCAAATTCGGAGCTGATTAGAGATTATGAAATTAAATTGCACGTTAGTTTGCTTTTAATTATGATTTCGTTTTTTGTGACGTAATTTTAAAATTAAATGAAAAGATCTATATAGGGTATCTATTTTCTACAAGATATTGAAACGTAAAAACAAGTCAACATTCAAAATTTTAAAAGATAAAAAAGTTCAAAATAAAGAAAGAAATAAAATAAGAAGAATAGCAAAGCAACTTAGTAAAGGTTCAACGGTCAGATATGTTTTGTTATTATTTGAATTTGGAGTAATCGATACTGAGGAATTTGCAGAACTGTTTAGGAAAGAATTAAAAAAGATGAACGTAAAGAAACGTGGCGGTCAATACGCCTATTCGGAATCTTTTTTGAGATGTGCTGCAATGATAAGAGCTAAGCGAGGATTATCATATAGAGAATTAGAAGACGAATTAAAACGATTTTTTCCTGATTTCGATATACCAGCTTATACTACATTATTTACTAGAATAAATGACAAGGAGGTAGACATTTTAAATGATATCGCAGTTGCAGATCATTTTAAAGAAGTCATTCTTTCCCTGGATGCCTCTGGATTTACACAACACGCAGGCGGTAGATGGATCGAGTTTAGGTTCGAGAAAGAAAAGGACAAAGTAAAGAAGAAAGGATTTGTTAAATTACACCCAATCATAGACGTAAAAACAAAGGCAATACTAGGATGTACCATTACAACCGATTCTGAAGCAGATTCATCTCAATTTATTGAACTCGTTGAATTTGCGATCGGTATGCTCCAAAAATGTTGTAATATTAATGACATAGAGATTAAAATTCTAGCTGATAAAGGCTACGACACAGTTGAAATCTTCGAGTACTGTAAAAAGCGTGGGATTAAACCAATAATTCCAATAAGATACACTGCCAAAACATATCTTGAAACTGTTAGAAGCAAAACTGCTCAGATTCAGTTAACTTTTGGCTCAAAATGCAAAGATGTAACAAAGATCACAAAAAAAGATAGATTAAAAAATCAAGCAAGATGGGGGAGAAAAAACGGTTATGGTGAACGCTCTGCATCGGAGGGTGTATTTTCTACAATGAAGCGTCTGTTTGGCGAAGGTCTAAAATCGATATTGTGGGAACATATGGTTCAAGAATTGTTATTTAGGGTTGCCGCACATAACTTGCGAATAATTAAAAAACAAATACTTGCAAACCTTTGATTTTTTTAATGATTTCTAACTTTTGATTGTCAGAATCTTGTTCATTTTGTAGTAAAAAACAACATTTCAGTACAACAAGCTTTAATTTTAATGAGAAATTGATTCCGAATTGCACATCTGATGTGTTTTCATCTAAACCACCACTAAACCATCATATTGCAAAAATATTCATTGAACAGAGCTGAGGTAGAACGCAAATATCCAGTATTTGCAGGATACATGCAACGAACAAGTGATCCAGTAGACATGTTTGTAGTAAATACAATGAAATGGTACAACTATGAACGCATTCACATGTCTCTCAATATTGACATCAGAGAGACACCATACAAAGCGTTTATCAACAAACAACCGCCAAAAGGAGTAGAAATCGATGACTCGTAAAAAGAATACCACATCAAACGAGGGGCGAACTACTTTTTGGATCCCACAATTGCGGGTTCTGTATAATCCTTGGGAGATGGGATTGTAAATATGAACTATCGCAAAGATCACAATCTTGTGTTAATACACTAGAGCGCAAAAGTGTTTTCCAAGACGGCAACAAAAGAACGTATGTGTACTTTTTATGGACGTACTCATCTTGTAATGACGACAGCGTATGTGTTATTTCTATGGGCAAAATCGTTCAAATTGTGTCCATTTGATTTCCGTAAGATGGATTCATATTGTGGACTATGCAACACAAAAAAACAAACCACGCCTAAAAAAGAACACTATCCATAATTATTCAAAGATAGGTAAGTGCAATTACCAAACTTGAACTCTATATTCTTTATCAAAACAGGTATGTCTTGTAGCAACATTCTTTCATCACGTTCCATCCATATGTGGTATATGTGTGTTTCCTCTGGAAATGATTCTTGCTTATCAATTCTTATTTTCTCAGCTATTTTTAGATGTTCGTTGTGTCTTTTAATTAATTTAAAGATATTTTGAACATGTTGTTGAAGATCAGGATCGAGAAAGTTAATCTTTCCTGACGATATCAAGCTATCATAAAAGTCATGATTAAGAACCCTGTTCATGAAATAGACTTTTTTGCCATCTTTAGTTGTAAAATCTATGGATTCGTTGCGAAATTTACTACGATCTAGTGACTCTAGTGTATCTCTAAGTTCACGACAGATGTTGCCAGATGCTCTCTTTGTTTCTGCTTTTTCGTTATTCCATCTCTTTATGAAATACACAAGAGGTGAAAGAATGAGTGAAAAGATTGTAACAATTGCAGCTAAAAAGTACACTGCATCAATATCGATACTTGTGATTATGATGGGTACAATATACAGAACTGAAACTGCAAACAGTGTTGAAATTGCGACTAGACCTAGAACAATTACGACAATTAAATTCATAGTTTATCTCACTCATATATCTCTATCGTGATTGGACTAGACGTGACTCCTATCAGGCATTCTCTTCTTTGGCCAGCAGACTACAAACGGAGCTGTACGTGCAAATCTATTCATGTACGGATGATCTGGATACTCGTCAGGAATCTTGATCGGTACAGGTTCTAGTGGTGCTTGAACATTAAAGCAGACACCTGATTCCACCTTGAATAATGCACGTCTGACTCGTTCATTTAATGGAATGTCACCAAACCCATAATTCTCACCAGCGAGTTTTAACATCTTTGGAGTCATCCATTTAAAACCGCCACTAGGCAAAATACAACACGCTACTTCGGTTGACGAATATGCTAATCCCCCATACATGCACTCCATATGCTTATTGATATCCTCATCTCTCAAGATTGGTAAGATAAAAGAGACGAACTTAAATTCGGTTCTACGCAACTCTTGACCTGTCACTCGACTAAATGTAACTCTATCTTCGTATCTGCCATCTTCACTCTCATATGTGATTGACGGCCAGCCACAAAACATTTGTACATTATCGCCTTTGAATCCCCACACACGTCTGCCGATTGTACTCTGTGAGTCATCTAGATCAGAGTCTGCATGTCCTTGTAATATTTCATCTAAATTATCATCTTGGACATACCACATGTCATGCTGTTTGTCATACCAACAGTTGTTATAGATGTCTCTCTTGTCTATGTGGTCTGGCGCTGAAAAGTTTGCAAGTGTCGTTCTGTTTCTGTTTCTCATGTTTAATTGTTCTTTTAATTTGTCACGAGATATACATGAACTAGAGAGAGGATTATGTCCTTGAGGCGTATCTAGTTTCTCTAGCAAATAGTTGATCCATTCGTCGTCATACTCGTCTGTAAAGTCTTGTAATGGTACATTCTTGCACCATTCTTTGTACAGTATCACTGCGCGTTTATCATAGTATCTCAAACCCTCAGCCAATATTTTGTTAAAGTATTGCTGACTCTTTAGAATCTCTGGATTTCTGTTCTCTATCTCTATGATTGCTCTATTGTGATCTTGCCACTCTTCATTTTCATACAATATATTCAATGCGTCTTCATATTTTTCAGGTGCGTTGGGAAGATCTTTCCAAAGTCTATCCATTGCTTCACTATGTGATTTTATCTCTTTCTTGACTCTGTTGTGAAAGTGCATGTATTGTGTTGCAGATTTACGTTGCTCTATTTCCTCGTCTGTTTTTTCTGTGATTAAACCTATATCATATCCGAGTAGCTTGCATGATTGAATTAGATCCTTCTCAAATTCTGTAAATTCGGGGGATATGTGACCAAAAGTAAACTCTGTGTGACGCATCAGATGTGACTCAAACTGTTCATCTCTTTTTCTTGCTAGATCATATAGTGCATCATAATTGAGATTGTTGTAATATTTGTCCATCTGCAAAAATGCATAGCTGCTCTCTGTTCTAAATCGAGAGAGTTGTTCTTTAGCCAAGTTTGATGCTAGATCACGGTCTACTTTTTTTGGTAATGTAAAGTCGAATGTATGCTTTGATGTAGAGCCTTTAGGTGATATCTCTTCCCAGACTATTCTGATGATGTCTTTCTTGTGATCGGTGATTAATGACATTAGCGCATAGGATATGTCACAGGATATACCCTCATTTGTCTCAAGTGTAATACCTAGATTTGTGATGTATAATAGACCATTGCCTTCGTTTGTGTGGACGTTTGGGTATGTTACGACAATATGCTCATCCGGTGGCATAAACAGTAAGCCATCCGGATTTTTAGAGACAATGCCTAGTTTCTCATACTCTTCTAGAATCTTGTGACATAGTTGTAAAGGAGAGAGGTTGGGTTTATCGAGATCATAGATTATCTGCCTGCGTTGATAGATGCTTGGGTTCTGTTGATCCACTTCGATGTATTGAATGCGAATTTTATTCTTATTTACAGGAGATATGATTCGTATGTTGTGTACAGGAATCAGTAGATGGACTCCTTTGGAGCTGTATACTCCAATACATTGGTTTGTGATCTCTAGGGTCTTTCCCTTCTTGAGTGGAATCTCTATTATCGTATACTCGTTTGCTTGTTTAGCGATCATACTGTATTGTAAGGTACTTGTTGCTTTTAAAGGTTGCATGCAAGGAGCATGAGGCTATTTTGTGCAGTTTGATGAATTAATGAGACCGAATATTCGAGACAGATCAATAGATTGCAGAATATACTGTATAATCGAATACAAGTGTGATCATTTTTTCTTTGTTCCTTACAAGTGTGGCTTATTTGGTTTACTAGATTTGTTTTTTTAATTCATTCTTTCTGTGTGTGTTATTTTCTACATAATCATTCCTTTTAGTATCACCGATTTGGCTTCGCTTCTCACTTTCTGTGCCATTTGCGTCTGATTTGATATCGCTTGGAGTCCAAGTCACATATTGCTCATTTGATGGGAGGTTCTTCCATAGTTTCTCTTGTTGTGGGTGGAACACCTTCTTGCCACTCTTACCAGTACTCTTGCCACGAGTTTGCTGTTCGTTACGATCTCTAAAAAATGATTCATTTTGGTATCTAGCCTCAGACGTGTCATACTCTCTCTGGTGTTGTCTCTGTATCTTTTCGAGATCTCTCTGCTTTGAGTTTTCTCTATGTGCCTCTAGTGCAGCTGTTCGTAGTGGATACATGTCGTTATTCCACTCTCTAAGGGTGTTTGTGCTAGGTAGATTACCTATTTGAGCATCATGTTCGAGATCTCTGATCCTTTGAATACCAGTTTTTTGTGTAATGTACTTGCGTTCTTGTCCATAATCACCTAGTGGTGCATGACTCTTGGACGGCATACTGGTTCCTACAGGAATGCCACCAGGTACTCCAAACACATGTAGGTTTGATTGGCCTGGTACTTGAGTGCCACTTGTACCGCCAGTACCACTAGTACCAGTCTGTCCCTGTGTACCTGGTGTTACGCCAAATGGTGCTGAGCCAGGAACCGGATCGCCAGGAACACCACCTGCACCTGTAAAGATTCCCTTTGCCGATACTCTACGTGCAGCTTCGATGTTGTGTGCTCGTTGCTCTGCAGTGTGATATCCTGTTTCATATCCTGCTGGTCCGCCACCGGGAGTTATCTTGCCGTGTGTTCCCTCTGATACCATCCCTTGTGCCATGCCCTTGATCATGGAGCCCATACCGCCACGCGATGCCATAGTCGACAACAGTCCAGATCCTGTGGCTGAAGCTCCAGCTGCCATGCCTTGTACTGTACCTGTTGCGCCTGCAGCTGCTCCAGCTGTTACACCAGCCATCGACATCACACCAGATTGTATGCCTGTCTGTACCATAGTACTGATAGTACCTGCAACACTACTCAACATGGGTACAAATAGTACAGGCGTGAGTACAGCCAGAGTCAGTGTTGCAATGGCATACAACCAAAACATGTATCTGTCACGTGCCAAAGTATCTATTGCACCTGCTTGTCTCTCCTCTTCTGTTATTGTAGTCAGATCAATCTCCTGGGTCATCAGACTAGTAGAACCTGCAGTTATAATCAATGCAGTAAAGAATGGGACAAATATCAGTGGCACAAATATTGTAAGAAGAGTATTTGCCATCTTGTCGATACCCCAGAACGGCAATGAACGAAAGACCAATAGTAATGGTAACGATATAGCAACGACATCTGTCAGTAACTGTCGTACAGAGCCCAACAGAGCTGCAAATGTAGTTAAAAAGAATAGAATACTAACCTTTGTTACAGATAGAAATATGGCACTAAATACCGACTCTGTTCCTGTCTGAAACCATGCATTAATAGTATCTATAAAGTTCCACCAGCCTTCTTCGACTTTGATCTCTTCGGATGCTCCAAAGACTGCCTTTGCGAACAGATAGTTGATTCGTAGATTTGGATTACATGGTTCGTTGTCTGCGTATATGCCACCCACTGAAGCAAACTTGGACATGTTTCGTTGGTGTGAATATAGTTCAGCAACTAGATAGTTGTCACTCTCAGTAAGACAGGGATTGTCTGGATCTCCTGTGTATAACGGATTCAATATCCATACAGCTGCACCCTCTGACATGTCTGATATTGGATCCCAGATATATGGAAAGATCATTATTATGATTATCCCTATTAATGAGGTCTTGACCATATTCTTTAGTGTCTCTGTTGTTACTAGTTCTGCCTGTTTCAACATCAATAATATGCCAAATATCATAAACACAAAGATAAAGAAATACAACGCAGCATCTCGTAACAGTGAATACAACACAAACGAAAAGTTGCCTGTCTCTTGTCCTGCATCATTTACAGAGAACTCGAAATTGGGCATTGTTGTAATCAACTCTAGGAACTCTAGTCTGATCTGATTTACAAGAGCCAACATTGCCCCATTGAATGCAACTATTGTACCTATGATGATCAGTGCTTGTAGTGCAGGTGTAACACCTGGAACCACAGCAGATAATGGACTGTTTAGTGTCGATTTGGTCTCTTTGACTATACGTATTATACTCGTAAATCTAGACGACATAGATCGTTTTGGTGGATCTGGTATCTTTGGTGGTAGTGTGATACAGATCATTTGTGCTCAAACCTCACCGTCTTGTCGTATAGTACAGTGTGGTTTGCATCTACTATTCTGATCTGTCTCTCTCCATAGTCATCTAGGAGTATTGTACATGACACCATACCACGTATATCAGTAGTAGAGTCTGCGATGTGAATCTCGTTGTTATCTTTAGTGAAATATATCGATACTGGAATAAACTGACCTTTAGTGTCGGTCTTTAATCGTATAGTATATGGTGTATCTAGGTCTTGTACACGTACTATTTCGGTATCCTCTGTTATGGTTGTAATATCTTCTGTACTGTACATGCCATATCCAAGCATGTGTGATTTCGTTGCTGCTGTCCTGACTCTCTTTCTTGCCAAATGAAATCGTATAAAACTCTGTATCTGTATCTCAGGAGGTAGAAACCCAAACGGCAGAAATCCAAAGATCATGATCAGTATACCAAGTGGTATCATAGCAGGATGGATTTTGCCTGCAATCGTCCCCACAATACACAGTAAACCTACAACCAAACCCAGAAACTCTCGAGGGGAAAAGTTTCGGATAGAGAGATTTATCCATCTGGTATCGAGGAGCGATTTGCTAGGCAGTGATAGTACTTTCACGTGTACGTAAGAGAAATTTTGTATTAAAGTGAGAAATATGAGAGAATGTCCCAGATGTAATATGTGCAATATTACTAGCTTGTTATGTGACTGTACGTATACAGTCACTTGTTTAAATTATGCAGAATCCCATCTCTCTCGATCAACATACATGTTGTTTGGTATTCCAATAGTTCTGACATCAAGTTTAAGTGATGGCTCTATCTTTGAAGTTGCGTTATGAATTCTGAATCCTAATGTCCGCCCACCATTAAAAAAGATCTCTAGTCTATTCTCTCTAATCATCTCTATCTTTAATATTTTAGATGGAAACTGGATTTGTTTGACTCTGTGTTTCGGTTTAATCTTTCCAGATGAGCAATTTAACGTACCATACATGTTGTACCCTTTAATCTCAGTATACTTGTTATACTTTATAATCTTGTAATAGTCTTTCTTGCCCATCATATATGAGATCAAACGTTCAGGTACACTATTGTTACTTGTTGCCAGCCTAGACAACTCTTCTTGTAATGCACAAAGAACTGGAGCATAATATTCAGTTGTTTTGTTATCTAGTTGATTCCAATATTTTGTGGATTATATAATATCCCTCAACTCTCCAAAGATATGTCTAGCTTTGTTCATGTATATGTCAGAGCATGGTATTCCCAACCACTCTTTACCAAAGTCAATCTTGTCTGATAATCGCGAGTTCTTTACTACGTCATTCCTGTTCTTTGCTGAAAATCCTATCTGCCAATCATCATCCGAGTTTACAGTAACAATATCCCGTACATCACCCATCGTGCCTTTTTGATCAGATTGGATCAAGATTTTAATACGTGAATTTTTTGTCAATGGGTTCGCCAATCTAGGTTCAAGATCCCATATGTGACGGATTGCTACATCTGATGCAACACTGTATTGTTGCTTTTCATGTTTGCTAAATATCTTGAAGCACTTTTGAGCGTTTTCATACAAGGAATCCATAACCAACTCGACATCTTGATAGTTCCGGATCTTGTTGTAAAGTGATGAGGCCAGTGCATATTCAAACGCTTTTCCAGATTGGGTTTGAGTGGGCATCATATTCCCCTAGCGATATTGTGACTGAGTATCAATACTTCTCGTGAATCTTTGTTATTTGACATGCCATACTTCCAAGCAGGATAGTGAATCGTATACTCTTTGTACAATTTATGGATCGCTTTGCAGTTATTATATGACAAGATCCAGTTGTCTTTTGTATAAAGTATCTCAGCCAGTCGAGTATGATCAAAGTTGTTGTGCATGTTGCCGTTATTTCCATAAAGCCGTTGATTTAGTAGATACGGAGGGTCGAGATATAGTAAGTTGTTTCGTGACTTTTGTATAGAGTCTCCAAAATCGGCTTGTTGTACACTTACATTATCTATCTTGAAATTAGCTAGGCGTTCTATAGACGAAGGTGTGAAACGAGGATGTCCAGGAGACATGCCTCCAGAGAGTGTTGTTCCAGAGAATGACGAACGATTCAATGCATAAAAGACAGCTGCTCGCTCATATTTTGTTTTAAGTGTATGTAGAGTATTTCGTAACTCGTAAAATCTTGATTTGGGAAGTGGATAATATTTACTGACGATCTCTGCTAGTTTCTTGGGATTCTGTAGCAGACATTGCCAAAACTCCACCAACGGTTTAAAGTTATCAAATCCACATACTTTGATTCCACGACTCGCACAGAGTAGCTCAACTGAACCGCCACCAAAAAATGGTGAGCAAAGTACCTTGGTACCAGTAGGAATGAAACTTGCTATCTCTGCTACTCCCCTGGTCTTTCCACCTGCATATCTTAGTGGCGATCTTGACTCTTTCTTTAAGACTAGCAGTTTATGTCATCTCCACATTCAATAGTTGACTATATGTACAAGCTGGAAAAAATATCAGACACTGACTGATTACATAGTTCATTATGTATCGACACCTAGTCTTGTTTTAAGAGTTTAAAATACTATTCTGGTAGATTGTCATCACTTGCATAATGGATAAGAATAATCTTGTTCAAAGACCATATAGAAAGATTGGCAATGTGGAGATTTACCAGCTAGTGTTATCGACAGCACTAGATTTACTCCTTCGCTTTTGTATATCGTATTCTTGTAGTTTTGATAGTTGGACTTTCTGAGATGGTCTCAATGTTTTCAGCAATTTCAGGTTTTGATGAGTCTAGCATCTCAGATTCAGGAATTATACTTCTTTCTTTGCTAGACACTTCATATCTAGTGTATATTGAGTGATCTGCTAGGCAGTGATAGTACTTTCATGTGTACATGAGAGAAATTTTGTATTAAAGTGAGAAAAATTGCATGGTTTAGTATCTAAATGATCCAGGTCCTCGTTTCCGGATTTGGTTTCCAAACTTATAGCACCCTTTCTCGGGTTGAAAAACACAAATCGAGATCATTGTGCATTATCCTAAACCCCGTACCGTGATCGTGAGGAGTACCGTCGGAGTGTTGTCCAATTCTTACATCTATCCGAATTTTACCCTCTTTGAGTAGTTTCTTGAAATGTTTAAAACTAAATCCACTCAAAAGATATGCCTCAGTGTAATGAAACTCTTCATTTACTCCTTTATTTCTATGATCGGCTTTCACATACAATAGATTTTTAACGTATTTACGATTAAAGAATTTCTCTAAAATGTATTCATTCCAGTATGGTACTTGTCCAAGATCATCTGTAGGACAATCAATCTCAATTCTCGTGCCGTTTATCTTGATAATGAACCCTCTCTTGCCATACAGAGTATTTCTCGAGGTAGCGTTTAGAATGGTATGTAGAGATTTCTTGCCATCTCTGTTTCTACGACCAAACACATCAAACAGTCTTCCGTTTATCTTTGTTGGTAGAGGCGATTTTGTAAATAATGTCAACATACTTTGAGTGTTCTTTCTAGATGACTTTAGTTCGGTCAAATGACTGTTAGGCCCTGGAATATTGTTCTCTTTGATGTTCAACAGATCTTCCAAAGTCTTACCTACACCTGTATTTCCTCTTCTATGTGTTTTGATAAAACCACGTTCTTTTATTTCGATCAGATCTTTCAGAATATCTTCATAGCGTCTCATTGATAACACGCTCAGTAACTCAGGACTATAACTTTTTCTTGAGTCATTGTATTGCCTGTCTCGTTTGTAATATTCTCTGGTGCATTCTTTATTGGCATAGATTTGTTTGGTATGTCTCGTTTGATTATCTGCTCTACTCGGAATCCATACTTTTTACCTAGATCTATTGTGATTTGATCGGTTGGAATCACAACACGTCTAACTGTTCTATTGGCGACAACAAGACAGCAATGACTCTTGTCAGGAACTAGATTTTTAGATATCTCGTACATACATTTGTCCAAGTCATAAAAGAAAGAGTATACAGCAGATACTCGACATGGTTTTTTGTTCTTTGTCATTTTAATGTCATTTTTGTAAACTTTGTCTAATGTGTCATTTAGTATATCTGATCCTAGTTCCTCACCTGTTTTTTGAGTACCTCCCAAACCAATTGAATCAACTGCAAGTGCACTCTCTTTCCCTAGCTCTAGCCACATGCTAGAGTGTTTTGAGAATTGACCATATGCTACTGTAGTGCTATGATCTCCATAAGGTGGTGAAGTGATTACTAGATTTGCCTTTCTTTCTTGTAGTATATTGTTATTGATCTTTGAAAAGATGCCCGTGATATCTCTAGAATCGCCTAGTTGAACATATGCTTTGCCTTTTGGTTTAGTGATTACTAGGTCATGCATCTTGTTTATGTTATCTTGAGCAATATCTGCAAATATCTTTATAGGATCTGGTTTAAAGTATGTTCTATCTGATTCTGAGATTCTATGAATCTTCCAAGCACCATTTCGTTGATAGCTTGATCTCCTAATGGCAAGTGAGAGACATATCTTGAAAAAGTCCCTCACGTTGATATCTCGAATCTTGAATACATGGTATTTTAAACTAGCAAGTCTCTTGAGAGAGTAACTAGGATACCATTGTTTCAGATCTATTGTATCTGGAACACACTCTAGATGATAATCTTTATCGTGACAATCTCTAGATGAATTTGATATTATTCTCTTTAATGTTTGTGCAAGATTTTTCTCTATCGGCGTGGTCTTTACTCTTGAAAGCAATACCGCAAATGGATTTATGTCAATTCCAATAGAGTTGTGTCCTTGTATTATTGATTCAAGTATGACTCCGCCTGATCCTGCAAATGGATCTAGAATCACATCGTTCTTGTCAGCATATTTTATGATTAAACGTTTGGCTATCTCTGGATGCATGCGCGCAGGGTATAGATGTAAAGCGTGTGTATATTTTTTGGTACTGATATCTAGAAATGTCCATTCTTCACTTGGCTTGTTTTTGTGTATACTCTTTAACACTTGTGATCATCCTCCTTTTTGGTGAGACCGTTTGCCATTAATTGAGAGTTAGTGTCTCTTAAAGTCGATCTAGTTTGTTTATCTGAATGACCCAACATGGCATCATTGGTATAATCCCAGATTGTAGATAAATTTTCGGTAAAACTATACTTGTCGTAATGTCTCTCAATGTTATCAACTGTGCGGATATTCTCAATACGTTTTTTGATACAAGTGATATTTCTCTTTGCTTTCTCGATAGAGATGCTCCTTCTTGATAGTTGTGACGCCACAAGTGACGTGGTACCAGTACCGGCAAAGGGATCTAGTATTGTATCACCTTTCTGTGTAGAAGATAGTATGATTCTCAACAACACTTCAAGTGATGTCTGTTGTTTGTGGAATCTACCATTGTTATCAACGAGTGGCTCTTCACCTGCAAAATAGCCAGATGTCAACTCTCGTATGTCATCCCACACATCTGTAACAAAGATACCATTGTCTCGTTTTAGTTTATAGTGTGGTGGAGTTTCAGGGTTTATCCGAAGTTTGTTGAATGTCTTTGGTGCACTACCTCTAGTCGCAAAGACGATAACTTGATACGACTTGCCATAACGATAACGCATAGGAACTGCCGAAGTCTTTTTCTTCCAGATTATGCAGTTTTGGAATGTCCAGCCTGTCTCTTGTAATATATTCAATACATGTATAGTATTTTTCTCTCTCTGCATAAAATAGATACAACCGCCGTCATTGGTCTTGTCATAAACATCTTTACAAACTGTTTTCATCATGTTCCAGTATTGCTCTTCGGGTAGCATATCGTTGTGATTCTCATAGTCTTTACCTTGATTGAATGGCGGATCTAGAAATGTGAGATCGATATTCTTCTTTAGTGTCGGTATTACATCTAGGCAGTCCGCATGGTACAGAAAGGCCTTTGTCTTTGTGGCAAGTATATGTGGATACATCTTTATCTGATATGGAGATCTCGTCTTTGTATATATTAATTAGCTTGGTATGTCTAATTTACCATGATGCTATACCTGTCTCGTACACTATTCTGTTGTAAAAGAATGAGACTAGTACTTGTCAAATGCCTTTCCAGATTATGTTTGTGTTGATGAATCAAGATATGTATAATTTATTATGAACGTATGTCCTTGGGTACGAATCTTAACGTGTAATGAAATATCTCGTTAAGAAATTCTATCTTTTTGTGTCCATACAATATATCAAACAAGTCAAATATTTTTTCAACATTCATTTTTTCTAGACGACTGAACATTTCTCTAGTGGTTACGCCAAGAACAACAAAATTTTTTGATTGAGTTGGTATTTCTTTAAAACTCTTCTGAATTGCTCCTAATCTTTCTAAGGCTCCTGCAGGATCTGTACCGCTCTTTATCTCTATCGTTGACATAATCTTCCATTCATCATCAAGTTTGGTCATAAATATTATATCTGGATCAGATGCAAAGATCATTTTAACAACTTTGGATCCACTAGATAAAAGATAGTGATCATCAATAGATTCGATCGATATTTCAGGAACTGACTCTAACCAATTTACAATTAATTGCCTGATACTAGTCTCACCCTCAACTCCAATGAGATTTCTTATCTGTCCGTCCGCTGTTATCCCTAACGTTGCCACGATATTTCGATAACCATTCTCTAGTCCAACCATCTGAATTCAGAATTATTGTCGATATTATGGTATTGTACAGTTTAGCAATCTTTTCGCATTTTGACTTTGATGGACTTGTATATGTTCCATCTTCCCATCTTTTACAGATATGCCAATGTTTGTACACGTTTAAGTGACAACGTTGAAATTCCACGATAGTCTAATGATGATTGTGGCATAGTCATCAAAATTGTTGGGTGGGCAAATACTAATTCTGGTTCGATGTCTTGGCTCAGTATGTAAAGCCATGCATCCTTACTTATACCCAAAGTCTCGAGATCACCATACTCATTTCGATCAAATTTAAGATCATTAATCTTTGATGTGATATCTAGATTTATTCTACTTTTTACGAATTTACTTATTGTGACTGCACGTTCTTTAGCAGAGTCGAGTTCGTCTATCATAGTTTGTACCAATGGTATACACATTTACGTAACTCTTGTTTGCCAAACTTGCCCATTTGTTGGCTAGAGTTTCCTTTACCTCGTTTCAAAATACGTATTGACTCACATCTAAAACCACTCTGTTCTGCAAAATCGGTTAGGATCAAGTCAACAGGAATCTCAATACCATGATAGCGTACATTGTCATTTACCATGAATACATTTCTGCCTGATCTTATCAATCTACCCAACTCACAGATAACTAGAGCCAGTTCAATAAAATAATTTTCTAATAAACGAATTATTTGTGGATTGTTCAAGGACGAACGTTGGCTGTTAAATGATTCTAGTATGTTGTTTAGTTGAGGGATCTTTTCGATTTACGTTGGATGGATTTTTTTTTACAGACACATCATTGCAAGACTTTATGGAATTATTGAAACGAAATATTCAAACTTTGTATTAAAATGTCAATTAAAAAAACACTTGTTATTTAATTCTGTTAGAATTTACTAGACAAATTTAAAATTATACAGAGTTTTCACTGCGTTCAGTATTAATGTGCGCCATTTATTTGCTCCTTTTATGATAATTCCAGCTCTGTCGGCTGGTGTGTCACTGTTTAAACCCATATGTGGTCTAATGTAATTGTAATGTATTCTAATTCCACGAATAAGAAAAGCATTTTTGAAGCCTTTGATTTTTTGTTCAACATGTCTAAACTTTCCATTAAAACTCTCCATCTCATTGTTGTGTACATGATCACCTGCCATGTGAATTTCTCTAATGTGAATAGATGACTTGCCTGATTTTGCTTTTGCAAATATCTTCTTAAACGATGCTTCATAACAAGCTGCGCCATCAGTTATCAGCACAGATGGTGTTTTTTGTGCAATCTTTTCTGCTTCTTTAAATAATTTATTGACTTGTGCTTTATTTTTCTTCTTGCCAACTTGACTGCCCAGCCAAAACCTTGTTTTACGATCCAGCATCGCAAAGAGATAATGCAGTTTGCCATTGATCTCGAACCACACTTCATCAGCATGATATATCTCACCAATTTGAGGTGCGAGTGTTGAAATGTACTCATCCATCAATTTGACGTATCTTACAGTCCAGTCGTGAATGGTGGTACACCCAACTTTGACACCTTTCTTTGCCAAAAATTGTACGACTTCACTCAAGCTAGATCCTGTAAGATGTAAATGTATTGCATCAGTTACATGCTCTGGTGACGCGGCTAGTCCCTCAAATCCTACATTTCCAGAAAACGATACCTCGCATATCTTGCAGTAATATTTTTGATTATCATAATTTTTGTTAGGTCTGATGCCATTTTTTACAGTCTCTAGTGTGCCACAATGTTTACAACAAATCTTGCCATCATTTAGTGACTCTAGCGTAGTTTCTTTTGTTTTTGTCCCAACCTCCACTACGATATCAACCATTTTGACATGTTTGCATCTCTTTTTTCCAAACTTGTAGCCTTTACAAGTGCAAAACCAATTTCCTGGTTCACCCATAACATCGTATGTTTCATCTCCTGTTTGAATCTTGACTTTGTAGTGGTTATCTTGTACTTTTTTGACACACTTGCACATTTCCAAATATTCTTTTGTAGCATCAGACATGCAGATTTGCTCTAGATTTTGCTTCACATGTGTAGTAGAAATATACTAGTATATACCACTTTTTTTAAAAAAAGTTAATTTTTTAGTTAAAAAAATTTTATTCATTTAAAGTTTTCTATCATATACTAAATTACAAATAGAAATCTAGTAAATATGACGCAATCGCTTTATTTTTGAAGTGTTGGGTAGTTTTAGGAAAAAGTCGTCTAAAAAACCATCCAACGTAAATCGAAAACATCCTCCTCACATACACGAAACCCGCAATAACTCGGAGAATTTAGTCAGATTTGACCCATCACACATCATATGTGCCTGAAAATGACTTTCGCATGAACTCCTACGTATACAATCAACGTTTGTGTCTTCGTCTGACATGCTAAATATTGCAAACACTATTGATGACCCGTTGATGGTGATTTGAGCTGTGATGTGTTTTTGATACTGACATGTCTTCTTGTCAATCTTACCACGATGCAGATAATCACTTTCTGTTTTATCGAACCTCAGATCCTTGTGTATATCTATTGCAATGTCTTGAACACTAGGCCAACGCCCCTTGCGTTTTAATATTCTAATTTGTTCCTTAACTACCCTATCAAACATTGCTGCTGGATCACATTCATTTACCATTTTTATGAATAATGTTCTAACCCATTCACCGGTAGGCATACCATTGTCTTTATTATTATTTGCAACATCTGCAATATTTGCTTTTGACATTATCGACTTAAACAAGAGAGAGAAAACTGTAGAAGTACCATACATGGCATTGTAATTTTGCGATATTGGAAAAGATATTTCGGTTAACCATTTTGTAATTTTATTATCTTCAATGTATTTTGCAAACTTTCGTTCATATTTTTCAATTTGGTTTTGCAATGGTTATTAATTTTTAATACCCTTTATAGATCTTTCTATTTTTGTTTATAGGTTTTAAGATCACATTTGCGTTAACTGACTATAGATGCTGGAAATTATTTTTGGTCATGACTATGTGTGTTTTGCACACTTGTTAGTGGAGTCTAAATTTGAAGAGACTAGTAAAACAGTTTAAATTTTGCTATCGTAACTGTTGATTTATTTGTAACTCGTCCTCCATCAAATTTAATTTTTTGAGTACGCTTATTCCTTGGCTCACATCTTTGTCTTTGAGATCCCAGCCTAGTGCATTTGCTCGTCTCTCTAGGTCATCACTAGTTATTTTTTCCTTTTCAGCTTTGCTTGTGATGTAATGTAACTTTGCTGCATATGATAACGGGCTTGTTTTAAGACAACAAGATTCATGACATTTTTTTACCAATTTTTTAATCCCTTCATAGATATCTTTGCAATTTTTTTGAATATCTTCTGCCATGGACTTTCCATCTGCGGTCAATTTGTATCTATAATTGTCATGACTCTTTTCAGAAATTTTACTTTCCTCTATAATGACATGGGATACCAACTCCCTCATCACTAGGCTAATTGTAGGACTGTAAGGTCCATATGGATATGGTGTAAATTCAGATAATTCTACAGCGTCAGAAGCTTGCTGTATCAAATATGTTAATTTTTGAATTGATGTTCTTCCAATCAACTCACTCTGATTGGCACCGGCGGCTGTTATCTGTTCCGATGTATCCATTATTGCTATGACTGTGTCATAGACGCCTAGCACAAATTCTCTCATGGTTATCAAAGTTAAATACTCGTGGCTGGTATTTAAAGTTTATGTGTGGTCGAAGACACTAGAGTATAGAAAATAGTTCACTTACTCATCTGACACGTTGTTCACATTTTGTTTGTATGACATTAGGTCGACATGTTGTTTATCAGTTAACCCAAATGTGCCTTTTTGAAAAGACAGCGTCATGTTTCGCTGAGACTATTACCGAATAGATACTCTCGGTAATTTTTGCATATGTATTTTCTAATCAAAAGTTGTAATGAAAGTGAGGTTTCTAGACGTAAATCGATCAAACGGTTTTGCCAGTTGTTGTTTTAAAGCAAACTCATGGTTGTGTAGTGATAATTGATTCATGACTTTTCTCAAGTGTTGTAAGATCTTTCACTAAAGACACATATTTGGGTTAACTGTTTATGCACGAAAAACAAACTTTTCATAAAGATCATACCTGACATCAATGACAACACAACATCATACTTTTGTTTCCTCATGAATAACTGCTCTGCTTGGAGATTGTTTCTTGTTAAACACATCTGTTAGGATCTCTTCGGTTTATGTTGGATAGATGGGTCAGAAAACACTACGAGATTCTACGGGAGAAAATTATCGAAAAACCTTGCGAAAAGCCATCCGCGTAAACCGAAGAGATTCTCAAGATGTTTTTGATTTCGTATCTGTTTTTATTGTGTTGTCAATCGGCAGATTTAAGTACTTGATATCTATGATCGATTGTTGGTTCTAGATTGTAAATCCGACATGATATCTTGCCTAAGCTCATAGCTTGTAGCCGATGTTGGATCTAGTTTTATTGAAGTGTTTACTGCATCTAGCGCTTCTTGGAACAGATCAAGATTGTACATGGTACATGCCAATGAGAACAGTATCTTTGGATCTTTGGAGCCTAGTTTGATTACTTGTCTGCAGCATTCGATGGATTCATCAAGTCTGTCTGCTAGAAACAACGAAGCGGCTTTACTCTCTAAATATAGATCATTTTCGGGTTTTATCGACAGTGCTCGTTCATAACACTCGATCGCTTCATTATATCTGCCAAGATTGTATAGTATTCTTCCCTTGTTATCAAGTATAACATCATTTAGTTCATACTCTAATGATTTGTCATACCAGCGCAGTATCTCCATTGCTTCTCTCTTGTCCATAGATTTGCTATAAAGCGCATGCAAGACGAGTCCTTTCAATGCATACATGTTTGGTGAGTACAGTCGACTATGTATCGATCTATCTATCAACTCGATCGCTTCACTATATCTACGACTATGGTACAAAATCTCTGCCTTTACAGATATGCAAGATGCTCTAGAGTATTTATCAGAATATTCTAATGCTTGTTCAATACACTTCATTGCTTTATCATATTCTTTGAGATTCTTATAATAAGCGGCTTTAATCATGTACATCCTCGAGCTCTTTGGCATAGTCTTCAACATTTTGTCGCATAATGCTAATGCCTCTTCATGCCTGCCTTGTTCACCTAAACTTGATATCTTGTCCACTATTCTATCAACATGATCTCGTTCCATACTCGCATCTTTAATATCATTATAGTCACATATAAGATATATTTTTAGGGTTCTGTTCAATTGATGCGGGTTGGCGTTTTCTGCACAAAATTCTCGAAAAATTTTGCAAAATATGGAAACAGCCTCACATCGGCTATCGTAAATTGCTGCTGTTTTGAGTCAGATGTTGTGCGTTCTTTGAGATAACGTCATCACGAACTCAACTCTCGTCAATTGAACAGAACCTGTTCATATAATTCCTACATACAATGCACGAGGAACTGTTTGGACAAAACGAGAGATCATAGACGACGTCAAGTTATCAGTACCTGCAGCCAAAATCCGTAGCATCTCGAGTACTAGCTAGCGTGACCAGGATTATATCTCAGTATTGCACCAACTTTGCCCAGACTAGCTAACATCTTTCCATACTCTGTACTGCCAGAGATCACTTCTAATTTAGTGCCAGTCTTTGCTGCAAGTAGCTCTAGATAATCTATGATATCTTGTTCTCGGATCTCTTTATCCATTGCGTTGCAGTTTGGGCATGGACTGTTGGAATACTCTGTCTTTTTTGGAATGGTCAGATGTCGTTCTAGTGTAACCTCTTGCAGATCTCTACATCGATTACATTTTGCATATACACGATCGAGTCCTGTATCGTCTGTAATTATCAATGTACCTACAACATTGCCTTTTAGAAAATCAATGACCTCGTCTAGTCCGTACGATCCCTTGCCAGTATTACCATTGATCTCTCTAAAGAGACTTTCTACCAGTATCTTCTCTTCTACCATTCTAAAGTTCCCCAAGATATCAGATGACTTTGCAAATGCTTCTCGTATCCCTTCTGCACCAGAATATGATGCGTCGATTGTAGAAATGATATTATTTTGTAATCGATACTCTAGATAATTTCCGTTTATGAACTCCTCTTTGGTTGGGCCAGGTCCAGATACTATCAATCCTTTTACTGGATAAATATCTATAAAGTATTCACGTGTCGTCTGTGCAACCCGATTGTAATAGTGTGTGAGTTCCATCTCGCGCAGTTTTTGAAATCGTTTGGCGGACTGTCCTCCTTGTCGATGTTTTCCAGAGACGCCTGAACCCGTCTGAGACAAGACCTCGATCTTGTCGCTGTGTAGTAGACCCCACCCGGCGTCTTTTGCATCTATTGCCAAGAATCCGATCAGATTGTCATCCTTTAGCATCCCTTTCAAGATATCTACATGAAAGTGATCATCACATCGGTATAGGTATTGATTGAGATCTTTTGGCGGATCAACCTCCCATACCATAACCACCTCGCTACCAAGTGGTCCTCCTTCTTCTGGCGGCAGTGCCCCACAAAATACTACCAGTCCTCTCTTGGGAGTCTTTTTGTATAGTTTTAATCTCTGAATGACCTTTCCTAAAGAGTCTACAACATGAGTTCTAGTCGTATCTGATTTTATGTTGTCAGCTGTTCCCTGTTCTTGCTGTAGTGTGTTTATTACCTCGTGAAGTTGTTTACCTTTTGGAATGTACACCGTTATCAACTCTGTACCACGTCCAGTCTTGTGAGATAGCTCTTCGAGCGTCTTTCTAATCTTGTACATCTTTACAGAGTCTTGTTGCTCTATGTTTAATTTTGGCATAAGCTGTATCACCAATTCCAATATTAATTTTGAGTGGTTTATGCTCACTAGTAAGTGGTGAATTCAACACATCACCAATGTCGTCTCAACCTTTTGATATTGTCGAGAGTGCCGAGTTTTTAGCAGCAATCTCTGCCACAAATGGATCTGCTGCAGATGCTACTATAACTATGTCTGACTCTTTTGGTGATAACTTTGATATCATGTGGTTCCTCGTGGACACGTCGGTATCAAAGCAATCTTTGGTCTCATTTGGGAACACAAACTTGGATTCTATATACAGCAGTGTCGAGCAACTGGTTGCCCCATATTTTACTGCATAATCACGTTGTTCTATGCCCAATCGTATCTCGTCTGCATATCTCTTTATGATTATGGCGTGGTTATAGTTCTCTGGTGCTAGTGTACATTTTTCTATTGTACACTCTTTTGGCAAGATGCGGCGTACTGCTGATATGATCACCTTACCATGTGGTGTCAGATAACTGCCTGATCGTGTTGACTGTATAATATTTGCATCCCGAAGATACGAGATCAGTGTCTTTACTGCTCCGCCTCCCAGATGAATCTCTTGACCAAATGTTGCTCTACTCACATATCTCTCTGCAGATAGTAATTGAAGTGCCTTGTACACATGTGGACTGCTAAATGTTAGTATCCTTCCAGAACCTCTTCTTGATACTATGTTTTGGAGTACCTTGACTGCATATTTTGGTTTATAATCCACAGAACATCTAAACACATTGCCTTAAAAATATTATCGCGTGGTATATTCCACACCTTGGAACACAATCACGTACTTTACAAATTGTAATCGATATCTTTTGCAAGATTATCTAGAAACATTACCGTATAATTCGAGTCCTCAGAAATCTAGTACAACATACGTACAGTTGCTTGTAGTGCCCAAAATATTATCGATGATAATATTAAACATCGCTTCCATCTGTACCGTCAACATCCTGTTGAGTTTGACTATTACGGATCTCTTTGGTTTACATGAGACTAATGGTTAAAGCACCATGAAATTCCATAAGAGGGAATTAGAAAAAAGCCTTGTGAAACTCCCACGTAAATCAGAGAGATTCATTTTTGTATATGTTGGACTGTCATAGCGTTTAGACATGATCGTTTGATGGGTTTTACTGTTATCGAAAACCAAGATTTAACATTCTAGTAAATTCATTAAATTTTGATTTGATTCACTATACCTAGATATACAGAGCAATAAACTAATTAATTCATTTGATTAAATACCATATATTGAGCCAGACTCTACAAAAGATCCATGTTCCACCAATAAAGACACAAGGAATAAAGACAAAGCTAGTCAGGTTTATCTCAGATACAATCATATCAGAGAGATTGTGGTCTGGCAAAGGTAGATGGATTGAGCCATTTCTAGGCTCTGGTGTTGTACTGTTCAACATACTGCCCAAGAGAGCTCTAGTATCTGATGTGAATCCACACATCATAAACCTCTACAAAGCAATTCAAAACGGTACAATAACTGCAGATATGGTTAGAGAGTTTCTAACTCGTGAAGGTAAGAATTTAGAAGAGAATACAGACTGGTATTATCATGTTCGAGATCGATTCAACGATGCGATTGAAAGTATTGAACACAACAAACGTGCTATTGATCCACTAGACTTTTTGTTCTTGAATCGGGCAGGTTTTAATGGTTTGATAAGATTCAACTCTAAAGGCAAGTTCAATACACCATTCTGTAAAAAACCATGTCGATTCTCAAAATCCTACATAACAAAGATAACAAATCAGGTACAATATATTCAAGACATACTACAAGAGGTTGACTGGCAGTTCAAAGTCACAGACTGGCAAACAGTTGTAAAACGTACAAAATCAGATGACTTTATCTATCTCGATCCACCATACTATGGCAGGCATACAAACTATTATGACACATGGGACGAGTCGGATATGGCACATCTAGCCAAATTTCTCAACAATACCAAATGTAGGTTTGCCTTGTCGCTATGGTACGAGAACACATACAGACGAAACGATGACATTGCAGAATACTTTTCAAGATTCACTATCCACAAATATGAGCACTTTTATCATATTGGTTCTACAGAGAGTTTGCGAAACAAGATGATCGAAGCTCTGATTACAAACTAGTCTGAAATTCTTAGTCCGATTGAATGTTTTATAGCACAATCTCTCTGTGAAATATGAAATGGAGAATATGAAAAGTATGTCCAATCATTTGACATGAGATTCATCTCTTGATTATCCACCAACAATTTGGGTTGTTTCCTGGTAAATGCGTCTGCTGGTCGTTCACGGGGATCTTTAGAGACATGTGTGGTCATTCATAGTTGTAGTTGTATACGAATAGGTCTCTGAATCACTACATAATTGCAACAAATCCGGCAACTTGTGTTGAACTTTACCGAATAGCTGTTCTAGATTACCATTGATCTATGGGGGTCACGCTCGGGCAAGAATGTACTTGATTTCTAGTTTTATCCACCTCATCTCAAATTTAGATACTCTTTTTCTTGACCCCTCACACACATAGAACTGTGTGCCACTATAGTTACTACAATCTGCAAGTATTGTATCTGGTTTTTCATAATTTTTGACTGCGTCATCTACACTTCAAATGCTGTATGTGTACAGTAGCGCCAAATCGCTTAAAGACTTTGACGAATCGCTTGGTATTATTACCATAGTATATCATGGCACACGACATTGGTGCTCCATTTCCGCCAGACTTGCCATTAATCAAAAACTTTAATCTCGTGTCATACAAAAAACACATGACATCTGCTTCACCAAACACATACTTTTTCCAGTGCGTGGTGTTTGTAGCTACAGGTACTAGCATTATTATCTCATTTTTGTACTCTTTTCGTGATTCTACTGCTTTCTGAAACCAGTGTATAATTCTCGTGTTTCGTTTTTTATCTATACCGTAAGGTGGATTTATGTATATGGTGGGAAAGTTCCAGGATTCTTTTAAACCATCTATGGGCAGTATGTATTAGATATCATGTATAATTCGTTTTCACAGGAGCAAACGGTAAGATTTAGTTTACCTCCTTATAAACAGAATCTGACCTAGTTGCTTAGATAGGTAATGTGTAGAATAGCCATTATGAAGAGTGTTACAGTATGCTCTGATGCAGAAAACAAAAAGATACAATCGTTAGAACGAAAACTAGCCAAAGTCAGACATCGCAAAAGTAACTATAATTTAACCAAAAGATCAAAAATATCGATCAAACAAAGTCAATAAGGATTGCATGTCTCAGGAATCTAATGCGCAAACAATCAGACTCGCCGAGACAAGCAATATCTAGAAACCGTTCTACTTGTAGATATATTTTCACAAACGCTATGGATCAGATACCATTCAAAGTATCTAATTATCACAATGCCAAATATGCAAAATGGGATGGACTTAAGCTCATCATAGATGCATCAGTAGCAAACAAATCTCCTGCTGATCGTTCCAGATTGATCAGAGATAGTAACGGTTATGCACCTACAAGCGAATGGATTAGGAAGAGGATCGAAGAGACGTGTGAGAAACCGATAGATGAGATATTCAAGTATGCCGTGATGGAACATCTGTCAGGGCTAAAACGGCTTGGTCGCTTTCCGCGACATCCTATCATCGGAGTAGACAGAACGAGTTTTTCAAGATATGATAAAGATAATCCAGATCTGATTAAGGGTAGAGCGAAAGACGGTACGACTGTATTTGAGACACACATCTCTGCACAGCTGGTCAACCCAGGCACAAGACTTGTTTTATCTACATTTTCAGTCAAAAAAGGGGAAAAAATGCTGATTTTATGCCTAAAATTGTGGATTTTTACGAAATAAACTCTACAAGACCAGCGCTGTTTGTTGCCGATCGTGGGTTTTATTCAGTTGCTATGATCAAATTCTTGAATGGAACTAGACACAGATATCTGATGCCATGCGTAAACACTTCTGGCATAAAAAAGGCAATAGAGGAATACAAACGAGGAGAACGAGCTAGAGTGTCAAAATATGTAATAAAGAACAGCAAGGATCAAGCAGAATGTTACATCATAATAACTCGTGACAGAGATGACCCAGAAGAGTATAGAGCATTTGCAACAAATGATCCAAATATTGATCTAGAGAAATATCGGGATCGTTGGGAGATTGAGAATGGATTCAAATTTACTCGAAATATGCGTGTTAGAACTCACAGTAGATCAACACCGTGTAGAACTTACATGTTCATGTCTGCACAAATGTTGCTAAACTTGTGGACTATATTCAATCTTGTATTGTTGGTCGAAGGTATCACATCTCACAAGATGTACCAAAGCTTGTTTCTTAAAACTGCGCAAACATTGATCGAGATCCTACCTGAGCCGATTGCGCCCTAGATGCCAAAATTTACACGAACATTTGCGATGTCTGAAAGTAACTAGTGAACGTGATGAATCGAGAACTAAAATCAAAGAATTAAAGACCGAAATCAAAGAGTTGAAAGAGAAACTCGACTTTGCACATGCCAGACAAAAGATCGAAGAATCGATGTGGATGTGTTCACTTCAACGTAAAACGAATAAACGAGATACGCAACACGTGTTAGAGTTTTGGAACAGAATAATGAGCAAACCAAATCTCTTCTATACGTACGTTAGGATGCCACAAGAGCGATTTGATGACCTACACAAACGGTTTGTAGAGTATATAGAAGAACATCCAAATAAAACCCCACAGTTCTCAGATATCTTTGTAACACAAGGAAACGTGTGCAGATACATGTCCAAGTATTATCTGTTCATGATAATCGCGTATTTGAGGTGTGGTCTATCACAATGGAAGATCGGAGGTTTGTTTGATCTAGATCAAGGTACGGTATCTCGACATCTAGCATACGTATCGAAATTTTTAGAGACCAATAGTTCTTCGGTAGAGAACATATTTGAAAAGATCGCTAGTTGTAAAACAACTAGAGAGTTCAAGAGATGGGTACCAGGCGAAAGAGGTGGCAGAATATTCGTGGATGGATTCGAGACAGAGATAGACAAACCAAAAAAATCAAAGGATGAAACAGCAGCTTATTCAGGCAAGTCAAAGAAACACGTCTATCGTCAAGTGATCCTAACAAATCAAGACAAATTGATTCTGTGTATTAGTAAGGTGTACTATGCCGATACATCAGAGATAAACATACTACGATCAATGTTTGAAGATTTCACAGGGTACTGGGAAAAGCTACTAGATCCAAATACGCCATACCATCAAAGACCAGAGCAATTTGGAGATGCTGCATATGTAGGACTGTACGATGATATGTTGGGCTCATGTGTCTATGTTCCATACAAGAAACCGAAAAATGGTGAACTCACGCAAGAACAAAAAGAGTACAATCAATGGATTGCGGCAATTCGTATAGTTGTTGAACACTCCGTTGGAATGTTAAGACAGTTTGGTTGCATGAATGATCAGTTTGAAGGTACCAAACCACAGTTTCAACGCAAAACCGCAGCAGTAGCGTCTCTTGTCAACCACGATATATTATGGGACAAGGAGAACAACAAACCATCGAAACGCTTGATAGAATTGGAAGAGTTTCGTCGACATAGAGAAAGACACAAACACAGAAAAAAAGCTCGGACAAAAAAGTAAAATTTAGACATCAAAACACATTTGATACAGAATATGGTCCCAAGACTGCGCACGTTCTTTTGATTTCTGTGTATTTGTGTACAATCGTGTACAATTTTGTACGATTTAGTACAACTTTGTGCTAACGTGCCGTATTTTGCGGCGTCTTTGTTATTTCTAATTTGAATAAATGCCAGAGTACATGTTATTTTTTCTGTAATTTACGATACAACAAGTTATTTTAATCAACAAAGAGCGTTCATGTGAATAACGAATTATACATGATATCTATTCATTATCTGCATTAACAATACTTGAACGATCTGAGCATGGATCAAGGCATATTGTACCTCTAAACACCTCACGAACAGCTGTAACATATTTTTCAGGAGTGCCCCAATCTTTTTTAGATGAATTAATGTGTCGACCCGCGGTCATTAAGTATTCCACCTTTTAGTTTTGATGTTGTATGTGGTGCTTGTCGGATGTAAAGAATACTCTACATTGTGCGTAATTTGGTTATATCCATATTCTGAAACAGCAGTTTCAACAGATATTGAGTCTCTAAAGTTCCAAGTTCTTAACATATAGAAAGTTATAATCTCTAAAAGTGTTCCCATTGCTCTGCTTGATGCTTTTCTTGGACTTTTAGTGTGTTGAAAAACTTTCCTGGATAGATTTTCTTGAATCCTCTCAATACTCATATTCAGTATGAGGAATACAGTTCTTTAAAGATTTGTATGTTATTATTGTAAGGTATTGGATCAAGAATAAAGTATTAAAAAGACAACTTGTGATGTTCTATCTTGTACAGTCTTTGTTAACTAGAGTCATATCCAAGACTCTTGTATCTCAAGAGTAAATGGTCACACTATAGTCACGAAAGGAATTGTCTTCTTGTTTACTCTCGCATATGAGGTCGGAGACGGAATTTACCTCTGGCAGAACAGCTAACGCCAAATTGTGATACCGCATACTAGGAAAATCATTATGTTCGCGACCATAGATGCAGAAAAGCAACTAGTGTCCAAGCAGATGACATATCCAGATGATGCAGTACATGAACTATGCATATTCATGACACGTGTGGGCAGATTCAGCAAACAATCGGGCAGAACGTACTCAAGGCTTGTGATGTTTAACACGGTATGTCGACATGTCGCATCTGAGAAAGGTAGACAGCGATTGAGTTCAATCTTTACATGTATAACTACATGGATGCAACAAGGACGATCAGCACAAAGAACTCTCTAGTTGTGTGTGAGAGTTCTAGTGCCTTTTGGAATTTGAGAATCTATCCAGTAGCTGGTACAAACATCACATCTTTAGTCTCAAACGTTTCTTGGAATAGTTTGCAGATGTTCTTGTCAGATTTGGTATCAACACTTCCTAGTTGGATACTTGCTATTGTCTCATCACTTTTTCAGTTGAGATGTTTCATTTCGTAGTCTTGGTCTATTGCTCTATGATATCCTGCTTGACTCAGCCGATCGATGCTCTACCATCTGTGTATCTTATCCTAAACCTCTAAACTCTGTCCTATGAATAGACCGATAACTAGGTATTCTGTTCATAATGTCTATGCAAACCCAAAACTATTAATTTACCAAAACACTCACTAACTAGAACCGAGACTAGTGTATGTACTCTATCTCTGGAAGACGACTAGTTAACATTGAGATGATTCAAAAGATCATATAGCGTACACTGAACATGACGAGTCTTTGATATCCAGACCTAGTTTTGTCTTCTCAGCATGTCTCAACCCCTCCTCTAAAGAACAATGTCAAGATTCATAAAGCAAAGAAAATATCATATTCCAAATTATGAAGACTATGACCAAAACCATTGGTACACTAGAGTATGTTCTAGATAGATACTCCAAGATCTGGAGTTGGAAGATTACTGGAGATCGAGCTGTCTCAATGCTGTCTCGACTAGTCACAGAGGCATGGTATGGTGAGAACATCAACGAGATAATCATCCCAGACAGTGACGAGAACATAAAACAGATCAAACTCATAATGGATAGATACCCACTCAAGATTCTATCAAAGAGTGCGTGGCAGAAAAAGATCACAAAGAGTACATATGTAAAGACTACCGCTCCAGCTGTAAGGCTAAAGCTGAAACGTGCAAAGGCGGGAGAACAGTTTAGAGGCAAGTTGTTAAACTTTCAAAGAGAAGGCTTGGATTTCTTGTTAAAATCTTCAGGCAATGCATTACTTGCAGATGAGATGGGTCTTGGAAAGACTGTCCAAACACTCGCGTACGCTGCAACCGAGAAACAGTCATTTCCGATGCTGATAGTGGCTCCGCTGGTAACTCTTAACAACTGGGAGAATGAGATAAGAAAGTTTCTCAAGAGAAAGAGTCGAAACGGTCGCATCATAGAGTCTGAGTCACCTAGCGTGACCACAATTAGAACCGGCAAGTCTAGTCCATTACCACAAACTGATATCTATCTGATAAACTACGAGTTGTTGTTCAAACGATATGCAGATCTTGCTAAAGCAGGAATAAAGTGCATAGTATGTGACGAGGTTCATAACCTCCGCTCCAAGACCACACAGAAATACAAGGCAGTCAAAAAACTATCTGCACTATCAACTGTTCGATACAGAATAGGTCTATCAGGAACTCCCATATATAATCGAGGCTCTGAGATATGGCCAATCATAGATATTTTACGACCTGGACTGTTGGGAAGTTTTAAAGAGTTTTGTGAGTACTTTTGCTATGTAAACTCTAAAGGAAAAGCAATAGTGCTAGAGAATAGGCGTGCATCACTTCGTAACGAACTACAAAAGCATGTGATGTTACGAAGAAAGAAATCAGATGTTTTAAAAGAACTCAAAGACAAAGTTCGATACAAAGAGGTTATTGCAGCAAATACCGATTACTATCTAGACGAGTTGGCCAAAATTTGGGACACATTGGAGAGTGCACAAAAAGAAGCAAAGAGTGAGTTTTCAAAGTCTGCTGCATACCAACGCGCAATTCAGAGTGAGCGACAGATAGCTGGTATCGCAAAGCTACCACACATAATCAACTTTGTGCAAAACATTATGGAGATTGAAGAGAGTGTTGTTGTCTTTTGCCATCATAAAGTCATGCACAAACTATTACACGATAGTTTGTCAGAGTTTTCACCAGTATCAATAATAGGCGGACAGACAGACACAGTGCGACAATCCAACATAAACAAGTTTCAACAAGGTGAGACAAAGCTGATGATTGCTGGTTTGCGTGCAGGTAACGTTGGAATAAACCTAACTAGAGCAAAGTATGTAGTATTTGCAGAACTAGATTGGAGTCCTGCAATTCACAGACAGGCTGAAGACCGATTACATCGTATTGGACAAAAGAGTACTGTCTTTGCATATTATTTGATAGGTAGTGGTACACTAGATGATCATGTTGCAAACGTACTGGTCGACAAGAGTTATGAAATAGATGAGATTATTGACGAGACTAGCGAAAACTTTGAGAACAAAAACAAGGCTGAGCTCATCCTAGCACAGATACAAGACAAAGTTCGATCTAGGTAATTCATAGTGGCGTTAATTTGTCAATATGTCGAGTACCAAATTAATAGTCTAGAATATTTACATGATCACTTGATATCAACAGATATGATTGAAAATCATCTATCGTAGACTTTTGAAAAGAATATAAGGAAATTTATAAAAAATACTATGTTGGCCACAAGTAAACCTAATTTTTATGTAGGAAAGATCAGAGTTCACAACTTTAAAAATTTCCAAGATGTGGATATAGATCTTGATAGATTCAACATAATCCTTGGACGAAACGCAACAGGAAAATCTAATTTTAAGAATATTTTTTCATTTTTTAAAGATATCATATCTAAAGGGTTATCCTCAGCATTATCTATTCATGGTGGTCGTGAACAAGTACTCAACTTTAATTCAAAAGATGCATTGTTATCCTTTGAGATGCATTTCTTATCGGATACCCCTGAGACTATTATGAAAATTGGAAGAGTGCCCACTGAGATGAAAACAACAGAAATCATCTACAGATTTTGTATTAAATTTACTCAAGGTGTGGACTATGACATAACAGATGATCGTGTGATCATTTGTCTCGATCATCAGAATGATTCGCAGAAAAATATTCATAAAATATTTATCTCAAAGAGCAAAGGAGAGATCGTAATTTCTGATAATATTTATAATGAGACAAAAACCATCAACTACAAACAACTCGAGATGCTAAAACATCTTCAGAGGGATGAAAAAGAATTGTTGGCGTATGGACAATTGCTTAATTTTATACTTCCAAATTGGTATGGATTTATCGCTGGAATAGCCATATGTGATCTTGATCCAAAAGCGTTAAAGACTCCAACAATTACAAGTAAATTTTCTTTATTAAGAGATGATGGTTCTAATCTGTCTTGCATCTTGGAGAATATTCTAAAAGATGATGAAAAATCGGAAATATTTTTAAATCACATACAAAGTTTACTACCGTTTTTGGAAAGGGTCTCTATAGAACACCATAATGGAAAAGTAAAGTTTGCGCTAAAAGAATTTCATAGTGACATAAACATACCTGCACCATATGTTTCAGATGGGACAGTAAATGTTATTGCATTACTAGTCTTTATGTTTTTTGAAGATTCATCGCTTGCCGTAATTGACGAACTTGAGAATAGTCTCCATCTTGGATTGCTGAGCAAAATATTTAATCTGATGGATTATGCCTCGGATGATAAACAAATTATTGCCATCACCAATAATCCTGATATCATAGAATATGCACCAATTGACAAAGCTTTGCTAACTAGTAGAGACGACTATGGAAATTCAACCTTGACTAGATTAAGAGATCACGAGATGGTTGAGAAATTTAATGACGTAGTACCAATACATACGCTTCTGAAGCAGGATCTATTATCATAAAATCTAGTAATTTATTCGTATATGTGAAAAGTGAATGGCTCAACTTTACAATTCAATTTTTCTTTTAGGTCATGTAACTGGGACGTCACCATGAATGTCATATAAAGTCAGGGATGCATATACTTAGAAGAATGAGTACAATGTTAACTAGACGAATAACTTGTCAGACTATGTAGAATCTGTGAATTGTATAGACAGAACATGAAAATGACTGACCAGAGATTTAACCCATACAATGCGATCTTGACAAGTAATCTATTTAAAAAAGATAGATACATTAATTCAACATTATGACACTCTGCTTAATTCATCTTTTTAAAACGTTATATCTGCAACTGAGGCGGTGACACAAATAGATCTAGATACACACAACCCAAAGAAAATTTGACGTTTAGACATGTATGATCTCTAGTCTTTTAGGCATTCCGATCTTCAAAATACGACAAGAGCGTTGCCAGTAACTCGCTCATCCATTCTCTAAGAGTTAAATTTACATCATGAATAGGCTGTTTTATGACTTTTGAGATCAATTGGTACACGAAATTTGGCATCTCGTGGGCATACGAAGATGACCGTCTCGTAGTGTCTACAGTGTTTGAAGACAAAACTATTGCGCGTTTTATTGCAGATCAAGTTGATGTATGGAACAATATGTTTACACGTCTCTCAATAATCGAGCATGATGATGATATCTTTTCACTATGTTGCTATCAAGATCCATTGATATCAAAGAGAGATATCAACATTGGACTGTATCGCGCCGGAATGAGACATAGCGGATATGAGCAGGCAAAACCAATGATCGAAGAACGCGCTCCACTCGTACAGATAGCATATGCTGCAGATATTAGAGACATGCGCACGTACGAGCAGATATCACGGTTAATTCCCATACGTAAATGTAGGATCATTACCGCGCGAGATCTAAAGCGGCAAGAGTACTATTATGAAAGGGTGGCATCGCAACAGACATAATTCAGCACGATCTCATATGAATTGTTGTCTCAACTATTTCATCACGACTAGATGCGCTACATTGTTACTCTACAAAATATCGTTCTCGAGCTTCACAAATGGCTTTATAATCGCATATTGATGTACTTGTTTAATCATTCTAAACACTATGCTTGAGAAATATTTTATAAACATCTTACAATGGCTTATAGTATGATGGATACTTATGAGATAGTTGAGCCCAACACAATACCTCACGTACATTTAAAATTTGCAGAGATCTTGAAGGTTTACCAGCCAGGTGATAAAATAACAGTACGCTCTATACTGGATGCTCGTCACACAGAGTTTGCAGGAGTGACAGACGATCATATGGTCAGATGTGTTCGTAATGCCTTAAAGCGTGCTGTTGCTGTCGGATTAGCAAAAAAGATAGAGTATGTTGAACATGATATAACTCATCTAGATACTGTACAATATTGGTTGGGTTATCTCAACGGTGGCAAGTACAATCATGCTAAACCAAAGAGCACTACCCGCTCTGCCTACTTGGTTATGCTGACTCAGTTTGATCAATGGCTACAAGGTAAGACACATCAGATCGAGAGATACAATCATGCTACAGATACTCAAGAGATAACTCATCAACAATTCGATAACGTGGAAGAGTTGTTACATTTTACAAAAAAGCCAAGCACAGATCCATCAAACACGGTTCGTATAATTACACGATATCTTCAAGATCCGGTACACAAGCACAAGAAAGCCGCTTCTTTGGTAGTCACAAAAGCTGCAGTCAAGAGCTATTTTGCACACCATGATCGTGATCTAAACATCAAGTATAACCCCAAAGTCAATCACTCCACACTTGTGGCAGAAAAGTCGTTTACATTATCAGATTTACTGGCCATGCTTACACATGGAAATCCCACTGTACTAGACAAAGCATTATTCTTGTGCATGTTTCAGCGTGGTATGGACATATCTACTACTATTGATCGATTCAACTATGACGCGTGGGAACAAATTGCGAAACACTTTGGTGGTGAAAACTATGAGATGTGGGATCTGTCGCGTTGTCCTGTACCGATAAGTTTGGTACGCGTCAAGACCGACTATAAACATTCAGGATATATAGACCGAGATGCAGTATCTGCATTGATACCATATCTGAAGCACAGATACAAAGTCACAGGTAAGCCAATGTCTGCTGATCAGCCATTATTCATAACCAACAAATGCGTTCCCATAAAACACTATTGGGTTCATAATCGCTTCATAAAACTCGGCAACAAAGCAGAGATCATTCGTACCAAGATATATGGTGGCAAGAATCGTGCAGGGCCACACGAGATGCGAGATCTATTAAAGTCCACATTAATAGTTGCAGGATGTCGTGCAGATGTCGCAGAGCATGTTATAGGACACAAGCCCAAAGACTCGTACGAGAAACAACATGTACTATATCCAGAGGCGATGCGTGAAGAGTTTGCCAAAGCATCGTACATGATCAATATTTTTACTAGATTTGCAAGTCTAACGAACAAGGGTGATGATATTCAAAAGATAAAGGTAGAGATGACAAACAAACTAGTCGACTTTGACCATTTGACGCAAGAGGTACAGAGATTACGAAAACTAGAAGAGACTAGAAACGAGTCTGCTTATGATCTAGTACGATCAGAGATTGAAGAGTTAAAATCAGAGATAGTCAAGTTAAAGTCTAGCAATCAGACCAAGAGTTCACTAGAGTTTTGCTGTGTATCTTGTGAACTGATCCATGATCGACGAGTATGTCCTAGTTGCGGTTCTAGCTTGAGGCGGATATTTCATTCGTAGATTATGTTAATGAAGTAACTGGTTGAGAACAAGGTGCTTTGATCTCAATGAACATGTATAGTCAAGTACAAAAACATGTTTGTGGTCATTTTGTTTCTAACTGTAATTGTTGATTAGGACATATCATGATGAATCTTTTCTGTTTACGTGCGATGACATTTCATAAGGTTTTTTCTAATTTTCCCTTATAAGATCTTGTAGTGTTTTTTCTGTAACCATTCTATCTCATGTAAATCTAAGAGATCCTCACTGAGATATGTGTAGTGATTTTTTGGAAAATACTTTTGCACTTCGGCATATACGCTACTTGAAATAGTGTCACATCGCTCTCAATCCTTGCAAAATTAACAAAACATTATTTGTACAGCACATGCTTGTGGATGGCCGAAATTGTTCAATAATCTGAAAAGTTTGATTGTACTCGAATTATGTGCAAGTTCACAGATGACACATAGTACACGGTGTAGACTCGTCATCGTCATCTAGAGCATCTGAGAGAACTTCGATCAGAGGTAGATTCTTTCGCTTTGATTTTGCTCTCTTGATGCTCTCTTGATGATTCTTCATTATCTCTTCTCTTCTAGACAAGAGTTCCGGGAGTGTCTCTCCTTGTGACCACGTATACTGACGACCTTTCATTCCACTTGATTTAAAATCTGCATCTCCTGCAACACCTGCATCTTTGAGTATCTTTTGTTCTATTGCAACTGCACGTTCAAAGAGATCAGGATGCTTGTCTGCTAGACCTACCCATTCTGCTTTTCGCTGAAAGAAACAAAAGTAACAACCAGAACGAGTTCGCCACTCATAGTACTCTGGAAGATTAATTCCAGCATCTTCAAGTATCCTGATTACGCCTGAATGATCTATGTCGTCTTCAATGAATGGAAATACAGTAGTTATGTTGGGCTTTGTAGACACATATCCAGTCCTGTTCTTTTCGTCTGCACGTATGGCTACATACGATATTACTTCATCCTCGCCTATCCACTCTTCGAGTGGCTTTATCTTTAGCATTGTTGTACACCAACGCATCTGTGGCGATGGCAGAGTTCCACGAAAGACTTCAAAATAGTGATCGAAACTACGTGTTGAATTGAGTTTGGCGATCTTTTTACCTAGTACTACCTCGAGCTTTGCAAGATATGTATAAGTCTCTGGCAACTCGGCACCCGTATCACAAAAGAAATACTCCATGTCTGGAACTTTGTCTCTCATATATACAGCAAGAGCACTAGAGTCTTTACCTCCAGATATGCCACAGACATGCCTAACCACACATCTAAGATCATATTGCTATTTATTAAAATTTTCTAAAAGTTTAGATCGAGCATAGTTTTGCAAGAGATATGGATATGGAGTACGAGATGTAACTTTTTAATTCCGCGTTATAGAATGATGCGTAAAACGATTTAACAACATCAATTTTTAGTGCTTTATCAATTAAGAGATTGCATAGTTGATTCGCTATGGAATCAGTCTTCAGAACTTAGGATAGCCACTAAAGCGTCTCTATCTTTAACAGAAAAGCCTTTCTTTTTTAATGATCGAAGTATGTTCTTTGCTTCTTTTTCTATAACCTTCTTTCGCTCAGGATTCAAGGCAACCATCTTGTGTTCTTCATTACCATCTGCATGTGTGATGGTTATTTGGCAATAAGGTGTTTCAAAAGCATCTACAATATTTGCAAAATGTAGTGAGGCTAGTCTATTAAATTGACTCGATATTTCTGCAAGCTTGTTCTCAAACATCAATCTCTGTTCGTCTTTCCAGTTTGCAGGAGGTATGTCAGTTAGACTCAATGCAACGTATTTGATCCAATCATAATCACTCTCCAATGCATCAGTAGATATTGCGCTTAGAAAAGTCTTCATCGTTTTGTTTGTGACGTCATCTAACATCATTTTGGCTAACTTTGATAATTTTGCTCGATCGTATATGCCCGTTGTTTCATATAACATATCTATAACATCGTCAAGTGTCTTGTCGAATTCATTTTGCAGTGTCTTGACTGAATTTGCGAGTGTTTTAGAGAACTTTATAATATCTTTATCCGAGACGCTAGTAGAAAATGGCTTAAAACCAAGTGCTTTTGGAAGCGTATGAAACAACAATACATCTGGCTCTATTGCCGATATGATGGAACCCTTTACAGCTAGTGTGTTTTTGTTCAACCTCTGCGTCTTGATCACATACGGGGGTAATGTAGAGACTATTCTTACAATGTGACTCACAATACCAAGTATACTTGAATTTGTCTTTATTCCTAGATCATTTGATACTGTTTGAATTAGTTGCTTCTTTGATGGGGTCAGTTTGAAATACTTTACCTCAAAATGAACAGGGTTTTTGACCATTCTTTCTATAACTTCAATAGTAATCTTTGGAACGTATGATCCATGTTCATACACGGCGATGTTATCTTTGTGTATTAAAAGAATAGGAATAACAAATAACGGTATGACTCCTTCTTTGATTCCATACGGAGGTAATTTACATTTTTCATATATATCAAATATCGATACGCGCGTCTTTGAAGATCTGATTGTATCAAGCATCATGTTCCAAGAAGGCGTCAAGGATTCGTCGTTAACATCTTGTAACTTCCACTCTGAGTTAAATTTACCAACATGAATCTTTTTTGCAAACATGGCTTCATAAAGTGCTCTTTCAGGACCCCAGCCTTCAATACCAAAAGAATGTTTATGTGGACTAGTGAGCATTCTGTCAAATAGATTTTTCCTAGCTGTAATCCCTTGACTAGATATTACATTACGGTTGATCATCTCGTTGTAAATCTTTGGTGTTTGATTGTACGCGACATCACAAACTTTGGATACTATTGAACTGAGTGTGTCGTTTCCGATTGCTTTATTCTTACCAAGATATGACCATCGAGCATCGTAGCCGTACGTGCTGTTAAACACTTGATCCATTCTCGTCTCAGCATCTGCAAGTCTCTCACGCAGTTCTTTTGTAGCTACCCAATCATTAACAACAGTCTCATCGTTTAAAGTATCTTGAATAGCCATAACTTGTATACTCGCAACACGAAGATCAGTAAAATCTTGTGCGTCGATCACAATTATTGGTTTGTTAGCCTTTGGGATTGCACAGTTAGCAATTCTATAAATGATTGCGCCATCATAAGCATCATCGACATGAACAGTGTTTGAACCATCAGCAAACCGTCTCTCAAAGAGCCTCATACTGCCAGTTTCAATATTATGTTTGGCAGCTACTATTGCATCAATACGTATTGTTTGATTTAATATTTCTAGAAGAGGGGTATTTTGATATCGCTTGCTCTGTATCTCTAAATTGACAGCAATATCAATGTCTGTGCCACGCCATATCCTATATTCATCAGCATGTTTTCTAAATGTAATGATGGATCTTTTTTCCAGTTTCTTCAAGATTAAATTCGGATTACATCCGATTGCATACTCGATCACTCTTTGAGACGCACGTAGATTTCCAGACGTGCTAATTAAATTTATTAATCCTATGACTTTGAGTGTTTTGGTCTCAAGATCGGTTAAACCGTGTGCGTCACGGATTATTGTTTCAATCTCCATCAGTCTAGTTATGTTAGAATTAGAATGAATCATACTAGTGTCCCTTATGAAATAATCATAGAGTACATCAATACTCATTGTGGGTAATCTGGCGGTATTGTCCCACGTATTTTGATCTATAAATGTCGCAACTGTGTGTTTACCACCACTTGTGATAAATGACAATAATGTTCGCTCATGTTGACCGTACCTAGTACACAGTTCAGGAAGAATTTCAAGAGATAATGGATCTAGTGGGTAACAAGCTGCAATTAAATCTGTACTAGACTCATTATTTACAATATGTTGTAATTTCTTTAACTGCTGTTCTGCCCATCTTTTAATGATTTTGTTACTAGCGATCGAGTTGTCAATACGTATGCTCTTTGAGATTAGCAGGCGTATTTGATCTGGCGAGTTTGCAAAAGGTATATCTTCAAATCTGCCTTGAATCTTGGACCATTCCCGTTTTTGATTCATTGATACACCCACGTATTCTTCAAAAGCCATATGTTGCAGCGTTATGATCGATAACGGTACTCTTCTTCCGCGACCAGACATCTCTGCAAGTTGTTGCAAAAGAAACAGATCGCTGTTTTCTGTCCCATCAACTGTAAAATACTCTATATTCTTCCCAAACTCATCTATCAATAACAGTACAGGAGATACTTGACACATACTAGATATGATCTCTATGATATCGCTGGTTTTTGGAGGTGTTTTGTCCAAATTATTGATCGCGTGTACAAGAAGATCAGCATTTGCAAAATGCTTGTTTGTATATCTACCAAAGTATTGTTCTGCCCCTTTATGTAAAGCACGAAGTATTGTTATAGATAGTGGTTCACGTCTTGCAGATATTGCACACGTTAATAGTCCACGTTCATCAGTCTCGGTGAGTCTTCTTCCATCTACAAGTAGTTTATCTATGTCTGGAGCGATCTTCTTCAATATGTGGTGAGATGTCTGCCATTCTGTAGTAGATCTAGACGACGTTAATCCTTTTAGAAATGTTGCCATGGTGGATTTGCCAGATCCATAAGGACCAGTTATCGATAACATTACTCCATTTTTGGAGTTAGTAAGACTGTTTGCAAACCGCTTGATTACATCTAGTGTACTGGGACCTGGAAAGTACTGTTTTAAAGAGATAATATCATCATGCTCTACATTTGTAGAAGCGTTTGGCTTTTGGATGGTGGTGACTAGACGAGATAGTGGTTTAGTCTTCTTTTTAGTCTTTTGTAGAGTTGTCATTGAATAATCACCTTTAATTCTGATAAAGATTTGATGTGTGGTAATCGCTTCTTGCCATACATTTCTGCCAATATTTTTAATGAAGCTTCTTTTGCAGTGCTTTTGAATGTTAAATGTGGCAGACCCGCAATATTTTGTACTGACAAAATACTAGTTTGATTAGAGGTTTCCAACAACATTTTTGTTAAATCGTGTTCAGTAATCTTGAATGTGTTCCCAACACCACCATATTCTGTCGCAAGTTTACTTACAGATACGCTCTTAGATTGAATGTTTGCTCTGTCTATAAAGTCTAGACAGGCAAATGCTACCACAAAAGGGGACAATCCATATTTTTCGCCATAGATGAAGCGTATCTCGTCTTTAGAATTTTGTTTAAGTATGTGAATTTGGCGTAAAGGACAGTCCAAGTATTCTTCTATGGACATCTTATCTCGTCTAGTAGTGTAGGTATGGATGAATACATCAATATCTTTTTTTATAGAATTTGGGCTAGGCGAAGCCCATTCACTAATGTTTGTGATCTGATTTGTGACTGTGTCTATAAGATCATTTACTTTGATGTTTGTTGCAGTAAATCGGTTCATGATTAACCACCATACAGGAAGTCTACACGGAGGAGCAAGTAATAGCCAATGCAAAAGCCATAGCGTGTTTGGATTCTCGATGTATGGATCGAGTCCATTATCGGCAAATATGTAATGGCCAAGAGACGTAGATATTACAGGACCATGCTTTGTTTGAGAGTCTATCTCCAATATTTTACTAGCCAATCCCCAAAACTTTATGGCGCGTACCATATTTTTTCCTACACCAAGTTTGATAGGGGCGTTATCACGTTTGAATATAGAACTATCTTGCATTACTTGATTATATGCTTTCTTGAGCCAACCATATCGAAGATGAAATGATTCATGTCGTGAAAATGATGGTGCGGGAACAGCCTCGGTAATTAGCATCATATTACACGTCCTGTGATCTCTGTCTCTTTTTGCCTAACATATGTAGCTGATTGTATGATATCTCTAATTGTCGTGTACACATCTTGTTGCGTTGTAGGTCTTCCAACAGATATACGAATTGATTCATCTGCTTGATCTCTAGTTAAACCCATAGCAATTAGTACATGTGAAGGCTCCATTGTAGATGATGAACATGCACTGCCAGTTGAGATATCTGTCTCTTTCAAGTTTACGACTACTGCATCGGCCAGAGCACCGGCGATTCTTAGGTTTGTTGTGTTAGGTATGCGATCCACATTACCACCATTTACAGTAACATTATCTAGTGATGATATCAAATGGGATTCTAGATTATCACGCATATCTGCTTGTCGTTTAGAGTCATCTAATCCTTCAGATATTGCTATCTCACATGCCTTTGAGAATCCAACTATGCCTGGAACATTCTCTGTACCACTACGCAGATTTCCTTCTTGACCTCCGCCATGAATCAGAGGACTCAACTGCCTTCGGATTGATCTGTTTGCAATTAGGGCTCCTACACCTTTTGGACCATAAATTTTATGACTGCTCATTGTGACAATATCGATATCTAGATCATTCATATCAAAAGGAATTCTACCTACAGCTTGTGTAGCATCACAGTGAAATATAGCGCCATGAGATTTAGCTAGGTGAGCAATTTTTTTGATTGGATTAATTACACCCGTCTCACTATTTGCCGCCATCACTGATACGATATCTGTAGATGATTCATCCAAGAGTTCTTTGTATCTTTCTATATCTATAACACCATCCGTTGTTACTGGGATTGGTTTTATTTCGAGTCCAAATTTTTTGGACATGTAAGTGGAAGTCTCAATTATTGACTTGTGTTCTGTGGATCCATATAGGAGACGGTTTGGCTTATCACTCTTTGTTCCGATCCATGATATCACCATATTGTTGGCTTCTGTAGCTCCTGAAGTAAATATCACGTCGTTTGATTTAGCATTTACTAGTGCCGATACATTTTCCCGTGCTGTATTTAAGAGATCATCTGCATCAATTCCTACCGGGTGTGTACTCGATGGGTTTCCAAAGTGTTCAGTATATGTTTTGTTCATTATGTCTAACACACGAGTGTCTATGGGTGTTGTAGAGTTGTAATCCATATATGGCATATACGGAACTGCGGTCAGTTGCTTTTAAACCTACTTTTCATTTTGTTCTAAAAATATATCCAACTCTCGACCCCAATCAAATCTAGTATTTTGTATGTTTCTTTTCTTTTCACGATTCTCTGTGAGATCTTCAAGACGTGCCCAAGATGCCAACAGTAGCCACAGTCCATCTTTAGTTAGGTCTAGACGCTCATCACAGTTCAAACTATCTTTCTTTTCTGAAACAGTCAACGTCAATAGATTTTTGTATGCTCGATGATTGGAATTTATCTTTACTTTGAGTATTCCACCAATATTTTGAACAGTAAAGAAGCTACTTCCTTCTCCCTCTACCTCTTCAAAGATGATCTTGTAGTCCTCCTCTACCATCTTTTCTGCTCGTTCTCTAGCTAGACTTTCTTCGACTCCGTCAGACACTTGATCTTCGATAAGCATAGTTATACGCTCCTCTTTAGTTAACTTTTCTCTATCTTTGTCACTTTCTCCGATTTCGCCCACTTCTGCTTCTTTCTTTATTCCGCCATCGATCTTGGCTTTCAATTTTGACCCCTTTACACTCGTGCGTGTCCCTGCACGTGTTGCTCTAATTCGTCGTTGCATAGAACTTATGTGTGCCTTTGTGTCGCGGATTATTGAAAATAATTTTGAACGAGCATGATCCATCTCAGAGACATCTAACAAGATATCATCTCTGTCCGAGTCATCATCACCAAATCTACCTATGAGTCTCATTATTTGTGTCAACGCAACCATCTTTTGTTTATCTGCTGTAAGATCTACTACTCGATCTAATGAGGATGGTATATCGATTTCAACACCCCACCATCGATCCCGAGGATCAGATCCTATAACCAGGCTCATATCTAATGCTATTTCACGATCAGCTCGCATAATAGAGACACCTACATTTCTGCGAGCGTGTTTTCCATGTGGTGTATTACCTTGATCACCAGATACATTTTCTGGGGCTCTAAGCTCATCCTTCTCAATAGAATACCTGACAGTTATTATGTGTGGTCTCCCAGCATAATCTATAGTATAGGTTTTTTCAGGCGTTACGTCTGGCTTAAACATTGGAATTTTTCCCCACTTGCCAGGTGTAGACGTAGGCGCCATTAAATATAATGGATCGTTTGGAAGCATTTCTTTGGCGTTGACGTCAACAACTTGATCATTTTCGTTTATTTTTGAAGCCGTCATGAGTATTGTGGCTCTTTTACTAGCGATAAACTTTCTATAGATGCGCCCTATGTGAAATTCAGAGTGTTCGATAATCTTCTTTGATGTTACCCAAGTACATCTATCGAGTTTAGACCACACCACTAGTGTGCCTGACTCTCTTGAAAAGTGAGTCGCCATCTCTATCCATGCAACATTGATCTTTTTTTCAACAGGTATGGGAATCTCTTTTTTTCCTTGTTTTACTTCATCAACATCAATATAACTATAAACTGGTTTAGAACCATTTTGCCACGAGTAGACTTCGACTCTTTTACATTGAGATAAGGATGAATTTGGCAACCCCATGCCATATTTTCCAATATCTTTAGAATTATCTCCACGTGTACCATCTCCAAATAAAAGTGCACTACGCAGTTGGGATGCGTTCATTCCATTACCATCATCTAGCACAGCTATTTTTTTTAAGATGGATCTGCCCGTACTAGGGTCATCGACATCTTGACACAATATCTCAATATGTTTCGCATTTGCATCTATGGAATTATCCACTAGTTCTGCTACTGCATATGATGTATCTTCATATCCGCTACTACGCATTGATTCTATGAATTTATCCCCTGCAAATATAGAATAGTCTTTCTCAGTCATTCCACGCAGACTCCCATTGTATAAAAATTTCTGCTACATTAATAAACTCATCGATCTCGTCTTTAACGGTTGAGATTTCACATCTTTTGTTTCCACCTGCTCTTTCACCACGTATTCCTCGACCTACCATTTGAGCATACAAAACACGTGATTTAGTAGGACGCGCTATAACGATTGCCGATGTTCTAGGAGCATCAAAACCGGTTGTAAGTATGCCATAATTACACAAGATCATCGGTGTATCTGTGTTCTTGTAGTTGTGTAAAATCTTCTTTCTTGTATTGGAAGGAGTATTGTATGTGAGATAGTGAGCTTTGTATTTTTTAGCTGCTAGTATCTGAGAAATTGTTTGAGCATGACTAACAGATGTCGCAAACACAATTATCTTTTTGTGTATGTTAGCAAGACGCATGATCTCACTCATTATGACGAGATTACGTTTTGTTTGAATTGAGAGTTTTTCTAAAATTCTGTACGGAATGTCTGCATGTTTTTTTATGTCGCTTAAATCTTGAGGGGTTAAAACTTCACCAGTATATATGATTTGATTAAATTTTGGTTCTGCTAGATAGTTATTTCTAGTTAAATAATGTATTGGGTTTTCATCGCCTGTGTCCAACATTACCTTTTGACTATTAAAAAATCTCGCCAATTTTCTATTTTCTTCATCTTCAATTTCAGTTTTACGTCCAGGTGTTGCACTGAGACCTAACAATTTTGTTTCATTGTCTGCTAATTCTTCGATGACAATAGAGAATTTTTCAGCTATTGCTTGATGAGCTTCGTCGATCACCACCAAAGTAGTTTTTTGAGAGACTCTTGCTAGAAATTCATTATTCTTTCTTGCAGACGCCAACATTTTTTGTAGACCAGCTACCATAAACCCATCGGTTATATTCAATGGGTCAACTTGACTTTTGCCAAAAAATCTATATGTGTCAATTGGTCTATCTCCTCCAAATTTCCACGAGTTTTGGAATTCGACAAATGCTTGTTCACATAGCTCTTCGTTATGAGCAAGCCAGATTACAAGGTTGTGTGGGTTTTCTAATAGGTGATTCAGTATGACTCTCATAGTTGAGATCGTCTTGCCAGCTCCTGTAGGCATGTGTAGTAAAACTTTGTGTGGTTTCACGGATAGAAATTTTTGAATTTTGTAGATTGTACTCACTTGATAGTCAAACAGAGGCCTCGATGGGGCGATATTCTCAAAATCAGGTTTTGTCATTTGTATGTCATCTTCAAATTTTTCACCAAAAAATTCCAGTGCAATTTTTAATGTTTTATCTGTAAATTTCGTATGTGTTAATTTATAGTAAATGTCATTCCATTCTGAAATCCCAATAAACTTGGCAAACTCTTCTGCATCTTTTTGCGTCATAGCTTTTATTAGTATGTTACGCATATCTTGATCTTTGAGCATACTGTATGGAGAGATCGAATCAAGAATAAGACTGATCAAGTTTTCTGGACGTAATGCTTCTGCATCTGTTTTCAAGACTTCTAACGCTTCTTTTGTTAAGAATTTGCCTAATGATGAGCTTGCTCTTCGTAAGAGATCTTCGATATCCAATTCACCAGTTGAGCTGTACTGGGGTTTAAAAAGATATCAGTGATGAGTAGTGTCGATTTTTCGAATACGTTGTGATCTAACTCCCGGCACATCGATCACATATCTAGATCTTCCTAGTTTTACAAACCATTCTAACAACACTTGAACATTTCCTGTCAATTCACGTCTACTTGGTACAGGCACATCGGTACAGTTACCTTGAATCCATTCTTTGATTTGTCCAAAATAAGCTTCTGGATCAACAAGTTCATCGATCTTTTTGATAAATGGATGAGCAAAAAATTTGGCAGATAATTCATCTCTGAATTCTTGTTCGTTCAATCCTTGAGTGATCTGATAGTTTGCCAAGTCATGAAATATACATGCTCTAGTCTCAGAATCAGTACTAGGTTCTTCACCAGACGCAATCTTTTGGTATCCATAAATGAGATCATCAACACTCCTAGTCATTGGCAATGCAGATGTAAGAAAGTCATCTTTTTTAGACATCGGCACAATACTTTCGATAGGAGTGTCATCGATAGGTTCAATCTTGTTATCTTTAATCCATGTCTCAAGCAGATCATACATCTCGTCATCGACCAATCTAGATTCATGTCTAATAGTCTCAAAGAATAGTCGATCATAGCTAGTCAAATGAACGAGTGTTGCAGATTCATAATTGCCGTTATTCAATAATCCTCTATTCGATACGTTACCTGTGGCAAGTATTGCATCATTTAATCCAACAGAGTACACTTTGAGATGTAGTCTGTTGTTAATGTATAATGTAATTTTATTTTCTTTGCAGAACGGATACAGATCGAGATCTGATGAACCAAGCAAGATATCTCGCGGTTTCCATGTAGTTATCACAACCACATTGTTATTCAGATCTTTTAACAATTTTTCTAGTACGTTTGTTTTTATGTATGGCACAAATATGTGAATCGTCTGATCATCTGTTCCATTCTGCAGGTATTTCCGTATGATTCCAAACAGTGGACTTTTGTACAATGCGGTATCATCGTACAGCTCGTAAAATGAATCTTTATGTGTTTATGGACTACAATATGTTCCGTAATAATTTTACAGTTCATCAAACGTTCCAAAAAGTCGAGTAATAGCACATGTCTTGAATGTTGCAGTCAAGAGTAGAATCACTCTCTTGTCCAATTTTACACCTGTGTGAACCAAACCTAGTTTATCTACATCAGGATAGGAGGTTGTCCGGTGAATAGGAATAGGGCAGCTGCAAATCCACTCATCGGGGATACAAATCGCTCGATTTTGAACACATGAGAAATATTTTCTCTAATTGCATCGTTTCTAGTGTTGTTTTTTCAACTGCTGCATAGAATTAGTAACAAGTTCTAGTTTACAATTAATTTTAAAACACAAAATAGATATCAAAATGAAAAGATCTATAAAGGGGAACTATTTTTAGAAATGTCATGGCGAGTGATTTCCCTTATTGGTTCAAGTTTCTAAAAGATGAGGACATGAATCGTAAAGAAAAACGTGAGAAAGCAAGAAATTTAAGTAGAATTATGAAATCATTAAAACATAAACCAAGATTAAGACTTTTATTTTTTATGCTTGTTTTAAGATTGGAAGACGAGGATAAATTTAAAGAAGAATTCGAAAAAGAGTTAACTCTTATGAATAAAAATAAACGTGGTGGACAATTCCTTTATTCAGAAGCTCTTATAATGTACGCAGGTATTACAAAATCTAGAAACAACTATTCATATAGACGACTCATAAAAGAGTTAGAGAAATCTTTTCCTAATTTCAAGATACCACGTAGATCTCAGTTACACGCTAGAATAAAAGCACAGGAAGTCGATATTTTAAACGATCTCTTAATTATAAAGTCTAAAATGCCACATACTCTAGCTATTGATGCTTCTGGCTTTAGACAACATGCAGGTGGTCGATGGATTGAAGCCCGTTACAAAGTAGAACGAGATGGATTTGTAAAAATGCACATTTGTATAGACGTGAATTCAAAGATTATAAGGTCATACAGCATTACGACTGACAAGAAATCAGATTCGTCACAGTTTAAGCAACTATTAAAAGATGCAACAGAGATAGTTGATGAATGTAATCGTACCGGTAAACCAATCACAAAGAAAATTCTCGCCGACAAAGGTTATGATACAAAAAAGATTCACGAGTTTTGCATGATGTATAATCTCATCAACGGAATATTGATAAAACGTAATGCAGTATCACATGGGGATGATCCCAGAAGTAAATTAGCCGAGTTTCAATTTGGTGCTTTAGATGGTAAAGATCTAAATTCCATGCCAACAGACGAACGCGAAGAAAATCAAGATGATTGGAAGATAATTCTAGGATATGGAGACCGTGCAAATGTTGAAGGTGTATTTTCAACAATGAAACTCCTATTTGGAGAAGACATTAAAGCAATAAAATGGGAAAACATGGTTCAAGAGTTAAAGTTCAAGATTGCTGCACATAATTCAAAAGTAATTTTAGCACAAGTGGGTATTGAGTGGTAACCAAATACTGTTTTTTGGTAAATGCATGCTTGTCGAGCATTAATTTGTGGCGTTTTAATTAATCAAACTTGATTATTGAAGTGCAAAACGGTACACTTTGCACCAAAGTTTAACTTTTAATAGAAAAATAACGGCAAATAGAGTTAATTTGTTGTATTTTGTTTAAGAGATCATAAAATGCATAGATTTTACGAGATATTCACCGGACAACCCCCAGGATAGATAAAACGAGGATGTGATGTCAAATACTAGGAAAACAGCCACACTCACGATATGTATCGGATGTTATGAACAAAGATCACGTGTTGCACACGATATGAAAAACATCTAGATGTCACTCAAGACATCCAGAACAAAATAAATCCATACCGATGATGCTCCAGAACAAGTAGATCAAAACTCTGAAAACGTGAATGTTTGCTATAGATGACTCTTATCTGACTAGAACTTGATTGCGTAGCTCTACTAGTTGAGCCTCTAATTCTTCAGGAGTGGCTCCATACGATACTAGTATTCGATCATTCTCCATCACTTCATAATCCCGTATGTCTGGTACTTGTTCATCATTTATGTAAAAGACTAGTTTATTCTCTTCATTTGTACAAAAGCTTCGTCCATCTTGAAACTCAAAGCATTGATCATCTAGACCTAGACTCAGTGTGTCAAACAAGAATCCAAGCGTTACGCCTGTTGCATGTTTGTGAATAGTCGAGCCATCGTTTCCTTCAAAGTGAATCCAAGTAGACTTTATCTGGTATGCAGGAGCCGAAAAATCAAACGTATCACCAAATATTTTAACCAATATGGCAGCGTGGTCATGTGCGCTACCTTGTGGACCTGCCCCACTAGGACCGCCTAGTGCCGTATCAGAGATATTTGTAAACTCGATCGCTGCAAAAGATACGATCACGCCTATTACCGCAAAGACTCCGATCGCGATCATGGTCTGTTTTCGTTTTTGTGCAGTATGTTTTGTGGCATAGCTCTCTCGCTTTTGTTCTCTTTCACGTCTCTCTTTTCGTCCCATGTCTTCCCTCTCAAATTTGGACTAATTAATCATTCGATGAGGTTCTGTTCAATTGATGAGGGTTGAGATCGTTATGACATTATCTCAAAGAACGCACAATATCTGACTCAAAACATCAGCAATTTACGATAGCCGGTGTGAGGCAGTTTCCGTATTTTGCAAAATTTTTCGAGAATTTTGTGTAGAAAATGCCAACCCCGTCAATTGAATAGAACCTCTTGTTCGAGTCTATATATTTCATAAAATTTATACATCAAACAGACATGCAAGAAACATTCATCGGTAGCAGAGATTGATGAGGTCAAATATGTGTCAGATGAATGTCACACTATCCAGATATTGCATAAACCCAAGATCATAATTGTTTTATAATACGTTCTAGTCATGTGTATTGTTGTATAAGAAAAACCATATGTTGATTCTTGTACTTGCATTATTTGTAATTGTACCTAGTATAGTCTTTGCTCAAAATACAGGCGATCTTGAATCGTCCGTCGCACCTGATATCGAACCCACCGATGATACTACAAGTCCGTATGATATCATGCCACAAGACGGACTGACGCTTATAGATAACGGAAACGGTACAGCAGACATCACTATACACAGTTCAAATCTTGAAATAGGAACGTATCTATTCTGGGTACAGGTATCTGACGAAACAGACTCTGAGAGAGAACCATTTGCGGTGTATGTCCAGTGAAGATCACCATACTGACAATATCTATTATCTTTGCTGTATCGGCATCTACATTCTATGAACTTGATATCTCTGATCCCATAAATCCCAGAATGGTATTTGCTGACAATGCATGTAAATCAGACATGGTGTATATACAACGACCAAGCGGAACGTTAGCATGTGTTGCACCAGAGACCAGAGATGTACTGATTACACGCGGATGGTTGCCATATTCTAATACACAGATGCTGTCGATAGATACATCAGACAGTAAACTACAAGATATTGTATCTGCAAACAACGAGTTTGCCATAAAATTTTACAAAACCATCCACAACGATACCAAATACCAAGACAAAAACATCCTTTTCTCACCAACCAGTCTGATTATGGCATTCTCTATACTGTATGAGGGGGTAGATGGCGATGCTGCAAAACAGATAGAAAAGGTATTGGGATTTAATCCAGATGCTCAAACTAGACACGAATCACTAAAAAAGTTATGGTCAATTATAAACAACGACAAGAAGCATATGGGAGTTGTCTCTTATGAAGAGTGCTGCGATAAGGACAAATATGGAAATTATCATACTAACACAATCCAAGTTCATGAGGAATGGACAGATATCAATATAATCAACAGTATATGGCTTACAAAAAATACCAACTTCACAGACAAATACATCAATATAACTCAAAACACATTCAAAGATCAAACAAACACAGTTGAACTCTTTAACAACAAAAACATAGATGAAATAAACGAATGGATCAGTACAAACACAAGAGAAAAAATAATCAATATATATTTGCCGAGCGACTTTGAAAATTCGTCTTCACAGTTGATAAGTAATGCATATTTTAAATCAGCTTGGGATTGGCAATTTGAACCAACTCATTTAGAAAAAAGTACTTTGTGGACTAGTAGTGAAGAAGTAATAGTAGATGTTTTGATACAGCCTGCATGGTATGGTTACAAATATGCCCATTATGATAACGTACAAGTATTAAACATACCATACAAACAAAAACATCTATCCATAACAATAATACTACCAAATGTTAGTGTCGGCATAAAAGAGATAGAAGAGACAATATCTGTAAAACAGATTGAAGAATGGAAAAGTAATTTAGAACATACATACATGTACACAGAAGTGCCAAAATTCGAGATAAAAAACAGTCATGATCTTGGTAGGATATTTGAGCAGTTGGGAGTAAAAGACGTATTTGATTCGAAAAATAACTTTACAGATGCAACTGTCCAGTACTCAAATGAATTACAAATAGACAAGTTGTATCACCCCGTGTATTTCTTATTTGATCGGATGGGTACAGATACAAGACCTAGAGCAGATACAATAATACCCGATGGCATGGAGTTTCTACCAAATCTATACTTTTATGCCGATCACCCATTCATATTCTTTGTACAAGATAATGACACTGGGCTGATACTATTCATGGGCAAGATAGTCGATCCAACTTTGGGTTGATTTACAGTCATCCCACATACAGTCATCCCAAATGTGCTGCCGCGTAGACTTATTTCGTGGGCGGTGGCCAACTAGCCATTAACTCTCGAAAACGCAGCTGTAAAAATGTCTTAAAGTATACTTTGGTGACTTTCTTCCCATCTCTGAGAATCCTTTTGTTTCAGATGGCATGTGTCGTGCTAGGATCCATGCGTTGTAAAATAACATACTAAACAAAAACAGCATAAGACTATATGCGTATTTCTTACATCATATACACATTTTAAGGTACAATAAAACACAGCTGTAATTTCTAGAAGCAAATTGATTCATTGTTATCGTGTTTGATGATTGGGCATGGGCACTCTTAATAATACGCATACAGTCTTTAGTTCATATAGTTAGAGTCCTTGATTCCGCCACATTGCTGTGCCTGTAAAGATACTATCCCGATCGCTTTACTACAGATGCAACGTGTTGACACACATTACTAAACATCACAAGTCTTGAGTACGTTCTGCACGACTGTTTATCGGTTCTGCTAGGATTGTATCATGAATACGTACAGTTCATCTACCGCACTCTCTAGACATACTATCTGCTTGGACACTAGTTGCTTTTCTGCTTCTAGTATGACCATTTACTCTTGAGATACAAGAGTCTTGTATATGACTCTAGTTGGCAAAGACTGCAAGATAGAACATTACAAGTTGACTTTTTAGTGACTCTTCCTGACCCAATACTCTACAATATCTTGCAATACAATACATCATAACCCCCAATATATTGAACATGAGAAAAGTTTTATAGAATCATATAGTTTGTACGATTATGAAGAAAAGTATAGATCAAGAGATCGATATAATTTGTAACTATTGTGAACATAAAATGAATCACAACGATATAGAACTCTATCCAACAAGAACCGACTTTTTTACCGAGTGGAATCTTCAAAAAATGGAGTCAGAGTCAACCAGCAAAAAATTTATTTCGAGTATTAGAAAAAAAGACAGAGAGATGAAAGTACTGCAAAAAAAGTTACATGCTGATTTTGATGGAACTGTAGATAAAATCATCAACACGATCTCTACTAGTGATGAAGAAGAGGACGATATGAAATACAAGATTCACTTTCTAAACGTAATGAAGAGACTACGGAGTAAATTGGATGAAGGTTTGAAGAAACACGTAGACAATTATACGGTTTACCCAGGATTGGTATTTGGTTACTATGATTTTTCATACAAAGGACATTGTCTAAATTGCGATAAATTGATCGGAACCGTATGGAGAGGGCATGAGTCGCTTAGACAAGGCGTCAGATTAAAACAAAAAGACAAAGATGATCGGACCGTGTTTGAATGTAAGAGATGCGAGAGCGCAATCGTAGCTGAACACCAACTATGGTATGCATATGGAGTAGACCGTTCAGGTAATTTTGGAGCCTATATGCAGACCATATGTAAGACATGCCATAGAGTGCAGGACTATCCGTACGAATTTCAAACAGAAGGAGCGATACACGTACAAGGTGGAGGCCCATATTCCAAATTAGAGGAAGATGATCTAGAAGACTGGATGTATCCCAGAGTGATTTTGTATATGAACCAGGGTGGTAAATTTACAGACACGCAGATATTTAATGTAACAAAAAAGTTTGGCAGAGAACACGCAGATCTGAGAAGCGTACTAGACAATGATCTAGATATACAAGTTTATCCCAACTAGTAAACTATCAACACTGCATGTAAATTCCAAGTGCTAAACTAGCATACGATTGTAAACCAATTCACAGGTATCTGTCTCAAGGATCTGTTGCGTAATCCCGACATGGAAGCAAAGTGATTCAGTCAACTGATACCATCCGATGGTTTTGAGACTGTTCCGTTTAGGTTTTTGCGACAGTTGTCTGCTAGACGACGTGATGGTCTTGTGCCTAATCTGGATCTCTCCGGTTTATGCTGGATGACATTTTACAAGACTGTCTTTATTAAATTTTCACTATAGAATCACATAGTAATTTTTCTGTAAAAAATTCTGTCCCACGTAAACCGAATAATCACTGGTACCATGACTGTACAATGCTAGAATGTTTTTATGTCGTTAGTGGGATAAAAAAGCATGGCAATAGACACTGCAACTCTAGAGATCAGTGAACTCGAAAAGTACATACTTTTGCTTGTATATGTGAATGACGAACCTATGCACGGTAGACAGAAACTACATCTGTTAATGTACATGCTGGGCGATTCCTATCCAGAGATCAAAGAGTGGTGTGATTTTACAATAAGAGATGATGGCCCACACAGTACTGTTCTAGAGGATACTTTGAAGCACCTAGTACACATGAACATACTGGTAGAAAAAGACGATACCATTCAATTAACCAAAGGCAATGTAGAGTATGCCAAAGTCATTGCAGAAGAGAAAAGCAAACTCCCAGAGATTCATAATGCATGGGACTTTGATATGACGTGGGTGTTTAGTAATCACAAAAATCTCATAAATGATCTGACCATTCCAGAGATGTTATCATTTATGTACTGCGAGTATCCTGATATGACCAAAAATTCTACAACATATGAAAAACTCAAACCAGATATCGAAGAGCATATTTTTTCAATGATTGCAAAAGAAAAGATCAGTGGCGGACGAGGAGGAGAACTACTAGGTGAAACAGTATATGACATGCACGACAAGCTGTGCGATAGAGGATTGTTGAAACTAGAGTTATGAAGATACTAGACGCGTCTGTATTGATTGGAATATTTGATCTGATCAATAGACCAGATGTCTTTGATGATATTTTAAAATTAGGACATGAATTAGTGGTACCAAAATATGTTCAAAAAGAGTTGGAGGCTAAACCATCGCGTATAAATGTACAAAAATTACTCAAAGAACGTAAACTCAAACGACTAGAAATCAATTCACTAACAGAGATCGATAAATTTCGAAGAGATGTACGAATTCTTAAAAATGGTGAGATAGATGTGATCTTGACATATCAAAAACTAGGCGGGTACAAGAATAATGTGTATTGTATTCTGGATGACGGAAACGCACGAAAGATAGCGTCAAAACGAGATATAAAACACACAGGATTAATTGGATTGATCTTAATGTTGGAAGATAAAAAGATCAAAGACTTTGATCAGGCCGATGAGGTTTTAACTCTTGTACAACTCTGAATTCCGAATGCCTAAAGACTTTAAACATATTCGCAGATAACTTAGATAACACTTTTTGTACAAAAAATAGCTCTTTTGGTTAGATGCTCGTAACCGTGCATGAGCAACGAGTTGTATCTTGCCCACTTGTCAGTGTACATGGTACTACCTTTCGCTACTGTTTATGTTATGCTTGCAAGGATAGTATTTGCACTGGTGTCAGGACCCCCTTATTATTTAGGGGACGCAGTCGGCTAATCACCTAACATTTTAATACAAAGTTTGAATATTTCGTTTCAATAATTCAAGTCTTGCAATGACGAGTCTGTAAAACTCCATCTCACATAAATCGAAGAGATCCCCTAATCGTGGTATGAAACACAGTCAAAAGATAAAACACTCACCAACACACAATCTCACATATTGGTTAACCTCCAAATTTTTAGAGATTAACCAAACATTCCATGACTATATATAACGAGTCTAATGACGCGTCATAACAATGGGTGCAAGAAAACACAGTCAACCGCGTAGAGGTAGCCTTGCGTATCTACCACGAGGTAGAGCCAAGAGCATGGAGGCTAGAATACGTGCATGGCCAACCATATCGAGTGACGAGCCAAAGATCCTAGCACACTGTGGATTCAAGGCAGGTTGTGTCCAAATTGTAAGCATAGATGACCGAGACAAGACTCCAAATGCAGGTAAGCAACTCGTAAGTCTTGGAACCGTTATAGTTACTCCACCGATCTTGGTTGTAGGTGTACGTGGTTACTCTAAGGATCATGATGGGCTACATGCCGAGTTTGATCTGTATGCCCAAGATATTCCAAAGCACATTACAAAAGAGTTTAAGTTAAAGAATAGAGATGGAGCTCTAGATGCAGCAAAGAGATCCATGTCAAAGATTGTATCAATATTTGCCATAGTCGCAACATCTCCTAGTGCAGTAGGACTAGAACAGAAAAAGCCATACGTATTTGAGGCAGCAGTCAGTGGAGGAGACATTCCAAAACAGTTTGCGCATGTACATGATTTACTAGGAAAGGAGATCAGAATTGATCAGATATTTGAGACCGGTGCGAGCGTAGACGTTGCTGCAATCACAAAAGGCAAGGGATGGCAAGGTGTCATCCAGAGGTATGGCGCAAAAAAGAAGCAGCACAAATCTAGAAAGACTGTACGTGAGTTGGGTTCGCTAGGACCAATATCGCCACAATATGTAATGTATACTGTACCACGAGCAGGTCAGATGGGATTCCATCAACGAATCGAGTATGACAAGAGAATAATGTTGATCGGAAATACCCAAGACAGCAAGATGGAGATAAATCCAAAAGGAGGATACAAACACTTTGGTCTTGTAAATGGAGACTATATCATACTAAAGGGATCTGTGCCAGGAACATACAAACGACTGATAAAGTTACGTAGCCAGATAAGAAATGCTCCGTCAAAGATCACAAAACCAAACATATTGGAGGTCATAGTATGAGAGTTGCGACATTTGATCTCCGAGGCCAAGAACTAGATCAGATAGAATTACCACCAATATTTGAGACGCCTTTTAGACGAGATGTGATCCACAAGGTGTACACCAACATGAACTCACACCGATTTCAACCACAAGGTCGACACCCAACAGCTGGTATGGATGTCTCTGCAGACTCGAATGATCCACCGACTGGACGTGGACAGTCTCGTGTTGCACGAGCACTAGGTGGCGGAGGCGGTAGACAAGGTCAAGGAGCAGAGGTTGCATCTACACGTGGCGGTAGACAAGCACACCCACCAATAGTAGATAAAGTAATACACAAAAAGATAAACAAGAAAGAGCGCATCTTGGCATTATGTTCTGCAATTGCAGCTACAAAGTCTAGCGATATTGTAGCGTCTAGAGGACACAAGCTAGATCAAGTAAAAGCACTACCCCTGATCGTCTCAGACGATATAGAGAGAGTGTCAAAGACGAAAGAGTTGATCCAAATCATCACGTCACTTGGTCTGTTGCCAGATCTGCAACGACTCGATTCCAGAAAACGACGATCCGGTCAGTCAAGATTACGTGGCAGAACAAAAAAGGTTGGCAAGAGTGTTCTGTTTGTAGTACATGACTCCAAAGAGATTGCTAAAGCTGTAGGCACGATACCAGGAGTCGAGGCCAAAAAAGCTAGAGAACTGAGTGTGTTGGATTTGGCACCAGGCTCTGATCCTATACGACTTGTAGTATATTCGATGTCGGCGATCAAAGATATTGCAGAGATTCGTTCAACACACCTAGAGGTAATGGCGATGGTACAATGAATGTAGATCAAGCATCAAAGATAATAATCAGCCCGCATGTAACAGAAAAGACGTTTGCGGCAGTCGAGGAGGGAAGAATCTGTTTCATTGTAAAGCGTCAAGCAAGCAAGACAGAGATTGCACAAGCGATTCAAACACTATACAACCAAAAGACTATCAAGATCAATACTGCTAGAACCATATACGGCAAGAAGGCCTTTGCAAAGTTTGAGAGCTCAGATAAGGCGCGAGACCTCGCAACAAAGATAGGAATGATATAATATGGACTGTACAATTTTAACAGAGATGGAGGTTGTTCTCTAGTTGGTCAAAGATTTTGCATATAGAGGGGTCTCGTTGGCAGACTTGGAAAAGATGTCGTATGATAACCTCTTTGAGATACTCAACTCTAGACAGCGTCGCTCACTGACTCGTGGCATAACCGATGGTAAACGAAAGTTGATCGGAGAGATTGCAGCAGCAAAGGAAGGCAAGAGTACCAATCCAATAAAGACACACGTACGTGATCTAATAATTCTACCCAAGATGGTAGGAGTTACAGTAAATGTTTTTTCAGGAAAAGAGTTTGTCCCGGTTACTATACAAACAGAGATGATCGGTCATTATCTTGGAGAATATGTCATAACAAACAAGAGAGTCTCACATGGTGCACCTGGTGTAGGCGCGTCAAGATCTAGTCTCTACGTACCGCTAAAGTGATAAAGATGGGCAAGCACGACTACTCTTTTCAAAACTTTGACTCTTCGATTCATGTCCGTGCATCCATGCGTGAAGTAGACATATCCCACAAACATGCTCGTGAGATAGCACATGCGATCAAAGGCATGGAACTCGATAGAGCTCGAGACTACATGTCAGCGATAATCGCAAAAGAGCGTGCAGTACCATTCAAGAGGTTCAAGACCCAAGTTGGACATCGATCAGATCCAGGTGTAATGGCAGGACGTTATCCACAAAAGGCTGCTAAAAAATTTCTAATATTATTGAATAGCCTAGAGTCGAATGCAGATTATAAAGGCATGGATACATTTCGTCTACGGATCATAAATGCAACAACACATAAAGGAGTAAAGATAAAGCGTTTCATTCCACGTGCCTTTGGGCGTGCGACTCCAAAGAACAATGTATTGACACATGTCGAGTTGGTAGCGAGGGAAGTCTAGATGGCAGTAGTAAAGAACGTGATCAAGGATAACTATAGCATGATGTTACTACGAGAACATTTACGCGAAAAGATCAAAGAGGCAGGTTTCTCTGGGGTAGACATATCCAAGACACCTACCGGAACCAGAGTAGTACTACACGTAACCAGACCAGGTATCGTAATAGGTAAAAAAGGAACAGGAATCCGTGAGTTGACCGAGACGTTGGAGAAAAAGTTTGGGTTAAAGAATACACAGATCAAAGTAAACGAGATCCCAAAACCAGAACTATCGCCCAGCGTCATGTGCAACAGAATGTCATCTCATCTTGAACGAGGAACCCCCTTTAGACGAGCCACCATGTGGACCATAAAACAGATAATGGAGAGTGGTGCGATGGGCGTTCAGATAACAATATCTGGCAAGCTGCGGGGAGATCGTTCAGCATTTGAGAAACATACAGCTGGGATTCTACCACGTGCAGGACATCATGCAGAAGTAATAGTAGACGAAGATATTGCTCACGTCAACACACCTATGGGCATGATCGGAGTACGTATACGCATAGCAAGAAAGGAAAAGTTTGTACCAGAGTTTGAGATGACCGTGAAGACAAAGAAACCAAAGCAGGTGAAAGATAAAAAGACGGGCAAGATGAGAGATGAGACAGAATTGGAAAAGATGGCCAGAACAGAGTCTGAGATCATTGCACTAGAAGAGGAGAGGATGAAAGATCTGGAGACGCTCGAAGAGGAGGAGGCTAAACTGAAATGAGCCGATTATCCATGAAGACCATTCGCGAGTTTAATGAGAAAGACTTGCTAGATGAGATTCAAGATCATAGAAGTGAGCTTGCAAAACTTCGCGCCAACGATGCAAAGGGAACGCTGCGAAAAGAGAACGGCAAGATAAAACGAACGAGACGAGACATTGCACGAATGTTGACTCGATTAAACGAGATGAGACGAGAATGATCACACCCGACAACATTACCCAACACGAATTAATCGGTCTCGTTGTAACCGTCGTGCAATCTACAAACTCGGACATGGTCGGCATGACAGGTTCGATCATACACGAGACAAAGAATACCATACTAGTAGAGACAACACAGGGTTGCAAATGTATTCCAAAATCGATCAACACCTTACAGTTTACAAACGACACACTAGACGTTACAATACCTGGTGTCAAAATTCAAAAGAGGCCATTTGACAGGATTGGTAGAAGATGAGAGACATAGGAATAGACGTCACTAGACCGACCAAAGACTGTGATGATAAAAAATGTCCTTTCCATGGACACGTCTCGATACGTGGCAAACTCTTTGACGGCAAGGTCACAGGTAACAAAGCAAAACAGACCATCACACTACAAAAGGATGCTCCAATATACTTTGCAAAGTTTAAGCGTTATGCACGAGGAAAGAGTACTATACATGCACATGTACCTGCGTGCATAAAAGTAGATGTTGGTGATCGTGTCTTGACTGCCGAGTGTAGACCAATATCCAAGTCTATATCATATGTTGTTGTGGAGGTTAAAAGATAGATGGCCAAGCAAGCAGGCAAAGGCGTAGAAGAGTTTCGTCCATATGTTACACGTTCGATTCCAGTGGGAGCAAATATAGTATGTGCTGACAACTCGGGTGCAAAGATCCTACAAGTCATAAACGTACCCCGACACAAGACACGTGTATCTCGACTTCCAGCAGCGGCCGTTGGAGACTATTGTAATGTTGTGGTAAAGAAGGGACCTGCAGAACTACGAAAACAGGTCTATGGTGCAGTCATAGTTCGACAAAAGTATGCAGTACGAAGATTGAATGGTGTTCGAGTCTGCTTTGAGGACAATGCTGCAGTACTCATTACTCCTGAAGGGGAGACTAAAGGAACAGATATCAAGGGACCGGTTGCGGCCGAGGCTTCAGAGAAGTGGCCAAGAGTTGCAAATCTGGCATCGATGGTGGTATGATACAATGAAACCAACAAAGATGCGCAACGCAATGATATATCGAGCAACATACAATACACGTAGTAATCAACTAGCTAGTTCTTTATCCAAAGATCTCCAAAAGAGATACGGTAAACGAAGTGTGCGAATAGTCGAGGGAGACCACGTGATCGTTAAACGAGGAGAATACAAAGACGTAGATGGTAAAGTCTCCAAAGTCTCTATATTAAACAACAGTATTGCAATAGAGGGGATCAAGAAAGAGAAATCCAAAGGAGACAAGATCGACGTATGGATTCATCCATCAAATGTCATAGTCACATCTTTGGATACAGAGGATGACTGGAGAATATCTCGACTAGAGGGAAAGAATCCAAAGACCAACAAGGAGATCAAGACATCTAGAGGCAAGACAGATGAAGCTAGTTGGGTCCTAGATGATACATATGACAGTACAAAAGAGATCGAGAGTATTGATGCAGATATTGCTGCACTCGACGAATCCGACTCGCAGGTAGATACGAGTGTAGAAGAACCGAGAGAGATTGAGAGTATTGATGCAGATATTGCTGCACTCGACGAACCTGACACGCAGGTAGATACAAAAGTGACAGATTATAGAGATACAAAAGACTCGGATATCAAGTATATTGATGAGACAGACGATATAAACGATACAGACAGTATAGACGATACAGATGATACAAACACGACTAGTGAGATCAATGATACTAAACTAGACAATATAGAGAATACCCAAGATGTACAAGGTGTACAAAATACACAAGATGCAGATTCTAGGAGTGTAGAAAAATAATGGTAAGTATCTCTGGAAGTAAGAAACTAAAGAGACAGATGGCGCCCCTGTTTTGGGGAATATCTAGAAAAGATAAACGCTTTGTAGTAACGACGAGACCAGGCCCACACAAAAAACATTACTCGGTACCTAGTGCAGTATTTCTTAGAGATGTGTTGCACATAGTAACCACACTGCGAGAAGCAAAGGCTGCAATATACTCTGGTCGAGTAAAGGTCGATGGCGTTGTGAGAAGATCACTGCATCACTCCATAGGATTGATGGATGTGGTCGAACTAGAAAATGTCAACGAGATATACAGAATGGTTCCGATCGATGGCAAGATACTAAGACCGATATCAATACCACACAGCGAGAAGACGAAAAAACTGGTTCGAGTAACAAGCAAGACGACTATACGAGGCGGGAAGACTCAGATCGGATTTCATGATGGTCGCTCCATACTATCGGACACTCTTGTCAATATCGGAGATACTTGTTTGATCGAGGTTCCAGAACAAAAGATACTAGATGTAATAAAATTGGCGACAGGTGAGCAAGGTTTGGTAACGCGAGGAATCAATGCTGGACAGATAGGTAAGATCAAATCGGTAGAGGAAGGTACGTTCATCCTGCCAAAGCGAGTTATTCTAGAACTACAAGACAGAGAGATCGAGATTCCGGCTGACATTATAATGGCCATAGGAAAAGAGGAGGCAGCAATACAGCTGAGATAACCATGTCGCAGATAACCGAGTCACGTATGAAAGAGATCAGACTAGAAAAGGTCGTACTCAATATGGGAGTGGGTAAATCAGGTGATGCCATAAACATCGCCAAGAAAGCATTAACTCAGATATCTGGCAAGACACCCTGTCAGCGTAACGCAAAAGATTCACAACGAGATTGGGGAGTACGCAAGGGTGAACCGATAGGAGTTGCAGTCACAGTACGTGGAGATGCTGCACGTGAACTGTTGAAGCGACTCTTGGAAGCAAAAGGCAACAAAGTGAGAGGTAGATCATTTGATAACTTTGGCAACTATTCATTTGGAATACATGAACACATAGACATTCCTGGCGTAAAGTATGATCCACAGATAGGCATTCTCGGTCTAGGAGTATCGATAGCACTATCTAGACCAGGCTATAACATTAGAACTCGTAGCAAACACAAAGCCAGTGTAGGTAAATCACATATAATTACAAGTCAAGAAGCAAAGGATTATCTAATACGCGAGTTCGGAGTGGAGGTAGAATAGATGGCCAAAAACAGAGAGTACGAGTTTACAGGAAGAAAGAAACACGACTTTGGTCGTGGTTCGAGATGGTGTAAACGCTGTGGCGATTATACAGCAGTGATTCAAAAGTATGATCTGATGATATGTAGAAGATGTTTTAGAGAGGTAGCGACATCGCTGGGATTTAGGAAGAATAGGTGATATGTGAATGCCAGCAAGTAATGTATTAGCAAATCTCTTTGTTACTTTATACAACAACGAAGCCAGACGTAAGAGAGAGTGTGTTGTACTGCCCACATCAAAGCTAGGGGTCGATGTACTAGAGACACTAAAACGTGACGGATATATCGGAGAGTTTGAACACGTAGATGATAAACGCGGAGGCAAGTTCAAGATCAAACTACTAGCAAAGATTACAAAGTGTGGTGCAATATCTCCTAGATTTAAAGTAAAGACAGACGAGTTTAATAGATGGGAGCAACAGTATCTGCCAGCATATAATCGTGGAATGTTACTAGTCACTACCAATCAAGGTGTAATGTCACACCATGATGCAGTGCAGAGAGGAATAGGGGGATTTTTGATAGGCTATGTCTATTGAGTTAAAGTTTCAAGACAAGGTGGCAATACCAGACGGCGTACGAGTATCCATGAAGAGACGAATGTTGACCTTTGAAGGACCGCTAGGAAAGACTCACAAGAACTTTAAAAAGATCCCAGTGGATATACAGATCACAGACTCTGAGATTCGACTAGAGAGCACAGCTCGTCGAAAACGTGACTATGCAATACTCCACACAGCTCGTTCTATAATACGAAATATCTGTGAAGGACTAGTAACAGGATACACTATAAAGATGAAGGTGGTCTTTGCACACTTTCCTATAACTGTCAAAGTAGATGGTAAAAAGATCATAATCGAGAACTTTCAAGGAGAGCGTGCCCCTAGAACGACGTACATCGTCGGAAATACAAAGGTCGTACCAAAAGGCGAAGATGTTATTCTTACAGGAGAAGTATGGACCGATATCACGCAGACAGCTGCAAATATCGAACTACGCAGCAAGGTAAAAGGTAAAGATCATAGAGTATTTCTAGATGGCATTTATGCTTATGAAAAGAAGAAGGGAATCGAATAGAGACAATTTCTAATGACCCTTGATACCGAGTTTGCAGAACTGACGAGCAATCTAGTACGACAGACACTTGATCTATACAAGACAGCTGGCGCATCTCCTCGAATCGGCGAGATATGGAACTGTGATAACACTGGTGACTTTTTATGTGGATTCTTTGTAGGTGAGATGGTGGGTTCGGCACTCAGCGGATTCCAGATGAAATACCAGCGAGACCCAACACCTGAAGAGCATATGGAGATAGTGAACCTGATCGAAGCATACTCGACTGAGATTAGAGAATTTTTTGCAAAGTTTAATGACTAGATTTCTAGATTTGGAAGCATTTTTGTATTAACGGTGAGTCAAAACCAGATTCTTTTAACTTGACGGGCCGATAGGTTTCACGCAACATTCTCTAAAAACTTCACTAGTTATGAAAAAATGTCTAGATCGCCCATTGTGGATTATTACTGTCAAGCTGCATACTAGGTATTTCTTGAGATAACTTGCATCTTAACCCCAGAAAAGTTAAAAGAACCCGAATTGCTCTATTACGTCTGTTATCCCACATCAGATCAAGATTTATCATTCTAGTGACACAGACTAGTTCTAGGTTAAAGCCTTTCACGATTCCGTTGCATAACAGATAGAATGGTATATTGAAGAGTATGCAGTAGTGAATATCAGTACAAAAAACAATAGCATGTATAGTTCTGATTTGGGAGTTTGAAATAGACGCTGGGACAAACTAATTTAGATTAACAAAGTTTAGATAACTTTTTGTATACTTTTGAACGATGTTCAATTAATAAAACACACAGTATGTGTTTGTCTTCTATGACTTTTATTATTCGGTAATCTCTTACACGCACTTTATACCATGAACATTTAGTCAATCGTTGTAGATGATAGTAAGGATATTCAATATCTTTGAGCTCTTTCTTGATTTGCTCTTTATGATCTTTTATTTTAGTTAGTTGTTTTTTGGCACCGATACTTAAAAAGACATTATATGTAGACATTTTGGTGCGGTTATAAAGAAACAAACTTGCCTTGTTTGATCTTTTCTAATGATCTTTCAATCTCTTTAATATCTTGATCGGTTAGATTGGCTTCTTCTTCAATTATTCTAATAAAGCGATTAATCATATCTTCATACGTTTCATGAGAGTGGTTTTTTAAAGAATCCCATTTTTTCTTAGATTTGATTGATACTTGAATGGTAGTCATTTTGTCATCCAACCCAGAGTCATTGATGTCGGTTTCAGGAGCAACATATGGAGGACTGTCATTAGATTGAGGCTGTATTTGACTAGTACGCCGATCCATTTGTATTGTAGAAGAGTTCGGATTCGCTTCTACTGGTGGTGCCAGTATTTTGTGGTTTTTTGCCAATGGCATCTTTGACATAATGTTAGTTATTGTAATGGCGATAAAAAGATAATGGATGTGAGTTTTATGACTACATCAATTAGTATCTGTTGGCGACAAGTTGTACTTGACAACTTGGTACAAGGCGTTCTAGACACTTTACCATTTGTATTATACATGTGATGTACTAAAGATCGATTTAGAATACAACCATTAACTCTGACCTCACACACACAAGACTTGCTGGCATCTCTAAATCTAAAGTTAATTTTATTTTTGCCACTCGTTGTCCGTGAGAGTTGAAATTCAGTTCCAACACCCACAACATTTTGTATATTGTTGTCATGATTTTCCATTAATTGTAATGTCTCCAACATATCAAACAAAAGTGCACCCGATGCATCATGCCCATAATGAATTCAATCCGAGTTGACACCATATTTTTATAATATGTGCACGGAACTACATACATGGCAATCGACACTGCAACCCTAGAGAACAGTGAACTAGAAAAGTACATACTATTGCTCGTATATGTAGATGGCGAGCCAATATACGGCAGACAGAAACTTCAATTAATGATGTACATGTTAGGTGATTCATATCCAGAGATCAGAGATTGGTGCAATTATACAGTAAGAGACGATGGTCCATACAGCACTGTTCTAGATGATACTTTGAAGCATCTAGTACAAATGGAGATGCTAGATGAAAACAACGACACCATTCAATTAACCAGGCATAGTATGAATTATGCCAGAGTCATTGGAGAAGAGAAGGGTGGATTCCCAGAGATTGAAGATGCGTTTAATCCAACTATGGTATGGGTATTTCATAACCACAAACACGTCATAAACAGTGTAACTATTCCAGAAGCGTTATCATTCTTGTACTGTAGATATCCAGATATGACCAAAGGTTCTACAACATATGAAAAACTCAAGCCAAACATCAAAGAATATATCATTTCCATGTATGCAAAGGAGAGATTTAGTTTCGGTAGAGCTGCAGAGTTACTCGGAATACCCAAGCACGTAATAATGGACGAGTTGGCCAAAAGAAAATTACTTCGGTTTGGAAATTAAAGATATTTGATTCGTCGCCATTGATTGCGATATTCAATCAGTTTCAGTACCCACAAGCATTTGATTATATTTTACAGTTGGGTCACGAGTTAGCAGTACCTCATTTTGTATGGGATGAATTAAAGGGCGATAGAACAAGCACAAATGTAACACGATTGAAAGAGGAAGGTAAACTCATAAAGCCAGAAGAGAGCTCATTTCAAGAGATCAAAAAATTTAACCTAGATGGAATTAGATTGGATGGTGGAGAAACAGATGTAATACTGTCCTGCTTAAAACTAAGAGAGTACAAGAATAACATCTATTGCATACTTGATGATAAAGATGCACAAAAGGTAGCATCAAGATTAGGAGTAAGATACACTGATCTGAAAGGGCTGTTAGAGATGCTAGGCAGTAAAGGAATCGAATATCCAAAAAAGATTGATGAGATCATAGAATTAATCAAAAGATCAGAATTTAGACTGCCCAGTGGTATCGTATAGTCTATTTCGATTCACAATCAAGTTGTATTATCGATGTAAGAAATCCTAGATGATTTTAACTAGTTTTGTATTGAGGGTTATTCTGGCACATATATCAATGTGCAAAAGTATTTTCCAAGTAAATCATAGAATAGCATGTGTGTAATCATTAATCCGCCTTACGGAAATCAAATGTACTCAATTTGAACGATTTTGCCAATAGAAATAACACATGCGCCGTCGTCATTACCTGATGAGTCATCCATAAAAAGTACATGTGCGTTCATTTGTTGTCGTCTTGAAAAATACTTTTGCACTTTGGTATAGATTACATTCAATTCTGTCGAGAAAAGTGTCCTCCGCCAAAGATTGCTGATGTGGCTTGTTAATAAGCAGACAGTTGGAAGTACTGATCTTAATCTTAACCCCCCGATAAATTAAAAAAACCGCGTTTTGTACTATCAATGTCCAAAAAGGCGTCACAACATTCTTCCGGTCAATACACTGCCGGAAACTGCTCTCCCAACACTGTCAATAGCCACCTCCGATAAGTTAAAAAAACCAATAATCAGATATGAATCGCAACAGATTATGTGAAACCGACAGGTGGTCTAAATTCTGATCTGTCTAGTAATTCAATAATTTCGTCAATTTCTTTTGGATACTTGATTCCTTTACTGCTTATCATCTTTAATAGTCCTTTTAAATTAAGATATTTTATTCCTGATCTTGATGCTATTTTTTGTGCCTTTTTGTCATCAATGATACAATAAACATTATTCTCATATCCGCCTAACTTTTGACAAGTCAAGAGTACATCTATAGTCAAGGACAAAAACAAGTTAACACTTTTTTGTTTCAAGTTGTATTGGTTGATTAGGACATATCATAATAGAACATTATTAATTTTTAGCGTTATGTTATTTCTTTTGCTATGGAATGTGGCACATGTGCTCTCCACATTTGATTACTATGGTCAAATACTAGTGTGAACTTATTTTTGTCCTCGACTATATCTCACCTATTTCAGCGTTTAGTCCATCGTCTAGAGTTTTATTGATCTCTTTTAGTGAATTCTTTTCGTACTGTCTGAGTTTGCCTTCTTTGATCAATCTCTTTACATTCGAACGTGTACTATCGTCCTTTAATTCGTCCCATACAAAATTTGTTATCGCTAGCTCATGTCCCAGTTGTAAAATATAATCAAATGCTTGTGGATACTGAAATTGATTAAATATTGCAATCAACGGCGACGAATCAAATATCTTCAATTTCCAATCCGAAGTAATTTTCTTTTGGCCATCTCGTCCATTATTATGTGTTTAGGCATACCAAGTAATTCTCCTGCTCTACCCAGAGTGATCTTTTCTTTCACATACATTGAAATTATATGTTCTTTAATATTTGGCTTAAGTTTTTCATATGTTTTAGAACCTTTAGTCATATATGGATAATGACAGTACATATACGACAGCATCTCTGGAATAGTTATGTCATTGAGAGTACTTTTATGATTGCTACATACTTGTGGTATCTTTATGTCAAATATATCTTGAATCAACGGCATTCCACCCTTCTCATCTACAATAGCTTTTGCATGTTCTATACTGTGCTTGGTTAATTGAATGACGTCGTCATTTTCTGCTAGCATGTTCATTTGAACTAGACGCTCCAAAGTATCCTCTAGAATGGTACTGTGTGGACCATCATCCTTTATTGTAAAATTACACCACTCTCTTATTTCTGGATATGGAGTACCTAGTACGTACATTATTAGTTGAAGTTTCTGCCTTCCGTGTATCGGTTCATCATCTACGTATGCCAGTAAAATGATGTACTTTTCTAGTTCGCTGATCTCTAGAGTTGCAGTGTCGATTGCCATGCCATGTTATCCATATAACGACATAAAAACATTCTAGAATTGTAGTCATGGTCCAGTACGATCCTTTTCAGTTTGATATTGTTAGTGGTTAAATTTTACTAACACTTGTGATATCTGAGACAAGTATTTTGAGATGTATTGGTCGATAGACGGTGATAAAAGATACACCATGTCTGATGACGATCATAGAATCAATTCATGGGCAAAGATTACGATTCTCCAAGTTGTAGAGCTTGAATTTTAGTGGCAGATGACAACAACTATACTGAAACGCGGTTTTCGTTAAGCAGAGTCATCTCAACTATACAATAGTATAGTCGAACAATGGCAGGATCTCTTCGATTTACGTGGGATGGTATTTCACAAGACTTTTTCCTAATTTTCTCTTATAGAATCTTGTAGTGTTTTCTGTAATTATTCGTCCCACGCGAACCGAAAAGATCCCAATGGCACACAAGAGGATCTCTTCTATTTACGTGAAATGAAGGATTACAGAAAAAAGCATTGTAAGAGCCCCAGAGGAAAATCATACAAAACCCTTGCGAGATGTCATCCAACATAAATCGAAGAGATCCTTCACGAATGAGAAATTTTAGTTGATCTCAAGTGATCTAACAATATGAACTGCATACAAAGTGGCTCAAGAGCTGATGCCTCATCATATCGATCTCTGGCATAAAATTGGAATCTCAACATTCGATCTTGAGATCCCATGCCGAAATCCTCAAGTCTCTACAACGTAAGAGCACCCATAGTTAATACTTATATATTTCATGTAGTGATAATTCCTTGTTAGTGAATTATCGTGGCACAAAGTATAAATCTGGGACCTCAAGAAAATAGACTCTTACTCACATTGGCAGAAAAAAGAGTCAGTATCTTTAATTCTAATACTGCCAAATACCATCTACAGACATCTGATCAATCAGTAAGACATATTCTTATGAATTTGACACGAAAAGGTAGATTACAACGAATCCAGAGAGACAAGTATCTCCTAGTGCCCGAAAAAGCAGGCAGTGATCTATATTGGACAGAATCGCCATTGGTACTAGTTTCACATCTAATCGATGTCTATTATGTTGGCTTTTTGACAGCTATGAATTATTGGGGGATGACAGAACAGATTCCTTACACAGTTTTTGTGATAACCACAAAGAGGAAAAAAAGTTTTGGATTTGTAAATCAAAAATTCAAATTTGTAACGTTATCAAAGAAAAAATTCTTTGGATTTATTGAGCAACAAGCGAGTGAAACAGAAACCTTTAACATCTCTTCTAAAGAAAAGACAATTGTTGACGGTTTAACCCATCCTGAATATTGTGGAGGCATATCCGAGATCGTCAAGGCAATGTGGAATGTAAAAGATGATGTAAATTGGTCAGATGTACTAGAGATGTCAAAGAGGGTTGATGCAAGTATAGTTTTGAGAAGGTTGGGATATATTTTAAATATTTTAGATATTGAACAAGAAATAGCAAACGAACTAAAAAACACTTTCAAAGGATATCACTTCCTTGATCCCAATACTACAAAAGCGAGGTTGAGTTATTCTAAAGAATATGGATTGATTATTAATAAAAGAAAAAGCCGTCTATTGGGATGGATGGGATATTAATGAATGATGAACTGATACGAAAATTAGCCGCAAAAGAAAAAGTTCCAATTGGAACAATCGAAAAGGATTATGCAATCACAAACATTCTTTTCTTAATTTCACAATTTTCACAGATCAGTAAAATGGTATTCAAAGGTGGTACCGCGTTAAAAAAAGTGTATTTCAAAGATTTCAGATTTTCAGAAGATATTGATTTTACATGTTTAGAAGATATATCTGAAGAATTGATTTCGTTATTAGACAGCAAAAAAGACAGCCTTGATTTTGCTATAACGAAGATTAAAAAAGAAAGTATTGTAGCAAGTAGTAAAAAAGTTACAATAAAATACAATGGATTTAATAATTATCCAAATAGCTTAAGAATTGATCTGAGTATGAGAGAAACAGTACTTCGTAAACCCCGTAATTCTATTGTTTTACACAAATATAGAGCAATTCCTATTTTTACAATTCCATCAATGCCCGTAGAAGAGATAATGGCAGAAAAGGTTAGAGCGGTGATTTATTCTGGAGCTCCTCGACACCTATATGATTTGAATTATCTCTTTTGTAAGCAAATATCATTAGATTCAAATATGATCAAAGCTAAAATCAACCTTTATGACGAAGATTTCAATCTTGATGCATTCAGCAAGAGTGTAAAAGAAATGGAAAAAGATTGGATCAAAGATCTTGGCCCATTTTTACCTCATGATCCTCCTCCATTTAATGAAGTCTCTACAAATATTTTCAAAAAAATCTCCAGCATGGCAAAGTAATGTTTTAAGGATCTATTCTATTTACGTAGAATAATGGGTTACAGAAAAAAAGCACTGTAAGAGTCTAGAGGAAAATTATGCAAAAATCCTTTGCGAGAAGCCACATCATATAAATCGAAGAGAATCGTTTTACAGCGTCTTTGTTATTTTTAATTTCAATAAATGTCAGAGTACATGTTATTTTTTCTGTAATTTACGATACAACAAGTTATTTTAATCAACAAAGAGCGTTCCTGTGAATAATGAATTATACATGATATCTATTCAAGATGAATTGTTTAATAATATGTAATTTTTGTGAATTGTTTGTGGGATTGCCACCGACAGCAAATTTCCAAGAGATCTCCTAAATTTCAAATACCCTCCCCCCCCCCCGATAAGTTAAAAGAACCTAAAGATCACAGCTAGATATCAATGTGTTTTGGCATCCTGAAACCACCTTCTTTTAGTAGTTTGAGAATCTTGTTGATCTCATCAAGGCTCTTAATTCCACGATTATTTAGTAGCCTTAGCAGTCCTATCAGACCAGTATATTGGAGGTCTAATTTTGATGCTACTTTTCGCGCATTTCCGTCATCTAAAATACAGTAAATGCGGGTGATGTGTTGGCTTAGTTTTATGTAAGTTAGAAGTACATCTATCTCACCTTTTTCTAATTTTTTATAAATTCGTTTAAAATTTTCAATCTCTTCTAGCGAGTTTTTTTCTAAGCATTCAAGTTTATGTTCCCGCATTAATCTTTTAACATTTGTACAAGTATTAGGATCCTTTATCTCCGATAACACATATTTTGTAGTTGTTAATTTGTGTCCCAATTGTAAAAGATCATCAAACATATCTGGTCTTTTAGATTCATTGAATATTCCAACCAAGGGAGACGTATCGAATATCTTCAAAGCTCTAATCGGAGTAAGCCTCGGTTACCCGCCTCTTTCATCATTAAGTGTATTGGTATGCCAATGAGTCCTCCAACCCGTGCAAGACTCAACTTTTCTTTTGCAAATAAAGAAAATAAATGATCTTTAATGTATGGTTTGAGTTTCTTGTACGTTATGGAACCCTTTTGCATGTAAGGGTACTCGCAGTACATAAAAGAGAGCATCTCTGGAATGGAAATATCGTTTATGATACTCTTGTGTTCAATAAATACATCTGGCATCGTTATATTAACTAGTCCTGGAAACTTTAGAATCTTGTTTTTTTTAGCTACAATATCTTTAGTATATTCGGCACACTTTTCTGTCAATTGTATAGCACCATCACCCTCTACTAGCAGACTCAACTGTACAAGATGATCGAGAGAGTTATCTATTACTGTACTGTGTGGTCCATTATCTTTTATTGTAAAATCACACAACTCTCTGATCTCTGGATAGGGATCTCCCAACATGTAGATCAAAAATTGGAGTTTCTGTCTACCTCGCATGTGTTGATCGTCTACATGTACCAACAAGATGATATACTCTTCGATCTCACTGATCTCTAACATCTTGCTCTCTATTGCCACAGTAGATCATCGTCATAACCACATAAAAATATTCTGGAATTGGGTTCTGCATAATCTTCGAGACCTACGAGATTCTAGGTATGTGTGGTACAAAAAGTAACCATATGTGAAGAAATTGATAGCAACTCAATTAGATGATACCAAGCATATCGTTCGTTAAGAAATCGACCACAAAGCGAGCAGAGATAGATGGAGATGCAAACAAACAGATTATCCCTCTAAAAAAATGGAAACATGATCTATGTCGGAATAGATGTGCACAAGATGTTTCTACAGATAGCAGGCGTAAATGAGAGTGGCGATCTGTTGTTCAACAGACGCGTAGAGTTAGATCATGCAAGCGTAATGACTTTCTTTAAAGAGTTTTCCAGAGACGATACACGTTGTGTGATGGAATCATCATCTGTCTGATATGGATTATACCGATACATGATGGAATCAATTACAGCCATTAATAACAAAAACTTGGAATCAAGATACTCGTTTTATAGTGTATACTTTTCTCAAAAGTTATGAAGCTTTTAGCAATTGCGTTCATGACTGTATCTGTCATAATATCGATACAGTCTGCGCAAGCGTACACACAAGACGAGGTAGACTTTGCTTCAGGACTCGAAGAGACGCTAGGTCACTTTTGGGCAATAGAGTTAAACCTAGACGAGAATAACGCAAAACTAGCACTGGTCCATGCAACACATCCTATCGCCGAGATATATACATCGCTCAAGCCACAGCTTGTAGAGAAGGATCCGGCACTAGATGATCTGGTAAGGACTACATTACAAGATCTACAAAAGAAAGCAACGACAGATGTATCACGAGCACAAGCACAGAGAGCAATAGATGATGCAAAAGATATCATCGAACAGACACGTGCAGCCATAGTCCCAAAGTCAAGTTTGGATGATCCAGAGTTTCAACTAGAACTAGTGCGTATACTCTTGGAGACATCTGTGGCCGAGTACTATGAAGCTGTCCAAGACGGAGTGATCGGGAACATGCCCGAGTTTCAAGATGGTTCTGCGTTTGTGGTAAAGAGCAAGCAGATATTTGAAGAACAGAGATCCTACTTGGGCGATACAAAGTCTGCAAATATAGATGCGGCATACTCTGAATTGAGTGATGCATACACACAACGTGCAGATCCTACTCTGGTAGATGAGATCGTAGACAGAATAATCTCAGAGATCGTAGTTGGGTCTACGGAGAGAGATCTAGTAACATACGTAGACACGATAAAGAGTCTACTAGAAGACACAAAGACAGAGTACCGAATGGGTAATACCGACCTAGCTTTGAGTCTCGTCACAAGAGCGTATCTAGACAACTATGAGTTTCTAGAACAACCACTAGTTGATGCAGGTGAACGAGAGTTGATGGAAGAGGTGGAGATTATGCTGCGGGAAGAGTTGCGTGACATGATAAAGAGTGGAGAGGATGCAGACAAGATTGATGAACAGATCGACGCCATACTGATAAAGATGGAGACTGTGGAAAAGATTGTCCCCGAGTTCGGAGTGATGGTGATGATGGTGATGGCAGTAGCCATAGGCGTAACCATCGTCATGACTAGACGTGTAAGAATGATCAAGAGTACAATCTAGATCAAACATCTCTTCTTTTTTTGTTTAACAGATATGTAGGTCATTGCGATATGAAACTAGTCAATAAACGAATCTCACTAGTCTAGGGATGGATGGTTGCAAAAGACACCAAGACTATTGCTACATCTTGTGATTGGGCACAAGACTATCAAATTAATCATATGTAGAGATCGATCAAATTAGATGATACTAAGCATACTCGTGGACAACTAGACACGTGGACAACTAGACCACAAAATCTAGAGTAATCTCTCAAAATAATCTTCGAGTAGAGCTCGAGTGTGTAGAAAGCCTTGTGAAATTCATGTAAATCGAGAATATCTCAATAAACATCGACACGTAACCATGTTTATTATTTGGCAACTAGATCTATTCTACTCTAGTATGAATACATCACTATCGGTCTGTCTAGGAGAGTGACACCATTTCATATTGGGCGGCGAATATCTTTATCTCATAATCAAATGACAAAGATAGTTATATCATACATGAGAAAAAAGAGCATTGCACAGAGTGTTCGCAATTGTTGCAGTCTTGGGACTGGTGGCATTTACTATAGTACAATACTCTGATGCACAATACTCTGACACACTCTATTCAGATATTCCTCGTCAGAGTGTACAACCACAAATACAGTACTCTGAGATAATCGATATCGAGTACACAGATCAAGAGTACAAGAGATATCTGATATTTGGTTCTGGATATATGGATGTTCCAAACTCACACATGATAACCACAGATAATGGATTCTTTGCTGTATCTGTGATATCAGAGACGAGTGCTGCAAGACTAGCTGCTCTAGGATATACGGTAATCGAAGACTACAAACTAGATTTTCATGCGGACGACGCGTCACGTATAGCCAAGACAGTCCAAGCAGATATTGTACATGAACAGTATGGCTTTACAGGCAAGGGCGCCACAGTCGCAATAGTTGATACAGGAGTTGACTTTTCAAATCCAGATATACGTCACTCTCTTGCACGTGATAAGAACAATCACCCTATAATGCTCGATCCTGATGGACAGGGAATAATAATAACAAATGCTACGTTTTATGCTAATATAGATGAACATGGAATAATACAAAATGTAGACGAGATACCCGAGAACATGACATCGTCTGTGTATGTATCTGACCGAGGAGTCTTTCTAGACATAAACAAGAACAACAAGGGAACTGTAATATCCATCTACAACTCTTTCTTTCCAGCTGGAGGCAACTCTATAGTGTTTAACGGTACACTAGACAAAGATATGAAGATAGGACGAGATAGACACAACTATATCAAATCTGCAAGCGGCATATACAAGCTGGGCGTGATGTATCAGGGTTCGCTAGATGGACCACTGGCTCGAATTCAAGTTGTGCCGATTCTAGTTGTAGACTCGTTCAAGGCTGGCATATATGACACGATAATTCCGGACATGTCTACATCTTGGAAGGACTTTACGAGGTTTGATCTCAAAGATGGCAAGAGGCCAAACTATGACTTTGACTTTACAGACGAGAGACCAATAGTTTTAGGAAGTGGAAACGAGTTTCTAGTGTACGACTCGAATCGTGATGGACGAGATGACTATACAGCAGGTACGGTTGGAGCACGAGTCTTGGATATTTATGGTGCGATACATGATGACGAGTCTCACATAGACGATCATCTAGGCGCAGTAAACGGAACACTGTTACCCGCACTAGATCCCAACGGCGATTTCTTTGGAGTGATGACAGACTTTGATGGACACGGTACGTCTAGCGCTGCAACGATAACGTCTAGGGGCGTATCTATATATCATGTGTACAACGATACTCGCGAGTATACCATAACTGGTGTAGCACCAGACGCCAAGATAGTTCCAATAAAGGCACTATGGTTCGGTGATGTCGTGTATGGCTGGTTGTGGGCAGCTGGTTTTGATAATACCAACGGTACATGGAAGTTTACAGGTAATTCACGCGCAGATATCATATCGAACAGTTGGGGGGTGTCCACTTTTCCAGGACTAGAGAGAGCACCTGGAATGGACATACTATCGTTGATAATTGGAGTGCTGACTGTACCTCAATCGTTACACGACGACTATGGTGGCGTACTGATGATAACCAGTGCAGGTAATGCAGGACATGGTTATGGAACGATCAGTCTTCCTGGAGGATCACCGTTTAGTGTATCTGTGGGTGCGACCACAAATAATGTATTTGTAGGGTATGGTCCATTCAAGGATCAGCCAAGATTTGGAAACAAGACGATACATCAGAATCATATAGTAGACTTTTCTAGTCGCGGTCCTAGTATAATAGGTGATCCAAAGCCCGATATCATGGGTACTGGAGCATACTCGTTTACACCATCGAGTGTGTTGTCCAAGAAAGACTCTACTGTGGAGCCTTTTAGGTTATACGGTGGAACTAGCATGGCTGCACCGATGATTGCTGGCGCAGCTGCGGTATTGATCGAAGCCAGTAGAGAGAATGGCTTTGACTATGATCCGTTTGTGTTGAAACGTATCTTGATGTCTAGTGCAGATGATCTGTATAATGATCCATTTACACAAGGGGCAGGGCTGGTTGATGTGTATGCAGCTGTTCGATACATCAATGGTACAGACGGTACATTCTCAGCATACAATGATGGATCATTCCATAATGTATTACAGGTCTTGTCACCTGCTATGGAAAATGTAAACTCGAGTACGATTGGTCTCGATAGATTCAAGTTGCCAGACAAATCTATGCAGATGGCGAGTTGGTTTGCAGGTCAGTTGATGGCAGGAGAACGCAGCACTACAACGTATACCATACATAATCCATCAAACGATACGATCAGAGTTGATATCATACCACAGAGATTATCTCTAGTTGGTCAAGAGACGTTTACCGGAGTTACTGTACCGAGAGAACAAGATCCTGTACATAACAAGTCGAGTATACTGGTACCAAACTATGTCAGATTGGCAGATGTACACAGCCATACGTCACTCAAAGAGTTGTTTGACGAGAGATATATCCCCGATACCGCTACACTGATGGTACTGAACGTGAACTTTGACTTTGATACGTTTCTGAACGATACAACCACATATGCAGATGATCTCCAGATATCATCTCTGTACGTATATGACTGGATCGACGGCGATGATGATACAGATATCGATAGTGACGAACTAGTCATGGTGAACAGGGGTGGCTCGTGGGGGACTGTACAAGAGTTGCGAGTCAACATGCCAACTGAACAATTTGAGGGAGTTCCGCTAGTAGGGATATATCCTGTACCTGTAAAGTACTCGTACTGGGTTGGCGATACAAAGCATAATGCAACTGCGATGAACTATACGCTATCTGCTAGTTATTACGCCAAAGAGAGGTGGCCACTGGTATGGACATCCAGTCAGAGTATAGAGATACCTCCACGATCCACCGAGACTGTAGATATAACTCTGGTTGTACCAAATGTGTACAGTACAGGAGTCTATCAAGGATTCTTGACATTTGTTGGTGACCATCATACGGTAAATTCACCCGTATCGTTTGTTGTAAAAGAGCCCGTAACACACAGCAATGATGTGATTGTTGTACATGGTACAAACAGCAGTGATGTGTTGTATGGTACAGGATACATCAAGGGTGCCTTTGACATGACGAGTAGATATATGGCAGGAGACTGGAGACAGTTCTACTTTGATATTCAAGACAACTCTACTGACTCGGCTGTTCTAGAGGTATCGTGGTACAATAAAGATACCAGTCTTGCGCTATTTGTTATGGACCCTGTAGGAAGAATCGTCCAGACCAACGTTCCATCAGGTGTCTTTGGTGAATTGAATGATTGGCCATCGCTTGATTGGTTGGGAGTATCATCGTTTAGTGAAGGTGGAGGATTCTATCCAATCAAGAATAAAGATGAGACGTCCACTGTCATCTATATTCCAATAAATCAGACGGGCACGTATTCTGTCATGGCACATGCAACGCTCTTTGGCGGAGACTCTACTACAGAGCAGATCGATATTGTTGGAAGGTTTAGTGACAGTACAAAAATTCCCACATTAGAAGATGTGGATGTTCCGAGTGGGAATGACACAAAAGACTAGGACATATGTACAAAACTAGTGCTCGTTTATGTACTGTTCGATGTGAATTGCATGTGATATCATGCTCAACACAGTGAGACGGTTGTCAGGACATGTTTATGAACCAAGATGTGGTGAGGACTGTTCCATATACACGAGATGTATGACAAGGCCTACGTTGATAGTTGCGTGATGTTGTGCAGAGGCCCATTTAGAAATACGTATGCAGACTAGTGTCAGTTGATGTATATAGATTTATTGGAATGACGATTGGCAATAGTGTATGGATCCAAAGAGAATATGTAACGGAATATGTAAAAGGTACGGTGTAAAAAAACCCACAGGAAAAGGCAGGTATAGTTCTGGGCAGGGACGGTGTCAAATATGTGACATATGGATAAGCCACAAGGGAGCACATCTTAAGGACGGAACACCAGCAGATTCAGATTCTTTGGGGTGGTTTTGTAACTGTTGTAATTATAGAATAAGACAAAAGCCCAGAAATTTGAAATATAAGGAAAAATTAAGAAACAGCGAGACAAAAAACCCCAATAATGATGGAATAAATCTCTCTTATTTTAACAAACGACGTGCATCTATGTTAAGGGACCTTGGAATAGCAATCGTGGCAAGAGGACCTGATAACCACGATAAAAATATCGATGAATTTCTTCCAAATACATTGTCCGTAGTTGACTTAGAAAGAGAGTTTGGTGCAGACATAAATCAGATAATAGATCTTGCATGCTCAAAAGAACCAAACAAGGTGTCAATGATTATGGAGTTTGAGAGGATCCAACATCTGCTTGGACACACACCCACAAAACAAGATATGGATAAGAACTCTAGATTCGATACAAAACAATACGAGTTAGAATTTAAGTCGTGGGAGCATTTCTTGTATAGATTGGGATATGATCCGTGGTACAGAAACACTACAAAAGCTGTTCCACTTCCAACATTTGAAGACATTATGTTGCCCATACTGAAATTTCTGGCAGATGAGCGTGAAAGAAGAGCCTCCGAAGTAAAAGAATATTTGGCATCATACTTTAAGATATCTAAACAGAATCTTGAGTTAGAAAAACCATCTCGAGGAAATTACTTTTCTACAAGGATTAGTTGGGCCAAGACGTATATGACACGCTCCGGATTGTTGGAGAAGAGACCAAAAGTGTTTTACATATCAAAATTCGGTTTAGACATATTACAACAAAATCCATCTAGAATCGACAGGGTGTTTTTGCGTAATCTCGATAAACTAGATATACGTGAATCCGAACCATCTCAACCCACAGATGCCCTTGATAGTCTAACCTCTAAGGCACTACACATCATAAAGACAAGTACCGATGGAGTGTGTTTTTCCGATCTTTGTTCTCAACTTGAGATACCCAAAAAGGATAGGATTCGACTTAAAGATAGGCTAAAAAGAATAGACAGTATTTCCATAAAAGAAATAAAACACCAAGATGTGTTCTTAGATTACCTATTCGAGTTTAATTATCCAGCAAGCCCGACCAAATTAAAAGATGATGTCCCCGAATCAAATTCTCAGACACGTGGTCACGTAACAGTGAAACAGAGCAAATCACTACTCACGACAGACGATTTAAATAACATAGTGCAACAAGTACTAGAATCATATAAAACAAACAAGAAAAATATAAAAAAACCGCTACAACGAACTCTCACTCTAGAATTCATCAATGTGAAATCCTTGCACGAAATAGTACATAACCACCCTAAAATCTCAAAGAAAGATATCTTGCTGCACGTGAGAACGCCGTGGCGACTTCCTGACGAGTTAAGGAAACTTAATGAGAGTGGACTTCATTCAGATCCTCAGCTAGGATTACACATAGCACTTTTTGCAACAGATTATTACGAATGGGAGGGTGAAGAGAACAATCAAGATAAGATAGTGAACTTGGCACGATTGATTGCAAACCGAGTCAAAAATATAGAATCACTAGCTAAAAAAGACAAAAAGGTGAAGAATAGCGATCGGATAGAGGGTGGTAAGTTGCGTATTGCCACAGCTGTTTGGATAGCTGTTGCGACATTACAACAGAAAGATGGAATGAGTCGCGTATTTACAAATAAAGAGATAATATGGCAGATAAGCGAGCAAAAATTATGCAGTGCTTCTCTTAAGACATTATACTACAACATATCTTGGGTTTGTGTAGCCAATATTCCAGGATCATCTAAATCTCACAGAAAATTATATCGTACAAGTCTAGGCATGTACAGACTATACAAAAGAGGCGAACCATATCATCCTAGCAGAGAAGGATGCAGAATAGCCCCACTACCATACGAACTGCCTTCAGAATACAAAGATCTTAGAAGATGGTATGACGATCAATGCTCCAAATAGTGAGTTAATCTAAATGAGGCTTGTAATCAGTCTTGATGTGTGGAAATTTCTGTTCAATTAGTTTGGCAAGCTGTTTGGCATAACCGCTTCGAGAATTATCAGTTATAACGTATTTTGGATTAACCGATGCAATGTATTCATATATGCCATTTATTGATGCATGTGCTGCCAAGTTAAATCTACATCCATGATTGATAGGAATTATAGTGGGCTGTTCTTTTGTTAATCTATACCTATCAATAATAATCTTATGAAATTCGCGTAACTCTTCGTCCAATATATTTAATTGTGTGGTAAAAATTAAACATTTTTTGTTGTTTCTTACGTTGTTCCAGAACTCTGACGATTGATATTCCACAATTTTTCTAAACTCTTTTTTAACACTTTCATAAATACTGTGCAAAATATTTTCTTGTTTTTTATCCATGACGAAATAGATGTCATCAGGCATCTTTCTCCCATATCCAATTTCAAGGTGTTTGACTATTTCCTGTAGAGTCCCAGTAGGAACTTGGATAACTATTTGTTTATACAATTCAATATTTTCTTTAATATATTCAAACATACGATTTTGTACTGATTTCCTGTCAGTGTTACTATCCATCCAAGGATCTCCATGTGTGGAATCTATTACCAAGTAATCTGCCTGTCTGATCTGCACATCAGGATAACTAAAGTCACCCGAATATAGTAATGATTTTCCATTGGATTCTACATAGACCTGTGATGAACCAGGAATGTGATTTGCTTTCAGTAGTCTTATTGTTCCCTCAGCAAAAACATATGCAGTATCATAATCCAGAGTTACCCACTGTTCTCTCAATCTCATCCCTGGTTGCAGTGCATTTATCCCTTCAAAAGTCAGCTTGTGTGTTATCAGCGTATCGTATGTTGAAATACATATCGGCATACTTTCTATATGATTATGATGAAAGTGTGAAAAAACACCTATCTTGGTGTTTTCATCATACCCGTCGCACGTTATGCCGTCAAGCTTTATGGGGCAATTCCTGAATTGATTTTGATTGCAAATAATGTCTACTGTGTCATTCAATTTTATTCTCCAAAAATTTGTTGAAAAATTTTGTGTATGATATTTTTTTCATGTATTGATGTTCATGGAATATTTTATATGCATCTTCATTCATAGATATTGACATTGCAGATTCTCCTGCAGTTATGTCATAAAATTCACCCGGAAGGTTATTTCTTAACATATATAGTATTTTTTCCCCATAATCATCGTGGGAATTTATAAATTCTTGAAGGCTATTGTGTATTTCTATTATGATTATATGGTTAACTGTTGTTACTGGCTTGAGATCAAATACTGTTTTAATGCATTCCTCAATCGACAAATCAGGGTTTTCATTACGCCATTTTTTTATCTTTTTAATATCTTCCTTTCCTAACACGCGTTTTTTATTTTTTGAATTATGTATTGATTGAATTATCATGTCTTGTTCCTGAGAGGTCAGGTTTTTCATTGTTGCAAGTTGTGCCATGGTGCTAAATGGAATGTAAGGATATCCATCATATTGCCACCCTGCATGTTGCCTGCTTTTGGAAGAAAGTTTTAGTAAATTTAAAAACATCTGGATCTGAGATGTATCGCGCTTTTTGTACATATTTGTCACGTTTTTGGGCTTGCCAAGACTCAGTCTCTTTGCAATTTTATCCTTGCTTTCCGGTTCTGCTTCAACAAGTTTTTGTATATATTCTGCGCATTGTATTGGAGTTAATGGGCGCCTTTTACTAGTTTTTGCACCTTGTTGCCCTACACTATTTAGTAACTTGGCATATTCCTGTGTATCCAACACAAATTTGCTCAGTTTAATCACCTAGCTCATTATAGTCCTTGTCTACACCATCTATAACATATTGAGTTGCTCTCGACTCTGGAGTTTCGCCATTTGACTCAGATATGCGCTCAAGTTTGTCTGCATGTTCTAGAGTTAAATTAATTTGATGTTTTATTTTCTTCTTCTCTCGGGCTCTTTTTACTATTTCCTGACTAGTGCCTCCACGTTTTGCCTCATCTGCAAGGTCTGCAGGATTGTTTTCCTTTTTACCCATTTCTTTTGCTAATTCAATGACGTCCCTCACTGGAGTTTCGCCATTTACAGTAAAGTCTAACGCATCAACAGCCTTCAAAGAAATCCTTTCTGCAGTTTTGGGGTTGGGGTGTATCTCACCATTTTGAATGGCTGTTTTTACTTCATCTGGTAATCTTGCTAGTCTGACATATGTGTCAACTTGTTTTTTAGTAATTCCGAATTCTTCTTTAACCATTTCATAATCTCCATATATGTTCCACAGATCTGTAACTGCTTTTATGAGATCGCTATTAGTCATTTGGTTTTGCGTAATATTCTCAGCGAGGGATAGAGCTTTCTTTTTATCATCAGATTCTGGCTCAGGTATTATTTTACATTGAATTTTATCGTATACTTCTCCAGGATATTCTTTGTTAAGCAAATGGTATGCATTAAGTCTTCGTTGCCCAGTAAGAATCACATACTCACTTGTTTTAGAGTTAAAATATGCTGCAATTGGCTGTAATAATCCAAGTGACTTTATGCTCTGAGCCAGCTCTTCGATTCCTTGGTCTATGTCATGTATGCGGACGTTATGTTTTTGAACTTGAATTTTTTCCAAAGGAATATACTCAAACTTCTCTTCCATGTATTTCACTCCGCCCATATCAATAAAAAGGTTTGATGATTGGATATACGATGCCCTCAGTGGCTATCAAACCCCACACAAAGCCAATGTTAGAATTTTGTATTGTTTTCCTGATCGCACCGTTGATCGTCTTGATCGCAGGTGTCTGTTTTACTACTCACGCACTCTATGGATCTTTTAGATTTATGTTGGATAAAAGTTTACAAGACTTTTTCTGTAAACACCCCCATGAGATCTTGGTACTTTTTCTGTAAAAATTCTACCCCATGTAAATCAAAAAGATCCCTCTACACAGTGCAAAGAACATAGATGCTCATTGTGTACTTGGGCTACTCTACGCTTTTGTAGTGTTACGATCCTTGATAATCTTAAACAGTTTTCAATCTTGTTGTTAGTCAGCTGATGATGGTTTAGAACTTAGATTCCACTATCAGGCAAACATGCAATCAGTTTAAGATTATTTCGCATGCAACAAGCTTGTACTCTAACGTGACACGATATTTTCTTTGTAGTGTCTCTGCTACCATGGATTTCTCTTTTTCTATAGACTCAATTTTTTTCACAGTATCAAATCTAAATTCACTGGATTTTGTTGCATTATCCAAAGTTTTTGCCTTATCATTAATTGCTGTATCTAACTCGCGTATTTGCGTGTCATATTTTTCAACTAGCAACTTAAAATCGTTCTGAAATAAAGTATTGACATCATCTAAAAACTTCAATTTAAAATCAATACATTTTGTTTTGATCTCATTTAGTGCAGATGCATATACTGCTGTGATTTTTTTTGGATCATTTTTTATCATATCCAAAGAAAAATTACCATCTTCAAGAGAAGTGTTTATTGTCACAGGTTTTAACGTATTCCAATCAATATCTATGAATAATATTTCTGACCAATTATTAATTGATAAAAAATTTACAAAAAAATAACAGCGAATCACGATATGTCCATTGCTCACTCTTTTCGATTTTTTTATTGATATGGGGCCCATAGTGCTACAAATTCTAATGATTGTAGATAGTATATTACTTCCCACATTTACCAGATCACACCCATATTTTGCAGCAATATTATCATCAAATGTGAACACAAGTTTCGGTTTATTGAAAAAAATTACGTACTGATCTGGCACAGATACGTGATATACTGAATTATCAACTTTAGATATATCGGAGCCAATTATTGTAAAAAATTCTAGTACATAGTCCCTTATGTCCTCATTCTGATCCATTTTATTTATCACTCCTAGAAGATAGATCAAAATTCTTGAACACGTTCACATTAAAACTATGTATAGCATTGTTTACAGTCGCTGTACGGTCCTTCCAATCATTCCCTATTGAGGAAAATTTATTCATTCTTTCCTCTTCGCTTGATGCATTCATATATTCCTTAAACCACGTTTGTGGGGAACCTCCTGCCCATGAATCCTCAAACATAATGTCCATATCTCCAAGAGTCATCTGAAACAGGTTGATTTTGACATAGAGAAGATCTAAAATATATGACTCGATCGTGCCTTTTAATGCAAAATTGTATATGTACACGTCGTTTTTTTGGCCTATTCTGTGTACTCTACCTATTCGCTGTTCTATCCGCATAGGATTCCATGGAAGATCATAATTTACAATGTTGTGGCAGAATTGAAGGTTTTGTCCCTCGCCTCCTGCTGCAGTAGATATCATTATTTGTGTATCGCCTTTGAATTTTTGCACAGATTCAAGTCGATCACCATAACTCATCTTTCCATTAAATAGAGTAACAGAGAACCCGTTTTGTTCCAAATTGTCTCGAATGTAGTCTTGCGTCACATGAAATTCGGTAAATATGAGGAACTTTGATGTGTTTTTTTGTACCATGTCAAGCAGTGCCAAAAACTTTGAATCGATCTGGATATTGTCTGCCACGGACATTATCTTTTGATACAGCTCTGAAGAAATTACCCCATTTGTTTTTAGCTTGTACAATACTCTTTTTGATGCTCTAGTACTGCTAGATGCGAGCCTCTGATATATCATAAGTGAAAAAGCGTCTCCGTTTGTCACGTATTGACCTTGTATGATTCTAGTAATTTCATCATAAAGTCTTTTTTCGTCATCTGTGGGTTCAAGTATTCTGGTAGATGGAATTCTGTCTGCCATTTTTATATACTCTCTCACTTCATTTCGGGTGGTTCTAATAACCACCGTAGACAAAATATTCTGTAATTCATTCCTATATTCAGAATTGATCATTCTGAACTGAGGATCACTAGAGTATTTTTCTCTAAATTGCTTCCATGTGCCGAGATATCCTGGACGTAAGAGTTCAATTAGGTTGTAAAGTTCTTTTAGATTATTTTGTATGGGGGTTGCCGTAAGTAGTAGCAGGTTACGTTTTGGAAGATTTTTGACAAGTTTGTGCTTGAATGTGTCAGGATTTTTCATACTGTGTGCTTCATCAACTACGACCAAATCCCAGTAAGCATAATTTAGTAAGTTGGCATGTTTTGGATATGTAGCAGATGAATGAGACATTATAAGTAGGTCATGTGACATGGCATTATGAAATCGAGGGTCTCCTTTTTGGTTTATAAAATCAAGGTCAAATTTGTTTCGGAGTTCATCTTGCCACTGCGGTAAAAGTGATGGTGGTGCAAGAATTAATATCTTTTTTGCAAGATCCGTAGTGATAAATTCTTTGATTATTATTCCTGCCTCCACAGTTTTTCCAAGTCCTACTTCATCGGCAAGCAGAGCAGTTCCTCCAAAACTGTTTTTTATTTTTTGTGCTGCAAGTATTTGATGATCAAATATACTGACATTCTCATTCGCATCAAGAAATTCTTTTATGTGTAATTTTTTATTTTTGAATCTTGAGAGTATTTTGTATGATTTTAATGTAATGTCTAAAAATTCTGGATTTTGTACATTACAGTTGCGTAATGCATTCTTTATTCCATATGGGTCTGGAAATCTGATATCTATGTTATTAATTTGTTCCATTTTGTGATACCGTCATTTCGTAAGGTATTGGATCGTCAAGTGATTCTTAAATACTTTCCATACATTAATGATCTTGACTGTGGTGTGCAACAAGTCGACATTTTTTAAATGACATGACTATTGATTTCACAATATTGGTTGTAGGTTTTATGCCCAGTGATAGTTGCTCATTACAACATTTTTGACAAAAAATTTTACTACCCACCTCATATGTATAACTGAATGATCCTCCACAACCAGTGCAATTATAACTTTTCATGTTCAGTTACCTTATAATTCTCCTTATTGGCATAGATAATCGTTGACAATCGATCCAAACGCTCCCATCTATATATCTTCTTATATCATGAATTTTTAGGTATGGACTAACGTAATTGGCGTTTGAATACTCTGATACTCTTTCTAGCCGATCTTTTTCTTTCTGAGTAATATACATATTGTTAGTACGTGGAAATTAATATTTATGTTTTAGGAATGAAAATAGATCCTCTGAATTGTGTGAAAAATATGTTTACATACAAAGCGTCTATCAACAAACATGCGCCGAGTAGCAATCAATGAATTGTAAGAACACCATATGCTGAACAAGAGGTTAACTATGAGTTGAAGCGAATCGATCAAATAGTATAAACACACCATCGAACCAAGCGATCATTTCAGAGCTAACTAATATAAAAGCAAAATGATCGCTACCGGATAGGTGTTCATGTTGGTCTTTTCCCCACAATCATGTGATTCCGAAATACATGTTTGAGATTGAGTCTCAACATAAGTTAAGAATCAATCTTAGGCACTTGCTATCAAATTCGTTGAACGTGACTTTGCCTCACAGCCCACATTACAACGTGCTTCCAAAATGTTATATAATGCTTCCAAAATCTAAACCACATGAAAACAACGTCAAACAAACAAGACGGAGTAACAACATACTATGCAAATAGGGGGATTCAAGCAGGTAGGGAATTTTATGTATCTATGTTTGATTTTGGCACCATTATTAGTCAATTCAAATTTGACGCAGATCCAGCAATACCCCCAGAGATGAGAGCACAACGCAAACTCCGTAGTTCTAGAGTTCCAAATATTGCATCATATATTGTCGAAAATCCTAAAGATTACATATTTTCTGCAATCACTGTATCTATTGACAAGAGAATAGCATTCAATCCGATTCCTCCAAATGATTCTGAAAGTAAGATAGGAACGATCAACATACCAACCAATGCAAAAATATTGGTAAACGATGGTCAGCATCGTTGTGCTGCAATTAGAGAAGTATGTGGACATGACTCAAGTTTTGAAAACGAAAGAGTCGCAGTAGTCATCTTTGAAGATCGAGGATTAAAACGTAGTCAACAAATGTTTGCAGATCTGAACAAACATGCAGTAAAACCTACCAAATCACTTGGATTATTATACGATCATCGAGACACATTTGCAAGGTTTGTAATAACTCTAGTTCAAGATGTTGATATATTTTATGGAAGAACGGAGATGGAAAGAACTAACATCTCAAATCGTTCTACCAAGTTTTTTACATTGAATGGTATTGCCGATGCTACAAGACACTTACTAAAATTAAAGACAAAATCAATATCACCTGAAAAACAAAAACTAGCAGCAGAATATTGGAATGTATTGTCTAAAAAAATACCAGAATGGAATTTATTAATTGATAAAAAGATAACCCCATATGAACTGCGTAAAGACTATGTTCACGCACATACAAATATTTTAAACGCGTTAGGAATAGTTGGTTACATATTAACTCAAAGATCAGATTGGAGAGAAAAACTAAAAAGACTGCAAAAGATCGATTGGAGAAAAACTAGTCCAATCTGGCAAGACAATGTCGTTATGGATGGCAAAATGCTAAAACACAGACTAGGAATAAAAAGAGCTGCAAACAAGATACTTGAACATCTAGGAGTGTCAGTTAGAGTAGATGATGCGTAATTGGAATCGATCTTTAAGGCCAGACATTTGAATGATATTTACAAAGAAATTCAGACAGTATATCAAAGCGACAACAGACCTTGGATTTTAGGGTTTAGTGGTGGTAAAGACTCTACTTGCATGGTTCAGTTGATATGGAATGCATTGTCTAGACTACCTTCAAACAAACTACATAAAAATCTCTTCGTCATATCATCAGACACCCTAGTAGAATCACCAAAGGTCGTAGAGCAGATAACAAAGACATTAGACATGATGGAGAAAGCATCTAAACACTCTCACCTCCCATTATCTACTAATCTAGTTAGACCAGTAGTCGAAGATACCTTTTGGGTGTGCTTGTTGGGTAAAGGATTCCCAGCACCAAGCAATCTATTCAGGTGGTGTACTGAACGATTAAAGATACGAAACGCTGATCGTTTCATTCAAGAAAAAGTATCAGAGTATGGTGAAGCAATAATAATACTAGGGACTAGAAAGGATGAGAGTGGATCTAGACAACAACTAATGAATCTATATGAGATAGAGGGAAGCCTGTTATCGAGGCATTCCAAATTTGCTCAGACATATGTTTATACGCCTTTGCGAGACTTTACCGCCAAAGATGTTTGGAGTTATTTACTACAAGAGAGCAATCCATGGGGAGCAAACAATAGAGATCTCCTTGTTATGTATCAGAACGCAAATGCAAGTGAATGTCCACTAGTAGTTGACAGCAGTACGCCATCTTGTGGAAATAGTAGATTTGGTTGTTGGACATGTACAGTAGTAAATGATGATTCTTCACTACGAAATACTATTGAAAATGGAGAGGAATGGATGGAACCACTTTTAGAGCTACGAGAAGAGTTAAAGGACACACATGATCCAATAAAGAGAAAACAAGTCAGATCCTTAAAGCGACGTAATGGTCAAATGAAATTGATCGATGAAAAGCGTAAAGAGGCTTTTAGTGAAAAGATACGAGAATCAAAAATGGAACAGGGCAAAGATGAAGAATCTGATCCGTATTTTAATTTAGTGCCTGGTCCATATACTTTAGATTTTTGTAAAGAGTTTCTTGAAAAACTACTGATCGCTCAAATGAAAGTTAGAGAGACAGGGCCTGATCCATCTCTGAAATTAATACAAGAAGAAGAAATTCACGAGATACAGAGAATATGGCGTATTGAACGTGGTGACTGGAAGAATACGGCTTATCAGATATATGAAAAGATAACAGAGCAAAGGCTTGTGCCTCCACAAGAGGATCTAGGAAGATTTGGAATGGTTGAACAAAATTTGTTGGAAGAGATCTGTAAGAAAAACAATGTTCCGATGCTATTGGTTGCTAAACTACTCAATATTGAACAAGAGTCGCAAGGGATGACCAGACACTCCAAGATATATCCAAAATTAAACAAAGTGTTATCTGAAGAATGGAGAGAAGATCTAGGCGAGATAGTACATGATCTCAAAGTGTATCAGCAAAATAACAAGGAGTTTGGAACTTGATCATAACACGAGTAATATTACAAAATTATGGTGTATATTGTGGCAGAAATGAGTTTGATTTCACATGTACTGAACAAAGGCCCATTGTACTAGTTGGTGGCACAAACGGTGCAGGCAAGACCACTCTATTTGAGTCCATCATGTTGTGTCTGTACGGAATATCGGTCATGGAAAAGAGATCTACCAAAAGATCATATGGGCAATTTCTTGCAAGTAAAATTCATAGATATTTAAAGAGTTCAACACATGCAGATCATACATCAGTATCAGTACAGTTTAGATTCTTTCACAATAATAAAGAAGTAGAATACAAAGTAGAACGTTCTTGGTCAGATGAAGACGGTAGAGTTAATGAGCAACTATCTATAAAAAAACGCAATTCACAAGAGTCTAAGTTTGTTACCTTGGACACGATTGAAAAATCACAGTGGCAGTCATTTGTAGAAGATATAATACCAAAAGGAATAATCAAGTTGTTTTTCTTTGATGGCGAAAAAATAGTAAAGATGGCAAAAGAAGGCACAGAAGATATTACAATCAGAGAATCATTCAAGTCATTGTTGGGAATTGAGCTGGTAGAACAACTGTACACCGATCTACAAGTAAATATGACACGAAATCTTACAAGCGACAATAAATCACTTCAAGAAGATTTTGATAGACTTAAATCTGAAAAAGATAACATAAAAGACACAAATAATCGCATGATTGATAAAATTGCTCAAAAACAAACCGAAATAGACTCATTACAACTAGAAATAGATAATATGGAATCAAAACTAACCAACATAGGAGGTACTTTTGCCAGTAACCGTACTAGTGCTATAGAAGAACTTGCAGAACAAAAGACAAATTACGATATCATACACAAACATATAGAGTCAATATGTTCTGGTGTGCTGCCATTTGCATTAATTCCATCAAAATTACAATCATTATCTGAACAAATTAAAAAAGATGATTTGATCAAGCTAGACATAATGGGTCAAAAAGCCATTACCGCAAAAACTAATAAAATAATATCAGAACTAAAAGATTCAGACTTTTGGATAAATATTCAAATTGATGATGATTCTAGAGTGGATGTTGTAAATAGCATAACTAAATTATTTAAACATCATAATGATCAGTCATCAGCAAAACCATCATTTGATTTCTCATCTAGTCAATCTACACGTATACTAGATATAATACAAAAAGCAAATACATCTACGTTAAAAGATCTACAGCAAGACACAACAAAACTCAGAGAGATATCCGAAAAGATCACTATACTTGAATGCTCACTCGCAAATGCTCCGAATGATGATGAAATTGGCCCGTTATTGAGTAGTATTGGTAACGTTCATAACCAGATAGGTATGCTTCAGTCGGAAATAGAACATATGGAAGAAAAGATATCAAGCAGTATATCACTAGAACAACATCTGAACACCAAGTTACGTAACATAGTGTCTCAAATATATAAAAATAAAAAATCAATAGAGAATGTAGAGATTACACAAAATGTTCAAATGGTCTTGGAAGAGTTTATTGAACAACTTAGGCTTAAAAAAATATCGATCTTGGAGCAATATCTACTAGATGCTATAAAGATGCTTATGCACAAGAGGAATTTTATTCATTCAGTAACTGTTGATCCAGAAACATTTGAAATTACACTATATCGTAAAAACCGAGATCGTTTCTCAAAAGAGCTGTTATCCGAAGGAGAAAAACAGATGTTTGCAATGGCAGTTCTATGGGCACTTGCAAAAACATCTGGTAGGCCTCTGCCATTTATGATAGACACACCTCTAGCGCGATTAGATGAAGAACATAGAACAAATATTCTTGAGCAGTTTTTCCCCACAGCTTCGCATCAAGTACTCATATTTTCAACAGACACAGAGATAAAATATGATGATTTTGTCAAACTAGAACAAAATATGATGAGATCATACGCCATGGAGTATGTCGAAGAGGAAGGTGCAACCATTAAACATGATGGATATTTTTGGAATAAGCGAGGAGAGAAGATTGTTGCGATTTAATCGATTACGAATGAGTGCACGCTCTCAGAATCTAATGGGTCAGCTTAAAAAACGTACAGGTTTGACACCAAATGTTTTAGGCAGATTTGCGATCTGTATGTCACTTAATGATCCATCTCTTCCAAATCCCGATGAGTTTGATGAAAAAGGTGCAGAGATACATCCTTTTGTACTATTTGGAGAATATGAAGAAATGTTTATGGCGCTTATGGTACAAGAGTTGATGCACAGAAATCTTTCCCCACAATTATATCTAAACAAGATGCTTCGCGCTCACTTTAATCGAGGTACAATAGCGTTATTTGCTAGAATTCAGGATATTACCGATATCGAACAAGTAATACGTCAAGAGCGAGATATTACACAATGAACAAAATAGTTTATCTTGATCATAATGCTACAACACAGCTAGATTTTAGAGTTTTAGATTCAATGTTGCCTTTCTTTAATGAAAAATTTGGCAATGCATCAAGTCTAGATCACTCATATGGACATGATGCATCAACAGCAGTTGAATCTGCAAGGGCCGATATTGCAAAAGTCATTGGTTCTAAACATGATGAAATTGTCTTCACTAGTGGAGCTACAGAGTCAAATAATCTTGCAATAATTGGAGTTATGAAAAAACACAAACAAAAAGGCGATCATTTGATTACATGTGTCACTGAACATGAATCTGTGTTAAACACTGTAAAACATATGGAAAAAATTGGAAAGAATGTGACATATCTCCCAGTAAATGAATTAGGTCACATAGATTTAGACGATCTCCGAGATGCCATAAACGATAAAACAGTTCTGATATCGATTATGACTGCCAATAATGAGATTGGGACAATTCACAACATTTCAAGTATTGGCAAGATTGCGCATGAACATGACGTATTATTTCACACGGATGCTGCTCAAGCGGTAGGTCACATACCGATTGATGTAAACAAGATGAATATTGACTTGATGTCATTTTCTGCACATAAAATGTATGGCCCAAAAGGCATAGGTGCGTTATATGTTAGAGGGATCTCGCCCAGATTCAAACTAGATGAAATACTACATGGCGGCGGGCAAGAGCGAGGCGTACGTTCTGGTACATTAAACGTTCCTGGAATAGTTGGATTTGGAAAAGCAACAACTCTAGCATCTAAAGAGATGGATTCAGAAGGTTACAGATTAAAAAAACTTGCTACAAACATGTATCGGATATTCTGTGATTGTGGCGGTATGTTAAACGGGGACAGTGTGCACAGACTATCAGGAAATCTAAATATGTACTTTCCAAAAATCGAGGCAAAAGCAATAATAAATCTAGTTTCAGAGCAAATTGCCATATCCTCTGGTTCTGCATGTACAACACGTAGTATTGAACCATCTCATGTCATTCTAGCTTTAGGGTACAATGATGAACGAGCTCACTCTTCGATCAGAGTTGGATTAGGCAGGTACACAAAATCGGATCAGGTAGAATTTGCAGCACAAGAGATCGTAAATGCAGTAAGAAATCTTGCGAGTATCAAGTGATCGAACAATATTGTCTCAAGTGTGTAAACAAAAACATAGATCCAGCCAAATAAAACCTCTTATATACACAGACCAAACCTAAGTACATGACGGAAATCAAGAAAAAGAATGGGAAGGATAATTTGAATGATACCCTCGAACTAATCAAAACACATAAAGATGGCATATACTTTGATGATGTAAAAAGAATCTTAAAAATAACTGCCAATGAAGAACCAGTTTTTTTCGATGAATTGAATAATAGTGATTCTGTCATAGTTGAAGAAATTAAATACGAAAGTAAAGTTTTAGATATTTTACTTGTGCACAAAGACAATTTAAAATCTAATTTACCACCAAACAATAGTTTAACAAATACGCAAGCAGACATAGATGTCGTAGCTCTGAGTCTCAAACATGATCTGATCAAAATATTGAAAAATGATCCATTAATTTTAAAACTATTTTATAACCTGGATCAACAAATTAAAAATTTAGATGTTGAAACTTTAGAAGATATAGTTAAAAGTCAACAATTTAATTTACTTTTAAGACATTCTCGAACGTAATCTAAAATAAGTCTCTTGTTGTCTACCCCCAGCAAATCATGTATCGTCTCAATCATCTTGAAGATATTTTCAATTTGAAAATTTTTCAATCTACTTTCAAGTAAAACGATTTGTTTATTCATGGCATGAACATCTTTCGTGACACACAAATAATTAATCGTTGCAATCTGATGGACGCAAAGTGTTTTATTATATTCTTCATTTAATGTGTGTGAACAACTACATTGTAAATATTGAGTAAAATCACTCCCTCTCATAAATAATTTAACATATACATTCTCAAATTCAATATATTTGTGATTTTGGTGTTCCTGTTCATCTATCATAAATTTTGGATGTTGGCCCACAAACAATTCTGGATTAGTACTCTTTTTTAGTTCTCTAAATGATTCATGAAAATTTAAAACTTTTGTGTCCATACCACTTTCAAAATGTTCTGAGGATAATTTAGCGACCAAGCAGAGAAACTCAAAGTATTTTTTAGAAAGTTCTCCAAAACGCAACTCATCATGGACGTTAGGTAAAATCTCACTAATTGATCCAATAGAAACTATAATTTCCTTATAATCAGGTACAGATTCAATAGTTGCAAGTCCGGATTCATAATTTAATGAGATAACTCTAGCAATTCTTCCTATATGATCACCATACATTACCCGCACTACCGAATAACGTCTACTTGGTATAACAGGTGCAAGTAAACACCACTTATAAATGCCATCTTGATCTATAATCTGAACACTCTTATCATCTTTGATAATTTGACGCACTTTGTCACTAACTGGCATACAAGTAAATATTATGCCCTGCTCATCATTAGGAGTATTTGATTGTAAATTTGTTAATGTGTCTGTTGTGATTGTTTCGTTTATTAAGACTTTACAATGGAGTATATTTGATCTAACTTTAAATCCAATTTTACTAAAAAATTCTTTTTGTACCATTATTCGATCATAATTACTCATATCTATTACAAAATCAAAGTTAGGTATATGTTCTCGTGAATTTCTCAACAAGATCGAGTCACGAAGAACCAGTCCTGCAATTCGAGTCACTTGATCATCAGCGTCTTCAAGATCGCCCACATTCATTGTTTTTATTTCATTAATAAATTGTTCTGGATTAATTACTCTACCGAAAAATTTAGTTCTTCCACTACTCATTAAATTATTTTTTATTTTTTCCATTTTTGCCATGTAATTATCATATAAAAATAACTGATCATTATCTGAATCAAATTTGGCAAGTGATCTTTTTCGTAAAATTAGTTTTTTCTTTTCTAATTCATTTAAAATATCTTTAAATATACCAATCTCTGGAATTAATGTATACAATGGTAGTATTTTTTTTAATTTATGTACTAATCCTCTGTAAGAAATTCCTTCGTTTTCATTTTGAATAACATCTTGAATTTCTTTATTAATGTTAGTGTATTTTACTGGAATTGATATGTTGCCATCAATATTTACTATTCCATAATCTAATTGTAATTCATCCAGTATAGAACCACAACTAAATTTTAATTTAGAATTTATGTACATTTCAAAAGATTTTATCTTAACCGAATTAGAAAATACATCTAGTTTACATTTAATTTCTTCATATGTTTTGTAAACCATATCTTCAAGATTATCTTCATTTGAAATATATTCATGTTTAAAAATTGTAATGATTATGACCGCTCTTAAAATATTATAATTAAATTGTGCCAAAAATGGATTAAAAAACCTATTTGATTCAATCTTTAACCAATTGTGGGATTTATTCCATCTAAAACTTTTAAAATTTATTTTTATGTCTTGCGTTTTAGTCTCATTTGCTTTACTATGAGCTAGTGCTAGCATACTTGAAAAAACCGCTTCAAATTTTTGATAGGTTTCTAAATTATGTTTTTTAATTATATTAGAAATAGAGTTTTTGTCTATTAAATCTTCGATTAATTCAGGTAAAAAAGCAAACGGAAATTTAGTTGTTGTCTTAATAGCCAATTCTAAAAACATGCTTGATTTATTCATACTATCTAATGATGTGTTTGTTATGAGTTTATAACATTCATCTCTAAAATTTTCTGAAATATTGCTTATTTTATGAAAATTTAATAATTCATCTAAACCTCGTTCAGTTATGTGAAATACACCATTTTTAGTATTTTTAAGCATTTTTGTTTTGCGTAAATTAGACACGATAGCACGAACACTAGATTCGAACCGTTTAACTTTAGTTTTTGTAAAATTGCCTTTTTCAATATTTTCTTGATTGTGTATTTTATCCACGTATTGGTATGTTTCTCGGATTGTGTGATCTCGACCATCTTGAAGAAAAATCAAAATGCTACGACTGATCTCTGTTTGACCGCATGGTAGAGTCATGTGTTTGTATATGTGTGAGAAAATATAATATTTTGCACAGTAGACCCTTTCATAATTCGGCTCTTTCTTGATACTTAGCACGATCATCTTAGCATAAACTAAAACACATTCTCATCATTATGCATATCTTTTGTTTAGTTGAATATTGATTAAAGTTATACGAAATATTTGATATCCTAGAGGTAAATTTACAATATGTTGTGAATTTATAGATCTGCATACATATTAAAACTCAGTATAAATGGAATAGTCCAAATCACACACGTGACACAAAAATACTCAAACTCCAATATTGGCCAAAACTGAATTGCGAATACGATCTAGTGGATTAGCATAGTTTTTAACCAATCATTCGCATACTTAATCATGTCACACAGCTTTGCAATTATTGTTGGTGTAAAGGACGAAGAACGGTTTAGGCAGTTTCGTTTAAACCATCATGAGAAAATGCTGAGTGAGATTTATAAAACGTCAGATGTTGTGAATATATGGTCAGTATCCATGTCTTTTCATAACACATGGAAGTCAATTCAAAGCGGTGACAGATGCTACTTTGCGCAGTATAAACAACCATTTACAATGTGTGGAATCGTGACAAGAACAAGCATAAATAAACCACCATCAGTTAAGGTATGGGGAGATACTCCCAGAATAAGATCCATGGATCACTTGATAATGTTTTCAGATGTGGATAAGATATCTATTCCGTTTAATGTATTGGGTAGAAAAATTAATTCTAATTTATCTACCCCATTATCTGGACTTTATTTAATTGACCGTTATTCTAACATAGAGCAAAAAATTTCAAATAATATTCATTTAAATGAAAATAGTGATGGTCCACCAAACAAAAAATTAGAAATGACTACAAAGTTTGATAGAAATATAAAAAAAGTTGAACAACTTAAATTAATTTATAGTAATAGATGTCAAGTTTGTAATTATCAAATAGATTTGTCACCTGATCAAAAATACAGCGAAGTTCATCATTTACGTCCACTGAAATTGGGAGGAGATGATGATTATGATAATATGATTGTATTATGTCCTACACATCATGTTGAATTTGACTACAACCTAATTGGAATTAATATGGATGGAAAAACATTGATCAACAAACATAATGCCAAGGTGGGTTTACTCAATTTAGTAAAAGAACATAAACTAAATCCAAAAAATATTCTTTTTCATTTGAATGAGATGAGGGAAAATGAGCTTTCGTAATCTTAATTTAAAACCAGAATATGACTCCATACAGGACGATATTTACGGTGATTTTTTTAATAAAGTTCTTAAAATTTCAAAACTCTATTCTAGATTTGGTGGTAAGTTTTCATCTAAAAATTTTGCAATATGTGCTGAAGGTATGCAAGGCTTTATTCAAAATGATGGGTTAATGAAATTGGTTTTGTTACCAGAATTTAGTGAACAAGATATTAACTCAATTAATTCTGGCATAAATGATGCCGACAGTATTATTTCAGAGAAATGGATAAAAGATTTTTCTCAGATTCAAGAAAAGTTTGTAAAAGATCACGTAAAAGCACTTGCGTGGATGATTGCCAACAATAATTTGGAAATAAAAATAATAGTACCGGTACATCATAATGGATCAATAGCTGATTATGAGTTACTGGAAAATAGCTCAATTTTTAAGAATAAAGTTGGGATATTTTGGGATGCCGATCATCACTCAATATCATTTTCAGGTAATGTGGATTTTAGTGATAAAATATTAGGGAATTTTTATAGATTCAGAGTATACAGAAGCTGGGATATGAGTGAACGAAAATATTTAGATGTTGATTTTTCAGAATTTTCTAAATATTGGGAGGGGGGACAAATTAACTCAGATTTGCGTATTAAAACTTTACCATTACCATTAGCAGTAAAAAATCATTTAATTGAAATTGCCCCAAAATCTAAATCTGAAATAAAGCTCCATAATTTACCTCAATTGAGACAATATCAAATAGACGCACTAAATAATTGGATTGAAAATGATTATTGTGGCATATTCGAGATGGCCACAGGTACAGGAAAGACATTTACAGCAATAGGTTGCATTAATGAGATTCGTAAGAAACTAAATAACGGACTAGTTGTAATTATTGTATGCCCGTCAAATAATTTGGAGCGACAATGGCAATCTGAACTTGAAAAGTGGGGATATGAATCAAACATAACATCAAATGATCGAAACTGGGCCATGCATCTAGATGGACGGCTTGCAACTATAGATTTACAGAAATCTAAAAGCGTTTCGATAACGATTACAACTTATAAAACATTCTCAACAGATAAATTTATTAAAAAAATTGAAAGAACAGATGTCCCAAAACTTTTAATTGCGGATGAAGTCCACAATGCTGGGTCATATACATATCGATCTGGCCTCAATCAAGCATATGACTATCGTTTAGGTCTTTCAGCAACGCTTGAAAGATATTTTGATCCAGATGGAACAAGACTCATTAGTGATTTTTTTAAGGGTACTGTGTATTCGTTAGATTTAGCAACTGCAATACCAAAGTTTCTTGTTGAATACTATTATTATCCAATATACGTAGATTTGACTGATGAAGAATATGAAAAATATATCGATCTAACTAAAACAATAGCAAGATTATGGAACTCAAAAAAACATGAAGATAAATTGTCATTAGAAGTTGTATTGAACAATCGAGCACGTGTAATTCGTGATGCCCAAAATAAAATAAAAACATTTTCAAAATGGGTAAAAAATAATAATTGCAACATAATGCACCTTCTAATTTATTGTTCTGAATCTCAAATTCAGTCTGTTAAAAGTATATTAACAAATCATGGTCATCCAAACTGTGAAATCACTGCAAAAAATCCAAAAAATCCAGCTGATAGAATTCCATTAATAGAAAAATTTGGTAGTGGCCTGTATCGTGCGATTGTTGCCAACAAAGTACTTGATGAAGGAGCAGATATCCCTTCTGCAAAAAGCTGTATTTTATTAGCTAGTACTGGAAACCCAAAACAGTTTATTCAAAGAAGAGGTAGAGTACTTCGTAAGTTTAACAGAAGATACAGAGATGGAACCACGAAGGATCATGCTCAGATCTACGACATATTGGTGATTCCGAATATTTCAGAAAAATATACTGAAGAAGAAATTCGGATAGAACGTAGAATTGCTGAGTCTCAATTAAAACGTCAAGAGTATATGGCCAAAATTGCTATTAACAAAGATGATTGCATGAAAGAAATTGAAGAATTAAAGCGCAAATTCAAAATACCATAGTAATGTGCATATAGTGTTCGCAATAAGTAATTTCATGGTCAAATTTTTTTGACATTATAATTTATGAACTTGTATGTTTCTACTAGTAACATGAACAAAAAGTACAAAGATCTTTCTCAGGCCTGCAAAGATAGAAAGTTAGGGCACGTACAAACCAAGAGTGCAGCTGTAAAGATGGTCCTTGTGAATGGATATACGAGGGGACAAGTCGCAGAAGTTTTCGAAGTTACTGAAAGTACAGTGTACTATTGGATTGCACGATACGAAAAAAATGGAATTGTAGGTCTAGAAGACCAGCCTCGTTCTGGAAGACCGCCAAAAGTATCAGATGAAACACTCAAAAAGTTGATGAAGGAACAAGAGCCTACATTTCCATTAGAGATGAAAAACATAGTCAAAGAAAAGACAGGCGTAGAGTATCATGGAGATAGTTTACGGTACAGAATGAGAAAGTTTAATTGGTCTCCCAAAGTTGCTCAAATATCTTATGCTCATCGAGCTACAACCAAAGAGATAAAGAAAGTACAAAGAGCACGTTCTAAAGAGATTTCACGTCTAAGAAAACGTGGTTACACTATATTTTCTATGGATCAGTCAACAATAAGTCGCGCAACTCTCAAAGGCAGAGTATTTTGGTCAGAACGAGGAATATCAATATTTGTGCCCACTACGAACTCTGGCAAAAAAATAGTAATCTTTGGAGCAATAGGGGAGAATGGAGAACAATACTTTGAACTACATGAGAGAGCAAATAACCAATCGATGATGGAATTCATGGATGGTTTTGTTAAAAGATACAAAAAATCAGGTTGGATATTAGATCAGGCGCCGTGGCATACATCACCAAAAATTATAGCACATGCCAAAAAAATAGGTCTCGAGTTGCTGTTTCTGCCAACAGCAGTACCAGAACTTAATGCAATCGAAGAGTATTGGCATCAACTAAAAAGAAAGATCAAAGTTGGCATATATTATGAGACATTTGAAGATATGGAAGCCGCAGTCTTGGATTATCTAGCAAACACACAACACAATCTGGATATTTTAAAGTATTTCCACAGAGAGATAGTAACGTGAAATTACTTATTCCGAGCACTATACGTCTACTCTGAACAAAGTTATTTTAAATCATAGTTGTTTTAAATTGTCAAAATATGCGTAAACAATAATGACTCTTAATTTTTGCTTCCGAAATATGGCTACCTCATCAAAAGACACCCACGACAAGAATCAAGAATACGCGATGAGGCATAATAGGAACAAACGAGCAATCTATGGAGGATCATCACATATGCTTTTAAAGCCCAAATTTACCCATATCAACATGGTTGTAAATCCATGGATCATCGACAAGATCAACAAATTGAATGTTCCAGACAAGATTAAAAAAATTCTGATCGAATTTCTTGAAATGCAGGATGAGTTGAATACATCATCAGGCAGTTCAAAAAATTTTAAAGTCCCATATAAAAAAATCTTAGAGAAATATGCTGATGATGAAGAAGTAAAGAGGTTTAGTGCGGACTATGAGTAAAATTAAAAACAATATCCAAATAGGCAGGATTGTTCTACATAATTATAAATCATACAAAGATCAATCTATTGATCTTTCTCGTGATAACGAAAAAACAATCACTATTATACATGGAGAGATGGGTAAGGGGAAAACAACCTTGCTTGGAGCAGTTTATTGGTGTTTGTATGGAAAGTCTAGACCACACAGCGTTTCTAGTGATGAGAATATAATAAACAATAACGCAATTGCAAAGCTAGATGTTGGAGATTCTGATGAATCGACAGTTGAAGTAAGTTTGTATGAAAAAGATCAATTAAGTTATATTGTCAAAAGATCAATTAAATTTACAAAAACACATGAATCATCAGAACTTAAAAAAAGTTTAGATGTTGATGGGACAATTTCGGAAGGCATAAAATGTGAAAACAATGTAGAACTACAACATTTACTAAAAAATATGGATTGGGATGTAAAAACAGATATCACTAGTGTAAAAGGGTACATTGAAAATTTATTTCCGAGTTCACTCGCATCTTATTTTCTCTTTGACGCAGAGTTGCTAAATGAGTTTTTTGAAGATGAGGATGAAATACATGTTAAAAATGGCATAGAAAAGATATCAGGATTACCAATTGTAGAAAAAACCCGAGACAACATTAAGAAAATATCAAAAGAGATAGCAAGCGATATTAAAGACGTTAAAACCAGTTCCATAAATGATCATATTCTTAATTATGAAAAAACAATTGAGCGTAGAGAAGCTGTTATTAACAAAAAAACCATAGACAAAAAATCATATGAAGAGCGTAGAGATGAATTACTAAATTATTTGAGAAGTCATGACCAAACCGCAATAAACGATATGCAAGCAAGACTTAAAGAATTGAAAGAAGACATCAAGCAGATGAGAAAGATTAAAAACAAACATTCTGAAGATTTTCATAATTGGTTACTAATGTATAATACCCTAATTAGATTACAAAGATCTATAAAAATAAGTATAGATAAATGTGTTTTATGGGAGAGTGAGGGCCAAATTCCGTTAGCAGTTAGTAGTCAAACATTAAAAAGAATTTTAGATACGGAACCGCCACGCTGTATATGTGGTACAGGCTTGACGGTCGGAAGTAAAGAAAGAGAGCAACTTGAAGAATTATTAGGAAAGAACCTAATTGAATCTACTGTTATCCAAGATATATCTAGTGGTCGTGGGCTATGGCAAGATATCCTAGACGAACTAGATCAAGATACACTAATTACCAATTTTAAAAAATTAAAATCAGAGAGAGATGAATATGATAAAAATATTGAATTAAAACGTAGTGAAGAAAAAACAATTATTCAAAAACTAGCAGAGCATGATCAAGATGAGGTACGAAGATATGCACATGAGTTACGTGAGATAGATGAGAAAAAATCTAACTGTGATCGTGAAATCGCTCTTGCAGAGAGAGAATTACAAATAGCTCAAGAAAAATGTAACGAAATGTATGCTGAGCGAAAGAAAGAGATAGAACAAAACAAAAAATATTCTTCATACAACAATAGAATAGATCTTGCGAATACGTTATCCAAAATATTTGGAAGAATTTATGATGATCTAATAAATGAATTTCGTGATACAGTATCTATCAAAACTACAGAATATTTTAAACGGTTAGTCAATAGAGAAGACTTTTTAGAAGTTGAAATTAAGCCAAACTATTCTACAGTGGTTCTCGATCACGATCTGAAGAGTAAAGATCTTTCGGCAGGACAAAGTTGTTGTTTAGCACTGTCATATATTGCTGCAATTCGTGAAATATCTGGAAGAGACTATTTTATGATGATTGACTCTCCATTACATAATATTTCTCAGACTGAAAGAATAGATATAGCAAAAAATTTACCAAAATTTTTACCACAAACTCAAATTACGTTATTGGTACAAGATCAAGAATACACTGGAGTTGCTAAAAAACAAATAGAAGGGGAAGAGTTACCATCAGTTCGAAAAATACTAATGGAAAATAGAAGCATATGGAAGGAATATGTATTAGAAACATATAAAGATCAAGGAGATGTTGCTGATAACACAAGAATTCTCGAGGTAAATCAAAATGGTTAGTAACAGAGCAAGACGCTTACAAGAAGATTGGCCTTTCAATATGTCTTTTGAGCAATCTGATGACGAGATTGTAAACTTTTATTCCACATCTATAGAAAGGGAAGGAGCAGTAGTTAAAAAGGATTCATTTTTTTACAAAAAACGACAACTCGACATATTTTTACTTGCAATGGCGATCGGAGTAGATAGTGGCAAACGTGAAAAAATAAAAAAGCGCTCAAACACAATTAGACGTGATGCCCTTACGGAAAAAGAATCATGGTGGATGTGTGCTGTCGCACTGTCCGTAGAACCTGAACTCTCCACCCTAGCAGACGGAAAGAAGATTGTAAATATTTGTGAAGAATTTGCAAATGGCGGTATTAGAGATTTAATTTATTTAGATAAAAACCCTGGCATAGAGACAGAGCGTTATGAAGAGTTTTTTGAGAAAAAGCTAAATTACTAAATAGACCTTATTCATAATTCTCTTTTGGCTCGTACCGTGCTCTAGTTTTTTACCATTGAGTCCCATAGGATAATATACCGACAAAAATAATCACATGGATGAGTTTTGGCACAAATAATTCATCAGATACCACTTTGATCGTCTGTTTTAGTGATTAAACGTGTCTAGAGATGGTTTTTTGTCAATCTGCACAAAGACTTTGTAAATTTTAAGAGAAACATAACAGTTGTTGATAGAGTACGAGCAAAGTGCAGATATTTGTAATGGCGGATACAAATTCTATGAGCAGATTTGTTTTACTGACCATCTAGTACGTTTCTTTGCAAATATTCAAAGATATCCAAGTCAAATTTTTGTCCAAGCCACGTATCTTTTTCTCTAGTTTAACAACATCTTCGTGAAACTGACCGTGTATGTGTTTACTTTTTAGTAGATGCCAGATAGTCCCGATTATACTGAGCTCTGGTCGCCCTACGGGTAGAAATATCAAAAGTATTCCCATCTCGTCACAAAACTCTTTGACCATTTTTGCAGTATGTGGTCTAGCATTGTCTAGAACTATTGCAAACCTACCATAGCGATCGTACATCTGTTGCAAGTATTTTACAAAAACTTTTGCTGTGAATCCTTTGGAGTACTTTCTTACAAACATCTTTCCATCTAGACTGTACGCGACAAAGTATCTGAAACTCCAATATTTGTTCTCGTGTGGAATGCGTGCAGGCTTTCCTATGTAATACCATACTTTGCCTCTACAGTTGTCATCAAAATGGACGTGAACCTCATCAGCTACGAATACTCAGTTTATCCAATCATCTATTCGACAAGCCACCCCAGATTTTGGTGATATCTCTGACTCATCGCAGATATCTCTGTTAGTACCACAGATGATCTCTAAGCCTAACATCGGACAGATAACCAATATGTGGAAAATGAAACCATGATTAAAAACTATGATACGCAACTGGTTTCATACCGGGCTCAAATTCGATGAATTTAACAGGATAGCAACACAGTCTATGTGACGCTTATGAGCCTCTGCCATCTTCAAGATCTATAGCACATTACAGACGCTTTTGGTCCATTTACGGCATGTTCGCAACATAGATCTCTGCCAGACATAATGAGTAGCGGGTACCTAGTTTAACAGTCTTCGTGCACCTAGTTTGCAGACACTCAGATCAAACGCAAAAAGTACATCAAGTTCTGTTCGATTGACGTGGGCTGAGATCGTTATGACGATATCTCAAAGAACATGCAATATTTGACTCAAAACAGCAATAATTTACGATAACTGGTATGAGGCCGTTTCCATGTTTTGCAAAGTTTCGAGAATTTTGTGTAGAAAATGCCAACCCATGTCGATTGGACAGAACCTGTACCAAACCTATCCCGCAGCCTCTCAGATACAAGATATCACATATTCGAATCTGTAAGTGAGCACTTGACAAACATTTGAACAAGGTTTATAAACAATTTGCCAAGTACGACAGCTTGGATGTCAGAGCTTGGTGTGAAAAAGTCTGATGGATTATCTAGACGTGACTTTTTAAAGCTGATGGGTGCAGCTGGTACAGGCTTGGCGTTTGCGCCGTTTGTACCCTTTGGTCAATTCATGCCAAATCCAGCACGGTCATCACTCGAAAAGGTGCCAGTCATTCTACCAGATGGCACACAGGCAAACATGAACACATATCCGATCAATCATGCCGAAGTCATCACGTATCCTGCAACAGGTGATGCAGCCCTAGACGCGGAGGCATTTCGTAAATGGCAGTTCATCAGACTGCCAGAAGAGTTGGGAGGTGCCAAGAACGATCCAACAGCAATAAGAGCATACAGCATGATATGTCTGCATCTGTGGTGTCTATGGAAGTATTGGCCAGATGAGAACAGAAAACGAGGCGAATGTCCTTGTCACGGTAGTATGTACGATGCCACCACAGGAGTAGCTTTTGTAGGTCCAGCATCGGTCCAAGCTGCACCGTCAAATGCACTACCACAGCTTACACTAGATGTAGACAGTGCAGGGCTAGTGTATGTAATGCCACCAAAGTTTGGCGTAAACGATAATGGAGTCATAGGATATGGTCGTTTCGCTTGAGCGACGTACAGGCGCAGTCGCCTTCTTTTATTGGCTATGGGATGGCGTCGATAGAACAATATTTACAGCTATAAAGTTTTCATTTCCAGCTAGATTTGTAAGTCCTTTTGGATTTCTCGGAATGCTCACGTTTATCGTATTTGTGATACTAGGAATATCTGGCGCACTCTTGATGTTCTATTATCAACCTGTATTGGATAGGGCGTGGGATAGTGTTCAGTTTATCAATGACGAGGTGCCATTTGGATTCCATATACGAAACATTCACTATCATGGATCTAATGCCATGGTCTTACTTGCCGTACTACACATGTATTACCAGTACTTTAGTGGAAGATACAAGATACGAAACGAGGTACTATGGATGACAGGTGTCATCTTGGGTGTAGTTACCATCTTGGAGGCATTTACAGGATATGACGTAATATTTAGTGAACGTGCCCAGCTTGCAATCAGTATTGCAGCATCTCTTACTTCGTCAATACCTGTTGTAGGACCAACCATTCGAGATGCGGCGCTTGGTAGTGGATTCTCAGACTTTGTTCTCAGATTTTATGCACAGCACGTGTTCTTGTTACCGATAGTGATGCTAGGTCTCATGGCTGTACACTTTCCAAGATTTCTGGTATTTGATGTACCGATGGTTATGGCCATATCTGGTGCGATACTGATTACTGGAGGAGTCTTTCCTATCGATTTAGGATTCAAGTTCGAGCCCAATACTCCGCCAGGAGTTACTGTACCAGAATGGTACTTGACAGGAATCTATGCGTTCATGAGAACGCAGTATGACAAGTTTGTAACGGGGTTGCTGTGGCCGTTGATCTTTATCATATCGTTTGTGTTGATACCGTTTATAGACAGATACAAAAAGTTCTCATGGAGAGATAGACCGATAATTACAGCATTCGGAATAACCAGTTTAGCACAGATAATGGTTACCACATACTGGGGATTCTACATCTCGCCTGATATCAATGTATCACTTGTGGAGAGACTGTTGATAGACCCGATATTCTTCTATTCGGTGATGATACTACTGGTTCCGCTAGGATTTGGGTTCACGTATATGATGATAAAACTTGCAAACGAGGCAGAACGCAAATCAAAACTTGCAAAGAACACAGGGCCAAAAAAGGTTGCAGTCATCAATCTATCAGAAAAGTGGATCAATTGGCTCTTGGTTGCATTGCTTGCATTTCAGGTATTCCTCAACATTGCAGCGTACAATGCAGCACTAGCTGGAATGAACAACGTCTCGCTCTTGTTTGTAGGAATAGTCTTGCTAGTGTTTGCGGCATTCTTCCACATATACAGATATGGAGTGAATGAGCAAAAGAATGCGCCGCCTCCACCACCAAAACCCGCACAAGAAGAGATGCTGCCACTAGCTGAACCTCAGAAACAAGCAGATGAGATACCCGCTCCCGAGAAGCAGAAAGAACTAGAGGCAGAGATTCAGGTACAAAAACCAAAGGGCGAGTCGGTCCAGTCAACTAGTGCCGACACAAAGACTCCATCAAAGTCTTGATGACCAGAACTGTTATAACATCAGGTTCAAGTGTTCTGTTGCATCTTTAGGAGCCAAAGAAATCCTTTGTAAATTTTATATCTTTTTGGTCGATTTCATGTATTTGGGCGTTTTTGAATCCAAATTTACGATATTTACAAGATTTCTTGGAGATTGCTCATTTCGAGCCCCTAAGCAAATATGATCAAATTTAGACGCAAGTCTTGATGAATTTGATATCTCTTCTTGAGGTAAGAAATGACGTGTATGATACACCGGTCTTTCATGGATACCAGCGAGAATCAGTTGATCACCAGAACGTCTTTGCGAGTGGAAGTGCACATCAACGAAATAACAGAATCATGGATCTTTGCAAAACAGAACTTGGCCAAGCATCGTGGTATGAGTTCAAAGAAATTTCTATTGTGTCTCAGAGACGGAGTGATGATACAATAACCAAGAGTGCAAGTCTGTTTGATTTATTGATGCAACATACGCTTAGTGGCTCGAAGTGAGCAATCGCCAAGACTTTTATGTATGATACATCATCATATATAACATATGGAAAAAGACGCAAAGAGTAAGAAAAAAAGCATCTATGACGAGTATGGCATGTTACGTGGTGGAGTAGAAGCACTAGACTTGCCGTATTACCATAAATGTGATGAAGAATGCGATGATGAAAAATCATCCGATAATTGATTAACAATCATTTATTTCTATTTTATATCGGGTTTTTAATTGGTTCATCATTTCAGGTATGCTTCTTTTTAGCCTTTCTTCACTTTTTTCCATACGTGCACAGACTAGATTTGTTTCTTTTGATAAATTATCCTGTGGGTGTTTAATTATATTTTGTTCCGTCAAATCATTGTGAAATTTTATAGATTTAAAAATACTTTGAATTGGTTGTTGTAAATCATATTCAAGAAAATTAAATTGACCAGATATTACTAAACTATCATATACATCATGATTGAAAAACGCGTTTATAAAATGAATTTTTTTACCCTCATTTGTAATAATGTGATTTTTTAGTTCTTTAGAATTTAATAACTCAAAAATATATTCAAGTTCATAATAAAGATTAATTGATATTCGTTTTTTCTCTGATTTTTCTCTTGAATTTCTTTTAATAAAGTACCATAAAGGTGCTATAATCAATGAGCCGATTGTCACAATTGATGTAATGGTGGAAATTTCTTTTTCTAAATTTAATGTGTGTGTCACATAAAACACAGCAACGATAGCAACAACAATAACTAAAATAATTATACCAACTATAAGATTAATGTTCATTATAATGTGACTCTACAGGAGGCTTTAAAAGTGTTTGTGTTACGTTCGAGGTTCTGTTAAATTGACTAGATTTGTGGTCCAAGAGTTTTCCCATATTTTGCACAAAATTTAAAGAGTCCATGCAAAAGTCATTTTTCAGTAATTTGTATAATTATTGTCAAAAACAGAGACATATTGTAAATCCGGGTTCATTCAACTTACCGAGTGGTGACTATTGGCAGTGTTAGAAAAGTCGTTTCAAGCAGTCTATTGACTAGAATAAAGTTCTGTTCATTTGACGAGGGCTGAGATCGAGATGACGTTATCTTAAAGAACGCTCAATATGAGACTCAAAACAGCCGCAGTTTGTGATAGTAGATGTGAGACCATCCATATTTGCAAAATTTTCAAGAATTTTGTGCAGAAAATGACAACCCTCGTCAAATGAACAGAACCTAAAATTTAACCACTAACAATATCAAACCGAAAAGGATCGTACTGGACCATGACTGTACAATTCTAGAATATTTTTATGTCGTTATATGGATAACATGGCATGGCAATAGACACTGCAACTCTGGAGATCAGCGAACTAGAAAAGTACATCATTTTACTGGCATACGTAGATGATGAGCCCATACACGGTAGACATAAACTTCAACTAATGATGTACGTACTGGGTGATCCCTATCCAGAAATAAGAGAGTGGTGTGATTTTACAATAAGAGATGATGGACCATACAGTACTGTTCTGGAGGATACTTTGGCGCGTCTAGTACAAATGAACATGCTGGTAGAAAACGACAACGTCATTCAATTAACCAAACATAGCACAGAGTACGCCAGAATCATTGGAGAGGAGAAAGGTGGATTCCCAGAAGTTCCAGACCTACTTGACCCAAAGATGTCATGGGTATTTCATAACTATAAAGATTCCTTAAATGATGTAACTATTCCAGAGATGTTATCATACATGTACTGCAAGTATCCAGAGATGACCAAAGGTTCTAAAACATATGAAAAACTCAAACCAGATATCGAAGAGCATATATTTTCAATGATTGCAAAAGAAAAGTTTAGCGGTGGACGAGGAGGAGAGTTGTTGGGCAAATCAATATACTATATGCGCGACAAGATGCGTGCTAGAGGACTATTGAGACTAGAGTTATGAAGATATTGGATTCGTCTGTATTGATTGGAATATTTGACGATATCAATAGACCAGACGTCTTTGATGATATTTTAAAGTTGGGACATGAACTAGTGATCCCAAAATATGTTCAAAAAGAGTTAGAGTCCAAGCCATCACGCATAAATGTTCAAAAATTACTCAAAGAACGTAAACTCAAACGAATAGAAATCAATTCGCTAAAAGAGATCGAAACTTTTCAACTAGTAGGACACAGGCTAGAATATGGCGAGATAGATGTAATCTTGACCTATTTGAAACTAGGAGGATGCAAGAATAATGTCTACTGCGTATTAGATGATGGTGATGCACGAAAGCTAGCATCAAACTCAAAACTAAAACACATAGGATTAATTGGATTGATCCTAATGTTGGAAGATAAAGGAATTAAAAGCTTTGATGAGGCTGATGAGATTCTAACCCTGTTATACAATTCTGAATTCCGAATGCCTAAGGATTTTAAACATATTCGTAGATAACTCTGATAACCCTTTTTGTATAAAACAGTTGTTTGATTCGGTTGATAACGGATGTCTTTAACTCTACAAAAGCATACTTTGACACATTGACAAGATGGACGTTGATCATAGATCTACTTTGCAGTATACTACAAAAACATACTTTGATTGTGAACGATATATTGACTGTAAACTGAACAGATCCTAGACCATGCAATAACGGTTACAAGTATCATGCAGATCTGCACATAGTCAATATGGCCTGTTCCCACACAGATCTAATGTATAGACATCTCGAGGACTCGATAGACCACATTAGAGACACCATACACGATAAAGAGATGTTCTAAAAGTTTAGAATCAAGTTGTTTTTTAAATAACAACCACACAGAGTCAAGTACAGCATATTGACGCACAACAGGACTATGACAGTCATAACAGGAATAATCTTGCTCTTTCTAGCACTTCCCAATATATCATATCAGAGTCTGACAGGCTCACCAATTGCAACACTAGAGACGGCAAAGGCGGGGCTGATGGTAGCAGATACTCGATATCAAGATGGTGATACAGAGGCAGCAAAGTATTCGTTAGAGGTTGCATCGAGACATTTTGGTCTAGGTCTCTCAACGTTACGTGAGTTTGACAGTACGTTGACAGACGAGATACATCTAGATATACTAGATATACCACAACTAGACACACCTAGTGCCATAAACTCGATATCAAACATAACAGAGAGATTAGAGATGTACGATATTCCGGCACCAGAGGGTACAATAGTTGACCTCTTGACCATAGCTGATGAGCAATATCAAATATCTGAAAAGAACGAAAACGAGGCTGCGTACGATATAGCAAAGATACTATTTGACAGAGCGAGAGAGATCTATGAGAGCGACGCAGATGAAAAAGTAATGTTGGATTTAGAACAACTCTCGTTCTTTGCTGATCTGACAGAACTGGTAGAGAGAAACGAGCCGTATTCAAAGATTGGTTTGCTAGTAGGTGCAATTCAAATGGATCTAACTGGTACAATTGCATCTCATGATCAGATGATACTATACAATACCATAGACGCATTATATAATGAGATGATACTAGCTATAGATTCAGGCGATTATGTATCTGCCGAAGAGTATTCAATAGAAGCATATCTAGAAAACTATGAGTATATTGAGCCGGTCTTGGAAGCTGCAGATGCCGAACTGATGTACTCGTTAGAGATCAGAATGCGTGAGGATCTACGACAGATGATACAAGAAGAACAGAGTCCAGAGATGATCAAAGAGTTGTTATCAGGTATACAGAGTGATCTAGATAGAGCAAGAACAATAACTGTAGAATATTTAGCAGTAAACGTTGAACCAACAGAACAACAGCTCAAAGAGAGAGGAGACTCTACAAACGAGCAACAAGAACGAGTTCGAAACGAGATAGACTTTATTCGTACGACCATACAAGACATGTTGGTACACTATGAAAAAGGAGATATTACGTCAGCGTATGCAGCAGCTAGAACTGCATATCTAGATAGTTATGAACATGTAGAAGTTCCGTTGCGTCCAATCGATCCAGATTTTACTCTAGAGGTAGAGTATCAATTTGCTGAACTGCGAAACTTGATCAAAGAACAAGCAGATATCAAAGAGATACGTCGAGTAGCAGTAGAGATCGAGAGAAACCTAGACGAGTCTGAAAGGCTAGTAACTGGTACTGGTCAGCTGGCACCCATGATTGCTTTTACTGCATCGTTTGCGATAATATTTAGAGAAGGGTTAGAATCCGTATTAATTCTTGGAGCGATTTTAACGTATCTAGAAGCATCGCGAAATAATAGATTCAAACCTTTTGTACACTATGGAATAATAGCAGCAATTGGTGCAACGGCAGCAACGTGGTTTGTCGCATCATATATCATAGAGATATCTGGCGCGAGCAGAGAACTCGTTGAGGCAATAGCTGCGTTATCTGCTACAGCGGTCTTGTTTTATGTGAGTTTCTGGATATTAAACAAGATAGAGCATAAAAAGTGGATGGAGTTTGTAAAGGCCAAAGTTTGGCAGGCCACCACTACTGGAAGTGTGATGGTCTTTGTAATGTTGTCGTTCTTTACAGTGTATAGAGAAGGATTTGAGACAGTGTTGTTCTATCAAGCAATGTTTAGTTTTGCAAAGTATCTAGAATTGTATGTCGGATTGGGATTCATACTAGGTATTGGAACATTGCTCGTGATATATTTTGTGATGAGGAGACTCGGAAAGTTGTTACCGTTACGAATATTGTTTGGACTAACGATGGGCATAGGTGCATATCTATCTATTGCGTTTATCGGAAACGGCATACGTGAACTACAGATAATCGATGTTGTACCGTATACTAGTATGTTGGGTACAATTCCTAGACTCGATATCAACATGGCCACATTAACTGGAATATACCCTACACTTGAGACGGTAATCGCCCAGCTAGTATTGCTTGGAATATATCTAGTAGCAGCTACATACGTCTTGGTAATGCGACCGAGAAGAGAGAGAGAGATTGCTGCGATGCGAAAGTCACGAGGTACAAACAGTTGAGGATCAGAGTAGGTATTGACGTTGGAGGCACATTTACAAAAGCAGTAGCTATAGACATACAGACAGGCAATATACTGGGTCTTGCGACCATACCTACAACACATAGATCAAGACAAGGAGTCTCTGAAGGTATTGTAAATACGTTAACCAAGGTTGTGCAAGAGTCTGGAATAAACGTACAAGATATCGAGTTGATATCTCATAGTACCACTCAAGCGATCAATGCATTACTAGAATCTGACACTTACAAGGTGGGCATAGTTGCAATGGGTGTGGGTCCCACCAAACGAGATGTCATAAAACGTACCAAACTAGATGATCCTAGCATAAATACACATCAAGACCTAGATGTCTGTCACGAGTTCTTGGATACATCACATCTGATAACAGAACAAGAGGTAGGTGATACCATAAATCGCTTAAAGGGTGATGGAGCAGAGGTTATTGTAGCTACAGAAGCCTTTGGTGTCGATGATCCATCAAATGAAACTTTTGTGATGGAGCATGCTGCAAAACATGGTCTACCATCTACATCATCACATGAACTGTCTGGCGTATATGGTTTAGAGATTCGTACTCTGACTGCAACAGTAAATGCAAGTGTACTACCCAAGACAGTCCAAGTAGCAAATTATGTGGAAGAAGCTATACGAGGTGTGGGTGTCTCTGCGCCACTATTGATAATGCGTGGTGATGGTGGAGTAACCGACATGAATACATTCAAGACGAAACCGATCTTGACTGTCTTGTCTGGTCCTGCAGCTAGTGTTGCAGGTGCACTGTTGTATCTAAAGATCAGTAATGGAATATTTGTAGAGGTTGGTGGAACCAGCACCAATATCTGTATAATAAAGAACGGCAAACCAGAGATTCGATACGTGACGATAAACGATCATCCCACATGTATCAGATCGATGGATGTTAGAATACTTGGAGTTGCAGGCGGCAGTATGATATCTATACATCAGAACAGGATATCTAGTGTTGGTCCTCGCAGTGCACATATTGCGGGACTAGAGTACTCTTGTTTTGCAGACCCTGCCAAGTTGGAGCAAGGAGAGATAGTGATGGTTCGTCCCAAACCAAACGACTCAGAGTATGTTGCGATACGATGTGGTGATGACACATATGCAATAACAAACACATGTGCTGCAAATGCGCTAGAGATGATAGAGCCTAACGACTACTCGTATGCCAACATTACATCAGCCAAGGTAGCATTGCGAAAGTTGGGCGAATATGTAGGTACATCGTATACAGAAGCTGCAATGTCGATAATACAGACATCATCGTTCGAGATAACAAAAGCGATCAGTAAGATACTCAAAGAGTACAAGATGGATATGCATACTACAAAGGTTATTGGCGGTGGTGGAGGAGCATCTGTCTTGGTACCATTTGCTACAAAGCAGTTACAGATGAAGTACGAGAAAGCCAAACATGCAGAGGTGATATCATCCATAGGTGCTGCATCGGCCCTGCTGCAAGAACAGTTAGAGATATCCATGATAAACCCAACCCCAGAAAAGATTGCAACAGCTCACAAAAAGATTCACGAAATGTTGGTAGAAAAGGGAGCCATACCAGAGTCCGTTAGTATAGACAGTGAGTATATGGCCGAAAAGTCTGTACTGCGTGTATCTGCAATGGGAAATGTAGAGATGGATAGTGTAGGAACATCAAAGAGTGTGTTCACTCTAGATGAATCCAGGCATCAAGTATCAGATATAATGCAATTGAATCCAAATTTAATAGATCTATGCTTTGAATCGGATCACTATCTAGTATTCATGGGTCATGTAATGCTGAAGCGACTCTTTGGCAAGAGAGAGCGACATCACATAGCGATATTGGATAGATTTGGCAAGATGAAACTAGGAATCAAGAACGGCAAGATCTTTCAAGGGGGAGCAATATCCATAGTCGAAGAGTTGGGTGAATTCTTAAAATCTCGTCACTCTGATGTTGCGCCACGCGTATATCTAGTCAATGATCTAAAGATGATGGACTTTTCTAGTCTCGTATTGCCCAAACACATACTAAATGCGGTCGGTGCAGAGCTAGACGAGAACCAAAAAGCAGCAGTGATCGTAGAGTTGTGACTAAAACACAATGTGGTTTTTCGACTTGCAAAGTATATTCACAAGTCGATTGTGTGTTATCGTCTCCAAAGGACTCTTGAGTAAAGCGTGGATTTAATATTTGAAATCTGTTAAAAGATAAGATGAGTGAGATTAATTAAAAGTCAATCTGTTTCATCTCTTAATTTAATATCTCACCAAAAATAAGTTTTTGATCAATAACGTGATCAAATCTCCATGAATCAAAATGTAGTAAACAAACTCCTTTTTTACCCTATGAAGATAGTTTTTTATTAATGAGTATAGTGAATGATAGCAGTGATGCACTGTGTCAGAACTTATTTTGAGTTACATGTTCTTTCAATCGATACACAGATCGAAACGGCTTTCCCAATACTGCCAATAGCCACATCAGATAAATTAAAAGAACCGCAACACAGATACTATCTAATCGTGAAACACAATTTACATCTGCTAAAAAACCAAAGAACGGGCGTAAAAAACTTACATTATTTGAAGCAGAATTAAGCAAGCGCAACATAAAACAAGTACTTGCAAGAGCAAATCATCCTCAGACCAATGGCAAGCTGGAAAGATTCTTTGGAACATTTGAATCAGAGATTAAACATTCCGAGAGCATAAGAGCATACATCAATTACTATAACAAAGACAGACTTTATCTCTCACTAGATATCGATAATGGCGAAACACCTCTGAAGGCATTTAAAAATAAACGCGCTAGTGCCAAAATTAGAAAGAATCCTAACTGGGCAAACGAAAATTCTGAATTTAAATAGTTTTGGTATAAGACAGAATCAATGTGATGTTTAAAAATTAATAATTAATAAATTTTTTCTAACGTTTCACACTGAGAATTGTAGGTAAACAATCAATTTAGCTGTATGCCAAAAAACATATTCACGGCACTATAGTCGAGGACAAAAATAAGTTCACACTAGTATTTGACCATAGTAATCAAATGTGGAGAGCACATGTGCCACATTCCATAGCAAAAGAAATAACATAACGCTAAAAATTAATAATGTTCTATTATGATATGTCCTAATCAACCAATACAACTTGAAACAAAAAAGTGTTAACTTGTTTTTGTCCTTGACTATATATTAATGAACCAAATCACTACATTAACTCTTACATTAAGAATAATAAAGCAAATCGTGATTACTATATCATGTTAGCAGACAAAGATGATGATTCAGAAGATAAAAAGCAACAAACGAGATCTAAACAATATGAAATTGCTAAGAAATATGTATTGATAGTAAACAAGCAGATTGAAAGTTGGTATATATCTGGTTCAAATATAGATTATGATAAAACCGAAAAAATTTCTAAAACGATATTTTCTGATTTGACAAGAGGTCGAAGAAGGACTCATGCGATGATAGAAATTTTGCGAAATTTTGACATAGAAAAAGCAAAGCGACAAAATGATTCATTCAGTAACATGTACGAGAACTTGGAATTACTAGATATCATGTATAATTCGTTTTCACAGGCGCAAACGGTAAGATTTAGTTTACCTCCTTATAAACAGAATCTGACCTAGTTGCTTAGATAGGTAATGTGTAGAATAGCCATTATGAAGAGTGTTACAGTATGCTCTGATGCAGAAAGCAAAAAGATACAATCGTTAGAACGAAAACTAGCCAAAGTAACTAGTGAACGTGATGAATCGAGAACTAAAATCAAAGAATTAAAGACCGAAATCAAAGAGTTGAAAGAGAAACTCGACTTTGCACATGCCAGACAAAAGATCGAAGAATCGATGTGGATGTGTTCACTTCAACGTAAAACGAATAAACGAGATACGCAACACGTGTTAGAGTTTTGGAACAGAATAATGAGCAAACCAAATCTCTTCTATACGTACGTTAGGATGCCACAAGAGCGATTTGATGACCTACACAAACGGTTTGTAGAGTATATAGAAGAACATCCAAATAAAACCCCACAGTTCTCAGATATCTTTGTAACACAAGGAAACGTGTGCAGATACATGTCCAAGTATTATCTGTTCATGATAATCGCGTATTTGAGGTGTGGTCTATCACAATGGAAGATCGGAGGTTTGTTTGATCTAGATCAAGGTACGGTATCTCGACATCTAGCATACGTATCGAAATTTTTAGAGACCAATAGTTCTTCGGTAGAGAACATATTTGAAAAGATCGCTAGTTGTAAAACAACTAGAGAGTTCAAGAGATGGGTACCAGGCGAAAGAGGTGGCAGAATATTCGTGGATGGATTCGAGACAGAGATAGACAAACCAAAAAAATCAAAGGATGAAACAGCAGCTTATTCAGGCAAGTCAAAGAAACACGTCTATCGTCAAGTGATCCTAACAAATCAAGACAAATTGATTCTGTGTATTAGTAAGGTGTACTATGCCGATACATCAGAGATAAACATACTACGATCAATGTTTGAAGATTTCACAGGGTACTGGGAAAAGCTACTAGATCCAAATACGCCATACCATCAAAGACCAGAGCAATTTGGAGATGCTGCATATGTAGGACTGTACGATGATATGTTGGGCTCATGTGTCTATGTTCCATACAAGAAACCGAAAAATGGTGAACTCACGCAAGAACAAAAAGAGTACAATCAATGGATTGCGGCAATTCGTATAGTTGTTGAACACTCCGTTGGAATGTTAAGACAGTTTGGTTGCATGAATGATCAGTTTGAAGGTACCAAACCACAGTTTCAACGCAAAACCGCAGCAGTAGCGTCTCTTGTCAACCACGATATATTATGGGACAAGGAGAACAACAAACCATCGAAACGCTTGATAGAATTGGAAGAGTTTCGTCGACATAGAGAAAGACACAAACACAGAAAAAAAGCTCGGACAAAAAAGTAAAATTTAGACATCAAAACACATTTGATACAGAATATGGTCCCAAGACTGCGCACGTTCTTTTGATTTCTGTGTATTTGTGTACAATCGTGTACAATTTTGTACGATTTAGTACAACTTTGTGCTAACGTGCCGTATTTTGCGGCGTCTTTGTTATTTCTAATTTGAATAAATGCCAGAGTACATGTTATTTTTTCTGTAATTTACGATACAACAAGTTATTTTAATCAACAAAGAGCGTTCATGTGAATAACGAATTATACATGATATCTACTTATAAAACAACAAAATTTTGGCGGTTAATATACTGTATGTGCATTTCTTACATCATACGCATATTTTAAGGTACAATAAAACATAGATGTAATTTCTAGAGGCAAATTGATTCATTGTTGTCATGTTTGATGATTGGGCACGGACACTCTCAATAATGCGCATACAGTCTAATGATATTGTAAGATATCAAGGGATGATTCATTGTTTTGACTCTACATGTATAATCGTACAATTGCACAGATCACAAACCTGAGATCAATTTATAATTTGGAATGTCTTTGTTGCTGCGCGCCTAGAGTCTTCAAAACGACTTTCGCACGAACTCCTATGATTACTCAAATCGCTCATCATAAAGTGTGTCTGGATATGTTGTAGAATATTCTATATCTGAATCTAGTTCTGCTTCAGAATTGAAGAATAGACCAGTATCAACACCAAATATCGCCCGTCTAACCCGTTCATTAATAGGGATATCTGCAAAACCGTATCGTTGATTTGAAATCTTTTGCATTTTAGGCGAGTGATTAGATGCGGATCCAGCAGGAGTAATTGTGTATCGGATCTCGTCAGACTCGTACGACAGTCGTCCATAATTCTTTTCCATCTCTTCGGTGATGTCGTCGTCTCGTAGAATTGGCAGTATGTGGTGCATCTCTTCATAAAATGTTCTATTCATCAACTGACCTGTCTTTCTACTAGTAAATATTTCAACTTCATAATCTTCTTCATCAGAATTATACACAACACTTGGAAATCCGCAAAACATTTTGACCTTGTTCTTTTGAAAGCCCCACGCTCTTCTACCAATTACCTTCTCGGATTGAGATAGATCAGAGTCCACTAGATCTTTTAGTTCTTCATTCAAGTAATCATCTTGAACATACCACATCTTTTGTTCGCTGCTGTACCAGCAGTTGTTGTAGATGTATTTTTGTTTTATATTTTTTGGAGCTGAAAAATTCTCTAGCGTTTTGCGTCTATCATCACGAAACGATAGTGCCAAAGTTAATTCTTCATAATCAGGACAAATATCACTTATAGGCTTCCGTCCACGTGCTGTCTTTAATCTCTTTAACAGATACTTGATCCACTCATCATCGTACTCGTCTGTAAAGTTCTGCAAAGGCTCGTTCTTGCACCATTCATCGTATAAAATTTTAACGCGCCTATCATAATATCGTAATGACTCGGCGCGCATCTTGTTAATGCAAGATTCAACAGGTATGATCTCTGGATTTCTATCACGAATAACCATCAACTTTTCATACAATTCTAAAAATTCCCTATCGTTTTCTAGATTTGCTCTAACTTTATCAGAATTTGAATTAAACTCGTTGAGAATTTCTATCTCTTCTCGATACTTGCCTAAATTGTCTTGAATAAATTTTGAGGTTTTAAGCTGTCTTTTAGCAAAATGACGTTGAAGCTTTTCTTCAGCATTCATAGATGAGATCAAGTCAACGTCCCAATCATTCACTTTACATGCCAGAATAAGATTGTCTTCCACATCTGTAAATTCAGGAGCAAAAGGCCCAAAAATAAATTTAGAACAACTTTCGATCCATCGGTAAAAATCTGGCTCTTGTCTTTGAGCTAATTTGTACATCTTTTTAAGATCTAAATTCAAGTAATGGTCATCTCCCATTGAGTAATCAAAGTCAAATTTGGTAAAAGGATTTGCAAATTGTTTTTTAATTGACCAATATAACGAATCTAGATCAATCTCTTTTGGGAATACTAGATCAAACGAAAAGACATTATCGTCAGCAGGTAAAAGATGTCCCCACTCTATAGTAATTGTGTTTTTATACTTTTCAATTGAGACGATCTGATCATATAGTATATCAACAAATATTCCTCCATCTAGTTCATGTACTAGTCCAAAATTTGTAACGTACAATAATCCTCTGAATCGACCTGTTCCAACGTTAGGACATGTGTGTTCAATGTATTCTTTTGGTCGAAGGTAAAATAGTCCTTCTTTGTTCTCTGGAATTATTTTTTGCTTTGACAGATCTCGAAGTATTTTGTTACATAACTTTGATGGAGTGAGCTGATGATTATCAAGTTTGTAACTTTTAGTCTCATAGTTGAGCTTGCTGGGCTCTATATCGGCTTTTGTGTAATGTATAGAGATACTAGATTCTTTAGATGGTACTATAGATCTTACATTATGTATCGGTACAGTCAATTGAACTTTGTCACCAGAGTAAATCAGAACAGATTTGTTTGTGATCTCTAGCATTTTGCTTTCTTGTAATGGAATTTTGATTACTGTACGCTCTGAATTTTGTTCAACCATGTCAGTATTACAAGTGTATAAGATTTTAAGACTTTTGTGAACGAGTGATTATCCAAGTTTTAAAGTCATGATGACCAGAGGACTTGGGGTTTGCAAAAGAGATGTACGGTATCAGATGTGTGACGTCTAGACGAGAGGATCAGTAGTGTTTACCAGAAATCATGCAAATTGCAATACGTGCTGGTTTCATTCATCCACAAATTATAGAGAACGTTAGATTCTCTCCGTCAGATGAATAGCCAAGAGGCGGTCTAGTGATTATCTCGATATCTCTACAAATCTAGGAGGCACTAGTCTCTCAAAATATCCACGACCTCAACTTAGCAAAGATTAAATCAGTTTTAAAGTCCAAGAGACTTGAGAGCCGCCCTAGCTTAGCGTGGTAAAGCACCCGACTGTTAATCGGACGATCGTCAGTTCAAGTCTGATGGGCGGCGCTTCTATATTTCTAAATTCGAATTTAGAAACATTGTACATACAACCCATCAAGCGTATGTCATCTAACGATCTAAAAGATTACAAATCTTTCTAAACTCGAATTTAGAAACATCGGCATAAGATACTAGTTGGTGTATTCTATTAGACAACATAAAACAAATAGTTGATTCCACATACTAGTATAGATGATGCATATTGGTTAGAACTAGAAGAGCCAACAGATACTGTGTAGATTGTGGCGCAAGATTGGTATACTATCCAAGACTATCAAATCCGAAAGCACCGAATGAGTATAGAACACTGGTGTATGCATGTCCAGACTGTACAGATGATTTTGAGAAACCAAAGATGTTTGCGATAAGAAGAAATCAAGTCGAGGATCCTTTAGAGACGGTCGAGATCGAGATAACACAGTTACAAAAAAAGATCGTAAAGTGATTTAAGAGTCAGACGTATAGCACAAAAGATGGCGATCAGGTGCAAATAGTCAATCAAAAACACGTTATCGATAGACGATTCCAGCAACATACAATCAACGAGACGAAGAGACAGCAGTAAAAGATATGCCATTTATACTAGTCTATCAAATACATCCATGTTGCATAGAGAACGTAACTATTATGAGATTTTAGGCGTGTCCAGATATGCGTCTGTAGAAGAGATAACAAAAAAGTATCGAAAACTTGCACTAGAGTTACATCCTGATCACAACAGATCTCCAGATGCTACTGAACGTTTTAAAGAGATCAGTGACGCTTATGAGATCTTGTCTGATGCTGAGAAGAGACAGCAGTATGATCATTACATTTACTATACAGGCGATAGACAAGGGGTGTCTCCAAAGCCTCGAAGCGCTTTGTGGTATCTAGTACCCATATTCTTTGGGATAATTGGCGGAATCATAGTCTACTTTGCAATACGACATGATGATCCAAAAAAAGCAAAAAACTGCCTATACATCGGACTGATACTGTTAGGAATATCTTTGGTGGCCAATATCACATTGCTAACATCGACAGCCATACAAGATACTTTTAGCATCAACTTTTGAGAATTGTACTAAATATACAATATTGCTAAATTCGAATTTAGAAACATCTCTAACATAGACCATAAATTTAGAATAATATAGTATGGTCGGATTACTCGCATTATGAAACTGCGAGACGATATAGAACGGTGGCTAACTCACAAAAGCCTAACGTTTACAGAGAACAAGAACGATACAAACTCTTTTCACTTCAAGATAAAGTATGCAGACGAGTTTGGAATGCAGTTTGAGATATTTGAGCCAAAGAGACAGCCAGGAGTATTAGTGATCGGGGCAAAAGTAACCATGAACAACAATCAGAATGCTCGATATTTGGCGTTTAGTAAAGAGGAGAAAGAGTTGTTCGAGACCAAGATTACAGAATATTGCAAGACCATTAGAGCTATAAATCGCAACACGATGGAGAATGGCAGATATAGAATAGGAATCTATGTTGTGCTAGACAAACCAGACGATATCAATCAGCAAAGCGTGTTTGATGCAATGGATGACGCATCAAAGATGCATGAAAAGGTCACAAGATTTATGCTAAAGACATTCTAAGATAGTGATTTTTTGGACATATCGATACTGCTTAAAAGTTGCAAGTATGCTTGTGGTGAATACTATGCGATACAGAATTTTTCTATGAAAAATTCTGTAGTATTTTATCATATATGTGTGTCGACGGTTACATATCATAATATGATATCAAGTCGTCATTACAACAGATGTGAGTATAGTGTTAGCACTTGTTTTCCTGCGCTTGTCAAGAATCAACTCAATATCTTACATAAGGTTTATATAATAATAGGGTCTAGCCTACATCAGTAGATCATATCCGAACCTTGTGGGCTTTATCGGGAGTGATTCCAGATAGCTATCCACGAGCTGATGTGGAAGAGATCTACATCTTTCGTTTCAGTTGTTTTTTCATAGATTCGCGAATTGGGTCTCTCAAATCTAGGTCTTTGGCACACCCTATGTCTTCAGATATATTATTTGCAAATGCTACGATATCAGCAAGCATGTGAGCTTTATTTGGATCAGCATAACGCAACCCATTATTTTTTGCAAAATCTCTACAATCAACATCAGTTTGAAAGACTATCTCAGATAGTCCAGATCGATGTCTGGATAAAAAAGATTCAATATCCTTACGGACTAGTTTAAATAATTGACAGTTAAAAATGCGAACAAGTTTACTTTCAGAGAACCTAGACCAATTTTTCTTGGAGTTTGTAAACTCATTAATAATGACATCTCGATCCATTCGGATACAAAGTACTAGAAAATCCATATTGTTAAAATTCATTTTTGAGATAATGTCTAACTTTTCTCTCTTATTTTTAATGGAGCGCATATGGATGTGTTTGTATCCAAGTCGGTTTGCTAGTTGATTGATAGAGTCATTAACGCCAAGTACAATCGACATGTAGACATAGTGACCAATTTGTGATTTGCCTGAAACGTCCATTCCAGCGCATATCATGATGCTGACATCCAAAATTTTAGTGGTGTAGTTAGTAGCAACACGTACCTGTTCATACTCATTAGATCATTTAGCATGTTGACTAATAAATAGTAAGAAATAGATGCCGTACTCTGATTAGCACAGCACATAGTTTTAGCAGAAGGCAGTATCGATCTAGTGCTCAAGAGTTCAATCAAACCACAAGATACTAGTACGATCTTAGATATTATGTACAAGGGGTGATATCAAGTCGTCATTACAACATGTGAGTATAGTATTAGCACTTGTTTTCGTGTATTTGCCAAGAATCAACTCGATATCTTACATGAGTTAAAGATTATATAATAATACAGCCCAACTATGTTAGTAGGTCATATCCGAACCTTGTGGGCTTCATCGGGAGTTGTCCAGATGGCTATCCACGAGCTGATGTGGAAGAGACCTACATCTTTCATTTAATCTGCTTTTCGTAATTACGGCAAGATATCAGATCAAGAATAGCCTCCAAAATGGAGATTGGGCAGTCTATGCTAAATGCTACTTTTACCAGCCAGAGCCATGTCTAAGACTAGGCTTGTATCTCTAAAGTTGTCATATCAGGGGTTGAGAAGCAAGATCTTTGCAATAGTGGAGAGAGTGGGTACAATGGCATTAATTGTCAAAAAACGGTAGGATAGTGTTGTAGAGGATGTGTTGAATATTGTAAATTTGATGTTCAAGAGGCAAGAGTGTAGATTTTCTAGTTTTTTGTCCAGCGGTCTTTTGTCTCACATGTTGCAGAGCTCACAGGACACCAAAATCGCAAATTTACGCAATCGTGCCTAAGAGCTAAACCCCCCTCCACATACATCCGATTTAGGCACGTAGTCATTTATTCGAAAATGTCGAATTTTAGGGGGGGTTTAACACTTGTGCCTAGATACAAAAACCAAAGGTCAAATCACCAACATCCACCATCAAAGAACCATCAAGTTTTCAAAACCATGCCTAAGAGCTAAACCCCCCTACCTTACCATTTTTGTAGGTATTTTGCAAAAATCTCACAAGATAGAATGATCAAAATGTATCAAAAACAGGTGTTTTTAGTATAGTTAGTATGTTTTTGGTGTATAACCTTGGGTCATCCAGAGGCAATTTATGGTGTACTGCACACAAAAACATACCAAGCCGCACTTATGCCTAGACAGTTCTTTCTTTTGTTAAAAAAAGAGATGTTTTACTATTGTCTTAATCCTAGTCGAGACTTTAGTAATGACCAGTAGGTTCCATTAACATTTAGTTTGACATTGTCGATTGAGTGGGAATTTGATTTGAAACACAACCATACCATCAACTATCATCTTTAGTTTCGCCACCTGCTAGATACGATGATTGATTGATGTATGGTTGATGGTATTGTTTTTGCTAGTAATTCAGAAACTATTCCGTTTTCTGTTCCACCATTAGTATTTCTCACAATCATAAACATAGTACATTTCTGTCCTCAAAACTTGTCTTTCTCGAGTGAGGTTAGTAGTGGAGCACGGTATCCGATAGCTCGATCAGGTGAATTACGAGGAAGGATGGAAAGAAAAATGCTAAAGCTGTCCACGACTCTGATCCACTAGTTAGATCAGTCGAATTACTCTGAAAGACTGCATTATTTTTACCATATGTGATATTCAATTGAACATCCGGTGCAATCTCTCTTATCTTCTGCTCCATATCCGGTGTACATCTATCTATATCGATAACCACATCAAGCATTCCAGTGTACGAATTAATGCCCACCTCTATCACAGGAAGACCACTCGCTACTAGTTTTGGTATGGCTTTTGACATTCGTTCTCTATCTGATGCCGGTATATCTACAGTAGATGTTGGTGGCCACAACTCGACTATCTTTGCAAGTAATCGCTCTATTTCTTGATCGTTATATTTGATCATATTTTGCGCTGTTTCGTTGGTAGGAAATTGAGATAGGTATTGATTTTGAAGTTGCAGTTGCAAGGTGGCAAACCCAACATCATCTATCTTTTTATCTAAAGCAGCATCAGGTATTATGGTGTGATTGGTTCTAGACGGAAGAGTTGTCCTACAATCTTCGCCAGGCGTAATTTGTGCATTTGTCATTACCGGCATAGATACCAGTGTAATTGCTACCATCATTGACAGTATTTTAAGGGTATTTGTCTTGTTTGTCATTATTGCTACTATTGTCTTATAATCGCCTTTAACTATTACGTATCTATGGTCAATTTGCCACATACAGAAAAGACATCATACAAGTGAACAAAGGAGATGATTCTTGATCAGATATGTAGTTCTTGTGTCAGAGTATTAAGACAACGTAACATGATACGAGAGTACAAAATGATAGCAGGACAGTGACACCATTCAGTACAAAAACTAAAGAACCGAGAGTTCTTCCTATACCCAACTATACGATAATGCCAGTAATGAACCTCAGTTAATAAAAGATCAACCATTTAGACTATATACTAAAAAAGAACACAACAGTCATGGCAGGATTGGTGATAATATTGATCGTTGTGGCAGTGATCGGATCCATGGGTTTTGCATTCTATATGTACAATACATATCAACCAAACTTGATCACTGGTACAGAAGGAGATACCATAACTGTCGGACCTGTAGAATATGTGATCACGTTCGAGGGTACACATAGTGGAGTGGAGAGAAAGCCAACCAACGACACATTTGTGATGATAGGAATAACTGCAAAGAATATCGGTAGTGAAGACACGCCACTCTCTGGAGGACAGTTCATTCTGACTAATGGAACAAAGAACTTTGTTGCATCATACTTGGAACTCTCTGAAAATGATCTACTCTTTGAACGAATTGAACCAAACAAGCCTGTTCTGAGAACTACACAGTTCAATGTCTCGTTTAATGAAGATACACAATACCACGTGATCATCAAGCCGCAAAAAGAGCAAGCAAGTACAGATCGAGCACGCATATGTATAACAAATTGCTGAAGAGATAAACTACAGATCAGTCCAAACATATTTGTCTCTACTCTCTCTAGCCGAGAATATGCACAAAACTGTGTTTGATATCTAAATTTCCACATAAATCATAAACTAGCAACTATTCAAAGCTGCTATTGGCAGTGTCATTATGTTCTAGTTTTAAATGTCCAGTTGTGATCGATGAGGCAAAGTATCATAATACCTGTCAACGAACAATATCCACATATTCTAATACGTAACAACTCGGCATAAGCATTAATAATATTTCTAAATTCGAATTTAGAAATATTTACTAATCTTCATTAATCTTGAGCTTGGGCATAACAAAGACGTGTAAAGGCTTAATCTTGAGGATAATTCTCGTCTCACCATCACGCCGAAATGGATAATGTTGTAGATCCATATACTGCCGAGTCAATTTATCAGCATGTACGTAATCATAGTCAGGAATAATATCAACAACAATACCACGAATCGTTGTCATGTTGAGTGGATCATCATGTGAAACTACAGAGACCGCCACACGAGGATCGCGAAGAACATTCTTGTGTTTAACTCTACGTTCAGCTGTGTTTATCAAGATATGACTGTCTTGATAGTTTGCCCAAACTGGAGATAGTTGTGGTGAACCATCCTTCATTATTGTTGCGATAAATACGAGGTTTTTTGTAGAGAATAGATCAACCACCTTGGAGTCCATGGTCAAATTTACGAGATGTATAATATTAAGATAGAACGGCGAGCTATAGCATGTCTATGATCAGTGCTGATCATATGGAAAGAGTCCAGTATCGCATAGACAAGGAGTACAACCGAGCCGCAAACAATGTATGCTGCAACAGAGTTATGGCTTGGTCGAATCTTCTAGTACATTCGTCACTGCTCGATTCATAATCTCCATAACAAGATACTGCGAATATTTGTCCGAGTCTTTGCTTTTAGTCTCGGTGGTCTTTGGGACCAGGTTCTTGAGTATCTTTTCGACTTTTGCTGATGTAGTCGCAATTGTTTTGGAGTACTTTGAATCAAAGTCATCCGGGGTTTGGAATCCTAGCAGTTTGGTCGATGTACCATAGTGTTTCGTTATGGCACCACGAGATTCTTCAATCTTTACAACCTCGATGAGTTTAGACTCTTTGAGGATTTCTAGATGATGACGAACGGTCGTGAGTGCCTTCTTGTATCCCTCTTTTGTTAGCATGGCATGAATCTGATCGGCTGACATGATCTTGTTGTACAAGAGCTCAAGGATCTTGGTCCTGACAGGATCCTCTATTGCACGTGCATGCTCTATGCTAGTAGTAAGTATACGATTTACACGTATGGGCTTCTCTAATAGTGTCGACATGTTTAATGATTCACCAAATAGAGTAAAAGAACCATAGATCATATTTTTTGTCAAGTGGGTAAAATTTTTCCACCATCTTTAGTTTCTACAAACGCAGATTTGATCGATGCGTCATTATGCCCAAGACCGCTGTGCAGTTTGATGTAGTGGTTCACCCATAGATCTCAACTCTATCCTTTACACAGCTAAATACAGACCGCAATTTTAACAATTATGCAAAACTAGGCAAGTTCATGATCAATCAAAAAATTAGAAATGGCGGATGCAAGATCATAAATGTAATAGCGGCCTCACGAAGATTATAACGATACTAAAAACATTAGACCGCTACAACCATTTTCATAGTGCTCTTTGGATCGCAGTAGTGCTATGAAAATCATAATACCGGTATGATGATCATGGATACGCTACAATCTACACGGTAGTGATCTAACAATCAAGATAACGATATAGTCGATCATCAAATGCTACAGATATTATTGTAAAATGTAACAAATTGAACCAGATTAACCCCCAGATGTCTGTAAATGCCTTTCATAGCATCCAAACAGCCAATATAGACAAGGACAAAAATCGAGTTTACGGCAAGAAATATGCTTCAAAGCAACAACACAGAGTCTTTTGTTCAACAAAGCGATACAAAACATGCAAGTTAGATGCACAACAAGTCATTGATCGTGTTTGGTCATCAAACGTTGGGTGTGTTGTTGAAATTAATGTTGTAATGGTACGCTAAGACATGAAGATTGGTGGCTTGTAGAACCAGAGTTGGCAAATATACAATCAGGTTTGGAGGTTTGTCAGATAGTTATTGTTTGCTTGTCGTGAATGATGGTTATAAAAAAAGTCTCAATACTAGTGACAAGATAAAAACACTCCCTAGATCTTTACATATGCGTCAAGGTATAATTTCAAATTTTAAGTATAAGCACTAGTTAGCGATTCTGTGGACTATCAAACATTATTACGCTTTATAAAAGAGATGAAGATGAGACACATATATCAACCAGTAATGATCAAAAAGCTCTTAGAGTCAAATAACACAGCAACAGCAGAAGAGATTGCTCGAGTATTTTTGAACAATGATGATTCGCTATTAGAGTACTACAAGGGAAGAGTTCTAACTTGGCCAAAAATAACCCTAAAGAGACACAAAATAATAAAATACGAAAATAAGAGATTTACTTTACTTTTAGATGACATTACAGAAGAACAGAGAACGAAACTAATCACAATGTGTGAATTGAGACGGGATGAATACGTAGACAAATATCAAAATCGATACGGAGTAAAGACCACAAGAATTCCGATACCAGGACCTCTCAGATTTGAAGTGTTAAAGAAAACAAATGGGGTATGTGCGTTGTGTGGCACTACAAGCCCACTAGAGATCGATCACATACTCCCTGTAAGTTTGGGGGGGTGGTAATAATTTAGAAAATCTTCAAGCATTGTGTCGCAAATGTAACGCAGAGAAGAATAATCGGGACAAAACTGATTTTGTAAAACATAAAAAAATGTTGAAATATAGAAAGAATGGGTGTATGTTTTGTAATCCAATAAACACCGTCACTTCCCTAGAACTTGCAATAGCTGTACCTGCTCGAGTTCCTATCTCCCCAACACACATACAGATTTTACCAAAGAGACATACAAATACGTTCAATGATCTGATTGCTGCAGAGAGTCATCACTGTATTGAATTGATCAAAATGGTCATCTCAAATATTCCAAACCAAGATTCGAATAAATTTCGAGTGAACTTTAACACAAATGAATCACAGGGTCATTTTCACATTGATGTGATAGCAAACACATGATCAGTATGGCTTCATATGCCGCCAAAAATAAGTTGGTACAATACATCGTTGGGTTCTTTTAACTTGTCGGGGGGTATTTGAAATTTAGGAGATCTCTTGGAAATTTGCTGTCGGTGGCAATCTCACAAACGATTCACAAAAAATTACATATTATTAAACAATTCATCTTGAATTATGTAAATTTTCGATATTTGGAGCATAATTATGTAATTTTTTAGTTTTTTATCATGGTGATTTTACTGAGTATAATTCCACGAACTCTCCCAAATTCCAAATACCTCCCACCCCCCCCCCCCCCCCCGATAAGTTAAAAGAACCCATCGTTGCTATCAGATCTTTTCGATTTACGTGTGATAGCATTTTGTAAGGTTTTCCATAATTTTCCCTCATAAAATCTTGTGGTGATTTTTCTGCAACTATTCACATTCCACGTAAACCAAAAAGATCCGTGTTATCAACCGCTATGTTGATTAATTAAAAAACGCCATCCTCATAAGGTAAAAAAGGATTTGAACATTACATTTTGGTTCATAGAGATTTAATCATGTTATTGATACCAAAATTTATTTTCGTGGGCATATTTTGTACAAAAATACTAACAGACAAGAGCTATCTACGAATATGTTTAAAATCTTTAGGCATTTGGAATTCAGAGGAGTTCATGCGAAAGTCATTTTCAGGCACATATGATGCGTGATGGGTCAAATCTGACTAAATTCTCCGAGTTATTGCGGGTTTCGTGTATGTGAGGAGGAGTAAAAAATTAACCAAAAATAGAATACGCAACAAGACAATTTTTTAATACACTCTATGGTAAATACTAATTTGAATAAACAAGAGTATGGCTAATCCGAACAAGGAACTAGTGCTTGAACAACGACTCAAAGCAGCCGAAGAACGTGCAGATATAGCAGAAGAACAGCTCAAAGCAGCAAAAAAAGAACTCGAGCTCCCTCCATGTAAGAACATTCTTAGCAATGAAAAGACTCTATGGGAGCATACAAAGCTGGATTTTGACATGTTTAACTTTTTGCTCGGCCTGTTTATAGAATGGATACCGGCAGCAGATGTTCACAGACAGTTTCGTAATGTTCTCATAGTACGTGGAAGAATATCCAAACTAACTCCCGAGTATGCCATGCTCTTGGCAATTCTGAGACTGGTGAGTGGTCACAGTCAGTGCCATCTTGCCAGTAGATTTGGCATAGATCAGAGTAATGTATCCCGGTACTGTACATACATGAATCAGTTTTTTCAGAGTTTGGGTTTTTCGCCAGACGAGTTGGCAAATGCGATAAGTAAATGCAAGACAAAGAAAGAGCTTGCAAAATGGGTAAAGGATCACACATTCTTGTTCGATGGATCACACACTCGTGTTCCAACACCCGTAGATAGAGAGATACGCAATGACTACAAATCAGGCAAAAAAAAGATGCATACGGTAAATACGCTATTGATGTGTACAAAAGAGAGACTGATAGTACATGTGTCTCCTACGTTTCCTGGTAAGACACACGATTTCAGCATATTCAAAGAGCTCAAACTGAATCTTGGCAAGTGGTCCATGTCGTTAACAGATCCAAACACTCCACTTCGTCAAAGACTGTACATTCTAGTAGATCTAGGATTCCTAGGGATTCGAGATATCTTTGTAGGTGCCAAGATAGGCATAAAATACAAGAAACCCAAAGGTGGGCAACTCACAAAAGAACAAGAGATATACAACAAAAAGATAGACAGTGAACGCGCTACAGTAGAACACGTAGTTGGATGTGTAAAGCAGTTTAAACTCTTGTTCAACATGTTCCGAGGAGATGACGACCAATACAACGATGCCTTCAAGATGGCATCTACACTGGTCAACTATCACATTCTTTGGGATCATGAACACGGCAGACCTAGTCCTAGATTAGAAGAGCTTGTTGCAGCATGGAGAGTAAAGATAAACCGTAAAAAACAGGCTAAACTAAAAAAGATGAAATTATCTCACCGCATAGTTGCGTAAATAATACGCACCAACATTGTGATTTATAGAATGATATTGTAAAATATCAAGGTATAATTCACTGTTTTGACTCTGCGTACATGCATAATCGTACAATTCCACAGATCACAAACCTGAGATCACTTTATAATTTGGAATGTCTTTGTTGCTAGGTGTCCAGAGTCTTCAAAACGACTTTCGCATGAACTCCAGAATTGTATAGCAGGGTTAGAATCTCATCAGCCTCATCAAAGTTCTTGATTCCTCTATCTTCTAACATTAGAATCAATCCAATTAATCCTGTGTGTTTTATTTTTGCTTTTGAGGCTACTTTTCGTGCATTACCATCATCCAATACACAATAGACATTATTTTTGTATCCTCCTAGTTTTTGATAGGTCAAGATTACATCTATCTCACCAAATTTTAAATTTTCTGCATTTTGTCTAAAGACATTAATCTCTACAAGCAAATTTTTTTCTAAACGGATGAGTTTACCTTCTTTAATTAGTTTTTGTACATCTATATTTGATGGCTTGGCCTCTAACTCTTTTTGAACATATTTTGGGATCACTAGTTCATGCCCTAATTTTAAAATATCATCAAATACATCTGGCCTATTGATAAGATCAAATATTCCAATCAACACAGACGCGTCTAATATCTTCATAACTCTAGTTTCAGTAATCCTCTGTCGAGCAACTTGCGTTGCATATCGTATACAGTTTCGCCTAGTAGCTCTCCTGCTCGCCCACCACCAAGATTTTCTTTTGCAATCATTGAAAATATGTGTTCCTCAATATCTGGTTTGAGTTTCTCATATGTTGTAGAGTTTTTGGTCATATCTGGATACTTGCAATACATGTACGATAACATCTCTGGAATAGTTACGTCATTTAGAATATCTTTATAGTTATTAAATACCCACGACATCTTTGGGTCAAATACATCTAGAACTTCTGGGAATCCGCCCTTCTCTTCTCCAATCATTCTAGCATACTCTATGCTATGCTTGGTTAATTGAATAGTATCGTCCTGTTCGACCAGTAGTTCCATTTGTACAAGATGTTCCAAAGTATCATCTAAAATTGCACTGTATGGCCCGTCATCCTTTATTGTGAAATTACATCACTCTCTTATTTCTGGATAGGGATCACCCAACATGTACATCAAAACTTGGAGCTTTTGCCTACCGTATATTGGCTTGTCATCCACGTATACGAGCAAAAGTATGTACTTTTCGAGTTCACTGATCTCTAGAGTTGCAGTGTCGATTGCCATATTAATTTATCCCCATACCCACATAAAAATATTTGAGATGTGTCCGTAATGCTGGATCCCAGAATATTACTTTAAGAGTAGACGATCATGGATATCGAGTCCCCGCCCCCATACCTACTGATCAATAACACAACAAAACAGATACACAATTCTAACATAATGAGATAGAATCCATTGATTTTTCAATCAATTTCGGATACATATCTTTATTTTTTGATTGATTTCGGACATTAGATTTGTACATGATTCAAGAATAATTTGGGGTAATGGATACTCAATCACCGTTGATGGGATTTCACTACGCACCAAACACAGCTAGTATTTTAGACACCAATATTGTATCGTTTCCATCTTTTCCATAACATATCTCGGTATTACCAATTAACTGATTTGTAGCACTGTTAAAGTTTGCGTCGGTACATTTTGGTATATCTGTTGTACTAGTACCATCATGATAAAATGGTACTGTGCCATCCATATCTACAAATCTTACATATGCCTCTTTGTCTAGTACTAGTTTATCATCTAGCGCAATATCTGGAGAACCGACACACCTCGCTTCATGTATTTGTCTAAATTGTAAATTCAACACATTTGTATGATCTCTTGTTATCTTGGAATTTTGACCCACTACTAAATCACCTCCATAACAGTACTGTCCACCACTAGCTGTAAACACTTTATTCGTTATCCACGTGTCACGGAACATTGTAATGTATGCTTTATCGTTGACATGATATGAAGTACCATCATGTTGATAAGCAGTATCTATTCGTAGTTTATTATTGATTCCACCATACAAATCGATTGTTCTGCCCGTGTTATCAAATTCCATCGATTTTGGTACAGTTATTGATATTGTTGGTACAATTGGTGCTGGCGGAGGTTTTGGCGTCAAGTCTTGTGTTGTAACTCCAAATATTGCTAGTATCTTTGAAACGAGTATTGTATCGTTTCCGTCTTTACCATAACAAATTTCTGCATCACCAATCAATCGATTTGTATTAAAGTTAGCATCTGTACATTTTGGTATTTCTGTTACAACAGATCCATTATAATAAAACGGTATCTGACCATTTGTACCTACAAATCTCACATACACTTCTTTACCAAGTACGAGTTTACCTGTTAAATCAATGGTCGGTGATCCACCACACCTGTTATCTTGTGTAGACTGTCTAAATTTAAGATTTAATGTGTTTGTGTGTTGGATGGATATATTTGCATCTTGACCGACCAGTAAATCAGCTACATAACAGTACTGTCCACCACTAGCTGTAAACTGTTTATTTGTAATCCACGTGTCACGGAACATCACAATGTATGCTTTATCATTAATATGATATGCTGTACCTCCGTCAGGGTATGCAGTATCTATTCTTAGTCTATTATGTATACCATGGTACAGATCGATCGTTCTATCACCGGTGTTATATTCCATGGATCCAGGTACAGTTATTTGGATAGTGTCTGTTTGTGTGGTATTTTGTACTGGCGGTTGAACAGGTGGCTGCTGTGGAGGCGGTGCAACAGGTACACACTGATCACCTACAAGTCTCATACCTTGTTCACACTGTGGAGGTGGTGGAGGCTGTTCAGGCGGATCTGGATCAGGCATAACAGGTTGTACAATAGGTGGTGATGGATTAACATATTTTATTGAATCTCTATACACGCCCAATAGCTTTCCTTCTTGCTTGTTTGTGCCATATATTATAACATCATAAACATCATCCGTGCTTAACGGAATTGTAAATTTGTGATCATTCTTTACCTTTTCGGTGGTGTTGCCATGTATGGTATTATTTGAATTAGACAAAACCCAATGTAATATGTTTGGTCTTACTTCTTTAGCTGTATCATTTCCAGATTGAAATTTCTGTTTTCCAAACTTGTATGTAACTTCTAATCCCTGAGTCACATTTTTAGCTTTTATATTCAAATCAAATATCTTTCCAATATTATTTGGTTTCGTCTTGCCAAACTCACAAAACACATCTTCATTCAATGTTATGGTGTCATCTGAAGGAATGTACACGTTGCCAGTTAGACCATCAAGAGTACCAGATACAAATGCGGTTCCATTAACGGCAGAAGGTAATTGTACAGCTATAGAGCCGGACTTGTAAAACAAAGGAATTCCATCAGAGTTGTTACTGAATATTTGTGTACTGTTTATTATATTATTGGGCATGAAAAAGAATGATCGTATACCAAGATGATCATTATCTGTATTTATTATGTTGTTTGGAATTGTGTTTGAGTACTCAAATTTCTTTTTAGCACTAGATATCAAAGTAGGATCTGAAGATACTGCAGTAAATGTTCCAGAATCATTTTTTATTGTTGTGAATATGGTACCATGATCAAAATCTCCTTTACTAGAATAATAAACATCCACATCTCCATTACTAGATAATTTTACAGATTGTTTGATGGGCGAATATGTTTGAGTACAAATTGGCAACATTTTATGTACTGTATCAATTTTTTCTTGATCAACATTATTACCATTTATTGTGTTATTGTATATAGTATAATCTTGTATTGGTAATTGTACCATTGGATTGATTGTTTGTACAGGTGGAGGGGGTTGTTGCGACGGTGGTTTTGGTATTACTTTTTGTGATAAATCTTGTGTTGTTACACCAAATACGGCAAGTACCTTTGATACCAATATAGTATCATTTCCGTCTTTACCATAACATACTTCTGTATCTCCTATCAAATGGTTTGTTTGAATCCAACGGTTTATGTTACGGTCAAAGTTCTCACTAGAACATTTTAGTATCTCTATTACATCAGATCCATTGTAATAGAATGGTGTTTGACCATTTGTACCTACAAATCGTACATACACTTCTTTACTCAGTACTAGTTTATCATCAAGCGTAATACTTGGTGAGCCATTGCATCTACCGGGATCGGTAGACTGTCTAAATTTTATATTCAGTGTGTTTGTATGGTTTTGAGATATATCTGCATCTTGCCCAACTAGCAGATCTCCTACATAACAGTACTGTCCACCCTGAGCTGTGAATTGTTTATTTGTTATCCATGTATCGCGGAACATTGTGATATATGCTTTATTGTTAACATGGTACGATGTGCCATCGTGTTGATACGCCGTATCTATTCTTATTCTATCGCTGATGCCATGGTACAGATCGATTGTTCTACCGTTGTTGTCAAATCCCTTAGACACAGGTTTAGTTATTTGTATAGTCTCTGTTTGTGTAGTGTTTTGTGGTGGAGGTGACACTTGAACAGGCAGCTGTGGTGGTGGAGGAGGAGGCGGTATTGATGTGGCATTGTTTGCCGGGTCAGGTACAACAGGTTGTATAGTAGGTTGTCTATTCGGGGGTGTCTCCGTGAGTGTGATAAATGGTACTGTACTCGCAATAGTGTAATTTTGTTGTATTGTACTTTGACTTAAAACAGTCTGTGCAAAATATACAAGTCGGCTTGTACTATGTGTGACAGTCACATCACATATTCCTTTTGCAGTAGGTTGAAACACTACAAATTCATTTGTCTGATATTTTGAGGTAGCATTAAGAGTTTGGCCACTTTCACATTTTACATTAAAATTGAGATCTGTGTAAGGAGATATGTACAATCCACCAGGTTTATGTATTTGGTTGCCGGGTGCTTTAATCAACCAATTAAGAATTATCTTTACTGGTTTTGATGTGTCCGTTATATTGATCGCGTATTTTCTTGTATTGTTTGTACTATCAATGTAATCTGAGATGTAATTGTCTGGCTGATAGGCATATTGTACTGCTTGTCGTGTATTTAGTATACCAAACCCTACATTATTTAATATCCCTAATGATTGTTTATTGTTTGCGGTGATTGTATTGCTAGGTTTTCTTGCAAAAGAACAGTTATCTTGAGGGTTATGTTGTTCGTACTGTTTGGATGTGCACGGTACCGGACCAGTCCAGTTTGCACCCAGCAATAACAACGCTTTTACGTCAGCTGGGGTTAATTGTGGATTTGCTTCTAACATCAATGCGGTTGTACCAGATACTAGTGGTGTTGCAGCACTTGTACCCGACATATAAGTATAAGATCCGTCTCTTATCGCTGAATCTCCCACAGTAACAAAAACAGCAGGAGCTACAATCTCTGGTTTCAATATGGGCGTACTGTCATGAGAGGGTCCCCTGCTAGATCCTTTGTACATTTTAATAGAACTCCATGTATTTACTCCGCCCACGGTGATCAAGTTGTGAGCACAGTTAAGCGCGGGAACACTATTATATTTTGGAACGTTGTAAGAAGACCCGTGATTACCAGCCGCGATGACAAACACTATTCCCTTTTCAACTACTTCATCTGCAATTAAATTTAAAGTTGAAGTTACAGTATTTGGATTACATGCCAAGAAAGTACCACCGCTAAGATTTATTACATCAGCACCTTGTGTATGTGACCAATCTAGTGAATGTGCAAACGCAGTACTTGAGTGTCGTTGGTGTAATCTACTACCACGATACTCTGATGCCCATAATGCATCAAGTAGTGTAACTCCTGGTGCAATTCCATTTTCTTCATACAGTCCTGAGGCTGCGAGTATTTGGGCTACTTTGGTACCATGAGTGATAGGCGAGGTACCATTCAATATACCAAGGTCAAATGATACGGGACCTCGAAATAATCCCTTTTTTATCTTGCATGTGTCAGATGGACAGTAAATTCTCTTTGTTACTTTGTCATTAAGAGCCAGGTGGTTTATGCCACTGTCTACTACAGATACAACTATTCCCTTACCTGTGACTCTGCTGCCATTATGTATTGGAATATCTTTAGTAGATCCTAAAACAACCTTTTTTGATTTATCTATTTGGATTCCAATCATTTCTTGACCATCTCCGATTTGATATACAATATCATGTGTAGCAAGATGAGATATCTCGTTAACAGGAACAGAAGCAGTAATGAAAGATAGAGATTTTGCGACAATGATATCTTTGGCACCGATCTCATTCAGTATATCTACAATCTTTTCTTTGTTTTGTGCTACGTCTTCCGGAATAGTGGAATTGACGTTGTACCTTGTGACATATATTATAACATTGTAAAAGTCATCAGATATATATGCACCACTGGGTATAGAACCATTACTGTTTAGAATAAGCGAGTTTGTATCTACAATATCTTGAATCCTATCATAAAACCCGGGATCAAATTTCTGTGAAATATCTGTCTCGGCATATGCTTGATCAAGGGACAGAAACAGTAATGAAAATACTATCAATAAACTTGAGGATATTACATGAAACCTCATGTAAAGTCTCAACAGGATGTCATATATAAGTCGGTTCTTTGTAATCTTGAGCTGTAGAATATGTAAAGTACTTTATGTGACATGATGTTCATCTGATTCAACAACTGTTTTTGAGAGGTTGTTTCTCAACAAATGCGTCAGATGATCCCTTGGAATCATGCTTTAGAGACATGTGTGATCGAACATAGTTGACCTTCATTAATAGATCATCTGGATACTAGTTTGTGTGATTGCTTCAAAGATTCTTCTAGAGTTTATCCGCAGTTCTAGGACATACAGATTGGTTTGGTTCTATGTTCTTGTATCGTGTCTATATCTTTTGAATCCAAGTAGACACTCCCATCTCATACATTCTGCAATTGTTGTGCTCTTGGTTCCTTTTTCCGCACGTTGCATGGTACTTTTGCTTCATCGAATTTCATTACTCTTTGTGATATGTCAACACAACATCAACTTGGGCAAACCTGCACTCTGTCTCGCGTCAGATTGTATGTTTGTCCCAACCAACTGGTTAGCGATGAACGGCTTTGCCCATTATGCAAGATGTGTGATATTGATAAATAGAAATTTTAGGCAAAGACCGATCAGTTTCACAAAACACTCACAAGACAAATCTGTTTTACCATGTTTGCAACATCTATGACTCTAGCACATTAAAGATTTCTCGGGCTACAAAGACTTTACTTTTATGCTTGACTGTTGTCTCTTCCAATATTCCGATCTCCATTAGTCTTTGTACTATGTTTTTAGCTCCAGGATAACTTGTAGACAGTTTGTTGCGGACATAAGGAATAGTGACAAACGGATTTTCAATCAAATGATCTAATAACAAAATTGATTTAGAGCCTACACGCATATCTCCTAGCTGATTTTTGTATCTATCTTTTAGCTCTAACAATTTATTTATGTTTTGTATTGTCATTGTTGTTTGTTTGATTATACCAGATAGGAAAAATTTAACCCAATCATCTAATTCGCTCCTTTGACTTACTGCGAGTAGGCCAGAATAGTATTCTCTAATGTTTTGCTCAAAATATGTACTAAGATATAACAGTGGTTGAGGCAGTATTCCTTTCTCCACTAACAGTAAGGCAATTAATATTCTACCAACCCTACCATTTCCATCTTCAAAAGGATGTATTGCTTCGAATTGGTAATGCATTATGGCGCATGAGATAAGAACAAACGCATCATCGGGAATATCTTTAATAAAATTCTCAAAGTTTTTCAATAACTCGTCCAGATATTCTGGTGGTGGTGGATTGTATGTAGAACTTTCTATATTGTTTCCATGTGAGACAATGTAATTTTGAACTCTTCTAAATTCCCCAAGTTTCATGTTGTGGCCTCTCACGCCGTCCATCAAGTCTTTGTGTATTTGCTTTATTAGATCTAACGTTATTGATACTTTGTCATCTCTGATTGATGTTAAATTAGATTCCAATACACGTATATAATTTTGAACTTCTCGTAGCCGTAACCGTTCTGCGTCTTGTTTACTGATATGCGCCCCTATCTCGTGTTGGAGAATATCGTTTATCGATACTAACGTTCCCTCGATTTTGGAACTAGTCGTTGCTTCACTACGAACATATCTTCGAATTAATACATTAGGATCGGTTATGAGCCTGCCAATGCCTCTCAACTCGCCGATCTTATCCATTGCCTTTGTAAGAAGATCGATCATCTCGTGATCGTAGTTTATCTTTTGAGGCAATAGTTTGGGGACAAATAAGATTTGACCTTCAGAATTAGCTACAAATCTGCCGTTAGGTTTTGTAAAATCTTCAACATCCATATCTTCGCTTTACCGGTGTCCTATAATTGAGACGAGTCTAATTAATGAAAAGCTCATTTCACTTTAGTTGATCGTTTTTTGTATTTAAGACTAGCTAATCGAACACAATAAAAATGGTGTGCGGTTCGAGCATGAAAATTAAGCTCTATATCAACGATCAAGACCAATCGTATTGTCACTTGAGATCGAGTATTGTCTATTCACCAAATATCCAAAACCTTTGAATTGTAAAAGTGATGCACTCAGCGACTTCCCATCCCACCCACAATCTTATCAGTCAATTCATATCTGTGACCTTCATACGTTGTTGGATTGTACTCTTCTTTAACCGGAACGGCTCTGATTAACAAAAAACCCATTTCAGTTTAGTTTGACACCCTTTTTTGCTTGGGAGATTGGCGATCTTGACCCCAATGTACTTGTTGGATTGTACTCTTCTTTAACCGGAACGGCTCTGATTAACAAAAAACCCATTTCAGTTTAGTTTGACACCCTTTTTTGCTTGGGAGATTGGCGATCTTGACCCCAATGTACTTGTTGGATTGTACTCTTCTTTAACCGGAACGGCTCTGATTAACAAAAAACCCATTTCAGTTTAGTTTGACACCCTTTTTTGCTTGAGAGATTGGCGATCTTGACCCCAATGTACTTGTTGGATTGTACTCTTCTTTAACCGGAACGGCTCTGATTAACAAAAAACCCATTTCAGTTTAGTTTGGCACCCTTTTTTGCTTGAGAGATTGGTTATCACGAATATGTACAAACTGTGTGCGGAATGCTCTGATTGTGATCTTGCTACACAAACCATACTACTAATCTGCCAAGATGTTCTTTACAAGAGCGTAAACATCACATTGACAAAGACTAGAAACTAGATACTTTCTTCCTAAGCGTCAAAAGATCACAATAGTCAACATGTGTTCCACAACTCACAAAGTTTTTTGAGAATCATGTGACATTATGACCTCAACTATTGCACTTTTTACCAATCTTTGATTGATAAAATGGTATGAGGTTAGGTCTCACGCACAACTTTTAGGAGTGTATCATAGACGTTGAGACCTTGTTGCTCCCATGTTGTTACACATGTAAAGATATTGCCAACTCGTCGTTTACTCTCCTCAGATACAATACGTTGAGTTACCTTGCGGAATAGCACCATTGATCGTATAGCTCGCTCTGCTCTGTTGTTTGTGTATTCCATACCATAGTATAGCACAAATGTGTATAGATCATCTGCAGCATTAGCTAAATGAACTCCAAATTTACGACAAGATTCGTTGTCTAGTTTCTTGTACTCTGCTGCAAGTGATAATGTCTTTTGCACTAGATCATCTACTCTGTATTTTAGGTATATGTCCACATGATTGGGATTGTCCACCTGTAGTGCTTTTGCAATTTCAAGTAGTTTCTGCAATCTTTTGTACATTAGTACAGTATGTACGTCACACATTGTATCTTTTGCATTTCGCAGTATGTGCGCCCAACAACGTTGCCGTACATTGAATAGTTTGTACACGACATATCCATCCGACACGAGTGGTATCAGAATATACTTTTTGAACGTTTTTTCTAGAAAATCTTTTGTACGCTCTGGCGATATGATGAATTGCGTACCATAATCGCCGACAAGAACCCAGACCCATCCCAATTTCGCAGCAAGGGACATCGACGTCTCATCCATGTAGATTACCTTGGATTTTAGGTTCATTCTCTCTATTTTTTTGACATATTTGTCTAGTTTATCGGCAATCGTGTCTATTGCCCCCGTTACCATCTTTTTAGATATACACGGGTCTAGGCATTGAAGAGTACTAGTTATTGTTCTGATACTACAGCCATTCTTTCTCATTATGGTTGCAATCACGCCTAGAATTGGGCACAACATTGTGTTGTGTAGTATGTCTGGGATGCTGTCGAATGTATCGCCTGATGCGCCACAATCTCTACAGTTGTAAAAGTATCCGATATGGAGTATGTGCAATATTATGATCTGTATGTCAATCGTTCTCTTTTGTCTAGACCTCTTGTTGTCAACATGCTTACTGCCACATCCATCACACTTTTCTTTTTTATGATGTCTTGTCTTGTCTGTTTTTATGTTGTCGGAAACTCCTTTGTGACCCTTGTCTTGTCCTGCTTTTTTCCATTCGCTTTTAGATTTTCTTGTACCCTTTTTTACATGATCTGGTTGTTTTGATGAGGGTACGTTAGAATTGTCGAGCTGCTTGCGTCTCGTTTCTTTGTTCTTGGCCTGTGCTGTTTGTACCTCTATCTTTTCTTTTTTACCCTCTATCTTTTTTCTGGTGTTACGAATCTTGGTCTGTGATAGTTGTTGACCACGTTCTATAATTTTGATCATCCTTTGGAATACATTAAAACAATCATTGATTGAATTTGGAGATACTTGGAGTCCCATAATTGTAGCAAGTAAAATCTCGTACAGTTTCATATTCATTCTCTTCTGCTTTGCAACTTGTTTTTGTAGACTCGTAATGGTCTCTTGTTGTTGTTCGATGGTATCATTTTGCTGCTTGACAGTATCCTCTAGATCTGCTATCTTGGCAGATGTCTCCCTATCTTTTTTGGTAGTCTTTTGTCTCGCGATCTGTCTAGACATTGTCATAATTGGTAATGTTTGGATTTAGCCTAGATTATCTAGAAAAGTTGTCCCTTTTGGTAGATCTTTTAAACCTAACCTCGTACATAAAATGTATGTCGATCTTTGAAACGATATCTTGTTTGTGCTAGACGCATTTTTTGTATGATACACGTCTTTGACACGTCCTTGCTTATTAATTGGATATATTATCCAAGAGCTTAAATACACTAAACTTTTGCCAACAGTTATGTCAGAATCAAGGCAAGTGAATGTAGAACAAAGAGGTGTATCAAAGGTCGCATTCGTAGTGTTGGGTTTAGTATCTATCGTAGCACTCTTTATGGTTGCGTTTGACCAAGGACATACGTTCAGTTTGGTTTATGGCGATCAGGCGTTTGTAGATCAGTATCTACACGAGCTTACTCATGATATTAGACATGCATCAGGTTTTCCATGTCACTAGGACAGAGTCATGAATACAGTTATTTTTGTCATAATAGTCTTGGTTGCCGGTGCGCTAGCAGGGTTGGTACAGGGCACAGTTAATTTCATAATAGTTGAACCTTATTTAGATCAGGCCATAGGTCTAGAAAATGAGCGACTCTTTGCAGTCGGTCAAGAGAACACTCCAGAGTTCCAAGCAGAGTATGAAGGATATAGAGCGTGGCAGAAGGGAGGGCAGGTATTTGCCAGCGTTATTTTAGGAGTATCCATCGGTTCGCTCTTTGGAATAGTATACTATCTAACTAGAAAGCGGCTTCCAGGTGGCAGATACATCACAAAATCAATAGCTCTAGCCGCAACAATGGGAGTTGTTTTGTATTTGATCCCATTTTTGAAATATCCTGCAGTATTGCCAGGTACTGGAAGTGAAGATACATTAGCGCTACGAACTATGTTGTACATAGGATTTGTGATCATGTCTGGAGTAGGAGCTATTGCGTGCTACAAGATAGTAACGAGTCTCAAAAAACATGGAAGAGTTATCGGACCAATAGTCTATGTCGCTCTAGTATCATGTTTGTTCATAGTAATGCCATCGAATGCAGAATCTACTGATATTCCAAGGGAGATGGTTGACGGCTTTAGGATGATGTCTGTTATCGGAGTCTTTTCGTTTTGGATTACGAATGGATTGTTGTTAGGAATTTTATGGAATAAATTAGAGCCAGAAAAGACTATGCATCTCTAGACAAGCTTGACAACGCAACACTTGGATTTTTGCGTAGCCGAAACATCAGAGAACAAGAGCGAATCGTGTACCAAGTATGAAAAAATACAATACTCGTTACAAAACACAGAACAAAGCATACAAGCGAGATGTATCATCCAGTACGTTAAATGGAATCATGCTCAGTTGATCATTATGCCACAAACATCACATGCATGACCAACCAACTATCATCACAACGTACAAAACTAGGATACAGATAGTTTATCAATATTGAACTTTAGATTAATGTTAATCTCATTCTATATAATCAGAATAACACAACTAGAACAATACTTTTTAAATAGGCTAAAATATCATATATGATATGCAAAAACGTATGACGTCCGCACAACTGAAAAAATATGATATCAATCAAAAGATAATCGAAACACTTGCTGATCATGAAGCACGCCACATATTATTTTCGATCACAAGAAAACCAAAGACAGCGACGGAACTCTCAGAGCAGTTATCAATACCTCTAAGCTCCGTGTACAAGAAACTCTCAGAACTAGAAGAACTCGCTCTGATCGAGGTTGCAAAATGGATGATCTCAGATAAAGGTAGAAGATACAGGTCATATAAAAGTCGAATAAGTAAAGCAGTGATTGACATCAAAAAAAAGGAACCCATAATCACACTAGTCCCAAACAAATAGTATTCACGAGTACATGTCAAGTTGAATATTGGAGTTCATGCGAAAGTCATTTTCAGGCACATATGATGCGTGATGGGTCAAATCTGACTAAATTCTCCGAGTTATTGCGGGTTTCGTGTATGTGAGGAGGAGTAAAAAATTAACCAAAAATAGAATACGCAACAAGACAATTTTTTAAGACACTCTATGGTAAATACTAATTTGAATAAACAAGAGTATGGCTAATCCGAACAAGGAACTAGTGCTTGAACAACGACTCAAAGCAGCCGAAGAACGTGCAGATATAGCAGAAGAACAGCTCAAAGCAGCAAAAAAAGAACTCGAACTCCCTCCATGTAAGAATATTCTTAGCAATGAAAAGACTCTATGGGAGCATACAAAGCTGGATTTTGACATGTTTAACTTTTTGCTCGGCCTGTTTATAGAATGGATACCGGCAGCAGATGTTCACAGACAGTTTCGTAATGTTCTCATAGTACGTGGAAGAATATCCAAACTAACTCCCGAGTATGCCATGCTCTTGGCAATTCTGAGACTGGTGAGTGGTCACAGTCAGTGCCATCTTGCCAGTAGATTTGGCATAGATCAGAGTAATGTATCCCGGTACTGTACATACATGAATCAGTTTTTTCAGAGTTTGGGTTTTTCGCCAGACGAGTTGGCAAATGCGATAAGTAAATGCAAGACAAAGAAAGAGCTTGCAAAATGGGTAAAGGATCACACATTCTTGTTCGATGGATCACACACTCGTGTTCCAACACCCGTAGATAGAGAGATACGCAATGACTACAAATCAGGCAAAAAAAAGATGCATACGGTAAATACGCTATTGATGTGTACAAAAGAGAGACTGATAGTACATGTGTCTCCTACGTTTCCTGGTAAGACACACGATTTCAGCATATTCAAAGAGCTCAAACTGAATCTTGGCAAGTGGTCCATGTCGTTAACAGATCCAAACACTCCACTTCGTCAAAGACTGTACATTCTAGTAGATCTAGGATTCCTAGGGATTCGAGATATCTTTGTAGGTGCCAAGATAGGCATAAAATACAAGAAACCCAAAGGTGGGCAACTCACAAAAGAACAAGAGATATACAACAAAAAGATAGACAGTGAACGCGCTACAGTAGAACACGTAGTTGGATGTGTAAAGCAGTTTAAACTCTTGTTCAACATGTTCCGAGGAGATGACGACCAATACAACGATGCCTTCAAGATGGCATCTACACTGGTCAACTATCACATTCTTTGGGATCATGAACACGGCAGACCTAGTCCTAGATTAGAAGAGCTTGTTGCAGCATGGAGAGTAAAGATAAACCGTAAAAAACAGGCTAAACTAAAAAAGATGAAATTATCTCACCGCATAGTTGCGTAAATAATACGCACCAACATTGTGATTTATAGAATGATATTGTAAAATATCAAGGTATAATTCACTGTTTTGACTCTGCGTACATGCATAATCGTACAATTCCACAGATCACAAACCTGAGATCACTTTATAATTTGGAATGTCTTTGTTGCTAGGTGTCCAGAGTCTTCAAAACGACTTTCGCATGAACTCCATTGTTTATAGCCACGCAGAGAATGGATTTGACGTGAGATCCTCCTAGAACGAATTTTTTGTGTTATTTTTATATTTTCAACCATGGTTTTAGATTATCGAGAGGTTGAGATCAAGATGCAGTTATTTCAAGAAATATCCCATGTGCAACTTGACAATAATAATCCACAATAGTTGATCTAGACATTTTTCATAACTTGCAAAATTTTTAGAGAATGCTGCGTGAAAACTATCTACTCCACGTTAAGTTAAAAGAGCCGATCTTTTTTGGTATTTCATAAAGCAAAAATTGTGCGATCTTTCATGCCTAGATTTCCATGTCACGATAACTTGAGAGACCATAACAAAAACCTTTAAAAACGAATAGTTAGCAAATATGTTGAACTAGATGGACAAGGATACTTTTTATAAAAAATTACAAAACATACTAAATCTCAAATACAAAAGTAATAAAACGCACGATACGTTTCTAATTCCAAGTATAAACAAAAAGATATGTACCATACACGCCAAAAAAGATCTATATACTGTTTGGTACAATATCAAGATAACTGACAGTACATTATATCGAAATAATAAACTCAGAGATGTATCGAGTACAAAATACCCTGGTGAGTTAGAGCAAGTCATTAGGTCTGACATGGACGTACTAGACTGTATAGAGTATCTAAAAAAGATACAAGAATATTATATCTCCGAGATAAAACCAAAGACGTACAAGTCGTTAAAAAAAAGTGAGTATAAATCACACAACATAAATGAAATGTGGAATATAATACTGGATCATCTACATGAATATAAAATATCAAAGACTGACTCCCACTATACTTGTAGATACAACAATAAACAAATATGTATATTTTTCTTACAAAAGAACTATATTCGAATTGTATACACCACACACGAACTAGATGACATCTTGCCTCCAAATTCACATGTAATAAAATCTTCTAGTCCACATGGCAAACATGAACAAAAGATACAAGATGTATCAGATATTGATTACGCAATTAAAATGATAAAGATCATAGCGTTTGAAAAGCTAGACAAACCCAGCAAGTTAGGATATAGAGAAACCGACATATCTACCAAGTCTCCACTAGTAAAAGAATTGTGGAACATAATACAAGAGACATTTAAAGAACTAAATTTACATATAATCCAAAGAGGAACATGGTACAAAATCAACCTATATCGTAATAACGACATATTCAGTCTAGGTCAAATATATTTCAGAAAGAACGTAATCAAAATCATATACAACGACACGTGTAGTCAAGATGTTTTATTTGCAAATAATCTCCTCAGAGACATGTCAAAACATACCGATACAAAAAAAGGATTCAAGCAAGCTATAATGTCCATAGAAGATATACAGTACATGACCAAATGTTTGAAAACAATAATCTCAGAGAGTCCCATAATCAACAAGCAATCATTGTGAGAGAAACTATTAGACTAGAATACCACAAATAGAAAGCAAGAAAATATTTTCTTCATATTATTTGCGTCGATATCAGCTTTTACCAAGCGTAAAAGCGATAGTCTAGATCTTTTTCGGTTTACGTGAGATAGAACGGTTACGGAAACAGCACAAGAGTCCATAAGAAAATTACAAAAAAGATTTGCGAGACACCATCCAACGCAAATCAAAGAGATCCTGACCACACAAATTGTGTACTAGATCCACCAAAAATGACTAGATACAACAGTTGATTAAAAACCAGAGTTTATTGCAAGATGTTTGGGTTTCAATATAACTGTTATCAATCAACAAGATCATAGTACACATCTAGTCACATGTACAACTAGATACAAGATATGTTTGGCATGTATGTCTTAGTATAATATCAGACCCATCAAACCAATAAAAGATTCGAGTTTTCATTGCAAGAATCACAATTGTATAAAATAAAGAGAAAGAGGATTTATCGTGCGTGTCGTGTAATGAATGCATCGCGCATAGTCTCTATGTAAGTGGCTGAACCGATGTGTTGGTCTATTAGTAAAGGCTGGCTCATCACTCGCCAAAGCTTGTGATCTACACCACCTTCCTATCAACGCAGTCTTCTGCTGCCGACCTTTATCTATTGAAAGAATAACTTGTCTCGGGATAGGATTCGTGCTTAGATGCTTTCAGCACTTAGCCTAAACGGCTTAGCTGCCCAGCCTGCCTTGTCAGACAACTGGTAAACCAGTGGCCACGCTGCTCTGTTCCTCTCGTACTAGGAGCAACTTCCCCTCAGTTATTCGCGCTTCCATCAGGCAGAGGCCGACCTGTCTCACGACGGTCTAAACCCAGCTCATGTTCCCTTTTAATTGGCGAGCAGCCACACCCTTGGCCCCTGCTGCAGGACCAGGATAGGAAAAGCCGACATCGAGGTACCAAACCGCGGGGTCGATAGGAGCTCTCGCCCGCGACGAGCCTGTTATCCCTGGGGTAATTTTTCTGTCACCTCCGGGCCCCAATAGTGGGCACACGAAGGATCGCTAAGCCAGACTTTCGTCTATGGATTCCGTGCGTTTGGAAACCCATTCAGTCGAGTTTTTGGCTTTGCCCTCTTCAACGGATTTCTGCCCCGTTTGAACTCAACTTTGGGCCCCTTTGATATCTTTTCAAAGGGGTGCCGCCCCAGCCGAACTGCCCACCTGCACGTGTCTCTAGTCTTCACTAGATAAGCAGTACTGCAAAAAGAGTCTGGTGTTACATCGTTGCTTCACAACACCCCAGAGAGTGTTGAGCATGGCTCCCAGATACCCTGTGCAATTCTTACTATACCACAAGCACAAGCTGCAGTAAAACTCCACGGGGTCTTCTCTCCCCGATGGAAGATGATGGACTGTTCGTCCACCTTATGTGGCTTCACCGGGTTGTAGGCGGGGACAGTGGGGCTCTCGTTGTTCCATTCATGCGCGTCGGAACTTACCCGACAAGGCATTTGGCTACCTTAAGAGAGTCAGAGTTACTCCCGGCGTTAACCGGCCCTTAGCTCGGTTGTACCCAAGTTTTAGGTACCGGCACCGGCCAGGATTCAGCGACTATACAAATCCTTTCGGACTAGCAGTCGCCTGTGTTTTTATTAAACAGTCGAAACCCCCTTGTCATTGCAACCTGCGGTCCCCATTCTTCATGAAGATCGCAGGCATCCCTTGTACCTAAGCTACAGGACTAATTTGCCGAATTCCCTCGCCATACGGTATACCCGTAGCACCTTAGCTTTCTAAGCCAGCGCACCTGTGTCGGTTCTCGGTACGATCTTGCATCTCACTAACCATAAGGTCTTTCACGGTCTCCTGGAATCGAGAAAACTCCGCTGACGCGAAGCCATTCCTACCTCGAACTGGTTCTCGTCATTACGACACTCCCCAGATCTCAAATAGTTAGATATAACGATGGTTATACAATCCCTATCCTGAAGCAAACGATATGGATCAAACGCTCAATGCAAGGTACTAGAATATTAACTAGTTTCCCATTCGATTTACTCTGTTGAGGTAAACCTTAGGATCGACTACCTCCAGGCTGATAACGCATTGCCTGGAAACCCTTACGCTTTCGGTGGCATGGATTCTCACCATACTATGCTGTTACTGCCGCCAGGATCTGCAATAGAAACCGGTTCACAGGACGTCACCGCCCTGCTTCAACCCAATCACTACGCCAACCTACCACGAGTCATCTCTAGATGACTGTCCAAAGTATCGGTACTTTGCTTTAGCCCCGTCCGTTTTTGAGGCATTCTCCCTCGGCAGGTAAGTTGTTACACACTTTTTAAAGAATAGCTACTTCTGAGCTTATCTCCCTGCTGTCTTGGCGAGAACACGCTCTTTAGCTTGACACTTAGCAAAGATTTAGGGACCTTAACTTTAGTCTGGGTTAAACCCCTTTCGGTCATGAGCCTTACGCCACATGAACCCGTGTCCTTGCTTCTACGATGTATATCCGTTCGGAGTTTGAATGATCGGTGAGGGATCTCTCCCCCGCGCCGCTCTATCAGTGCTCTACCGGAAACACTATCTCCACAAAGCACGCCCTGCGAGACGCTTCGGTTGGAACTAGCAAGCGCCAGTCTAGATTGGTTTTTGGCCCCTATTCCCAAGTCACAACAACGAGTTGCACGTCAGTACGTCTTAAGACCTCCAACGGGCTTTCGCCCGCCTTCATCTAGCTCAGGAATAGATCGACTGGCTTCTAGCCTAACCGCCATGACTCTACGCACTTTCACACGCTTCTCCTCACAACGCTGCGAGAACTCGGTTTCCCTTCGCCTCCGCCTTTTGAGGCTTAGGCTCGCCATGACAGTTAGCTCCCTGGCCCGTGTTTCGAGACGGAACGCATAACACTGATGATTTGGTTGTCAAACCTTCAACTCTATTACTAGAATCTCTAGTCTGAAGAAATCACCTTCCATGCTATGCACGTCTGTAAGCAATAGGTTTCATGCACTTTTCAGCCCCATTCCTAGGTACTTTTCAGCTTTCCCTCACGGTACTAGTACACTATCGGTCTTGAGTGATATTTAGCCTTTGATGCTACTTTCACCAATATTCATTGCCCACTACCAAGGACAACTACTCTGGATTGAATAGGACGTCTACACATTTTGCTTACGGGGGTATCACCCTCTATGCCAGAACATTCACAGAACATTTTAGCTTTGCTTAACGATTCCATATTATCAATCCAAACACCACATCTCCCGAAGGATTCAGTTTGGGCTATTTCCTTTTCGATCGCCTCTACTTGGGAAATCTCTGTTGATTTCTCTTCCTCATGGTACTAAGATGCTTCAATTCCCATGGTTCGACTTCCAATGATACATCACTGGAATGCACAAATGTGCAAGATACTCATTCGGAGATCTCGGGATCAAAGGTCACGTGCGCCTACCCCGAGCTTATCGCAGCTTGTCACGTCCTTCATCTCTCCTCAAGCCTAGCAATCCACCTATTGCCGTCTTTACACCGGCAAATTCAGCCACATATTACACGACTATGCACGATGATCATCACAAGTTCTTTCCAGAACCTGCTACATCCTTCATACATCACTCTCGTGATGCATTGCATCGATGATTGTGAAGATTTGTACATCCATCAGTTTTTCTTTCAAAGGAGGTGATCCGACCGCAGGTTCCCCTACGGTCACCTTGTTACGACTTTTCCCTTGTCACGAACCTCAAGTTCGATAACGCCAATTAGACGTCACCTCGCTAAAAGCTCACTTCAATGAAACGACGGGCGGTGTGTGCAAGGAGCAGGGACGTATTCACCGCGCGATAATGACACGCAGTTACTAGGGATTCCAGATTCGTGAGGGCGAGTTGCAGCCCTCAGTCATAACTGTGGTAACGTTTGGGGATTGCCTCCTCCTTTCAGATTCGGAACCTATTGTCATTACCATTGCAGCCCGCGTGTGGCCCCAGAGTTTCGGGGCATACTGACCTGCCGTGGCCCCTTCCTTCCTCCGCATTAACTGCGGCGGTCCCGCTAATTCGCCCTACTACTCCAGAGAGTAGTAGTAGCAACTAGAGGCAGGGATCTCGCTCGTTACCTGACTTAACAGGACATCTCACGGCACGAGCTGGCGACGGCCATGCACCACCTCTCAGCTTGTCTGGTAAAGTCTTCAGCTTGACCTTCATTCTGCTGTCTCTCCGGGTAAGATTTCTGGCGTTGACTCCAATTGAACCGCAGGCTTCACCCCTTGTGGTGCTCCCCCGCCAATTCCTTTAAGTTTCATACTTGCGTACGTACTTCCCAGGCGGCAAACTTAACGGCTTCCCTGCAACACTGCATTGCACGAGTCAGGTAAAACCTGACTTTCAATGCATCATTGAGTTTGCATAGTTTACAGCTGGGACTACCCGGGTATCTAATCCGGTTTGCTCCCCCAGCTTTCATCCCTCACCGTCGGACGTGTTCTGGTAGACCGCCTTCGCCACAGGTGGTCATCAGTAGATCACAGGATTTTACCCCTTCCTACCGAGTACCGTCTACCTCTCCCACTCCCTAGCTCCACAGTATTCCCGGCAGCCTGTATGTTGAGCATACAGATTTAACCGAAAACTTGTAGAGCCGGCTACGGATGCTTTAGGCCCAATAATCATCCTGACCACTTGAGGTGCTGGTTTTACCGCGGCGGCTGACACCAGAACTTGCCCACCCCTTATTCATCGGTGTTTTTAGGACCGACAAAAGGTTCCTTTAGCAGAAACCACTCGGATTAACCTTGTCGTGCTTTCGCACATTGCAAAGTTTTCTCGCCTGCTGCGCCCCATAGGGCCTGGGTCCGTGTCTCAGTACCCATCTCCGGGCTACTCCTCTCAGAGCCCGTACCTGTAATCGTCTTGGTGGGCCATTACCTCACCAACAAACTGATAGGCCGCAGTCCCATCCTACGGCGATAAATCATTTGGAACATAAACCATTCCAGGCATAATGTTCTATCGGGCATTATACTCAGTTTCCCGAGGTTATTCCCGTCCATAGGTTAGGTTGACTACGCGTTACTGAGCCGTCTGCCTTGTATTACTACAATGACTCGCATGGCTTAGTATCAATCCGATAGCAGTCAGGTCCGGCAGGATCAACCGGATTCTGATCTGGTAAGTGTATAAAAGAATTGACGGATGCACATAATCTTCACATAATCAGATACTGATCACTCGATCAAATCCTCATTCCTGTATCCGTAACTGGAGGCCTATAAATCACAAGATGGCATAATTACCACACCTCATTACAAGCGCCGCCTATTGCATTACGTATGTAGCGTTCATCAATTTGAAATACATATAAACCATACGTGGTGGTTCTGTTCATTTGACTAGAGTTGGCATCTTTTGCACAAAATTCTCGAAACTTTGCAAGATACGGAAACACATCACACCGGCTATCGTAAATTGTTGCTGTTTTGAATCTCATATTGTACGTTCTTTGAGATAACGTCATCATGATCTCAACCACGGTCAATTGAACAGAACCTACGTGAGTTCCGCAAAGTTGTGCTGACTTGAGATTTCAGGTATGAAAGATCGCAAAATCCAGCGATTGTGAGCAGACAGTCTTGTATATTGTCCATACTGTTCTGGATCAAAAGATTGTGTGTGTTTATAACATACAACTGGGATCTTTTCGGTTCGCGTGGGACGAATAATTACAGAAAACACTACAAGATTCTATAAGAGAAAATTAGGAAAAAGTCTTGTGAAATACCATCCCACGTAAATCGAAGAGATCCGGTCAGATTCTATTTATGAGTAGGTAAACCAAAATCTTACCGTTTGCGCCTGTTAAAACGAATTGTACATGATATCTACTAAACATTATTTGAAACTTTTAGATAGATCTGAACTCGGATCTATCAAGTAACTCTATAATTTCATCAATCTTTTTTGGATACTTGACTCCTTTATTGCCTAGCATCTTTAGCAGTCCTTTCAAGTCGACATATTTTATTCCTAATCTTGATGCTACTCGTTGTGCATCTTTATCATCTAATACACAATAGATGTTATTCCTGTATCCTCCTAGTTTTATATATGTCAATATTACATCTATCTCACCATCATCTATATTGTACCCTTTTCGAAAATCTTTGATCTCTTGAAACGAATTCGTTTCTGACTTTGTGAGTTTATGTTCGTCTCTCAATCTCTGTACATTTGTACATGTTCTGCTATCCTTTAATTCATTCCATACAACATGTGGTACTGTCAATTCGTGACCTAATTGTAAAATAACATCAAACACTTGTGGGTACTGGAACTGATTAAATATCGCAATCAATGGTGACGAGTCAAATATCTTCAATTTCCAAACCGAAGTAATCCCCTCTTGGCCAACTCGTCCATTATTATGTGCTTGGGCATTCCGAGTAATTCTCCAGCCCTACCAAAACTCATCTTTTCCTTTACATACATTGAAATTATGTTTTCTTTGATATCCGGTTTGAGTTTTTCGTACGTTGCAGAACCTTTGGCCATATCTGGATACTTGCAGTACAAAAATGATAATGCTTCGGGAATAGTTACATCATTTATAGTGTTTTTATAATTATAAAATACCCACCCCATAGTTGGATTAAATGCATCTTCGATTTCTGGAAACCCTCCTTTCTCTTCTCCAATGATTCTGGCATATTCTATACTATGCTTGGTTAATTGAATAGCATTGTCTTTTTCGACTAGTAGTTCCATTTGTACTAGGCGATCCAAAGTATCCTCTAAGACAGTACTGTATGGACCATCATCCTGCATTGTGAAATCACACCACTCTCTTATTTTTGGATATGAATCACCCAACATGTACATCACTAGTTGAAGTTTCTGCCTCCCGTGTATCGGCTCGTCATCTATGTATACTAGCAAAAGTATGTACTTTTCTAGTTCGCTGATCTCTAGAGTTGTAGTGTCGATTGCCATGATATATTATCCCCATAACGCCATAAAAACATTCTGGAATTGTGTTCTGTGTGATTCCGGGGGAGCTGAGAATCAAAATATAAAAAATCGCAAAGATCTATTAATTAAACAAAATATGTAAAACAAAAAGAGAGATTGGTTATAGCGATCTCTTGTAGAGACTCACATTTTGAATGACAGTCTTCTATTTGTTGAGACCATCGATCAAGATCAATGCTTCTTACGCGGGGTCTTACCGCCTAGAGATTCATAATTTGTACAATTGTAGAATGTTTGAAATCCACCTATGAGGTTAGTACCATCACTTTTGAGGGATCTTTTCGGTTTACGTGGGATGAGTGTCTTATACCAAAACTATTTAAATTCAGAGTTTTCGTTTGCCCAGTTGGGATTCTTTCTAATTTTGGCACTGGCACGTTTATTTTTAAATGCCTTCAGAGGTGTTTCACCGGTTCTCTTAACTTATTGGAGGCAGTTGAAATTTAAGAGATCTCGAAAATTTGTGTGTACTGACAATCCTATAAACAATTCACAAAAAATTTTACATATTATTGAATAACAATCTTGAATCGTGTAATTTTTTTGATATTTAAAGCATGAATCGTGTAATTTTTTAGTTTTTTATTATGATGATTTTATCACGAATGTAATTCCAAGAACCACCCTAAATCCCAGCCGCCTCCGATAAGTTAAGAGAGCCGTTTCACCATTATCAATATCTAGTGAGAAATGAAGTCTGTCTTTGTTATAGTAATTGATATATACTCTTATGCTCTTGGAATGTTTAATTTCCGATTCAAATGTTCCAAAGAATCTCTCCAATTTGCCATTGGTCTGAGGATGATTTGCTCTTGCAAGTATTTGTTTTATTTTTCGTTTGCTTAATTCTGCTTCAAATAATGTAAGTTTTTTACGCCCGTTCTTTGGTTTTTTAGCAGATGTAAATTGTGTTCCACGATCAGATAGTATCTGTGCTGGTACGCCAAACTTTTTGATAGCTTTTCTCAACACACTGACTGCATTGGCTGATGTTGCACGCTTAAAGACCCCAAAACCCGTGATGCATCTAGAAGCATCATCTAGGTAGCAAATCAGGTATAGAGTTCCCCATCTTGGGTCATCTATTACGTGCCAGTCTACATGCCACATGGCATTAGAATATTTCCTCTCAAAACGAATCTAGCCCCGACGTTTTTGCTTTGCAGGCGATGGAATGATTAGACCCTTTTTGTACATTATCTTTCGTACATCTCTGTAACTGATTTGTATGTGCAAACGTCGTAATTCTTTTGTAAGACGAACTGCACCAAAATGACGTTTATTGTATATTTTCATCACTGTTTGAATCTCTTTTCGTGTAGGTTCTTTATTTGGTCGACCAATCTTCTTTTGTGCAGGCGGAGAACCTGTCTTGATATAATGTGAATATATTTGACATACCCTTTGCTGAGTAATATTAAATTGATCTGCGATGACAGATAATTTTACACGTTTACGTCTTTGGGATATGATACTTAATACGTCCTTCTTTTCTAACTTTCTTATTGACATAGATTTCGTGCCTAAATCAGAGCTTAAATACTTTTGGTATAATACACCAACAAGATACACTGCCAAAACATATCTTGAAACTGTTAGAAGTAAAACTGCTCAGATTCAGTTAACTTTTGGCTCAAAATGCAAAGATGTAACAAAGATCACAAAAAAAGATAGATTAAAAAATCAAGCAAGATGGGGGAGAAAAACGGTTATGGTGAGCGCTCTGCATCGGAAGGTGTATTTTCTACAATGAAGCGTCTGTTTGGCGAAGGTCTAAAATCGATATTGTGGGAACACATGGTTCAAGAATTGTTATTTAGGGTTGCCGCACATAACTTACGAATAATTAAAAAACAAATACTTGCAAACCTTTGATTTTTTAATGATTTCTAACTTTTGATTGTCAGAATCTTGTTCATTTTGTAGTAAAAAACGACATTTCAATACAACAAGCTTTAATTTTAATGTGAAATTGATTCCGAATTGTACATATGATGTGTTTTCATGTAAACCATCCCTAAACCATCATATTGCAAAAATATTCATTGAACAGAGCTATAGAAAACATAAAGTTCTGTTTGTGGATTTTTGATTTCAGGAAAAGTGTACGGTGTGAATGCTGCTGACTAAACATTATTTGAAACTTTTAGATGGGTCTGAACTCCAGTACTTCCAACTGTCTGCTTATTAACAAGCTGCAGCGGCAATCTTTGGCGGAGGCCATTTTTCTCGATAGAGTTCAATGTAATCTAGCACAAGATCTCTGAACGTAAGTTGAGGAATGTGCCACCAACCAACATTCAATGGATCATTTTCATCATCTATGTTACGTGCTATGATCCAAGCATTATAAAACAAAAGAGAAAAAGAAAACAACAAATCTCTTACTGATTCATTTTTAGTTGTAGTTGGTAATCTCATCTTATCGACTACCCTATATCCAGTTTCAATAACCCATCGCTTTGCGTATTTTTTTGTATCAATTCTTGGATTGTTTGTTGCAAATGGAATGTAGTCTATTTTACCATCCTTTTCAATTTCTTCTATGATCATGTAATAGTCCATTGACAAGCCTTTGCCATTAGAGATCGTACGTTTTGATACTCGTTTACGTTTTCCTTGTTTGTACTCTTCTAGATATCGCCTTGTCTTGGCGTTATTTTGACAGATGGTGAGAAATGTGTAACCTCGACCTTGCAGCAGCTGCAAGATCTGTGTAGTAAGAAACTCACGATCCATCAACCAGTTACCAATGTCCAGACGCAGATCTTCACAATCTTTGATGATTTTACGCACAAAATTGGGGTTTTGGTCCCCCTTTGTACATGGCATGTTTTGACACAACTAGTGTTTCGCCTTCGTTTATGACTTGTGCTGTCATGTACTTTTCATGTAATGCATATCTGTCGTCAACCGGACCATAACATAGTTTAGTATCTGTTTTGTCATCATATCGTGCATATTTGTGCAGATCAATTGCTATATCTTTTGGCTCTTTAGACCAACGACCCATATCTTGTAATGCTGCGATGTTGCTTTTTACTGACCTTTTAAATTTAAAGTTGTCAAAATCAGCTGCTGCCTTTTTGAATAACAGTCTAAAATATTCTGGAGATGGAGCACGCTTTTTCCTCATTTTCATTGAAGTTGAATGTCCAGTTATTGTACTTTTAGACATGGCTGTTTTAAACATAATGGATAAAACATCTTCTTTACCAAACTTTGCATTATTTTTTTTAGACACAGGAATATCTAAATCATTTAAAAATGCAGTATATCGAGAATATTCTAAATGTCTTCTAAATCGCTGTCCATTTAATTCATTTTTGTTTTTCAACAAAAGTTATTTTTAGAAACCCTTTATAGATCTTTCTATTTCTATATAATTTTCGTTATTTAAAGAGACATTTGGAAGTACTGAACTCGGATCTTTCAAGTAATTCTATAATTTCATCAATCTCTTTTGGACACTCAACTCCTTTACTATGTAGTATCTTTAACAACCCTTTCAAGTCAGTATGTCTTATTTCTAATCCTGATGCTACTTTTTGTGCATCTTTATCATCTAATATGCAATAGATGTTATTTTTGTATCTCGCCAGTTTTAGATAGGTCAAGATTACATATATTTCTCCCGCATCTATATCGTATCCTTGTTGAAAATTATCGATCTCTTGAAATGAATTATTTTCTAGCCGTACGAGTTTGTCCTCGTTAAGCAATCTTTGAATATTTGAGCGTGTTCTATTGTCTTTTAATTCTTTCCAAACAAAATGAGGTATTGCCAACTCGTGTCCCAACTGTAAGACAACATCTAATGCTTCTGGGCATTGGAATTGATTAAATATCGCAATTAGGGGTGACGAGTCAAATATCTTCAATTTCCAAACCGCAGTAATTTTCTCTTGGCCAATTCGTCCATTATTACGTGCTTGGGTATTCCTAGCAATTCTCCGGCTCTACCAAAACTCATCTTTTCCTTCGCATACATCGAAATTATGTGTTCTTTGATATCTGGTTTTAGTTTTTTGTACGTTGCAGAGCCTTTGGTCATATCTGGATGCTTGCAGTACATATAAGACAATGCTTCTGGAAGAGTTACGTCATTCATAATATGCTTATAGTTATGAAATATCCACGTCATAGTTAAGTTAAATGGATCTTGAATCTTTGGAAATCCTCCTTTCTCTTCTCCAATGATCACTGCGCATTCTATGCTTTGTTCTGTTAATTGAACAATGTTGTCTTTTTCTTGTACTAGTTCTATTCGTACTAGACGTTCCAAAGTGTCATCTAAAACTACACTATATGGACCATCGTCTCTTATCGTATAGTTGCACCACTCTCTGATCTCTGGATAAGGACTGCCTAGCATGTACATTATTAGTTGAAGCTTTTGCCTACCATATATTGGCTCATCATCTACATATATGAGCAAAAGTATGTACTTTTCTAGTTCGCTGATCTCCAAGGTCGCAGTATCTGTTGCCATGTATCTAATTCAGTATATCATACTATAAAAATATGGTTTTGAGATTCTGGTAAGATATTATCCATGTGAATAGCTTATAAAGATTTACTCTGATTCACGACTATTGTGCATAGCATACGCTAGGGATGTGTTCCCATGTAAAGGACTGCGAACATATATCCATTCGAGTGGTTAACTCACTATCATTCTTCGTCCATTCGTCAAAATCTGTACATTTAGGTCGCCGAGTGATATCTCAAATATCTTCCGTACGTTAATGATTTCGACTACAATGTGTGACATAATCATCCCTATCTATAAGCATATGGTACATCAATCGTAGTAGTTTGGAGGCAGTTGCAACAGTTGCTTTGCTTACCGCGCGTCTCTTTTTAATTCTGTTATGAAATTTTGTAATGTAACTATGGGGCTCACATTTTATGTGTACATGAACTGCTTCGGTCAATGCCCATCTAAGCATTTTATCACCTTTCCTCGTTATATGTCCATGATTTTGTTTACCAGCTGAATTACGAACAGATGGTACTATTCCTGCATACGAACATATCTTACGAACAGTTGGGAATCTCTTGACATCTCCAATACTAGATATTACAACAAGTGCAACAAAGTTTCCAACTCCTGGAATTGTCTTTAACAGTTGTGCATCTTGTGATTTCTTTACTTCCTCCCGCATTTTAATATCCAACTGTCTAATCATTTCCTCATGGCAAGTTATCATATCTAGATAGTTGTCTATTCTATAATCCTCAAGTTTCTTCAATTCCTCTCTAAATGACTTACTAAAACTTGAACCATGTATTTTAATTCCATATTGCAGTAATATCCCATGTATGAGATTCTTGTATTTTGTTCTACTCTTTACAATTACATCTCTATGTCGAACCAGCTGTTTTAATTTAACAGTGTATTCACTAGGAACAAAACAAGGCGAGATATAATCTCCTCTTAAAAGATCTGCCAGTGTCCATGCATCCACCTTGTCTGTCTTTTTCTTTGATTCGGCAATAGCCTTTGTTTGATATGGATTCGATAGTACTACATCAAATCCCAATTCATCTGTCAAGTATCTATACAGCCAATACCATACTGACGATGACTCCATCACACAACGTGTATTGAGTGGTGTAAATTGTGCAAAGAATTTTTTGAGACTGCCATGATCTGTAGCAACACGCTCATTGAGTAGACGTTTGCCATCCTGATCCATTGCTGCAATTTGCAGAAATCTCTTGTGTGCATCTATTCCAACATAGATCATCTTGTTTTTCCTTTTTAGATGGGTAATCTGTTCGTTTGCATTTTCTCTTTTAGATCGCTTTACAGGTGATCGCTTGGATCGACTCACATACCTTCTATCATCTGAATGTACTCTGATCGGCTTCTTCACATATGTTTAGGTACAATACAATCAAGATGGTACAAATAATACCATATGTGTCTTGTAGATGAATTTAATAACCAACCCACATTTGACAATACAATGACTGAACCCTGTATGGTTAGAATATATCCATGGCCTGATGATTGGGGGACACATGAAGAAGACGAAGATCTGTATGATGGACGAATCAGATGTAATGTGTGCTTTCTATTATCAAAGTTTAAACATGTATTTCACATGAGGTTGGGAGATCCAGAAATGGACGAACACATCAAAGGGAAAGATATCTGTGAAAGATGTTTAAGAGATTTGGTCCAAATAGGACAAGAGATCCTAGCAAAACACGATGAAAAGATGGATAAGGAAGGATTGACGGATTATTGTGAAGTACATAAAAGATGACGCCATGAAATGTTAAATCAAGACGATTAGTGATGTACGTCCCCCAACGTGCATTGAAGCAACAAATCACACAATTCGCAGTTTCGATTATTGTATCGCCACGCCATCTATGAGACATGGCAGAAACTTTTTTGATCTCACACCTCGATACTTTGCCAAGTTCAATTTTGCAAATCCATAAAACCCACCCATTCCGCTGATATGTACATTGCCTTTTGTAAGGATCTTTTGATGATTAACTAATTCTAATTCATATCCGTGAAAGACCAGTGTGTCATATCCCTTCTACTTGTAGACGTACATCATGCCGCCCTTTTTTACTTGATTGTTAATTCAAGCAGAGTTTTAGCTGTGTAGTACAATACCTACACGTACCTTAGGATCTCTTTGGTTTACGTGGAATGGTACTTTGCAAAGCTTTTTCTAGGTTCTGTTCATTTGACGAGAGTTGGCATTTTCTGTCCAAAATTCTCGAAACTTTGCAAGATACGGAAACGATCTCATATCAACTATCGTAAATCTGCTGTTTTGAGTCACATATTGTGTGTTCTTTGAAATAACGTCATCATGATCTCAACCCCCGCCAATTGAACAGAACCTGTCAATTTACTACCGCCCTCAATAAGTTAAAAGAACCCCTAATACTACAGAGAGAGGCAAAGCAATAATTCCTGCCACAAAAAATAATATTGAACGATTTAGTTGCGTAGATTTAGAGTCAATCTTTGATTCTGCATCTCTCAAGCAATTAATGTACTCCTTGCATAAAAATCGATAATAATTATAGGACATGTTTAACCATCCTTCAAATTCTGATTTTCCTTTTTTCCTAGCTCCTCTCCCAAGAATGGGACTTTTAGTGATTCAGGACTGTTTAACCACATGCATAATAAAATTGTTATAAATAGTGACACAGTACTAGATAAAACGCCCACATGCCAATATATGGAACTACCGTCTTGGCCTAATGTAGGTATAGAGAATCCAATGAATATGGCTAAAATAATTCCTGCGATTGTCATTACATTTGTTGCCTTTTTCGTTAGATTGTCAGACGATGCACAGTGTCGATCAAACTGCTGTCTCAACTCCTCAAGAAATGTCGTATCCATAGAAATAGGGGCAAACGTAAACATTAATAACTTTAGCAATCTAATGTAACAGTATGGATGAAGTAGATTTTCCTGAACCAACAAAAGTTAGCGGTTATTTGAAAAAGTCACTCAATGCAAAAGATGAATCAAAACAATCTGATGATGACTAGGCGGCTCTCTTATCCATGTGAAGAATCTTTTCGGTTTACACGGGAGGGATGGTTACAGAAAAAGTACTGCAAGATTCTATGGGGAAAATATGAAAACGGTTTTGCCAAGTGCTATCCGATGTAAATCGAATAGATCAAATTCCGCAATAACAGAAATGCGTTCAGATATACAGATAGATCAACGTTTAAAACATGATGGAGTTTTAATTTATCTATGTCACAGACAGAGATAAAGAGGCATTCTAGTAAATCTAGATCAAGAGACGGTACTGCCATGAAAGGATTTGGTGGTACATCTAGAATAAATCATGACTCTACACAATTTTATGCTAGAAAGTTATTTGATGTACAATCTGCTACTACAAATGATCAACAGAATGATCTAGGTCGATACACAAACAAGATACTATGCAAAGATAGTCGTAATCTCAAAGGTATACCTGACTCTAGCGTACATTTGATGGTCACATCACCACCATACAACGTTGGTAAAGACTATGATATCGATCAGAGTCTAGATGAGTATATTGGCATGTTGGACGAGGTATTTGCAGAGACTTATAGACTGCTAGTGAATGGCGGTAGAGCATGTATCAATATAGCAAATGTTGGAAGAAAGCCCTACATTCCATATCACACATTTATCATAGATTCCATGTTAAAGAACAAGTTTCAAATGCGTGGGGAGATAATCTGGACCAAGGGAGCAGGGGCAGGATCATCGACTGCTTGGGGAAGTTGGAAGTCGGCATCAAATCCAACACTTCGTGATGTACACGAGTATATTCTTGTATTCAGTAAAGGTGATTTTGGTCGTAGAGCACAAAAGAGTACCATATCAAGAGATCAATTTCTAGAATATACAAAGAGTGTTTGGCAGTTCAATCCAGAGAGTGCAAAACGCGTACAACATCCAGCTCCTTTTCCAGTAGAGTTACCATATCGTTGTATTCAATTGTATACGTTTGAGGGCGATATAATATTTGATCCATTTTGTGGATCAGGCACATCAGCTGTTGCAGCCATACAGTCAAAACGTAAATTCTTAATGATAGATAACAATAAAGGATATGTACAGATCGCCAAGGATAGAATAAAATCTACAAACACTATACTCTAATCTTCATTCCAATATTGATCCCATTTTTCATAAATGTCAAACTCTATTTCATTATATTCCCATTTAATTTTGATGGATGGTGTGTTACTATGACAAATCATACGTTGCATAGCATCTTGGGAGAATTCTACGCCTCTAGGATTTGTTCCATGCTTTATTCCTTTAAAGTAATCGAGTTTCATCTCATCAAACATCTGTTGTTGAACGTCTAGAGGAATAAATAACAGTCCATCGATCTCTTTATTCCAATCGATTAAAGCAAATAATATAGCAGTTGATGGTTTGTAGGCTTTGATAAATTTTTCAGACATCTCCCAATCTACTGTCCAAACTATCTTTACTCCAGACAGACTCTTTGTCTTTGTCTTGATAGATATCGGAGTTCCTAAAACGATCACATCTGTCTCTTTATCTGTTATCGGGATATTGATATTTACATCATTCTTGCCAAAGTAATATCGTAACAATGAGATCAGTATTCGCTCTCTGATCGTTCCTACTTCCATACCTATCTTTCCACCTCGTGTGGATTCGAGTTCGGCTAATTTGAACAACGTTGGTAATTTTGACTGAATCTTGGATACAGTCTGATGGTCATTAAACATATCCTTGATATCTTTCACAAGAATATGGAATCTAGTACACATATAGACTTGTGCGTCTGGATCTCTTTGGCTTGTGTGAGATAGAACGGTTATAGAAAAAGCACTACAAGATCCGATAAGGGAAAATATGGAAAAAGTCTTGCGAAATCTCATCTCATGTAAATCGAATATCCCATGTATCTAATCGCCAGATTTATTTGTAAAATCTTGTGGTGTTTTTTCCATAACCGCTCTTCTCCACGTAAACTGAAAATATCCATTGATGTGAACATTTACGCTACCATTAGCACGACTGTTCATTTGAATTTGGAACGAGATATTAATGCGACAATAACAGTTCCAACAAATGGTGCAGTCCAGTACAACCACAAATGTTCAAACGTACTAGATACAAGTGCAGGTCCGAGTGCACGAGCAGGATTCATTGATGCGCCAGATATGGATGAGAGAAATAGGATATCTAGCCCAACCATGCCACCAATCGCCACGCCACTAAATCCACGCAAGCCACCAGTATACACCACATAGAGTATAACAGACATCAACATAGCAGATGCTAGTACTTCAACCGGAAATACAACAAACATAGAGTAATCTAGACGGGGTGCATTTGAGCCAAGATCTGCATAATCACCTACAAGATACAATACCGATACTGAGCCCAATATTGCGCCAATTATCTCTGCTGCAAAGTAATAAGGTAACTGCCTCTTTGATGTGTGTCCGGTGATATAATACGCAATAGTTACAGCAGGATTGAAATGTGCAAGAGATATCTTGCTAAACAGATAGACACCAAACAATAGTGCCACAAAAGGAGCTACTGCAGCAAATGGAATTCCAAGTTGGCCGTCAAACTCTCGCCAATCATATACTATTGAACCAGTTGCAAAGACGACTAGAATATATGTTCCCATCAGCTCGACAAGAAATATCTGCCAATTCGAGTATACCAAACCAGTTCATTCCTTGATAGATTTGATCAGATCCAACACTTTGATTTGTATTTGATCGCGAATATCTCTGACCTCATCTATCGGTCTCTCTTTTGGATCAGGCATATTCCAATCCAATACATCATTTACAAATAGTGCAGGGCATATCTCTTTGTCCATACAACCCATATTTACAATACGATCCGAGTTGTTGATCATCAGATTAGATATGACTTTTGGTTTACCATCTAGGTCTATTCCCAACTCGCCCATTACCTGTACAACGACAGGATTGATTTGATTGGACGGAACAGTTCCAGCGCTAGACACATCAAACTCGGGAGCATGTTTACGAAAGAATGCTTCTGCCATTTGGCTACGACCTGCATTCTCTACACAGACAAAGAGAATACTAGTCATGTGGTTATATAAATTTCTGTTTATATAAATCTAGATTGATACAAATGTCAGCCCAACATAGATGACCAGTCATAAAATACAACATACGTGATTGTTACACATAGATATCTAAAGATGACGCAAGTCACAACATGTTTCCATTTTAGGGGAAGAGACAAATTACAAACTAGTGTGCAATGCTTTTTTAATCGAGTGTCCATCTAGGTATACATGAACAAACGGTTTGTCATAGTTGGCATAGTATTAGGGATCTTGGTAACATTTGCAGTAATTGTAGGATCGCCTGCAATTGGTGGATTTGACGCACTGCGCTAAATCATCGCATACATCTCTTCAAATATAGAGATCGCCTTATCGATCGTTGCAGCATCTAGCCATCCGGTGACTGAGAGACGTAGCCTTGCAGCACCACGTGGAACAGTAGGATATCGTATAGGTTGCACAAATAGACCACGATTGTACAACCATGTTCCAAGATCCATAGCATGTTGCTCATTACCAATAATTATTGGAATTATATGCGTCTTGGATCGTATATCGTATCCAGCTAGTTCTAGTCCTCGCCTCAGTCGCCTCGTGTTCTTGTGTAGATTGGTTCGATATTTGGTATGATCCATCTTCAATCGCATCTGTGCATGTTGGACTAGTAAACTAGGGAGTGCAGAGGTATAGATGAATGATCTTGAACGGTTTATACATAAATCTACAACATCACGAGTTGTTGCAATATAGCCTCCAAAGGATCCTAGTCCTTTACTGAGACTGCTTGTGTACACATCAATATCCCGCACAGCACCAAACTTGTGCATCGTACCTCTACCACCACGACCTACAACAAAGTCACCGTGTGCATCATCGAGTATCGTGATAGCTCCAGCATGTTTTGCTATCTCGACTAGTTCTGTTAGATTTACATAATCTCCATCCATACTGAATATACCTTCAGATATCACAAACTTGCGTCGCCCATCTCTTTTGAGTTTTAATGCGAGATCAGACATGTCATTATGTGCATATACTGCGATATCTGCCCCAGATAACCTACATGCATCTATTATACTTGAATGGTTTAATTCGTCACTGACGATTAGATCGCCTTTACTTGCCAAGGTAGATATCACGCCAATATTTGCCATGTATCCAGTTGGATATACAAGACTAGCTTGTTTGGACTTGTGCCTCGACAGCATACTCTCAAGTGTACGATAAGAGTTATCATTGCCAGAGATTAGACGTGAGCTAGATTGTAACTGACTTGGAGTGATACTAGTTGGAGGCATGCCAAGATAGTCATTACTACCCAAGTTTATGAGAGAACTATCTCCTACCTTGATAAAACTGCCATCGATTGTACCATATTTGAGCTGCCTGTATAGTCCAGCAGTTGACAATCTATCTAGTTCATCTCGAACGAATCTATGTCTCGAGTCCAATGCGCCCTATCATTTCCAAGTCGTCTTGGAACTTGTTTCCACTCATGGTGAGGTATCCTTCTGTAATTATTCCGTTTGCTCCACCTCTAAGAAGTTGTTCACCAGAATCGATCAGCATTCTTTCACGACCACCAGATATCTTGATTACAGATTCAGGTAACAAAAAGCGTGTAACCGCAAATACACGAAGTATCTCAGAGTTTGGGATTTCGTGCTGTAATTCTAATGGTGTGCCTTGTACAGGAACCAGTATGTTTATTGTGACTTCTTCTGGAAACAATCTAGCTACATCTAGTATTAATTCGAGTCGTTGATCACGAGTCTCACCTAGTCCAATTATTCCACCAGTGCATAGCTCTAAACCTGCAGCTCTTGCAGTGTACAACGTGTCTAGCCTATCGTCAAAAGTGTGAGTTGTGCAAATCTCTGGGAACTTTGATCTAGATGTCTCTAAATTGTGATTGTATCTCTTTACACCAAGAGCCTTTAATCGTCTAGCTTGATCTTTATTTAAGAATCCAAGACTGCATTCTATGTTTATTCCTACTTTGTGATTTATCGCATCTATAATATCACATACTTTGACAAAGTCAGCCTCTGATGGAGCTCGCCACGCTGCAACCAAACAGTACGAGTCTGCACCATCTTTTTTTGCCCTGCTGGCACTTGCTACTATCTCTGATGGTTCTGGTAGTTGATATGTCTCGATGCCAGTATCAAAGAATGCAGACTGGCTACAAAATGTACAGTCTTCGCTACATGCGTTCTTTTTGATGTTTGCAAGCTGTTCCATATCGATCTGCTTACCATTTATCTCTCGGGTTATCTCGTCTGCACATTGAGACAAGTATGCTAGTTCGTCATCTGGTACATTGAACAGTTTGGCTGCATCCAGAGTTGTTATTCCAATACCTGCAAGTACGTCCTCTTTACATCTAGTGATAAATTCATGCATGTGTTATCTTGATAGATATCCAAATATAACAATAGTGAAACGATCCTCAAATTCGGCAATATGTGATATCCAGTCGTTACTATATGACACATAGTCTAACAATATAAGATTTGACGATCATCTACCTCTAGTCTCGAACACATACTAAACATGCACCAAATAGACAAATCCGAGATCATATAGTTTACTGAATACATGTCCGCATTGCATCATACAGCTAAAAATCACACATTGATCTCCATAGTCTCGAACAGTTGTTTTCCTATTTGTTCTTGTATGTGTTTGGCCATAGTGAGTGGTCCGGTGAATGAGAATTGGACATCTATAAATTCACGCATTTGGGATACAAATCGCTTGATTTTGAACACATGAAAAATACTTTAGACTGTATGCGTATTTCTTACATCATACTCACGTTTTAAGGTACAATAAAACACATGTGTGATTTCTAGAGGCAAATTGATTCATTGTTATCATGTTTGATGATTGGGCATGAGCACTCTTAATAATACGCATACAGTCTAATACTGTTGCTTCTCGTACGAGTCTTTGGATTTGTGACACTAGTGTCTTGTACGCATTTTTTTATGCGGATAAATATTATAAGTCCGATTAAGATGAGCACAGCAATTACAACTAAATAAAAAAGATAGAATAAAAATGAAAACGAGTAGAGATTAATTGTCCATCTTCCAGTATTAGGATCGCATTGCATAAATGGAAATGAGTCAAGAGTAAATGTCGCAACATTGTGTTCCGCATCATTTTCTTGAGGAATATAACATTGTTGTTGACTATGAATAAACAACATTGGTTTAGATTGCATGCATTGATGAGACGATGATAAAGTTAACTTGTTTGTACAATCAATTTGAAGTTTTGTTTCAGATACACCTGTCTGAAAACCAATAGCAAACAATACTAGTACCAAGTATGACGCAATTTGTATCTGTTTCAAAGTTAAAAAGAATCAACCACTAACTGTTATTATGGGTTTCAGATATGTTTCTGTACTGACACTGTCGCCTGCTGTTTCCCACGCGTGTGTTGACTCTCTCTGCATCCTGGATAAATAAACGAACCCGGTGGTGAATTATCCGGGTATGATTTTTGATTACTCCATATGACTTTTTTTAACATGTTATTTGTGGTTCTGTTTAATTTACTGGGGTTGGCGTTTTCTGCACAAAATTCTCGAAAAATTTTGCAAAATATGGAAACGGCGTCACATTGGTTATCGTAAATTGCTGCTGTTTTGAGTCACTGTGTACGTTCTTTGAGATAACAGCATAACGATCTCAACCCCGTCAAGTGAACAGAACCATTCATGCAACAAGACCATCCAATAGATAAATCAAAGAGATCGATAAAAGGATGACATGTAAGGTACTTGCTACTTTTATAATGTCATATGAGATATCAAACTGTGGAGTCACTATTCATTACCGGGACAGATACTGATGTAGGCAAGACTTGCATAACAGCCGGATTGGCCACGCTGCTGCACAAACAAGACATAGATGTTGGGGTAATGAAGCCATTTGCTACAGGTACAAATTCGTCCAATCCAGACTTGACAGATGTAAACATATTGATCAGAGCTGCACATTGTAATGATCCACAAAGTTTAATAAATCCACAACACTATCAATTGCCAGCCTCACCGTACACTGCTGCAAAGTCGTCAAGAGTACAGCCAGACATGAATTTAGTAATCTCGTCCTTTACGCAGTTATGTAATCGTCATGATATGATTTTGGTTGAAGGGATTGGTGGAATAATGACACCCATAACTAGAGATTACTTTGTATACAACATGATAAAACAGATGGGCATACGAACAGTAATTGTAACTCGAAACAGAGTCGGTACAATAAACCACACACTATTGACAGTAGAGATGTGTAGAACGCATGAAATACCTATCTGTGGCATAATAATAAACGCCATAGACTCTGACGGTTATGAACCAAAATCACTTGCAGACGATCTACGAGACATTACGTCTCTACCAATCTTGGGGACAATTCCAGTCATACCAAAATTAGATGAAGCGACATTATACAAGATATTTCAAGACTCGATCGATACGAGTCTACTTTGAATAGTACTCTTTGAATCCTTTATTGGTAGCATATAGTTCGATCCTCAACCCAAACACGCCTCGCTTTTCACGTACCTTGATCATTTGGCGTGCTTCGAGGTCTGCTAAAACCGACTCTAGATCACTAGCATCCATATTGGTCGATCCCTGAATCTTTTCAAACGTATTTGCGCCTTGGTGAATCAATCCTAGCACCTGCATCTCACGTGTACGTTTAGATGGATCTATATAAGATTTAAGATCTTGGCCATTGTTAGTATATCGTTCTCTTGTACGTTCAGTATACGGTACTTTATAATCACCGCGTCGTGATATAAGACGAACTATGATTCTAGACAATGGAATCAATAGAAACAACATAAACAACCAATAATAGCTTGGATCCATACCACGTATCTACAGTGATCGGTTTAAATCTCTTTGCTCATGACAAGTTCATACCCATATAAAATACATCAACTCGCCAATAATTCATCACAAGGCAGACCAACATCAGATAACCACCCATGATTATCCAGAACATACTAGCCAAGCCACATAGTCCAGAAATTATCGCAGATAGCAAACTAGAGTTTATTAGACGTTTTTTTTTTTTTTGTCAGCCATTGAATGATCCTCGCGTACTGATCTTTAATGATTTTGTAAGTGTTGGTGCCACCTTGTCCAAGATAATACCCAACGCCGATATGTTGTATACGCATGGTTTTAGAAACAAGATTATACCTGGCAAAAATCCCAGATACCTCAAGAATGTGAACTTTGGATTACAACGTAAAGAGTTCGATGATATCAAGGAGAATTACGATGTTGTCATCTGTTTTGGATGGGATTCTGCGTTAATATGCTATCTTGCCAATGTCGATTATATTCCTTACATCAACGATTATTTCATAGGTCCTAGAGACAGGATCTTTAAAGATCTCTCCGGTCTAAGAAGATGGTTCCGTAATAAATTGTATGATGATATACTAGTTAGCGCAAATACAATTGTATCAGGTAGTAGATACTATACAGAGAGATTAAGAGATTACCGTAACGACCACATAGAAGAGATAGTCAATCCAATAGATTTTGAAAGGTACAATACAAAGCCAGTATCTAAACCACACATAAAGAAAGAAAAATTTACATTCCTAACACCTGCTCGAATTGAGCCGTGGAAAGGTACAGATATCTTGATGTCAGCCATCAAAGAGACCAGTACTGACTTTGAAGTACATCTAGTAGACTGGTCGGGAATAGACAAGTCATATTATACAAAGATTGTTGAGAATCTGCCGAAAAAAGTAAAACTGATTCCAAAAATAAACCCTCAAGAGATAGTAAATTATTACAAATCTGTTGATGCTGTAATGGGCGATATTGAAGAAGCGTATGCGCCAGCTATAGAAAAAGAGGCAATAGCGTGTGGAGTACCTGTCTTTCACTCAGACGAATTAGGGTACACAGATAACGATCCGTTTTACAAGGGTGCAAGAGATCCAAAATCGATCGCTCAATACATCGACAGAATGGTCCGAGATGATAAATTTAGACAAGAGTTGCAAAGAAAACAGTATGAGTGGTTACATCAAATCATAAACTATCAAAATCAACTACAGCAATGGAATCGTGTATTTAACATGATAAAATCAAAGAAGAGAAGAAAGGCAAAAACTATTTACCACAAAATCTATGAGATGACTTTTTTATTACGCAAGCTAAAGAACAGAGACATACATTAAGATATGTGAGATTTCAGTTCTGCTAATTCAAATTTGTGGTATTTAGCAATCCGATATCTTGTACAATCATACAGGGTAGCATTGTGTACCAGTACGCAGATATCTAACTCGTTTTTGACAATGTTTGTCTCTCTTGTGGTTACACATATCATAGTTTTATTATTGACATATGTTTGATTTTGGTGAATACAAACATGAACAGAGACAAGTTACCACACATTATCGTATTAAACTAGAATTCGTCTCTTTTATACAATACACAAATCGAGTAACAACATCACACATCTATTGAATACAGAAACATGTACCATAAACATAATTGAAATGTTATGCATAATGCTTACTAGTAGATTTTATTGTCTCGACCACTCGGTCTAACAATATATGTAGTTCTTGAGATGTGATTGCCAACGGTGGAACAACCGTTACGATATTGTCCAATGTGCGCAGATATACACCATGTTGTTGCCCTTCTTTAAAGATGATCTTGTTGATCGATTGTTTGGCCGATAATGGTGTCTTTTTTGTACGATCCGAGACGAGTTCGATTCCCATCAACATCCCTTTGTGCCTAACATCACCAACCAAGTTAATCTCACATAACGTATCACGATAGGAAGCAAATATCTCCGACAGAGACCTCAAAGTATACACTAGTTGATAATCATCATACATACTCAGGTTCTCGTTTGCGACACTGGCCGCAATAGGATTGCCCGTATAAGTATGACCATGAAAGAGATGTCGCTTCTGATCAAATTCTCCCAAAAACTCATCGTACAATGACTTTGTGGCAAGTGTGGCTGCCATTGAAAGATAACCAGCAGTAAGCATCTTTCCATAGGACACAATATCGGGTTGAGAGTTTTGTGCCGTATATTGTACCATAGAGCCGAGTCTACCAAATCCAGTCGCAACCTCATCTAGTGCAAACAACACATTATGTCGCTTACATATCCTTGCTATCTCGGACTGAAATTTATCAGGGTATATAATTACGCCACCAGCAACTTGAGCTCCACTCTCCATCACAAATCCCGCAAACTTACCAGTAGATAGTTGATCTTCAATCTGATCTAGACAATAGTTCTGATAGTCTTGTAGAGTGTATGATTCAGGTATACGATACGTATTAGGGACTGGAAACTTGATGGTGTCAAACAATTGATCCCGAAACGCATCAAAGAACTCTGGGACATATCCTATAGACATGGCACCAAAAGTATCACCATGATATCCATTCTCCAATACTCCAATCTTTGTTCTCTTTACGTTTTGGTTCTTCCAGTATTGTAAAATCATCTTTATCGCAATCTCCATAGACGATGAACCATTATCAGAATAAAATACACGATCCATGCCAGGCGATATCGATATCAAACGATGTGCAAGTTCTTCTGCAGGTTTATTGGTCAGATTGAACATGGATGTGTGTTGTAGATGATTCACCTGATTTGTGATAGCTTTGATCAAGCGCGAGTTGGAATGTCCCCAAACATTACACCACATCGATGCCACTCCATCGATCATTTTGTTCCCTTTACTGTCTATGAGCCAGACACCTCTAGCAGATTCGATTGTGGGTCGATCGTCCCATTCGCTCATCTGTGTGTTTGGGTACCAAACTCTAGAACTCTCTACATTCATCGTCACATATCATCTCCTTCTTGTATCAGATGTTGGTGGATTCAGTGACCAAAAGAACATTGCTAGTCCCAATGGAATCATGATCAATATTGCAGCCACTATAGATATTGCATAAAAGGTTGGATCTAGTCCAGGAATCAATGGACCTGGAAAGACAGCATATAGCCACAAGAGTCCAGCAAAGATCAAGATTAGTTTATTCTTCTTTAGGATTGCTCCTGGGCTCAATCGCCTCTTCTCGATATAGCATCGCTTACAACGACTTTTATCGTCTGTCATACACGATGTGCAGCATCGCTTATTACAAAAGTAGCATACACGATCTCCAAAAACAGAGTTGCAATAGTTACAGCGATTCATCACTCTAGATGTGTTGCCAGAGATTTATCTCTTTTTTGATCTGTACACTATGCAATCCGAGTACCATTGTCACGCATGAAAGCAACTGGGGTATGCGACACATCAAAAAACAGCCACCAGTGTATCCCCATCAAACTCGATCCATCATTGTTTAATTGAACTGTTCCATAACATGTTATACTATTACTAGTATCATACTAACAGACAGTCATCATGTTAGATAACTGTACAGTATCGAGTTACAATAATACTAGAGAGATTACTATATGGAATTTGTAATGGAATGTAACATATCAACACACATCTTGTGACAGCAAGATGCCGATCAAAGTATTTATTCTAAATATCAAAAAAAGCACTAGTTATCGATACAACAAGATGAATATCGAATGCTGATGAACTTTTGATATATCCGTAATCGCCCAAGATAAAAACAGATTATTAAGAGATAATCACATCTCAATCACATGGATTCAAGTTCACTGCGAACTGTACGATGGGAAGACGATAAGGTCATAATGATCGATCAGACAAAGTTACCAAACGAGCTAGTATTTGTTACATATACAGACTATCATCAAGTTGCAGACGCAATAAAATGTTTAATTGTACGTGGAGCGCCCGCAATTGGAGTTTCAGCAGCGTTTGGGATGGCGCTAGCTGCACTACACAGCAATGCCAATGTACGAGACGAGTTGTTACGAGATCTCAATCTTGCCAGAGATGTACTGCTTGCAACAAGACCTACTGCGATCAATCTCAGGTGGGGGCTCGACAAGATTATGAATATTGCAGAATCGTCGGAGACGATATCTGACATGAAACACAACATCGTAGAGACAGCAAAAGAGATGGCAGATGATGACATTACAACAAATCAGATGATGGGTAAGAATGGATCTATGTTATTTGATAACGGAGATTGTATAATGACACATTGTAACGCAGGTGCGTTAGCAACTGTATCATACGGAACAGCGCTAGGAGTAATTCGTGCAACAAGAGACAGTGGAAAAGAGATCAAAGTCATTGCGACTGAGACGAGACCTGTACAGCAAGGCTCTAGACTGACTGCGTTTGAGTTGTTACACGATGGGTTCGATGTGAGTCTAATTCCAGATACAGCTGTTGGATACACTATGGCAAATGGTCTAGTTAACAAGGTTGTCGTAGGTGCAGATCGTATTGTAAGGACTGGTCATGTCTTTAACAAGATTGGAACGTATCAAGTAGCAACGATGGCCAAACAGCACAACATTCCATTCTATGTGGCAGCCCCATTATCCACCATAGATCTCGATACAGATGCAAGGGATGTAATAATCGAGATGAGACGAGATACAGAAGTTACAGGAACGGGAACGAGTAGAACAGCACCCAAAGGGATCGATGTCATCAACCCAGCATTTGACATGACGCCGCCAGAGTTGATAACCGGAATCATCACAGAGAAAGGAGTTGCAAGTGCACCATATAGTGAATCGATTCCAAAATTGTTTGATTGATTATTGCAGATACAAAAGGATTACAAGAATTCATAGCAACACTACAATCTCCAGACATTGCAAGGGTTCACAGAAAAAGACAAGTCTTCGCTCACAGAAAGATCAGTTATTTCGGAATCTCTCCGATTAATGACTCCAAAAGATCAAGATAGTCATCTTGAGGTAACTTGTCAACTCTCTCGCAATAATGCGATATTAAAGACGGTCCATAAATTCAACAGCATCTGTGTATAGATGATCATCAACGTTATACAGTCAGTGGATCTGCTATGTGTCTTTAGCTTCATATTTTTTGATCTCTTCGATTTATGTAGGATGACATTTCACAAGGCTTTTTTTCTAATTTTCCTTTATAGAATCTTGTGATTTTTCTGTAATTGTTCTACCCAATGTAAATCAAAAAGATCCGTTCCCACACGGCATCCTTGAATACGTCCTCTTGATTTAGCACACGTCTCTTCGATTCTTTTCTTCAACCAGTCGATTGTAAGCGCATAACCATAACCATAACCATAACTATCTCTGATCAATCTAGAACAAATAGAGGGAGATGTGTTTACTGATGTATATGTGATCTTGAATCCACCCACATTTTGTATATTTGGCATTGTGATAATTAGTACCTTGGGAGCATCTGCTACATGTAATCACTATTGACTCCATTTGGTGGATATGTTTGATCTTTACGTTCCAAACTGTGTGGTATCGATTATTGATCTGAATTGTAAAGATTCTGCTGGAACCGTCAGACCGTTCTCTCCGTGAATGAACTTTTATCTTTTCTTTCTACAAACATTTGCAATAGTTATAGACATAAACCTACTCGGTTAACCAACCAAGATTCATCAATGTTCTAGTGCGTGGATCTATATCATCAAATTCGTAGGTAAAGATACTATCAATCTCGGCGTATGGTTCTGTCTCGTATGCATCGTATAACGAGTCACGCAACTCGATCATCTTTTGATTGTGCCAATCGAGTTTAGTTTTGAATGGTGCACATATTCTGTCGTTGATGTCTGTACATACTGGGACTGTACCAGCATGTGGAGCATGTTCGACAATTACGAAATTACCAAAAGAGTTGCGACTCCACGTGTTGCCAAGTGCATCGGCCCATAGATCAGATACCTTGTCTGTACGTACTAGTACCAAGTTTATTGGTCTGCCATCGTCACGAGATATCGTCAGGCCTGGGCGTATTGTTGGCGGTGCATTTAATGATGGGCCTTCAACAAAGACACCTTCGTTCATGTAGTTTATGGATGTGAACCGCAGAGTATCAGTTACCTGTATTGCAAATGGTTCATGGTTCATTACCTCACGGAAGAGTACATCCGGGAACGTCACTTGTGTACACTCTAGTTTGTCACCCGAACAAGATACTCTAGATACTGTTGTGTTTTGTGTGTCATAGTCTATGATGTTGTTTGGATCGTGTACCAGTACATTCTCGACGTAATAGTATGATGGTTCACTATAGTTTATTCCAAGAGTTACAGAAATGTATGCTTCTGCAGCACTCACTGAAGAGCCTACGTTTGGTACACTAAATGCCAGTATGACATTATATAGCATGTTTGGTGCCAGAGTCTTTATTGCAAATGTGTGTGTGGTGTTGGTTTGTATTGTATCTCATTCGTACTGTACATGATATGCGGTAATATCGCGACAGGTATCATCCATCTTGTAGCCACAAGTTATCAATTGTTCACCGGTGAGTTGTGAGACACCAAAGGTTGGCGCATTTGCTAGATCTCTTGACTTGTCAGAGTCTTTGTCGTCTTGATCATCTTTTTTAGGCGGGTCCGTGGATGTACCAGACTTTGGAATAGACTCTGTTGTAGCTCCAAAGATTGCAAGTATCTTGGATACGATAATAGTGTCTGTGCCGTCTTTGCCGTAACATGCTTCTGTATTGCCCTTTAGTGTATTGTTGGTAGAATTAAAGTTGGTACTGGTACATTTTGGTATCTGTACAATGTCGTTTGTGCCGTTCACATGATAAAAGATGTTTTGACCGTCAGTGCCGTTTAGTCGTATATAGACCTCTTTGTTTAATACCAGTTTACCGTCAAATGAGATATTGGGATAGTTGGTACATTTAGGAGTAAAGTCTGTGATCTCTAGCGCCAATGCCATATAGCTGTTCAACTTTGGTATCGTAATATCATCGCCAACTTTTACTTCAGCATTATAACAGAATGTATTTGACGTGACATCGAATGTTTTGCTGGTTATCTTTGTGTTATAATGGATGGTAATGTCAGCTCTGGTATCATCAGAATCATCATCATGGTGATGATATCTAGTACCGTTTCCTTGAGAGGTCTCTCTAGTGATGAACTTTATCTCATTTGCTGTCTGAGTATTGAGACCAATAGTCGCAGTAGACGGAGTGGTATTTGGTATGGTTATCGTTAGCGTTTGGCCAGGTGTTGTGGGTGTGGTTTGGTTAGTCGATGGTGCAGCTGCAAACGTGTACGAACTTGCATGTGTACCTATCAGGGTACGTTCAGCATCAGAGCCGTATATCACTATATCATATGTACCAGATGCACTTAGAGGAATGGTAAAGTTGTATGAGTTGGTTATGGTACGAGTCGTATCGCCGTTGACAGAGTTGCCGTCAGAGTCGGTTGCAATCCAGTAGAATTTTGTGGGTCGCTGCTCTTTGGCACCTTGATAGAATGTCTGTGGTGTAAATTCATACTTTATCTCGAGACCATTTGTTGCGTTATCTGCAGATATACCTAGATCAAATACCTGGGCGGATGGGGACGGTTGTAGATGACCAAACGGGCACAGTATCTCTGCGCTCAATTGTACAGTATCACCCTGTGGAACGTATACCGTACCACTGACACCGGATATTGTACCAGATACAACGGTTACTGTATTTACAGCATCTGGCAGTTCCATGATAAACTTTTTGTGGTCTTTATAGTATAGAGGTGAGCCCGTAGAGCTGTTACTGAATATGTTTTGGTTTGGTATGGTGTCATTGGTCACAAACAGTTTGGTGTTTATGCGGGTAAAGTTGCCAAACTGATCCAGTATACTCTTTGGAAGAGTACTGTTATAGTTGTACCAATGACCACGCTGTTGGACAAATATAGAATCTAGTGATATGGTCTTTTTGGGAGTGTGATCTGTCAGAGTCAGGTATAGTCGACCGTCAAATTGTATTTTATCTAGAGCATACTTGAACAAAATATCTCCGTCTGTTGTCATTTGTATTGTCTGATGTGTGCCACTGATATCGGCCTTGCACAATGGTAATGTGTTGTACAGGACAGTAGGGTTTGGATATTCTATCAGAGATGTACTGTTTATCTTTTCAGCATAGTATTGATGAGTTCGTATTTTACCGGTTATGGGATTGATAGACGGTGTATTTGGAGGGGTTTGATCACCCATCGTACTAGATGTAATACTAGCTGTATCACTAGCTGTGACGATACTACCTGTCGCATCTCTAAAGTCTAGATATGTTACACCGATATTTGTACCGTTTGTATATACGGTATCAGCGCCATTACAAAACTGGGCCGGTACATCAAATGTACCTGTAAATGTGCCTGTATTGGGTCCAGTCTCTTGTAATGCAAAGGTTGTACCGCCTAGTCCGTTTGGTGTACCACTAGATAAAGTACCAGACATCGCAAAAGTAACTATAATTTAACCAAAAGATCAAAAATATCGATCAAACAAAGTCAATAAGGATTGCATGTCTCAGGAATCTAATGCGCAAACAATCAGACTCGCTGAGACAAGCAGTATCTAGAAACCGTTCTACTTATAGATATATTTTCATAAACGCTATGGATCAGATACCATTCAAAGTATCTAATTATCACAATGCCAAATACACAAAATGGGACGGACTCAAGATCATCATAGATGCGGCAGTAGCAAACAAATCTCCTGCTGATCGTTCCAGATTGATCAGAGATAGTGATGGTTATGCACCTACAGGCGAATGGATTAGGAAGAGGATCGAAGAGACGTGTGAGAAACCGATAGATGAGATATTCAAGTATGTCGTGACGCAACACCTGTCAGAGCTAAAACGGCTTGGTCGCTTTCCTCGACATCCTATCATTGGAGTAGACAGAACGAGTTTTTCAAGATATGATAAAGATAATCCAGATCTGATTAAGGGTAGAGCGAAAGATGGTACGACTGTATTTGAGACACACATCTCTGCACAGCTGGTCAACCCCGGCACAAGACTTGTTTTATCTACATTTTCAGTCAAAAAAGGGGAAAAAAATGCTGATTTTATGCCTAAAATTGTAGATTTTTACGAAATAAACTCTACAAGACCAGCGCTGTTTGTTGCCGATCGTGGGTTTATTCAGTTGCTATGATCAAATTCTTGAATGGAACTAGACACAAATATCTGATGCCATGCGTAAACACTTCTGGCATAAAAAAAGCAATAGAGGAATACAAACGAGGAGAACGAGTTAGAGTGTCAAAATATGTAATAAAGAACAACAAGGATCAAGCAGGATGTTACATCATAATAACTCGTGACAGAGATGACCCAGAAGAGTATAGAGCATTTGCAACAAATGATCCAAATATTGATCTAGAGAAATATCGCGATCGTTGGGAGATTGAGAATGGATTCAAATTTACTCGAAATATGCGTGTTAGAACTCACAGTAGATCAACACCGTGTAGAACTTACATGTTCATGTCTGCACAAATGTTGCTAAACTTGTGGACTATATTCAATCTTGTATTGTTGGTTGAAGGTATCACATCTCACAAGATGTACCAAAGCTTGTTTCTTAAAACAGTGCAAACATTGATCGAGATCCCACCTGAGCCTCCGCCTGAGCCGATTGCACCCTAGATGCCAAAATTTACACGTACATTTGCGATGTCTGAAGTACACGTACCAGACTGCCATCTCGTATTGTTTAGTGTTACCTCGAGTAACATTCCCAACGATCTACCAGAAAGCAGAGTCTCTTGTGGACCCTGTGCGTTCTTGCCTACCAGATCCCTATCGAGATCTGTACTATCCTGGAATACATTATAGACGTCAGCTGTGCTAGTATCTCTGTTTAGATCGGGATCGACGAGTGTTATAGTTACTGCATCACCTGTATCATAGCTGGTATCATTTAGAGATACTGTACCTGTGTTTGTAATGATAGACTGCTGAGCAGATAATACAGTATCGACACCGTTAGAGTTGAGATCGGTATAGTTTACTTGAGATGTCATACCTTCAAACGCGATGAACGTTGCGTCTTTGCCTGTTGGTGTGATTGTTTCATAGATGTAAGGAGTCTCTAGTACCTGGGTCTGTCCTGAATTCCAGTAAATGTCATCGTGTACTATGGTATCTAGTTGGTTTATCAGGATATATGATATTGTACCTGTAAATGTACCTGTATTGACACCAGTCTCTTCTGCTGCTATACGTATTATCTGGTTGGCTATTCGTTCATCTGTACTGTCACCGTCACCGTCACCATAGAATCCATACGAGAAAAAGTCCAGTACGATTGGATACTCGACACCTTCGGTTAATACGAGACTCTCACTGAACTCTATTATCCACAAAACCTGACTGTTGTCGTTTACGTTTGTTTGAGATAATAGATTGGAACCAGTCAGTACATATTCTGTACCAGCTTGATACGAAACTGTAAAACCGGTAATATCTAGTAGGTCAGATTTAGCATCATGGTTTGGGAATCTTGTATCATCGCTTGCAAATACGCCGCTATACAGATAATTTCCAGCACTATTCACTATTGTAAGCTGACTCTTTCGGATGTTCGGGGTCAGTGAACCAAAGTCATAGTTTATCAGGTTTCGTCCTGTAAAGTTGCCTGTACCGTTGAGGTCGTCGTCGTTTATGGAATCGCGGAGATCACCTAGTGTACCCAGAGGTATAGCAAGCATTGGTCCTACTCCATCGCCTCCAAGTGAGAGAGTCTCTGCATTATTTGATGGATTACTACCAGTCCACGATATTATGCCACGATGACTGTCATCTGTTTTATAGTCTAATGCGTGTATGTAAGATTGACTAGGGTCTTGAAGGAATTGTATCCACGTGCTGGATCGTCCGGTATATGCGTATATTTTATTTGTATCGCCGTCCTTTAACGTATGTGGATCACCCGTCATCAGTGTCGGAATTCGAGATTTTGTATTTGATATGGTTTGATCGTCGTCTGCTGTGCTGTTAATGTTTTGATCTGCGTCAGATATTGATACTGTGGCTTGCTCACCTGGCGTCCATGTACCAGATACTGTCATGGATATTGTACCGTCGACTGTGTTTACAGGCACTATTGGATCTGGCACTGTTGTAGCTACAGAGTCGCTTGAATCAAGATCCACTGGATTTTGTGGTGTTGTAATGGTATCAGCAGCTCCATATTGTCCAAAGAATCTTTTGGTTACGATGATCAGATTGTCACGGTACACACCATAGCACATCTTTGTGTTACCTTTGAGAGTCTGGGTTGTTAGGTGCATGTTATCTGTAGTACATGCAGGAATCGGTTGTGCTTCGGTTATATTTTGACGAGGTGATGAATACCATGCCTTACTGCCTGTTTTGTTGGTCAGAGTGATTCGCATCTCTTTGTCGGTTATCATTGGTTGCGCGGGAGACCAGCCCGCACATTCACCAATTCCATTAAATGTCATCGATGCTGGATTGGTTGCGTTGCCTGCTGGTTGTACGTTGGTTGGGAAAGCAGTATTTAGAGAAGGGAGTGAGCGTATATCAAAATAACATCCATAATTCTGACCTCGAAAGAACGGATTTGAAAGTATTTTTGTATTGGCTTTTACGTGTATATCACCTGCCTTGATCAATGTACCGGCGTGAATACCATCTATCTGATATCTCTTGGTACTGTCAGCACCGAATGTTGCTGTATCGGTACTAGAAGTACTGTACGTCCATGGAGAATCACCCATAGTAAGAGAGGCGGGAAAATCACTAGGTAGTGGTATGGCGAGGGGAGTCGCATATGCATCAGGCGTATAGACTATTAAAAATGGGACAACTGCTAACAAGACTATCAAAAAGATCAAGCGACGTTTGAGCAATAAGCACTCCCCCCCCCCCCCATGACTTATAAAAGTACCTTGTAGAATATCATCTCGTAGCAATTACTCAAAAGTACGATAACATGTTGATACGACATGGACACAAAAATCAAACACACTATCAAAGCATGATGCCATCGAATCATATCCACAAACAACTAGACAGAACCATACATGTGTCCAATAGTAATACATCTATACATTTTACATCAAAACGAGGTATGGTTGTGCGGTCTGCTGTTTACCTTTACATGTAGTGAACGTGACATGAATAAGGATGAGATGTCAAGAATTCTCCAAGACAAGTCCTGTTACACAGACATATGAAATAGGAGATTCGTATGTCGTGCAAATAATACATCAATACCCTGATGCTCAAAACACAACAAGAACGTTGTCAAGCTAGATGCTTACAAAATAGAATCATAAACTAGAGGAACAAGACTAGATTTCAGATTTACAAAATCATCTGCATTAAGCAATGTTTTGTATATGATTGATAATTCTCTCAAGTTTGTATTTAGAGACTAGACGATTTGTTTATGCCGAGAGGGTAAGACATAGTTACAAGTACGATCTATTGATTGTTTGATTTTAGTATCCAATGTCGTATCGACACTGCCTTAGCCTTACACAACATAGAATCAACACATGGTATTAATATGAACATGTGTCATTATGATTGATGTCGAGATATCAGTCTCCAAAAATGAATGTGAATATGAATGCAGCCAAGATAGTGCTCATATCAATATTAGTATTGGCGATCTTGGGAGTTGTAGTTACTGCGTCAGTAAAGATAGTTGATGCAGGACATCGTGGTGTATTGCTACATTGGAATGCAGTAGATCTAAATAATCCGCCATTAGATGAAGGTCTCCATTTTGTGATCCCATTTCAAGATGAGGTCATAAACATCGAAGTTCGTACGTTAAAGTATGAAAAAGAGACTAGTAGTGCATCAAAGGATCTTCAGACAGTAGAAACTACAGTAACCGTTAACTATCATCCAAATCGAGAGTCGGTTCACAACTTGTATAAAGATTTAGGACTAGACTATGAGAATAGAGTCATTCAGCCTGCAATAGAAGAGACCGTCAAACAAGTCACTGCAAACTATAACGCAGAAGAGTTGATAACAAAGAGACCCCAAGTCAAACAAGATATTGAGTTTTCGATCAGGGAACGTCTGGAAAAGTTTAGAGTCGTCACAGAAGTAATCTCTATAACCGATTTCGAGTTCTCACCACTATTCGCACAAGCTATAGAGTCCAAAGTAGAGGCAGAACAGAATGCACTAAAAGCTGAGAACGATCTGCGACGTATAGAAGTCGAGGCAAGACAGCGTGAAGCGCAGGCAATAGGCATTGCAAATGCAAATATTGCGGAAGCAAAAGGTGAAGCTGAAGCCATATCCATAATAAATGACGCGCTAGCACAAAACCCGAACTATCTAGAATGGTTGAAGACGAAAGAATGGGATGGCAAGTTACCCCTAGTAGTAGGAGAAGGTGGAACACCATTCATCCAGATTCCAGTATCATCTCAACAGTAGGCCGTAATTTAGATCTATAATCACAAGTGAAATTATTTTTCCTTTTTTTTTGTATGCGTTCGTTCACATAGATTCTAGCAGAATAGACAAACTAGATTGTAGTGTCAGATAAAGATAATCGTATTTGCAACTATATTTAGGATCGCTCGCGCTCTCGTTCGCGTATCTCGTCATACATTATCAAAAACTGCTCTGGATCCGTTTGACGATAGTGTCGTTCCATAGATTTTATTTGTGCATGCGAGATATCTTCTCCCTTGTGTTCGTAAAACTCTTTGATTATCTGAGCAGGCGTCTTGCCGATATTATACCTCAAGAGAATTTGATCTAGTTTACTTTTACACAAATGATCGAACACGATATACCGATATACCAGATATGTTGCTAGACCTGCAACTGCTACAATTATGATCGGGATTACAATGGGCGATGCCATGTATGTTATACAGCTTGGACGTATTTAATAGCTTAAGTCTTGACTCTTGTCATTAGATCTTGGATCGCAGATGCAATAACTGTACAGAAATGTACAGAAATGTAGTGTATGGCATATAAAAGTACCATAATTTGCTAGAGGCGTCACACACATGAATCTAGAGTTTGAACTTTGTTAGAACGTATGATCATCAAATCAAGATCCCATCATACCGACCATTTTAGGCATCTCTCGATAACCTTTGCTCACTAGAACATCATTGTCTGCACTAACCATAACGATCTCCATGGGGTTTCCAGGTGGAGGGGATACGATTATCTTTTTGCCAACTTCAAGTGTACCTATACGCTGCACGTCACCGTCACCAAAGTTTACTTGAACATTTGTCAATGGTAGATGTCCAGTGTTTTGAATAGTTACACGACCCACTACAAAGAGATTCTGCTTATCCAAGAGGGGATCAACAAAGATATCATAATCTTGAGTTGATACAGAGAGCTTGGCAATATCCATTCCAAAGATTATGACCATGACGCCGATCACAGCTATTCCGATACCAATGACAACGGTATACTGTTTCACGAAATTACTAGTACATTATAATAATTAAGCATGATCAAAAACGGACTCTTGATTTGATGATTTGTGAACCAAAATACAAGACTTGAACGCCTCAAATTATCCAATGTAATTACAAGTAATGATTTACAACAATCAATCTATATTCCATAGAATCTAATACATTGTGTCTATCACGTGTACGAGTAAAATACATGTGTGGCGGAATGTTCAGATAATTTATAGTCACCTTGTTTTTAATCGTCTGTAAAAATTCTAATCGACAGCATAATCAGCTCAGTCATATACACAAGTGTGTGAAGCAATCTCTTCTTTTGTTGGTCTATGTTTTCCAGTTACGATATAGTTGACGGCATCACTCATAAAGACAGCATGATCACCAATTCGTTCTAGATATCTCAACAGCAGTGTCTCTGCAAGTGCACACCTAGTGTTGCTAGAGTTTATGAGTTGAGGTATACGAGCTCGATAGATATTATCAACAAATGACTCGTGTGCACGAATCTCTACTGCTTTGCGTATGTCAAGTTCTGCAAAAGACATTACAGCATCTTTGATCATCTGTCGAACTCTGGTTGATGATTCTATGAGGAACGGACTGATGCATTTAGATATGTTACCAAAGTCGTCTCTAACCAGAGTTATATCATATGCATAACGGCCAAGTCTAGAGAATGCATACGATATCTCTGTAGATGAACGAATCAGTCTAAAGTCATCAGCTACCGGTTGATACTGTAGCAACATATCAAATGTCAAGTCCTCTACTTCAAAGTACTTGAGGCGAATAGAGCTAGACAGTTCAAAGACTTTATTCATTGTGTTCTTGTTCTCTGTGTATGACTCTATCGCAAGAGATATAGATCTACCAACCATGTCACCCATCTCTGACATGGTCTGCGATAGTTTTTGTAACGAGGGATCAATGAGTCTTGTCATTATCCAAATTGACCTTGAACGTATTTGGCAGTAAGTTCGTTGATGGGATCGGTGAATATCTTTTTTGTTTCATTAAATTCGACAAGATCGCCCAGATACATAAATCCTGTATAATCGGATACACGCATTGCTTGTTGCATATTGTGTGTTACTATAATTACAGTGTACTCTTTCTTTAGTTCAGTTATAGTCTCTTCGATCTTTTGTGTCGCTATAGGATCCAGAGCAGATGCAGGTTCGTCCATCAGCAAGACCTCTGGCTGTATTGCAAGTGCTCGTGCAATGCATAGTCGTTGCTGTTGTCCACCAGAGAGCTCTATTGCTGACTTTTTCAGATCATCTTTTACCTCATCCCACAGATATGCCATCTTTAACGAGTCTTCGACTATCTCGTCTAGTATCTCTCTGTCTCGAACTCCGTTTAACTTTAAACCAGCTGTAACATTATCATATATCGACATTGTTGGAAACGGATTGGGTTTCTGAAAGACCATGCCAACCTTTCTGCGGTGATATATTGGATCGATTGACTTGTCGTATAGATCGATCTCATCTATCATTACCTTTCCAGTTACGTTTGCATTCTTTGTCATATCATGCATCCGATTCAAACATCGCAGAAATGTGGTCTTGCCACACCCAGATGGGCCAATCAACGCAGTAACAGATCTATCGGGAAACTTTATAGTAACGTTCTTGACAGCAGGTATACCGCTATACTTTACTGTAACATCTTGTGCTATCATCTTGTATCGTGGTGGAGATGTAACATTGATCGAATCAGAGGTCTCTATACTAGGTTTCATTGATAACGCGGTCAATCTCTCCTATGCCTCAGTCTAAAGATTGTAAGAATATTACTGTTTCGTCGATCTGCAAAAAAGTAACGCACTGCAAGATTTATTCCAAGTATTATTATTATCAATACAAGTGCTGCGCCCCACCCTTGTAGTTGTGCGCTATCATATGGAAGTAGAGAGAGTCGCCAGATTCGTAGTGGGAGTGCATCCATAGGTACGTCAAATCCGCTAAAGAACTGACTGCTGCCAAGAATCGTCATTATCAATGGAGCGGTCTCACCGCCTATTCTAGATACAGACAACAATACGCCAGTGATCATTCCGTTCTTTGCAGCAGAGACGACTATACGAAATGTTATCACCCATTTTTTGAGTCCTAGTGCAGTCCCAGCTTCACGATATGTAACCGGAACCATCTTTAGAGACTCTTCTGTTGTACGTGCAACTATGGGAAACATGATCAGAGATAGCGCAAATGCACCAGCCCAGATAGAAAAGTGACCCAACAACAATACGATCACCAAGAATGCAAAGATTCCTAAAACTATGGACGGAAACTCCATGAATACATCGTTGAAGAATCTGACGTTCTTGGCAAGTCTGTTATCGCCATACTCGGAGAGAAATATTCCCGACATCACTCCGATGGGAACACCGAGCAAGCTAGAGAGACCTATTATTATCAATGTGCCTTGAATCGCAGGACCTATTCCTCCCTCACCTGTGCCGATAGCGCCAGGAGTTGCAGTCAGAAATTCATAACTGATTGCAGCTATTCCGTTCTTGAAAACTTCCAAGAGGATGCTGCCCAGAGGAATGATTGCTATTACCACACACGAAAATATCACAATACGCATTGCCTTGTCGACGAGCAACCTATTCGCGACGTTCTGTTTGAAGAGTTTACGATACTCTTGGCGTCTCTGGCTAGACGTACTCAATTGTTTATTGCACCCTCTTTTACCTTTAACATTCTAGTAACCAACATGTGTGCTACAACGTTTATCACAATTGCAATCAACAACAATACCAGAGCAACACCGATCAATGCAGGAAGATGAATAGATGCGGGGGATGCCTCTACAAACTCGTTTGCGATAATACTAGACATGGTTTGGCTGGGCTCGAAGAACGATGATGGAGTAGCAGATGCACCGGTAGCGTTTCCGATAAGCATTGTAACTGCCATCGTCTCACCTACTGCTCTACCAAGACCTAGAATGGATGCTCCGATCAGACCGGTCTTGGAGTAAGGAAATACAGCAAGTTTGAACATCTCCCACTTTGTTGCGCCCAACATGTATGCAGCCTCTTTCTGTTGTTGAGGTACAGCCTTCATCACTTCACGAGAGACAGCAGAGACTGTAGGTATGATCATGATCGCCAGTACAACGCTAGCTGTGAGTATATCTAGTCCAAATGGAGTACCAGAGAATAGAAAGATCGAGTCGCCAAAGGCATCATGTAGAGGAGTCTCGATCCAATCTTTAAAGTATATTCGAAATACAAACAGTCCCCAGAGACCATAGATAACACTAGGGACAGCAGCTAATAGTTCAACTATAAAACCGAGTGGACCACCAATCTTTGCTGGTGCGTCCGATATAAACATCGCAATACCAATACTCAATGGAACACCGATCAGCATTGCGAGACCCGCAGTGACTAGTGTTCCAAGAATGTATGGTAGTGCCCCAAACGACTCTCGTCCTTCGACTGCATTCCAGTCTGTACCTGTAATAAATCCCAGTCCTTCCTCTTCCCACACAGGATAAGACTCGGTAATCAATTGAAATACCAACAGAGCTATCATTACGAGAACGTATGCGCCAGCAGCCAGTGCTGCAATCTTGAAGATCTTGTCAGATATTGCTAGTCTACCGGGTTTATCTGGTTTGATCTTTGCTCTGATCACAAGTTAAAGCCTAGTTGTTAAAGTTAAGTAGAATATGATCATATTTTACAATACATGTATAGTTCTATATAGAATACCAACTAGACGTAAATAATAGACGACAGCAAGTACATGATAACGATGACTATAGAGAGTTCACAGACTAGACGCATACATCTTAGTGGTGGTTCAACTTTTATCATATCACTCCCAAAGAGATGGGTAAGAGATCTAGGAATAAACGTCGGAGACGACATAACGATGATAAAGAATTCAGATCAATCACTTACACTAGTACCGAATCACAGCAATCAAGTTGCACAGACGACTGCCGTCATAGAGTCAAACAGTTCCGAGTCTAGCGATAGCATCAAACGAAAGATAATCTCTGTATACTTGTCTGGATACAAGACCATCAAGATCACAACGAAAGGAATAATGATATCTCCAGAGCACACAAAGACGATCAGAGAGTTGGTGCGTTCTGCAATGATCGGAACCGAGATAGTTGAATCCAGCTCTGAGAGCATAGTGATCCAAGTACTCGCTAGACTGCCAGAGCTCTCATTTGAGATTGCACTAAAGAGAATGTATCTGATGGCAATCAATATGATAGTTGAGGCGATTGAGTCAATGTCAGAGGTGGATCTGATTCATGCAGAGGAAGTAGTCAGCATGGACGATGAGGTAGATCGGTTTGGACTATACATGAGACGTAATCTCGTAATTGCCGTTGGAAACGAACTTGTCTTAAAAGATATGGGACTACAAAAGACATCAGATTGTTTAGGATATAGAGCGGTAATAAGCAGAATAGAACGCATTGCAGATCATGCCGTACTTGTTGCAAAACGAGTTAAATTCATGAATGACAAGATCAAGCCAAAACAGCTGACAAAGATAAACGGACTAGTAGAGAGCTCGCTTGCGGTCTTTGAAGAGGCAGTGACGGCAGTACAGGAACATGATTTTGATAAAGGCGAGCATGTAGCCTCAAAGATCAGTGATATAGTTACAGAGGAGAAGAGTATCAGAGACACGATTCAGAGTTCAGACGAGAATGCCATGATCATCAGATTCTTGTTAGAAGACCTGAGACGAATTGCAGAGTACTCTAGCGACATAGCCGAGGTTGCGATAGATGAGAATATTCAAAGTGTGATATCAAGAGAGTGACGGATGTCCCGTCTAGAATAGACCACTTTCTGTCCAAGACAAATCATATAGACCACAATGCAACTTTGATAATCAGAGTATCCTAGATGTCTAGATAACTGTCTGATGAGTGTTTTGATAAATTGGTAGCATAGGTTCTGTTCATTTGACGGGGGTTGGCATTTTCTGCACAAAGTTCTCGAAACTTTGCAAAATATGGAAACAGTCTCATATCGACTATTGTAAATTCTACTGTTTTGAGTCTCATAGTGTGCGTTCTTTGAGATAATGTCATAACGATCTCAGCCCCCGTCAATTGAACAGAACCAGAATCTCAGAAGACTAGGCATCTGCCCATAATATGATCGACTAGATTCTCTAATGTCATCGTCAACTCGAGGTTGGTTTGTCAGCACACTTGTACATGATACAGCCTGTATAGCACATATAGTCAAAAAGTATAATATTATAGTATTTTACTATAATAAGTAGATGATGTGATGGATTTAACATACAAAGTACTAGACGTAATGTCACGGAGGATAGGAATTCCCACATCCATTAGTGAGATCAGAAGAGAGATTAAAGAGAGATACAATAGTGCTCATTACGCCAACACTTATGAAAAGATCAAACAACTAGAACAAGAAGAGATCACATTACTAACGAAGATAGGCAGATCAACACTCGTATCACTAAATTTCAACAGTTATGTTATAGCGGATATGCTCGCAGAGATGGAGTTTAAACGCAAACGTGAATTTGTACGAGGGAAACAAGAGTTACAGATTCTTTTGTCAGATATCTATACTCATCTACTCAAAATTCCTCTAATATCTTGTGCATTACTGATATATCCAGAAAATAATGCAAGATTAAACAAGATAGAGATGCTAGTCTATCTAAAAGGATCCAACACCAAAAGAGCAACTAGGATAAAGATCGATATTCATACAGCAGTAAAAAGATTACAAACGATCTACAACATAAGAATAGATTGTCTCACATTAGAAGATATAGCATTTCTAGATCTACTCAAATCAAACGAGCATAACATGGTCAGAGAGATGCTATACGACAAGATTGTAATATTGCATCCGCAAGACTTTTGGTTGACTGTAAAAGACGAAGTATCAGGAATCAAAGCCTCCGATGCAAAACATGAAGGCGTTCCCAAGATAGCTCAAGAAGATATTATATACAATCTTGCAAGATTTGGATATACAGAGATCGGTAACAAAGTCAAACAAGGTAAACTGTTCTGTATAGAGTATATCATATCTGCTGTAATGTTTCATGATGATTTGAGGACGGTAGAATCTATTCCAGTAATTATCGCAAAGAATCCAAAGATAAAGTACGATCTCTTGTTGTTTCTTGCACTAAAGTACGAGTTCGGCGATAGACTACTCGGCATACTACGAGTATTAAGAGATATGCCAATATGCGAGATCAAGGTTGTGGATGAACCAATAAAGTTGTTAGAAACAGCAGGAGTAAAAAAGGCAAACATGGACATCGACAACATCAAAGAGAGGTTGAAAATATACAATGTCATTAGATAAAGCAAAACTATTGGATTTTTTAAATGAGATAGACAAAGAGATCTCGAACAGAATCACAATAGTTGCAGTAGGCGGTACAGCCATGACTCTACTGAACCTAAAACCATCTACATTAGATGTCGATTTCACCATTCCGTGTGAATATTATGAAGAATTTGAATCTGCAAGAAAAATTGTACAACCTGGCTTCCGAATAGATGTCTATAAGGGCGGTAGTGTATTTATAACAGTCCTACCTAAAGATTATCTAGAAAAGAGCATTCCCATCATAACTAATTTTAAAAGTATCGATCTGAGATCTTTAGATCCTGTAGATATCATAATTACAAAAATTGCGAGACTAAACGACAGAGACAAGACGGACATTAAATCATGTATAACTAAGTTTAACATTACAAAAGCACAGATCGATCAGAGAGCAATAGACATAAACTATTTAGGAAATGATGAGGTTTTTATTTGTAACCTCAATAAGGTATTAGTGGAATTTTTTTAAAATATAGTCAATTAGGGATATCAAACCCCCAAACCTGCTGATCGATAACACAGTAAAACAGATACGAAATTGGACATATCGAGATAGAATCCATCAATTTTCAATCAATTTCTGATATATCCTTTCATTTTTTTTTTTTTGACTGATTTCGGACATTAAATTTGTACGTGGTTCAAGGGTCATTTGTGGCAAGGGATACCTAATCGCCTGTTCTTTTTGCAAAAGGCGATGTGCACATCAACGGAATGGAAGGGTTATGGAGATTTGCAAAATTAAACATGACGAAGCATCGTGGCGTGAGATCAAAGAAATTCTTACTGTATCTCAAGGAGATGGAGTGGTGATACAATAATCGAGATCGTGATTTGTTCTTTTAAAATATGTTAGGGGCCGTAGGTTTATAATCGCCAAAAAATTTAACAGGGAAAAAATACTACTAGGCTTCACATGAGCATTTGTGTGAGAAGGGAAATTTTCTAAAACAACATCGTACATAAATCGAAAAGATCCATACTAAAACATGTCAGAGATGAACATTTAGAAAACTGACATGTCAGCGCCTAATGCCATAAAAAACAATAAAATAAAAAGAGTACTGAGTTATACTTTTAGTATTCCTTGACTGACTAGATATTGAATTCCGTTGAGGTATTCTTGATCAGATATTTTGCCATCGACCCATAGCTTGGCCATATCTCGAATCCACGATGGAATAGATGTCGGCGGATCATACTCCCACAGAGTTTCGCCGTTGTACTTTACTTGTGACAGACCCACTTTACCAAGTTCGGTAATGTTGTCGGCAAGTGGTACATACAACAAAGTAGGAGCAAAATTTTGACCATCTGTGATCATCCAATGAATCAGATGGATTACGGCTTTGGCTTGTTCTTTACTTTTAGTCACTTGTGCTAGATCGTCGTATACAAGCAGATAAGTAAAACTTGCAAGTGGGTACGAATCCGGACCTGGTGCGTTGACCAACGATACGTCTACCCAACTGTCTTTTGCAGCAGGAAGACTAGATGCAACTACGCTTGATGCAGCAGATATGCTATCTAGTGTTGGCTCAATGAATGCGCTTCCGTCAGCGTTCTCAATGTACGCAAACGACATTCCAGTCTGGAATGCATAAGCCAGTTCAATATACCCTATAGCATACTCAGTTAATTTTACGATACCTGCAACGCCTTCGTTACCAGGAGCTGCAGCCCCACCCAGGCTTTTGTGCCATTGAACAGATTTGCCTTTACCAATCTTTTCGTCCCAATCAGAGCTGATCACAGAGAGATATTCAGTAAAGATGAACGTAGTTCCAGAACCGTCTGATCTACGTGCAGGAAAAATATCCTTGTCAGGTAGATTCAGATCTGGATTGATGCTAGTAATTGCAGGATCGTTCCATTTTGTAATCTCGCCCAAATATATCTGGGATATTATCTCGCCAGTCAGTTTTAGTCCCTTGTCGGGTATTTCAGGTATGTTATACACCAGAACTACGCCACCCATTGATTCAGGGATGTGTAGTGTACCTGGCGCTAGTTCAAGTTCTTTCTCACTCATTGGTTTGTCTGATGCAGCAAAGTTTAGTGTCTTTTCTATATGTTGTTTGATTCCTCCCCCACTACCGATAGATTGATAGTTTAGATTTACGTTGTCGTATATTTTGTTATACTCGACACGCCACAGATCAATCAATGGGAATGGAAATGTTGCACCTGCACCTATCAGATTAAAGTCAACACCAGATTGTGGTGGATCAGGCAACGAATCAGCTTGTGCAGTCGTCACTGGCATTATTACGATCAAGGACGCAATAACCAGTATCGATGTTGTTTTGGTTCTCATTGATTTAAATCATGTTGAAGGTTATTTACCAATATCAGACATAGATTACGTAATGTAAATACTATACAATGTACTATATACCACATAGTATATAATATATAGTATATAGATCGGATATTTTCGGTCTACCCGGAATAGAATTGGCGCAGAAATAGCGCTATGAGATTATATGGAAAATAGCACAAAGTCTTGTAAAATACCATTTTACGTAAATCGAAAAGACCCGACTAGCAATCAAGAATAGTCTGGATCGATAAATACGAATGTAAACTTGTTTCTGCACATGGATCTATTCGATTTACGTGGGATGGTGTTTCTCAAGGCTTTTTGTTAGTTTCTCTCATAGGATCTTGTCGCGCTTTTTCTGTAACCATTCATTCCACGTCAACCAAAAATATCCATCAGGATTTGATATGCTGACTAGTCGACATTTAAAAAAATCAAATGTCTAGCAGTTAACGACGCTAGTCAGTACCTGGCAGTGCACTGATGAGTCTTTTGATCGTAGATGCAAAACCATATGGTAGTCCAGCAAAGGCGGTGATTAGAGCTATCCATATCCATTGTACTGGTGGTTCAGAATATATAAAATGAAATGTTATGAACATCAACATAAATAATCCAAAACTATTGAATGTTAATGTGGGTATTATTATCCAAAGTTGAACATTTCGTGTAAGACCATCCTGTCCAGTACTCATGTTACTTTGGGTTTGGTATTTTGCAATCTCAATTCTGTTATTTCCTCTTTTAATTTTACTTTCTATAGTCACGAACGGAATTGTTTTCTTGTTTACTTTTGCATATGTGAGATCAGAGGCGAAATTTACCTCTAGGGAACGGATAATACCAAATTGTGATACTATGCACTCGGAAAATTATTATGTTCATGACTATATAAGCCCACTTGTTGCATCTGTATTAGTGACCATTTGTTTGAGCCTCAGTCAGGATTTTGTAATATGCCTTAGTAACTTCATCCGGTATTATTGCATTTCTGCCTGGCACATAGCATTGTTTCCATGGTGTAGGTGAGTAACTATCTTCATGAGTAATTTGTGATAGATAATATCCACAATATCGTCCATAATATGCAAACACCGTATCTAACACTTCTTTCTCTTTCTTTACAAACGGATCCGGCGAATATGATATTTTTCCAATAGGAGATAATTGCCATTGTTTGAATTTATGATATATGGTTGGTATGACTGGTCCATGTTTCCATGCTTCTACATCGTCTATGATCAGAGGTTCGTCACACATTGCCAACATGTGACCGTGTGCAATGTACGTTAATTTGATTATTTGGAGATTGGTCTTTGTATAATCGCTGTTCTCGATATAATAATTAGCAACATCTAGTGCGGATCTATTCATATACTATACTTTACCGTATAGACTTATATATTTTATGTTTGGATAAAAGGGGTTGCAGAATACAAAAGTTGTTCGCCCTTGACCTGCAGTTGTTTTAAATGAAAATTATTGGATCTTTTCGATTTATGTAATGGTGTTCCTCAAGGCTTTTTGTTAGTTTCTCTCATAGGATCTTGTCGCGCTTTTTCTGTAACCATTCGTCCCACACAAGCTGAAGAGAACTGGCACAGATACTATCTGATCATGGAACACAGTTTACGTCTAACAAAAAAATCAGAGGTCAAAAAACCTACCACTCTTTGAGAGCACGACACAAACGTAAAGTCGTTCAATTCTATAGTCATGAACATAATAATTTTCCGAGTGCATAGTATCACAATTTGGTATTATCCGTTCCGCTAGAGGTAAATTTCGCCTCTGATCTCACATATGCAAAAGTAAACAAGAAAACAATTCCGTTCGTGACTATAGTCGTATGCTTTTGTACTTTAGCTACTATTAGTTACAATCTATAGATGTGTTAATATCATTCAGATAACATTGATCGTGCGAGTCTGACACAATAATGTCATATACACTGCTACTATAAATCACATCATATCCATCTTGACCTTGTATTATGTTGTTGCCATCGTTGCCTCTTATTGTATCAGAACCATCATTTCCAGAGATGATATCATCGCCAAGACCGCCAAAGATACAGTCATTGCCCAAACCACCAGAGATGATATCGTTGCCGCCAAGACCAAAGATCAGATCATCTTTATCAGTACCCATCAGTATATCATCACCAGATGTGCCCTCTATGAGATTATAGTCGTATATGGTTTTACCACAAACCAATACGGTAACGGCTTGAGTGGCAGATGATGTATATCCTGCATTATCAAATGCGACCCATCGTATTATAGTTGTACCCGGAGTAAAGAGTTTTGGTGCCGTATTTGTGATTCCACGAATACCACTAGTATCAGTTGCGTTTGCTTCACCAAGGTATACATCATTGAATTTGTCAGTAGCTTCAGAGGTTATTGGACCAGGTACCACAAGAGTTGGTTTTGTCTTGTCAAGGTGTACTGTAGTCGTTGATGTGTTTTGAGCTGCTTTGGTTACAAAAGGTGGTGCTACATAGTAAGGAGATGTAAACGAGCGAATCTTGTGAGATGTGGAATCCACTAGCAGTATCTCGCCATTTATTCCAATTGTCATATCTGTTATCACACCATATTTATCAATAAATGGTCCTCGTTGATCAATATTGTTTAGATGAGATGTAGAGTTTTGTGAGACATACAGTATACGATTGTCTGCTTCATTTACAATCAACAGCATATCGTTTGTATCAACCAGTACACTACTCGGTACAAACTCGTAATCTCGAGTTCCAAAATCAAATGTAGTAACTAGATCTCCATCAGCTGTAAATTTTTCGATCTTTTTATTCCCTTGATCTGCAACATAGAGATTACCGTCAGAGTCTGTGTCAATACTAGAGATGGTGAGAAACTTGCCAGGAGTTAATCCACTAGAACCGATGCTCTTGATGTATGTACCGTTTGTCCAAAAGACTTGAATGCGTTGATTTCCGGTATCGGCAACATATAGTATCTCGTCATATAAAGCAATATCGTTAGGATACAAGAGGTCGCCATCATTGGATCCACGTTCTCCCCACACCTTGATGAACTCACCGTCGAGTGTGAACTGTTGAACGTGATGTAGATCTCGATCCACGACGAATACTCAGACATCGCAAAAGTAACTATAATTTAACCAAAAGATCAAAAATATCGATCAAACAAAGTCAATAAGGATTGCATGTCTCAGGAATCTAATGCGCAAACAATCAGACTCGCTGAGACAAGCAGTATCTAGAAACCGTTCTACTTATAGATATATTTTCATAAACGCTATGGATCAGATACCATTCAAAGTATCTAATTATCACAATGCCAAATACACAAAATGGGACGGACTCAAGATCATCATAGATGCGGCAGTAGCAAACAAATCTCCTGCTGATCGTTCCAGATTGATCAGAGATAGTGATGGTTATGCACCTACAGGCGAATGGATTAGGAAGAGGATCGAAGAGACGTGTGAGAAACCGATAGATGAGATATTCAAGTATGCCGTGACGCAACACCTGTCAGAGCTAAAACGGCTTGGTCGCTTTCCTCGACATCCTATCATTGGAGTAGACAGAACGAGTTTTTCAAGATATGATAAAGATAATCCAGATCTGATTAAGGGTAGAGCGAAAGATGGTACGACTGTATTTGAGACACACATCTCTGCACAGCTGGTCAACCCCGGCACAAGACTTGTTTTATCTACATTTTCAGTCAAAAAAGGGGAAAAAAATGCTGATTTTATGCCTAAAATTGTAGATTTTTACGAAATAAACTCTACAAGACCAGCGCTGTTTGTTGCCGATCGTGGGTTTTATTCAGTTGCTATGATCAAATTCTTGAATGGAACTAGACACAAATATCTGATGCCATGCGTAAACACTTCTGGCATAAAAAAAGCAATAGAGGAATACAAACGAGGAGAACGAGTTAGAGTGTCAAAATATGTAATAAAGAACAACAAGGATCAAGCAGGATGTTACATCATAATAACTCGTGACAGAGATGACCCAGAAGAGTATAGAGCATTTGCAACAAATGATCCAAATATTGATCTAGAGAAATATCGCGATCGTTGGGAGATTGAGAATGGATTCAAATTTACTCGAAATATGCGTGTTAGAACTCACAGTAGATCAACACCGTGTAGAACATACATGTTCATGTCTGCACAAATGTTGCTAAACTTGTGGACTATATTCAATCTTGTATTGTTGGTTGAAGGTATCACATCTCACAAGATGTACCAAAGCTTGTTTCTTAAAACAGTGCAAACATTGATCGAGATCCCACCTGAGCCTCCGCCTGAGCCGATTGCACCCTAGATGCCAAAATTTACACGTACATTTGCGATGTCTGATACTGTATCGTTGTATGTTACTATTCCAGACGGATGATAAAACTGACCATCTGCTTTTCCACTAGTACCCCACATAGCAACAAACTGGCCATCGCTCAGAAACTTTTGGACACGCTTGTTCCCAAGATCTGTCACATAGATATTTCCGTCAGAGTCTACGTCAATGAACTGTGGGTAAGAGAACTTGCCATGAGCCGATATTCCAAATGAACCCCAATTGTCTATCTCTTCAAACTCACCGATCCCAGACGAGTATTGTATAGATCCTACAAATATGATGCCCATTATCAGACCGATCGTTTGTGCCTTCAATGATAGATATTATACTAGATGAATAAAGATTGCAAAGGTTAGTAAATCTTGTAATGTTTGTAAATTAACATTAACGATATTCTAACAGATCCGCACATTTGGGATGACTGATGTTACACAAAACTCTGTCCGATAGTTGTCACCCATTGAAAATTTATCTCATATGTCAAAAAATTTCAATTTTGTGTCCGAGCACAGGATGGAGCTCAGGCTGACCGCTCATGATAGTTCAACCTCTCAACTTTGACTGATAATTTTTAGGGTTGGTGTATCTATCTAGACCGGATGGTGTGGGTTTCCACGCTTTCGGTTCAAACGGTTCTTTGGATAGTTCTTTAATGATCTTGTCGGATTCGACACCGACATGTACGAGTCGCTGAATCATTGCTATTGTTTTTTCTTCGGTCATCTCCTCAGTAGGATCGTTTATGATATAACTGCCACCTTTTTTATCGACTTTGTGCTCGTATCTGTCAACCATCCATTCTAATGGTGTACGACCATTTACAGTATACTTGATATCAGGCATGTTTTCAAAAGCTACTATCCCGTTGATTTTTAGACTTGTTTTGTCATCTTTAAGAAATGTCATCTTTTGGAGCTTGCCAAAGTTGGCTTTAGGTTTGAGTGGATATTTTTTACAGGTCTCGTAGTGTATGTGTAGATCTGCTAGTTTGCGTCCAGCTGTGACAAATGCTTGAAAGTTTGGAGCCATTGGGATTCGTGGTAGTTCTTTGGATAGATTGCTTGCAAATTTCTTTTTGTATTTTTCATGGTGTAACAGACCATACGTATAGTAAAAGATGTCCTCTTTGGTTATTGTCTTGTCGTTATAGTGATCTCGGTACTGATTTAAGACGTAGTCCGTGATGTTGATCTTTTTCTCTCCATTTTCGTATGTGTATAAAGGAAAGCATTGACCATGATGAATTACTTCTAGATTTGGAGTAATAGTACTGATGAGTGTGGAAGAGATTCCACTATAATTGTACGGAACTATAATAACGAGGTTCTCAGAGCCTACTTTTGGAAAAATTTTTGGCATTGTTGATAAAGCTTCATTGAATATTTTGTCAAAATATAGAAATTGTTTAAAAAATGGTCTGTATATAGAAATTCTAATACATTTTTTATTAAAAACAGTTTTGTGTTTTTTTAATCGACTAGTTAGATTTGGGCTCCATTTTACAAATTTGGGATCAAGTATGGGATTTGACAAATCTTGTTTGTTACAGTAATCAATAGTTCGTTTCATATTTTTTGATAGATTTTCTTTAGATGAGTTGTAAACCCATGTGTCACGATTTGTTGATACGCCTAGTGAATATAATTTGAACATTGCACTAACCTCTTTACCAGCCTTGGTCTCTTTGTTGCCCATTGCTGTGTACTGTTCAAACTCGTCGGAGCGTTGACCAACCCAGTCGTGGTGCTTGTCGGGTGTGATGGTATCCCAGTCTTTGATGTGTTGGATGGACTTGTATTTTGATATTGTGTCTAGTTTTTCTTCTCTGGATAGATAGTCGCCGATATCTTTGTAGTGTATGGCGTGTTTTTTCTTGTTTGGGTTTTTGACTAGTATTGTGATGGCGACTGGTGCGCGCGAGCCTGAACCGAATATTTTTCCTCCTTCTTTCTTTGATATTTCTCCCTGCGTTCGTTGATTTCCTCGCAGGTCAAAGCAGTAAATGTCTGTGAATTCTTCGTGGAGAGAGGCGCGGACGCCTGCACCAGATGCTGAACTAGTAAATCCAGCATTTGTGACGAAACTTATGATTCCGGATCCGCCTATTCTATCAGATGCCCAGCGTAAGGATCTAATGTAAGAGTCGTAGAGTGATGACAATCGTCCAATATTTTTGTCAATCTCTTTGACTTTTTTGAGATATGTGTCTTCAATTCTTTTGTCAAGAACAGGATATTGTATGTTTTGATTCTGATCATTGAAATTACTTTGGCCCATAGAATAAGGTGGATTACCAAGTATGACGTGTAGATGCGAACCTGTTTGATGTTTAATGCGTTTATATGCTTTTTTGGTACGAGGTTAGGTTTAAAAGATCTACCAAAAGGGACAACTTTTCTAGATAATCTAGGCTAAATCCAAACATTACCAATTATGACAATGTCTAGACAGATCGCGAGACAAAAGACTACCAAAAAAGATAGGGAGACATCTGCCAAGATAGCAGATCTAGAGGATACTGTCAAGCAGCAAAATGATACCATCGAACAACAACAAGAGACCATTACGAGTCTACAAAAACAAGTTGCAAAGCAGAAGAGAATGAATATGAAACTGTACGAGATTTTACTTGCTACAATTATGGGACTCCAAGTATCTCCAAATTCAATCAATGATTGTTTTAATGTATTCCAAAGGATGATCAAAATTATAGAACGTGGTCAACAACTATCACAGACCAAGATTCGTAACACCAGAAAAAAGATAGAGGGTAAAAAAGAAAAGATAGAGGTACAAACAGCACAGGCCAAGAACAAAGAAACGAGACGCAAGCAGCTCGACAATTCTAACGTACCCTCATCAAAACAACCAGATCATGTAAAAAAGGGTACAAGAAAATCTAAAAGCGAATGGAAAAAAGCAGGACAAGACAAGGGTCACAAAGGAGTTTCCGACAACATAAAAACAGACAAGACAAGACATCATAAAAAAGAAAAGTGTGATGGATGTGGCAGTAAGCATGTTGACAACAAGAGGTCTAGACAAAAGAGAACGATTGACATACAGATCATAATATTGCACATACTCCATATCGGATACTTTTACAACTGTAGAGATTGTGGCGCATCAGGCGATACATTCGACAGCATCCCAGACATACTACACAACACAATGTTGTGCCCAATTCTAGGCGTGATTGCAACCATAATGAGAAAGAATGGCTGTAGTATCAGAACAATAACTAGTACTCTTCAATGCCTAGACCCGTGTATATCTAAAAAGATGGTAACGGGGGCAATAGACACGATTGCCGATAAACTAGACAAATATGTCAAAAAAATAGAGAGAATGAACCTAAAATCCAAGGTAATCTACATGGATGAGACGTCGATGTCCCTTGCTGCGAAATTGGGATGGGTCTGGGTTCTTGTCGGCGATTATGGTACGCAATTCATCATATCGCCAGAGCGTACAAAAGATTTTCTAGAAAAAACGTTCAAAAAGTATATTCTGATACCACTCGTGTCGGATGGATATGTCGTGTACAAACTATTCAATGTACGGCAACGTTGTTGGGCGCACATACTGCGAAATGCAAAAGATACAATGTGTGACGTACATACTGTACTAATGTACAAAAGATTGCAGAAACTACTTGAAATTGCAAAAGCACTACAGGTGGACAATCCCAATCATGTGGACATATACCTAAAATACAGAGTAGATGATCTAGTGCAAAAGACATTATCACTTGCAGCAGAGTACAAGAAACTAGACAACGAATCTTGTCGTAAATTTGGAGTTCATTTAGCTAATGCTGCAGATGATCTATACACATTTGTGCTATACTATGGTATGGAATACACAAACAACAGAGCAGAGCGAGCTATACGATCAATGGTGCTATTCCGCAAGGTAACTCAACGTATTGTATCTGAGGAGAGTAAACGACGAGTTGGCAATATCTTTACATGTGTAACAACATGGGAGCAACAAGGTCTCAACGTCTATGATACACTCCTAAAAGTTGTGCGTGAGACCTAACCTCATACCTTTTTTGAAATGTTCGCCATGTATTTTTTGCTGGTAATTTCTTCTCTCAATTTCGTCATCTTCTCTGTACTGTGGGTTTAGTTTCAAAGTATCGGTATAACTGATGCCATCAAACGGAACATGTCTGTGTCCGTTTCGTACACTAGAATATACCGTCTCGATGTTTACAGTTGCAACGTAATATGCTAGTAGGATCAGTTCGTTTGCGTATAGATCGTGTTTGTATTTTTCATAAATGTTCTCACCCAGATATCCAGATTCTATGAGTCGTGCAAGGAACGTTCCTGTGCCTGTGAATGGGTCTAGAACTTTGACTTGTCGGTCTGCAAATTCGGTGTTGAATTCCTTCTTGAGAATATACTGTACACTATGTATTATAAAATCGACGATCTGTACAGGTGTGTATACGATACCGTGTTGTTCTGTTCCTTTTTTATCAGCAGATTCAAAGAAATTTCCGTATATTCTCTTGATGAACTCTTGTCTTGCTGTACCTGTATTGATGTTCTTGATCTCTTGCTGTACCTCATCATAAAATTCTTCTAGGATCTCGAGCTCTTCGCGTAGTCCCATGGTACATATGATATCTTCAAATGCTCTAGATATCGGATTGTATGATGTGAACTGTCCTGTAAATAGTCCATCAAATACAGGAGCAAGTACCATGTGGTGTGCTAGGGCCTGTACAGTATCATATTCAGATATGGTATCGTTTATCAGATCTTGTAGTGATTTATGAAATTTAGATACCTCGTGTTGTATGGTATCATTTGTCTTTAACAGATTTTCGATTCTAGACTGTATCGTACTAGCTGCAGAACCAATCTTTTCACCGTACTTGTCATAATAGTCTACATCTCCTACCTTTTTGACCAGCTGAGACTTTACATGATCAAAGAACTTTGTAATCGGTTCACTCTCGATAAATGTATCATCTAGAACAGATACGCTGATTCTAGGAGTGGGACTCGTATTCTCTGTATTTTTGTCCAGTATCAGACTGTTGATCTCGGCACCAAACGACTCGTCATGGGATCGTAGTGCGTTTAGTACCTGCCATACGACAGCAAAAGTCTTGTTGTTGTCTAGTGCCTTGTGATATTCTACACCAGCTGGAATTGCAACAGGTAATATCACATAGCCATATTTCTTACCTGCTGATCTACGCATGACTCGACCTACAGACTGGACTACATCGACTCGAGACTTGCGCGGATTTAAAAAGATTACACCGTCCAGAGCAGGTACATCTATACCCTCAGATAGGCATCTGGCATTAGAGACTATTCTACAAGTGTTGGGATCATCAGTACTCTCGTCTAACCAACGTAGTTTGTCTCTTCGTTCTATTGCCCTAGTCTTGCCGTCCATGTGTTTGACTTGGACTTTATGTCCCGTGTTCTTTTTTTCTTCATACTGGGATACGATATTTGCAAAACTGCGATCAATGTTGTTTCCGTCTGTTATCTCGCCTGCAAACATTTGAGAACGGTCTATACGATTTGCAAATGCTATAACACGTTGTAACAGTTTTGGTGTTTTATTATCATCGGGATACTGTATGCCGTGCCATACAGCTGCAAGTAACGTACGTTCGTCTAACGGTATGGAGTGGTCCTCGTCTGTTACCGATTGCTGAAACTGTGCGTCTATTTTATCAGCTGGTACGATTGCAATCTTGACTCTAAAGTCAGAGAGTACCTTTTGTTGTACTGCAGCTGTAAAACTCAGTCTATGGAATGTTGGCCCATATCTCTCTTCATCATCCATAGAATAGATTACCTTGCCCATCTTGGCTTGTATAACATCGCTGTACACACGAGGTGTAGCAGTCATGTAGAGTCGTTTCTTGCCGTGTATGTTTGTGTCCTTGTGTACAGCTGTAAAGAACGACTTGTCTTCTACGCCCGTTGTACGATGAGCTTCATCACATAGTATCAGATCAAACTGGACATCTTTTGCAGCTTGTTTTATAACGTCTATAGAATGATACGTAGAGAATATTACTGTCATTGCATCTTTTGGTCGTGATACAATGTAGGGGCGTAGTGTCATATGATCTGTAGATACCGGTGACTCTAGTTCTGTTATGGAACCGTCTTCGCCTGTAGATTTATCTGAACATACAGCCATGTAACTATGTTGTATGGTACCGTTGTCGGACCACTCTCGCATACTCTGTAGTATCAGAGAGATAGAAGGTACAACATACAGTACTATACCACCTATACCGACCTGTTCTTCTGCAATGTGCAGTGCTGTTAGAGTCTTGCCTGTACCACACGCCATGATCAGTTTACCACGATCATATTTTTGAAATCCATGTATCACGTCTTTTAGTGCAGATACCTGATGAGGTCTGAGCTGTTTTTGATCTTTGACTCGTACAAGCTTTGGATAGTCACTCCAATCGATACTAGAACTACGAAAGTGTTCTTGATCTATTATGGAACACTTGGAGTCAAGCAACAACTTTTGTGCATGACTAGTAAATGTATCGCCGGTATACACTAGAATCTTGTTCTCTATACCGAGCGAGTTTGCTTTGGCCAGAAACTTGGCAACCGACTTCATGTCTAGACTGGCATAGTCATCATAGCACTTGCATTGTACAGCACAGAGTGTACCATCAAACTGTTCTGCCACAATATCGATTCCCGTGTCTGTGCCGTCTCGTTTGGGCCACTCTGACCACAGATAGACGCGTCTGAATCGTCTACTATACATTGAATCTATCTTGAAAAAGTCTTTGGTCAGTCTCTCGAATCGTTTGCCTAGATCAGAGGTACTCGTTGCAGATGCTCGTATTATACATAGCACATCATCAAAGGTTGACGCCTTTGAGGTGCCCATCTAGAGGCACCCCTCAAACTTTGTGTCATTATATAATGGATAATGGATAATGGATAATGGATAATGGATAATGGATAATGGATAATGGATAATGGATAATGGATAATGGATAATGGATAATGGATAATGGATAATGGATAATGGATAATGGATAGCGAATCGCGTCATCTGTAGGCAACTAGTTTCTTTCACATATTGTTCTAACTCTATGCAGATACTCATTGCATGTATCGTCAGATTAGGGGATTATGTATTTTACTAATGTTGACAGACTTGTGTCTACGATCAATCTTTTGTATCTGTATGATAGATTCATCTTCATATTGAAAAGACCTTTTGAATTATCAAAATAAGAGATGGTTCCTAGGCGAAACCAACTTTTTTGAGCTATGCATAGGCTTAACTCACCACCAATAATACTATTAAGATAATAGAAGTTCGAACACATGTTGAAGATCGGCATAGCAGATTCCTCATCAATGAATACACGGGCAAACCATGAGTTCAAACTCTATCGTATCCATACAACACATTCGTGACTTAAACGATATTCGATCGGCATCATACAATACAAATGACTAATTGCTAGATCAGCCCAAAGTTGGATCGACTATCTTGCCCATGAATAGTATCAGCCCAGTGTCATTATCTTGTACAAAGAATATGAATGGTTTGTCAACATGAAAAAATGTTTTTGGTATGAATTTACCACCATGAAGGATAAGTCGGGCTGGCTCAATTTCTTTATCTGCACCAATTTCATCATGTGTTACATGCATGATACAAAAGGGTGTAGAAGGGTCTAGAACACCTTCTACGAAATTGCTTTAGAGTAACTCAGTGTCAATAGATACTAATATGTACGATTATATTAATTTAGGATCTCTTCGATTTACGTGTGATGGTATTTTACAAGACTGTTCTCGCTAAATTTTCTCGAGTCACGTAGTACTTTTTCTGTAAAAATTCTATCTCAGATAAACCGAAGAGAACCATGCGTGAAACCCAATACCTTACCCCAAATCCAATACAAAAGTTAAGTATTTAGAAAAACCCAAGCCATCTTACATATTGGCAACACCGCGAGTTAGTTCAGCACTAAAAGCAGTAGATCTGCGACAGATCCCGCCACCACTGATAATCGGTGAACGTGTAAACACCCAAGGATCTAAAAAGGCAAAGAGGATGGTACTCGATGATGATTACGAGGGTCTAGTTGATCTTGCGAGAGAACAGGTGAAAGATGGTGCACATTGTCTAGATATCTGTGTTGCAACCACTGAGCGTTCTGATGAACTAGAATTTATGAAGAGATTGGTAAAACAGTTGAGTATAGAGATTACAGCGCCACTAGTCATAGACTCTACAGATCCAGACGTCATCATAGCAGCGGTCAGACAGATTCCTGGTCGACCCATAATAAACTCGATCAATTTGGAAGGAGATGGACAGCGATTTAGACTATTGGCTCCCATAATGGCCAAGTATGGTCTACCGGCCATAGCACTATGCATAGGACCAAAAGGGATGGCAAAGACTCCGCAACAAAAGTTAGAGACTGCAGAGCTCTTGTACAATACAGGACAAGAGTATGGACTAAAACCAGAACAGTTTATCTTTGATGTCTTGACTTTTACATTGGCTACCGGTGAAGAAGAGTTTCTAACAGCAGGTAAAGATACGTTAGAAGGAATACGCCTAGTAAAGGCTAGATTTCCAGAGTCATTTACAACTCTGGGATTAAGTAATATCAGTTTTGGTTTGATTCCGCAAGCACGCAAGATCTTAAACTCTGTCTTTTTACATCATGCAGTTCAAGCTGGTCTCGACACTGCCATCGTTAATGCAAAAGAGATCATACCATACAATGACATATCAGTAAAGGAACGTGAACTTGCCGATGCTCTAATATTCAATACTAGACGCAATGCACTACCAGAGCTCGTAGTATATTATGAGAATATAGGAGAGACGTCTGCAAAAGAGAACAAGATCGATGTAGATCCTACATGGCCTGCAAACAGACGAGTAAACTTTAGAGTTGTAAATAGACTCAAAGATGGTATACAGAATGATGTCGTGTGTGCCATTGCAGAGAGTCTAGGAGATGAATCTCTAGTACGTGATCGTGACGGTCAACTCTATTTGGCTGCAGAACCAAGTACCACACATACAGGTGCGATAAAGACGCTCAACAATTCTCTACTACCTGCAATGAAAGAGGTGGGTGACAAGTTTGGATCAGGCCAACTCATCCTTCCGTTTGTCTTAAAGTCTGCCGAATGTATGAAGGTAGCTGTAAGTGAGCTAGAAAAGTATCTGCTCAAAGAGAAGGGAACTAGTAAAGGCAAGCTAGTACTTGGAACTGTATACGGAGACGTACATGACATTGGCAAGAATCTGGTAAAGACAATATTTCAGAATAATGGTTATGACGTATATGATCTAGGCAAGCAGGTACCACTACAGAGATTTATGGAAGAGATAGAGAGCGTACAGCCCGATGCAGTTGGTCTCTCTGCTCTACTAGTATCCACATCAAAACAGATGCAGTTGTTTGTAGATCATGCAAGAAAACACAACATGCATATTCCAATACTTTGTGGAGGGGCCGCAATCAATAGCAACTATATCAATCGAATTGCAAAAGAGGATCACATCTACAAAGACGGTGTCTTTTACTGTAATACTATGTTTGAAGGTCTAAAGACTATGGATATGATAATGTCTGATCAACGAGATATATTTCTGAAAGAGTGGAGAGACAAACTAGCAGAGTGGAAAGAGCGATCTAACAAGACAATAGATCAAACGAGTATTCCAAAGAGTAAGATAGTGCCTGCACCTCTAACAACAGATATCGTATCAAGTCTAGTGGATAGAGATATGATCAATAGATCTATACGCCTAGATACAGATGAGATAGATATCGATCAGGTATTTGAGATGATAGATAAAAAGACACTAGTAACGATGTCTTGGGGTATTCGTGGTAGAGCCAGTGCAGTACAAGAACAAGACATAGATGCTCTATTTAATGAATGGAAGACCAAAGTTGTAAACGAGGATTTGTTTGAATCAAAGGCAGTATATGGATACTTTAGATGCCATAGTAAAGACACCAAACTAATAGTAGATTATGCTGACGGCGATATTACACTAGATTTTCCACGCTCGACCAAACCAGAACATCTCTGTCTTGCAGATTATTTTGCTAAAGATGATATCGTAGCGTTTCAAGCAGTGACTGTAGGTAACAAGGTTGCAGATATCATCGAAGAATGGAACAACAAGGACAGATACACAGACGCATACTATCTGCACGGTTTGGCAGTCGCAACAGCTGAAGCACTAGCAGAGTGGATAAATCGCAGAATTCGATCAGATCTAGGCCTGAGTGAGTGTGGATTACGGTACAGTTGGGGATATCCTAGCTGTCCAGATATATCGCAGCATAATCTAGTTTGGAAGATATTACGTCCAGAAGAGTCAGGTATGACACTTACAACAGCAGGCCAGATAATACCAGAACAGTCAACAGCAGCAATTGTCGTACATCACAAGGATGCAAAGTACTTTGTTATCTGATTTCGGTTCTGTTCAATTGACTGGGGCTGAGATCGTGATGACGTTATCTCAAAGAACGCACAATATCTGACTCAAAACAGCAGTAATTTACAATAGCCGATGTAATGCCGTTTCCATATTTTGCAAAGTTTCGAGAATTTTGTGAAGATGCTAACTCCAGTCACGTTAACAGAACCGGAATCGAATCCCGTTGCGCTCATACAACATATTCGTGACTTGCCGGATTCAAACGATCTCTGTCACACAATACAAACTATTGGTTGTTAGATCAGTCCAAAGTTGGATCGACTATCTTGCCCATGAATAGTATTGCACCACTCTGATCATCTTGTATCAGAAAGAGAAACGGATGATTAGCGTTAAAGTATGGTGTGGGAGGGGGAGCAGACGCAGTAGTTACTGTTATGGCGGTAACCGCTGTGGCTTCTGTCCCTTCTTCATTTACTTTGACATATGCATTTTGAATCGCTTTTTGAACGTAGATGTTACCTGGTAATCCACCAACATCTGCCATGCCACGCAAATCAGATTCACTTCGGTCAAATACATCAGACATTCCCATCTCTTTGAGTGGTTTGTTCAATTCATATTTTGTACTTGTCTCAAACTTTGGTATCGAGATATCAACTTTTACGTTTTTCAATTTATCTCGCCACTTGGTGATCATATCGGAAGAGAGAGACTCTTCAAGCGCAGATATGCTCTCAGGATCATCAGGCAGTATAATCAACATCGATAATAATTCCCCCTCATATGCAAGTCGAAGTATTTGGATGCCATCTGTTGCTGCATAGTTGAATTTATTTGAAAAGAGATTCATAAAGTCTGCTTCAACGTTACTTGTGCCTGTCCAAAAGGTCTCCTTTGTTGTGCCACTTTCAGAGAACTGTGTCAACCAGTTTCCTTTAAAATAGATTGCGTTAGTTAGTACAGCAACTGTTGACTCGTTGACGCTGCCTGGAGTCATTATCTTTTTGATCTTTCCATTTGTTTTGTCGTCTGCCCACTTGTTGATCTTTACAACACCATCTGTAGTATCTGTAAAGTCTACGTTTTCGACATCTGCTAGATATACATTACGTATTGTATCTGTATATGATTCGTACAGTTCGTACTGTTTTGCAACCCACAAGGCATTTGCCAGAGTTAGTGTTACATTTTGATCTTGAGGGTTCAGCGATGTCATTAATTCTGTGATAGTGTCATGTCGACTCTGAGTATTGGGATCAAATCCAAAGACATCTTCCATCTGTATTGCCGTGTTTTGGCGAGCTCCTTCATACAACATCGAAAATGCAGTAGCCATGCTAGTTGGTGAGAAAAAGATGTTCTTGTCCTCGTGATCAGTATCGTTGTAGATGGCTTTGTAAAAGTTTATGGCAAAGTCATTGTTTGCAGCTACAATATCTTTGGGCACGTAGTCTGATCTGTCTATAGATTGTATCTGTGTATCAGAGACTGTAATATTTGTAACAGCTAGTATGGTAACAAGAGATGATATGCCGATTATGATAGATACTATTGCAAGTCTGTTCATTGTACACTCACCAAAAATGGCACCTGATCAAACTCTGTATCATCAGATACTTTGATCCAGAACAGATAGTTACCAGTATCCATACCTGTGGTATCTACAGTTACACTAGCTGTGCCGTTCTTGTTATCTATGAATAATAAACTAGATTCAGGTATGAGTTCAGGTATGATATCAATCGTGATTGGATCGTCCTGTGGGTCAGTTGCGTTCACGTATAATGTGATAGAGCTGTTTGATGTCATAAACAGCGGCGTACTAGCACGTGTACCGTTTTGCAATAATACGTCAAACTCGGGTTGATCATTATCTGGTATGTCTTGTCCAGAAGAACCTGATACTGATCTGTATACTGGTCCTATCTGTACACCGCGTGGATCATCAAGTCTATAATCTGCAACCTCTGTTACACCTGTTTGATTGATCATCATGATACTATCATCGTCCTTGTTCGGGTTTTTTAACTTATCTAGGGGTTAAGATTAAGATGCAGGTATTTCAAGAAACGTACTGTCTGCAACTCAAAACAGCAATAATCTACAATAGGCGATCTAACCATTTTTTCACAACTTGTAAAATTTTTAGAGAATGTTGCGTGAAAACTATCAACCTCCTGTTAAGTTAAAAGAACCGAATCTTTGCCAGATGTGAGATGCACATCAATGGAATGGAAAGGTTTTTGGGGCTTTGCGAAAGTAAACATGGTAAAGTATCGTGGGCCAGTCAAAAGAAATTTTTACTGTATCTCAAAGAGAGGGAGTGGTGACGCAATAACCAAGATTACGATCTGTTTGATTTGTTGGTTCAGTACATGTTAGTGACCAGGTAGCTAATTGCCTAACCTACTTTGTACATGAGTAAGACTGATCTCGCGTCTCCGACTTGAGATGAGTGATTCATCTATTAGTCTTGCAAATAAAAACTTTGAATAATAGACATTGCACTTGATATATATGCAACTTGCTAGTATAAGATCTGCGCTAACTACACCGATCGAGTCCACACTCAGGTGTAATGAATATCAACACGCAGCTGTAATGATCGTAATATATGATCAAGAACCAACCATAATAATGACTGAAAAGTCCAGAAATTTGAAACATCATGCTGGTGAGATATCTTTTCCCGGCGGAAAGATGGAAAAAGACGATCCCGATCTATTACACACTGCATTACGGGAGACTAGTGAAGAGATAGGTGTAACGCTAGAGGTAGATCAAGTAGTCGGCCAGTTGAAACCAGTCATAACAAACAACTCTGGATTTGTTATATTGCCTTTTGTGTCAGTAATTGATGATGTTCATTCACTGCGCGCAAATAGTGAAGTAGAGCAGATATTTCATATCTCGCTAGATGGCCTACTGCGGAACGCCACAAACAACAGCGCGAATATAGACAGATCTATTATGTATAGTGACTTTATCTATAATGAAAAGAAGATCTGGGGTGCATCAGCAAGAATGATCAACCAAATACGATACAAGTTAGAGATGATGTAAATAGTCCATCATCTCGAACATTCTTGAAATCGTTGACTCGATAAAGATCGAGCAGATTGACAGTGTGACCATACAGATATACTTGATCTGCAACAGATCAACACACATGAATATTTGAACAACGTGATTCCATACTAGAGATGATGGATACAATCTGTTTGTAGATCAGCTGTATGGTGTTTTTTATACACAGTCTAGTTGTCTTTTGAGCAACGTCAGTCGATGTCCACCAACATTACCAACTAGATGTATGTCGACTAGATTGTGTGGGGTTGATATCACACAACACTTTTCAAGTCACTCTTCAGCTGCATAATCGACTCAAAATAGTGAACAACACAGGGTATCAAACTTTACCACCAATTCACCAATCTACTAATAACTTGAATAGACAGATACCTGCATTCTGGTTCGGTCATGCCTAACTCATCATAAACTATTGTACAGTATCAGTGACGCATATAGATTATGAATATATCGCAAGGGCATACAAGTTGAAACATTTACGCAATGTTGTACAATGCCATATATCATCCAGGTCATCAATTACTGGTCATATCTATAGTGACATGACGAATTAATTTCACTGTTATGTCCATTAAAACACTAAAATTCACGCATTGATATAATTTTTAGTGATATCTTGAGTACAAAACACAAAAATCTTCTTCTAGCTCTTAAAAATAAAAAGTACGCGCACATACGAACTAGAATCTTTGGTGTAAAGATGGTTCTAATTGATAAAAACACAATATCACGTACGGCAAGGCATGTTGGCATGACGGAACGTACCGTGTATAATTGGCTAAGACGATACAAGCGAGAAGGAATTGCGGGACTAGAAGACAAACCCGGTAGAGGAAGAAAGCCGCTAACACGAGTTTGACGCATTATGCAACGATCTCTCTTTTTATGAATGCCAAAAGATCGAGCGTATGTCGTGTCTTTTTTAGATAGTCACGCACAGCAGCTTCCATCTCTTCAACTGTCTCATAGTATACTCCAACTTTGATCTCTCGTTTGAGTTGATGCCAATACTCTTCGATTGGATTGAACTCGGGTATTGCTCTTGGCAGATAGACGAGTTTGATATCCTTGCCCTTGATGAACTCTTCGACCTCTTCTCCTTTATGCGTCTTGGGACCATCGAGCAGCAGTATCACTTTTTGTATGATATTATCCATGTGAATAGCTTATAAAGATTTACTCTGATTCACGACTATTGTGCATAGCATACGCTAGGGATGTGTTCCCATGTAAAGGACTGCGAACATATATCCATTCGAGTGGTTAACTCACTATCATTCTTCGTCCATTCGTCAAAATCTGTACATTTAGGTCGCCGAGTGATATCTCAAATATCTTCCGTACGTTAATGATTTCGACTACAATGTGTGACATAATCATCCCTATCTATAAGCATATGGTACATCAATCGTAGTAGTTTGGAGGCAGTTGCAACAGTTGCTTTGCTTACCGCGCGTCTCTTTTTAATTCTGTTATGAAATTTTGTAATGTAACTATGGGGCTCACATTTTATGTGTACATGAACTGCTTCGGTCAATGCCCATCTAAGCATTTTATCACCTTTCCTCGTTATATGTCCATGATTTTGTTTACCAGCTGAATTACGAACAGATGGTACTATTCCTGCATACGAACATATCTTACGAACAGTTGGAAATCTCTTGACATCTCCAATACTAGATATTACAACAAGTGCAACAAAATTTCCAACTCCGGGAATTGTCTTTAACAGCTGCGCATCTTGTGATTTCTTTACTTCCTCACGCATTTTAATATCCAACTGTCTAATCATTTCTTCATGGCAAGTTATCATATCTAGATAGTTGTCTATTCTATAATCCTCAAGTTTCTTCAATTCCTCTCTAAATGACTTGCTAAAACTTGAACCAGGTATTTTAATCCCATATTGCAGTAATATCCCATGTATGAGATTCTTGTATTTTGTTCTACTCTTTACAATTACATCCCTATGTCGAACCAACTGTTTTAATTTAACAGTGTATTCACTAGGAACAAAACAAGGCGAGATATAATTTCCTCTTAAAAGATCTGCCAGTGTCCATGCATCCACCTTGTCTGTCTTTTTCTTTGATTCGGCAATAGCCTTTGTTTGATATGGATTCGATAGTACTACATCAAATCCCAATTCATCTGTCAAGTATCTATACAACCAATACCATACTGATGATGACTCCATCACACAACGTGTATTGAGTGGTGTAAATTGTGCAAAGAATTTTTTGAGACTGTCATGATCTGTAGCAACACGCTCATTGAGTATACGCTTGCCATCCTGATCCATTGCTGCAATTTGCAGAAACCTCTTGTGTGCATCTATTCCGATATAGATCATCTTGTTTTTCTTTTTTAGATGGGTAATCTGTTCGTTTGCATTTTCTCTTTTAGATCGCTTTACAGGTGATCGCTTGGATCGACTCACATGCCTTCTATCATCTGAATGTACTCTGATCGGCTTCTTCACATATGGTTAGGTCTCACGCACAACTCTTAGCATTTCTTCGTATGGATTGAGTCCTTGTTGCCTCCATGTTGTTATACATGTAAAGATTGAACTCAATCGTTGTCTACCTTTCTCAGATACGACATGTTGACACGTCTTGCGGAATAGCACGAGCCTTCTCAGAGCACGTTCTGCCCGATTGTTTGTTGGCTCCATGCCCGGATGTGTCACGAATGTGTACAGTTCATGTGCAGCATTCTCTAGATGAGTACCAAATTTGATATCCATCTTTTTGTATGCAGCTGCAAGCCGCAACGTCTCGCGTATGAGATCATCTACCGCATATTTGAGATATAGGTCTACGCAATTGGGATCCTTTGCTTGTAGTCGAGTGGCAATCTCAAATAGTGCATGCAACCTCCGAAACATCATTAATGTACGTACATCACACACTGCACTTTCCGCGTGTCGCAATACGTGCGCCCAACACCGCTGCCGTATTTTAAACAAAAAATACACCGAATATCCATCACATACGAGTGGTATGTAGACATATTTTCCAAAATTCTCTTTTAGGAATTTCTTTCCACGTGATGGTCCTATCATAAATTGCGTACCGTAATCACCTACCAACACCCAAACCCATCCCAATGCTGCTAAAAGAGATAGTGATGTCTCGTCCATGTGTGTATATCTTGACTTTTGGTTGCGTTCTGCAATCTTGTCCGCTTCTTTTTTGAGTCTGTCGCCAACCTCGTTTATTGCTCCAGTTACCATGTTGTGAGAGATGCGTGGATCCAAACACTGTAAAGATGTAGTTATTGACTTTATACTGCTGCCACACTCTCTCATTATAGTCGCCATACAGCCTAAATTCACGCCTAGCATTGTATTGTTTAATACGTCTGGTATGTTATCTAGCGTGTTACCTGCACTGCCACAACAATTGCAGGCATATTTGTATCCGTTATGCATTATGACTTTGATATTGCACTCTAAATCCATAGATATTGTGTGTCCAGCGAACACGTTTGTCATATCTTGACTTCCACAATCATCACATTGTTCTTTTTTATGTGGTACGATCTCGTCTGCAGATATATCGTGTGTGATTCCATCATATCCCTTTGGTCGTCCTACCGGTTTTGGTACGGTTACTAGTTTTACTTTTTTTGTACCCGATTTTGGTTTTCGAGATTGTGGAGTATTAGGATTATTAGAAATCTCTCCTAGTTTCTCTTTCTCTTTGGCCTGTTCTGTTTGAGCTTTAATCTTTTCTTGTTTGTCATCTATCTTCTTTTTGGTGTTACGAATCTTGGTCTTGGATAAATTTTCTTCACGTTCAATAATGTTAATCACTTTCTTAAACGCAGTGATGCATGCAACTATTGCATTAGGTGATACTTGGAGTCCTAGCAGTGCAGTAATCAAAATCTTGTACACCTTTAGCATGTTCTTGCTCTTTTGTGCTAGTTGTGTTTGAAGAGATTCGACTGCTGCGTCACTCTCTTTCTTGGCATTCTTTAGCTGTGTCATCTCCTTAGCCATTGCTTGTTTCTCTGCCTTTAGAGTGGCTATCTGCTCTTGGTACGCAAGAATCTTAGACATGACTCTAGTTGGTAAAGGCGGTGTTTAAGTTAGGATATCGCATAAAGTTGTCCTTTTAGTTTACATTTCTTGACCTACATTTCTTGACCTAACCATATGTGAAGAAGCCGATCAGAGTACATTCAGATGATAGAAGGTATGTGAGTCGATCCAAGCGATCACCTGTAAAGCGATCTAAAAGAGAAAATGCAAACGAACAGATTACCCATCTAAAAAAGAAAAACAAGATGATCTATATCGGAATAGATGCACACAAGAGGTTTCTGCAAATTGCAGCAATGGATCAGGATGGCAAGCGTATACTCAATGAGCGTGTTGCTACAGATCATGACAGTCTCAAAAAATTCTTTGCACAATTTACACCACTCAATACACGTTGTGTGATGGAGTCATCGTCAGTATGGTATTGGCTGTATAGATACTTGACAGATGAATTGGGATTTGATGTAGTACTATCGAATCCATATCAAACAAAGGCTATTGCCGAATCAAAGAAAAAGACAGACAAGGTGGATGCATGGACACTGGCAGATCTTTTAAGAGGAAATTATATCTCGCCTTGTTTTGTTCCTAGTGAATACACTGTTAAATTAAAACAGTTGGTTCGACATAGGGATGTAATTGTAAAGAGTAGAACAAAATACAAGAATCTCATACATGGGATATTACTGCAATATGGGATTAAAATACCTGGTTCAAGTTTTAGCAAGTCATTTAGAGAGGAATTGAAGAAACTTGAGGATTATAGAATAGACAACTATCTAGATATGATAACTTGCCATGAAGAAATGATTAGACAATTGGATATTAAAATGCGTGAGGAGGTAAAGAGATCACAAGATGCACAGTTGTTAAAGACGATTCCCGGAGTTGGAAACTTTGTTGCACTTGTTGTAATATCTAGTATTGGAGATGTCAAGAGATTCCCAACTGTTCGTAAGATATGTTCGTATGCAGGAATAGTACCATCTGTTCGTAATTCAGCTGGTAAACAAAATCATGGACATATAACGAGGAAAGGTGATAAAATGCTTAGATGGGCATTGACCGAAGCAGTTCATGTACACATAAAATGTGAGCCCCATAGTTACATTACAAAATTTCATAACAGAATTAAAAAGAGACGCGCGGTAAGCAAAGCAACTGTTGCAACTGCCTCCAAACTACTACGATTGATGTACCATATGCTTATAGATAGGGATGATTATGTCACACATTGTAGTCGAAATCATTAACGTACGGAAGATATTTGAGATATCACTCGGCGACCTAAATGTACAGATTTTGACGAATGGACGAAGAATGATAGTGAGTTAACCACTCGAATGGATATATGTTCGCAGTCCTTTACATGGGAACACATCCCTAGCGTATGCTATGCACAATAGTCGTGAATCAGAGTAAATCTTTATAAGCTATTCACATGGATAATATCTTACCACTTTTTGAAAGCGTTTGTACAGGTTTTTCAGAAACTCCAAGAAACATGCCTTGTTTGTACTCTCTACTATCTCAAAGTATTGCACTCTACCTTGACCTATTGCCCCCATTACGATCACTTTATCACGTGACCCCTTTGAGGTAGCATATACAGGCCTGCCTATTTTGGTCCAGAATTTAGCACCGTTCTTGGTTTCTAACGTCAAGATTGTCTCGTCCATTGCAAACAGTTTCCAACCTTTCTTCTTGAGATGTCCATACATGGACAGTACCCTTTTACGGAATGCTTTGATCTCTGGAGGTTTAGCTCGATTTCTGTATGCCGTTTGTGAACGTTTCCTTGACCACCCTAACTTTTTCATCCTCTTTCTTATCGTATCAAAGTGTTGTCTTACACCTGTCTCGTCTAAAAGTAACTTGTACATGTCTCTAGGTGTTGTTCTTTCTTGAGTGTCTAGGATTTGCTCATATGTTTCGTCAGGTATCTTGGGTTTTCTTCCACGACCTCCCTTGTCTTCCAGCCCAAAAAGAGCCTTTTCGCTAAACAGATTGAGCCAATTGTATACTGTACGTTCTGTTACCCCAACAGATTTTGCAGCAAGTGCTACTGTACAGCCATCGACTATGATCATCTTGAGAGCTATGACTTTGTGTCGTATGTGTTGGTGTTTTCTTTTCTTAAGACCCTTCTTGAGTATTTTTCTCTGTGATCCAGACCATCGTCTGGGCGATTTAGATGTCTTTGAAGTATTGACAGATCTCTTTTTTGATGCCATTGTAATGTCTAGAACACATTAATTCATAACTTATGATGTCAAAAATAGTTGATACTGAAATTAATTTATCTTGTCACTATAGTATGTCAATACTATTGAGCAGTGTTGGACAATACTCTAGTTCAGGCAACAGGAGATAAACTTTGATTGTGTGCATACGATCCACACATCTTGCTATTGTTCTACATCTTATGGTATATGTAACGACTGGGCTCCACATCTAAAAGAGCAAATCACCAGTCATCAACAAGTTGAATGGATTGTGAATAGAACGTGTCAAGAATGAACATGCACTAAAAGTGTATCGTGTTTAAAACACCAGAGATTGAACATCCTTGTACGTCTATACACATACCTACTACATCTAGTAGAAAAAGAAAATATAATCCGTCTTGAAGACGAATTGATATTTTATGATTACTTGCTAGGCTTTCGGCCTCGTGTCTTTGCGTTTTTAGTACCTGGTTTTCTGCCTCTCTTTTTACCAGTTGCAGATGAGGTTTTAGTACCGGGCTTTCTGCCTCGTGTCTTTGCGTTTTTAGTACCTGGTTTTCTGCCTCTCTTTTTACCAGTTGCAGATGAGGTTTTAGTACCGGGCTTTCTGCCTCTCTTTTTACCAGTTGCAGATGAGGTTTTAGTACCGGGCTTTCTGCCTCGTGTCTTTGCGTTTTTAGTACCGGGTTTTCTGCCTCTCTTTTTACCAGTTGCAGATGAGGTTTTAGTACCGGGCTTTCTGCCTCGTGTCTTTGCGTTTTTAGTACCTGGTTTTCTGCCTCTCTTTTTACCAGTTGCAGATGAGGTTTTAGTACCGGGCTTTCTGCCTCGTGTCTTTGCGTTTTTAGTACCGGGTTTTCTGCCTCTCTTTTTACCAGTTGAAGCAGCTTTGGTTTTACTAGCCGCGTTCTTTCTTGGTCGTCCCATACACTTTCAATATTCTCATTACTTTTGAATTAGTATAATTAACAAAATTATACAATTTGATTATAAAAATTACAGTAATTTTTTTGCGAAAACATCCATTTGGACAAAATCAGATGTAATTTGTATTGTATCAAAGTATCAAACAATGACAAAACATCATCTGTCCATGTTACAGATATTGGAGTTCATGCGAAAGTCGTTTTGAAGACTCTGGACGCCTAGCAACAAAGACATTCCAAATTATAGTGATCTCAGGTTTGTGATCTGTGCAATTGTACATGTACGCAGTGAGTAAAACAATGAATTATACCTTGATATCTTACAATATCATTCTATGGAGTTCATGCGAAAGTCATTTTGAAGACTCTGGACGCCTAGCAACAAAGACATTCCAAATTATAAAGTGATCTCAGGTTTGTGATCTGTAGAATTGTGTAATTGTACATGTACGCAGAGTCAAAACAGTGAATTATACCTTGATATCTTACAATATCATTCTATAAATCACAATGTTGTTGTGTATTATTTACGCAACTATGCGGTGAGATAATTTCATCTTTTTTAGTTTAGCCTGTTTTTTACGGTTTATCTTTACTCTCCATGCTGCAACAAGCTCTTCTAATCTAGGACTAGGTCTGCCGTGTTCATGATCCCAAAGAATGTGATAGTTGACCAGCGTAGATGCCATCTTAAAGGCAGCGTTGTATTGGTCGTCATCTCCTCGGAACATGTTGAACAAGAGTTTAAACTGCTTTACACATCCAACTACGTGTTCTACTGTGGCGCGTTCACTGTCTATCTTTTTGTTGTATATCTCTTGTTCTTTTGTGAGTTGCCCACCTTTGGGTTTCTTGTATTTTATGCCTATCTTTGCACCTACAAAGATATCTCGAATCCCTAGGAATCCCAGATCTACTAGAATGTACAGTCTTTGGCGAAGTGGAGTATTTGGATCTGTTAATGACATGGACCACTTGCCAAGATTCAGTTTGAGCTCTTTGAATATGCTGAAATCGTGTGTCTTACCAGGAAACGTAGGAGACACATGTACTATCAGTCTCTCTTTTGTACACATCAATAGCGTATTTACCGTATGCATCTTTTTTTTGCCTGATTTGTAGTCATTGCGTATCTCTCTATCTACGGGTGTTGGAACACGAGTGTGTGATCCATCGAACAAGAATGTGTGATCCTTTACCCATTTTGCAAGCTCTTTCTTTGTCTTGCATTTACTTATCACATTTGCCAACTCGTCTGGTGAAAAACCCAAACTTTGAAAAAACTGATTCATGTATGTACAGTACCGGGATACATTACTCTGATCTATACCAAATCTACTGGCAAGATGGCACTGACTGTGACCACTCACCAGCCTCAGAATTGCCAAGAGCATGGCATACTCGGGAGTTAGTTTGGATATTCTTCCACGTACTATGAGAACATTACGAAACTGTCTGTGAACATCTGCTGCCGGTATCCATTCTATAAACAGGCCGAGCAAAAAGTTAAACATGTCAAAATCCAGCTTTGTATGCTCCCATAGAGTCTTTTCATTGCTAAGGATATTCTTACATGGAGGGAGCTCGAGTTCTTTTTTTGCTGCTTTGAGCTGTTCTTCTGATATATCTGCACGTTCTTCGGCTGCTTTGAGTCGTTGTTCAAGCACTAGTTCCTTGTTCGGATTAGCCATACTCTTGTTTATTCAAATTAGTATTTACCATAGAGTGTCTTAAAAAATTGTCTTGTTGCGTATTCTATTTTTGGTTAATTTTTTACTCCCCCTCACATACACGAAACCCGCAATAACTCGGAGAATTTAGTCAGATTTGACCCATCACACATCATATGTGCCTGAAAATGACTTTCGCATGAACTCCTATAAATCACAATGTTGGTGCGTATTATTTACGCAACTATGCGGTGAGATAATTTCATCTTTTTTAGTTTAGTCTGTTTTTTACGGTTTATCTTTACTCTCCATGCTGCAACAAGCTCTTCTAATCTAGGACTAGGTCTGCCGTGTTCATGATCCCAAAGAACGTGATAGTTGACCAGTGTAGATGCCATCTTGAAGGCATCGTTGTATTGGTCGTCATCTCCTCGGAACATGTTGAACAAGAGTTTGAACTGCTTTACACATCCAACTACATGTTCTACTGTGGCGCGTTCACTGTCTATCTTTTTGTTGTATATCTCTTGTTCTTTTGTGAGTTGCCCACCTTTGGGCTTCTTAGACTGTATGCGTATTTCTTACATCATACGCACATTTTAAGGTACAATAAAACACACGTGTGATTTCTAGAGGCAAGTTGATTCATCGTTATTGTGTTTGATGATCGGACATGGACACTCTTAATAATACGCATACAGTCTCCCATCAAACATTGCTGCTGGATCACATTCATTTACCATTTTTATGAATAATGTTCTAACCCATTCAGCAGTAGGCATACCATTGTCTTTATTATTAGGCGATTGCTCATTTCGAGCCCCTAAGCATGTATTGTACCAATAAATCAAACAGATCGCATTCTCGGTTATTGTATCGCCACTCCATCTCCTTGAGATACAGTAAGAATTTCTTTGAACTCACACCTCGATACTTTGCCAAGTTCAATTTAGCAAAGCCCCAGAACCCTTCCATTCCATTGATGTGAACATCGCCTTTTGCGAAGATCTTTTGATGATTAACTGATTCTCGATCATATCCATGAAAGATCAAGGTGTCATACCCTTTCCACTTGTCCGTGTATATCATGCGGTTCTTTTAACTTAACGGGGGGTCGATAGTTTTCACGCAACATTCTCTAAAAATTTTACAAGTCATGAAAAATGGTTAGAACACCCATTGTAGATTTTGCTGTTTTAAGTTGCATACAGTGCGTTTCTTGAAATACCTACAACTTAATCTTACCCCCCGTTAAGTTAAAAGAACCTATCATGCTGCCCTTCTTTACTTTCTTGATCGTTGATTCAAGCAGAGTTTTAGCTGTGACGTCTGGTACAATGTCAACACGTACCTTGCCACCTCTCTGCAATATGCCAAAAACGATAGTCTTATTTCCGGCGCCGCGGCCTCGTTTTCCTTTACGTTTACCCCCAAAATACGACTCATCTGCTTCGATTTTGCCCTTTAATGTTCGATATTCGTCATTTAGTTGCATTAGAATCACGCTCCTGAAAATATCAAAAGATTTGAGTGTCGTATTGTAAGACAATCTTGCTTGTTTTGCAGCAACTCTTGCAGATACAGCTAGTTCAAACAATTTGACAAGTACCAGCCATTTTGAATATGAGATTTTGAGTGACGAAAATCTGGATTTGTTAAACGGTCTGAAATCTTTTTTGCATAATTTACAACGTAACCGATCTCTGTTTTTCATGTAATGGTATTGATCGCACTGACAAAATTTACAAACGATCTTGTCTGAACTATGAGATTCCAAATATTTCATTATTGCATACCCATCATTTCTCATCTCAAGAAGAGATATCAAATCCATCAAGACTTGCGTCTAAATTTAGTCATATTTAGTTAGGGGCTCGAAATGAGCAATCGCCATTATTATTTGCAACATCTGCAATATTTGCTTTTGACGTTATCGACTTAAACAAGAGACATTATGCGTTAGTCGTTTTCGACGATACCAAAGCTGGTTGAAATTCGTACAAGTTATTGCGTCATCGTCATTACACAAGTGTCTAAAATTAGAATATCTCATTCAACTTTGCAAATACAATCAAAATGTTGCGTTATTGTACACGAATGTACAGGAATACAGTAAATCGTAAACTGGCAATAGTATTTGGCATCACATTGGTTGTGTTTTAGCCGCATCTCTTTCTCAATTTGTTGGCACGCCGATGATATGCACGCAATAGCTGATTAAATCTCTCGGTTGGTCGATCGCGTCTTTTGTCCCATAATATGCCTGCGTTTACAAGTGCTGCTATTTCTTGAACTCTTTTTTCCAAATCAGGCTCAACACATTCAATTTGTTGTTGCATGTGACGATACTGTTTCACCACACCTATTGAATTTTCAACTCCTACACGTTTTGAGCTGTGTTTTCTGTTAAACTCTTTCTGTTCTTTGGTAAGCTGGCCACCACGAGGTTTTTTGAATGGCGTAATGAATCTAGTTCCAAGGAATTTCTTCTCAGCGCCCTCGTAGGCACCATCACCACGTGTCTTTAATCTCTCTTTGAGGGGAGTTGATGGATCTCTCATCTTTTTCTCCCATTTACCAAATCCCAATTTCCATTCTTTGAGTATAGTCATCTCGTGTACGCTACCATAGTATAGTGGACTCGTAGTTAGGATCAACTTTTCCTTGTTTACTAGTAGTACGATCACACAAGTATGTTTCCGTAGTTTACCCGAGCGTGCCAACTCTTCCAACTCGTCATCTGATGGTATATCTATCTCAAAGTGAGTTCCATCAATGGCAGTCTCTAGTCGAGGAATCCACTCTCGCAGCTCTGCCAGTGTTCTGCATTTGGATATTTGTTTTGCTATATCCTCTGGTCTTGTCCAAGACTGATTCAGGAATCTACGTACATGTCTAATATGTCTAGAGACATTGCTTTGATTGATATCAAATACGTCTCCAATAACTGCTTGGGTCATACCGCCTCGAGTGTACATAAACTCCATCAAGAGAGTAGATCTCGTGTTTGCTAGCGATATCTTTCCTCGACCGACGTTGACACCATAGTATTGTGGTATCTTTGGTTCATCATCTAGTTTCTCTTTACGTTGTCTGTTGAGTACGTGGTTGCGATTTTTTCTAACTTGCTCATCTTTGATGTATTGAACAAATTCTGTGTGATAAATCTCAAACAGATTGGGGCACATTTTGTGAATCGGTATAAAGAAGATGGGTCCGATATGATCCTATCACAAAAGTTGTTAATACTCTCTGATTTTTGTCTGTACAAACTTGGTCTATCTTTGGTCTCTTGCTCTTCTCGTTCACCGAGTTCACTAACAATTTGTTCTAACTCTCGTACTCTTTGCTGTAGTTGCAGTACTTGTCTGCTTGGTTTGCTGATTTTTTGACCCAATGATTGCTATTTTTAGACCTACGATCTAAGTGTTTCGGTCAAAACGAGTAACGCATAGTGTCTAAGAGAGAAAAAACTGTAGAAGTACCATACATGGCATTGTAATTTTGTGATATTGGAAAAGATATTTCGGTTAACCATTTTGTAATTTTATTATCTTCAATGTATTTTGTAAACTTTCGTTCATATTTTTCAATTTTATTTTGCAATGGTTATTAATTTTTAATACCCTTTATAGATCTTTCTATTTTTGTTTATAGGTTTAAGATCACATTTGCGTTAACTGTAAATGAACAGAACATTCTACAGAGTTGTTCAGAGCTTTGTGGATTCAAATCATATCGCACCTATACAACACATTCATGACTTAAACCATATTCAATCTGTCTCATACAATTCAAATGACTAATTGCCAGATCAACCCAAAGTTGGATCGACTATCATGCCCATAAACAGTATAGCTCCACTTTGATCATCCTGTATTAAAAAAATAAATGGAAAGTTGGCAACAAAGTTTTCGTGAGGATACCCTTCGTTAGAGACTATTGACATTGCAGAATCCTCAGATGCTTGTATTCCTTCATCTATTTTGATATATGCATCTTGAGTCGCTGACGCGATATAAAAATTGCGTGGTAATTTACTAATATCTTTAATACCAGACAGATTAGATTTCCTTTCATCAAATATATCAGACATACCCATATTTGAGAGAGAATCAACTGAGTAGTTTGTTTGTATTTCAAACTTTGGTATAGATACTCCGACAGGAATTTCGTATAGTCCGTCTTGCAATTCTTTAATCAATGTCGCGGTTAGTACATAGTCAAAATTTAGACCCTCATAACGAGGCAATATTATCAACATCGAGAATCTGTTATCGTCATATGGAAGTCGTAATCCTGTAAAAAGTTCTGCGCGAATATAGTTGAAATTATGTGAAAAAATATTCATAAAATCAATCTCGATCTCATTTGTACCTGACAAAAAGATCTTCTTTGTTGTATCGTCTTCAGAGAATGGAGTTAGCCATGTTCCATTAAAATAGGCTACATTGTTTAGTATGGCAGGCATAAAATAATTCACATCATTTGGATCAATTATTTGTTTAATCATTCCGTTTGTTTTATTGTCTGCCCAGTTATTGATTTTTGTAATGCCATCATTTGGATCTCCAAAGTTCACATTCTCGACATCTGCCAGATATATCTGACGCATGGTATTTGCGTATGGTTCGTACACCTCGTACCATTTTGGGATCCATAAAGCATTTGCCAGAGTTAGTGTTGTGTTATGATCTTTGGACTTTAGTGATGACATTAATTCAGCGATAATTTTATGTCGATTTTGGGTATTGGGATCAAATCCAAATAAATCTTCCATCTGTGTTGCAGTGTCACCACGAGCTCCTTCATACAACATTGAGAATGCAACAATCATGTTAGTTGGTGAGAAGAAGATATTTTTATCTTTGTATTTGGGATCATTGTAAATAGTTTTGAAAAAATTTACGGCAAATTCATTATTTGCAGTTACAATATCTTTGGGCTCATAGTCGGATCTATCTTCAAATAGCTGTATGCCCGAGTTTATGACGTACAAACCAGCAAGAGACGACACAACAACTAGGATACATATGATTGCAAATAGCCTATTCATTGTACACTCACTAGAAATGGCACCTGATCAAACTCTGTATCATCAGATACTTTAATCCAGAACAGATAGTTACCAGTATCCAAATCTGTGGTGTCTACAGTAACACTAGCTGTGCCGTTCTTGTTATCTATGAATAATAAACTAGATTCAGGTATGAGTTCAGGTATGATACCAATTGTGATTGGATCGTCTTGCGGGTCAGTTGCGTTCACGTATAATGTGATAGAGCTGTTCGATGTCATGAACAGTGGCGTACTAGCACGTGTACCGTTTTGCAATAATACGTCAAACTCGGGTTGATCATTATCTGGTATGTCTTGTCCAGAAGAACCAGATACTGATCTGTAGACAGGTCCTATCTGTACACCGCGTGGATCATCAAGTCTATAATCTGCAACCTCTGTTACACCTGTTTGATTGATCATTATTATATTATCATCGTCCTTGTTTGCGACATAGAGATTACCTAGACTATCCATATCCATACGATGTGGCTCATCAACATCTGACGTAAACTCGCGTATCAAGGAATTTGTACGATAGTTTATCTCATTTACTCTGCCAGCATCACCACCACTCTGATATAGACTAGTGCCACTACCGATTATTGCTGGACCACACTCTAGTCCTCTAGAATGTTGGGTATTGGGATTATTTGTACCCGGTGAGATTGTACCTAACAGAGAACCAAAAGTAGAATAGTAGAATATTTTACCCCAACCACTATCTGCAACATACATTTTGTTATTACAGAATATTACATCGCTCGGTGTGGATAGTTTATTCGTATGTGAGGGGTTAGTTCCTTGAACAGCATCACCAAATAATCCTAGAGAAGAACCAGACAGTGAAAATCGCTCCACACCACGTGCTGTTGCAACGTATAGCATGTCTCCATTCCAGGTCATCCCATGTGGAGATCCTACAGTTGTAGCCCAGGTTTTATCGAGTACTGAACCAGTACTGGAATACTTGCGAATCTTGTTGTTTATGAAATCAGAGACGTAGATATTTCCATTTGTGTCAAATACTAGATCGGTTGGATAATCTAGATCCCCTGATCCTCGAGGAATGATATTGCCAACAAATGTACCGGTAGAAGAGAATACGGCAATCTCGTCATCGTCTGTATCTGCTACATATATCGAGTATTGAGGTGTAGATGGTACAGTTGGTCTAGATGTGGTTGTAGAACCACTAGTTATCTTGATATCGTCTATCTGTACGTCTTCAGTGGTAGAACTCTGTTGAGTTACCAGTCTCATCTTAAAGTTTGATACCAGATATGATTGTAAATTGTATGACTCTAAATTCCATCGACCATCATCATTATCCAAGTTATCCGACCAATGATATATCGTATTCCATGTTCTGCCGTTGTACAGTTCAACTTTGAGATATTCATCATCATCTAGAGACGAATCAACAAATCGCCAAAAAGAGAGTGTTGCCGATGTGTATCCAGATAGGTCTATTGAATTGGTTAATGTTAATGTACAACCAGTATCACAATTGTCGGCATGTAATATCTTGTTTGTTGGAGATGAACCAGGTACATTTGGAACATAGTGAGCGCTGGGTGTTGTAATTCTCCAATCACTCTCGCCAGATTCGGTCCACTTGTCAGAGAGGGATAACTCAAAGTTGTCAGAGAATATTGTTGTGTTTGTGGGTTGAGGCGTAGATGGGACGGTTGGCGACGTAACAGGAGCATCTGTGAAAGCAGACTCTGTACTTATAGACCACGAATTTATTCTTCCCACGTCACTACCTGCATAATCACCTACCGACAAGACCCAATCACCTGCAAGATGGGTACCGATGAGAGAAGATATCTCTGATGTATATGATCTCTTGATGTCATCTTGATTTCCGCCTGTTCGATCATGTAACGTTATGGATTTACCGCTAGGTGGTGTAAGTATGACTTTGAGATCACCAATGAATGTGTGAGTTATATCCAGAGATACAGTAATCTTTCTTATTGTGCCATTCTCAGATATGCGAATAGTGTCAGTTGTGTCCTGATTGTCTGCGTTGTCCGGAATTGCAAGATTTGGAGATGAACTAAACAAGTGTGTCGTATGTGCAGGACAAGAGTTGGCACCGCTTGAGCCGGATAGTGATACACATGAACTAGGTACATATCCTGCAAAGATTCGAATGTCGGTAGGTATGTTTTTCGTTGTGTTGTGTATTGATTCCTCATCTATCCACTCTGAAGCAAGTTCCATAGTTTGAATCATTATGGATGATGGAAACTCTATCATTCTGGCACCACTCGGCGGTACAACAGCTCGATATGTGTTGCCATCTGATGTTGTAAATATGGCAAGTCCGCCCTCTACATTTACAGAACCTAATTGAATTGCAGATACTGGATATGTTGGACCCACAAATGTTTTAGTGAATGGAGTTAATGGTGAATTTGATGAAAATTCATTAGTGTCCCAATGGCGTACATTGCTCGACATTACGGAAACCTTTTTTGAGTTTGTAGGAAGCGTCTCTTCGATCAAAGTTATGGTTGCAGGAGTACCATGTTGATTTACTCCGTCAGATGGCGTGATCTGAAATGTGTCTCTTCCTGTAAAGTTGTCATTTGGTGTGTACATTGCTCGGGAGTGAGTCTTTGTGATAAACTCGTCAGCCGTTATTATGCCCTGAGTTGGATCGCGTGTTACACTAAACGATATAGAATCCCCATCAGAGTCATGACCTGTAAAGTATATAGTGGATGGCATCCCTGGACTAACTATTATCGTATCCGGTGTTGCACCAGGTAGACTGTTGGATGGCAATACCGTAGTTAATGGCCGTGTACTTGCAAGTGTATAACTTTGTACTGGCTTGAAAATAGTATCTAGTCCAGAACCGGTAACAGTTATGGTACACGTACCTAATTGAGACGGTTTGAATACTATGAATTCGTTTGTCTGGTATTTTGATGTAGCATGTACTACTTGATCGCCACATCTCACTGTAAAGTTGAGATCCGCTACTGGAATTGAATAACCAACCCGACTTTGTTCTAAAATACCGCCATGTGGATGCACAAGCCAAGTGAGAATTATCTTTACTGGATCTGAGACACTATTTGCTGTAAATGTGTATTTCTTGGAAGTTACTCCATTATGATCAATATAATCAGATACAACATTGGATAGAGATCGTGGGGAATAACTGATGGATTTTCCTACATCAAGTATACCAAAGCCAACATTGTTTAGAATATTTAATGACGCTCGATTGTTTGCAGCATTGGAATCAGCAGGTTGCTTTGCAAAAGAGCAGTTATTGCTATTATTTTTTTCGTACATTGTAGATGTACATGGAACTGGACCGGTCCAAATTGCCCCTAGCAAAAGGAGTGCTTTTATCTCTGCGGGAGTGAGACTTGGTTCTGCTTCTAGCAGTAACGCGCTTGCAGCAGCTACTTGTGGTGATGCAAGACTTGTACCGCTACGAGGGCTAGTGTTGCTGTTTATCGAGTTATCAAGAGTTTGAATTCCAACAGCAGGAGCAACAATCTCTGGTTTTAGTATTGGCGTAAGATCGTTTGTTGGACCTCGCCTTGAATCATCATACATTTTTAATGTACCAGATACACTAGCATCAATACCTCCTACCGTAATTATGTTATTTGTACAGCCTGGATTTTTTACTGACTTGTAAAATGGGGTCTGTCTAGGAAATTCCGATTGAAAATTTCCGGATACTCCAACTACTACCATTCCTTTATCAACAGCCTCATTTAGAACTAGATTAAATGATCCAGTTAATGAAGAGCTGTCACACAAGCTAGAAGTTATACTGGTAACTGCAATGTCTGCGCCACGACTGTATGCCCAATCAAATGAATGTGCGAAATCCGCAACAATATATGTTTGAATATGAGGTGTTTGAATATTATGATAGTTGAGCATAGCATCCAACAATGTGATACCAGATGCAATTCCGTTATGGTTTGACATTCCAGACGCTGCAAGAACATGTGCAACTTGGGTACCATGAGTCGAGGCGGTAGCATTGAATCCTGGAATCTGTGTCCCATTACTCCACGACATTATTCCACGATCAACTGTACATGTGTTTTTAGGACAGTATGCCCTATCACTAACTTTATCATTTAGATATATGCTGTGTATTCCATGATCTACAACCGCAACAACTATACCACTACCATTAACTATTCTGCCATTTATTCTGGGTATATCTTCAGGAGCAGCGTTAATCGCTCTTCTGGCAGTATCCACGGCTGGAAACACAGCTAGTTCACCATCACCCATCTTGAATACTTCATCATGTAACGAAAAACCAGGTACTTCTCCTACCGGCATAGAAGCAGTTACAAAAGAGAGAGACTCTGCTGCGAGGATATCTCGAGCTCCTAATAGTTCGAGTCGTTTTACAAGTGCTCCTTTGTTCTCTTTTGCTGTCTCGTCACCTGTTCTATCATCACCATCGTCTCGGCTTACAACTAGTATTACGCCATAGTATCTGGTACCATCATATACACCTGGATCACCTTCTTGAGGAGTCTCTTTGATCAGATCCTGAATTTTTTGGTAAAAACCATCATCGAATTTGTACTCGGCACCAACATTTGCAACAGGACCTATAGTATCATCGGCGGGTTCAATATCAGGTACAACAGACGATTTTAGATTATCAGTGTTTTGAGCAAAGACTATACTAGGTACAACTACAAATAACGCAAGTACAAGAATTAACGTGTGATTTCGCACATGCAACAATACCCCGAACTATAACACATTATAAAACAATTGTGATCTTGGGTTCTATACCAAAGTGCAAAAGTATTTTCCAAGGCGACAACAAAAGAACGTATATGTACTTTTTATGTACGTACTCATCTTGTAATGACAACAGTGCATATGCTATTTCTATAGGCAAAATCGTTCAAATGAGGTACTTTTGGTTTTCGTAAAGATGTATTCATAATTACACACATGCTATTCTACGATCTACTTGGAGAATACTTTTGCACTTTGATGTATGATCAAATTCCAGATCATGAAGTACATGTGCCGTACCAGTTATTGACAAGACTCGGCATTATATACAATATACTAGTTTAACATCGAATTGTATAGTTTGATCTCGCAATATGTAGATTATGAACATCAGCGATGTGATTCCATCTCTTAGCAATATACTCCAACTAGAGTTTATAGAACATAGTCTATCATGTACGCGTCTTGATTATAGTAAGTACATCTTCATCCTGAAGTATATGTCCTAAACCAACACGTTGCCCACCAAACTTTACACTCTTGCCCCAAACCATACCGTATCTGAATTCACGTCTCATTCGTCTATGAAGTTTGTTACAGATATCTTCAACGGTATCGCCCTCTCTTGCAATCAGAGGTTCTTCAAAATCTGTCTTGCCGCCTTTTGGCCTCATGTATATTCGAATGAACTTGAGCCTGTTATAGATCGTCTCTTTCAAATGTTCAATATTGATATTAGAGTTTGCAGAGACTTGGATGACAGGACTCTTTATCTCTGTCTCGAGCTTGTTCAAAAAGATATCATCTACTAGATCTATCTTATTCAATATGGTGATCGCCTTTGCATAACTGATATTGCCTGCAATAAAGTCCGATATCTGTTCAGATGTGATATCCTCACGAATCACAACACGTGCGCTAGTTATTCCATAGAGATGCAAGATATCTTTGAGATGTTTTTCAGTGATCTTTGTCATCTTTACTTGTTGTGCGACAGCAATTCCCCCCGTGGATGCCTTTTCGATAGTTATGTTTGGTGGAAGCTGATTCAGCCTTATTCCTATATTTCCCAACTCGTTTACCAATACATCTTCATGATATGGTTGAAAGACGTCCAACACCAAGAGAATCAGATCAGCAGTACGCGCAACAGATAGAATTCTCTTTCCAAGACCTTTGCCAGTAGATGCTCCTTTGATGATCCCAGGCAGATCTAAAACTTGGATCTTTGCTCCGCGATAGTCCATCATCCCAGGAACTACAGTTAGTGTCGTAAACTGAAATGCGCCTACGGTGGATTTGGCATCAGTAAGTCTGTTAAGTAATGTAGATTTGCCAACACTAGGCAGTCCTATAAAGACAACGGTTGCATCGCCTGTTCTTCTCACATCGAATCCGTCAGATTTTGCACTCGACTTTTTTGTTATTGCATCCTCTTGTTCACGTTTCAGTTTTGCAATCTTGGCCTTGAGTAAGCCTAGATGATGCTCTGTCGCTTTGTTTATCTGTGTTCGAGCCATCTCATCTTGGATGGCTTTGATCTTTTCAGGAATTCCCAATCTTGCTTTTCTCAAATCACACTACAAATAAAATTATACTACTAGTGTACTGTCAAATCTAAATTGTGTAGACATTTAGATGGGAGATATCATCATGCGTGACAAGAGTGTACATGAACGTACATTTGCAATAGATATCGATGGTACAATAACAGAGAACGGTGCCGGTCGCATACATCTAGATGCATTGGTCGTACTGCGGAATCTAGTCTTGATGGGACATAAAGTAATCTATGTGACCGGTAGATCATCTGTAGAGGGATTTCTACTCGCCGTCTTTGGTGGAACTACACCTATTGCCGTGGGCGAGAATGGAGGCTGCATCACATATGGTACAAATGAACATACCTTGCTTGGAAGACTAGATGAGTGTAAACGAGCTTTGGATAAGATCAAAGCATCGATAGATGGTGTTCAAGAAAAATCAGTATTTCCTAGGATGACTGAGATAGTACTAGAGCGAACTTTTGATCTAGATGAAGCAAGAGTGATAATATCTGAGAACGATCTCGACGTTCAGTTATCTGATAGCCAGTACGCATACCACATCAACTCTTCTGGAATAGACAAAGGGACTGGATTTGGCATAGTCATGGAGCGACTCGGAATTACCAGGAGCGATGTGATTGCAATAGGAGATAGCTCTACAGACATTCCACTATTTGCGATGGCCGATACCAGTATAGCATTAGGAAATGCATTTAGTGATGTAAAGAGTGCTGCAACCATGGTCGTATCTGCAAAGTCAGGAGATGGAGTAATAGAAGCGCTAGACAGGCTAGCACCAGAGCTGTGATGAACCATGACGATCAAGATAGCCTTGGATGAGATCAGAACAAATCTCAAGATAATCACCGATAAACTCGATATACCTTTAGTCAACTTTTTAGTAGAACCATCTGAACCTGGATTTGGAGATCTAACATCGAATATCGCATTCTTGATGGCAAAACATCTAAAGACCAAACCATCCATCATTGCGCAAGATATTGCCAAACAGTACATGTCTCTGAATCACACCTTGATAGATGGTGTTACAGCCATGCCCTCTGGTCACATCAACTTTGATCTAAAGTGGTCTAGTTTTGCCAAACTCGTCCTTGCCGACTCAGATCTTGTGGATATCGATCTAGGCAAGAGAATGCCCATAATCGTTGAGCATACCAGCGTCAACCCAAACAAAGCTCTGCACATAGGTCATCTCAGAAATATGATAATAGGAGATGTCGTGTCTAAGATTCTGACCAAGGTAAACTATGATGTACGTGTCTTGAACTATATCGATGATCTTGGGCTACAGATAGCAGATGTCGTTGTCGGATTCAGACATCTTGGATTTGCATACGAATCTCCCGAGAAGAGATTTGATCACTATTGTGGTGACGACGTATACGTACAGACACACAAACGATACGATCTAGATCCTACGTTAAAGAGACTTCGCGACGACACTCTAGTCCAACTCGAAGATCTCTCATCAGATGTGGGTCGATTTGCTCAAGACTTAACTCGTCGTGTTCTCGCATGCCAGTTAGAGACGTGTTGGAAGATTGGTGTATTCTATGACTGTCTCAACTTTGAATCCCACATAATTCGATCCGGTCTCTGGTCTGAGCTCTTTGATAAACTCAAGACTATGAATCTGATCGAGTTCGAGACACAAGGCGACAACAAGGGTTGTTGGGTAATTCGTGGAAGAGACGACGAAAAGGACAAGGTTCTTATAAGAAGTAGCGGTACAGCGACATATATCGCCAAGGATATATCGTATGCTGCGTGGAAGATGGGTCTGGTAGAGGATCCGTTTCGTTATGTGCAATATGATGTACATCAGCCGGATACCAAGACACTCTGGAAGTCTGTTCTCAAAGATGGCAAGCAGATAAACTTTTCAGGGAACAAGGTATTGACTGTCATAGACTCTAGACAAGCAAGACTACAAAATATCATATCAGAGATACTGACCAACTTTGAGTCAGATATTACATATGTACATCTACGTTATGGATCCGTAACACTGAGTTCCGATACTGCCAAGGCGATGGGCGCAGATGTAAGTGGCAATCAGACTCAAATGTCTGGTAGATCTGGACTCTATGTTAGTATCGATGCAGTATACGACATGCTGCGAGAACGAGCTACGGCAGAGACCAGAGCACGAAACCCAAGCATGAGTGACGATAAAGTCGATCTGATATCACACAACATTGCAGTAGGTACACTACGATACGAGATGATAAAACAAGATCTCGAACGAAACATCATATTTGATCTAACCAAATCTCTAAGTCTAACCGGCGATACTGCAACATACTTGATGTACACTTTTGCGCGTGCGTCAAGAATCTTGGAGAAGGTTGATCACAAAGTATCTGATAAATTCGATCATAGCAATATAGATTGTAACGTCTTTGCCACACCAACAGAGTTTGCCCTGATCAAAGATATCAGTATGTATCCAATGCATGTACATGACGCAGTAAAGAATCTATCACCCAAGGTTATTGCCAGATACTGTCACGATCTAGCAGTATCGTTTAATGCATTTTATGAAGAAACTAGAGTATTGGGCATAGAACCTTCGATCGAGTCTGCACGGCTGTGGTTGGTAGACTCGTTTTGTAAGGTGATCAAAGACGCGCTAGATCTGCTTGGCATAACAGTTCCAGACAAGATGTGATGTTCATCCATAGATCGATTTGTTTGTCGTGTTGGAGATCTTTACAAAGTTTGATCGCAAAATTATCTGAACATGCCCAGTGACCTGTACCAATGTATCCCATGCATTGTGAAAGTTTACTCTATCTAGAATCTGTTCATCCACATGAGTAAATATTCCAATACCAATGGTCTTGTCAGCATCTTTGAGCCATTGATGTCCAATCCTACATGTTGTGCATATCTCGCTGATCTCTTTTAGTGCCTTGGTAAATGATGGATTATCCATCTTTAACAGCTCTGCGTCTTGAGGAGTGAATCTCATGTTTACACTCAGATGAATTCGATCACCTCTGTTGGAGTTTTTGTTGACTATGACATTTGCTCCAACCCTATACTGCCACTCTACATTCTCGCTCTTGCCGACTATATTTGGAGTCTGATCTTCATAGTCGATTCCAGTTACTTTGATAAACTCTTCGACCAGATCTTTCATCTCTACTGATGTCTTGGCCATTCATATCCCTCTAACAATTGTGTACGGTACTATGTGTGGTATTGTGATGTATGTGTTCTTTTGGAAGATATGCATATTTGAGATATAAGAGAGGTTGATTACATTTGTACGTATCTGATTTGGCATTGATACTAGACGAATACGCCTATTTATTATGTCTATTCTCAATAATATGATAAAGATCGCGTTTCATCGTATATAGATCTGTATCGGAATTCAGCGACTCGCATAACATGGTATCGTGGTATCATGATATCGGAGCAATAGGATGAACCGGTTGTTTTATGCATAGAACAGTAGAGTAGCATAAAACGATAGAGATTTTGAAACGTGTAACGAATAGTCATAATGATCATAAATCTAGAGATGTAGTTCAATCAGATAAATTGGCGATAAACTTGACAGTTATGATATTGATCCTAGTTTTAGATGATTCATGTCTAGATGATAGTTGTAAATCATTTGTGGTTTACAGGTCTAGTTTGCAGAGATTGTTTGGATTTACACTAGGGTCTCGTTACGAATATTTAGACTAGTAGAGATAACTCATGAGTTTGATCTGTTCTTCATCTGTGATGATCTGTTTTTCTGTAAGGGTCTCCAACAACTCTTTGAGTAATGCCTTGTACTCTATAGACATGCCTCCTGATGGTCCTTTCTCGCCGGGTGGACCGGGTGGACCTCTGGGGCCGGGTGGACCTAGTGGGCCTTGCTCTCCATGAGGACCCTGATCGCCGGGTGGACCTAGTGGACCTAGGGGGCCACGTTCACCTTGTGGTCCTTGTATTCCTTGTGGGCCTTGTGGGCCCTTTTCGCCTGGTGGACCTGGCTGTCCACGTTCACCTTGTGATCCTTGTGGGCCTGTTGGTCCCTTGTCGCCCACAGCGCCTACAGGGCCTGTTGGTCCCTTGTCGCCTATCAAACCCATCTGGCCCTTTTCGCCTTTTTCACCTTGCGGACCTGGTACACCTGTCAGTCCTTTAGGTCCTGCAGGACCCTGTGGGCCTTGTGGGCCCTTTTCGCCTATTGGCCCCTCAGGTCCTTTGCTGCCCTTCTCACCTATCGGACCAGGTGGGCCTTGTGGGCCCTTGTCGCCCGGTGGTCCTGTTGCGCCCGTCTGTCCCTTGTCGCCTTTCTCACCAATCTTGCCTTTCTCTCCTTTATCGCCTTGTGGACCAACAACTCCTGTCAGTCCTTTAGATCCTGATGGACCTTGTTGACCTTGTTGACCTTTCTCGCCTACTTGTCCTACAGGCCCCTTGTCACCTTTCTCGCCTATTGGGCCAAGTGGTCCTTGTGGTCCCTTGTCGCCTTTGTCTCCTGTCAGTCCTTTTTCTCCTTTATCTCCTTTATCGCCTTGTGGACCGACAACTCCTGTCAGTCCTTTTTCTCCTATTGGTCCTTGTGGTCCTTGTGGTCCTTTCTCACCTACGGGGCCTTCATGTCCTTTACTGCCTCTCTCACCTATTGGACCAGGTGGTCCTTGTGGGCCCTTATCTCCAGTAATACCTACAGGGCCGGTTGGTCCCTTGTCACCCATCATGCCTTTGTCGCCAGTTGGGCCTTGTGGACCTTTCTCACCTACGGGGCCTGTTGGTCCCTGAATTCCCTTCTCACCCTGAATACCAGCATTACCAGTTGGACCTTTAGGCCCAGGTGGACCTACCGGACCCATCATTCCTTTATCTCCAGGATGCCCTTGCGGTCCTGTGTCACCTTTGTCACCAATCGGTCCGCGCATTCCCTGCTGACCTTTGTCGCCTACAGGACCTGTTGGTCCCTTGTCACCTTTGTCGCCAATCGGTCCACGTAGTCCTGTGTCACCTTTATCACCTACGGGGCCTGTTGGTCCCTTGTCGCCCTTGTCACCAATCGGTCCGCGCATTCCCGTATCACCTTTGTCGCCTACAGGGCCTGTTGGTCCCTTGTCGCCCTTGTCGCCTCTGTCACCAGTCATTCCTGTGTCGCCTCTAGAACCTCGTTCACCAGTTGGTCCCTTGTCACCCTGCTGTCCTCGTTCACCAGTTGGTCCCTTGTCACCTGATTGACCTATCGGACCTGGTAGTCCTCTAGGTCCTGGAGGTCCGCGAGGTCCCATATTGGCATACGGACTTTGATCTAGATCGTCTGAGAGATTCGATTCGTCTATTTGTGGGTCAGGTACATCTTTCACAGCTTTTGGTGAAGGCTCTACAGTAGGTGTAGGCCTCTCTAACGGTACCTCGATTATAGAATATTTATCAGAAAAGAGATCAGTTACGAGTACGATGATCCGATCATAATCTGCAATAGAATCAGGTAAAGGATTATCGTCAGAGCCCAGTACCTCTGTAAATGCACCATCGTTTACACGAAGATGAAAATCTTCTTTCCAAATTGCTTGAAAATTCTTAGAGATAATGTCTGCTTCAGATGGCTTGATATCAACTATAGATATCTGAACCTCATATACGCCAGACTGCTTGAAAGGAGATTGACCTTGAACGTTGATTTGAGGCAACATATTTGTTACACATGTACTGAAATAATTATGTTATTATAAACAATGTATGTTGTGTGTCAGTCTTTACAAATGGACGTATGTTAAACATTTAGGGCGTAGTTAACGGTCGCGGTTACAAGTATGTCTTGTCGAGCATATCTTATGACATCCAAAAATAATCTTCTAGACACCATACAGATCACCTACCAGAATTGCATATGGCAGTGTCCACAAGTTTAACAGTGTACACAACACGAATGCTCTACAGTATTCTGAACTGCTCGATGTCTTGTGTCTTTTTATCGACTATAGTTTCTCAATCCCGTATAGAGTGTTCTGCCATGTCATCTATTAGGCATGTCGATGCTAATCGTTCACCCATCTAATCATTTGCAAATTATTGATGGAAATATCAATAACATGAATAACGAAATAGGACGAAAAACAACTAGTTTAATACTAATGACGATAATGGTCGCTGGCGGACTGACCTTTGCTATACCGAGCATGGAACCAGTATATGCCCAGTCGACACCAAACCTATACGTCTCAGCTGCTGATCCAAATGGATATGGCGCTAGATTCGACAATACTTTTGGTGGTATACAGTATGTAGAGGTTATTGTAAGTGATCCTTTACGGACCGATAAAGGTGATGGAATGCCTAGAGTCACAGTTGATGATAAAGATCTCACTTTGCAACACGGTGGTGATGGTTCTTGGTATGGTTACTTTACTGATAGTGGCCGAGATGGCAACGGAGATGGCGACTTTGATGACAAGTCACCCGTAGGTGATATCACTACCGACGATGCTGGTTTCAGAGCAGTATTGCTAAGTGAACTACCTTACCAAAGAGGTAGTACCACTAACAAGATACTCGTTACTAATGCAGGTGACGCTAAACATGTAATGTATCTTGATCTTGATGATGGAGACGAAGTTGAAGTCGTTTATCACAAGGCTGGAAATCCTCAGACAGTAACGGTAACATACGACACGTCTAAAAACAATTCAATCGAACTCGATCGAGACTCTTACCCAAGAGGTGCAAATGTCTATCTGACAATCACCGATCATGTACTAAATGCAGACCCTACTGCGAAAGATACGGTGTATTTGATGATGCAGGAAAATACTGAAATTACCGATGAACCTGGTAAGAGGGTTGGGTTTGACCATGGCAATGATTTTAATCATTGGCGAACAGATACTGGCGCCTTTGGTTGTGAAGATGATTGTATCCTTGATGTACCGATGGGAGATATGGAAAAGATACTTGACGTTACATTTCGTGCACATACTGTTAGTGGTAACACCATAAACTTACTCCAATTCGATGAGACTGGACCAAACACTGGTATCTTTGAGATTGCAGACAAGGGTGGATCAATAAAGATCAAAGACGATGCACCACGAGGCACAAACACGCAGATCACATATAGTGATGAGAGTGTAGCCGTAAACCTACGACTAACCACTGCTACAGTAAACCTCGATATCGAGGACGGCACGTGGAACTCGGGTGAAAAAATAGACCTAACCATAGTTGATGCAGATCAAAACAAAGACAGTGATGCAGAAGACGATCAAACTGTATCTAATCCAGACGCAAGAATTCCAATATTCATGACTGGAGATCCACATACACTAAAGGACGGCACAAACGCTACAATCTATGGATACAGTGCAAGTACTAGCGCTATAACATATTCGACAGATTCCAGTCAAAGTAACACATACGCACTAAATTACACAGTAGATGATAGTCATAGAGGAATCATATCAGTTGTAGAAGATACAACTGTCAGAAGAGTTGCTATTCCATTAGGTACTCTTGGAGATCTTCGTGAATCAATCAATGACGATGACCTCAACGGTACAGGCAACTTTACAGGACGCAATCTATTCAACTATGATTATGGTGTCTTCGGTACCAATAACATGGCTGGCGATCTTATCTTACTTGACAATGACCGGAATGCCATTTATGGTGCCGCTCTCACCGTTAGTACAATACCATATTCCACTACTAATGACCTTAGAGATATAACAGAATGGAAAGTCTCTACTGTTGTCAATGGTGGCTATGTTTGGACTGAAGTATTCTCACTATCTGGTCCAGAACTATCAAATAGACCCAATGTAAACGATGATACACCAGTTCTACTGGTACTATCATTCACAAACCAGTTTAAGTTTGAAAAAGACAAAAAATATCCTATAGTTGCAGATTTCTTCTCCTATGGATTCTATAACGACGGTGCACAAGCAAACGAGAGAGTTGCAAACCAAATAATACGAGTCGAGGTAGAAGAGACTGGCGAGAACACCAGTACCTTTACAGGAACACTAGAGTACGTCATGGTAAACCAACTCGATGTTATAGTACATGACAAGTTAGCTCTGGAAGCAGGCTCAGTAATCAAAACTGGTTACATATACGAAAGCATCACACCAATAGGCAACGAAGTCAAATTCATCGCCTTTGAGGACATTACAGGCTCTGACGCGCGAGTAAACTATGTCGATACGAACGCAAATGATAACACAGTTGTGGTCTCTGACCAACAAGATATTGCAACCTCTAGTGGTGTGGTATCTCTAAACGCAGAGACATACAGTGTAGGCAGTAATGTCGTCATAACGCTAGAAGACGCAGACTTGAATACAGATCCTGATCGTGCTGATACCTATACTGTCGTGATGGACAGTAACCACAATGACACAGATAGAGATCAAGTAGGCATGAGTGTAACCAATGTAGCTGGTATCGAGTACAAGTCTCTACTACCAGGTGGCAAATCACTAGGAATGCTCCTAGAGGTAACCATTGGTGGTGAGAGATGGAAATCTGGTGCATGTAGCCTAGATGATAACATTCAGAACGGACTCGGTAAAACCGGATTCACTCTACAAGAGACCGGATCCAGTACAGGAGTCTTTACAGGTTCATTTTCTATACCAAAACAAGTATGCAACTTTAATGACGACGATACAGTAAACACGAGAAATCCTAACACACCTACAAGCGGCAAAGATATTGGTGTAACATATCTAGACTTTAGAGATGCATCTGGTCAGATAGTCACAGCTGGTGACTCTGCATCGATTGGTGCAAGTACAGGCTCTGTATCTCTAGATAGAACTGTATATCCAGTTCCGTATGGTCAGGGTACAACAACTGGTTCAAGAGCCCTAGACATGGCCGGAACGAATCTTCCACTTGGTACAGTCAAAGTCTATGTTCAAGTAAACGACCCAGACTACAACTTGAATCCTACAGGCGAGGACAAGATCGAAGGCATGTCTGGAAACGGACCAGTCAAGGTAACAGTCTCTCGCAGCGGTGATGAGTGTTTAATAGGTCATGCAGGTGGCACTACATCAGAGGCAAACGACGAGGTTAGTCAGTTGGAACGAAAGCGAGATGCCGCAAAAAAGGCACATGCTGATGCTACAGATCCTACTGAAAAGGCTACAAAATATACCGAATATCTCTTGGCAGAGTTAAGGTACACTAATGCTCGAGATACTGGTACATGTGATCCAAAGAATTTGGGTGCTCTAACAGAGACATCTCCTGAATCTGGAGTGTTCGAAGTAAGCTTTGATCTATCTTACATAGATGGACCAAGTGGTAGTGACTGTCCAAGTAGAACAATAGCTGACGGTACGACAAGCCGTACATGTATCCTACAAGGTGATATCATTACAGTACAGTACAACGACACTACAGATGCTTCTGGTAACCCACGTACAGTCACAGACTCTGCTACCTTTGATCTACGAAACGGTGCCCTACAGACAGACAAGTCTGTATATGTGATAGGCTCGGACATGATCGTAACACTCATCGATCCAGACCTTGATCTAGACAGCGGTACACGCGAAACATACACACTTGATCTGATCAAGTGGGACTCGGACGCAGGTACCAAGAATCTGAGTGAAGGTATATTCGATGCAGAACCAGGTTCTCTACGAGAGACTGGTCCTAGCACAGGTATCTTCCAAGTGGTCATATCTGTTCCTAGGGACATAGACGGCGACAGACTAGAACGTGGTGAAGAGATCAAGCTAGAGTACACCGACTATGGACCATCAGGTGCAGACTTTGTAGGTGATAATACAGAAGATATCGACAGAACGGTATTCACATCAAACTTTGGTGCTACAATAGAACTAGATCAAAGCGTATACAGTTGGACCGACAAGGTATTCATTACTGTAACAGCTCCTGATCACAACCTAAACACAAACCAAGTAGACGAGATTGGTGCGGATCCATATCCAGTGCGTGTTGCTACAAGATCCGACGACATTAAAAACTACAAACTCGTAGAGACAGGTACAAACACTGGTATCTTTACAGGTGAAGTAATACTGACAGGATTCTCGTACGACGCAGACGGTGATCAAGATACGGGCGCAGATGGTAAAGACGTCACAGGTCGTACATGTGATAGATGTAATGGACCAACCGATGGACTATTACCAACAGACAACGACGACGGACTCGAGGTATCATTCGAGTTCTCTGACGACGAGACTGTTCGCAAGTCTGCTCTAATCCGTTGGAACATTGGTGAAGTTCAGTGGCTAGAAGCAAGTTATCCTGCTACAGCTACAGGCGTACTACGTGTAATCGATCCCGACATGAACTTGAATCCAGAATCTGCAGACAACTTTGAGGTCAAAGTATGGTCTTCTAGTGCACCCAGTGGAATAACCCTTACAGTAACAGAGACTCAACCAGCAAGTGGTATCTTTGAAGGTACTGTATTCTTTGGACTCTCTGTCCAATCAGGTGGTCACAAACTATCCGCAGAAGAAGGAGACACAGTCACTGCAAAGTACAGCGACAACACTCTACCTGCTCCATACAATACAGGCGACTCTGAGGACATCACTGCAACCACAATAATAGGAACAATAGTACCTCCTCTAGAACGAGTAAACATCGAGTCATTGAGAATAGTAGACTCTACAGGTACAACACTCAGTACAGTATCAATAGATCAACAAGTCCAGATCACTGCAGATTTGACAAACACACAAGACAAAGACCAGCCATTTGCATACTTGATACAAATACAAGATAGCGATGGCGTTACAGTATCTCTGTCTTGGATTGATGGTTCATTGACACCATCTCAATCGCTTAGTCCATCTCAGTCTTGGATACCAACAGCATCCGGTGAATACACAATTACCGTATTTGCATGGGAGTCGTTGACGATACCAACTGCACTATCTCCACAACAGACAACAACAATAACTGTAAACTAGTTCAAACTTTTTCTTTTTCTTTTTTTATATGATACAACTATGCATAGTGATATCTACATACAGTGTCAATGACAATTGACCTTATTCATATTGTCAAATTTATTATGCAAATTAAGGAAATATGTAACATTATCTACATTTTCCCTCTAGAAAATACAAAGTTATGCTAGTGTGTATTATTGATTTCATGCAAAAGGCGCAATATGAATAAGGTCAAATATACGATGATTTCTACTCCTTCATTCTCGACTCTTGCATTATACAATACTGCTCATTCACGAGATGCTTGATATGAGCGATCTGAACTTGGTGTGTAGGACAATAGACTACAAAACATCATGCTAAACTTTACACAGGCACATTGTACAACATGTACAATTATTCATGTTATTGATATTTCCATCAAGAGTTTGTATTTAAAGACTATGAACGATTTGTTCACGTGTGGGATATGAAAAGTTGTTCACTCCTTCATTTGATATGATGTTCATCTCCTGACGACTCGTCAATAACGGTTATGTTATTTGTGCAAGTATAGATTAAGGATTTAGATCTCCTTTTAACCATTTGAACGCTCTTTCCAGAATTTGTGTATCTTCATTGAATTTGTCAATACATGAATTACAACTTATGCATATCCATCCACGAATCCTACCTGTCTCTTGATCATGATCGAGACATATCTCGTTCTTGTGTTCATGAATTATGACCTTGCGACATATTGGACATGTGAACTTTTCTCCCATTGCAGTCTTGGGATTATTCTTTATGTAATCACGTCTCGCTTTTGGACTGATCGCTCTCTTCTTTTTGTAACATGCTTTACATATTGGTCTGCGTAATACTCTGTTGTCTTTACCAAATTGGTTCTTTGCAAACTCTTCCTATCTTGTATTGCTTGCACCCTCTACACCGTTTTTGTCTAGTCGTATCTGGGTCTGACAAGCCCTTAATCTCTTTTTTGATATCATATAATAATTTTCATCCAACTCACTTCCTATGTACTTGCGATCATTCAGGACACACATCTTTGCGGTTGTACCAGAACCCATAAACGGATCATATACGATATCGCCCTTGTTACTCCAGGACATGATATGATCTCTTGCGAGTTTTTCTGGAAATATTGCGGGGTGTTGATGTGCTATGTTGTCTGTTGCAGAGTGTCCTTTTCCAGTATAGTACTCCCAAACGTTAGTCCTTCTACCCATCTTTTCGTATCCGTTTCGTTTTACGTTCTTTAGGGTACCGTTGCACAATCTCTTTGTACCGTTATCTCCATCTCGAGAATCTTTGTTCTCTCTGTCAATTAAGAGATTGATCGTTTTCGGTTTACCTTTAGAAAATACAAACATGTACTCGAATGATTGCCAATAAGTCTTGTTGTTACCAACAGCACCGCGTGGAGGTTTGAGATATATCATTGTATCAAATAGATTAAATCCGATCTCTTTGAAGAACAAGGCATGTGTAAATGATGTTCCGCTCTCGTTTCCATTATGTGTTTGATCGCCTATAACCCACACAACAACTCCGCCATCTTTTATCACTCGGTATAGTTCACACGATATGGTCTCAAATTCGTTGAAACTGTTGCCGTTGTACTTTCTCATGTTGTCATATGGAGGAGAAGTAACTACAAGGTCGATACAGTTATCAGGAAATCGTGCCATTGTATCAATACAATCTTCATTGTAAATTATATCGGTGTTAATTATAATCGATTTGGTCCTCATAGCCCATATTGAGACGTTGGTTTTTTAAATCTTGTTTGCGAATGGATCTTGCTACATATCAAAAAGGGTATTCCAGACATCGTAAAGTAACTCTAATCTAACCAAAAGATCAAACAATCAATCAAATGAAATCAACAAGGTTGCGTGTCTCGAGAATTTAATGCGCAAACAGTCAGATTCGCTGAGACGAGCAATATCTAGAAACCGTTCTACGTATAGATATTTTACAAATGGGTTCTGTTCAATCGATGAGGGTCAAGATCGTGATGACGTTATCTCGATGAACGCACAACATGAGACTCAAAACAGCAGAAATTTACGATTGCCGATGTGAGACCGTTTCCATATTTTACAAAATTTTTTGAGAATTTTGCGCATAAAATGCCAACCCCCGTCAGGTTAACAGAACCATAAAAGTCTAGATGTAGGAAAGATATGTGTTCTATTCTGTTGTGACACTCCAAAAATATCACGATATCTAAAATTTATAACCAAACTGCAAGGTCTTGTATACAATATGAGTACGATCGAGACAGAGAGAGATCCAGTATTACCAAAGACGAGTTGGTCGAGAGTCGAAGAAGCAGACAACTTTGCAGAGACTGTAAAACTCTTTCGACAAGGCAAGTATGATGAAGACAGTTTTAGACGTTTTAGACTCCAGCATGGTGCTTATGGTACCAGAATGACTGGCGACTATGCAATGGTTCGAATAAAGATTCCTGCTGGAGAGATTTATCCAAATCAGCTTGAAAAGATAGCACAGCTCAGTGAACAGTACTCTATAGGGAGTGCTCATTTCTCGACTCGTGAGAATATTCAACTCCACTGGGTCATTCTAGAAGATGTCTCCGAGATAATGCGGGGTCTAGCTGATGTAGGTCTGACATCACGAGAAGCGTGTGGCAACACTGTTCGTAACGTCATGTGTAGTCCATTGTCCGGTGTATGTTCAAAAGAGTCTTTTGATGCAACGCCTTATGCAGTTGCAACTGCCAAGTTTTTTCTACGAAATCCGATGGCACAGAATCTTCCTCGTAAATTCAAGTTCAACTTTACTTGTTGTGAAGAACACGGCATGATACGAATGGTCGATGTGGGTCTTGTTCCTCAGATCAGAGATATAGATGGCAAACAACAACGTGGTTTTCGTATATTTCTCGGAGGCGGACTAGGAAACAAGTCATATGTCGGTCATCAGCTCGAAGAGTTTACACCAGAAGAAGATCTCTTGTATACATCTATAGCAGTAATGAGAATATTTGACAGATTAGGCGACAGAAGAAACCTTGCAAGAAATCGTATGCGATATCTAGTTCATGATATGGGTTGGGAGACATTTCAAAACTTGGTTCTAAAGGAACGTGCAATAGTTCGAGCCACTCAATCGGTTGTGACTAGACTCGATCTAGATGATGATATCCAGATACGTAGACCAATTCGAGTAACAGACGACAGCGGATCAACTCCAGATGGGTATAATCGTTGGCTCAAGACAAACACCATTCTTCAAAAACAGTCTGGTTATCACACCGTGTTTGTCACTCTTGAAGCAGGTGACATCACTTCAAATCAATTATCATCTCTTGCGGGAATCATACGCGACTATTCTGCTGAAGGTAAGGCAAGATGTGGATTTGTACAAAATATAGCATTACGATATGTACATCAAGACGATCTCCCATCACTGTACTCTAGACTATTGGAGAATAGTCTAGCTAAATCAGGTGCATTGACCATGGCGGCACCCATAGGGTGTTCTGGAACGACATCTTGCAACCTTGCTCTCACCAACTCTCACCGACTCGCAAAAGAGATTCAACGCAAATTTCTAGAATTGAATCTCGACACTGACGATGATCTACGTGACGCTACGATAAAGATCAGTGGTTGCCCAAACTCTTGTGGACAACACGGAATTGCTACAATAGGCTTCTTTGGTGGCGGAGCAAGATTAGGCAAAGACATGTATGCAAACTATCAGATGTTGTTGGGTGGACGTTCAGACGGTCAAACTCGTTTAGGAGATGTGTGTCTGCGCGTACCTGCAAAACGTGTAATTCCCGTAATCTTGAAGATAATAGACATGTTCAGATCCAACAAGAGACCCAACGACACATTAAAGACATGGATAGATCGAATCGTAAATAATTGTGAAGACTCGGCAGTATCTTCGCTTGCTGATATCAAACAAGAGTTGTTACCATTTACTGTTCCGCCAGCAAAAGATGAGGAACCCGACTTTTATCTAGACTATGGTAGCGATACCAGCTATCATACAAAGACCGGCAAGGGTGAGTGTGCTGCTTGAAGAGTACAGTTACCACCGACATAGATTCATTACGATCTGATATCCGAGACAAGAGCGTTCGTGTCATAGATGTAAGGCGTGCAGAAGAGTATGCACAAGATCACATCCCCACAGCATTGAATCTGCCGCTAGCTGATCTTCTTGCAGATGACAGTCCCCCTAGGGTTCAGAGTACTATACAGTCATTTGGAATAGACGACGAGACAGATGTCGTCATATATGACGACACTTTTGGAGCTCTTGCATCACGTGTTGCATGGACACTAGAGTACTTGGGTCACTCGAGTGTATCTCTGCTAGAGACGACATATAGCGGGTGGAAGTCACTTGGTCTCGAGAGTGACTCACATGTTATGGATGTACAACATACAACACATGCGATAAATCTACGTCCAGAGATACTTGCAACATCAGACTATCTAACTAGTACCAGAGAGCGAGACGATGTAATGTTGATCGACAATCGCGAACGTCTAAACTATCTAGAGCAGCATATACCAGGAGCAATCAATATTCCTTATCGAACACTTGCAGACAAGAACCAGGTCTTGCGTCCAAAAGATGATCTAGTGCGCCTGCTAGAGAACCGTGGTGTTACAGATGAACAAGAGATCATCACATATTGTGGCAGTGTTGGAACCCTCTCTGGTCTTGCATATTATGCATTAAAATCTGCTGGAATGACCAATACAAAACTCTATGTGCGTTCATTCAGAGAATGGAAGAGTCTTGAAAGACCAACATCCAAGCAAGAAGATGCCAACTATTGGGATCTCTCTGCAGAATAGTTTGGAGATATCTCATCTCGAAGTTTCTTTGTTATAGTTACCTCTACGTTCTCCAACAAGTTTAACATCTTTGTCTTGTTATCTATGAGATAGTCTACGCCTTTATCTTTGAGTCTGATCTTCCACAATCGTATCTCTCGGTGTTCATCAAAAAAGTTCTCGATCATTACCGCACCAGATCGTTTTGGTTCTATAAACTCATCAAACATCGAGATCGTCTTCATGACGTCCTCTTCTTCTATCGCCTCTCTAGTCGTTTGTATTGCATTACTCAGCTCTTTCAGATTTTTGATTGGTCTCGGTAACTGTTTCTTTGTTATTCCAAACAGCCCTCGCCTCTTCTTTCCCATCTTGTCAGCTACATTTGGTGCAAGATCATATACAGGGATCTTGCTGAGACCATCACGTTTCTCGTTCTGTACCAGCAGACCCTTCTCTAGTAATTTCTTTATCGCAGTCTCTGCATCTGCTCTATCTAAAAACGTCGTCCATATTATGGCACCCAGTGTATGATATCCCTGCCGTACTGACTCTAGCACTACTACTTCGTATATCCTCTTAAAGCCCTCCTCTATTCTAACATTCATAAAGTCTTTGTCTTTGACCGACGCTTTTGCATTCTTTACGTCGATCTCGATTGATCTCTTTAATGCCTCAAGTGACTCTGGAACCTGATTCAACAGCGATAGAAATGCAGCCTTGTTGTACCATGCCATACCATACGTGGGATCAGACTCTATCGCCTTCTCGACAGAATCTAGAGCTTTGGAGTAGTTTTTTTGTTCATAGTGTACTAGAGCTTTAAGACTCCACGCTTCAGGATTTGTGACATCGATATCTAGGACCTTGTCGTATATCTTTAGGGAGCTATTATGATCATCTAGATGAAATCTTGCATACCCCAACTTTATCAAAGTCTCGACATTATCTGGATCTATTCGTAGTGCTTGTTCAAAGACATCTATTGCGTCTTCAAGTCTCTCATCCGCCATCAGGTTTACACCCTTTTTGTACAGTTTTTTGAGATTATAGCTCGGATCTACTAGATCACGTTTTGGGGATTCGTCAGATGACTTGCTCACACCTCATAATACTGTCAATCTAGTTAAATACTATCCCTCAGACGCATAATGTTATACTAGACGAGATCTGTGCGCGATGCAGTATCTGAGGTTCTTTTAACTTAACGGGGGGTTAAGATTAAGTTGTAGGTATTTCAAGAAACGCACGGTATGCAACTTAAAACAGCAATAATCTACAATGGGTGATCTAACCATTTTTCATGACTTGTAAAATTTTGAGAGAATGTTGCGTGAAAACTATCGACCCCCCCCCCCCCCCGTTAAGTTAAAAGAACCGTGTTTTCTGTTAAACTCTTTCTGTTCTTTGGTAAACTGGCCACCACGAGGTTTTTTGAATGGCGTAATGAATCTAGTTCCAAGGAATTTCTTCTCAGCGCCCTTGTAGGCACCATCACCACGTGTCTTTAATCTCTCTTTGAGGGGAGTTGATGGATCTCTCATCTTTTTCTCCCATAGACTGTATGCGTATTATTGAGAGTGCCCATGTCCAACCATCAAACACGATAACAATGAATCAATTTGCCTCTAGAAATTACACGTGTGTTTTATTGTACCTTAAAATGTGCGTATGATGTAAGAAATACGCATACAGTCTCATTTACCAAATCCCAATTTCCATTCTTTGAGTATAGTCATCTCGTGTACGCTACCATAGTATAGTGGACTCGTAGTTAGGATCAACTTTTCCTTGTTTACTAGTACAGACATCGCAAGTGTTAGTAAAATTTAACCATTAAGACAACAACGTCAAACCGAAAAGGATCAATAGGAGATAGTCTCAGGAATTATGTTGACCTCACAACAAAAATCCCTAAGACATGCAGTACTCAGAAACTATCATGAATATAATCGTATTTTGTCAGCAGCTGTAGAAAAGATACCGCTTGCAGTATCAACCCACTGTAACGCAATATATGATGAGCGGACGGCACATCAAGTTTTGATTCATGCTGCATGTTTGCATCGTAGTCCTGCAAGTTATGCCAGATCACAGAGAAATAAGAATAAACTTGCACCCACACCAGAATGGATGAGACAAGTGGTTCGAAACACATGTGAGGGATCGCCAGAAAAAATGCTCATAGACATAGCAAAGGAGAACATAGCCGAACTAAGAAGACAGAATCGCTTACCCGCCAAGGTCATAATCGGCATAGATAAAACCAAAAAGCCTCGATATGACAAAGACAATTCAGATTTAACACCCAGTAAACCCAAAGACGGTACGTCTAATTTTGAGACATATGCCACTGCACAAATTCTAAATGAGGGTGCAAGAATGGCTCTTTGTAGTATCCTTATCAAAAAAGATGACAAAAACGTCGATATTGTGCGTAAACTCGTATGTTATTGTGAAGAATTTGGCTTAGAGATTGAAGCATTTCTTCTAGATCGAGAATTTTTCTCTGCCGCCATATTTCGAGTGTTCAATGAGACGGGTCATAGATACCTGATCCCATGTAGAGGTACTAGTGTTGTGAATAAAGCAATACACGAGTATGAGATAGGTATACGCAACATGGTATCCACTTGTATAGTATCAAAAGGCAAAAACGAAGAACAATACTATATCATACTAGTTCCCAACAAAAGAAAGCCAGAAGAGTATCAAGCGTTTGCAACAAACGATCCTAACATTAATACGAAAAAGTATAGCAAACGATGGGATATTGAAAATGGATTCAAGTACACTAAAAATATGAAGCTAAAGACTCATAGCAGATCCGCTGACTGTAGAATGTTTTTGTTCATCTATACGCAGATGCTGTTGAATCTATGGACTATCTTTAATGTCATATTGCTATTACGAGATAAAGTTGGCAAGTTACCTCAAGATGACTATCTTGATCTTTTGGAGTCATTAATCGGAGAGATTCCACCAGAACCACCGCCACCAGAACCACCAGAACCGATCGCTCCGTGAACGAATACCTCCCACTTACCTTTTTCCGTGAACACTTGCGATGTCTGTAGTACGATCACACAAGTATGTTTCCGTAGTTTACCCGAGCGTGCCAACTCTTCCAACTCGTCATCTGATGGTATATCTATCTCAAAGTGAGTTCCATCAATGGCAGTCTCTAGTCGAGGAATCCACTCTCGCAGCTCTGCCAGTGTTCTGCATTTGGATATTTGTTTTGCTATATCCTCTGGTCTTGTCCAAGACTGATTCAGGAATCTACGTACATGTCTAATATGTCTAGAGACATTGCTTTGATTGATATCAAATACGTCTCCAATAACTGCTTGGGTCATACCGCCTCGAGTGTACATAAACTCCATCAAGAGAGTAGATCTCGTGTTTGCTAGCGATATCTTTCCTCGACCGACGTTGACACCATAGTATTGTGGTATCTTTGGTTCATCATCTAGTTTCTCTTTACGTTGTCTGTTGAGTACGTGGTTGCGATTTTTTCTAACTTGCTCATCTTTGATGTATTGAACAAATTCTGTGTGATAAATCTCAAACAGATTGGGGCACATTTTGTGAATCGGTATAAAGAAGATGGGTCCGATATGATCCTATCACAAAAGTTGTTAATACTCTCTGATTTTTGTCTGTACAAACTTGGTCTATCTTTGGTCTCTTGCTCTTCTCGTTCACCGAGTTCACTAACAATTTGTTCTAACTCTCGTACTCTGCTGTAGTTGCAGCACTTGTCTGCTTGGTTTACTGATTTTTTGACCCAATGATTGCTGTTTTTAGACCTACGATCTAAGTGCTTCGGTCAAAACGACTAACGCATAATGTCTATTATTGATCTGAATCATATTCGTGTAATACAGATATTGATCAACTTGAGAGACTTGTCAAGTTATGTGCACATATTTGGCAAACTATTAATTGATTGAACAGATAAGAGCGAACATGCAAGAAGTAGAGATTGCGGAAAAAAGTCTAAAAATGTTTGCAGATGTACGAGAGGTAGAGATTACTCGAGCCATCGCAACAGAGTTTCACAATGTTTTGATAGATAGAGCAGACTCGGATGTGATAGTTATCGGAGCTGGTCCAGCAGGACTTACGGCTAGTAGAGATCTCTCCAACATGGGATTCAAGGTTTTAGTGATCGAGCAGAACAACTATCTCGGTGGAGGGTACTGGCTTGGAGGATACATGATGAATCCGGTCACAGTTAGAGAGCCAGCACAAAAGATATGGGACGAGTTGGGTGTACCATACAAAAAAGTTGGTGAAGGACTATACATTACACCTGGTCCACACGCAGTCTCAAAACTGATCGCAGCTGCTTGTGATTCTGGAGTAAAGTTTCTCAATCTTACTAAATTTGATGATCTAGTGATGAAGAACGGTCGGGTCTCGGGCATAGTAGTCAACTGGATGCCAGTCTCCGCACTACCTAGAAATATCACATGTGTAGATCCAGTAGCGTTAGAGTCCAAGATAGTCATAGATGCATCAGGACATGACTCTGTTGCTGTAAAACGACTTGTAGATAGAGGTCTAGTACAATGGAAAGGAATGAATCCAATGTACGTAAATGAAGGTGAAGAGCATGTCGTTGACAAGACCGGCGAGGTCTATCCAGGCCTAGTAGCAGCTGGAATGTCAGTTACAGAGACGCATGGACTAGCACGCATGGGTCCTACTTTTGGTTCCATGCTATTTTCAGGCAAGAGAGCAGCAGAGATCACAGCTGAAAAGATCAAAGAACTGGAACGATAACACGGCGTTGAAGTGTACAAACATCATACTGTACGACGAACCATCAACTCCAGAGATATGTCTAGACGGCGTTGTCAAGTATCTCGACAGTCTCCTACACGTCACAACAGAACGTAAAGAGAGTCTATTTCTAAATCTAGATTTGAGCACAGCTGAACGACTAGCAGTGACCAAGATTCAAGATACAAAGAGACCATTCTCTAGTCACATACCAACCCATAGCGATATACGCGCAGAGATACATAACGATATCAAGACAAACTTGTATGACGGATTTGAGTTACAACGAGTCTTATCGTCTGTGATTGACACTAAACACGACATGGATGATACACTACACATTGTATTTACAGACAGATTGACATGTACGTTTGATCCAAACGATTATAGATATCACGCCAGAACATGGATAGGAGGAAATCCTGCCATCATATCAACGACAGGTATGATCGAGGCACCTGCGAGACCTCGTGAGTTTTATCTAGAAATGTGGTCAAACCCATCGCGTGCTAGAGAGATCGAAGAGAGATATCAAGAGCAGTTTCTGACGTATCATGATGTACGACTAGGTGCTATCGCAAAGAGATATGCATTACAAGTAGCGCTATACTATATGACTGGAGAAGCATTCTGTGATCAAAGAGACTGTCACATGTATAATGCACACTGGCAGTCAGAACTGTTATCATCTTTGATCAAAGATACTAGTTTATGTGCAAAGCATCGAGATATAATACACAAATTACAAAAGAGAACATAATGACCAGTACGATCTCAATGTGGGATCATTAACAGATCCCTAACTAACAGAGTATCGCATTTACAAAACCAAACGTAATGACCAGCATCACATAGATACAATATATTCACTTAAATTATTGAAGTAACAAGATCAGAGTGGCTTGATGGCAGCAGATCCTGGTTCAATCATACTAGAAGAGAGAGGTAGATCTAGTGACGACAAAGGAATGGACAAAATAGAGCCTCGTTCTACCATAGAAGAGAGGGAGATAATAAAACCAAAAGTGAAGACAAAGTTTGACGTAATAATAATCGGCGCAGGTCCAGCTGGATATACCGCAGGAATCTATTGTTCGAGGGCAGGATATGATACATTGATTCTATCAGGTGTGCTTCCTGGAGGGCAGCTTGTAAACACTACAGAAGTGGAGAACTATCCAGGATTTGAGCATGGGATAATGGGTCCTGATCTCATGATCGAGATGAGAAAGCAGTCTCAAAGAATGGACACAACCATTATCGATGATGTGGCAGTCAATGTCGACTTTAGACAAAAGCCTCTAAAGGTGCTCACAGCAGTAGAAGAGTATGAAGGACGTGCAGTGATAATTGCGACAGGAGCAAATCCAAGAAAGTTGGGATTGGGAGATGAAGAGTCTTTTGCAGGTAGAGGCGTATCGTACTGTGCAACATGTGATGGACCATTCTTTCGAGATCAAGAGATCGTTGTAGCAGGTGGGGGTGACTCGGCTATCGAAGAGGCAACGTTTCTTACAAAGTTTGCGACTACAGTACATATTGTTCACAGACGCGATAAACTACGTGCAAGCAACATAATGCAGCAGAGAGCATTTGACAACCCCAAGATAAAGTTTCAATGGAATAGTGTCATTGCAGGAGTAGACGGCGATCAAAAAGTGCAACAAGTGAGGATCAAAAACGTACATACAGATACAGAGTCTACTATATCTGCAGGTGCATTGTTTGTTGCAATCGGTCATGAACCAAATACAGATTTGTTCAAAGGCCAAATAGAGTTAGATAATGATGGATATGTTGTGTTAAAAAACAGATCACATACTAGTGTGGACGGTGTGTTTGCAGCAGGTGATGTACATGATAAAGTGTATAGACAAGCAGTCACAGCTGCCGGGTTTGGCTGCATAGCTGCAATTGACGTAAACAAGTATCTTACAAAAGGTAAAGATAGTTCCGTATAGAATTTGATCATTTTGATACACATAACAACAATCGTTTTCGTCTCACACATATCAAAAACAACTGTATAGCTAAATCTCATATCTTGTGTTCAGGTATCGGTTTATGATATCCCGTACTCGCCATAATCTACAAAATTTAATCATAATACAACACAGACGGTCATGACATTCGGAAGGGATTTTTGTAAGATGATCGATCCTAGTACTCAAGTGTCGCATCAACAGGATATTATGTGAATCATGTAAATGTAGATACAGACCGATACTTGAGCATGACAGTAAATCACCAACAGTAAAATCATGGAATATAAATGACGATCCAGCACGATACTTTGGAAGACCATACCATTATTTGATAAATGTTCACCCTGATGTCGTTTGTGCAGTTCAAGAATCAATCACTGATGATACTGCTCTTGTTGTTCAGCCCATCTATGTTATTTACTCCATGTACAGTAATTGTATCCACAATAATTTGTCTGATTATATCCAATTGACGGGGGTTGAGATCGCTGTGACGTTATCTCAAAGAACGCACAATATTTGACTCAAAACAGCAACAATTTACGATAGCCGATATGAGTAAGTTTCCATATTTTGTAAAATTTTTCGAGAATTTTGTGCGGAAAATGTCAACCCCCAACAATCGAACAGAACCATTTGTCTAAATCCTCAAACCTAATGCAAATATAAGATGACAAATTATAGAATAGATGGTAGTAGGTAGGATCAGGGTGCCAGCCGTGCCCTATTCTGAAACCGGCTACATGCAGAGATCAGTAACTGTTGGGTAAATCTCTAGGTTGGTGATTCCCGCTTGGTGTGCGGAAATGAAATCACGCCGAGGCGGGTGGTTGCAGGGCTGGAATTATCCGAAGGGATAACTTTCAAGACCGAACCATCGAAAGGGATCAGGTCCGGGAGGGAGCAATCCTAAGGTGGAGCAGTCACGCTTCCTCGTCAACGTGGCGGATCTTGTATGCCTTGAGATGGGGTCATTGATCTAGACTGGAACTGACAGATCTACTACCTTTATTATGCACTCGTTCACATTTTAAATATGAACATCATATCCAATACAGGTAGACGCAGTTATGACGACTTTAAACAACAGATTCCAAAACAAGTACAACCCCTCTTTGACACCATACGCGAGTTTTGCTTATCCATAAACGAGAACGTTATCGAAGATGTTAGAATGCACAGAGTTGTGTTCTGTAAATCGATGAGTTTTAGATGGTTCGCAGATGTAGAACCCACATCAAACGGAGTGATAATAAAGATACAGCAAGACAGAAGACTACCCATACAGACAATACAGATAGAAACAGATCAGGACATATCCAAGACTATGGATACGATTCGAGATGCCCACAAGACGATTCACTAGTTAGTGCATATATTAAAAGTATACGCAAAGTTCTGTTCAATTGACGGGGGTTGAGATCGTTATGACGTGATCTCAAAGAACGCATAATATTTGACTCAAAACAGCAACAATTTACGATAGCCGATATGAGTCCGTTTCCATATTTTGTAAAATTTTTCGAGAATTTTGTGCAGAAAATGCCAACCCACTGTCAATTGAACAGAACCTACGGATAATATCATAGGACAATCTCAAGCTAGAGTTAGTATCAAAGTGGGTGGAGTAAAATAAGATTAACTTTGATTATATTTAGCGGTTAAGTTTAGAGACACCAGCAACAAGTCAGTGATGCGAAGCGAGGTCGAGTCAACGGTTAGAAGTTAAAGTGAGCTTTTTGATACAACACATGTATGATACAAAGGGTGTAGAAGTGTGTAGAACACCTACGAAATTGCTTTAGAGCAACTTACAGTCAGCATATACTAATATGTGCAATTATATTAATTTCTGGGTGTGTACCAAATTGGCTTAATGGGACTTACAGTCAATAAGTTGCTATAGGACATACGTGGATTCAAATCCCACCGCATCCATACACAGCTTACCCAATTGTCTATTCAACACGCCACCGCAGGTTTTGGCGGCGACTCTGGTTCGATATATGGGTCGATAAACGATTTGATGTATCCATATGTCATTTCTATAGTCACGAACGGAATTGTTTTCTTGTTTACTTTTGCATATGTGAGATCAGAGACGAAATTTACCTCTAGCGGAACGGATAATGCCAAATTGTGATACTATGCACTCGGAAAATTATTATATTCACGACTATAGAAAAACAAGTGTGGTAATTTGATTGCAATAATCAAAGAGATCGTCTTCGCATTGTATGTTTCGTGCTAGAATCCATGCGTTGTAAAACAATAAACTGAAAATAAACATCAATTCTAGTACTCTGTGATCATAACTAGAAGTCTTTAATCTCATATCGATGATGTCACGATATCCAGTTTCAATGACCCATCTCTTTCTATAGTCACGAATGGAATTGTTTTCATGTTTACTCCCGCATATACCAAGGTGCAAAAGTATTTTCCAAGTAAATCTTAGAATAGCGTGTCTGTAATTATGAATACATTTTACGAAAATCAAAAGGACATTATTTGAACGATTTTGCCTATAGAAATAACATATACGCTGTCGTCATTGCCAGATGAGTACATCCATCAAAACTAGGTTTTCACAACTCGTATGCTAGCTCGGACATGTGTTGAGCTTTTTTCACAGCAAATTCAAACTCACTATTAGACATGACATTCTGTGATGTGTAAATGCTCTTAAATTTACGACCGTCATCAGCAAATATTCCTACAACGCATGAACCATCATCTATACGATACTTTTTCATACATGCATATACAGCAGCTGACGAAGGACTGATCAAAAGATGATCTCTCTCAAATACATCACGTACCACACCAAACGACTCTGCGTTATCTACAGATATCCATTCATCAACCACATCTTCACGTTTTAAGAAGAGATCTGGTTTAGCAGACTCTTCAAAGTTACGCCATCCTTGAATTAGATGGTTCTGTTGTGGTTGACAGCCGATAATTTTGATGTCGGGATTCTTCTCCTTGAGATATGTACCGACACCAGTTATGGTACCGCCAGTCCCAACACCAGTAAAAAAGTGTGTAACTTGTCCATCGGTCTGTTGCCATATCTCAGGACCTGTACCTAGATAGTGACCTTTGAAGTTTGCTTCGTTTGCGTACTGATTTGGTGAATAATATGTGTCAGGTCTAGATGATGCAATCGATGTTGCGAGTGCAATACTCTGATCTGTCCCTGCACCTACCTTGGGACATAGATCATCACTAGTCTCAAAGATTGTGGCACCGAGACTCTGTATTATTCGCTTGGTCTCATCGCTTGCCTTCTCTGGAATGACGATCTCGGTCTTGTAGCCAAGCAAGTTTGCAATTCCAGTAAGTGCGATTCCAGTATTGCCAGATGTGGGCTCTATTATTATGCTCTTTCCTCTGGTGAGGACTCTGTTCTCTTCGCCGTCCTTTATCATCCAATATGCTGCACGATCTTTGACAGAACCAAACGGATTATGACCCTCAAGTTTTGCCATATAGACAGTCGAGTCAGTCGATAATGAGTCGAGGCGGATCAGAGGCGTGTTGCCTATACGACTAAGAATATCTATGTCAGTTGTAGTGGCCATGATATAGTTACTTTACCTTTTTAATCTGAAATGTTATTATCTGACCATCTTTTAACATTGTAATCAATTCATGACCATTTCGAGTTACCCATCTAGATATATCGTCTTCAGCTGCAGGATCGTCTGCTCTAACGGTTAGCGTTTGACCAACTTGCATCTTTTCGATCTCGATCTTTGTGCGAAATACTGGTTCTGGACAGAATAACCCAGTTGCATCTAGAGTCTTTGTAGAGTCAGACATCACACATTCTAACAAAGTCGTCATATTAATGTCTACTCTATGTTGTGTCAAGATTCTGTTACAATAGATACAAGATATGCAACAGAGATATTCAAAAATGACCAAGATAAGTTCACCAAGATTTCAAGAGGATATAGACTAGTCGCAGAATCCAGAGATGCACATGTACAGTTTGGTTCACACCATGATATCATGGACAGTCAGTTTGAATAATTGTAGTTTGGAATATTCTGATTGCATATAGTTACAGATTGATAATCTATGACCTATAACATTCGTGTTCAGTCTCGCGTGAAATGTATATTCGTATGTAACTTGATGAGATTTGATATCATGATATTTTCTCCAATCTAGAAAAAGATTATCCCATCACACAAAATTAAACACGAAATAATAGATGGTCTTATTCGTATAGTCACATATGGAAATGTGACGATTGTATAATTCCAAAACATGCACAATCAAGATAATACAAATGATATCCAGATATTATGAAAAGCAGAGTTTGTACATTAGATGGCACTACGTATTCACATAGCCATTCGAAACATAGTGAATAGATTCCTATCTTTCATAAAACTAGGATCGGTATCTTGATAGTTGATCTTTTTAGATATACGCTTCATCAGATATATTGCAATATTGTAAATAATATTCCATGTAGGACTATTTTGATGTGAGTTGTATACACGCAAGAGTAGAGTCAGTAACCAACTAAGGCTTGGATAATTATTTTCAATATACTCGATCAGATACTCTTTAGAGTTGTTAATCTTGTATCGAATATGATCCATAGTCTCTGATTGTTGAGCATAACCAGTTTGAGATATCTTGATCTTGCCATGTTTCATAGAGTAAAGAACATCATCGAGATTATTCTCAGAATCAACTAGATTTATGCAGCGTCCAATAGTAGAGAGTACGTGTGAGTCACTGCCAGAGACTTGTGTCATATTGTTGTCTAGCGCAAACTGAACAGCTTTGGCATTTGACAAGACATCTATGTTGTTGCTGTTAAAGACCTCAACCATATCACAGTGTTTTGCTTGATCACGTAGTGCGTCAATCAAACTAAATGGATGAGGTGCAGAAGATACTCCTCCTTGATCTGATATCTCGTCCAATACTTCTTCCAAAGCCATCCCTGGTTTGATAGTGTCATGTATTCCATATGCAAGGACATGTGCTCCCGTATCTATGGTAATCTCTTCGGCGGGAAATACAGATATCTCTTTAAACTTTGAATGATTGTTGCGATATTGAACCATATTTTCATAACCATCAAGAGTGTTGTGGTTGGTAACAAATATTGTGTCGATACCAACACTGTGAGCTCTATCTAGTTGATCACGAATAGATATATCACAGTCGTACGGTGGCTCGTCATCACCCACATGAAAATTTGAGAAAGAGTTGTGACAGTGTAATTCGGTTCGTAACATTTTAATCAAGAGATGATTCTTGATTATAATTCTATTGAATGTACATCAGATAAAGAGATCATCAGATGTATGACGAATGAGACTGCTAGTATGTACTAGTTGTGATTTGTGCGTATATCCTCTAACTATGACAAAAGGACAACCCGATATCTTTTTCATGACCAATTCTGCTGCAGAAGAGATCTCGTCAGCAACAGCAATCTCGGTAACTTGAAGTGTGCGTTCAAAAGAGTCTCGTGTACCTCTATAATCTAGGATCGGATCCAAACCAGACACGCCGATTGCACAGTTGGTCTGACCTAGCCTAAAAGGGCGACCAAATGTATCAGATATTATCACACCTATCTGTTTATGAGATTTATCTGCAATCTCTTCTCTGAGACGAGCAGCAGAAACATCAGAGTCGATTGGCAAGAGTGCTGCATAACCTAGTTCTAGATTACTTTGATCAACTCCTGCATTTGCACAGACAAAACCATGATTGGTTTGTGTGATTATTACTCGATGTCCCATTCGAACTATACGTTTGGTCTCATTTAGAATCAGTTCAACAACTCGAGGATCTTTCTCATATTGTGCTGCAATCCCTTGTGCAAGTAGTGATGGTACAACATCGTCTAGTCGTACAACTCTATTCTCATTTTTAGATACGATCTTTTGTGCAACAACTATGATATCACCGTCACATAACGAGATAGATTGTAATAATAGATCAGATAATGATGATGTAGAATCGATCTCTACATCTATCTTGACTGGAATTATTCTCAACTGTAATTTATGTAATTAGATATCTAAAAATATCTTATGAGGTAACTCTGATATCTAGTTTAAAGTGATTGTTGATGATATTTATGATCTCTGATAGGTCTTTAATGTCAAGAGTGGTGGTTGCAAGATCTTTGACTATGTCTTGTGCTCTATATGCTATTCCTAGTCCACATATCTCGAATAGCTTTATGTCGTTTGCACCGTCAACAACACACACTATATCTTCTCTCTTTTCTCCCCATTCGGCAATCTTGATCTTGGCAGACTTTGATTTATCAGAGTCAACATTTATTATCACATCATCTAGTTTGCCATCCTTGAATACGAGCTCGTTAGAGTATACATAATCTAGATCTAGCTCGGCCTTTAACCTATCCATCATCAATGTAAAACCACCAGATACTGCCAAAAGTCTCCATCCAGCAGCCTTTAATGCACGACATGCTACTTTAGCGCCAGTCATTATTGGGAGAGAGTCAACTACTTTTCTACATGTCTCTTCATCGATACCACGTAATATCTCGATCCTGGATCGAAGTCCTTCTTCCCAGTCGATCTCTCCTTGAATCCCTTGCTTTGTAATCTTCCAAATCTCACTATCTTTGTTCACTTTCTCGGCAAGAATTGGCAGGTACTCTTCGTCATACAAGACACCTTCAACATCAAAAATTATCAACAAATGTACTCTATCGTTGACACAAAAATTCTAAATATATTAGTTTAATCTACTAGGTGATAAAAAACACAGATCACCATTAATCAATCAAGTATATCTTGAGCAGCTGTCCAATATCCATATCGCTATTTACTGATCGTTGTGGTGTACAAATATAATATGTAGATATATCACACTACTAGTGCATACATTAGAGATGAGTCGAGACACAGAAAAGATGATTATGTTCTGGCAAGGTAAATATGGAACTGTAAAAAAGAACGAGATAGTAATAAATCATAGAATTTAGGGAGGGGTTAGCATGGACGAGTTGGAACACAAGTATCAGATTGAAATAAAGCATACTCAAATAAAACAGAAACTGCCGCAAGCCATCAAAGATGAACTAAAAATATCAGGCATGATGGATGAAAAGGGCAAACTAAAACTCAAAGGGATAAGCCCAAAGATGCTCAAACGAATGAAACAAGAGTATGTAGAGTGTCCTGTTTTAAACGATGATATCCAGTTCATTCAATGCTTTGTCTGTTCAAACTTTCAGAGCAGAGTTACTGGAAGCGTTCTCTGTAAAGGAGAGCCACTAGGTCAGAGACCATCTGTAGAGCCAGAGTTTAGTAGTGCAGAAGTGGGTGTTGTCGCTTCAAATGTAGACAGAGATTCTGTACCTCAAGAGCCAGAGTTTAGTAGTGCAGAAGTGGGTGTTGTTTATAGTCAGCCGGTACGTCCTATGCAAGCAGAGAGAGAGTCCTACGAGAGTCAACCGGTACGTCCTATGCAAGTAAAGGATGAGACCACAGATGACTCGAATGCTACCCACGAAGAGAGACAGAAGGATCAGGAACACTAGAGATACTTGTCGCATATAGCCATGATATCAGAACTAGTCTCTGCCACAGAATAGTCTCTCAAGAGATATTGATTCAACTCGTAAAAAGTATGTCCCCATTTGAACTTGTCAAGCAGTCCGAATGCTTGTTCGTCGAACCCTAAAAGGAATAGTGCGGCAGATAATGCCTCAACAGTACTCAGTTTATTGATCTTTGCATAATTTGTGGGATTGCCTGCAAGGAGAGGTGGAAGTTTACGACACAGTTTACCAAAATGTCCTGGAAGTGATCGAGAGTTGAGATTCCATGAACAGTCTATTGCAACTATGGATCTGGTCTTTGTTCGATCTTGCCTTGTCAGCATTATATCTGCAAAGGGATCCAGCACCAAGTCTCTACTGCCAATGTTTCGAGTTTTATGTACCATATCAAACTTGAGCAGTTTTGCAGCTGTGCATCTTTTGGGATCATCTTGTTGTAGCATAACCACTTTGAGATTCATTATGCGTTACAAGTGTGATGGCTATTTTTGTGCTCTGTATGTAACTTTGTAATCGAACGTGAACGGTGTCTCTTGGTCTATCTCTACCGTCCAGTCACCATCAAGTACCGAGTCACTAGATGGATCAGGCAGAACCGTAAATCGCTCAGATGATACATCAGAACCACTATACCGCACATAAAGCATCAAACCGTTTACGTCGACTGTTTGATATACTTGTCCCAGACTACGTGTAGATTCCGAGATCATGCATTGATCGTCTTGGCCGATCAGACAGATACCGTTGGGAGTCTTGACGGTCAGATTGACGTCCACACTATCTGCAGACAGTGACCCAATCAATGCACGAGGAGTGAACGTTGTACCGTTTACATCTTTTGGAGCTAGTGTGATGAGATGGGTTGTGTCAGTCAGATCTGTATCTTTCTCGATGATTGTGTTTGGTACAGGTATAGAGACAACCACAACAGGTACGACATCAAAGTATATGACATCAGAACTAAAGTCAGATTCCACAGTTATCTGGTATGAACCTACAGATGATGGTACATCTGGAATCTGCAATGTATGTGTAAGTACAGCAGTCGAGTCTAGTACAGCAGTCGATGTAGAGTTGATCGGGGCTGCACAGTCGGGATCACATGCAGATCTATCTTGTAATCGCTGTACAAGAGTTATGTTGAGTTGCTGCAGATCCACCAAAGGCATAGGTTTACCAGTGATCTTTAGTGTATCGCCTGGATTGTACTCGGTTTTGTCGAGAGAGAGACCGACGCGTATATCACTGTATAGTGTAGGATCACCCAAGATCATAAAGGTATCTGTATCTGTATGAGTGAGATACTTGGCCTGAACTGTGTATATTCCGGGGTTGCTGATATGTCGAAGCAGATCAAACGATGTAGTAAAGGAGCCATGTACGTCAGGGAGTACAAATGCATCATGGATTCCTTTGTGTGCATCGCCTAGAATTGAGACACGAACTGGATGAGGAGCTTTGAATCCCTGATTGGGTATGTCATCTATATTAACATGACCTGTAACAACTACTGTCTCACCTATACTGTAGAGATCTCTTGGGATCGATATCGATAGTGGCTTTTGTGATATCTGAACATCTTTGGTGTCCGTTGAGAGTTTGAACTGTATATTTTTTGTAAAAGAGTTTGTAGATACCGTAATGGTATATGTGCCTGCATTGATAGCGTGATCTGGTGTGATCCATGACCATGTAAATTGATTGTTGTTGACAGGAGCTGTGTGACTCGATGTAGAACCATCAGGATTAGTGATTATGATCATGACAAGGGCACTAGCACTAGACGACAGCGTACCATCTAGTACGAGCTGTTCACCTAGACTGTATACATTTTTGTCCAGAGTTAGATCTATTCCACTCGATACAGCCTTGTCCGATACGGTAAACGTAGCTAGTGCACTAGTGTTCTCGTATCTTGCTTGTAAGGTATAATTACCTAGATCAAAGAAACTATCAGATATCTCTAGTTGAGTTCGATATGCTCCATACACGTCAACTATTGGTGAGAGTACGCCTGATTGGCCTCTGTAATGTATCCTCGAACCATCAGACTTGGTTATTGTGATATCTATAGAAGAACCAGATGGGATTCTAGAGTTGTCAGTACCAGTAATCGAACCTGCGACGGTCATAATGTCACCATAATTGTACATTCTCTTATCTGTACTAGTTACGAGTCTATAAGTTGATATCTGTTCGTCAGATTGTGGAGTGGTACTGACTACAAATGTGGTGTTAGCAGAGAGATCTGCATATTGAACATCGATTGTGTATGTACCCAAGTTGGTAACGGTTTTAGGCAACAAGACATTAGTTGAGAAACCTCCGTCAAGAGGGAACATGATTCCTTTATTCAGAGGTTCACCATCAGGATCAGTTATTGTAAATGTAACACCGGTAAACAGTTTCAACTTGTTTGTGATTCCATTCAAGAGTATCGTCTCACCTGGTACATATTGTATCTTGTCAGTGGATATCGTGAGGATATCGGTGATTTTTTCCATCTCTGATCGTTTAGGCTCCAATACAAATGAGGTAGCATTAACTGCACCAGCATATGCTGCAGATACAGTATAGTTTCCAATAGTTAATCCATGTGAGGGATTTAGTGAGAATGTTGTAATGTATGTGAGATCCGGTGAAGGATATAGTGTTCTAGTATCTTGATAGTTTGGTCCAATGATCGTGATCAAGATCGGCTCCGAATAGAAGACAGGTGTTTGTACAATAATCTCCTCAGATACAGATCCGCTAATCAATGCTGTATCTCCAAACTTGTACAATGGTTCAGAAGAGATCGATATAGTAACTGGTTCTGTATCGAGAGTGGATAATTGTTTGCCATTCTGTCGATTGAGTGTGTGTGGTGCAAACTTCCAATCGCTGATGTCATCGGTATCTAGTCCATCATAGATACGTTGCCATGACGAACCATCGTCATCGTCATCGGTCAATAGTGGAGTCTTGTCTATAACTGTCCCATTTGGGTGTCGCAACTCTACAGACTCGAAAGTGTCTGTAAACCAAGAAGGCACATGAGAGTATATCTTTAGGCTGCCTGGCTCTATCACTGTTCCGCCAGGAAGGGTCAACACCTTCTTGAATAGAGTCGTTGATGCAATCTCCCAACCCGTTAGATCGACTGGTGAGTCAGTAGGATTATACAGTTCTATCCATTCGGTAGCAGATAGACGATCATCACCAATGGGATTTAGTTCAACCTCGTTGATCATAATATATGCCTCTGCAAATGCAGGAGTGACAACTGCAAACGCAAATACAGACAACATTACAAATTTATCCATTACAAGATTTTGTAGCAAAGTTGCTTTTTAATGTACTATTAAAAAATATTGAGTTAATTGTAAAATTATATGACTAGAATATTATGGAATACTGTATGATCGTGTATGACAGCATGATCAGAGTATCACTGTGTAGGCATTTGAACTCTCAAGATGCGATGTAACCTCATTTGTCACAGTTGGGACAACGTTGATTCGTGATACTGGCACCACACTCCATACAAATCGCATCGCCCACGGTATTCTTGATTGCTTGCTGTTGACGTCCAATGTACAACTTTATGCCCACATACATCAGAACGACGATGATTGCGGCATAGAACGGCGCCATAAATGGGAGCAGACCAATCATAAACAGAAACAGACCAACAATTAGAACAATCTCACGTCGTTCAAACTTCAATACATACAAGATAGACAAGGTTTTGATAAAAGTGTTGACAGGATCATGCTTTGGAACATGCTTTGTTAGATTAAATTGAGCTGTTTAGAGAGTGCCCATGGGATCGTGGTCTAGCTTGGTATGATTCTGCGTTTGGGACGCAGAGGTCGCGTGTTCAAGTCACGCCGATCCCATAGACTCATAACAGTGCAGATATCTATCACAACAAGACTCGGTTCAAACTATGTCGATCTCGTATCTATGAACGATGATGAAGAGTTAGAGTGATGAGATGATGATGTACACAGAAATGTCTGAGTTCACAACGAATAAACGAGACCATGTATTCCACTACTAGATTCAATCATCAAGTGTGTCTGATGTAAATATATCATACAAAAGGGTACATCTGACCAACAATACCAGATAGTATATGGTGGGAACGGCGTGACTTGAACACGCGACCTCTGCGTCCCGAACGCAGAATCATACCAAGCTAGACTACGATCCCAAACATACTTTTAAACGGTTCAATTTAAAATTCACAATTGGTCAGAATGATGAATATTTTCGATTTATGCAGGATTGAATGTTTATAGAAAAAACTCGGAGACTTGGATATTTTCAGAACAAAGTCTTATGAAACGTACCACTCAAACTGAAAAGATCCTAAAATGTTAGAGATTTTTAGTAAAATTTTCTCTAAAATAACTATTCGACTAGTTAACAAAATTGGTGTTCATGCACTAGCTCGAATCTTTGGCATATTGATCTAGGCCGGATGGCGCAGGTTTCCATACTTTTGGTTCAAACGGCTCTTCAGATATTTCTTGTATAATCTTGTCCGATTCAACACTCACATGCACTAGCCTCTGAATCATCTCTATTGTCTTTTCTTCAGTCATTCCTTTGGTTGGGTCGTTTACAATTCCACTATCCTTGTCTACTGTACGCTTGTATCGGTCTACTATCCATTCGATTGGAGTTCTGCCGTTTACTGTGTATTTTATTTCTGGTAGATCAAAGACCTCGATTCCATTTATTTTTAGTCTAGTTTTGTCTTGAATAAGTTTGCCATCTTTCTTGGTTTTTACGAACATCATCTTTTCGAGCTTGCCAAACTTTGCTTTTTGTTTGAGTGGGTACTTTTTACAGGTCTCGTAGTTTAGATGTAGATCAGCTAGTTTACGTCCTGCTGTTGTGAATGCTTGAAAGTTAGGAGCCATTGGGATTCGTGGTAGTTCTTTGGATAGGTTGCTTGCAAATTTCTTTTTGTATTTTTCATGGTGTAACACACCATACGTATAGTAAAAGATGTCCTCTTTGGTTATTGTCTTGTCGTTATAGTGATCTTGATATTGTTTTAAGATATAATCCGTGATATTGATTATTTTCTGCCCATTTTCGTACATGTATAATGAAAAGCATTGGTTTGGAGGAACTATACTATAATCTGGGGTAATGTCTGATATGAATGCAGTTGGTAACCCACCATTATGATATGGCACCAGTATGACAACATTTTTTGAGTTATGGTTAGGAAAAATTTTTGAAATTTTAAATACGCGATTAACAATCTTTTGATCAAAATACAAATATTGTTTAAAAAATGGTCTGTAAACAGCCATTCTAATTTGGTTTGAGTTAAATTTTATATTTGTTTTTTTTAATTTTTTTGATAAATCTGTATCCCATTTCACATATTTAGGATCATGTATAGAAGTTTTTAGATCATGACCATTACAATAACCAATTGTTTTTTTAATATTTTTTGTTAAAAGGTTTTTTGATGAGTTATACATCCAAATATCACGAGCTGTTTTTACACCCATAGAAAACATTTTGAAAATAGCGTTAGATTTGTTTCCAGCCTTGGTCTCTTTGTTGCCCATTGCTGTGTACTGTTCAAACTCGTCGGAGCGTTGACCAACCCAGTCGTGGTGCTTGTCGGGTGTGATGGTATCCCAGTCTTTGATATGTTGGATGGATTTGTATTTTGATATTGTGTCTAGTTTTTCTTCTCTGGATAGATAGTCGCCGATATCTTTGTAATGTATGGTGTGTTTTTTCTTGTTTGGGTTTTTGACTAGTATTGTGATGGCGACTGGTGCGCGCGAGCCTGAACCGAATATTTTTCCTCCTTCTTTCTTTGATATTTCTCCCTGCGTTCGTTGATTTCCACGCAGGTCAAAGCAGTAAATGTCTGTGAATTCTTCGTGGAGAGAGGCGCGGACGCCTGCAGCTGCTTGTGATCGTAAGAAACTAGCATTTGTGATGAATCCAATTATGCCTAAATCATCTATTCTGTCGGTTGCCCAACGCAGTGAACGAATATAAGAATCATATAACGATCGTGTAGAACTTATATCTTTGTTTAGGACTATAGTTCTTTTTAAATAACTGTTTTTTATTTTTTCGTCCAGAACAGGATATTTTTGATTTGGGTTTTGATCAACAGAGCTACGCTGACCAACAGAATAAGGTGGATTACCCAACACAACATGAATCTTTGATTTCTGTTGTTTTGTAATACGCTTGATGTTATCTGCTAGACCCAGATGTTCAGCGATATCATCATACTTTTTGATTCCACTGTCAAAGGTATCCATCCAACAGATGTTCTCAAACTCTTTGTACTTGCCAGTAAGTTCCGTGTATGTGTTTTCAATGTTTAGTGCCGCAATATAATACGGAAGTATAGATATCTCGTTTGCAAAGATCTCTTTAGAGTATTTGGATTTCAATTTCTTTGGATCGATCTCTCGTAGTAAATGTACCAAAAATGTTCCTGTACCAGTAAACGGGTCCAGGATCATTACGTCGTCATCAGAGATATCTTTACCAAAGTTTTCTCGTAGTAGTTCATTTATAGACAGTACGATAAACTTTACAACCTCTGTTGGAGTATATACGATACCATCTCTATCGGCTTTTTTAGCGTCGTGTTTTTCATAGAATGTCTCGTATATCTTTTTGAGAAACTCTTGCTTTTGATCTGTATCTGTGATAGATTCAGATATGATCTCCATTGCCCCATAGTCGATCTTTTCATCACCTAGCTCGAGTGTCTCTTTTAACACTTCGAGAGATTTAGCAACGGTATTGTTGTGATTAAAGTCTTGTTCATCATACACTAGAGCAAAGATCTTGTATGTCAAGACATGTTGGATCAGCATGTTTTTGATATCATGTATGGTCATCTGATCATTTAGGATCTTTTGACAGACTGTGAGTAGTTTGGTAGCTTCTTTTTCGTATCGCTTGTTTCCAGATATCTTGGACTCGATCAGTCTAGTTGTCTTTTTAATGATGACGTCGAGATTGTTGGCAAACTCTCGCAACGCCTCTGCGTATTCAGAATACTCGTCAAATGCAGACTGGATCTTTGCGTCAATATCTTCTATCTCGTCTCCATGCTTTACCTTGATCAGTTTACAGAATTTTTGAAAAGAGTGAGTCTTGGATTTAGAGTCAACAACGACATGTCTAGGAGTACGTTCTGTGATGTGATCTCGTAAAGTAGTCAAGATCAGCCGAGTGTGTTTATAATTTGTAACAACAAGGCAGGGATTACGACTATTCTTTGCAACATCGGTTGCTATTCCCTTCCAGTTTGACTCGACCTCAATATACAAGATGTTGTAAAATGACTTGTTGGCAATTATCTCACAGTCTACTACAGCCTCTTCTTTTGCTAATGTACTCAAATCAAATGGATCACGCATTGTAGCAAATCCATTAGACTTTAACTCTCTTTGAATTGACTCTAGATTCTCTGTAAACGCCATCGTTACTCAACCATCATACTGTACAGTATCTTGGGTTTAGATACATGTTTTGTATATTTCACTCGCTTGTGTTTTTCATAGACACTCTTCAACTCTTCGATCATATCAGACTCGCTGAGATTTTTACGATCAACTCTTCTATTGATCTCGATCAATCTCTTGTATGGTTGATGTTTGGTAAACATTGGTTGTCCAATAAACAATAATAGTCTTTTAACGATAGGATCAGACGTATCTTTGTATATCTTTTCCAACCTCTTGATATGGATAGACTGGTGTTTAAGCATATTGACATGTGCACTCTTACTCTTGATATCACGATTGAACACCCTCCAAGCCTTTGCAACAAAACTATTGTATGATGTGTCTTGCTGTTTCGGTACCAAACCACTATACTCTCCCATATCTTTGAGAAACTTTGACAGCAAGATAGATTTTACTCCGTCTACGGTAACCTCATAGTGTCTCCTAAAGGTCTGTCTCGATATGATGCGATCATCTTGATCTGTAATAGTCTCTTCGGCTTCGCATGCTACGAGTAGTCTCTTGTTGCCGATCGTACTTCGTAAACCAAATGGAAGGTTCTCGATATGGTGCAACTTGTTTTGATCCCTCTTGATGTTTTCGGCATCTTCTTCTGACTTTGATTCTATGATGTCTAGAATTCCAACGCTCTCTGGATCAAGTATCTCATTGTCACACGTGTATATTGCAGACGCTTTCTCTGGATCAAACTCTTCAGTCTCGGTCAAGATCTTTTGATCGTGTCCTATTACGTCTCGAATTGTCTTGATCTTTCTTGCTACCTTTTCCTTTAACTGTAGTTCTTTATCGATCTTGTCAGTAGACAAAAAGTTGTATATCTCAACAACTGTGTGTTCTGTTCCTATTCTGTCTATTCTTCCTACTCGTTGGATGAGTCTCACAGGATTCCAGTGAAAGTCATAATTTATTACAATCTTGGCTATCTGCAAGTTTACCCCTTCAGACAAGACATCTGTACTTACAAGAATATCTATCTGATCTTCTGGTTTGATATCTGCATTGTTATTTTTAGGATCAAATCTTTTTATCGTACTATTTTTAATTCGGGCATTCTGTTTAGAGTCTATATGAGCAATCTTGTGGTCTGGCAGTACACTCTTCATATACTCTGCAATATACTCGACGGTAACAGCAGACTCTGAGAATATGAGAATCTTTTCAGAACCCAAACCCTTGACCAGTTCTACCAGTTTGTGTAGTTTGTCATCTACAGTTGTGTGTTTGGGAATATCCACTAGTCGACCTTTAATGATAGCAAGTTTGTCAATATCTTCATCGATATCTTTCTTCCAACTAGTAACATCAAATGCCTTGATATCATATATGGACTCGATCTGATCCATCTTTCTCTCAAACTCTAGTTCTTGTTCACTATCATAGTCATCATCGTCATATTCTGTCTTTTTGTATATCTCATCATGAAAGTCTTTTCCTATCGGAACTCTACCTTTGTCTAATTGACGCTTAAACTCTTCATAACCATTTTTTGTACGAATTACACTCGTGGTAAATGCACGTATGCTACTCTCCATTCTCTTTAGTAATGTAGTCTTTACTATTCCAACTAGGGGTTTTGTTGTACTTGCCAGATCAGAGTACTTGTCATGTTCAGGATGAAGCGGATCTAGATACTCTTGTTTGATATAATTGCCAGGAGCATATCTAGCAAGTTTGAGTGACTTTATAGATCGTAGTATGGACTCGAAAGAGTTGTTGTACACTTTGTCTACATCGTACTCTTTAGGGTTCTTTAGTTGGCGTAATGGGAAATAGTTTCTTTGATCATTGTTCTCTATGTAGGGTATCTTTACTTTTTTGTCTAGATGTGTGCGTGTCTCGTATTTACCATATTTTTTAATGATCTGATGTCGTGTTCTACGAATCAGGATGTACTTTAACAACTCTTGAATCTTTACTGCACCTTCTTCGGTGAGCTGTCCATCAACCTCGACTCCTTCAAAGTATCTATCAAGCGTCATATTCTGTAATAATGGAATACTCGACAATGCCTCACTAGGAAATAGTCGTAGTTGATTCTTCAAATCAGTAATACCGTTAGATATCGGAGTAGCAGAGAGTATGATCATCATCGCTTCATCTGTCTTTTCTTCCATAAACGCCAATAACGCCTTGTAGGCATTTGTGTTAGAGTTACGAAAGTTGTGACTCTCGTCAACGAGGATTGCATCACAGTTGATGTATCTCAACAGAAAGTCATCCTTCATCCCAATCTTGTAACGAGATACTACATGACCGTTAATGGCGAACTGGTTCAAATAATCTTTCCACATATCGATCAAATGTGGCGGACATATGATCAATGGGTTGGAATAGTTGTTCTCTACCAGATATCGAAGTATCGAACTACCCACGAATGATTTTCCCGTACCTACTACGTCTGCAATCATCACTCCACCATAGTTTTCAAGTTTTTTGATAGCATCGACTACAGCTGTTCTTTGAAAGTCAAATAGTTTGACAGGACTGTAATCGATGTATGTAGTATCGTCAAAGAGCTCGCCGTGTTCGTGGATAACCGCCTTGTTGTATACATCTTCGGGAGTATGTTTCTGATTTATCCAAGAGCGTTCTATGATATCTGCCATCTCACCTGTAAATTCTTGACAGCTGGGATCATTCCAGTGTCGATCAAACCACACCAATAACGCATCTGCATCTCTAGATTCGTTTGTTCTAAAATTAAGCTCAGCGTGTTCTTTAATTCCAGATATCGAAAAGTTGCTGGATCCTATTATGGAGACCTTTTTCATTCTTTTATCATCTAATTCAAACAGATAGGCTTTGGCGTGTAGTTGAGTCTTTGTGTAAACTTTAACTTGGATCTTGCCCAGTTTGATCATATCGATCAGTTTTTTAGCTGCAAGCTGTTCTTCGTCTCTTTGTGGCATATATTCAAGCGTCTTGATCAGCTGTTGCTTTGCTAGTTCCTTGTTTGCATCTTCAGAGTCATCAGATCTGCGACTGACTATATCGTATGATTCATTAGATGACAGCAACGCCTCTGCTGTCTTGCGACTAGTCACTGGCGAGATCAATAATCGCATCACATGATCTGGGTTGCTACTCTTCTCAATATTCTCTAGCTTGTCCATAATTTTAGCAAATCCAGATATAAAGAAATAGCCTACAGCGATACTGACTTTGGTAGCATCTGGGAGAAGATCGTTCAGATGATCTAGGAGACTGACCTCTTCGTTATCGATCACAATATTATCTGATATGTTGTCAGTCATTCTTTACGTTCATTTTTCGCACCAGAATAAATATTCTCATCATGTAGGCGATCAAGTTGAGACTACAATACATCACAAGAGTACGTGTGTGATTGAGTTTGTCTTTACTAGGATCAAAAACAATCAAGTGTGATTGATTCAGACCTCCCAGAAATTCATAGTTTTGCTACATTTATGAGAATGTACAATACAACGAATGTTCGGGGTGGGGACGGAACTCAAATTTCCAGTATTTGTAGGATAGATGCAATGAACAAGTGATCCATTAGACAGGTTTGTAGTAAATACAATGACATGGTACAACTATGAACGCCTTTACATGTCTCTCAATATCGACATCAAAATACCAAACTGTATGCGCATTATTAAGAGTGCCCATGTCCCATCATCAAACAGGATAACAGTAAATCGATTTGCCTCTAGAAATTACACCTGTGTCTTATTGTACTTTAAAATGCGTGTATGATGTAAGAAATACGCATACAGTCTACCATACAAAGCGTTTATCAACAAACAGCTACCAAAAGGAGTCGAAGTCTATAGATCGTAAGAAAAATACCACATCAAACAAAGGCGAACTATCAGGATCCCACACACAGATAACCGGTTACAAACTCTAATCGCCAAAGTTTAAATATAGTAATGAGGGTAGTGATGGTTATGGCATTAGATAATGAAACTAGAGAGTTTTTCTTAACTGAGATGACTAATTTAAAAACATCATTAAAAGAACAGATGAAGGCAGATAAGGATGAGCTTTGTGCTAGTATGAAGGCAGATAAGGATGAGCTTTGTGCTAGTATGAAGGCAGATAAGGATGAGCTTTGTGCTAGTATGAAGGCAGATAAGGATGAGCTTTGTGCTAGTATGAAGGCAGATAAGGATGAGCTTTGTGCTAGTATGAAGGCAGATAAGGATGAGCTTTGTGCTAGTATGAAAACATTGGAAAATCATATAGATCTATTGGGACAAGATGTTCGCAAAATTGACGAATCGAGAAAACAAGAACATCAGAAAACTATGGAAGCTATGAAGGATATGAAGGATATGATTGACACATCAGAGAGAAAAATTGACAAAAGCATCAAACTAGCAATTGCTGAATTTAAAATAGAAAATACTGCATTATTAAATGAAAGATTTGACAGAGTTAACGAAAGATTTGAGGACATTATTAAAATAGTTTCATCGCTAATGAATTTTTATGCAAAAAAAGTATAGTTTATTCGTCTAAGTTCTATTGATTTGATGAACAGTTGACAGTTTTTTTACATATGTAAAATTCTACAAAAATTTTGCAGAATGTGGATGCGTATCACTAGTTATAGATTGTAGTTACGATTACTCAAGTCACAGAACGAGCATTCCTTGAGATAGTCCATCTCGATGTCGATATTCGTCAACCATATGTAAAGTCGATCAGATTACATTCGGATGATACAAAGCATACAGGTCGAACCAAGCGATCACCTGTAAATCGATTTAAAAAAATGCGAACTAGGATGCGTTGCCTCAACACGTATTGAAGTAGCAAATCAAACAGATCGTAGTTTCGATTACTGTATCGCTGCTCCTCCTTGATGAATAGTAAGAATTTCTTTGAACTCACATATCGATATTTTACCAAGTTCAATTTAGCAAAGCCCTAGAACTCCTCCATTCCGTTGATATTCACATCGCCTTTTGCAGAGATCTTTTGGCGATTAACGGACTCAATTATATCCATGAAAGATCAGAGCATCATATCCGTTCCACTTGTCTGTGCATATCACACTATCATTTACTTTCTTGTTCGTTGATTCGAGTTTTAGCTGTGACGTCGGGTACAATGTCAACACGTACCTTACCGCCTCTTTTTGATATGTCAAAAACGATTGTCTTGTTTTCGGCACTGTCGCCTCGTTTTCCCTTAGGATCTTTTTGGTTTACATAAGATGAATGATTACAGAAAAAGCACCACAAAAGGTCATAAGGAAAAATTAGAGAAAAAGCCTTGTGAAATGTCATCCCCGTAAATCAAAGAGACCCGAATAATCGCCTCACCTATTCTATACAGTTAATAATTTGAGATATCATATAGATTACAATATGCAGAATGAAGACTATATCAAAGCTGGCAAGATAGCAGGAGAGGTACGTGAAAAAGTAAGAAAGAGAGATCTGGTAGGAAAGACAGTATACGAAATCTGTGAAGAGATCGAGTCAGAGATAAAACAACGTGGAGCAGCGTGTGCATTTCCAGTCAATACAAGCATAAACGAGATAGCTGCACATTATACAGCAGAGCCTGACGATCCACTAACCATCAAAGATACCGATCTAGTAAAGATCGATCTAGGCGCTCAGGTAAATGGCCATATTGCAGATACAGCAGTAACTGTGTGTTATGATACAAGATTCAGCACTCTTGTAAAGACCGCAGAGGATGCGTTAGCAAAAGCCATGTCGACGATCAAAGCAGATACAAAGTCATCAGATGTTGGGCGAACAATAGAACAGATCGTCAAAAGAAATGGCTTCAAGCCCATAGTAAATCTTAGCGGTCACTCGCTAGATCAGTATACTATTCATGCAGGAAAGTCAATTCCAAATGTATGGACTTTGGGCGGATTCAAATTAGTTAATGGATCTGCATACGCATGTGAGCCATTTGTAACCACAAAACAAGGTGGAGGGTTCGTAAGAAATGGGACCACAAGGAACATCTTTTCGATAAGTGCGAAGAAGAAAACCAAAGATCCAAATGCAAATGAACTGCTAGATTATATCCGGAGTCGATTCAATATGTTGCCATTTGCGTTGCGTTGGCTTACTGACAAGTACGAAGTAGGAGAAGCGAAACGATTGTTAGAGTTTCTGATTAAAAAGAAGGCCGTACATGCATATCCTGTTCTAGTTGAAGTCAACGAAAAACACGTCGCACAAGCAGAACACACATTTATTCCAAATGAGACTGGAGTGACAGTAACTACAAGAGTATGACAGAGATAAAATATGCAAACGTGAGTTAAAACAATTACAATTATAGAGAAAGTTGTTCAATAGACGTGGTATCTAGGTGCGATTTTTTTTAACCTAATGAAAAGAACCTCGAGTTACTGATGATGGCAATATACAAGACTCTTTTAAAAATCTCCTCATAAAATCTAGCATTTTTTCTGTGAAAATTCCATCCCATGTAAATTGTAAAGACATCGTCACATTACATGATTTTAAACACATATCCAAAGATCTAGATTTAGCATAACATCGAACATTTATCAAAAACAGTCTTATTCAGACGAGATTATCTCAATATATTACCGAACTTTAGATTTTGGTTATAATTACACAACAGTTGTTTTCTCTTCACCGTACTATACATCAGCATACAATGTATCGCCAATGCAACGCTAGTGACCGTCTACTTGTTCAGCACTTGGAGATTCAAATAAAATTTCTATACGCCTGTAATATGTAATATGTAATATGTGATATAATACGTGAGACATGCATGAGAACTTTACATGTATGTGATTTATAGTGACTCGCCAAAGATCTTTTCGATGATGACTACACCACCACACAAGTCACATACAGATTTAGAGAATAGTATGTCGCCTTTGACAAATCTGCGTTTCTTTAACTCGTTGCAGTCTTGACATTGTTGGACAGTATAGGGAACCACATACTTGATCTCTTTTGCAAACATTACTGAGACACTCCCACAGTATTACCAACACCAATTATTAGAACAGATTGTCCTTCTTTGGTATTTTCAGAGATGATTCGTTCCAATCTAGACTTGACATTCTGAGCTTGATTAGCTATCTCTTCTGTCATTAAGGTTATCGCTTCTCGTACCGTCTCTTTTACAACAATAGAGAATACAGGAATGTTGCGGTTTGTTGCAAACTCTTCAATGTAAAACTTTTCTGTTCCAATACCACCGATTGCAGCTCCAAATCCTTCTGCAATGGCAGCAGAATCTTCTCCTTCTAGTTTTAATGCTGCATCGATCATTATGATCACATCAATATTTCGTGTTGAAGATATAAAGTCAAGAGCATCAGATGGTCTACCAACGGTTGAGCCTGGACCCTCTGCTTTCAATAAGAGTAGATGTCTATCTTTAAAGTCAGTCTCTGCCAAGACAGTTTGAAATGCAACCGTCTCTTTAGAGTGATCCAACATCATTCTCCCAACAACCATAGGACCAATCCCATCTCCAAGTGGTTGATCGTCTTTGAGTGCAGATATTGCATCGCGCATCGCTTCTGCCTGCTCCATCACGAATGGTAGAGCCATCTGTAGTGGAAGAATCAACGGATAGTTGTTCTGTTTCTTTGCAGTAAGGTACATGTGTAAGATAATTTTATGGATCATTTGTAACGTTGACGTTATCTCGAGTATAGTTTGAATACGATTTATCTCAATTGTGTTTCTATCGGGCAACATCTCGCATACTTGGTCACAGGTATAGTCTTCACGGGAGCGTATAGTATGTTGAATCTTGTTAACTATACCAGCAGGATCCATATCTACAGGCATTATTGTAAAATGCTCCAAAAAACGATCGATCTTTGCAGTATGATCATTGCCACTTATCTCAGACAACTGATCCAATAGATCGAATCGAGACTTTGTTCTAAACTCATCTAGTCGTTTTATCTCCTTTTTTATTGCTCCAGAGGTAATATACAATTGGATCTGTTGACCATAAAAGACAAAGAGGATCACAGGCAGTATCCAGACCAACATCATTAGTGGACTAGTCTCGCCACTTAGATCAAAAAAGCTATCAAAGCTAGTAAAATTCACACTAGTTCACAAACTTGATACTGATAAATTAAATCCTTTGATTATTGATTTGCAAGTAGCAAGTTCGTCACACATAGTCGTGTGCAAAAGTTTACATCCGTATCTATCGATTAAGACGATTCTTGACTAGTAGATCACTAACTCCCTACCAGATTAGAGTAGTAAAGAATATTCAGCATTATAAGAAATTGTGGGTTCGACTCAATTGACAGGGGGCGGAGATCGTTATGACGTTATCTCAAAGAACGCACACAATGAGACTCAAAACAGCAGAATTTACGATAGTCGATATGAGACCGTTTCTATATTTTGCAAAATTTTCGAGAATTTTGTGCATAAAATGCCAACCCCCGCCATGTTAACAGAACCAATTCCCCAAGTTTTATATAGATTATAAAAAAAATACTCGTGTTGGTCAACCCTTGTGTATCTTACGAGATTCGTTAGGATAAACAAGCCTCTCACTGGGCTTACGTATGCCTGTCTACGAAAGTGAGAGGGAATTTTTTAATTCGAAAGTGTTGTCTAGTCAGGATAAGGCAATTCGATTCGTAGCGAATTATCGGGGGTTCGAATCCTCTCACCTTCGCCAGTAATTTGGTGCAGATTGAGATCTAGATGATGCTAGTTCAAGAAACATGTATCGTCCAGACAACGGTAATTCACAAGAAACGCACAATCATGTCTATATTTTGGGAAAATTTTAGAGACTTTTGTGCTAAAGTTACCAACATCTAAATTGAAAGAACCCACGGTACCTGTCTCAGTCATATGGTAGGTATGAACGACTTTTTGTACTACATACGGTCATGAACCATACAAATAGCACAAAAACAAGAGAAGATCTTACATGCCAAAACCGCTTTATGATTTATGCTGACACGTCCATAGATCAGACATGGGCAACTTGCAGAACATAGATCCGTAATTGTTAAATGGCACTATCTCATAAATTTCGTAAATGCGGTACATGATACTACTTGCGACACTAGCAATAGCACTTGTCGTTACGGGTACATACATTTCTACAGGATATTACGAGTCATTTAGTACTTTGGACACAGAGAAATATAACGATAACATTGAGCGTATAAGAGACATTGAACATTTACAAGAGCTACTCAAAGACAGCAAGCCATACTTTGATAGTTTCATAAATCAAGATATTCAGATAGAGCCTGGTGTTATCTGGCGAGAAGCTGGAGTCATGGACGCAGAAATGGGTGCAACCACATTAGAAGAGGCATTAACATTAAGTTCAGGCGCATCTAAAGGTCAAAGTGTAGACTATGGATCACCAGATCAGAGATATTCCAGTACAAACGTTCAGGTCCAAAACGTTGACGAACCAGACTATATCAAAAATGATGGCAGATACGTATACATTGTTACCCGAAACATACTCTCAATCATTGATGCATATCCCGCAGATACTGCAAAGGTTATCTTTAAAACTGCACTAGATATCGATGGCAACTACGTTAAAGATATCTTTCTAAACGGAGACAGGTTGGTGATGTTTTATGAAGATGAACGAGCTGATCACGTAATCCTAGAGTATGACTATCTGCCAACAGAAAGGTACGTAGAGGCAACCAGAGTTTTATTGATAGATGTGACCGTCAAAGAGAGACCGGCTATTCTCAACAACTATCTAGTAGATGGTTACTTGATGGACTCGAGGATGATCCAAGACCACGTATACTTTGTTACAAGCATACACATAGATCGTCAAGATCCCAAATTTCCAGCAATCTTTAGTGGTTCAGATATTGTTGATATCTCTGATGCATTCTACTTTAAAGAACAAGATGTATTATCTGGATTTACCATACTTGCAGCAATCGATCTAGCAAAAGATACGATAGACTCCCAATCATTTCTATTAGGCGATACGTCGACCTTTTATGTATCCCAAGACAACTTTTATCTAACATATCAACAGTACGTCCAACCAACCGAAAAGACAGAAGAACAGAGATTCTTTGATGTGGTTGTACCACTATTGCCCGAGAGCGTACAGATACAGATACGTGCAATATTAAACGATACACAACTCGATCGTGATGAGAGATGGTCCAAGATTGCATCTGCTATGCAAGACTCGTACAACAAGATGTCTCCAAACGACAGAGAGGTATTGTTTGAAAAGATACGTGTCGCAATATCAGAGTATGAGAATGGAGCTACACGAGATCTGTTAAAGACCATAATTCACAAGATCGAGCTAGATGGATCAAATATCAGCTATATCGCAAAGGGTCAAGTACCAGGTAGACTGTTAAACCAGTTCTCGATGGACGAGCATCAAGATAGATTTCGAGTTGCCACAACAACAGAGAGACAGACAACAGATGGACGGTTTGAGCAAGCAAACGCAGTATATGTAATGGATGAACAACTAGAGATTGTAGGCAAGCTAGAACAGATTGCAAAAGATGAGAGCATATTCTCTGCAAGGTTTATGGGAGACAGACTATACTTGGTAACCTTTTTACAGATTGATCCATTCTTTGTCATCGATCTCACAAACGATACACCAAAGATATTGGGCGAGTTGAAGATTCCAGGATACTCAAACTATCTACATCCGTACGACAGAGATCATGTAATAGGAGTAGGACGTGACTCCACAATAAACCAATTTGGCGGTACAGAGATACTTGGTGTAAAGCTGGCGCTATTTGATGTATCTAATGTCACTAGTCCAAAGGTACTAGATGACATTGTAATCGGTAATAGATATGCCGAATCAGTAGCAGAGCATGATCACAAGGCATTCTTTTTTGACGGATCGCGAGGAATTCTGTCCATCCCAATCACTTTGCCGATCTCAGAGATAACTACAACAGATAGTAAAGACATGTGGTCAGGCTTTTTTGTATACAAATTAGACAAGACAGAGGGATTTGAAGAGAAGGCAAAGATACATCACCCAGCCAAAGATCAATACATAAGAGATCCTAGAACATTTTACATCCAAGATGTATTGTATACTGCGTCATACGAGTATCTCAAGATGAATTCTATAGACTCTCTTGATGAGATCAACTCTATAAAACTACAAAACACAGGTGCGTTTGTCAGCATAATCGAGTGATGATAAACTACAATCATACAATGTGGACAATAGTACTTAGTCCACGCCTATCCATCTCTGTTCCAGATGAGTCCATCTCTGCAACTGTAACGGTAAACGATATGACGTCACGTTGTTGTGCAGTTACTGCATCGAGATCTATATGGATATCCATCAGATCAAAGACAGTATCTGGAATGTGTGTTTGAATCAGAGATGCGTTACATGTAGACTCTATACGAAAACGATCATCTTTGAAATGGTAACCCAACTTTGTCTTTCGATCCTTTCTACCAACTGCCTTTACATTGATGGGAATTGTACCGGATCTTGCTTCAACATAGCTTGACATCTTGTTTACAAATACGCCAAACTCAAATGGCTTGCCAGCTGTCGATTCGGCCATCTTGTTTATTCCATCATTCATTATCACATCTACTGCTTTGATAGATTGGGCAACTTTGGCGATCCATTCATTGGTTCTAGTGACTGTAGCGCATATGCCTGCACGTCTTCGCTCATCCTCATCACCAGGTAATTTGTAATAGTCCACCCATGCCTCATAGTCATGAGAGATATCTTTGATAAAGTCTATACAGGTACGCTTGTACTCGTCAACGTTGTCGGTTCTCTCTGACGCGTCGTCTGTACGTAACCCATCATAATCCATCGGCATCGTCATAGATAACATTCACAAGCTAGTTCTAAAAAACTGTTCTCTGGATCTGTAAACGAGAATAGTCGAGTCCATCAATACACTTGCAGAGTAGCAAATATCACAAACGGATTCGTCTCAAATCTTGTACCGTGTATAGCATCCTAAACAAGTACAAACTCATGTTTGACCTGCAATCTAGGACAAGAGCGATACGTTTTGTCACCTGTGCCTATTTGATACAGTATCTATGTTGCCCAATAGCAATTACCCAGCGTTTTATTACAATTTAATAAAAGTTATTAGTTTATGCTGGGTAATATCTACATGGCAACAGTGACAACTCGGAGAAAGGGCAACAACAAATACCATTATCTGACTCACAAGTCGAGTACGAGACAGTACGAGAGATACTTGGGAAAGAGAATACCCGACAACATTGAAGAGTTAAAGAGAGAGTTTGAAGAGGATGTATTTCTCAAAGAGAAGACTAGTCTGCTAGAAGAGATTCGAGAGAGATATTCGAGATACATAGACAAATCAGATCCAAAAATAATTGATTCAGAGAATCGAGACTTTAAGGTCATTCACATATACAGCACACAACGAATCGAAGGAAGTACTATGACACATGGTCAGACAAAAAAATTGTTAGAGTATAAAATGTCGCCCAAGGATACAGCAACCGAACACATCATAGAAGCAGAACAGTTGGAAGAGATATTTGACGAGTTACTTGCAAATCCAAATATCTCTAAAGAGTTGATCCTCAATTGGCACAACACACTCTTTGAAAAGACAGACATAAACAATGCAGGAAGTTTTAGACGCCAAGATGTGGGACCGTTAGGAGGTAGTTCAGAGTATTCATTGTGGCCAGATGTGATTCCCGATATCAGAGATCTCTTGAGATGGTACAAAAAAAATAAGAATAGTTTAAATCCCGTGATCCTAGCTGCGCTATTTCACAAAAAGTTTGAGACGATACATCCGTTTATTGATGGAAACGGCCGAGTTGGAAGACTGTTGATGTTACTAGTATTGTACAAAAACAAGTATCCATGGATCAACATCTTGCCAAGAGAAAAGCTGACGTATTTAAAAAAACTAGAGGCATCGCAAGCACAAGACAACGACATGATATTCTTAAAGTGGTTTGTATCAAAGTACATCAGAGACAACAAGAGATATCTATGAATATGATGGTGTGTACAATTTCTACAATTCGTACTATAGACTGTATGCGTATTTCTTACATCATACGCACATTTAAGGTACAGTAAAACACAGGTGTAATTTCTAGAGGCAAATTGATTCATTGTTGTCATGTTTGATGATTGTGCATGGGCACTCAATAATACGCATACAGTCTTATGTGTACGGTGTGTACATTCTAGTTTGCATCACATCAAATGTGTTTGACAATTCTGTTCACACTTGTTCTACGAATATACAAAACAGCATTTAATTTTGAATCTGATATCTACAAATCTCAAACTGTTAATTCTTTAAAACGTTAATCGGACACCTCAAAACTTTTAGATTGTATGTACCCCAGAAAATAACAAGCCATGATGTTCTCAAAGATAGTAGAGGATCTTCAAACTCAACTGAGGAGAGATCTTGCCCAGATTCAGTTTCTTTTGCAAAAGAATCCAGGTATTGGATATGCAAGAATAGTAGAGATCGGGAGAGAGGTAGGCAAGAGATACAACATCAAACTGATCGTAAACTTTCCAAAGGAAGGAAGGATCGAAGAGTTTGAGATGTACGGAAAACGAGATCTGAGTCTGATAATCGATTACGAACGTACTAGATTTCCAATAGACCGCAGTATAATAAAACAAAAGGCAGTCGAGATACTTGGAGATGTAAAGACAGAGGATGCGTACATGTATGAGAACAAGGAAGGAGTTCGTGTGTTTACCAAAGACTGGAAGATAGATATCTTGCCACACTCTGTTCACATATGGACAGAGTTTGATGTAAATGTCACTAAATTCTGTGATTGGCTCTTGGATCAAGTATACCAGATAAAGTCTTAGACGTTACGAAGTTGTTCTAGTATATCTAACGCTTCATCATTTTTGGGATTGATCTCCAATAATAGTTCCACACATTTGATTGCTTCATCCTTCTGCTTTAGGGCAAGATGTGCGTTGGTCTTGAGAGATAGTGTGTCAGGATCACGATCGTTTAGTTCTAGGCTACGTTCAAAATAGTCAATCGCTTTTGCAAACTCGTCAACCAGATAGTACGCACTACCCATAATGAACATAAAGTCACTATCTTTGGCATAGCGAGACTCTAAACTCTTTCCAAGCTCTAATGCTTTGTCATAATCTCCATTCTTTAAGAGACCTCGAATTTTACGCTTGGGGTAAATCGGCAAAATCTAAAAACCCCGTTATTGTACAACTATTATTCCCTGAGTTATCAAGAACTGCAGAGCAGAGATGAACGTAGAGTCGTCTACATCTCCATTGATCCAAAACTCGGCGCTATTCTTGATCCATTCTGGAATCTCGTCAGAGTCAGAGTCTTGGTTTATACTAGTTGGTGGAACGTTTATGATGCCTTGTTGGATAAGAAACTGTAGAGCAGAGATGAACGTAGAGTCGTCTACATCTCCATTGATCCAAAACTCGGCGCTATTCTTGATCCATTCTGGAATTGGTTTTGACACATCTGATTCTGATGGAGCTGGAGTGAGTGATGTTATCGGCGTAGATATCTCTGTACCTTGACGTATTGGGATCACAACCTCTAGATAGTCAGGATCATTGGTAGGAATAATAGTCTCAGGAGCAGTACCGTACACAAAAATTACATAATGTGCATCGCCGGGAGCTTCTTTGACTGTCATGTCAAGAGTGTACTGCCCAGATTGCGAATAGAGAAATCGTCTACCCTCCTCTGCTGCTAGAGAACGAATACGTTTCAGATCGTCACCGTACACTTGCACATCAAATTGAACTTGGTTCAAAAACTCCGTATCGTCAAATTTGTTGATGAATTTTATGAGCCACTGCATCTCACATCCTTGTACTGGTTCTTCAGGACCATAAAACAGATGAATTTGATAGTTAAAGTTTGCAGTGGATTTTTTTATAACATTGTCTCGCTCAAAGTTTACATCACATCCAGAATCAGCAAATATATCCGCAGTAGATTGAATTCCTTCAAAGGGATTAGACTGTACATTCTCACGATACTCTAGTAGCTCAAACTTGTACGCTTGTGGAGGTATTCCTTCAGGTTCTTGAACATATGTGTCTGCTTTTATAGGAAATGGAAAGTCATCAACGATCCATATCTTGCTAGTTTTACCACCGGTTCGCCAGCCTACCTGTACAGTATCTTCAAACGTTCCCGCAGGGACAGAAACTGTCTCAATTGTCATTGGAACGACTTGTTCGCCCCCAATGTTTCCAATCTTTCCCCACGAGACGTCACTAAACTTTTTTGATCCCTTACCACCGTGACCATCAGCTGTTGCATATGCAGATAACCACACTATAGAAGACTTGAAAGCGCCTCGATATGCACCAATATCTGAACTTCCGCCAGTTGGTTCAGGAGCAATCTTGCCAAGCTCCATATTACCAACTACAGTTTTAGCGCCATCATAAACTACAACTTCAACAAGCCACTTACTCTCGATACCAGTTTGAACATCACCACTAATCCAAAAGTCCATTCTAAAGTCTACACATTCTTTATGGTCTACATGACACATATCATATGAAAAATAGTCGCCTTGCTTTAGGCCCTCTCCTGCATACCATGAGCCTTCTTTGTTGACTCCACCTGACTGAAACTGTGCATACGCATCAGATATCAGATAGGATCCTACAGATACAAACACCAATAGAGTCAACAAGATCGCTCGTTGCAATTCAAATACAGATACCAGAGACAGATAGTTAAAGGTTATTCAAATAGGCAAATATAGAGGAATATGATGATAAACATTGATGTGCGAGTGTTCAAAGGTTCACATGTATGAAGTAGAGTTCAAGCTAGATGGCATGATAGTTGTTCCCACTCACAAAAACTGTGGTTTTGCCTTAAACGAAAAGCAGGCTGACAAGTTCCAAAAAGATTTGGTGAAATCATGGGGCATAGAAGAAGATGAAGATTAAAGAATCATATTTTGTATTACATGTTTATGTGAATTGCTTGTAAAGACATTTATCTAATTTACTGCCATGTTACACTAGAGATATGTTCTCCTCAATGCATCTTTTCAGTTTGCGGTATCTAGTTTGCACACCACTATTCAAAAATGCTCAGGATTAATGATAACATTGTATCGAATATTGCAATCTTTTAGTCTCTCAGCATAGTTTCGTCCCACATAATCCGAAAATACTCCAATGTTATTAATTATTTAATAAGGCTAACAGTTATTTTTATTAAAAATCTTTAAGTTTATTAATAACTAATACGAAAAGATAGTGTGACGAAACAGATTGGATGCAATTACATCTAACAGTTGCGTCAACAACAGTAAAAGAAAAAAAGAGGATGTGATGATCTAGTGCTCTGTATTCTTGCAAATGTCTAGCCCACAGTCGCAAGTAGCGTCACAGTAGCACTCACCTTGCATTTGACAATCACACTCTGTATTGTTTTCTGCTTGTGCGGCACAGCCGCATGCTGCATCTGACATAAGATACTATAGATTTTGCTTGTTTTAAAAGTTTAAAACATCAGACGAGATTGTCAGAGATCTCTAGAAGAGAGACGCACGAGTTGTGAATCACATCTAGATTTTTGATGGTTTGGTTCGAGTCTGCATCTATATCAAATGCCGTCTTGAGAAGATGATCTAGATCTGGATTGGTCCCAGTTCCAATATTAGCTAGATTGTTACGGTTGAGATAACCTAGATAAAAGTAACAGCTGGCAAACATTGTATTTGATATAAAAAAGTCAAACTTTGAACTGATTAGGGATGTGTCATATATGTTTGTCATCTCGATGAATCCAATCGTAGATTTGAATATTCGCTCTAGTAGTACTGTCGTAGCGCGCTCTATTCCGATCGTCTCGAAGAGTACGGCAACATGTTGATTCGTAAGAGTGTTTGGTAGATCACGCAGTATATCGAGCATGTGTGATGGACTAGGTCTTTTGTCATTGAGTGCGACGATAGCATCAGCTAGATAAAACGATGCACATTTTTGCCAACAAGAAGCAAAGATAGCAGAGTTGCCTAAAAAGTACTTTGCCTTTTGACAGCAGAACATGGACTCGATGATGCTGTTCAATGCGAGATCTCTAAAGAGTCTAGTACGTCTAGCATGAATTTTAGACAACAACATGTGTAAATTCCACGAGGGGTCTTGAATGACTTGGAGTGAGCCATATTGTAACAGTTTGGATGAGACTGTCTCTTCGAGAGATCCATGATTAATTACGACAAAGTTTGAATCATGATGGATCAACTCTACTGGTTTTGATGTGTTATCAAATACCGTGATATCATATCCACATGACTTGAAACGATTATTGTCAGCTGTACAACCACCTAGACCTACTTCAATATCAGGAAAGTTGTTGGCAACAAAATTTCGTATATCCACAACCATCAGATAGATTATTTCTATAAAAAAGTAAACAAAAACTAGTTGTAAAACTATCCATATCGAGACGACTCTATCCGACGATTATTTTGAGAGATTACCTAGGTTTTGCTATATTTAGTCGTCCATAAAATAATTTGATAGTTTTGTGCCAAATCACATGATGAAGCCCATCTAGACAAATTTGCAAGAATTGATGCGACCATCAGTAATCAATTGTTAAATATGTGTTTAGATATCTTAATACACAAATCATACACCAAAGACAGCAAGTATCTTTGATACCAGTATTGTGTCACTGCCGTTCTTTCCATAACAGATCTCAGCATCTCCTATCAGATTGTTTGTGGCGCCCAAATTGTCATTTGTACATTTAGGTATATCCATGGTACCGTCCTCCGTGTGATAAAATGGTACTTGGCCATCAGTACCTGCAAATCTTATATAGATCTCTTTGCTAAGAGATAATTTATCATCAAGTGTGATATCTGGTGAACCGCCACATCTAGCAGTATCTGTGGATTGTCTGAATTGAATATTCAGTGTGTTTGTGTGTTGTTTAGAAATTTCTGCATTTTGACCAACCGCCAGATCACCCACGTAACAGTACTGCCCGCCAGATGCTGTAAACTGTTTATTTGTAATCCATGTGTCGCGGAACATTGTAATGTATGCTTTGTCGTTTACATGATATGCGGTTCCACCATCTTGATATGCAGTGTCTATTCGTAGTCTATTGTCAATTCCACCATACAGATCGATCGTTCTACCCGTATTATCAAATTCCATTGAATCAGGTATAGTTATTGATATTGTTGGTGAATCTTGTCTTGTTTGTTGATTGTTGACTGGTTCAACTCTTTGGGCTTCTGACTCGTTATTTTGTTCTTGATTGTTTTGATTTTCTAACTCTAGATTTTTACTCTCTAGTTCTTCAATCTTTTTTGTTGCATTAGCGAGTTCATCGAGAAGTTTGTTATATTCTTGACTTATTACGTTATAGGATGCAAAGAGTTCAGTCGATTCTCGTTCTAGTTTGTCTATCTTTTTTTGTTGTTCAGTTGTAAGAGTTCGTAAATTAGATAATTCATCAGCATTAACCTTGCAAATTTGTGCTTGTTGAATCAAATGTGCTTTGGTTTTATTATCTGTACCAAATGCAACTTTAAGATCTTCTTTAAATTCTTGCATTCTATCTTTCCATTTCTTATCTTTATCTGTTGTTTTTGGTGGCGTTATAGTTGGTGTTACAGGTGGTGTAACTGGTGGCGTAGAGTCATCTATGACCGTAAATGATCCTTCCATGTTGCTGTTCATCCAATCGTAAAATTTGATGACTCCAACTTTATCTGCTGTCCATGTAAAAGTATCATTAAATCTAAGCTCTGGAGAGCTAAAATAACCCGAACTTGTACTACACCATTTTATTTGTATTCCACCAAGTTTATTTCCATCTTGTGGTGGACATGTAGTTACTACATGCCAATAAGTACGTTGATCGTGATTTATGAATTCCACAGTTCCGCCTAACCTAACTTGTGCGTTCTCGGGGAAATATATGAAACAACCTTCATCTGTAGTATGACAAGTATGCACATCATAGTCTACATATTTTATAACAAGATCAGGTTCTGATGCTTGAACATTATCTATTAAACCAATTACAGATATTACAGATATTACAGTAAAAATCGCTAATAATCTCACAACGAATGGATGAATGGAACGATATATAAACTAGACGGATCTTTTTGGGTAACCGGTTAAGTCCCTTTTAAAGGAATACGATTAGTCCACGAATCATCACTGTCGGATACCAGATATGCAAATGCTCTGCTAGGATCGAGTTTTGGTGTGAAAATTATACGCCGTTTATGAGATCACTGACGTCTTGTTTCTTTAAGATTCGCAACAATACGTCATGAATGTTCTTGCCTTGTTTGCGACACGTCAGAAAGATTGTCCACAGAATAGACCAATTCTTTCTTCCTGTCTCCGATACGATGTGTTGTGATATTTTACGTCTGATCACAGGTTTGCGAACATATCTCTCGGTCTCGTTGTTTGTTGGATCCATTCCAGGATGTTGTACAAACGTAAGCAGATCTGGTGCAGCATTGCGCAATGTCGTGGCAAATTTCTTGTTGCCTATAGTGACAAGATAAATTAATTTCAGTATCAACTATTTTTGACATCATAAGTTATGAATTAATGTGTTCTAGACATTACAATGGCAACAAAAAAGAGATCTGTCAATACTTCAAAGACATCTAAATCGCCCAGACGATGGTCTGGATCACAGAGAAAAATACTCAAGAAGGGTCTTAAGAAAAGAAAACACCAACACATACGACACAAAGTCATAGCTCTCAAGATGATCATAGTCGATGGCTGTACAGTAGCACTTGCTGCAAAATCTGTTGGAGTAACAGAACGTACAGTATACAATTGGCTCAATCGATTTGACGAAAAGGCTCTTTTTGGGCTGGAAGACAAGGGCGGTCGTGGAAGAAAACCCAAGATACCTGACGAAACATATGAGCAAATACTAGACACTCAAGAAAGAACAACACCTAGAGACATGTACAAGTTACTTTTAGACGAGACAGGTGTAAGACAACACTTTGATACGATAAGAAAGAGGATGAAAAAGTTAGGGTGGTCAAGGAAACGTTCACAAACGGCATACAGAAATCGAGCTAAACCTCCAGAGATCAAAGCATTCCGTAAAAGGGTACTGTCCATGTATGGACATCTCAAGAAGAAAGGTTGGAAACTGTTTGCAATGGACGAGACAATCTTGACGTTAGAAACCAAGAATGGTGCTAAATTCTGGACCAAAATAGGCAGGCCTGTATATGCTACCTCAAAGGGGTCACGTGATAAAGTGATCGTAATGGGGGCAATAGGTCAAGGTAGAGTGCAATACTTTGAGATAGTAGAGAGTACAAACAAGGCCTGTTTCTTGGAGTTTCTGAAAAACCTGTACAAACGCTTTCAAAAAGTGATACTGCTGCTCGATGGTCCCAAGACGCATAAAGGAGAAGAGGTCGAAGAGTTCATCAAGGGCAAGGATATCAAACTCGTCTATCTGCCAAGAGCAATACCCGAGTTCAATCCAATCGAAGAGTATTGGCATCAGCTCAAACGAGAGATCAAAGTTGGAGTATACTATGAGACAGTTGAAGAGATGGAAGCTGCTGTGCGTGACTATCTAAAAAAGACACGACATACGCTCGATCTTTTGGCATTCATAAAAAGAGAGATCGTTGCATAATACGTCAAACTCGTGTTAGTGGCTTTCTTCCTCTACCGGGTTTGTCTTCTAGTCCTGCAATTCCTTCTCGCTTGTATCGTCTTAGCCAATTATACACGGTACGTTCCGTCCTGCCAACATGCCTTGCTGTACGTGATATTGTGTTTTTATCAATTAGAACCATCTTTACACCAAAGATTCTAGTTCGTATGTGCGCGTACTTTTTATTTTTAAGAGCTAGAAGAAGATTTTTGTGTTTTGTACTCAAGATATCACTAAAAATTATGTCAATGCGTGAATTTTAGTGTTTTAATGGACATAACAGTGAAATTAATTCGTCATGTCACTATAGCTTTTCATGTTGGTCTGCAATCTCGTACAGTTTGCCCAGTAGATCAGATACGTCTCCAGGCGGCCGTTTTTTCGCAACATGAAATACCCACTGCAGCTCTCGGTGTAGTGCCTGCGTTGCCGCCGCATATTTTGTCGTGTCTAGCGCTCCTTTTGAGTCACGTATGACATGCACCCAACATCGCTGTTTCTTGATTCCCAACAGTTTACAGATGATTTGATATACGATATATCCGTCAACAGTCATCGGCATGCGCAGAAATTCTTTGAAAAACTGTTCCAAAACAACTCTTGAACGAGAGGTTGCAATATATACAATTACATGTCCATCTGTGACTGCTAGCCAACCATATCCTCTCGCTAGTTTTACTTTATATGGAAATTCGTCGAATTTTACGAATTTGGTCTTTTTTGGTATGAGGTTAGGTCTCACGCACAACTTTTAGGAGTGTATAATAGACGTTGAGGCCTTGTTGCTCCCATGTTGTTACACATGTAAAGATATTGCCAACTCGTCGTTTACTCTCCTCAGATACAATACGTTGAGTTACCTTGCGGAATAGCACCATTGATCGTATAGCTCGCTCTGCTCTGTTGTTTGTGTATTCCATACCATAGTATAGCACAAACGTGTATAGATCATCTGCTGCATTCGCTAAATGAACTCCAAATTTGCGACAAGCTTCGTTGTCTAGTTTCTTGTACTCTGCTGCAAGCGATAATGTCTTTTGCACTAGATCATCTACTCTGTATTTTAGGTACATGTCCACACAATTGGGATTGTCCACCTGTAGTGCTTTTGCAATTTCAAGTAGTTTCTGCAATCTTTTGTACATTAGTACAGTATGTACGTCATACATTGTATCTTTTGCATTTCGCAGTATGTGCGCCCAACAACGTTGCCGTACATTGAATAGCTTGTACACGACATATCCATCCGACACGAGTGGTATCAGAATATACTTTTTGAACGTTTTTTCAAGAAACTTTTTTGTACGATCTGGCGATATGATGAATTGCGTACCATAATCGCCGACAAGAACCCAGACCCATCCCAATTTAGCAGCAAGGGACATCGACGTCTCATCCATGTAGATTACCTTGGATTTTAGGTTCATTCTCTCTATCTTTTTGACATATTTGTCTAATTTATCGGCAATCGTGTCTATTGCGCCAGTTACCATCTTTTTAGATATACAGCAGTTTACCCAATTGTGTGCCTAAAATACGCAAATTATGTGAAATAGAAAGATCTATAAAGGGGTTCAAAAATGAGAAATTAATGGGTAAAAGAGTTAAGGAAAATCCTAACAAATTAAAGAAGAGTATGGAAAATTACGACTACATAAAATGGTTATTATGTTTGATAATTCCAGTATCAGAAAATTATAATGCACTGTATGGTAAAATCTCTGTTCTGTCTATTTTGTTTTCAGCTGCAATGAGCAAATCTGGTATTGCAGATGTTACTCGCGCTAAAAGATCCGTTCAAAAATATACCAAAATAAGAGTACCTTGTGATGAGTGGTTTAGAAAATTATTCAAAGAGATTGTAGAGTATGATGTTGATCGTATGTTTAACAGAATAGTTAAGCAACATCTCAATGCGTTAAGACGAGCTGGTAAATTACCAAAAGTAGTAGACATTGCAATAGACATGCACTGCTATCAGAGATACGACAAAAAACAAACCAAATACACTGTAAAGACCATGTTCAAGAAGAGTGCAAAACTGTGCGAAGAGTACATGACTGCACAGATTGTAAATGTTGGAGCAACGTCAACCGTAGCCAAATTACAAGTAAAAATGGGTCTAGAAACCCAGATCTTATACGTAAAATCATCAAAACTTGCCACCAGTAGCGACTAATCCTAGGTGTGTTTTTACTTGATCGAGAGTTCTATACTGCAGAGATATTTGAACTCTTTAGACAGATGAATCGAACATTTCTGATGCCCTGTGTACATACCAATCCAATCAAAGAAATGATCACAGAATTTAAACAAGGAAAGCGTAGGCGAGTATCACAGCATCATATTTCTAATAAGGATGGATTGCGTTCTAGTTATTACGTGATCATAATAGAGATCAAAAAGAAACTCAAAAAAGAGTATCTTGTATTTGCAACAAACAATCCTAGAATAGATGTTGAAAAATATAGAAAGAGATAGGTCATTGAAACAAGATATCGTGACATTAACGATATGAGGTTAAAGACTTCTAGCTATGATCACAGAGTACGAGAATTGATGTTTATTTTCAGTGTATTGTTTTACAACGCATGGATTCTGGTACGAAACATACAATGCGAAGACGATCTCTTTGATTATTGCAATCAAATTACTGCACCTGTTTTTCTAGAAATGACACATGAATACATCAAATCGTTTATCGACCCAGATATCGAACCAGAGCCACCGCCAAAACCTGTGGTGGCGTGTTGAATACACAATTGGGTAAACTGGGATCAACTATTCTACATTGTTTGTTGAGGACATTCCACGATATTGCACAAATGTAAACAGGTTCGGGTCGGGATGCAAAAGTTTTGTGGTAAATTTCTTGTTGCCAATCTTTTTGTGCCGTTCTCCAACACTCTTTACGTGTGCATATAAATCAGACGTGTCACTGCTTATTAGTCAGATCTTTTCGGTTTATGCGGGATGACGTTTCGCAAGGCTTTTCTGTAATTTCCCCTTGTAGAATCTCGTGGTGCTTTTTCTGTAACCGTTAATCCTACATAAACCGAAAAGATCCAACGGCGATAGATGTCGAAAGGTTTTAGTAATTTATTATGTCACATCGATCCCACGTGAACACACACAAGCACGATAGTATCAATCGCTCCATATTGTTGTTACTTACCACGACTTTGGAGCAACCGGTGGCAAAATATCATATCACAAAAGCAGAGCATCTTTGAATAGTCCACATAAAAACGCATAGTGAAAACAGTGATTATCTAGTGGCGTAAACCGCACAAAAAGCATTTCCTTTAAATTGAGATTGGAAGCACATACAACGAGCTCCTATAGTGTAGTCCGGTTAAGCATACTGCCCTCTCAAGGCAGTGACTCGGGTTCAAATCCCGATGGGAGCACCATGCAACAATTTGCAAATATCCATAGATCTCATAATGTGGATCAGACATTGTGAAAAATGAGATTGTGTCAATTATGTGAACCCGATCCGCATTATTCACAAGAGATGATCATAGAATCATCTAGTGAAAATAGCACTAATGTTCAATAAGACAATTACCGGGGTTGTCCGGTGAATAGGAGTAGGACAGCTGCAAATTCACTCATCTGGGATACAAATCACTCGATTTTGAACACATGAGAAATATTTTCTCTAATTGCATCGTCTCTCGTGTTATTTTTTTCAACTGCTGCATAGAATTAGTAACAAGTTCTAGTTTACAATTAATTTTAAAACACAAAATAGATATCAAAATGAAAAGATCTATAAAGGGGAACTATTTTTAGAAATGTCATGGCGAGTGATTTCCCTTACTGGTTCAAGTTTCTAAAAGATGAGGACATGAATCGTAAAGAAAAACGGGAAAAAGCAAAAAATTTAAGTAGAATTATGAGATCATTAAAACATAGACCAAGATTAAGACTTTTATTTTTTATGCTTGTTTTAAGATTGGAAGACGAGGATAAATTTAAAGAAGAATTCGAAAAAGAGTTAACTCTTATGAATAAAAATAAACGTGGTGGACAATTCCTTTATTCAGAAGCTCTTATAATGTACGCAGGCATTACAAAATCTAGAAACAACTATTCATATAGACGACTCATAAAAGAGTTAGAGAAATCTTTTCCTAATTTCAAGATACCACGTAGATCTCAGTTACACGCTAGAATAAAAGCACAGGAAGTCGATATTTTAAACGATCTCTTAATTATAAAGTCTAAAATGCCACACACTCTAGCTATTGATGCTTCTGGCTTTAGACAACATGCAGGCGGTCGATGGATTGAAGCTCGTTACAAAGTAGAACGAGATGGATTTGTAAAAATGCACATTTGTATAGACGTAAATTCAAAGATTATAAGGTCATACAGCATTACGACTGACAAGAAATCAGATTCGTCACAGTTTAAGCAACTATTAAAAGATGCAACAGAGATAGTTGATGAATGTAATCGTACCGGTAAACCAATCACAAAGAAAATTCTCGCCGACAAAGGTTATGATACAAAAAAGATTCACGAGTTTTGCATGATGTATAATCTCATCAATGGAATATTGATAAAACGTAATGCAGTATCACATGGGGATGATCCCAGAAGTAAATTAGCCGAGTTTCAATTTGGTGCTTTAGATAGTAAAGATCTAAATTCCATGCCAACAGACGAACGCGAAGAAAATCAAGATGATTGGAAGATAATTCTAGGATATGGAGACCGTGCAAATGTTGAAGGCGTATTTTCAACAATGAAACTCCTATTTGGAGAAGACATTAAAGCAATAAAATGGGAAAACATGGTTCAAGAGTTAAAGTTCAAGATTGCAGCACATAATTCAAAAGTAATTTTAGCACAAGTGGGTATTGAGTGGTAGCCAAATACTGTTTTTTGGTAAATACATGCTTGTCGAGCATTAATTTGTGGCGTTTTAATTAATCAAACTTGATTACTGAATAGTAAAACTAGTACATTTTGCGTCAAAGTTTAACTTTTAATAGAAAATTAATAGCAAATGGAGTTAATTTGTTGTATTTTGTTTAAGAGATCATAAAATGCATAGATTTTACGAGATATTCACCGGACAACCCCCAATTACCATAAAAGGAGAGATGAGCATGCTCGACTAGATTAAAGATCTAATAAAAGATGGGTTCAAGATCTCATCAACTAGAAAAAGAACTCGTCAAGGTTCTGTTCAATTGACGGGGGTTGAGATCATTATGACGTTATCTCAAAGAACGTACAATATCTGACTCAAAACAGCAGCAATTTACGATAGCCGGGGTGATGTCGTTTCCATGTTTTGTGAAATTTTTCGAGAATTTTGTGCAGAATATGCCAACCTCCATCAATTGAACAGAACCAATTAGAACGACTGTTCGGTGAAGTTCAACGCAAATTGCCTTTGAAGCAATTATGCAGAGTCAGTGATCCAGTAGACCTATTCGTACACAACTACAATTATGAACGACCACACATGTCTCTTGGAAAAGGTAGGTACGAGACGCCGTATGAAGCATTTAATCGAAAGATGCCAAAAAAAGGAACAGTTATTGACGAGTCGTCAGGAGGTAAACTTCATGCCAAATGAAGTGGTGAATGACTTTTTACATCCCACACCCTAGTCAGGGAATCACATACTTTTTATATCTTGTTTGTCTAGTAAAAGTATGACTGAAGATAAAACCGACAAGCCAGAAAGAAAGATCAGAGAATTGTGTGGGAGCATGGCAGCACCAGACATACGAGGAGCGTCAAGAGGTAAACTTCGACCCACCTCGGATGACTGATCCTATTCTACTTTTTATAGAAATTAATCAAATAAATTTGGATTCTAGTTTTTCTATTACAATTGGTATATGTTCTAATAACCCTTTTTCATGCTCATCCATCCAAATATAGTAATCGTATGTTTCTTCTGGAAACAGTTCCTGTTTCTCACGTCTTATTTTCTCTGTTAATTCCAAATATTCGTTATGTTTTTTAATTACTTTAAAAATGTCCTGAATCGGTTGTTGGAGATCAGGCTCAAGAAAATTAATTTTTCCCGAGAATATCAAGCTGTCATAAAAATGATGATTAAGGACTCTGTTCATGAAAAACACGTTTTCGCCACTCTTTGTTTCAAAATGCATAGCTCGATCGTGGTGTTTGCTGCGATCTAATCCATCTAGTGTATTTTGGAGTTCGCGACATATATTACTTGATGCTCTTTTCTTCTCTCTTTCTTCCTTGTCTGATATCATTTTTTCACTATCTCGTCTCTGTAGAAAATACATGGACGGAGAGATGATTACCGAGAGTATTGTGATAATAGCCGCTATGCGATATACGGTACTGTTATCTACATCCAGAACCGCGATTGGCGTTATGACCAAGATGGAAACAATAATCGGAACTAGAATGATTTTAATTCTTAAACTCATAGAAAGTCCACACACATAACTTGAATAAATATTTATGTGATGTGCATCATAAACAAAAAACTAGGTTTAATACAAAATCTACACTCACAGATAACGTATGTCTTTTAGTGTAATGTAGCATAGTATTTGAGGAGTCACCTATTCAACAAGATCCACATATCAAGAATTGCCGCAGAACAACAGGATTCATTCAGTCGAATTTTATACGAGATCTAACTTTGTCTTTTAATTATGAATATGTGAGTTGTACATAGCATGATTGAACAATAACATCGGTCAAACATTCTAAAAATATTAGAAAATGTGCATTTGTGTTAACTGCACTACAATACTCGAGACGGAATCTCAATTTAGCCAAATCTGTCAAATGACTACCAATATTGACAACATCTATCAGTTCTGATCGCAAATACATAAAACCTAAATCTGATATAATACCCAGACAACACATAGATCCGTTACATGATGTTCGCATAGGAGTTGCCACCACATGTGGCATGCCGTACTATCGGTTTGTGACATTTCTCAAATCGATGAACGTACATTTTGATCCCATCTTACCAAAAGAGATTCCCACGTATGATGGAAACTTGGTCTTTACAACCATGTCAGAGTCACCCGGCGAGTCCACAGTACCGTTACTATACGAAGATATCTTGGACTATCACCCCACAGTTATTCGCGGAATGATGATACAGAGACTAGAACCATGTTTTGAGGAAGAAGAACTAGTCATAGGAGTTGATCCTGGCAAATTGATCGGTTTATCTGTCTCATATTATGGACACGAGATAGAGAGATCTGTTCATTCATCGATAAGAGATCTAGTAGTGCATATAATTGAGATTTTTGACTCTCTTCGAGCTAGACGAAAGATTGTCAGGATAGGGGACGGAGATATACCAACTGCTCGCGTGATATCTCGCACGCTAAATCTCAGATTCTGTTCATCATATCATCTAGAGTTTGTTGATGAAAAGAAGACCAGTCCTAGGATCAAAAACCACAACAGACGAGGGAAACGAGACATGTTGGCAGCAAAATTCATCTCGCAGCGTAAAGGTCACAGATATGCAGTGCTGCCGCTCTCAATCACAGGATAGTCAAACTTGAGTAAGCGGTTAGCCCGACAACGATCTTGTGGTGCATTGAGCAATATATGATATGGATGATTATTTACACGACACATGAACTTACTATTTCGTACATCTATCCAGCAGCCTTTGCATTGAGAAGTCTCAACAATTCGTCTCTAACGCTCAGCCCACGTTTACGACATGTAAAGAAGAATGTAAACAAACTTGACATCTCAATGTTTTTTTAATGCAACATAGTTGTACATACATTGAAGGTTGCGGTAATATACAACAAGAAGACCATAGACCCCAAAGATGTGATCAACATCTACGGCATGGCCACAAAAGAGCACTATAATCCCAAAACTGTAGAAAAGGTCGTAGCGGCGTTAGAGAAAGGCGGACACACAGTCAAGATGATAGAAGGCAGCATCAATGCGATTGAAGAGTTGAGATCTTTTATGCCAAAAGAGATTACGGATGTACATGGAATGGTATTCAACATGGCATATGGAATACAAGGACATGACAGATACACACATCTTCCAGCAATGCTAGAGATGCTAGGTGTGCCGTATACCGGATCTGGTCCAGAGTCACACGCCATAGTTCAAGATAAAGTTATGACAAAGATCATACTACAAAAGAACGATCTACCGACCCCCAATTATTGGGTATTTTCTTCTCCGGATGATACATTTGATGATCTGACGTTCCCAGTAATTGTAAAACCAAAGATGGAGTCAACTTCTATGGGAATGAAGATAGTTGACAACTGGAATGACTTGCGTCTAGCTATAAGCGAAGAGATTGAAAAATATCAACAGGATGCTCTAGTTGAGCAGTTTATACAAGGCAGAGAGTTTGCAGTAGGCATACTAGGCAACAGAAACCACCTAGAAGTACTCCCCATAGTTGAATTTGCGCTAGGTGCTCCAGATCAGATTCAAACAAAGTCAGACAAGATGAAGTCCCCAATTAGAAAGATCTGTCCAGCAAAACTCGACCCGGCAGCAGAGAGCGAGATGAAGAGATTGTGCGTAGAGGCATTTAACAGACTTGGCATTCATGACTATTCCAGAGTAGACATTAGAATGGATGAACATGGCAAGATGTACATTCTTGAACTAAACTCTATGGCCAGTCTTGGCGGTACAGGTTCGTTTGTGACAGCTGCCAAAGCTGCTGGATATACGTTCGAGTCACTAATAAACAAGATGTTAGATATTGCAACCATTAGACACTTTGGAGAATCTACGACGCATACAGACGATGCAGAGATAGACGAGATACAGAGACAGCCACTGAGAATTGCAGCAAGAAGTTATCTTCGTAGCCATCTTGGAACAACTATTCAGTCACTCAAACAGATCACAAACATAAACACATCTATTAGAAACATAGAGAACGTAAACAGATTAGGCAGAATCGTCTCCAAGAGGATTACAAATTTAGGATTCACAGAACATACGTATCAACAATTTGACGTTGGAGATATTAGATATTTTACAAATCATGACGGCACAACAAATGATATTCTGATACTATGTCATATAGATACACCATACAGTACACGAGACTTTATGCCATTCAAAGAAGAGCGTACAAAGATATTTGGAACAGGCGTAGCAGAGAGTAAAGGTGGTCTAGCAGTCATGCTATCCGCATTACAGGCGCTACGATTTACAAGAAAACTTAGAAAGATAAAATGTGGAATATTGATCACCACCGACGATAGTTTTGGTGGAAGATACTCACAAAAGATAATCGAAGAGACCGCAAATCGATCTAAATATGTACTAGGCATGAAGTGGGGAGGACTAGACGGTAGTATAATGACTGCAGGTTATGGTCGAGACGATTACAAGATAGAGATAACAAATATTGGAGATTATAAAGATCCATCAATCTCAGATATGATCCCCGCTGTTTGTAAAAAGATCATATCTCTAAACAGATTGACAAAGAGTGACTGCAGAATAAGAATATCATCGTTACAGTCACAGACATCACTAGGACGTACTCCAGACTATGCATCAATAAACTTGGTGACTAGTTTTGCGACTAAAACGCTAGGAAGTGAGATAGAGAATCAGATCAGACAGATCCTAAAAAAGCAAGACAAGATCAAACTAGATGTAGAGATTCTAAAAGGAGTTGGAAGGGATCCTATAATAGAGAGTAACACGAAAAGTATCTTTGATTTGGTATTGCTGCAAGCTAAAAAGATAGGCGTCATAGTAAGACCGTCTAGTCGTTTGATCTCGTCAGATATCAGTTATGTTCCAGATGGGATTCCAGCAATAGATGGCCTTGGTCCACTTGGGGCAGAATATCGTACTCCAAACGAGTACATCTTGAGGGACAGTTTGATCGATAGAGCCTTGCTGCTATCTTTGATCCTGTACCAGTCTTCCAAAGATGCGAGGAAGTCAGAATAAGGCATGTCGAGGCGAGATACAAAGTATATCAATATAGAAGGGATCGAGAGATCGTTTGAGACAACCAAGAACAGAAAGGCATCTACAGCTAGACATGGAATGGTGTCTACAGCTTTTCCAGATGCAACCAAAGCTGGCGTACAGATGCTAAAGAAAGGAGGTAATGCAATAGATGCCGCCTGTGCAGCATCTCTAGCGCTTGCAGTGTGTGAGCCTCAAGCATCAGGATTGGGTGGGCAGACTAGTGCTTTGATCCACATCAACGGAGAAATAATAGCAATAGATGGATCGAGTAGAGCTCCATCACTTGCACATTCTTCTGTATTCAAGAAGAAGAGAGTACGAATTATAGGATACAAGGCAACCACAGTACCCAGTACAGTTGCCACCATTGGATATCTAAATGAACATTATGGTACACTAGACTGGCAGACGGTAATCAAACCTGCAATTAGAATCGCCAAACGAGGATATAGAATAACAGAGTTGCAACGCAATTCTCAGATAAACAATCTAAAAGAGTTCTTTAAAGTCAGATCACAGTCAGGCGCAAAGTACTTTCTCAAGGACGGCATAGTTCCATATGATGTAGGAGATCTCTTCGTACAAGATGATCTATACCATACATTAACTCACCTCAGCAAGTATGGATATTACTCGTTTTATCATGGCAAGATTGCAGCCCAGATAGACAGAGACATGCGTAAGAATAGAGGATTTTTGAGGAGACAAGACATGTCGTTTATTCCAGAACCAGTAGAGAGAAGACCAATATCAAAAAAGTATAGAGGAGTTGATATCTATACGACTCCTCCACCAGGAGCAGGCGAGACAATGCTATTGGTTATGATGATGTTGAACAATATTCCTAAAAGACGTTTGGCAAAAAAGAGTCCTGCTACATACCACTACATATCTGAGACGTTTAGGAAGGCATTATTGTACAGAACACAACGACCGTTTGATCCAAAGACATATCATCAGATCAAAGACAAGATTCACCTGAGTAAAAATTTTGCAAGAAATCTCTCAAAATCCATAAAGGATACTATCGATCCAACATTACCACCAGAAGAACCAACACTATCAGAAGATACCACCCACCTCTCAACAATGGACGATAAAGGAAACGCAGTCAGCATGACACAGTCCATAGAGCTCGTCTATGGTTCAAAAGCAGCTGCTGATGGATTGGGATTTCTGTACAACAATTACATGTCATCATTCGAGTTTGAGAATCCCATGCATCCATTCTTCTTAAGACCGAATGCAACTGCTTGGTCATCTGTATGCCCAAGTATAATATTTTATAACAAAAAGCCATGGATTGCAGTAGGAAGTCCAGGCAGTGAGAGAATTTTTACAACTGTAAGCCTATTCTTGTCAAGACTGTTTGATGAAGGTGTCTCGGCGTATACTGCAATGGAGTTACCTAGAATTCACTGTTCGATAGGAGGAACGATCAGTCTCGAGAGTGATGATTCGCTAGTTTCAGTTATTGATCACCTAAAGAACAAAGGATACAAGATCAAGATGAGAGAGAGATACTCTTTTTATTTTGGCGCGATTCATGCTGTACTCAAGAATCAAACTAGAGAAGGCTTTCAAGGAGTAGCAGAGATCAGACGCGATGGAACAGCAGAGGGAATATGACTAGACTACCAGTACTGTTATCGATACCACACGGGGGCAGGGAACGACCTCCCGAGTTAGATGGTAGAACATGTATCACAGATAGAGATCTCTTTGATGACTCGGACCCATTTGCAAACGAGATATACAATACAGGAGATAAAGTACAACGTGTAATATATGCAGATATTCCACGTACGTTTGTTGATCTAAACCGCTCTCCTCAAGATATGCCACCCACAAATCCCGATGGTTTGATCAAGAGCAAGACTGCATACAATATACAGATATATCGAGACGGACAAGAACCTGATGACAACCTCTGCAAGATACTGACTAGTGTCTATTATTATCCATATCACCAGAGAATCCAGAATAGTACCAAGGAATTGGATCTGCGGTTGTGTCTAGACTGTCACACCATGGCTGCTTTTGCACCCAATATCGCTCCCGATAAAATCGACACAAAGAGACCGACATTATGCTTGTCAAATGCAGATGGCAAGTCTGCTCCGAACGAGATGATGAATGATCTAGCTGACTGCATGTCTGAATCTTTCCGTATCGATAGAAGAGATGTCTCTACAAATGACCCATTCCATGGAGGATACATTACCAAAACATATGGAAACGATCCGATTCCATGGATCCAAGTCGAGATGAGTAGAAGTCTATATCTAGATGAGCGATGGTTCGATCCAGATAGACTTGTCGTCAAAGAGTCGCGACTAGGCGAGTTGAACAAGATGTTTGGTAGAGCATTAGAGTTATTCTTCAAAGCATGATATTTGTACGGATATTTCACATTGTGATATTCTAGCATCAAATGTATGATTTGCTTATCGTTTTAAATGACGACAGGTATAATATCAGATATGAGTCTCCAAAACATCAAACTGAAAGAAGAGTATAGATCAGATAGCGATGATATATTTGCAGAGTTTTTCTTACCTTGTTTGAGTAACTGTACAGAATATAACAGATGTGTGGATTTTTTATCAATTCAAACACTAGTCTTGATAGCAATGACATTTAACAACTTTGTAGAAGGGAAAGCAAAACTAAAGATGATAACCGGATACAAGTTCAAGACATCAGATCTAGATCTGTTGGCCAAGCTGTTCTCAGCAAAACATACCAAATTCAACGGAGATCATATTCACAATGTAAAGATCCAAAAACTACAAGAGTTTGTAGATAATGGGCAGATAGAGTTAAAGATTGCCATACCAAACTCTGATGAGATAGTCAACTCATTCTCAGAGAGGATTGGGATATTCAGAGATGAACTAGACAACATTGTTGCGTTTACTGGAACGTCAGGAGAGTCATTATCCGCGCATCCGAAAGACTTTGAGTCAGTCGATGTGTTTACGTCATGGAACGATAGATCTAGAGTTGAGCGAAAGATCAGAGACTTTGAAGAGTTGTGGAAAGATAAGACAAAGTATGTAGACGTGTATGACTTTGTGTATGCCGAGAAGAATGGACTCTTAAAATACTCGGCAGGTTGGGTACTAGGTTATTAGTGATTTGTGAACAAAAATCGTGTTAATATTCTCGTATCAGAGATGTCGCAATTACTCATTACACGTTTGAATACTATATTATCTAGTCTCACACTACATGGCATTCACAGACAGTAACTCGAATCTCCAAGTTGTGAAAGTCGCAATACAAAACTAGTGTCCTAGTCTAAAATTTTTGAATCTCTCACCTATCTCTTCAGGTGATAGTATAGTACCAAATAGTTTTTCGTATCTCTCTAGCTCTTGTTGAAATAGGATTGCCCAAGCTTTGAGATTTATTGGTGTCAAGTTTAACGTACACTCGATCTCTCGATTGATTGTTGTTTTAGATATTTTGATAGGATCTTCCTGCAACGCGTGCTGGAGATCGTGAGTGTCATGTAGTACTGTTAATTTTAATCCGTCATAGCCTAAATTTGAAACCTGTCCCGTGACATGAATTTCTTTAAAATTTGGACTGTGACTCACATTAATGTCTAGAGGTTCGGACATGTGTTAAATGCAACATACATGGCATATATATTCCACATAGTGAAGGGTAACCGGTCATTCAGATAACAATCTTGTAGTTTGAGTGTGATGAGGTGTCGTTGAATGATCGCACACGGCATATGTTGTCTAGTGTTTTGTACATCTGCAATAGACTGTATGCGTATTTCTTACACAATACTCACGTTTTAAGGTACAATAAAACACAAGTGTGATTTCTAGAGGCAAATTGATTCATGTTATCGTGTTTGATGATTGGACATGGGCACTCTTAATAATACGCACACAGTCTAATGTCTTGGAAAAGAGACAACAACTCGTCTTTTAACACTCTTGCCATTTATGACATGTAAAGAACGTAGAGGTAGACATATAGTCATACCTCGATGTGATGTAAAGTGTAGTGGTGTATTACCATTAGACACATGTATAGTTCTGTCTCGTTGTTGATCCATTCTAAAAGTTCAAGAACGTAAAGAGATTAAGAGTAACATCACACAGTGTTGTTACAAATTTCTTGTTGTCGAGATTTATGTGCTGATCTACGATACAGGATACTTGTGATGTTGAATCAAGATGTGATGTATCCAACTTGCTGTCTGATTGATCATGGTACTCTTGCTAGTTCTCAAGGTATCTTTATCTCAGATTTAGATAGTCAGGTGCATTTACTTGGTGCATGGTAAAACGGGTTAACTCAACAGTCAGTCTATATCTTGTAGATCATTTACTGTAAATTTGATATGGTTGATCTTGTAGTATATGATCTCGCCACGTCTCTCGATAACAGCGATTATCGGCTCTTTTCCCATTTGAGTTATTTGATCGATCTTTTTTTGCAGTTTGCCAACATTCTCTTGCTGTCCCTCGTTGAGTCCAAAGACCAAAAACTTGGCAGCCTTTTGACTAAATTGGCCACGCTCATATACTCTAAAGTCAGATCCAAAGCCAAAGCCGTCCTTTACAACATAACCGCGGTTACGAAGATCTCTATATACTAGAAACTTTGTAAGTATGTCTGAATCGATCTTTTTGCACATACTCATAAAAGTGCCAAAGTCTATACTTTTCTCTCCTTTTGTAAGAACAAGTCGTTTTGTATAAAGTAGATACAGTGTCTCAAACTGTGCTAAAAGTAATCTCTCTCCATCGATCTCACCAAAACCCTTGGAGTCTAGTTCGTTGATCATAGTGCTGTCGCGTATACAAGCCTGTTTTGAGATCATTTGTCCCTGAAATATTGTGTCATCCACAACAACGGCAGATAATGATTTCCATATAAGGATTAGATATTGGAACTCACCTCGTGTAGACGACAAGACACAACATGTCAAATGCCACGAGTGTTTTTATGCAAATATGCAAATTTAGTTTTATAATGGCTATTTTATTACCGAGTCGAATAGATCGACTAGATAGTAATGCAACGGTACAACCAGAAACACATATGTCTCAAGAGATATCAGACACAACATTGTCTACCAAGGATCAGCACATATCGATAAATCATAAGAGTTTCACATCACATTAATGCGAGCTATTTGGTTGCTACATGCAAACAGGATTATTCTAATCGTTAAAATATGGGTATGAGTGGCTAGATGATATCATGCATGGAGCCAACTATCGAAGTGGTAAAGGTCAAGCATTTACCAGAAAAGAGTATATCAAAGGCAAGCCAAACTCAAAGATTGCAAAACACCAAGGTGGTAAACGTGACACATACGAGTATTGTGTTCAATTATGTGTTAACGAAAAGATACAGATTCGACACATGGCTATAGAATCTACTAGGCTAGCAGCAAACAAGACACTTGAAAAGACTACAGGCGAGACTGGATACTATTCACGATTACGCATATATCCCCACATTCTATTAAGAGAGAACAAACAGATAGCTACTGCAGGAGCAGACAGAATCTCAGAAGGAATGCGCAGATCGTGGGGCAAAGCAGTGAGTCTTGGAGCACGAGTTACACAGGGACAATGTATAATGGAGTTGTATGTAAATGGTAAAGACCACCTAGGTGCTGCAAAGAAGGCACTAAGATCAGCATGTGTAAAGATTCCAGGCACGCCCACAATCAAAGTCGTACCATGGAACAAACCATCACCTTAGATCAAATTGATCGCATTGAGACCGTACAAAGTCTAAAAACGCTTCAAACTCGTCAGATGTTGGTTCACGTTTCAAGATTCGTTTTGATTGATAATAGAATGAATTATACAATCGCCCCACAATTATTCCAAGAACGACAGAGTTTGTGTCTCCACCAAATAGTTTTGCCAGTCTATTGATCTCGTCTTGATTTAAAATCGTATGCTGAATCTTTTCAATCATCTTTTCATAAAGTCTTGGATCCATGTGTATGTCAAAGTTATCCAATACCTGGTTTTAACTTATCTGGAGGTTAAGATTAAGATATAGTTATTTCAAGAAACGCCCAGTATGCAATTTGACAGAATTGTTTCTTGTTTACTATTGCATGTGTGAGGTCAGAGATGGAATTTACATCTAGCAGAATAGATAACACCAAATTGTGATACTAGACACTAGGAAATTTATTATGTTTACAAAGATAGAACATTGACCTACTCGGTCAGCCAGCCCAGATTGATCAGTGTTCTCGTGCGAGAGTCCATGTCACCAAACTCGTATGTGAATATGTTGTCGATCTCGGCGTATGGTTCTGTCTTGTATGCATTGTATAGCGAGTCACGTAGTTCTATCATCTTTTGGTTGTGCCAGTCGAGTTTGACCTTGAATGGTGGACAGATTCTGTCGTTGATGTCTGTACACACTGGAGTGGTACCTGCGTATGGTGCATATTGTACAATGACAAAGTTGCCAAACGAGTTGCGGCTCCACGTGTTTCCAAATGCATCAGCCCACAGATCAGAGACCTTGTCTGTACGGACCAGTACCAAGTTTATCGGTCTACCATCGTCACTAGATAGTGTTAGTCCTGGTCGTACAGTTGGTGGTGCATTTAGTGATGGACCTTTAACAAAGACGCCTTCGTTCATGTAGTTTATTGCGTTTAGTGATAACGTGTCTGTTACTTGTATAGCAAATGGTTCGTGATTCATTACATCACGGAATAGTACATCTGGGAGGATTACTTGGATACACTCTAGTGTACCGCCAGAACAAGATACCTTGGATACTGTTGTACCTTGTATATCATAGTCGATGATATTGTTTGGGTCATGTATAGTAACATCTGTGATATAGTGGTATGACGGTTCGCTATAGTTTATACCAAGATTTACAGAAATGTGTGCTTCTGCTGCACTCAGTGGAGCACCAACTGTAGGTACACTGAATGCCAGCATTACATTGTTTAACAGATTTGGCGCGTGTGCTTTGAGAGCAAATGTGTGCGTCGTGTTTGTCTGGATTGTGTCTCGTTCGTACTGGACGTGATATGCAGTAACATCACGGCAAGTGTCGTCCATCTTATAGCCACAGGTTACCAACTGTTCACCCGTAAACTGTGATCTGCCAAATGTTGGTGCAAGGGACAGAAAAGTATCGCTTTTATCCGATTTAGTCGTTTTATTCATAGATTTACTGGGGTCATCTGCAGCACCATACCACTCTAGTATCTTTGTAAATATGATCATGTCACGATTGTTGTCGTAATAGCAGTCTTTGGTGTCGCCTTTTAGTAATAGAGTGGTAAAGTCAAAGTTAGATGCAGTACATTTTGACATGAAATCTGGTGTAAACGTCTTTGCTGGTCCTAATGGATAGTAAGAGAATCCAGCCTTGCCGGTCTGGTTGTACAGTACGACACGTATAGTAGAGTTGGTTTCGTGCGGTTTGAACATTGTAGCCTTGTCATCAGATTTGAGATAATCGGCTCCCGGCTCGTAAAAGAATCCAAATGCTGGTACACCTAACGTGTTGGAATCAGTGAACAAGGTTTGTTTAATATAGGTAGGTAAGAGATTTGCGTCAAAAGTGTTCTTGCCAACAGCTGCAAATGATGGATTTGGATCTAGTTTTGTGTTTGGTGGAAGGTAAACATAACCAACATGTATGGGTCCGGTATAGCCCGACTCGATGCCAGAATCACCTAGATCCAAGTATCCGTGTCTAAAGGTGCCGTTCTCAGTTAAGAGACCACCAACATCTGCACCCAGTGATCTTATTGGTATATCCATACGTGTGTGAGACTTGGGGTCAGTAACTAGTGGAAAAGCTGTCTCAATAGTAACAGGTACAGTAACGGGAACTGTGCCGCTGGGTGGGACTGGTGTGCTGGGTGGGACTGGTGTGCTGGGCGTAACTGGATTGATGGGTGCACGAGTTGTAGGTTCGAGTATCAGAGCAGCTGCTCCATAAAATCCACTAAGCCGTTTTGTTATAATGATGATATCATTGTCGTTGGTATGTTTAGCAAAGCACATAATAGTATCACCCTTGAGAGTATTGTCGCTTTTGTCAAGTGTCTCGGTTGTACATGCAGGAATTGGCTGAGCATCTGTTATGTTTTCACGAGGTGAGAAATAGTATGGGTGTTCATTTACCTTGTTGTATAGGGTAAACCACAACTCTTTGTCGGTTATGAGAGGTTTGGTAGAGTTTTTGGTGAGATCTATTTTACATGTATCGCTAGCAAGAAAGTTTGGTCCAAACGAACCCGAGTCTGCTATTAAATTGGTAGGTACTTTAAGAGTGAGATTTCCATAATTGTCATCGGCAATCAGAACATTGACGGTTCTGAATTGAGCTCTACATGTACTCGTCTCTGGAAACTCGTTGCGGAGTATCTTTGTATCGTTTTTTATATGCATGTCACCTATTCTAGTGTTTTGATGACCGGTGTATCGCTCACGATCATTACCTGCCAAGTATGCGCCAGGAAAAGTGGTCGGATCAGATGTCACCGATAAAGTTCTGCCATCTGCATTCAGTGCAGGAAAGTTTGCAGGGGATGACAATCGCAAGAGATCTGTTTCACGAGGTACCTTGGGAGATGGATATGGAGGATCTGCATTGAGGTTTACCGGATTTGTAGGTGTGGTGACTTTGTTGGCTGCACCATAAAATCCAGCCAGTCGTTTTGTTATGATGACCATATCATCACCATGTTTACCATAACAGATGGTATTGTCGCCTCGTAAAGTATTGTTGTTTGTGTGAATGATATCACTGGTACATGCGGGTATTGGTTGAGCTTGCAGTATGCCGTCACGTGGAGAGAAATAGTAGGGTTTTTTGTCTGCCTTGCCGTATAGAGTGACTCGCATCTCTTTGTCGGTGAACAAGGTTTGGTTAGATGGAGTTTCTGGACTTGGTGTGGAACATGGAGATTCAAAGTCTAGACCGAATCCAAATAGTCTGTTATTTTTAGGGGATACATTGTCTGGTCTGACAAAATTTGGAACCTGTTTTTCCTTGAGACTTTTAATAGGATCAAGTGTTGCATCACATGCGTAATCATCAGTAATTACAAATAGAGAGTTCGGGAGTGTTTCAGTTTTTGATTCTATATAGATATCACCTGTAGGGTTTGGCTTGTCTAGGAATCTCATATCGGAGCCGCTATAGAATATCTTGCCGCTATTAAATTTGTCCGAGTTAAATTGTACTGCACCGTCAACTGTAGAGTTGGTCTTTGGCGGTATGGTCAATAGGTCTTGGCTGCCTGGATCTGGTGTACTAGACTTTGGAATATCTTCGGTTGTTGCTCCAAAGCGTGCAAGTATCTTGGATACGATGACTGTATCTGTACCGTCTTTGCCATAACATACCTCTGTATTGCCCTTTAGTGTATTGTCGCTAGAATCAAAGTTGGTACTGGTACACTTTGGTATCTCTACTGGCGTGTCCGTACCACTCACATGATAAAAGATATTTTGGCCGTCTGTCCCAGTCAGTTTTATGTAGACCTCTTTGTCTAGTGTTAATTTACCGTCAAATGATATATCAGGAACATTAACGCAACGTTGTTCAGAAGATTTTTGGATATCTAGGTATAGTATAACGGTGTAGGAGCTTATCTTTGGTATAGATGCGAATCTGCCCGCATTTGGATGGGCAACATAACAGTAATTCTCAGGATTCGAGGGTACAGTAAACGTTTGGCTGGTAATGTTTGTGTTGTAATGGATTGTAATGTTGCCCAATGATCCTGAAATACTCGAACCATGATACCTAGTGCCAAGTCCTGGTGAAACTTCATTATTGAAGAGTCGTATCTTGTTAGGTGTATTGTGGTCGAGACTGAGGGGTGCATTAGTAATGTTACCATCATTGGGTACAGGTATGGTTATCGTTAGGGTCTGACCTGGTGTGGGCGGAGGGACCACAGGTACAGATGGTAGAAGCATATGTTTGTCTGAATCAAGGTCTACCTGATTCTGTGGAGTTGTGATCGTATCCGCAGATCCATAGTATCCCAAGAATCTCTTGGTTACGATGACCAGTTCACCGTCATATACACCATAACACATCTTTGTGTTGCCCTTGAGTTTACCTGTACTGACATTTATGGTATCGGCAGTACATGCAGGAATCGGCTGAGCTTCGGTTATATTTTGACGAGGTGATGCATACCAAGCTTTACTGCCGGTTTTATTGTCTAGAGTGATTCGCATCTCTTTGTCTGTTATCATTGGATGTGTAGGAGACCAGTTTGCACAAGAAGAGTCTCCATGAAATGTAATCGAGGCGGGATTGGTTGCATTACCTGTTGGTTGTACATTGGTCGGATAAGCAAAACCACCTCCATGAAAAGTGCGTTCAGTAGGGAGTGAGAATACATTAAAAGGACATGTGTAACCCTTTCCTACAAAGAATGGATTTGAGAGTATTGTTGTCGTACCTTGTATATGGATATCACCTGCCTTGACCGGTACGTTTTGATTACCGTCTATCTGATATCGTTTGCCACTGGTAGCACCAATTGTTCCATTGTCGCTAGCTAGTTGAGCTGACATGTATGGAGCTTCACTTGTAGTAAGGGAAGTAGGAAAACCACTAGGTGGTGGTATGGACAGTGTACCTGGAGGGATTGCATAGCTTGAATCGAGATCCACAGAATTCTGTGGTGGTGTAATGGTCTCAGCAGCTCCATATTGTCCAAAGAATCTCTTTGTGATGATTATCAGATCATCACTGTACACACCATAACACATCTTTGTCCTGCCTTTGAGAGTTTGATTCTTGTGTATCATATCATCGGTACATGCTGGGATCGGCTGAGCTTCGGTTATACCCTCACTAGGTGATGCATACCAAGCTTTACTGCCTGTTTTATTGGTCAGAGTAATTCGCATCTCTTTGTCTGTTATCATTGGATGTGTAGGAGACAAGCTTGCACAAGAAGATTGTCCACTAAATGCAATCGATGCCGGATTGGTTGCATTACCTGCTGGTTGTACATTGGTTGGAAAAGCAGTACTTAGAGCAGGAAGTGATACGATATTAAAAGCACATGTTGTTGAGAGACTCAAGAGTATCGGATTTGAGAGTATCGTTGTCGTACCTTGTATATGGATATCACCTGCCTTGACCGGTGAACCAGGTTGGGTACCATCTATCTGATATCTCTTTGCACTTGTACCAAGTGTTCCAGTGTCGATATTAAGACTAGTTGTCAGGTATGGAACATCACTTGTAGTAAGAGTAGTAGGAAAACCACTAGGTGGAAGTATAGGCAGTGTATCTGGTGGAAGAATTGTACTAGTAGCGCCATACTCTCCTATTTGTGTTGTTATTATAATCAGATGATTGCCGTATGTACCGTGACACATGCGAGTTTGTCCTTTGAGTTGTTTGGTAGTGTTGTCAAAGTTTGCACTAGTACACTCTGGGATCAGTTGAGCTGTGGTGATATTTTCAAAGTGTGAGGCAAAGAACGCTTTTTTGCCAGCCTGACCATAAAGCGTAACTCTCAACGATTTGTCTGTGAGGAGTGGTGAGTTGGTAGAGTTTTTAGTGGTAAGAGCAGAGACGTCACAACTGCTGGATGTATATTCTTTAAAGTCTACACCTATTACTTTAACATCGCTTTCAGGTAAATTGGTATAAGTGCGTCTATCTACATCGGTAGGTAGTTTAGCATACTCGTGAATGTTATTAGATGGATTGGCACCAACGTCGTTTACTCCAAACTGGACTGTACATCCAATTGATGTCAATTTAGGGTTTGGTAGTATCATTGTGCCCTTGTCTATGGTAATGTCTCCCAAGGGTGCATAGACAGGGTCAATTCTATAGTGATCATAAGATGTCTCGAGATTAATAGTTGCGCTATTGTTGCTATGTTTGACAAGTGAGATTCCACTAGAATGAATATCAGAACGTAAACCTCCTGGATGATTTAAACTCTGTATAGGAGGATAGTTAGGTGGAGGTATAACCGCTCCAAACGCATCATCTAGATCAACTAGTAAGAGTGGTACAACTGCTACCAAAACTAGAACAGAAATCAGATGACGCTTACTCAATAATTATCCCCCCCCCCCCCGTATCTTATAAAAGTATCTTGTAGTATCTAGTAAGGCACCAGTTCAGGAAACAAGCACAAAAACAGTTATCGAGTACAAGTCAGAGGACTATATTACATGAGTGTCACATTATTCATATCCGCCAAATTGTGTGCAATACCCAATAACTTGCTATCAAGAGATTAGAATGGAAGCAAGTCCATCCTCTAATGTAACTGTAGGATACCATGACAAAATATCTTTTGCTCGTGAAATGTCTGCATGGCTAGCTTTAATATCACCACCCACTATTGCGACATGTCTTACATCTAGATCTCTTCCAGATATTTTGATCATTAGATGTGCTAACTGTGTAATCGAGATTGGAACTCCAGAGCCAATATTAAATAATCCACGATCAATAGTGCTAGTCATTGCAGCATAGTTGGCACGAACAACATCTAGTACATGCACAAAGTCTCGAATCTGAGAACCATCTCCATTAATGATCAGCTCCTCTTTTTTGTGTATATTGTCAGAGAATATTCTAATCACACTTGGATGGTTTGATGATTGGTTCTTTCCATAGACGTTAAAATAACGCAACCCCACAAGACGATTATTCGGATCAGATAACCATCTTTCACATTCTAACTTTTGTTTACCATACGGACTCAGGGGGTGAGTCTCGGCATCTTCAGAGATAGGCATCTCTCCCTGTGCTCCATATACAGCAGCGCTACTTGCAAAGACGGTCTTGATATCCAACTCTCGCGACATTCGGAATATATTCTCGGTGCCTTGTACGTTGGTAGAATAATATTCAGATTCATTTTGAAATGACTCTTGTACCGATGTAAGGCCGGCTTGATGAAATATCCCATCAACGTCTTTAAGCACTCGTTTTAAACTTTCTAGATCTCTAATATCGATACGATGTATCTTGATCTGGTCATCAATAGCATTAAAGATATTGCCCGACACGTTATTGACAGCGTTGTCTACAACTATAACATCATGATTGTGTTCAAGTAGATATCCAGCTAAATGTCCACCGATGAACCCTAGACCGCCTGTTACAACATACTTCATAAGATAAGATAATTTAATACATCTTATTTTTATATAAAACGAGTCTGAAATACGATTCGAGATCATAGTTATGTGTTCCGATACGACAGTAGAACTATTGATTATCAGGTTACCTATATCTGACGAGTCAACAAGATTGTACTTTGTATCACGTTTAGATTGATAAAGACTCATCACATAATAGACTTATCCTATTATTAGGCACAAAACTATCAAATTATTTCGTGGACGACCAAATATTGCAAAAATCTAAACGGAGTAATTTCTCAAAATAATCATCAGAGTCCACGCAGCAAGAACAGAATAATCACATGGTTGTATCCATAACACTAGATATGAGACAGACCGCGTATATAGACACACCAATCTGGAGGCACGGCAGTCTCGATAGGGGTTATTATTCTATCAGTCAGTCGAACATTGGCACCACGTATTATGACAATTGGTTTAGACTCTGCGCCTTCACCCATCTGATGATTTGCAATTGTGGCCAAGCTATCAGATGTGGCTTGAAATGTTACCTTTAATGGATTTCCATCGAGATCTAAATGCCCACGCACATCTACGACTGGTTCTATTCCAGCACAACTGACTGCAACCCCGGTTGTGCCAACTCTAGCAGGTCCAAGCCTACTATCAACTAGGATTATTCCTACATGTATACATCGATCTAGAAAGATCTTACGACGTATCTGTTCAGCTATGCCATATGGATCTGTAGGATACAAGATCAGTCTATTCTTTGTAGTATTAGAACGATCTATACCTGCATTTGGAGCGACCATATAGTTACCAAATGCCAATACAAAACCCACTACACCGCCAAGTACACTTTCAGATTCACGCAATATCGCCTCAGATAACTTGGGAGATAAATGATACCTTGTTGCAATGCTTGTTGCGGCATCAGATGGCCTGATCGTATCGGTACAAATTATACGACCTTGTGCATATGACGTATATTTAGTAGATATAACGACAATATCTCCGTCACATAGTTCTAGTCCATTTGAATACAATGCATCACATAACGCATCATAGATATCAAAGGGTGCATCTCTGCGTTCTACTACAAGAGATAAAATAGTCATGCTCATGATTGTATCTAGTAGGTCTCAACTTGTTTAAATCTATCTAGTCGATAGCAGAGATGTCTTAGACGGAAATCATTTCATATATAAACTCGAAATAAAACCATTGGTAAAGGATGCTGAATGAAAAACAAATAGCGTATATAATTAGAGAAATGCGTAAAGGCACAAGCTCATCCATCATAGCAGAGAGAATGAAGGTAACTCCCAGACGTGTGTATCAAATTTATGAATATTATATTCAGACAGGTTCAGTTCCAAAACAGCTCAATGCAGGAAGACCAAAGATAGAACCAACACCAAAACAGATTCAAATTGTAACTGCAGCATACAATGATGATCCTCGAGGTGCTATTTTTATTGCAAAACATCTGCGCTCTGCCCGCATACAAATAAGCTACAACACTGTAAAGAAGATCATGAAAGCAAAAGGTTTAGCATCTCCAGCATCTACAAACCGAACGCGTCACAAATGGATTCGCTTTGAACGAAAGTACTCTAACGCAATGTGGCATGTGGACTGGCATGTCATAAAAGACTCCAGATGGCAAAATCTATACCTAATTTGCTACCTAGATGATGCATCCAGATGTATTACAGGCTTTGGAGTCTTTCAACATCCCACAACAGAGAATGCACTACTTGTATTAGACAAAGCAATTAAGACGTTTGGAAGACCTGCACAGATACTATCTGATCATGGCCCTCAGTTTACATCTAACAAAGAACCAAAGAAAGGTAAAAAGAAACCTACGCACTTTGAAAGAGCTTTACAAAAGCGTAAAATTACTCACATACTTGCAGGAGTGGGTCGTCCACAAACTAATGGTAAGATAGAGAGATTCTTTGGAACATTTGAAAATGAGGTTAAACATCATGCCAGAATTGGTGAATACATTAGTCATTACAATGAAAAAAGACCACACTTTGCTCTAGATATCGATAACGGAGAAACACCGCTTATTGCTTTTAGAGCAAAACAAGCTAGTGCTGAGATTAGAAAAGACCCAAAATGGGCAGATCTTGACTTATATATGAAATGATTTCCGTCTAAGACAAGTCGATAGCAGAGATGACAAATGAACATTTTGGTAAATTGTTAGTTTAGAATTGGCGATTAGCTGTGTACTTCCCCTAAATAATAGGGGGGTATTTTTACCGCATAGTTGATGAATCTGTGGTCATTGTCAAAAATAACATCTGATGAGATCTCCACGATACGATATCTGGAATCAGTATTAGACAAAGAGATCAGATGTAGGTTCTGTACAAGCGATCAATTCTATCCGATGAGAAATAAAGGTATGTTACACTGTAAATCGTGTAAGAGAGACTTTAGACCGTTTGGAGACTCTTATTTTTCGTTACTTCGTATACCCTACTCAAAGTGGCTTATTCTAATCAAGTTGTTTGAGATATCTGTTTCTGCAAAAGTTGCGGCAGAACAGACAGATCTAAATTACAATACGGTACTGCATGCATTCGATATATTTAGACGCCTCATACTAGAGCACTCAGACAACGAATTTCGTATGTTTCAGGGCGAAATTGAGGTAGATGAGGCGTATTTTGGAGGTAAAAGGAAAGGAAATCGCGGTCGTGGTGCTGAAAACAAGATCATCGTTTTAGGCATGTTGGAGAGAGGCGGAAACGTACATGTTAAGATCATACCTGATGCCAGTGCAGATACTCTACTCGCGATCATAACCAAAGTAGTAGAGAAGCTAGTACCAGCCATCCCAAATGTGCTGCCTCGTAGACTCATTTCGTGGGTGGTGGCCAACAAGCCATTAGCTCTCGAAAACGCAGTTGTAAAAATGTCTTAAAGTATACTTTGGTGACTTTCTTGCCCATCTCTGAGAATCCTTTTGTTTCAGATGGCATGTGTCGTGCTAGGATCCATGCGTTGTAAAATAACATACTAAACAAAAACAACATAAATCTTACAGATTCGTTTTTACTCTGCATCTTTAATCTCATCTGTTCTAGATCACGATATCCAGATTCTATGATCCATCGACTTGCATATATCGATACGTCGATACTGGGATCATTTGTTGCATATGCCATCATCTTTCCTTTTCTGTTCTTGGTTATTATCATGGTAAATGGTACGGTCAATCCTTTTCCGTTGGTGATTTTCGCTTGTGATATTCTACCACGTAGTCCTTGCTGATACTCTCGAATGCAGTTTTTAACATATGCGGTGTTTTTACATGGGGTAAGAAACTTGTATGCAGTGTTTTGAAATTTAGCAAATATCTCTGCAGCATAAAATTCACGATCAAACAAGAATACACCGATCTTGAACTGTAACTAGATAGGTTTGTTGACCGTTACAGTCTAGGCAGAGAAGAGTCGGATCATCTGCAAAAAACCACTCATATGCCCTTACAAGTTAGATTTTTATGTATATCTTTAAGAGCAGTCTTTAAGATTTGTCTTCATTAGAGATAGTTAGTCGTGATGAACAAAAGATATCTCTCAAGATGAGAGGTATCTCGTTACAGTACGCCAACGCACTGCGACGTATCTGTCTCAACGGTGTTCCCGTATTTGCTATAGATACTCTAGATATCATTGAAAACTCGTCTGTTCTTCCAGATGAAGGATTAGCACATAGATTGGCACTGATCCCATTAAAGACAGACTCTGTACGATTCAACGAGCCAGATCTATGTGACTGTGGTAACGAGAATGGCTGTTCAAATTGTAGAGTGATGATGGTACTAGACTCTGGAGAGTCAGAAACAACTAGAACGATATTATCCTCTGAGCTATACTCTGAGGATGAGACGGTGAGACCCACATCTACAGAGATTCCAATAGTCCAGTTGGCTCCAGGACAACGAGTAAAGGTTGAATGTTATGCAAGGCTGGGGCGCGGTACAAAACATGCAAAGTGGAATGCGTCAAACATTGCAACACTTGTACCTGGCAAGGCAGACGACGAGTATCTTTTAACCATCGAGACGGCGGGTTCACTAAGCCCAGAGCAAGTAGTGCTAGCAGGTGTAAGCGAAGTCAGTAATCGTTTGGTAAAGCTTGGAGAGACGATACACGAGATGAGTTGATCATACATGTTATATTTAGGATTAAAGTGATTATGCGTATGACCAGTCAAGTTACGATTAGAATGGCAAGGGATCTCAAACGAGCTGCCACAAAAAATACTGCTCCAATATGGGCCAAGCTTGCCGAGTATGCGTTAAAACCAACCATCGCCAGACGAGACATCAACATAGGTCGAATCGGTCAATTGACCAAAGAGAACGACACAGTTGTGTTTCCAGGCAAGGTACTAGGTACAGGCAATATGCCACACAAGATACGACTGTTCTCATTTGCCATATCAAGAGCTGCTGCAGACAAGATAACTGCCAGTGGTGGTGAGTTGTTAAATTATCCAGATCTGATCAAAGAGAGACCTACTGGAAAGGACGTGATACTGCTTGGCTAGTCAGATTCCAGTTAGAACAGATAGGCCCATAGTAGTCGATGCCACCAACCACATAGCAGGCAGACTAGCATCAAACGTGGCCAAGTTGTTGATCAAAGGTCATCGAGTATCCATAGTCAACTGTGAAAAGGTTATGCAGAGCGGTAACCGCAGCAATATAATCAAAGAGTATCGAGATTTTCTAAAGATTGCTAGTATTCTACATCCAAAGCATGGACCATTTCATCCACGAAGACCAGATACAATACTTGCAAGGATGATTCGTGGCATGTTGCCACATGGCAAGAAACCATCAGGAGTAGAGTCATACAAACGATTACGCACGTATATCGGCTCACCAAGAGATCTACGATCGTTAGAACACATTCAGTTTCCAAACGCAAAGATAAGACGATCACCGTCTTCGTATACAACACTCGAAGAGTTGGGAACAATAGTGGGGTGGACTAGATGACGACTCCAAAGACAGAGATTTACTTTGCAACACGCAAGACATCTAGTGCACACGTATACATCACCAAAGGTCAAGGAAGAGTTAGAATAAACAACGTTCCAGTAGAGATGATCTCGCAAGAGACGGCGCGTGAGGCGATCTTGGCACCTCTCGAGATAAGTGGCAATCTCCGAAACAAGATAGACATATCGGTTCGAGTACGTGGTGGCGGTTTTATGAGTCAAGCAGGCGCGGCAGCGACAGGTATATCAAGAGCTCTAGTAGGTTGGACCAAGAGCAAGAAAGATCCACGAGATCATCCATTCTCAAAGTCGATCCGCGAAGATTTAAGAAAAAGGATCACGGTCTTTGACAAGTATCTGATCAGTGGAGATGCGAGACGAAAGGAGCCGAAAAAGTTTGGTGGACCCGGAGCAAGACGTAGAAGACAGAAATCCTACCGTTAGAACGTGAAGGCGATAATTTTAGCAGGCGGTAAAGGAACACGAGGTAGGCCATACACAGATTACTTTCCAAAGGCCATGATTCCAATACATGGCAAGCCATTGATCCACTATATCGTACAGTATATGAGAACATTTGATATCATACAAGAGATAATGGTATTGGCAGACTATAATGGACTAGGTGGACAGATCAAAAATTATCTCAAACATCAAGAGGTAACATTTGTCCAAGATATGCAACATGGTACTGCAGGAGATCTACGAAACATACAGATCGGTGACGACACAGAGTTTCTTTTATGGTTTGTGGATAATCTCTGCGCCATAGATCTAGATGGAATGTACAAACACTATACAGATACAGCTAGTGTGGCATGTATTGCAACTAGAACCAAACGACCAGAAGAGACGGGCTTTGCAACCGTACAAGACGGGATCATTAAACAGTTCAAAGAGAAACCAACTATACGTCTAGAGATGCACGAGTGTCTAGGAGTCTATATTCTAAGCAATATAATCATAGACGAGATAAGACGTAGTCAAAAGCTCGAGTTAAACTTGTCATACGATATACTAGAACCGATGGTAAAGCAACAGAATATCTCTGCATTCGATATAGGAGATGCTCCATGGATCGATGCCGAATCGCCCAACACAGTATCTCGAAATAGCAGTACGGTCGATCAGATCATAAGAGAGATGGGATCCTAGCGTCTCTCTCAAAAGCTGTTATCTTGGCTTCATGTATCATCGTCTGCCCTATATGGTCTAGTCCCTCCAAGAGCATCTGTTGTTTGTACGAGTCTATCTCAAATGTATACTTGGTACAAGATGTTGTGATCTCTAGGTTTTGTAGGTCTATTGTTACTGTATCGTTTGTACTGTATAGGCTATCCACCACACTCTGAGAGATCGATATAGGCAGTACACCATTCTTGAAGCAGTTGTTGTAAAAGATATCAGCAAACGATGGAGCGATTACAACCTTGAACCCATAATCTGCTAGTGCCCACACAGCATGTTCACGTGAAGAGCCACAACCAAAGTTGTCGCCAGTAACCAAAATCTGCGAGTCTGCATACCTAGAATCATTTAGAACAAAGTCATTAATCAGATTACCGTCAGAGTTGTACCTCCAATTGTAAAAGAGATATCTACCAAACCCAGTTCTTTGAACGAGTTTAAGAAACTGTTTCGGTACCAGCTGATCTGTATCAACGTTGGACTTGGGCAGTGGCGTCACTATACTGGATATGGTTCTAAATGGTTCCATCTATATCCATCTCTGTAACATCTACAAAGTGCCCTTCGAGTGCAGCTGCTGCAGCCATAACTGGACTGACCAGATGTGTTCGTCCACCAACTCCCTGCCTACCTTCAAAGTTTCGGTTAGATGTACTAGCGCACCTCTGTCCAGGATATAATACATCGGGGTTCATTCCAAGACACATACTACAGCCTGACTCTCGCCACTCAAATCCAGCATCTCGAAATATCTCGTCCAATCTCATCTCTTCTGCAGATCTCTTTACCATCTGTGAACCTGGAACCACCATTGCACGTAAACCACTTGCAACAGTATTACCGCGTACTATACGTGCAGCAGATATCAGATCCTCTATTCGAGCGTTTGTACATGAACCGATAAAGACACGATCTAGTTTGATATCAGTTATCGGTGTACCTGCTTTGAGATCCATATACTCAAGAGCCCGTTCTGCACTGGACTGTTTGTTGGGATCGCCATCAGCGAAATCTAGAGGACTAGGAACGGTATCTGTCACATCACATGTCATCTCGGGGTTTGTCCCCCAACTGACTTGAGGTTTGAGATCATGTATATCCAGAATAAACTGTCTGTCAAACTTTGCGTCAGAGTCTGTATACAAGGTGTCACGCCACTCAGAGACCAGAGAGTCGTAATCTTGAGGAGTGTATTGTCTGTTACGCAGATATGTAAATGTCTTGTCGTCAGGAGCAATCAGCCCTGCACGTGCACCTGCCTCGATAGACATATTACAAATGGTCATACGCTGTTCCATCGATAGATCAGTTATTCCAGATCCACGATACTCGATGACTGTTCCTGTGCCACCGCTAGTTCCAATCTCCCTGATTATGCGCAGTATGATATCTTTTGAGGTGACAGCAGAACTTGGGAGTGTGCCATCAACTCGAATCTCAAACGACTTGGGCTTCTCGAGCCATATAGTTTGAGACGCCAAGACATGCTCTACGTCACTTGTACCTATACCAAACGCCAATGCGGCAAATGCACCATGAGTCGAGGTGTGGCTATCACCACAGACTATTGTAGAGCCAGGCAGTGTTATTCCTAGTTGTGGTCCTATAACATGGACTATTCCCTGATTTGGACTATCCATTCCAAACAAATGTATCCCAAAGTCTTGACAGTTCTTCTCCAGAGTTTGAATCTGCGTAGCAGATACTTGATCAGCCATAGGCAGAGAGCGATTACTTGTGGGTACATTATGATCAACGGTTGCGATTGTAAGGTCGGGTCGACGTACTCTTCGGTTATTCAGACGCAGTCCCTCAAATGCTTGAGGAGATGTAACTTCATGTACGAGATGACGATCAATGTATAATAGTGATGGACCGTCATTACCTGAGATCACTGTATGTGTATCCCAGATCTTTTCAAAGAGAGTTTTACTCATATCTACTCATCAGGCGTATACTTGAAGAGACCACCAGCTGCGATTATCTTTGCGACTATGTCAGCAAACGGCTTGATCTTGTATGTCTGGTTTTTGGTCTTGTTTGTTATTGTACCAGTATCGATATCTAGTGCAATCTCGTCGCCGTCGTCGATGCTACCATATGTCTCTTCGTCGATCTCTACAGGTAGCAAGAATGCACCGTCAACAGAGTTGCGGTAAAATATGCGGGCAAATGACAATGCAAGTACTGCCTTTATTCCAGAATGTGACAGAGCTATAGGAGCATGTTCTCGTGAAGAGCCACAACCAAAGTTTCGACCAGATAGAATAAAGGTCGCAGATTTAGTAGCAAAGTCTGGATCTAGTCCCTCCATCGCATGTGTTGCTAGTTCGTCATAGTCATGAATCTTGAGGTACTGACCAGGAATTATCACATCAGTGTCAACGTTATCTTGAGCGTATCGTATTACAGTTCCTTGCATCATATATCCCTCGGGTCAGTAATCTTGCCAGTTACAGCAGATGCTGCAGCAACTAGTGGCGATGAGAGATATGTCTTAGACTCGACATGACCCATTCTTCCTGGAAAGTTACGGTTTGTCGTGCTTATGCATATCTCGTCCTTGGCTAGTACTCCCATATGAGCTCCACAACATGCACCACAAGTAGGAGGTCCCACCATGACTCCTGCATCTAAAAAGATCTTGACTAGTCCATTCTCCATTGCACGTCGATATATCGAGATGGATGCTGGTAGTACCTCTGTGCGTATCTTTACTTGTCTGCCTTTGAGTATACGTGCAGCAGCTTCGAGATCCTCATATTTTGCTCCCGTGCATGAACCGATATAGGACTTGTCTAGTTCGATGGATTGTACATCGCGAACAGTACTGGTATTCTCAGGAGAGAATGGTTTTGCCACCACTGGTTCGATCTCAGATCCCTCATACTCGAATGTCTGAGCGTACTCGGCGTTGTCGTCTCCACGTACCAACCGTATATCTGTAGCACCACGAGACTCTAGATATTTGACTACCTTTTGATCCGGTTCCACTATACCGCTCTTTGCTCCTGCCTCTGTAGTCATATTACATAGAGTTAGCCTACTTTGTACTGACATCTCTTCGACTCCAGAGCCACCAAACTGCATGGTCTTGTATGTTGCTCCATCTGTACCAATGTCGCCTATTATTGTCAATATGAGATCTTTGGCCATCACATGATCTGGCAATCTGCCGTTTATCTTAAAGTAGAGTGTCTCTGGAACTTTGAACCAGATCTTGCCATGCAACATGACGTACGCAATATCTGTATGACCCAATCCACACGCAAACGCGCCAAGTGCTCCTGTTGTGTTTGTGTGTGAGTCACCTCCAACATATACGTCACCTGGGAGAACCATCGCCTCTTCATGTGATAATGTATGACATATTCCGTACTGTCCCATCCCATACTTGAAGTGCTTTTTGATTCCATAGTCACGAGTAAAGTTTGATAGATTTATGATATTTTGCGCCGATATCTTTTCGGCTGAAGGAACAAAGTGATCTTCTGCTACCCAAACCTTTGATGGATCCCATATCTTATCGACTGCTATGCCTTCTTTGCGTAGTCGTTCGAATACCTTTAGTACGCCTGGTCCAGACACATCATGAACCATCACCTTGTCAACGTTCGCGAATACTACATCGTCAGGAGCAACAGAGTCCTTGTTTGCTGCTCGAGCTAGAATCTTCTCAACGATATTCATAATGAACAAGACTGGTAGTTGAGATTAAAAGCTTTTCAAGTTGTCTATATGCTAGACACTATGCATAAAACTTTCAAATAATTTGTAGTTGGACATGGATATCCATTAACATCGAATATGTGATATGCAGTGTTAGGTACCTAGTTGAGCATCTATGATCTGTTGAAAGACTTCAAATGGTTGAGCTCCAGATAGTGTGACATATCCTAGATCATCGTTTCCAATCAAAAATCCTGGTGTTCCATCAATTCCATAACTACGACCATCATTCAGATCGTTTCCAATCTCTTCAACATATCTGCCACTAAACAAACATGAATCAAATTCTTCTTGATCAAGATTGATGGTAGTGGCATACGTGCTAAATAGAACTACAGCCTCATCTACTGAAACACCACTCCATTCAGACTGTCTATCAAATATTAGATCATGCATCATCTTGAAGCCGTCTTGTTCATCAGCACATTCTGCAGCAACGGCAGCTGGGACAGCGTTGGGATGAATATTGTGCAACGGAAAGTCTCTATAGACTAGTTTGACTTTACCGCTGTCGATATACTCTTCAATTAAAAGTGGTAGTGTCTCGGCATTGAATCTAGCGCAAAATGGACATTGAAAATCAGAGAACTCGATAATATTGATAGGCGCGTCAGGATCACCGATTATTGGATCATCATCAATAGAGATAACTATAGGTTGTGATGGGGTGTTTCCATCTTGTGTAGGTTGTTGAGATTGGATATCTATCACTCTAGCCTCTAATGATGCTAGAGCGTCAGCTAGATCTTGGTTAGATACTATATCAGAGGTTGAGTTTATCATGTATGCGCCTGCAAAAAAGGCAGCTACACCTACTGCAACTATAAGCCCTATCCAGAGTCCTAGAGGTTGTGAGTCTTTCCTACTGTCAGAGAATGATTGAGAGTTAGACGAGGCATCAGAAGGATCATGATCTGAGGGCGACGTGTAATCGTTGGAATCGTTGGGTATATTCTGCTCAGTAGATTGTGAATCACTTTCAGAAGATGATGCGGAATCGTTGGGTATATTCTGCTCAGTAGATTGTGAATCACTTTCAGAAGATGATGCGGAATCGTTGGGTATATTCTGCTCAGTAGATTGTGAATCACTTTCAGAAGATGATGCGGAATCGTTGGGTATATTCTGCTCAGTAGATTGTGAATCACTTTCAGAAGATGATGCGGAATCGTTGGGTGAATTAGAGCTCATTTTGCTGTCTTTGATTAGTAGGACATATACTTATTCGTATCGACTCGCAGTCATGTTAAATACTCACGTGATCGAGTATGTGTCGGACAGAATATCATGGCCTACAACATATCAAACATCTTGAGGCAAGTCAAATCTTTTGAATATAATTTCAGTTTTTCCAAGTCTGGCGTAGGTTCTTTTAACTTAACGGGGGTCGATAGTTTTCACGCAACATTCTCTCAAAATTTTACAAGTCATGAAAAATGGTTAGATCACCCATTGTAGATTATTGCTGTTTTAAGTTGCATACCGTGCGTTTCTTGAAATACCTACAACTTAATCTTAACCCCCCGTTAAGTTAAAAGAACCTACGTATCAACAATACACAACACTATCACAATAGTTCAGACAGCAAGAATGAGCCAATGATGGGATCTGAACCCACGACCTTTCGCTTACAAAGCGAATGCTCTACCAGGCTGAGCTACATTGGCACAAAAATAACAACTATACATAGGGGTTTAAAGTTTTACAAATAATGACCATGTCCAATATATTTTGATAAATCAATAGTTCGATGCAGGTATAGAAATATCATGGAGAGATACATCTTGTTCTTATCGCTACACCGAAAAGTTGTTTATCCTACACCAGACCGATTGATTTCATTCTTTTTTGATGCTAGTTCATTGTAAGAGAGAAAACGTCTAAAGACACGGTACGAATAAGATTGTGTGTAATCTTTTGATTGTAGACTGTATGCGTATTTCTTACGTCATACGCATATTTTAAGGTACAATAAAACACAGGTGTAATTTCCAGAGGCAAACCGATTCATTGTTATCATGTTTGATGACGAGACATGAGCACTCTTAATAATGCGCATACAGTCTTGTGTGTTCGGTTTACGTATTGTTTCAACATAATATTTGGTTCTACTATCCATAAAGATTTTAGAGATCTCTTTGGTTTACGTGAGATGGTGTTTTACAAGACGCTTCGCATTAAATTTTCCCCATAGAACTACATGGTACTTTTTCTGTAAAAATTTTATCCCATGTAAACCGAAGAGATTCTTTTCATAACGACCAACTGTACCGCGAGGATAGTTTACGAGCACATTTGTAAAGACCAGTGATTTAGATGATTTATAATAATCTACAAAGTGTCCAAAGCATGAGATATGTTCAGCCAATTCGTTTGAAGATACTCATGGGAATGTTCTTCGTAACTGGTTCGTTGGGAATCATGATAGGACTACAATCATCTCCAACGGTAACAGTCTTTATTACATTCTTAGGTGTAATCAATATAGGATTAGGAGCATTCTTTACATTTATCTTCTTAACACAACGAGATAGAGAGCCCGACAAACGAAAAAAGAAGAGGCGATAGATCAGATAACGATCAAATCCTTTCGTTAACTTGAGGATTGGTATGGATCCAAGGCTATCTCAAGAGACACATGTTGTTTAACTCGACAATATGAATTTGGCAGACTGTGAACAATCATCTCAATATTTTGTGAGTTTAGAGAATTTTATCTAAAACCGTCAATCGCTACCGACAAAAGCGATCAGCACTCACACATAATATTGCGGCGAGAATTATGTAATCGCCCAAACTTAGAGTATAAATAATAAATCTATAGGGTGAATTTAGAAATGCTTGATCTCGTTGCTAAGAAACTATTTCTCACAAAGGGCAAAGGCGTCCATGAAGACAAGCTCACTAGTTTCGAGTATGCATTACGAGATGCGGGGATTGCCGGAACGAATCTGGTCTTGATATCCAGCATTTTTCCACCAAATGCTAGACTCGTCTCTCGATGTGAGGGACTGAAACAGATTCAACCGGGTCAGATACTCTTTACCATATATTCCAAGAATCAGACTCAGGAACCGCATAGACTTTGTGCTGCTTCTGTCGGAATAGCTCAGCCCAAAGATACGAACAGATATGGTTATCTCTCAGAGTACGAATCATTTGGTCAAAATGAGACTCAAGCGGGAGACTATGCTGAAGATATTGCGGCCCAAATGCTTGCATCATCGCTAGGAATTCCGTTTGACGTAGACAAGAACTGGGACGAGAAACGACAACAGTGGCAGATATCAGGAGAGATATACAAGACAAGAAACATCACTCAATCTGCTCGCGGCGACAAGGACGGCAAATGGACGACAGTATTTGCAGCAGCTGTACTATTATTATGATCTACGATATCCTTTGAGATAAAACAGCATAGCTGCTACCCCAACCAACACAATCACAATCACCACCACATACTGTTCTGAGAAAGTAGAGGAGTCTACCAGCTCGGACGGTTCAAGAGACTCGACAAGTTCATTATTGGTCATATTGTTGGGTATATTGTTAGATGTGTCGTCGGATAAATCATCAGATATGTTATTTGGATCATATATGGAAAACACCAGATCATCCTTTTTGATTATGCCCTCATCTCCGAACAGATACTTGGCCTCAATTTTGGAACCAGATCTGGAATCAAATACCCAACCGGGCTTTGTGATACTAGTTGGAATCTCTTGACCGTCAACTAATCGTGTAGGAATCTCGTACCCTTGTATATCGGTGACAGAGATGTTTGTAGGGGATAGTACAACTAGATGAACTAGTGAATTAAGTTGATAAAACCCCGTATCTAGATATCTGGTTCGGCTCATCTCATCGACTCCAAATAGAGTAAGTGGATCGATCCTAGTTGTCTCAGATATATTAATTGGAGATATCACAGATAACTTTAATTGCATCAGTGAGTTCGCCTCTAGTGGAATTAGAGAGAATGTTGCAATCGCGTCAGGATTGTTGGACATGATATTTGTCACATCGTACAGTCCTCCTTTGCCACGTATTGCATCAGATAGTAACATATCTGTCATCTTTTGATATAATGTAGAGGTATCCTCTCTAGGCATTGTATAAACTACAGAGATTGTGCCTCTACCAGATACCACACCAGTTGTGTTTAGTGCTTGGTTATGTTGATCGTCTGAATGAATAAAGACAGAGTGGAATTTTGCGTCTGTTTGAAACATATCGTTGATGTCATCGATAAATCTGGATCCTATATCAGTTGAAACGTCTTGTATGTCATCAGAGTTAGGTAGTTCATGTATATTTACAAGTATGCACAATTTATCTACAACGCCCAGTATACAATTATCATGGTTTGTAACAACAATTGAAGTTATCGACTCCTCACGAATTCGTTGCTCTAGATCTGGAGGCACTCTGATCTCATCTGTGTCAGTACTCTGCATTACAATTGAAGCAGTTATTGTACTAGTTTGGATGCCATCTACAATGATCTGGGCAGTCTCTTGGAATGCAGGACGCTCAATCTGCCCATACACAAGAGGTGGACACAACGCAACTAGGACAATAGTCATAACTATGAATACATGTATCTTGCAGACATGCGTAAATCTAGCAGATGTAAATCCCATTCGATTAACCATATCAACATGTAAGAATTAGTAATATTTTATCTATTTGACAGGTTCTAGACTCTGTTATCCATGCGTAAACATGTGATAACAATCAGAAACAGTTGCAACAGATACCTTGTTTGTTCTGCCTTTCTAAGTCCATTATGAAATTTTGTAATACGACCGTTGAATGTACACTTTGTGTTTAAGCCACTTTGATGAATTCTCATCTCATTAATCTATCTTCTTTAGTTATGCATTTGTAATTCATCTTGCCTAGTTGCGAATATGATACTATTTTGGCATGCAACCACAACTTGTGTTTGTATTTCCTGTTTAGATCTATTTGTAAATGTTGCTTGTGTCAAATTGTATTCTTTTCATTCGAATTTGCTTTGAACGACTTTGGTTAATTGAGCAAGAGTTGAGATCTAGGTGACGTTAGTTCAGGAAACACATACTATGCGATTCGGTAAAACTTTCAATATACGATACCTAGATTTCATGTTTTGTAAGATTCCGAGAATTTTTGTACAAAACTGCCAGCCTTGACAGAACTCTACCATGATTACACATAATTATTAGATATTCTCAAGACAATCAAAGTGCAGAGGATAAACAGGAGTAATTAATATGGAATTCGTAAAGACGTGTGATATCGAGGATATTACACCAGATAGTATCGGCTCCGAGATCACACTTGGTGGATGGATCGAAGACTATCGAAAGATGGGCAAGATGTCATTTATAACGCTCAGAGATGTAACAGGAATTGCTCAAATAATCATAAAGGATGAGTTAAATGACAACCTTGTTGATCTGAGCAGACAGAGTATAGTCTTAGTTAGAGGCACGATCCAAGAGACGAGAGCGCGAGACTTTGCATTTGAGATAAAAGCAAAAAATATAGAGATTTTAGCAAGTGCAGTTCATCCGCTACCTGTAGACCCAATAGGCAGGGTGGAGAGTAATATAGACACCAGATTAAACCACCGCGCATTGGATATGCGGAACAAAAGGACATCAGCCATATTCAAGATGAGATCTCGTATGTTACAATCACTACGAAGGATGCTAGTCGATAAAAAATTCATAGAGATAACTACACCAAAGATAATCGGAAGTGCGAGTGAGGGTGGCGCCAATCTATTTTCACTAGAATATTTTGGCAAGACAGCATATCTTGCACAGAGTCCACAGCTGTACAAAGAACAGATGACTATAGGTTTAGAACGAGTCTTTGAGATATCAGGCTTTTATCGAGCTGAAAATTCACATACAGGCCGTCATTTATCAGAATTTACTAGTGTTGATATCGAGGCCGCTTTCATGGATTATGACGATGTAATGGACATTCTAGAGTCACTTGTACGAGGTGTAATATACGATGTAAACAGAGATTGTAAACAATACATCGATGCGATCGGACACGTAATCAGTATGCCAGAGTCATCTTTTGAGCGAGTTACATATGAACAGTGCATTACTGAGCTGTTAGGTGCAGGTCAAAGATTAGAGTTTGGAGATGATCTGCTCGACTCACACTTGAGAATAATCGGGAAAAATCATCCAGGATTCTTCTTTTTGACAGATTGGCCAATCTCACTCAAACCGTTTTACATCAGAGCCAAAGATGACGAACCAAAATTATCTCGTTCTTTTGACCTACAGTATGGATATCTAGAGCTATCCTCAGGAGGCACAAGATTACACGATCCAGAGATGATCAAGTCTCGTTTGATCGAACAAGGACTGGATCCTGCACAGTTTAAAGATCATCTACAAGCATTTGATTGGGGTATGCCACCTCATTCAGGTTGGGGAATGGGTTTAGATAGATTGATGACGGTGTTGACAGGATTAGACAATGTACGTGAGGTAGTTTTGTATCCCAGGGATCCTGACAGATTACGCCCATGATTCGACTATATTAGGCAGGTTTGTAATCAGCCACATGATCGAAAGTAAAGATGCAGTCAAGGTAGTCGAGACTATAGGAAATAATCTGATCGGAGTGTCACATGATGCCAATAACTTTGTAAAATTGCCAGATAATTTTTGGGGTTACTTTGCACGAGGTCATGACACTAAAGGTGTCTTTGGCGTAATCATAACATACTCTGAGAACGATAGTGATGTCGATGATCTCATAAAGATGTACGAGAGTTGGGTATCTAAACATAAATCACAGTAAACCTATTTCGTCTCCTGTAAGAGTTTGCGATATCCTTGACACTCCTTACATATTGGTCTTCCAATATATTTTGGATTGCCTTCCTTGATCTTTAGATTTCCATCAGCGATTTTACATATGCAACATTTCGCCATTTGTGACGACATAGTTGGAACATAATTTAAAGTCTAGCTTGCGCATCTGCACACTGCGTATGTAGAATGTAAAGAGGTCAGAGTTGATGTAAGACAGACGTATAAAAAACAGTTGTTGTGTTTTGTCACAGGTTTGTAGATGCCTCACTCGTGCAAGAACGTAGACAATTCTGACAGTCTTGTCTAAGATTTGGACACACTATTGCTTTCGACTTCAGATTTGGATAGAATTTAGGCCCATGAACTATAGGTATTGTTTTTGACATTCTATATTTTTCTTCAGATGTATTCTACATAGATGTTCAAATATGCCAATACTGTCACAAGTCTAAAGACAACATCCAGATAAGCAGTTGAACAGATACCATCTAGATGTTTCCAATCTACATACTATGAGTGAAAGTACTCATTCATATTGTATCCATCTGTACATATCACCACATTGTTCCTCAAATCTTGACGAAGAACAGCGTTGTGTGTAAATCCTCGAGGTTATCCAAACATCATGCCACAATATTTTTGTGTAGACCAGTCGATCATTAGATTTACTAATCATGTTTTGAAGAGTTGTTGTGGCAAGGTCTCAACTCACAACCAGTTAAAAACACCCGCGCTTTAAATTTTGAATCTCAACATATCAGATCTCAGCTCACAGCATAACCATGACTAGTAGTTCTTATATTACGATTATTTCATAATCAATCATGGCAGCAGAGACTCATTTCATCGAGACCATAATCGAGGTAGGTATTCTATTATTTGCCGCAAAATTGATGGCAGAACTCTTCCTGAGACTAAAGCTGCCCATAGTACTAGGTGAGTTGCTTGCTGGAATGATTGTGGGTCCGTTTGCGTTAGGATCACTATTTGTCATAGATGGACGCAGTCTGTTACAGATCACTAATGAGATAAAGGTATTAGGAGAGATGGGTGCAGTAGTAATCCTCTTCATGGCTGGACTCGAGATGACTCCCAAAGAGTTCTTTAGAGGAGGTAAGGCATCATTTACGGTTGGAACGCTCGGGGTAGTTGTGCCTTTCTTTACAGGGTTACTCGTACTCCAATTCTTTGGATTTGATGCATTACAGTCAATGCTTATCGCGACTGCACTTACAGCGACAAGCATCGCGATATCGATTCAAGTGTTGAATGAGTTTGGAAAGATAAAGACGCCAGAAGCCAGACTCATAATAGGTGCGGCTGTTGTAGACGACATACTTGCAATAGCTGTCCTTTCAGTGGTATCGTCAATAGCAGCGTCAGAAACAGGTGTTGAATCAATAGATATCACCCAGGTCACAATAACAATACTAGAAGTATTAGGATTCTTTGCTGCAATGCTAATAACAGCTGTGGTAATAATTCCAAGAATAATCACACCAAGAATTTGGAAGGCAAAAGGGGGCGTAGAAGGAATCGCCACAGCGGCTTTCTTTGGTGCCGCAGCTCTTGCAGGAACGCTTGGTCTTTCGCCCATAGTTGGAGCATTTGCGATTGGAATGGCATTATCGACAGCAAAAGTCTTTGACAAAGTAGAACACTATGCAGAAAAGATTGGATTAATATTTGCGCCACTCTTCTTTGCGATAGTCGGTGCACAAGTGGATCTTAGAGCAGTAGATCTAAACATACTGTGGATAAGTGCCATAATAATTGTTATAGCCATTGCAACAAAGTTGCTGGGGTGTGGATTGCCTTCGATCTTTTTCTTGAAGAACAGAGCACAAGGAATGCGAGTCGGCATCGGAATGATCTCTAGAGGAGAAGTAGGATTAATAGTCGCAGGAGTTGGTATTTCACAAGGCATACTAAATTCAGATGTATATTCAACCATAGTCATAATGGTTGCAGTAACTACCATCATTACACCAATATGGTTAAAGATAGAATACAAAAAAGAACAAAAGCAAGAAGTAACATAGACGATACGCTAGAATCGCCCAGCCTTAGATCTTTGATCAGTTAAAGACTATGACGCAAAGATACACATCTTGTCTCAATTCAAATATAACCACAACCAGAATTGTTTGTCGGTCTATGTATGATCAGAAATCCAGTTTACTTTTAGAATGAAAAATGTTCATAATACCAAACACAAGGTATTATGTAAACTTGTGTAAATTGGATGACTAGTTGTCTAGAACCGCTAGAACTATTAGACTGTATGCATGTTATTAAGAGTGCCCATGTCCAATCATCAAACATGACAACAATGAATCAATTTGCCTCTAGAAATCACACTTGTGTTTTATTGTACCTTAAAACGCGAGTATGATGTAAGAAATATGTACACAGTCTATTGTGGAAGTTAATGTCAAATAACGTTGGGTTTAGAATCATTCGAGGATATGAAGAATGATTAGACATAATCAAATATTCAGAATCATGTTACTAGAAAAAGACAATCTGTAAGGTTTGTAAAAACGATCAATTCTATGCCTCAAAGAAAGGTCTATTACACAAGCCCCGTAAAAAGAACTTTAGACCGTTTACAGAATCCAAGTTCTCACTGTTCAAAACACCATATTCAAAGCGGTTTTGCTAAGCTGTTTGAACCGCATATGCAAGGCTACGGCAAAACAAGCTGATCTACCATAAGACCGTATTCATAATTCAATTTTGGCCAATATTGGAGTTTGAATATTTTTGTGCCACGTGTGTGATTTGGACTATTCCATTTATGCCAAGTTTTAATATGTATGCAGATCTATAAATTCACAACACATTGTAAATTTACCTCTAGGATATCAAATATTTCGCCAATAACTTTAATCAATATTCAACTAAACAAGAGATATGCATAATGATGAGAGTGTGTTTTGGTTTATGCTAAGATGATCGTGCTAAGTATCAAGAAAGAACCGAATTATGAATGGGGTCTATATGAGACTTTGCTTAAAACATTTGACAGATTTAGACAGATCATGATAGAGCAGTAAATCGGATAAAATTATGTGTTAAAAGACGTTTTTGATGAGGATGAATCGTTTTAGGAGTAAAGGAAAAAGAGTCCACAGTGTAAGAAACAAAAGAGGGGCTAGCCTACTCAAATGAGTGTGACACTATACAATCCCAAGGTCATGCTAACTAGTACTCAAGATACTACGGATCTTGGCTGCAAGTACAGATAACTCGACGTCGTCTGCAATCTCTCTTTTTGTCCAAACGGTTCCTCGTGCATTGTATCTAGGAATTATGTGAACATGTACATGTGGAATGATCTGTTTTGCCGCATGACCGTTATTTTGAGCCAGACTAAATGCATCAGCTGTGGTTGCTTTGAGTATCGCAGTGGCAATCTTTGGAACAAGAGCGAATACAGATCCTACGTCTTTTGGTGACATATCTGTGATGATCTCGTGATGTCTCTTTGGAACAACAAGACTATGACCTACGTCTATAGGATATTTGTCTAGAAATGCAACGTGATCTCTATCTTCATATAAAAGATGTCCATCTCTATCACCATTTATAATATCACAAAAGATACACGTCATATATCTCGATTAGATTAGATTTTATTTATTGTTTCTAATAGGGTTCTGTTCAATTGATGGGGGTTGGCATCTTCTGCACAAAATTCTCAAAAATTTTGCAAAATACGGAAACGGACTCACATTGGCTATCGTAAATTGCTACTATTTTGAGTCGGATATTGTGCGTTCTTTGAGATAACGTCATAACGATCTCAGTCCCAGTCAATTGAACAGAACCACATCACATAGTTGAAGTTTGAAACCATTCCACAAATCTGTGAATCGTCAAGTTATGCAGAGATGTATCTATAACTGGATTTTTTATGTCAAAGTGTTATCGATCTCTAAAGAACTCGTTTATTCCAAATGTAAATTACACAGTCGAATTTGAGATCAGAGTCGAACATTCGCTAGATAAAAGATGCATAGAACACAAACTGTTCTAGTTTAACCAACCCAGATTGATCAGTGTTTGTGTACGTGAATCAAGATCGCCAAACTCGTAGGTAAATATATTGTCAATCTCGGCGTATGCCTTTGTCTTGTACGCATCGTATAACGAGTCACGCAGTTGAATCATATTTTGGTTGTGCCAGTCGAGTTTGGCCTTGAATGGTGCACATATTCTGTCGTTGATATCATCACATACAGGTATGGTTCCAGCATGTGGAGCATACTGTACAATTACAAAGTTACCGAACGAGTTGTGACTCCACACGTTTCCGAATATATCTTTCCAGAGATCATTGGCTTTATCTATGCGTTCCAGAATCAGATTAGTTGGTTTATCGCCTACATCAACTGTTATGCCAGACGAGACAGTCGGTATAGGGTTTAATGAATCACCAGTAATCAATATGCCTTCATTCATATAATTGACAGCAGTGTACAGCAAGGTATCTACAACCAGGATTGCAAATGGCTCATGGTATGTAGTATCACGAAACAGTACAGATGGAAACGTTACTTGCGTACACATTGTATTGCCACCAGTACAAGATGTTGACAATACCATGGTGTTTGTACTGTTGTAATCGATGATATTATTTGGATCATATATTACAACATCTTCGATATAGTGGTATGAAGGTTCACTATAATCGATACCCAATATAACTTTGATACTAGCTTCGGCATTACTTAGTGGTGTGCCAACATCCGGCACACCAAACGCAATAGTAAAGCTGTTAGCCAAGTTTGGCACAAAGGCCTTGAGAGTAAATGTGTGAGTGGTGTTAGTTTGTATGATATCACGTTCATACTCTACGTGATAATCGTAAACGTCACGACATGTATCATCCATCTTGTAGCCACAGGTTACAAGCATCTTGTTAGTGATATGTGATTTACCAAAAGAGGGTGGATTGTGCTTGTCATCGTCATTACCATCAGTGCCAGTGCCATCAGCATATTGACCATCCAATAATGCCACAGGAACAGAAAATGTAGTAGCGCCTGGTGCACGATTGCCAGAAGAAGAATCGTCTGGAGCGCTGTCAGATGCTAGTCCTCCAGTATTCATAAGGGTAGTATTTGTCGCAGCATATGATCTATAATATTTCGTAAGTATCTTTATATCGATACCGTTGTCATAATAGCACTCTTTTGGACTTGCGCCGGTTTCAGAGTCACCTGGGAAAAACGTATGAGGTTAGGTCTCACGCACAACTTTTAGGAGTGTATCATAGACGTTGAGACCTTGTTGCTCCCATGTTGTTACACATGTAAAGATATTGCCAACTCGTCGTTTACTCTCCTCAGATACGATACGTTGAGTTACCTTGCGGAATAGCACCATTGATCGTATAGCTCGCTCTGCTCTGTTGTTTGTGTATTCCATACCATAGTATAGCACAAATGTGTATAGATCATCTGCAGCATTAGCTAAATGAACTCCAAATTTGCGACAAGCTTCGTTGTCTAGTTTCTTGTACTCTGCTGCAAGTGATAATGTCTTTTGCACTAGATCATCTACTCTGTATTTTAGGTATATGTCCACATGATTGGGATTGTCCACCTGTAGTGCTTTTGCAATTTCAAGTAGTTTCTGTAATCTTTTGTACATTAGTACAGTATGTACGTCACACATTGTATCTTTTGCATTTCGCAGTATGTGCGCCCAACAACGTTGCCGTACATTGAATAGTTTGTACACGACATATCCATCCGACACGAGTGGTATCAGAATATACTTTTTGAACGTTTTTTCTAGAAAATCTTTTGTACGCTCTGGCGATATGATGAATTGCGTACCATAATCGCCGACAAGAACCCAGACCCATCCCAATTTCGCAGCAAGGGACATCGACGTCTCATCCATGTAGATTACCTTGGATTTTAGGTTCATTCTCTCTATTTTTTTGACATATTTGTCTAATTTATCGGCAATCGTGTCTATTGCCCCCGTTACCATCTTTTTAGATATACACGGGTCTAGGCATTGAAGAGTACTAGTTATTGTTCTGATACTACAGCCATTCTTTCTCATTATGGTTGCAATCACGCCTAGAATTGGGCACAACATTGTGTTGTGTAGTATGTCTGGGATGCTGTCGAATGTATCGCCTGATGCGCCACAATCTCTACAGTTGTAAAAGTATCCGATATGGAGTATGTGCAATATTATGATCTGTATGTCAATCGTTCTCTTTTGTCTAGACCTCTTGTTGTCAACATGCTTACTGCCACATCCATCACACTTTTCTTTTTTATGATGTCTTGTCTTGTCTGTTTTTATGTTGTCGGAAACTCCTTTGTGACCCTTGTCTTGTCCTGCTTTTTTCCATTCGCTTTTAGATTTTCTTGTACCCTTTTTTACATGATCTGGTTGTTTTGATGAGGGTACGTTAGAATTGTCGAGCTGCTTGCGTCTCGTTTCTTTGTTCTTGGCCTGTGCTGTTTGTACCTCTATCTTTTCTTTTTTACCCTCTATCTTTTTTCTGGTGTTACGAATCTTGGTCTGTGATAGTTGTTGACCACGTTCTATAATTTTGATCATCCTTTGGAATACATTAAAACAATCATTGATTGAATTTGGAGATACTTGGAGTCCCATAATTGTAGCAAGTAAAATCTCGTACAGTTTCATATTCATTCTCTTCTGCTTTGCAACTTGTTTTTGTAGACTCGTAATGGTCTCTTGTTGTTGTTCGATGGTATCATTTTGCTGCTTGACAGTATCCTCTAGATCTGCTATCTTGGCAGATGTCTCCCTATCTTTCTTGGTAGTCTTTTGTCTCGCGATCTGTCTAGACATTGTCATAATTGGTAGTATTTGGATTTAGCCTAGATTATCTAGAAAAGTTGTCCCTTTGGGTAGATCTTTTAGACCTAACCTCGTACGGAAAAACAGTCCAGGGTATTTGTCAATAGTAAATGCATAACATAATGATATAGGCATGGGTTTGAGCTGATCTTCACGTGGTGAGAAAGAGTACACATATTCCGTACCAGTCTTCCCAGGTAGTGTAACAAGCAGTGATCTAGTAGATTCAAATTGTTGTGAACTTAGAGTACTACTACTACATGATTTAGGCTTAAAAGTAAATCCAATAGCGTTATCAGCCATATCTTGTGCTTCGGTAGTATTTTTAAAACTAGCCTCAAGCTTACATTCCTTACTATGATTGCCGGTAAAGAGACTGTTTGGGTAAATGATCATATTATTTGCCATGTATACAAAACCTCTGTCAGTTCCACCAATCAGCTTATTTCCATTTACAAAACGATAAGGAACTTGACATTGAGTAGAATTACACTCGGTAGCGTCGATACTTTGTTTATGAGTATTTGTCGGCGGTTTTACGTCATCTAGAAAACTGGACGTGACTCCATAATACTCTAGTTTTTTTGTAAAGATGACTATATTTGTGCCATCATCATAATAGCATGCATCTATATCACCTATTAATCGGTGCGAAGGAAAGAAAAAGGTATTAGAGTTGCATTTAGGCATCGGGATTGCATTATTTTTACTTTCACGCGGTGAGAACGTGAATGCCTCTTTTCCACTCTGATCATATAAAATTATGCGCAGTGCTGGAGCAAATTCAATAGGTTTGGAAAAAGAGTTTAAATCAGCTGTACAACTTTTGGTATTATTCTCATAGTCAGTGGAGATATAATCGGAAAAAACAAATCCCAACGCAAAAGAGTTGCCAGCTACATTTGATGGCATTTCATAATCATCAGGACTATCTTTAGAATCAATTGTACGCAATAATCCAGATGTACATGCTCCACTTGAAAGTCCATCAGACATATCGGTTACAATACGAGCCTGTGTATTAGCACGGCTATTTGCTGCCAGTACAATATCTCCAATTATCATGTTCTCATCATTAGTTATTCTTGACTTGCCGTTTAGAGCAAATTTGGCATAATAATCTGGAGCGGAGGGTGAATCAGAATCGATGTATAGAGCAGGGTTAGTCGAGCTAGAAAAACGCTCATTTGATTTTCCAAAAATAGTTAGTGGTGCAAAGACATAATGACCAGTGTGACTGTCAAGTAGTGTAGTATCATGATACGCATCAATCTTTATCTTGTATTCATCAGAGACTTTGGGCATGACTTTGAATGTATTAGTAGATTCTACATACGCGGTATGTGAACCGAGTGTTACATTGAATGTAGTCTTGACATCAAAGGTGTCAAGTGTAAATACGATACCATCATGCTCTATGTGGAATTTAGGCGGATCGGCAAACTTGTTTGTGACACCGTTTGACTGTGCGAGTACGTCAGTTGCCAAAAACGGTACGACAAGCAATAATGTCAATACCAAACACTTATCAAGCATGATTCTCTCTTCCCTAACTTCCCCCCCCCCCCCCCATAATTTATAAACGTATATAGTGAATAGTTGTCAAACTAGATATTCAAGTCTCGAGTACAAATGTCTAGTCGTTTCTTGTTTTCATTCTAGCGCTATGATGAATATGCACAAAACAGTGTTCTGTACTCAATGATGTTTTTGTACAAATCTTAAACCTGTCAGCTTACCAAAACACGGTCTTGATCGATGAAATCGCACTTTAATGTGAAAGCGTTCAGCACACATCGGTATATGTTCATCCACTTGAGATAGTCTAGAAAGATGTGAGTCTAGCCTTGAATGATACAATCGAGCATCCGTTTAAAGATAAAAGTAGAGTTGTAGATATTCGTAGAGTAGACGGATATTATCTCCACCATTGTGTACATGATGAAAAGTATCTCTCGCAAGAGCCCACAAAACAGACAAGATATACATATTGAGTTTAATGTGACAGTAATACTGATCAGATATGATCTAGAGTCGAGTCCACGTGTACGACACACCACATGTGCAAGAACCATGCATTACATAGATGTCAATAATTCAAAATATGTAAATCACAGATGATATCATGAATAGTAATGAGTCTAGAGTCGAGAGCGTATAACGAGATCATGCAAAACTTGATCAGTCTTGATGAACTGGATCATGGTCGAGTCAAGGCAGAGATCAGGCGAATATGTGCCAAGTATTCACTGGCAAGAATTCCAAGAAATGTTGATCTCTTAAAGATTGCAAAGGGACAAGATTATGATAATTTACGACAAATATTGATAAAGAAACCAACAAAGACATCGTCTGGTGTAGCAATAGTCGCGTTAATGCCCAAACCATTTGCGTGTCCTCACGGCAGATGTACTTTTTGTCCTGGAGGAATAGAGTCGAACTCGCCAAACAGTTACACAGGTAATGAGCCATCAACGCAGAGTGCCATAAAGTACGAGTACGATCCAATGCTGCAGATCAGGTCTAGATTGGATAGCCTTGTAGCGTTTGGTCACGAACCATCAAAGACAGAGCTAGTAATAGTTGGAGGTACATTTCTGTTTATGCCAAGAGATTATCAGATCGATTTTGTGAGATCATGTTATGACGCATTAAATGGAACCAGATCACATACATTAGAGGAGGCCAAATCAAACAACGAGATTGCAGACATACGAAATGTTGGATTCACCATAGAGACAAAACCCGACTATTGTAAACAGAGACATGTAGATTGGATGTTAGAGTATGGAGTGACCAGAGTAGAGATAGGTGTACAATCACTACAAGATCAAGTCTACAAGATAGTCAATAGAGGTCACAACTATAAAGATGTAGTAGAGTCATTTCAAATATCAAAGGACGCAGGATACAAGATCGTAGCACATATGATGCCAGGGCTCCCCACCATGACTCCCGAGCAAGATATTACTGACATGAATAGACTCTTCAGCGATCCAGATCTGCGACCAGATATGCTCAAGATATATCCAGCACTAGTGATAAAGGATACGCCACTTTATGATGAATATGTTGCTGGCAGATATACACCGTATTCAGATGAGACGATGATCAATATACTTGCCAAAGTCAAAAGCAAGATTCCCAAATGGGTCAGGATAATGCGAGTTCAACGTGAGATATCTACTGAGGAGATAATAGCCGGTCCTAAATCTGGAAATCTCAGGCAGTTAGCTCAGATCAGATTAGAGAAGGAAGGTAGATCGTGTCGATGTATACGATGCAGAGAGATAAGATTGAACCCCATAGAGACACCAAAGATGACCAGAATTGATTATACGTCGTCTGGAGGAGACGAAGTATTCTTGTCGTTTGAAGACAGTTCTGAATCGATATATGGATTTTTAAGACTTAGAAGACCAAGCGATGCAGCACACAGAAGAGAGATCAACAACGCATGCATAGTACGAGAGTTGCACATCTATGGAAGATCTCTAAAGATTGGAGAGCGTGATCGAGATGGAGTCCAACACTTGGGACTTGGTCGTCAACTCTTGTCAACTGCTGAACGAATTGCAATAGAAGAGTTTGATTCAAAGAGGATCCTCGTGATCAGTGCAGTAGGTACTAGACAGTACTATTACAAAAACGGGTATTCGTTATATGGGCCGTATATGTCTAAAGAGTTGAACTAGATGGTAGATATCATAGGCAGAGGAACATGGATAGACAAGCTAGCATATGAGATGATAAAACGCGAAGAGTCACTTGGAAGAGATACAAAACTATTACGAGTCGAGAGTGGACTTGGCGCGTCGGGTATTCCTCATATTGGTAGCATAGGGGATGCGGTGAGAGCATACGGAGTGAAACTTGCTCTAGAAGATATAGGGTACGAATCTCACCTGATAGCATACTCTGATGATCTTGACGGATTACGAAAGGTACCTGAAGGGTTACCAGATTCGTTAGAAGAGCATTTAGCAAAGCCGGTATCTCTAATTCCAGATCCATACGGATGTTGTGACTCGTATGGAATGCACATGAGTGGCATACTGTTAGACGGACTAGATAAAATTGGAATAAACTATGAGTTTAGACGAGCAGTAGATACGTATCGTAAAGGTCATCTCAAGTCGCAGATACATACAATATTACAAAAGAGTACAGAGATCGGTCAAAAAATATCAGAGATGGTCGGTCAAGAAAAGTATCGACAACATCTGCCATACTTTCCAGTATGTGCCAAATGTGATCGGATCTATACATCAGAGTCCATACGATATGATCCAGAACGACAAGAGATCGATTATAGGTGTACAGATACCACGATCGGCTCCAAAACCATACAAGGTTGTGGACATGAGGGTTGTGCAGACATCACTCGTGACCTAGGCAAGCTAGCATGGAAGGTAGAGTTTGCAGCAAGATGGGCAGCATTTGATATCAGATTTGAAGCGTATGGAAAAGACATAATGGACTCTGTTATGATAAATGATTGGGTTGCAGACAATATCTTGAACTTTTCGCATCCCCATCACATAAAGTACGAGATGTTTCTAGATAAACGAGGGAAAAAGATATCAAAGTCATTAGGAAACGTCATGACAGTGCAGAGATGGCTAGAATTTGGTAGCCCAGAGTCTATTCTCTTGCTATTATACAAACGAATAACAGGTGCGAGAGAACTAGGATTTGAAGATATTCCATCATTGATGAATGAGTACAACGAGATCGAAGACATTTACTTTGGAAAGATCAAAGTAGACAATGCAGCAAAACTGACCAAGTTGCGTGGTCTATACGAGTATGTGAATCTACTAGACGTACCAAAACAACCGTCGATACATCTAAACTATAGACTCTTGATAGAACTAGCCAAAGTATTTCGAGATGATAGAGTAAGACGAGTCTTGGCCAAGATTATCGAGTATGGTACCATAAAAGAGTCATCACCCGAGATAGAGTCTTTGATAGAAAAGGCAGGCAAGTTTGCAGATACGTTTAGTGAACAGAGAACGTCAAAGATCGAGATCGACTCTAACACACGTGCTGCAATAAGAGATTTGGTGACAAGTATTCCTACAAAACAAGATCCACAAGATATCTCCAGTACTATATACAATACATCTAGAACACATGGTATCGAACCCAAGGTATTCTTTTCCGTATTGTATCAGATCATACTAGGTACAACACGCGGTCCAAGACTTGGACCACTAGTAGCAGATATCGGTACAACAAAGATATCAGAGATGTTGTCGGAGTATGTCTAAACATGGCCCATGATGAACATAATAGATCAAAGAAGAGTGGAGGATTCATATTGATAATAATGGGTGCGTTGTTGTTGTTTTTAGCTCCAAACATCCATCAATCCATGCCTGATCTAGGAGTATTAGCACTGACAGGCGGTATAATAATTGGCGGAATAGGCTTTTACGTCAAATTCATCAAGACACGAACCAAGACCTAGTCGATTATCTTAATTTGTCGAGTGGGTGGAGATAGTTGGAATTTAGGGAGGGGTTCTTGTAATTATACTCGCCGTAAAATTATCATTTTAAAAACTAAAAAATTACATGATTCATGCTTTAAATATCAAAAAATTACATGATTCAAGATTGTTATTCAGTAACATGTAAAATTTTTTGTGAATTGTTTATAGGATTGCCACCACTAGGAAATTTCTCAGAGATCTCTTAAATTTCAACTATCTCCATCCCTCAAATAAGTTAAGAGAACCGAAAAGTGAACTATAGCTTGGGATACTAGTAATTAATAAGGCAACGTTTCTGGTATTTTAAGCCGATACAAACATGTTTTTATTGTACAAGGCACAAAGTAAACAGATGGCAATCGATACTGCAACCCTAGAGATCAGCGAACTCGAAAAGCACGTTCTTCTGCTTGTACATGTAGACGACAAGCCAATATACGGTAGACAAAAACTACAGTTCATGATGTACATGTTGAGCGATACCTATCAAGAAATACGAGATGGGTTCAACTATGCAATAAAAGATGATGGCCCATACAGTGTTGTCCTAGATAACACTATTGAACATCTTGTACAACGAGATTTGCTAATTGAGAAGGATGACGTCATTAAATTAACCCAACAGGGTATTGGATATGTCAAAAATGTTGTAGATGAAAAGAACAAGATAGTAAAGTTTCCAGGACTATGTGATATAAAGATGCCAGATGTTTTTAGCAACCATAAAAGTCTCATAAACGACATTACTATTCCAGAGATGTTGTCTTTTATGTACTGTGAATATCCAGATCTGAAAAAAAAATCTACGACATACGAGAAACTAAAACCAGATATCAAGGAACATGTATTTTCCATGCTTACAAAAGGAAAGTTTAGTGTTGGAGGAGCCAGTGAACTACTCGGTATACCACTACATTTAATGATGGACGAAGCTGCCAAGAGAGGCTTGCTCTGGACTTCACGTTGAAAATTTTTGACACTTCGCAACTTATTGCGATATTTAACCAATTCCAATATCCAAAAGCGTTTGATGTTATTTTGCAATTAGGACACGAGTTATCAATACCATACTATGTGTGGAAAGAATTAAAAGATAAAAACTCACGAGCAAATGCCGACAGATTAATCGGCGAAGGCAAACTCGCTCGGTTAAATTTGAACACATTTGAAGAGATAGAAGACTTTGGGAAAACCTACAGAAAGCTAAAACATGGTGAGATAGATGTAATTCTAACCTACATGAAATTAAGTGTGTACAAACAGACATCGCAAAAGTAACTATAATTTAACCAAAAGATCAAAAATATCGATCAAACAAAGTCAATAAGGATTGCATGTCTCAGGAATCTAATGCGCAAACAATCAGACTCGCTGAGACAAGCAGTATCTAGAAACCGTTCTACTTATAGATATATTTTCATAAACGCTATGGATCAGATACCATTCAAAGTATCTAATTATCACAATGCCAAATACACAAAATGGGACGGACTCAAGATCATCATAGATGCGGCAGTAGCAAACAAATCTCCTGCTGATCGTTCCAGATTGATCAGAGATAGTGATGGTTATGCACCTACAGGCGAATGGATTAGGAAGAGGATCGAAGAGACGTGTGAGAAACCGATAGATGAGATATTCAAGTATGCCGTGACGCAACACCTGTCAGAGCTAAAACGGCTTGGTCGCTTTCCTCGACATCCTATCATTGGAGTAGACAGAACGAGTTTTTCAAGATATGATAAAGATAATCCAGATCTGATTAAGGGTAGAGCGAAAGATGGTACGACTGTATTTGAGACACACATCTCTGCACAGCTGGTCAACCCCGGCACAAGACTTGTTTTATCTACATTTTCAGTCAAAAAAGGGGAAAAAAATGCTGATTTTATGCCTAAAATTGTAGATTTTTACGAAATAAACTCTACAAGACCAGCGCTGTTTGTTGCCGATCGTGGGTTTTATTCAGTTGCTATGATCAAATTCTTGAATGGAACTAGACACAAATATCTGATGCCATGCGTAAACACTTCTGGCATAAAAAAAGCAATAGAGGAATACAAACGAGGAGAACGAGTTAGAGTGTCAAAATATGTAATAAAGAACAACAAGGATCAAGCAGGATGTTACATCATAATAACTCGTGACAGAGATGACCCAGAAGAGTATAGAGCATTTGCAACAAATGATCCAAATATTGATCTAGAGAAATATCGCGATCGTTGGGAGATTGAGAATGGATTCAAATTTACTCGAAATATGCGTGTTAGAACTCACAGTAGATCAACACCGTGTAGAACATACATGTTCATGTCTGCACAAATGTTGCTAAACTTGTGGACTATATTCAATCTTGTATTGTTGGTTGAAGGTATCACATCTCACAAGATGTACCAAAGCTTGTTTCTTAAAACAGTGCAAACATTGATCGAGATCCCACCTGAGCCTCCGCCTGAGCCGATTGCACCCTAGATGCCAAAATTTACACGTACATTTGCGATGTCTGTACAAAGACAGTGTCTATTGTATATTGGATGACAAGAAGGCACAAAAAGTAGCATCGACATTAGGAATAAGATATGTTGATCTACAAGGACTGTTGAACATGTTAAGCAGTAGAGGAGTCAAGTACCCAAAAGAGATTGACAAAATTATAGAGTTACTCGATAGATCAGATTTCAAACCGCTCTAAAAACGTCAATACGACTATAGAAATGTACGTCCACCAAACAACAAGTTATGCTTTTGGCACAAGCATATGATTCTGTGCTATCTCAAAGATAATTTGTACAAAGACGTTAACAAGGATCTTTTCGGTTTACGTGGGATGGCTTTTCGCAAGACTTTTTTCTAAAATGTCTCTAAAATCTTGTACGTTTTCTGTAAAAATTACATCTCGTGTAAATCAAAAGAGATCCTACCGTATCAGGCTCTGTCCGGCGATTATTTTGAGAGATTATTCCACAAGTTTTGTGATAGTCGTCCATGAGATATTTTGATAGTCTTGTGCCTAATCACAAGATGAAGCCCCATCAATGCAAAGATGACAATGGCTCAATCTAGATGAAGAGATCTTGCAGATCAGACACAAGACCCAAACTATTCATACAAATACCCTACCGAGCAGAACTAAAAAAGAATAAGAATAGCAACACGCCCATAACTATTGCAAATGAATCTATTCAGTCGCAAGCATACAGAACCAATCAAAGATGAACCAGACGCATTAGAGAGAAAGAGTGAGGAGTTACAAAAAGAGATCGTAGAGGAAGAGAGGGAGATTGGTAAACTACACGCTATGATCAGATCGGTGAAGGATGAGTACGATGCAACGGTTTCGAATCTGATGACAGTAAAGAGAGAGTTGAATGAAAAGAGACGAGATCTAGAAGTGGCAAAAGACGAATATCAAAAGATGATTACAAAGATCAGAGATTCACAGAGATTAAAATCTGATAAAAATAGCGAATTTGAAAAGACATCTGGTAAACTAGAAGAGATGAAAGAAGAGCTGCGTACCATGACAAAGACACGCGATACTGTAAATGCAGATCTAGAACGAGAAAAAACAGCATTGCACCTAATCAGAAAGCAACATATCGAGACATCCGAAGAACTTGAGGAGATAAACTCTAAACTATATGCAGCAAAAAGAGATCTGGACAAACAAGGTCCCAAAGAAGGACAGTTACAAAACGAGATCGAGTCCATACAAAGCAAGACCAAGAGTGGCATAATAGAGGCAGCAGGTGTAGTTGTTGGTTCACTCAAGGCAAAACTTGCTGCGACGCAAAGAGAGTTAGAAGCAGTCCATCTACTACTAGAGCGAGAACGCAAAGAGCATGAAGAGACTCGAAAGAGAGCAGAATCATAAATTTGTATAATGTTGTCGCCATCTAGACGCGATCTCATCTTCAGATATTCCTAGATCATATAAGGGGGACGTGATCTCTGTTATCACTTCAACATCAACTAGAACTATATCAGATATCTTGCTACGTACTCCACTAGATCGATAATATGTCAATATCTCATCAAATAGTGCACCATCGCTAATAACTCGGGCATTGCCTTGAAACAAAAATCCTCTTCGCAGTATAGGATCAACAACGTTGATCTCGATATCAGACTGATGTCTAATATTTCGAATTGTGTCAGGCGAACGAATGTTTGCAAATGCAAGGGTTTTGTCACTCCAACAAATTATTGTTCCTTTAGGCGAGACGTTGGGTTTACCGTTAGGTGAGACGGTTGCTACAAAACCCAACTTGGAGCGATTCAAGAGATCATTGATCTCATCAGATATCATACGACATAGATTCGTAATTTGTATAAAATACTATCCGCATGAATTGCTCATCTCATGATCTCTGCCATATATTGCGAAAAGAAGAAGAAGCCGATACCTCCACCAATTATAGCAATCCACGCCACGATCTGTTTGATTTTAGACAATCACATGGGTTGTAGAATAAGGCATTATTGAATTAAGCTATACAACTATAATTATCGAGTCGTCATAGATACTATCATGGCAATATCCGACATAGGCAGATTCTTTGGGTTCATAGTTGGTGGAATCGTCGCCATAATTGTGGGTGCGTTTATGATTCGTGGTACAATGCACATGTGGGACAATCCAAAGGATAATCAAGATAAAAATAGTACAGACAAGTGAGTAAGATATGGTAGGACCAAAAGATGGTGGATTTGGCTTTGATCAGTCAAAAAAATATACAAGTATCGAGAATTTAGACGAGATATGCGTTCAATGTCAAGCTGGTCAGCACAAACGTTGCCTCAAAAAAACAAAAGAACAATCAAATTGCGAATGTGAACATTGCATCATATATGGATAGATATGCAAAATGTCACTATTTGAAATTAAAACGCATTATTTCCAGTAATAATGAACAACTTGGATGAACGCTTTATCGATCAAAATATTCGGTAAAAGATACAGATTTAGCTACATATACAATTCTATGCATAGCCCACATCACAGTCATTAGGAACGATGACAGATGTGACATCACACAAACAAAGATCAGGACACATAATAGATACGCCTCAGATGTACATTTATCTCAACATACGAACAACATACATCTAAACAGATAACAATCTGCTAATTGAACAACTGTTGGATTTCATCTGTCTCGTGGTTGATCGTGTACCCTACCGATGTGTAATGCAAGATCAATTACGTTTGAGCCAAAGTTTCGTCCACAAAAGTCACACTTGAATTCAAGACAATTACTCACGATTAATACTAGACAACACACTACTTAAGTATGATTTATCCCAGTCAATGAAGATGTGATATTTGACACCAAAGTTTTTCCAAAGTTATACGGCACGCATTGTTGATGTTTATCTACATATCAAAGCAACCAATGTAAGATCACTCACAACATAAACATAAATGAAGAGATCATGTGATCTAGACATTGAGATACAATAAGCTCGGCAATACTGACATCTCTGTATCTGAGATCGGATTTGGAGCATGGTCTATAGCCTTGGATTGGTGGGGTAAAAAGATCGAGAGTGATGAAGCGCTGCGAATGATCAAAAAAGCACATGATTTGGGAATCAACTTTTTTGAGACCGCCGACATGTATGGTAAAGGAAAGAGTGAAGAGTTGTTAGGTAAAGCACTCGCAGGTATACGTAACGACGTAATCATATCAACCAAGTACGGATATGACTTTAATGGTGTGGAACAGATAGGGCACAGAGAGTTACCACAGAGATTTGATGAAGAGTTTACTAAAAGAGCGCTTGGAGACAGTTTAACAAGATTGAAGACTGATCATGTAGATGTGTATGGACTACATAATCCCAAGTTACACCACATACGAGATGACTCTATATTTGATCTGCTAGATCAGTTCGTCTCAGAGGGAAAAGTTAGAACGTGTCAGGTTGCGTTAGGACCTGCGATAGGATGGGCACAAGAGGGGTTAGAAGCAATAAAGAGAACAAACATCAATGCAATACAAACAGTATACAACATACTAGAACAGACACCAGGAAATGAACTGATGGAGTCTGCAGTACAACATGATTCAAGTATTCTAGTTAGAGTTCCAGAGGCATCAGGAATATTGACTGGGAAGGTAAACGCAGACACAAAGATAGATGAGAGGGATCATAGATCTGTAAGAAAAGGTGAGTGGATAAGATCAGCACTCCAAAAAGTTGAAGAGCTGCGACATATAGCAGAACAGAATGAATTAACAATCACAGAGCTCGCGATAAAGTTTATCCTGTCCAAGAAAGGATTTGCTTCAGTCTTTCCAACAGTCGTGAGTGAAGAAGAGGTGATCAATTATGCATCTATGGCAGATGGAAGATACATACCACAATCGGATATGAAGGAGATAGAGTCCATATACAATACATGGCCACCATATGAGCTAAAGGCAACATTGCCCAAACATAACTAGTCGTGAATTTGTGATTGAATTACATCATGAAGATTGAACGAGTTTTCAACAAAGTACTCTACACGTGTCTTTTTAAACTCACGTAGACTGAACAGTATCTTGTAATCATCAACGTCTATCTGAGATTGTATCTCTTTTGCCATCTGCTTGGCTTCATCATGGGTCTTGCAGTGAATCATAGAGAATACATTGTATGGCCAGTCTGGATATGTAGGACGTTGGTAACAGTGACTTACTTGGGGAAATGCACCAAGCATTGCGCCCACTTGATCGATACGGTCTTTTGGTACACGCCAAACTATCATTCCGTTTGCGGTGAATCCTACCTGCCGATGTCTCAAGATCGCCGCAAATCTGCGCATGACACCAATCTCTTCATAGTAACGCATCTTTTCAAAAAGTTCGCTTTCGGTCATCCCAAGTTTGTTAGCAGTTTTGACAAACGGTTCATCTATAATATCCATATCCTTCTGTAGTTCTCGTACGAATCTCTTGTCGTCTTCGTCAGGTATGAACGGTATCTCCGATACAGTCTTCTTTGTCTCGGTCGGTGCAACTTTGTGTCTCTTTGATTCAACCATGTCAAGTTTGACGCCAATCTTGAAGAGTTGTAGTGTCGGCAGTATGCGAACTTTTCGTATACCTTGAATAACGTTGAACTTTTCAAGTTCGTCCTCTAGATCAGAGCCTGGCGGAACAGCCAGTGTAAACCAGAGATTGAATTGGTGATCGCGTTCATAGTTGTGGCTAACGCCCGGATGACGGTTTATCATACTTGCAACATACTCTAGTCTAGATGGATCGATCTCCATTGCAACTAGTGAACTAGTGTATCCTAGTCTTCGTGTATCAAAGATTGCTCCAAGTTGTCGTAGTATGCCTTCAGCCTTTAGAGATTCTAGTCGATCCTTTATGACTTGAGGAGCGGTGTTAAACTTTGTAGCCATATAATCAAATGGTCTAGAGACGAGAGGAAACGTCCATTGGATCTCATTTAAAATCTCACGATCTAGCTCGTCCATCCAACTATCAACTGGATCATTCAATTAAAAACGTAGCTCGTCAAGTTTGTGATTCGGCGATCATAGACACGAAGTGTATCGATTTCACATTCCATTTTATACATAGGTGTTGTTCAATATGCAAAACATAACAAGTGATATCCGAGTAATGGGCAATAATTTACCTAAATTTTCTTAACTTGAAAGTCAAATCATTATTACGTTAAAAACTTAAGCAAGTAAAACACTCTATTGAAAATATGGTATCACTAGAAAAGTTGGTAATCCAACTTCGCCAAGAAAAGAGTGAAGCGACAAAGTTGAAGCGAGGTGCAAAGAGGCGGCTCGAAGCGGCAAGAGCGGTAAATCGTCGTTCTGCAGCTAGCATCGCTACAACAGATCGAAGGATTGAGTCTGAGCAAGAGAGTTTGGATGAGATATCTGCAACTCTGACACAAAAGAAAGCCCAACTAGACAGTATCGAGCGTCTAACGTCTATAGCAGAGCAACGCCTCAAGACAGAACAGGCTGCAATAAAAAGGATTCAAAACTCTCCAATCAGCGCAGATGCAAAGCAGTCAGATCTTCAAGAGATAAACTCACGTGTAGTCGAGTTGTCCGAGGAGATCAAGCAACGTAAAAGTGCAGCTGAAAAGATTTCCAGTGAAGTGTCAGCGCAGCAAAAAGTATTCGACGACATCAACACCAAACTTGAGAAACAATCAGATATGAAACCATCACTACATACAGAGATAGACACCAGTGACAAAGAGATTGCGAAACTCTCCAAAGAACTAGACAAGCTTGAAAAAAGAGAGGTTTCTGCCAAGACAGCGTTTGCAAAAGCAGTCGAAAAGCTTGCCGAACGTAATACAAAGACAGCTGCAAAGACAAAGATTGGTAGTGCAAAGACAAAGTCGAGTGCTAGCAAAAAGACAGCTGCAAAGACAAAGATTGGTAGTGCAAAGACAAAGTCGAGTGCTAGCAAAAAGACAGCTGCAAAGACAAAGATTGGTAGTGCAAAGACAAAGTCGAGTGCTAGCAAAAAGACAGCTGCAAAGACAAAGATTGGTAGTGCAAAGACAAAGTCGAGTGCTAGCAAAAAGACAGCTGCAAAGACAAAGATTGGTAGTGCAAAGACAAAGTCGAGTGCTAGCAAAAAGACAGCTGCAAAGACAGGATCTAAAAAGAGAACTAGTAAATCAAGACGCCCCACAAAACTCTCAAAACCTACAAAGAAAGCAAAGTCCACAGATAGAAAGAATCAATCTAAAAGGACCCGCAGATAGACAACGCTTGTGCGTTATAGAGAATGGGTTCTTTAGTTTTTTTATATAAAATATTAAAGGAGAATGGGACTACAGAGGGAATTATTGTGGATTTACATCCATCTTGCCGTACTTGCCTGTTGATATAGAGACTACACCTCTAAACTCGTTAGAGTATCCGTTTGTGATGACAACAATATCACCTTGATTTACCTTCTGAATCTCATCACCCCACAGTGTGAAATTCATTTCATCACCGGTATCTTCAACATCAGTTATTATTGCATCACATACATCTGTTGACCCACCTCGTTTGAGGTTGACGGTTCGCGGCTCTTTCTTCTCTTTCACTTTGGCTTTGAGATTTATACCGCCACGCATGTTCTTCGCCTCTGCGATTGATACAAATTCGCTCATTGTTTTTTGCGTATATTTGACAATTATAAGCCTTCTCTTGAGTATCTGTAAGATAGATTTCAACATAAATGATCTTGCTGTCGTGCTGACGAAAAGAATCCATTGTAGAGGAACATATGACCTAGATTATATCTCAAGTTGATACAGTATAACGAGGATTTGCAAACTGAAAAATACTAGATCTTTGGTACATATATTGCAGAGATATCGAAGCTCGGTCAACCGAGAGGGACTCAAGATCTCGATTAAGATATCCCTTCTCTTAGGAGTTCGTGGGTTCAAATCCCACTCTCTGCACCAAACTATGCAACAACCGTCTTTACTTTAGAGATTGAGTGATTTGATATCTGTTTATGAATCTCAGCTAGATTGTAGTCCTTGAAGATTAGATTGCAACGAAAACATTTCCAAACCACATAAGACATAATATAGTAAAGACTGAAATCGCTTATAAAGATATTGGACAAATAGTCGTATCTGTTTTGTACAGAATATTGATCTCAACATATCATTACATATCAATTAGAAGAGTTGCCTTTAGCGATCTCGTTCAACATGTTACGATCGATAATCCATTATACAATCTATTAAAAACTGGAAACATAACGATACTATAGTCACGAACTGAATTGTTTTCTTGTTATTCCCGCATATGTGTAATCGGGAGCGGAATTTACCTCTGGCAGAACATCTAACGCCAAATTGTGATACAACAGACTAGGAAAATCATTATGTTCGCGGCCATATATGTTACAGTCATTGCTCAAGATGTTAAGTCGATGAATTCTAGATATATGACACATGTCACAAACTAGGTAGAGCATACAAGAATGTGTTATTGCAATATAGTGTTATCGAGAGGCGACGATACACATATCAAAAACAAGCCAGTATATCATATCCAAGACTTGACGTTTGACCGAATGCAATGTAGAAAAGATATCCTGGCAGATTGTGACATACTATGCAATTTATAGAACCGTTTGCATCTACGCAATATAGTCAACCATAGAAATCGATCTTTAAACTTCACATGGGATTAATAAGCAAGTTTTAGGTTTGTAAACAGCACTGAACAGATTTGATCACTTGATTTGTATATCTAGAGGACAATATCTAGAGAGGATCTAAAATCGATGATACAGCCTACGAGATAAGATTTAGAAATAAAAACAGCGTGACACAATCATTGGATGATATCTTTGAACTCTTTGCTAGTCTTTCATATTTTGGCATATTTCTCGTATTGATTGGAATCAATGCGTCACCGATCTTGATGCCACCGAGTTGGATAGTACTAGTGTCATTCTATCTACTAGATCCAACGCTCAATGTGTTTGTACTTGCGGCTGTTGGTGCAACAGCAGCGACTGTTGGTAGATGGAGTCTAAAGAGACTGAGTACGTTGTTTAGGAGGTTTGTGTCGACAGAGCAGAGATCCAATCTAGCCGTCATTGGTAGTTATCTGAATCATAGACGCTATGGCTATTTCGTTGCGTCATTTCTGTTTGGTGCAACGCCATTACCTAGTAATCTTTTATTTATCACGTATGGATTGGTTCGTGCAAAAAGTATAGGAATATACATAGGATTTTGGTGCGGACGCACAATATCATATATAATAATGATCTACTTTGGTGATGCAGTACTCAGACCATTCTTTGAGATCTTTGAAGATCGACTAGTAGGAATACTTTTGATAGATGGTTTGGGCATAATGACGATAATTCTCTTTGCGTCTATAAACTGGACGGCACTAATTACTGAACGACGGTTACGATTTATGAGGCCGAGGATCTGGAAATTATGAATACGATAGAACGGTTGACAAATCAAGTCAGAGATATAATGTCCAAAGATGCAATATGCATTAACGATACTGCACATGACTTTGAACATGTGTTACGTGTATATCACAATGCCCTAAGACTATCTAATGCAGAAGGAGTAGAACCACTCCTAGCCTGCTGTGCTGCTCTCTTGCATGATATTGTCATATATCCAAAATCAGATGAACGATCAGGGCTATCTTCAACACATAGTGCAAGACTAGCTAGGCGCATACTAACAGACTATGATCTAACCACTATTGAGGTCGATATCATATGTACGGCAATAGTAGAGCACAGTTATACGAATCATATAAGAGCCAGTAGCATTTACTCTCAGATCTTACAAGATGCAGACAGACTTGATGCCCTAGGCGCAATTGGCATAGCAAGAGCCTTTACTACAGGTGCCAAATCAAATAGAGTGTTTTACAGCACCATAGACCCATTCTGTACAACTAGAACTCCAGATGATCATGTTTGGACGCTAGATCACTTTTACACAAAACTACTCCATCTCGAATCGCTTATGAACACCAATTCGGCAAAGATCGAGGCAGATAACAGAACCAAGTTTATCAAGATATATCTGAAGCAGTTAGATTCAGAGATTCAACCATAGTCGATGTACCTATCATATCGCTTCTCAATCTCTTTGTTCTCACCATTGATGATTCTCTTGTATTCGATATCTCTTCTAGATTTGATGTAACGACTGATATCAGCAAACTCTGGAGTATCAGGGTATTCTAGTGAATGTTCTATGGACTTGAAAAACTCTAATGTTTTATCTCGATACTCTTCCCGAGTAGGAGATTTGATCTTGTTCATTCTAAACCATATAACTGCCCAGCTAGATCCTACTACATGTGGCAATAGATCAAAAGCACGTTCTATCTCAAACCGTTGATCGTTTCTCATGACTCATCATTTTTGCCATACTCTTTGCAAAATATGTTACTATCATATCTGCACCTGCGCGTTTTATGCTAGACAACATCTCATGCATTATAGAAACCTCATCAACAAATCCAAGTTGTCCAGCAGCCTTGACGAGAGAGTACTCACCAGATACACTGTACGCAGATACTGGTACGTCAAATCTACGTCTAGTCTCATGTATTAGATCCAAGTATGCCAAAGCGGGTTTGATCATCACAATATCTGCGCCCTCGTCGATATCCGATGCGATCTCCATCATCGACTCTCGAGGGTTTGTGTACGATACTTGGTACGTCTTTCGGTCACCAAACTTTGGTGCACATTCTGCTGCATCTCTAAATGGAGTGTAAAAGTTGGATCGGTGTTTTGCAGAATGAGACATTATAGATACATCTTGAAAACCAGAGTCGTCTAGTTGTTCCCGAATTGCATGTACTTGACCATCCATCATTGCAGAAGGCGACACAGTATCTACTCCAGCTACAGCTTGACTTTGAGCAATCTTGGCCAGTAATTTCAAGCTAGAGTCATTATCTACTTTGTTGTCTTTGAGTATTCCACAATGCCCTGATCTCATATACTGGCACAGACAGACGTCTGCCATTATCAATACATTATCACCAAAGTTAGAACGGATCTGAGATATTGTTTTCTGAACTATTCCGTCGTCAGCTATTGCTGAACTGCCATCATCATCTTTGTGTTTTGGTATTCCAAAGATCATCACAGAGGATACACCTAGATCAACCACGGACTCAACCTCACGAGAGACTTCATCAAGTGGTATGCGTTCTATTCCAGGCATCGATTCGATTCCAACGCGGTGTTTCAGATCTTCTTGTACAAATATTGGACAAATGAGATCAGATGGTAAAAGTGTTGTTTGTTGTACTATACTACGCATTGCAGGTGTTGTACGTAATCGACGTAGACGTCTCTTTGGGAACATTACATTGTGTATAGTCGTCTAAAATATAATCCTAGTTAGACTTGGACTGTAAGCCGAGAACTAGATAACACGTGGTACTAGTATATAGTCCAAATATTTTAATCAAGAGTGCGTAATGGCACCAATCAGAGAATCTAGAATATAATTGACGAAATTACATCAATGATATTTTGAAGGTACAAACATTAATGTTATGAGACAGAGTGGGTTTACGACCCACTTTTTTGCTTGTACTCAAACAACTCGTTTGCCACATCTACAATATCTTCTCTGCCATGTTCATATGCTCGCCTAACATTGTTCATGGGAGTAGACATGATGCTCTCAACTATTGATCTAGTCAACTCTTCAATGATCTTGATTCGGTTTTCGTCTGTCTCGTTTAACATATGTAGTGCCTTCTCGAGTTCGCGCTCACGTAGATCATCTATACTCTTGAATATATTGCCAACTAGTGGTTCAGCAGTTAGTCGACGCATCGAAGACTCTAATACTGTTACTTCTTCTTTAATTGTACTCTCTATTGCTCTTGCTTGGTTGTTTCTAAAGGCGGTATTCTTTTCAACCATCTCTGCAATCTGATCTAGATTCATCAGTTTGACGCCCCCAATAGTTGCAACACGTTCATCAACGGTTCTAGGATTTGAGAGATCCAATATCATCATTCCTCTATCTCTCTTTACTGCTTTAGTAATTCGATCAAATGTTACTAAAAAGTACGGAGCAGTAGTTGCTACAAACAGAACATCATAGATAGCAAATCCTTCCAAAACATCTTCAAATTTTATCGGTGTTCCACCCAGAGCATCACAAAAAGTTTGAGAACGAGTTAGTGTCCTACTAGTAACGTCAAATTTGTAACCGCGTCTCCGTAAGGACTTGGCGACCAATGTAGATATCTCACCTGTACCGATCAGTAGAATCTTCTTTGTCTTCATATCATCGAGATTCTCTTCTGCGAGTTTTACTGCCATCGAACCAACCGAAGTGCCACCCTTGCCAATGCCGGTACTGTTTCTAATCCTAGTCCCAATTCTTATCGCTTTATCAAATAATGTGTTCAAATGTATACCAGATGCCTTAACCTCTCTCGCAGATGCTATCGAGTTTTTTATCTGACCTAAAATTTGCTCCTCGCCAACAACCATAGAGTCCAGACCAACGGTAAGTTTCAACAGATGTGATAATGCATCTTGACCTTGTACCACCTCAAGATTATCATCAAACGATTCATGCTTTAGTCCGGTTACTGTCGCCCAAGTATCTTTGAGTTTTGGTATATCTAGCATGTCCGACTTTGCAAAGAGTTCGATACGGTTACATGTTTGGATGATCACACATTCTTCCAAGCCCGAATTCTTAAATTTTGAATACGCAGCATTCAAATCTCGTATCGTAAACTGTTCCAACACATGAATCGGTGAATTTCGAAATGTAATTCGCGCGTTAATAATCTCTTGGACCATCGCTCCGGTTCTCCAACATCTTGATCGCCTTTCTTTCAGCTCTGTCCACATGACCGTCTTTTATTAACTGTTCAATCTCCGGATCGCTTGCTAAGTTGTTAAGATATGATCTCCTGCTTTCAAAACTATCTAATCTCGCCTTGGCAAGAGATCTTGCCTTTGCTTGTAGATGTATCTGATGTATATCCACATCTGTGATCAGGCTCTTTAATACTGGTTCAATCCTAACTCGAAGTCTCTTCGATATGACTGGGCTTTGGCCACCGGTAGATATCGCAACCTTGATGATATCACCAATATTGATCTGAGATGGGTTTGTAAAGTCACTCAACAGAGGATCGTCAGAACTGTATGCTAATATCTTGTGCTCTTTTGCGCACCTAACAATCTTTTGATTTAGATCGTGATCATTAGTAGTAGTAATCACCACATCAGGTTCTAGATCCAATACGTGCTGAGGATCAACTACATGTTGTCTCTGTATGGTTATATGTCCAGATGTAGACATCTCTGTCAATGGGTGATTTAGTGTCTCAGATATCACTATTATCTCAGCTCCTTGACCTTGTAGAGACATCGTACGTTTTACGGCTTCGTCACCCCCACCGACTATCACTATCCGCTTGTTCTGAATGTTGAGATCGATTATCAACGATCATAGATGTGGTAATTTTCTATTTATGTATTAAAAGGCACACAGCAAGTTGTTGTCGATCATCATTTGAGTGCCAAAATAACTATCGTATGTTTTCATGTAGATGTGTTTAGTATCAAGTTAACCATTCGCCACACACAGGCATGAACATGGTTAAATTCACCCACACATAGATCATGTCTAAACGTTCAAAGCATCTTTAAAGGTCCAATAGTCAACGGAGATTCTTAACATACTGTAAACAAGGTAAGAGCCATAACAAAACCATGCACAATTCTTTGTCATACATGTCCACATATTTTACTTTTCGTTTTGTTAAAGCCATCCATATGAGGTATCTTTTTTGAGTTACATGAGATATATTTTCTCAGAGAAAAAAAGTACTGCGAGATTTAGACTTTAGGAAAAATATTGTAAAAGATGATCAGAGGTAAATTGAAAACATCCTAATATCGATAATAGCTTTCTAAAAATTTAATCAATCCATCAAAATCGTTTGGCGATGTAATCAAAACATCGCCGGTGATATCATGTATCTCAGAGACAAAATTTGAAAATGAGTCTTTGTACTGTCCCATATCAATATTTAGAAACTCTGCAGATCTGGTATTTTTTTTAGATGGATATAGTACAATTGGAGTTATAGAGAAACTTTTCAAGTGGCCACTAATTGTACGAACTTGATCTATGTTTTGGATCACTTGAGTGACAAAGCCTTTAGGTCTTGCAGCAAGTTTTTTAGTAAGTTTTGCAAAGTTAGGCGTATTTGATACAGAAAGATATAGATCTATCTTGGAACCATACTCCATATCGTTTAACATTCTTACCATATTACTTGGAATCAATCCAGAATCGCACTTAGTCCTAGAGGGATCGCCCATCAAGACCAAAATGCCATCAAATTCTGTTGCAATACAATCTTGTACAAAATTGATTATGTCGTCCTTGCTCTTATCTCGTACTCTGAGACTCACAGTAATGGGTAGATCTGGGAGTTGTTTTTTGATAATACCCCCAACATGTATCGGTGAGACGCGTTCAGCACCTAGGACATTTTCTGTTAGGTGAATTGCGTCACATCGTGACGATATGAGTTTGATCTTTTCAACAAATCGCCCAATGGAATCATCCAAGTTGCTATCTAGTAAGATCTTTGGAGGATTAGCTTCATATCTTATCGCCATGAATCAGTTGCTTTATGAGATCTATAAAAAGTTCATATGCTGGATCTTTTCGGTTTACATGGGATGGTGATTTACAAGGTGCTTTCCACGATTTTCCCATATAGACTCTTGTAGTGTTTTTTCTGTAACTATTTATTTCACATAAACCAAAAAGAACCCTAGTTGATGCCATACGAACACATGTGGTTCATACTCGAGTCCTATTACAAAATTTTACACAAAGCTTGCAAAAAAATGGAAGAAGAATGTAGCTACAAAGTTATTCAGAATTCGACACGCATTATCGTCAGAATCGTTAAAGTGTCAGTCATTGGTTGGGGGAGGGAATCGACCCCAGAACTTAATTGCATAGATCATAATAAAACGATGAAGAGTGGTAGGAAGACGTTATGAACCCGAATGGATAATTGTTCGAAATCCGTTGATTGACAGGAACATGTCCCTAGTGTAAACTATGCACCACCGTTGTAAGATCTCTAAAACTTTTATAAATACTTTAGAGATGACCGGACTGATCGTAAAGGCAAATATTTATAAATATAAAAACCACACAGCAACGTATGACTGTACCTAATTTTTATATTAACAGAATAAAAGTTTGCAACTTTAAAAGTTTTGAAAATATAGACATTGAACTTGGTAGATTTAATGTGATCGTAGGACAAAATGCATCTGGCAAGTCTAACTTAAAAAGTATATTTTCATTTATCAAAGATATTGCAGACCAAGGATTAGAAGATGCAGTGGCGCGACAAGGAGGTAGTGACTTTATACTTAATCTAAACTCAAAAGACAGATCATTATTATTTGAAATTCATTTCGAATCAGATAAGCCTATATCCATTAACCAAAAATTAAATGAGTTTGATCTAAGCACTGATCAACATCTTGAGTCAACAACAAAAAAAATTATCTACAAATTCTCAATTAATTTTGAACAAAAATCACCGTATGAGATTACTGGCGATCAGTTAACTATTAAAGCAGATTCCAAAAATGAACAAAAAATAATTACCCATAATTTAACGTTTTCAAAAATTAACGAAAGTGTTATTTTTCATGATGAACTACACGATGCAACAACACCTACAAATAATAGTCACAACATATTGAGATATTTTCCAATGAATAAAAACGAGTTAATATTAGAAACTCGTTTATTTGAAATAATAGTTCCAGAATGGCATGATTTTATAACACATATCCATACATACAATTTTGAACCAAGATTGTTAAAATCACCAAGCTTGGTAAGCCAATACTCTACACTAAATTCAGATGGATCCAATTTAGCATACGTTTTGAATCAAATCAAAAAAGATGGAAAAAAAACTAAAATGTTACTAAGTTATTTGCAAGATTTGCTACCATTTTTGAAAACAGTTTCTACAGAATATCATCAAGGGTTTATGGAATTTAATCTAAATGAAACATATAATACAAAAAGTATACCAGCCATATTTATTTCTGACGGGACTGCAAATATTATTGCATTATTAATCTGTATATTTTTTCAGAATAGTAAATGTACAGTTGTTGAAGAACCGGAAAGAAATATCCATCCTGGTCTTTTAAATGGTTTAATGGATCTATTTGATGATGCGTCAGAAATCAATCAGATTATAATCACCACACACGATACAAATATACTCGAATATGTTCCGCCAGAAAGAATTCTGACTTTGTGTAGAGATGAACAAGGTAATTCTATCTTTACTAAATTTGAAGATAGTGAGGTTGTCAAAAAATTTAAAGATGCAATGCCAATATCAACATTAATGCGTCAGAATTGGTTATAATGATAAAGAGTAATTTATACGTATATGTATAGTCGAGGACAAAAATAAGTTCACACTCATATTTTGTTTCTAACATATTTGTTAACTAAGATGTATAGTAGAGCACTTTTAATTTAAAGATGTGTTATTTTTAATAACACAATATGACAACTTGTATTATGTCTCTGCAATTAATTAGTGAATGTAACGACTTTCGTGCTTGAACGCCATATCCTAGTACACAACTCGTAAAGTTTGAGACTAAATTGGAGTGGTGATCTCTCTTTTGAGAAATTTTAGTACGTCTAGTTTGATCGGTTTGTTTTTTAGATTCTCTTCCACGTATTTTATCATGTCTTCTACCACCTCAAAATATAGATCAGCTGGCATTTTACTCTTGAACTGATGCCAAAGTTCCTCTATGGCGTTAAGCTCAGGTACTGACGTTGGTAGATATACAGGTATAATGTTTGTCGTTTCAATATATTCTAAAAGTTTTTTACTTTTATGATAAGATGCATTATCCATTATTATGATTATTCTCTTGTATCTTTTGCCATACTTTTTGACCAGACCTTTTAAAAATTTTATAAAGGCATCGGTATTTGCTTTTGAAAAAGTATCGATGTGTTTTTGTCCCCTGATTCCAACTGCTGCAAATATCGATATTTTTTCACCCTTTGATGGTGCTTTCATGTATGTCTTTATGCCTTTTAGTGACCAAACCGGTCCCCGCCTTCTTGAATGAGTACCCATATGCATTTCGTCTTCTACCATTACCAGATGGCCTCTCTTGTCCGCACGTATAATCCAAGGCAAATTATCTTCTTGATACTTTTTAATTCCTTCGTCACTCTCTCGATTGGCCTGAACTTGATAGATGTAGCGTTTCACGGTATGTCCTGTCTCAACTAATCTACGTTGTATTGTTTTAGGGTGATACTTTACTCCTGTCCTGTTGATGATCTTTTGCTGCACAAAACGCACGTCTTTGTATTTTTCTAAACTTGCCAAGTATGACACCATTTTATTAGACACTAGTCGTGGCCTACCACGACCAGGTCTATCCTCCAGACCTGCAATGCCGTCTTGTTCATATCGTTTGATCCATTTACTCAACATTTCTCTTGACATTTCGATGGATTTTGCTGCATGTACTACTGTACATTTATCAACTAGAACCATTTTTACACCTATGGCTCTACTTGTAATGTTTATGTATTCCTTATACTTGCAAGCCCGAAGGAGTTCATCATGTTCTCTAACCATACATCTACGTAAACACACTAGTCAATAAAGTATAAACATCAACCAAAATCGATCTAGAGATTAATTTTCTTTTACTATTTAGAGTTGTACAACTGCTCACTGTATTTGGTGACTATGGTCAAATACTAGTGTGAACTTATTTTTGTCCTCGACTATAGAAGGTAAATGTGACAAGTTAGTAATCAAGTTAATTCTAGAAAAATGTTTCGACAAATACACTACAAAGTTTTTCCAATATGCACGGGAAAGTACAGAAACAACTCGCAATGTGATCAAAAGAAACCTTCAACATAATGAAAAATTTATAGTACTTGTAGATAGAGATAAATCCGATAAAATTATGGATGTTAAACAACATAATGCTACTAAATTCAGCATTGATGAAAAACATGTAATAGTAGTAGACAGATGCATCGAAAGTTGGATTGTAGCAGGTTCCAACATTGAATACGACAAATGCAATACGGAGAACATTACTAAACGGATATTTTATGAGTTGCTAGGAGGTAAAGCTTATCATCGAGTACAGATAAAAGAACATTTAGAAACATATGACATACAGCAAGGCATAAAAAACAATAAATCACTAGGATATTTTTATAAAAATCTTGAAAACATTGTAGAGTAATGTCAAGACATCATGCACGAGTTTTAAAAAACTAGTCGCAAATTTGAAAATCTCATAGGTTAGTGATTACGCTCCATAACGGGTATTGAGCCGAGTCATGGATCATAATTGCGGTCATCATGTCACCAATATCGCAGATACGGTGAAATTTTAAACTTGCATCACTACCATGTTTAATTTTGTAGAAATTACATCGCTAGTAGAGCAAAGATATATGTCAAGCCAGATCATAAAATATTGATGGACATTGACCCAAAAAAGATTCCAGTGTCAAAGACTTTCGATATTAGCAGTGTCTCAGAGGCCACATCAGCAGTAGATGAGATGGTATCATTAGGATTTAAAGATCGTAAAGATGGGTTTAGAGTCTTGATGCCAAAACAACAACTCCTCGCAAAACAGATAGGTTACACTGTAACTACTGGCATAACACATGGTTTACGCCAAAAGAATGAGATTCGTGATGTTAGATATTGGACATATCATCATGACAAAGAACATTACGGAATAGTCTTAATTGATAGAAATGTACTAGAGTCGTTAAACATTTGATCTATCAAATATTTTATAAAGTCTAGTCTTCTTGGCCAAGACTCCCGCCAACATGACACCAATCACTCCTCCGCCAATCACATCCATCGGATAATGTTCCAGAACATATACACGGCTAAATGATATCAATACAGGGTATATCAATAGTAGATATGCACCCCTAGGAAACCGTTCCGACAAGGCATAGCCCAAAATGATACCAAAGATCATCGATCTAGCTGCATGTCCTGATGGAAACGATGCAAAGAAACCACCATCACAAAAGAGAGCAAATGTATCACGGCCAATACTGACAGGAAATGAGATTCCGTCATAATCATGATCAGGTCTATCACGATCTATACCACACTTTACATATCCAGTTAGTAATGTAGCAAATACGATCAGTATCATAAGCGTGATGCCAATGCGTCTACTCTTTGGAACTAGTAGTAGTGCGATTGCAAATAAGAGCATGTAAAAAATGTTTCCAGACTCTGTGATGCTCTGCATCACTCCATCAAGAACCGGGTTGTCGAGATCTGCAAAGTATGACACTATACTTTGATCAATCTCTTCTGTTATCTCAAAGTACACCAGTGCGGTAATTACAAGGAACAACATACCCAGTAAGACAAAGGAGCGAGATCGTATGTCAAATAACCACTGTTGCAAGTACATTGACTCCCATCAAGTATCATTAATTTGTAGTCTTTTCCAATATGTACAAAGCTCTTTAACACGTAGACAATAAAACGAGGCATAACTCAAATTGTAAGTTGCATAGCACATAACGAATATTGTAAATTTTCAACGTTTATGAAGTGAAATGTGTAGATCTAGTTTTGCCAAATGGTGTTTTATCTGTATTGCAGTCATTGCAGGCCAGTCCACCAATCATCTGGCAGTTTTAAAATATACAAACCTCAGTCCAACATAGGGAAAACAATAATCTTGACCAAGCGTATGGTGATCAGTCAGGTGATCGTGTATGGCAACCATACAGAACTGCTGAAAGAATTTAACCGAGTGTATGAGACAATACTTGTGAAGATGTTAACCTTGGATGACTTTGATCTAAAAGGCAAGACCATCTTTGTCCGGGTCGATATGAATTGCCCCATAGATTCAAAGACGATGAAGATATCAGGCAAAAAACGGATCGAAGAGGCCACAACGACACTCAAGAAGCTTGGTGACGCAAAGGTTGTAGTTGGATCTCATCAAGGCAGAGTTGGAAACAACGACTATACAGGAATGAACGAGCATGCAAAGGTGCTCCAAGATCTGATGAACAGAGAGATAAAGTATGTACAAGACGTAATAGGAGAGGCTGCTCAACATGCCATCAAGAGTCTAAATGATGGAGATATTTTGCTATTGGATAATCTACGGCTATGTGCAGAAGAGAATTACGAGTTTAGACCAGAGAACGCAGCAAAGACCATAATGGTATCCCGATTGGCAAAGCTCTTTGATCTATGTGTCTTGGACTCTTTTCCTAGCGCTCATCGATCTCATCCATCGATCGTGGGATTTCCTCAGTTGTTGCCTGCATGTGCTGGAAAGATAGTGGAGAGAGAGGTAAAGAACCTAGATCGAATAATGACTGTCGCAAAGGCGCCACATGTAATAGTACTTGGAGGATCAAAGGTTACCGATAGGCTAGAATCGATCAGACTGTTGATAGAGAATGGTCGTGCAGACCACATCTTACTTACAGGGTTGATCGGGAATGTATTCTTGAGAGCCCAAGCTAGAATAAAATCACCACTAGGCATAAAACGCGAAGACGAAGTAGTAGCAAAGGCACACAACTTGATCGGAGAGTATCCGGATGTATTTGCAACGCCAGTCGATATTGCTATCGACAAAGATGGCGAACGAGTAGAGATGGACGTAAGAGAGATAAATCGAGGAGACAAAATATATGATCTAGGACCAAAGACTATAGATTATTACTCCAAACTGATCGCAGGTGCAGGTACTGTCTTTATCAGTGGACCAGCAGGTTTCTTTGAGAATCCAAACTTTGCGTTTGGTACAAATAGATTACTAAATGCTGTCGCAAGCTCGATGGCGACCACGATTGTTAGTGGAGGTCATCTAACTAGTGCACTAAAACAGCTCGGCTTGGCAGACAAGATAAACCACATCAGCACAGCAGGAGGAGCATTGGTTTTGTATCTAACAGGCAAAAGACTCCCGATGATCAAGGCACTAGAGACAGCTGCCACAAAATACAGATCAAAGTGACGTGCTACAGTTGGGGCAGTTTTGATCTTCTGACGAACTCATATAGGTGGTACAGTTGCATGTACTACAGTGTATCTCTTGAACGGTATCAAATAGTTTGAGCCAGATCGTAGTAAAGTTTTGTGCAATGTTTCGTGCAAGACCAGATTTACAGATATCAAGAAAGAATGGTTCAAGATCATCTATTATCCACGTAGGATCGATATCTCCATTTTTAGACAGGATCTCAAATATTTGATCGTTTGTAAATTTGGCGTCAGGTACATTAAACTCTTCGTAGATTATTTGACGGATCTGTAATTGAATTGGGGTAACGGGCACAAACTGTTCCATATCAATACAGATTTGCTGCCTCTTCTTTTAATGAACTGATATCACCGGACTCGATGTGTCTAGATAGATACGTGTATAGAGCAGACTTGAGAACTTTGAGAGACAACAGAGCACATTTTATACGAACAGCTTGCAGGTGCTCTAGACCCAACTCGCCGAGTATGTCGTTCTTTGCTATCTTGCGAACTTGGTCTATACTCTTTCCTTTAGCGATCTCTGTCAGTACAGACGAACACGCCATGCATATTGCACATCCGTGTCCATGAAACTTGATATCAGATATGGCGTCTTTCTCAAAGTTGATATCTATATCGATACTATCACCACAGAGCGGATTGGCATCATGGAATGTAACGTCTGGATCATCTAGCTCGCCAAAATTTATCGGATTTCTAGAATAGTCGATGATCATCTCGTGATAGATATCGTTTCCACTCATAGCTTAAAGACCCTCGCTACTTTATTTAAAGAGTTGATCAACGTGTCTATCTCGGCGCGAGTGTTATACACGTATGTGCTAGCACGAGATGTGGCAGACACGTCCAATCGTTCCATCAAGACTTGGGCGCAGTGATGTCCTGACCGTATTGCGATCCCTTCTTCGTCTATGATCTGAGCAACATCGTGCGGATGTACATCTGCAAAGTTGAACGACACTACACCACCGCGTTTAGATATATCTTGTGTACCATATATGGTCAGTCCGTTGACATCAGCTAATTGTTTTATCATGTATTTTGTGAGTTCGATCTCGTGGTTGCGTACATTATCCATTCCTAGATCATTTAGATAATCTATTGCGGCGCCGAGCCCGGCAACGTCGGCTATGTTTGGAGTACCTGCCTCAAATTTGTACGGCAGATCGTTCCACGTAGTCTCGTACTTGTGTACTTCACGGATCATGTCACCACCACCATGAAACGGTGCCATCGTATCTAAGATACTCTTGCGTACCCACAATACACCGATACCTGTTGGACCAAGCATCTTGTGTCCCGAGAATGCAAAAAAGTCACAATCCAAAGATTGTACGTCTACAGGCATATGAGGAACAGCTTGAGCTGCGTCAACTAGAGTCAAGACTCCAGCAGATCTACACTTTGCGATTATCTCTTTAGCGGCAGATATGGTTCCGAGTACATTTGACATCAGACTGAATGCAACCAGTTTGACCCTCCCCGTAGCGAGATACTCGTCTAGATCATCTAGAATCAGTTCTCCCGAGTCATCTATACGGATGTACTCGAGGCGTGCAGATCGTTCTCGAGTCAATAGTTGCCATGGAACGATATTGCTATGATGTTCATATTCGGTTGTTACGATTATGTCGTCAGAGTTGATCGTCTTTCTGCCCCACGCATATGCAACTAGATTTATGGCCTCTGTGGTTCCTCGTACAAAGATTATCTCTTGTCTATCAGATACGTTTACAAATTTTGCAATCTTGTCACGTGTCTCTTCGTATGATGCAGTAGCTTCTTCAGCAAGTGCATAGACGGCGCGATGAATGTTGGCATTACGTTCCCTATAATACTGTGTGATCGAGTCGATCACTTGATTCGGTTTCTGAGTCGTTGATGCATTATCTAGATAGATTAGAGGTTTATTGTCTCGTACTGTTCGGGACAGAATTGGAAAGTCATCTCTAATATGCTCAAACGATTTCATGACTACACCTCTACATATACCTCTGTACCGTCTATCTTTACTGGATATACTCTGATCGGTTGTTCTGCAGGAGGGTTTTGTGGTTTGCCGTCAGATAGATCAAATACCGATAAATGTAGTGGACATCGTATACCTTCTTGACTTAGAAATCCACAAGATAGATCTGCATCTTGATGAGTACATGTCGAGTCGACAACATGTACAGTGTCATCAAGTTTTGCTACTAGGAGATTATTACCTTTACATGATACGCTCAATATCTTGTCTTTATCAATATCAGATACATTGCATATACGAACCCATTCGGTCAACATTTGATCACTGTGTCACCTATACTTGTAGTGTTGTTCGATCTCTGCATCTTCGTTGTATCTAGTCTCTTCAACCTCGACAAACTTTGCCAACTCTTCGTCTGTATTGATCGAGAGTTCACGATCATCCCACTTGGACTCGATTAGATAAGCTATCCATGCACGAACCTGATAAGACATCTTTCTAGATAATGGCTCCAGGAATCCTTCAACTATGGTTCGTTCTGCTTCTGCTTTGCTGAGACATCTAGACTGGAGATAAAATATCTGCTCTTCGTCTATCTGCGCGACCGATGCAGAGTGTGTTGCCTTGACGTCGTTCGTAAATATCTCAAGACCAGGTATTGCGTCTGACTTTGCATTCTTGTCTAGTAGTATAGAACGTCCAGATAAAAAAGAGTTGGACTTTGTTGCGTTCTCTCTAATACGGATCATTCCTTTGAAGAGGGACTTGGCATGATCACGTAAGATAGACTTTTCGACTACGCGTCCTTCTGTTGCAGGGCTCTGATGATTCATGTTGGTTTGAATATCAAAGGACTGAGATTTGTCTCCAAAGATCACTTCAGAGTCGTTGGCAGTAGCACCTGAACCATTCAACATGTAATCGATCTTGTATCGAGCAAGCATTGAACCAAAGAGTCCAGAGTACCAATTGATCTTTGCGTCTTGTGCAACACTGGTCTGACGTGTGGAAAAGTTTACAGATGTCTGATCCAACAGTTCGAGTGTTGTAATGTCGAGTTGTGCATCTGCGTCTAGATTGACATTGATCAATTCCAGATATGCCTGCTGTGTTGTAGATTGTGGAGAGTAGAGTTCTTGAATAAGAGTTGCTTTACTATTCTGACCAACATGTATTATATTTCGTGATACTAGGGATATATCATCCTCAGATAGACATGTGAGTAGGTGAATAGGTCGAGTTATCGTCAAATTGGGTGGCACGTATACAAAGAGACCAGAGTTGAACGTTGCGTTGTTTAGAGCAGTAAACTTGTCGCTATTTGAGTCGGATGACTCTAGTACACTACGCACAGTATCAGTGTGGTTGCGTAACGCATCATGAATAGATGTGATCACTAGTCCCTTTGACAAGAGCTCGTCTGGAATGTTGATCTTTGTGATATGTGTGCCTATCTGAACCACACAAATGGTGTCATCTAGTTCTGCCAGTCTACGTGTGAGAAGTTTTGGAGGAGTGGATTTAGTTGCCGAACCTAGAGAGACTTTGTCTGGATCCATCTTTGCGGCATCTGTATACTTGTTGTATAATGGTGATATCTCGATCGGTAGACTCTGATATACAGATAAAGAGTCTCTACGATATGATCTCAGCCAATCTGGCTCATCTCTCGTGGAGGATAACTCGTTGAGATGATTTGTATCCAACTCGGACAAAGTCTGTGACATGACACTATCCAACAGAGTCATCCATCTCTAGTTTGATGAGTCGATTTAGTTCTACTGCATACTCCATTGGGAGTTCTTTAGTAAATGGCTCCATGAATCCATTGACGATGAGTGAGAGAGACTCTTCCTCCGTGAAACCACGACTCATCAGATAAAATATCTGCTCATCTCCAATCTTTCCCACTGTTGCTTCATGAGTTATGGTAGCGTCTTCTTGGTTTATCTCCATGTACGGATATGTATCGGTCTTTGATGTGTCATCTAGCAATAGTGCATCACAGCGAACAGTAGACTTTACATTACTAGCCCCTTTGGCGACAGTTAATAGTCCACGATAGGTAGAACGACCATCTAGACGACTTACTGATTTGGAGGTAATCTTTGATGTCGTGTTTGGAGCTAAATGTACCATCTTGGCGCCTGTATCTTGATGTTGACCCTTGCCTGCAAATGCGATAGAGAGTGTCTCGCCATATGCTCTTTCACCCAGCAGATAGACCCCAGGATACTTCATAGTGAGTTTACTGCCAATATTACCATCTATCCATTCTACAGTTGCTCCCTCGTATGCGTACGCACGTTTTGTAACTAGATTGTATACATCGTTACTCCAGTTTTGAATCGTAGTGTATCGTAGTTTGGCATCCTTGTGGGCTACCAATTCCACCACAGCAGAGTGGAGCGATTCCGAAGAGTATACAGGAGCAGTACAACCTTCGATATAATGAACTTCTGCACCTTCGTCTACTATAATGAGTGTTCGTTCAAACTGGCCAATATTTTCAGCGTTGATCCTAAAGTACGCTTGTAGTGGCATGTCGACTTTTACGCCTGGTGGCACATAGATGAAAGAGCCACCACTCCACACTGCACTGTTGAGGGCTGCAAACTTGTTATCTTCTGGAGGGATGACTTTGCCAAAGTATTTCTTAAAGATCTCTGGCTGTTCTTTTAGTGCAGAGTCTGTATCCAAAAATAGCACTCCTTGTTTTTGAAGATCTTCACGCAAATTATGATATACAACCTCTGACTCGTATTGAGCACCAACACCTGCCAAAAACTTCTTTTCAGCCTCTGGAATTCCAAGCTTGTCAAATGTATTCTTGACATCTTGAGGAACATCATCCCAACTCTTTTCGGTCTTTTCAGATGCCTTTGCATAATAATAGATATTTTGAAAGTCGATCTGAGTTAGATTACCGCCCCATGTCGGTAGTGGTTTCTTCATAAATATCTCATACGAACGAAGTCTAAAGTCTAGCATCCATTGGGGTTCATCTTTCATCTTGCTGATACCGATGATGGTATCCTTTGAGAGACCTTTCTTACTGAGATGAACGTACATCTCTGTAGAGTCTTTAAAGTCATACTTTGAATAATCCATATCGAGACTTTCGGTTGCCATAGTTTTGTATAGTAGATTAGATTATAAATACATGATTAAAAATAGGTATAGCTAAATAATTAGTCGATCATCACCACCCGTGGCTACCAGAATAATTATAGAGTAATTTGCATAGTACGTAACACCGTATATGAAATTTTAGTGGATATATGTAATAATTAACCAGCCATAATCAAGCATCCGGAATCACGTTATTCTAAAAGAATGACCTGCAAGTTTTCCAAGAATGACGATCATGCTACTAATGACAGTTGAATGATTGCACTACGCAACCTTGCTTTTTGGTTAGAACCTCATCTCGTAGGATCTTGTGTGTCATGTACCGTGTAACGCTTATTCGGAGATAATCTACTAGATCACGTTTGAGATTTGTAGCTGCTTGACCTGTTAAAGCATGTAGTGTCAGTACTGCAGTGTTCTAGCCTGCCTACCAGACTCTTCTTGGGTCTACCCATGAGTTTTGGACACACCATCTAATTTGGTTCTACATTCTTGTATCTGGCAAACAGTTTTTGAATACAGTGAACAGATATGTCCATCTGTTCTGCGATGACAGAGTTCTTGGTTCCTGTGCTCTTTTCTCGTACAATGTATTGTACTTTTTGTTGATCTAATTTACTCATTCTTCGGATTTGCTTCTTGCCTACATATTTCCACATCTCATCATACCTGCGTACGTGCTTTTGACGAGGCTTGGAACTTACATCTACACTCTTGGTTGGGAGGTGAACTACTTTCCGGATCTTACAGATCAGAGGTCTAACCGACATATTTTTTTATCAGTACATCTTACAACTAGCATGTCATCCAATCTAGCAGATATAAAGAGAGAACACAATACCAAGATCCTAGATGCACGAAAACAGCTTACTGCCGCCAAGACAGAATTAAAACGAGTAAAGGGTGAGGCAAAAAAGGCGATCAAGAAAGCAAAAGAAGAGGAAATAAAACAAAAAACGTTAGCAAAAAAAGAAGCAAAGCAAAAAGCAAAACAAGAGAGAGTGGAGGCAAAGGCCAAGATCAAGAAAGCAAAAAAGCAGGTAAAGATCACCAAACTCGCGGCAAAAAAAGAAGCAAAGTCCAAGATCAAGAAAGCAAAAGAGATACTCAAAGATGCAAAATCAGCCTAGATGCATCAAAGGTTTGATATAGGATATCATCTCGGCATATGTTTTATCTCGTTTATTTTTTTCTTGTAAAATGATATCAGTGACGCTATCTATTTTCAGACCATGTTTTTGTATATACCAGATAAAGATATCAGAGTCATGAATATCTCCCAACAGTCTTTGCAGATACCGGATATTGGATATGATCGAGAGATAACGTTTTGTAGGTTCAAGTTCAAGGAGATAGTGTAGTCGCTTGAGTTCTTTGCGTAGATCGTGTAATTCGCCAACGTTTGACACATCAGCAACAAGAGAGATATCTTTAAAGAGACTGTCGATCATTTTTATTAAAATCCGTTCAAACTTCGAATTGTCAAAATATCGAATCTTTGTATCTTTTGTATGCAAGAGCTTGTGTGCAGATTCAAGTACACGAGTCTGAAGCTTTGTACGTTTTTTATCAACAAGCACAAAAAAATTAGATTCAGAATCAATCTGATATTGAGACGATTTGTTTAAGATAATGTCATAGTCACGAATATTGCCAGTAATTTTAAAGAAGGTATTTGCTAGTTTAATGAACTTTTTTGATGATTTGGTTTGAGACGATTTTGGTACAATCATGCATGCAGATTGGAGACGACGTATAGATGTACGAACTAGATGAAGATTCTCCACATTTGGATCACGTACGTATAGACCAAGTTTTATTACAACGTTTTCAAATCTCTTTACAACAGATCGACGTATGGTATCGTCGGTCATGTCGACCTCGTCAAATATCTACTAATACGACGTTGTAATAGATTGTTGACTTGCTCAACTGTACGATTTCCATTAACCAAAGTGAGATCATATCTCTCTTTTAATAGCTCAAACTCTTTGGCCATCTTTTGTTGATATATTATAAATGACTCAAACATGTCATTTGATAGTCCCATATCAGCTCCAGACTCGTAATAGTCTAGTGACTGTCGCTTTTCAAATACACGATGAACCAGTTTGAATGGATCAACATCTAGATAGAATGTCAGATCAGGAATCAATGCAAAGCTGTACAGATCTGCCGACCACTGTCGCTTTATACCACGGACAGTATTTCTCGCCATCAATGTATAGATGTACCTATCGGCCAACACAACGTAACCAGCTTGAAGTGCAGGTATGATCTTGTGTTCTAGTTGATCAGCAAAGTCTGCTGCATAAAACAGAGCACTTGTTCTCTTGCCAAGCGCAACACTCTGCTTTGCTTCAAGAATTCCAGCACCTATCAACTCGGATCGTTTTAGACCGGTGTTCAGTACTGCAAATCCATCTGCTTCTAATCGCGCAGTTATCATATCGATCTGAGAGCTACGACCAGATGCGTCAGGTCCTTCAATTACAATCAACCGTCCAGTTATCTCTAGATCGTCAAGATAAGGAATGCCCCCAAATTTGGATGTGCCATACCATCTTGGACTTCGTTTTACACCTGCATGTGCGAGATCGTTTTTTATCATGGTGCCTCTACCATGGACTTTATCATCTTTGGAGGAATCAGTTTTACCACACATTCACGCATAAGATTCTGTTGTTCTTTGATTCCAAGAGTTGCATCTATTACACTAAACTGCTCGCGTTTACTCATCAGTTCATACTGTTCGATTATTCTACTCTGAAATATTCTATAACTCTCATAGATATCTTTGCTTAGATCTAGATCCATTCCTGCTTCATAATACTTGAGTTTGGGACGACCGGCAAGGATCCGTTCCATCGATACGTCAATTGGAACACGAAAGTAAAATGTAATGTCGGGTTTGAGTCCAAAATCATATACTTTTCTAACCCATCTTGGACTACAACCACGTGTAACGTCACGTGCATATGCAGTGTAAATATAGCGATCTGCCAGAACAAAATAACCAGCATGCAAGAGGGGCATAATGTTTCGCTCAAACCTGTCGGCAAAGTCAGTAGCGTGTAACAAGCTAAAGGTTGTAGGAGTTAGATTTGCTTTCTTCTTTCCTTTAGATGTGATCGATTTAACTATAGCAGATGAATTCCACTCTGTCCGAAAGACCTCAATGTTGTTGAAGCGTAACCACTTTTCTAATAATCGGAGTTGTGTAGATTTGCCAGAACCGTCTATTCCTTCAACTACGACTAGTTTACCTGGTATTCTATAACTTTGTGTTCGACTAGATCTCAATATCACATATCAATCTAATCTAGTATCTATAAATTTTTCACATATTAGACTGTATACGTATTTCTTGTATCTTATGCACATTTTAACGTACAATAAAACACAGGCATGATTTCTAGAGGCAAATTGATTCATTGTTATCGTTTTTGATGATTGGACATGGACACTCTTAATAATACGCATACAGTCTATTATGTAATCTATATGATGTCCACAGATTTGACACGATTTGGAACATCATAGTATACAGAAGAGTCAATACGAATGCCAACCGAGTCTGACATCTTGCTACATGCTTTTGCAAACAGCCTCTCTGGAAATTTATTATTTGCAGAATAAACATCAAGTGAGAGCATTGTGCCCACACTCTTAGATCTTACTAGAGTTCCAGTCTTGTAGAGTATATCACATAAAGAGACTATAGACGATATCTTTTTGATCATCTTTTTATCGCTTGGTCCAAGTATTTGAGCAAACTCGTCAAACAAGATATCTGCCTGGTTCTTCTTCTTTACATAGATTATAGACAATGCAACAATCAGTTGCTGTCTATGTGACAGATTGCTGTCGTCGTCAAGAATTGCGTAAAAAACACTATCCACAGTTCGAAATGAGGAAAGTTTGTCTATCTGTAATGTCGCTCGAACAAGAATATCTCGTTCTTCATCAGATATCAGATTTATGGTAAAGAAGATGCGGACTAGATCGTCTATGTGCTTCAAGACAGCATCTGGTTGAGAATATAGACGAACTAGATCTTGTACATGTGTCTCGTTTATCATGTGTTTTGTAAACTCGTTTGGGTATTGAAGCGATAGTGCAAGTGTACCTTCGCGTAGTCCTTGTGCACTAACAGTTAATGAGTCAAACTCGAGTTTATTCATTAGAGTGGATATTACGGCAGCACCAGCTTGTATAGTGTCAGATCTGCCATTTCCAATAGAATCGATCTGGGCAATCTGTTCGATGGTCATCGAGTGTAATTCATTAGAGAGTTTAGTGACAGAGTCAAATGGCATTTGATAGTTGTGAAGTTTCTTTAGTGGATATGACATGGATGCTTGATCGTACTTGGCCAATGTTCGAACTGTTCCTCCAACACCCACCAGAACTAGTCCATCAGAGTGATCAATACCCAATGTTTCACGATCTGGCAGATTAGCTTCAATATACTGTATCATCTCTTTAATAGTATCAGATGAACGACCAAGTGTAGTAAAACTTTGACTGAGTTTTAATGCCCCTAAAGGAACTGAGATTGTCTTGTTGATCTCAAAATTTTTTGAAGAGACTAATTCAAGGCTGCCACCTCCAATATCAAAGAACACCACATTTGGAAGATTTAGTGAACGAATTGCACCCGCATAAGAGTATAGTGCCTCTTCATGTTCAGAGAGTACTTTAAAGTTAAATCCAGTTTCATGTAGAATCGTAGACAAGAAACTATCACGATTAGAAGCTTCTCTAACTGCGCTCGTGGCCACTGACAGTACATAGTTGATATCTTCAAAGTCGATTATATTTCTAAAGAACTTCAAGATATCGATTGTTTGCCACATGTGTTTCTCTCCCAGTGCTCCGTTCACTAGACCTTCAGCAAGTTTGATACGAACTGACTCTTGATGATAGGGTTTGTAAGAATCTTTAGAATCTACGTTATAGTTGGCTAATTTAACTGAATTTGAACCGAGATCAATCACAGAAGCTTTGTTCATCCCATCCATAGGTGCAATCTGTTCCAAGATAGATAGCGTCGGGACATACTGTAATTTATCTCAAATTGAGTTATAGGTTTTATAATCATGTCCAACTTGTCATAATAATCATCTAGTCTAGCAATTGCGCTACATGAATTTATCTCCACTACAAGGTGACACTAGAGATTCTAGTCAATTCTGTGTATGAATTAAGTCATTAAATGGACTCATTATTTTAATCAAAAATTATTTCGCCAATCTTTGGAGCTGTTTGGGAGTCATCAGGGATCGTAGTATGCCATTTTGGAGACCTCCAGAGATACGAATATGTCCAAGCCCCCCTTTCTTTAAAGCAATATTTGTAGAGCCACCTATGAGATACGAGATCAAGTTACTTAGGTGAGGCTGGTGTCCAACCAACAATATAGCTGTGTCCATCTTTAGTTTTGCCAGTCGCTGAACAGTGTCGAAAACATCAGATTCTGGTTTCAGTTCATCCCAAGGGATAATGACGTTTGGAGCAATATGATCGAGAACGATCTCTGCAGTTTGATAAGCCCTAGCTAGTGGGCTCGTGGCCACTGTATCTAAAACTATTCCCAATGAATTGATAGCGCGTCCGATCTTGACGATCTCTTTCTTGCCTGTAACAGTGAGTTTACGTTTAGCGTCACTCTTTACGTTGCGCTCAGCCTTTCCATGACGAAGAAGATAAATGTCCACAGCATTACTAACACGATCTGATATAAATCATTAATCACAACTGATAGTAAAGAGATATTCATCTGACACGAGTTACCAGTATTTACACAAAATCTCAAAATTTTATAAAGTATGAGAAACAGTCAGTATTACCTATTGTAAAGTACTGTTGTCTCTAGCAAAATAGATTTGTTTGAGATTGTACAATCTGTTCTTTGTCAATTCAACTGCCAAGAAATATCATTGACGTTAACTGATATTCGAAAACTCAAAATCATGGCAAAATAGGAGATGGATCACTACTATAGATCTCTTTGATGTGTTTAGTATAACGTTTCACAAGACTTTTTTTCCAAGTGTTCCAATAAAATCTCGTTGCGACTTTTCTGTAAAAAAATCCACTTCACAGAAATCGTGAATACCCATATCCATTATCTCTTTAATATAGGATTTGAGTTCATGTTAGGTTTTGTTACGTGTAGTTTTACAAAGTCCAAAACTCTTTCATCTCTTTTACACACATCTTGTAAATATCTAACAATCAACTATTGGTCGTGTAGATAAAAGATCATAACATAGCATGCTTTGCATCTACTAATATTATGACCACTCTTTTATTTTATGAATAAATGAGAAATCATATCTTTCAAATGAGTTAAAGTATGCTCTACAAGAAAATCAGAGAGACCGTTTTTCTTATAACTTAATTATTTGGTTTTACAAAAATGGCAGAGGACTATTTTTTGATACTTTATTGTAGATGTATCATATGGCTGATGAATAGTAACGAGAACCAGTTTGTAACAAGCATAAAATTAAAAATAACACAAAACTAGAGTGTTGATTTGAGGGTATCGAATGCACCAGCAACAGTATGTGTTGATGCAGTAATATGTTGTACATCAAACTTGTTCAACTCATCTGATGTAAATGGACCAATCGATACAATCAGAGTTTTAGCAAGATAGATTAGAATTTCTGATCTATTGTGATCTCGCTCCATTATCTCAAAGAATGCACGTACAGATGATGCACTAGTAAATATGATCCCATGTACGTTACCTTTTGCAAACAAGTCACGAAACTCGTTCCATTCAGATGTATCATCAAACGCACATACATCATACAGATATATCTCGCACACATCGACACCAATCTTGTTCAAGAGTTGTTTTAGAAACGGAGTCGAAGCAGAGCTGCGTGGAATCAGAGCCTTTTTACCCACCGCACCAATCTGAGTGAATACCTCTCCAACACCAACAGACGAGTATATCTCTGGTTCATGATTAACCTTGATCCCTTGCTCATGTAGTGCAGCACTAGTCTTTGGACCAACCGACACAACACCAGTGTTTGCTATAGCAAGTTGTAACTTGTGTGTCATATCAGATTTGTGTGCAGCAGTAAACAGCAATCTGACCGCTTTAGAACTCATAAAGACACAATAGTCAGGATCGTTTTGCGATATTGACTCTAGAAACTCATCTACAATCTTTTCACTTTTGCTTGTAAGTTGAATCGTAGGTAATGTCACAGGAGTAGCTCCATGAGTCTTTGCAAGATCAATAAACTCGATGGCATCATCAGGTGATCGTGTTATTGCTATTGTCTTGTCTTTCATCTCCATCTCAACACATCACCAAGTTTGACTACGTTACCCACAATAATATTTGCAGGAGGTACGATCTTCTCTTCACGAACACGTTGCGCAATATCAGCAAGATTGCCTCGTATGATCTTTTGCTCAAGCATAGTTCCATTATAAATCACAGCTACTGGCGTACTAGATGACATGCCACCTGCCACCAAATTTTTAGATATTATATCAATTCGTGAGAGTCCCATCATGATCACTATAGTATCGACTGACTTTGCAAGTTGTTGCCACCGTACTGTCTCTGTTGACTTTGTAGGATCTTCATGTCCGGTAACAAACGCAACCGAAGAGCTGTACTTGCGATGTGTCAGCGGAATGCCTGCATATGTAGCAGAACCAATTCCAGAGGTAATTCCAGGAACTATCTCGTACTGAATATCTTTGCTCTTTAGAAATTCTGCCTCTTCGCCACCACGTCCAAATATGATAGGATCGCCACCCTTTAGTCGAACTATACACTTGTACTTTTCTGCATATCGTACCATCAGATCATTTGTACTCTCTTGATGTCTAGTATCGTCACCTACAGCTCGCCCAACATATACACATTCAGCTGATTTAGGAATCATCGCCAGAGTTGACTCACTCACCAATCGATCATACAATACAACATCAGCACTGTTCAAGAGATCTACTGCACGCATAGTCAGTAGTTTAGGATCACCAGGACCTGCACCAACTAGATACACCTTTCCAGTCATGACCTGTTCCAAACCTCCAATCCGCTACGCCAGTTTACTGCAAGATCTCTTATGCCCATATCCACTAGTTCTTCGCCAGCTGATATACCAAGTTCATCTGGCGAGTTGATCTTGCCTGTCCGTTTAACAGATAATGATTTAGAACCATCTACAGAGAATGCTACAACATGTAACGATATGGTGCCATCGCTAGTTGTGGCATATGCGCCTATAGGAAACCTGCAACCAGAGTCTACGATTGAAGATAGTGCACGCTCTGCAGATACAGCTGCTCGAGACTCGTAACTCTCAATACTCTGCAACATATTGATTGTCTTGTGATCGTCTGTTCTTGCAACTATACCTAACGCTCCTTGACCAGGTGATGGAACGAACTCGTCTACATTTAGGACATGATATTTGACATCTAGGTTGAGTCGCATTATTCCCGCCTCAGCAAGAACGATACCTCCATAGGTACCAGAGTTCATCTTTTCTACTCTGGTATCAACATTGCCTCGAAGTGGATGAATCTTTAGGTCAGGTCGTTGCCGCGATATCTGAACAGCTCTACGCAACGAGCTTGTACCTATAGTATCTCCTTTATGTATAGAGTCTAGATCACTACCATTTACAGTGATCAAGATATCGTTTGGAGACTCGCGTCTAGGTACAGCTGCTATACATAGAGAGTCGTCCAGAGTAGATGGAATATCCTTGAGGCTGTGTACTGCAAAGTCGATCTCACCTTGAGAGACTGCACGGTCGATCTCACGTTCAAATATTCCTTTCTGATCTATAGTGAATAATGGTCGATCATCGGTATCACCTCTAGTTGTAATCGATTGTATAGTATATTCGATATCACGAGTACTCTTTTGTAATTGTGCGATAACCCAGTTTGTTTGTGCCATAGACAGACGGCTAGATCTAGCTCCCACCAGATATCTCAACTGATCATCTCCTTGAGTGCCACACTGTACGCGTCTTGAATCTTTTCTAGATCGAGCGAGGTATGTGCGAGAGACAGAAAGAGTACCTCAAACTGTGACGGAGCTACAAACACACCACTACGCAATAAAGAGTCAAAGAGTTGTTTGAATTTTTTTGTGTCGGATGTATTAGCACTGGCACGATCAATTACAGGCTCGTTTGTAAAGAATATCTGTAGCATCGAAGATATCTGATTGATTTGATGAGGTATATGCAGATCATCTGCGATATCACCAATAGCCTTTGCAAGTGTGTGTGCACGATCTGATAACGTACTATACATATCGTTATTCGTGCTCATAAAATTTACAGCAGATATAGCTGCACTAGTGGCGATTGGATTTCCAGCAAACGTACTCGCAGAATATATCTGCCCACCAGGACTAAGCTTGTCCATAATCTCCTCTCTTCCACCAACAGCTGCAATTCCAAATCCACCTCCCAACGCCTTTCCAAGTGTTGTGATATCAGGTGTGATATCAAAGTACTCTTGGGCACCACCTAGCCCCAATCGAAATCCTGTGATCACCTCATCAAAGATCAATACGATATCACGTTTTTGTGTGATCTTGCGAAGAGTTGGAAGAAAGTCCAAGGCAGGTAATACCAGACCCATATTTCCAGCAACAGGTTCAACTATCACACCTGCAATGTCATCGTCGGTTTCTAGAATAGTTGATATCTCTTCGATGTCATTATACTTGGACACAATAGTATGAGAAGATATCTGAGGCGGTATGCCTTCTGATGACGGAATACCTTGTGCATCCTTATCACGCTTTACCAACAACGAGTCATGTGCTCCATGATAACAGCCATCAAACATCACAATCTTGCGTCTCCCGGTATGACCTCTAGCGAGTCTAACTGCAGTCATGGTCGCCTCACCGCCAGTATTCACTAATCGAACCTTGTCTATTGATGAATAGTATCTAGTAATCAGACCAGCTAGCCTAGTCTCGTTTTGGGTGGGTGTACAGTAGAGTGTGCCAGACTCTAGTTGTTTAGTTACTGCCGAGATGATTACAGGGTGTCTATGTCCTAGTAATAGTGCCCCATAGCCGTTGCAGCAGTCGATCAGCTGTCTTCCGTCGGTATCCCACATGTGACCCTTGTCAGCACGTTCTGTAAAGAATGGTCGAGGTTCAAAGTATCGAACTGGGCTGTTGACTCCAGACGGAATTAGGCGCCTAGACACATCAAAGAGATTCTCAGTTGTCAATATCGTATATGCCTAGTGGTCATTATTATTCGTAATATAGCTGTATATGATCAATGTTTGAGGGGATCGACAATTTGGAATTTATGAAGCATTATAACGAATTGTTATCTGCGTACTTGCCTCTAACCATCATCTTGCATATTGTCTGTTACGAATAGATGAGTGGTGTTTTGCAATGTCTTGTTCATGTTTGTGCACAAATCATCAAACAGTTCATCAACCTACCAGTTTTGCTCATTAAACTGTTCGGTACTAATATGTATGCAAATTTAATGTTGAATAATATCAGATTTGTAGTCTCACCGACACGACATGTAATTAATAGCCCCACATAAATAACAAGCATAGATTTAGATTAATATGAACGGTTTAGCGTTACTTCGATGTATCTGCGATGAGACTAGATTTGAGATCTTGACACTGTTACAAAAGAATACCGAGTTTTGTGTAGGAGACTTTGTTGCAAAGATGAAGCGAGATCAGCCATTGATATCACACCATTTGAAGATACTTCGTGAGTGTGGAATAGTCAAATCCAGATGTGAGGGAAAGAATGTCATATACTCGATAACAAACAAGCAGATCTCAAAACTAATTGTGGATATAACAAAAGCTAGTAATGATATCCCCGCACTATGTTCAGAGTCGTGTTGTTAGGTTACATAATACACAATACATAATACGCAATAAACTGAAAAGACCACAATAAATAAAAAAAGAGAGTGATTGTATCTGTATCAGTATTTATTTATCGTCGATATAACACGATTGAACTGTAGTGTCTCACCAATAGGTGGTTTTTTGTCGGCCATACCATAACCTTGGAATGTTATGGTAATATCAAACGGCGATGTAGATATCAGAGGTATTGTCTTGTGTTCATACACGCCATCATGATCATGGACATCAACTTCATCTAGCACTTTGATAGAACCCTGCATTACAACTATATCATAGTTGACGTGCTGTGCATCTTTGAAGATGACGTTGATCTCTGATCGCTCACCAACAATAGGTTCACTGACTTGGATCAAGACTTGTGTGCCATCAGATAGCATCGAGGTTACATCAGGGGTCATAGACATGTCCTTCTTGCCGTGATCATCATGATCGCTCATCTTGTCTTTATGTGAGTCACTGTCTTTGTGGTCTCTGTGTTCCATGTTGCCATCAGATTGATGACCTATCTTTGGAAAATAGAGTTCTTTGGTTGATTGAGGACAGCCAAACTCGCCTCGCGTTGTGCCAACAGTCACATTCTCAAACTTTGTAGGATCGTCCATGTCATGAACTCTACCGCAGAACATCGTTACGTCAATATCTTTATGACCCACGCCATAGTAGTCAAGCGTTCCATAGACATGATAGCCGTAGATTCCATCTTGGATTATCTGACGATGAACATAGTAACCTGGCTTGCCGTATGCTTGATTTATTGGGATTTCACGTTCTATCGAAGTTGTGTCATTGAGCGACTTTGCAGAGTTGTATGCAGCAACGTTCTCAAAATAGTACTTGTCAAAGAATAGTTCAGCATGTCCTTGTGGGATCATCAGATTTGTAGCTTGATCACGTACATAGAGTTCTAGACCGTGTTTTCCTTCATGAGTTCCTGGATCATTACCATATGTAGGTTCATCTACATGTCCAAGTACAAAGACCATACTGTTTACATGATCGTCACCAGACAAGACAACAGATTGATGTGCAGTTGCATTCTGAACTCCGATAACAGACAACAGTGCAATACTCGCAATGATGCCCAATGTCACATTGTTCAGTGTCCGCCACCTCCACCTTGTGATGGATGTCCACGACCATCGTTTGTAGAGTCGTTGTCATTTAGATCAAATACAGGATTTGGTCCAATGTTTATGACAGGTCCATTTTCGTACGGTGCGTGTCCTATGTTTCCAATTACTTGTTGAATGTTGACGTCAACGACATGTTCTGAATCGAAGATAATATTACGATTGGACGTGTTGATCAGAGCAATGTCAGTAACCTTGGGAGCACCACCATTTATTGGATCTGGCAGATGGGCATGGAATACACAAGATTTAGGTCCATTTGAGACAGTGTTGATATAAAAGAGTGGTATAGAATCCATTCTCGTATTTGTATCAAATTCGTCTATATGTCCAGCAATCACAGTTATTGTTGGTCTCCACGTCTTATTCTTGTCACTGTTTGGGAGATGTCCATCACCCAACGTTGGCATGCATGGTGCAGACAATAGCAAGTGACCTGCAACATAGTTTGGACTAGAGTCATAGATGGGAAATATTGCGCCTGGCGCAAGATTTATCCCATCTAATCGAATGTGTGTGTTGTCCGGAAGCACATTTCCAGATACGCCGATCTCAAAGTTGTGACTTGCAAAAACAGTTCCGCCATACACAAGAGCGACACTGATGATTGCCACACCAAATATTGATGAGATTCGACTGTGTGTTAGCAATGTCATTGACCATTATGAAAAGAGTATATTAAAAACAAAATCGGTACATTTGTAGATTGAACCACTGATTTGTGAATCATTGATCTAATCTGTGATTAACCAAGATTTACTAGATTTTATTATGTCAAAACATAGAGGCCAGTTTCACAGAATAATCAATAAAATAAATTCTTGATAAGAAATAGTGTCAAATAATTATGGTCAAGATACAAGTATTGCGGACAACCAGATATCTACTTTATACAGATTGACAGGCTATCAATTATAGTGTCTTTTTAACGCGTCATAGATGAAACGAGGATAAATTAGAAAATTTATCTATCGAGGTTCAGATATCAAACATTACAATTTAATACAGCGTCCAAATCAGTTAGTAAAATTTTTGGACAATTATGTACTATTTTACGATCCCTTACAAATTAAAAAAAACTTCAACCAGATCACTATAAACATCAAAGGTTCAAATGCGCAGTATCTTTAGTCTCGAGTCTCCTCGTGTGTTGTAAAACTTTGCGATCTCTAGGATACAGTTTGTGAAAGACTCTCCAGATCGATCTAGAACAAATGTGTTCTTGTTGATATCTACCATATCGGACAGTACAACCCAAATATTATTTGGTGTGGGATTGATGGACTCGATCTCTAATATTTTACTGTGTATAACATCAGCATCAGATGACATTGGAATGCATATTACAAGAGATCTCTTAGGATCTTGAGAGAGTGTCTGTGTATCTGGAATGACGATATCTAGATCAACACCTTGATGTTTGATCTTTCTCTGACTAGGAATCAATGTAGCAGTCAGTATATAGTGCAACATACTAGTTGCCAGTATACCAATCGCGTTATCGTACATGTCCATCTTGACAATATCATCAAAACAGCCATCTAGGATATGATGTACAAGATGATCGAATCGTTGTTTGGATATCATCTCTGGTATATCTTGCGAGTTGTCCACAAAGCTGAATAGATGATCCTTGATAGGATGGTTGTCACTCATTCTTGAAATATGTATCTACGCTCTCCTTTGGACTCTTGTTCCGTCTTTACATCAACTAGCACAAACTCGTGTTTCGGATCAAGCATTGGTTCATCTGGCATCAGTTTATTCTCATGTAATTGTTCATACTCGTCCCATGTGAGTCTCTTACGTACGCCAATCTCAGACTCTAGATTCATGTTCTTTACGATCTCTTTGTATCGTGGAGATATAACACCACTAAATACCATCGCACTGCTACCACTACCATACGATCCAAAACCCACACGCTTCTCTGCTAGATCGATTCCCTTTTGAAACTCAAACTCTAGACTACTTCTGAACCCTAGATACAGAGATGCAGTATACAGGTTTCCGATCATACTTGACGCAACTAGTGAACTGGCAAGTTTAGATTCATAGATCTCTTGATACTCGGGTGTCGCTGTGAACAACTTTGTAAACTCGTGATCCTTTTCCATAAAGTCGGGATCACCTAGTACAGACTCTATAGTACCTCTAGGATCATTGGGATGAGGTTCATCTATGCCAATCTGGTGCAATATGTTACGCCATCTAGGCAGTTGTCGCCATTCGTGTCTCGCCAAATATGCCAATGCCTTCTTACCCATGTTACTATACGGCAAATGCATATTGATATAGTCCATATGATCTAAGATTGTCTCACCAGGTTCGATTCTTATTAGACCTGTAGAGATTACACGTCTCTTGTATGACTCTAGAGCCTTTCTAATCTGAATTAGATACAATAGATTTGAGTACTGTCCATGAACTATGGGAGTCTCTTTACCAAACGGACGATAAAAGTCATATTCGTCTTTGATTGAGGTTGATGTGACTTTAGGATCAAATGACAATAGTCGGGGATCGTCATTCAGCAACATAACCACAGCACCTGCTCCTTGTGTCATCTCACCACTAGAGCCCATATCGTATTTTGCAATATCAGATACAACAACTAGAGCATACTTGCCTTCAGACTCACCTGCTCGTATCCAGTTAGTATTATCATATAGAGCATAAGATCCACTTACACATGCAAACTTGGTCTCTACTCCACCACAGTGCTCAAACGCGCCGTGGCCATAGACCTGTTCCAACATCCCTACAACATAAGAGTTCATGGCCTTTGATTCGTCAAACGAAGACTCGGTAGAGACATAGAGCCTTCCAATATCTTCAGGAGAGAGTTTGTTTCGTTGCATGATCCTCAAACATGCATTTGCGGCAAGAATTGCAGGATCTTGATTGGCGTCGACTATAGCCATCTGAGATATTCCAAGTCCCTTTTGTAGCTTTATAGGATCCAAGCCCCGAGCATTTGCAAAGTCAGATGCGTCTACATAGAGTCGCGGAATATATATCGCAATATCGTCTATACCTGCTGCCATATTTTGCAATGTTGAAAAATTCACTAATAAGGCTTTAGAAGCAAGATGTGTAAGCGGTTAGGCTGACAACGATCTTGTGGTGTTTTGAGCAAGATAACGTATGCAATTCATGTCGATCTGCATGATTAGAAAAAATTAGTGTTTAGTTTGGCTTACCATTGTGTCAACTTTATTTTTTGATCTGTGTAAATACTAGTACATAACTATGAATGTCATGCCTCAATCAGAGATGAAGATACTTCGAGAGGAGATCGCAATGTTGCATACACAACTCGATGACAAAGACGAGATAATTCGCATTGCACTAGATATGATTGAATGGCAGGGAGGCGTCATATTACGAGGAGAACTGCGAACTGCAGAACTGGAACGTAAACTTGAACAACAACTAGGTGGTCATTCAGATCAATGTGAACCAGAGACATGTACACACGCAAAAGAGAATCAAGAGTTACAACAAAAGATGCCATACTATGAGAGTCCGTTTAATCCATCATCCAAGAACAGCATACCTACAATGCAAGAAAGAATAGCAGCGTATATAGATCCAAAGGATTACAATAAAGTAGGCCAAAAAGAGAATCACGTAGGAGTATCGCAGACGGACAAATCAGCAGGTACTGTCCCGTACATAGATTCAGCGTGTCCAGGCTGCCATGGCATAGATATCACGTACAACAAATCATATCAGTGTAGGATTCGTGATGTACCTCTGCCAAAAACCGAGATAAATACGCATGTTGGATATAAACATACGTGTAATGGTTGCGGATACGAGTGGGATACTAGTAAAAAGATTCCCAAGATCAAGGGTACAGAGATGAGCATAAACATGCTAGTCCATCATGGAATTTCACTATTCAACAACATGTCACAAGGAATGATTCAAAAACAATTAGAGTTTTTTGATTACCGTCCATCTAAAGCAACCATAAACAACGCTACATTTGCACTCGTTAACGCAATAGAAGACGATGTTTCAGGCATCTGGAAAGCAGCTGAAAGTTCTGAAAATGTCAAATTTGACGAAACGCCACATAAAGTACCAGGCAAACGTGGATATGTGTGGACATGTGTCACAGATGATGCAGTTCTCGTTCGTGTAACAGATACACGAGGATCGAGGGTTTTAGATGAATATTTCAAACCGTTTAAAAACAAATGCAAGACTGTTGATGGATATTGCGGTTACGAGACGGATGATGACACGCAGAGATGTTGGTCACACATATTGATCGATTCAAAACATGCAATGAAGACTGCCCTATATTGCCATGAAACTACAATATTGCACGAAAGACTACAAAAGATATTTCACATAGCCAAGGGACGACCACCGGGAGATGTGTCTGATTTAATAGCACAGGTATTAGATGTTGTAGATCAGCACGAAAAGCTCGGCAACAAGAAATTTGCGACGACGCTGCGTAATGCTGCTCCCAATCTCTTTACATTCGTGAACCATCCTGGAATGGATCCCACGAACAACGAGACAGAACTGTACATGCGGCCAATTGCAATACATCGCAACATTTCGCTGCACTTTACATCGCAGCGCGGCATGGATGCGTGGTCTATCTTGTTTACGTTCTTCTTTACATGTCGTAAACGTGGGCTGAGCATTAGAGACGAATTGTTGAGAATTCTCACGGCAAAGGCTGCTGAAGAGACGTACTAGATAGTAAGTTCGTATGTCATGTAAATAATCCATCAATATCCTAAATGCTCAACACACAGCAAGAATCGTTGTCAGCCTAACCGCTTACCAAGATGTTTTGAATTTATGATAGCACAACACTAGACTAAAAAGTCACATATTTCATGGTTTAAATACAATGCTACAAAATTTAGCGTATATCATCATAGAATTCACGAAATTTTGTAGAAAATTGGAAATTATTGGAAATCTCATGGCAGGTGATTATAGATCAATGAATCATCAAGTATAACTGTCAAAGACTCGTTCAAATACCTCAAAGGGTTGCGCTCCATGGATTTTTGTGTGGTCGCCATCAGGACCTATTACAAAGAACGCAGGCGTCCCCGTAAGGCTCAACGCTCTCGCGTCTTGATTGCTAGCTGTGATGATATCGGCATGCGGTTTGTCCGCCATACACTGTCGCCACTCTTGCATATCTAGTCCAATCTCTTCCGCAAAGACGACTAGATTCTCAAAAGATGCCCAACCGTTGTTCTCACCAGTCCAGTTCGAGTACAGCACATCATGATATTCCCAAAAAAGACCTTGATCATTAGCGCAGTGCGCAGCATGTGACGCAGTTATAGAATCTGGCCCGATTATATTATAGTCTTTGAAGATCATCTTGACTTTTCCTGTCTCAATATATTCTTCAAAGAGTATATCCTTAGTAGTGTGAAAAAAGACATTACAAAAGTGGCACTGATAATCACCAAACTCGACCAGAGTTATAGGCGCGCTAGAATCACCCAAAAATGGCGAACCGTTATTTAACAATAGAGTCGTAATAGGATTTGTGACTGTAGAAACCTCTGTTTTAGACTCTTCGTATAGAGGAAAACCTCCTGTCCCTACAAAGAACATCACGACGGGCACCATAATCAGCGCCGATAACAAGTACCTATTCATTGAGATTTTTATCAATATCAACAAATTTAGTCCTTTTCGATTGCTCATACTAGAGATGACTTTTCGATTTATGTTCCAACCACGAGTAAACCATCGAATAGTCATTAACATAATAATTTTCCTAGTGCTTAGTATCACAATTTAGTGTCATATGTTCTGCCAGAGGTAAATTCCGTCTCTGACCACACATGTGTGGAAGTAAACAGGAAAACAATTCCGTTCGTGACTATAGAGTCAAATGTTGTCACCACTCCAACAGTCTCGAATATTCAATACCAATGCAAACATGTGAAGTGTCTAGAGATCAGAATATACTAAACCATGTACGATAAGCATCAGTGTGTTCTAGTATCAACTAGAATACAAAGCACACCAGCAAATAAGAGGCAATATGAATTTAAATAAATGATGAATATTGCTAGTTTTACGTGAAAAAGATCTTTGTAAACGGTTATGGTTCTATCGGCAGTAGGATCACAGCCTTCTTGTCAGATGATCCAGAGATAAAGATAATCGGGGTAGGTAAACACTCTAGAAATAATATAGATGTGCCACGATCCAGAGGTCTCGATGTCTATGTACCACAAGAGATATTGGGTGATTTTGCAGAATATGATATCTCTGGGACGATCGAATCTGCACTAAATGATTGTGATCTAGTGATCGATGCTTCACCCGGGGGTTGTGGTTACAAGAACAAGAGAGAACTCTACGAACCGAGAGGCATATGTGCGATATATCAAGGAGGCGAGTCTGTGGTTGGATCTACAGCAGTATCTGATATCATCTTCAACTCTAGATCAAACTACGAACAGGCGATAGACAGAGAACATGTGATGCAAGGTAGTTGTAACGTTACGGGTATGGGTCGAGTCCTAGAACCGCTACGTGCAAAGTTTGGAGACAGACTGGTACGATTTGATGTAACCTTGGTGAGGCGTTGGGCCGATATCGAGCAAGCAAAAGATGTTCCAGACACCATAGAGTTGACTGAATCACCACATCATGGAGACGACGTAAAGAGATACTTTGGGAGAGATGCTCCATTGTACGTTCGTGCAATAAAGGTACCTACCAGACAGATGCATCTACACATAATGGATATTCGTTTTCGTGATGTGGTTGTAGAACTATCCAAAGTTCACGATCTCTTTGCAGATGAGCTAGGAGTAGCTGTACTGTGGACAGCAAAAGGTACTAGAGAGATTCGAGAGTATGCAAGTACGATGGGATTTAATTTTACAGATACAAACATGATCCACATACATGCAAACATGACTAGAAGGATTGGAGATACGCTTCAAATGATGTACTCTGACGACCAGACAGGAATTGTTATTCCAGAGAACCATATGCTGCTTCAAGCAATGTTGTATGGTAGATCATATACTGATGCAGTAGTACATACAGAGTCTATATTCCATATGCGTGAAAAGAAACACAAACTCGAATCTCATTTTGCAAAAGTCTGAATTTCTAGTACAAAAAACATTCACCCCTTAGTCAAGGGCGTAAGTTCCGAGTCTAGTCAAAAACGTCTTCAAAGATATGAAAAGTTGAATATACCAACGGACACAAGTTTTGACACAAATAGCATGATCAAATCCTTATGAATCAAAAGGTACAGATCAGTCACTTTACATTATGATAGCGTCTATCAGCAAACAATCGCCAAGAGTAGAAATCGATGACGCGTAAAAGAATACCACATCAAACTAGGGGCGAACTACTTTCCGGATCCCACATTACGAGCTTTGAATATTAATCCTTAAATTCAAGTTATTTCTAACAAACACTACCAAAGAGATGGTGCAAATATACTAAATGAATGAAATCCATTCTGAATTCTTCGGAGGAGAATCATGGTAGAACTGTGGGTCGAGATGCTAGCCCTATCTGTATTGATAGGACTATCTGGGTTCTTTAGTGGTCTAGAGGTAGCACTAGTTGGTGTGCGCAAATCAAAAGTAATCCAGCTACTCGACGAAAAAAGAAAGGGCTCCAAGGCACTACACAAATTAAAGACGAACCCTAGCTGGATGATGGCCAGTGTTAATCTAGGTAACAATCTAGTCAACGTGGGGGCGTCAGCTCTGGCAACCAGTGTCTCTCTACGCATATTTGGATCTGATGGATTGGGTATAGCAATAGGAATAATGACGTTTCTAATATTGGTATTTGGAGAGATTACCCCAAAGACATACTGTAATGCAAACTCTACAAAGATTGCACTTCGCTTTGCGCCGGTTCTCTTGACGTTTAGTTATGTATTCTATCCGGTAGTCAAATTCTTTGAAGTGATTACAAAGGGCGTGGTAAAACTCACAGGAAGTGACTATCTCCCTCCACCCATTACAGAGGAAGAGATCAAAGGAGTTGTTGATCAAGGCATGGAGGATAAAGCAATAGAGCGTGAAGAGATGGAGTTACTTCACGGTGCGCTAAAGTTTGATGATACCGTAATACGATCTGTGATGACACCGAGAACAAAAATGTTTACACTAAATGCAAAGATGTTATTGTTTGAAGCACTACCGCAAATAAATCAGAGTGGACATTCACGCATCCCAATATATCGAAATAATCGTGACGACATTGTCGGATTTGTCCATGCACGTGACGTTCTAAAAGAGTTGGAGCACGATAATCGAGTCGTTACGTTAGAGCAGATTGCGCGAAAACCCGTATTCGCATCACAAGAAAAGATGGTCAGCTCTTTACTCAAAGAGATGAAAGGTCGCAAGACGCACATGGCGATTGTGGTTGACGAACATGGTGGAGTAGAGGGATTGGTGACACTTGAGGATCTGCTAGAAGAGATCGTAGGTGAGATCGAAGACGAGACGGATGCCATTCCATCGTCGAGATACGAAAAGATCGGTCGAGATACAATCGTAACCAATGGCGATATCGAGATCGATGAGATAAATTCTATATTTGATACACGGATTCCTGAAGGGGATGACTATGCGTCTCTGAATGGTCTGTTACACGAACGCCTTCAAGACATTCCACAAGAAGGCGACAAGATCGTGATTGGAGAACTGCGCATCATAGTCGAAAAGGTAGTTAAACGTATTCCACAAAAGATACGCATAGAAAAGATTCAATAACATCATTCGACCAAAGCCATACATCTTGACTAAAACAACAATGGATTGGATTAGATCAAGATCATATTCATGGTTAAGACTTAGAATGTTCTACTAGTACCTACAGTTCCACCACTGATCAATGTGTTAGCCTTCTCTTGCAGAGCTTTTAGTCTCTTGACCTTGTCCGCGTTGCCTGTCTGTTCATACTCTCTGATCAAAAAATCTACCATCTCAGACAATATAGGATAAAATACCTCTATAGTGTGTCCTGGTACAAGTTTAAAGTTGTACGGGTTTGATTCTGCATGTACGTCAACCTCTGATGAAAAGATTAGACTTCGTTTAAAATGTACATAACCGATCGCGACAGATAATGGTATTACAATAATCACAGCAATACTTGCATAGTGTGTAAACGACGGAAATATCGACGCGAGTGCAGGTATCTTTTCTATTGCTAAATAATATGTGACAACTAGCGTATTGATAGCAGCAAACAGGAACACCAGGTATGTACTCCAACCCATTCTGAAATAAAACCAAGCTCTATTTGGTAGTCGTTTATTCATGAGCACAATATACACAGACACATATAATATATATGCGATCTAGACTATCTCGATCTCTGCCTAGAGATCACTTGCCAAAACCACAAGATCACTTTCCTCACACACGCAAGTGACAATATGCCTTACCACAAATCACATACAATACTAGTCATTTATCGAATCCAAATATCTTGATCGGTCCAGAGTCTACAGGATGAATATCGGAGAACAACACACTCTTACCGTGCAGTAACAACATAAGACGGTATGCGTATTATTAGGAGTGCCCATGTCCAATCATCAAACATGACAACAATGAATCAATTTGCCCTTAGAAATTACGCCTGTGTTTTATTGTACGTTAAATGTGCGTAAGATATAAGAAATATGCATACAGTCTATAATAGAATGAGAGAATCAATCACGTAAACTCGCTGCCTGACAACTAGCCACATAGAATCTTAAAGAACATGTTTACAATTGGCTCAATGTCAAGAGAATTCATAATCTAGACGAGAGGTGCTGTTCATCTTGATATGATGTATATTACGATGCGGTCGAGACATCAGATCAAGATGTTTTCTATAACAACTCTAGCTTTTGGAACTATGATGTGTCAATGTAATTTCATAACAAAGACATACACAATAAGTGAGCAAACTATAGACAAAGTAGAAGAGTACGACATCACACAGGTGGTCGTGCAAATCGGTTACTAGAGTCACGATGGTACTCTACTGGAATCATTGCGTCTTTTTGGCGACCAGTAAGTATACCAACAACAGTGTCGTCAGATTTTATCACTTCGTCAGATACGAGCTTGCGTATACCTGCCACAGTTGCCCCAGACGCCATCTCGCAGTCAAATCCGTTTAGGCCAACTACAGCCATGCCATCCAACATCTCTGCATCAGATACTGTAGTTACAACACCATCTGTAAAGTCCAATGCACGTAAACCTTTGAGAATGTTTGCTGGCTTGCCTATCTGAATTGCGGTAGCTTTGGTCTTTGGTAGCCGACCCTCTGCAGCGAGTTGTTTATAGTATTCAGATATCATATCAGTATCAGGTTTTCCGTTATTCCACTCTAGTCTCTTCTCTCCTTGACCACCACATAGATCATACAGTGTGCTCGCACCCTCTGCGTTGATCACTGCTATTCGTGGAATCTTTTTGATCCAGCCCCACTTGTATAGTTCGATGAGAGCCTTGCCACAACTAGATGTGTTTCCCAACGCGCCGCCAGGGTATACGATCCAGTCAGGTGGTTCCCATTCAAGATGCTCCAATGCTCTGAACGGTATAGTCTTTTGACCCTCAATTCGGAATGGATTTATCGAGTTTACTGTATAACCGCCATGTCTATTTGCTTCGTCTAGAGATTGTTTTAATGCATCATCAAAGTTGCCATTGACTTCTACTATCTGTGCGCCAAATTGATATGCTTGACTGAGTTTCCCAGGTGCAATCTGTCCTGCAGGAATGTACACATCACATTTTATGCCTTCATTTGCTGCAAACATGCCAGCTGACGCAGATGTGTTTCCAGTCGATGCACAGACGATCTTTGTTGCAGAGACCATCTTTGCATGAGTCACTGCCGTAACCATTCCGTTATCTTTAAACGATCCACTAGGATTGTATCCCTCTGGTTGTAACCACAAATGGTAATTGTCAATACCGACAAACTCGGCTACTTTGGACATATGATAGGGCTTAGACTGTCTGCCTTCAGCACCATCAAGAGATACCAGGTACTTGGCACAAGAGTGAATATCTTCTGTATCTATCTGAGGAAAATTCAATAGTTCACGAAATCTCCACACACCACTCTCGTTGAATATACTGCCGCGATGGTTACGACGTTGGTAAAATCTCTCTTTGAGTTTTGTAGATGGAGTGTCAGCATACATAACATCAAGCAGGTGTCCAGCTGTACATTGTACTTGTGTAACAGATATAGGATATTCTAGACCACACTGTGGATCTATACATTTGAGATATGCCGCAGATTGCATCACTATGACACGAGATAGATTCATAATTTAAAGCGTTATAGATAATATTAGAGAATTGTATTTAGGCGCGAGATAGACTCGTCAACATGATATCTAAAAAAAGAGTTTGATGCATCTAGTGTTTTCGTAGATAATCTGCTAGGATTTTAGTTGCTGTATCTAGTACATCAAGATCACGTCTATCAGCAAGTCTCTTGAGTTTCGTCGCGTTTGTCTTGTTTAGTGTTAGGACTAGACGTCTTTGAAGTGTTCGAGCCTTTGCTTTTTTGAGTAGTTTCTGATGCGTTGCGTTCGGAGTTCGCAGTAGTGCTTTAAGATACTCACGACGTAGTTTCCTATCTAGTGGAATTATCTTTGCTGCGATCTTTTCAGCACGAGCTATTGTTGGTGTAGCCTGATAGAGTCTAACTGCATCGTCGCGCGATAACTCTTTTGGGACAAAGCGCTTCAGCTTTTCAGGAACGGCCGCAAATCCCAGGTACTTGTTGAGCGTAGGCGTAGATATGCCCAGATACTTTGCTGCTTTCGTTTTGCCGAGATCTTCAGTGAGAGATAGACATGCACTAGTCATATCTTTAGTACTCATCTTGTTTCGGTGAAGGTTCTCGACTACAGACGCAGCTCTTGCTCCTTTGAGATCATGCTTCGTTGCATTCGTCAATACCAACGCGGGTATAATTTTTGCACCAAGTCGTTTTAGAGCCGCGAGTCTTCGTTGTCCAGACATCAACAGATAGCGATTTCGACCATCGCGTTGTACCATTGGAGGGTTTTGTAGACCATCTGCCTTTATCGAACGTGCGAGTTCGGTAATTCCTTCTCGATCAAGCTTTCTTGCTTGGGCATCGCTCCAGACATGGACGCTTTCTATGGGTATCTTTCTCAACTTATACTCTATCGGAGAGTTGTACTTTTTTGCCACGATAATTTGTGGTAATAGAGTTTGTTAAAGTAGTCTAGTGACTACAAATTGACAAAAGGGCAAAAAAATACACAGTAGATTGATAGGGCTAGGAGTTCATTTAAGACGTTTTAATTACAAGGTATAGAACCATTGAGATAATTACAACATATCTAGTTCTAATCAAAGATACATACATCGTCACAACAAATTCCATGCTACACGTACTAGAGTAATCACAGATATCTTAGACATCATACTTGCGTCTGTGTTGCATTGTGTAAACTAGTCACCGACTCGGCAGCAGACGTATAGTCCACAACATATCCAAACATACGTTCTAAATTTTGTCCAAACATGGTTAAAAAATAGGCATAACATTCGATTATTAACGAATGTGAATAATAGACACATAGTTTATTAAAATATGCATATTTTTAGCAACAGGATTAGAATGCAATACAAACTAGATGCAAATGTGTGGAGTTCATGCGAAAGTCGTTTTGAAGACTCTGGACATCTAGCAACAAAGACATTCCAAATTATAAAGTGATCTCAGGTTTGTGATCTGTGGAATTGTACGATTATGCATGTACGCAGAGTCAAAACAGTGAATTATACCTTGATATCTTACAATATCATTCTATAAATCACAATGTTGGTGCGTATTATTTACGCAACTATGCGGTGAGATAATTTCATCTTTTTTAGTTTAGCCTGTTTTTTACGGTTTATCTTTACTCTCCATGCTGCAACAAGCTCTTCTAATCTAGGACTAGGTCTGCCGTGTTCATGATCCCAAAGAACGTGATAGTTGACCAGTGTAGATGCCATCTTGAAGGCATCGTTGTATTGGTCGTCATCTCCTCGGAACATGTTGAACAAGAGTTTAAACTGCTTTACACATCCAACTACGTGTTCTACTGTGGCGCGTTCACTGTCTATCTTTTTGTTGTATATCTCTTGTTCTTTTGTGAGTTGCCCACCTTTGGGTTTCTTGTATTTTATGCCTATCTTGGCACCTACAAAGATATCTCGAATCCCTAGGAATCCCAGATCTACTAGAATGTACAGTCTTTGGCGAAGTGGAGTGTTTGGATCTGTTAACGACATGGACCACTTGCCAAGATTCAGTTTGAGCTCTTTGAATATGCTGAAATCATGTGTCTTACCAGGAAACGTAGGAGACACATGTACTATCAGTCTCTCTTTTGTACACATCAATAGCGTATTTACCGTATGCATCTTTTTTTTTGCCTGATTTGTAGTCATTGCGTATCTCTCTATCTACGGGTGTTGGAACACGAGTGTGTGATCCATCGAACAAGAATGTGTGATCCTTTACCCATTTTGCAAGCTCTTTCTTTGTCTTGCATTTACTTATCGCATTTGCCAACTCGTCTGGCGAAAAACCCAAACTCTGAAAAAACTGATTCATGTATGTACAGTACCGGGACACATTACTCTGATCTATACCAAATCTACTGGCAAGATGGCATTGACTGTGACCACTTACCAGTCTCAGAATTGCCAAGAGCATGGCATACTCGGGAGTTAGTTTGGATATTCTTCCACGTACTATGAGAACATTACGAAACTGTCTGTGAACATCTGCTGCCGGTATCCATTCTATAAACAGGCCGAGCAAAAAGTTAAACATGTCAAAATCCAGCTTTGTATGCTCCCATAGAGTCTTTTCATTGCTAAGGATATTCTTACATGGAGGGAGCTCGAGTTCTTTTTTTGCTGCTTTGAGCTGTTCTTCTGCTATATCTGCACGTTCTTCGGCTGCTTTGAGTCGTTGTTCAAGCACTAGTTCCTTGTTCGAGTTAGCCATACTCTTGTTTATTCAAATTGGTATTTACCATAGAGTGTCTTAAAAAATTGTCTTGTTGCGTATTCTATTTTTGGTTAATTTTTTACTCCTCCTCACATACACGAAACCCGCAATAACTCGGAGAATTTAGTCAGATTTGACCCATCACACATCATATGTGCCTGAAAATGACTTTCGCATGAACTCCTGTGTATATGATGATATTTAGATTGTATCAAGAGTATGACAAACTATGGTAACATATAGAGAGTATCTCAAGAGCGTCATGACTCAGATATACGAGACATATAGAGAACTTGATGAGATGACAGACAAGCCGGGAGATCTTGATATGATCAATAAATCGCTACTAAAGATAAATGGCATGTTAAAAGTGATCATCACAAAGATCGAGCCCAAGGATATACAGCTCTCTAACTTTGTAAAGATACAGAACAAGATGTCACATTATATAGATAGTTACTTTTTTGAGAAAGAGATTGAGACGATGGGACCTTTGTATGCAAACGACACAAATCGGATAAAGAATATGCGGTTAAAGATTTTAGAAGCTCTAGAAGGCAAGAAGATGATGGAGGAGATCAGAGATATGATCGAAGAGTTATGACTAGGCACTGTGTGATCTGTGGTTGCCAAGATCATCGTATATTTGGATGTAGTCGACACGTTGCAAAGCAATGTAGTTGTTTCAAGTCTGAGTAGATTTGGGACCTGAGCGGAGATGGAAGTTTATACAACACTTGCATTCAAGTTTGATACACTCAGATTCGTTATGATGACCACATATTCCACATTCGCAACTAGGCATGAGTATACTAGATGACATTTGAATATAATGTATTCTCAATATCTAAATCTCAGGATCATCGTTTTGTCTTACGACGAGACTGCTTTTCACTATCTTGCATCTCTTTCTCAATTGCTTCGGTTTTACTGTCAACTACTTGTATTATCGCCTGGATCAGACCATCTAGATCATTGTCTCGTGCAGACGGCTCGATCTCACTGGCGACATCGTTTATGATACTAGAGATCTCGGCACTAATATCCTCAAAACTCTCTGGATCCTCATATGCTACGTTGTACAGGTTTTTGAGGTTCTTTATCTGACCCACTATATGATCTGTCAGAACTAGTTTGTAATCGATTCCATTCACTTGAAATTCCTTTGAACTCAACACACAATTCTCAAATTCTTTGGTTTATAACGTTTTACAGACATTACCGTATAGATCGTATCATCTAGTCGGTTGTGGTCACATAGTATTTGAAATATGCATATCAATTCTCAGTCACGTCTACAAATTGGGTTCGGTTCAATTGACAGGAGTTGAGTTCGTGATGACATTATCTCAAAGAACGTACAATATGATACTCAAAACAACAGCAATTTACGATAACCGATATGAGATAGTTTCCATATTTTGCAAAGTTTCGAGAATTTTGAGCAGAAAATGCCAATCCCCAGTTAAATGAACAGAACCAGATATTCTGATAAACAAGCACCAAACTAGATTTGAGTAGATGATTGCGATACAGTCACAAATTCTAAACTTTCAATTAATCGAAATAGATACTTGTAAAGATTGATGCTAAACGCACTAGAGATGTCTAAAATAGGAATAGTAATCTCAAAATACAATGTAATCGAGAGCAGATGCATCACTGATCAGGCGCGTATGCTTGGAGCCTACAACATAACCATTTTTGATATCGCTTGCTGGAATCCACCTATTGGTTGATGTGTAATGGCGCGTCTCTTGCAGTTCACGTTCTATCGCTTCAATATCAAACTCGCCTTCCTCGACCTCCTGTGTTGTCAGATGCTTTATAGTTACAAGAATCTTTGTGACTTTGACTCGATCACCAAACTTCCACTTTACAGGAGGTATCTCATCAGACACCTCCAAGACCTTGATCTTCATCTGTTTTTTGCCAAAGGCGTCATGACTGATTAGTGTACGTTCGTCTGTAAATGCCTCAAAACTTATCCTAGAATTTACCTCAGCGTCAGAGACGGACTCGAGTAGAGACTCTGAAGATACTTCAGAGATATCACTGTCTTTGTCCATAATATCATATACACCATGACCATATTAAAGGATTTTAGATTCTAGTCTAGCCTTGGCACCGATACAGAATATGTTTACAATAATCAAGATAATAATTAGTACGATGGTTTGCGAGAATGCAAGTCTCGGCTAGTGGCACACATAATGAAAGCCACTAGATCATAATTGTGTCAGCAATGTAGAAAAAGATGAACTCGTAACGTTATTGATAGTGTACGTCTAAACATTCTGTACTTTTTTATTGATTGTTTTACACGAGTCGAATAGATTATAGATGATTTTGAACAATTGTGATTCGAGTTGTGTTTTGTAGACAGTGATTATTTACTGCATACGTTGCAGGCACGTGATTGAATTACCATACTTTTGTTCCAACACGAAATATGCTAAACACAAAACAAGTGATTGTATGTGTCGACCAGATAGATACTAGAATCAACATTTATGATCGTTTGTAACCATTACGATCAAATATGACGACTTAAATGGCAGAACAATTGACAAGCATAGATCTCATATGATATGAGATGGTGACAAACATACAATCAAAGAACAAGAACTTTATTCCATCTTTTTAGAACGAGCCTCTAACCATGTTGCAATATCAGAGATCAGTGTTTCAGTTGCAGATGGTTCAGTATCGAGATTTTGAGCTATATCTACAGCATACTGTGTAGTATCCGGTGTGAGTGTGAGAGTGTATCCACAGCTATCTAAAAAAGAACAAGCAACTGCAAATGCAGTTCTTTTATTCCCATCAATAAATGGATGAAATCTAATGATGCCTTCAATCAAACATGCTGCTTTTTTAAAGATATCATCATATATGGCTTTGCCGTAGAAATTTGAATTTGGCTTTTCTGCTATAGATTCAAGCGCTCCTCGGTTTATGATAGTTGTTGGTATATCATACTGGTTTGCGATCTCGGATTGTGCCAAAATAATATATTCAACAGTTATGTTAGGCATTAGACCTTGTCCAGTTCATCAAAGATCTCTTTATATTCTTCAAGGGTTTTTTTCACAGATCGGATTACAAACTCTTTTGTCTCTTCGGATAGTTCTTCATTTTCGACCATATAGATATTAAGTACTTACTAGCATAAATAGATTTGGTTAAGCATCAGATATGCGATCATATATAGCGCCGTACGGACATTTTCAGTTTACGTGGGATGGTATTTCGTAAGGCTTTTTCCAATCCTTCCATATAAAATCTTGCCGTGATTTTTCTGTAACCGTTAGTCCCACGTAAACCGAAAAGATCAGACGCAACAGAAAAGAGATATGGCACATATGAACAGTAAAACAAAACGAGTGCACGTATACGGCATTATGACTCCATAAAACTAACGTACAACATGTTAGCGACAACCCCACATCTAATTCTAAGGACAAGCTTGATCGTGTCTAAGCATGACAGCACATTACAAAGCCACCAACATTTTCATCACTGCCCACACAGGATCATCTAAGAATTTAAGAACTCTTCCATCTTTTTAGAACGAGCCTCTAACCATGTTGCAATATCCGAGATCAGTGTTTCAGTTGCAGATGGTTCAGTATCGAGATTTCGAGCTATATCTACAGCATACGGTGTAGTATCTGGCGTGAGTGTGAGAAGATATCCATGCTCTTCTAAAAAATAGTACGCACTGGCAAAACCTGTTCTTTTGTTTCCATCTACAAACGGATGCAATCTAAGTATACCTTCTATCAAACATGCTGCTTTTTTAAAGATATCATCATAGACAGCCTTGTCACGAATATGCAAATCTGGTTTACTAGCGATAGATTCGAGTGATCCTCTATTCAAGATGGCTGTAGAAATACCATACTCTTTTGCAATTCGCGAGTGTATTGAAATGATTTCTTTTATGGTTATACTAGACATCAGACCTTGTCCAATTCATCAAAGATCTCCTTATAGTCTCTAAGGCATTCTTCCACTGACTCGATCAGGAACTTTCTCTTCTCTTCTGATAGTTCTTCGCTTTCAACCATACACAGATAATACACTGTACAGTATAAATCAGTTTGTAATATGTGCCACATAGATTATTTGCACATATAATATCCACCAATTGTGATTACCGTATGCACGATATGTAGACGCATGTCCACTAGTGTCTTATCTTAAAGGGCAACACAGCATCCTCAGCCATGATCTCTCTACGGTGACCGCCAACATTAGTATATAGAGTTCCATCATAGCTACAGATACAATCAGTTGCTTTTTTAGATTTAGGCCAAGCTTTAAAGAACTCATGTAATGGTCTATGCGTATATCTGCCACCGCCCACTCGCTTCTTTGATAAAAACTTGAATGCAAGTAAGACATGAGCATCGTATAGATCAAATGTCTTTGCCCATAAAAGACAACGATCGATCTGATCATATGGTACAGATAATGTTGTTCCAGTACCAGACTTGGCTTCAATGGTATATAGAGTATGAATTTTACGGTTGATTGCCAACACGTCTGGCAATCCAACACTAGGAGAACCTAGTCTAAAAGCATGCCAATATCGTAGTGCATTGAATCGTTTTACAATAGTGTCTTCCCACCCATATCCACGTTGCCGACTAGTACGAGCAGAATGTCTATTTGCCACAGAGATATCTACAGGTGTCTTGTGTTGTGTAGAATATGAGATATATCTCAACTTTGTATCACTAGATGGAGGCATGGTTTTTGATATTTGAATGGCACCTATCTGATCGATTTGACTCATCTCTAATGTATTTAATTTAGAGTATATAAGATGGGGGTTATTACGTAATAACCCATCCACATTTATGATGATTTGTAGAGAATCCTGCATAAATCATACCCAAGTGATTCAGAGTGTAAAACAACTTGTCAGATACTGTTTCATGCAAACTCTTGATCGATCAACAAGATATCATCTCAAAACACATACCATGACAATCATTTATCAAACCACATCGAATCTACTCATATATGATATGTGATGCAGCATATACGCTATGCAAGATCAAAGAAGAGTTTGCCAGGCGGTACACAGGACGTGCGCACATTCAAGAGATCATACCTTTATCTCTAGACCCTCAGATAGATCACACATATCTAGAATATCTACACGCTTTTGCACAGAGTAATCCGATATACTACAACCACTATCAAGAAAAGTTTGCAGATGTAGAGTGTACTGTATACGAAGGCGATATCAATCAGTACTGGCTAGACAGTATAAAGCACGGATCTAGTTGTCAACCATTTTATCCGACATGGATAGTATCAGCATACTTGATGGCAAGCCTTGCCAGATCACTCGGATATGCTGAACTAGTTGATGTAGGTTCAGGCGACGGTCGAATATCATTCTGTGCAAGTGTGTTGGGACTTAGATCGTACAGCATAGAGATCGATGAGGGACTAGTTGAACTACAGAATACAATATCCAAAGCAACAAAGCTAGACTTTGGGGCAATATGTGCTGACGCATTAACGTTTGATTATAATCTAGATCTAAAGAGACCAATATTCTTTGTTGGTGGACTACCTCAAATGGGTGGAGATGTGTTGGCATCTGATCTTATATCAAAGATACGCGAGAGAATGCAAGACACCGGAATCGTATTTGCGGGAACGATATCCAAGAGAGCCTTATCAGCAAACAACAGAGATGGGGGATGGAGTCCATTGATTACAAAACATGATCTAGAGATACAATCTGTATTGAGCTTGCCCACAGTTTGGACATTTGATCAGATACACAACACGCCTTTTATTTATACTAGATTCAGATCACATCAAAAAAGTAACCATGGTTCTTGATACCACAGTTCACTATCTTTACAATTTGTCCGACCTTGGGAGGATTAAGTGCCTTGGCCAACAACGTCATTCCCGGCTCTATCTCAACCATACAAAAGTATTCATCATCTTTGCGCGAGTATGCTAGTATCTTGCCACTAAATTGTCCTTGTTGTAATTTGATCTCTCCAAAACAGAGACTACAGAATTGAGCAGGTGGCCATGAAACTTTGTTGCAGGATGCGCACCTAGGAATAGAAAATACTCCCTTTGTGAGATCAGATTCAAAGCTCATCGCTCCAACACCAGCACTGTAGATGATGTTGCTGCAGCTGCCATGTTTTGAACTAGACCGATCTCTGCATCTATCTGTCGTTTACCTGCTTTGGATCCGAGTTGTGTCGCAATCTCGATCGTCTGTGCAATACCTGTTGCGCCGAGTGGATGACCTGAGCCTAAAAGTCCGCCTCGAGGATTTATCTTAAAGTCTTGGGTGCTGTACAACTCGTCAACCAGAGACACACCGTGTCCAGCCGTAGCAAATCCCAATGACTCCAGTATCATAGGCTCGCATACAGCAAATGCGTCATGTATCTCTGCAACGTCTACTTTGTCAATTGTGTGTCCCGCCATCGCTAATGCAGATTGACCCGCAATCCTAGTTGATTCTATACAGGTCAGTGATTCATTTTTTGTGAATCCGCCAGAGATGGTCTTTTGTCCTATTCCGGTTATCCACGTGATATCATCAGATATCTTGTGTGCAATCGACTCTGCAGCCAAGAGTATAGTAGCGCTACCAGTACAAGGTCTAGAACACTCGTATAGGCGTAGATCTTGTGTTAACTGCCTAGAACCAAGAACATCATCAACATCCAGAGATCTCGGATCAAATGCATATGGATTATACTTTGCTTGATGATTGTTCTTGACCGCGACCAGTGCGAGTTGTTCTGGCTTTATCTGGTACTTTGATGTATATGCTTGTGTGAAGAGGGATGCCCAAAAGATCGGATGCATAAACTCACCTCTCGCTTTGTCCCACGTCAGTACTTGACCAGGACTATCGTATCTCTCAGCACCACATACTAGAACCAGATCAGCCAAACCTGCTGCAATATACGAGTACCCTGTAGAGATAGCATTTGTGCCAGAGTTGCATAGACTCTCAACAGTATGAGATATCTTGGGTGCGATACCGATCATCTCAGAAGATACAGCTGCAAGATACTTTTCATTGCTGTTTGTAGATACCAGTACTGCATCTATCTCTCTTCTGTCTATAGACGAGTTTGACTCCAATAGATCTCGTATCGACTCGAGTATCACTAGTTCTATATCTTGATCGCGTTGTGAGAACTTTGTCATGCCATATGAGACGATGCCTACCCTCATGCCTTGCACTCCAGAAATGTAGAACAGAATAGATCAAACGACTCGTGAGTGTTATCTACAGGATTAAACTGTAGTATCGGCATGTCTATACCTGTATCTGCAAAGCTTGCTAGTCTCTCCCTACATGTTGTAGGTGTACCAGATATACATAGATCGTTTAACATGCCATCCGGAATTAATTCGTGTATGTATTTCAAGCCAGACTCTTTGTATTGTGAATAGACAGAATCACATACATTTCTGTATCCGTTATCTGCTAGAAATCTTCGATATATCTCTCCCACTGCGATATAAAATGCAAGTGTCTTCTTTGCACGAGTGTCTGCCATGTCAGAGTCATTGGAGACCGATGTTATGATCTGACATGTCACATCTATCTCACGTCGTGATTGTTGTGTCTTGATCATAGATCTCATCTCATGTTTAGGTCGTAGATACAGTATAGTGCCATCTGCAATCTCCCACGTCAGATCGATCATCTTGCTATTTATGGCAGCGAGATATATTGGGATTTTATCTCGTGGTGATTTGACAAGCAGTTCAAAGTTTTGTAACGTGAACATCGTGCCAGAATAGTTGATCTTGCCACCTTGTAATAATAGACGAATTATCTCGACGTACTCTCTCATTCTTAGTACAGGTCGCTCAAATCGCATTCCATGAAAGTCTTGTACAATAGGGAGGCTACTCGTACCTAGTCCCAATACTAGTCGACCATTCGATATTGTATCTACAGTGGCCGACGCCATTGCGATCAGAGATGGGCTACGAGAGTAGATGTTCACTATTGATGTACCCATATTTTGTGGCAATAGATCTGCCACAGCGCTCAAGATCGAAAAGGACTCCATACCCCACGTCTCTGGAATCCACACGGTATCGACACTAGTCTTGGAGAGATATCGAGCACACCTCAGAATATCAGATATAGACAAAAGTGAACCCAAACTACAGCCAACGCGCATACCAATAGTGCAAATATTTGGTTTATCAGTTTTAGCAATAGGTAAAGATTGATTGATGTTATAGTAGTTATGAGTTTGATCTGTAAATTATACAGATGCAAAACAAGACGAGTTTTTGGAGCGATGTAACAAAGTATGTATCTACTGTTCAAGATGATTTGTTCTTGGACGAGGTTGCTTACATGATGGTTACGCTCCATCGCACAGGTGCCTAGTACTCGATGATAGAGTCGATCTCGGTCGAGACTGTTTCGATGTCTTTGATAGAGTCGATCGAGTGCCACCTTGCATCCCCATACTGTACAACATGTAGCCTCTTCTCACTTGCGTATTTTGGGAATATAGTATCCTCAATGTTGCCCTTGTCGGGTAGTTCAGATATCAACTCTTCGGTCAAGTGGTATATGCCTGCATTCATCCATGTATCGTACAAAACTTGTTTTTCATGAAACGCAACAACGTGCGAGTCTGTAATATCCAAGATGCCAAACTTTGTACGTAGAGGTACAGCAGCAATAGAGTCTGGTCCAAGTTGTTGCATATCTAGATCGGTTATGATATCGCCATTCATCACGAATACAGATTGTTCGCCAATGTACTGTGCTGCAAACTTGATTGCACCCCCAGTTCCAAAGGGACTAGGTTCTGCACATAGTGTGATCTCGATATCTAAATCTCTCGTCTCAAGATAATGGTGTATCATCTCAGACTTGAATCCGGTAGATATGATCACATGTTTTACGCCAAACTGTGACAGATAACGGATCTGCCAGTCGATTATCGGGATATTGTTTATTGGAATTAGTGGTTTTGGGATATAATCGGTCAGTGGTCGAAGTCGCTTACCTTGACCACCTGCAAGAATTATTACGTCCAATCACATTCATCTTTGTATACGATATATGTAAATTGATTGCCAGGTATGTAGTAATGTCAAGCGTCTTTGTAATTCGTTTTTGGACAACATTAGCAGCATGTGCATATCGTCTAGTCTACACGTACGGGTACACAGACAATCTGTCTCGTGGAGTTTATCTAGTGTTTGTCACGGTTAGACATGAATCTCTGCCAACAATCAGGTCAAACATTTTGCCACACATAACACACCATAATATTCTAGAGTACCGAGTACTCTACACAATACACAGCATGCAATGTACAATGCATGAATCACCTTTTGGAATTTATTGAGATTCCTTAATTCCACTCTTGACAAGGAGAATCTATCGGTGAATGTAAAATTCCACATATCTGTAGATATAATCATGTATTTGTGAGATGATAGTGTAGTTCGGTGTAACACTCTACACAGTATTCTTTATAGTCGGTGTGTTCGCAGTCATATACTCGTTTAACATCACTTTGGCACTTTGCGCAGATAGCCATGATTATGATGAACGAATCTTGTAGCCACCGAGGCCGATCTGTATGGCACCTGCAACTACTAGTGGTACTGATTCGGCAAATACATTTCGCTCCGAGTCGGGATCAGCATTCCCAATAACAGCTATACCGCCAATGACGATCAATGCTCCAGCAATAATGATCATTATGCCTAGCCCCTTAGATGGCTCACTCCTAGATATAAAGAACGCAATAAATGGAAGAATGAGAGCAGGAAGACCCAGCCCTAGACCGCGCGTTCTGTGATCAAACGGAATAAAACCTTCACCATCATTAGAGATGCCGACTGCGACGTCCGCACCGTATATAGCTAACAGTACTATAGAGATTCCAACCAAAATTAGTGATACAATTAGTGCCATGAACAATATCTCGCATCATACATAATAAACCTAATCAGACAGGGTGAACTAGTGCCTCTGTTTTGATCTTATCCATTACCTTCAACAAGTCATCGATCGTCTCGCCGTTGGTCCCTACAATATTCAAATGTCCGAGCTTGCGCATCGGCTTTGATATCTCTTTACCATACATCTTTAGAAATATGTTCGGTGTTGATATTACCGGCGGTTTGTACCGACCCTGAAACTCGTGCGATCCTAGAATATTATACATTATAGTGTTATGAATTAGCTTTGTACTACCGAGATTCTTACCGAGTATAGCACGTAAATGTTGTTCGAATTGTGATGTGAGACTCGATTGTAGTGAGTGGTGTCCAGAGTTGTGAACTCGTGGCGCGATCTCGTTTATCAGAATAGAATCTTCCTGCGTGACAAACATCTCGATCCCAAAGACTCCTGCGCCTTTTAGAATGCTCATCGTAGCATATGCAACATCTATTGCTCGCTGTGTGGTGATATCATCTATTCTTGCTGGCGCAATGGTCTGGCGCAGTATATTTGACTCGTGGATGTTCTCAACAGGCGGATATGTACTTATCTCACCAAGGGTATTTCTTGCTGCAATCACCGATATCTCGAGTTTAAAGTTGATGAATCGTTCAAGGAACAATCTTCCATTGAAACTGTTGAATGCGACTTCAAGATCATTAGGAGTATCGATCTTGTAGTTTCCTCTTCCATCATATGCATCTCGTCTTATCTTTAGGAGTGCAGGATAACCAAATTTATCAAGACCAGATCTGAGATCCTCTAGTGTATCTATCTGGACAAAGTCTGGAACCGGAATATCATGTGTTTGCAGAAACTGTTTTTGCAGTAATTTGTCTTGGATCACTTTGAGTGTACTAGGCAAGGGATTGATCTCTGCATACTGTTGCGCCAACTCCAACACATCGCTATCTCCAGATTCTATCTCGTATGTGATTATGTCTGATTGGTTTGCGAGTTGTATGATATGTTCCTTACTCTTAAAATCCCCAATCAGATGTCTTGCACCTACCTGAGTTGCAGGACAGTTTGGAGTAGGATCGAGCACAACTATTTCTGATATCTCGGGAAAGTTTTTAGCCGCTTCGGTCAACATCATTCCCAGCTGCCCACCGCCAATTATGCCAAGAACTTTACCCATCACTTGTAGCTTAATCATGGATTAAAAATATCTAATGATGATTGATCGTAAGACTGAAACAACATCCTCGTGTTTGAACACATATCTGAGATGTGAGCAATATGTTGGCTAGATATCCCACAACAGTTTTAGAATAGCACTTAATAACCAACTTTACCAACAACTCCAATGGAATCAAGAGGTGACAAGAGCATAGACATGGAACAGAACAATAGAGTATCAGAGCCAAAGTATGAGGACATCAAAGATGCCAACGTAAAGCGCGGCGATCAGATAAAACGCACACCGCTGATACATTCACCGACGTTTAGTAGGATTACAGGTTCAGAGATATTCCTAAAGGCAGAGTTTCGACAAAAGACTGGCTCATTCAAGATACGTGGAGCGTATTATAAGATACGTTCGTTATCTGCCACAGAGAAACGTAATGGAGTTGTTGCAGCATCAGCTGGAAATCATGCCCAAGGTGTTGCGTTAGCCTCATCTCTAGAGTCCATACCATGTACCATCGTGATGCCAAAGAACGCATCTCCTGCCAAAGTAGCTGCAACGAGAGGATACGGAGCCAACGTAATATTGGAAGGAATAAACTATGATCAATCATCGACAAAAGCAAAAGAGATTGCTCGAGATACAGGCGCCACTATGATTCATGCGTTTGACGATCCACAGATCATTGCAGCTCAAGGCGTGATAGGTCTTGAGATCCTAGACGAGATGCCCAATATCGACGAGATATATCTGCCTATAGGAGGTGGTGGCCTAGCAGCTGGGATACTCATTGCTGTAAAACATAACAATCCCAACGTCAGAGTGATCGGCGTTCAGTCGAGTTCATTTCCTGCATTGTACAAATCGTTCAAAGAAGGCAAGATTCAATCATCTGGAGGTAGCAGAACCATAGCTGATGGCATATCTGTTAAAAACCCAGGAAAAATAACGTATTCAATAATCAACAGACTGATAGACGATATTGTACTGGTGGATGATACGGAGATCATAAACGCGATGTTCTTACTCATGGAACGAATGAAGTTTGTGGTGGAACCAGCAGGTGCAGCAAGTCTAGCATACCTAATATCAAAGAGACCCGCTCCAGGTAAACGTGTTGCTGTAGTGCTCGCAGGAGGAAATGTCGACATGTATCTACTGGGTCAGATAGTAGACAAAGGTCTAGCAGCTATGGGACGTTTACTGAAACTATCGATCTTGCTCCCAGATAGACCTGGTGCATTCAAAGATATAGTAGACGAAGTCTCACGAGCTAATGCCAATATCGTCGAAGTGGTTCATGATAGATTAAGTTCAGATGTTGCGGCAGGATCTGCTAGAGTAATTCTCAGTCTCGAGACACAAGGCAAAGAACAAGCAGAACAGATAATCGAATCATTTACTCGCAACAAGATTCAATTCAAGTTGATGACATAATCAGAGGTGTTTAGCAAAATCTACCAATCCTTGCTCTTTCATCTTTGCAGACTCTTCCAAGACAGAATGGTATTGTTCATTTTTGTATCTCTTTAACACGTCTACAAGTTCTGGGTATCTGTTTGCAAGTATCTTTACCGCATAGATACCTGCGTTTGTAGCTTTGTTTACTCCAACTGCAACTACAGGAGAACCTGATGGCATCTCTGTTATCGACAAGAGTGAATCCAAACCACCAAACGCAGATGATCTCAACTTGGAATCTTGTGAGTGTTTGTCATTGTATACTAGAATTGGTACTCCGATCACCGGAATGGTGGTAAATGACGCAATCATTCCTGGCAGATGAGCGGCACCTCCTGCCCCCGCTATAATCACATTAAGTTTAGACTCTTCAGCATGTTTTGTGTACTCGACTAGACGAGACGGTGTTCTGTGTGCCGATATAATTTGATCTTCGTGTTTTATACCAAACTTGTCCAACATTTCTGCAGCACCTTGCATAACTCGAGAATCAGATCTCGATCCCATTATTATACCAACGTGTGTGTCTTTAGTGTATGACATCACATCACAAAACATCAAAGCCTAAATTAATCTTCCACATAAGCGATCTATTACACAGTTTACTATAGATCGACATAGTCACGAGATTATCAAATCACACAGGTATCAAAAAATGCATCATGAGCATATCTGAAAGAGGCGATCTCTAAAGATGAATTAAGAGTACTAGTAAGATATAGTTTGAATCATACTAGAGATTCGTCACTTACAGAGATTGGCTTACGGCCCATGAATCCAGAGTCGAGTTCGTGCCAAAACTTTACTTCAGTCTCACCATACTTCCAACATAGCCATATCTCATCGTTAAATCTCTTGGATGGAAAGTCGAGTAACCCTTGTTCAAGACTCTTTATGACAATACCAGTGTCCTCCAAGATCTCGATTGATTCATACAGTTTTGTTATAGCTGTATTGAGTTGTTGCTTCATCTCAACATATCCTTGAAGCGACTTGTCGGCGATCATACTAGTCTGTATACTATGTTCAATCTTTTGTACATCGTCACGTTTTGCCATCACATATTCATACTTTTTTATAATGTCTGGCAAGAGATCATTTGCTTCACTAATGGTAAAAAACTGAAACATTATTGGTTGTTGACAACTGTAGATTAAAAGTCTTGAGTTTAAAGCTAGACTCATAATGCTCTGAATAAATAACTTTAATCTATTATCGCTCTGGAAATACTTTAAAATGTCTAGACGGTGTTGTGTATTTTTATATAATCCGAGGCAGTGTCTTTCATATATTCAAATTTCTCATAATATGTGTCAACTTTCTTTCTAGTTGTTGTCAATACTCTTCGATTGCATTAAGTTATGGTACTGTTGTTGGTAGAAGCAGAAACTTGATATCTAGTTTTTAGTGTGTGTTATAATTTCTGGCAATGTATGACAAGGCGCTCGATCTAGCATTAGACTGTATGCGTATTATTGAGAGTGCCCATGCCCAATCATCAAACACGATAAGAATGAATCAATTTGCCTCTAGAAATTACATCTGCGTTTTATTGTACCTTAAAATGTGCGTATGATGTAAAAAATACGCATACAGTCTATTCAAGTAGATCTTTTAGGTTTACGTAAAATGAATTGTTGCAGAAAAAGCACCACTAGATGTCATAAGTGAAAATTATGGAAAACGCGTGCTAAATGGCATCACATGTAAACCGAAAAGACCCCATTCAATAAACTTTACACTATGATTATAGTCACGTACAAAAACAAGTTACGTTTGTATTTATAGATCAAGACTGCTCTCGATTAACAGTTCACAAACTCTTTACTAGATTAGAGTAGTAAAAAATATTCGACATCAAGAAATTGTGAAATACTGTAAAGTTATTTCTGCACATGACCATAAACATAAAATTATTAAATTATATAGATGACCAAATATCGCAAACCCAAACAGAGTAATATCTCAAAATAATCATTTGATGGAATCTATTTGACAAGCATACTAACAATACATGCGACACACATGATTAAAACATAACAAAAAAGACGAGCTTGTTGATTTACGTTAGATAAAACTTTGGAAGACTGCTCTAAAATCCATAAAGTTCACTAGTATTTTTTCTAGGAGTGCTATCTCATGTAATTCAAAAGATCCTATTAAAATGTTTTAGACACTTCAAAAATCGATCTGTTAGATTCAAGCCATTATCACTAGTTAGTTGAAGGATAAATTGGCACACATGCTCATGAACCAGTCAACATTCTGTTTCGCTAACTCTTGATGTTGACATGGCAGGAATCAAAGAGCTACAAGTCAGACCCGTCACTCGAACTCATCTCTTCAATCTTGTTCTTCCTACGCTTCAGCCATAGTGATATAGCGCCTGCGATCATGGCGCCCAGCAATATTATTCCTGCCATCTGTAGTTCAAAGTGATACAGCATAGTATGTCGTGACATGAGGTTAGATTTAACTCGATCTTGTGTTACTGTGACATTTGCTTTAGAGATAATCTACTAGTTTGATCCCCCCCCCCCCCCAATATACATGGTGAAACTAGCATCAAACATATTCCTGTACTATATCAGATATCTTGATTCGAAACATGTCAGAACGTACAGAAGCAATATCTATTAGAGCATGCATACAACCATTGAAAATGAGACTAGCGGTGTTGCTACTAGTAGCTATAACAATGTACGTATCTGTGCTACCAGCATATGCAGAGCTTGAACTATTGACAAACAGCAAAGTCTATGCGCCAGATCACAATCTTCAGATATACGGGGTTGGACTACCCAATGAAGATCTGATCATTCGAATATATGCTCCAGATCAGTCGATCATAAAGTTTGATCAGATAAAGACCGAAGCAGATGGAACATTCAACTATTCGCCATTAACATGGCCCGAACCTTCTACAAACTTTCCTTTAGGCACATACACGGTGGAGATAATTAGCACTACCCAAAGAGGCACATCACAGAGCACCGACGTCTCGTTCGCTACTACTACCGACCTCACAAATGTACCTGTACAACGACAAGTAAGCATACTAGTATTTGCGCCAGAGACTGCTGCAGTAGAACAACCCATACGTGTCTTTGTTCAAACCACTAGTGATGGTCTCTTAATAGGGAGTGATCCAACACAGTTGTTATCTACTACACATGTACACCTACCATCAGGCCAAACGGTCCCCCTAACAGACGAATTCAAATCGCTCCATCAAGGGCTATACTATGTAGATTATACACCAATCGAAGAAGGAACGTATGTATTTCACGTAGTGGCATTTAGTCAAGGCACTACTTCACATGCTTCTGCTGCCACCAATGTATTGAGTCAAGACTTGGGTGGAATCTCTGATGAGATATTGAGATTAAACACCATACTAGATGTAACATCTAAAGAACTAGATACTCTAAAATCCGAGATAAAGGGTTTCGGAGATACATTAGGTACAGCAAGCAGTAAGATCGATCAAAGTACCAACACCATAACTAAATCTGTACAGTTTATCAGTGAAGCATCATCGCAACTAAACTCATTGCTATTTCCAATAATTGCATCAATTGGCATTATAGTCGCACTCCAGATAGCAATTCTCGCACGAAAAAGATAGTTCTAAAACCAAAAGATCTTTCACATTTAGATTCATAACTAAAAAGCGCACGTGTGTAATCTACATAGACCGCCAACTCAAACATATAACCCAACTTTATAATTCAAGGGCGTACAGTTATCAGAGTCAGGTAATGATAGACAAATGTTATTTTGCTTTGATTCTTTATGATTATCATAATACGCACATCTAATTAAGAATTAACTCTGCATGTACAGATCACATAAATCAAAAATGTAACCCTTAAAATGATCATAATCTTTTGGATCATTGGACCCATAGCTCAGCATGGATAGAGTGTTGGACTTCTAATCCAATGGTCAAGGGATCGAAGCCCTTTGGGTCCGCTCAAAAATAAAATTATTTATCTTGCAAGGTTTTGACGCAGGTATGAAAGATATTGTGTTTGTAATACAACCAATCGAGATTCATCGAGATACAGAGATAAAAGGTAGTATATCTGTGAACTATCCCGGCAGATATGACGGAATAGTAGTAAACACGCAGATTTTAGACTCAAACCAACATATCATCTACAAATCTTATAACGGTAAAGAGATATCTCAAAATGTATCTAGATTATTCATAAGCAGAGAATCCATGCCTGAGAATCAGGCTGTATTCACAGCTGTGATCAACTTTGAGACATCTAAGCAACATGAGATAAAATTTAGAGCATCGATCATAGAACAACATAAAGAGATCGAGAGCCAGATCATCTTTGCGAAATATTTGTAAGATGATTCTCTAATTCAAACGACAGATCGTATATGTAAATTAATCTAGTGTGAGTACACAACAGATCATCCACAATCAAGGATCACTTTAGCAACAAAAATTTAATCGGTCTCGAGATAACGATCTAGACTGCATCTCATATTAAATGATACAGATATGTCGTTTGTTGCCCATATCTGAATCAGAATAACATGTTTTGAATGCAATTCAATCTCAGATCTCGTCTGGAGGTCAGAATCTGCTCTTTTCTACAGTTATGGTACCTTTCATCCACGGATGAGGCGTACAATGATATGTGATAACTTGAGGTTCGGTAAAGATAAACTCGTATGTATCACCAGGCTGTAAAACGCCTTCTGAACCAAAGTCGCCACTATAACTGTCAGCATGTCGATGATCAGGAGTAACCGTATGACCTGTACCGTCGTCGTTTACCCAGATGACTTTGTTGTCTATGCTCAACAATACAGTGGCATCATCTGGCGAGTAAGGCTCATTTCCTTCTATCGATGCATCTATAGGAATGCTTATGGTAAACACTTTCTCTGGTTCGAGTATGTGTGGATCAACACTCGGTTTTGCTAGTGATTCTGGAAGATAAAATGATGTATAGTATACAACCGTAACTGACAATCCAACAATCAACGCGATCGCCCCAATCCCATAGGCGTGACTAGATGTAGGCGTGCTCATACTCACACCCTCGCCCAAGTTCTTATAAAGCTTTGAAAACTCAAGGATCTATTTGACGGATATTTTGGTATGTTGATTAGTTTATGATTTGTGTAAGAATATTATGACAAGTTACTAAATGTAGTTTTGCACTAATTCGTGAAACATAGCCACTCAAAGATTCATCTCAAAGTTGATGAATATAACACACTAACAAAATATGAGCAAGTGACTAAATTGTGCGTACAATTTAGACACACAGAGATGGCCATATGGTATTTCACTAGCCTCCTTGTGGAATAATCTTCATCCGTGTCCTAGATATCTCTTTATCAAATTTTGTTTTGAGTATAGTACGATCCTAGTCAGGTGTACATGGTAATGTATTCAGCCTATGTTTTTTCCAACATAATAAACAGTAGACTGTATGCGTGTTATTAAGAGTGCACATGTCCAATCATCAAACATGACAACAATGAATCGATTTGCCTCTAGAAATCATGCCTGTGTTTTATTGTACGTTAAAATGTGCATAAGATACAAGAAATACGCATACAGTCTAGTATTGAATAACAAATCTAATACATAAAATACAGAGAGATATGAATATAGATCATTGAAGCTAATAGTCGGGATCACAGGCAGTACAGGAGTCATCTATGGAGTTAGACTGATCCAAGTTCTCAGAGATGTAGGAGTAGAGACTCATCTAATAGTATCATCTTGGGGTCAAAAGTGCATCAAGATGGAGACTGATTATACCATCGATGAGATACAGAGACTCGCGACCGTATTCTCTGATGAACAGAACATGGCAGCAAGTATCTCAAGTGGCACACATCGCGTAGACGGAATGATCGTCGCGCCGTGTAGTATGAAGACTCTCTCGGCTATTGCAAATGGATATGACGATACATTGGTTGCACGAGCAGCAGGTGTAACGATCAAAGAGTCACGTAAACTAGTATTGATGGTACGTGAGACACCGTTATCATCTATCCATCTAGAGAACATGTTAAAGTTGGCGAGACTGGGAGTGGTGATACTCCCACCAGTTACAGAGTTTTATACAAAACCCAAAACAATAAACGATATAATAGATCACGGTGTCGGTAAATGTCTTGATCAGTTTGATATCGACCATACATTATATCCCAGATGGAGGTAGTCTCATTCGTTGCCCAAACTATTGATCGAGAGAACTGTTCATGCAGATCTCGATGATGTATTTACAGCATTCGCTGATTATACCACACATCAGAGTCGCATGCCACGCCACTTTCCATCAATTCGGCCTCGATCTAGACGAGGAGATGTTGCTATCGTCGAGACACATATGAAACTCGGTAAACAAGAGTTGACATATACAGCAAAGCATGTATCAGACAGACCCAACTCGCACAATATCTTTTTTGTTGGTGGAGACTGCAAGGGCTCACAGATTAGAGCTCAATTCATGCCGGTACAACATGGTACCAAAGTGAGAATCAGGTTTGAACTAAAACTCGGCATCATATCACAGATACGTCATATGCGCAACAGATATGATGTGCTGTATAGTGCAATACTAGACGAGATGTTTAGAGTCTAGTCTGTCTTTGCTTTATCCTTAAAATCTTTGAGCTCTTTCTCACCTTCGATCTTGCCTTTCTCAAACTCGCCCTTGGCCTTGCCAAAAGTCTTTGCAAGCTCGGGAATCTTTTTTGCTCCAAATATCAGTATCACGGCTATTACTATAATGATAATCCACTCTTGACCAGCAATAAAGTTAGACAGTAAACCAAACATCATTACATCATTCTCACATATTACATTTAAGTCTTCAATTTGTGTTTGAGTACAAACATGCCTGCAAAGTATAGTGCGATCATTGGTCCCGCAATAAACCACATCGTTACGCCACTACCATCAGGTGTGATTATAGCACCAAATATTACAATGCCCACGATCGCATAACGCATATTATTCTTCCAAAAATTATTCCCAACCATTCCTGACATCGATATTGCATACATGATCATAGGCAGCTGAAACGCAAAGCCAAACGCCAACAGAAACTGTAGTACAAAGGTTACAAAATCTATCACGTTTAGAAAGGTCACAAGACCAGATGACTCACCATACTGGTACAGAAAATCCAAGATGTACGGAATCACAAGCACATAAGAAAAGATGCAACCCGTAGCAAACAGTCCAATACATGGAATCGATATATTTCTGCTGATGTTTATCTCCGTATCCTTGAGGGCAGGTTTGATAAACCCAACCAACTCTCGTACAATTATTGGCATTCCGATCGAGATGCCGACGAGAGCTGCAATGTATATCTGTGCAAAGAATGCTTGGCCTGGCGCAGTTTGAATCAGCTGGACACCGTCTGGAACTAGTTCAGCCTTCATGTAGTTTGTTATCTGGGCCGCAATGTTGTTTAGTGGTTCAGGGACAATATAGTATAGAGTTATACTGTCCAGATAGAGTGGCTCTAGATGAAATGTCAATAGTATTACTGTGATTATTCCAACTGCTAAGACTATTCTCAATAGTCTCCGTCGTAACTCTTCGAGATGCTTACTAAATGCTTCTAGTTCTGACATCAAATATTATGGTCTCTAGTCGTATATCAATCATGTAGGAATTGGCAACAGCTTTGCTTCAGGCAGACCTGCCGACTTTAGTTCGTCTTGTGTCAGTCCTTCAAACTCTAATGATATGATCGCCTTTACGTTAAACTCGATCTCAAACTCTTGTGCAAGTTTGCATATCTCACTACCAGTATAGATCTCTTTAGAGTCTTTTAGAAATACACGTTCGCCCTTCTCCATAGACTTGCCATTAAACCTCTTCTGCAAAAAGTCAGTGATCTTTGGCAGTTCATTCCTATCTATATTGTTATGATAATAACATACCCCTTTGACTGACTCGTAGTCGAACGCCGTCCCATTCCTATACAAGAATATACCAATAAACTGGGCTGCACTCTCTGGTTCTCTCACTCCCTTTATCTCCCAATTGAGTAGCTTGGTATCATCATAATGGAATGTGTCTAACTCGTTTGGTTCAAGTTTCCAGTATCTAGCACGTCCCTTTGCCATAGTTAACTAGGATCATCTAGGCTATAAATTCCAATATATCATACAATAACATAGAACTAAACTAGACGACATATCCAAGATCCATAGTAGAATCAAGAAGAGCATGGCCAGTATACCAGAGCACTCTTATTCTAACACTACGTGTTACAACACGACAAGGATCTGCAAATCTCAAGCGCGATCTAGTAGAGCATCTAGAAATAAACACTCCACGATGCACGGTGTATGAGATATTGTGAGATGAATGTCCAACTAAAACAACATAAAAGTCAACTTATTTGCGCGATATGAACACAAACACTCCAACTCTAGGGCGTGTAGACTAGAAACAACTGTCTAATGGCAGACAGTTAATCGCTCATCTAGACGGTGCTTCTAGATTTGTGTTCGGATAGGATCTATTCGATTTACATGAAATGGTTTTTCCAAGGCTTTTTCATAATTTTTCCTCATGGAATCTAGTAGTAATTTTTTCTGTAATCGTTCATTCCACGTAAACTGAAAATTCGTACAAATAGACAAGATAAAAAGATCATCACCTAGTTATTTATTTGCTTCCAGATTCAATTATAACTTTGTGATGTATAGGTTCCAGAAAGTTTAAGTAAACATATGGCACATCTATTTTAGTGTCAACTAGAGGCAGTGTTTGAAATGAACATTAAATTAATGGGTCAAATTATGGAGGTCACTCAAAAAGGAATCAGAGTTTCCAGGGATGATGGATATCATAATTTAACCGTACCGATAGAAAAGATTCTCTCAATTAAGCCAATATATACGCGCCAAATTTGTGTACGTTATAATGAAGGTGTTGAAGCACCACATCCAAATGACCATGAAGAAGTAACATATATTCATAACGAATCTGGGCTCACACAGTTGCAAGTGTGTAACAAAATTTATGACGAATTTATAAGGTTGGGTGCAATTCGTAGAAACGATAAAGGTTCACTGTTCATTAAATCGAACGAACATGTTATTGCTATATTTCCTAACATCAATGCAGGTGGAAAATATGGGCAGTTGTACATTACAGACCTTAGAATCGCTCATGAAACGAAAAATGGGGTGAGTGGAGAAATGTACTACAAACAAATGATCTCTATTAGAAAGCCTAAAGAAAAAAAGTTAATTATTGATTGGGGTCCACACAGTGCCGCGCTAATCGGTTTTACTTTTTCTTATAACTTAAATTTAGAAAACAACACTGAGCGTGATTCACTATACACGATAATTAAAGAACAACTCACAGATCGTGATCCATTGTTAAAGTCTAAATTCACAAAGTTGGACTCGTATTATGCAAGTATAGATTCTGATGCCATTTATGATCTAGCAAAAAATGGAGATGTAGATCTTTACGACTATCTTTTAACTCATTCGAGATTCACTTTTGGACCCATATGTCCAGAGTTTTCAAGGGCAGAAAAAGAATTAATGCTAGCATGCAAGTTACACAAATGGGATATCAACATGATCTCAATTTTAACGCAAAAAGAGGTATTTGCACGTAATTTTGCTAGAAAGTATCAACAGATCTTAAACGTGATGAGCAAGATAAGCAAACATGAGGAAAAGATACGAGAATCCAAGAGATCAGGTTTACGTAGATCTAGTAGAAAGATAGAACAAGATCCTGAATATAGAAGATTAAAACGAGAAGAAACCTTAATCAATAACGGCATAATACCCATAGTACCGGAACATTGCACCAATAGAATTCGTGCTAGCGCTATGATATACTATGATAAACGAGTTATGATGCTATACAAAGAATGGTGCAAGGACAATAAAACAAAGAAATTTGAAAACGAGTATGATGACAAGTGGATCTTGTATCTCTTAAAAGAGTTAGATACGCCTAGAAGACGTGAACCTTTAGACATGAGATGTGTTTGCATAAATGATCTACAAAATAGTCTAACACTACGAAATAAAAATCGAGAGACGCTTGCAAACTTTTCAGCTCCGGATAATATTGATGAAAGATATATTCATAACAACTGTTGGTATGATGGTAAAAAAGGGATATGGTTTGTCCAAGACGATAACTTGCATAACAGTATGCAAAAAGTTGCAGATTTTAATCCAGAACAGTCAAAAGCAATGACAGGCACGAGTGCATGGGGCTTTAAAAATGAAAATATAAAGATGTTCTGTGGATTTCCGAGTATTGTAATCAAAACAAATTCAAGGGATATGCCAATAGTATTATCATCCAGTAGGAAATCAGGTCAGCTTGTGCGTAGATGGATTTATGCCGATACCCACTATTTACTACCAATCTTGCGGGAAGATGATATCAATGTACAGATGGAGGTAGAGTATGGCAAGTTACACTATAGATCAGATACTATCCAATATGTGATCAGTCCTGCCGGATATGTTACTAGAATGACTCCAAAGATGGCACAGTTAGCAAATGATCGATACGAACATTCAGATATTTCAATTAGTGAACGAGTTAGACGAGCAATATTTAGTGTGGATACTGGACTATTCTTTAATCCACAAGATACTGCATTGAGTAGGGAGGGATTTTTTAAAGAACAACACAATACCTTGTACGATGAGCGGTTTGAGAGACGTACAAGTGATACACATTAGGTGTATACACCAATAGACAAATACTATATCGCAAGAATTGTGTTTCCACAGGGCAAGATATTTTCGATTTATTTGGTGGTTTTTTAAGATGACTTTTTCCCAAAATGTCTCTATAAAGCTCAGTATTTTTCTGTAAAAAGTACACCACTTGTAAATCAAAAAGATCCGATCAGTATATCAAGGTCATAAATTTTTAAACCCAATACCTTACAACTTGAGATCCAGAATATCTTTTAGCTATTACGCATCTATGATACATATATGGATAACAGAATTGATAAGACAAGCATCTAGAAAGATAGATTAAACTTGAGATATATTATACTTTATTGGCATTTGAGGTACACGTAACAATTGAGAACAAGCCAGGCATCAGCGATCCAGAAGGACAGACGATTCTAGACGATCTAGTCCTAAAAGGGACATGTAAAACGATCTCACAGATCAGAACTGCAAAGATGTTAAAGTTTACAGTAAACGAAGAAGACTCCAAGTCTGCACGTCAACAAGTCACAAGGATCTGTGAAGAACTACGGATATACAATCCACAAGTAAGCAAGATAACTGTCAATGTTGTCTGACGAATATGAGATGAAAACTCGATATATTCAAATTAAATATCTCCAAGCATAAAAGATACTGTGAAGGTCGGGATAGTCGTATTTCCTGGAAGTAACTGTGATCGGGATGTATACCATGTACTCCGTGATGTGATCGGGTTTGATACCACATACATCTGGCACAACGACTCAATCCCCGGCAACATAGATGCACTAGTACTCCCAGGAGGATTTTCGTACGGTGATCGTCTTCGAGCCGGGGCAATTGCGGCACACAGTCCGGCAATCGAGAAAGTCAGCGAACTCGCCGAATCAGGAGTACCTATACTTGGAATATGTAACGGGTTCCAAATTTTAGTCGAAGCTGGGCTACTGCCTGGCGCATTATTGATGAACGATTCGTTAAATTTCATGTGTCGATGGACCAGAATAACAGTGAAGAACAATCAGACTCCATTTACTCGCAACTTTGATCTAGAACAAGAGATTCCAATTCCAATTGCAAACAGTCAAGGTCGATACTATGTAGACGATGCAACACTAGAGATGTTAGAGAGGAATAATCAGATCGTCTTTCGTTACAAGACATCCGTAAATGGTTCATCAGATATGATTGCAGGCGTATGTAACAAAGAGAAGAACATAGTCGGGATGATGCCACATCCAGAAAGAGCGGCAGAGTCAGAGATCAATCCAATTGATCCTTTGGCGTCTCAGATATTCCAATCACTATGCGCAGGTGCTACGCATTGAGTCTAGATCCGCAAGAACTTGTCCAACTCCGAGCTAGACTAGAACGTGAGCCAACTCCAATAGAGTTACAGATAGTTGCAGCAGAGTGGTCAGAGCACTGTTCGTACAAGTCATCAAAGATCCATCTCAAGACATTACCAATGGATGGACCGCACGTCATCAAAGAGAAGGGGTACGATTCAGGCGTACTAGATGTCGGTGATGGGTATGTGATCACTGCACATATCGAGAGTCATAATCACCCATCTGCAGTAGAACCTTACGGTGGTGCAGCAACTGGTGTTGGCGGTGTAATCCGAGACATACTGTCTGCCGGAACCAGACCCATTGCGATATTAGATGGGTTGAGATTCGGCAACATTATTGATGATTCACAAGCAAGATGGTTATTCAAGAATGCAGTTGCAGGAATTGCTGATTATGGTAATTGTCTTGGCATCCCCACTATAGGTGGCGAGATCGAATTTGATAAATGTTATACAAATTATGCACTAGTGGATGTAGCTGCAATTGGATTTGGTAAGAAGAGTGATCTAGTCAAGAATCATGCTAAAGAAGGTGATCTAGTTGTACTGGTTGGTGGGCCAACAGGTCGAGATGGCATAGGAGGATCACAGTTTGCATCTGATGCATTAGAGGTCCAAGATCGATCTGCAGTTCAGATTCCAGATCCGTTTGCGGAGAAACTCATCATCGAGGTCATAATCGAAGCCCGACGTGCAAGACTCATACATGCATTGAAGGATCTCGGTGGTGGTGGACTCTCTTGTGCCATATCGGAGACAGGTGATGCTCTAGGTGTAGGAATGGAGATCGATTTGACCAAAGTACATACTAGAGAAGGCGATATGAGTCCTGAAGAGATAATGGTATCCGAATCGCAAGAACGGATGTTATTGATAACCGACAATGCCAAACTCGATGCATTACGAGATATATGTACAAAGTTCTCACTAGCTTGTTCGATAATAGGCAGAGTAACATCTAACAGACATATGCATATCAAATATGGTGACAAGACAGTCGCCAACATGCTTGTAAACATTGTCGCAAATGCGCCACTACTCGATCTACCGGCTACAAAGCCATCATATCTATCAGATATCGAGACCAGAACACATACGAGTATACATGATCTATCGACGGTTCTCTTGAATCTTTTGGCAGATCCCAACATTGCAAGTAAACGATGGATCTATGAACAGTATGATCACGAAGTAGGGATCAGAACAATAGTTAGACCAGGATACGATGCCGCTCTCTTGCGACTCGATAATGGACGATTTCTTGCGGCAACCATAGATGGAAATCCGAAACACTGCTACATCAACCCACGCGAAGGTGTAATAGGTTGTTTTGAAGAGGCGTGCCGAAACATAGTCTGTACAGGAGCAAGACCCATTGGAATGTTAGATCATCTTCAGTTTGGTAATCCAAACGATCCAGAGATCTTTTGGACGTTCCTAGAGTCCATACGTGGTTTAGGTGACTATGCCAGATACATGAACATTCCATGTATAGGTGGAAAGGTCAGTTTGTACAACGAGACTTTGGCAGGCCCAATAAAACCAACGCCGATCATAGGAGTCTTGGGTATATCTGACAAGTTGCCACCACCACACATGATCACAGAAGGTGATGTACTTGTGATCATAGGATATACACGAGATGAGATGGGTGGTTCCGAGTATTATGAGTACATACACAACATAGTTGGTGGCAGATGTCCCAGAGTTGATCTTGCCACATCAAAGTCAAACATGTCTGCCGTACTAGATATCGTAAACTCGGGCATGAGTAAATTTACCCACGACTGCTCAAAGGGTGGACTGAGTGTGTCTATCACAGAGATGTGTATGTCAAGAGAGATCGGATGTACTGTACACCTAGACAAGGTACCGTCTGAACTATCTTGTGACGATCTGTTGCTCTTTGCAGAGAGTCATTCGAGATATCTCTTGGCGGTACGCCAAGATGATATTGCCGGTCTCAGAGACATGTTAAATCTTCATAACATCGTCTTTGCCGAGATCGGTATATTTGGAGGAGATTCGATCAAGTTTTTGAGACAAGATAACACAATAGTACATCTAAGAATTGATAAGGCACTAAATACGTGGATAAACTCATTGAAGGACCTGATTCATTATGGATGATGTGCCCAAGGAGAACTGTGGAGTTGTAGGAATATTTAGTCAAAGTGGAGTAAATGTAGTTCCCATGGCCATAGATGCATTACGTGCTCTTCAACATCGCGGTCAAGAAGCTTGGGGAATAGCAGTTCCCAGACGTGATCCCATTAAAAGATTGGGACTAGTATCAAATGCTGCGTCTGATTTTAAAAAGATCACATCCGAATATGCATCATCTTCCGTAATAGGACATGTTCGATACTCTACCATGGGCCAAAGTTCACTCGAGAATGCACAACCACTCAAAGTGCGAGATCTATGTATAGGTCATAACGGTACGATCGCCAATGCCAAAGAGCTTGCAAACCTAGTTGGTGGATGTACCTTTACACCACAGAACGTAAGTGATACACTCATAGCTGCGCAGAGATTGGTATCGCTCATCTCCGAACGTGGAAATATCGGCAAAGCATTATCGGTACTAAAGAACGAGATAGTCGGATCGTATTGCTTTACTTTTATATCCGATGACGACTCGGTGTATGCGGCACGTGACCCCAAGGGATTTAGACCCATGGTTCTAGGATACAAAGAGAGTGACGAGACATACATCATTGCATCTGAATCTTCGGCTATATCTGCAGTAGGCGCAAGACTAGAACGCAATGTAACACCAGGAGAGTTGATCTGTCTCAGCAAGCGAGGCATAGAGACCGAGATGTTCTCAGATGATCGATCGAGAGCGCACTGCTCTTTCGAGTTCACATACTTTGCTCATCCATCTAGCAAGATGGAGGGAACCAACATCTATGTTGCACGAAAGAACATTGGCAGATTTCTCGCAAAGAAATTTCCCATGCATGATGCCGATTTGGTCATACCAGTCCCAGACTCTGCACGACCAGCTGCGTTGGGTTATGCACAAGAGCTCGGAATATCATTTGATGAAGGCTTGCTCAAAGACAGATATAGTAAGAAGGGTCCATTACGCAGTTTTATCGAACCGCATCAGACAGATCGAATAGAGATCAATAGATGGATAATTCCAATCAGTGAGATCATCAGAGACAAGCATGTAGTTGTGATCGATGACAGTCTAGTTCGTGGCACTAGCTCTAAAGCGATAATCAAAGCGTTGAGACGTGCAGGTGCTAAAAAGATAAGCATGCTCATCACATATCCTCCAATCACATATCCATGTTATGCAGGAATCGATTTTCCTTCACAGGAAGAGCTTGCAACATTCTCAAAAGATGAGATAGATACACATCAAATGATCGAGATGGTACGAGAGAATATAGGTGCAGACTTTCTTGGGTATAACGATGCAGAGAATCTATCAGCAGCGGTAGGTATACATCGAGACTCGATGTGTTTTACCTGTTCTACCGGGGATTACACATCACTTGGTATTACGCCAAAGTTTAAAAGTCGGAGAGAGATGAAAGGAGATGAATCAGATGAAAGCAGTATGGAATGATACCATAGTTGCAGAGAGCAATGACACCATAGTCGTTGAAGGAAATCATTACTTTCCACCAGAGTCGTTAAAAAAAGAGTACTTTGAAGAGACAGATATGACCAGTTTTTGTGGTTGGAAAGGTACTGCAAACTATTACTCTATTGTGATAGGCGACAAGATCAACGAGAACTGTGCTTGGTACTATGCCAACCCAAATGACGCTGCCGCAAAGATACAGGGAATGGTAGCATTCTGGAACGGCGTACAAGTGATCTCTTGAGGCAACATAACTAGACATAACCAAATATCATCTAGATCGTATAAACAGATCATATATGCAATTTTCTACACAGCGCGATATTGGCGATATACATATCGAGCATCTATACCATTTTTAACGCAGTGTACAAGATATCGGTGTACAACATACAAACCACAGACAGGTCTTTGATTGGTAGAGACTCAAGAGATATAATTAAAACAAATCACAGAAATCTCGATGATTCAGTTCAGTCTGCTTTTTGTGATCAGTGGAGCGATCATGTTTGTAGTAGGATTAACATTATTTTATTCCATCGAGCTTGGAGAGATCGATCCGGTATTGCGTCTAGTCAAAAATACAAGTACTTTTGTGGGTTTGATCGGCATAGGAGCTGTGTTGGGAGGAGGACTATTACACTTGATCAGCAAGAATGAAGAGTTGAAGCGCATAGACGCAGACGGAACATGAAAAGCAAAGAACTATTAGATCCGAACATTGACTAGAACATAATTGACCACTCGAGTATGGCTAGGTTCAATCTTTCTTAAAGATGAAGGAGGGTACACATTGGTATTTGATGCGCTGAAACATTACAGAGATCGATTAAGAACTATTGCGTCTAGTCCAGAGCTCAAAGACTCTGCAGCAATGTTTGCGGCTGTCTTGACACAACAAGCAAACAAGACCATTCCAGAGATCGATGAGACTATAAACACGATCAAATCATGTTTGACAGGAGTGGAACCCATAACCAATCTTGTAGACAAGGCTCCATTCTTGGAAAAAGCATTGAGATGTTACGAGGCAGATATATGCAAAGCTCGAGATACAGGCCATGAATACTTTGTCAACCTAGTAGGGGATCTAGCAGATGCGACAGCATTGTTGCCATCCATCGAGACAGCAGTTAAACGCATACAAGAGTTTGAATTAGTACCATCAAGATAAAGCTCATGCTTTTGTACTCTGCTTTGTCACTAGTTTATAGAATCGACTAGAGATGAAATTGATTTGAATTTATTGCGTATGTGTACCCATGGTTCTGTTCAATTGACGGGGGTTGAGATCGTGATGACGTTATCTCAAAGTACAATACGAGACTCAAAACATCAGCAATTTACGATGACCGATATGAGACCGTTTCCATATTTTGTAAAGTTTCGAGAATTTTGTGCAGAAGATGTCAACCCTCGTTAAATGAATAGAACCCACATATGATATCAATGTGATGTTGAGAGATCATCATTATCCCACATGAGACGAAACTTGCCAGCAACTCGAAGGACTTTGATCTTGCCATGTTTTTTGAATGTGAGGCGATAGGATTTATGTGCCGAGTCTTCAATCTCGAGACTGACATCTTCTTTAACGGTCTCAAATACTAGCGGATCATTAGATAACTGTCTCCACTCAGTCTCATCAAAGTCTATGTAGAATTTTGTGTACAAGAGCCCCATAACACCTTACAATACACAACTAGAATAAATACTAGTGCATCTATTCTTTGTCAATAAACTCGTTAGCGCTAGGCGGATCGGGAGCAAGACCCTTCCTCTTGCGAATATCAGATATTGCAGATGATAATAGCGATTTTGGTATCTCTGTCCATTCCTTAAACGATGTATTCCATGTTGCACGTCCAGCAGTCTGACCTCGCATCTCTTCAGAGAGAGTAAATGTCTCAGATGCTGGAATCTCGCCGGTAACTATACTTGATGCTCCCTTTTGAGACATATCTATCACTTTACCACGTTTACCAGACAACACAGTTGCAACGTTTCCTACCAAGTCTGTAGGAACTCTGACCTCAATTGCGAGTGTAGGTTCTAGAACAGTTGTACCTGCAGTCAATAGTGCACCAGCGCATGCGCGTCTAGAGGCAGGTCCAAGTTGCGATAGTCCTCTATGAGCTGTATCTTCGTGTGGGACAAAGTGAGTGAATATGAATTTACAGTCTCGCATCTGCTCTTTACATAGAGGTCCTTCTTTCATCATTTCGTCAAATCCAGAGTTGATCGAGTCAGTAGACTCTTGAACAAATTGAACACCTTTTGTTCCATTGATCAATACATTGCCGCGTGAGTCAAACTTCATTACACGTTTTATTGTATCAGTATCCCAGCCAGCACCTTTGAGTAGATCAGATACGACCTTTTTGTCTTTCATATCACTGATCTCGCCAGTACGTAACATATTAGCGATCTCTGGTTCTAGTGGCTCCACACGCATGAATATCTTATTGTGTCGGTTTGGAGACTTGGCCATGACCGGCTCACAAGGAGCTTTGACGGTCTCACGATAGTTGATCAATGGTTCAGATGTTACGATCTCGACCTTTGCGTCTTGAATTCGATGTGTCGCAACATCCAAGTGCAAGACACCCATACCTGCAACTATTGTCTCACCACTCTCCTCATCTATCTTGACTATTAGATTTGGATCTTCTATGGTAAGTTGTTTTAGAACATCGACCAGTTTTGGTAGATCTTTTGGATGCTTGGGCTCTATCGCAATCTGAACTACAGGTTCAGAGACGTATTTTACACCTTCAAAGACAGGGATATTCTTGATCGACGACACTGTGTTGCCAGCTCGTGCATCTGTTAGTCCAAGTAGAGCAGGAATATTTCCAGCTCCGAGTTCACCTACTTGCTCTCGCTGATTACCCATGAAAAAGTTTACAGATTGAATTCGACCCTCACGCCTCTCATCTATTATGTTTATTGTTTGGCCGTCTTTTACGGTTCCAGAGAACAGTCTTCCTATTGCGACAGGACCTGCAGCTGGATCTAGAACCATATTCACGATCATCATTATAGTCGGACCATCGTCACTACATGCAAGCAGCGCTCGACCCACATCAGAGTCTAGATCACCTTTCCAGATCTGAGGAATTCTATACTTTACTGCTTCTTGAGGAGTAGGATGGTGTTTTACTACCATTCCAAGAACAGCATCTGCCAACGGGGCACGCTCCACTAGATTGGATACAGTACCATTCTCGTATGCATCAATAACATCTTTGAATGTTATGCCACGCTCTTTCATCAGATCTATATTTATCGCCCAACGATCTTTTGCCGAGCCAAAAGTTACGCTGGCGTTTTGTATAGAGACTTTCCACTTGTCTTTATACTCTTCTTCACCATATGTATCGATCAATTGGTTAAAGTTAGACACCACTTCTGCTAGCTGTTGTTGCATCTTTTCTGGAGTCAGTCGTAGTTCTTTGATGAGTCGATCCACTTTGTTTATGAACAGGACAGGCTTCACCCGTTCCTCTAGAGCCATACGAGTTACCGTCTCTGTTTGAGTCATGATTCCTTCGACTGCATCACACACCACTACTGCGCCATCTATAGCCCGCAAGCTACGAATAACTCGACCACTAAAGTCTACGTGTCCAGGAGTATCGATCATATTTATGACATATTCACGATCACCCTGCGAGAAGAGTAGTGTTACATTCGCTTGATATATTGTAATTCCACGTTGCTGTTCCTCTTTGTCAAAGTCCATGGCAAGTGCCTTACCTGCAGCTGATGGGGCAATTATCCCAGAGTATGCCAAGAGACTGTCGCTCATAGTAGTCTTACCATGATCTACATGTGCGATGACGCCAAAGTTACGAATATTCTCTTTGTTTTTGATGATCTTCATAACCTCTGTCGTGGATTTGAATTTTGCCATATTTCAGCACCTTTAGTGTTGAGCTATTAAACCTTAGCCTTGTGCTCCATTTTATGTGCTGATGAACTATGCATAATTCTCAAAAACTCTAGATGATTAACAAATTCTTTTAATCTGGAAATAATGAACAACATCACAAACTCTCAAGATCACGCCCAGATTCCAACACAAGTGTGTTCATGCAAATTACCTCATCGTTGAATTTACTCATATGCGTTTTGAAGATGGATAGTTAACAACGGTCAAAAGAACCGCAATAGATGAATAAAACCATCATCGTCATATGAAGACGATGGCTCAAACGTCATCATCAAGGATAGATGATATGATTACTGATCTGGCGATTTGGAGAAGATATAAAAAAGCATTCATCTAAACCAGCCCTGCGTGCTTGATACAATGTAATAAACTGTGAAAAAAGTGTACAGTATATCACTTGATCTATACTTGATTTAGGCAAGTCAGGACATATGACATTGATGCCAGCAGTAGATAGATCGTGAATCAAGTTATCAATATACGGAGTTTTTCTTTCAAATATTATTACAGTATCACCTGACCTCGCAGCAAAGAGTTCCATGTGAGCAAACTGCTCGGTTCTACAATAGTGTACATTATATCCTAAAACCTCATAAAACTTTGCAGCACAATACATCGCTATAGGAAACGTGATCAAATTACCTAAAATGAATATACTAGGCGATACAACGTATTGGCTCGTGCGCTTTGCGATATCTAGTAGGCAAGATATCTTGGGAATAGATATCTCTGTTGCAAGAGACATACACACTAGTGCATTAGAGAGAAATGTAACACTACCAGCAGTGGATGTACCCAAGACCGGAGGTTTAGACAATATGATCTCATCGGTTAGCTTAGCCAGCCTACTATGTGGATCTGCTGTGATAACAGTTAAACGCTTTGCAAGACTTGCAGCTCTGATATTTGCAATGGTATTTCCAGATACAGAGACCACATAAAGATGTCTCGATTCAATTAGATGGCTGTTGTCATATAGATCACGAGGATCCATAGACTGTATCTTGCTGTTTGAAAAGACATCAGCCAACATTGCAGCTACAAACGAGTCTCCACTTCCTGCAAAACATACGTCATTATGCTGTAGAGACGGTATGGGTTCTGGGAGTTTAAGCCACGATTCTAATTCACCCTGTAATTTGATCTCGAGTTCAAACGCATCGATGCTAGTTGGAACACTGCTTGTATCATTCATGATATTGTTCTACTCTTGTATTCACATCACATATAGCATTAACATATTTACGCGAATCATGTTTTTGACTTTTATTACGAGGCAAGAGTATATGATCAGATGCAATTAACTGTAGGACACACACCAGACTCGGATGACGCGTTTATGTTTTATGGAATGTTTACAGGCAAAGTCACGTCGCCCGATTTCACGGTACGACATGTGATCCAAGATATCGAACATTTGAATAAAAAGGCTATGAGTCCAGAGTTGGATGTAACAGCAGTATCTGTCCACGCTTGCGCGTATATTACAGGATATACAATTTTGAATAGTGGTGGAAGTTTTGGTTTAGGTTATGGACCAATAGTGACAGCAAGAAGCAATATCAGTAGAAATGATCTATCGCGTTCGCGTATAGCTATACCAGGCAAGATGACGTCTGCGTTCTTGCTATTACAGCTGATGATTGGTAAATTTGATTATATTGAGATGAACTTTAGTGAGATCCCAAAAGCAGTAAGAGAAGGTACTGTTGATGCAGGGCTAGTAATTCACGAGACACAATTGTCTTACAATCAAGAAGGAAATACAAAGATTCTAGATGTCGGTCAGTGGTGGAATAAAGAGACAGGAGGTCTTCCTGTTCCGCTCGGTGTAAATGTAATAAGAACCGACCTCGGTGATGCCACAATACAAAAGTTTGATAGATATCTGCAAGAGTCTATACAGTTTGGGTTAGACCACGAGGATGCGGCTCTGGAATACGCTATGCAGTATTCACGTGGAAAACCAAAAGATCTGATAGAAAGGTTTGTAAGAATGTACGTAAACAAGGTCACGGTAAACATGGGAGATTCAGGTAACGAATCCATAAGACGACTCTTTGAGATGGGACAAAAACAAGGTCTTGTTCCAAAATTTGATTTACGCATAGCAAAATGAGTAGTGTGTTTTATGGGCGACGGTATTGGCGGACCTGTTTTACAGATACTTGGAGGAGATGTATTTGAGATGATGATAAGTCATGTACGCAAAGACAACAATGATGAATATGGCAAGATTGAAAAGATCATTATTTCCAAGATCGATAATCCCAATAGTCCGGAATACAAAGAGACCACACCAGAACAGTTGGAACAGGCACTAAAAGGAAAATTCGTATCATGCAATGTTCAGTATAGAGATACAAAGACTGATGCTCTAGTATGTAATGTGTTCATCCAAAGACCGCCAGAGTTCTAGACTATCAAACTTTTCAGTTGTGTACATTTTATGATGGTGATTAGGGATATGGAGCTCCCAAACTTTTATTGAGTGATTGGTAGAAGCCATGAATGGATATGTTGCTGCTAATAAGCATCACATATGATACGTATTATCAATCAGCAAGCTTGGGAACATGATATCTCTAACAACCAGCATTGTATTGACTTGTTCAAAAAGGGACAATTTGATTAACTGAACCCACATGCAAGTGCCTGAAATAAGTAATCACGTCCAACTTGCAAGGTATTGATGTGAATATCAATAACATGAATAACGAAATAGGACGAAAAACAACTAGTTTAATACTAATGACAATAATGGTCGCAGGCGGACTGACCTTTGCTATGCCGAGCATGGAGCCAGTTTACGCCCAGTCGACACCAAACCTATACGTCTCAGCTGCTGATCCAAATGGATATGGCTCTAGGTTCGAGAACACCTTTGGTGGACTACAGATAGTGCAAGTAATTGTAAATGATCCGTTGATCCGTGATGCAGACGATGCTGAGCCTCGTGTAACTGTTGATGACACAACGCTAAAGATGCATAGACACACTGATGGCAATTGGTATGGGTACTTTAGAGCGGTTGATGATCCTGATGGCAATACTCCTTCATTTGACGATGCCCAGAATTTGTGGCATTCTACTGATGATGGTCAGCCTAAAGTGAAAAATATCGTTAGGCAAGCAGGCATTACTATTGGCGAGAAGACTGGAAACGCCACTGATATAGTAAAGTCTTTTGAACTCGATGATACCTTTAACATAGTGTATCACAAGGCTGGATCGCCACAAACAATATCGATCACATATGATGACTCTGTAAACAATGATCTTACACTAGACAGAACATCATATCCGAGAAACTCTCACGTACACGTAAAGATAACTGACCATATACTAAACATAGATCCGACAACTAAAGATGTCTGGAGATATGCAGTAGATGGTGGTGTTCCAACATACATGTACGATAATAATTCTAGCAAGATTCGTGAATCTGAAAAGCGACCGATCATGCCAACTAGTACCAATCTTGGTTGTAAAGATGACAAGTGTAGCTTTAGCATAGATGACATAGGATCTAGTGACACTAATGATCTACTACAACTAGAATCGGGTACTACAAATTACATCTTTGAAGAGACTGGTCCGAACACGGGCGTATTTACCATCACCAACGATGACAAGTCTCCCATAATGGTTCAAGATAATGCACCACGCGGTCAAAATACTCAAATCACGTATAGTGATGAAACTGTATCTGTAAACGTACGACTCACAACTGCTACAGTAGACCTCGATATCAAGGACGGTACATGGAACTCTGGTGAAAAGATAGACCTAACCATAGTCGATGCAGATCAAAACCTCAACAGTGATGCAGAAGACGATCAAACGATAACCAATCCAGACGCAAGAATTCCAATATTCATGACGGGTGATCCACATACACTAAAGGACGGTGTCAGTTCTACTGATACAATTACAATCTATGGATACAATACTGGATCGATTAACACTCCAACATATTCGACAGATTCCAGTCAAAGTGGCATATACGTACTAAATTACACCGTCGATGATAGTCACCGAGGTATCATATCAGTCGCTACTAATACTACTGTCAACACGGTTGCTATTCCATTCGGTACTTTTGGAGATCTTCGTAAATCAATCAATGACGATGGGCTTAACGGCGTTGGTAACTTTACAGGTCGCAATCTATTCAACTATGATTATAGTATCTTTGGTATAGATGGCATAGATGGCACTCTTGTCTTACTCGACAATGACAGGAATGTGATTTATGGTGCATCTCTTAAGGGCTCTACTAATAATGATTTCCCATACTCTCTTACTAATGACCTCAGAGACATGACATCGTGGGGTGTCCAAGCTGCTCATTCCGCTGGTGGTGGTGGGTATATGGGTGCATACTTTTCAATATCCGGTGCAGAACTATCAAATAAAGTCAACGTAGACGATAATACACCACTTCTACTATCACTACACTTCCCAAGTCCCTTTAAATTTGTAGGAGGCGAGGAATATCCAATAGTTTCAGATTTCTTCTCCTATGGGTTCTATAATGATGGTGCACAAGCAGATGAGAGAGTTGCAAACCAGATTATACGAGTCGAGGTAGAAGAGACTGGCGAGAACACCAGCACCTTTACAGGAACGCTAGAGTACGTTATGGTAAACCAACTTGATGTTATGGTACATGACCAATTCGTTGAAAATGAAGCTAAGCAATTAATCAAAACTGGTTTCATATACGAAAGCATCACCCCAATAGGCAACGAAGTCAAATTCATCGCCTTTGAGGACATTACAGGCTCTGATGCTCGAGTAAACTATGCAGACATAGACTCGAACGGCAACATGGCTGTGGTCTCTGATCAACAAGATATCGCAACCTCTAGTGGTGTGGTATCTCTGAACGCAGAGACATACAGTGTAGGCAGCAATGTCGTAATCACACTAGAGGACTCTGATCTGAATACAGATCCTGATCGTGCTGATACCTATACGGTAGTGATGGACAGTAACCACAATGACACAGATAGAGATCAAGTAGGCATGAGTGTAACCAATGTAGCTGGTATCAAGTACAAGTCTCTACTACCAGGTGGCAAATCACTAGGAATGCTACTCGAAGTAACCATTGGTGGTGAGAGATGGAAATCTGGCGCATGTGACCTAGATAATAACATTCAGAACGGACTCGCTAAAACCGGATTCACTCTACAAGAGACCGGATCCAGTACAGGAGTCTTTACAGGTTCATTTTCTATACCAAAACAAGTATGCAACTTTAATGACGACGATACAGTAAACACGAGAAACCCTAACACACCTACAAGCGGCAAAGATATTGGCGTAACATATCTAGACTTTAGAGATGCATCTGGTCAGATAGTCACAGCTGGTGACTCTGCATCGATTGGTGCAAGTACAGGCTCTGTATCGCTAGATAGAACTGTATATCCAGTTCCATACGGCACTGATACAGACCCAGGCTCTTCAGGATTCTTGGACATGAAGAATCCTCCTGAACCTCTTCCACTAGGTACAGTCAAAGTCTATGTTCAAGTAAACGACCCAGATTACAACTTGAATCCTACAGGTGAGGACAAGATCGAAGACGAGGACGGAAATGGTCCAGTAAAGGTCACGATCTCTCGCAGTGGTGACGAGTGTGCAATAGGTCATGCTGGTGGCGAAGATTCAAACGCAAGCGATGCAATCAGCAAGTTAAAACAGATACGAGATGATGCACTACAGGCATATACTGATGCTACAGACGCTGAAAAGACAACGAAACAGACAGCATATCTCTTGGCAGAGTTAAAGTACACTAATGCACGAGATAGTGGTGGTGAATGTCCAGAGCCAGCAAAGTTTGGTGCTCTAACAGAGACATCTCCTGAATCTGGAGTGTTCGAAGTAAGCTTTGATCTATCTTACATAGATGGGCCAAGTGGCAGTGACTGTCCAAGTAGAACAATAGCTGACGGTACAACAAGCCGTACATGCATCCTACAAGGTGATATCCTTACCGTACAGTACAACGATACAACAGATGCTTCTGGTAACCCACGTACAGTCACAGACTCTGCTACCTTTGATCTACGAAACGGTGCTCTACAGACAGACAAGTCTGTATATGTGATAGGCTCGGACATGATCGTAACACTCATCGATCCAGACCTTGATCTAGACAGCGGTACACGCGAAACATACACACTTGATCTGATAAAGTGGGACTCGGACGCAGGTACCAAGAATCTGAGTGAAGGTATATTCGATGCAGAACCAGGTTCTCTACGAGAGACTGGTCCTAGCACAGGTATCTTCCAAGTGGTCATATCTGTTCCCAAGGCCATAGACAACGACAGACTAGAGCGTGGTGAAGAGATCAAGCTAGAATACACCGACTATGGACCATCAGGTGCAGACTTTGTAGGTGATAATACAGAAGATATCGACAGAACGGTATTCACATCAAACTTTGGTGCTACAATAGAACTAGATCAAAGCGTATACAGTTGGACCGACAAGGTATTCATTACTGTAACAGCTCCTGATCACAACCTAAACACAAACCAAGTAGACGAGATTGGTGCGGATCCATATCCAGTGCGTGTTGCTACAAGATCCGACGACATTAAAAACTACAAACTCGTAGAGACAGGTACAAACACTGGTATCTTTACAGGTGAAGTAATACTGACAGGATTCTCGTACGACGCAGACGGTGATGATTCCACAGGAGAGAACGGTAAAGACGTCACAGGTCGTACATGTGATAGCTGTAAAGGACCAACCGATGGACTATTACCAACAGACAACGACGACGGACTCGAGGTATCATTCGAGTTCTCTGACGAAGAGACTGTTCGCAAGTCTGCTCTAATCCGTTGGAACATTGGTGAGGTTCAGTGGCTAGAAGCAAGTTATCCTGCTACAGCTACAGGCGTACTACGTGTAATCGATCCCGACATGAACTTGAATCCAGAATCTGCAGACAACTTTGAGGTCAAAGTATGGTCTTCTAGTGCACCTAGTGGAATAACCCTTACAGTAACAGAGACTCAACCAGCAAGTGGTATCTTTGAAGGTACTGTATTCTTTGGACTCTCTGTCCAATCAGGCGGTCACAAACTATCCACAGAAGAAGGAGACACAGTCACTGCAAAGTACAGCGACAACACTCTACCTGCTCCATACAATACAGGCGACTCTGAAGACATCACTGCAACCACCATAATAGGAACAATAGTACCTCCTCTAGAACGAGTAAAGATCGAGTCGTTGAGAATAGTAGACTCTACAGGTACAACACTCAGTACAGTATCAATAGATCAACAAGTCCAGATCACTGCAGATTTGACAAACACACAAGACAAAGACCAGCCATTTGCATACTTGGTACAAATTCAAGATAGCGATGGCGTTACAGTATCTCTGTCTTGGATTGATGGTTCACTAACACCATCTCAGTCGTTTAGTCCATCTCAGTCTTGGATACCAACAGCATCCGGTGAATACACAATTACCGTATTTGCATGGGAGTCGTTGACTATACCAACTGCACTATCTCCACAACAGACAACAACAATAACTGTAAACTAGTTCAAACCTTTTTTTTCTTTTTTTATATGATACAACTATGCATAGTGATATCTACATACAGTGTCAATGACAATATACGATGATCTCTACTCCTTCATTCTTGACTCTTGCATTATACAATATTACTCATTCACAAGATACTTGATACAAGAGATGTGAAGTAGGTACGTAGACTAATAGACTGTAAAAGGTCATGTCAGATAACTTTACAAGCACTTGTACAACCTGTACAATTATACATGTTATTGATATTCACATCAATAGTTTGTATTTAAGCCTAATGAACAATTTGTTCACGTAGACGTTTCTTTTCTAGCACATTGCATCGTATTTTTGATTCGTCCAACCTTCACACGAATTCACATTCTACACGTATATCGTCAATTGATGTAAACTCGTACACTATCATTGTTATTGCATGTCAAACTGTGGGTATCTATCCTAACTCTTTGAATATCAGATAAGTGACTCTCCGCATTACATAAGAACTGGTCATGCGATCAAGATTTTGTGTCAAGATGATATCAGATGGGTGATTTGCCATAGATTTAACTTTCAAGATAACTCTTGTTTATGGTCTGATTATTATCTTGCCAAATACGCCTTTACCTCTTAGCATCCTCGTATGAGCTAGAGCAGCTTGATCTAGTGTATATTCAGAGTCGATAACAGATCGTATCTTTCCTTGAGACATCCAGTAGAGACCTTGCTCCAATTCAGCACGTGTCCCTTGAGTGGATCCAAAGATATTGATTCCTTTGAAGAATATATGACGTAGATCAGTGTATGCATCATATCCAGTTGTGGCACCTGTCGTAACTATGGTTCCGCCATAGTTGAGTAGTGTAAGCCCTTTGTTCCAATGTGAACCACCAATATGCTCAAAGATGACGTCAACTCCACGTACGCCTCCATATGGTTTCGGAATATTCTTTGCAATACTGCGTACAGCACTGTGCCAGTCATCCTTTCTATGATCCACAGCATAGTCTGCCCCAAGATGCATACATTGATCTAGTTTGTCAGAGCTGGCAGTAGCAATAACAGTACAACCAAAGAGTTTGGCTATCTGTATTCCATAATTGCCCACTCCAGAGCCACCACCCATTATCAAGATGACTTGACCAGGCCGTATCTCTGCTCGACCAACCAGCATGTGCCATGAAGTCAATAAAGTCATAGATGCCGCAGCAGCTGACTCGTAGGATATATTGTCCGGAATCTTGACTACGTTTACTTCAGGTAGATGAGTCTTTTCACAGTATCCGCCCCAGAGAGGACCGGTCTCAAATCCCCAGATCATTCTAGATCTACAGTCAAACTCACGTCCAGACGTACAATTTCTACATATTCGACAAGAGATGTTTCCATGAGATACTACTCGATCTCCCACTTTGATATTTTGGACATCACTGCCCACTGCAGTGACCTCACCTGCAGCATCTGTCCCAGAGATATGTGGTAACGGTACAGCAAGAGGCTTGCCACGCATTCCCCATATATCGTCATAATTGAGAGCAGCTGCGCGTACGGTAAAGACTACCTCTCCAGGACCTGGTTCCGGTTCGGGAATATCAACTACATTTAGAATCTTGGCATAGTCATCATCAAAACTATACTTATCATAAACTAGGGCACGCATCTACTTATCTCGGATGTTTTGTAGATATATCGTTTACTTGATTATTTGGATCTCGTGTAGTACAAAAAATCGTTTGGATCTTTTGGTTTACGTGGGATAGAAAGGTTACAGAAAACACTACAAGATCCCATAATGGAAATACAGAAAGAGTCTTGTGAAATACCACACCACGTAAACCTAAGAGATTCGTTTAAACAACTTTGGGAGATCGATCAAGATTTTTCATCCTGTATTGTAAACCATCTCCATGATAGTCTACCCTGTCTCTTTTTTTTTTTGACTATGTTTTTCATCTCTAACGGAAATATAGGTTTTTGTTCATCCATCAACTTTTCGAGTATTTCATCTGATACTTTTGGTGGTCTTTCAGAACGAGGTTGGTCTTTTAGACCCATAATTCCATATTTGTCGTACTTGTTGATCCAAGTGTAAATTGTTAGTTCGTTAACCTCAAAGATTTCTGCCGCATGTACTTTTGTGTGTTTGTGAATCAAAACCATCTTTATATCTATGATCTTATCACGTATCTGTTTGCGTTCACTGCTTCTGTAGGCCTGAAAGAGATCTTCGTATTTTTGAACCATGGTATTCTGTATAGAAATTGAGCAATACAATGCAGTGTTAAGAAAATTTGACCAGAGTTATTTTTCTGAGCACCACGGCGGAGACATGTACGTAATCGCCTAACTAAATTATTCTTTTTGTTTAATTTGTATAAGTGGGTGTAAATTCACTTTATAAATTGGCTCTCCCCGTAAATTGGTTTGATTTGTTTTAACAACTTGACTCACTAATGTTTTAACATTAATTGTAAAGTCGGCGTTTATGTCATAGACATTAAACTCTTCTTTTATTGGGACATGTGTAACATCTTTACTAATAATATTGTCGGGGTTTTTTGACATTTTGTTAGGTACTATCCGTTTTTCAGGAGGCACGAAGACATGAACCTCATCATTAATTATTAAATTCATATGTTTTGTACCAGTACTGGCTTTTAGTATGTGAGTGAGTTTACATAATACGCTTATAATTGTACCGTCTTCAAGTTTGTAAAAACTAGGGATTATTGGTTTAAGAGGAATAGTTTCAATATACCCCATATTTGTAATTTGATTAGTTGGTTCATCAAGCGCTAACATTATTTTTCACCTTCAATTCACGACGAGTAGGTTTTCCATTTTTGCCCATATGAATTATATAGATGATAGAATCACGAAGTAGTCTCTTCTCTTCATATAAAATACCCCGACATGGTCGAAACTCATGAATAGTGTTTTTGTCTGTTTCGAGTTCCATAGAAAGATCCCGCAATGATGCTTTAAATTTCATGCTTAGGCCCCACAGGATTATTTCTGTATCCTTCTAAACCAGACTCGGTTTTCATAAACCAAAAGTCCCTCCCATTCCAAACTACATGATACGGTTTATTTAAAATCATATAATTTGAGTCATACATTACCTGTTCTTCATCATCATCAAGTTTTTCTACATACACAGGATTAAACACTGCATAATCTATCTGAATGTCTTGGACACAAGGATCAGATGATTCAATGGTCTAGATTCTAATTTAATTTCTTTGTACTTGACAAGTTCGATCAAATACCCATTTATATGATCTAGATTAGTACGTCGGGGTGACGGATATTCGTATTGATCATTTTGACCGGTCATGATAACAGCAGACATAATAATAATAATGTTGAATCATTATATATACTTTTTGTATTATACATACTGTGATTTGTAAGATGCTAGCTCAAAAGATGAAACACCACAAGGATTGGTATGATGTTAGATTGTCATAGATGTCATGCATGATCTTTGATAAAAAGTTTATCTTTCGTGCCTAAACGATATGTTGACCTAACGTCATACCATTGTGTAATTTGATCTTATTTCTGTACAGATTATCTATTAATTCAATATACTCTGCACCTAATTCCATCTCATTTTGTTTTTTGATCTTGTTTAATACATTACTGTAGTATTGAATTAACATGTTTGTGTTCACTGCTGCAACAAGGTCTTTCCATTACAATCGATAAAGTGTGTTTTTGAATCTTTGATATGCAACTATGTTGTTTCCATTTTTTAAAAATATTTTTCAAATCTAAAAATTAAAATATGAATTAAATTTTCAATTGCTACATCATCTATACAAAATAACCAAAAACCTAGGGTTGTGGGCACGAACATTTATGCTAAATTACACTTTAATTGCTAAATATTATGCAAAATACAAAAATACTTCTAAACCAAACATAAATAGCTATATTATATCCAATACACACATCACAAGACATGATACAAAGGTCTAAGATCAGAGACATCTTGTCGAAATATAATGATCTTAGAATAGGTGTTCTCGGAAGTCACTCTGCACTGGAAGTTATGGATGGCGCCAAAGATGAGAACTTTGAAACTACAGTAATCTGTCAAAGAGGAAGAGAGACACCATATCAGAGGTTTGATAGAATTGCAGACAAGATACTGATCTTGGATAAATTTCGAGATATTGCATCACAAAAGATCCAAAAGCAATTGCGTGAATCAAGCACTGTAATCATTCCACATCGTGCACTTACTGCATATGTAGGGTACAAGACTATCGAAGACTCGTTTCAAGTTCCAATTTTTGGTAACAGAAGACTCTTTCAGGCCGAAGAGAGAACAGCAGAAAAGGGACAGTACTATCTATTAAAGAAGGCAAAGATAAAGTATCCAAAGATCTTAAAAGATCCAAAGAGGATCAACAAACCATGCATAGTTAAAGTCCAAGAGAAGAACAGACCACTAGAACGTGCATTCTTTACAGTCTCATCATACAAGGAATACAAGGAACAATCAGAGATGAAGATAAAGAGCGGTACAATATCACGTAGTGATCTAGATAATTCAAGCATTGAAGAACTCGCAATAGGTACATACATGAACTTTAACTTTTTTCATACGCCAATATCTGATCATGTAGATTTTATTGGCATAGAACGTAGACTACAGACAAATATTCATGATTATAATGCACTACCAGCAAGACAACAAGAGCAGATAGACATAGATATACAAAATATAGAAGTAGGGCACACTCCGGCTAGTATTAGAGAGTCACTTTTAGAAAAAGTCTTCAAGATGGGAGAAAAGTTTGTAGACGCCGTGAGACGAGAGTATCCACCAGGCATAATTGGACCATTCTCACTACAGAGTGTGATAACCAAAGATCTAGATCTAGTAGTGTATGATGTATCATTACGTGTTCCCGGAAATCCCATAGTAGGTACTACAACTCCATATACAAAGTACCAGTACGGAACAACATTTGGCGTGGGAAGGCGCATAGCAATGGAGATACGTCGCGCACAAAATGAGGATAGACTAGAAGATATTTTCACATAGTCTCACGTCAGATATCAATTATACGTACTTTCCCAGTTCGATTTTTTATTAGACTTTTGTATGACTGTTTTAATTACGCTCATGGTTAACTTTACGTTTGTCTATAATTTCTCGCTAGGCATAATAGATACATTACTCTCAACTGTAGAAATTTATGGATCTGAACAATAACGTTTGTGAGCTGTAAATGTGCACATAACAGTATTATGTTTGTAATCACGAATGAAACACACCACTAGTGTGATTGAGAGATGTTTATGTACAAATCCCAAACCACTAACTCAAAATATTCATCGGATAAAGTATAATATCCATAAATTGCCAAAACTAAAAAAAGAGAATGGTTAAAAAATTATGGACAACCTTCCATCTTTTGTATAAAGTAGCCGTCTCTCTTGATCGACTCTTCAACTGGAGCTGGGGCACCTTGTGAGTGACAGAATTGGCATTCATTCTGGGTTATTGTAGCATTCTCTTCACCAATGGACTTTAGCCATTCTTTACCGTATTGGATGGCTTTTTCATGGTCTTTTTCACCGGTGATTACATCAAAATGCATCGTATGGCCGTCAGCTGCCTTGACGTATGTATCATATACATGAATCTCCATGATAACCCTAATTCCATGGCATAAATAAACTGTATCCGCCACTATAGCGCTGTAGAATCTCAGACTTTGAAAAAATTGAAATGTTGACAGAGTTGATGATTTTGAGCAAAAAGAGTAGAACATGTAATCTGCATTCCAGATGATCGGTTTCCGCTTTGAAGTAGTCTACCAGAATCTTGAACTCTAGCTTACATTGCCAACTAGAATACAGCCTGCCCCCAAAATCTATTCCAAAACTACGCAAATTAGGTGAAATAGAGAGATCTAAAGGATTTCCAAAATGAGAGATCTAGAGATAAAAGAGTAAAGGAAAACTAGAACGAGTTGAAAAGTTGTGAAAATTACGTCTACATAAAATGGTTATTGGGTTAGATAATTCCATTATCAGAGAATTATAGTGAGTGTGGTAAAATCTCAGTTCTGTATACTTTATATCGATTATTGTAACTGCAATGAACAGATCTGGAATTGCTAGAGTTACTTACGCTAAAAGATGTGTCAAAAAATATATCGCCAAAAACGAGTCCTGACACAAACAATGAATCAGTATGATCAACTGTGATATAGATTAATTAAAAACTCCATCTTGAAATATAAAAAAAGTTTGATCCTTACATTTTGATTCATAAAGATTTGATCATGTTATTTATGTCGAAACTTATTTTTCGTTGATATGTTGTACTAGAACTCAAGAGTACACAAATCACACTTGTACGCTATAATACAACAAGTGGAATCTCCAATACGTCAACATCTAGAATAAATGCCTTGAACTTGCAAGTAACACCAGAGTATATCAACCACGGAACAGGATTGACGTACATAAACTGTTCGTCAGTCTTTGACGGATACGCGATAGAGTTTGGATGAGAGTGAAATATTGCAACCGTATCAAAACTTTGTGTCTCTGCAATTTTGTATGCTAGACGTAACTGCTCTAGAGATATACTGAATCTAGTCGACGAGTTCAACACATTCTCTGTTAGAAATATATCATGTATGATATCACCGCGACAAAACAAAAGAGCACATGATTCGTTTGGTGCTTGGGACATGGCATGCTGCTTTAACTGTTCACACTGTTTGGGAGATATTACTAGTTGCAATACTATTCGATCGTTATAGTTCCTCGCATCCATGGATGAACGCTACAAAAGTAATCGTACGTGATAGGATCCATCTCAGTAGTTACTAGTGTATATGTCCCGCCTGCATCAAACAGACCAGAGTCAAATGTCTCACCAAAGTCCTCAAAGCTAGTCACAGTGTGAGCCAGTGTATCATTGTTGAACCACTCGATCCCATCTCCTTGTACAACGGTAATATCTTCGGGATCATATCCAGGGTTACCACTGATCGACGATTCGGGGAGCACCTCAACTGTAAAGAGTTCACCGATTATCTCTACCTCTATCTCTTGTGGTTCTTCAGGAACTACTATAGCTTGTGGAATCATATATGTATCTGGACTCACAAATCCAAACGCAACCCACACTATTATGCCAGTAGCGCCTGCAATGCCTGCAATAGATCCCACAGGTTTGAGAAACTTTGGATGTTTCATCGCAACGTATGCGATCAGTATGGATGGAAATGCAATAGCCATCAATATTCCAGCTAGTGTTACTGTATAGTTGGATGTATTCATCGTAAACGCAAACATTCCAAATCCTAATGCGATCGATAGTATCACCAATGTTGTGGCTTTGGCTCTATTGCTAGTCGAGATACCACCGTCCAAGATTCCGACGGACAAAAAAATCAGCCCTATAAACATGGTCAAGCCCGTCAAGGCATGCATTCCATCAATAAAGGTGTGTGCAATATCTGCATATGATATAGTGAGACCAGCCAAACCGATGGCAGTGAGTCCCATACCTGGCATCATGAGATCCCAATTACTCATACAACTGTAGCGATAGTAGCGATATACTTATTCCTTTGGAAATTTGGTGCCAAAGACACATGATTCTAGATAGTGAAACAAATTAAATGCCTCCAAGAGAGACGATATCAGATTGGGAGTCCAAGAACTGATCGAGATATCAAAGCCACGCATAGTAGTTCTGTTGGTCATAACAGCAGTTACTTCTATGTTTGCTGCAAGTATGTTGGTACCAAATGTACCACCGTTAGACTATTGGGCATATCTGCACATAGTTGTAGCAGGCGCACTCGCATCAGCAGGTTCTAGCGCACTCAATCACTACTATGACAGAGACATCGATCCAAAGATGAGTAGAACCAGTACTAGACCGATTCCTTCTGGACGAATATCTGCAACGCATGTACTGCTGTACGGTATGATACTGAGTTGCATATCTGTCGTATACGGCTTTGTTGCACTAAATCCAGTATCGGCATTCTTTATAGCGGTAGGCATATTCTCGTATGTTGTAATTTATACGATATGGTTAAAACGACTAAACACATCCAATATCGTAATTGGTGGAATTGCAGGCAGTGCTGCTGCGTGGGCCGGTTGGTCAGCAGCTACGGCAAGCATGGATCTATTAGGGTTTCTTGTAGGCTTTTTGGTCTTTGTGTGGACGCCATCTCACTTTTGGTGCCTTGCAATGAAGATCAAGGACGAGTATGCGCAAGCAAATGTCCCAATGCTGCCAGTGGTGGTTGGTATGGACAAGACGTCAAAGTATATACTCGCAAATACAATAATACTGCTGCCATATTCGCTGATATTGGGACTCATTCCAGATGGTATGGGACTAGTGTATACAATAATTGCAGCAGCGTCGGGTTCACTAATGCTCGTATACCATTACAAACTCACAAACAATCCTACGTCCGAGTTTGCTTGGAAGGCATACAAGGTTACTGCACCATATCTGACGATAATATTTGTAGCAGTAGCGCTAGATGCAGCATTTCATTATAATCTATACTAACTATCCTTCAAATCCAGGAAAACTAGACTCGTAGTCTCTCTCTAGCATCTTTTTGTTCTCCATCTCAACATCATCTACCCTACTATCCACCACAGCTATCTCTACTCGCTTTTCGTCCTTGGTCATCCATGTAACGTTGATCAGTCCCAAGATCTCCAAATCTAAAAGCATCTTGTTAAATTTTGCACTAGATACCACTAGATCGTCTTTTGTGATCATCTTAAAGAGCTCAGCATCGGTGAGAGATCCTGCCTCTTTGATCTTGTCAAGTATTATGTTTCGTAGTGGTATAGCCATCTTTATCCGTAAAACGTCCTATCTGTTGAGTTTGGTACGACATTAGATATACTTTCCTTTACCGATGTGTACCACTGATCGATCTCTTTTGTGATAGATGGTTTTATCAAAGTCAGACTATTTGCAAAGTCTTGACTAGTGATCTTTGTAGAGTTACTCTTCATTGCGTGGACAGCAGCCTCACGACATAACGCAGCTAGATCGGCGCCCGTATAATTTTGAGTTGCGAATGCGATCTCTTGTAGTTTGATATCTTTGGCAAGCGGCATCTTTCTTGTCAAGATCTCAATGATCTCCAATCTACCTCGTTCATCTGGAGGTGGAACATACAAGGTAAGATCAAGTCGACCGGTCCTAAGGAGTGAGTTGTCCAAGATATCAGGCCTATTCGTGATTCCTACAACAACCACACGAGATGTTATTCCTTCCTCGATCTCGGTCAAGAGTTGACTCAGAACAGTCTCACCTACACCTCCTTCACCAGATTTGTTTCGAGCTAGGGAGTCTAGTTCGTCAAAGACTACGATACATGGAGAAGATGATTTGGCCTTGCGAAAGATCTCACGTACTGCCTTCTCTGACTCGCCGATCCATTTTGACAATATCTCTGGACCTCGAACTAGAATCATGTTTGCTCCGGTCTCGGTTGCGAGAGCTCTTGCAAGCAGTGTCTTTCCACAGCCAGGTGGTCCATATATTAGAGCTCCACGAGGGGGCTTGATTCCCATCTTTGTAAATCGACTCGGTTCTTTGATCGCAGCGATCAGATTATCGGTGAGTGCATCTTTTACATCGCATAGTCCACCAACATCTCTCCACCATATCTTGGGACGTTCTACATAAAACTCACGCATTGCTGTAGGAACTACTTCATGCATAGCATCATAAAAGTCCACTAACCTGATCTGCATAGACTGAAGTACGTTGGATGAGATCTTTTCTGTCTCTAGATCAATCTCTGGAAGATATCGCCGTATCGACTTCATGGCCGCTTCACGACATAATGACTTGATATCAGCGCCAGTATACCCATGTAGATCAGATGCGAGATCCTTTAGATCGATCTCATCACTCACAGGCATTCCTCGTGTATGAATCAACAAGATATCCAATCTGCCGTCTTCGTTTGGGACAGATATCTCGAACTCTCGATCAAATCTACCTGGTCTCCTGAGTGCAGGATCAACGCTATCAGGTCTATTTGTAGCACCCAGTACGATGACGTTGCCCCTATCGGTCAATCCGTCCATCAGTGCGAGTAATTGAGCTACAACACGTTTCTCTACGTCTCCATATGCCTCTTCACGTTTTGGTGCTATTGCATCGATCTCATCAATGAATATTATACTAGGGGAGTGATCTTTAGCTTCTTTGAACATATCGCGCAGTTTGGCTTCTGTCTCTCCATAATACTTGTTCATTATCTCTGGCCCATTTATCGAGAACATGTTTGCTTCAGACTCGCTTGCCAAGACCTTTGCAAGTAGCGTCTTTCCACAACCAGGTGGCCCATACAACAAGATGCCACTATGCGGTTCGATGCCAAGTCTTGCAAATAGCTCTGGGTGTTTGAGAGGTAGCTCGACTATTTCACGCATCGCCTTGACCTCTACACCTAGTCCTCCAACCTCCTCATATGTGACTCTATGAACCTTGCGATCGATCTCGGCATCAGCAGATATGTTTAACGTGGTGGAACGATCTATCTTTACGACACCTTTGGGTGAAGACTTTATGATCTTAAAGTCCATAGAGTTTCCCAGAATCATAACCGATATCTCATCTCCCTCCATTATCGGCAATCCCTTGAGCCTGTTCTTTACAAAGTCTGTAAACTCTTTATCTACTGCGACAGAGTCGTGTACTGGAACGAGGGATATCGATTTGGCCATCTTTGATGTTACACATCTAACTTGGACCTTGTCGTTCAGTGCTGCACGGATATTTTTTCTAGTCTGACCATCGATTCTAATTATATCCTGAAACTTTTCATCTTCATCAACCGGCCATACTACAGCACAGCTTGAACTCAATCCATTTATCTCAATGATGTCTCCTGGAGTCGCCTTTAGAAAGTCCATCGCGTCAGGTCCAATTCTTGCGCGTTTCTTACCAACGTCGCGCTGTTTTGCTTCGCCTACACGCATCTGCAAAGATCCTTCTTTGCGTACCAACGAATCACCTACTTCATATCTACAGACATTCGGCTCATGTTCAAGACTTCAAACTCGCTGACGCCAGGCGTTGAACGTACCGACTCTTCTAGTAGATCCATCTGACCTTCTTTGTCATCTAGAATAAACTCTGCCTTTAGAAACTCTAATCCAAAAGCAAGTGGCTCTTTAACATGTCGCTTCATGACTATTCCCTCTTTGAGATTGGTCTTTATGGCACCGGCTACAGCATCTAGATCGATCTCAATTCCTTGCGGAAGAATCTTTGTGATTAACAATAGTTGTGCCATGTTTACTCAAGGTCCATGAAAGTTACATAAAGTGCAGACATATGATCGAACTGACTCTCGACAACTCTGACATCTCCAGATGAGCTTTTTGCCACAGTCAGGACAATTAAACTTGACACATTTGTCGTTTGGCATAATGTGTCGATTACAACAATCACATGTGGGTAGTGAAATAGTAGACGACATGACTGGAATTTTGGCAAACATCATTTATATCTTGCTTGACTAGTTTGCAGACACTAGCGATTAAAGTAGAATAGTCGAGACAGACTTATGAATATGAATATCTATTCCGATGCACCACCAACAGATTCGTTTAGGTGCGTAAACTCCAATTTAGTAGTCTCACACATATTCAAAGAGAGATGATTGCGACAAATGCAGATACAAATACTATTGCAATAGTATTGAGTAGTTTGATCACAGTGTTTAGTGCAGGGCCTGCTGTATCTTTGTAAGGATCGCCAATTATATCACCCACTACAGCAACCTTGTGTTCTTGAGATCCTTTCAAGCCTTTCATCTCGACTAACTTTTTTGCGTTGTCCCATGCTCCGCCAGTATTTGCTAGATGGTATGCAAGAAAGATGCCGGTAACCACTGATCCCATCAAGAGTCCAGCGACAGCAGTTGGACCTAAAAGTATGCCCAATATTATAGGAGCGATGATCGCTATGATTGCTGGCTTCCATAGTTCTTTAATAGACGCAACTGTTGCGATATCAACACATTTTGCATAGTCTGGTTTTGATTTACCTTCGAGTATGTTTGGATCTGCTTTGAATTGTCGTCTTACTTCGTCAACCATCTTGCCAGCTGCACGCGATACTCCGTTGATCAATTGTCCAGTAATAATAAATGGAATTAGACCGCCTACCAGTAATCCAACTATTACAGCAGGATTTGTCAAACCATAGTCTAGATCTAGTACACCTTCAAAGATGTGTGCAGCCTCGTATTGGAATGCTTGAATCATGGCCAATGCAGCTAGAGCTGCACTAGCTATTGCAAATCCTTTCGTCACAGCCTTTGTGGTGTTTCCCACCGCATCGATCTCGTCAGTGATTCGACGATTTTCTTCACCCATCTTTGTCATTTCAACTATACCGCCTGCATTATCTGCAATTGGTCCAAATGCATCTATACTTAGAACAATTCCTGCAAGACTCAACATCGCCATTGCTGTAAGCGAGGTGCCAAAGATGCCATAGAGTACTGGATCGGCGCCTACAGGAGCAGCTGCTGATGCTATACTGTATGACACTATTATTGCGACTACGAGTGCGATCATGAATGGGCCTGTAGACTGGAGCCCTTTGATTATCCCCATAAGAGTCAATGATGCATATCCCCACTTGGCCGAGTCAGCGATCTCGTTTACGGGTTTATACTTGTAGTTTGTGTATCGATCTGTAATCTTTTGTATTATTGGAACTAGCATTATACCAATAACTGTTGTACCAAATAGTGCATAGGATGTATCAGAGTCGTCTAAAAAGTAGTACATAAATACAAAGTTTAGTCCGATAG